>CAXXLN010000002.1:0-3393705 GCA_963663335.2 Desulfatiglandales bacterium | reverse complement strand
TTAATCACCTGCATGAGTTCGCCTGTGGATCGGACATCTGTCCATATGGGCTCAAAGGCATTTTCGAGATAGAGTTTTTGGATGCAGCCCACACAATGGACCAAAAAACGGTTGCTGAGCATGGCCTGGGAGCCGAACGATTCGACTTTTCGACGAATGGTGTCATCTGCGGTTGCAGGAGTGGTGCCCATTAAAAGGAAAAGCACCCACAGGCAAGTTCTAAACGTTCTTCGTCGCCAAGCCATGTCACACCCTTTCAAAATGGGGGAAAACCCACCTTCCTATCCATTTGCCTCGCCTTCATCCCGGCATGAGCCCATATTTCTGCCGGATTAAAAATGCAGGCCGTGGCCTCCTCATTTGCAGGAACTTGTTTGTGAGGCCCTGGTGCGTATCTCCTCCAGGACTTCAAGCTGAATACTCTGAATTTCCACCAAACGCTCCCACTGACGCGACAGAAGGTGGTCGATTTTCTGGTGCAGATTTCGAATTTCAAGCTCCGCCTTAAGGTTGATCTGATAGTCGTGGGATGCGCGAAGCCTGTCTTTTGCCTCCTGCCGGTTCTGACTCATCATAATAATGGGGGCCTGAATGGCAGCCAGGCATGACAGAATCAGATTTAAAAGAATATAGGGATACGGATCAAACGGCTTAAAAAACAAAACCGCTGAGTTGATCGACAGCCACGCCACCAGAATGCAGGCAAATATGATGATGAACCGCCAACTGCCACCAAATTCGGCGATTTTGTCAGAGAGTCTTTCCCCGAACGTCAATGTGGCATCGTAATCCTGGTTGGGATTGGAGGACAGGATTTCATGTTCCTTGATGCTTTCCACCACCTCCCTGTCCAGTTCCGACAATTCGCCTTTTTCCGTTTCCAGAAGGGATCGGATGTAATCGTATCTGAACCGGTTCAGATCATCAGCACAGATATAGCCCTCGACCGACCATCCCGGATTGGCCTTGACAATCAGGTCCTCAATAACGGGTCTTACAAAAGCGGCAGGTTGAAGGGTGACATCAGAGGCCTTTCTGCCGCAAATCTGGCAATGGGGTTCATGGCTGAGATCATCAACGGTCATGGTCTTCTTCTCCCATTGACAGGGGGTATTGTGACTTGGTGAATCGGCAACTTACTTTTCCACGGGCACCATTTTTGCGACGACCTTTTGCTCCAGACCAACCCGGGTAATGCGGTGGCTTTCCATCGATTCGACGGTAATCCTGCATTCAGGGAGTTGGACCGTTTCTCCCACTCGGGGGACCCGGTCGAGGTGCTTGTATACGAGCCCCGCCAGGGTTTTATAATCGCCCATGGGGAAAGAGATACCGATCTTCTTTGCGAGATCTTCGACGAATTGAAAAAGGAGGAAATCGAAATTCCCTTCCCGCAGAGGGATATCCGCACCCAAAGCGATGATACCAAACGTCCGCAATGATAATGGGCCCGTACGGGGGAATCCTTGGGCAAGGCACCCCGACAGAGTTTTAGGCGGAAGGTCGGATATGCCGATGCTTCCCAAAAACGGACAGTCATTCATGGTTCAGAACCTTTCGAACCTTGGCGGCCAGGGCGCTTACGTTGAAGGGTTTCTGAATGAAGTGCACGCCCTCATCAAGCACTCCTTGGTGCGCAATAACATTATCGGTGTAGCCGGACATATAGATCAGCTTCACACCCGGGTGGTCGCGGGATATGTTACGGAGCAGTTCCTTGCCGCTCATCCCGGGCATCACCACATCGGTCAGGATCAGATGCACGGGACCTTCATGCCTTTGAAGGACACTCAGCGCTTCTTTTCCGTTTTCAGCCGTCAGGACCCTGTAGCCCTTTCGCTCAAGAATCGTTCGCGCCAGATGCCGCACCTGCCCGTCATCTTCCACCACCAGAACGGTTTCCGAACCCCTCAAGTCCGTCGGTTCCGCGGCGGGGCTTTCCATTGCCGCGGCGGGACCCTCGGACACGGGCAGATAAATCTTGAAAGTGGTTCCCGTGCCCGGTTCGCTGTATGCCCGGATGTGACCCCCGTGTTGCTTAATGATGCCGTACACCGTGGCCAGTCCGAGCCCGGTGCCTTTGTCTTTTGCTTTGGTGGTGAAAAAGGGTTCGAAAATGTGCTTGAGGGTTTCCGCATCCATCCCTGAACCCGTGTCGCTGACGCTCAACAGCACATAGTCCCCCGGTGTCACCCCCTCGTGCAGGGCCGCATATGCTTCGTCCAGCCGTGTCTCGAATGTTTCAATACACAACAGGCCGCCGTTGGGCATGGCGTCCTGAGCGTTGACCGCCAGATTCATGATCACCTGTTCCAATTTTCCGATATCGCCTTTGACGGAAGGGAGGGACGGAGTCGGAATGATCTTGAGATCGATATCTTCCCGGATGGTACGCCGGAGCAGATTTTCAAATCGAACCAACACCTCACTCAGGTCAATGGGTTTGGTTTCAATGATCTGTTTCCGACTGAAGGCGAGAAGCTGGCGAACCAGGTCCCGTGCTCTGTTTCCCGCATCAACGATCGCTTTAACGGATTCTTTGCGTTGGTCATTTTTGTCGAAATCGTCCATCAACATTTCGCCGAAACCGAGAATGGGGGAGAGCAGGTTGTTCAGATCGTGGGCCACGCCTCCGGCCAAACGGCCCACGGACTCCAGCTTCTGGGCCTGCTGAAACTGCTGCTCAAGTTCGGCCTTCCTTTCAGCAGAACGAAGATGCTCCGTAATATCGCGTTTGACGGCCACATAGCTGACGATCCGCCCCAAAGGGTCAAACACCGGCGACAGGGTGGCATCTTCCGTATAGAGGGCCCCGTCCTTGCGCCTGTTCACGAAACGGCCTTTCCAGATCTTTCCGCTGGAGATGCTGTCATACATATTCCTGTAAAATGCATCGTCCTGCACGCCGCTTTTAAGAATACGCGGGTTTTTCCCGAGCACTTCCTCACGGCTGTAACCGGTGGTTTGCGTATTGGATGGTGTGAAATGTGAATGGTGTTCCCCCAATGGAGAGAGACCTTACTTCACTGATGCTCTCACCTTTGTACGTACGATCGTCCACCTCGTTGACAATGGCGGCGCCCTGTGGATCGAAGACCTCATCAGGGACTTTCCCAAGCAAATCCGCCTCGCTGCAACCCATCAATCGAACCATGGCCGGATTTACAAATGTGTACCGGCGATTCAGGTCCTTGCAAAAAATTGCGTCCAAGGCCGTGTCGGTGATGGTGCGGAGTCTCTCCTCACTTTGCCGGAGGGCCTTATCCACACGTCTGCGTTCAAGAACTTCGCGTTCCAACGCCTGAACCCGTTGCTCCAATTCTTCGTAAGTCGGCTTGATGGCCATGGGAGATCCTCCGGACGCTCACAATGGGTTGTGGTTTCGCTTTACGGCTTCAAGCGGGACATTGCATGAAAACCGGCACGGGTGTGAATGCCGTTGCTGAAATGGGGGATCGGCATTTCCCGCCTGGGGCGGCGGGAAAGAAAGGCTCGAAAATGCTGGGGGGAATGAAATCAAGGGAAAAATGGACATAAAGCCTCCCTCGCCACGGTGTCTTGCGCAAATGAGGATATTTGCTCCCCATGAGAGCGTGAGGTCAATCTATAAATTCACCGATGATACTATATTTCAACTTGATTTTACGCATAAGTCGATCGTACCGTCGCATCCTAACAATGGACCGGCTGATGAGATAAGTGCCGAAAACAATCAAACCGAAATTGAACGCCCCCAATGGGACCGGAAAGTGCAACACATGGGGGATATTCAAAAAACGGGCAAAAACCCGACGCCCAAGATCTCCTGAGCACCCATATTACAAACGCCTCAATTAGTGTCAACGGCAATATTAAGGAATCAGTCCAGTCGTTTTCGAAACCGCACCACCGACCCGGTAAAGACACACCCCCCCAGAAATGCGAGGATCAGAAACTGAGGCCACAACACCGCCATGCCCGTCCCCTTGAGAAATATTCCGCGGATAATGACCAGAAAATGCCGCAAGGGGTCCAGATAGGTCAGCCACTGCACCACCTGAGGCATGTTGCTGATGGGAAAAACGAAGCCGCTGAGCATGATGAAGGGCATAATGAAAAAGAAGTTGGTCATCATGGCCTGCTGCTGGGTTTTGGAGACCGTTGAGATAAAGAGTCCGATTCCCAGGGTGCTCATCAGAAACACGCAGGTGGCCCCAAACAGGAGACCCGCACTGCCGGCCATGGGAATCCGAAACCAAAACACCGCAAACAGCACGACCATGACCATCTGCCCTTGGGCAATGAGAATGAAGGGGATGGTCTTGCCCAGAATCAGCTCCGAGGGTTTAAGGGGCGTCACAATGAGCTGTTCCATGGTCCCGGCCTCCTTCTCCCGCACAATGGCCATGGAGGTGAGCAACAGTGTCAGCAGCATGACCAGAATGGCCACAATGCCCGGAACAAAAAAGTACTGGCTGTCCAGATTGGGATTGTACCAGGTACGAACACGTCCGTCGATTTCTCCGTAATCCATGCGCATGGGGTACAGTTCCCGAAGGAGCCGTACATTGAACCGCTCCAGAAGCACCGACAGATAGGAGATTCTCACGGCCGCCATATTGCTCATGCTCCCGTCCACCAGTATCTGAATGGGCGCGGTCTTTTGTTTGCGGATGCGGGAACTGAAATCCGGGGGGATCCGAACGCCCATGTCGATCCGGCGCCTTAGGAGCATGACATCCAGTTGTCCGGGTTCGGTCACGTGGTGGGTGATGCGGAAGGTACGGTTGCCGTCGATGGCGTCCGCCAATTCCCGGCTTTCCGCTGTGCGGCACTGGTCCAAGAGCCCCACCCGGATATCCCGCACATCGGTGGTGACCACATAACCGAAGACAATGAGCTGAATGAGGGGCGATAGAATCAACAGCGGACGGTTCTTTCGGTCCCTGAAAAGCTGTATGAATTCTTTTCGCACCAGCTCACGCACCCGAAGCCATTTCATGTCACAGCCCCTCCTTTTTGAGCGCCCGAATGTTCAACGCCGACAAAACCAGAAACATGACACCCAGTACGGCAAAATCAAACCAAAGGGGCTTGAGGGAAAGGTTTCGCAGATAGAGGCCGTTCAGAATGTCGATATAGTAACTGGCCGGCACCAGCATGGAGACCCCTTTCAAAACCAGAGGCATATTTTCCCTGGGAAACACGAAATCCGAGAGCAAGAGCGACGGCATATAGGTCAGCAGGATGGCCAGCTGGTTGGCCACAAGCTGACTCTTGGTCTTTACTGATATGAGCAAACCGATACAGAGCGCCACCCCGATGTAGATGGAGGACGCCGCCACCATGAGCCAGAAACTGGACTTCATCACCACCCCGAAAAGGAGCTGACCCATGAGGATGGCCACCAGAACATCGATCAGGGTGATAAAAAAATAGGGGATGGCTTTCCCCGCCAGAAATTCCACGGCATGGACGGGGAGGGAGAGGATGGTCTCCATGGTGCCGTTTTCGTATTCCCTGGCGATCACCAGAGACGTGAGCAGCGCACCCACGATCATGATAATAATGGCGATGATGCCCGGCACAATGAAGTTTCGGCTTTCCAGGTCTTCATTGAACCAGACCCTTATGCGGGCTTCCACGGGCGGTTTGATCTCCATCCGTCCCTGCCGGTTCAGGAATTTCGTGAGGAGAAATTGATTTTCCCTGGCGATGTAGGCCGTGATAAAAGCCCGAATGTTGCCCGCATAGTTGGGGTCGCTGCCGTCGATGAGCACCTGAAGGGGGCTTGGGCGGTCGGATTTGAGGTTTTCCGTCCAGCGGGGAGGGATCACGATCCCCAGATTGGCCTCGTTGTGGTCCAGCGCCCGGATCAGCTCCCGAATGTCGGATAGATTCCCGAGCACATGAAAATAGGGAGTTGCACCCATTCTCTGAATGAAGTCCCGGCTTTCCCGGGTGCGGTCGTGATCCACAACAAAGGTTTTCACGTTCTCCACATCCATGGAGAGCGCATATCCGAACAGGAGAATCAGGAGCAGCGGGATGAAAAAGGCCAGGTAAAGACTTCTGAAATCCCGGATCAGGTGATAATACTCCTTCCTGGCAATGGCCCGCACGTTCCGGAGGTTCATGGCGCCCGCTCCACAAGCCTGACGAAGGCGTCGGCCAGATCCGCCCCGGAGTCTTCGGGAAACAGGTCTTCGATAATCCCCCGGGGCGTGCCTTCCGCCACGATCCGGCCCTCGTTGATGATGACGACGCGGTTGCAGTGCTCGGCTTCATCCATATAGTGAGTGGTGACGAATACGGTCACCCCCTGTTCGGTCAGCCCCTTGATGAAATCCCAGAAATGCCTCCGGGTGATGGGATCCACACCGGAGGTGGGTTCATCCAGAAACAGAATATTCGGGCGGTGGAGCAACGCGCAACCCAGGGCCAGCCGCTGCCGCCACCCAGGTGGCAGATCCCTCACCACCCGGTCTTTCACCTGGTGAAGGTGCGTCATGTCCAGGGCCCAGTCCGTCCGGTCCCGCCATTTTCCGGGGGCTACCGCATAGATGCCCAGGTAGAACCGGATGTTCTCCAAAGGGGTCATGTCCAGATATAGAGAGAATTTTTGTGACATGTAACCGATGTTTTGTTTGATCTTTTCCGGTTCATGAAAAATATCGCGCCCTCCCACACGCCCGGACCCGCCGCTGGGACGAATGATGCCGCACAGCATCCGGATGGTGGTGGACTTCCCGGCGCCGTTGGGTCCCAAAAAACCGAATATCTCGCCGGAGGAAACGCTGAAGGAAATGCGGTCGACCGCAACGAAAGACCCGTAACGCTTTTCCAGATCAACCACTTTGACCGCTTCAGGCACGGAACGCTTCCTCCGAAAAGGAACGCTCCACAGCCAGAATCCGCTGAACCATGGCCTCTTCAAGATCTCCGAACCCTTCCTTCAATTCTCCGGGGGAGGCCTCCGCCAGGACGTGGGAGTGGTGCATGAGAAGGAGGCGATCGCATTTTTCCCCTTCGTCCAGATAGGCGGTGGATACCACACTGGTAACGCCTTTTTTCCGCATCTGGGTGATGATGTCCCAGAATTCTTTCCGGGACACGGGATCCACGCCGTTGGTGGGTTCATCCAGTATGAGCAGTCGGGGTTCATGCACCAGGACACATGCCAGGCCCAGCTTCTGCTTCATGCCGCCGGACAGATCCCCCGCCTTCCGCTTCACGAAGGGAAGGAGATTGGAGAAGCCCAGGTAGCGTTCACGCCGCCGATTTCTCTCCTTTTGGGGAATCCCGAACACGTCCATGAAGAAATCCAGGTTTTCCGAAACCGTGAGATCTTGATAGAGACCGAAGCGCTGTGGCATATAACCGATCAGTTGTTTCACGGCCGCTTTATCTTTAACGACGGAAAGTCCAGCGATCCGTATGACCCCGCTGGTGGGAGGGATCATGGTGGCCATCATTCGCAGCAGGGTGGTCTTTCCGGCTCCGTCCGAACCCACCAACCCCACGATATGGCCTTCGGAAATACCAAAAGATGTCCTGGACAAAGCGGTTACCCTGCCGTAGTTCTTGGTCACCCGATCCACCGTGACCAGTGGATCCGTTTCCAACCCGCCGGTGACGACCCCTTCTTTGAGACTATCGGAAACGGGCATCGGCGGGCATCCCCGATTTGAGTTCCATCTTTGGATTGGGAATCGTTATTTTCACCAGGTACACCAGTTTCACCCGTTCCTTGTGGGTCTGAATGATTTTCGGGGTGAATTCCCCTTCCGGACTGATAAATGAGACCTCTCCCCGGTAATGTTTGTCCGGAAAGGTATCGATGCTCACCGCCACTTCCTGGCCGGGCTTTACGCGTCCGATTTGGGTTTCCCCCACAAACACCTTGAGATCCACCTTTGACAGATCGGCCATGGAAATCACTTCCTGCCCCGGAGACACCACTTCCCCCGGTTCCACGTTCCGGCTCACAATGACCCCGTCCGAAGGGGCTTTAAGTTCGGTGTAGGAAAGCCGAATCTTCGCCAGATCCGCCGCGGCCTTTGCGGCCTCGAGGCGGGCGCCGGCCGCTTCCACCTCTTTTTGCGCCGTGTCGATCTTTTTCAAATTCATGCGGGCCAGTTTCAGCAGAACACGGCCCTCGGCCAAACGCGATTGTGCCAGCGCGATGTCTTCCTTTCGGAATCCCTCCTTCATCATGTGATAAGCTTGCAGAGCCCGTTGGTGCTCGGCCACGGCCTGTTCATGTTTGAGGTCCGCGGCATCTTTGTTCTTCTCTGACACCACCTTTCGATTAAAGAGCGCATCGTAGCGGGCCTTGTCTTTCCGGGCCTCCACAACAGCCGCCTGGGCCTCCTCGACCGCCAGCCGCGCCCGCTCCACATCCTGACGCCGATATCCGGCGCGGGCTTCCGACAACTGCACCTCCAAAGCGCTCACCCCGGCTTCCGCCCGTTCCACCTCCGCCGGCAGGAGATTCTGGTCCAGTTCCAGGACGGTCTGCAGCTGAAGAAGCGCTTTCTCCCACTGGATGACGTTGGCATCTGCCTCATGGCACCGCGCCAGGAACTCCTCCCGATCCAGAACAGCCAGGAGCTCACCTTTTTTAACGGCGAATCCCTCATCCACCGGGACCTCCTTGACCCGCCCGCTCACCTGAAAGGATAGGTTGACCTGGGTGGCCTCAATGATGCCGGAGAAGAACAACTCTTCCGCGTTTTCCCGGTGCTGCCCCAGGTAAACCATTCCCCCCACGCCGAGCAGAAGACCCACAAAAATCAACAGGATTACTTTCTTTTTCAATGACTTCCCGCCTCCTTTACAAACCGAGGACTTTATACACCTTTTTTTGAAGCCACTCAATCAAACATAACATCTTCATTAATTATAGTTGCAAATTGGATATGGAAATGTTATTTTTCGATTAGTAAATGATCGCTTCTCAATGTTTGGGCATTAGAGGCCCGTTCCGGGCCGTTCATCCTAGAAATTTAGGCTTCGCAGAACAAAATCATGAAAAACATCGCTTTTTTAGTGGTATTTCTGCTGCTGTTTGCTCCTCAGGATAGCGGGGCGGACAAGGTCGTAAAGGACTGCCCTACAATCCTGCGCCTCGGCTCGATTCCGCCGCGGCCGGCAAATGCCGTCAGCGGCTCCGAATTCGCGAAGCGTACCAGCGGTATGTCGGGCGCGGATCGACAGCGTGCGGCGCTGGAGGAAATCAGGCGGGGAAACGTGCCTTCCTTCTTACGGGTTTTAAAACCGCTTTGGATTTCCGATTATACCGAAGACGGTAAATCTCTCACGGCCGTGATCTGGGTGACACCCGATTATCTTTCCATCGGCTCCGACAAGGACTTTCTGCGCATTCCGCTCACGCTTCCTTCGGCCACGGCCATAGCGAATGAACTGGGATGCATTCTGCCGACGCGAAAAATCGTCAACGAGATCTATAAGCAATCATCCATACACCTGAAACCCCAGCCCCTGCCCCCCGGTCCGCAGATGAGGTCAAGCCGCTATTTTCTGAAACACCAGAAAATCATCGAGAAACAGCGGGCCGGATGCCCCAGCGGTGAACTGACTTCGGGGCAAAAAAAGGATATTGTACTCACCAACCGGCTGCTCGGGAAACCCGACCGCATTGCCATCTATGGCTGGCACAAATCCGAAAATGAGCCGATCCAGCCCTTAAGCACGGTGCATGGAGCGCGGTACGCGGATTACAGTCATGGCCTGCGGCTGATTTGGTCGACGGTCTGGATCAACGGAGAGGCCCGTTCGATCTATGAGATTCTGAAGAGCCCGGATCTCGCCTCCCTTCTGAGTTACGAAGGGGTCATCGAAAAGTCGTATGCCCTCATGCACAGGCAATACCCGTCAAATCACTTGTTGGCTTCGGACTCAAGGGTTTTGCAGCACCGGAATCCCAGGTGATAATTTTCGTGGCTGTGCGGATCCATGACCCGGGTGCCATGCCAATAGGGAGCGCGCCAGCGGCACCAATCCTCATGGGCCCGGTACCTGTCGAAAATGAACCAGCTTCCCTTCATTTCCGTGTAGCCCAGTTCGCGGCTCCCCCTGCTTGCCATCTGGCTTTCGTTGAGTGGTAGATTCATGTGCTCGGCGGCATTGCCGTTGAGATCGTACACCCCCAGGTTGCTGTGACAGTCGGGAAAGAAACCTGTGGGATAGGTGTTGGAGCCGCATTGGTTCCAGCCCCCGCCCTGACAGCCGGGGCTTTTATGGCTGTTGGCGGCGCAGATTCCATTTCGGTATTCCGGACCGTAACTCCACGATTTACCGGAGGAGTACTCGCGGTTGTGCTTGATGCGCATGGCGTGTATGGCCGCGCCGGGGCTGCGGCCTTTGGCCAGGGCGAAATCGTAGTCGGGTTCTTCGAGGGCGCCCGCGCAGGCCCCCTCCCATTCGTGGGCGTCGCACATGCGCCTGCCCATGGCCTCGCAGATCTCAGCCGCCTCCCTGGCACGCACCCATACCACGGGATATTCGCACGGGATGTCAGGAAATTCGAACATGTCAATGCAGGCCTTGGCGTCTTCGGGTTTTTCGATTGTCGGGTTGTACAGAGGCGCCATATATTTATCATGGCAGATTCGCCTGAAGGTTTCATTTTCGTAGTTCACCTTTTCTTTTTCCAGCTTTTCCCTGCATTCCTTCGGAGTTGCCGGATGGCTTACAATAGCGGGATTCCCCTGGCCTATGTAGCCGGACCGGGCAAATATCTTACGGATGGCCGCCAACTGTACGTCGGTTAGGTTATGGACCTGTCGAAGCTTTTGCAGAAGAATTTCGTTCTGCTCAGTCAAAGTGGTTTTTTCCTGAGCGCACACGCCCCCGGTTGCGGCGAGGAAAGCCAGGGCTACAAATAAGCCGACAGGTCCCGTCTTCAATAGTCCCATCAGTGTGGTCTCCTCAAGAGATAAAAGAAATCGCGGTTATCTGCAAATCCAACGAAACGCGGTGCTATTTGCCCATCGTCGATCTTATCCAAGACGTTCATTCCCTCGATCAGGTGTTGCACCAGGAATTTAGAATCCTGCATTCCATATACCGCCAGGTAGGTGTGCTCCAGGGCGTTCATATCCAAGAGCATGGCGTATTTGCATTGGTAATCCTGAAAAACCAATGCCATGGCCGAAGGGGTCGCACTGGAGAAATAGCCGTAGATGAGAAACCGGCGCCCCTTGTTTTCCTGTATGGCCAGTCCCGCCCTCAAGGTGCGAAGCTGTTTTTCTTCCGATCCGGACCAGTTGCCCGGGCCCCACTGGCCCACCAGCGCACCGGGTTGGGAAGAGCCGCTCGTCTCGTCGAAATCAATAATGGGCACGCCGTTCTGGCGAGCATAAGCAATGCGTTTCAGTTGGTCGTTGTCCCGCTCCGACCAGGTTTTGAGCGCCACGTTTCCATCGTCGTACACGATGGCGGTGGCAAGGCCCGGCTGGAGCTTGCTCAAAACCACCCCGTTTACGATAAACCCGTAATGGCTGCCGTGGTTCTTCAAACCCAGGTCTCCCCACCTGAAGGCCCCGTGGTAGCGCCTGAATCCACCGGCAAAGGTGGCGACCGCCCATTCAGCCTTGGACGGCGGCAACATCCCGGTCATCACCAGGGGGACCAGCGTTCCGATTCCGTCCGGCCCCGGCATGGACTTATCGCGCATTTTATCCTGGACGCGATCGGACCACCCCACCCCGGGGTGTTCCGTACCCAGGGCGTACCCCACGTTGAACTGCGCCAGATCGAAGGCGACCAGATACACGAGGGCTTCTTTTTCCACCTTGTCCAGATTGCTGACGCTTCCGCGCTGGCTTTTGATCACATCTTCCGAAACCATTGCCGGTTTGAACACGCTGATGAAGATGCCCGGAAGGTTTTTGACCGGGTACCACCGGCCCGCCAGCATCTTGTTTCCCATCTTGTTATCGATCTTGATCCCCAGGTTGGCTGCTATCAGGAAATCATTCTCATGGCCGGATTGGAGAAGCCCCGGGGCCGGGGCATTGTCGTAAACCGGTTCCGCGGTTGACAATGCTTTTTCGGGGTCATCCTTTGAAGTGGCCAAAAACGCATCTTTGTAAAAGCGATCCCGCACGGAATTGACGATATGTTCTCCCTGCCAAACGTGATTGCGCAAAAAATCGGTGACCAGTTCCTTGCTGGTTTTGTGTCCCTTGGTCGGATTTCGCACATAGAGGCGGTTGTCGCATATAGGCGCATACGGTTTGCCAAGGGCCCTGGCCTTGGCCAAAGCGGATTGGGGATAACCGGACCAGAGCTCATAGGTTTGCCTTTTATCCTTTGTCACAATGACCAGGCCGTAGGGAAAGCGGGGGTCCAAAAGTATCTTCTGGCGGGTGGGCTCAATGTTTTCCAGATGGTAGGTCCCGCTGCCGCCGTCATCCCATTGGAGTCGCAGCAGGAACCATTCGTTTATTTGGGGATTGAGGTTCATGAGCGTGGCCAGGCCGTTAAGCCCCCTGTTGTTCCGGATTGCCGTGGAAGTCGTCATCCGGAATGGCTGCAGGTCAACGACCGATTGAACCGCAAGTTCGCCGGGACTTTCATCGGTCTTTTTTTTCGGCTCGACAGCCTGAAAGGCGGCCGTCATAAGCCCGAGCCCTTTGAATTGAGCGCCTCCGCTAGGGCTATCGCGCCAGATGTTTGAAGGGAACAAAAAACAGAGGAGAATGACCGCGATTCCGATTTGTTTTATCTTTCTCATTCTCTTATCCCAAGTTGTCGTTAATACCTAAAATGTAAAGAACAGATCCCGCGTCGAGCCGGGGATCTTGTCTGCGATTCATCGAGGAACGCCTATTGTAATAAACCTAGTGGACCCTTGGCGGCTGACCAAGAAAAGCACCGTATCTCCTGCTTTGTATGTGCCAAGTTTTTTCTCGAATTGCCGAACAGTTCTCATGGAAATCTCGTCCAGTTCCAAAATGATATCCCCAGGCATGAACCCGGCTTTCTGGTTGAGACGTTTGCAGAAACCAAAAAGGCTGCTGCCATGCACGCGCCAAAACTTAGGGCCAATAAAGCTTTTGTCGACACAATTTTTCTTTTTTTCATAATGATGACCTCCGCCTCGAAACGCCCACATAACACAGAAAATTAAAGCTTGCTGATCGCAGGGACATAGAATTTCTCGACATATGTCTTTACCATGCGTCTTGCGTTGAAGCGTTGTCCAGCCGCTTTGATGGTCGCCTTCATGATTCTTACCCATTCGTTGGGTACCCCGCGATCCGAGATTTCATAAAACTTGGGACGAACCACTTCTTCAAGGATCCCATAAACGGATGCCGCATCGGAATATGATCTGTTTTCATATGTTTGGCCTTCCCCAAAAATCCATCCGTTCTGCCCGTTATAACCCTCAATCCACCAGCCGTCAAAAATGCCCAGTTGGGGGACCCCGTTTAAGGCCGCTTTCATGCCGCTGGTGCCACACGCCTCCATAGGTGGATGGGGGGTATTCAGCCAGACGTCCACACCGTGGACCAAATACTGCGCCAACTGCTCACCATAGTCCTCTGCAAATGCGATACGGCCCGCCATGTCGTGGTTTCTCGACATGTTTACAACGCGTTGAAGCATTTGCTTTCCTGGGTCATCGGCCGGGTGGGCCTTTCCTGCAAAAATGATCTGAATAGGCCGCCACCGATCATTAACCAACTGCTTGAGACGTTCCATATCGGCGAATATCAGGTCTGCGCGCTTATAGGTTGCAAATCGCCTGGCAAAGCCGATGGTCAGAACCGAAGGGTCCAGGAGGGCTCCACCCGTCATCAAAACTGAGGGGCTGATTTGATCCAAGCACCATCTTTGTCGGGATTTTTCTCTCAATACATTGAGGAGCTTCAATTTGAGCCAGTAGTGGGTCTGCCAGAGTTCTTCGTCGGGGATTTCGTCGACCAGCTCCCAGATATGAGGATTGTCATGGTCTTCGAGCCACTGCGGGCCAAGGTATTTGTTGAAAAGGAGCTGCATTTTGGGCTCTATCCAGGTGGGCACATGAATTCCGTTCGTGACACTGTAAATGGGAACATTGCCTTCATTAATTGCCGACCACAGAGCCGTCCTCATTTTTCGAGTGACTTCTCCATGCCGCGTGCTGACGCCGTTTCGATATCCGGACATTCTCAAAGCGAAGGCGGTCATGTTAAATCCCGAGTGCGCGTCCTTAGGATCTACGCCCAAAGAGAGAAACTGATCATGCGTCAGCCCCAGTGAAGGCCAATAGGAATGAAAATACTTTTCCATCAAATGAAAAGGGAAGACGTCATGCCCTGCCGGAACGTGCGTGTGCGTTGTGAAGACGGTGGTCTCTCTCACTGTTTTGCTTGCCTCTTCATAGGTAGCGCCCGCCTGAAAACGGTCGCGGATCCGTTCCAATATCGCAAACGCCGGGTGACCTTCATTCAGATGAAGTACGGCATGCTCGATTCCCAGTGCCGCCAGAACTTCCGAACCTCCGATACCCAGTACGATTTCCTGACGCAGCCGTCTTTCCATGTCCGCAGTGTAAAGGCGTGTTGAGATCTGACGGTTCCATGGATCATTCTGCTCGATATCCGTATCCATGAGGTAAAGCGGTATGCGCCCCACATCCACTTTCCAGACCGCCACATGAATAAGGGGCTCTATCAAAGGCACCACGATCGTAAGCTGGTTTCCCTTTTCATCAAAAACCCGGCTGATGGATGCGGCATCACGATCAAATGACTGCTCAACGCTTTCCTGCCAACCGTCTTCCCGTATGATTTGGCGAAGGTACCCTTCAGGATACATGAAGCCGACAGCGGCCAAAGGAAGGCAAAGGTCGCTGCATTCCTTCAGAAAATCACCAGCCAAAAACCCTAATCCCCCTGCATAGAAGGGAAGAGAATGATGAAGACCGTACTCGGTGGAAAAATACGCGATGCGCGGGGCAAGAGGATCATAATGATCAAGCAGTTCACAGGATCGCCTTTTCATCTCTTTCCTGAATTGGGAAAGAACGATGTCATAATGGCGCAGATATCGATGATCGAAAACCGCTTCTTCGAGCTTGTTTGCGGGTATCCTTTTCAATGTAATGTCAGGATTATGCCCGCTCTCTTTCCATATGGGCCGACTTAAGCGTTTAAACAGCATCCTCGCTGACGGATGCCAACTCCACCATAGATTTGCGGCAATTTCTTCGAGGCCTGAAATCCTATCAGGCAATTTCGGGAGATGATATTCATTAATGGTCATGAAATGAATCCCAAAATAGAAATGAGGTATGCCAGTGAATTGAAAAGGAGTTGAAGGCTGGACAACCTCCTGAGGGTGGAGAAAGAGAGGGCCCAGCCTGCCTCGTCCGGCGTAGCCAGGCTGAGCCCACAAGCAGTTCGCAAAATGTAATGTGTGGACATTCCCTCACGACCACAACATATTGCCAGAAAAGCCAGGGTATCATCTGTTAGGCCGCTTTAATTTCGATTTTCTTGGCAGCACTCCTTTCAGTCTTCTTGAGCTTTAGTTGAAGCACTCCGTCCTTATAGGTGGCATCCACATTTTCCGGATCTACGTCTGATGAAAGCTGAACAGAGCGGCTGAAGGTGCCATAACTTCTTTCGATGCGGTGAAAGCTCTTGTCTTTTTCCTCCTTTTCCTGCTTTTTCTCCCCTCTGAGCGTCAGCACATTCTTGCTCAGGGAAACATCGATCTCTTTGGGATCCATGCCCGGCAGTTCAGCCTTGACAACAAATGTGCCATCCGTTTCCGATATATCCAGGGCCGGACTCCAGACGTCTTTTTCGCGGATGGGTCCAAATGGTCTCCAGTCGAAAAAGCGATCAAACAACTGTTCCATCTCATTTTTCAACCGTGATGCCTCGCCACCCCGCCAGGGCACCAAATCTCTTCTTTCCATGACTTCCCTCCTTTTTCATTTTACCTTGTATGGATTTATCGTCAGTACCGGAACCGACGATTTTCTGACGATATTTCGCGCAACACTTCCAAAGATGACACTTTCCAATCCCTTTCTTCCGTGCGTTCCCATGACCACCAGATCGATTTTTTCTGATTCGATGGCTTTCAGGATTTCCTCTTCAGGGTTGCCGTAGACAATTTTCTTATAATTCAGGTAGTTCTGTAATTTCTGTCCACAAACCCGATCAAAGGCTTTTTCAGCGCCTTTAAGAGCGTCTTCCCGGTACTGATTCAGTGGAAGATGGGGGAGATAGACGCCGGCGCCCCACCTTTCTAAATCCTCCACAACGTGCAGGAGGCAGATCTCTCCGCCGTATTTCTCGGAAAGGGAAAGCGCATATGGAAAAATCTTTGCCGTGTTACTCGTCAAATCGATGGGAAATAGAATCCTAGTAAACTGGATCATGTCCTAAGTTCTCCTTTCATGGTTTTGTAAAGCGATTGTTTTTAAGCATTTATAACTCTATGTACTGCAAACTCGATCGGTACGGGACATCATTCCCGGTGATTCCTGAGAGAGCAGGCTAGTGACGATGCCGTTAAGTGTCTCAAAGGCGGCAAAATTTTTGACGATATAGCCATCCGCCTCGGCCAATCGGGGGTCATCACTGTAATTGTCATAGGCTGTCACAATCAAAACCGGCAAATCGGGATTCTCTTTCTTGATGTCGCGGAGCAAATCCCATCCTTGAAAACCTTTCAGATAAAGATCGAGAAGCACGAGGTCGGGGTTCGATTGTCTGAACGCTTCTCTCGCCTTAGTGGCGTTGCCGACGCTAACGACTCGGTACCCCTGCTCTTGCAGCCTTTCGCCGAAGAGTTCTCGAAGGTGTGGTTGATCATCCACGATCAATATGGTGGCATTGATGTTCATGCTTTTCTGTGCGGGTATCACCTTTTCCGACGTCACTTCGGTCAGAAGTCGTAACGATCAGATAGACGAAGCAATCGCTTTTTCCTCCTGCGAGCCCGGGCCAAACGGACCGAACCATTAATACATGTCTTCCGTCTGCATATCCGCCTTTGAAGGGCTGGTCGATTAATATGATGACGCAGTCCGGTCAATATGTCCATAGGTTGAGAGATTCAAACCCTTGGATGAAGGCATTCATTTTGGCACGGGAATATATCCCGAAAGGTGGGGGGCGCGCTCTACGTTTCGTCCCATGTTTATTGTGGGGAAGAATCGGCCGGAGTGCTGCTTTTGTGCTTTTGAGATACAGGGGGCTTTTTTTCAAATTGCAGCCTCAGTTGAATTAGTGCGGAAACCCCACATTCCGGGAGTCTTTCCCACTTCAAAATGCAGCATTTCCATCATCTAAATGAATCCATACATCTATGGACTAACCGACCAATTTATTGAAGAATTGTAACAAGTTCAAATATAGACAAAACAGGAGGAAACGGAGGTAATGAAGATGAAGGATTTGAGAAAACTTTTGAAGATGGGCGCCGTCTTGGTCGTTTTAGCTTTTATGGCAGCCACTACAGTGGGTTGTGCCACCACAAAGCAACTAGATGACGTTCAAGCGCAGGTGAAGCAGGCGATGGATAAGGCAGACATGGCCGTGGAGCAGGCCCAGAGCGCCAAAGCAATGGTTTCCGAAGAGTCCCAAAAATCCGAGGCTGCAGCATTAAAGGCTGAAGAGGCTGCAAAACGGGCGGAGGATGCCGCGGAAAGAGCCGAACGTGCGGCTGACAAAGCGGAAGCGATTTTCATGAAAAAAATGAAGAAATAATCGGGTCGTAAGCCAAAACATGCCCGAGGTTCCTTATGTCCCTTTTTCACCTCCAATGATGGTGAATTATCCGGACGTCAGGACAGAGACCGAAATTTGGGGGAAATCTATAACGGCTGATTCTTATGCAGTGCAAAATCGGGGGAGGAAGCCAAATGCCTCCCCTGTTGCATGCCTAGAAAATCCATGGCCTTTAGCCTCCCAGCCGCACCAGATTGGCAGCTCTGCCAGATTCTCTCTCAGATGAATGCCGCTAATCCCTCGGACTCCCACAGCCCCGACGGATGCGCCTTGGTCGTTGTCCGTCCCTGTTCGCAGTGAAAACCCCAAACACCTATTGATGACCTCACCTACGTGGTCAACCAAAATGAACGCCAGTCTTCTTTGTACCTCCTTCGGCAATTCCTCCAGATCTGCCCCATTTCGTTTCGGCGGGATAACCTCCTTCATGCCTGCACGGTCGGCGGCTAGCACTTTCATTTTGATGCCCCCGAGGGGAAGAACGCGTCCTCTCAGGGTGACTTCACCGGTCATGCTGATTTCGATGCTGATCGATTTCTTGCTGAAGAAGCTGGCGATGGCCATAACCATAGCCACGCCGGCGGAAGGGCCATCTTTTGGAATGGCGCCTAAGGGGACATCAAGATGGAGGTCGGTTTTCTTGAATATATCGGGATTAACGCCCAATACCGATGCCCTGGCACGGACGTAGCTGTAGGCGATCTGCGCGCTTTCACGCATCACATCACCCAGGTGCCCGGTAAGCGTCAGTTCCCCTTTTCCTTTCATTCCGGTGGCCTCGATGATCAGGATGTCGCCACTTGCAGAAGTGACGGCCAAGCCGGTGGCGATGGTTTATGAGGCGCGTGGTGACAAAAGAAAGGCCGCAGATTACTTCAGAAAAGCCTACCGGTTTGCCATGTCAAACGAGGGTTTCGACCAAAACATCGTCGATTGGTTTTTATCTGAGGCGAAACGACTGGAATCTCAAAAATAATATGGAATGAAAGGAATTAAATGGATTCCTTATAAATGAAATCCGGGAATGATAAGGAAGGAATAAAATGGTCCGCATAATAACCCATGTGGCAACATAACTCAACATTATCCTCGATGGTTGCGACACATTAGAACAACGTTTCGCGCGGGTTGACAGCCAATTGGTTTTGCAAGAGTTGGAGAAAAACAAGAAAGAAACCGGCAGGCTTCCGCAAATTTTGAAAAAAATGATCAGAGAACCGGCGTTCCCTCGAAAAGTGGGAGTACTGTTTGGGTGTTAAGCAAAATCAAGGCCAACCGTTATTTTCGGCCATGGATTCCGAATAAAGCCGTCAAAAACAAAAACATCGAAAATGAAATCATCTTATATGTCTATCTTGACATATAAAAAGGCGCATGCTAAATCCTTTCCACATCTATGCACGTTTCATGATGACAATGAGGTAACATCACTTTCGAACCTATTCCGATGACCCTGTGACACTTGTGGTCAAGGCTTTCATGAATGTGTAGTCGAACGTCATCTTATATGTCAATATTGATATGATAATCCGGCATTATTAAAAAGGGTTTTTCCCTGACCATTGTTTTCAAGGAGATAATTTCCATGGACTATGAATTTGTAAAGACCACCTGCCCATTTTGCGGCTGTGGCTGCCAGATGCTGCTGGAGGTGATGGACGGTTTGCTCGTTAGAACGGCGCCCGATAGGTACGCACCGATGAATCAGGGAAAACTGTGTATCAAGGGTATCAACGCTCATGAATTCGTCCACAGTCCAGATCGGCTCACTCAACCTCTTGTCAGGAAAAACGGAACATTGCAGGAAGCATCGTGGGAAGAGGCCCTTGAGACGGTCGCATCCCGTCTATCTGCCATCAAGGATGCGCATGGCGGAGACAGCCTGGCTTTTCTCAGTTGTGCAAGAGCCACCAATGAAGAAAACTACCTTTTCCAGAAGCTATGCCGAATGGCATTTGGGACAAACAATGTCGACCATTGCGCCCGCCTCTGACACGCTCCCACAGTGGCAGGTCTTGCCGCAGCCTTCGGAAGTGGTGCCATGACGAACTCCATCCCTGAAATAGAGGATGCCGACTGTGTGTTTGTGATAGGATCTAACACAACAGAAGCCCATCCCCTCATTGCCCACCGAATTTTCCGTGCTGTGGAAAAGGGTGCGAAACTGATCGTTGTCGATCCCCGAAAAATACAGCTGGCAGATATGGCGGACATTCATGCCAGGCTGAATTTTGGGACGGATGTGGTCTTCCTGAACGGTATTATGAACGAGATCGTGAAAAACAAATGGCACAATGGGCCGTTTATTGCCGAACGAACCGAAGGATTTGAACATTTCAGAAAGGTGATCGAGAACTATCCGTTGGAGAAAGCTTCCGCCATTTGCGGCATCCCTGTAGACACCATGCGGGAAATTGCGCGTATTTATGCCACTTCAAAGACCTCGACGATCCTATACACCCTCGGCATCACAGAGCATTCGCACGGCGTTGATAATGTCAAATCTCTGGCCAACCTGGCTATGCTTACCGGACATATCGGTAAGGCTTCCAGCGGGGTAAACCCACTCAGAGGCCAAAACAACGTCCAGGGGGCCTGTGATATGGGCGCATTGCCCAACGTGTACCCGGGCTATCAGGTTGTGACGGATCCTTCGGTCAGGACCAAGTTTGAGGGGGCTTGGGGCGTGGCGTTGTCGCCCGATTTGGGATTGACGATTCCTGAAATGATGGACGGTCTCATTGAAGGTTCAGTCAAGGGGATGTTTATATTTGGAGAAAATTCTGCGGAAAGTGATCCCAACACACATCATGTGATCAAGGCCCTAAAATCAGCGGAGTTTTTGGTGGTTCAGGACATATTTCTCACCGAGACTGCACAACTGGCCCATGTGGTGTTGCCGGGTGCCTGCTGGGCGGAGGTGGACGGGACCTTTACAAACACCGAGCGCAAGGTTCAACGAGTGCGCAAGGCGGTGGAGCCACCAGGTCAGTCCAGACCCAACTGGATGATTTTTTGTGAAATCGGTAAACGGTTGGGGTTTCCCATGGATTATTCCTCTTCTGAGAAAATATTTGATGAAATGGCCGGATTAACCCCCATTTTTGCGGGAATCACTTATGATCGTCTTGAATCCACGGAACTCCAATGGCCTTGCCCATCAAAGGACCATCCCGGCACTCGATTTCTCCATGAGGGCGGCTTCAGGCGCGGTCCCGGCTTGTTTCATGCAATCGAATACAGGCCTTCTGAAGAACTCCCCGATGAGGAGTACCCCTTCATTCTGACCACGGGAAGACGGTACGCCCATTACCACACCCGTACCATGACCGGACGATGCCCCTCTCTACATCAGGAGTTTCCCGAGCCCATGGCCCAGGTGAATACGCGCGACGCTCAGAAACTGGGGCTCAAAGATGGGGATTCCCTGAAGGTGATTTCGCGTCGGGGTGAACTGGTCACTCCTGTCGTACTGGGTGACGTGGTGCCTGAAGGCGCCATCTTTATGGACTTCCATTTTCATAGTGCCAATCCAAACCAGCTCCTGGGAACATTCCTGGATCCTGTTTCTAAAACGCCGGACTACAAGATCTGCGCAGTAAGACTGGAAAAGCATGCAGATGCCGTATGATCAACACCATGGGGAAGCGAAAACATGAACGATAACCTCGCAACAGACGCAAGCGTCGCGCATCGGGATGCAATTTTTGACATTCACCGTAATATGCAGGAGATATCAGCGGTACACGCTCTAAATGAAGAGATACTGGTCCAGCTGGTGAACCGTCTGGATGAGGCGGCCTGTTTTCAGGACAGCCTTTACTGGCTCTCGCTGGCACGCATCAACGAGCTTACAATCGTTTGCGCCGACAACTATGCCCGGAATTGTGAATTCGCCCTGGCGGGTGATCTACTCATCAATCCGAGGCTGATTTTGATACACTTGAAAGGAAGGGCGCAGCCCATCGTCAAAAAGAGACACACACCACTCACCGAGCAATTCAAGCACATGGCACCGTCGCGGGATGGCGTGATCACGTGGCTGAAAAGCCAAACGCTGGTTGAAACCCGGAAAAGAGCCCTTCTTCCCCATCTCCTGGATCGCATGATCCAGTCTGGATTTTTTCAGAAATCTCACATCAAATCGGTCGAAAATCGGGAGAAAAGGGTGGCGGACACCATTTCCCTGCTGGCATGCAGGCGTTTTCAAGAACCGTCATCCGCAGTCGTGTGGTTACCGGGTTCCCTTCACGACGACCGCGTTGTAACGGAAACCGGTGTCGCCCCGTGCGGCTTTGAACAATTTGTCTTGCTGGGAAAAGAGATGGAAGCGGCATTAAGCCACTGCCCAATGAAGAGCCGGTTTTTGAAAATGGCGTAACAGGGCTGAAATTTTATAAAGACCGTCGCCTGTATCAAACTCCAGAACAAGAAAATGAGGGATAAGAAACAGCAGGGTAATCCAGATCAAACCGTTTCCTTTAGTAGTAAAGGCGGCGTTAAACTGGAGATCTATGGAGAGGAAATGGTTGAAAGGACCGTCAAACTGAGCGGCAGCAGTGGCCGTATTTATCTGCCGACAATCTGGGTTGGGCACCGTGTAAAGATCGTGAAACTGTATTAGCCTCTCCATGGAAAACAAACCAGTTTTCATCCCCAACCCGTTTTAATTTGAGGAAGGAAAGGACATTAGGATTAGGGTGTTCTCCCCATTGATAGTTTTTTGCCTTTCTGAAAAAATACTTCAAGTCATGACGATCAGCTATAACAAAAGTTCCTTTATTAATCCGCCGATTCTTCCACAGGAACCTCTTTCGAAAGAGGCTACGAAATATCAAGAAATGTAGGTAATATGAAGCCCGAGTCAATGTCGACAGGAGCTCTTCTATCTCGGATGACAATAACATTTGGACAGAGATGGTAGCTGTTGGATTAATAGATTCCGAATGCAAGCTTGGTAAATTATTTCGTGCTACCCTTACAATGAATATAGGTTCCATAAACCAAACAACCGAAGCCCTTGAAATATTCATTGGGCTGCTAATCACAAAAAATGTATCCATGGCAAATAAGGTAATGAAAGGAGGGAGGAATTGTTTGCATAATTTTTCAATCATTGTATGGACGTCACTGGTCGTTACTGAGTCTTATTGCTCAGGCTTAGACTTTCGGCCACAACAAACACAGTAAGGGGTTTTTATCAACACCATCCCTTTTCTTTTGCTGCCATTTCCCAAAAATTAATGGATACAACAATTCTACTCAGAAGATTTCTGAAAATTGAAAGGGTCATGCCATGAGAAGAGACAATTTCTTACTTTTCTTAATTTTTGCCTTTGTATCTTTGATATCAGTTACAGCGCACTCTCAATCCGAACCGCCGGTTCTTCACCTGACGACTTCAGGCTCCTGGATCAACCTTTCCTGGACCCAGGTATCTGGTGCATCCGGCTACACATTATCTTATGCACCCATCACCTATACAACCCTTGCATCCATCGAGACGATCGATATGGGGACACAAACCGATGCTTTATTCCAACTGTGGGAGGGAGCCGCTTTCTATGTGGCAATCCAATCCCGTAACGGTTCTGACCTGAGCGGATATTCCAACGTCCTCGAAGTCGTCATCGGGAAGCTATCTCCCCAAATCGATTCAACGATCATCCCAAAATATAAGGATTTTATGATTATTCCCCCAGTGATGCCTTCCGCCGAACGAAAGGCAGATTTACCACCCGATCAACAGGCGACAACCCCATGGGACTCGAAATACGAGATTGCGGTCAAGCAGTTCGACCAGCAGATTCTTCCTCTTCCCTTTCCCAAGACAACGGTGTGGAGTTACTGCGATCTATTAGGACCGGCGCCTGGACAACCGGGTTCCACCTTCAACTATCCGGCCTTTACCGTCGAGGTGCGAAAGGATGAAATTGCCAGGGTCACTTGGACAAACGGCCTTGTAGACGAATCGGGCCGATACCTTCCGCATTTGCTGGCAGTGGACAGAACCCTTCATTGGGCCAATCCGGAATTGCTGAAGTGCAAAGACGGGGGATTCCATACCGATTGCAGGCCCGATCCGTCTGCGCCTTACAATTCAGATAATCTGGGGCAATTTTACCGAGGTCCAGTACCCATTGTAACGCACGTTCACGGAGCTCATGCGGATGCTATCAGCGACGGTTATCCCGAGGCATGGTGGCTGCCCGCAGCCTCAAATATCCCTTCTAATTATGCGACTAGAGGCAGCAATTTCGATTCTGTTGAATCTTTCGTTACGGGCAAGGCCGTGTTTGAATATGACAACAGCCAGTCCGCCGCCACTCTCTGGTATCACGATCATACGCTTGGGATGACCCGGGTAAATGTTTATGCCGGGCCTGCGGGATTCTGGCTGGTCCGGGATGCTATTGAAGACGCGCTCAATCTTCCAGGACCCGCGCCAAAACCAGGGGAACCCTTATGGACGCCCGCTGACCCAATGCTGGACGTTCCGCCATATTGGGAGATTCCCATTGTCGTTCAGGATCGCTCTTTCAATGCAGATGGTTCCCTGTATTATCCGCAAAGCCGTTATGATTTTGACGAATTCCAGGGACCCTATATTCCCGATCCCGATTCCGATCTGTCTCCAATCTGGAACCCGGAGGCATTCTTCAATACCATGGTCGTGAACGGCCGGACCTGGCCCGTCCAGGCAGTGGACCCGACATGTACCGTTTCCGGTTCTTAAATGGCTGCAGTTCCCGCTTTCTGATACTGAAACTGGTGACCGCAACGGATATCAGCAACCCTAATACTTGGGTTGATCTCTCGGGCGAATTTACCCAGATTGGTTCGGATCAAGGTTTACTGCCTACGCCGGTGGTTATGAATCAACTCCTCATGGGACCGGCCGAACGGGCTGATGTTATCGTGAATTTTTCGAATGTCAAACCGAACACGCGCGTTTACCTCGTCAATGTGGGGCCGGATGAGCCCTTCGGCGGTGGAGAGCCGGGTGAGGATTTCGACCCAGCGGATCCAGCGACAACGGGCCAGGTGATGATGTTTAACGTGGTTGAGGACGATTTGAGCCGGGGAGAGAATTTTTCCACACCCTCTTCCGTGGCGACCGCAACAATTCCGGAACCCACGGTTACGCGCAGGGTCAGTCTCAATGAGGTGGAATCCGAAATGTGGGCTGGCCCCGCCGCAGCGTTGTTGGGGACTTATAACGACGGAGACCCGACGCCAATGAAGTGGTCTGAAGTAATCACCGAAACGCCAATGCTGGGCGATACGGAACTGTGGGAAATCTATAACTTCACGGCCGATGCCCATCCCATTCACCTGCATCTGGTGGGATTCCAGCTTATCAATCGACAGAAACTGACAAACCTGAACGAGGAAGACATTGCCGAGGCGCCCGCTTTTCCGGATGACGAGGAACCACCGAAAATGCCAGAAACCTGGGAAGCTGGTTTGAAGGATACAGTCATTGCCTATCCCGGAGAGGTTAGCCGGGTCAAAGCCACCTTTGATAAGTCCGGACTCTATGTCTGGCATTGCCACATTCTTGAGCACGAAGACAACGAGATGATGAGGGCGATTTATGTTCTGCCTCCTGGAGAGGTAGAACCGCCACTGCCCTGATAACTCACTTTCAAACAAGCAGGAAACGGGCCGCTGAAATGCGACCCGTTTCCTGCTATAAAAATGAATATTGAGATGAGATATCTTATGCCTTTAGCCCTTCCAGAATTCTTTTTTTGATCATGATTGCCCTCGCTGTTTTTGGGGCAAATTATAGAAAACCCGAGCTCACACAGTCGATCGAATCTTTAAAAACCGTTGACATTATTCGCGGCGTTTTTCTATTATTTGCAGTAATTTCCGGTTAGGTACTTGCATAAACTTTTGGAATCGCGTAGTTTTTTAAATTTGGCTCGCTCGTTCCGGAAACCCGGGAGTTTTTCAAATGGCTTTATCAAAAGATCAAGTAGATAGAATTATCAAAGGTTTTATTGCCAGACTCGTAAAGGAAATTCCCGTGGAAGAGGTTATCCTGTTTGGGTCTTACGCCCATGGAAGCCCTAAAGAACATAATGATATTGACCTGGCCATTATTTCCGAGTGGTTTCGATATAAAACCCGTATCCAGAATATGCAGTACCTGTCCCGTATTGCCGCGTATTATAATACGCTGATTGAGGCGATACCGTTTACAACTGAAGAATACAGAAAAATGGACAGAAGGACTTTCCTGGCCAGTATCGCAAAAAGCGGCAAACCATATACTCCCGATTCCGATGACTTTCGTTTGGCTTAAAGGGTTTCTACCGTCTTCTGAAGAAGGACCATGATTTTTTGTTTTCATCAGAATCAGGTATGAGACTATGAGCCTTGTGGAATTTAAAATACCGGATGAAACACTTTTGGCACAGAAGGCAGAAAAAACCAGGGACGGAACCATCTGGATTGATAGGTCAGCGTTTCGCGTATCTCATTCCTAAGTCCCAGGATATTTGACCCCGAAAGTCTTAAAATAAGGTAACCCGCCAGCCCGCTATCCCGTCATTGTACTGCGTTCTATCCGGACATCCCGTCATCCTGCGGGAAGACTGTAGTCACGATTCTGATATCCCGCTGTCAAGCTACCCCGCCCAAGCGTTAATAGAAGACTATCCCGCCCTTTGAAAAAGTATCCCTCCTGGTTTATAGAAAGGTTTCACCAAAACCAAACGACAGGAGGGATACGTTCATGCCACCGACAGCGACAATGAAAGATATTAAAGCATATCTGAGGACATGCGAAAAGGGAGAAGTTACGCCTGAGAACCTGCCCCCTTGCCCGCGCTGCGATGTTGAGAGTCTCTATTTCAAGAACCATGCATACCGAGAACGGCTTTTCTTGATTATCGTCGACATGGTTGTCCAACCGATCCAGGCCTATCTGCTCCGGTTCCGTTGCCCCGGTTGTGGAAAGACCTTTCCCTCCTATCCCGATTTTGCAATGCCCTATAAGCGCTATACCCGTCAGACCATAACAGGTTTTGCCGAGCGTTATGTGAGCTCCGACGACACCTATGAGCAGGCCGTCATGGACAAGGATGAAAAGGGCGTGCCCGGTTATGCCGACGGAGAAAAGATCCTGACCTCATCCACCGTCCACAGATGGATCACAAGCCTGGGCCGTTTGGTGAACACCACCCGGAAAGCACTGGACCTGATCTGCCAGGAAAACCCAAAAACCCCTATTTGCCGCGACCTCGCTCAATGGGTCGTCCCCCGCCCAAAATACAGATCCGAAGGCCGCAAAACGTGTCTGTTAAACTGCTTTGGGTTCCTTGCAACCGAGGCCCTTTTCAAAACCGTCTTTCATCTCTCGATTTTCACCAAGTTGGCCATAGCCTGCGCCTTTGTCTGAAGTAAAGTCACCTCCATCGGCGCCCACGAGGGCGTCACAGATCGAAAGGAGGTGATTTTTTGGACAAAGAACAGGAAAAATGGGCCATCTTCTGGTGCGATCTGTTAAGTCCCGTCATTTACGGCGAGATCGAGCCGGAAGCAACCAACCAGTTTCTCAAACAAAAGGCAAAGGAGCCGGTGCAATATCCGGACGGGCGTACCGGTACGCCCTCGATCTCTACCCTGCGTCGGAAACTGAACCGTTACAAGCAAGGGGGTTTTGACAACCTGGATCGAAAAAAACGCGCTGACCTCGGAAAACCGCGTAATGCCAGTGCCCAGGTGATCAAAAAGGCAATTGAGCTGAAGAAGGAACAGCCCCGCCGAAGCCCCCGAACCATCAACTTCTTCCTTAAGGACAGGTACGGGACCACCGTGCCGCGCTCCACATTGTACCGGCACCTGAAACAGGCCGGCGCTACCCGCATTAAGCTCGGTGTTACCCGAGAAAAAATTCGCAAACGGTGGACCCGGAATCATACCCACGATCTCTGGGTCGGCGATTTCGAAGAAGGTCCCTATGTCCTTGAACAGGGAGATGTCGTTCCGACCCATCTTTCAGCGTTCATCGACTGCCACAGCCGGTATGGGGTCGAAGCCCGCTACTACTTCAGACAAAACCTGGATATTCTCATCGACTCATGGATCCGGGCTCTTTCCATTCACGGTGCACCGGTTGAGCTCTATGTGGACAATGCCAAAGTCTATCATTCCATCGGACTCAAGGCCGCCTGTCACCGTCTCAACATCCGGCTTTTGCACAGGCCCCCCCTTGACCCGGCGCCGGGTGGCCTCGTGGAAAGGTTTTTTCAGACCGTGCAGGACCAGTTTGAAGCCGAGGTGCGTGCCGGCGACATCCTTTCTCTTGACCAGCTCAACCGGGGATTATCCGCATGGATGGCCGTCAGTTACCATGAATCAAAAAGCGCCGAAACCGGCCAAACCCCGCAGAAGCGTTATCAACAGGGACTTACCGCTATCCGGCAGGTGGACATGGGCCGCGTCATCGAGTCCTTTATGCAAACAGCATTTCGCACCGTCAACAGAACCTTCTCGGATGTTCAACTCAACAAACGCTTCTACCAGGTCGATCCCAAACTTCGAGGGGATCGCGTTCAAGTGCGTTTCGACCCCTTTGCTTCATGGGATGGGGTGAAACTCTATTCTCTAAAAGACGAATATCTCGGAACCGGCGTTCTCCACAACCGAAGCACGGCGCCGACCACACCGGCGCCCGTGCGGACAAAACCCGAACACAGCTTCATCGACCTTTGGGTCAGACAACATAAAGAGGCCCTCAATGCGCAGGCAGGCATTGATTACCGGAAAGTCCTCCAGCAAAGGACATGGCCCTTTTACGAGTTTGCCAAAACCGTGGCCCGGCTCATGGGCCGAAGAGCTGGGTTAACAGGCCTTTCAAGCGCGGAACTCGAAACCCTTAAGAAAGTCTACAACCAGAGCCGTGACATCACTCGCAAAATGGTCGAACAGGCCTTTGAAAAAGCACAAAAGCCGGCACTGGCCTACATCATTTTGGAACTCAAGCAACTCATCCGAAAGGAGGCAAACCATGTTTCTTAACCATTTTTCCCTGAACGATCACCCCTTTATTGAGCATCCACCCATCGGGTGGCTGATGAGAGATCCCCGTTTCGATGAGGCCCTGGCCGGGCTTCAGTTCTTCGAACAACAGGGCAGCATCGGACTCATTTTAGGCCAGACCGGCATCGGAAAGTCGTCTCTTTTGAGACTTTTTATCCACGAGCTGCCCCAAAACCGGTATCAACCTCTTTATCTCCATTTAACCCCTATAAACGCCAATGCCTTTCTCAGGCTCATGGTCGCCAGTCTAGGTGAGAAGCCAAGAATTGGCAAAGATCGCATGCTGCTTCAGATCCTGGACCGCATCAAGCAGAATGAAAAGGACACGCTGCTTATCATTGACGAAGCGCATTTGATCGATCCAAAGACTCTCACCGATCTCAGGGTGCTGATCTCATCCATCGGAGAACGGATACCCCTCAAAATCCTCCTGTGCGGCCAGGAAGATTTACGCCACATCCTCAAGCGCTCTTCCCACGCCGATCTCCTCCACCGCATTACCTTCAGGCTCTTCCTCAAACCATACACGAAGGATCAAACCGCCGGATATATCGATAACCGGATCATAAAGGCCGGGGGATCAGCAAAAATCTTCGAACCGGAGGCCAGGGCCCTCATCCATGATTATGCCGCGGGGGTTCCTCGCCAGATCAATAATATCGCCACCGCGTGCCTGCTCAATGCAACCTCTCAAAGCATCCATAAAATCAACGATGCCCTGGTCAACAATACCATGGCGCAATTTCAACTCCCATAGGAGGTGTCATCATGACAAAAGGCTACTTTCCATCTGATTTCCTCAGGATGCTCAGAAACCAGGTCCCCATTGACACAGTCATAGCATCCTTTTTAAACATCGAGGCCCGCAACATTCACAATCTTTTCCGATTTCGCTGCCCCTTGTGCCAAAAATTCCATACCGCCGTTAACCCAAAAACCAACCTCGCCAGATGTTTCGATTGCAAACAGAATTTCAATCCAATAGACATGGTCATGGTCGCTACAAAATCTTCTTTTATCGAGGCCGTGGAATTCCTCGAAGATAAGATCAACCCGTAAAACATTTTCTGCCGGGTGCGCCAAACGCTTCCGGCAGAATCCTGCGAATCACATTCTTCGGGACTTTCAGGTTCAAATAATGTGGGACTTAGCATTTAGGTTTATTTTTCATATCCAAATAGAAATAAAACATATCCAATTCAATACTATTTTCACTATTAACTTTGGCAATATTTCCACCTTTGTAATAAATATTCAAATAATTATTGCGTATTTGAACATCTAAATCATTGTCTTTATTAATAACATTAAGCATTAGTCTCAAATTGCCATCTTTTAATGATTTAAGAAATTTTTTTTATGTATGCCTCTACCTAAATATTTAATATTTTGCACCTTTTCCTCACTTACACTATAAAAAATAAATTTTATGGAATTACTTAAAGATAACCAGTTATTAAACGGGTCCGTATATCATTACGTTTGTAGTGTTATCCGGTTGAAAAGCGGGTTGTGCCACATTACAGATACATTGACTTATGTTGCGAGTGGGTCTAACCCCCTGAAAAAACGTTTATTTTCGCCTTCGGAACGGGATGTCCAGATTCACCAATAAAAGCAATAGTTTATCAAACATTTTGAAAAATCTGTCTCTCCAACAGGCAACATAATATTTTTATCTTAATCGCACCTCTCCGTAAAGGGCTATTGTTTGCATGCCCCCGCTACAGGCTATCGAGCCAAGCCATCAAATCCCCCTCGTTTTCCCATTGGAGTAACGCATCTATCTTGGAATCGTCCGTTAAGACCGATTTCATATGTTCGATAAATTCCTTCTGGATGTGCCGCCTTCGATCCAGATCCAGATGCAGATAGATCGTGGTGGACTGGATGATGTCATGCCCCAGATGATGCTGGATGTCTGTAATGGGATACCCGTTATGAAGCATGTCAACGGCTTTGCTATGGCGAAAACTATGGACGGGATTAATGTACCGCAACCGCTTTTCAGGAAGCGCCTTGCGAAGGTATTTCCTGCAAATACGATAGATACCATGGCGGGTGAATGTCTCACCCCGTTGATTGATAAAGAGCCGGTTCTCAAACATGGGCCTTGGGGTTTGTCTGTATTTCCGAATATACAACTGAAGCAGATGACAGGTTTTGGGCTCAAGCTTTATGAGCCGAAAACGGTTGCCCTTTCCCAGGATACTGAGCGTTTTTTGAATGGAATTAAAATAATCGAGTTTCAGGGTTGTGATTTCACTGGCCCTGGCACCGGAATCGTAGAGGAGATGGAGCAGCGTGTAATCCCTGAACCCTTCTTTTCGTTTTAAATCAACCGCCCGAAAAACCCGTGGTATCTCATCCTGGTAAAGAAACCCGATAAGGCCCCTCTGCTCCCGTTTCTGGGGAATATTGAGAATGGCGTTTACGACCCCTTGTTGATGTGGATGTATGAAGCGAATCATTTTGGCAAAGGATTTCAGCGCCGCAAGCCGATGATTCCGGGTTTTGGCCCCATTTTTCCGATTGCTTTGAAGATTTTCAAGGAAAGAAACGATCAGTTCCGTTTTAATATGTTCCACACGAAGCGACCTGACCTTGATGCCATAAAACGATGCCGCAAAGGGAAGAAAAAGCCTGAAGGCATCCCGGTAGGACTTTATGGTCTGTTGGCTGACCCCCCGGATGGAAGGCAGGTATTGATCAAAAAACTGATGCACCAGGGGGGGCAAGTTTCATTTGTTTACTCTTTGCCAAAGACAAAAATCAACGAGATTTTTGCGACTCATGGCATCTGAAACCCGGAGATAAACACTGGTGCAGATGTAATCCGTGTGCCCCAGATAAGCGGCCAGTATGGGTAAAGCGTTTTGGGCGGAGCCACCTGTTTTCTTGATTCTGTTGAGTGTATTAACGGCAAAAGAATGACGCAGGGAATGGGGGGTGGGTCCGTTGAAACTCACATTGCCCAGAACTCTTCTGGGCTGCTTTAGACCCATGTCACTCACCGCTTTATGAAACACGGCCCGAATAGTGTTGCCACTCAGACATCTCTCTTCTCTGCCGGCAAACAGGTAGGGGTTCTTATCGTTTGGGCGAAGTCTTTGGCGGACAGCGAGATAGTTTTCGATTTCTGCCACAACTTTTTTGGGAATCGGAATAATTCTGTCTTTTCCGAACTTGGTCCTTTCAATATACAGGGTGGCATCATCCCGGCGGTAGTTGCACCGCAACAGTTTGATGGGTTCAGAGATCCTTGTTCCGCACCGGGCCATGACCAGCACCACCATATAAATGGTCAGGTCTGTCAAAAAACACCTGCGGGTCGTTCGAATGCTTGTGGAAACCGATTTCAACAACTGTTCGATTTGATCGGGAGAGAAAACGAAAGGCACAACAACGTTTTTTTTAAGCCTCGGAATATCCCGTAAGGGATTATGGTCCACATAACCACGACCAACAAGAAAATGGAAGAAGCCCCTAATCGAGGAAAAAATGGCGTTGATACTCCGCGCTTCCAGCGTGAGTCCTGCTCTCATTTCAAGGAAAAAAGACGGTGTAAAAGAATGCCACCCAGCTTCTGTTTTCCGAAGATAATCATCAAAAACCAGAAGATGGTACCGGGCAGGCATCGTTTTATAACCGAGGCTTTTACGACGATACTGAAGGTAATGCTCTATTTCAGAGGCAAGAAAGCTTTTAAAGGGTCTCATCGAGCAACACCTTTCTCATCAGTTCGATATGGATGTGAAGATACCGCTGAGTGCACCGAATGTTCTGATGCCCCAGCATTTCCTTGATCTCATAAATGGACCGGCCGAGAACCAGCAACCCCTGTGCATAGCTGTGCCTGAGCCAGTATGCGCTGGAAGACAATCCGGCTTCCTTCATGGCTTTTGAGATATGAACACCAACCAAATTGGGGGTCATGGGCCTATAGGCCCTGTCGCAGGTCAAAAATAGTTCTCTGCAATCGCTTTCAGGCCGGGCCTTATGGACATAAACCGCAATGGCTTTAAGGGTCTTATGGGGGATGGGCAGCACAACGGGATTGCTATTTTTCCTGCTGCTGATGGTGATTTCTCTTTCTTGAAACGATATGTCATCCAGGGTGATGCGACTGATCTCATCGGGTCTCAAGCCCAACGAGTAGGCCAAAACCGTCATGGCGTAGGTTCGAATCTGTGCCGGCGTCTCCAGACTGAGGCTTTCAAAGAGTCTCTTGATTTCCTTCGGCCGCAGAAATTTTGGCGGTCTTAATTGGTTGAACACCCGGGGACTCACCACACCATAAGACAGGTCTTTTCCGGTAATTTTTTCGTTAAACAGGTAGCTTAAAAATTTTCTAAGTTTACCTCGATAAACCGTTCGGGTCTGGATGGAAAAGGATTTGAGAAAATCGGCCTGAAAAGCATCAATATGCTCGATCTTCAAACCGGAAAGTGCGATTTGATGCTGTTCAAGATAGAGATGAAATGAAGCCAGGACCCGTCTTGTGGCTTTGGCATTCTTGCTGGAAATAGCCTGGCCTTCACGGATGCAAAAGAGATGCTTCTCGTAAATATCGGGGAGGCGAATCTGGTGATTTTGAACCAGGTGGGGCGCCATCCGGTCTTTCCCACACGCTCTGATATCCTCTGTTCCCATTTCAGATCTCCCCAATAGACTGCCGGATAAGGCTCTCTATTTTCAAACTGCCGTGGTTTTGCCGGTGCTTTCTTTGGCCCGGTTCTTTGGGTAAATGGAGTACCTGGAAAAGGGTGCCGTCAAAGGCAATCAAATCCCTTTTTATCAGTGAGTCCCTGGCTTCGATGTACGCATCCGCGGTGATCTTCAGAAATGTGCAGATGGTGTCATAGGAATAAAAGGAAATGCCGTTTCGATCTGAAGCCAGAACGAGAAAGAAATACAACAGAATTTCTGTTTGATCCAAATCGGCCAAAAAGCCATCCGTCAGGAATCGGTGGGGAATGAAGCTGAAGCCGCCTTGAATACGTCTGACCCGGTCTTTGTCCAGGATTCTTTTCTTGATCATGATTGCCCCCGCTGTTTTTGGGGAAAATCATAGAAAAACAGTCCCGTCAGAGTCGATCACGTCTTGAACACTTCTTTCGGGGTAGTCGTCCTGTTTGGCTAGTTTTTCCAGTAATTTGTGCATTTATCACGTCTTGAAAACGCAAAAGGATTAGTTGCGCCATATATTCCATGATTACAAGAGTTTGCACGCCGATAACGTCTTGAACAAAGCTTTTGGGGAGTCCGGTCTTCAGACGGCTTTTGAGCTGGGCCTCCTTGTTTTTGGAATCAAGCTTATTTTGCAGATAGTTGCTTTTGAAGTAGTCCCCATTTCGGTGATTCCAATCTGCGCATTTCCGTCGATGCCGTTCATTTTTGCACCCGGGATCGATTATGACGGCACCACACGGCCCCAGGGAAATGGATATGATATCGGGGCTTATGAATTTTTGATGCCCGATTGTCCGGAGTGCTCGGGGAACGCTGTGGATCTGACAAACACCATCTTCCATTCAGGCACTACTTGCGAATGTATGGGCAACAGTTCTATTACCATCGGCGCAGACGTCACTGTTCAGACCGACGCTACGGTCACATTTAAGGCGCCGATCGTGCATGTGAACCCGGGATTCCATGCCGAAAACGGTGCTTCGGTCTCTATAAAGCACCAGTAAAGCCAGTAATTTTTTCAGAGTGGAGATATCATTGAATAAAGAACGGAGTGAACTCCAAGGATTTAAAACTATGAAAAACAAGAGATGTCTACGATTTTGTTCCGTAGGTGGCCGGACCACCGAACGCATGCTTGCCAAGTACTAACAAATGATCTTATAGTTTAAAAGCTCCTATTATTTCATTTTATGTCAGGAGGAAAAAATGATTGCTAAAAAATTAATTTTCTTAGCTGTGACATTATCACTTGCCTACCAGATTACTATTCTTCCCTCGTTTGGAATGCCTAATCTTATTGACCGACAGATCATTTCCGCTGGGGGCTTTCATACCCTTTTGATAAAACCAGACGGTACCTTATGGGCATGGGGGAGCAACAGTTATGGTCAGATTGGTGCACCGCTTCCAGGTGGTCAATCTGCGACCGAGGCTGTCAAAGTTCCAGGCGACAAATGGGTAACGGTGTCCGCGGGCAAAGCCCACAGTCTGGCAATAAAGGCAGACGGAACCCTGTGGGCATGGGGTTGGGCCGAAGTGGGTCAGCTTGGTATCGGTGACACACCCTATAAATCAGTATCAAATCCCGTCCAAGTTGGAACGGACAACAGATGGGTGGCAGTCTCCGCGGGTGGCTATCACAGCCTGGCAATAAAATCGGACGGAACTCTGTGGGCATGGGGAGAAAACACACAAGGTCAGGTCGGCATTGGCGATGTATTGGAAAGAATAGTATACAGCCCCAGACAAATTGGAACCGGTTTTAGGACGGTTTCCGCGGGGGGTAGGCATAGCTTGGCGATAGGCTTTAAAAACCGTCTTTATGCATGGGGAGCCAACGGTTCCGGTCAGCTTGGCAGTGGTGACAACACAAATGTAGACCATCCGGTAGCGTTGTGGTACTTAGAACAGTGTAGGATGGTTTCGGCTGGAGAGGATCATACCCTGGCGATAACAGACTCCGGAACCCTGTGGGCGTGGGGAGCCAACGGTTCCGGTCAGCTTGCCCAACCCATCATAAGTAGTTGGAACACCCCTCTTCAGCTTGGAACAGGGAACAATTGGGTAACGGTCTCGGCAGGAAATGAGTCCAGCTTCGCGGTAACAGGAGACGGAAACCTGCATGCGTGGGGAAAAAATAGTGATGGCCAACTGGGCATCGGTAATACCATTAATACAAGCAATCTCTTTCAGATTGGATTGGTCAACGCCGGATGGAATAACGTCTGCCTGACGGTCTCAGCAGGCGATGGTCACACCCATGCGATAAAGGCGGACGGGACGCTATGGGGGTGGGGGGCTGCACTCTTGGTTGGCGACGGTACAGCCTATTCGCGACACTCCCCTGTTCAGACTGGATCGAATTCCAGGCAAATAGAGGCCTTGGCGGGCGGCTTCCACAGCCTGGCGATACGATCAAACGGGACCCTGTGGGCCTGGGGACGCAACGATTACAGTCAGATTGGTGACAGCTCAACAACTGACAGAAACAGCCCCGTGCAGATTGGAACAGACAACAGCTGGCGGACGGCCTCCTCGGGCGGCTTTCACAACCTGGCGATAAAATCGGACGGGACCCTGTGGGCCTGGGGACGCAATAATCACGGCCAACTTGGCGACGGCATTCTATGGGCCTACAGAAACACCCCTTTTCAGGTGGGAACCGACAATAACTGGATGGCTGTCTCTTCTGGATATGAACACAGTCTGGCGATAAAATCGGACGGAACCCTGTGGACATGGGGAGCCAACAACTCAGGCCAGCTTGGGAACGGAACAACCATTGAGGTACACTATCCGTATAATATCGTAACATCACCCTATTATGATTATCCATGGTGTTCGGTTTCTGCAGGCAACTGGCACAGCCTTGGGTGGAACTACGATGACTTGAATGTTGGGTGGGGAAGTAATAATCACGGCCAGGTCGGAGATGGTACAACGACTGAAAGGCACAGTCCTGTTGATGTTTCTGATATCTATTCTGAAATGAGGTTCTACGCAGGCGGATACCACAGCCTGGCGATAGACGACGGGATTTTATGGGCGTGGGGGCAAAACAATTACGGTCAGCTTGGCGACGGCTCAACAGCCGACAGGCATAGCCCTGTCCAGATATTTTCCAATGTCGTGGACGCTTCCGCGGGCGGGGAGCACAGCCTGGCGGTAGTATGGGACGGCACGTTGCGGGCGTGGGGAAGAAATGATTACGGCCAACTCGGTGACGGTACATGGCTTACAAAAACCACCCTTGTCCAGATCGGATCTGACGGCAAGTGGGTGAAGGTATCCGGAGGCGGTTATCACAGCCTTGGCGTCAAGTCCGACGGCACGCTGTGGGCATGGGGATATAACAATCACGGTCAGCTCGGCGTGGGAAACAACACGAATCAGAATGTCCCTGAAACGGTTCAGCTTTACCCGCTCTGTTCCCAGACCTGTTCCAGGTGTAATCAAGATACGGTTGTGCTCACCGACGTCATATTTCCATCCGGAACCATCTGTGAATGTTCCGCCGCTGCATCGATAACTGTTGGAAACGGCACAATCGTGGAAAATAACGCCAAGGTCCTTTTCAGATCGCCACAAGTCAATGTTCAGAGCGGTGCAAAATTCGAATCGGGATCCTCAGTCATAATACGGCGGTAATGTGTTGCTGAAATCCGTCATTAAAAACTGGGCAAGAAGCGGTTCAAGATTATATGATATGAATCCCGGCGGCCCTCGAAAGATGATCGAACCCCGGCGGCAACCCCATATCATTTGCTTTTTGGTATCAGGATGCGGTTCTTCAATGAAAAGAGCAGATTCTTTCATTTTGTGCTTCTTATGACGTTGGCCGTCGCGGCGGGACTCATGTTTTCTTCCACAAATTTCGGGAAAAGCGTGGATGGGCTGATTTTTGATAGAACGGCACCTTATTTGGGGAGCCCCGGGAAAGCCCAAAAAACGATGGTCATCCGGATCGGAGAGGCCGACTATTCTGCCGCGCAAACCCCTTTGGCTTTGTGGGGATTACAGCTTGTCAGCCTGCTGAACAGGATTGAAATGGGAAAACCGGAGGCAGTCGGTTTGGATCTGATCTTTCCGCAATTCCCCTTGAATCCGTTTGTCGAAGATCATGACAAAGCGCTTTTCAAAACCCTCAAAAAAATATCGAAAGGTTGTCGATTGGTTTCCGGCTACGGTATTACGCCGAGCGGTCGGATAAAGGAGCCCTTCCTGCTGTATCAAAAGCTGTTGGGTCCAAAAGGGTATGGCTTCTTAAACGTTACGCCGGATGCCGATGGCGTGTGGCGCAGACAGACCCTGCACTACTTGTCCGACACAAGAGACAAGACCCTGTTCGCGTTTTCATGGCTCTTGGCGGGGAAGCCCGGCGAAGTTCCGTTGGAAGCAATGCCCGATTGGCGAAACCCCCATATTATCCCTTGCTTGAGCTTTAAACAGGCACTTAAGGCTGATCCCTACGAATTTTATGGTAAAATCATACTAATCGGATTCGATTTCGAATTCGAAGACCGTCATTTCACGCCCATATCTCCAAGGAATGAGCCTGGCGTCATCTCCCAAGCGCGTATCGTTGAGGCCCTGAATAACGGCGCTCTTCTCACCGTCCCTCCATGGCCCGTTTCCCTCTTGTCGCTGTCTGTCGTGATGATCTTTCTGACGCTGCTTTTGACTGAAAGAGCGACGTTGCTCAGGGTGATATTCTCGGGAGCGGGAATGCTACTACTGACCTTGGCCATTGTGACCTTCTCCCTTGTCAAGGGGATCGTGATCAGACCTTCGTCGGCCATGGCGGGCATTATAGCGGTTTGTTCAGGCAGACTTATACAGGGTTACGTAATCGTCAGGAATACTTTTGGCCGATATGTGAGCCGGGAAGTGAGAGATGAGATCTTGTCCGGCCGAATACCACTGGACGGGGAGCTGAAAGAGGTCACGGTACTCTTTGCCGATCTCAGGAATTTTACGCCAATGGTGGAGGCGACCCCGCCAAAGGAAGTGGTGAGTATCATCAACCGATACTTCGAAGAAATGGCCGATGCGATCAGGCAGCACAAAGGGCTTGTGCTTCAATACATCGGAGATGAAATAGAGGCGGTATTCGGTGCACCCGTTCCCGTTCCGGACCACAGACGACTGGCTGTTAGAGCGGCCGTCAGTATGCGCAATAACCTGAAAAATGTAAACCAAAGGCTTGCGCAAAAGGGATACAAGCCCCTCAAACACGGCATCGGCATTCACACCGGAGAGGTGCTGGCCGGAAACATCGGTGCAAGGGACCGTCTGACCTATTCATTGGTGGGGGACACGGTCAACCTGGCTTCACGCATACAGGGGCTCAATAAACAGTTCGGGACGGAAATTATTATTAGTGCGGAAACAAAGGCCGGCATGGACGAAAATATTCCGGTTCAAGAACTGCCGCCCACGGCAGTCAAGGGAAAGACTGAAAAAGTACACATTTTTAGTGTATTGTAGGCTTGGTACGGACCTGTCTATGTGTATCATGGATTGGAGCTATAAAGGAGAATGATCATGAAGACTCTGGCATACACGATTATTGCGTTCTTATCTGTCGCCGAGATTTTGCTCATCGGCAATCCCGTCCTGGGAAACGACGTGCAGAGGCTACAGGTCACGACAATTGAAGGAGATTTTCTCGATTGGGAAGGAAACCCAATAGAAGAGTACGAATACCTTAAACCGAATCACAAATACAGACTTCTGCCCGGAACCAAAGTTGAGATCTCCACCCTTGACGGTACAAAAACCTACTTTACAGGCGGGCCTGGGGTCTTCTTTTTTGATTCATTCGGGAAGGTGTTTCTGAATGGAAAAGCTCTCAGCGCGAAAAACGAAAGACCTCTATTTCAAGATACCACGGTACATGAAACACCAAATGTTGCCATGGCGGGGATGCCCCTCAGAGGCGGCCAGTTGGCTGTTGTGACACCACAGGGCAAAAGGATTTCCCTGTACGGTAACTCATATGCCCTGGTGGTGGGAAACGGAGAATACATTAACGGCTGGGACCCACTCCCCGGCGCCGTAGGAGATGTGGGCGAGGTGGCCAAAGCCTTAGAGAAGAACGGTTTCAATGTGGTGCTCAAGACCAACATCACAAAAGATGACTTCAGCAAGGAATTTTGGAAGTTCTGCTACAATAATGGCGGAAATGAAGATAACAGACTTCTATTTTATTATGCCGGTCACGGATATACACAGGAAATGACAACGGGAGAAGATTTAGGGTATCTGGTCATGGTCGATGCACCTTTGCCTGAGAAAGACCCCATGGGTTTCGATTTGGCAAGTGTGGACATGCAGACGATCGTAACCCAGGCCAAAATGATTAAGGCAAAACATGTACTCTTCATGTTTGACAGCTGTTTTTCCGGATCCATCCTGAACTTCAGGGGCAAAGTTGTCCCTGAAAATATTTCCGAAAGCGTCAGCCTTCCGGTGAGACAGTTTATAACGGCCGGCCGCGCAAATGAGCCTGTTCCCGATCACAGCATATTCAAACAGGCGTTCCTGGATCTTCTGGAGGGAAGAGATAAGGAACCGATCCCAGATGGTTACATAACAGGTGAAGAATTGGGACTTTATCTCAAAAACAAAGTTCCTGAATATAACGCTAGGCAGCACCCTCAGTATGGAAGAATAAAGGATATTAAGTTGGATAAAGGCGATTTTGTCTTTGCTTTGAAAAACCGGAAAAACATTCTCAAATCAAATGAAAGAGTCAGGGTGGATGAACTCCCGAAACCACAGCCAAAAAAGATCTATAGGATAGAACCGCAGCCGGAACCAAAACAGCCATACCAAGCAAAGATGAGGCCTGATACCAAAACGGCAATGTTGAAAACAAATTCTGTTTCATCACCTGTTTCAAAAAATGAAACAGTTTCGCTCGACGGCCGTTTTATCTATTACGCCGACGGAACGTTACTGGATAAGGAGACAAAGCTCATGTGGGCGTCGAAAGACGCCGACGCCGGTCTATATCATTTCGATGCCAAGGCATATTGTGAAAGCTACCGAGGTGGAGGATATGAAGACTGGCGTATGCCCACCCTGGACGAGTTGGAAACGCTTTACGATCAGAAAAAGAAAAACAGTCACGGGTACCACATCACAGACCTCATTGAACTGAGAGGACAATTAGTATTTACCCTTTTTAATCAGTGGGGCGGAAGAGCGGCATTTGATTTTAAAACTGGCCAGTTTTCAGTTGACGGTGTTATGGGATCCAGCAATCCGAACACTTTCCGAAGCATTGGTGTTCGGACTTTGCCAGTACGCTCGGTCGATTGAATTCTTTAGATGTTCTGCACGAAACTTGACAGGACATATTCACTTTTTAAGTGTTCACCTGGAAGACAAGCTTTGGGCCTTGTTCATCGAATGTTTCTGCGAAAGAAGGCGAAAGAAATTAGTTAACCGTGATGTCAATGATTCCGAACATAAGATTTGTCACCACCTTCGCATGTCCCTGTAACGGTACCGCTGTTAGAATCGCCCAAAGCGATTACCCTGCGTCAATCACCCTCAACTCCCCTAAGTCACTAACGCTTCAAGGTGGATGAAACTCCACATGCATCTCTCAAAAACCCAACACAGCGCTCATAAAGGCACCAAAAGTAAATCAGGGGTCTCTTACGCTGCAACTGGTAAACATAAAGCCTTAATGCTGAGTATAGAAGGAGCACTGCGGATTACATCGGCGGCCTGCGGCATCAAAAGCAGAAGGAGGGCTAAAGGATTGGTTAAATATGAAAAATGGTGTGTCTTGTGGCTCTTATCTTTTTTCGCTATCCCTTTGTTAATGCCTTCGTTGGTGAGCGCAAGAGAATTTTTTGTCGATAAAAATAACACTACCGGTACGGAGGATGGGACGTCCAAGCACCCTTACAACACCATCCAGGAAGCCGTTTTCGCGGCAACGGGAGAGGGACCACACTCCTTCAAAGTGGCTCAGGGGGAATATCATGAAAATGTTCGCATCGACGTCGTAACCATTCATTTACTTGGCGGATTTGAAGGCGGAACTTCTGCTGATTATACGTCTGGAATCGGCGGTGTTTTTGATCAACAGGATCCCGTAAACCATGTGACCCGAATCGAGGGAACCGGAACGAGTGCGGTGGTAACCATGCTGGATGCCGGTTCCAGTGTGGTCGATGGTTTCACCATAACGGGCGGGACCGGCTTTGCGGATGAATATAACGCCCTGGGTGGCGGGGTGTATGTGTCGGGCGGTTCCCCTACCCTGTCCAGAAACATCATCGAAGGCAATGACACCCGGCACACGGGTCTCAATGATCGTGGCGGGGGTATAGCGGCCGAATCATCGAATGTAAAGATTATCGGAAACATGGTGAGAAACAATTTCGCCGGTCGTGGGGCCGGCATCGCCGTTGATGGTGGTAATGTTGTTGTTCAGAACAATACCATTCAAGGGAACACGGCGGTAGAAGACCATGGCGGTGGATTGTATATTTCAGGCAACTCGGTGGTTATAGCCCACAACGACTTTCTGGGAAATGAAGTGGGACGGAATCTGGGCTACGGCTGGGGCGGTGGCGTCGTCGTTTTTGGTGAAGAAACATCTGCTACGCTTTCCTACAATCTTTTCAGAGGAAATTACGCTCCCTCCGCTGGTGGCGGTGTATTTATAGACGACGGAGCCAGTGCCATACTGGACCACGAATTGATCGAGAACAACGAATGCGAGGAAAGAGGTGGTGCAGGCGTTTATGTGGACGGGGCTTGGGACGAAATTGGATCGAACTGTAACCTGAGCCATTGCACCATCGCAGACAACCACTGTTCTTCCGGCTGCACCTTCGGAGGGAGCGGTCTATTGGTGGAATACCATTCCGTTGTGACCGTGGAGAATTCCATATTCTGGGGGAATGGCGGGGATGATTTTCATGCAGATGAAACCTCTCGGATTAGGGTAACCTACACAAACTCAGAAGAAACGGTTTCGGGAACAGGCAATTTCTCCTCAAATCCCGTGTTCGCCAATCCAACGGGCAACGACTACCACCTGCAATCCAAAAATGGGCGATGGGAACCGGCGGCCGTTGGCGGTACGGGGGTTTGGGTATTGGATCTGAATAATAGTCCTTGTATCGATAGGGGAAATCCTCAATCTGTCTTTCAAAATGAGCCTACTCCCAACGGCCAGAGGGCTAATATGGGCACCTATGGCAATACCAAAGAGGCGAGCAAGTCCCTGACTTATGCCTGTCCCACGTGCAGTGGTATTGACGTCATTATCGATAACTACACCTATGAGTCAGGCGCTGACTGCGAATGCTACGCCGTTTCATCTATCACGCTAGGTCCGAATGTGATTGTTGAGGATGGCGCCAAGGTGAGATTAAATGCTCCAAAAATAAATTTTAAGACAGGCGTCAACATTAAGGAAGGGGCTGATTTTAAAGCAGTTCAATGGTCTCAATCTCCATCTGCTGGGGGAAACACATTTTTTTAAGGGAACAAAATTGTTTATTGGCGACTCTTCGGCTGCCCATATCTGGTGACTCCTCTTGATGAAGCAAAAGTGAAGCGTTTCTCTACATTAATATGGCCTTGCTGTTGATTCCGTGATCCCTCCGGAAGCCGCTTCTCTGACACCCATTTTTCCAATTCTGGAAAGTGAAGGCCGCTGATACAAAACCCTGAATCATAACAATTCAAGACTCCGGGGAAACTGGGAGGCATCGAAAACAGAACACCTCATTTCCGCTCAGACCACAACATATGGAACCATGGCGAATCTGATGTACCTGCTATTCATCACAAGCCAGGCGCGACCTGCTGAGCCTTGTGATTACATCTTTTGGATCAGCAAAAGGTTGTTCAGAAGAAACGCCAAATTTAAGCAGAACAGACTTGTGAATATTTTTGATATATGTGGTGGCAACGGTCGGGCATATGAGCTACATCTACCAACCCCCATTATTTGCTGGAAATGATTTCTGGAATCAAATTTGGATCACGCTGAAAGTCAAGCATTATTATCCAAAAGCTGAGTAACCCGGTGCCGATTTTCTCAAGGATACCGGTGGCATTCCGAGCTTGATTTTCCCAAACCAGGGGGTTACCATTATGCAAGAAAGCATGAACTGTTGCATTTAAGTCAAAACACCAGCATACTGTGACCCAAATTCCGAGCAGCTCGTTCCGCTCCAAGAGACCCGTTTTTTCACCAATGACCATTCTCTATAAGGAGGTTAAAAAATGAAATCATCTGGACATCTTCGTTTGGTCGCGTTAGCCGTTCTGTTTTGCTTTTGCTGGGTCGCTCCTTCCTTTGCCCAGGAACTGCAGCTTAAGCCCGAATATTATAACGTCAAAGATTTTCAGCTCGAATCGGGAGAAAAACTCAAGGATCTAAAAATCGAATATGCCACACTGGGTACACCAAAGAAGGACAATAAAGGGAATATCACCAACGCTGTAGTCTTCTGCCATGGTTTCAGCGGCAATTACGCCCAGATAAAGCTGCTCAAGGGGATGCTAGGTCCCGGAAAGCCCTTCGATCCGGACAAATACTTTTTTATTCTGCCCACTGCCATTGGTTCGCCCGGATCATCGTGCCCTTCCCTATCGGGGCTGGGTCCGAAATTTCCGAAGTATACGGTGGCCGACATGATCTCGGCCCAGTACCTTCTGGTCACCCAGCATTTAAAGATCAAGCACCTAGAGGGTGTGGCGGGTCCCAGCATGGGTGGATTTCAGACGTTGCAATGGATTACCACATATCCGGACTTCATGGATTGGGCCATTCCCATTGCCATGGCCGCCAAAACCATGGGGCGACTCTTGGGCCGGAGTCTCGTGCTGATTGACACCATAAAGCTGGATCCTGCTTACAAGGAAGGTTATTACAAGGAGCAGCCTAAGAGAGGGATGGAAGTATACTTCATGTCGGCCTACCTTTGGTATTTTTCAAACGAATTCTATTCAATGAAATGGAAGACTCCGGAAGCCCTGGTAAAAGGGCTCAAAGACGTGGGTCTTGGTAGTGCCAAAGCGGATGCCAATGACACAATTTGGCGGGAAGAGGCCCTCATGAGTTTTGATGTCAGTGACCGGCTTTCAAAGGTCAAAGCCAGGACCCTGGTTATCGGCATCAATGACGACGAACTCTTTCCCCCGAGTTCCTTTGAACCGGTGGCGAAATCCATTCCGGGGGCGCAATTGTTCAGCTACGATTCCATACTGGGCCATCTGGGCTGCGCGCTGGAACTTACGAAAGCCGGCAAAGTTATTAGCGAATTTCTGAAGTAAGAATGGAGAAAAAAGTCGGAGAAGAGAAAGGCGGACTTTCAGTCTGCCTTTCTTCAAGTTGAAGGCGCAAAATCTTCTCGTCATGACGCCTAAAACAGACGCGCCACCATTTGTTTTTGTCCTTCACAAACGGTTTCTCGCAGCAGAATGGCTTTGATATCCTCATTGGGAGGGGGCTGACGGAGGGTCAAGAGATACATGAAATCGGCCTTTTTTTTGATGACATAAGACCTGTGCTCTCCAACATGTTTGGCGAACTCAATACGAGGTGATTACCCAATGTATCACAGGTTGGCGATGAAAAGGCTAACCACAAGATATGGACTATCGTCCAAAAGGCTTTGTGTCCAGATGTTGTCCAGCTATTCCCAGGGAAATGTGAAGAAGTGATCAGGCAGTCTTGCGAATTCCTGTTTCCTAACCTATAGTAGTCTTACATAGTCATTCCTGAATGCGAAGGGCTCTCCCCCAACGTACTACGAAATAAACATTTTCAAACACAAAAAGTAAATCATCTCCATTTTCTTTTCGTATTCCCAAAAAGTTGCGATCCGAAATATCCTACAGTTGTCATGGCTTTTTTTAAGACGGCTAATGAGGGTAAAGAACATAGTCATATCGTAGTCACAAAAATCCTCCTTGTTTTCCGTATAAAGGCGCTATACCATCGAAGCCATTTTAAAGACTCAGCGCATAACAAGAGTAAACAGAAAAAGCCAAACCTTAAGCAATTATGGGACGGAAAGCCACGGGTCTCATGCAGATAGCCGGGTTGCCTGGATAATATAGGCAATCCGGCTTTTTTTATGCGGTCGATGTCTTTAATAATAACATTATGGATATGTTTTTATTTGGGAAGGAGGATTTGAGAATGAAGAGATTGACGTTTCTTTTTGTGCTAACTGTTTCTTTCTTTACGGGTTTAGGATTTGCTTCGGCCTATACGATTGATTTTGAGGATTTGGGAACATCCGATCCTTTTAATTCCAATGTTACCGATCCAGATTTATATCAAGGATTTAGTTTCTATGGGGCTAGTAGCTACGCCAAGCCCAGTACTGATGATAACACTTATCGATGGGATGGAACCAATGGTTCTTACTCCATTGCCGCAAACACGTTCGGTGGTATTACTATCAAATCGGCTACGGCCTTTGATTTAGAAAGTTTCTATGTGACAAATGATGCAACCGGATATACGATTTATTACAGTGGCTACAATGAAAACGGACAGGAGATTTATAATGGATCGATAGAGAATGCGAACGGCTACCAGCAATACTTTGTCGATTTGGCATCGTGGGGCGACATCTACGAGTTTCGTATCTCGACATCATCAGGTGGTGGTAATCTCGCCCATGTGTGTCTTGATGACCTGACCATTAACCCAGTCCCCATCCCAGGCGCAGTCTGGCTTTTAGGTTCTGGTTTAATCGGTCTCGTGGGGATCAGGCGTAGATTCAATAAGTCGTAGTAAGTACCAAATCATCAGATATGCAAAATAAAAGGCAGGGCCAGCAATGGACCTGTTTTCAGCCTAATTGGTTCAATCGATTGTATAAATGCCCTTACTGTAAAAAACCAGGGGTCACGGTTCTAAGAAAAGCACTGTTGAGTCCGGGAATGCCGGCGGCCTGCAAATCCTGCGGAAAACCGATTGTCGTCACCTACAGATCATGGATAAAGGGCGCATTACCAGGATCGGCGGTGATGATCAGCGCAATGTTTTTTGAATCGAATCTATTGACCTACGGCCTCAGCACTGTTGGTTTTGCGTTGATGATCTGGCTTCATCTGCTGTGGGTGCCTCTGGTTAAGGATCGGGTGCCTGTCGAAAAATAATTCCATAAAATCAGATCTTCAAAATCAAAGGCAGGATTTGCCCATATTGGTCGGTTATAACATATATTGTGGTCCCATTTTTTTGGATAAACTGGCAGTATCTCCAACATCTCTGTAAAAAGAAGCGTCAAAAATAGCCTGTGATATCTGATTTTCGATGTTCTTGAAGTCAACAATCATTATCCGATAGCTGAGTAATCCGATTGCGATTTTCTTAAGGATACCAACAGTATTCCGAACTTGATTTTCCCAATCCACCGGGTTACCATCATGCAAGAATGTTTTAGGATTTTCAGGGTCCGATATTAACTACGGAAAGGCATAAAAAATGAGAAGACTATTCTTCACAATATTTTGCTAATCCTTTTCATTTCATCAAAGGCGAAATCAACAAATTCCACGATATTTAACAAAAACGTCTACCTCACATCAGACAATGGAACAATCACCTATAGCTGGTCTGAAAGCACCCACAGATGTGAATACAAATCCAAATGGATATAATTTTGAGACAAGGTTGAGGAATGTATTATGAATGTACTCTTTACACCACAGATGGTCGGTAATGTAGAAATTAAAAACCGGTTTATTCATTCTGCTACATATGAGGGTATGGCAGATCCTGACGGTAAAGTTACAAAAGATCTGATCAAACGCTACCATCAGCTGGCTCAAGGGGATGTCGGTTTGATAATCCCAGGGTATATGTATGTGCATCCCCTAGGCCGGGCCTATAATGCTCCCATCGGCATTCACTCGGATGATATGATCGAAGGACTGACCAATTTGGTAAACGCTGTCCACGAATTTGATTCCAAAATTATATTCCAGATCAACCATGCCGGCCAGCAGACCAGTCCTAAAGATATCGGTCAGGCGCCTTTGGCGCCGAGCAGCTCGGTCAGGGATCCAATCAATTTTTTCAAACCCCGGCAGATGGATGAAACCGAGATTAAAGAAGCTGCAAATGCATTTGCAGATGCTGCAGAAAGAGCTGTAAAGGCAGGGGCTGACGGGATTCAGGTGCATTGTGCCCATTGCTATCTAATCAATCAGTTTCTATCGCCGTTTTTTAACCGCAGACATGACAAATGGGGCGGATCTTCAGAAAACAGGTTTAGGTTCCTGAAACAGGTGATTCAATCCATACAGGAAAAAGTGCCGGATGATTTCTGTATAACCGTCAAGCTCAACACCAATGATTTCACACCCAAGCCCGGGATCACCCCAGAACTTGCTGTTGAATACGCCGGAATGCTCAAAGACCTAGGCGTTGATATGATCGAAGTCAGCTGCGGCTCATCCATATTTTCCTACATGAACATGTGCCGTGGGGATGTTCCGGTCAAAGAGATGGTTCAAAGCATGCCGTTTTGGAAAAAACCGGTTGCCTGGTTTATGATCAATAGTTTGAAAGGCAAGTATGATCTTGATGAAGGATATAACACGGTCGCAGCCAGATTAATCAGGCCGGTGACAGGAGGTATTCCCCTTGCCATAGTGGGGGGCATGCGCACTCTGGATAAAATGTCGCAGGCCGTCAAAGACCACGATGCGGATTTGATCTCCATGTCCCGTCCCTTTATCCGGGAGCCGTTTATAATTAAAAAATTCAAGGAAAATAAGAGGGACAAAGTTGCCTGCGTATCGTGCAATCGTTGCCTGGCCGCCATTCCCAACGGTTTTCCTGTACGTTGTTATAATAAGCAGTTTCCAAAAAAGAGCTAAAGAATCTTTTGTTGACCCGTTGAGGCTTCTGATCCGACATCTTATGCGGGTCAATCTAATTATTGTTCGGTTTCAAGAAAACTATGAAAAAAGATGACATTTTTCACAAAATATCACCTGATGAAGCCTTAGAAATACTCAAACAGCTAACAAAAGCAGACAATAATTTGAAAACGAAAATTATTGAATTGGCTGAGAAGTTTTTTAGAGACGTTGATGCCGAGAAGATTTGTGAAGATGTTTTTTATGCATTAGATGGTATTGATGTCCATGAATTATGGGATCGTGCAGGTCCTAAAACAGATGGCTATACATCTCCAGAGGATATGTCCGTAGAAATGTTTGAAGAAGCTTTAGAGCCATTTTTTCAAGAAATGCAGAGATTGTTGGATTTAAAAATGCATCAGGAAGCCAAGTCATATTGTATGGGAATTTTAAAAGGAATATACCAGTACGAAGAAGAATCCAAATCAGAGTTTAAAAATTGGGCCTCTGATGTTCCTGGAGAGAGCTTTGGATATATCTTAAGGATATGGGGGAAGGATCGGAATAATAAAGATAAAAAGGTAATGAAGGACTTTATAAAAAAAGAGTTCCCAACATGGTCCAAATGGGCAGTTAACCAATTGTGAAAACCGAACCACAGCTTTGAGAGGGACGCGCAAAAAGCGGTGCGCCCCTCAAGCTGGCCGTTCAACTCAAGAATTATTATCCAAAAGCTGAGTAACCCGGTGCCGATTTTCTCAAGGATACCGGTGGCATTCCGAACTTGATTTTCCCAAACCAGGGGGTTACCATTATGCAAGAATGTGTGAATCGATGTATCTGCACTGGCTTATATTTGGTTTCTGGTCACACATTGCATTTTGGTGCGGACAACAAAATGAGAGCTGAAAAAGGAGCATTAAATGCCACTTTCAAGAGATGAAATTGAAGAGGCTTTAAAGCAATGGAATTTTGCCTGGGACAATCATGACCTCGAAGGGGTTATGGCCCTTTTTCATGAAGATGTTGTTTTCGATAATTGGACCGGTGGAAAAGTCAGGGGAAAAGACGCCCTCAGGAAAGCATGGGAACCATGGTTTTCTAACCACGGCAATTTTCGTTTTGTGGAAGAAGAAACCTTTATCGATGAAAAAGAACAAAAAGTTCTTTGCCGTTGGTTACTTGAATGGCCTTCGTTTGAAAGCGGTAGCTGTTGATTGTCGCGTTCTGATCCCTAAAAAATATCACGATATTGTAGCTGTCTTTGACGATTTGGAACCCGGCAGTAAAAACCACCGGGTTCCGTGTAGACAGCAGTCTACCGCACTGAGTTATCCCTTGGCATCGGAGTCCCCTCTCGCATGCCTCCGTTTCACTCAGATATCTCTATCTGATCGCAATTAAAAATTAATTCCGAACTGATAGTTTTTTCCTGCCTGTAAAAAGCCTCTGTCATAACCAAAGTACCCATATTCATGATTTGACGTCGGTTCCCTCTGCAATGGGAAGACATTATGCTCAGTGCATCCGTTTCAAAAAGAGACTCCGGTGCTTTTGCACTGGAGAGCCTAAACTTGATGAACTCAAGACTTTCTTTTTCATTCAAGGTGTCCAAATTAAACAGACCGGTCAGCCGGGTTTTGACCGGCGCCAGTATCTGTAATTGCAATTTCTTCAAAAAGGTTTCGTCTCCTACGAGAATAAAACTTGCCGCCACGGTCTCCTTGTGGGGATTGAACATTAAGGAGCAGATATCCATCAATGATTCTTTTTCCATCAGGTGGGCGTCATCAATAGCAAAAACCGGGAACATGCTTCGATTTTCAGATGCCATCAGCATAATTTGTTTTTGAAGTTTGATCAGTAAAGGGACGGTTCTACCGTCGGTATCCACACCCAGCACATCGGCTATGGCTTTGAGCATCCCGTTGCGCTGCAAACCTCCGTAATGTACCAGAGCAGGCTTATAACAATTGACATCAAGTCGGGATAAGACGTGGTGTACCAGTGTTGATTTGCCGGCGCCTGAGGGACCACACAGGGCAAAGCTTTTTCCGGTGGAGATCAGAGACAAGGCCGTTTTAAAGAATCGTCTGTCCTGTTCTCCAAGGTATGGTGTTTTTAACCGGTAAGTGTCTGCAAACGGATGATATTTATAATCAAAAAATTCTGCTGGAGATTCTCCTTGATTCAGCATGTTATGCTCCTATTGGTTTGGGTTTTCAAATCGTCTTGCATTGGCTGAAAGGTCAAGAATGCGTGCTTTTTTCATTTCATTGCCATAGTAAACACAGGTTTTGTCCCAGGGCATATAATAAATGGTGACCCTGGAACCCGGCAGGCATTCCGGGACTTCATACCGAATCTTTTTGAACCGGATGGTTGAGTCGTTGTAAACCCTGCACCGACGTTCCATGCGGAACAGGGCATCAATATCAATTGAGGGCGGCAGAACTCGGCATACGCTCCGGGTTTGCAATCTTTTTTGCAAAGGCGAGCACGAAAGTGAGGAGTGGATGGTTTCATGATAACTGCTGATCCACAATTTAAAGGCATTATTGATTTGGGTTAAGGTCTTGAACCGGTCGCAAAGGAATTGATCCCTGACGGTTCTGAACAAACGTTCAACCTTTCCTCTCCCCTGGGGTTTGTATGGCGGGGTATGGACCAAGTCAATTCCGTTCCTGGCGCACAAAATTTTTAAATGACGGCTGGAATAAGCAGCACCGTTGTCGGTATAGAACCGTTGAGGGATGCCAAATCGTCTGACCGCCCCCATAAGATCATAAATCAAAGGTTCAACGGATTCGGTCAGATAGAACCCTCCATGAACAATAAACCGGCTGCTGTCGTCCAGGATCGCATGCAGATAGGTCTTTTGCTTCTTCCTGCCATTGAACAACTTTGGGCCGTGGAGAAAATCTGCCATCCACAACTGCCCAAAATGGTCAAAGGCAAAAGGCCTGACATCCTGTTCCGGATAAATGTGGGGATCTCTTTGCAGGTTGTGTGCTTTAGCAAACCGGTAAAGAGCCGATCTGCTCGGCTTACGGCCGTTCCATATACCGGTTTGTGCAAGTTCCTTGATCATTCTTGCAATAGTCCATCTGGGGTGTTTCACACGCAGGTCAATCATCTCAGATGAAATTTCAAACGGGATATGATGTTTGCCGCTGTCGGACCTGGTTTTGCCCTCAAGTCCAGGCAGGCCGGTCCGTAAATAACGATAAAGCCATTTCCTGATTGTTTCTGCGCTTAGGGTGACATGGGAACCGTTGGGGTGGACGTACTTGTTCCAAGACGCCAAGTCAAGCATCTCCCCAAAAGGTTGCTCATTGGCATCCCTGTGCAACAGTGGGCTGATGATTGAGTAACGCCATAGGGCTAATTCTAGATTTCTGTCATTTTGCTCTGTCATTCAAACCTCCGCTGTTAAAAGTTAGTGGCAACGGAGGAACATTTAACAAACTGACTGATTTTATAGAATATTCGTTTTGTGTTGGTAGCTTTTTACCGGGCTCGATTCGGGTAAAAAGCCCAGGAAAAATCCCGGATAAAGGAGGTCCACCGGGTGCCCGGTGAAAAACAAGGCAAGGTGTCGCTATATTCCTGTCGGAGCCAGTCCCGGATCAAAATAGCTTTTTTAATCCACCGTTGTATCTGGGGCCATTTGCTGCATGTATGTTTAGCGATGTCTGCAATAGACTGACCCCGTTCATACATGCTCAGGACATACATCAGCATGCACAAAGACGCACGCGCAATCGGCAAAAAAGCATGGGGCAGGATCGAAAAGGTTTTTTGAGGGCATAAATCATTATCGCACCGGTATCGCTGAATTTTTATCGATTCGTCATTAAACAAATATCGGCTGTAAAAACCCCATTTTATGTAGGTATAGCGGTTTCCACAGTGGGAGCAGCAAATCATAGTCTCTGAATTTTTTCTTGTGATATCGGACAAAAAAGTTGTTAATGACTTCCAGGTATGGGGCATGTGTTATTTCTCCTTATTTTTGATACTTGGTGGTATTTGAAAAATAAGGCTATAGCACAGCCCCCCCCCTCTTATCCCCCCCAAAAGGGGGGAGGAGGATAAAAGGCATATCGCGGTTCCTGCTATCTCAAACTAATCAACCTGCTTTTTCCGAATTTATGGTACCTGGCATTTTCTCGTTAGGTAGGGTAACTTGGGATTTTTGGCTGGATTTTTGGGATATCAGCGCGCTTCTCTAGAGGTAGCGAAGGAAAACCTGAAAAACGAAGGGGCGTCGATGTAATTCATTTTGAAAATGGTAAAATAATAAAAAAACTCACATATTCAAAGACCACTATTGAAATCGACGGAAAAAGGCAATCTCTTCACCTTTAAAAAATGGGGGATATCCCAAACGTATATCTGAAGCAGTTTCAATTGCGAAACTGAATGGAAAATCGAAAACCGGTGGTCCTTATTTCACGGGTCGATTTCCTTAAAAGTACCAACACAATTCAAAAAAAGGAGACCATTACATGACGAAATCAGAACTGGTTGAACAAATGGCTAAAGGAGCAGGCATTTCCAAATCCGCTGCCAATGCCGCGTTGAATTCATTCACAGACAGTATCACGAAGGCGCTAAAGAAAAAGGACGGAAAGGTCACGCTGGTTGGATTTGGCACATTTTCAAAAGTCCGCCGTAAAGCCCGCAGTGGTCGTAATCCCCAGAACGGTGAAGCAATTAAGATCAAAGCATCAAATACCGTTAAGTTCAAAGCGGGGAAAAACCTGAAAGACGCCATTTAGGGTTTTACAGAAAACGGCATCTTTGAAATAGTCGGCAAGATTGTTCTGGTATTGTTGCTTGGTTCTGACCGACATGGGTAGGGAAAGTTGTTCACGCATTCTGCCACATTTCCCGATATTGTAGGCCCATATGGCTTATTTTTGACATGCAGGGCTATTCCATATAATCTCAATTTATGTTGCGGGTTCGGTTATTGTTGTGAGTATTTCATTCCCTCCATTTGATTCCAAAAGAGTATTTCCATAATCCTTCTCATTCTTCTGATTCTTTCATTCCGTTTTATTCCTTACCGGCTTACGCCGCCCTTGGCATGTTCAGTGGAATCCCCGGCAAACAGTCGTGTATCCTGATCAATGTTACTTGGATTGCGTCCTGTTAATTTAACCAGACAGGGGGAAGCCATGGGCAGTCAGGGATACACAAAAAAGCGACCTTGCTGTATTTGCCGGCGGTGGTTCACGCCCCATCCGAGACTGAAAAACCGACAACGAACCTGTGGTGATCCCGGGTGCAAAAATGAACGGCATCGACGGAAATGTGCGGAGTGGAATCACCGAAACGGAGATTACTTCAAAAGCAACTATCTGCAAAAGAAGCTTGATTCGAAAAACAAGGAGGCCCAGCTCAAAAGCCGTCTGACCTGGATGGCCACTTGAAAATCCCCCACTTGTGGCCGGGTCAAAATCCCCCGGCGACAGGACAATTTCAGTTTACTAATCTTCTTTAAAAAGGTCTATATTCTTTCCTTTTTCATCCTGTTTTTTTTGTTTGATTTGGGACAGCCTCAATGCCGCCTCTTTGAGGCGGTAGCTTTTCCCCTCAAACTTCAGGAGATGCCCGTGGTGGAGCAGGCGATCGAGCATCACCGAAGAGGCTGTATTGTCTAAGAGAAGCTTTCCCCAGTCTTCGACCAGTCGATTTGAGGTAAGGAGCGTACTTTTTCTTGCGGAGTAGCGATTTAGAATGATCTCCAGTAGATCGTCAGCAGCTTGTTCCGGCAGTTTTTTTCGCAAAAACAAATCATCGATAACCAGAAGATCCGTTTCAGAGAAGAGCTTCAGGACTCTTGATCTCTGCTTAGGTTTTTTCAAGGAAGGCGTGCAAAAACCCCTCTTAATTTCATATAGTTGACGTCTTCTTGATGAATCCAAAAAAGTAGTTGCAACCGGAAAGTAGGCATGGCACCTTTTGCATGATATTTCTGATAAAAAAAGAAAGGAAAGGTACCATGCCACAGCTGATATTACCCATAATCCCAAAAGGAGCAACAGAAATCAACCAGTTGGTAAGTGTCTACCGTGATGAAGATCGGTGGACATATTTTGTTGGCACTTATCCGATTTTTAGCCATGAGAAAACAGACCATCTACTCTTCAAGATAATTACTGGTCAGCTGATTGAAGCAGGCGCTTGTCGTCAGATCCAGATAATAAAGACCTTCGGCGTAAGCAAGAACAGTGTTATTCGATCGGTAAATAAACTTCGGAAAGGTGGCATTGAAGCCTTTTTCAAGAAACGTCCTGGACGTCGGGGTGGTAATGTATTGACCCCGGAAGTGATTGAAAAAGCGCAAGGCTTGCTTGATGAGGGTTACAGCAGGGTTGATGTTTCTTCGGAGTTGAATGTTAAGTATGACACCATTCGCAAAGCGATAGGCGCAGGTCGGTTATCGGAACCCGGGACTCAGGAGACCGTCATCAGTAAGTCGTCGCGTACCGTTGTAGATAGAGCGGCTTCTGAAGGTATGGGAGTTGCCTGTACCCGGGTTGAGGAGCGAGTTCTGGCATCCTTGGGGAAATCTATGGGAGCCACGATTCATTTTGAATCCTGCCTGGATGTCCCCAAAGGGGGTGTTCTGTGTGCGATTCCAGCACTTCTGGCCAATGGTTTGCTGCATGGGGCAGAGCAGTTTCTAGGTATGGTTAGCGGTTACTATACGATTTATCATGTGCTGCTCCTCCTTGCGCTGATGGCTTTGTGCAGAATTAAGACAACAGAAAAACTTCGAGGACATGCCCCTGGAGAATTTGGAAAACTGCTGGGGTTGGATCGAATTCCCGAAGTCCGTTGTCTGCGCAAGAAAATGAGTGAATTGAGTGCCAATGACGGTGCAGAGCGCTGGGCCGCCCATTTGGGCAAATACTGGATGGAATTGGAACCTGAATCAGTGGGTGCTCTTTATATCGACGGACATGTGCGTGTCTACAACGGTGGTTTGACGCAACTGCCTCGTCGTTACGTTTCCCGTGAGCGCCTTTGTTTGAGAGGTATCACCGATTACTGGGTCAATGATTCTATCGGCCGTCCGTTTTTTGTGATCGAAAAAACCATCGATCCGGGATTACTGGAAACGTTAAGGAAAGACATTGTCCCCCGGTTGCTCAATGACGTTCCCGGTCAACCAAGCGATCAGGAATTGGATGAAAACCCATGGTTATGTCGATTTATTCTGGTTTTTGACCGGGGAGGCTACAGTCCATCGTTTTTTGCTGAAATGTGGCGCAACCATCGTATCGGCTGTCTGACCTATCACAAGCATCCGGGAGCCCCCTGGCCGGAAGAGTGGTTCAGCAATCACCAAGTCGCCATGCCGGCCGGTGAAGTCATAGATATGCATCTTTGCGAACTGGGCAGTTATGTGGGTTCCGGCAAAAATGCCATCTGGATGAGAGAGGTCCGCAAACTGACGGAGTCAGGTCACCAGACCAGTCTTGTCAGCACGGCCTTCGACCTGCCTCATACCCAACTGGCAGCCCGCATGTTCAGCCGATGGTCTCAGGAAAACTTTTTCAACTACATGATGCAACATTTTGATATTGATGTTGTTTTGGAATATGGAACCACTGAGTTTCCTGAGACCGAAAAGGTGGTGAATCCTGCTTGGCGAGAGTTGAATCGATCCCGGAACTCCTTGCAGAACAAGCTTCGATATCGGCGTGCTCGTTTTGCGGAGTTAACACTTCATCCTGAAACCGAAGAAAAGCCCGTCAAGTTTGGGAAGTGGCTCAAGAAAAAGGCCGATCTGTTAGAGGAGATCGAAAACTACGAACATCAACTGGAGAAACTAAAAGCAGAGCTCAAAGAAACACCAACGCATATTACATGGGGTGCGCTTGAACACAAAGACAAGTTTTTGCGGTTACTTCCGGGAAGGAAGCGCCTGATGGACACCATCCGAATGATTGCTTATCGTGCTGAAACAGCAATGTTGGGATTGATTAGCGGTCCCACAGTGAACCCAAGTACAGCTCGCCGTCTGCTTCAGGATCTCTTTGTGACAGAAGCCGATATCCTTCCCGAACCTGAAAAAAATCGCCTGAATGTAAGGGTGCACAACGCTTCTAGACCGGCGGCCAATAGAGCCCTTGAACAGCTGTTTGAACATCTCAATCATGCCAAGGTAAAATACCCCGGCACTGACATGCAACTTGTCTATCAAATAGGGGGTTTTTCCAGCTCAAATCCCAGACAAGGTGCCATTTGATTTTCCTGGAGGTAAGGAGTCCTGAGCTTGCTGATCTTTTTCCGCCTTTTGAGCTGCGTGGCTTCGAAAAAGTCCTCAAAAAAGGTGTGCGCTTCCCGGTAAACCACTTTGTATCCCGCGAGAATGGCAGCGTTAGCGACCGTTTTGGCGATGTGGCTTTTTCCTGTTCCCGGCGATCCGATTAATAGAGCATCATGGCCGTCTCGAATGAATTTCCCGCTCACCAGTTCATAGATTTCCATTTTGGGGAGCTTCGGGTTGAACCCCCAATCGAACTCCGTAAGGGTGGGTTGTTCCGTGAGACCGGATGCCTTGAGACGCGTTTGGGTGAGACGACTTTTTCGGTAATCCAATTCGTCCTGAATGAGGCAGGCAAAGACTTCCGTGAAAGAACCGCCCTGATTGGCCTGGACAATCCGGGTATCCAGAGTGGCGATCATGCCATGAAGGCGAAGGGCTTTGAGGTATTTTTCCATTTCAGCAGGTGACATGTTCATGGTTTCTCCTTTTTCATCATTTTGTTTAAAGCATCCCCTGACTGCGCAGCACTCGCAGCTGTTCCACAGGCATATCCGCCGGGTCCTTTATGGATTCTGTAATGTGCTGGGGTTCCCGACCGTTGAAGGAAACCCTCTGATCCCAGTCAAAAACACTGACAGACAGGCCGTGTCTGGAAAGCTGTTCCCTTACTTGCAAAGTGGCGTTTTTTCCGGCTGAATCCCGGTCCAGAAACAACACGATGCGAGGAAACTGAACCCGTGTATGGATCCATAGCAGGCGCTCAATCTGTTCCACGGAGATGGTGCTTCCCATGAGTGCGACGGCATTTCGGCAACCGGCTTCCACGAGCTTGGCCACATCGAAAAACCCCTCCGTCAGGATCAAACCAAACATATTTGTTTGACGACAAGCCTCTTCATCCATCAGGATGTGATCCTGGTTATAGATCTCGAAGCCCTTTTTAAATGGATAACTCCAGTATTTCCCAATGCGATTTTCCTGTTCCAGACTCAGTGCCCGTCCGGTGTGGCTCACAATGATCGGCTGAGGACCGTGCCCGTTTTCTTTGATGCCACGGACCTGAAACACCAGCCGGGAGTTTAGCGGGGAACCCTTTTTTGCTGATCGCTGGGGTAGAAACCCACATCCCAAATACCGGCAGGTGGCGTTTGATATACCCCGGCGGCCTAACTCCGGATGATCGGTTCTCAAATACCGACGTAAATCGATCTTGATGGCTGGGTTCGTTCCCGTTTTTGTTATTTGCTTGCTCTGACCAACCATAGCTGAATGATTTGCGCTGGAAATCCCTTCGGAAACCATCCACCGGGCCACCTCGAACATGGTCATTTCCCGGCCTTTTTGATACAGCATCTCCCGGCAGAACTGCATGATGCCGCCTCCTTTGCCGCTGCTGAAATCCTTGAAGATGTTCTCCGACAAACTGACGTGCATCGATGCCTTCTCTTCGTGTGTAAAAGGCGATTTGATCCAGATCTCATTGTCCCGGCGGCTTCTTTTAGGGTCCACTTCCAGTCCAAAAACCTTTATGACCTCATGCCAGCTGGCCTGTTCCCAGATCTGCGGCAGTTGCACCCGAGTTTTTGACTCGGAAGCAATGGGTTCTTGAGGGGATGATCCCCCGGCAGCATGTTGATCCCAGAAAACCGCATAGTCTTCTCCCGGCCGAATCAACGGGTGCTCCTGGGTGAGACGTTCTGTCTTTCTTTCATCGTCTGCCATACGTTTCACCATGGACCGCAATGCTTTGGAGCTTTTCAAATCGTTTGCTTTTGCTATTTTGGCCGCTTTCTCCACGTACCGGGCCGGGTACTGCCGGACCAGATTGATCAGGCCATACATTCGGCGCTGACCGCTTCGGCCTTCCTCGTTAAACCACGTTTCACATAAAGAGAAGGTATTGGGGCCGATGGCCTCGGCCCGGGCCAGCAATTGGTCCGTTTGGCGGGAGGGATTGAATATCCTCTCCCCGGGTTCCATCATCAGGGACCCTGGCCGCCGGCCCTTGAGATGGCGACGAATGATCTCCATCCTTTTCGGATCCAGGATTTCGATCTCTTTGTCGTAGACCCTTACCACCACTTTGCTGTTCAAAGGAGCCGGATTGGCGGCGTAGTAGCAACTGTCCAACTGTATGGTACCGTCATCGTAAACTGTTCGGGTTTCCTGGCGAAAATATGCAAACGGCATAAGGGGCAATGGCAAAAGAAAGGACTTTTCTTCCTGGAACATTTTCTCAACCTGTCTTTTGGCTCGGCCATGAATCCGAGGTGCCGCCCAGCGATTCTCCCAATGCATAAGCCAGTCATTCTGAGCTTCAATACACTGGAATTTCCGGCCTTTCAAAGCGGTATTCTGAGTGTACTTGACCCCATTTTCCACTGTCCCCTTTCGATTGGGATCTTTCACTCGTGCCGGATCCGCCGCAACGTCATAATGTGACAACATCGCCGCATACAGCACGTTGAGCTCGGGGTCATAAATATCCGCTTTGATGACGCCCTCTTTTAGATTGTCGAGGGTTACATATTGGGGACATCCTCCAAAATACCAGAATGCTTCCTCATGCAGTTTGCACCACGTTTCGCTGCTCGATTTCCATACCACTTTCCGGAAGGCCCGCCCGGAGTATTTCAACACCATGACAAAAAGCCGAGGTTTTCGATATTTACCGCTGTTATGAAGCGTTGGCGCTCCTGCACCATAGTCAACCTGAGCCTCCTCTCCGGGAGGAAATTCCAGGCGGTCATACTGGTGAGGGTCTTTTTTTCTAAGCCTTCGCACGAAACGCTTTACGCTGTTGTACTGATGCGTAAAACCGAACAATTCCACCAGATCCTGATAGATGGACATAGCGTTTCGCCCAAGGCTCAGTTGTTCTTCGATCCACTTTCGATACGGCTCACAGGCAGAACAAGTCGGAAGAGGGTCCCCAATAGCCGGTGGCCGGCGTGGGGGATTTTGAGCAAAAGAGCCGGTGGCCACCCCTTCTAAGGTGGGGGATTTTGAATGATCATTGACTTCAGTTTCACCCAAACGGCATAGATGCTCATATCTTCGAATGGTCTTACGATCAATCCCGGTTTTTCGCTTGATCTCTCGTTGACTGATTCCCTTTTCCAGTAACGTTATGACGGTTGCTTTCAAATTCGGCTTCAAAACGTTCATCCTTTCTTCTCCCATTCATAAATTACACAAATGAGAGTAGTTACGTTCTGTCGCCTTTTTCAGCAATCTCTACTGGAAAATCAGACTCGCTGGGTGGGGGATTTTGAGGTGGCCACAGGTGGGGGAGTTTGGGTGGCCCTCAGGGGTCTGAAGACCGGACTCCCCAAAAGCTTTGTTCAAGACGTTATCGGCGTGCAAACTCTTGTAATCATGGAATATATGGCGCAACTAATCCTTTTGCGTTTTCAAGACGTGATAAATGCACAAATTACTGGAAAAACTAGCCAAACAGGACGACTACCCCGAAAGAAGTGTTCAAGACGTGATCGACTCTGACGGGACTGTTTTTCTATGATTTTCCCCAAAAACAGCGGGGGCAATCATGATCAAGAAAAGAATCCTGGACAAAGACCGGGTCAGACGTATTCAAGGCGGCTTCAGCTTCATTCCCCACCGATTCCTGACGGATGGCTTTTTGGCCGATTTGGATCAAAAAGAAATTCTGTTGTATTTCTTTCTCGTTCTGGCTTCAGATCGAAACGGCATTTCCTTTTATTCCTATGACACCATCTGCACATTTCTGAAGATCACCGCGGATGCGTACATCGAAGCCAGGGACTCACTGATAAAAAGGGATTTGATTGCCTTTGACGGCACCCTTTTCCAGGTACTCCATTTACCCAAAGAACCGGGCCAAAGAAAGCACCGGCAAAACCACGGCAGTTTGAAAATAGAGAGCCTTATCCGGCAGTCTATTGGGGAGATCTGAAATGGGAACAGAGGATATCAGAGCGTGTGGGAAAGACCGGATGGCGCCCCACCTGGTTCAAAATCACCAGATTCGCCTCCCCGATATTTACGAGAAGCATCTCTTTTGCATCCGTGAAGGCCAGGCTATTTCCAGCAAGAATGCCAAAGCCACAAGACGGGTCCTGGCTTCATTTCATCTCTATCTTGAACAGCATCAAATCGCACTTTCCGGTTTGAAGATCGAGCATATTGATGCTTTTCAGGCCGATTTTCTCAAATCCTTTTCCATCCAGACCCGAACGGTTTATCGAGGTAAACTTAGAAAATTTTTAAGCTACCTGTTTAACGAAAAAATTACCGGAAAAGACCTGTCTTATGGTGTGGTGAGTCCCCGGGTGTTCAACCAATTAAGACCGCCAAAATTTCTGCGGCCGAAGGAAATCAAGAGACTCTTTGAAAGCCTCAGTCTGGAGACGCCGGCACAGATTCGAACCTACGCCATGACGGTTTTGGCCTACTCGTTGGGCTTGAGACCCGATGAGATCAGTCGCATCACCCTGGATGACATATCGTTTCAAGAAAGAGAAATCACCATCAGCAGCAGGAAAAATAGCAATCCCGTTGTGCTGCCCATCCCCCATAAGACCCTTAAAGCCATTGCGGTTTATGTCCATAAGGCCCGGCCTGAAAGCGATTGCAGAGAACTATTTTTGACCTGCGACAGGGCCTATAGGCCCATGACCCCCAATTTGGTTGGTGTTCATATCTCAAAAGCCATGAAGGAAGCCGGATTGTCTTCCAGCGCATACTGGCTCAGGCACAGCTATGCACAGGGGTTGCTGGTTCTCGGCCGGTCCATTTATGAGATCAAGGAAATGCTGGGGCATCAGAACATTCGGTGCACTCAGCGGTATCTTCACATCCATATCGAACTGATGAGAAAGGTGTTGCTCGATGAGACCCTTTAAAAGCTTTCTTGCCTCTGAAATAGAGCATTACCTTCAGTATCGTCGTAAAAGCCTCGGTTATAAAACGATGCCTGCCCGGTACCATCTTCTGGTTTTTGATGATTATCTTCGGAAAACAGAAGCTGGGTGGCATTCTTTTACACCGTCTTTTTTCCTTGAAATGAGAGCAGGACTCACGCTGGAAGCGCGGAGTATCAACGCCATTTTTTCCTCGATTAGGGGCTTCTTCCATTTTCTTGTTGGTCGTGGTTATGTGGACCATAATCCCTTACGGGATATTCCGAGGCTTAAAAAAAACGTTGTTGTGCCTTTCGTTTTCTCTCCCGATCAAATCGAACAGTTGTTGAAATCGGTTTCCACAAGCATTCGAACGACCCGCAGGTGTTTTTTGACAGACCTGACCATTTATATGGTGGTGCTGGTCATGGCCCGGTGCGGAACAAGGATCTCTGAACCCATCAAACTGTTGCGGTGCAACTACCGCCGGGATGATGCCACCCTGTATATTGAAAGGACCAAGTTCGGAAAAGACAGAATTATTCCGATTCCCAAAAAAGTTGTGGCAGAAATCGAAAACTATCTCGCTGTCCGCCAAAGACTTCGCCCAAACGATAAGAACCCCTACCTGTTTGCCGGCAGAGAAGAGAGATGTCTGAGTGGCAACACTATTCGGGCCGTGTTTCATAAAGCGGTGAGTGACATGGGTCTAAAGCAGCCCAGAAGAGTTCTGGGCAATGTGAGTTTCAACGGACCCACCCCCCATTCCCTGCGTCATTCTTTTGCCGTTAATACACTCAACAGAATCAAGAAAACAGGTGGCTCCGCCCAAAACGCTTTACCCATACTGGCCGCTTATCTGGGGCACACGGATTACATCTGCACCAGTGTTTATCTCCGGGTTTCAGATGCCATGAGTCGCAAAAATCTCGTTGATTTTTGTCTTTGGCAAAGAGTAAACAAATGAAACTTGCCCCCCCTGGTGCATCAGTTTTTTGATCAATACCTGCCTTCCATCCGGGGGGTCAGCCAACAGACCATAAAGTCCTACCGGGATGCCTTCAGGCTTTTTCTTCCCTTTGCGGCATCGTTTTATGGCATCAAGGTCAGGTCGCTTCGTGTGGAACATATTAAAACGGAACTGATCGTTTCTTTCCTTGAAAATCTTCAAAGCAATCGGAAAAATGGGGCCAAAACCCGGAATCATCGGCTTGCGGCGCTGAAATCCTTTGCCAAAATGATTCGCTTCATACATCCACATCAACAAGGGGTCGTAAACGCCATTCTCAATATTCCCCAGAAACGGGAGCAGAGGGGCCTTATCGGGTTTCTTTACCAGGATGAGATACCACGGGTTTTTCGGGCGGTTGATTTAAAACGAAAAGAAGGGTTCAGGGATTACACGCTGCTCCATCTCCTCTACGATTCCGGTGCCAGGGCCAGTGAAATCACAACCCTGAAACTCGATTATTTTAATTCCATTCAAAAAACGCTCAGTATCCTGGGAAAGGGCAACCGTTTTCGGCTCATAAAGCTTGAGCCCAAAACCTGTCATCTGCTTCAGTTGTATATTCGGAAATACAGACAAACCCCAAGGCCCATGTTTGAGAACCGGCTCTTTATCAATCAACGGGGTGAGACATTCACCCGCCATGGTATCTATCGTATTTGCAGGAAATACCTTCGCAAGGCGCTTCCTGAAAAGCGGTTGCGGTACATTAATCCCGTCCATAGTTTTCGCCATAGCAAAGCCGTTGACATGCTTCATAACGGGTATCCCATTACAGACATCCAGCATCATCTGGGGCATGACATCATCCAGTCCACCACGATCTATCTGCATCTGGATCTGGATCGAAGGCGGCACATCCAGAAGGAATTTATCGAACATATGAAATCGGTCTTAACGGACGATTCCAAGATAGATGCGTTACTCCAATGGGAAAACGAGGGGGATTTGATGGCTTGGCTCGATAGCCTGTAGCGGGGGCATGCAAACAATAGCCCTTTACGGAGAGGTGCGATTAAGATAAAAATATTATGTTGCCTGTTGGAGAGACAGATTTTTCAAAATGTTTGATAAACTATTGCTTTTATTGGTGAATCTGGACATCCCGTTCCGAAGGCGAAAATAAACGTTTTTTCAGGGGGGTTAGACCCACTCGCAACATAACTCAATATATACCCAGAGCGACCGACTCTGAGAGATGGAATCAATCTCAGCGTTCGCTCAAGCATTCTGGTTTGATGATATCACAGCTTTTCCGATCTTTACAATATTTGGTGTCTTGCTATATAAGGTGAGGCAGGAGGGCGGCTGAAATATTTTCAAATTCGAGGAAACCACTCTTTCCAGGGAGGTAAATTTATCACAGCCTTGGTGCCTCGAAATATTCTAAAATTCGGATTTTACCTTAAGACAAGGACGAACCAACTCTTCATGGATGGGTTCTTTGGTGTTGCTCTGTCTTATTATTTCTACTAAACTCTACTTTAGTTTTATCGACCAAAGTTCTAAGTAAGGAGGCACTCATGAATGGCGCACGTAAAACCTGGTTGGGCTTTGCTGTAGTTGTATTGTCGGTGATTGCGACAGCGGCGATTGGCTTTGCTTCACAAAACGGCAAGCATCAGTCAGTGGCCATCAACGACCGTGGCACATTTGTCGAGGTTCATATCGCGGGTGATACAGGAACCAACAATCTATGGTTCAATCTGGGGACCATTTCCGGTGAAGGGGAGTCTTCGGGTAGGTTGTGCCTCGTGCAAAACGATCAGGTTCCTGCTCAAGCCTGGAACATGACTGATTCTGATTTTCAAACGCCCTGGACGAGCGTGGCCTTGTCTGGGCTGAATGTTGTGATTCTGTTTCCGGGTAGTTCTGGAAACAATGATATCTGGTGCGTAACGGGTACAATTGAAACCACCCAGCCTTGGAATTTCGTGCCAAAGTCCATCACCTGGAACACCGCACACCGTTTGACTGGAGCCAAAAACGGATTGCCTGAACATCTTTGGGGACCGGTTCTGGTGGATTACCACTACATCGAAGGCGCTGAAAATCCATCCTTTACTCTGAGATACCTGGATTTTGATTTGGTGGATCTGCCCAGCAATTGTTGTTGTCCTTCTTTAGGTAAAATTTGTTGTGGGCAAAAAATGACGAATACTCGATATACCTCTCAGCAGTGGCGTCTGTCAGATCTCAAAGGGGATACCGGGAGAGCAACCGTGAGCACCGGTTTCGATCTCGGAAATGTGTTTGAGACGATTGATCTTTGGGGCACAAATGGATGCTCGGATACTTACAACAAATGGGGTGTTAAAGGTCCCTGGGGTGGTTGGGTTCATGGAGGAAGCGTCGGTTATGCGGGTAGCTGGGGAGATGTCATTTACTATTTAAAAAACTGGGGGGGGTGTGAAGGTGGTTTTTCCTATTTTACGACTGACTCTGATGGCGCGAATAATTCGTTTTATTACACTGATAGAGGTGGTCCTAACCCGGTTATGACTACGCCTGGGGGTTCTTCGTTTATCTCCCGCTTGGCGGCAACGGATCACTCTGGTAATTACTATATCGGCGTTTTTCCGATTTATGAGGAGAGCGATTGGGAAAAGATTGCCGATTATTTTAAAAAGTCTTCCGAGGTCATGTCTGGCAACGCTCAAAAGGTTTGCTCTGCGATTGGCGACATATTTGCTTCGATCGATTATTGGACCGGAGATAGCTATAAAATTTACTCCATTACCAGCAACGTAGGGGTGAAAACCTATACCAATTATCTGGGGGGCGGGGAGCGTCCCACATGTGCTGTAAACCGTGATGGAATTGTCATGGAGGTACACATGGATGCCAAGGCAGGGAGCATTGAGCTCTGGTTTCATTTTGGGTTCATAGACAGCGTTTCCACCACCTGGAGCGGATCGTATTCTTTCCCGAAAGGCCCGTTTTTATATGATCAAGATAATTGGTATTGCGTCGATCTGAATTGAAGGTCGTGAAAGCTTCTTTTGAGGTAGAACAGTGGCAAAATGTAGAAGGTTCTTATAGGTAGTCCGGTGTGATGCTCGAAGGACGGTCATTTTCAATCATTTCGATCAAGGAAGGATCCCATGAATAGCAAAAGGACATATCGAATATCCGCGGGTATTATTTTTGTTGTCGGTCTTTTTTGTATGACGTCATGCAGCAGTGATTCAAACGATTCACAGGCGAGCACATGGACCGACCCGGCAACGGGCATGGAGTTTGTCTGGGTGCCGTCAGGGAAATTCACCATGGGCAGCCCTGATGCGGAAACACCAAAATACTATGACGAAAAGCCTCAGCACGGCGTGACCCTGAGCAAAGGCTTCTGGATGGGCAAGTACGAAGTGACCCAGGGGCAGTGGAAAAAGGTGATGGGCGTAAATCCGGCCTGCTTCAATCTTGGAGACGAGTATCCAGTGGAAGTGGTCTCATGGAAGGACTGTCAGGATTTTATCACCCGGCTTGAAACCCTGTCGCCGGGCAACGACTTCAGCCTGCCGACCGAGGCCCAGTGGGAGTATGCCTGCAGGGGCGGGACAGGCACGACTTTTTATACGGGGGCCTGCATTGCTGCAGACCACGCCAATTATAACGGCAATTTCCCCTATTCGGATTGTCCCGGCGGCGAATACCGCAATCAGACTGCGCCGGTGGGCAGCTTTTCGCCAAACGCTTTCGGTTTGTATGATATGGCGGGCAATGTGTGGGAATGGTGTCAGGACTGGTATGATGTCAGCTATTACGCAAACAGCCCCCGCGTCGATCCCCTCTGCGAGAACAGCAAGAGTGCCAAACGTGTCATCCGCGGCGGCAGCTGGCTTAACTGGGCCAAGAGTTGCCGTTCGGCGTATCGAAACAAAGCCGGATCGGACTTTCAATATTACGCGGTTGGCTTTCGCCTGGTGCGTCTGCCTTCCCAGTAAGCTTTTCTCCTGATGGAGCAGTCATCTTGCCCTTCGACTTTGTTGAAAAGAAACTGGAGGAAGGCGAGGACATGCTCATGACCACCATGGATGGTGGCATAATGCGGTTTTGGTTCTTGTTGATTCCGATTGTGGCCACGGTCAGGGCGTTCTTCACCTTGGCTTTGCCGACAGCCTCCGCTCTTGTCGATTAGGGCGATTTTTTTGCCACCCGTAAGCAAAGAATCAAGACTACCTTAAGTTCGGCCATCAATTTGATATCACGCGATTTTCTCAAGCTGACAGATAGCCACAAAATCTCTTGGATCCGAAAACCTAAGGTGTCCTTTCAAGATACAACGATTTCATCTTGATCAAAAGGGATATCCCAAACGATTTCTCGCAACCGAGTGCCTGTGATATCCTCATTGGAAGGGTGGCGGTTTGAGGGTTGAGAGATGCTGGAACTGCCCGTTTTTTGGATGACACCAGCTGGCTATACCTCCAACGTACGTCAGGGACCCAAAACGTAGAATTGAGGAGTTGGGCCAGGTTAAAAACCAATTATCACGATCAATCGCATAAATCCTACAAAATACTCTCAGCCCTGCATTCCCCATAGCCATAGGACGTATTCAGCTATTTTGCAGTTGACTGACGCTTGCAATTCTGTTATATACTCTCAGAAAGCCGCTTATAATGAGGCTTTTCAAAGGGCGGGTGAGGTTCGAATCCTCGTCCCCCAGCCACTTATCTGGTCCCATCGTCTAGCGGTCTAGGATATCGGCCTCTCACGCCGGAGACACGGGTTCGATTCCCGTTGGGACTACCAGTAGTCATTTCAAGGGCTTACGTTGATTTCGTAAGCCCTTTTTTGTTGGGTTGAAAGCCAGTTTCCCACCCTATTTCCCACCTCAAAGGAGTAAAGGAGTAAATGAGCCATTCATGGCCTTGCCATCATATCAAAAATCCATACCCAACACCGTACCCCACAAAATTCCCACCACCCAATACCAGAACCGTGTTGTGTTCAGGATTGACCAACCAGAAGAAAAAGCTCTTCCAGTGCTTAGGCTGTATCCCGGTAGCATGACACCGTCCTCAAAAAGGGTAATTGTGTATACGGCTTTCCAGAAGATCACCCAAAAGCACATTTTCCCCCAAAAACCAACTTGCTTTTCAGGTGCATTGAACAAGCTGAAATAAAAAGGGAAACAGAGATATCTTGGCCAAAAAGGTAACTGTTCTGCAATCAATCGCTCATCGTTGACATCAGTCGCATGTTCTGTTCTAAGTTATTTGGTGCATTTCGTTATTTCTGGGGCCTCCCTGGGTGGGCCGCTCGTCTCATAAACAAAATATCATTCCAAAGGAGCCGATATGATGGGATGGAAGGTGCAAGCGTTCAGTTCCTCACTGTGGTTTTGTATGCGCTTTCTTTAATGGGACGATTGCGTGTCGTGTTATGCAGAAACCATATATCCCCCGAAGGATCGGCGGAATCTATTTTAACCCCGTGCAATTATGTGTGATTTACAGCGTTTTGCTAAGGGGTGTTATAACGCGATCTTGACGACAGGGTGTTTATAGAGAAACTATCTAAAGATTGTTAGCAGTCAGGAGAGCCCAATGGCAACAATAGAAGAACGAGATTTTTGGTAGTGTAAAATTTTTTGTGTGAATTTTTGCTTTGTCGAAAAAAAGGCGCTTTTCCTTTATAAGGGTGTTTACCTAGACATCCAAAAAGAAAGGAGAAGCGCCAATGAAGATGGAAATCACAGTACCAGAGGTTATGGAGTTGATCAACGGAATCCGTCAGGAACCAGAGACTCTTTTTGAAGTAATCCGAACAAATGTGAAAGAGAGTGTCGGGCAATACCTCTCTGAGCTGATGGAGACGGAGTTGACGGGCTTCCTTGGCCGAGGCCCTTACGAACGACTGGAAGGCCGTAATAATCACCGAAATGGTTCTTATGGTCGAAAGTTCACCATGAAAGGGATTGGAGAGGTTGCCGTAAAGGTTCCCCGGGATAGAAGCAACGAATTTCAGACGCATGTAATCCCTCGCAGCAGGCAATATGAAGATGCTATTCGCAAAGACCTCTGTGTCATGTTCCTTAGCGGGGTGAGTACCCGGACCCTTTCCATGATGTCTGAAACCCTCGTTGGCCGGAAACTTTCACCGATGGAAGTCAGCAACGCCAGCAGAGAGCTGACCCAGGCGGTAGAGGCATGGCGTGAGCGGGATTTGTCTTCAGAACCCATTAAATACATGTACATAGATGGCACCCTTTTCTCCATGCGGATTGATGGATCGGTAGAAAAGGTTCCCGTTCTGGTGGTGGTAGGGGTTACGGAAGAAGGACATCGGACGGTGTTGGCCTTGCAGGCAGGCAACAAGGAATCGGCTCCGGTCTGGCGAGAACTGTTTAAAGATATCAAAAGAAGAGGTTTGGATCCCAGCCATGTTCGCTTAGGTATCATGGATGGCCTTCCCGGTTTGGAAAAGGTCTTCTTAGAGGAATTTACATCAGCCAAAGTGCAAAGATGCCAGGTCCACGTTGCGAGAAACATACTGGCCAAAGTTCCCAAAAAGCTGAAGAAAAAAATTGCAGATGAGGTAAGATCCATCTTTTATGCCTCTTCAAAGAAACAAGCCCTTGCCTTCTTTGATGACTTCAAGGAACTGTGGAAGCAGGAACTGCCGTCCGCCGTCAAATGCATGGAAAACTCTCTCCATTCCTGTCTGACATATCTGCAGTTTCCTAAAGAAGAATGGGTCTGTTTACGCACAACAAATGTCATTGAACGGGTCAATAAAGAATTCAAACGGCGAACAAAGCCCATGGAAATCGTTGCTGGAGAAAGATCCTGCTATACACTCCTGGCTTTCGTTTGCCTTAAAATGGAAATCCACTGGAGATCAAAACCCATAGGAAAAGTGCCTACGACCCTGCCATTCTTTAAAAAATTGGCGGAAGAGAATTTCACACAAAATTCTTGACAGCACCCGCTGCTAACGGATGCTCGATCCCATGCGGTGAGGCAACATAAGGTATTGGTTGCCAGGTTCACCGGCAAAGATGAATGCGAGGAAAGAAAATGAACGATGGTTGGTCAATGATAAACCTCGGTGATTTGGCGAAGCCTGCCACTGTTTTGATTGAAAGGGTGTCGGATTTGTTTGAAGGTTGCTTCAAGCCTTTTCAGATAAAGCGAGTTGCTAAAGCGGAGGCTGAAAGGGAAGTGATTAAAGCAAGCGCTCAAATCAAGGTGGATGAGCTGCAACGGCGCGCAATTGGTCGATTTATTGCTGAAGAGACAAGAAAACAAGATAACATTGAAAAAATTGCTGGAAAGGCAGTTCACGATATTAAGGATTCCGCCGAACCTGAAAAGATTGAAAGCGATTGGCTCACAGATTTTTTTGATAAATGCAAGACAATATCGGATGATGAAATGCAGTCATTGTGGGCGAAAGTTCTTGCAGGCGAAGCCAATAATCCTGGATCGTTCTCGAAACGGGCTGTCAATTTATTGGCGACCATCGAAAAGTACGAAGCGCAACTATTCACTTCTCTCTGTGGTTTCTCGTGGTTTATAGGTCCCATTTCACCCTTGGTTTATGGAATAGAAGATAAAGTCTATGAAGAAGCAGGCATCACCTATAATTCCTTGAGCCACTTAGATGATATCGCTCTAATAAAATTCGAGGGGTTATCAAGCTTTATATTTAAAGATCTCCCAAAAGAAATGACTGCCGTTTATTATGGCCAACCTTTCAGGCTTGAATTCAAAAGTTCACGCGGTTTGTTCGATGCAGGCAAGGTTCGGCTGACTGTTGTAGGCGAGCAGCTACGCACTATTTGTGGATCGAAGCCTATTGACGGTTTCGTTAATTATGTTCTGAGGATATGGATGAAAAGGGGAATTACCATCTCTTCCCCATATCCACAGCAGAATGTGCAATAACAGCCAGTCTCTTGTTATCATGATCACCAAAATCATGTCAGGCGGCCAACCCGGCACCGACCAAGCGGCTCTTGACTTCGCCATTGCTCATGGCATCCCCCATGGTGGATGGATACCCAAGGGCCGGAAAACTGAGGACGGCGTTCTCCCGGACAAATACCACCTAAAGGAGATGCCCACGGCCAGCTACCCGAAACGCGCGGAAAAGAACATCCTGGATTCGGACGGCACAATTATCTTTTCCCGCGGAAATTTGACGGGCGGTTCCTCATTGATCAGGAAGCTTGCCAAACAGCACGGCCGGCCATGGGCCCACCTTGACCTTGATCAGATGAATGAATGGATAGCGGCAGACATACTTACGGGATGGATTGATAGACATGATATACAAGTTCTCAACGTGGCCGGTCCCAGGGCCAGCAAAGACCCTGGGATTCATGATATCGTGATGGACATTTTGGAAGCGTTAATGGAGAGGAAAGGCCCAATAGGAACCTCTTGTGAAATAATGAAATGAACAGACATCCGTACAAGGTCTCGATTCTTTTTCTTTTGGTCCTTTTGGCCCCCTCCCTCTGTCTCGCCTGGTCCGGCAAGGTGGTCGACGTGGCCGATGGGGACACCATAACGGTCTTGAGGGGCAGTCAGAGGATCAAGGTTCGTCTCTATGGCATCGATACACCCGAGAAATCACAGTGGCACGGCGAGAACGCCAAAGCGTTTACCTCGACCCAAGTGATGGGCAAGATCGTTGATGTTCAGGAAATAGACGTTGATCGCTACGGCCGGGTCGTTGGGCTCGTCTCTGTCGGCAATCTAGTGTTGAACCGGCACTTGGTCGAATACGGCTATGCACGGGTCTATCACCAATACTGCAGGAAGCCGGTCTGTTCTGAGTGGTCAAAAGTTGAAATGGTGGAATGATTGGAATGGGTTTGGAATGTGGAATTTGGAATGGGGTCGCCCATTAAAGGGCTTGTCAAATAAAAACACACTCCACCATCAGAAAAAAATAAAAATATTTTTTCTTTGACAACTGGATCTTTCTTGGACTCCGGAATACCCTGTTATTATTGCGTTCCGCACCCGTTACTTCAGACTACGAATTGTGCGTGGTCTTTTTGACCCGCTTCAGTCACCCATCAGGCTCAAGGCCATTAAAATTGTCAGGGTCGCGGAGTGTAGAGCCCCCAAACAGCTCGAAACGGAGTGACCCTTCCTTATTCTTATAGCCCCTGGTCCAATCGGACCCCAGAAAATCGTCGGTGCCATGCCGATTCCAAATATATGATTTCAGACCATATGGCTTTGAGCCAACCCCTTCCTGGTTATCGGCATGGGCGGAGCAAAATAGATAACAGGTAGTGGGTGCAGCAGTTCCCAATCAGACCAGAAGGATTATTACCAGACCCCAAAACGGATCACTGCTGCACCCAAATCAATTATCGGAAAAGCATGTTAACATCATAGGCCACTTGATCACGCATAATGTAATATGTGGCTTTACTCAGTTTGTTAGCCAGTGCCTTGGTTGCAAGAGTCGTGTTGCATTCGGCCATTTTGCGTTGGAAAAATCTTTGAGCTTTCTGACAGACCCTTGCGGCATGATGAGCGGCCTCAACATAGGCCCATGCCAGATACCTATTTCCGTTTTTCCTATTGTTTTCTCCTTTTTTCTTTTTATTTGAAGTTCTTTTGCTTTCAACACAGCGACAGTAAGATGAATAATTGCCGACTTTGGGAAAACGCCCAATATCTCCGACCTCCAGCATGATGGTCAGTCCCAAGATAGTGCCGATACCCGGCGTGGTTAAAAGCATCTGAAAGTCTTTTCTGAGATGAATTTGAGATTTCACTTCAGTTTCGATTTCCGTGATGATGCTGCCTAAAAAATGGATTGTTGACAAGTTTTTTTCTGCTGTGAATCGATGATGATAAGAATCGAAGAGCTTTTCGATAAAACCAATGTCAAAATCCTTAATGGAATTTCCCGAAAAATCGAGGCCTAGAATTCTTGAAATCATGCTTTGCAGGCTCAAGATCTGAGCCGTCCGTTGCTTAACAAACAAGAGCCGTCGACGAAGCAAATCTCTAACTGGCCGTTGCTCCTTCGGATATATATATCCTTGAGACAGAATTCCCAAACGCAAGAGGTGGGCCAGCCAGAACGAATCCCATTTGTCGTCAGTATGCTTCAACCCACTGTACGTCTGAATTGCAGAAGGATTTGCCAAGTGTACCTTGAACCCCTGTTCCTGCAATCCGTCGACGAGCCAGTACCAGTTGTAGGTAGACTCAACGACAACTCCCTTGAGTGTCTTTTTGAATGGGGCAAGCGCATTCAAAACGATTTCCAATCGGTTTTCATGCCGTTTGCTATAAAGCCGCTTATCGTTACCATCAATGATTCCTATGTAATTATTACTTGAGTGAAGATCAATTCCAGCGTATGTTTCCATTGCGACACCTCCTAAATTTATGGATTTTGCTGATCCTTATTCCATAGCACAAAGTGCTGTGGTTGCGGAGGTGTCTTTATTTGAATGTCGTTCTGGAGCATCACGACCCTTTTGATGACTCTAGGCCCTTTATATGATTATCAGGCCAAACCAACTTATTGGAATTAAATGATATGTAATAGTGATAAGCCTTGAAATCGGGGCCATATGGAGGTTTTTGGGGCCAAAACACGCAATATAGGATTTGGCAAAGCGTGAGCTCTTTCCTATATTGCTCTTTTGGGGGTGAAATAGGAAAATATAAGGCCGTAAAATGTAATTTTTTGGCGCCTATTCATTGGAAATCAACAGATTAACATGGCGACCACTGACACCAACTCATGCCGGACATACACGAGGTATTTGACCGGCACTGCCATTATGCTTCTCATTTACTCTTTGCCTTATCAAATATAATAAGTTATTAATGTTGATAATGTGGCATATACGAGAACATCGCAAATTAAATAAGGTTCTTGAAAAATTACCGTTGCAGGCCGTGAAAAAATACGAACTCTGGAAAAGTATCGTTTTTCGGCATGGACCGGATAAGCTTCGGGGATTTCCAGGTTTTCATGACGAAAAATTAAAAGGAGAGCATGAAGGAAAACGCTCATCACGGCTGAATATTCAATATGGTGTTATTTATTCCGTCGAAAAAGAGACTATTACGATTTATATAATTGATATTACACCACATAAAAATTAGGGGGTGACTGTTGATTGTCGCGTTCTGATCCCTAAAAAATATCACGATATTGTAGCTGTCTTTGACGATTTGGAACCCGGCAGTAAAAACCACCGGGTTCCGTGTAGACAGCAGTCTACCGCACTGAGTTATCCCTTGGCATCGGAGTCCCCTCTCGCATGCCTCCGTTTCACTCAGATATCTCTATCTGATCGCAATTAAAAATTAATTCCGAACTGATAGTTTTTTCTTGCCTGTAAAAAGCCTCTGTCATAACCAAAGTACCCATATTCATGATTTGACGTCGGTTCCCTCTGCAATGGGAAGACATTATGCTCAGTGCATCCGTTTCAAAAAGAGACTCCGGTGCTTTTGCACTGGAGAGCCTAAACTTGATGAACTCAAGACTTTCTTTTTCATTCAAGGTGTCCAAATTAAACAGACCGGTCAGCCGGGTTTTGACCGGCGCCAGTATCTGTAATTGCAATTTCTTCAAAAAGGTTTCGTCTCCTACGAGAATAAAACTTGCCGCCACGGTCTCCTTGTGGGGATTGAACATTAAGGAGCAGATATCCATCAATGATTCTTTTTCCATCAGGTGGGCGTCATCAATAGCAAAAACCGGGAACATGCTTCGATTTTCAGATGCCATCAGCATAATTTGTTTTTGAAGTTTGATCAGTAAAGGGACGGTTCTACCGTCGGTATCCACACCCAGCACATCGGCTATGGCTTTGAGCATCCCGTTGCGCTGCAAACCTCCGTAATGTACCAGAGCAGGCTTATAACAATTGACATCAAGTCGGGATAAGACGTGGTGTACCAGTGTTGATTTGCCGGCGCCTGAGGGACCACACAGGGCAAAGCTTTTTCCGGTGGAGATCAGAGACAAGGCCGTTTTAAAGAATCGTCTGTCCTGTTCTCCAAGGTATGGTGTTTTTAACCGGTAAGTGTCTGCAAACGGATGATATTTATAATCAAAAAATTCTGCTGGAGATTCTCCTTGATTCAGCATGTTATGCTCCTATTGGTTTGGGTTTTCAAATCGTCTTGCATTGGCTGAAAGGTCAAGAATGCGTGCTTTTTTCATTTCATTGCCATAGTAAACACAGGTTTTGTCCCAGGGCATATAATAAATGGTGACCCTGGAACCCGGCAGGCATTCCGGGACTTCATACCGAATCTTTTTGAACCGGATGGTTGAGTCGTTGTAAACCCTGCACCGACGTTCCATGCGGAACAGGGCATCAATATCAATTGAGGGCGGCAGAACTCGGCATACGCTCCGGGTTTGCAATCTTTTTTGCAAAGGCGAGCACGAAAGTGAGGAGTGGATGGTTTCATGATAACTGCTGATCCACAATTTAAAGGCATTATTGATTTGGGTTAAGGTCTTGAACCGGTCGCAAAGGAATTGATCCCTGACGGTTCTGAACAAACGTTCAACCTTTCCTCTCCCCTGGGGTTTGTATGGCGGGGTATGGACCAAGTCAATTCCGTTCCTGGCGCACAAAATTTTTAAATGACGGCTGGAATAAGCAGCACCGTTGTCGGTATAGAACCGTTGAGGGATGCCAAATCGTCTGACCGCCCCCATAAGATCATAAATCAAAGGTTCAACGGATTCGGTCAGATAGAACCCTCCATGAACAATAAACCGGCTGCTGTCGTCCAGGATCGCATGCAGATAGGTCTTTTGCTTCTTCCTGCCATTGAACAACTTTGGGCCGTGGAGAAAATCTGCCATCCACAACTGCCCAAAATGGTCAAAGGCAAAAGGCCTGACATCCTGTTCCGGATAAATGTGGGGATCTCTTTGCAGGTTGTGTGCTTTAGCAAACCGGTAAAGAGCCGATCTGCTCGGCTTACGGCCGTTCCATATACCGGTTTGTGCAAGTTCCTTGATCATTCTTGCAATAGTCCATCTGGGGTGTTTCACACGCAGGTCAATCATCTCAGATGAAATTTCAAACGGGATATGATGTTTGCCGCTGTCGGACCTGGTTTTGCCCTCAAGTCCAGGCAGGCCGGTCCGTAAATAACGATACAGCCATTTCCTGATTGTTTCTGCGCTTAGGGTGACATGGGAACCGTTGGGGTGGACGTACTTGTTCCAAGACGCCAAGTCAAGCATCTCCCCAAAAGGTTGCTCATTGGCATCCCTGTGCAACAGTGGGCTGATGATTGAGTAACGCCATAGGGCCAATTCTAGATTTCTGTCATTTTGCTCTGTCATTCAAACCTCCGCTGTTAAAAGTTAGTGGCAACGGAGGAACATTTAACAAACTGACTGATTTTATAGGATATTCGTTTTGTGTTGGTAGCTTTTTACCGGGCTCGATTCGGGTAAAAAGCCCAGGAAAAATCCCGGATAAAGGAGGTCCACCGGGTGCCCGGTGAAAAACAAGGCAAGGTGTCGCTATATTCCTGTCGGAGCCAGTCCCGGATCAAAATAGCTTTTTTAATCCACCGTTGTATCTGGGGCCATTTGCTGCATGTATGTTTAGCGATGTCTGCAATAGACTGACCCCGTTCATACATGCTCAGGACATACATCAGCATGCACAAAGACGCACGCGCAATCGGCAAAAAAGCATGGGGCAGGATCGAAAAGGTTTTTTGAGGGCATAAATCATTATCGCACCGGTATCGCTGAATTTTTATCGATTCGTCATTAAACAAATATCGGCTGTAAAAACCCCATTTTATGTAGGTATAGCGGTTTCCACAGTGGGAGCAGCAAATCATAGTCTCTGAATTTTTTCTTGTGATATCGGACAAAAAAGTTGTTAATGAATTCCAGGTATGGGGCATGTGTTATTTCTCCTTATTTTTGATACTTGGTGGTATTTGAAAAATAAGGCTATAGCACAGCCCCCCCCCTCTTATCCCCCCCAAAAGGGGGGAGGAGGATAAAAGGCATATCGCGGTTCCTGCTATCTCAAACTAATCAACCTGCTTTTTCCGAATTTATGGTACCTGGCATTTTCTCGTTAGGTAGGGTAACTTGGGATTTTTGGCTGGATTTTTGGGATATCAGCGCGCTTCTCTAGAACCAAGCACCATAAGTGTGATGCCAATAGTCTTAAATGGATTGCTGCCCGAACCCGAGGAGCTTGGGAAATCTAAAGTGGCTTTGTTTCTAAACGAAGCGCCTTCAAGACTGCTGTCCACGGCCTGTGGGGCGGAAGTCAGCCGCATATTGTTGCCCACGATTTGAATGAGTTATGCCAGTCCATTGTCTCTGTCGGCGTTCACACTTAGAATGACGATATAGTCGTTGCGAATACATGCCAATTTGGACTGGTGAACTGTGATGCCTTGCATGGGTAGTCTCACATTCAGGTTGTGAAATTCTTCGCCGCCCAGGCTCTGTTTAACTATATCAAAGATTTGAGCATTGGGTAGACTTTTCCTTATGCCTCGGGCCATGACCCCCAAGCAATCTGCGCCAGAACGTATCTTGTTCGTAATGTTCCTGGCGTTGATGGCTCAAGAAAAATGATATTTCGGTTCGCGCTTTGGACGTCGCTTGCTATAGGTCGCTCCGATATCAGTAACAACATCATACACGGCATCTGAGCCGCCACTGCTTTGTCGGTGGGTCGTCGAGGCCCATCACTCTTGTGTCGCGTCAGGCATGAGATTCTTTGTTTCATTGTCGGTTGTGATGTACCAGCCGTCCGGCACTGAGAAACTCAACCCGACGAACTTGTTGGAATAGGGGGCTGAGCGTTCGCAATTTCCCAGCCACACATAACGATCAGGACTGCCACAACTGCTGGAATTGATCGTTCCATTATTTATTTTTGATCTATTTTTTTTCTAAATTCCAATAGGTTAGCGTTATTAGGATCCACGTTTAACCCTTCCTCAATAAATTCCGAGGCTAAATCATAATTACCCTGTTCAAAAAAAATTTCACATAATCGTAACGACTTGGCTATGGTATGCTTTTTAACATCTTCTGGGGAAACACCACGTAACGTTGGTTCATAGGTGTTTATACTTTCCTGAGCTAATGAAAGATATTTCCCAAATTTGGTTGATGACTTGGCAGAATACATGAGGTTATGTGTTGTGTTACCTATCATAAAATCAACAAATAAAATTTTTGTGCCTTTGAAAGTAAATGTTCGTTTTACAGCGGGTTTACCAAAAAACATGATCTTTTCAATATTAGTATTTGTTCCGATCTTTTTTTCTATTCCTCTAATTTCATCTAACATTTCATCAAAACTATTGTAATTAAGTCCTTTTGCTAGAACCCTTAATTCAACACCATCAGGACCAAGAAAGGCGACCTTTCCTCGAGGATCTTGTGGATATTCCTGTATGCGCCACCCATCCGGTGGAACAATTTTGAAATAACCATTGGGATCCGAATATCGACTTTTTGCAAGCGTAGATATTTTACTTTCTGCAATAGAATTTCCGATTAGCTGAAAAACGAACAGCAATGAAATAATTGTAACACTCCCAATCATAAATTTTTTCATAATTATCCCCTATATCAAATAACAATTAGTAATATATAATTATCGGAATAAACTTCATCACCCATTGTTGATATAATTTATTTTTGTTAGTCTTTCTCAAACTAAAGTGTGTAATCATTTTGAATGAAAAATTTAAAACATTTTTGAATGTAAACCTAATCATTTGAACTAGAATATAGGTGTTAACCATTGATTTGGGAGTTATTGATAGTGTCAATTTTGCTATCATTTACAATAAAAAATGCCCTTAATTTCTGAAATTGATAAGTACAAATAACATCGCTAAATTTATAAAAAACATTCCCAGACTATACTTTACTTAAAAAGTTATCTATTTCTCTTCAATACCGTTTTTTGACAAGAGTGTATTTTTTAATGATATATTTTGAATAGCGCTTCGTCTTTTAACACCACCTCCTAACAAAAAACACCAACCTTTGATCAGGCATCGCACCATATAAGCGACAGGAAATTTCCTTTTGTGGTGCTCACAAATTTTGTGTTGACCCTATCGTTTTCACTTTGACGCGATAGCTTATCGGTTGAGAGTATCACTGAATCTGTGGCCTCCGTTTCAGGAGCCTTCTTCACAGGGCAATCTGCTTCCCCAAACATATCTCCGATCATTTCATGGTGATTCCTGGAAACCGTAATTCTTGACAACCAGATCATATTGAAAGATCAGGGGATATCATTCTTTTTGGCCGGCCTGTTGAACTTGCTTAGGCCCCACCCGACCCCCATAAGTAAGACGCCTCCTAGTTTCCATCTCAGCCTCCCAACCCCCATATCTTCAATTGTTTTTGGGAGTCTGTGAAATTACACCGGAAAAGAAGTTCGTCGCTTTTGGCGGCATTGAGACGTAAGGAGACATACTCCTCTGATTGCAGCTCCTTGGGGGGAGCTGTTGTGGTGGTGAGGATATACTGAAAAGGGCAATTCTCTCTGCCATACAACTCCTGGACTTTAGCGACAAAGCGGATAAATCCATGGTAGAGGCGTTTGCCGAGGTCTGCTTCCCGAGGACTGTCGTGCATGAGAAACCCCGGCAGCATGGCAGTTTTCTCTGTGGCGTTGTATATCTGGCAACTTACGTCGGCAAGAAGGACGGCAAGGGTCTCAACCGCCTCTCCAGTCATTGCCGTGCCGTGGGTAATACGGAATTCCAATTCGCGGTTGGCGAAACGAACCTCTCCATCATAAGTTCCTGCAAGCAAAACCGACCGGACCGCGGCCGAAAATATGGTGGTTAATTGCTTTCGATTTTGACTGTGCCGGGAAAGGAGACTGGCAAGTTCCTTTTCCGTTTTCGCAATGTCTTGCTCGGTTTCCAGCAGCTTTTCCCTGATCCTGTCGAGTTCTTTGCTGCTACCGGCTTTGTCCCGCACATCAAGCCAGGTAGTAAGGTTTTTGACAATTCGCCGCAAATCGTGGTGTTGATCCCGTTTGGAACGATTTTCTTTCCTGATTGCTTCAATTTTGGTGATTATTTCCTGCTGCTGTTTATTCAGCTTCTCTATTTCGGTCTTAAGCTGGTTCAGTTCTGCTTCATGTCTTTCCTTTCGGCGGGCTTGTTGTTCAGCAAATTGAGACATTGCCCGTTCATCATGGATGTCTATAATAGAATAATTTTGCTGACGGCTTAGAACATGCTTGCATTCTCCCACCAGAACCTTGCCGTAGGGGCATGTTTGGTCTAAAGTCTTCTTAAGTTCTTTCTCTTGCTGAGACCGCTGTTCGATCCCGCTGATAATTTCCTTGTCCTTGATTTCTGCAAGATCAAATATGGCCTGAAGCGCTTCCTGCTGTTTATCCTTTTCTTTTACCGCCACCCCAATTTCATCAAGTATGCTCTGCTGTCTCTTCTCTTCTTCCTCCAGGGCCTTCATTGAATTTTCCAGATCCCGGGTGGCTCGATTGGTCAAACTATTCAGATCTTCGAGGTCGATTCTCCCCGAGTGGAACGGTCTCTGATCCAGGTTGTCAATCTCAGGAAACATCCTTCCCAGTTGTTCTCGAAGCTCCTGTTCATAGAGATTCACCCGAAAGGCCGGTTCTCTCTTCTTCTCGTCAAGGTCCTTGGTAAGTTTTTCCTGCCGGCGCTGAAGGGTTGCCAGTTTTTCCTCGCCACTCAGCTCGTTGGGGAGAAAGAGACCAAGGGCGGCCCGCATAACAAACAAAGGGCCTGACTTGGGGAAGCGGAAGCCCGGCGCATCTGATTCGCTGCGGGGTGAACGCCAGTCATGGATGCTTTGGAATCTGGCTTCCTGATCGCGGGTGCACCAGGCCAGCAAGTGTCCCCATTGGATGGATCCGCCGGTTCGGGCTATCCCCCCAATCTCGAAACGGGATACCAAATCATCCAAGCCGAGTTCTTTGGTGTAGCTTTCCTGTGAAACGGACCGGCCATGCTGCTGAAGCAATTCCTCGATGCTGACATCGGCCATGACATAAGACAAGCGGCCACCACCAAAGGGCCGTCGAACCGCCCAATGGCGATTTTGCACCATCAGCTCGGCTGCGACATAACCTTGCGGAAATGCTCGATGGATGAGATCCATTCCGGCCTTGGTGCCAAATGTCTTTTCTCCGAGCAGATAACGGAGTAACCGGCAGAAGGTGGTTTTACCGGCACTGTGGCCGGTAATCTCGGCAACAGGGTCATCATCCTCGGTTTCCTCCGCCCAGATGATGTTCAAACCTTTGGACAAGGGTATGTCACGAATCTTCACGGGTTCCGGCGTAAGGCGCTCAAAGATTGCCACTCGGCCGATCCAGACATCAGGCTCTGATTTCACCCTGTTTGCGATAAGTTCCGTGAAGAGATTCATCTCCCTCCCAATCAGACAGCCAGTTGATAAGCGCGATGTTGCTCATCGAAGACGTTAAGAATTTTTTCTTGCTCCAGAGTGGCGGCATCTCTGGATTTTCTCAGTTCCTTGACTTTTGCCAGAGCATTCAGGGCAACCACGGCGATCTCGTCAACGTGACCCGGGAAATTTGCCTGCACAGTGGAAAATTCTGAACCCGTTTCGATGGGTTGATCTTTTACTCCATGCCGGACCAGGATAGCCTTTCGGGCTTCCAAGTGGTCCCGGCATTCTTTCCAGCGAATATTCAGTCTGTTGTCAGACCAAAGTGCTTTTGGGGATGAAGCCAGCGCCGCATCAAGAAAATGATGTTCGGATTTGCTTAGGAAAACTCTGGATAATTGGGGCCGAGCTGCCAGGATGAGTGCATCGAGATGATCCATGCTCCCCATGCCCCCGGTTTGTTGTACAAGGGCCAGAGCAACAGCACAGATTGCCCGATCAGCATCAGTATCGGGGTAGAGACTGAACTCGGCAACAGGAGCCGCTTTCTTGATAGTTTCAGTTGCTGACAACTCATCCCAGGCTTCGAGAACAAGGCGTTGGGTGCGGTATTCACCGAATTCGTTCATTTCCTTGTTTTTCAGGACACGGAAGGTTTCTGTTGGATAATCTTCTCCCATAACATTGGTCGGATCAAGGATGTAACGCAGTTCGTCACGGGTCAATCCATAGAGCCTTGCATAATAAGCATCCAGTTCACATCTTAGCTGCAGGCGGCGCTCGGGGGAGAACGGGAAGGGGTCACCTTCGTAACCGAGGTCTTTGGCGAAAGGTTCAAGCTCATGATTGGTGTAGATGAGCTCCAAAGCTCTTGGCATGATATAAGCTATATCAACTTCGGAATAGTGGTTAGGGGGAATTACAGGAAATTGTTTGACAAAGAAAAAATTAAGATTTGGACCTGCTAGTTTTAATCGAACTACATAATCTAAAATTATTGAATTTAGGTTTGCCGCTAATGTTATTAATAGTTGTGGGGAAGTTTCTTTAGGAAAGGTAATAAACGAAAGACTATTCCCAATACCGTATAATGGTATTATTGATGAAATCAAAGTACGTTGAAGAACGACTCGGGCATTGTTTCTCCAACACACAACATATGGTTTGTCGTACTCATTAACTTTTTTCCAATTTTCTATTTCCTCACTTTTAACCCAATAACGGGGAAGAGAAGTGAAATCCCTTGATCGCTTTTCTTGTAATGTCGTATCCCTCGCCCTTTCGGATCCGATGTCAAAACTTGCCCACCGATGATCAAATTGATGGATTAATTTGGCCTCTATAATTGGCAGCCATTTATTATTTTCAGTATCAGAAAAAACAGGCTTCTCAATCCTCAAACCATCCGAAATAAAATCATTTCCTGTTTTAAACAAGTGGCTATCATTAGACATGTCGAACATTCTATGCAAACAAGCATTCCATGGATTTTGACTGTTGGTTTCATTAATAAAAACTCCAGCTGATGAATAAATTTTCTTTACCAGGCTTGCGTCGGCTTCAGACTGAAAAGTTGGGCAAGTGAGAGTGTTGGGATTCACCGTTACAAAATCTTGATAGGTCATCTTAAATGCCCTTCGATAATCCGAAGCTTGGGAAACATTATAAAGACCGAACATTAATTCAGCTGTCTCTGGTTTTGCTGACAATACAATCAGGCAAAATGGATCAGGGCTCTTGGCACCTTTGAAAATTTTTCTAATTTCTACAAAACTTACCAATCTGCATAGCATTTCTTTTCGTACAATATATTCAAAAAAAGCCTTGTTCCCATCATCTGTTGCAATTCCAGTTTTAACTACAATCCCGCATCTCCCTTGTAGATTAATGAGGTAGAGTGATAATTCAGAAAATAATGGGTAGAGATTAAGGTCTCCATATGCGGTCAATGGATAACGTCCTGAACATCTTGAGAATAGCGCTATTGCCTCGGCTTCATGCTTGGCTGCAAGAAAATCCATATATAATTTTTTTTCCCAGTCATGTGCATTTGGATGATTGAGGTTTTCTATAAGACTTTTTCGATTAGACTTTTTTTTCTCATTACTTATAATTGGATAGCGCGACTCGAAAAAATCATTCTCTGAAACTTTAATTCTTCCCCAAGGAGGGTTCCCTAGAACAACATCAAAACCGCCGAGTTCAAAAATCTCTGGGAAGGCCAAATGCCAATGAAAGAAGCGAAATCGCTCAGCCAATTCTTGGATGTATTTTTTCATTGGCACAAGGAGCGATTCTCCTCTGTCGGGAGCAGAAAGTTCTACATTAGTAGGAACGTTTTGACTATTTTCAGGGTTTTTGCTTCCAAAAAATGCAGCAGTAAATAGATCAGCCCGAAGCTTTTCTTTAAGACAGGCTGTATTATGGATCATTGTTAACCATGCATCGCGTTTCAGTTCGACCTGTTCCAAACTTTCTTCAGGCATGGCAGCCAAGTCAATAGCACAAGCATCCAAATCGGTTTCATGTTCAGCAAAAAGTTGTCTTTGCCGGACATCGATACGGTTCCGACTTTTTAAATTTGCGGCTGTACCCTTATCATCTCCCGTCAGCGGTTGAAAAGCCTTGTCAGGAATACCATTTCTCAGAAGTTCCGGGTCGAGGATGCCAATCAAAGAATTTCCTACACGAATATGGGCATCAAGAAAGCCTAACGGTTTTCCCGGCTCAATGGCTTCCAGCCAAAGGGCAGTGCGGCAGAGTTCAACCGCCAAGGGATTGATATCCACCCCATAAATACAATGGCTCACCACTTCCCGCAGGGCGTGGCGATAGTTGGCTTCGGTTGGTTGATCGGTACCCGCTTCAATTCTGGCCAGTTCCGCAGCCAGACGGCGAGCGGCAGCAAGAAGGAAATGACCGGAACCGCAGGCAGGGTCGCAGACGGAAATACCGAGCAATGCCTCACGCGGCTGACTCTTGTTCTTTTCGAGACGATCTTCAACAACCGGCTCCAAGGCGGATTTGATCAATTCCTGGACCAAAGAGTCAGGGGTGTAATAGGAACCAGTCAATTTGCGGGCATGACCGGCGGCGTTTTCTTCGTCCGCCTCATCCCCCAGGAAGCCAAAACGCCATTGGCCGTTGACATTCAGTTGCGGAATCAACTCAAGCAAGGACTCATAGACCGATCCCAGTTCCTCGGTGTCCATATCCTTATAGTTTATTCGGGTCAAAACACCTTTAGATTCAAAATAGCAGAGCTTGAACAAGGCATCGTAGAGATAGCGATTGGCAAGCTGAGCTTGTTCCAATTGTGGGCATTGATCTGGACTGAAGAGTCCACCAAGCGCTGGTTGAGCGAGTTTGGCCTGTCCAGTAGCAAAACCAACGAAAGTGATACAGAGCTGCTGCCAGCCATCACCATAATTGTCATAATGCCGACGGAAACGGGAACGTTCTCTCAGAACCGAAATGCTGTATCCCTCTCTGTAAAGTTTTTTGCTGACATTGTCAGCGGCGGGATCTAACAGAATATCACGATCTTCGGTGGTGAGCAGGAAGAGAAAACGATAGATCAGGCGAAGCAGTTCCTGAAAAAACTGATCCGTCGTTAATATTTCAGCTTTAATTGCTTCCCGAAGTTCCTGGTTGTTTGGATGAGCGACAAAACCAGTCCCCATTATACGCAAGGCGTTGGTCACACCATGGCGCAGTTCTCCAAGCACCCGCTCGCCGTCAACTTGTCCCTGATTACGCCACTGTTCGAGAAGGCAGCTTTCCGGGCTTTTTTCGCGGGGTTCCAGGCGGCTGGCATGCAAGAGAAGCCAAAGCACGGTAAAATCTACATAGAGTTCTTCTTCAAACAGACGTTCAAGATCGACCTCAACGTAAGCGGGCCTGGTCATGGCCGGGTTGTCACGCAGCAGACGCAAAGTCAGACCGTTACTGACAATGGCCCAAAGGCAACTGTCTTCGGCATTGATATACTCTTGCAGAAGGCCGGCAGGCGAACGCTTGCGGCCTTCCTCACCAAAACGGGGGGCTCCTTTTTCGAGAGAGTGTTCGGAGGCTGTCAGGACAAAAGGGACAGCACCGTTAAAGGCGGTGTGAGTAATGGGGAAGGTTCGTTCACCAATCTGGATCATCCTGGATTCTTCGATTTGGAAACCAAGAACGCGGGTAAAAAGAGGAATGAGCCAGTTTTCTTTGGCGACTGCATCGTGGTCAAGATCATCGCGTTTTTTGAGATCTGAAAACTGTTGCCAGCGAGCCTGAGCAATGCGCCAATAACGCCCCAGTTCGTCATTTAATTTCAGGCCTTTTTCAATGCCATACTCTTCCGGGGTCTGGCCGGACAACTGGTAATGACGAAGAAGGGTCAGCAGTGAAGAGGAAAGTAGGCCGCCTTCTATGCGGATGGCTTCAAGACCGGTATCGTTTCTATTTTTACGCATGGGCGGTCATCCTCCTAGAATAACGTCACATCCGGCACCAGGACATAAACGCCCATGATATCCACCGGAAGTTGAGGATGAACCTGATACTCGCCACGGGCATCGGCCGCGTCACGGACCCGGCGATGATCAGTAAGCAAATCCTGGGAACGCTGGCTGGCAAGATCTTCAAAGGTTTTCTGGAAACCGGACAAGCGGTCAAAGGCGTTTTCCAGCTCGCGGGTGCGACGCTCGATATCCATGTTTTTAGAAACCTTGGCCTGCATAAGGGTGAGCGCCTCTGCCTTGGGCAGCACTCTGACGCCGGTTGAGCCTTCGATGGCAAGCGCAAGAGCCTCTTCAGCCAACATTTCCCGGCTGTGTTTTGCCCGGCGAATAATTAGCCGATTTCGTAGACGCAATAATAAAACCGTGGTCTTGGACGTGACATCACTGGTGAAAATTGCTCCGGCACGGGCGACCAGATCCTTGTCCTCGCCGCTCATGGCCTGTTCCGCCACGAAATTAGCCAGGTGGCTGACCAGGGGATGGGTCCGGTGAATGAATTCCGCTCCGAGTGAGGACACGGGATATCTGAAATCAATTTTCTTCAACTGGAGCAACCCGCTTGTTTCAAGGCGTTCCTTTACCTCCCATGGAAGATGCTTCAGAGGGGCGCGATAGCCGCCTTTTTTGAGTTTTTCCAGTGGCGCACCCAGCCGGTCACAGGCGCGAAGCACAAACCGTTCAACATCCTCTTCGGTTCCCAGGACTGCAAAGGCCTTTTCCCATTCCGGCATGACCTGTTCCGGCTTCAGACGATTCTGGGCAAAGATCGTTCGGTTGGTTTTGGCCTTTTCTCGTGCGGACTCCCATTTTGCGTCAAGCTCCTTGTTCAGCGTATCAAGAGAATCGCCGCCTACATCAAAGAGCGAAAGTTGTCTGGCCCGTCCGGCTCCTCTCTTATGCAGGAGAACCGTGTTCATAATTGCCTGGGTAATCCGGTTATTGTCTTCCGGCATGGGGACACTGACACCCAGGGTTTTTCGAATCCGCTCCGCCTTGCGCAGGATGACCTGGAGTACAGCGCCGTCAATGGGATTGTCTTCACCGTAGAGCATCAGGGCCTTTACTGTTCCAGCCTTCTGGCCGAAGCGATCGACTCGGCCTTCCCGCTGTTCATGGCGGGTGGGGTTCCAGCTCAAGTCATAATGGACCACAGCGGTAAAATGCTCCTGAAGGTTGATCCCTTCAGAAAGACAATCCGTGGCAACTAAAAGTGGTGGTTTGTCGCTGTCCCTTAGACCAAGAATTTTTTCCTCCCGTTCAGCCGGAGTCAGTTCCCCGGTGATAGTGATCACCTCATGATCTTTGAATTTGCGGCCCAGTTCCTCGCCCAGATATTCGGCGGTTGCGATATATCGGCAGAAGATGACAGGGGAGTATTGTTCCGCAAGGATCTGGGTGAGATCGACAATGAGTTTTTTCAGTTTGGGATCAGCGCTGCTTTTGAGGCTCCTGGCTTGATCAATCATCCTTTCCAAACGATGGACATCTTCAATCAGCGCGGCACCAGGCTCAACGTCATCACTACTGAGACCAAGGTCATCTGAACCATCAAGTACACTGGAAGCGCCCTTTTCCTCAAGCTCCTGGAGAGCAGCATCTTCGTTCTGAAGGGTATCGGCACTTATGGTATTATCAAGCCTGGTCTTAAGTGCCCTGATAGCAGCCTGGGGAGAGGATGATATACAACGGAGAAGGGCAAGGGCCGCCCACCAGTTCATGCGTTGCCGAAGGCTGCCTTCTTCCTCCCGTTCCACAAGTTCACGGGCATAATCGAGAACCTCCTGAAAGAGATCACCCCATGCTCCGCTTAATTTGTAGGTTGACTCGGCAGTGAATCGATCCGGGAAGAGGCTGCCTTCCTGCCATTCCTTAATATCCTGGCGGCGACGCTGGACGAAATGGTCCGCTAATTGCTTGCGAAGAGGGTGCTCAGCGTTGGCGATATCCTTCAGACCTGTAAATTCTGTTTTTAACAGGCTCAGGAGATTATAGAAGGCCTCTTCGTCACCGCTGTGGGGAGTTGCGGTGAGAAGAATGAGATGCCGCTCCTTGTCCTTGGCCAAATCCCGTAGGAGTTCGAAACGGAGTTGTCGGCCATGGCCAGAGCGGGAACAGGTATGGGCCTCATCCACGATAACCATACTCGGGCACTGTTCGGCAAAGGCGTCACGACGATTTTTGTTTTTGATGTAGTCAAGGCTGACAATGGTATAGGGATATTCGCTGAAAATTGAACTCCCGGCGGGGATACCCCGCTCCAGTCGGGCCGCACTGCTGGTCCTGACTATCTCGGCCTCAATATGAAAGCGGTCCTGAAGTTCTTTCTGCCACTGTTCGCAAAGATGGGGAGGGCAAAGAACGGTAAGGTGGTCAATCTCTCCTCGATCAATTAATTCACGAACAATGAGACCCGCCTCGATGGTTTTCCCAATGCCAACGTCATCGGCGATCAACAGTCTTAATGTTTCAAGTTTCAAAGCCATCATCAGAGGCACAAGCTGGTATGCCCTGGGCTCGATGGCTATATTACCGAATGATCTGAAAGGGCCGGCACCGTTTCTGAGCTTTAACATCAAGGCATCACGGAGCAGAAGCCCTGCGGCCTGGATGCCCGCTTGTTTGACGGTAGGCCTTGGGAATGTGGCCTGAGTAACTGGCTGTCTCTCCAACGGGGCATACAGTACGGTGGCGCTGTCTTCTCCGCTACCGATAGGCCGCAGGTGGAGAATATCTCCTTCACTTTGAGGCAAGACAACCCACTCCCTGCCCCGGGCACTGACAATGCTGCCTGGTTGAAAAGAAATATGATTCATGCTTTTGCAGCTCCAAATACTTCAGGATATTTTGCGAAAATGGCTGGCCAGGAGTTTTTCTCCTTGGGGAAACGGATCACTTCCAGTCCGGCATCTTTCAGTTTTTTTGTCAGATCTGCGTCAATTTTCTGCTGCCCCGGGTTTTCATGGTGGGGGCCATCGATATAAATGACTGCCTGCTGCCTACGATACAGATAGTCGGGACGGGTGTTGAACTGTTCAAGAGTAAGCTGCGCTTCGTCCGGCAGCCTGTAGCTTTTTTGTTTCAAATATTCAAGCCACTCCTGTTCCAAGCTGCTGTTTGAGAGACGGGTTAAGTGCTCTGCCTGTTCATTGTGGCTGCGTCCGCCAGTTGCGGTTGCCACAGTGGCCCCAGTCATTGAAGTAAGGATGGAGAATACTTCCTGATTGCGACGGTCAAGAAGTTCATGGTCTGGTTGATTGTAATAACTGAGCAGACAGCGATAGCAGCCCGCCTCACACTCATCTTTAGTGTTGCTCGTCTCCACATGGGAGTCCTGCCATGTGCCGGTTGGCTCGTAATGGCAGATACGCAAGGCACGGTCTGCAACCCTGGCCAGTGCGGTATTGTCAGATACCAGCCTGGTGAGAACACCGGCTCCGCCTTCAGCCGCTTCATAAAATAAAATAGCGTTGCGTCGGTCCCGATCAGGAAGGGGCTCTGACATCAGTTCGGATTCCTCGATCTGGAACTCTTCTTCAATACCTCTCTTCAGAGCTGCCTGCAAAGTAGTGATCACCTCTTCTTCAAGAAAAGTTGCCGGTTGCAGGATTAAGACATTGCGGCGGTCTTCCACATAGGGGGATATCCGCTGAATGCAGCGCTCCTCTTTTTCCGCCGAGTCATTTTGTTCCACCGGGGCCTGTTCGTCTTTGCTCCAGAATCCGGTGGCAGTATCGATGTTAAAGCCATAAATGGACTTTTCCTTGCGCCGCCGCCAACCAAGATTAATGCGCCAGACTGTTGCAGCTGGTGCATACTTGAGGGTAAGCAGTTGGGTGTCTTGAACAGCCACCTCGGCGGAAAGCACCCTCAATTGATTGTCGGCTTCGGCAAATTGAATTGTGGTGTGCATTTCATAACCCTGGCGTGTTCTTTCTTCCTCATCACTGGTAATCCTGAAAGCCCTCTGGGTGCTTACATTTTCAACACGGTAGAGGTTATCGATACGCAAGCCGCCTTCAATTTCTGTATTACACGCCTGGCAGAGTTCATGCTCAAGTTGACGGTGAAAATGACCATACCCGCAGTTTGGACAAAGCCTGGCTTCTTCGGTGGACAGGCCTGCCTGGTCCACGGCTTGCTCGCCTCGGACGCCTAGAATGACCTTTTTGACCCGGTATTGGCTGCCTTCATGGTAAATAAGACTCAATGGGCCGAATTCAGCAATGGCCAGAAAACGGGGACGGGCAAGAAAACTGTCACGGCCTATTTTGCCGCGCCGTGCCGGCATATAGGCAAGCAGGGGCAACCGGGGAAAATTATACCCGGGCAGAAAGCCCTGGCTGGCCAGGTAACGGTAGGTGGAAAAATCAGAGTTGAACTCAGACCCGGCATTGAGCAAAAGATCAAGCTGGGTGCGTGCTTCTCCGTATCTTTTAGCAGCAGCCTTACGTTCTCGTTCGCTGGCGGCAGGATTGCTGTTGATTTCGTGGGCAGCCTGAAGCTGCTGCTGGGTGGCGGCATAGAGATCCCGCCAACGGTCAAGCGCCCGATTGAATTGATTAAAGGCGCCGGTTACCCGTTTTTCAAGCCAGGCAACAACCGCTTCTTCAAGAGAACCATTTGTGCTGAGCCAGATGCCGCGGGCAGCAGCAAGCTCTGTGTAGAGCATGCGCAACAGATTCAATCCTCTTCCTGCTGTCCTGCGCTGGACATCGGCATTCTCCATTTGCTCATCGAATTCAGCCAATATCGGCATTGTCGTTGCCTCAGTCATATCCAGCATATTGTTGACTGTTTTTGGCAAAGCTTTACGGGTTTCATTTAACCAGACAGCATGGAGGTGGCTGGAAATCAGATCCTCGTTGGCAAGGTCGAGGGTTGGTGGGCTGACATGGCCATGTACCATTTTAACAGGGTCCTGGAAAAAATACTGGTCATGGGGGCTTAAAGCCGCGCAATATGTGAGCACCAGGGCGGGTTGTCCGGAACGGCCTGCACGGCCGCTTCGCTGTGCGTAATTGGCGGGGGTCGGTGGAATGTTCCGCATGTAGACCGTATTTAATGTGGCAATATCAACGCCCAGCTCCATGGTTGGTGAACAGAACATTGTCCGTAGCGTTGCTTTCCTGAAACGATCCTCTCGTTCCTCCCGTTGGGCTGGGTTCACTTGGGCGGTGTGTTCCCGAGCCTCCAGCTCGAAGAGTGTTCGTTTACTGTTTGCCAGAAGTGTTGCCACGGTCTGGTAGAGGGCACGGAAGTATGGGTTGTCCGATGTGTACGGCATCAGTGATTCTCCCTGATCCGTTTCCTGGGCAGGACGCCATTGGAGAAATTCACCAATAAGTTGATACCCCTTCAATTGATTATCGACATCCACCACTTCAATAAGACCGTAACTTGAAAGAACCTGGAGCAGACTTTCTATGAGATCTGGATAGTTTTTTTCTTTGATAGGACCAATCAGGTGAGAATCATCTCCCCAGGTGGAGGGCCTTTTCAATGTCTGTCCGAGATATGAGCGGGCGGAGCCTGAAACCAGGTTGAATTGTTGGCGCATAGAAGGCGGTTTGCTTTGCGTTAAAAGGACGCAGGCTTCCTGCAGCATTTCGTCTTCAGTGAACCCCCAGGGCTCCTTGAGATATTGAAAACTTTGATTCTGGATCTGCTCCTGGTAAATACGATCCAGGAAACGGCTTTTAATACAGAGGCCACGTCGCATTACATCAAGAAGGAGCCGGAGAACCCGTTCTCTTACAGATGGAGATACCTGTGCAAGTTCTGAGAAAGCAAGACCTTCCCACTCTGATTGATCTTCACAGAGTTCTTTCAACCCTTCGTAGTCAATTGTCAAAAGACCGAGCTGTTCGAGGTTCGGGTTGTTGTAACGCCAGCCACGACGAAGATCAAAATATAACCTGTAACCAAGAACACTACGCATGGTCTCTTCAGCCCGGCGGCGTCCTGGCCCTTTTGCCTGCGGATTTTCCAGAAAGTCTTCGCCAAAAGAGTCAAAGCCCAATTGATTGAAGACCTGTTGCGCTATTATGCTGTCAGTCAAATATCCATCAGGGGCATTTTGTACTGCTGAAAGCAATGCACCGCGCAGCAGAAGAATCTGAACGAAATCGTTGAAATGACCGGCCTGAAGTGAGGCATCCTGCCGGTTATCAGTGAAGCCCAGAAGTTTTTTTGCCTCAGGGGACAGTTCTGTATCTTGCTCCAGCATATATGTCAGGGCAGAAATGGCCAGCACTGTTGTAGCGGATGAGCGGCCTTCACCGCTTAGGCCGGTAACTCGGATTGCGTCCCTGCCTCGGGCTGCATGGGACACTCCACAATTGAGGCAAAATCGAAAACTGCCGGGGATAAACCATCCTTGTTCACCCTCTGAAGACAACCTGCCGCTTGGTTTGACATAAATTTTTTTAGGGGTAAATTTTTTATAATTGCTTTTGACTCGATAGCCCCCTTTATGCTCTTCGATCCAGTTCTCCGGGTATTTTTCTGGATCGGCATCGTTCCAAGTCTGGTCAGGATCAAAGATGAAGAAGCCGAAATCGGCATCCTCTTCCTCATGGGAACGGTCATCAATGTCTCGTGGGCTTAATAAAGGAACCCCATCTTCTGTTTCGTGCCAAACCGGATGATAGTCTTGGCCACAGTGACGGCAGAAATGAAGACTGAAAAAACGTTTTTTTCTGTCTCCAGGGAGAAACTGCTGCCCTGTTAAATCAAAGCTTCGTATCCCTTCCGGTTCAAGGGTGGAATAGAGGGTATTGGCTCCTGATATGAATTGGTGCAGGCGGAAGGCGAACAACGGTTTATCGTTATTGTCTCGGCACTGATATGCTGCCAGCAGAAATTGTTGGAGATAATCTTCACAGGCCTCAATGGGTAAGTTGCTATCCTCAGCCAGTTTCAATGCAGCACTTTTTATTGTGAGAGGGTTGGTACGAACCCATCTGCCTTCCTCCTTAGTGATGCCCAGTGTCAATTCCACCCAGGCGGAAACGGAGTTTTCCCTGAAAGCTTTGAAGTTGGTTGTATCGGGTACCCCGTTTTGAATAGCCTGGGTAAGGTCAGGGCCTGAGGGCTTGGTTGAATGAGGCGTTTGCCGCTGAATGGTCTCCGAAATAATATTTTCAGGTTTTACCGTGGATCCGAATAGTTTGCTGGCCACCTCGGCAACTGCTTCATTTCGCGCCTGCAAGGTGCCTTCGCTTGCCATAGTTGCTGAAGTTCCAATGCACTGTACCTCTGCATTCAAGGCTTCTCGAACACGCCGGACAAGCATTGCAACATCAGCTCCCTGTCTGCCCCGGTAAGTGTGCAGCTCATCCAAAACCAGGAAGTCGAGGCCCTTGGCGGCTTTCATTATGGTACGATCAAGGTCATCCTGCCTAGTCATGAGCAATTCCAACATCATGTAGTTGGTCAGGATGATGTCGGGGGGCATGGCCGCCATTGTATGCCGCTCTTCCTGACTTTCCTGGCCTGTATATCGCCCATAGGTAACAGGTTTGTCAGTGCCGTAATGGGACAGAAATTTATCAAGCTCCTCCAACTGACTGTTGACCAGTGCGTTCATTGGATAGATGATGATGGCTTTTATGGAAGGAGTGGAAATTTGTTTTGAATTGAGGATGCTGTTGACAATAGGGAGCATGTACGCAAGGGACTTGCCCGATCCCGTACCGGTTGTCAGGACATAACTTTCATTAGTTTTAGCTATTTCACAAGCATCATATTGGTGCTTGTGAAGTTGCGCTGATACACCGGGGGAACCTGCTTTCCGCCCAAATCGGAAGATGTCTTGACAGGTTGGATGGAGCTTTCCTGCAGCGACGAGCTGTTCTACATTCTGGGCAGCAACAAAGGCAGGATTCAACTGGATGAGAGGGGCTGGCCAATAATGGCCCGAGTCGTAGCGGTTTGTTACGAACCCTTGGATGTCAGAGGCTTTGATCTTGGTGAAACTAGTCGTGAATGAACGGTAATTGGCTACAATATTATCGCGGTATTTGAATACATTCATTTTTAGAATACCTTACTTGTCCAGTTTACTGGACAGATGATTAGTCTGCCTCTGCACCCATCATAGGCTTCGTTACTTTTTCATTATCATTCAAATCCAGGGCATCCGGTTTCAGTTGCGTGATCTATTGAGAGCGGATACTCCCGGCAATGTTGGGGTTTCAAATCCTGTATGCGGCAGATGTATTTAATTTTTCCAGGCAACTTGCGCAGCCAGGGGCACCTGGAAACATCTTCGCCGGTCAGTGGGTTGATCCAGATGTCATAAACTTGGTTGCTTTCTCCTAAAGATATGACGCTAACCCAAGCCAAGATATCATCGCGGTTATTCTCCTGCCAGCGCCGGATATCCTCTTCAGTTGCGCATACCTCAATCGCTCCGGAAAGGTTCAGACAACAATGGCCGCATTGTTTGCAGGTGAATTTCAAGGTGTCCTCTTCCTCCATAGTCAGCGGTGCTCAGTGAATCGTCCCGTCAGACATATCCCAGATCAATCCCTGCCAGCCGTCGATCATGCCTTCGTCCTCGCATTCCGGGCAGAACCAGTGAATCCGGTCGTCTATCTCGAACTGGATTTTCAAGGTGCCCTTGCATGGCTTTCTTTTCGGTCGCCGCCAACATTTCGGCGTTTCGCCTGCTGGTAAACCTCGGTCGCGGGAGGTTGTCCAGGTGATGATTTCTGTCAGCTTTTTCACTTTCAGCCGCAACTGTGGCGCTGCCGGCCCGTCCTGCTGTTCGTTCAACCAGTGTCTGATGTCAATTACCCACATACACGGCCCCCAATCTTAATGTTTGTTGCAATTAGGATCTTCAATCAAGGCCTTAAACTCTCTTTGATAACATTTTTTTCAACGATAACATTCATAATGTTGTCGTGTAGATGTGCTCTTATTTCTTCGTTTCTTCAATCACGCTGTTTCTTTCTTCTTAAGGTCAGAGCCCTGGTTTCTTTGTTTATTCGTTCCTTCCAATTTGCGGACAAGGATTTTTCCATTGCTACAGTCCCTTATGTTTCCGAACATTGAGCGCTTTCCATTCAAGAAGCGGTTGTTTCTGAATGCGCTGCTGAAGGTCGGTGTTGGTAGTCAGGATTGTCGAATCAATTTCTCCATGATCAAGGAGTCTGTCCAGAAATTCATTTTCATTGGGTTCCAGAGGAAGAACGACTGAGAGAGCCTCCCGGCACTCTCCGACTAAATTATTTGCCCAGTTCTCTCTGCGTTGCCCGCCTACTGCGTCTTCTCTGAGAACCGGAATCAGGCTGTTTTCAAGTTCCTGCACACTGAAATTGACATCATCAATTGATACCGTCCGCCAGTCTTTTCTATTCATGGCGCCATAAAGAACAAAGGCCAGACGGAGCATTGCAGAGTCCAGCATTTGCCGGGTCAGGAGCTGGTGGACATCAAAAAGATCGCGGCTTGCCTGCCTGGCAAGGAGTGCTGCTATTTTACCGGCGGCTATCTCATGGATATCCGGAATGGGTACGGCGGAAGCCTGATATGACCCGACGGGTTTCGAGTCCATCAAGTCTATCGGCCACAGAGGGACACGGAACATGAAATTCAGGTCAACCTCCAGGTTGCCGGACTGGGTGAGGCTGCTTTCATAGCTCATTCGCCATTTTCCTCCGGCGTGGTCTGTAGGTAAACGGCGAATTGTGAACCCTTCTCTTGTGCAAACGGCGGCAACAGCTTCTTCGAGCTTTGGCCGCTCTTCGAGCATCGTTTCTCTGTCTGGTGCTCCGACATAATTCAGATCTATGTCAATTGATAGCCTCGGCACATCAAAATAGAAAAGATTGAGAGCGGTTCCGCCCTTGAGGGCTAAACGGCCCTCGATAAAAGGATGGCCTTGGAATGCTTCAAGAAGGTTGAGAAGCTGAATCACCTTCTCCAGAATCTCTGGTCGAAACCCCGTTGCCTGGGCCTCACGGTGGAGTTTTTCCCTTGAAACCTTCACATAACCTCCTGCCAGGAACGATCCAGAATCGATTCCGGAACCATAAGATTCCATGATTTGACCAGGCGCCCGGATTTGCCACGTTCAAAATACTGCGGTCTTTTGGGTTTGTGCTTACAAAGCTGTTCAAGATGTTGATCCCTCACCATAAGCGTATCCTGGTGTTGTTCAAGAAAGAAACCCACTCGGGCTATGGTTGTGGCATTATGGATCTGTAGGGCATACTCAATCACCATTTTCAGATCAAAAAATTCCACTCCTTCCAGAGATCTCCAGATTTCTTCCCAACTCCCCCCCAGGCGTGGCCGGTCCAGAAGGTCGACCAGGGTCCTTTCCAGACTTGTGACTTTTATATCCAGCCCATTATGGTCCACTGTTTTGACACCAAGCTGCAGAGGATTTTTTAATTTCCCGGGAGGGCGAATACCGGTAAAGGTATATGATCTGAAGGTGGTGTGGCGTCCTACTTGGCAGGTCAGATATTGATACTGCGAAAACACGGAATAGGCTTTGCCGTGAAATTCTAAAGCTGTGTGATAGGCCAATACCGCATCATCGGTCATTTTAGCCGCTATGAGGTAAGGATCGACCGGGCATGTTTCGGGTTTCATGCCAAGCGGAACCGCCATATAAAGTCCTCTCCTGATGCGTAACAGGTTGCCCTGCTTGACATGGTATTTCAGAAGAGATTCTTTTGTTTTTACATTGCTGCTCCCTCCGGCTTCCAGGAACCTGGTGAATTCGGCATGGGTGAAAACCGGATGGGTGGCAAAGAATTCTTTGGTACGCATCGAACCACCATATTTAATCTTTTTTCAGAAACAGGTAAAACTATTACTTGTACACAAAGAATATGTCAAATAAAAACTTGGGTTTCCAGGGGCGTTCATTTCCAGAAACAGAACAATACAGGTAAGAAAATACCCTGTTTTGATATATTTTTGAAGATCGGGAATAAGTGTCACGCTCTAGTACCATGTAACATTTTAACTTTCGTAAAATAGAAATCTATTGTATACTCCATGGCAACCCAAATAGGAGGTAGCCATGGCCCCAAGATACCGAGTTACTTTAACGGAACCGGAGCGTGAATATCTTTTGGCATTAACCCGAAATGGCAAAACCGGAGCAAAAAAATTTATCAACGCCCGTGCGTTATTGCTTTGTGATGCGGGTCCTGACGGGCCTGCGTGGAACGTTGCGAACGTCGCAGAAGCGTTGGGGGTAACCCCCCGCACTATAGAGCATCTCAAAAAGCGTTTTGTTGAAGAGGGGTTCGACGCGGCATTGAACCGTAAGCCCAGGGAAAAGCCCCCGCGAGAAGTGGTTTTTGACGGCGCTTTTGAGGCGCGATTGATTGCCTTAGCCTGTTCGGATGCTCCCGATGGGTACCAGCGCTGGACGGTCAGACTGCTGACCGACAAGGCAGTCGAACTGAAGTTTGCTGAATCCGTTTCCCATATGACTGTGCAACGAGCTTTAAAAAAAACGAACTTAAGCCTCACCTCAGCAAGTACTGGAAAATCCCGCCGAAAGGCAGCGCTGCCTTTGTAGCAGCAATGGAGGATGTTTTGGAGGTTTATCATCTCCCATATGATCCCAAGTACCCGGTAGTGTGTATGGATGAGTCGAGCAAACAAATGATCGGCGAAGTTCATACTCCAATTCCGTGTAAGCCAGGGCAACCAAAACGGATGGACGATGAATATGTCAGGTACGGTGTGGCGGAAATCTTCATGGAAGTCGAACCATTGGCGGGGAAGCGTCATGTTGCCGTGACCGAACGTCGTACCCGCAAGGATTGGGCGCAACAGGTCAAGCAAATGCTTGATGAGCGTTATCCCGATGCCATAAAAGTGCGGCTGGTTATGGACAACCTGAATACACACAATATCGCCTCCCTCTATGAAACTTTTGAACCCCAAGTCGCCCTATGCCTGGCAGAACGTCTGGACATCCACTTTACCCCTAAGCATGGCAGCTGGCTCAATATGGCAGAAATTGAACTTAGCGTGCTTAAAGGCCAATGCCTCAATCGGCGGATCGCTGATATGGCGACCATGCAGGCTGAAGTCGCTGCGTGGAAATCCAATCGTAACAATAGCACCAAGAAGATTGATTGGCAGTTCACAACCCCAGACGCTAGGATCAAGCTGAAACGTCTTTATCCGAACTTGTAAGCGTTACATGGTACTAGTGTCGCGCGTCAAAACAAAAATGTTCCATTTGAAGATAATACAAGTAACCCGTAATCTTTTTAGGGGTTACTTGTCCAATTTTCAAGCTACAGCTGCATCCGCCTCCGGTTTTCATCCCCTCCCGGTCATTCTGGCGATCTCCTTTTCGATTTCCGGGGTAATTTTTTCGAGGATGAAGGAGGTCATGTTGTAGGGGGTGTAATTGGTAATGTGCTTGAGCTTCAGATATAGAGGCTCCGGCATTTTCAAAAGCACCTGTTTCATGACATCCTCGCGCACGTAAGGCTCCTCCCATGGGTAGACCGTCTCGGCAGGTGCTGGTGCGGATGACGCGGCGGGTTGTCCGGCGCCGGCGGCGAAGGCGTCCAGGGCCGCGTCCTTCAAATGCGCCGCGACCGAATTACCCTTGCCATGATGCTGGGCATTCCGCTCACGCAACTGATCCTCTTCGGATATGCCATCAATTCGGATCCGAGACACTTGCCCACGGCTGTTTTATCCGGTGACAACTCTGTGTTTTCCAGGTCCATCGTCGCATCCATGCAGACCAGCAGCTACTTTCACCTGGTCCGGCAGGCCAATAGCCGTGCCGACGCGCAAGAAATGCTTCGAAGGGGAACCGTTCAGTTCGTTCTGACCATCCCCGAACTTTTCGGACAACGGATCGTTCGAGGAGAACGCCCGGTCCTGCTGCTGGAAGCCGATGCCACGGACCCGTCTGCTTCCAGCAACGCGGTGGCCGCTTTTCACGAAATCGTTCGAAGGGCCCTGCAACAGGATCTGAAAGGCCCGCTTTCACCCCTGGCTCCGGTGGATCTTCCCGTGGACATCCGTATTCATGCCCAGTATAACCCCGAAGCCATTTCTCAGTATAATATCGTTCCCGGCCTCATGGGCGTTATTTTGACGCTTACCCTGGTGATCATCACGGGGCTGGCCATCACCCGGGAAACGGAGCGCGGCACCATGGAGAGTCTGCTCTCCACCCCCGTCAACCCGTTGGAAGTCATGCTGGGCAAGATCCTCCCCTATATCCTCGTGGGGTATGTGCAGATTCTTCTGATCTTTGTGGCGGCACGGTTCCTTTTTGTCATTCCCATGCGGGGAAGTCTTCCGCTGGTTCTGGCGCTCTCACTGATTTTTATTGCCGCCAATCTGACGGTTGGGATTACGTCTTCGTCCCTGGCCAAGAACCAGTTGCAGGCCATGCAGCTTTCGGTTTTCTTCTTTCTGCCATCGCTTTTGCTATCCGGCTTTATGTTTCCCTTCAGGGGGATGCCCGTCTGGGCCCAGTATATAGGGGAAGTGCTCCCCCTGACCCACTACCTCAGATTTGTCCGGGGTGTGCTGCTCAAGGGAAATAATCTAACCGAATCGATGCAATTTATCTGGCCCATCATCATCTTCTGGGTGGTGATGGTTGCCATCGGCTTCAAGTTTTACAAACGGACCCTCGATTAAGGTGTACCATGAGCGAAACTGGAAAAAAGAAGTTCCAAAGGTTGAGGAGGACTCCATGACGCCTTTGCTGAAGATCTTGATTATCCTGATCCTGGCGTTTGTGGCGTGGGCGGCCCCTGAGACCCCCTGCCGGGCCAAGGAACAGACAGTGACATTGAGCCAGACGCTCAAAGCGGCGTTCAGACAAAATCCTTCCATTCAAGCATCACGGTACCAGGTTGCCGAGCTGGAAGCCATGGTGGATCAGTCCGCTTCAGCCTACTTTCCACAGGTTTCCAACATGACCAACTATTACCGGGTGGGAGGGGATTTGCCGGACCTACTGGGAGGGGTGGTCGGAACGCTTTCCCGGGGATCCGGAAATTCAGACGTTCCCAATCTGAACAGCCCATTTAACATTTACACTACCAATTTCTTCGTATCGCAACGCCTCTATGATTTCGGAAGAACATCCGGAAATCTGGAAAACAGTCAACAGCAGCTCTTCGCGGGGCAAAAGGATCTTGAAGAAAGCATTGCGAACATGGTTCGCAGCGTGAAAATCGCCTATTTCGAGGTGCTCAAAAAGAACCGGCTGGCGGATGTGGCCAAAGAGTCGCTGGTCACCTATAACAAGCACCTTGAGCAGGCGGAAGCGCTGTTCCAAACCGGCATTCGTCCCAGAATCGATGTCACCAAAAGCACCGTGGACCGGGCCAGGTCCAGACTGGCGCTGCTCAAGGCGGGGTTCGCCATCCGCACGGCAAAGGTCGACCTGGAAAACGCCGTCGGCGGCCCCCCTATCGAGGGGGATTATGCCCTTGCCAAGGTTCCTTATCTTCCTCCCCTGCCCTCCGATTGCGATGCCCTCATCCGAGAGTCTTTGCAGCATCGTCCTGAGATCGCCGGCCTAAAAGGCTTGATCAAGGCGGGGGAAGCACGGCTGGAAGCTGCCAGTGCCGGCTACTGGCCAACGGTCTCCGCCAACGGGGGGTATGGGTTGGCCAGTACCGAGTTTCCCCTCAAGGACTACTGGCTCGCCGGGGTGACGCTGAGGTGGGAGCTTTTTTCAGGCTTCAAAACCAAAGGCGAGGAGAAGGAAAACCAGGCAGGCATTTCGCGCCTGAAAGCGGAACTGAGAAAACTGGAGCTTTCCGTAAACAAGGAAGTGCAAAAGGCGTTTATCGCGGTCAATGAGTCTCATGAGACCATCCGCGTGGCCAAAATCGCCCTCACGGAAGCCGAGGAAAACATGGCCCTTGCCAAAGGGCGCTATGGTACGGGTCTGGCTGACGCCATCGAGTTCAGTGATGCGGAAACGAACCTGACCATTGCGAAAAACGACCTGGTTACCGCCACCTACGAATATCTTCAAAATCTGGCCCGACTGGAATATGCCGTGGGAGGCTGGAAGAATGACGTTTCCATTGCAGCTTCGCAGTCTAAAGGCCTCGGAAAGGAATAATCACCGTTCATCCGTGGAAAAACAACATAAGGAGTAATCATATGAAGGTTATTGACTTTCACATTCATTTTATCAGGCGGGAGATGCTGAATTCCACCTGGCTTAATTACCTGGAAGAAATCAATCCGCAATACTATGCCGACATCGAACGGTTTGCCGATAGCCCTCAGGCTCTCACGGAATATCTGGACAGCCAGGGAGTCGAATCCGCCGTCATCCTGCCCGAATGCGCGCCGGCCACCAGCGGGCATGTCCCCACTGAGGAAGTCATTGCTTATTGCCGTGGGCAGGAACGCCTCTTTCCGTTTGCTTCCATCAATCCCAATCTCCATTCCAATACGGCATCGAAGTTGGAGGGTTATGTGAAGGAAGGCGGTGTGAAAGGGCTGAAACTGCACCCTTCATATCAGTTTTTCTATCCCAATGAAGCCAGACTCTATCCCCTCTATGAAAAAGCTCAGGAGTTGTCTATCCCCATCGTGTTTCACATCGGGTCCTCCATATTCAAAGGGACGCGGCTCAAATATTGTGACCCCATTTATTTGGACGATGTTGCGGTGGATTTCCCGGATTTAACGATCGTTATGGCCCACAGTGGAAGGGGATTCTGGTATGATGCCTGCTTCTTTCTCTCCCGCCTGCACCAAAATGTCTATATGGACATCACCGGCCTGCCGCCACGAAGGCTTCTTGATTATTTCCCTGAACTTGAAAAAAATGCCGACAAGGTTATTTTCGGTTCGGACTGGCCGACCATGCCCGCGAACATCAGCAAGAATATCGCCGCCATTCAATCGTTACCATTGGGTGAAGCAGCGCTTCAGGCGATCCTTTATAAAAACGCGTTTAAGGTTCTGAGCAAATGAAAGGAGTCTTGAAATGAAAAAATCAATGCCCATAGTCCTCGTATTGGCAGTCCTCTGCGTGCTGGCCCCCTTTGCCCATGCCGAGGCACCGGTCTGGACCGTTGACAAGATCCATTCAGGGGTCCATTTTGACATTCAACACATTTATGCCACCGTCAGGGGAAGCTTCGATGAATTTGATGCCCTCATCCGGTTTGATCCGGCGAATCTTGGGGAAAGCCGGTTTGATTTTACGGTGGCGGTCAAAAGCGTCAACACCCAGAACGCCAAAAGGGACCATCACCTTTTGTCGGCCGATTTCTTCGATGAGGGGAATTATCCGAAAATGGCGTTTAAGAGCTCTGCCATCAGGTACCTTGAGGGAAACCGATACACCGTCACCGGAACCATGACCATCAAGGATGTAAGCCAAAATGTAACAGTCCCCTTCACCTACTTTGGCAGCAAACCCAACCCGTTCAACCCGAAACAGCTTGTGGCCGGATTTGAGGCGCACATGAACCTTGATCGCCTTTCATACCATGTGGGGAACGGAAAATTCTTTAAGATGGGCGTGGTGGGAAAGGATGTGAGGGTGCTGATCACCATCGAAGCGACAAGGGATAAATGACCTGAACAGGACTTCAAATCAGGTTGGTAACAAATTCCATCAATTGACGGTTTCAAGCCATCAGTTGGCCGAAGGGTCAGACGAACCGTGTTGAAATTGCAAATTTTGGATGCTATCCATGGGGTGCCGCCTTTCGGGAATACCCCGTGAATCGCTGCTGATACTCCTTCGGCCGCAAACCCGTCAGCCTGATGAATATCTTTCTGAAAAAAGAAACACCCTCATACCCCACCTCATAGGTAATTTCATTGAATGTCCGGACGCCTTCTTCCAACATGCGTTTGGCGTTTTCAACCCGCAATTGCTGAAGATACACCAAGGGAGTGATGCCGGTGGCCCGCTTGAACCGGCGTTCCAGTGAACGGCGGCTCATGCGGAATTCTTTTGCCAGTCTTTCGTAATCAACGGTCTTCATCTGGTGCCTCTCCATCCACTCCTGGGCCTTAATGACAAGGGGATCACCGTGGTCCTTGGGAGGAATAAAACACGCGTAAGGGGTCTGCAATTCTCTTCCCATATCAAGAACCATGGTCTTGGCGGATTGAACAGCAGGTTTTCGGCCGCAAAATTTGTCAACCAGATAGGTGAGGTGAGGTGATAAGACATTGCTTTTTTCAGCGGCGAATACAGGATAAAAACGGTTCTCGTCAGAACCCGTGTGATCTTGACACGGACTCGGATGTTATATCGTACTGGCTTGACTTACAGTAAAACTTACAGTATTTCTTGTCGGGTTACCGTACAATCTCTTTTACGGAGATTGAAATTGCCCGACACATCCCCCGTCTACCATTCCCGAAGGCCGCAAGAATCCCAATACTACCTGTGTGTCGAGGACAATTTTGAAAATCTGGAACAGGTCTATGACGACCAGTTCGCAAAGAAATACGGTTATTTCCGACCGTACATCAAACAGGTTATCTACCGCTATTTGGACTGCGGTATTCTGCACAATGGCTTTGCAAGGGTGAAATGCGAAGAATGCGGCCACGAATTTTTGCTCGCATTCTCCTGCAAACGAAGACATTTCTGTCCATCCTGTCACCAGAAGCGTGTGGTGGAATTCGGTGAATGGCTTTGTGAGGAAGTTCTCAAGGAGGTTCCACACCGTCACTTCGTGTTCAGTATACCCAAAATACTACGCCGGTATTTCCTATACGATAGAAAGCTGCTCTCGGACCTCAGCCGTTGTGCCTGGGAAACTCTGAAGGAATTCTTCCAGAACGCGGTACCGGAAGAGGGTGCCGTTCCGGGGGCGGTTATCGCCATACACACTTTCGGTGATTTTCTGGGGTGGCATCCCCATCTGCATGTTCTGTGCACGGACGGCTGTTTTTATGGACACGGCATGTTCCGTGTGGCCCCGTTGTTTGAAATCAAACACCTGGAAGAAATCTTCCGGCACAAGGTTTTCAAGATTCTCCTCAAAAAAGAAAAAATCACCGGAGAACTGGTGGAACTGGTTTCAGGCTGGCGGCACTCGGGTTTTAATGTTTTCTGTGGATCGAGAATTCAACCGGGAAGTGAAGACGCCATTGAAAACCTGGCCCGTTACATTATCCGGGCTTCTTTTTCTCAGGAACGGATGACATATCTTCCCGAAGTATCAAAAGTAGTGTATCGGTCCAAAGAGGGCAAAGAGGAAAAAGTGTTTGATGCTCTGGAATGGCTGGCGGCCATGTGTTCCCATGTTCCAAACAAAGGGCAACAGATAGTTCGTTACCTCGGCTTTTACAGCAATGTGGCCAGGGGAAAGCGTAAGATGAAAGGTGAAGATGGGCTTATCCCTTCCATCCTTGAACCGGATGGATCGACCAAGGAACATAAACGAAACTGGGCTCGCCTAATCCAGAAAATATACGAAATTGATCCCCTTTGCTGTCCCGCATGTTCCGGAAAGATGAAAGTCATCAGCATCATTGAACGTCCGGATGTTATAAAGAAGATATTGCGACACCTCGGGCTTTGGGACCGAAAAGCCAGGCCGCCGCCCAAAAACGTCGACCCGAAAATCCGCATTGACACTTCAGATTCTCAGTTGCCTTCATGTGAAGACTATCTTTACCGTGATCCGGAATACCCGATTGAGGCATACGCTTCATAATTTTCAAAAAACCCTGGGATTTTGATGCACCGTTATGTCCGCACAGGGCCGAAGTCTCGCTGATTCTCAATCTATTTTTGGATCCGGATCTTCATCTGCATTACTCTGTTAGACCTCATCAGCCACCACTTGCTTCACTCAACACCAATACCAAACATGTTGTGGTTACCTTTCTCTTGACACACAAGACGATTTTCCCTATGCTCAGAGCCTAAAAAAGCAATGTCTTATCATCTCATCTCAGAGCCTAAAAAAGCAATGTCTTATCATCTCATCTATCATCTCATCTCTTATCATCTCATCTCATCTGGCTCCATCACGGTCCTGGATACTTGCCTCATGAACAGCTGCGGAAGTGATTCGCCCTTCGGTATCAACAATGATATGACGCTTTCTGCCATTGACCTTTTTTCCAGCGTCATAGCCTTTTGGTCCACCTACTTCTGTGGTTTTCACAGATTGGCTGTCAATAATACCGGCGCTGGGTGTTGCTTTTCGACCAACCCTGACTCGGTCTTGTGTGGTCAAAATATCATTGATGGTTTTCAACACACCGTTCTTGCACCACTTATTGTAATGATAATAAACAGTTTGCCAAGGCGGAAACTCGGAGGGTACCATCCGCCATTGACATCCCGATTTGATAACGTACATGATGGCATTAATGATCTTTTCCAATTGCCATTTCAGCGGAGCTCCTGCCTTTTTGGGTTCTATTGAATGCAGGATGGATTGGAAAAGGTTGCATTGTTTTGTTGTCAAATCGCTCGGATAGGTCTTTTTCTCAGACATCGTCATTATAACCTCCTCATGTATGGAAATTTGATCTATTTTCCAATAGCATGAGAGGATTACAATGTCCGGCACTTTGTAATGATTGAGTTTTTTTAATAGTCTACGAGTATGAATCAATTGCCAAACAGGCTCTAAGGAATAGCGTGAAGTTTCAGTGGGAAGCAAGGTCAGAAAATATCTGCCGTGGTGGGTTTGACGGCAATGGGAAATTTGTTTGATTGTTGCTTGATTGAAAAGGAGTCTAAACCATGAAAAAATCATTCGGACCCAAGACCCTCATTTTTCCCACGCCGGTCTGGTGCGTAGGATCCTATGATGCCAAGGGCAAACCCAACGTGATGACCATTGCCTGGGGCGGCATCTGTTGTTCAAAACCGCCGTGCGTCACCATCTCCCTTCGCAAGGCCACTTACACCTATGGGAATATCATGAACAGGGGGGCTTATACCTTGAGTGTGCCTTCCGAGAAATACGTGGAAGCGGCCGATTATTTCGGTATGGCATCGGGTCGGACAGAGAACAAGTTTGAAAAGACCGGTTTGAGCCCAACAAGATCGGAACTGGTGGATGCACCGTACGTGGAAGAATTCCCCATGGTTCTGGAATGCAAAGCTGTCCATCATTTCGAACTCGGCCTGCACACCCATTTTGTGGGTGAAATTCTAGATGTCAGGATCGATGACGACTGTCTGAATGACCAGGGTCAACCGGACATGGAAAAGATCCGGCCACTGGCCTTCGGTCCCGAAGTCCAGCGGTATTACGGCATCGGTAAGTTTGTGGGAAAGGCTTTTGATGTTGGCAAAAAGCGGTGACTGGCCGATCAACCTTCCTGATTTTCCGGCAGAACAGCGCACGAAAGGGGGAGACCCATGAAAATAACCGGCATTGAACTTTATCATGTTTCCATTCCCCTCAAAGAGACATTCTGGCCCACCTGGATCCCGGGGTATCCCCAGACACACAATCGTTTCACCTTAATCAGAATTATAACCGACGAGGGCATCGAAGGGTATTCGGCCGGTTCCGCCATGGGAAAGGAGAGAGCCGGACTGGGTGACCTGCTGGGAGGCTACCTCATGGGGGCCGATCCCACGAATATCGATCGCGTCCAAAGCCTTTTGAAACAGGCGGGTTTCCTGGGATGGCGGAATTTCTGGATCGAACCGGCCTGCTGGGATATTCTGGGCAAAGCCGAAGGCAAACCGGTCTATGAACTGCTGGGCGGCAAGGCCCGGCCGGTGGAGGTCTATCTTTCAACGGGAGAGATGCACCCGCCGGAACAACGTGTTCAGGAGCTTTTGGCCGCTGGCGAGCGCGGTTTTAAGACCGCTAAGCTCCGTGTCAAAAACCCTACCCTTGAAGAAGATATCCGCCATATTGAGACCGTTTGCAAAGGGGTTGGCGATAAAATCGTTTTGGGCGTCGATGCAAACCAGGGTTGGCTGGTCTCCATCGTAGACCGTGTGCCGGCCTGGGATCTTGAGCGGGCTACCGCATTTGCCGCCGCATGTTTCGACAACGGCATCGAATGGCTGGAGGAACCTCTGGATTCAAGGGACTATGACGGCAATGCCGCCCTCAAAAAGGCGTCTCCAGTGAAAATCGCAGGTGCGGAACTGAACTACGGCTGGGATGAGATCAAGATCATGTTTGAAAAGGACTGCTTCCATATCTATCAGCCCGATGCCACCTTTGCAGGAGGGATTGCCCAGGTTCAACGGGTCATGGAGGCGTGTCGTCAAAAGGAGCGGCTTTTTACACCCCATACCTGGACCAACGGTATCGGATTTTACATCAACTGGAACATGGTGTTGTCCGATCCGCAGAATCGGCTCCCTCTGGAATATCCCCTGGAGGAGCCTTCCTGGATTCCGGAATTTAGAGAAGGCATCATCGATCCTATTCTTCCGGAAAAAGACGGGATGCTTAGTCCCTTCACAAAACCCGGGCTGGGTTTCGAGATCGGAAAGGATTGGCTGCGCAAATACGGAAAAAGATTCTTCAAGCTCACTGAAACACGGCTGAAAATCAAGGTCATTCGAGAAAAGGGTCTCAAGGCCGCCCTGGACCTCAAAAAAAGAAAAGAGCATCAGGGGAGCCAATGAAAAACAAAGAAATTGTCGCAAAGACACCGTTTCCAAAAAGACCCGGTGACCTCTCCTCCATCCATAACCATTGACGAAACCCTAAAATTACTCTAATGTGCTGTCAGCCTTTGGAAATTCCTTTGCCGGCGGATCGGTGTGAACCTTCGTCGTGCCCGTGAAAGGGGAGCAACCCATGAACGCCACGCTCGTGTCCCACAGACTTGAAATTGAGGATTCCGAACAGGTGGTGGAAACCTTTTATGAAAAAGGGTGGACCGACGGTCTCCCCGTGGTTCCGCCTACCGAGGAGAAGGTGTTGGCATTCTTGAGGGCCGCTGGGATGGCACCCGATGAGATTTTGGGAGCCATTCCCGAGAGAAACCGGGTTTTCACCGCCGAGAAAGTGGCCATCAACGCCGTCATGGCCGGCTGTCTCCCTGAATATTTCCCCGTTGTGGTGGCTGCGGTAAGAGGCATATCCAGGCCGGAATTCGGCCTTCACGGTGTCTGCGCCAGTACGGCCGGCTCCGGCATTTTGATGGTTGTCAACGGACCCGTGGCCGACGCCTGCGGCATGAACAGCGGCCAGAATCTTCTGGGACCCGGAAATCGTGCCAATGCCACCATGGGAAGGGCTTTGAGGCTCGTTCTGTACAATCTGGCGGGAAGGGAGTTTGACCGCTCCACACTGGGTCATCCCGGAAAATATACATACTGTATCGGTGAGAATGAAGCCGGTTCGTGGACGCCCCTTCATGTGATGAGAGGATTTGAGAGAGAGGCCAGCACCGTTACCGTCTTTGCCGCGGAAGGGCCCAACCAGGTTCAGAACCACGTGGCCCTGAGGCCGGAGAACATTTTGAACACCATCGCCGACCGTATGCGGGCTCTGGGCAGCTTCAACATGGGCGGGGATTGCGAGTGTGCCGTGATCATCTGCCCCGAACATTATGAGACCCTGATGAGCGAGGATTGGACAAAAGAACGTGTCCGCGACTATCTTTTTGAAAAGGCCTGCAGACCCCTGGGGGACCTCAAGCGGGGAGGGCTCAATGAATCGCCCCTAGAGCCTGGGGATGAGGAGATCATGGTCAGGGCCGTTGCGTCCCCTGATCAGGTTCTTTTGATCACGGCGGGAGGGGGTGCGGGCAGGTTTTCAGCCTGCATGCCCGGATGGTTCAGCCGCCACATGTCCATGGCCGTTACGGAACCCATCGGCGTATCCTGTTCCGGGGGGACCTGAGCGGTGACCGGGGTTCCGTTGGAACCCCTCAAAGAAGGAAGGAAAACACCATGACCATTACCGTACTTTGTCCCACCAACGAGCCCGTTAAAACGAGCTTCCGGATGGCCCGACGCCCCGAGACCCTTAAGGGGCTTACCCTCGGGCTCATTGACAATAGCAAGAAAAATTCCGATTACCTGGTCAAAAGGATCGGTGACCGGTTGCGGGATCTGCACCAACTGGGCCAAGACATCATGGTGCGAAAACCTTCCCCTTCCCATGCCATTCCCGAGGACGCAGCAAGGGATTTGGCCGAAAGGGTCGATCTGGTGGTGGCCGGGATCGGCGACTGAGGCTCCTGCAGCTCGGGCAGTGTGCTCGACGGCATCGTCATGGAAAAGCTAGGCGTCCCCACCGCGGTGGTCTGCACGGCGCCATTTGTGAGTTCGGGGAAAGCCATGGCCGTGGCTCACGGTTTCCCCGATTATCCGTTTGTCGTCATGCCTCATCCCATCAATGCCACGACCTATGAGACGCTGGATTCCTGGGTGGAGAACATCCTATCCGAAATTGTGGGGCTATTGCGCCCATGAAGGGTTTTTTTGAGTTGTAAGTTTTAAACGATCAGTAGATACCTTCTTATTTTTCTCACGCAAAGCCGCAAAGACGCCAAGAGTGATGAAATACACTCAAAATTCTTCGCGTCTTTGCGGCTTTGCGTGAGGCATTTTATTTGCGGCTTTGCCGCATTGGTCTTAATGGAGAATATGTGTAATGTTTGAACAGGGCGTCATCAGACCCCCCAGCGAAGCCGGCAGCCTTCTGATTCGCGTTACGCGAAATTGTCCCTGGAACCGCTGCCTCTTTTGCCCCGCTTACAAGGGAACCACCTTTTCCAAACGTTCCGTTTCCGAAATCAAGCGCGACATCGATGAAATGGCACGATATTACGGTAAAAATGGGTCGCATGTGACCACGGCCTTTTTTCAGGATGCGGATTCTCTGATTCTGCCGGTGGAGAATTTGCTGGAGATTTTGAAATATCTCAAGACGGTATTTCCCGGTTTAACGCGGGTCACCTCCTATGCGCGCGCCAAGAGTCTGAAACGAAAAAGCGTAACAAGCCTCAAGGCCCTCAAGTCGGCCGGATTGACGCGGATTCATACGGGTCTTGAGAGCGGTTCGGCGAAGGTTTTGAAGCGGATTCAAAAAGGGGAGAGCCCCGAGGAAATGGTTGAAGGGGGTCGTCGCGTCATGGCGGCCGGGATTGAGCTTTCCGAATATATCATGCCGGGGGTGGGCGGCAAAGACCTGAGCCTGGAAAACGCTCGCGAGACGGCGCGGGTCCTGAACCGAATTCGGCCCGATTTCATAAGAGTGCGCACCTTTGCGCTTCCTCCCGGCTCCCCCATGGAAGCCATGGCTCAAAAGGGCGGTTTTAAGCCCATGAACGATCTTGAAATCGTTTCCGAAATCCGCGAATTGCTGCTGAACCTGGAGGAGATGCCGTCACACTTCCGATGCGCGGATTTCAGCCTGAACCTGTTGATGCATGTGGACGGATATCTGGATCGGGACCGTACCGCAATGCTTGAAGCGCTGGATTCATTCCTGGACCTTCCGGAGGTGGACCAGAAGGCCTATGTGCTCCTTCAACGGTCCGGGCATTACGGCGTGCAGCCAAAGGAAATGCTCAAACATCAAGACCTCATGAAACAGCTTCACGGAAAAATAGAAGAATTGGGAAACGGTGATGGCTTCGACCGGTACATCCGGACCATGATGGCCGGTCAGTTGCCCCGCCCTCAGTCCGGTTCATGGACTTAAATGAGGAGCCTTAATGGAAATCAAAAAGGAAAGAATCGCTGTTTTTATCGATGCGGACAATGCACCGGCCAAAAAGATCGATATGATTTTGTCGGAGTTGGCCAAATATGGTGTTGTGAGCATTCGAAAAGCCTATGGGAACTGGAAGAAGGCATCCATCAAGGGGTGGGAGGATGTCCTCCATGACTATTCCATTCAGCCGGTTCAGCAGTTCGACATCGTGAAAGGGAAGAACGCCACGGATATGGCCATGACCATCGATATTATGGACATCCTTTACACCAAGAATATCGATGCGTTCTGCATCGTCAGCTCGGACTGCGATTTTACGCCGCTGGTGTTGCGGGTCCTCTCGGAAGGGAAGTCGGTCATCGGTTTCGGCGAACGGAAGGCACCGTCGCCCTTTGTCAACGCCTGTTCCCGGTTCTTGTATCTGGATGAGCCTCCCAAGCCGGAAGCAAACGGTGGGCAGGGGACCAAGCAGATGGGCAAGGCCCTTAAATCGGATACCAAACTGATGAACCTTTTGCGAAATGCCATCGATTCGGAGCAGGACGACGACGGGTGGGCCTATCTGGGGCGCATCGGTTCCCATATTTCCAATCAGGCATCCTTTGACTCCAGAAATTACGGGTACAAAAAACTGGGCGATCTGATCAGGGCCATCGATATTTTTGAAACAAAACTGGTGGGGGGCGACCAGTTGTATGTGCGGGACAAGCGGAGGGTAAAACCGACTGCCAGGGCCGACTGATTCTGATCTTTGAGCGCTTCGGGCGAACATATGAAACCGGTTCGCATCATTTTTCCCATCCATGCCGTAAAAAGGGGCTTTTCTTTATCCTTTGGGACCTTTGAGGAGATCATTTCCGAGGCAGGGTACAAGGGCCTCATAAAGGTCCTCGTGGGGCTCATTATTTTCTGGCACCTGTACGTGCCGTTTCACGAATTGCTCCATGTGGCCGGTTGCCTTCTGGGCGGGGGCCAGGTGACATCCCTCACCTTGAAACCCCAATACGGCGGGTCGATTCTGGGCAAACTCTTTCCATTTATCGTTCCGGAATCGGAGTATGCCGGGCGGTTGACCGGATTCACGACCCCCAATGGATGGGTTTACGCCCTTGTGGATTTTTTGCCCTACACCACAAGCCTCTTCGGCATTACTTTGATCATGTATTGCCGAAAAAAGAGGGCGGCATTTCTGTTGGGCCTCGGCTTTATCCTGGCCTTTGTTCCGTTCATGTCCATACCGGGTGACTACTACGAGGCGGTTTCTCTCGTCACCACACGGATCGCGGAAGTCGTGAATCCCGGATTGCAGAGAAGGGCGCTTGTCAGTGATGATCTGTTCAGGTCCGTCAAAGAGCTCGCGCAAGGGGGACACCTGAATTGGGTGGTGGGGATATGTATTATTGCAGGTGTCATGACGTCCGTTTATCTGGCGCTTATGACCTTTGCCCTTCAAGTGAAGATAGGGGATGTTTTTTTCAAGGGGCCTTCGAGAACGAACCCGAAAAATTATAAGGATTTAGGCTGATGCGCCGAAGAACCCTGTTGGCATAGGGCGGCGGCGTATCCCGGGAGTCATATGGAAATGAAGAATAACCATCATAACATATTGCAAGAAAAGAAAAATCACAACAACCCATTGCCCGATTATCACATGCACACGACCTTGTGCCATCACGCCACGGGAACTCCCGCCCAATACCGAAAGGCGGCGGCCGACTCTGGCATTCCCGAAATTTGTTTTGTGGATCATGCGCCCAATCCGGACGGATACGATCCCAAACATCGAATGCATCTCAATGACTTTGGCGGTTACGGGGAGATGATTCGAGCAGAGATGGGCCATTCAATGCCTCGCGTGCTGTTCGGTATCGAAGCGGATTATTACGAGGGTTGCGAGAGATTTCTGGCGAAATGGCTTGAGCGTGAGAACTTTGATTACGTGCTCGGTTCGGTGCATTATATCGGCCACTGGGGTTTTGACAACCCCTACACCCAGCAGGTGTGGAATGAAGTAAGCATCCCCGACACATGGGCCGCCTACTTCAAACTGATTGAGAAACTGGCGGATCTTCGTCTCTTTGATGCGGTTGCCCACCTCGATCTTCCCAAGAAATTCGGACACGTCCTTTCGGAGCGCGTTCTCAGAGAAATGATTCAACCGGTGTTGGACAAAATCGCGGAGGCCGGAATGGGGATGGAGTTGAACACCTCGGGGCTGCGCAAGCCCGTGAAAGAAATCTATCCATCGCCTTTGATCGTGTCCCTTGCGCGGGAAAGAGAGATCCCCATCTGCTTCGGCTCCGACGCCCACAGCCCGGATGATGTGGGCAAAGACTTTCCCGCAGCTCTTCGGCTTGCACGGGACGCGGGATACACCCAATATTTCAGAATCAGAAAACGACAAAAGACTTTTTTTCCCCTTCCGGAAGTCTTTTAAGTTGCCGAATCGCACGTACGCAGGCAATAATACGAATTTCGATTGAACCGTGATGGCGCAACAGGCAGCTAAGATGTCAGCAAGAAGACAAAAAACCTTAAAACCGTAATAAGGGGGTGTGGTGATGGCCGAAAAGCATTCTTCGTTTTTTTGTTGGTGTTACTGGTTCCGATTTTTGGCGAATGGCAAGTGCAGAGGGCTGCAACCGAGGAGTCTGCGGCAGGTGTTTCTTCTGAAGCAAAGCCGGGTTCCGGAAATCTCGATGTGATCCTGCTCAACAACCAGGGGTACAAGAAGAAGCGGAAAGGGCCCGTGAAATTCACCCACAAACAGCATGTGTATGAATACAGAGTATTTTGCTGGGAATGTCATCACAACTATGAAAACGGAGAGGATATCTGGGTCCCCTGGGGGAAGACGAAGAAGTGCATCCAGTGTCACGACCCCAAGAAAAAGGAACACAACGACATCATGCTTCAGAAAGCGTTTCATTACCAGTGTAAGGGTTGTCACAAGAGTCTGGCCAAAAAAATGATGAAGACGGGTGCTTACAGGAAATGCGGGGATGTCACCTGAAGAAAGAGGCCCAGTGATGGCCGTTTTCGGCTGAATCATAAAAGCGGCCGAAAACCGGGGGTTCCCAATGAAATATACACAGGCGAAGCAGGGCAGGGTATTTGTGATCCGCCTCGAACACGGCGAGGTGGTGCATGAAACGGTGGAGAATTTTGCCCGCGAACAAGGCATAAATGGGGCTGCCGTCATTTTGGTGGGAGGTGCGGCCGGCGGCAGCAAGCTGGTTGTGGGACCGTTGCGGGAAGGGGCAAGGCCCATTGATCCCATGACCCATATGCTCGAAGATGTTCACGAAATCACCGGAACCGGTACCCTTTTCCCCGATGAAGGAGGGAATCCCGTGCTGCATCTGCACATGGCCTGCGGGCGGGAAGATCAGACCAAAACCGGTTGTGTTCGACAGGGGGTGAAAGTCTGGCAGATCATGGAAGTCATCCTCTTTGAACTTGTGGAAACCGATTGCCGTCGGATTGCGGATCCCGACCTCGGATTTCTCCTGCTCCATCCCCAGGGCGGATAGAAGATCAAAACATGGGGGAATGTGCATGAAAGATCGTGAGCCCCCTCATTCAATGGTCGGGTATCTTTGTGTTGCGGCGGCGGCCGTCATGTGGGGTTCTTCAGGAACGGCAGGAAAAGCCCTTTTCACCGGCGGCATGACCCCTTTTGAGTTGGTGCAGATCCGAGTCACCGTTTCCACGGCAATTCTCGCTATTGTCTTTGGAGTCTTTTCTCGGCCTCTCTTTAGAATTCGACCCCGGGATCTCTGGTATTTCTTTTTGTTGGGCGGTGTGGTGATGGCCCTGGTGCAAGTGACCTATTTCTTTGCCATCAGCAAAATCCAGGTGGCGGCGGCCATCTTCATCCAGTACCTGGCGCCCATCATGATTGCTTTCTTTTCCATCCTGTTCTGGAAAGAACGGCTGACCCTGGCCAAACTGGCAGCATTGCTTCTCTCCCTGGGAGGGTGCTACCTGGTTGTGGGAGGATACAATTTCCACCTGTTGAAAATGAATCAGCTGGGAATTATGTCAGGCGTCCTATCGGCTGTCTGTTTTGCCGCCTATTCTCTGATCGGTGAAAAAGGGATGCACCGTTACTCCCCCTGGACCGTCCTTTTCTATTCCTTCCTTTTTGCGACCATCACATGGCATGTCTGTTATCCCCCGTTTCAGTATCTCAGGAGCGACTTTTCTGCCACCCAGTGGGCTTGGATTTTCTACGTCTCCATTGTGGGGACCGTTCTTCCTTTCGGGCTCTTCTTCCTGGGGGTAAACTATGTCCGTTCCACGAGGGCATCCATCACGGCGACGCTGGAGCCCATCTCGGCGGGTTTGTTCGCCTACCTTTTTCTGGGCGAATCCCTCCAACCCCTGCAAATGGCAGGGGGAACCATGGTGGTGACGGCGATCGTCATGCTACAAATGAAAAAAGAGCAGGATGAATTATCCCCTGCGCGAATCCGAAACACTCTAAACGCGGCTTGAAAAGAGCATCCGTTTACGTTCCCGAGTCTTTTTCCCATACCTGATTGAAGAAACATTTCTTCTTGACAATATTGCTAACATAAATTATCGGAAATCTAGGAGAAGGTACCATGATTTTAAATTTATTCCCATTTCGCCCATATATTGAGGCCGTTTGGTCACACATGCGCTAAAAATTTTTTCTCTTTCGATCTATAAAAAAAAGATTTTCATCCCCTATCGATCATGACATACGAAGAGCGCGTTCAAGCTGCAGTTTCACTCAAGACGCCGGACCGTGTCCCTGTTTTCTCATTCCCTTTTTCGATTTCCCACAGGGTTTATGGATGTTCTCAGGGCGAGTGGATTCAGGATGGTGAATTGGCGGGAAAGAGTGCCGTCCAGTACCAGGCGCTGATCGGCGACGATATTGTGCTCGGCGGTCTTGACGCCATGACGGAGGCCCACGGGTTCGGGCAAGAGATTATTTTCCCCAAAAACGCCACCTCTTACCCCAATTTCGACAATCCCCTTATAAAGAATCCTGACGACTATTTCAAAATGGAGCGTTATGACCCTGCTAAAAAGCCGCGAACAAGGGAGTTAATCAAGCAGGTGGATGTCATTGCAAACGAGATTGGCTCTAGGGTGCCGCTCTGGGCCTGTCTTATGGGGCCGTTGGAAACCCTGTGCAACATGCGACCTGCCGAAGAAATGTTTAAAGACTTTCTTAAGTTCAAAGAGGGTGTTCGCCATGCCATGGAAATCATCACGGATGTAGAACAGGACCTTATTGTGTCCTTGGTGAAGGCCGGTGCATCCTGTATCTATAATTGCGTCTCCTTAGGCTCCAAAACCATCATGAGCGAGAAGCTTTGGCTGGAGATCGAGGGGCCTGTTATGGCCCGTTGGGCCGATACCGTTCATGAATGCGGTGCCAAGCTTGCCCTTCACAACTGTTCAAAAGGCCCTTATGTCCAGGCACAGTTGAATGTCACCAGCCCGGATGTATATCACATCTCCCACCTTCCCACCGATTGCAAGGATTGGCGGGAAGTCAAAGAGAAGTATGGCCACAAGGTTTGCCTGCAGGGATACCTGGATGCGAACCGCTTCGGCGTTTTCGGAAGTCCGCAGGAAATAGCGGAAGAATGCCGGAAACAGATTCGAGAACTGGGAAAAGGTGGTGGATACATTCTGGGACCAGGGTGCGAATACCCGTCAAACGCCTCTCTACTGAATGCCAAACTAATGGTGGAGACAGCAAAGCGTTACGGTCAATATGACGATCGGGGAAATTTGCACTAATTTTTTTGAAATAGAGGGAAATGATGAGTAGCGCTCTACGGACGGCAGATGACATCAATCGTATTGCCTTCGGATACATGGCCTCCAAAGCCCTGTTCAGTGCACTGGAGTTCAATATTTTCTCCATCCTAGCTAAGAATCCAATGACCCTTGACGAGATTGTTCAAGCGACCGGCATCACGCAGAATCGTGCCGAGATATTCTTGACGGCGTTGGTGAGCATCGGGCTGTTGGATAAGAAAAGCGACACGTTTTTAAATTCCCCTGCCAGTGATAGATATCTTGTCCCCGGGCGAAAAAATTTTTTCGGTGATTATCTGCGTATGCAAATTGCCCGGCAGATGTATCCCTCCATGCAGCGGCTCGATTCCGTCTTATCATCGGAGGAGGATGCTTCACATCTATGCAGCTACGCAGATTGGATGAGTGATCCGGAACAAGCAGACCTTTTCAGCCGTTCACAGCATGTGGGCTCACTTGGTCCCGCTGCGGTTTTCGCACAACGGGTGGATCTGAAAGGGCATAATTCTTTGCTGGATGTTGGAGGAGGCACCGGGGCATTCTCCATCGCACTTTGCCGTCAATATCCTGATCTTCAGATTACCATAATGGATTTCCCCACCGTCACGGCAATAGGCGCCGAATTTGTCGCCGGAGAGGGTCTTAACAACCGTATTTCCTTTCTGGATGCCGACGTGCTGGATAGTGTGTGGCCCGGGAATCAGGAAGCCATTTTGATGTCTTATTTCCTGAGCGCCATTCCGAGCAAACAGTTCGGTGAGATCTTTGGCATGGCTAGAGAAGCGTTAAAGCAGGGCGGTTTACTCCTTCTTCATGACTTCATGGTAGGCGATGATTCTGTCGGCCCCCCCCTTGCCGCTCTCTGGGCGCTCCAGCATCTCATATTTTCACCGGATACCATGTCTTTAACCCCCGACAGATTGAATCAAATGCTTGATGAAGCAGGCTTCTCGGTTATCGACGGTGATGCATTAATTCCCGGAATGACACGTTACATGATTGCAAGGAAAAGGGATTAGACCGGTAGTGGGTCCGCGCCATAAGGAAATACGGCTTCATGCCATCCAGAGACACGCCCCTGCCAGCTCCTGCAACAGGGCTCGGCTAACGGACCCTACGAAGACTCTTTCCACAAATCCCATTGGCTTGCCGGTCCGGCCCGTAGCAACTACAGCGTAATGTCCGGCGCTTGCTTCCTTTATGATCGCTTTTGCCACATCGGTTTCAGTAACGATTCTAAATCGGATCCGGTCACTCAAGATCCCCGCGTCCACCAGGACGCTTTTGCCCTCTTCCAGGACGGCATCCGCTGATTCTTCTTCTGCAGTTCCCTCCTTGGGTATGGTCAAAAGGGTCACATGCTGATGGTCGGACTGTCTCAGAATGAACCCCACATGACTCAACATTCGGTGGGAGGCCTCCGAACCGTCGACGCATGCCAGCACATTTTTTCGGGCGGTGTCGGGGTTGCGGCAGATCCAGAGCGGAAAATCCCACTCTTTTTCAAATAGTGTATTGGTAACGCTTCCGGTGATGGATTCTTCCAGCCTGGATATTCCACGGCGTCCCAGCACGACGGCATCGTATTTTCCCTCGGTACCCTCATTTATGATTTCGTAGACCTTGGTGAACTTGCTGGCGCGAAGTTTCATGACGATCTGCTCATCGACAAATCCGTTTTTAAGAAGTTCGTTTCTGGCCTGCTCAAGTGCTTTCCGTCCCGTGGCTTCTGATCGTTTAAGGCGTTCTTCCCGATCCGAATCCTCCTCAAACCTGACGGGAGGTCTCGCCGTCAGGTAAAACAGCGTTATTTTCATTTCCCTTTTTTTTTCAAAAAGACTTCCCACGGATCGAACACCAAAAAGCTTGTCCTGTTTTTCACTGATGGTTACCAACAGGTGTCTTTCCATCCTTCATCCCCCTAGCATTTATAACCGATAATCTGAAAGATCCTTTTAAACGGTGACATGAGTTGCCACAATTATGACAGAGTTGGTTCACGAACACAAAATACTTTCTCAAATTTATCGCGTCCTGCCAATCAAACGCTTAAAACTTATGGAGTAAAGGCTGCCGAAATGATTCGCTGGCGTCAAGCGGCTTGATGAGCGCCCCTTTTCACGGTGACACCACAATCCGAATGGGGGGCAATATTCTTTTCATGCAGCGCTTTCAATCCTTCATTGATGTGTTCCAGGGGAATCCTTTTGGATATGCCGACACCAAGACCCACCGGGACCGGCCCATCGGTCATAAATTCCAGATGACCCAGTTTAAACTGGCGGAAATGGCGGCAAAGGTGGCGGCCATCAGTGCCCTGGTGGTCATGGGCAGCCTCGATATTCAGCGGGTCATTGTCGCCAAGCGTCTCCTAGAAAAGGGATCCTGCCGGTAACCCGATCCAAAACAGGCATTCCCTTTACCCCGTCTTTACGAGGTACTTTCCTCCAATATCCTCAAATGGGCACGGGCGGCCGTAAGAATCGTTTCGCCGGTGAAACCGTCATCCCACAGGTCGCCGTTCAGATTTTTCCGGCTTTCAAGGAGTGAAATGACATTGGTGTACTCCCTGACGGCATCCGGTTCCCGGGCCTGTGCCTTGTATATATCCGCCAGGTGAAGACGGGCCAGGGGATTGTCCGGCTCCAAATAGATGACACGCTTGAGGTATCGTTCGGACTGATCCAGGTTCCTCTTATCGCGATGTATCATGGCCAGCAAAAAATAAGCCCTGGTATGAAGCGGGTCTTCTTTAATGACGCTATCCAGAACCTCTGCGGCCCCCACGGTGTCACCCTTATCCGCCAGTTCTCGCGCGGACCCTAAACGTTTGCTAAGAGATTCCGGTCTGTTCAAAGTGTCCTGCTTCCGGAGTGCAGGGCGGGTTTTTTCCATCTTGAGGGATTTTTTCTCAAAATGCTGCGGCTTTTTCCCTTTAAGGGGCAGGGTATGCTTTTTTGAGGTTTTGGTGGGTAGGCTTCTGAAAGGTTTCGGTGCCAGGTCCGTGAACGGTTTTTGGTAGACAAAGGCCTTATCCAAACGGATCGGCATAAAATCCTCATTTAGATACCCCATGGTTTCGGAGAACCCGGCAAAGAGAAAGCCGCCTTTGGCCATTGCTCCAAAAAAATTTTTCAACAACTTCCGGCTATGTTTCGTCGTAAAATAGATGATCACGTTCCGGCAAAAGACGATGTCCCACCGGGGCATGGCCTGAAATGGAAAAGGGGCTTCTGAGAGGTTGAGGTATTCAAAATCGACCATCCTCTTGATATTCCCCTTCAAAATATACCGCCCTTGCGCTTCCGTGAAATAACGATCCAGGTAGCGGGAAGCCAGGTTCCGTACCGCCCGCTTCGGATAGATCCCTTCCTTTGCTTTATGAAGGGCCTGGCGGCTGATGTCCGTCCCTCTGATATAAAACGCCGCTTCAGGGTTTTCAGAGAAAAGATCCCGAATGACCATGGCGATGGAATAGGCTTCCTCTCCGCAGGCGCAACCCGCGCTCCAGATGTTGATCTTCTGGTGCGAGGATTCCTTTTTTTCCATCAGCCTGGGCAGACAGAAATGCCGCAGGGCATGAAACTGAGCATTTTGGCGAAAGAAAAAACTCTCCTGAATGGTCAGAATATCCATCAAAGTGCTGAATTCACTGGTCCCTTCAAAAGGTGTTCGAAGCCTCGCCAGATACCCTCCCATGTCATGCACCCCCAAGGCCTGACAACGGCCTTCCACCATCTCTTCCAGGTGTTTCCGTTTCCTTTCATCGAAGCCGATGCCCGTTTTTTCGGTAATATGACGGCACAGAAGATTGAGATGATGGATGTTGGGTAAGCGTGTGGTCATTCGGGAAAACGAAGCCTCACCGGCCTGATTTTGCGAATTGGGTCATGGCGGAAGCGATTTCAGGAAGGGGCAATACTTTATCGGCCGTGCCCTGGTCGATGGCCGATTTGGGCATGCCGAAAATGACGCTGGTGTCCCGGTCCTGGGCGATGGTTTTGCCTCCCATTGATTTCAAGGCCGCCATGCCTGTGGCACCGTCATTTCCCATGCCGGTCAAGATGATTCCCAACGCATGAGGACCGTAAATCCTCCCCACACTTTCAAACAAGATGGTTCCTGAAGGTCTGTGTCCTCCCACGGGTGGTGAGTCGACCAGCCTGATGCGGTGGTTTTCATCAACGGTCAGATGTGCATCATCCGGCGCCAGCAAGGCTTGTCCCGACAAGAGCGCAGCGTTGTTCTGGGCCACGCGGACCCGGATATGCTCCTCATGATCCAGCCATTCCGCCAGGCCCTGAATAAAGCCTGGGCTCATGTGCTGTACAATCAGGATCGGGGCGGGAAAATCGGCAGGAAGATCACGAAGCACCGTAAAGAGGGCGTTGGGCCCCCCCGTTGAAGACGCGATGGCGATGATGCGATTCTCTCCTTTCACGGGTTCATTGCGCCGGTTCTCCGTTCCTTTGATGGGATCGGTTGGTTTCGGCTTTTTATGGGAGGTTTCGCACTGTTTCTTCATGGAGAACCGGTCTACCTTGGAGAGCAGTTTGATTTTTCGAACGAGCCCTGCCGCCACATTCGGCTGGGTTCTCCAGCGGTAAAGATCCTTCTTTTGAATGACATCCAGCACACCACAGGTGAAGGCCTGTGCAGAAGGATTTGCCAGGGGGTCCGATTCGGCCGTGACCATGATAATGGGTGTCGGCCGCATCCGCATGATTTCTGCGGCCACCTCAAAACCGCTGGCCTGCTTCAGATGGGAATCCAGGACGATTAGATGCGGGCGAAGCCTTTGGGTCATCTCCACGGCTTCGGTTCCGTTGTCGGCCATCCCACAGACATGAATATGGGGATCGGACGTCAGGATGTCCCGGATCAAATCCCGGGCCGATTTCAGGTCATCTATAATGAGAACTTCCACCATGGCGTCCGTCCAAGAGCGGGTTTTTAAGGGTGACTCAAAAGCATTTCAACCGATCAGCGTTCGTATTGTTTGAATGAGAGATTCCTGGTTAAAGCTTTTCTTCAGCAGAAATGCATCCGCGCCCGCCAGAAGACCCTGTTTTCTTTCCTCTTCCCTTTCGAGGGAGGTCACGATAATCACCGGGATCTGGGAGAAACGGGTGTCCTTTTTCAAGGTTTCCGTAAGAGTGAAGCCGTCCATGTTCGGCATCTGGACATCGGTAATCACCAGGTGAAAGAGGGTCATCTCCAGCTTTTCAAGGGCGTCGATGCCGTCCTCGGCGGTCTCCACCAGAAAGCCGGCCGCCTCCAGAATGCTCTTTTCCAGGAGTCGTGTGGTCATTTGATCTTCAACCAGCAGTATCCTCTTATGGGTGTCGGTGAGGATTTCCGGCGTATTTCGTTCAAGGAAGAGGTTGCCCGCCTTAACCTGTGCCATGGTGAAGAGCCTGGCAACGTCAATGATCAGCGCAATCTCCCCCGTTCCCAGGATGCTGCTTCCGGAAAAAATAGGGAGCCTTCCCAAATGGCTTCCCAGGTTTCGCATGACGATTTCTTCCACTCCCATGACGTCGTCCACCTGAAAGGCAATCTTTTTTCCGCCATGTTTCAAAAGGAGAAAGGGGATTTTTTCATGGGGTTCTTCAAGGTCTGTTTCAGAAAAAGAGAGAAGCACATTCAGCCTGGCGCATGGAATGATTTCGCCCTGCCAGTAGATGGCTTCGCGACCCTTGACCGTCTGAACATCGTGGGGTCGCAGCCGTAGAACCTGAACCGCTGAGAAGATGGGTACCGCCAGGATATGATTTGAACACCGGACCAGGAAAGCCTTTGCGGTGGCCAGGGTCAGCGGGATGGCGATGCGTACGATGGTTCCTTGGCCGGGTGTGCTCGAAATCTCCACCGAGCCGTTCAGCTTCTCCACATTGGTCTTGACCACATCCATGCCGACACCCCGCCCCGACAGGTCGGTGACCATTTCCGCAGTGCTGAAGCCGGGCACAAAGAGGAGGTCGAACACCTCCGCGTCCAGCATGTGTTTTGATTCCTTTTCTGTGATCAGTTTCTTTTTAAGGGCCTTTTCCTTGATGCGCTCCCTGTCGATGCCCGGCCCGTCGTCGATGACTTCGATGATGGTCTTGTCAATCCCCTGAAATGCACGGAGTGTGATTTTTCCGGTTTCATCCTTGTGGGCCGCCCTGCGTTCATCGGTGGACTCCATGCCGTGGTCGATGGCGTTTTTGACTTTCACATTCATTATATCAGGCGGGAGATGCTGAATTCCACCTGGCTTAATTACCTGGAAGAAATCAATCCGGAGTATTATGCCAACATCGAGCGGTTTGCCGATAACCCTCAGGTTCTCACGGAATATCTGAACACTCAGGGCGTCGAATCCGCCGTCATCCTGCCCGAATGCGCGCCGGCCACCAGCGGTCATATCCCCACTGAGGAAGTCATTGCTTATTGCCGTGGCCAGGAACGTCTCCTTCCGTTTGCTTCCATCAATCCCAATCTCCATTCCAATACGGCATCAAAGTTGGAGGGTTATGTGAAGGAAGGCGGTGTGAAAGGGCTGAAACTGCACCCTTCATATCAGTTTTTCTATCCCAATGAAGCCAGACTCTATCCCCTCTATGAAAAAGCTCAGGAGTTGTCTATCCCCATCGTGTTTCACATCGGGTCCTCCATATTCAAAGGGACGCGGCTCAAATATTGTGACCCCATTTATTTGGACGATGTTGCGGTGGATTTCCCGGATTTAACGATCGTTATGGCCCACAGTGGAAGGGGATTCTGGTATGATGCCTGCTTCTCTCTCCCGCCTGCACCAAAATGTCTATATGGACATCACCGGCCTGCCGCCACGAAGGCTTCTTGATTATTTCCCTGAACTTGAAAAAAATGCCGACAAGGTTATTTTCGGTTCGGACTGGCCGACCATGCCCGCCGATATCAGCAAAAATATCGCCGCCATTGAATCGTTACCATTGGGTGAAGCAGCGCTTCAGGCGATCCTTTATAAAAATGCCTTTAAGGTTCTGAGCAAATGAAAGGAGTCTTGAAATGAAAAAATCAATGCCCATAGTCCTCGTATTGGCAGTCCTCTGCGTGCTGGCCCCCTTTGCCCATGCCGAGGCACCGGTCTGGACCGTTGACAAGATCCATTCAGGGGTCCATTTTGACATTCAACACATTTATGCCACCGTCAGGGGAAGCTTCGATGAATTTGATGCCCTCATCCGGTTTGATCCGGCGAATCTTGGGGAAAGCCGGTTTGATTTTACGGTGGCGGTCAAAAGCGTCAACACCCAGAACGCCAAAAGGGACCATCACCTTTTGTCGGCCGATTTCTTCGATGAGGGGAATTATCCGAAAATGGCGTTTAAGAGCTCTGCCATCAGGTACCTTGAGGGAAACCGATACACCGTCACCGGAACCATGACCATCAAGGATGTAAGCCAAAATGTAACAGTCCCCTTCACCTACTTTGGCAGCAAACCCAACCCGTTCAACCCGAAACAGCTTGTGGCCGGATTTGAGGCGCACATGAACCTTGATCGCCTTTCATACCATGTGGGGAACGGAAAATTCTTTAAGATCAGGACTCCTTACCTCCAGGAAAATCAAATGGTACCTTGTTCGGGATTTGAGTTGGAAAAACCCCCTATCTGATAGACAAGTTGCATGTCAGTGCCGGGGTATTTTACTTTGGCATTATTGAGATTTTCAAACAGCTCTTCAAGGGCTCTATTGGCCGCCGGTCTAGAAGCGTTATGCACCCTTACGCTTAGGCGATTTTTTTCAGGTTCGGGAAGGATATCGGCTTCCGTCACAAAGAGATCCTGAAGCAGACGGCGAGCTGTACTTGGATTCACTGTGGGACCGCTAATCAAACCCAACATTGCTGTTTCAGCACGATAAGCAATCATTCGGATGGTGTCCATCAGGCGCTTCCTTCCCGGAAGTAAACGCAAGAACTTGTCTTTGTGTTCAAGCGCACCCCATGTAATATGCTTTGGTGTTTCTTTGAGCTCTGCTTTTAATTTTTCCAGTTGATGTTCGTAGTTTTCGATCTCCTCTAACAGATCGGCCTTTTTCTTGAGCCACTTTAAATGCTTGGCGGGCTTTTCTTCGGGTTCAGGATGAAGTGTTAACTCCGCAAAACGAGCACGCCGATATCGAAGCTTGTTCTGCAAGGAGTTCCGGGATCGATTCAACTCTCGCCAAGCAGGATTCACCACCTTTTCGGTCTCAGGAAACTCAGTGGTTCCATATTCCAAAACAACATCAATATCAAAATGTTGCATCATGTACTTGAAAAAGTTTTCCTGAGACCATCGGCTGAACATGCGGGCTGCCAGTTGGGTATGAGGCAGGTCAAAGGCCGTGCTGACAAGACTGGTCTGGTGACCTGACTCCGTCAGTTTGCGGACTTCTCTCATCCAGATGGCATTTTTGCCGGAACCCACATAACTGCCCAGTTCGCAAAGATGCATATCTATGACTTCACCGGCCGGCATGGCCACTTGGTGGTTGTTGAACCACTCTTCCGGCCAGGGGTCTCCCGGATGCTTGTGGTAGGTCAGACAACCGATACGATGGTTGCGCCACATTTCAGCAAAAAACGATGGACTGTAGCCTTCCCGGTCAAAAACCAGAATAAATCGACATAACCATGGGTTTTCATCCAATTCCTGATCGCTTGGTTGACCGGGAACGTCATTGAGCAACCGGGGGACAATGTCTTTCCTTAACGTTTCCAGTAATCCCGGATCGATGGTTTTTTCGATCACAAAAAACGGACGGCCGATAGAATCATTGACCCAGTAATCGGTGATACCTCTCAAACAAAGGCGCTCACGGGAAACGTAACGACGAGGCAGTTGCGTCAAACCACCGTTGTAGACACGCACATGTCCGTCGATATAAAGAGCACCCACTGATTCAGGTTCCAATTCCATCCAGTATTTGCCCAAATGGGCGGCCCAGCGCTCTGCACCGTCATTGGCACTCAATTCACTCATTTTCTTGCGCAGACAACGGACTTCGGGAATTCGATCCAACCCCAGCAGTTTTCCAAATTCTCCAGGGGCATGTCCTCGAAGTTTTTCTGTTGTCTTAATTCTGCACAAAGCCATCAGCGCAAGGAGGAGCAGCACATGATAAATCGTATAGTAACCGCTAACCATACCTAGAAACTGCTCTGCCCCATGCAGCAAACCATTGGCCAGAAGTGCTGGAATCGCACACAGAACACCCCCTTTGGGGACATCCAGGCAGGATTCAAAATGAATCGTGGCTCCCATAGATTTCCCCAAGGATGCCAGAACTCGCTCCTCAACCCGGGTACAGGCAACTCCCATACCTTCAGAAGCCGCTCTATCTACAACGGTACGCGACGACTTACTGATGACGGTCTCCTGAGTCCCGGGTTCCGATAACCGACCTGCGCCTATCGCTTTGCGAATGGTGTCATACTTAACATTCAACTCCGAAGAAACATCAACCCTGCTGTAACCCTCATCAAGCAAGCCTTGCGCTTTTTCAATCACTTCCGGGGTCAATACATTACCACCCCGACGTCCAGGACGTTTCTTGAAAAAGGCTTCAATGCCACCTTTCCGAAGTTTATTGACCGATCGAATAACACTGTTCTTGCTTACGCCGAAGGTCTTTATTATCTGGATCTGACGACAAGCGCCTGCTTCAATCAGCTGACCAGTAATTATCTTGAAGAGTAGATGGTCTGTTTTCTCATGGCTAAAAATCGGATAAGTGCCAACAAAATATGTCCACCGATCTTCATCACGGTAGACACTTACCAACTGGTTGATTTCTGTTGCTCCTTTTGGGATTATGGGTAATATCAGCTGTGGCATGGTACCTTTCCTTTCTTTTTTTATCAGAAATATCATGCAAAAGGTGCCATGCCTACTTTCCGGTTGCAAGTATTCTTTTGGACTCATCAAGCAGACTTCAACTATTGGAATTTCAAAGGGGTTCTTGCTGAGCTTCCTTGAAAAGTGTCTTAACAGAGATCAAGAATCCTGAAGATGGGCGTGGTGGGAAAGGATGTGAGGGTGCTGATCACCATCGAAGCGACAAGGGATAAATAACCGGGGCAGGACTTCAATCAGGTCGCCAATTGACGATACCATTTTTCAAACCAACCAATTGGTCTCGAAGATAATGGCATGGAAATCGCCAGAGTCGATCAGGTGAGCGATCATTAAAGGACGGGATCGGCTGAAGTATAGATTCTTACGAACTTACTCTGAGAGTTCATCTCTCACATTTGCAGCACACTGAATTTAAGGATATTTTTGAACCCCAGAATATCGAACAAGGAATAATGAATGTCGAATAAAAAACTTCTTATTTCGACATTCCCTGTTCGATATTCGACATTTCTTTTGGTGCTGTCAAGATTTTTGTGTGAAATTCTCTTCTGCCAATTTTTTAAAGAATGGCAGAGTCGTAGGCACTTTTCCTATGGGTTTTGATCTCCAGTGGATTTCCATTTTAAGGCAAACAAAAGCCAGGAGCGTATAGCAGGATCTTTCTCCAGCAACGATTTCCATGGGCTTTGTTCGCCGTTTGAATTCTTTATTGACCCGTTCAATGACATTGGTTGTGCGTAGACAGACCCATTCTTCTTTAGGAAACTGCAGATATGTCAGGCAGGAATGGAGAGAGTTTTCCATGCATTTGACAGCGGATGGCAGCTTCTGCTCCCACAGTTCCTTGAAGTCATCAAAGAAGGTAAGGGCTTGTTTCTTTGAAGAGGCATAAAAGATGGATCTGACCTCATCCGCAATTTTCTTCTTCAGCTTTTTGGGAACTTTGGCCAGTATGTTTCTCGCAACGTGAACCTGGCATCTTTGCACCTTGGCGGATGTGAATTCCTCTATGAAGACCTTTTCCAAACCGGGAAGGCCATCCATGATGCCTAAACGAACATGGCTAGGATCCAAACCTCTTCTTTTGATATCTTTAAACAGTTCTCGCCAGACCGGAGCCGATTCCTTGTTGCCTGCCTGCAAGGCCAACACCGTCCGATGTCCTTCTTCCGTAACCCCAACCACCACCAGAACGGGAACCTTTTCTACCGATCCATCAATCCGCATGGAGAAAAGGGTGCCATCTATGTACATGTATTTAATGGGTTCTGAAGACAAATCCCGCTCACGCCATGCCTCTACCGCCTGGGTCAGCTCTCTGCTGGCTTTGCTGACTTCCATCGGTGAAAGTTTCCGGCCAACGAGGGTTTCAGACATCATGGAAAGAGTCCGGGTACTCACCCCGCTAAGGAACATGACACAGAGGTCTTTGCGAATAGCATCTTCATATTGCCTGCTGCGAGGAATTACATGCGTCTGAAATTCGTTGCTTCTATCCCGGGGGACCTTTACGGAAACCTCTCCAATCCCCTTCATAGTGAACTTTCGGCCATAAGAACCATTTCGGTGATTGTTTCGGCCTTCCAGCCGTTCGTAAGGACCTCGGCCAAGGAAGCCCGTCAACTCCGTTTCCATCAGCTCAGAGAGGTATTGCCCAACACTCTCTTTCACATTTGTTCGGATTACTTCAAAAAGAGTCTCTGGTTCCTGACGGATTTCGTTGATCAACTGCATGACCTCTGGTACGGTAATTTCCATCTTCATTGGTGCTTCTCCTTTCTTTTTGGATGTCTTTGTCAACACCCTTATAAAGGAAAAGCGCCTTTTTTTCGACACAGCAAAAATTCACACAATAAATTTTACACTACCTTTCTTTTCAAAAATTTCAAATATGTTTGGTTAGCTTTTAAGTGGCTTTTGTCCCGCAAAAAGTGAACCTATACCCAAAAAAGTTTTTTAAGGCCTATATCTTTACATGAAGCTCCTGAATACACCTCTGGAAGGATTCATCCTAGCGAATTACTATTGTTCTTCCCACGCATGGTGAACCGCCCGTATGGCCAATTCTCTTTTGAAGCCGAAAACCTTCATTTTTAAATGCCGAGCTTCAGGGGAATCAGGGGTCCCCCTGTCCCCTTAAAACTGATGCCAAACGCCAATCTCTTTTGGCAAGGGCATCCCAGAACTCACTGTCACTCTCTTTCCAGCCAGAACCGAATTTCACCTCATATATGGGTCCAAAAGAGTCAAGCCAATTGGACCAGGAATTTTCACCTTTTTCTTTGGCAGAAAAAACATAACTTATAAAATCCGTGATGCTGGCCAACTTCTCTTTGGGCACAAAGAAAGCGGCGCCTTTCTTATAGGCCTTGATGGTATTTTCAGGACTAAATGCATGCGCTGTCAGTATGATCGCCTGGATTTTTCTTTCATTGGCTATTTTCAACAGCTCGTAACCATCCACACCCATTACATCCAAAATAGACAGATCATAGTCCCGGGTTTCCAAAAGCTCTTTGGCATGTTGAAACGTTGTGGCACTTGTGACATTGCACATCGGCAGTAATTCTAAAAGAGTGTCCAGAACATCAGCCTCGTCGTCTACAATGAGAATCCGTTTCCCACTTAAAATACTATTGTCTTTCATTATAGTTCCTCAGTTTTGCTCAGGTCCGTTTTCAGTTGATCCAAAAAAAAGCCTTTCAAGGAGTTTCTCCATTGTTGCTTGGTTTTTGATGGGGTGAAGGCGGAAAAGAAGCACAGATGGCCTAATTTACGAAGAAGTTTCCATGTTGGGCGAAGCCACACGAACTCTATTTATATTCTAGAGTCCATATCGATGTCTAGAAAAAAATTGTCAAAGTTAAGTTTTATTGATGGGAGGAGTCCTAACCCGTTAACGACATAATAATCAGCTATTCGATTATGCGATCCCTTTAATAATATCCCCCACGCCACCAATAACATAGGTTGGTCGGTAAGCGTATTTCACAAGATCCTCTTCGGTTGTCACGCCGCTCAAAACCAGGACCGTATCCACTTCCGCGTTGATTCCGGCGATGATATCCGTTTCCATCTGGTCTCCTATGAAGACGGTGTCCTCCCTTCCACAACTCAAACACCTGAGCGCATGGCGGATCATAAGCGGATTTGGCTTCCCCATGAAATAGGCTTTCCTGCCGGTGGCGTATTCGATGGGCGCAATGGTTGAGCCGCATCCCGGTATGGGGCCTGAATCCGTAGGGCACAAAAGATCCGGATTGGTACCCACCAGCTTGGCCCCGTTTAACACCAATCTGATGGCCTGTTGAATCTTTTCAAAGGAATAGGAGCGGGTTTCTCCCACCACCACGTAATCGGGTTCAACATCGTCAAAGTGATAACCTGCCTCATAAAGTGCATTTGTCAGACCAGCATCACCGATCACGTAGGCTGTTCCCCCGGGTTTTTGTGTAGCAAGAAACCGGGCCGTTGCCAATGCGGTGGTGTAGAAGGATATGGAATCAACGGTAATCCCCAGGCGCTGAACCTTTTGCTGCAATTCATGGCGTGACTTCTGACTGTTGTTGGTGAGGAAAAGGAATTCCTTGTTTTCAGCTTTCATCCATTCCACAAAATCCCGGGCCCCGGGAAGGAGTTCATTTCCATGATAGATGACACCGTCCATATCACAGATAAAGCCTTTCTTAGATTGCAGCTTTTTCATTTTTTCGCTCCTTCGGTCACGATGCTGTCCGTAATAATTTCTTTAGCGGTATCATACTGGGATTCACTCACGGTGAGGGAACCGTCTTCCCTGGTAAAGGGCGGATCATCAATGGTGTAAATCCGTTCGGCAAGTGTTGACTGATTTGCGATTCTTTCAGGCACATCCGGAACAACATCAATTGCATTTTTCACCTCATCTGGAAATTTTCCCGGATCAGCAGTTTCATAAATAACTGCAAGGCGATCGTGTCTGCCTTCAAGAAACGTATCAAGGGCCCGCCACCCGACGGCGCCGTGAGGTTCCATCATGATGCCGTACCGTCCGTAGACCTCTTTAATGGCGGCATAATGGTCCTGATTGGATACGCTGGTGGACCAGAAATCTTTACGCATGGCCGCCAGATCCGGTGGCACATCCATTACCCCTTCCTGAATCACCTTCCCTGTTTCATCCCGTTGATCGTAAACATGCCCACCGTAAAAGTCGATTAGCCTGGCAAAATTGCTTGGGTTGGAGACAATCATGGCCGAAGAAGGGGATTTTCGTGAAGGTTTCACAACATAGGCACCCGTGTTAAGAAACTCAGGAAATTCATCATTTTCGTTAACGCCGCATATGATCCGTTCAATGGGAAGACCCATCTCCCGAGCCAGCACCGTTCCCATCATATCACCAAAATTGCCGGATGGAACGCTGGCAATCATGGGTTCATCATATTCCGCCACACGGGAATAGGCAAAAAACGGATAAACCGCCTGGGGCAGGAGCCGGCCCACGCTGATGCTGTTGGCGGAGGTAAAGCGATCCGCATCGTCAAAGAGGTCCTTCGCAAACTGCTTATCACCCAACAGCCGTTTGGCCAGAGCTTGACAAACATCAAAATCTCCGTTCACCTCGAAGGCATAGACATTTTCGCCCAGAGTGGTCATCTGCCGTCGTTGACGTTCGGTAATGGATCCTTTGGGGAAAAACACGATATTTTCCACACTGTCCAGGCCGTGAAGCGCATCGGCTACGGCGCCCCCAGTATCTCCGCTGGTAGCAACTGCAACAATCCGTTTTTTTCCCGATTGTTGTAGGAAATAATTAAGCATTCGCCCGAAAAACCGCGCCGCATAATCCTTGAAGGAATACGTAGGCCCCCCGGTGAGCCACATGATGTGGGTTTGCCCGGTCAAGTGTTGGATGATAGTGGGGATAATGTTGTCATCATAGGCATCATCCAGCATGGCCTTGAGGTCTTTTTCTTTTATCTCGGCGCCTAGAAACGGGTTCAAAACCTCAAAGGCAATTTGCGCATAAGACATATTCTTCATGGACTTCAGGGTCTTTTGGGACAATCTGGGGACGTCGTCTCTGGAAATCATGTAAAGGCCGTATTTGGAAGCCAGGCCGTTCATGAGGGCCGTTTCGAAATTCACATGCTCTTCTTTGTTGTTAGTGCTGTGGTAAAAAATGGTTTTCAAAATACTAGCCTTTCACGTTTTAGGGTGTACAGTTTAGAGTTTATAGTTTTTTAGATCCAGGACCCGATTATTAATCAGACGCTCCGGAACTCGCACTGATGCTTTTGAAGATAAAGGGGTTCTATTTTGCCCGGAATCATCCGAAATCTTCCGTTGCCTTTTGTGGTTTGGAGCCAATGTCCTTTATTGTGCCAGATATCCGCCATCCACTGTTAGAATTGCCCCTGTTGTGTAACTTGAAGCATCAGAAGACAGGTAAATGGCCGCGCCGATGAGTTCCGATACTTTGCCGAATCTCCTCATGGGGACTTGTTTGACTATCTTGCGATGCATCTCTTCTGAACTTCTCAATCCGCTGGTCAAATTAGTTTCCAGGTAGTGGGGAGCGATTGCATTGACGCGAATGGAATGTTTCGCCCATTCCAGGGCGAGGCTTTTTGTCAGAAGAATAACGCCAGCTTTTGAAGCGCAATAGGCTGGTGCGCGCGGAACTCCGGTGACGCCGGCCGTGGATGCAATATTTACGAGGTTCCCGCCGTTGTTTTTGATCATCAATTTGCCGATGTGCTTGCTGCAAAGAAAAGTTCCTTTTAGATTTACGCTCATGACATGGTCCCACTCCTCAAGAGGGAGATCTTCAGTGGGTGTATAGCTCAGCTGAGAAATGCCGGCATTATTGACCAATATGTCCACCTTGCCGTATTCAAGGGCAGCTTTATCAGCGAGTCTCTCAACCTGCGCCTCATCAGATATATCGGTTTGAATCGCAATGCACCGAGCGCCTTTATCCTCAACCTCTCTTTTTGTTTTCTCGGGTTGGGCTATGTCGGCCAGAACCAATGAAGCACCATATTGGGCAAGCCCAATGGCGATCTCTTTCCCAAGACCCCGGGTTGAACCCGTGATTTTAGGGCTGTTGTTCCGTCAAGATCAAACAATCCTCTTGAAGCCATTATGTACCTCCGATCGCTTTTTGGGAGGTGTATCTATGCCTTTTGGATCCTGCACTGTAGTGATTTCAGATCCGGATACCCCATGATGGGCTCTCTGCAGTTAACGTCTGTAATCAAGTTCCCGTTGGCGTCACCACACCATCCATGGGGAATCAGGACCACGCCATCGGAAACGCGCTCATCAACGCTCGCCTTCATCTTCACCCGGCCCCGATTGCTCTCCACCACAATTGGATCCCCATCCTCAACCCCAAAACTTATTTTAGCCGTTTCGGGGCTGATCTCTGCAAGGGGCTCGGGATAGATCTTCTTGAAAGCCTTAACCCCACGATGCTGGCTATGGGTGTAATACAGGTTTCGGCTTCCCACAGAGAGAATCAGAGGGTATTTTTTCCGAAATGCGGTATCCCCACGAACAGGTCCTCAGCTATGATAACACTGGGTGCAATCCGTAATAATCTCTTTGGTTTCTCCCATGGGTTTTTCCTTATTTCCGTGGCCATTCATCAGGTAATCAAGATTCCCTGTTAAAGCCGCACTTTCGCATCAGCCGCTGAAAACTGCTTCGATGCATGCCTATGTCCCTGGCACATTGGGAGACATTCCACCTGTTTTTTTCCAGCAGTGCTTTTACATAGGCTTTTTCAAATCGATCAATGGCATTTTTCTTGGCTTTTCTGAAATCCGGCAATGATGCTGAATCGTTCTCGGTCAGTTCTGACACACCAAAATCCGTTTCCCGGCGAACCCCACCGATTTCCTTGGGTAAATCATTAACGGTAATCACATTCCCTTTGGTGGTAATGGCCATACTTTCCATAACATTCTTCAACTCCCGGATATTGCCGGGCCAGTCATGGTCGAGCATGAGGCTCAGCACCTCATTGGACACCTCCTGAATATTTCTGCCGATCTTCTTGTTCAAGATTTCAACAAAATATTGAATCAAAGGGAATATGTCTTCCTTCCGTTCACGAAGTGGCGATAGGTATACCGGAACCACATTGAGCCGATAATAAAGATCTTCTCTGAACTTTTCCTCCGCCACCAGACGCTTGAGATCCCGGTTGGTGGCGGCAACAATGCGCACATCGGTCTTGATATATTTATCGCCGCCCACGCGACGAAAGGTCCGGGTCTCAAGAACCCTCAGAATCTTGGATTGAAGAATTAGGGGCATCTCCCCCATTTCATCCAGAAAAACCGTACCTTCGTCCGCAACCTCGAATAATCCTTTCTTGAGGCCGACCGCCCCGGTAAAGGCCCCCCTTTCATGCCCGAACAGCTCGCTTTCCAACAGGTTTTCAGGCAGCGAGGTACAGTCAATGGTCACAAAGGGTTTTTTTCCGCGCTCGCTTTTTTTATGGATTCGCGAAGCAATCAATTCCTTACCAGTCCCGGTTTCGCCGTATATGATCACCGTAGCGGGTGTTGCTGCGATTTTGTCCACGAACTCCAGGAGTTCCAGCATCTTTCTGCTTCGGGTGATCAGCTCACCTTGTTGAGACCTGTCCACCTGCCTTTCAAGAAGTGTGATGTGATCCTTAAGTCCTGCAATCCTGGACGCCTTGTTGATAACCAGCTCAATATCTTCCACTTCAAAGGGTTTGGTGAGGTAATCATAGGCGCCCAGTTTCATTGCATTCACAGCGCTGTTAATGTCGCCATACGCCGTGATAATGATAATGATGGATTCAACATCAATTTTTTTGAGCTGTTCCAAAACCTCCAGCCCGTGAATATCCGGAAGATTCAGGTCTAACAAAACCACATCCATGTGTTTCTTCATCAGGATTTTGATGCCTTCCTTGCCATACTGGGCCGTATACACCTCAAACCCGTCGCGAACCAGGGACTGTCCCAGGTATTTTCGAATGTTTTCTTCGTCGTCTATGATCAAAACACTTCTAGGCGTATTCATATTCTATACTTGATTATCCGCAACGGGCAGATAGATATTCACCGTCGTTCCACGACCTTTTTCGCCTGTCAATTCCATCCGCCCGCCATGCTTGGCAATATGCTTGCGGCAGATGGAAAGCCCCATCCCCATTCCGTCTCCACGGGTGGTGAAAAATGGTTCGAACACCTGTGCTTGGACGGATTTTTCCATGCCGTTTCCCGTATCCTTTACGGAAATAAGCAACTCTTCAGGCATCTCTTCTTCAGGACCGGGGGAAAAAACCTTTGTGGAAATATTGATGCTACCTTTCCTGGAGATGGCTTGAATGGCATTCAGCAAAACATTTAGAAATACTTCATATAGTCTGTCTCTATTAATAAGAATATGGCAATTTTCCTCTGAAAATGCCTTTTCAACCGAAATCTGTTTCTGATCCATTTGCCCGGACAGGTGAAATAAAGCATCTTCAAAAATTTCATCAATAATGTGGGACATCGACTTTTCCAACAGGGTTTGACTCCTTTTTTCGTCCAGAAACCCACGAACCGTATTTTGAATCCGGTTCAAATCCGTTATCACGCTGTCAAGTACCTCGATGTTCTCAGGTTTTTTCAACGCATCGTAGAGTGTTTTCAATCCCAGCTTGATACCGGTGAGGGGGTTGTTGATCTCATGGGCCAGGACGTAGGCCATCTCTGCTACGGAAGAAAGCTTTGCGGCCTTGAGCATTTCCTTTTCCAACTCTTTTCGGAGGGTCAAGTCATGGATGAGGCTCATGACATGGGTAATTTCCTGATCGGCATCGAAAACAGGGATGGAGATGGCCAGCAGGTAACGGAGTTTTCCGGTGGGAGAATAATAGGCAAAATCGTGATAAGGGCTCTTTTTGCCGGACGCCAATGTCGATTTCAGCCGGACGGCAATGGCCTCCTTATGATTTGCATCAAAATCCGGCAAAAACTCCATGGGCGATTTTCCGAGGGCATCCGATTTCTTAATGCCGAAAATCGTCTCAAACACGTCATTGACAAAAATCACTTTCAACTGGCGGTCGTGAAGTATTACGGCGGAGTTGATACTCTGAACCACACTGTAAAAGACCCGGTTGTTCAGAACGGACAAATTTTCCATCCTTCATCCTCAAGATTGAAATTTCAAATCCTTCTATTCAGGGATCATTCAGCGCACTCCAGAAGAAGTTCGGCCGCACAGCTGTTTGGCTAAAAGACTTCAAATAGCGACTTGTCAGGTCCTGATAAATGGAAAGACCTTTCTTGATCTGCTCCAATTGCGCTGGACTCATCTCCTTAACCACTTGAGCGGGAGAACCCCTGACCAAGCTACCTGAAGGAATGTTCATTTCGAAAAGCACAAAACTTCCAGCACCCACCGTGCACTCCGGGTTGATTTTGACGCCATCGGCAACGATGGCGCCCATCCCGATCAACAACTAAGAGCTGATCTCGCAACCATGCAGGATAGCGCCATGACCGATATGCGAGTTCGGATGTAGAATTACAGAGGTTTCGGGGAATGTATGGAGCATGCATTTTTTCTGCATGTTGCTGCCTTTTCCAATTCGAATAGAACCGAATCGCCCCGTAACACGACGCCTGCACCCACATAACAAGTTTCATCCACTCTCACATCGCCGATCAGCACGGCTTCCCGATGCACGAAAGCCCTGGAATTGACAACGGAGCGTTTCTTTTCAAACTCATAAAAGGGCATGTTTTTTCCGTTTCTAATCTTCGAAGTTTTCTAATTCGGTGACGGCTGCGCCATCTTCGTAATGTCACGAATTTCTTTTATGCGAGCAGTCACAAGCTTCCCTTCATCATCCCAGCCCCTCTGATGGTAATATCGACGGAGAAGATTTTCAAACTGTTTTCTGTCGATTTTATGCCCTTTGGTATGGCCCGAAGGCATGGGGTCATCAAAATAGCGACCCGGCAGGGTATCATCCGCCCTGCTCAACCCTTCACGCTGATTTATCATGCGCTCCAGGTCGATCACCCTTCGGCCGATCTCACGGAGTTGGTCAGGGCTTAGCTCCAACTCGACGGCCAGCTTCATCATTTCGGAGAAGTGTTTGAAACCGAGAAGTTTGGGGCTGTTCCAACCATGGCATACAAACCGGCAGATGCCCAGGCAATCACAAACCGCGTATACGGTCTCGCTGAATTCGACCACCTTTTCCTTGGTTTCGTAAACGGTCGGATCTTCCACGGTGGAAACCCCATACACCTTTTTACGCAGCTCGTCGGAAAGCCTGAGGATATCCAGTGTGGGTCTGTTTCGCAGGTGGTCCGCACCCCTGGAGGAAACGGCGACCCCCAGTGCAAAGCTTTTGATGTATCGCGGGTCATGGGGATCGGATTGCGGCAGGTTCTTTACCGAGATGAGATAATCAGTGGCCTCCGGCGGAAGTTTTCCAAGTGGAATCGCTTGGCTGGAATCCGCCAGCACATCTCCGAACCCCCGTCTCTTTGAGATATCAACGAGAAGCCGGCGCACACGTTCGATGTCTCCCCATTCCAGGGGACCTTCGGTGACCTCGTCGTCGATAATACCCCGCTGGTACAGCTCCATTGCCCATGGGATAAGGGTTCCGGCCGACGAGGTGTCAATCCCCAGGTCATTACATAGGTTGTTGAGTTTGATAATTTCCGCCAGATCGTCGATGCCGGCATTGGCGCCAAGCAGGGCAAAGCTCACGAAATCAGGCCCTTCTCCCCCATACTTGTTGACATGACGACAATGAACGGAGCACTCTGAACAGGCGGTCATGCCCTCAACATGCTCATCCAGCTCAGACGCATTCAACTTCGGAGACCATTGGTTCAATTGAGAATTCTTGGTTCGCAGCGCCCCGAGTTTGTTTGCCGGTTCGTATAACAGCGCCGTTCCCACTTTTCCGTAGACCTTAATAATTTTTGAAGCGTGAAGATATTGAGTGAGGTCTTTCCTGAGAGCGGCCAAGGCAGGACGGTCAGCAATTTCCAGAGGCACATCCCCCGCCGCGGTAACCGCCTTCAGGTTCTTGGAACCCATCACAGCCCCCATCCCGCAGCGGCCGGCGGCATTCTTTCGTGCGTTCATCACGGTGGCGAACCGAACCAGGTTTTCCCCTGCCGGTCCGATTACCGCGGATCTGACCCCTTTGCCCAGGTCCTGCTCCAGGGCTCTCTGGGTATCAGGGACATTGAGGCCCCAGTAGGCATGGGCATCACGAATTTCCACCGAACCGTTGGAGAGGTACAGATAGACCGGGCTAACAGCTCGACCCGTGATCACTAACCGGTCAAAGCCCGATTTTTTCATGGCGGCGGGGAAAAACCCTCCCATATTGGAATCCCCGAGGATACCCGATTCCGGGGATTTCGCCGAGATACTCATTCTGCCCGAGTTGGGAACCGGATATCCGGTTAAGAGACCGGTCCCGAAAATCAGGACATTTTCAGGACCCAAGGGGTCGGCACCCTCCGGCAACATCCTGTAGAGATAGGCCATGTTTACGCCACGACCGCCGAGCAGATTCCGGACGAGCATCTGAGGGGTATCCGTAACATTCACAGCACACGCGGATAGATCAACAAAGGCCGTCCTGCCAACAATGGTCTTCATAATGAACCTGACCTAACTACCCCCCCGTCAGCATCATGTACAATTCAACATGATCGCAGCCATGGAGTCTGAACTCCCTCATTTTTTCAGGGGGTAAAATTTCGCCGTTGACGATGATCAACAAGGTGCCTTCCGCATCGGCCAAAGTCAGACCCAGCCGAGACGCCAATTTGGCAAGGCTTACAGTTCCCTCCGGGAGTTCACCTTGGAATTCAATCTTTGTAACTTTAGAGCCCACGTCCCGCCACATGGGTTCCCCAAGTGTCACTTTTATGAACATGGCACAGGGCTATGGTTTTTTCCTTTCAAGCACTTCCACCACACCCACATCCCCGTTGATCCGGACAATATCCCCGTCATTGATGGAATTGGTGGCATTCCAGGTGCCCACCACCGCCGGGATATTGTATTCCCGGGCCGCAATGGCCGCATGGGTCAGCATTCCGCCCGTATCCGTCACAACACCGCCGATTTTCACAAAGAGTGGCGTCCAGGCGGTTCCCGTGTAGGGGCATATAAGGATTTCACCGGATTTTACTTTCTGGAAATCCTGATATTCCATGACCACCCGGGCCGGTCCTTCCACCGTGCCGGGAGCTCCCGGGAATCCTTCCAACCGCTCTTCCACTTCCTTCTCGCCTTTGGGATGCAGGATGTCGTCAATAATGCCGAACACCTTGATCCCGATGGGATCGGTCATTTTATCCGGTATATTGCCGAAGGTGAGAGGCGCGTCGGAATCCGCTTCGGCCATTTTGCAGTCGGCCTTTCGCTCTTTCACCAGATTGGGCACCATGGCCCCGTAATGATATTTGGCAATTTTTTCGTTGAGAATCAGGGCTTCCATGATTTCAAGCAGTTCATGAAAATTGAGAAAGTTCACGTCTTCAATACTTTCGATGAGACCTCTTTTGTAAAGCCGTTTGCCGCAGGCGATAACCGCGTTTCTCATGGCTGCCGTTGACCCCTGGTCAATATAAAAGCCATGGTCTTCCTGAAAGGCGTAAACCCCCTGGGCGGCTTTCAGCAGATGCCGGAATTTCTGTTTGGAATCCTTATCCGGCAGACCGGCTTCAAATTTCTCTATGGCCTGATCCCGTTCTTCCCTGATTTTCCTTTTGGATTCGGAAAAACTCCAGCCGGAATCAATTCGGGCATAGTAACTCTGGATGGTATCCAATGCAGGAACAGGGTCTTCAGCCCAGGTGGGCGTCGTGAGATCCAGGTGAGCCGCCACAACGCGATTGCCGTAGATGGAAATAAAATTCTGGAATTTTTCAACCCAGGGCCGTGCTTCCGGCTTGGCAGCCAATACGGCCAGCAAATTTGCCGCCTCCGTATTCAGGATTACGTCTTTAATGCCACATTCTATTCCGAACTTGGCAAGCCTCCACAATTCTTCATCGGTCTGGGTGGCAATGCTTTCGAAGCCTCGAAGCATGATCACAAAGTCTTTTTCTTCCAGGTCATACTTTTTGCAGAAATCTTCAAAGGTGAAATAGACTGCATCTGCGGGATACATCAGGGTAAAGTGGATTTCCCAGTTGCGCCGATCCAACGCTTCCGCCCGTTTTAAGTGTTCACACATATGCGGCAGAATCAGTTTATCCGTATCCACACCGTTGAGGGTATTCAGGTTTCGAATCACTTCCTGAATCAGTTTCTGATAGTATTCCTTCCAGTTGTCGACACAATATTCCACGAGTTCCCCGAACTTAGGCTCCCGTTTGGCGATCTCTTTGGGATCATCAATCAACGCAAATCCGATGTATACTCTGCCCTTGTATATCTTGACGTGACCGCCCTTGGAGGGGGGAAGCTGGGTTTCTTCCGCCGCCACATGATACCCCCAGGCATGATGGGCCTGAGTGGTCGTCATTCCCATGGGCGATATGGCATAGGGCTGATGCAGATCGTCCCTGAACCAGAAGATCGATTTGTCAAAATCCGTTTCCGGTCGCAATGTCCTCAAAGAAGTGATGCTTCTGTCTAACATTTCTTATGCCTCCCTTATTATAGATTGGTTAGTAACTCATGACAGTTCAATTCACTATTTTCGCCGTACCGGAAACAGTTCAAAACCGGTCTTCTCCTGAAGTGTGCCAATAATTCCCTTGGGAGCAAAAAAGATGACCCCGATGGTAATGACCCCTAAAATGATCAGGTTGTACCCGACGTATTCCGAAAGAAACTGTTGCAGAAGAACAAAAATAATCGCGCCTAAAATAGGCCCTTCAACCGTTCCGATACCTCCAATAATGACAATAAAGAGAAGATTGACGGTCCAGCTGATACCAAATGCCTCAAAAGGCTGAATGAATATGGCATTGAGATACAAAACACCGGCCGCGAGACCCGTGATGAAGGCACTCACGAGGAAACAGACGAATTTACAACGAAAAATATTCACGCCCAGCGCCTCTGATGCCTGGTCATCATCCCGAATGGCCATCAGTGCCAGACCCACATTTGACCGAAGCAGGAAGAAGACAATGGCAATGGCGCTAATGCATAAAATCAAACCCGCATAGTAGACACCGGACATGCTGAGCTTATAGGCGGGTTGGATAAACATACCCATGCCATATTTTACATACCCCCAATTGCTGAAGCAGATGCCCAGGGCTTCGGCAATCACCCATGTGCCGATGGCAAAATAGACCCCCTTCATCCGAAATACAGACATGGAAATGACCACCGCAAGTATCACGGACATGAGTCCTCCGAAGAGAACGCTGAGATATATGGGAACCCCGAAATTTACTGAAGATACCGCCAGGGTATACCCCCCCAATCCGATAAACATCTGCTGACCTAAGGAGACCATTCCCGAATACCCTGCCAGAAGGTTCCACATGGAAGCCAGGGTCACATAAAGACAAACAAGAAGCCCTACGTTCACAACATACCGGGAAGCCCAGGTCGGCAAGGTTGCCACAAATGCCAGAAGAACAGAAATGACAATCAGTCGGGTCCTATTGCTCAGCATCAGGTTAGTTACCTCCCGCCCAGAATGCCCTGCGGCCTAATGGTCAAAATAATGAGCAGAATAATATAACCGCTCAGCAATTGGAATCCGGGACCTAAAATCCGACCCCCAAACAATTGCGAAACACCCAGAACCAGGCCTCCCAGGAAGGTTCCTGGCAGACTACCCAAACCCCCGATAATGACCACCCCAAAAGCGATGATCAGGTACTGTGTTCCGGAATGAGGGTAAAAGGTAAAGGTCATGCCCACGAGCACACCTGAAATTGCGGCTGTAACAGCTGCAATCCCCATAGCATAAGCGTAGACTTTTTTGGGGTTGATCCCCATGAGCTTGGCCGCGGTTTCGTTGTCCGCCGACGCATTAATGGCCCACCCCAGATAGGTCCGCTTCATGAACTGCTGAAGTGCCGCCAAAACCAGCCCCCCCACGGCAAAGTTTACCAGGTAGATGAGCGGAATGTTAAACAGGCCGAACGCGTCCACGCTTTTGATCACCAGGGTCGTTTCCAGAGAACGTGCATCAGGCGTAAAAAGCAGCAAAAGAGTGTTCTGGATAATGATGGAAAGTCCGAAAGAAATCATGAGGAAAGGTTCCATTCCCCGCTGCATAACCCTGTTGAAAAGAAAGATTTGAATGAGGTACCCGATTAAGAACATGAGCGGAGTAACAAGAATGAGGGTAACCAGCGGGTGCAGACCCAGCACTTGAAGACAGAGAAGGCTGAAATAGCTTGACAGGATCATCAAATCCCCGTGGGCCAGGTTCACCTGTCTCATGATCCCGAAGACCATGGAAAGACCGATGCCCACAACGCCGTAAAGCCCCCCCAGTAAGATACCATTGATCAATGGTTCCAGGTATTCAATCATTTTCTTTCACCACAACCTACCCCGCTTGAAAACCATTTGCTCATAGCCCCTGTTCATACGCCGAAATAGGCTCTTCTTACAGTTTCCTCGGTCAGGTGTCTCGGGTTTCCCTTGAGTGTCACTTTCCCCTCCTGGAGGATATAAGCAAAATCCGCAACCTTGAGGCTTCGCTTCACATCCTGTTCCACCAGGACCACTGTCATCCCTTCCTGATTGATTTTTTTTACGGCCTTGTACAACTCCTTGACCACCAGGGGGCTCAACCCCAGAGAGATTTCGTCAAAAATGATGAATCGTGGCCTAGACATGAGGGCACGACCAATAGCCAGCATCTGCTGTTCCCCCCCACTCAGGTCTGTTCCCTTCTGGAAAATCCTTGATTTTAAGGACGGGAAAAACTGCAGGATACGTTCCAGGGTTTCGAGGCGCTCCTTTCGTGCCTCGGGTGTATAGGATCCGATCATCAGATTCTCTCGAACCGTCAGGCTGGAGAAGATCTTTCGGCCTTCGGGAACGAGGGACAGACCCAGGTCCACGATGTCATGGGGTAAAAGACCATCAATCCTTTTTCCACCAAAGAAGATCTTTCCTGCACGGCTTTCAAGGAGCCCGCATATGGATTTGAGGAGGGTGGATTTTCCGGCGCCGTTGGCACCGAGCACCGATACAATCCGGCCCGCCCCAACTTCAAGGCTGACCTTGAACAAGGCCTGCAGTTCGCCATAATAGGCGTCTAAGTCGTTTACCTCGAGCACAGGCATGGCTAATCCTCATCTCCCAGATAAATCTTTTGAACATCGGGCGAACGGAAAGCCTCATCCGGACTGCCCATAAAGAGCCTGCGACCAAAATTCATGACCAGCAACCGATCAGGACCTTTTGTCATGGCCATGATAATGTGCTCTACCCACAGCACCGTAACGCCCTCCTTGCGAACCCCATGAATGATCCTCAAAAACTCTTCCACCTCTCCCTCGGTGAGCCCACCAGCTACCTCATCCACCAAAAGCAGAAGCGGTTTGGTTGCAAGCGCCTTGGAAAGTTCCAGTCGCTTACGGTCCAGAAGGGGAAGCTTTCCCACCAGGGTTCCTGACTTGTCTGACAATCCGGTTTTTTCAAGAATCCGGACGCATTCTTTTTTGGAGTCCCTATAGGATTTGCCAGCACCGTAGATTGCGCCCACCAGAAGATTTTCAAGTACGGTCATGTTGAGAAAAGGCTTGGGAATCTGGTAGGTGCGCGCAATACCCATGCGACATTTCTTGTAGGTCTGGGTTACCGCCACATCCTTGCCTTTGAATAAAACTTCCCCGGCATCAGGCTTGATCTCACCGGAAATGAGATTAAACAAAGTGGTCTTTCCCGCCCCATTGGGGCCTATGATGCCCAATATCTCTCCCTGTCTCACTTCAAAACTGAGATCGTGAACGGCCCTCACTTTTCCGAAGGACTTGCTCAGATTGTTGACCTTCAGTATATGCGACATCAGCAAATCCTCTGTTTGGCGGAACCTTTAAACACTGGTCAGGTTGAATTGACACACGTACGTCATAAAAACACTGAGCATTTGGAAAATAGGAAACGCACAAAAGACCCTCCCTGAAAGCACGAGGAAGGGCCTTTCATAGAAATTATCTAGGAATCGGGAAAAGCATTTTGCCAGTGGTCGGAATACTGGGATACTCCTTGTCATAGGTAATCTGAAGATCCCAGGGCCATTTCTTGCCCTTGATCCACTGACCTCCCACTACCGGCGTTATGGCATAATTTTGATCATTGAACTTAATGGGTCCGACAATGGTGTTCAAATTGGTTTGAATCAGGGATTCCCGGATTTTCTTTTTGTCCAGGGAACCAGCCCTTTTCAAAGCGTCTGCAGCAATTTCAAAAGCGGCATAGTCGAAACCCAGGGGCTGGGTCCACTGCCTTTTGGTATCTTTGGTCCATTGTTCGGCCAGATCCTTGCAGGACATCCCGTTCAGGGATGATTTAAACGGATGCCAGGGGGACCACCAGATTTCAGAACTGAGACCGTTGGGCAGATTTCCGCCAAGTGCATTTACTGCGGCCGGGAAGAGAATCGCCTTTCCGATGGTGGCGATTTTTGGAATAAAATCCTGTTGATGACACTGACGCCAGCAAGTGGCCCAATCGGGTGGAATGGGCACGCCGGTGAGAATCTCCACCTTTTCCTTTTTCCAGGTGCTGATAAAGCTGCTGAAATCCTGCATGCCGTATGGAAAACGGCCCACATCCACCACCTTATAGCCCATAGCCTGGAGTTTTTTGGTGAATTCCTGGGCCCACACCGCCCCGTCCGGATCGTTAGGCCAGAAGCCCCCGACCACCTTGTTGGTCTTTGAAGCAAATTCGTCCCACATGCCGGTAAAAGTCGTAATGAGCTGCCCCAGGCTCCAGAAATAGTTGAAAGACCACTTGTAAGGTCCTCCGGTCAACCAAGGTTCGATAGGGGCAACCGAAGAGATGGCGGGAACTTCATATCTTTCGCAAGTGGCATCCACCGGGTTCACTGTATCCGGCGTATGCAGCACAATCATAAGGTCCACTTTATCCTGCAAAATCAATTTGGAGGCCACCTGAGCCGCCTTGGTCGGGTTGCTCTCCGTGTCCACCGATTTGATTTTGATGGGAAGTTTCTTTCCCAGATCTTTCAGGAAGATCCCACCATCCTTGTTGATTTCTTTCTCCACCAGCTTGTCCGCATATCGGGATGTTTCTCCAAAAGCGGCAATAGGGCCTGTGCTTGGCGTGGGATGACCAATCAAAATATAGTCCCTGGCCGCATGAGATGTTTTGGGCAAAAAGAGGGGCGCTCCAGTTGCAGCAATGCCTGCAACGGTGGCGGATTTGATAAAATCTCTACGGGTTATACTTTTCTGCCAAATGTCCTTTGTTCCCATGGTGTCACCTCCAATGACGGTACCGCAGCTATCAATGACTGCGGTGTATAATAGGTTTCAAGCCTGAGACATCTCTCTCCTGATCTCTTATCACTCCCTTTCGAAAAAAAATGTTCTATGCTACACCAGGTTAAACAGCCGGATGGCGTTGCCAGAAAGGACCTTTGTCTTTTCCTCTTTGGAGAATCCCAGATTGCTCACCATGGCCAGGTTGTCCTCAACAGTGCCCGACGCCCGGTGAGGATAGTCGGTGCCAAAGAGTAGTCGATCAATCCCCATATACTCGTGAGCACATCGGATTGCGGGCGCATGCATGGCCAGGGTATCGATATATACATGCTCCCGATAAGCCTCGGAAGGCATACGGGAGGCCTCCATATGGACCACTTTTTTGTAACGCTTAAATGCCGTGTCGATACGGCCCATCATGTAAGGGGCCATGCCTCCCAGATGGGAATGGATCACCTTCAATCCCGGCAGTTTTTCAAAAAACCCCTGAAAGAGCATCAAAGTGAGCACCATGGTCGTGTCCAGGGTAAACCCGAAAAGTTGAAGCGGCAATCCGGCCTTTTGCATGGCATCGGTAGTGAGCGGCCTGAAAGAAGGATGGATTTTGACCGGCACACCGAACCCGGCCGCTTTTTCAAAGATGGGATAGAACCGAGGATCTGTGGCCAGGACCCCGTCTATGCTGGAAAACATCTGAAACCCTTTTGCTCCCAACTCCTGATAGGCCCTGTCCATCTCTTTAAGGGCTTCGTCAATGTCTCCCGGAGGCAACGTTGCCAAAAAATAAAAGCGACCCGACCCGTCTTTGCAGATTTCCGCAAAGATATCGTTTATTTTTCCAGCCCACTCAATGCTTTCCGAAACCGGAAGTTCCGCCACACCGGGGCAGGTGTGCGACAGGACCTGCACGTCGATGCCCGCCGTATCCAGGTCCTTCACCCTGGCCTCAATATCAAAATCGCCAGGCTTGTCCACATGACTGGTGGCCAGAGCCCCGACCTTGGCCACGCCCGACTGAGGACCTGTCCACTCGAATTGAGGTTCCTCAGTCCTCTGGGCCAGGTAATCCAACCACGGCTTCGAATAGAAATGGTTATGGATATCAATTATCTTCATGCCGTCTTTCATACGGATCCCTCCCCAAATGGATTTCTGTTCGTCCTGCTTTGCCTTCCGGGTCTTTATTTGAACAAATACCGGGAACTCAAAAGCTTATGGATCTCTTCCTTTACCTGCCTCAAAACGAAAGGATCACTCGACCCTGATGATCATACAAAAAGGACGCTTCGTTCAAGACCTCTTTACGCCGAGTCAAGTCGTCCTATCATAAATTTAAAAAACCCTAAAACATCTTCCTGCCTTTCCATGGCATAGATTCCAACGGCCTCTGACAATTCTTTGAATATTCGTCTCTGATCCTCGCTATCCATGGCAAGTATCTCGTCTGCACCAAACCCACGTCTGTTCATCTCTGTTTTCATCAAATCCACAATATCTTTCAGAGAATGCTCCGCGTCGTTCGAATCGATCTTAAAGTGACGTTCTGCCTTGTCAAAGTCAATAAAATCTAACTCTTGTACTTCTTCACTAGACCGGAAATCATAGACTTTGCTGTCGTCACCGCCCACAATCATCATGCTGTCCAGATCCTTGGGTAAACGATCGATTCTGAGTAGATAAGGGTACTCCTCTTCTGCCTCAAATGTCATCCTTCCGACCTTCTCATTTCTTTCCAGGACATAATACCGCATCAAATCAAGCTGGTCTTTATCGGCGCCCACAACCTCCTGCCACCCGTCTTTCCAGCGCAAAAGGATATAGTGACTCCTCTGCTCACAGACTCCGGGAGGTCCGGGGCTTTCTATAATCCTGGATGCCCCATCCTGGAACAGGGGCCTTCGCAAGCGACTGAAAAGGATTTCTTCCTTAACGCCGTCCTCATACTCAATGATCAAACGTTTTGGTAGACTCATTTTTTTGTCCCCTTTACGGTCCCAATCAGTTCACGAAAATCCGAGATCACGAGATCTGCTCCCGTGTGCCCATAATTGATGTACCCGATGTATTGGATTGTATTGAACCCCCTCTTCTTAGCGGGAACGATATCCGTAAGGCCTTTGTCCCCGATCATTACCCCCTCGGACGGGGCGATGCCCATTTCAACAAGATCTTCGGCCAACAAATCGTACAGGGTACCTTCTGCTTTTGTTTTCCCTCGGTATCGCGTATCGATGCTGCCGGTCTTCAAATCTATCTTTCCCTGGGGAGTTACCAGGGATTCAAAATACTCCACCAAATTTTTTGTTTGAAGAAACCGCGTAATGATATCCGTTCCCATAGGACCCAGTGTCTTTTTCAACTCGGCTACCACAAAAAGGTGAATACCTTCTTTTCTCAAATAGATGAGGGTCTCCAATAGCCCCGTTCCCATCTGCAAATGTTCCTGCTCCTTCTGGGAAAAATATTCCATTGCCTTTTCGTCACTATCGAAAACCGCGGTCAGGATCTCGTCCCGGTGTCCTTCCTTAACGGCACCATAGCTCCCGTATTTTTCCTTCAGGGCATGATATCTATGAATCCTTTCGTCGATTAGTTCCGGCTCACCCAGCATCTTACAGACATCACCGACTACCAGATGATTCCTCAAACCTGACGGATTCATCAAACACTGGCCAAAATCAAAGCCACACCATTTCACTTCAATTGCCATAAGCCGATATCTCCTATCCTATCGTGGGCAAAGCTAGTTTTGGGTTTTAACCAAAACATTCTAACGACTGCGACGCTCAAATATCGTGTGTGCGTGGGTGACCCATTCTCGTTCATTCTTCGGAAAATGCGCTTCAAATTCAGAATCCGATACGATATCAAATGGGCAGCAGCGTAATCTTTTCCACTATTTCGTCGTACTCGGGACATAGGTGTCCCTTCATCCACTTGCTGCAATCAAGTCTTCGAAGGATTGCCGTCTTGAATGCGCCAGTCTCTTGAAATCGATTGATCAGATTGACGCCTACCAGCACCTCGCCATCGAAGACAAGCAGATGGTATCCTCCCTCTTCAGGATGACCGCCAGAAACAATGTGCACCTTTTTCCCCTGACGGTGGACATCCCCCAATTGGGCAAACGTCCAATGGAAAAACGGACTCACATGTTGCGGTATGGTGCCATGATGGACGGCACCCACACCCACCATATTGAGGCCGGCAGTTCGCCCCTGGTAACAGGCATTTCCCCAGAGGCCTAGCCACTCCCTCCTTCCTGTCATAAAATTTAGCCCTTGGCAAACGTCACCCGCCGCGTAGAGGTCTTCCACACTGGTCCGCATCCTTTCATCCACCAGGATGCCCTGTTGCATATCAACCTGTTCTCCCGCAAGAAATTCAACGGAGGGCCGAATACCAGTACAAACCGCTACAAAATCTCCCTCTTCCACAATGTTGTCGGGAAACAGACACCTCGCACCTCTTGTATTGCTTTCAAGGCCTTCAAGGGAGCATCCGAGGCGAATGTCCACCCCCTGTTCCTCAAAATAGCCCTGCAAGAGGGCTGCGGATTCCGGATGGGCGGACCGAGGAAGAATCTGTTCCGCCACATCCACCAAAATCACTTCCACCCCCCGCTTTCGAAGGATCTCCGTCACTTTAACTCCCACGAGAGAAGCGCCAAGAACCACGGCTCGCTTGGCCTTGGAGATGACCGCTTCAAATCTTTTTGTGTCTTGGGCGGTACGGAGGGTGAAGGCTCGTCCGGATTCTTGGAGACCGGGAACGGGCGGCACCAGGGCTTTGGCGCCGGTGGCAATCAGGCATTTTCCATAAGGGACTTTTCGTCCGTTGTGCAGCAAAGCCTCCTTGTTAACCGGGTCGAGCATTTCCACTGCGCTGCCGAAATGACAGGTCACCTCATGTTTCCGATAGAAATCCGCACCAAAAGGAAAACACCGTTCCCAAGGAATAATGCCTTTGAGATAGTATGGGGAGAGCATGGGATTAAAGGCGGGTCCCTCAATGTCAGAAACCTGATGAATCTCACCTTCAAAACCGGCCGACCTGGCCGCACTAACAGCATGGATCGCAGCGCCGCCGTTTCCCAGAAGAAGAAGGCCTGATTGCGTCATGGGCAAATCTCCTAACGTGAGCCCGTGGTCAAAAGCGACGACAAAATGGTGACGGCTGCCCTTTCCTTCACGGTTTTCGTAAGCTCTTCAATATTTCCGAAACCTAAAGCATTCGTGGGGCACACGGACACGCAGGCCGGCTCCATTCCGAAATCCATTCTGGCATGACAAAAATCGCATTTACTCATTGTTCCGTGTTCGAACTGAGGTGCTCCGAATGGGCAGGCCAAAACACAGCTATGACATCCCACGCAAAGGCTTCGGTTCACCACGACAACCCCATCATCACGCTTCGAAATGGCCCCGGTGGGGCAAACCATCAAACAAGGCGCATCTCCACAGTGTTGGCACGAGAGCGACAAGAAAGATATTTTTGCAGAGGGAAACGCGCCCTGTTCCAGCTTCGTCACATGCCTGAAAGAAACCGCTCCCCCAGGGAGGTCATTCTGATCAAGACAGCTCACCACGCACGCCATGCAGCCCGTACACCGGTTTACATCAAATGAAAAAGCCAGTTGTTTCGTCAACGGATGCCTCCTTTATTCGGATAGTCTCTTTACCTGGCACAGTAGGGCCTTGAATCCGGGATAACCGGAGATCGGATCCAGGTAATCCGGTTCAATCAGGGTATTAACGTCCGCCTCGGGATAGGCATGAAACATATTCACCACTCCGGGAGGTACGAGTTCAGTTGGATTCGCTTTCACCCGTATAAGGCCCCTAGGCGTAGAAAGTGCCACAGGATCTCCGGAAGAAAGACCCCTTTCCTTGGCATCCTTCGGATTGATGTCCACCATGGGATCCGGCCGAAGTCCTTTCAACCAAGGAATGCGAAATGTCCTAGAGTGTACAAACATGGGAAGTCGGGCTCCAGTCGTCAAAATGAGAGGATATTCTTTGCATATCTCCGGTGTGGAGATCGGGCTCAACCTTGGTTCAATATATCTGGGAAGTGGGTCCAGCCCAAATTCTTCCAGTATTTTGGAGGTAAATTCCATTTTTCCAGTGGGCGTTTTGAAACCCCCGTCTTCATATTTCTTAAAGGGCGGCTGCAGCACGTCCTTGAGAGGGTATCCTCCGGGATACTTCTTGAGTTCAGACAGGGTCAGGCCTGTCGGTTCCAGAATCCAGTCAACACAGGCCTCATGACCACTGGAGAGAAGACCATCCTCAGGGGCAATCCTTCGCGCAAGATCCGCAATAATCTCGTTATCGGAGCGTGCTTCCCCCAAAGGCTCAATGGCCGGATGGGTCCAGATTACATAGGGAGCTGAATAAAATTTCAGTTCACTCCTCTCAAAGGAAGAACAGGCGGGCAAAACGATATCGGCCAATTTGGCAGTGTCGGTCATAAACAGGTCCACATCCACCAAAAAATCGAGCATCTTCAAACTTTGGCGCATGGAATCCGATCCGGGCCACATGCGGTAGTTGAGCCCAAACGCCAACATCGCCTTAATCGGGTAGGGTTTTTTGCTCTGAATCTGAAAGGGAATGTGCATGGATTGCCCCTCGGGTTCCATCTTACACCAGACAGGAAAGGTGTCCTGACCCACACGTGGAGCCATATCCTCCCATGACCGAGATTGTGAAAACTCGCTCTGCCTTGTCACCAATCCATTAGAGGCGTACAGGTAACCTGGAAATTTTACGTAATTGCCACCGGGGATATCGAAATTGCCGGTGAGACCGATCAGGGCGGTGATAAGCCGGTGATTGATTATGCCGTTGGTGTGATGCACCGTGGGATTCGATCCTGTCATCAATCCCGCCGGTTTAGAGGTGGCGTAAAGACGGGCCGCCTTTTCGATCAGGCGGGCGGGCACTCCGGTGATCTCGGTGGCTTTGGACGGTGAAAACGCCATGACGTAGGCTCGATAGGCGTCAAACCCTTCGGTCCATTTTTCCACAAAATCCCGATCATAAAGTCCTTCATTGATGATCACGTTTGCCATTCCAAGGGCCAGGGCGCCCGAAGTCCCTGGCCGCAATCGAAGATGGATCTCGGCGTGCTTTGAAAAAGGGGTCATCAAGGGACCAACCTCAATGATCTTTACTCCTTTCTCGATAACCTTCATCAATTTCCTGGCCACCGCAGTGTTGGAATAGAAAGGATTTTTACTCCATACCATCAGACATTTTGCCTTGGGCGGCTGAGGACTGCTTCCAACACCATAGTTGAGTCTCTGTGCCAACTTCTGTGCTGCGGAACAGCAACTCGATTCGGAAAGGTAATTGGGAGATCCGAAGCTGTGAGCCAGCCGTTTCAGGAAAGGGCGCATCCATTTGGGATATCCGGCGTAGAAAAGCACCGATTCTGGGCCTGTTTCATCTTTGATTTGCATGAGACGTGAAGAGACGATATCGAATGCCTGGTCCCACGAAATAGGCTCGAAATCATCGCTCCCACGCTCGCCCTTTCGCATAAGCGGAGTCCGAATTCGATCTTCGTTATAAATATATTGTCTGCTTGCCGCACCTTTTGAACACAATGTACCCCCGCTGTGAGGGTTTTCTTTTGTCCCGGCCACTTTGATGACAACGCCATCCTTTACATACGCATCGATACCACAATGGGATTGGGGATTGCATATATCGCAAATGGTCTTCCGAACTTCTATGCCACCGCCCTCTAAAGGTATTTTACCCGTCCTAAGATCCTCCGGGCTCAAAGCCGGGTTCTTTTTCATGATGGTGGTCTCCTTTCTTCCTAACATTAAGCAGCTAATTCTCCAGAGGTGAATAATCGAAAACGGATACTTATCGTCAAAAACGTTCTAAACCAAATACGGGATCTTTAAACGACACACGCCAGTATATCCAAATCTTTTATTGGCTACGCTGCAAATCACACGGCTTGGTCATATATCCCCAAAGCTTAAGACATGCTATCCATACCACCCAAAGTCATTGGCCGCCCTGGTAATGGCTTTCACATTTTCAACAGGCGCCATGGGAGGAAGATCGCACCCTGGTGCAAGGATAAAACCGCCATCAAGCTTCTTCCCTTTTTCAAGGGTGATTTTCGTGGCTTTATAGACCTGCTCGGGTGTCCCGATTTGAATAATGGAGGTATCCAGATTGCCAACGATGATATCATTGGGGAAAACTTCTCCCGCTCTCTCCAGATCAACCTCATGGCCGATACTGACAAAGCCGGGGTCCCCCATGGGGATCTCTGCCCAAAAAGGCAGATTTTTGTTCTGTTCCCCGCATAGATGCTTGAATATATGTTTGTAGCCCATGGCGATCAGTTTTTCGTGGGTCTCCTTTATATAGGGGAAGGCAAACCGCTCAAACATCTTTGGAGAAATCAGCTGGTTCGAGGTGGTTGGTTCCCCACCCCAAGGGAGTAAACCCTCCGTGCCAAATGTGTCTTTGTAATATTGGGCCAGCTCGACCAAAAAATCGGTGGCCAGACGGAGTAGGTGATGGGCGGCATCCGGCGCCTTAATCAGCCACCGTGTAAACTGATCTGCTCCGGCGATGTTACATGCCGTATTGAACGTTCCCTCCAGTTGGAAAACAATTTTGAATGGCTCGTGATCCGGGCTTTCCTGCGCAGCCATTGTCGAAGTCTCCACCAGCAGAGGAACAATACCTGCCTTTTTAACGTCAGGCAGTTCGAGATTCATCGCTTCCTCCGGAGTCGCCACCGGGTTGCGGGTCACCGACGGCGCCTGGGCGAATTCCGCGCTGGGCCATTTGATATCTCCCCCGAACTCCCATCCTCCGAAAGAGGCATAGCCGATCATGGGCGTGGAAATCCAACCGAAATCCTGGGCCGTTTTTCTTTGGGCGGAAAAGGTTACTTTCGGATTGTTGAAAGCCTCCTGAATGGAAAGCTTATTATATACGACCGGAAACCCACCATGCGCAAAAGGATAAATAGGAACACGATCCGGTTTCTGATGATCCAACAAAGCCCTTACCCGCTGCGCATCTGTCATTTCTCTTTTTTTTGGCATTGTATCCCTCAAGATTATTTTCTTAAAATGTTTTAGAAGTTGCTCACATTCTCCTCTCTCATGCTCCAATCTTAAAGCGTTGCTATTCGCCGAGGTAAGCCTCGATAACCTGCGGCATTCGGACCACATCCGCCGGCGCTCCTTCAGCGATTTTTTCCCCATGGCTGAGAACAACAAGTCTGGTTGAGAGTTCCAAAATGGCTTTGATCACGTGCTCCACAACGATCAAAACCACTCCTGAAGCGGCAATTCTTTTAATTAATCCCAAGGCATCATCCATCTCTGCCGGCGTCAGGCCAATCATCATTTCATCCAATAAAAGCAGACTGGGTTTGGTTGCAAGGGCTCTGGCCATCTCAAGCCTTTTCCGGTCCACCAAACCAAGAGTTGAGGCTGCGAGCAGGCCTTTTTCCTCCAGCCCGAAGAACTCCAAAATGCTTTCGCACTCCTCTCTTGCTTGTTTCACACTCCGCACCGATTCGGTTCCATACATCTTGCCGATCATGACATTTTGCAGAACACTCATCTGGGAAAAAGGTTTGGTGAGTTGAAAGGTCCTGGCGATCCCGGCCTGGCATACTTTATTAGGCTTTAGCCCCTTTATGTCCTTTCCCCTAAATTTGATATCGCCTCTATCCGGTTTGAGAACCCCACTGACCAAATTAAACATCGTGGTCTTACCGGATCCATTGGGTCCGATGAGACCTACGACCTCACCTGGCTGAACACTCAAATTGAGATCCCGAATGGCCATAAGACCGCCGAACGATTTGGAGATACTTTCTATTTCTAGAAACAAGGGTTGCCCACCACACTTTTTCACTTGTCGGAAAGACCTATCATTTAGCTGTTTCCCTCGCCACATGTATAGAGATAACAAATATGGAGGGCGCCGGGAGCCGGGAAACCGTCCGCAGCCCCCGGATCATATCTTTTTTACTTTGTAAGCCTTAAAAAGGTCTCAACAACCGCATCGATGAACACTTTGTCATTGATGTTGGCCGCAATCTCTTTAATCGGAATATCATCCCTCAGGTTGCTCTTCAATGTCTCAATAAAGACTTTTTCGGCGCCGGAGGCCTTCTCTTGCTCGTAGAAGACAGCCCCCTCCACTCCGGTCAAGTTGCAGAAACCCTTGGTGGGAATCAGGAACTCTACAGGCCCGGTAGATTTATTGACTCTTTCAGCGATGGTTTCCGCCGCCACTTTCGTCTCTCCCGGATTCAAAAGCATCGGTGTTGCCTTGGGATTGTGTTCATAAAAATTCCGATCTTTGTATTTTTCGGGAACCGTCTCCAGACCTCTAAAAGCGATACAAGAACAAGCACCTGGAGTTAGGACCTGCGGAATACCCTTTTTGGGGCCCTCGATTAATCTGTGGGGTCCTGCGTTGGACATGCCATCAAATAAATAGTTCCCCACTTCCCAAAGACACCCTTCCATAATGCCTGCGACATCCGGATCATCCCGGACGAAGGGCTCAAGGCATTTTCCGCCGATACCCATGGTATGAAAAACAATGACTTCGTAACCTTTTTCCTCCAAACTTTTCTTAACTCCCAGCCCTAATCCTGTGGTAAGACCGATCATACCCAAAACCGCAATGGGCTTACCCGACTTTTCGATTCTGGGAGCATTCACCATGCCTGAAATGGCATAAGCCGCATTGGCGAGAATCTGATTCGTCACCTTATTCAGCCCCGCTATGTCCGCAAAGGAGGGCATCAGGGTGACGTCTTTTTCACCCACATAGTACTGGGGAGATCCGGGATCATTGACCTTGGTGGTCACAAGTAACTTCGGAACACCCACAGGCAACTCTCTCATGGCAGCGGAAGCATAGGTTGAGTTCATACCACCTCCCAAACCGAAGATCCCATCAAGTTTCCCTGCATCATACAACTCCTTTACAATGGCAATGGCGCCTTCGCCCATAATCTTCATGGCAGGGCCGGCGCCTTTTATAGCACGCACCTCCTCGATGGTGGTTCCAGCCCTCTTAGCCACTTCATCACAGGTGTATTCAGACTCGAAATCGGGCACTTCCAGCGAAGCGCCGTCGATACAAATGACCTTATGCCCGAGGCTTTCTATAATGTCCTTAACATATTGCGTTTCAGGACCCTTCGTATCAAATGTTGATAAAACTGCTATATTCTTCATAACAATTATTACCTCCTAAGTTTAAGTTTGGACATGTCGCGAGTACTTTGGTTCCGCAGACACATGTATACAAAACATCAAGATCTTATTAATAAGGATATCCGCCTTCGAATGATCTCCATCAGCTGAATCAATCCCCCCGGCAGAAAAAGGACAACCAAAATAAATAATACGCCAAAAACCGTAACATGAATTCCGCCGGGCAGATAAAGAGAAAGTAACTGCTTCAATAGGACAAAAAACACAGATCCAATAATCGGACCCAAAATCGTTCCCACGCCTCCCACAAAGACAATGATCAGGGCGTCAAAGGTCCATTCCGGTGAAAAAAGGCTGTTTGCCAGGACAGCCACCGAGTAATAGGCATATACGCCTCCGGCCAGCCCACAAAAAAAGGTGCTCAAGGCAAAGGCAAAAAGCTTGTATTTTTTGGTATCAACCCCTGATGCCTCGGCAGCATCCACATCCTCTCGAACAGACATCATTGCCATGCCGCATCTGGAACGGCTCAACCAGAAAATTACCGCTACCATCAACCCCATAACGATGAGACTAAGATAATAACGGCTGTTCATACTGTAAGAACCCAGCAACTTTGCCGGAAGTACGGAAGCCCTGGGGAAAAGGATATCAAAAATAATGTGTAGAACTTCGGCCATGACAAGTGTGCCGATGACGAAATAGATCCCTTTTAACCTGAAGGCCGGCAAACCGATGATCAGAGCAAAGAGGATGGCCGACAGTCCCCCCATCAGGAGCGCCCACGCCAAAGGGACGTCAGACAACCAGGCGTATCGGACGGTCATGGCGCCAAGGCCGAAAAAGGCCGCGTGCCCCAAGTTTTGTTGGCCGGTAAAACCGCCAATGATATTCCAACTGTGGGCCAGAATGATATAGAGGAAGGTCAACGTAAACCAAGTCAGAACATCACTGCGCTGGGTCATCAGGGGTATGGAAATCAAAATGGCCATGATGATGGTGATGGTTGAATATTTCTTTCCTTTGCAGCTCACTTGAGCCTCCCTAAGCCCTTCCGAAAAGTCCTTGCGGCCGAAACATCAGTATCAACAACAGGATCACCATACCAACCGCCACTGTATAGGGGCCCATCCAAATGGCACTGACGGCTTCCACAACCCCCAGGATAATCCCGGCAAAAAAGGCGCCGGAGATGCTCCCGATTCCAGCAAGCAGAACGACTATGAGGGCCTTTATTGTCCATTCCATTCCCATGGCCGGCATGAGCGCTTGTGTCAATCCGATGAGGACACCCGCAATACCGGCTATGGCCACACCAAGCGAAAAAGTGACCATGTAGGTTCGTTCAACGTTGACCCCCATCAGCTTTGCCGCCCTCCAATTTTCGCTGGTAGCACGTACGGCCTTGCCATAATAGGTCTTGTTGAGGAGCAGGTGAAGAGAGAGAATAACGACCACCGCAACCAGGAGTGCTCCCAGGGGAACATACCCGATTCGTATCCCCAGGACAGCGAAGGATTCGCCACTGTAGACCGGGGAAATAGCCCTCTCGTCTCCAGTCCAGAGGGTCTGTGCGATTTGGGGAAAAATCAGAAACAGCCCGAATGCAACCAAGAGGGAATTCTTCAATTTAACCTCTTCCACGAACTTTGCCACATGGGAAAAAAGGACCTTGTAGCAGATCATTCCCAGCAAAAAAAGGGCGATTCCAACCAGCGGGAGTCCCAAAAAAGGATCACAACCCAAAAGCGTAAAAAGCCAAAAACCCGTATATGCTCCGATCATGATGAATTCCCCATGGGCAACGTTGAGAATCTTCATAACCCCAAAAACCAGGGAAAGCCCCACCGCCGTCAAACCATACAATGCACCCACATTGATACCGCTTACAAGGCTTTGCGTAATAAATGTCAGAGTCATATCAATCCTTTTCGGCTACCCGCCCCAAGATACGCCTCAACCACTTTTTCATCATGTAGGAACTTTTCTGCCTTGCCGTGATCTGCAATACGTCCATTTTCAACGATGTAGGCACGGGTAGCGATTCGTAAAGCAGCACGGACATTTTGTTCAACCAACAAGGTGCTTACATTTGAATCCTGGATTTCTTGAATTACCTTAAAAATGTCTTTGACAACCAGAGGAGCCAGCCCCAAAGAAGGCTCATCAAGCACCAACAGCTTGGGCCTTGCCATCAGAGCCCGACCGATGGCCAACATGGTCCTTTCCCCCCCACTCAGGGTTCCAGCCGATTGCTGCAATCGTGACTTAAGGATAGAAAAAAGCCCATAAACCGATTTGGAAGTCTCTTCTTTTTGTTTTCGGCTTTCGGCTGGAAAAGCCCCTAGTTCCAAGTTTTCCAAAACGCTCATGCCAGGAAATATTCCTTTATCTTCAGGAACCAGGGATATGCCCAGCTGCACAATTTTGTGGCTTGCTTCTTTGTCTATGCGTACGTTATTGAATGTTATGGCCCCTGCTTTAGCCCTAAGCAAACCGGAGATGGTTTCAACCATGGTAGTCTTTCCGGCACCGTTGGCACCGATCAATGCCACCATCTCTCCTTCGGAAACCCTGAGGCTCACATCCCACAAGGCCTGGATGTCACCGTGAAAAACATCTACATTCTGCACTTCAAGCATGGGCTCCTATCCTCAATGCGCCAGCGGCCTCGGATGTCTTCTTGAAAAGGTCATCCCTTTCCAGCGGATGACCCCTTTGGGGGTATTGCCCCTTGTATATTAGGTTCTCACTATCGTTGCGACCATTTGGGCTGCCACTTCAGTTTAGTCAAAGGAATCATACTCTTGTATTTCTCACCACTTTTGTTGTAAAAAACGATGTTCTGCTTACCATCCATCCACTGTAGCACCAAGACGAGACGGTCTTTTGCCCAACCTTGATCGGAAAACGTAATACGCCCGGCCACGGTTTCCATGTCTGTTGTCTTGATGGCATCCCGGATGGCGGTTCTGTCAAGCGTACCTGCCTTTTCAATGGCTGCCACAAAGACCTGGGCAGCGGCGTAGGCGGTCCCCACGATGGGATCGGGTAATTTCCCATACTTTTTCTTGTATTCTGAAACAAGATATTCATTCCCCGGTATCTTCAATTGATTTGCCCAAGCAACCGGAACCGTCACATAGTCAGCCAGTGCACCCAAAGACGGTCCGAATTTGGACGCTTCCGGCGCCCGGACCCAATAAACAAGTTTTGGTGAGAAATCAAGTTCCTTCATCTGCTTCACAAGGGCCGGGCCTTCCGGCGGTATGGGATAGCCAAGCAGTATTTCCACACCGGCTGCTTTGGCGCCGTTAATAAGGGCACTAAAATCTTTGGTGCCGGGGGAATATTTTTCATGAAAGACAATCTCAAACCCGCCCTTTTTGGCAGCTTCCTTCCAGGCTTTGACCGCCTCTTGGCAATCCAATTGATTAATCTCAAATATTCCCACTTTTTTGGGTCTTGGTTCAGGCATACTCAAAACCATATCGAACACCAACGGCGCCAAAAAAGGGGTTTTGAAGAAACAAGAAAACATCCATTTATTGCCTTCCTGATGTGGTGTCCAGCCTGCGCAACCGGGACCTATCCAAACCATCTTATTCTTTTGTGCAATGGGTGTTCCCATTTCAAAAGACATGCAACCGATCCCGCCCAAATTGGCCACAGCACCCCAGGAATTGGCGGCCTCGAGCTGGGATTGGGTTTTCATTCCATTTGATTCATCGTCGTAAATCTTGAGATCGATGGGAATTTTCTTATTGAACTCCTTGACAAATACGCCGCCTTCCCCGTTGACTTTGGCCACGTATATTTCATAGGCATCGGACGCCTGCTTGGCCAGACCGGCAAACATACCCGTAACAGAAAGGACCGCACTTACCTTTATGGCTTCAGGCGCCTTTTTCGCAACGGCCTGCCCACCAAAGCACAAACAAACGGCAACACAAAACGCCACTACCATAATTATGCTTCTCTTTACCATAATGCTCTCCTTCGACATGAGTTTATTGGCCCCTCGACCCGTTCCTCAATTCAATAGGCCTAAGACCATGGTTTAAGCTGGAAACACTCTAAGCCTTCTTTTGACAGATCTCCTCCTATTTCAACAGATATCTAGCAATTAAGAGCTTCTGAATCTCTTCGGTTCCTTCTTCGAAATGATACGATCTGGCATCCCTGAAATGCCTTTCCATTGAGTAGGCCTTCGTGTAACCGATACCCCCATGGATCCTCAAAGCCAACTCCGATACACGGATGAGGACCTGTTCGGCGAACAGTTTAGCCATGGCCGCCTCTTTCACGATGTCCTGCCCCTGATCAAACTTCCAGGCCGCCTGGTAGGAAAGCGCTCGGGCTGCCGCGATTTCGGTTCCCATCTGGGCGATGTTATTCTGAATGGCCTGGCGTTTACTCAACAGCTTTCCAAAAGTGGTTCGTTTTTTGGCATAATCGATGGCCAAATCTAGCATTTTCTGGGCCAGGCCTATCTCACAGAATGAAATGGATATGCGGCTTAAATGAAGCATTCCGAACGCCACGTCTAGGCCCTTGCCTTTTTCACCCAGAACGTTGGATGCAGGCACACGACAATCCCTATAGATAACGTTGTGATGTCTGGGACCCACGCACCCCATCATTTTTTCCATGGGTTTCAGGACCAACCCCTTGCATGGAGCATCCACCAAGAAAGAAGTGATCCCTTCCTCGGTGGCGGCAAAGGCATAGATCAATTTGGTGTATCCGGGGAACAAGGTAATCAGCCATTTCTGCCCGTTCAGGATGTAGTCGTCACCATCTTTTGCGGCTTTTGAGTTGATGTCTTTTCCGGTACCCGCTTCCGGTTCAGTCAGGCTGTTGGCAGACCATATTTCGCCTGTTGCCAGTTTGGGAAGATATCTCTGCTTCTGCTGTTCATTGCCGAAATGGAGCAGGGGCCGCCAGAAAAGACCGTTCATGGTATGGGCAATAAGCCTTACCGTGGCATAGGCTTTGGACAGTTCTTCCAAGACCGTAAACCATTCGATGGCGCTCCACCCTTCACCGCCGTATTCCTTGGGAATGGTGAGACCGAAAAAACGGAATTGACCGTTTCGAAGTTCCTCTACAAGTTCGTCCGGAATTCGCTCCTCTTCCTCCAAAGGTCCTGACATGGGATTCAGGACATTTTCCACCCAATCGCGAGCCTCGGCTTTCAGTTTCAAAATATTTTCGGGTAAGCTGAAATCCATATTCGTCTCCTTAAATATGTCTTTATCCGATCATGGTCAGGCCGCCGTCAATGCTGAGCACCTGACCTGTCAAATACCTGGAGTCTTCACCCACAAAGAAGGCCACCACATCCGCCACGTCTTCGGGGGTACCGAGACGCCGGAGCGGTATCGCCCGGGTGACCGCTTCGGTTACTTTTTTTCCTTTTTCACCGTCATGAAGTTTGTCCCAGAGTTCCGTATGCACCGGCCCGGGGCTGACAGAGTTAACCCTAATGTTATAGCGGGCCAGTTCCTTGGCCAGTGCCTTTGAACTGGCCATGATAGCAGCCTTGGTGCCGCAGTAGAGGACCTCCCCCGGATTGCCGATCCGTCCGGCATCGGAACCGAGACTCACGATATTACCACTTTTCTGTTCAATCATGTAAGGGATACACGCATGGGATACATTAAGAAAACTGCGATAGTTGACATCAATGATCTTGTTCCATATGGATTCATCCGTATCCACGAACACTTTGGAGATGTCGATACCCGCATTGTTGATCAGGATGTCAATGGACCCGAAAGCATCCTTCAGCGCCGCTACACAGGTCTTGACTTTGGCATAGTCGGTAACGTCACAGGCCAGCGCCATGGCTTTGACACCCGCCTTTTGAGCTTCTTTGACTGTTTTGTCGGCCTGCTCCTGTTGCAGATCCAGAATACCGATGTTGGCGCCATCTTTTGCCAGTCGAAGCGCAATGGCTTTCCCAATCCCTTGAGCACCGCCTGTTACAATAGCTGTTTTCCCTTCCAGTCCCATAATTTAACCCTCCTGATTACTGTGTCAGCTTTTCCATAATGTCCTTTTTAAGTATTTTCTTGTCCGCCTTCCCTGCAGCGGTGAGTGGCATCTCCTGAACAACCTCGATTCGAGCCGGAAAGAGAACTCTGGATGCCTCCACTTTCTGTAAATGATCAATCACTTCTTCATGGGTAATAGACGCCCCACGAGCCGGTTTGATGTAGGCACAAACAACCTCTCCCAAGTCGGCATCCGGCATGCCCACGGCTGCTACGTACTCAACCTTTTCATAGGTGGAAATGACATCCTCTATATCCCGGGCCGCAATGTTTTCGCCGCCTCGAATGATTATGTCCTTGATCCTTCCGGTAATGCGAACGCACCCGTTTTCATCGATGGTGGCCAGATCGCCTGTTCGGAAATAGCCGTCCGGGGTAAATTCCTTCTGGTTGGCCTGGGGATTGTTGAAATAGCCCGTAAAAACCCCCGGGCCCTTTGCTGCCAACTCCCCTTCAACGCCGGGCTGCGTTTTGTCTCCATTCGCGTTCAGTGTCACGATATCGTCATAAGGACAGCAGGGACGACCGATAGTGCCGAATCGAATCTCCACCGGATCATCCGGTCGGGATTGGCACAAAGGGCCTTCCACCATGCCGAATGCGTTAATGTAACGGGCGCCGATTTTTTCTTCCACCTCCCGCACCAATTCAGGCGGGCTGTTGGCAGCGCCCACATATATCTTTTTAAGGGAAGTGAGATCAAAATCTTCGAGGTTTTCATATTTAACGATTCGGCTGATGAGGGTGGGAACCAGACCTGTGCAGGTGATCCTCTCATCCTGAACCGTACGGCAGAAATCTTCCGGATAGGTGGAATCCTGCACCACAATTTTGGCGCCGTGAAACACTGAGCCGCACACACACACCAGTAAGCCCAGGTTATGTCCCACAGTGGCCACTACCAGACAGGTATCCGTAGGATTGATGTCCCAGGCCAGGGATTTGTATTCTATATTGCAGATATAATCGTTGTGGGTTCTGGGGGCTCCTTTGGGCAGTCCCGTAGTTCCCCCTGAAGGAAGGATCTGGCAAACATCACCCGGATCCGGGCGTGCCTGTTCCAACGTCGCTTGGATTTCGGAAGGGTCCACATTCGATTTCAACAGATCCTCTAATTTCAAATCTTCCGGAGAAACATCGCCTCCCACCAGGATGACCTTTTCAAGGTTTGAATTTTCCCGCTTCACCTGTTGGATAACGGGCAGAAAATCGGTCTTTCTATATTTGGAAGGAACAATCCAACCCTTGGGCTGGGTCAATTGTGACAGATGTGCGATTTCACGGGCCGTATGATTGACGGTAAGCAACACCATCACGAGACCCGCCTTCTGCAGCGCAAAATACGAAATAACAAACTCGGGCAAGTTGGGAAGTTGAAGGAGCACGGTATCCCCGGGCTTAAACCCTTCCTGAATCAGATTGTAAGCCATCCGGTCAACCTGTTCCCGAAGCCGGGTCCAGGTATATCGTTTGCCCGCTCCCACCAGAGCTTCACGCTCAGGATAAAGATCACAGGCCTTGTCAAACATGTCTCCAAGCGTCAACCCCAGCCACCACCGTTTTTTGCCGTAGCGCTCGACCGCACGTGAATCGTAAGGTGTGAATCCTTCAAAAACCATTTTCCATCTCCATTGCTAAGGATTTGGCGGGGATGTACTCCCGTCCTTCTTCTGCCACTGAAAGCAGGTCACTTCTTCAAAAGCCCCTTCCGCTTCACGGCATTTGTTACAGTAGATGCACTTGACAATCTCTTTCTCCCGCCCTTCCCGGCTTTTCTTCGGCCAGTAGGGATCCGCTAGAATGGGTCGGGCAATGGCCACCATGTCCGCCTCGTTGTTCTGGAGAACGCTTTCGGCAACCTCAGCCGTCGGGATACGCCCGGCGGTGATAACCGGGGTGTTGAATCCTGCCTCGTTAATGGTTTTCTTGATTTCAGCAGCCAGGTAGACATTCACTTTCTCGGGCATCCACTTGGGCGGCATGGAACGATGGCCGCTGTATCCCGTATACGGGTCCAGGGCTTCACCTTCTACGGGAACGGCGTCTTCAAATTTCCCACCAGCGGAGATGCTGATATAATCGAGCCCCAACTCTGCCAGGCGCAAAGCAATGGCTTTGCCCTGGGCAAGGCTATTTCCGCCCAGGGCAAACTCATCGCCGTTCATTCGAACCCCGAGCGTAAAATCATTTCCCACAGCTTTCCGGGTCGCTTCCACTACCTGTTCCGCCAACAGCATCCGTTTCTTCAGGGAACCGCCGTATTCATCTTTTCTATGATTGAAACGGCTCAGCATGTAAGCCATGGTATAGGCATGGGCGTAATGAAGTTCTACCGCATCAAACCCCGCTGTTCTGGCCCTTTCCGCGGCCCTGGCAAAGAGTTCTGGAATTTCTGCGACCTCTTCCGGGGTCAGATCATTGACCGTCTGTCGATAACCGCTCCGGGATATTTTCAGGAAATGCAAAATCTGAGGCGCAATTTTGGAATCGGTCTCCCCGTGAAACCGCTCCGTCAGCTGTTTCATTCCGGGAATAAATCCATCCTCACTCAACCGCAACAACTGCCCACTCTTGCGCTTTTTGACGGATACCGCTTCGGTGACAACAATACCGGCGCCACCCTGCCCGTAAAGGACATACCGGTCTATGAGCGCGTCGGTCACCTCCCCTTCGTTGGTGGCAAGACGCGTCACAACCGGCGGCATCATGATATGATTGTTAAGGGTCAATTTATTGTTGAGGGCAAAAGGCTCAAAGAGTCTCATTTATTTTTCCTCCTAAGCAACACATAATTCCATAGCTATACTTTTCTGATCTTTCTAAAATACTTGCATGATATCCGATGAAGGATTGAACTTTAAGAATCGAGGAGGTCGCCGCCTCGATCTCGATGGAACGGAACGGCGCCTCAACATACTTACAGACCAAACAACTTAAGGCATGGGCGGCAGATGGAAAATCTCTTCCAGGTTTTTCCCGAGGATCATATCGATCTCATCCTGGCTGAGGCCAGCCTGATCGCCAAGGTCTTTGACTGCCTTGATGGCGCCTTCGGGATCGCCCACTCGATGAGCATAATCGGTTCCAATACACATTTGTCCGGCACCGACCCACTCCAAGCAGCACTTCATTGCGGGGAGATAAAAGGACGTTGTATCCGGGTAGACCCTCGTTTTATAAGTAAGGTCCGGCGATTCGGAAAGTTCGATTCCCCATTCCTTTCCATAACCCTTATAAGAATCCGCCAGCCTGCGCACAAAATAAGGAACCATACCGCCCAAATGCCCATGAACAAGCGTCAGATTTTTGAATTTTTCAAATAGTCCCTGAAAAATCATGCTGACCACCGCCATACTGGTGTCCAGGGTATAGCCCCAAAGCTGGTAAGGGATCTTCACCGCGTCCATAACAGAGGCCGTAAGAGGATTGGCCGGATGGACCAACATGGGCATTTCGTACTTATCCGCAATTTCGTAGATACCGTGAAACTTATCCAAAAATACGGGTTCGCCAGCAAAATTGGAGAACATCTGCACACCCTTTGCCCCCATTTCATGGCATCTTTCCAATTCCTTGCAAGCCTCATCGGGAACCTGCCAGGGGAGTGTTGCGAGGAAATAGAAACGTCCTGGATAGTCTTCTTGTGCCTTGGCCAGAGCGTCATTGCACTTTTTGGCCCAGTAAACGCCGTTCTCCGGCTCTAAAGTTTCCGGCCCAGGGATTGTAACACTGAGAAGCTGGGTGTCGAGGCCCGCTGCGTCAAGATCCTTGACTCTGGCATCCAGTTCATAGTGACCCGGCCGATCGATATGACAACAGGCAACTCCTTTATAATAGCCTCGGTAATGACTGCCGCCATCATGTCTCATATATGGGGTTTCGCTGTCGCTTCGGGTCATCAGGTATTCCAGATACTCTTTTGGGTACCAGTGGTTGTGTGCGTCTACGGTTCTTTGTGCCATTTCTTTCTCCTTTCGTTTGAGAAATAAGGGTTTTAATAGGGTACTCCTACAATTAGTTTTAAAAGGGGTACTCCAGTTGGATAAGCTGTTTCTATTAATGTGCCGCAACCCCAAAAAAACAGGGTCAGATTAATCACGTAACCGGAAAGCCAGGCGACAATCATTTTTCTCAAGGAGCCTCCCAGAAATCACTATGGCTATGCTTCCAATTGGGGCCAAAGCGCTCTTCATACTTCTCTATTGAACTATTTTCCTGATTTATTGGGCTTAAGAATTCATTCATTCCTATGTTTTTAGTGTTCGAATATTTCTGCTCTGCAAGATATAAAGTTCACCCTTTGCATAGGCCCATTCAATGTCCTGAGGAGCCCCGCCAAACAGTTCATCAATTTTAAGACCGATTCTTCCCAATTCTTCAGCCTGACCATCGGAAAGGGTAATCGCGTCCATTTTATCGGGGGCCACTGCCATTTCTTTTCGGCCGTAACCTTTTTCCTCGTCAAAAGTTATGATGAGAGTCTTTTTGGAAATCTTCTTATCTTTTAATTTCAAAGGGGACTTGCTCAGCAGATAGAAATCATTCATGGATTTTCCGGATACCACAGATTCTCCCAGCCCCCAGTTGGACTCAATAACAATCTCCTCCCGGTTGCTGCTGATGGGATTGGCCATAAACAGTACGCCTGCGATTTCCGAATGCACCATTTTTTGTACAATGGGTGCAATCAGCCCTAAATGATGCTCCACGTTTTTGTGGTGGCGTGTGAGAGTTGCCCGGGTGGTCCACAGAGAGGCCCAACATTTTTTGATATGTTCGATGATCTCTTCTTCACCTTTGAGGTAATGATAGGTGTCCATCATGCCCGGAAAGGAAGAGATAGAACTGTCTTTAACGGCCACCGAAGAACGAACGGCCACGAAAGGCGGCTCCGGGTCCTCAAGGAATTTTACTGCCTCAGTGATTTCCTGATGAAGGTCAGCTGGTATTTCAGCAGATGTAATCAATTCCCGGATTGCAGCGGTTTTTTCATCCATGCCGCCAAAATCTTCATAATCAAAACTAGCCACGATTTCGTCAATTCTGCTCTGAAGACTGCACTTCTCAACAAGATAGAACAGGGCGTCACTGGTCACGCAAAAACCTGGCGGCACATTGAACCCCGCGTGGGTGAGTTCGCCCAGGTTGGCGGCTTTTCCTCCCGCTTCCTGGATGTCTTTTTTGCTCATTTCTCCAAATTTCTTTACCAGCTTTGCCATTGCTCCTCCCGGTTTATTAGCGTCTTCTTGTGATTGGTAGATCGATCTATGTAGCCGAGTTCACATGTCAAGACAGCAATGGCTGTGCCAAAGAGCATGTAAAGGATAAGGTTTTAATATTATTATATTATTTTTCATAACATGCAAAATACCGATTTTTTGCGGTTTTTTCTGTAACATAATAATTTATATATGTTTTTTTGATATAGAAAGCGCAACATAATTGATGCATGCAACATTTATGTCATGCCACAAATAGTCCTGAGCAGCACATGCAGCCCAACCCAACAAGGAGAATTACTCCTTCATATTTGAGCCATCAAAGAAAATATTTATAGAGTTGAAAACATGGATAGATCGTTCTGGAACAGTTTGATTGTGTGGAAAGGTACAAAGAAGCTGGCTTCAATATATAGATTCTATGCAGGGTTCCTTGGTCACCCTTTGGCGATATATTTTGATAAATAGTCGATTTCAACCAAAGGAGGATAATGATGAAAGAGACCAACCAAAGGGACCCCAATGGAAAAAGAAACCACAGAAGGCGCTGTATTGTGCTTGGCATTGGAGTGAACCAGAAGAAGTGGAAATTGGGATTTAGTAAAAAAGGTTAAAGACGGCACCGAGTTTGTCAATTCAACAAATGAGATTTTTGCACAAGTGGCTCAAAGCGCAGCCAAAGTGGGTGCTTTGATCGGCGAGATTACAGCGACCTCCAAAGAACAGTCCACAGGCATCGAGCAGTTGAACAGGGCGGTGACGGAGATGGACGAGGTGGTCCAACGAAATGCGGCCAATGCGGAAGATTCCGCCTCAGCCGCCGAAGAAATGAATGCTCAGGCGGAAGAAATGAAAACCCATGTGATTGCCTTGGCGAAACTTATTGGTGACATACACACAAAAGAAACCCGAACCGCCCTAATCACCCATGATTGATAAACGGCGTTGATATCCAACATCTGAATGTCAGCACCAAGCGAACCGGCCTTCTGATTTACTTATGTTATAAGGATACCGCATTTTTGGAATACCCCGTGAATCGCTGCTGATACTCCTTCGGCCGCAAACCCGTCAGCCTGATGAATATCTTTCTGAAAAAGGAAACATCCTCATACCCCACCTCATAGGTAATTTCATTGAATGTCCGGACGCCTTCTTCCAACATCCGTTTGGCGTTTTCCACCCGCAATTGCTGAAGATACACTAAGGGAGTGATGCCGGTGGCCCGCTTGAACCGGCGTTCCAGTGAACGGCGGCTCATGCGGAATTCTTTTGCCAGTCTGTCGTAATCAACGGTCTGGTGCCCCTCCATCCACTCCTGGGCCTTAATGACAAGGGGATCACCGTGGTCCTTGGGAGGAATAAAAGAGGCGTAAGGGCTCTGCCTTTCCCTTCCCATATCCAGAACCATGGTCTTGGCGGATTGAACAGCAGGCTTTCGACCGCAAAATTTTTCCACCAGGTAAAGGGAAAGATCCATACCGGCACTCACTCCGGCTGAACAATAGAGGCGCCCGTGATCCAGGAACATGCGGTCCTGCCGAACCTTTATTTGGGGATATCTCTTGCGGAACATCTCCACAAATCCCCAATGAAGGGTGGCGGATTTGCCGTCCAGCAATCCGGTTTCCGCCAGCAGAAACACCCCGGTACAGATGCTGGCCACGTGAGCACCCCGGCTGTAGTGGTGCCGAATCCAGGGAATCAATTCCGGGTGTTTTTCTAGGATCCGGTCGATGTAGGTGGCCGATGCAATGATAATCAGATCCGTCTGCTGAACCTCTTTAATACTGCAATGGGGCTGAATACGGATATTGTTTACGGATCGGATCGGCTCCCCGTCCGCCGTGGCAACGGCCACATTAAAAAGCGGGGCTTGAGGGGTGTTGCTGACTCGGTTCCACAACCTTCCGGCCTGGTTGAGAATATCCATGGGGCCGAAAATGGTCGTCGCCATGGTGTTGTAAAGCGCGAGGATGGTCACTTTATTCATAACGTTTTCCTCAAAACTGCGGTTTTTGTCGATATCGACCATCAAAATGTCGTTTATGCCACTTTTCTTCTTGAAAAACAATCCGTATGATCGAACAAAACGTATCAATGTTGCTGAAAGGAGAAAGACATATGGACCAAGAAAAAGTCAAGGCTTCCCTGGCGCCCTGCGGTCTGTGCTGTGAGACATGCTTCGCCCATGTAGATGGGGATATCCGACGGTACAGCCTGAAACTCAAGGAAAAACTGGGCAACTTTCATATCAACGCCAAACGGTTCGAGACCCTGCTGGATAATCCGATTTTTAGAAAATACCCGGATTTTAAAGAAATGCTCGACTACTTTGCATCGGAGAACTGCAGGGGATGCCGCAACGAACAGTGCAGGATCTTTAAGGAATGCGGCGTACGCGTCTGTCACCAGGAAAAGCAGATTGATTATTGCCACCAGTGCGAGCTGTTTCCCTGTGACAGAACCCGTTTTGACGAGGGCCTTTACAAAGGGTGGGTCATGATCAACCAAAAAATCAGGGAAATGGGGTTAGAAAAATTTCACGAAAAAGCCAGAACACGGTCCAGATATCCCTGAAATCGACCCTAACGATTTCTGTCATCAGGATTGAAGTATTTTCCGGAATTTTGTCACGGCCATATCCACATCTTTAGCGGTGATCCCGTAATGCGTTACCGCGCGCAAGTGTCTGTCACCCTTCGCCAGAACCCGCACCCCTTCTCTTTCCAGCTTGCGGGCCACTTCAGGTGCGGAAAAGTGGGAATCCACTTCCAAGTAGAGGATATTGGTCCTCACACTTTCCGGATCCATCCGTGACAGCCCCCTTATTCCGGCCAGAGCGCTCGCCAGGCGGCGGGCATTTTCATGATCCTCCGCCAGACGTTCCACCATTTGCTCAAGGGCAACGATACCGGCGGCGGCAATGATGCCGGCCTGACGCATTCCGCCCCCCAGAACCTTTCGCATTCTGCGGGCCCCGGCAATAAATTCCGTTGAACCGCAAACCATGGATCCCACCGGCGCAGAGAGGCCTTTGGAGAGACAAAAGCTGATGGAGTCCGCAGGGGCGGCAAGTTCCGCCGGTGAGACACCCAGGGCCACTGCCGCGTTGAAGATTCTGGCGCCATCCACATGGAGATTCAGTCCGTTCTCGGCCGCAATCGCCGCAACCTGATTCAGGTAATCAGACGTGAGGGGGCTGCCATTACACAGGTTATGGGTGTTTTCCAAAACGATGAGGCGGGTTCGGGGAAAATGGAGATCATCCGGGCGAATGGCCGACAGAATATCCTCGGGCAAAAGGGTTCCGTCGCTTTGATTGGGTACGGTGCGCGAATGAATCCCACCGATGGCAGCGGAGCCTCCCTGCTCATAATAAAAGACATGGGATTTGTCCCCCAGTATCATTTCATCGCCCCGCCCGCAGTGGGCCAGCTGGCAGACCAGGTTGCCCATGGTCCCGCTGGCGACCAAAAGGGCCGCTTCTTTGCCCATGCGCCGGGCGGCCAGTTCTTCCAGTTTTCGTACCGTGGGATCTTCCCCGAAGACGTCGTCTCCCAATTCAGCATCGGCAATGGCCTTGCGCATGGCCGGAGATGGCAGGGTGACGGTGTCTGAACGCAGGTCAATGAATGGCATGTTGAAATCTCCTTTCCGTTTTTGCATTGTATCCGGTGAGAAATCTATTTGGAAATCAACGGGATGTCAATAAGACCTTTTTTGGCCATTTTAAATAACGTGGAAGGCACAACAGGATTTTTGAAGAGATTTTCCAGAAAGACTTCCTGGGAAAATCGGATTGCGTAACTTCATGGGATGGTTAACTTTCAACATTAATATGCTGAATTTTACTGTCCCTGGATGCGGGAGGAGAAAATTATGAATCTGCCATTTATGAAATTCGTTGGTATGTTTGCGGCTTCGGCATTGCTTTGGTTGGGATTCGCCGTATTGCCTGCAGTGGCCGCACAGCAAGATGCAGCGCCTCCTCAGGAAAGAGTGGATGTTCTCACATACGGACCCATCCACGAGGCATTTGCTGAAACGGTCCAATTCGATCCTGAGCCGGGAATCATTGTTCCGAAAGCGCCACCCGATGCCATTCAGGAAATCCCTCCGGAACAGAAACCTGAGGGCGATGTTGAATGGATTCCGGGGTACTGGGCCTGGGATGATGATAGAGCCGATTTCATCTGGGTGAGCGGCATCTGGCGCGCGATTCCGCCGGACCGGCAATGGGTTCCGGGATATTGGTTTAAGTCTGGGAACGGATTTCAATGGGTTTCCGGCTATTGGGCCATTGAAAAGGCACGCGACACGGAATACCTGCCTGAGCCGCCCGAGTCGGTTGAAGTGGGACCGAACATAGATGCACCTTCCCCAAACCACGGCTGGATTCCCGGAAGTTGGGTATGGTATGAGGGACGATATGCCTGGCAGCCGGGCTATTGGGCCGTCATGCAGCCGGACTGGATTTGGGTCCCCGCCCATTACGTATGGACCCCCCGCGGCTACATTTTTGTCGGCGGCTACTGGGATTTTTCTATTGGTCACCGAGGTGTTTTGTTTGCCCCGGTTTACTTCTCCATTGGCATACCCGTGATGCCAGGCTTCTATTTCACACCCTCATTCATCGTAAATCTGAGTGTTTTCTCCGATCTGATCTTCTTACGCCCACGCTATCACCATTACTATTTTGGGGACTATTATGCGCCCCGTTATTATCGGAAAGGCATATACCCATGGTTTTCTCCCCATGCGAAGCGCCGCGGTTACGATCCCATTTATGCCCATCAACGTTGGCGGCATCGTAATGATCGCAATTGGGAAAACCGTTTGCAGGCAACCTATCAAAACCGCCGCAACCATGTGGAAGCCCGACCGCCACGAAAGCTCTATGATGTTGGAAAACCCGGGGGCACCGTTGTGCTTTCGAAAACCGGTGCCGGTAGGATTGCGACCCCCATTCCCACTGTCAGCAAAAGCGGAAAAAGCCCTACAGTATTTAAGCCGGTAAGCAAAAAAGAGCGCATACGATCCCATTTATGCCCATCAACGTTGGCGGCATCGTAATGATCGCAATTGGGAAAACCGTTTGCAGGCAACCTATCAAAACCGCCGCAACCATGTGGAAGCCCGACCGCCACGAAAGCTCTATGATGTTGGAAAACCCGGGGGCACCGTTGTGCTTTCGAAAACCGGTGCCGGTAGGATTGCGACCCCCATTCCCACTGTCAGCAAAAGCGGAAAAAGCCCTACAGTATTTAAGCCGGTAAGCAAAAAAGCGCATACAAATTGATCAGCGGGGGAAAGAAGTGCGCAATTACATCGACAAACGACAAAAATTTGAAACCCAAAGAATGGTCAAACCGACGGTAGGGTCTTCGAAGAAAACTGCACCAAACAAAGTAAGATATCCTCAATCCCCGATTGCGGCAAAACCGGCCACTCCAGCTAACATCAAAAAGGCACCACCCACCCTTTACAAAACCCCCAAACCGAACCCCAGTGTGGAACCCTTACAACGGAGATCCACCGATTACAGGGTAAAAAGCAGTTCTGAAAGGCCCATTCCCGTTGACAGAGGTCAAAGCAAGTCATTCAACAGCAACCTTCCGGACAACAGAGGGCACAGCCCGTATAAGAATTAACCGCAATAAATTAAGGAGAATAGCATGCTGGAAATGATCGATGTGGGCTATGAAAAAGCCGTGGCTTATCGTGTAGGCGGAAAAATCACGGAAGCGGAAATGAAATCGGTGCTTTCCGTGTTCAGGGAAAAGATCGAAAAAGGTGAAAAACTGCTGGTCTATCAGGAGATCGTCAGCATCGGTGGGGTTGATTTTGATGCGGTGATCGAAAAATTGAAATTCATGATTGACTTTGGCCTGTCATATTTCAGCCGGATCGCCGTTGTAACCCATCAGAAATGGATCCACAGACTTGTGGATCTTGAAGGAAAATTATTTAAGAATATGCATATGAAGGGATTTTCCATTGAGGAGAAAGATAAGGCGATCGAATTTCTGAAAGGTTAAGATTTCTCCAAGTCTTTGACGCGCCGTTCGATGGCTTCCTTCGCCATGCGCTTTCCGGATTTCGTTAAGAACCAGGGTTCGAGGTTTCGGCGCAGCCTTTCAACGCCCTCCTGGGCCGTAAGCCCGAACCTATTTTCATTGATTTGAACCGCAATTTGAGAATATCGCCACAACTTGTCGGCATCCTTGACAATACTGTCGTTAAGCGAAAGGGCCTCCTTTCGAGAGTCATGCCCTTTGATAATCTCCTGGATCTCCAGGATCTTCTCTTCCGGGTAGTCGACTTTTCGAAGGATATCTCCGGCAATCCTGGCGCCTTCGACTTCGTGGACGCGATTCCACTCCGGCAGGGTGGCCTTGGGACCGAATGCCTTTGACTGCATATCCTCCGGCACTTTCTTCCACCCCGTGTCATGAAGAATGACGGCCGGCATCACAATGTCTTCGTCGCCCCCTTCCCGGGCCAACAGTTGCCGAGCAAGATCTGCGGACATCTCCGTATGGACATCATTTTTCCGGGTATCGAGGTATGGCCGCGCCAGATCCCAGATCCGCTCATAAATATCTTTCAGCATGAAATTTTCTCTCAAATGAACCGTTTTCCGTTTTTTATTCCTTATCGTCATTGAGCCAGTTCTTGCACACATGGTAGAACACATCGGACAAATAGACGATCCCCATGATCTTTTCTTGTTCCAGCACCGGCAGACGTCTGATCTTGCCTTTTACCATTCGGTCGATAACGACCATGAGGCCGTCCCGGGGGCTTACGGTAATGACCGGTGAACTCATCACCTGCTCCACCCGCAGATCTGTGAAATGGTCCAGATACACTTCCATTTCCCCTTCCCAGAGCGACACGTTTTCCATTTCGTAGTTCATGAATGGGGGCCGCAGGTGATAAAGGATGTCCTCCATGGAAATCATTCCCAGAAGGTGTGAGAAGTCATCCACCACCATAATGCCGAACGGTTTATATCCGGTATTTCTTGTTTCGCCCCTGAAAATCATTCTTGCCGCCCTGCTGACAGGGGCATCCGGTCCGATGGTGACATACTCGGTAATCATAATGTCTTTGACGCTCAATCCTTGCAGTTTTTGCATGATGACACCTCCATTAAGGGCCTCGGCAAAATTAACAGACACTTCATGGATCCACTATAAGCAAAAGCCCAAAATCGGTCAAGGTTATCCTTGTTTCATGACCACGGATGGATCACTGGAAGCCCATTTCCAGGCAGGAATCAGACAGACAAATGAATAGGGGAGGACTGTCAGGGAAAACAGAATCGCCAGTTGGTAAACGTCCACGGTCGGTTTGAGTCGAAAGGCCGAATAGAGTGTGGCCCAGCCTTTCAGGGCGTGCTCAAAAAGGGGCGCCGAGGCCATGAAGGTATGCACATAGGCTGCGCAAACCCCTAGAAGAAACGCCGTCAGGGAGATGACAGCCCCTTCCCAAAATTTGATCATCAATATATCCGAGGTATCCCATCCCACCCCTTTCAAAATCCCGATCTCACGGCGTTCTTCCGAGCTCGGTCCGGTGGCTTTGTCCCAGGCGAAGATGAGGAAAGCCAGAAAGGCCCCCACCAGCAACACAATGGCCCCCCACGTTCTTGGGACACCGGCCCCCACTTCCACGGTTCCTTCTCCATGGCATAATCATCCTTACCCATAAGGGTATAATTGGCCTTCGCAGCGGGGTGGTAATAATAACCCCACAGGCGCGCTTTGACTTGTCTGATACCCCTTATTTCACCTCAGGATGGCGGAAAGGGTGAAGTCCAGAAACGACCGCTGACGTTCTATCCAGCTCATGGACCGACTTCCCTAAGGTGATCAAGGGGAGAGACCAGCGATCCTGATGGCAAATGTTCCAGTGCCACGGGATGATCCTGAAAGGCGGATATGGAAATCCGATTGTGTTGGGTGCCGGGTATAGCGGGCTTCGGTAAAAAGGCACAGGTCCGTTATTTTAAAGCGCTAACCAATTTCCTTTCAGCTGCTATACGGCTGGAATGAGGCTTGACGGTCAGAACGGGATGGATAACAAAAAGAAAAAAACAGGATTAAGCTGTTTAAGGTTAGGTAAATCAGGTATAGGGTCGATTTCCGCATGTGGGCTGTCTGTTGTGCTTAATCTTCCAGCTTTCTAATGATGGCGGAGGTGACCTGGTCAAAGACCAGGATTCGCATTCCCTTGTGATCCTTCTTGAAAGCGGTGGCATCCTCTTTGGTGAAAAAAGGGATCAACTCCTTTCCCATGGGGCCATATACATCACTCCCGATGACAAAAAAAGCCTTTCTAGCGTCCATCAGTTTCACGTCGTAATACTCCGTGACGTATATTGCCGCAATATCCTTTTGGGTCTTTTCGGGCCTATATTTTTTCAGGTCAAAATAGTACTTGAAAAGGTCTTTGGCCCCATCAAAAAAGTCCACGGTACCGTCTTTAAAAATGACCTGTCCTACCCAATCCGGGTATTTGTAGACAAACATGCCGCAAACAGGACATTTGTCCTTTTTAGAGGGCTTCACAGGGGCCGCATCCGAAGCCAGTGCGGAACCGGCCAGGAAGACAAAGATCAAAATCCCTGCCACCCAGCCAATTCCCAATTTCTTTTCCCGAATCATGATTTCTGCTGCTTCATCTGCTGCATTTTCAGACGTTTCATCTTGCGCTTCTCACGGATCATTCGGGTATCCCGGTACATATCTTCATAGGCGGCCTCAGCAGCGCCTTCAAAATTGCTCAATTTTCCGCCGTACTGAGAGATGAACTTGTCGGCCGCTTCTTTGGTCCCAAAAGCCCATTTTGCCCGCTTAGTCATGACGCCCATCTTCTTTCCGCCGATGACCCAAAATGCCTTTTCAGCGTCGATGAGTTTCTTGGTATTGTAGTCGCCCACCCAGATTTCAACAGGGGCTTTGTCGATATTGACGGCCATGTCGATCGCCGCACAGTGTAGAGAACAACCCCCAAAGGTGGAACTGTCATCATAAATGATAAAGGTCCTTGAAAAATTGAATTTATTTCTGTCCATGCCACAAAGAGGGCACGCAGGCGCTTTGAGGGTATCACCCGCAGGGGGCTCAGCACCTTGAACCGGAGAGGAGAGAACGAAAGACAATGGGAGCAGTAAGAAGAGCAGATAAACAAAAGACTTTTTCATGGTAAATGGCCTCCTTTAAAATAAAAGAATTTGAATTGGAAATGAATGGTAACAGGAAAATCAGCGAACTAAAGTGAGCATAATATGGCTATCTTGAAGGTGTCAAGGCTATTTTGTTATAAAGAATGTAGAGTTCAAAATTTCGCGCTGAACTGGTCATATAAAATTACGAAGACAAATTAAGTCTAACAATTTGAACCGGCAATACTCCGTTTTCCGTAACTCAATCTCACCCTAAGGTTTCATGTTACGCGTTGCAGGCCCCCCAATTCAATGGGGACAAACCCGTATATTTACCTTGAAAACGGAGCAGGTCGCTAAAATTATGTGAGCATCCTGGTGAGATGCGTTGGATCACTTTCTGGGAGGTTAATCACCGGCGCCGCCTTGAACCAGTTCATTTTGGTGACAAAAACCACAGTCGATCTCGGTGCCTTTGGCAATATTGACGATTCCCACATGTTCCACGGTGAAGCTTCTGTCTGCGGCAGCCTTGGAAATCGTGGTCCCATCACCGGTGAGACCGTGGCATGCCTGGCATTCCTGCCGGGAATTCTTAACAAAACTCTCGTGGCCGTCCACCCATGACTGACTGTTCACGTTATGCATACCGTGGGGGCCATCCAGCGTATGCGACAAGCCGGTCTCGTGGCAGGCCGTGCATTCGACGATCATGCCGTCGTGGCCTTGGATCGTTGTTGCCGTAAAATTGTCGTTGGCCTCCCGGGTGGGCCAGATGGCGTGGGGGCTGCCGTGGCAAGATTCGCATGCCACACCGTTGTGTCCCGCGCTGTTTCGGTAAAGAGTGCCGTCCTGTTCCGCAAAACGCTTGTTGGTGGCGATGATAAAGGTAGCCACGCTGGGGCTGTCCGTGTAAGTGCTCCGCCCGATAATCTGATCACCGATATTACTGACGGCATCCCCCGTATGACACGATTCACATCTGGGGAGATCGCTCCAGGGCTGGCGATTTGCCTGTCCCACCGCGTACAGGTTTCCGTGGCAGTTGAGACAATCGAGCCCGGCCGTTTCCATGGCCCCCCTGGCGCACTTTGTTATCTCCCCCGGATGGCAATAAAAACAGATATTGCCGCTGGCTGGCGGCGTCAGTATGCGGGAGGCATGAAAGCCGTGGATGGTCGGCGACATGTATTTGTTGGTTAATTGAGGTCCCACCGGCCCCGTCCCGCCCAGATCCAGGGCAGGTGAGTAATGGCATGAGGCACAGAGAACCGGCTGGCTGTTCACCAGATCCGTACCGGAACGGTAATCGTGAAGGATCAGGACATTCTCTCTGTACTGAATCCCCAGATCAGTGGCACTGCTCCACTGAACCTCCGGCTGGCTGGCAGCCTCGTTTCCCGTATTGTGACAAACACCGCAGGCCATCTCATCGGATACGGGGGCCACCACGGGAAGGGAAGAGAGGGTTTCCGAAGTAGCAGTATTGTGTGCCTGGACCATCATCAGGGGATATGAATTTGTCTTGCGGTTGTCATCCATGGACGTGATGGGGATCCCTTCTGCTGAAAACCAGCCTTCAAAACCGGTTCTTGTGTGAAAGGGCTGGGCCGTGTTCATGTCGCCGGGCATTTTGGCCCCCAGAAGCCCTTCATCCACAGGCGGATTCGCGCCGAAAAGGGAGAGCACATAGGTCCAGAAGTCAGTTTTGCCCGCGCTGGTGGTATTGATAGACCCTTTGCCGTCGGCCATGGCTTTGTAACTGACACTCACCGTATCACTTATAATCTGAGGGGAGGCCCCTTTCTGAATCACTTGGGAATTGACCACATTAAAAAGGGGAAGGATGCTGAAAACGGAAAAATCCGAGTCATAACAGTGCATGCCCAGGTCATTGAAGCCGAATACCTGGCAGGTTTGGGCTCCCGCCTCGGGAATTTTGACCTCTTCCACATTGGAGTAGACACTCAACCCGGTGCTGTCCTGGGCCTGTACCGCAACCAGGAAAGCAGCGCCCGGATTAAGACCTGCCGAGAGCATATTGCTCGCACCCACATTAAGGGTGACAATGGAACCGGGTCCCGCGTAGGGAGATGGCGCATAAGAAAGAAAATAACCGGTCGCCCCTTCTACAGCGCTCCAGGAAGCGGTTACGTTGGTGTCAGAGACGATGACGCTCAAAACAGGTGAAGAGGGAACCGCCATTGCCATGCATGGTAAGAAAGCCAACCCGAAAAGGAAAATCAGGGTAAAAGCGCATCGTAATGGTTTCATTTTCGTCCCTCCCAAACAAAAGATTTTTTCAAAAGGGCCATGTTTCCAATTAAAAAGCCAAAAATGATCAGAAACAATAGCTAAGCCCCAGGCTCACGGCCGTACGGCTGACGAAAGTGCCCTGAGCATTGATCTTGAAATGATTCCCCAGATCAATGTCAAAACCCACCAGTCCGCTGAATTTGTCGCTATGCTCAAAGCTTGAGTCATATTTGATCCATCCGATGCGAGGATCACTATTGGTCCACTCCCCATCGTAATTGACCTTGTAATCAGCAATTCCCGCTTCCTACTGAAAGGCCCAATATCAGTGTAACTTGAGATTTGCTTTTCGTAAAGCTATGGCATGAAAAATACCTGAAAAACGCATTATGGCGCTCTATTTTTAAAAAAAGTGCCAAAACTGCAAATAAATTTGAATAAAATCTGGACATTACGCGAACGATGGTTCATGATTAGCTCCCATAAAAGTCATGAAACATCAAAGCCAACAAAAAAAGGGAAAGTTAGCTTCTCGAAAGCATCTTAGTGCTGATCCACTGTTCAAGGGTCTGCATAAAGATTTTCTGGGAGTATCAGACTACCGTGAGGGTGATCCCGAAATCTCAATGGCAGACGCCTTGATGTCTGGATTTGCCGTCTTTTCTCTCAAAGATCCGTCCTTGCTTGCTTTTGACAAACGAAGAAAAGCTGTTGGGAATTTGGAAAGCATTTATCACGTAGAAAAGATACCTTGTGACTCGCAGATGCGAACTATTCTGGATGAAGTAGACCCTGTGGAAATTCGGCCTGCATATAAGAATATCTTTCGAGAATTGCAGAGAGGCAAAGCCCTTGAGCCTATGGTTTTCTTCCAGGGATGTTATTTGCTATCTTTGGACGGAACAGGATATTTTTCCTCAAGGAAAATTTTCTCTGATAATTGTTTGCAGAAAGTAAACAAAAAGACCGGCGAAATTACCTATTACCAACAGTTGCTAGGGGCAGCAATTGTTCATCCCGGTTTCAAAGAGGTAATTCCGTTAGCGCCGGAGTTTATAATCAAACAAGACGGCCAAAGCAAGAACGATTGTGAGCGTAATGCTGCGAAACGTTTCTTCGAAAATCTAAGAGCGGACCATCCACACCTGCCCCTTATCATTACCGAAGATGCCCTAAGTTCGAATGCGCCACACATAAGGGAGGCGGAAAAATACAATCTCCGTTACATTCTGGGTGTGAAAAAGGGCGATCATCCCTTTCTGTTCAGAAAAGTGGAAGAGGCGCAAAAGAATGGCGAAGCCATTCAGTTTGATTTGGTCGACAAAGATGATCCCCAAAAAACGCATCGTTTCCTTTTCCTCAACCAAGTCTCGCTGAATGAGTCAAATCAGGACCTATCGATTAACTTCCTGGAATACTGGGAAATTACACCCAAAAAAACGCAACATTTCAGTTGGGTTACTGATTTTACCATAACAAACGGAAATGCTTATAAAATTATGCGAGGCGGTCGTGCACGCTGGAAGATAGAAAATGAGACGTTCAATACTCTCAAGAACCAGGGCTATCACTTCGAACACAACTATGGGCTCGGGAAGAAAAATCTGAGCGTAGTCTTTGTGATGCTCATGATGCTGGCTTTTTTGGTTGACCAAACACAGCAACTCTGCTGTCCCCTATTTCGAGCTACATGGCATAAGCTGGGTAGCAAAAGAGAACTCTGGGATCGCATGCGATCCTTGTTTAGAGATTTTGCGTTCAAATCGATGAGGATGCTTTACGAAGCTCTCTTTTACGGGATGAAATTCCAACCGCCGATTATTTTATATGATGGCGAGTGAATTCAATATGCATTATCAAAATGTAAAAAAGGCGTCAATTCTAGGAAAATTGGCATTTGCCAACAAGGGACATCTGTGCGGCAAATCATATGGGATTGGTTTTAGATCTTGTTTTTGGCCCTCGTCTTCAAGAATTGATTGGCCAAACGAGGAATTTCGGGTGATTTTCAGCAACGTTTTCTGACAACGGCACTTATTTTTAAAAAAATGTTAAAAGATAATCTCATTAGTGACTTGGGCGGGAATTGCTGCCTTGTAATAACTGTATCCCGCCCCCACATAAGGCGTGAAAGCCCCGAAGGTCCAATAGGTGCTGACCACAAAATCCGCCTGCCAAAAATCGACGGTGTCATTGGTGTTCCAGCCGAGCTGGCCCGCCGATTGGCCGGTCTCCTGGCTCGTCCAGTCGTCGACCTTTCGATTATCATACCGCGTATATTGGCCGGCCATTATCACGCCGAAACCGTTGTCCAGTGTAAGCGCGTCAAACTTAGCCCCCAGAGCCCACACAAAATTGCTGTCCAGTTTTCCCTTCCAGTTATTGCCAGCCTGATAATCAAGCCAATTGCCGCCATCAGCAAGTTCCAACCTGGCAAATAGGTTGAGCCGGTCAAAGAGCCCGTAGGTCATGGTGGCCATATAGAAGGCATCATCTTCAAAATCAGCACCGACCCTGCTGGAATCACTCGTGCCGTTTGAATAGGCCCTGTTCAGCCTATAGTTGGAAAAGCTCTGCTTGATGTTATAAAAACCTTCAACGCCCACATCGACCTGACCTTTTTTGATGAGTTTGGCGGGATTTCAGAGCTCCTGAGCCAATGCAACACCGCCAGTAAAAACAAAAAACGCTGCCAATGCAAGAACGAACACTTTTTTCATGCTCTTTCCTCCTTAAGTTCTGAGCAATCGGATGGGTGGTACCAAAAAAGCTTGTTTTTAAAGGATGCTACAATCATTTACAGACCATGGCCGAAAATAACGGTTGGCCTTGATTTTGCTTAACACCCAAACAGTACTCCACGAGGGAACGCCGGTTCTCTGATCATTTTTTTCAAAATTTGCGGAAGCCTGCCGGTTTCTTTCTTGTTTTTCTCCAACTCTTGCAAAACCAATTGGCTGTCAACCCGCGCGAAACGTTGTTCTAATGTGTCGCAACCATCGAGGATAATGTTGAGATATTCCTTGTTGTCAAGGTTCTTGACGAGGGGAGTGTCTGACAGAATGGTTTTCAAAGTCTTGTTCAAAGAAATAGTTCCCGTCTTTTTGCGAGATCCTCTCTTGAGATCCCTGAAAAAGCGCTCCAGAATATTGTTGGTTCGTTGTGGCTGGATAAGTTGTTCTCCAGTAGCGGTATGAACAGAGATGGGATCTGCGAATAGCTTATCCCAATATGTATCTATCTGCTCAATCATCTTTTTGTATTCATCACTGATTGAAGGATTTTCGTCAGGTTTAAATTTTTCCCGGAACGCTGCTACCTTTTCTTTGATCGTTTTCATATCCGTATCAACGCCATCATCATTGAGGCCATTTTTTCCCTCGGGAAGTGCGATGCGGAGAGCTTTTCGCAGTGCATTGAAGATATCTGCTTTCTCATCGAGCCCTTTGGAGGATTTTTCTAGGATTTGATCATCGATGACCGGTTTGATCAATCTGAAAAGTTTGTGAAGAGGTTTATGCGTCTTATCGTATTTGTGTGGACTTTCCCAAATTGTCTCAACAAGGGCGTAAACCGTTTTCAACCTGCGGTAGAAAACAAGGTGGGGAAGGTCGAAAGGGAAGCCATATCCATTTAGTTCCGCTGATATGTCAAAAACCCAATTAATCAAAGCAAATGCAGACGCGATGGGCATTTCGGCACTGGTTGTAATATTGCCATTCTTTATGTCGCCATTCAATCTCTCCATTAACCTGGGATCTTGAATAGCAGCCCCTTCAAGACTTTTGGCCATCCGTCGAAGCGAACCACGAATCTTGTGTTTTTTGAGGCGATTCCTGATTTTTTTGTATTCATCTTCCATCAAGTCCTTGCCGATATCTCTTAAAAAATGAAAATGGCAGATAAAATCAGGTTTTCCCGGGAATACCGTTGCAACAGCCGAAAGGATTCCCTTCCCCATGTCATGAACCAATGCGATTGGGTCTCCATATTGCTCTTTGATTTTTTCAAAGAACGGAATGAGCAACTCGCTCCGTTCCGAAGGGATTTTTATATTGTCCAGGACGATTTCGGCAATACCATCCAAGCCTGTAAACAGGTGTGGGCTGTCTCCCTCGCATGTTCCATCGACGTGAAGGATATATCCGCCGCGCTGATCCATCGCATTTCTTATCTTTTGGCGACCTTCCCGATGGGCCACGGCAAGGTAGGTGACAAACTTCTTGCCTAAAAAGCTCACTTCTCTATCAGAAATCGAGATGTTTCTCCGGGCCAATTCTTCTACAATATCCTTTTCGCCGCGGCAGCGAACAAAAAGGGCATACCCCACATAGACAATAACATCGTAGCCGAATGTACAGCGGTGTGGTGTAAGCTTTTTCAACTCCCGGGAAGTGTATACCTTAGCGTAATCCTCCGATTGCATGATGGTTTCTTTGGCCCGGAATGCGCCGATATCCAGCGTCACGACTTTCCTTTCCCGTGTCTTTAACACTTTATTGCTCCCGAAACGGAAGGCCTCTTCTGAAAAGAAGTGCACCGTTGGCATTTCAAAAAACAGGTTGCCTGCGGAGATACTTTCCACAACCTTCTCCATATGATTTTTAAGGCAACGGATCACCTTGTACCCGGAATTTTTTTTAACAAACCATGATGGTTCAGGAAAGCCTCAATTGCATGGGGTTCAATCCGGGTTCCCTGCTCGGCAACTCTTTCAAACAGTTCCTGGATGGTGCTATGGGGGTGTTTGACAAGTTGAACAAGAATCATAACGCTTTCCGAATCTGTTGGAAATCTGACATCATGCGGCCAGGATAATCCCGATTTTTGCTCCTGATATTTATTCTCGGAGAAGTACACAAAACGCCCTTGATGCTTTTCTCTTCTGATTCCCGGAGTATGCTGCAACCGGGAAAAAACGGAGCTGTTAGGGGCAATTTCAACCAGTTGTGCGATCTGTCTGGCATTCAATCCCGTTTGTGATCTTCCGATAAGCTGAGAAATTGTCTGCATGAGGTTTCCATATTGAGAAAAAAGGATCTGCCGATATTTCCAGATACCGTTTTCATCAAATCGCGGAATTCCAGGAAGGCTATAATAGCGGCCGTTCATGTTAAAACTTGTGTAGGTCCGCCACTTTTTCAATTGTCTTCTGGCGGTTGTCACGGAAGACTCAAGGAGTCTGGAAATGTCTTCGACCGTAGCCACTTTTCGTTTTTGAAATTCCTTGATGGCCTTTTCTGCGTCCATATCCACCCCATGGCAAAGTATGCGCAATATTCAATCATATTGCGCATACTTTGCCATGTCGGCAGGGGAAAGTCAACGCTTTTTCTGCAGTAAGGTTGGTATTTATGTGAATATCAAGTAAAATTGAGTTCATTACAAATGCGCATACTTGATCAGACTGTGGAAGAAAAACGTAAACATTTGAATAATAACGGGTATTCAACTCTCAACCGTTATTTTCTGCCATAGTTTACAGAAGACTGTCAATTCGTAATATCTTCGTGAAAACAATGAAGAAACGTTTGAATCATGCATTTCAGACCAAAGACAGACCCCTTGGATGTAAATGGGGAGGACATGGTATGTCCCTGCCAAAAATCCAGTATATGCCACAATGCCCGAATTCAAACAGATGCCGAACCATACACGGTAAATTTGTTCTGCTTTGTATCATGTCTGCGGCACTGAATTTTGGGCCATTCGGAGATAGTCAAAGACAGCCCGTACATTTTGCGTGAGCTGTCGCATTTTCTGAGCGACATTGCGAACACCTTTGGCTTTGATGATACCGATTGCGAATCGACGTAGCCTGGTAATGTTCTCAGGCCCATTGCCTGTTCTTATGCGGCTTCGATCTTCGTCATAGTTCCAATCGATGATGTAATGGCATTCATTTTCGATGGTCCAGTGGCCACGATTGGTGGCAAGTACTCGCTCGGGGTTTGCCTGTTCAGTAGTACGGCTTGTAATGCCATACGCAATTTCACAGGTGTATTCGCCAGTTTTTTTGTAAGTGGCCTCCCTTTGTATCATGAATGCCTGTCCTACATGGGGGAAATTTAAATAGTCGTTGAGTTCGTTTGTCGTCCAGATTTTGCGAGCTTCGATACGACCGTGATCAGGAGTGTCGTACTGAACAAAATCCGGCTCTTTTCGGTCTTCAAAATAGAGTGAGATGTCTTGTAAGAGTGTGAGCTGGTTCATTTTGACGGTGAAATGGTAATGAGCATGACGTTCCTTGACCAAATATTCAGCAAAATCTCTTTGGGTTGGCAGAGCATCTGCAGAAACGATTTTGCCTTCGATATCAATTGCATCCAGTAAAGGAGCTGCCATCTTGATTTCGTTCGTACGTTTGAGTTCATCTTTGCCTTCTACAGGAAGAGAACCGACTTTTTTTGGGTGTAGCAAGTTTTGGTTTGATGACCTACTGCGCTCATTATGTGAGTCTGATAGCCTTGCTCGTCAATGGCATTGCACATTGTTTTTCCATCGATGGCTAGACTCTCGTCCTGTTGGCCATAGAGTTGGTTCCAAGCCAGCAGGGCATTGTCGAGATGAACAGGCTCCACACGAATTAGTACATCACGGATGATTGACAAGCTCGGCACGATATACCGTCTGTTTTCATATCTGCAACCGAAGCGCTCTCGGGCTTTCTGTCCAAGACTATTAGCCCAGTCTGAGATAGCCAGGTATCCGCGCATTCCACACAGGGTTGCAGCAGTAGCAATCGCCAAAACAGTGGACAGACGATGACGCCGCCCCTGAGCGCGGCGTGGGTCGGGAATGTTTGCAAAAAAGTCGGGTAGGGATTTCATGTGTTGAGCACTGAGCATAATTCTTGGACCTCCTGTACGGTAATTGGGTTCGAGAACAGGTCGGGATAACAGTGCTTGTGCATTGGAAATCAAAGGTTTGACGAAAACCATTTTCGGTGAGTCCGCCGTGGTGCTGTAGCCTCTCCGAGTTCGGTGAAATCCTTTGGTTTTACCAGCATATATCCAGTTGTCCGCCTTGTAGATGGTTCCCCGGAACCGCTGCGGATCCACGAAGGTTTCCAGCAGTACAACCGGATGGCCGAAAACCGCCTGCCAATCGGCTGGCAGTCTCTTTCGGCATGATGATAGGATGCGGGAAGCCAGATTCGGAAAATGCCAGTTGGGCAGGATCAGAAATCGACTGTTGTTGGTCAGCAATTTCAGGCGATCGTATTGATGGCGAAAGTCCCATCCAATCCACCGATCCCGTGGCGAACACTTTAAGGCAGGAGCGGAAAAACTGAGAAGCGCAACCCATTGATTGCGAAAAGTAGCAACATACCATAGGGTTTCACTGATCTTTGGTAATGCACCCAGATAATGATGCTTTTGCATCAATCCCTGAAAACGCCGCTCTTCAGATTGGCGAATGTTATGGATATGGATTTGTGCAAGATCCAGCACTGTTAACCCCGGATTGAAGGAATACTTGTCTGATTACATACACCATCCGGAGGCGTTTGACCACTTTTTTCTGAAACAATCTGATATAATTAACTCAATGGGGTGGAACAAAATCATCCTGCTGAACCATAGCCTTTTACTTTACACGAAACATTGCCTGTGGTAAATGGATATATTCCGTATATTTTGCCAACAAACGCCATATTGTGATAGGGCGAAAAATAGAGCAAGTCTTTCCATGAAAAAACCATATCGGCTGGTCATTGCAGAAGACCATACCATTCTGAGAGAAGGACTGCGGGCGCTCATCAGTTCCGATCCGGAGCTTGAGATCATCAGTGAGGCCAAAGACGGCCGGGACGCCGTCAGCTGTGTTGAAAAATTCAGTCCGGATCTTGTTTTGATGGATCTTTCCATGCCCAGGATGCACGGTCTGGAAGCCATCAGGGAAATCAAGAGCAGATTTCCCGAAACAAAAGTGCTGACGCTTACGGTTCACAAGACCGAGGAATACGTCTATGCTGCCCTTCAGGCAGGGACTGATGGATATGTGCTGAAAGACGCCACCCACGGAGAACTCTCCCTGGCCATCAAGAACGTACTGCAAGGAAGGCAGTACCTCAGCCCCTCCGTTTCAGCAAAGGTCATTGAAGGTTATCTGGGGGGGACGAAGAACCCCCTAGAAAACTCGGCCTGGAATGATAAGTTGACCCAGCGGGAACGGGAGGTCCTCAAACTCATCGCCGAAGGGCACAAGAACAAGGAAATCGCCGATGTGCTTTTTGTGAGTCCAAAAACCGTCGAGAAGCATCGATACAACCTGATGCAGAAGCTGAAACTTCGAAACGCGGCGGACATTACGACCTATGCCATCGAAAAAGGTCTTGTCGAGCGCTAACGCCCGGAAGGAAATGACGCTTGGATGCGGGTGCCCTTACCGGGCGTCGATTCTATCTTCAGCGTGCCCCCTGAAAGCGTTGCCCGCTCTTTCATGCTGGCCAGCCCCATACCGGCATCAAATCCCTTGGGTCCCAGTGCGGCTTCCACATCAAACCCATGTCCGTTGTCCTCGATCAAAAGCGTGACCCATGCGTCTTTCTTTTCAAGAACCACCCGCACCAAATCCGCACCGCTGTGTTTGGCAACATTGTTGAAGGCCTCCTGCAACACCCTGAAAATTGATATTTTGAAGTGCTGAGGAACCGCTTTTTCATCCAACAGAATTTCCTTTTCCACGCAAATATTCTCGTAGATTTTGTTAAATTCGCGACAAAACCAGGAAATGGTGGCCAGGATACCCAAATCATCTAAAATGGGAGGCCTCAGATTCTTGCTGATCCTGCGCACCTCGTCGACGGCCTGCTGGACCAGAGAAACCACGGGAAGCTGAACCTCAAGACACTCATCGGGCCTTTTTCGGTTCATCTCGTCCAGCCCGTTTTCCACCTTGAATTTGATGGCGCTCAGGATTTGGCCGATACCGTCATGAAGCTCCATGGCAATGGCCCGTCTTTCTTCTTCCTGGGACGTGATCAGTTTTCGGCTGAGGCTTCGAAGCTGCTCTTCAGAGTTTTTGAGCGCGTTTTCAGTAAGCTTGTGGCTGTCGATTTCCCGGTTCAGTTTGAGGTTGGTCTTTTTGAGCATGCTCGTTCTTTCGTCAACCCGCATTTCCAGTTCATCCCGGGCAGCTCTAAGTTTCTCCTCGATCTCTTTGTGCCGGGTAAAATCCCTCAGAACCACCATTTTATCAATTCGCCCATCCAGATTGAAAATGGGGCACTGGGCTGCATTGTAGAAACGCCCGTCGAGGGGACTCACCACCTCATATTCAGCATACTGACCTCTTTGTATTTTATCGTTGACGCACCACGGACAGATGCCATCCCCGCCATGAACCACCCTGTGGCACTTTTCCCCCACAGCATCTCGGCCCGTCCTTCTGATCATGGCCGGGTTCATGTAGAGAATTCGGTAGTCCGGCGAACAGATGTAGACGGGGTCGTGCATGGCTTCCATCATCAGCCGGTATTTCTTTTCCTGTTCCTGAAGCGCTTCCAAAACATACCGGCGCTCACGCATCTGCCGCTCCATAGGCCGGTACAGAAAGAAATAGAATGCCGGCAATAAAATGATAATCAGAATGCCCGCGTCGACAAAGATCAACCCTCCCCATAGAGGCCGGTGAAACAGGTACACCATGGCGGCCATGACAACCGTCTCACAGAAAAATACCGCAACAATAAAGATGCCGATCCTGGTGATACTTGAATATCTGTTTTCAATGATTCTTTCCATATGGATGAAAAAGGGCTCCTTAGAAAAGCAAAATACGCGGCTATTCGTCAAAAGGGGTGGTCATACGAATACCGTATTTTTTCATTCGGTTCCAGACCGTCATGCGATGCACCCCAAGCAGGTTGGCAGCCTCCGTCTTGTTGCCCCGACTCAGACGCAACGCCTCCAGGAGGGCCGTCTTCTGATCCAGATGGGCCAGGTCCTCCCCGGCAGCGGGCGGTTTATTTTCAGGTATGATATTTCCATCCCCCCCCGTGAAATTGGCGGGTAGATTCTCTTTTCCGATGACCCCGGAATCGGTCACCACAAAGGCATACTCCAAAACACTTTTCAATTCCCGAATATTGCCGGGCCAGTCATAGGCCATAAAATCTCTCATGACATCAGGACTGACACCTTTCAAAGATTTTTGGGTCTTTATGTTCAGGCGGCCCATGAACGCGTCCACCAGGAGAGGCATGTCCTCGATTCTTTCCCGCAACGGCGGCAAGTGAATGGGAAGCACATTGATTCGAAAGAAAAGGTCGTGGCGAAACGCACCTTCGGATACCATGTTGGAAAGATCCCGATTGGTGGCCGTGATCACACGGACATCCACATGGATGGGTCGATGATCGCCCACCCTTTCGATCTGCCTGCTTTCCAATACCCGCAGCAGTTTGACCTGGCTTTCGAGGGGCATTTCACCAATCTCGTCTAAAAAAATATCCCCACCCTGGGCCGCCTCGAACCGGCCCATTCGGTGTCTGAAAGCGCCCGTAAAGGCCCCTTTGGTGTGGCCGAAAAGTTCGCTTTCCAGAAGGGATTCATTGAGCGCAGCGCAGTTGAACTGAACAAAAGGGCCGTTTCGTCTCCTTCCCAGTTCGTGAAGGGCATGGGCCACCAGCTCCTTTCCGGTACCGCTCTCACCATAGATAACAACCGGTGCATCACTTTCCGCAGCCTGTTCGATCAGTTGGTAAACACACTTCATGGCATCGCTTTTGCCAACCATGCCGTGAAAACCACCGGCGGCATCCTGGACCCTTGAAAGCTCCTGAATCTTCTGATCTCTCCTATCTATTTCGGAAGCGTCCTTAAAGGATCCCAGAGCGCCGACCAATTCACCTGAACTATCTTTTAAAAGAAAGGCATCCTGTACAACGGAAGCGTAGGCGCCATCTTTCCTCGTCATCAGACACCGTTTGCCTTTCATTTGTCCGGTTTCAAAAAGCACACACCATTTTTCCTTTGGTTCCGTCACAATCAACTCGCAGGCATCACACTGCAAAATGGTGCAGGAGTTCCCCAGAAGCTCTTTCCGGTCATAACCGGAAAGACGTTCCATGGCGGCATTAACCACTAAAATGGTGCCGTCCGGACCCACGAGCATCAAAGCATCATTGATGGTTTCAAATATCTCTTTGTAATAATCAACCGGGACGCTATTTTCCATAGGAAGGCCCTTTATCAGATGCTTAATCAAAAGATACTTTTATTATGGTTCGAGTGTAAACCGATGACGGCATCAGATGCAATATCTTTCTATTTCGAGACAATATAACTTTATATTTTAATATCTTACATGAAATCTCGGAACATTGGCATGCCCTTTGCTGTGTTCAGGAAAAAAGAGCATTTGCCAATATGAAAGCTAAATCGGAGCAGCCGATCCATGACCATTATTATTCCTCCATTACTCTATTTTCAGGACTCCTTACCTCCAGGAAAATCAAATGGCACCTTGTCTGGGATTTGAGCTGGAAAAACCCCCTATTTGATAGACAAGTTGCATGTCAGTGCCGGGGTATTTTACCTTGGCATGATTGAGATGTTCAAACAGCTGTTCAAGGGCTCTATTGGCCGCCGGTCTAGAAGCGTTGTGCACCCTTACATTCAGGCGATTTTTTTCAGGTTCGGGAAGGATATCGGCTTCTGTCACAAAGAGATCCTGAAGCAGACGGCGAGCTGTACTTGGGTTCACTGTGGGACCGCTAATCAATCCCAACATTGCTGTTTCAGCACGATAAGCAATCATTCGGATGGTGTCCATCAGGCGCTTCCTTCCCGGAAGTAACCGCAAAAACTTGTCTTTGTGTTCAAGCGCACCCCATGTAATATGCGTTGGTGTTTCTTTGAGCTCTGCTTTTAGTTTCTCCAGTTGATGTTCGTAGTTTTCGATCTCCTCTAACAGATCGGCCTTTTTCTTGAGCCACTTCCCAAACTTGACGGGCTTTTCTTCGGTTTCAGGATGAAGTGTTAACTCCGCAAAACGAGCACGCCGATATCGAAGCTTGTTCTGCAAGGAGTTCCGGGATCGATTCAACTCTCGCCAAGCAGGATTCACCACCTTTTCGGTCTCAGGAAACTCAGTGGTTCCATATTCCAAAACAACATCAATATCAAAATGTTGCATCATGTAGTTGAAAAAGTTTTCCTGAGACCATCGGCTGAACATGCGGGCTGCCAGTTGGGTATGAGGCAGGTCGAAGGCCGTGCTGACAAGACTGGTCTGGTGGCCTGACTCAGTCAGTTTGCGGACCTCTCTCATCCAGATGGCATTTTTGCCGGAACCCACATAACTGCCCAGTTCGCAAAGATGCATATCTATGACTTCACCGGCCGGCATGGCGACTTGGTGATTGCTGAACCACTCTTCCGGCCAGGGGGCTCCCGGATGCTTGTGATAGGTCAGACAGCCGATACGATGGTTGCGCCACATTTCAGCAAAAAACGATGGACTGTAGCCTTCCCGGTCAAAAACCAGAATAAATCGACATAACCATGGGTTTTCATCCAATTCCTGATCGCTTGGTTGACCGGGAACGTCATTGAGCAACCGGGGGACAATGTCTTTCCTTAACGTTTCCAGTAATCCCGGATCGATGGTTTTTTCGATCACAAAAAACGGACGGCCGATAGAATCATTGACCCAGTAATCGGTGATACCTCTCAAACAAAGGCGCTCACGGGAAACGTAACGACGAGGCAGTTGCGTCAAACCACCGTTGTAGACACGCACATGTCCGTCGATATAAAGAGCACCCACTGATTCAGGTTCCAATTCCATCCAGTATTTGCCCAAATGGGCGGCCCAGCGCTCTGCACCGTCATTGGCACTCAATTCACTCATTTTCTTGCGCAGACAACGGACTTCGGGAATTCGATCCAACCCCAGCAGTTTTCCAAATTCTCCAGGGGCATGTCCTCGAAGTTTTTCTGTTGTCTTAATTCTGCACAAAGCCATCAGCGCAAGGAGGAGCAGCACATGATAAATCGTATAGTAACCGCTAACCATACCTAGAAACTGCTCTGCCCCATGCAGCAAACCATTGGCCAGAAGTGCTGGAATCGCACACAGAACACCCCCTTTGGGGACATCCAGGCAGGATTCAAAATGAATCGTGGCTCCCATAGATTTCCCCAAGGATGCCAGAACTCGCTCCTCAACCCGGGTACAGGCAACTCCCATACCTTCAGAAGCCGCTCTATCTACAACGGTACGCGACGACTTACTGATGACGGTCTCCTGAGTCCCGGGTTCCGATAACCGACCTGCGCCTATCGCTTTGCGAATGGTGTCATACTTAACATTCAACTCCGAAGAAACATCAACCCTGCTGTAACCCTCATCAAGCAAGCCTTGCGCTTTTTCAATCACTTCCGGGGTCAATACATTACCACCCCGACGTCCAGGACGTTTCTTGAAAAAGGCTTCAATGCCACCTTTCCGAAGTTTATTGACCGATCGAATAACACTGTTCTTGCTTACGCCGAAGGTCTTTATTATCTGGATCTGACGACAAGCGCCTGCTTCAATCAGCTGACCAGTAATTATCTTGAAGAGTAGATGGTCTGTTTTCTCATGGCTAAAAATCGGATAAGTGCCAACAAAATATGTCCACCGATCTTCATCACGGTAGACACTTACCAACTGGTTGATTTCTGTTGCTCCTTTTGGGATTATGGGTAATATCAGCTGTGGCATGGGACCTTTCCTTTCTTTTTTTATCAGAAATATCATGCAAAAGGTGCCATGCCTACTTTCCGGTTGCAACTACTTTTTTGGATTCATCAAGAAGACGTCAACTATATGAAATTAAGAGGGGTTTTTGCACGCCTTCCTTGAAAAAACCTAAGCAGAGATCAAGAGTCCTGATTTTATCGTTTTTCTTTCTATTCCGGTAAGCATTCTTTTTGGAGCAATGACCTCGAGCGCTGCCTCCCTCCAGCGGAACTACAGTGAGAGTCGCGAATTCTCAACCGATATCAAAAATATGAAGCATGCGGCAAGCCGAACGGTAACCGGATCCCACGCGGACCGTTTTTCGGTTTATGAGGGGACCCGGACTTGCCTTGCCTGTCACGAGACTGAAGCCAGGGAGGTCCATGCTTCAGTTCACTACCAGTGGCAGGGGGACGTCTCCAAAACCGTCGGGCTCGACACGCCCAAAGCCGGGAAATTGGGCGGCATGAACGATTTCTGTATTTACCCTGACATCAACTGGATCGGAAAGCTGACCACGGTAAACGGAAATCAGGTGGACGGTGGCTGTGCAAAATGCCATGTGGGGCTGGGAGAGAAACCCTCCACCGAACCGACCCAAAGCCAGCTTGAGAACATCGATTGTCTTCTCTGTCACTCGGAAACCTATAAACGCAGGGTGGACATGGTCGATGGAAGCTTTCGGTTCGTACCGGATACGGACAATATGACCGTCAGCCTTTTGCAGGCGGCGGTGGATCTCAAAAGCCCCGGCAACAACAGCTGCCTTAACTGCCATGCCTTTGCCGGAGGGGGCAACAATTTCAAACGGGGGGATCTGGAAGATGCCCACAAAAACCCGGGCGTTTCGCTGGATGTCCATATGGCATCGAACGCTGAAGGGGGCGCCGGCCTTAACTGTCTGGATTGTCACAGGACTACGGCTCATCGGATACCGGGAAGAGGAACGGACTTAAGGCCCCTTGACAGCGCAAATGAAGTAAACTGCTCAAACTGCCATGGGGAACAGCCCCATGATAATCGAAACCTGGATAAACATACCGCACGGTTCTCCTGCACAGTCTGCCACATTCCCTTTTTTGCCAAAACAGCGCCCACCGATATGGACCGGGACTGGAGCCACAACGGTGTCCTGGTGGCGGAAAAAGGCCTCTATGAACCCTACCACCAGAAGGGCCAGAACGTACAACCGGTTTACAGGTTCTTTAACGGTCTATCCTATTTCTATCAATTTGGAGATGCCACGAGCCCGGGAGCCGATGGCAAAGTGGTCATGGCCTCACCGCTTGGTGACATTCATGACCCTGGCGCCAAAATCCAGGCTTTCAAGCACCATCTGGCAACCCTTCCCATGGACCCTGAAAACAACCGGCTGTTCCCAATGAAAATCGGCCTGTTTTTTCAAACCGGGCAGGTTGATGAAGCCATTGCACGTGGCGTCGAGGCCGTTGGATGGGAATACAACGGCCATAATTTCATCCTGGCGGAACGCTACATGGGGCTGTTTCATGAGGTTTCACCCAAGTCCCAGGCCCTTAGTTGCAACAGTTGTCACGACCAGGGGAACCGATTGGATTTCGCCTCTTTAGGATACACGCCGAACGCCACCTATAACGGAAAGCCTTTGTGTGCCGCCTGCCATAAGGATGAATCAGATGAGTGGGATCAGAACGAATTTTTCGAAAAAGTCCATGACAAACATGTCCGAGACAAAAAGTACGACTGCAGCAGGTGTCACACCTTTTCATCGGCCGGACAAGATGCACCCGGGGCCCCAAGAGCCGCAACAATCGCAGCCACATCCATTCTCGAAACAACGGTCAGCCTCCATGGAACCGTCCACCCGAACAGCAGAAGCACCACGGCCGTCTGGGAATACGGAACCGACACTTCATACGGAAATTCCGTCTCAGTGGTGCAGAGCCCCCTTACGGGAAATTCGGCCCTGGCCGTCAGTGCCGCTCTTTCCAACCTCTTACCCAATACCACGTACCATTACCGCTTAAAAGCGACCAACAGCGACGGAACCGCTTCCGGGGTAGACCGCACATTCACCACCAAAAGCAGCACAGCAAAGTGTCCCACGTGCTCGGGTGAAGCGCCCATCGTCCAAAACGTCACGTTCCTTGAGGGTACCAACTGCCGATGCAGTGGAAACACTTCCCTTACCATCGGGCCCGGGGTCACTATACAAAACGGGGCGCAGGTGGCTTTTGACGCACCCGCAATAAGGGTTAAAAACCCATTTCATGCCGAAAAAGGCGCTGTGGTCAAGATGAGGCAATAGAGATTAAACCCTCTTTTCCCTTGACATGCTCGGAGGCGCCCTCTTAAGCTTTCTCTATTCGATAATAGCGTACCCCACCAGAAAGGTATCTTCGGCTATGATCACACCGGGTCCTCGAATATACATGATATCCGCCATCTGCGTGAGCGGTATCTGTGTGCTGGCGGGGCCGGAACGAGGATCTTACCAAGCGCTTCCAGATTATCCCTGAGTTCAGGGACGTGCCACACCCGCACCGAATAGCGTTCCCTTCCCTCAACCGTAGTGGTATCGAATTTGAAACGAAGCGTCTCACCTTTATGGCCCAGGAGGTATTTCGTTTTGTAGGTCACCAGGGTTTCGATCATGGAAACCGGGGCAGGGTCAAGGGTTACGCTTCCGGGTCATTTGACCCATAAAATTCAATTGAAAAAACGATTCAATTCCATTAATTGTGATGTTTAATCCTTAAAAAGTATGTTCCCATTTATGAAAGACAATGAATAAAACGTGTCATATTTCAAATACGCCTGAATTATTTCTGGGGTGTGGTTCAAGCCATAACCTGCATGAATTGACATCTCGTTACAAAGGCTCAGTTCTGATCATTACAGGGGGCCGTACTCTCTCAAATATCCGTTTCGTACCCGGCTTTATTGAAGAGTTGCAATCGGAAGACCGGTTTGCGGGGCTCGTTGAGATTGTCCAAGAGCCCACGCCCCGGGACGTTGATAACGCCGCCGGGATTTATCGGGATGCGCCCATCGGTTGCGTAGTGTCCATTGGGGGCGGCAGTGTCATTGATGGGGGAAAAGCGATTTCCGCCATGTTGAAGTCGAAGGGGCGCATCGAAGATTATCTTGAAGGGGTCGGTACCAAAACCCCCACCGGCCGAAAGGTCCCCTTTATTGCACTCCCCACAACGGCCGGCACCGGAAGTGAAGCGACCCAAAACGCCGTGATCACCCATCAGGGGCCCGAAGGTTTTAAAAAATCCCTTCGTCATACGAACTACGTACCCGATGTGGCGGTTGTAGATCCTGAACTGACGGTCAGTTGTCCGCCCGAAACGACCGCCGCAAGCGGCATGGATGCCTTCAGCCAGTTGGTTGAGTCTTATCTGTCGACCCGGGCAAATCCTTTTACCGATGCACTGGCGTTTGATGCCATGGTCAGAATATATGGATCGCTGGAACGCGCCTGGAAAAACGGTCAGGATGTTTTCGCCCGTTATGAAATGGCCTATGCCGCATATGTCTCCGGCATAACCCTGGCCAACGCGGGACTGGGAGTTGTTCATGGTTTTGCCCAGCCGCTGGGCAGTCTTTTCGGGATTCCCCATGGAGTGGTTTGCGGCACGCTGATGGCGGCAGTCAACGGGATAACGGTCAAAAAAATTGTGAAAAAGAACCTATGGGACAGTACGGCATTTCACAAATACATTAAAATCGGGAAACTATTTGCCGGCTCCCAAACGAAAGAGGATGTCTATTATCTCGATTTTTGCATCAATGCGTTTGAACGCCTGACCCATAAACTCCGATTGCCGCGCTTATCGCATTATGGGGTAGAAGAAAAAGATTTTGATGAAATTGTGACGTCCACGGGCCTTAAGTACCACCCGATCGAACTGGATGAAGAAGATTTAAAAGAAATTTTGGGCGCGCGACTATAAGGAAATCAGAACTAAAATGTCACGCAGAAAATGGTGGAATTTGTGATCCATTACATATAAAAGGAAGTTTCAAAAAAAAAGGTAAACTTCAAACGAGGAGCGATAGAAATTATGGAAAGCTGGAAAGAACTGGACGATACACCCATTGAATTTCAAAAAAAATGCATCAACACGATTCGTTTCCTGGCGGTTGATGGCGTCCAAAAAGCCAACTCGGGCCATCCGGGAATGCCCATGGAGGCATCTGATCTGGCTTACCTGTTATGGACCCGCAATCTGAAATACAATCCCGCAAATCCCTTGTGGGCCAACCGAGACCGATTCGTACTCTCCGCCGGGCATGGATCCATGCTTCTCTACGCCATGCTGCATCTGACGGGGTACGATCTCTCTCTTGAGCAATTGAAAGATTTTCGCCAATTGGAGAGTCAAACTCCGGGGCACCCCGAATATGGGTGTGCCCCCGGCGTGGAAACCACCACGGGTCCCCTGGGTCAGGGGTTTGCCACCGGGGTCGGCATGGCAATGGCCGAACGGTTTCTGGCCGGCATGTTCAACAAGCCTGACTTTCCCCTGGTCGATCACCACATCTATGCCCTGGTCAGCGACGGGGATATGATGGAGGGAATTTCATCGGAAACCGCTTCCATGGCAGGGGATCTGGGGCTCGGAAAAATCATCTATATCTACCTGGACAACCGTATCACCATTGAAGGGGATACGGGCATCACCTTCAGCGAAGACGTAGCGCAACGTTTCGAGGCGTATCGCTGGCACGTTCAGAAAGTGAGCGGCTATGATCTGCCCCAAATGAGCAATGCAATTTCGAAGGCCAGGGATGAAAGCTCACGGCCGTCCCTCATTATCGCCAGAACCCATATCGCCTGGGGAAGCCCCAACAAGCAGGATACGCCGGACGCTCACGGCGCACCACTGGGCGATGAAGAGGTGCTCCTGACCAAGAAAAACCTTGACTGGCCCGAAACACCCACCTTTTTGGTACCCGAAGACGTTCTTCGGTTTTTTCGCGAGGCCCGGGAAAGGGGATCCGAGGCGGAAGGGTTGTGGAAAGCCCTTTATACGGATTACCAAAAACAATATCGGGAACTGGCCGCCCAATGGGAAGCCATGCACGGGGAACCGGATCCTTCACTTTGGGAAGGTTCTCTGCCCCATTTTCTCCCCGAGCAGGGGAATATCGCCACCCGGAAAGCGTCCGGGCAGGTATTGGCGGCCATAAAACCGAACCTGCCGGGCCTTATGGGGGGGTCCGCGGATCTGGCGCCCTCAAACAACACCTATCTGAAAGGGTTTGGAGAGTTCAAGGAAAACGGCGGCCCCAATATCCGTTTCGGCATCAGAGAACATGCCATGGGTGCCGTTTTGAACGGTCTGGCGCTCAGCAAGGCCCTGATCCCTTACGGCGGCACTTTCCTTATTTTTTCCGACTACATGCGCCCGGCCATTCGACTGGCGGCCCTCATGGAACTTCCGGTCATCTATGTCTTTACCCACGATTCCATCGGATTGGGGGAGGACGGCCCCACCCATCAGCCCATTGAACACCTGGCCGCGCTCAGGGCTATTCCCCATATGACGGTCGTTCGTCCGGCCGATGCCGAGGAGACCGTTGAAGCCTGGAATGTGGCCCTCACCCGGCGAGTAGGTCCCTGCGCCATCATTCTGAGCCGGCAGGGCCTCCCCGTCATCGACCGCAACCGTTACGCATCGGCCGCCGGTCTCAAGCGGGGCGCCTATGTTCTGGCAGATACGGAAACCGGAAAACCGGAAATTATCCTCATGGGCACCGGCGCAGAAGTCCATCTGCTCCTTGGCGCCTACGAAAAGCTGAAAGAACGGGGTATTAAGGTCCGGGTGGTGAACATCCCTTCATGGGAGATTTTTGAAGCCCAACCTGAAGATTATAAAAGCCGGGTTCTTCCCGGGGATGTAACCGCCCGGCTCGCGGTGGAGGCCGGAAGCCCGTTTGGATGGGAGCGGTATACGGGCATTACGGGGGAAATTATGGGGATGGATCGATTTGGCGCCTCCGCACCGGCAAAGGCGCTGTTTGAGAAATTCGGTTTTACCGTTGAAAATGTGGTGAAAAAAGCCGAAGCACTGCTATCGAGGAGCTGAAACGATGGGCGACACCGCGCAACTGATCGTTGACGGAAAAACATATGAAATCCCCCTGATCATCGGCAGCGAAGGGGAAAAAGGCCTCGACATCACCCGATTGCGGGCCGAAACCGGTCTAATAACCCTGGATCCGGGCTGCGGCAACACGGGCCTCTGTCAAAGCAACATCACGTTCATGGACGGGGAAAAGGGAATCCTGCGCTACCGGGGAATTCCCGTGGAACAGTTGGCCGAGCATTCCACTTTCAGGGAGACCGCCTATCTTCTGATCAATGGGGAACTGCCCACCGAAGCACAGTTGCGACGCTTTTCCGTACGGTTGAACGATCACAGCCTGGTTCACGAGGACATGCGGTCTTTTTTTGAGAGCTACCCGAGAGGGGCGCATCCCATGGGCATGATTTCATCCATGATTAATGCCCTCAGGGCATTTTATCCCAGCATTCCGGAACGAAATGAGGAAGAGGAAATCAACATTACCTTTGCCAGGCTTCTCTCCAAAGTCAGGACACTGGCGGCTATGAGTTATAAAATTTCCCTGGGCCATAAAGTGGTATACCCGCGGCACGACCTCTCTTATTGCGCCAACTTCCTGAACATGATGTTTGATTCACCCGTGAAGCCCTATATTATTGACGAGGATCTGGTGGATGCACTGAATGTCTTCTGGATTCTTCACGCGGACCATGAGCAGAACTGCTCCACAAGCTCGGTGCGAGCAGTGGGAAGCGCCCGGGTCAACCTTTATGCCGCCATTTCCGCGGGCATATCGGCGTTATGGGGACCGCTACACGGCGGCGCCAATCAGGCGGTGATTGAAATGCTGCAGGAGATTCATGACAGCGGCGGCGATCCGGCCCCTTTCGTCGCCCGGGCCAAGGATAGGAACGACCCTTTTCGGCTCATGGGTTTCGGGCACCGGGTCTACAAGACCTTTGATCCCAGAGCCCGCATCATTGAAAAGGTGTGCAACAGGATTCTCAAAAAGCTGCACCGGGAAGATCCCCTTCTGCCCATTGCCAAGAAGCTGGAGGAAGTGGCGCTGAAGGACAGCTATTTCATTGATCACAACCTTTACCCCAATGTGGATTTTTACGCCGGCATCGTTTTGCGGGCCATCGGCATTCCCATCAATATGTTCCCGGTCATGTTTGCCATCGGGCGCCTGCCCGGCTGGATTGCTCAGTGGAAGGAGAGCGCCGACGATCCCAAATGGAAACTCTACCGTCCCCGGCAGATCTACACAGGGCACCACAAAAGGGATTATGTGCCGATTCGGGAAAGAGGGTGATCCTTATCCCATATTCGCTGCGATGGCGGCTCCGAATTCCGAACACCTGACCTCTTCGGCCCCGCTCATCTGGCGGGCCAGATCGTAAGTGACGGTTCCCTGTTGGATGGTCTTCTTAAGGGCCGTAACCACCGTCTCCGCCGCTTCATGCCAGTTCAGGAACCGAAGCATTTCAACCCCGGAGAGAATCAGGGATCCGGGATTGACCTTGTCTTGTCCCGCATACTTGGGGGCCGTACCGTGGGTAGCTTCAAAAAGGGCGCGACAATCCCCCATATTGGCGCCGGGGGCCATACCCAGCCCGCCCACCTGTGCCGCGGCGGCATCTGAAAGATAGTCACCGTTCAGATTGGGGGTGGCAATCACATCATATTCCTCCGGGCGCAGGAGAATCTGCTGAAACATGGCGTCTGCGATGCGGTCTTTGATGACGATTTTACCCTCTGGCAGTTTCCCATTGAATTTCTCATGAAGTTCCGATTCCGTCAGGGTGACGTCCCCGTATCTTTCACGAGCAACCGCATACCCCCAGCCCCTGAAAGCCCCTTCCGTGTATTTCATAATGTTTCCTTTATGCACCAGGGTCACACTTTTCCGCTGATGGTCCAAGGCATACCCGATGGCCATGGAAACCAGACGATCCGTATTTGCCTTGCTCATGGGCTTAATCCCCAAGGCACTTTCAAGCGAAATTAGAGTGCCGCCCGCAGCCTTCGACTTGGCGTTGATGGCGGTCAGAAGCTCGCGGGCCTCGTGGGATCCGGCAGGCCACTCCACCCCGGCATACACATCCTCCGTATTTTCCCTGAAAATCACCACATTCAACCGCTCGGGATGGATCACCGGTGCCGGAACCCCTTCAAGGTAGCGAACCGGGCGCACGCAGGCATACAGATCAAGGGCCTGGCGAAGGGCCACGTTCAGGGAACGGAATCCCCCGCCCACGGGGGTGGTGAGGGGCCCCTTAAGGGCCACTCCATAGCGGGATATGGCCGACAGGGTCTCTTCCGGGAGAGGGTTTTTTGCCCCATGGTGCTTCTGGGCTTTTTCTCCCGCCAGGATTTCCCTCCAGGACAGTCCCCGCTTCGACCCGTAGGCTTTTTCCACGGCTTTATCCAAAACCGATTTGCAGGCGGCCCAGATGTCCGGGCCGATGCCGTCCCCTTCGATAAACGGAATGACGGGAAAATCCGGCACAATGGGTCGATTTTGATCATCCCATTGAATAATGTTTAGAGAGCCGTCTATATCAGAATAATTTTGGTTTTTCATCTTCTTCTCCATAGTCAAAGTGAGGCTTCGAAACCATCCTACCAATTCCGAACAGTTTATGCCAAGGGGAAATGACGTCTTTCACATGCGTGCAAAGACCTCCAAAACCCATCAGCAACATTGACAGTTTTGCCGTAGCATTGTAAACATGGTTATCTGACATACCTTTAAAAAAGGAACACACAAAAACCATGCAATATCCACTTAACCGGGAAAAAGCCTTAGCCATACTCTCCGAAAAACGGAGTGAACTGGGAAGGGGCCTTTCTTATACGGAAAAGATTCTCTTTCTTCATGAAGCAAATCGGAATTCACCCCAACCTTTGAGGGCGGGAAGGGATCAGGTCTTTCTTTTCCCCGATCGCGTGGCCATGCAGGACGCAACCGCACAGATGGCCATGCTTCAATTCATGCAAACGGGACAGAAAAGAACCAATGTTTCCGCCACCATTCACTGTGACCACCTGATTCGTGCGGGCCATGGTGCCGACGTGGACCTGAAGAAGGCACAGGGCGCCAACAAGGAAGTGTACGATTTCCTTTCTTCAGCGGCAATGAAATACGGCATCGGCTTCTGGGGACCCGGATCCGGCATCATTCACCAGGTTATTCTGGAAAATTATGCTTTTCCGGGGGGACTGATGATCGGAACCGATTCCCACACCCCCAACGCGGGTGGACTCGGCATGATCGCCATCGGCGTGGGAGGCGCCGACGCCGCAGAGGTCATAGCCGGACTCCCTTGGGTAACCACATTTCCAGCCCTTGTGGGAGTCAGATTGACGGGTGAACTCACCGGTTGGGCATCGGCAAAGGATGTCATCCTGGAAATGCTGAACCGGTTCAGCGTTAAAGGGGGCACGGGTAAGATTTTTGAATATTTTGGCGAGGGAGCACGGAAGCTGTCAGCCACCCAGAAAGCGACCATCACCAATATGGGGGCTGAACTGGGGGCCACAAGCTCTGTATTTGAATACGATGAAAGCATGGATGCCTATCTTAACAGTACCGCTCGCGAAACGGATGCATCGGCCGCCGCCGCATTATCGGATGTTCTGTGCCGGGACGAAATTTGCACAACCGATCCGGAGCGCGTTTACGATCAGTACCTGGAACTGGATCTCGGCACCATCAAACCGGCCCATGCAGGCCCCTTCAGTCCGGACCGGGTGACAAAGGTTGCTGATTTCGGAGAACTCGTGACAGCGAAAAAATGGCCGCAGAAGGTTTCCACCGTGCTCATGGGAAGCTGTACCAATTCCTCCTATTCAGACCTTTATGCCGCGGCTCAAATCCTTGAACAGGGAATGAGCCATGGGTGCAGGGTCAAAGTCCCGTTCATGTTGTCGCCGGGTTCTGAGCAAATCTATGAAACCATCAAGCGGGACGGTATCCTGCAAAAACTGCGGGACGCAGGTGCCGTGATCCTTGCCGCGTCCTGCGGACCCTGCATCGGACAGTGGGACCGGAAGGATTCCAAAAAAGGCGTGAAAAACATCATGTTCACCACCTTTAATCGAAATTTCAAAGCCAGAAACGACGCCAACCCCGAAACCCTGGCTTTTTTGACCTCACCCACCATGGCTGCCTCCCTTGCGCTGTCGGGGAATCCCGGCTTTAACCCGGAAAGCGATTATCTGGTGGGTGATGAAGGGGAAACATTTCATCTGACGCCTCCCGACCCACCCTCGCTGCCGGAAAAAGGACTGGCACTTCAAAAATCCGCGCTCATTGAGCCCACTGCGGAAAATGAGGCGGTCCCCATAAAAATTGATCCCGATTCGAAAAGGCTCGAAATGCTCAAACCCTTTGCAGCGTGGGATGGAAAGGATTTCACCAACCTGCCTGTTCTCGTCAAAACCAAAGGGAAAACCACCACGGATCACATCTCACCGGGGGGCAAGTGGCTTCAATATCGCGGGCACCTGACCAACATCTCACAAAATATGCTGGCGGGAGCCTTAAATGCCTTTACCGGCGAAACCGGTCACGGCACGAATATTCTCACCGGTGAAAGAGGCATCCGTTTTTCGGAACTGGCGGGAATTTACAAAAAGAACTGCGGCGGGTTCGTCATTGTGGGGGATGAAAATTACGGCGAAGGAAGCAGCCGGGAACACGCCGCCATGAGCCCCAGATTCCTGGGCGCGAAAGCCGTTATCACCCGCTCTTTTGCAAGAATCCATGAAGCCAATCTTAAAAAACAGGGGATTCTGCCCCTCGCCTTTTCGAACCCTTCAGATTACGACAGAATCGACGAAGACGACCGGATAAATCTGGTTGATCTTCAAATTCTTAAACCCCATGAACCGGTTCGGGCCATCATCCAGCCAAAAAATAAGGACGGCTTTGAAATTGCGCTGATGCACACTCTGACAGAGGAACAAATAGAATGGTTTAAGGCAGGGTCTGCGTTGAACACCGTGAGGAATCGAGGTTAAGTATGAGCAAAGTTGATATCGCCATTCAAAACGGAACCCTGTTGACCATGGACCCTGAAAACAGGGTCATTGAAAATGGCGTTTTGTGCATATCGGGAGATACCATTTCCTATCTGGGGGACCAAATCCCCGAAAGCCATGATGTCCTGAAGACAATTGATGCCAAAGGCGGTCTCATCCTTCCGGGACTCATCAACGGCCACACCCATTTGCCCATGAGCCTTTTCAAGGGCCTTGCGGACGATCTCCCGCTCATGAAATGGCTGAACCGCTATATCTTTCCCGTTGAACAGAACATGGACAAAGATTTTATTCTCACCGGCGCACTGTTGGCCTGCGCCGAGATGATCCTGTCCGGCACCACCACCTTCTGCGACATGTACCTGTTTGAGGACCAGGTGGCCCAAGCGGCCTTTCAATCAGGCCTTCGATGCCTCGTGGGGGAAGTCCTCTACGATTTTCCCTCCCCCAATTATGGTGAATTGGAAAACGGGTTCGCCTACACAAGATGGCTTATTGAAAAATGGAAAGACAACCCGTTGGTTTCCATCGCCGTGGAACCGCACGCCCTTTTTACCTGCAGCCCTGAATTACTCCAGAGAGCAAACGAAATAGCCCTGTCGCACCAAACGCATTTGATTATCCATTTTGCTGAAACCCTGGCGGAGGTGGAAGAGATTAAAAAAAGATACGGCAAGACACCGTTTCAACATCTGGAGGCATTGGGGATTCCGGGACCCCATCTGATTGCGGATCACGCGGTCCATTTGAATTCATCGGAAATCGGCAAAATGGCCGAGTACGGCATCAAAGTGATTCATAACCCGGAAAGCAACATGAAACTGAGTTCGGGCATTGCCCCCATACCCCAAATGATCAAGCAGGGATTAACCGTGGGCATGGGAACCGACGGCGGCGCTTCCAACAACAACATGGATCTCTTTACGGAAATGGACATGGCGGCCAAACTCCATAAAGTCCAGACCATGGATCCGACGGTCATGGATGCGCTAACCGTATTTAAAATGGCGACCATCGAAGGGGCCAGAGCCTTGGGGTTGTCCCGGGAAGTTGGATCCCTTGAAATCGGAAAAAAGGCGGATATAATTGTTATTGATACCAACAAACCCCACCTGACGCCCATGTACAATCCTTTTTCCCATCTGGTGTATGCGGCCAGAGGGCAAGATGTGAGCCACACCATCATTAACGGCCGGCTGATCATGGAAAACCGCCAATTGTTGACCCTCGATCTGAAAGAGGTCATGGCGCGGTCAAAAGAAAAAGCCGAGGATGTCAGAAAATGGGTATCGAGTCAGTGACGCACAAAGAAAAAATCTACACGGCCATCGGCAGCCGGCTTATGGGGGTCCCCGAAGTACGGACCCTGGGAGTTAAACCCAATTTTCTGGATTACACATCTGAGGAAAGGGAATTCATTCATGAATCAGATGTCATTTTGTACCCCACCCTAAATTACGCCCAGTTTCTGAGCACCCTGGGAAAGCATATTTTCCCGAGCCTCGAAACATATCTCTACGCGGATGAAAAGATTAAACAGACCACTCTTTTTTACATGCTCAATATCCCCCATCCTCGCACCCGAATCTATTATCGCCGCCACCATCATGAGATTCCGGACCACTTTCATTACCCTTTTATCGGAAAACTGCCCAGGTGTTCGGCCCGTGGCAGGGGGGTCTATCTGATCATCGGCAGAGCGCAACTGGAAGCTTATCTGGAAGAAACCCACATTGCATACATTCAGGAATATATAAAACATGAGCAGGATCTGAGGGTTGTTCTGATCAACCATCAACCGGTGATCGCTTATTGGCGAATCAGGGCCCAAGATAATTTCAGGACCAATTTGAGCCAGGGGGGGCGTATCAATTTTGACAACATTCCATCATCGGGCATCAAAGCGGCACAAGATGTCTCCCGGAAATGCCGGTTTAATGATGTGGGTCTCGATCTCATCCTGCATGGGGATCAATGGCTCGTAATCGAGGCCAATATGAAATATGGACGTAAAGGGTTCAAGATGAAAGGACTGGATCTCAAGGAGATCCTGCGGATGAAACTGCTGGCGGGAGAATTGTTTTAAGATGAAACGCATTTTGTTATGGGTGTTGTGCCTTCTGATCCTGGTTCCCCTGGGGTTATTGGGGTATACCTATTATGAAATCACCAGCGAGACATCCCAGCGGATCAAACGGGGCGCCATCGACCGGGTCATCAATTCCGAGAGCCCGGTGTACTATTCGGATGGTCAAACGCCCATCGGTGTCTTTTTTGAAAAGACCCACAGCAAATACATCAACTACAACGACATTCCAAAAATATTCATCAAAGCCCTGATTGCCGCCGAAGACAAGAATTTTTTTCACCACTGGGGTTTTGATCCCATATCCATTGTCAGGGCGTTTGTGGCCAACATGAAATCAGGCCGGGTGGTTCAGGGTGGCAGCACCCTGACACAGCAGACGGCCAAGAATGTCTTTAAACGGGAGAAACGGTCCTACCAGGCCAAAATCCATGAGATGTTTCAGGCCTTCCTTCTGGAAACAGAGTACAGCAAGGAAGAGATACTGGAAATGTACACCAACCAGTTTTTTGTAAACGGTTACGGCAAAGGGCTCAGAATCGCCGCCCAGTACTTTTTCGACAAAGATCCCCAAGACCTGAATCTGGTTGAAGCGGCCTTTATTGTGGGCTCCGTCAAAGCACCCAACCGATACAATCCCTTTATCCAGAAAACCGCAAATGAAAAAGAGAAAGCAAAACGGCTGGCCAAAGCGCGAAAGGACTATGTTCTGGACAAAATGTTCGAACAGAATTACATCAGCGCCAGTGAGTGTACCGCGGCAAAAGAACAGCCTGTCCCTTTCAGGGAAGGCCGGATCACCTATCGATTGAATGTCATTCTGGATTATGTGCGAAACCAGCTGGAATCCGACTACTTTCGGGAAATCCTTAAGGAACAGGGCGTGGAGAATATCGCCACGTCCGGTATCAGCATTTACACATCCGTGGACAAGGAGGTTCAAAGGGCGGCCCTTATGAGCTTGAGAAAGCGCCTGCCCCAATTGGATATCGCATTGAGCGGAATGGCCCCTTCCAAAACCCTTCCCCGATGGAAGGGCGAACTGAAAGAGAGCGCTAAAAGCAACAACCGTGCTCTCCTCTTTCTGGCGCGGGTAACAGAAATAGACAAAGGTGCAAAAGAGCCCGGTCTTCGCGTTGTATGGGAAAATGGAGAGGCATTAATTGGGTACGAGGGGTTGAAACCCATCGGGGAAGCCTGGCTCAAGGGCAAAAAGGGCCCGTGGGCCACTTTCAATAAGAACCATGCCGCAATCCTTTTAAATACCCTTAATGTGGGGGACCTGGTACCGGTCCAGATTGTGACCGCGAATGACACCCCTTCAGGCGAGCAAGAAGAAGAGATACTGATCCTCTCATCCATTCCGAACCTTGAAGGTGGGGTCGTGACCCTTCGTCAGGGGATGATAACAGCCATGGTAGGCGGTTTTTCAAATATTCACTTCAACCGGGCGGCTGACGCAAAACGGCAATTGGGTTCCATATTCAAACCGGTTGTCTATGCTTCCGCGCTTCAGTTGAAATGGAACAACCTGGATCCGCTAAGAAATGAAAAAGATATCTATCAGTTCGAAGGGACCGCCTATGTCCCCCAACCGGACCATAAACCCAAGAGCAAGACCGTCTCCATGACCTGGGCCGGCGCCGACTCGGAAAACCTGGCAACCGTATGGCTGCTCTATCATCTCACGGATCGGCTTAACATGAGCGAATTCCGGCAGGTGGTTGACCTTGTGGGGCTGGGTCGAAAACCGGATGAATCCTACGAAACCTACAAAACACGTATCAGAGACCAGTTTGGCATCATTGTTGACCGGAAGGCGTTGATGGAAGCCGCTTTTGAGGCGGCAAAGGCGCAAGCCGAAACAGATATCATATTCTCAGGGCACGAAGACTCCTTAAATGATGTGAAACGTCTTCATTTCGATCTTTCGAAAACCGGCTCAGCAGTAGAGGACGACGACCGAAACCTTTTACGATACGATTTCCAGCGGCTCATGGCGCTTAAGAAAAATACCGATACAAACCAATGGGTCGATGGATTGATACCCTCCGAAATTCTGGAACTGCTGGAAACCCATACGGAGAAAGAGTTTCAAAAGCTCAGTAAACAAGAGAAATACAGTCTCGAAGTCCTGTCCAAAATCAGAGACTTCCGGACCCTGGTGAACCTTTCCTTTGCCATCTACCTTTCAAAGAAAATCGGAATATCCACTCCATTGGACCCGGTGCTCTCCTTTCCCCTGGGACCCAACGCGGTCAGCATCATGGAGGCGGCACTGGCCTATGAAGCCCTTCTGACCGGAAAGGCCTATCCTCTCGGATCCGCCAGCGACCCTCACATGGTTCCCATCATCCAAAAGATTGTTGACAGGGAGGGTCGGACAATCTGGGAATACGTCCCCGAGCCGAAAGCGGTATTGCCCGAAAGGGTCACCATTCTCGTATCTGAAATCCTCCGGAAAGTCATGGAACGGGGAACCGGAAAGAAGGCCAGTGATGTGGTTCGGGCTTTCGACATCCCCCTTCCCTCTTTCGGTAAGACCGGCACGGCCAATCGGTACACCAATTCCAGTTTTGTGGGCCTCATACCCGGCCCCGACCATACCACGGGCCAGCTCAGCATTGACAATGGCTACACCATCGCCAGTTACGTGGGCTTTGACGACAATCAGCCCATGAAAGGAGATCACATGACCCTGTACGGGTCTTCGGGGGCTCTCCCCCTGTGGATGGATACGGCTAGTGCCATTGCCGAATCGGAAGGGTTTAGAACCAAACTCCAACCTGCTGATCTGGCATTTAACCCACTGCTGCGTCCTGCAACCCCGGGATCGTTTGCCCTCCATCCTGTTCCGGTCTTCACGGTCACCGGTCTCCCGCTGATAGACGGCGAAAACGCATCCGCTTCAGCACCGGAGGTCTTGACACAGACCGGCGACGGGAGTAAAAACCGGCAGCTCAAAAGAGAATTTGGACCCTTTTAGAAGGAATCAAGAATGAAGAAGACTTCCATTTTTCTGTTCGCAATACTGGTTTTTGCCGCCGGGTGTGCCACCACAACCCGGAAACCTTCATCCCCCGTTCAACCGCGCGCGGAAAAGGAAAGGGCAACACTCAACGTCAATGTTTCATACATAGAAGATCGGATTCAATTTCTTCTAAATATCCAAAAAAGCAAAAACCTCTCCAAAAGTGACGCAGGTGCTGTTTCGGCACTGCTGGACAGTTATCGCCTGTTAAAAAAATCCTCGCCCGGACCCATCACTTCAAAAGAGTGTGAAACGCTGACGCAATCCCTTTTTCGATCCATGTCGCTCATGGAAAACAGCTACTTCGAAAAAATTGGTAAAGCAACGGGTGATGAGAATTCCTACGCCGATTTTATGGATAGAAAAAATGAAATTTTGAATCTCTATCTGAAAAAAGACTACAAGGGGGTAATTCAGCGCACACTGGCGTTGCAAACACGTTTTCCAGGTGGGCTCACACCCCAGATCGGTATTTTGTTTGCCAGCTCGCTGGCTGAAGATGGGATGTTGCAGGAAGCCATTGAGACCGGATCGGAAGTTGCGAAGGATATTGAAGGGTCCTCGGATGTGGTGCGACTTCGTGGAGACATCGCCCGTTGGCAACTGGCCCTGGGGGAACCGGAACAAGCCGCCAAAACATTGGAAAAAATTTCCAGCATCCAGGATGAAAGAACCGACATGGTCAAGGATCTCAGCAACCAAATCCAACAGACTCCAAAGGAACCGGATCAGCCGTTTCATTCCATGTTTCGACCCCCTGAGGGCACTGAAACACAGGTAGCCCCCCCCCGCATGGTGGCGCTTCAGGAAAAAGTTGATGCCCTTGCCCGAAATCATGAATTCGCCGAAGCTAAGAGCCTGCTGTTAAAAGAAAAAGCCGAAAGGGAAGAGGGGCCTGAAACCGAGCTCATCGACAGGGTGATCGGCAATATCGATGAAGCACAAGCAGCTTATGAAGAAAATGCAAAAATCAAAGCGGCCTATCAGAAAGAGAGTTTGGAAACCGCCAAACGGTTGTATGAAAAGGAAGATTACAAAGGTGCCATTCAAACGCTGAATACTCTTGAAAGGAGAGAAAGCTTGGATGATGAGGCCACTGATCTCAAAAACCGGGCCATTGAAAGCCTCATCAACCATGAACGAAACCGGGCCGCGGAAATTTTTCTGGAGGCCAAAAAAACCAAAGATCCGCAGAAAAAAAGAGAACTGCTTGAGACATCTCACAAAATCCTTAAAACCCTCATTGAGGATTATCCCCAATCCTCAATGAAATCGAAATTGATCTCTCACCTCACCATTGTTCAAAAGGAGATTGAAAGACTTCCTTGATTTCGCCCGTTCTTATAATCTCTTGCCGGAAAAATGGTAAAGTTATGGCCCGGTCACATTAATGCTTACCCAATCAAAATATATGGAATCCATATCGAGCGATCCATTCATTTTCATGTCAACCCCGAAATAGAAAGTGTGGGTGCCTGTCGTCAAATTGGAGGTATTCAGAAGCGGTGTGGCGCCGAGGCTGAATAGCGGTCCCTGATATGTGGGCGAAAGGCCTTGGATCATTGTACCTGCGATCAGGTCAAAATATTGGTAGCTGCCGTCGGGGCCTGACTTGGCCACCCACCAATCGGCGTTTTCTCTCGAATGGGAACCCGGATCGATACTGACACTGATACCAACGGTCTCACCCGGACTGACGGTGATTGAACCATCCGCGCCGTCAGCCCTAATGTCCGGTACCGGGTCGATTGATTCCTGTCGTGTACTCATCCGCACCTATGTCATATCCTATGCCCCAGGGACGTTTGGTCTTGTCGTAATCATCCGTCAATCCTCCAATTTCCTGGCCCTGGTCAACAACGGACGGGACCGCGTAACCCAAATGCAGATTTCCGGAAGGCGGATCAACGAACCACGATAAAACGGCATTGGTGATGTTGTTTGAAGTCGTAGCGGAGGCGCCGTCCCTTACCGTGATGGCTTTGTTGGTCAAATTGTTGATGATGGTCAGACCCGTTGTGGCGGAAAAACGGTATTCGATGGCGTTCGCGTATCCGTGTTCCAGGTAGATGGTATTGTTGTACACTTGTGCGTTTGTAACAGATTCCAGGGCAATCGCCACATCGGCGAAGCCTTCGGAAGTATCGTGATAAATCATGTTATTCCTGATGATGCCACCGATATGCCCTCGATCACCCAGACCGAAACCGATGCCTCGGTCGCAATTTATGATCAGATTCCGCTCCACAAAGGTGTTCCGGGAATTGGACCAGAAATGGACGGCATGTTCCGCAACAGCATGGCTGGGGCTGCGAATATTTCTGAATTCATTGTCCCGGATAATCCAGTTTGTGGCGTTGTGGGCGTCCACGCCGCCGATGTAGTACTGGGGGCCAATGCCGGCCGTGTATTCCAAAAGGCATCTTTCCACCAGCCCGTTTTGTGACCCGATGTTTGGTTGGGATGCGTCATAAGACACTTTGATCATTTGTTCATAGGTATCCTGAATATGAACGTTTCTGATGATCGGGGAATTGGCGTTCATTTCACCTTCAGGACTCCTTACCTCCAGGAAAATCAAATGGCACCTTGTCTGGGATTTGAGCTGGAAAAACCCCCTATTTGATAGACAAGTTGCATGTCAGTGCCGGGGTATTTTACCTTGGCATAATTGAGATGTTCAAACAGCTGTTCAAGGGCTCTATTGGCCGCCGGTCTAGAAGCGTTGTGCACCCTTACATTCAGGCGATTTTTTTCAGGTTCGGGAAGGATATCGGCTTCTGTCACAAAGAGATCCTGAAGCAGACGGCGAGCTGTACTTGGGTTCACTGTGGGACCGCTAATCAATCCCAACATTGCTGTTTCAGCACGATAAGCAATCATTCGGATGGTGTCCATCAGGCGCTTCCTTCCCGGAAGTAACCGCAAAAACTTGTCTTTGTGTTCAAGCGCACCCCATGTAATATGCGTTGGTGTTTCTTTGAGCTCTGCTTTTAGTTTCTCCAGTTGATGTTCGTAGTTTTCGATCTCCTCTAACAGATCGGCCTTTTTCTTGAGCCACTTCCCAAACTTGACGGGCTTTTCTTCGGTTTCAGGATGAAGTGTTAACTCCGCAAAACGAGCACGCCGATATCGAAGCTTGTTCTGCAAGGAGTTCCGGGATCGATTCAACTCTCGCCAAGCAGGATTCACCACCTTTTCGGTCTCAGGAAACTCAGTGGTTCCATATTCCAAAACAACATCAATATCAAAATGTTGCATCATGTAGTTGAAAAAGTTTTCCTGAGACCATCGGCTGAACATGCGGGCTGCCAGTTGGGTATGAGGCAGGTCGAAGGCCGTGCTGACAAGACTGGTCTGGTGGCCTGACTCAGTCAGTTTGCGGACCTCTCTCATCCAGATGGCATTTTTGCCGGAACCCACATAACTGCCCAGTTCGCAAAGATGCATATCTATGACTTCACCGGCCAGCATGGCGACTTGGTGATTGCTGAACCACTCTTCCGGCCAGGGGGCTCCCGGATGCTTGTGATAGGTCAGACAGCCGATACGATGGTTGCGCCACATTTCAGCAAAAAACGATGGACTGTAGCCTTCCCGGTCAAAAACCAGAATAAATCGACATAACCATGGGTTTTCATCCAATTCCTGATCGCTTGGTTGACCGGGAACGTCATTGAGCAACCGGGGGACAATGTCTTTCCTTAACGTTTCCAGTAATCCCGGATCGATGGTTTTTTCGATCACAAAAAACGGACGGCCGATAGAATCATTGACCCAGTAATCGGTGATACCTCTCAAACAAAGGCGCTCACGGGAAACGTAACGACGAGGCAGTTGCGTCAAACCACCGTTGTAGACACGCACATGTCCGTCGATATAAAGAGCACCCACTGATTCAGGTTCCAATTCCATCCAGTATTTGCCCAAATGGGCGGCCCAGCGCTCTGCACCGTCATTGGCACTCAATTCACTCATTTTCTTGCGCAGACAACGGACTTCGGGAATTCGATCCAACCCCAGCAGTTTTCCAAATTCTCCAGGGGCATGTCCTCGAAGTTTTTCTGTTGTCTTAATTCTGCACAAAGCCATCAGCGCAAGGAGGAGCAGCACATGATAAATCGTATAGTAACCGCTAACCATACCTAGAAACTGCTCTGCCCCATGCAGCAAACCATTGGCCAGAAGTGCTGGAATCGCACACAGAACACCCCCTTTGGGGACATCCAGGCAGGATTCAAAATGAATCGTGGCTCCCATAGATTTCCCCAAGGATGCCAGAACTCGCTCCTCAACCCGGGTACAGGCAACTCCCATACCTTCAGAAGCCGCTCTATCTACAACGGTACGCGACGACTTACTGATGACGGTCTCCTGAGTCCCGGGTTCCGATAACCGACCTGCGCCTATCGCTTTGCGAATGGTGTCATACTTAACATTCAACTCCGAAGAAACATCAACCCTGCTGTAACCCTCATCAAGCAAGCCTTGCGCTTTTTCAATCACTTCCGGGGTCAATACATTACCACCCCGACGTCCAGGACGTTTCTTGAAAAAGGCTTCAATGCCACCTTTCCGAAGTTTATTGACCGATCGAATAACACTGTTCTTGCTTACGCCGAAGGTCTTTATTATCTGGATCTGACGACAAGCGCCTGCTTCAATCAGCTGACCAGTAATTATCTTGAAGAGTAGATGGTCTGTTTTCTCATGGCTAAAAATCGGATAAGTGCCAACAAAATATGTCCACCGATCTTCATCACGGTAGACACTTACCAACTGGTTGATTTCTGTTGCTCCTTTTGGGATTATGGGTAATATCAGCTGTGGCATGGGACCTTTCCTTTCTTTTTTTATCAGAAATATCATGCAAAAGGTGCCATGCCTACTTTCCGGTTGCAACTACTTTTTTGGATTCATCAAGAAGACGTCAACTATATGAAATTAAGAGGGGTTTTTGCACGCCTTCCTTGAAAAAACCTAAGCAGAGATCAAGAGTCCTGATCTTGAAAATCCCGAACGGACCTTTCCAAAAAGACCTTCAAGACCTTCCAAGCTCGACCCTTACCGGAATCTGATTGAACAGCTGCTTGAACAGGATCCCCATGTGCATGCCACGGTCATTTTGCAGCGCCTTCAGAAAGAAGGGTTCGACGGAAAAATCACCATACTGAGGGATTATCTGAGAAAGCAAAGAAGAAAAACCCCGAAAGCCTTTATACGATTTGAATCGGATCCCGGACATCAGTGCCAGATCGACTGGGGACACTTCGGTTCCATTGACTATGACGGTACCAGAAGAAAACTCTATTGCATGGCGGTGATTGAATCCTACAGCCGTCTGCTTTACCTGGAGTTTACCCATTCCCAGAGACAGGAAACCCTGCATCGGTGTCTTTTAAATGCGTTCACTTTTTTCGGGGGCACCCCAAAAGAACTGGTGAGCGATAACATGTTGACGGCCGTCATTGAACGGGACGGTCCTCTGATCCGTTTCAACGACGCCTACCTGAATTTCCTGCGACCTTTTGCCATGGTTCCCTATGCCTGCAATGTTCGAAGCCCTCATGAAAAAGGAAAAGTGGAAAAGGGTGCCATTCATTACATCCGCTACAATTTTTTACCTTTGCGGTCATTTGAAAATCTCAAGGATCTTCAGATCCAGGCCGACCAGTGGCGGGATCACGTGGCCAACATCCGAATCCACAGCACCACCGGAAAACGCCCCGTGGATCGGTTTAAACCGGAAAGCATGAGACCGCTTCCCTCGATGCTTCCCGACTGCCGGGACACCGAGAGCGCAAAAGTGCATTCCGATTTTTCCGTCCGGTTTGACGCCAACAGTTACACGGTTCCCCCCTGGGCCATCGGCAGGCGGGTTATTATCAAGGCGGACACCTCAGTGGTTACCGTTTATCTCAGGGAAAAGGTGATTGCCACCCACAAAAGATCCTACAAACGAAAAGAACGTATTGAACTTGCGGCACACCGGGAGGCTGCCAAAAAACAACAGAGACGTTTATGGCAGTCCCAGGCGGTCCGCGTTTTCATCAGCCTGGGGGAAGAGGCCAAAAACTATCTCGAAAACCTGGTCAAGACCCAGCAACCGATAAAAAAGAACCTGACAAAACTGCTGGCTCTCAAAGAAGAATACGGTGCTTATGCGCTGATTCTGGCCATTAAAAAGGCCACGTTACACAACGCTTACGGCGCCCATTACATTGAAAACATCCTTTACCAGGAGATGCCCCCCCAAACACAGCATCCGCCGGTCAGGCTCAAAGACGAACAACTCAATCGAATCCGTCTCGAAAGACCGGCCCTGGCTGAATACGATGCCTGGGTGGTCAAAAGGAGGAAAAAGTCATGATGGAAGACCTCAAAGAAAAACTGATAAAGCTTCGGCTGAAGGTGATGGCCCAGGAAATTGAGGCCATACTGGATGAGGCCAAACAGAAAAACACCGACTTCTTATCCATGCTTGAAAAGCTGGCTGATCTGGAAACCGAGCATCGATGGCAAAACGCCATCAAACTGCGGTTCCAGCAATCCAGACTCAGCGAAAAGATCACTGTTGATCAGTTTGATTTTAACCACCACAAATCCAGAAAGGATCAGAAAACCCAGATCCTGAACCTTTTCAACCTGGAGTTTCAAAGGGAGAACAAAGATGTGATTTTGATCGGAAACCCGGGCACCGGAAAGACCTTTTTGGCCAAGTCAATGGCTTATGCCGCATGCAATGCCAATGTGAAGGTCCTTTTTACCACCGCCATCGACATGATCAATCATCTCATCGCCGCGGAGGCGGATCATTCCCTCCTCAAAAAACTCCACTATTATCAATCTCCGGCTCTCCTTGTTTGTGACGAGTTAGGATATCTTTCGCTTGGCCAGCAGGGATCGCACCTCTTTTTCCAGGTTATCAGCGCAAGGCACCGGCTCAAATCAACGATTCTGACCACGAATCTGCCTTTTGCCGAATGGGGAAATGTGTTTGATTCGACAACCGTGGCCACTGCCATCGCCGACCGGCTCGTTCACAACTCTGAGGTCCTTGTTTTGGAGGGGCCAAGTTATCGAAGAAAGAACAAATAACTCAAAATAACAGCATGCAAAGACGGAGGCCGGCGAGAGATTCCGCCGACATTCTATCCAAATCTCTTTCATTGTTTTGGGTGGAAGCGCACCAGTGTGTCCATCAGCATAAGTGGCAACGTTTCAAAACGGGGTTTTTGGTAACTTTTTCAACCGTTGGCAATAGGTCGCGGCAAATAGGGGTTTTTGGGTTTTCCTGGCAGATCAGGTCCAGTGCTTTCCGGGTGGTGTTCACCAAACGGCCCAGGCTTGTGATCCATCTGTGGACGGTGGATGAGGCCAGGATCTTTTCTCCGTCGGCATAACCGGGCACGCCCTTTTCATCCTTGTCCATGACGGCCTGCTCATAGGTGTCGTCGGAGCTCACATAACGCTCGGCAAAACCTGTTATGGTCTGACGGGTATAGCGCTTATAGGGCATTGCAAAATCGGGATAGGAGGGAAAGGTCTTTCCACAACCGGGGCAACGGAACCGGAGCAGATAGGCCTGGATCGGTTGGACAACCATGTCGACGATAATCAAGAAAAGCCGTTCTCGGTATGCATGGTTCTTGAAATAGAGACTCTCAACATCGTAGCGCGGGCAAGGGGGCAGGTTCTCAGGCGTAACTTCTCCCTTTTCGCATGTCCTCAGATATGCTTTAATATCTTTCATTGTCGCTGTCGGTGGCATGAACGTATCCCTCCTGTCGTTTGGTTTTGGTGAAACCTTTCTATAAACCAGGAGGGATACTTTTTCAAAGGGTGGGATAGTCTTCTATTAACGCTTGGGCGGGGTAGCTTGACAGCGGGATATCAGAATCGTGACTACAGTCTTCCCGCAGGATGACGGGATGTCCGGATAGAACGCAGTACAATGACGGGATAGCGGGCTGGCGGGTTACCTTATTTTAAGACTTTCGGGGTCAAATATCCTGGGACTTAGGAGCAAAGACGACGAAGAGGACGAGTTCGATACAGATGGCGCCCAAACAAACGACCACAACATATAGTATGGACTTGAGCTAAGTAGATACCCCAGTTTTATCAATTATTTTTTTCCATCTTAGAACTGTTTAGATAGGTTACGAGATTAATATTTTTGTTTTTCAGGTTCAGCTTTTCCCTGATATGTTCACGGTGTCGGCTAACGGTTGCAACTGCAATTCCTCTCAACTGTGCAATATCTTTTGTTGAACATCCGTTTTTAATGTAATTGCATATTTGGATTTCCACTGGTGACAGGCTTAAAAATTTTTTTGATATTGAATTAGTGAATGGGGAAGTAACATCTTCAAGGTTTTTTTTAAGCAACTTTAAAACAGAAGCATCTCTAGAATTTACATGTTTTTCAAGAAGAGCAAATATTGGCATTATAATTTTATCAACATTTGCTTGCACTCTCGTTGCTATTTCTTTTTTTTGTTCATGTAATTTTTTTAGAACTTCTTTCAAAGCAATATTTTTATTTTCTAAGGCAATCCTTTCAATTTCAAGTTGTTCTTCCGCCCTTATACGTTTAACAGCCTTACTAATACGTTCAGCGAGAGCATTGATTAAGAGCCTTTCTTCTTTTAAGAATGGCCCTTCATCAAGCACAGGCATATCTTTTGTGTATGCAACTTCGATAAAACCTATTCTCTGATGTTCGATTTTCATTTCGGCAATTTGTTTCCATGGCGTATCTTTATAATTATCAGTTTTAAACTCTTCCCTGTTTAATCTGATTTTTGCGCAGGTTATCCCTGGACACTGCCATGCAGCTGGAAGCAGATCAACAATCTTTTGTAAAATTTTTTTATAATCATTGTTATGCTTCTCTATAATGTTAGACACACCATAAAGGCAGCCAAGTTCTTTTATTCTCTCCTTCAGGGTATCCTCTAATTTGATTCTCTTATATGCGTTCCCAAGTTGGCAGGCTATTGTATCTATTAATATTCGTTCTTCTTTTAGAAATGGCCCCTCATCCATAACTGGCCTTTTTTCTTGGTAGTAAACTTCTATGCACCCAGCTTTTTGACTTCCATTGAAAATGTTAGCGGATTGTTTCCATCTTGAGGGTTTAAAACCAGCAGAAAAATATTCCCGGCCCCTAAAGGTTATCCTTGCACAGGCGATATCGGGATATTGCCATGCAGGGGGAAGATAACCAACGATTACATTAAAAATGTCCTCTAATGATTTTTCATGATCTATCATTAAGTTTGCGACATTGTATAAGCAGTTTAGCTCTTTCTCTCTTTCATGCATCGACTGTTCAACAGACCCTTTATTTTTCCCCATTTTAGTTCTCCCCACAAAAAAAATCAGCAAACTGCATATTAGATATAGGCAAACTATCGGTGATAATACCATAGTGACAATTGTATGGTCAACACGGCATTATATAAATCAAACGATTGAACAATAACTTTACAAGAAAAATAGTTGCACCTGGGGTTACCCGGATTTCCTTGGACAGATGTTTGAAGAGTTTTTGAAGGAGAAAAGAAAATAAATTCAAAGACAAGGAGTTCTTCATGCTAAAGATATCCGTCCATACACCGAACTACAGTGCTGTTTATGCAAGAGATTTCGAACAGACCGCTTTGTTTTTCAGCCTTGTTAAAATGACATTGGCAAGCCTGTTGAGCTTTGTAATTGACCTTGTCAAAGTCAAAAATGCCACACCGGAATTATACCAAAAAAAATCCGTCATCAAAAACGACCAGATACTGCTGGTAAAGGAGGCACAGGAAAATGAAGCCGGCGAGCTGATCCGCTATGTGTATAAAATCAGACAGGACAGCCGCTTTCTGTCGTTTGATGAGGGGATTGATCATATTTCAGTGGACAATGAAAAAAAGCATATCAGAAAATGCCGGAATTCAGAGCATCATGCACTTCTGATAGGCTGGTTACAGGATGAAGTCGTGGGATATCTGACCTTCAGATCTACTATGTGGCAAAGACTTCGAAGTGCAGGAGAATTTGCCTTATCTGTTTCAAAAAAGAACTGGGGGTTGGGGATTGGCAGCACCATAATGGGGGCATTGCTGGATTGGGCCGGAAAATCAAAAGCAATAAAAACTATTAAACTTCGTGTCAGATCCGATAATAAACGCGCCATTGCAGTTTACAGGAAACTGGGGTTCACTCCAAAACGATCCTTATTATGGGGGCCATTTGATTATATCATTATGAAACTTACCCTGCCTTGAACTTCCCTGAAATCCGCTCAAGTCTTTACCTTCTTTATCAAAACCAAAGGAAAATTGATTGGTAAAGCCTGCAAGTTCTTTAAAAGAGTATTCTACAGCATTTTACATAGGGGGACATCCAGATTATTCAAACCCTTCGCAAAATGAGTTTACATTGAGCCCAAGAACAGCATGGTTGTATCCGCCTTCAAGGATTGCAAACCGCCTGCCCTGGCAAAGCCGCTCGGCTGTTTGTTTCATCATGCGACCCAGTTCCCTGTAATCCTCTGTGGAAAGAAGACCTCCCCAGTCTTCAATTCCATGATCAAACCCTGCAGATGCCGCCAGAATATCTGCATCGGTCAAATTGTTCATGACTCTTTCGACCTCCCTCAAATAATTTATCCTGTCTACTGAGTCAGGATTAAGAATCGTGACCTTAAATCCGTCTTTCCTGTTTTCCAGTATGTTTATATTGCCGTCTCCGGTGTGAAAATCAAAATCCAGGATAAAGGCAGTCTGAATTTTTTCTTCGGAATATAGTTTGAGCAGGCTGATGGCCATATTGTTGAAATCACAGAATCCCCAGCATGAATTGGCTGAGGCATGATGCCCCGGTGGCCGGATCACGGCAAAGCTTGGGGTTCCTTCATAAGCAGTTTGGGCCGCTTTAATGGCACCTCCGGCTGCCAGTGCCGCCAATTTGTATCGAAGGCGATTGAATTTAATAATATTTAATTGGCCCCTACCGTGAGCCCGCAATATATCCGTATCTGAAGCCGGTTCTGGCTTTTTAATGTGATACATGTCCGGCTTGGATTTAATAACCGCCATAATCCCTTCCAGGCGGCCCGGAAGAGCTGCAGGATCATCTGCATAGTCTGAATTATAATATTGTTCATGAAAAATGATATGAATGCTCATGAGAAAAACCTTCTGAATCGCTGGCGTTTTGATATACGAAATTTGGGGACAATACTGGGGTAACTTTCAATAGATCAACATCTCGAAATTCCTGATAACAACACTCCTTTATACCATCAATCCAATCGTCAAATAACCCCAAAAACACCTTCCAATTTTCATGAAAATAAATCCGTTCTGGTGGGAAAAAGACACATAGAGAGACACGTAAAATGAAAAGAGGTTAAGCCAAATTGACTTAACCTCTTGTTTTTACTGGCGGGGACGGCGAGACTCGAACTCGTGACCTCCGGCGTGACAGGCCGGCGTTCTAACCAAACTGAACTACGCCCCCTTTTATTGAAAACGGCCCTTTTCAAGGAGCCGATTTTTCCTTTTGGCGTCACCTTGGCATAAGATGGTAGGCGGAGCGGGGCTTGAACCCGCGACCCCCGGCTTGTAAGGCCGATGCTCTCCCACTGAGCTACCCGCCTGAACCAAAGCTCAGTCAGATATGATTAGCAGGTTCGATTAATCCTGTCAAGCAAAATTCCGCAATCAATGGGCCGTAACGAGCGTCTCAACTTCTTTTTCGGGTTTGGCTAGATCGCTGAAGCAAAAGGGCTGAATATCCCCGTCCGGTGCAAACAGTACCTGTCCATCTTCCAGAATCAGAGCTTCCTTCAAAACCTCATCCGCATGCTCAACCGGAACTATTTCCACCTTCCGCAATATCTTTTTAGGGATATCCGCAATGTCCTTTTTGTTTTCCATGGGGATCAGAACCTTGGTAACGCCTCCCCTGTGAGCAGCCAGGATCTTCTCTTTGAGCCCGCCAATGGGAAGTACTCTTCCCCGAAGCGTTATTTCTCCCGTCATGGCAAGGTTGCAGCGGACAGGATACCGCATTAAAGCCGACACAATAGAAGTGGCCAGTGTAATTCCCGCTGACGGCCCGTCTTTGGGAGTAGCTCCCTCGGGCACATGAATGTGAATATCGATTTTTTCATAGAAGTCTTCCGGCAACTTGAGGGCCCTTGCCCTTGACCGAACATAACTCAAGGCAGCCTGAGCCGATTCCTGCATAACCTCACCCAGTTTCCCGGTAAGCGATAACTTACCCTTTCCCGGCATTATGGTCACTTCTGTTTGAAGCAACTCTCCACCAAATTCCGTCCATGCCAGTCCCGTAGTAACACCAACAATATCTTTTTCCTCTGTCCTGCCATAACGGTATTTGGGTACACCCAAATATTTTTGGATGGATTGGGCTTTGATATTGATCCTGGTGCTTTCACCCTTCAGCACAACTTCTTTGGCCACCTTTCGACAAATGGATGAAATCTCACGTTCCAGATTTCTAACGCCCGCTTCTCCAGTATAGGTGCGGATAATTGTCAAAATAGCTTTATCTGTAAAAGCAATGTTTTCCGAATGAAGCCCATTTAGTTCAATCTGCTTCTTTACCAGAAACTGTTTTGCAATATTTAATTTCTCAATTTCCGTATAGCCCGCCAAGCGGATAATTTCCATCCTGTCCTGCAAGGGAACCGGAATATTATGGAGACTATTGGCTGTGGTGATAAAAAAAACATCCGAGAGGTCGTAATCAAGATCGAGATAATGGTCATTAAAGGCCACATTCTGCTCAGGATCAAGCACTTCCAGCAAAGCAGCTGATGGATCACCTCTGAAATCCGTACTCATCTTGTCCACTTCATCAAGGCAGAATACGGGATTGTTGGTCTTTGCCTTTTTCAGAAATTGAATAATCTTGCCCGGCAGCGCCCCGATATAGGTCCGCCTGTGGCCCCTGATTTCAGCCTCGTCCCGAACCCCTCCAAGGGAAAGGCGTACGTAATTTCGTCCCGTGGCCCGGGCTACCGATTTGGCCAGCGATGTCTTTCCCACCCCGGGGGGGCCCACAAGACAGAGAATGGGGCCTCTCATTTTTTTTGTAAGCCGTTGAACCGCCAGGTATTCCAGAATACGCTCTTTCGGTTTTTCAAGCCCGTAATGGTCTTCATTCAGGATGGTCTCGGCTTCCGTGATATCAAATTTCTTTCGGCTCTTGTCAAACCATGGCAAATCAATGATCCAGTCAATATAATTCCGCACCACCGCCGCTTCCGCCGACATGGGAGACATCATCTTGAGTTTCTTAAACTCCTGGCTTACACGCTGATGCGCTTCTTTGGACAGTCTTTTTCGTTTGACTTTCTTTTCAAGATCCGCCAGTTCCGCCTTGAAATCGTCCTTGGTCCCCATTTCTTTTTGAATGGCGCGAATCTGTTCATTGAGATAATAGTCTTTCTGGGTCTTCTCCATCTGCTTCTTGACCCGCGTTCGCAGCCGTTGTTCAAGGCGAAGAATATCCACCTCGTTTTCCAGCTCACCGTAGAGCCGTTCAAGACGCTTATTGGGGTCTATGGTTTCCAGAATACCTTGCTTATCCGCAACTTTCATTGCCAGATGACCGGCGATGGTATCCGCCAAACGTCCGGGGTCTTCGATGGCGATCACAGCCGAAACGATTTCTTTTCCGATCTTCGTATTCAGCTTTGCATACTCTTCAAAGCTGGTATTGATGCTGCGCATCAGAGCTTCCGTTTCCAAGTCCGAAACAACAATCTCCTCACATTTGCTGATCTCAACCATGAAGAAGCCCTGCTTATCCATGAAATTATCGATCTTACCGCGCTCCTTCCCTTCAATGAGGGCTTTCACAGTACCGTCCGGCAGTTTCAACAATTGAAGGACCGTCCCCAGCGTCCCGAAGGGATAAATATCCTTGGGGGTCGGATCATCTATACCAGCGTCCGCCTGAGCCGACAGGAAAATCTCTTTTTCATGAGAAAGGGCGTACTCAAGGGCTTTAATAGACTTTTTGCGCCCCACGAAAAGGGGCACAACCACGTTGGGAAAAACCACCACATCTCTCAAAGGGAGCAGAGGGTAATAGAATCTTTCTTCAACACCGATTTTGTCTTGAATATCGTTTTTTATATCATTTAGCATGTTTTATCCAAATTTTGCTTGGTTTTCATATAACAGCAAAGGAGGCTCGCCTTTGGTGATGACCTCTTCATTAATGATGCATTCCCGAATTTCCGGCACCGATGGAATGTCATACATAATCTCCAACATGAGCGATTCAAGAATCGCCCGTAAACCTCTGGCCCCTGATTTTCGCTTGAGCGCCGCTTCCGCAACGGCCGTCAGGACTTCCTCGGTGAATTTCAGTTCAACGTCTTCCAGCTCAAAGAGTTTTTTATACTGTTTGGTCAGGGCATTTTTAGGTTCCGTAAGAATGCGGACGAGGGCCTCCAGACTCAGTTCGTTCAAAGTGGCCACGATAGGGATACGTCCGATAAACTCGGGAATCAGACCAAACTTTACCAGATCTTCCGGTTGAACAAGGCCCATGATTTCATTGATATCAACATCGCCTTTTCCTTTGATATCTGCCTCAAAACCCATCAATTTGCTTCCGATGCGATTTCGGATGATCTTGTCCATTCCGTTGAAGGTTCCACCACAGATAAACAAAATATTGCTGGTATCCACTTTGACAAAATCCTGCTGCGGGTGTTTTCTCCCGCCCTTGGGCGGAACGTTTGCCAGGGTTCCTTCGATGATTTTCAAAAGCGCCTGCTGCACCCCCTCCCCGGATACATCACGGGTGATGGACGGGCTGTCCGATTTCCGTGCGATCTTGTCGATTTCATCAATGTAGACGATGCCTTTACAGGCCGACTCCACATCATAATCCGCCATCTGAACCAGGTTTAAAATGATATTTTCGACGTCTTCACCCACATAGCCGGCTTCCGTAAGCGTCGTTGCATCCGCAATGGTAAACGGCACCTTCAGTATTCTGGCAAGGGTTTGGGCCAGGAGCGTCTTCCCCGACCCGGTGGGACCGATGAGCAGGATATTGCTCTTCTCGATTTCAACCCCTTCCATGTCCACTTTGGTGTTGATCCGTTTATAGTGGTTGTGAACAGCAACAGAAAGGACCTTTTTTGCTTTGTCCTGTTCTATGACATACTGGTCCAGCGTTTCCTTGATCTCGACAGGTTTTAAGAGCTGAGGCCCATCGTCTTCATCTTCCTGGTTGTATTCTTCCGCAATAATTTCATTGCAAAGCTGTATACATTCGTCACAAATATATACTGAAGGGCCTGCAATAAGCTTCTTCACCTCATCCTGGCTCTTTCCACAAAAAGAACACAGCAAGTCATCATTGGAAATGTCGTCCTTGCCCATAACCTTCTTTCCTATTTTTGATCAGTTGATGAATCTTTGATTGTTCGTTTATGAATAACCTTGTCGATAATACCATATTCTTTGGCCTGCTGGCTATCCATAAAGAAATCACGTTCCGTATCTTTGCGAATCCTTTTGATATCCGTACCCGTATGATCGGCAAGAATCTGATTAAGGTTATCTCTGATTTTAAGGATTTCCCTTGCGTGGATATCAATATCCGTGGCCTGCCCTTGCGCGCCGCCCAAGGGTTGGTGAATCATGATTCTGGAATGGGGAAGGGCATATCGTTTATCCTTTTCACCGGCTGCCAAGAGCAGTGCCCCCATGCTGGAGGCCTGTCCCATGCAGATGGTGGCCACATGGGGTTTGATATACTGCATGGTATCATAAATGGCCAAACCGGCCGTCACGGAACCTCCGGGGGAATTGATATACATATGGATATCTTTGTCCGGATCTTCAGATTCCAGAAAAAGTAGTTGCGCAATAACGGTATTGGCCGTAGGGTCGGACACCTGATCCGTAATAAATACAATGCGGTCTTTGAGCAAACGGGAATAAATATCGTATGCCCTCTCGCCGCGACTTGATTGTTCAATCACCATCGGTATTAACATAATCGGTTTATTGAACCTCCGTTTCATCGTTTTTGTCCGGGCTCAGAGATCCGGCTTCCACTTCCTTGATCTTGGCGTTTTCCACAAGGTAGCCCAAAGTTTTTTCTTCCAGCATTTGTTCCTTCAATATGTCCACTTCCCCTCGTGCTTCATAATATTTCCGGATGGTCTCAACGTCCTGACCCATTCCTTTGGCCAGTTTTTCGAGTCCTTCGGTAAATTCATCATCGCTAACGGTAATATCATCCTGCTGGGCAATCTGACCGAGAATGAGTCTTTCTTTGACACGACTCTCAGAAGAAGGTCTGAACTGTTGCTGCAACATTTCAGGCGAAATTCCCGCCTTTTCAAAACTGGATCCGCCTCTCTGAAAGTTTGACTGCAGGCTTCTGATGGAAAAATCCACTTCGGCGTCGACCAATACCTGGGGGATTTCAAATTCAGTTCTTTCAGATATCTTCCCGAGCAATCGCCGTTTTAGATCTCTTTCCACACGGTTTTCTTCCTGAGCAACAACATTTTTTTTGATCTGTTCTTTCAGCCCTTTTAAGTCTTCAAAGTCCGCACCGAGGCTTTTAGCGAACTCATCATCCAACTCCGGAAGATTTCGTTCCTTTATATCAATGATGGAAACCTCAAAGCGAACCGTCTTTCCTTTCAGATGGTTATTGTAATAATCTTCCTCAAACTCGACCACGAATTCCGTTTTGTCATCCTTGCTGAGTCCAACCAGGGCTTCATCAAATCTTTTATGAAAATCGCCTTTTCCGACATTCAGCAAGAAGTTCTCATCCTTGATCCCTTCAAGGGGTTGGTCGTTTTCAAAGCCCTGGTAATTGATAACAACAAAATCTCCCTCCTGAATCGGCCGGTCTTCTTTGAGAGACTCAAGTTTTCCATTGCCTTCCCTGATCTGTTCAAGTCTTTTCTGAACTTCATCTTCACCAATGGAAACGATTTCCTTTTCAGCTTCCAGACCCAGGTAATCTTTCACTTCAATTTCCGGTCGCACCTCCATGGTTGCCGAGTAAAGGAATTTCTCGCCCAATTTGACAGGTCCTTTTTCCAGTTCGGGCTGACTCAAAGGAAACGCGTTCATTTCGTCTACCGCGTCTCGAAAAGACTCATTGACCAATTCACTGGCCACATCAGCCTCCACCTGTTTTCCAAAATAGGACTCCAGAATTTTCCGGGGAACCTTTCCAGGCCTGAAACCGGGAATCTTGGTTGTTTTACGGATCTTCCCGTAGGCGTCATCGAGTTTCTTACTGACTTCCTTTGCGTCAATCTCCACCGATAATTTCTTTTTGACCTGGCTGATGTCTTCCAAGCTGGCTTTCATGGTTTTCCTCATCCTCTTTCATATTTTGACATTTCACAATCTACTATTATGGGCACCTAAGTTCATTCGTTTCCGTTCCAACCTGGAAGACCCACCACCATGAGGTGAAAATCTAACAATGATTTTCTTGATTTCAAGGACCATTTAAAGTTCACCCCTTTTGCAAACCATCTTTGGGTTCCGTTTTGACACTGGTGCGAGAGAGGGGACTCGAACCCCTACAGGTTACCCCACTGGATCCTAAATCCCTCAACTCCGTGGGTGCTTGCTATCATAGGCGTACTGAAAAGTCAATATTTTACGGATAATTAGGCATGATCAGAGACGATTTTTTATTCAAGACCTTTGCTCATTTTATTGGAAAATGTTAGGTTGTTTTTGATAAAAATGGACACTTTGGGCACAGTTTAGGCACAGTTTCTGGGGATAGGCTGATCACCGAACAGCGGCTTTCCTGGGCCGCTTTCCCCGGATAGATTTCTCAATTGCAAAACAGGCGGATAATATGGGAACGAAGGAACCGGGAGATATCATTCCAGAAGACTATAAGAATCATAACCCCCTTCCAGTAGTAAAGAAAGCCCGTAAACAAAAAATCTCAGTCACGAACCGTTTTCCTATTCCGCCGTTCTTCAAAAGCGTTCAAGTCAAAATGATAGCCAGTTATGAGCAATGGATAACTCTCGAAAAGGGTATCCCTGAAAGCCTTCGTTTTGAGGAAATCCCTTTTTCGAATCCCAAACAGAAAGACGTCGAACTGCTCAAAGATTTCTATTTGAGGGACCAAAGCTCATTTGCGTATTTCTTTTACACAGCCTTTATTCAATTCGCTTCTAGGGAAAATCCTTTGCATCCTTTGGGCAAAAAGGCAAGGGGCGGATCTCCTTATCACCTTTCTCCTTCAGAAATGATTCAAGTGCGAATCGCTTCGGCCCATGTCTATATCTTCTTGAATTATTGGACACGGGAGAAAACGAACCGGAAGGAAAACTCATTTCTGCCAGAGGAATTCAAGCTGGCTGAAAAGAATTTCGGAGACTTTCAAGCCCAGCCTATTGCCCTGACGATGAAATTAATTGAAGAGCATTTTGACATCTCTTTAAGCCAGATCGACGAAAAGGGTTTCTACGATAGATACGTTGTTGCAGGTTGGGCCAGTACAATTCGCCGCTTTTATGAAGAAAATGGTTTCACCCCTCAGAAGAATCCGGCCAAGTCCTGTGAAAATCAAATATTCATTCCCGCTAATCCCAATGATTATTCACCCCGCTTTCAACCCCTTATGGAAGTGATTCTAAACCCAAAACAAAATCAAGAATAAACTCTCTCCTCAAAGCGCACGTTTAGCCCATGTATAAAATTGGGTAAACCTGTCTTATGATCCTTCCAAAACACAGATGGAAGGAGATGAAGACATGGATGATTTTCTCACAACTTCGGAGGCCGCCAGGTTTCTGGGTGTCTGTGAAGCCACAGTTCGAAGGCTTCATGGACGGGGAGAACTGAAAGCGCATCGTGATCATTTTGGCTACCGTAAATTCCTTAATCAGGATCTAAAAGAGCTCAGAGATCGTCGAAGCACTTTGAAGACTGAGGCTGAGGATCACAAGAAATTGGAGGGATGAAAGATGAAAAAGGAAACTAAGCTTTACATAATTCCTCATCCATTTCAACGACGCGTCAAGAAGCTCGGCATTACGCTTACCGACCTGCGGGAAGCCCTGCAAGGTTGCTGGGAGGAGACTGAAATATCGATGATGCTGATGGGAGCCGAGCAAATGCCATTTAAGGTAGAGACAGCGATCGAAGAGTATTTGGATTTCATAGAAGGCCCTCGCGAATATGATGAAATCACTAATGAGGTATCCAACATACTAATGGGAGAGATCAGCTGAGGTTTTTCTATTTTAGCATTCTTGATTCTCTGCCAACATCGAAGAATCTAGGCACATTATAGGCACATGGCGCATAAACGCATTGGAATGACAGAGAAAAACCCTGCACACTGGATTAGCAATCCGATGTCTCCGAGACTTCTGCCTCTGAAACAGGCGGCTGAGTACATCGGCTTAACGGTGTGGGGCATGCGTGAGCGGATCTGGGCTGGCGACATCCCGGTGGTGCGCTTCCCTGGTGGCCGTAAAATGTTCATCGACGTCCGCGACATAGAGGATTTCATCCAAAGAAACAAGGAAAGGATCATCTAGGCCGTTCATTGTCCAGATTGCGGGATATGGATTCATAATTGAGTGTCAAACCTTTGATGCCAATCGTATCACCCAAATGAGCGGAAGCAAAAGGCTGTTCCGAGAATGGGCCTTTAGGATAGCTCGTCGGAGGAACAGGCTTTTGGTGAAGCGGATTTCTCGGCACATAACATTAGGGTTTCAAACTGAAAGAAGATTTATGTATCGGCAATAAAAACAAAGGCCCTTCCAGCTGCGAACTGGAAAGGCCGAAAGGTAAAAAAAATGAATCCAATAATCAATAATTTAGAACCTAATGAGGCAAAAGTCAAGCATTACGCACTGTTTGACAAAGATGTTTTTCAAGTCTTTGTGAATCCTGGAGAGGTGGTTGAAGTCCGGATAATCAAAGCTCAAGGCAAAAGCCGTTCATGGGGTAATGACTGGGCCAAAGGAACTGTTTCCGGGTACTTCGATGATTTCCAATCCTTTTTGGAAGCCGTCAAACCAGCGGATGACGCGAACCATGGCGGGATCTATTTCACGTTACAAGTGATTGATCCGCGTTTAATTGGCCGGGCCTTTAACCGGCTGAAACCTTCCAACCTTACTACAAGTGACCATAACGTGCAGGCATTTCGATGGTTGCCCATTGACCTTGATCCGGTACGACCGGCGGGTATCTCTTCCAGTGATTCAGAGCTTGAAGCATCAATGAAGCTGCGGGAAGAGGTGGCCGGATGGATTGTTTCAAACATGGGGTTTCCCAAGCCAATTAAAGCCATGAGCGGCAATGGCGCCCATCTTCTTTTCAGATTATCAGATATGCCGGTGAATAATGAAACACAATCATTCATAAGAGACACCCTGAATGGTTTGGCCGAACGGTTTAGTAATGATCAGGTAACGGTTGATACCAGCGTATTTAATCCGGCGCGGATCTGGAAGCTGTACGGGACCAAAGCCCGAAAAGGTGATCATGTTCCCGCTTCTCGGCATCGGGAAGAGCGGCCACATAGGCGAGCATATATTGATGATCTGGGAGGGGACTGATGGAGTCTGTGAGCGGTGAGGCAATAAATAGGGCTCGAAAGGCGTTTCCGGCTAAGCAAAAAGGCCATGGTGAACCGTCCAACCTGTCGGGCATAGATGTTGGGGCATATCTTGACCATTACGGGGTGGCGTATAGCGTCAAAGCCAATGGGGAAAAGGCCATGTATAACCTTGACCATTGTGTCTTTGATTCATCCCATGTGAAGGATGCCGGGATAATTCAAGGCCATGATGGTGTGCTTGGTTACAAGTGTTTTCATGACAGTTGCCAGGACAAGGGCTGGAAAGATGCCAGGCTTATGATTAGTGGCAATGATTCACTGGCGCCCTTTCTTCATGGAGCAAAACAGACCAACAAAGAAGGACCCATGCCGGATAAAGACCGGACCGGGCTGGATGAATGTATGGTTGGTTTTTCCGAACTATTGAACATGGACATCCCAGAACGGGCCAAGATATTTGCCTGGCTTCCAGAGGGCGGAATCACCATGGTTTATGGTGCCCGGGGTATCGGCAAGACCTTCTTTACCTTATCACTGGCCGGATCAGTTGCATCGGGGGTGCCTTTCCTGAAGTGGGGTGAACCATCCAAAACGGTCGGCGTTTTGATTATCGATGGGGAAATGGCCCTTAGTGACTTGAAGGAAAGATTAAAGAAATTATTGATTCGAGATCCCATCGAACCATTACAGGTGATCTCAAGCGAAGTGGCATTCAACAAAACGGAGCGCGACATCAACCTTGTGGATGGCGCTCAAAGAAATGACATCCTCAGCATCCTGGATGCAAACAAAAAGATCCGCCTCGTAATCATCGACAACATTTCATGCCTGTTCAGCGGTATTCGGGAATCATCAAAGGACGATTGGGAACAGGTGACCCCATGGCTTTTGGCCATGCGGCGGCGTGGGGTTGCGGTGGTGCTTGTCCATCATGCTGGCAAAGGTGGTGACCAAAGAGGAACATCGGGCCGTGAAGATGCTCTTGATACTGTGATCAAGCTTGATCGCGTCCGTGGTGCTCCAGATGATGGCGCCCGCTTTATTGTGGAATTCACGAAGAGCCGAGGGGCTTATGGCGATGAAGTCAAGTCCTTTGAAGCATCCCTTGACCTTGATTCAAATGAATTGTGGTCATGGCGCCCGGTTGAGGAATCCAGTTATGAAAGGATGCTTGCATTGGCCGCCGAAGGTGTTTCGAGGGTTACGGACATGGCCGAAGAATTGGGCCTTTCAAACGGTATGGTTTCCCGCTTGAAAAAACAGGGAATTGATAAGGGTGATCTTGCCACTGGGACCACAATCAGACTGATGGATGGAGGATGATTAGGCCAAAAATGTTTACTAGGTGTTTACCAGTTAACAGAAACTTTTTACCTGAAAGAGGGAGTAAACTTTACTACCTCAAAAAGGTAAACAATCCTCCAAAATGCCCATTAAAAGAGGGTTTCAGAGTTTATCAGGGGGTAAACTTTGACCGAGTTTACCACCCAGGTAAACAAATTGTTTACCAAAAGTTTACCTCAAAAAGTGAGCAAGTAAACTTTTTTGGAGTATGAAAAATGAGCCAGTGCTGGAACTACAATGCCATGGTGAATCCGAAATGGGCGGAGATCCCTGTTCAGGAAACCGACTATGTTCAGGATGAACCGACGGCCATCGTGGATGTGGATGGTGGCCATGGGGCGCCCGGTATCAGGCTGGTGGAAATCAAAATGGATAGTGCCATCCTGGGGATGGTTGATGTGATCATTTTCCCGGATCAGGCGGTGGTGGGAGGTGTTACCTATACCAATTCTGAGCTGGCAGATCTGCTTTCGAGGGGATTAAGGGCGGATGACCTGATCGCAATCCATCGGTTCAAGAAAGAGTTTCCGGGAGAAGCGATCTCAAAGGAAGAATTGGACGAGATTGAAGTACAAGCATATTCATGGGAAAGGTGGTGGTTTGAATATGGGGATCAAAGTTGAAATACAGGGCAAAAGTGGCCACAAGGTGGTGGAATTGAACCGTCGCCGTGCTATTCGGGAAAGGTGCCTAAATTGCGGTGCCTGGTCATTTGCGGAAGCTAACGAGTGCAGGATGGTGGACTGCCAGTTATATCCCTTCCGATCGGGTAAAGGCCGCCAGGATGCGAAGGCCAGGGCAAAAGCGATTCGGGATTATTGCTCATGGTGTATGAGCACGGAGCGGGCAGGCCGATGCGTCATCATGGATTGTCCTCTGTTCTGTTACCGTAAATCCACGCTTGAGAGGCCAAAAAAACCCCTATACGATGGAGTTGAAGGACGTGTTGCGGTCAATGCATAGGATGGCCTGTGTTTTGAGATCGTCAGTCAAGAATCAGCTATACGGACATGGTCTGGCCGGAAGGGGCACTATGGGGAAATGCTTCCAGCTAATAACCCTTAGTGCCACCGCCACAAAATTGTGAAACTTTTCGAAAACCCAAGGCTAACAATGGCAAACCTGAAGCAAACAAACGCACCGGAAAGGTTGCGAAGGAGAAATAAAATGACCGAAAGAAAATTGTTGGAACTTAGTGCCCGGCATAAGCAGATGGCTCGCCTTCTTGTGGGCGGTCATTCCCAGTCGGAAATCGGGCGGCTGCTCAATATGCATAAATCGACTGTCTCCAGATATGTCCGTGATCCCCTTGTGGTCCAGGAAATGAAACGGCTTCAGGAGGTGGCTGACACAAATGCCGTGGCCTGTGTGCCAGGAATTCCGGACAAGATCAAAGAAGCAGCCCAGAAAGGAATTAACGTACTTCTGGAAATTCTCGCTGATGAGCGGATGACCCCGGAGATCCAGAAAATAAAGCTCAATGCCGCCCTTGAGGTTCTCAGCCGGGCTGGATACGGCGCCGTTAAACAGGTCCAAGTGGACCAACGGTCAGTTTCCACACATTTCACTTCTGAAGATATTGACGAGATTAAACGGAGGGCGATTGAAAATGGCTATGCGAGGATTTCGCCTTTGAATGCCCATTTGGTAGTTAGCGCGAATGTTGAGGATATAGAGGAGCGTGAGCACTAAAGCCAGAGTATTTAGTTAAGACATATATCAATTTCAATTATTTAGCTGGACTCTTTTTCGTGTTAGTGTACCGGGACTGTTACGGTTTTATAAACACCTTGGTTAACGTCTTCAATCTCAATCGATAATTCCGAAGGTTTTGGGGAATTGTTTCCATTAGGATTAAAGAACAATAAGCCCGAATAGTGTGATTCCTGATCTGTGAGAATTACATCCTCCATTGCGATTTCATGTAAACTTGAGCCCGCTTTCTCCTCTGCATTCTTTTGCGCTGCTAAACCGATCGCCCCGAAAAAGACATATGGATAGACATCTATCCACTACGAAAAACGGGAAGGAAAGAACAGTTGATATGTCTCCTCACCTCACAGAAACTTTGAAGGCGCTGAAGATCCGAAAACAGAAAGAAGCATTGAGGCAGGGATATTCTTTTATACTCACTGGATACCGGGAAAATTTAAAGGCTAGGTAGACAGTCTGGATACGCAACTAAACGCAACCTATGTTCAACCTGCAGAGATGATGGAAAATTAAAATCAGTTATTTCTATATTTTGCGACCTACATGAAGACTTGAATCAGCATCCTTCTGCATGCTGAACCAGAAAAATTGCTGGTTTCTCAATCAGCGATTCGAGATCGAAGCATGGACGCGCTGCAGGAGGGTCAATAAATCGCGAGGTGTTCTGCTGCTCCAAACAGCAATATTATCGTCAAATCCCCCGTCAACACGGTCTTTTTCAGGCTCAAACCAATTTTAGGGGCAACCTTTAAGTTTTTATCGTCAATGTGTAGATCAAGACATCTGAATTATTTTAGCCTGCCAAAGGATAACAAATAACATATTCACGTATAGAAACCATAGTATAACAAAAAGCAATAGTTCCAAACAGAAATACATATGTACCATGATTATTTGTCAAATTTTCAAGCACAGCTGGAAAAAAGCTAAAAAAAGACAATATTATTGTCATCACAAGATATGCATCATATGCATAGGGATGGATAATCGTCACTTGACTGAATACGAAAGCAAAGGGGGCATAAAGCCCAGTTGTTGTCGCTAAAATGAGCACAGGATATTTCATCCATTCAAAACGGTGTTTCAAAGCAACGATGATACCCAGACTCGCAACTCCAGCCCAGAACAAATATGGCCAATATAAAAATGACCATCTATCACGTCTTCCTGAAAACAAGTCGAAATGATTCGTATAATAAAGGGTAGATCCGTCAAAGCCTGTTCTGAACATTATGTCACTGCCAACAAACTGAACATCAGGATTATTAAACATAACCAACGACAGTTGGACTGAATACAATATTATCGCACACGCGGTTGGTATTACGATTGTTTTGATAATATGATGATGATTTAGCTCTTTTTCACGCCACAATAATGAGCATGCCATTAAATAGAAAGAAAGAAAAAAAACAGCAGTCGGAAAATCGATATAACACATCCCGAATACACTAATTCCCCGAATAATTAAAATTTTCCGGGATATTCTTTCATTAAACAATAAAAGCTCAGATGAAAGAAGAAAGATCAAAAAGAAAATTGGCATTACAGTAGTATAATAGACTTCCCAGTAAGAATTCAAATTTACAGGGAACGTCTGGTAAATAATCTGTGCGTAAAGTCCGAATAAAAGGCAATGATAAGACTTCACACCCATTCTCAAACAAACCCGCATGGCAAGAAGAGCCAACAGGGCCGATGAGGTCAAAACCAAGAACTGATTGTACAGCCTCATAAGTATAAAGCTGTACCGCCCGGTAATCGAATAATATAATTTTTCAGCCAGATACGGGATAAATATATGACCCATGGGACTGGACCGGTATACCCATTTAACCGGATCATTTTCAGGAGGCCACCAGTACTTCTTCCCATATTTTTTATTATCCTTGTCCCTGAAAATCCAAAGCCCACCATGCTTGACATATCCCTTTTCAAACCAGAACTGAATCAGTTTGCTGTATCGCTGAGGCACTTTCTTGCTAATTTCAAGATCACTTCTTTTGTGTACTGTCGCAAACAGTAAGCAAAATACTATGAGTCCTATCACAAAATAAAATGCAAAAGTGGGGAAATTTCCCTCTAAAATTCGATCGCATAAGTGTTTCAATTTTGAAGAAATAAATTCATTCTTCATTTATTGCCTCATACATATTGCAGAAAAACAGCCAGAATGTAATTCGAAAAATATTTATTTTATAAATAACTGAATTTTTCATTTCGAATCCATTTATGACGTTATAACAATCGTAACTTCTGACAAATTTCCCCCTGTCCAGTGCTTGCATCAAAGGTGGGAGCATATGTTTGCAACGTCCGAATCTGTAATGATCCGTTATTATCATGGCTGCACATCGCCTGGCCTTATGTAATAAAACACCTAACTGATGATCGTTCAAATGATGTACAACCCCATTAAGAATAAGGATATCATTTTTCGCGAAAACAAATGATTCTTCCATGAAGTCACAATACGAAAATTTTATATTAGGCCATTTTTCTTTATTTTTTTTGCAGTAGTCTATGGTTTTTTTGTCAGTATCAATACCCCAATAAGCATCTATATGTAATTGTTTTATCCCCGATAGTAGACCAGGCCCACACCCCAAATCAACGATTCTGAACGCTGAGTTCTGTTTTCTCTCACTCAATAAATTCAATGCATTCACTAATGATTTTTCCCTGGGAGACCAGTGGATTCTTGACATCAGTAAATACGTAATAAGTGATAATTTCCTAATCATCAAACAAATCATTCTTTTTAGGGATCGCCATAACCATAAGGCTGAGACCCACTGGAATTTTCACCTTCATTCGTATTAAAAAAAACTCCACATAATATAATGCATATAAAAACTGATTCATCATTTTACCAGGAGCAAAGAAAGTTGGAGTATGGGTTCGGTAAGGCTGAATTTTTTTTATTATTGGTTTAATAATCATTCTGCCAATTAGAGCAGGAATCAATGGTAGCACGTGAATATGAGTCATACTCTTGATTTCCCAACCCGCGGAACTGAGTTCATTGCGTATCGTCTTTTGATTATATCTTTTCACATGGTTTAACGCTTTGTCCCAATCGCTATACAAAAAATTATATGCAGGGACAGTTATTATTAATTCCGTATCACTGCGAGCAATTTTTTTTAATTTTTTCAAAATATCGACCGGATTATCAACATGCTCCAGAAAATCCAGAAGAGTGATGTAATCGGGAAAAAAATCTAAAAAATCAAAAGTCTTTTCGGCCTGAAGATCTGCATTAATAACATTGTAGCCTTTTTTTTTACAGAGCCTTAGAGAAACACTGCTTTTATCAATACCCCATACACTTGCTCCGCGTTGAATAAACGGCTTAAGACAACCACCAGCACCACATCCTATGTCAAGTATCTTTTCCGGACCATCCCGAATAACCATCTGAAGATACATCGTTTTTGCTTTGAACCAGAAGTGTGATTGGTCATGAGCATCAAGTTCTTTTATATAATTATTCCTCATGGTCACGCGAACATACAATCAATTGGTATGAACTTAAAAAAGGAAAAAAATGATTGAAATATTTTTCCGAAAAATTAAGGAGCGTTCTCATTCGAAAGAGAAGCAGTATACGTATCAGAGGTGGGGGGAAAAAGCAGAACCTTTTAATTAGCCTGGTGGAAAGCCCATTGGCTGATTGTTCTTTTTTATATGTTTCCGTAGATAATCGAAGGTACCGTTTTTCTTCCTTCAGACGCATGCCTGCGGAAAACAAAATCTGAAAAAAAAACAGTGGGTTGGTTCTATTTGGCTCAATAAAAATACCCATCGATCTGGTTTTCATAATATACTTGTAAATGAGAGCCCTTTGTTCATATTTAAGATGGTGCATCAAATGAAATGCAAATATAATGGTATTATTTTCAATATTACCTGGGAAAAATTCTTCCACGCACACCTTTTCGATTCTTACGTTTTCGTTATCAAACAATTGCTGAAGAATTCTATAATATTCGTCGACAGGTTCAACAATGATCAAACGCGCAAACCTTTTTTCGATGGCCTTGGAGAACCGGCCCATTCCCGCTCCGATTTCAATTGCAAGTTCAGTTTTCAACCTGATATTTTTTTCAATTTGTTTCAATACATATTCTGGAAAGAGCTCGTCACTGTTTTTCATATACCGATGTGTCTTCACATTAAAATATTCAGATCCCCTACTCATCAATACTGTCCTTGATTATCCAGATAGGTCGCCGTTTGATTTCATAAAACAGCTTTCCTATATATTCCCCAACGACTCCGGTAAACATAAATTGAAGCCCAAATAAACCAAGAATAATTAAAAGTACAGTCGTAACTCCGGGGATCTTTGTCACACCAAACAACTTCAAACCGAGCACTACAGCGGACAAACTGAAGCAAACAGATGTTAATAATAGACCAATAAGAAATATTATCCTCATGGGCACAGCTGAAAAACCAATAAGCCCAGCCGTTGAGAGATTCAATAACCCGCTAAAACCAACTTTCGATTTTCCATCTAATCTGTTTCCACGGACAAGGTGAACCCCTTCCTGCTTCATTCCGATATATGCTCTTATACCGGGGAAATAGATTTCTGATTCTTTAAATTCCAGGATGTGGGATAGAAACTCCCTGCTAAAAACAGAGAATGTGCCTGCATGGGGTGGTATATAAAATGACAACATATGTTTTTGGAGTTGATAAAAAAACTTTGTCAGAAGGTTGATGAAAAAACTTCCGGATTTCGCATATCTCACTCCATATACACAGTCATACCCTGAAGTGTATTTATCGAGCAATTTTGAAATATCTTCGGGGTTATCTTGGAAATCCGCATCCATAACAAGTATTGTATCACAATATTCTGGTATCTGTGAAAGGCCAGCCATCAATGCTCGTTGATGTCCAAAATTTCTGCTTAATGATACAATTTTTTTCCGGGTGCTTTTTTTTATGGGGGAATAGTTTTTACACACGGCAAAGGTCTGATCACAAGAGCAATCATCAATCAACACAAAAGTTATCGTAACATCCAATACTTCTTCAATCTTATAAAGTAGTTTTTCAATAATCTTATCTTCATTATAAGCAGGAATAACTATTGCCAAATTCATATTTCATCCATTTGATTTGGTGAAGTGATAAAAAATTACTCTTTTCAAGAACGAGGATACAGTTGAAAAGCTCGTCAGTCAAGCGCAAACAAACCACCAGATGTTTGGAATTGGCTCCGGGTGAATTAAGTGAGGTGTGCAGGTTATCTATTTCTCTGCTCACCTGGTATCGGGTGGCCGGTTTTTTTGTTAATGGTTGCTAAAATAGCGCATAGTTGATTCGCTGAAAGCAATCTAAGATTTTGACTTTGTTAATATTTTTTGGTATATTGAAATCAACAAAAGGACTCTCAAATCATAGACAAATGAAAAACAAAAGCCAAAAAACGCTCAAGATACCTCATGCGGTGACGTATGGGGCCGGCTGTCTATACCGGGAAGAGGTCTTGGGCGTTTTCTTTTGGGTAATAACCCTAGAAAGGAGGGTGGTGCTATGGGAATGATCTACAAACGCGGAAATGTTTATTGGATCAAGTATTACCAAAATGGAAAGCCGTATCGGGAGTCAACAAAGAGCCACAAAGAGGCCGACGCAAAGCGGTTACTGAAAAAGCGCGAGGGGGAGATTTCAGAGGGCAAAATTCCGGGGTTATTCTTCAATCGAATCAGATTTGAAGAATTGGCAGAGGATCTTAAAAGAGATTACCGGATCAATCAAAGAAAATCCCTGGAGAGGGTTGAAATGAGCCTGAAACACCTTGACCGCTTTTTTGGGGGGCTAAGGGTGCCTCAGATCACATCAACACGAATCGAACGTTACGTTGATATTCGCCTGGACGAGGGGGCCGCCAATGCAACAATCAATCGGGAGCTGTCAGCCATGAAAAGGGCTCTGAATCTGGGAGCCAGACAAACGCCTCCAAAGGTTGATAGGGCGCCTTATATTCAAATGCTTCAAGAAAACAATATCAGGAAAGGCTTTTTCGAACATAAAGATTTTTTGACCTTGAGAGACGCCTTGCCTGATTACCTGAAAGGCTTTGTGACATTTGCTTATAAAAGCGGGTGGCGAAAATCAGAGATAAGCGGCCTAACCTGGAACCGAGTTGACATGAAGGAGGGTTTTGTCAGATTGGAAAAAGGTGAAACCAAGAATAAAGATGGTCGAACCTTTTACATGGATGAAGAATTGAAAGAAATTTTTCGAATACAATCGGAAAGAAGGAAGAAGGTCGAAAAGCTCGGCCGGTATGTTTTTCCTGGGACCGATGGCCAAAGCAGAATAAACGACATTCGAGGCGCATGGAATACCGCTTGCAAAAATGCGAACCTCGGCAAATGCCTTTTCCACGATTTCAGAAGAACCGCCATAAGGAATATGATCCGGGCAGGAATCCCTGAAAGGGTCGCCATGATGATTTCAGGACACAAAACAAGGACCGTTTTTGACCGGTATAATATCGTGGATGAACAGGATCTAAAGCTTGCTACAGAGAAGCAGGAAATCTACTTACAGGCACAGACGGGCACAGTTTTGGGCACAGTCAGTGAGAATAGAGGAAGTGGCAGGGGCGCTGGATCAACGCAAGTTGTTGATTTTAATGGTGGTGCGAGAGAGGGGACTCGAACCCCTACAGGTTACCCCACTGGATCCTAAATCCAGCGCGTCTACCAGTTCCGCCACTCTCGCATTTCCCGGGCGTCTGTTGCTATAAGCCATAAATACACGGCATTGTCAAGGATTTACGGCCTATCAAACCGCTGATGGTACTCATCTGCAAAACGTTTGAGAATACCTTGGTCCGCAAAGCTGAAATACCGGTTATTCCCAATGATCAGGTGATCCAGCACCTGGATACCCATCAGCATTCCCGCCCAGACCAGGTCCCTTGTCAAACGGTGATCTTCGGGAGAAGGCGCCGGGTCCCCCGAAGGGTGGTTATGGGCAAATACAAGTCCTGCCGCCTTATGTTCCAGGGCAAGGGTGACGACCTCACGGGGATAAACCGCACTACCGGTCAAACTCCCCTCAAACATATCACAATCGGTGATCACTTCATTCTTCCGGGTCAGGAAAAAAACCCTGAAAACCTCTCTTTTGAGGTCCCTCATGGAATGAAAAAGATAATCGAACACCGCCTGGGACGAGCCGAAAAAGGTTTTACCGGCGGTTCGATCCCGAAGATACCGCCTGGCCGTCTGATGAACCAAACCCAGGTAGAGAGCGTTTTTCTGCCCGATGCCCTTGATCTCCATGAGCTTTTTCGTGGGTGCCGAGAGAACGCCGGAAAGGGTGCCGAATGTTTTCATGGCATCCCGGGCCGCATTTTTCAGGTCTCCCCTGGGAGTTCCAAGGGTCAACAGAAATTCAACCACTTCTTCATCGGTAAACTGTTCAAGACCTCCCGATACAAACCGTTGCCGCAACCGTTCCCGATGCCCTTTGCCCCGCTCCTGCCAGTCTTCCTTTTTCATTTCAGCGCCCGAACGCTAAGAGCACGCCTTGCACCCTTTCTTGGCTTCCTTTTTCTCTTCTCCCCGGTCTCCGGCAAACTTTTTAAGACCTTCCGCCAGTTCCTTCAATTTGTCGTCCACCAGCCTATTGATGGACCCTTTGGGATAGGATCCGTCCGCTTTTCTGTTTCCCGCCTTTTTCCCGGTCAGGATCTCAATTCCCTGGTCGATGGTTTTAACCGGATAAAGATGGAAACGCCCCTTGCCGACCGCATCCACAACGTCCTGTCGGAGCATCAGATCTTTCACGTTGCTCTCGGGAATCATCACGCCCTGCAAATCGTTAGCCCCTTTTCTCTGGCAGCAGTCGAAAAATCCTTCAATTTTCTCATTGACCCCTCCGATGGCCTGGACCTGGCCGTTCTGGTTCACGGAACCGGTAACCCCGATGTACTGTTTGATGGGAATCTCGGAGAGGCTGCTCAGAAGTGCGTAGATTTCCGTGGAAGAGGCGCTGTCGCCGTCCACGCCGCCATAAGACTGCTCAAAAGCAATGCTGGCACTCATGGTCAACGGTTTGTCCTGAGCGAATTTTTTCCTGAAATACCCCCCCAGTATCAGGATCCCTTTATTATGAGAGCTCCCCGACAGGTCCGCTTCCCGTTCAATATTGATAATGCCGGCACGACCCATGGCGGTGGAACAGGTAATGCGGGAAGGTTTGCCGAACATGTAATCGCCCATGGCATAAACGGCCAGTCCGTTCACCTGGCCCACCACTTCGCCTTCGAGATCGATCATGAGGGTTCCGCGATCGATCATTTCCTGGAGGTGTTCCTCCACCAGTCCGGATCTGAATTTTCGGGATTCGATCACCTTTTGCACATGGCTTGCGGTGACCATTGCGTTCTTTTCCTCGCCTGCCACATAGTCGGCTTCTCTTACCAGGTCGGTCAACTGCGGAAAACTGGTGGTAATTTTTTCCTGACGGCCCGTCATGCGAACGGCCTGTTCCATGAGGAGCGCCACCGCCGTCCGGTCAAAGGGCTTCAGTTCCTCCTCCTTGGTTTTCATGCTGATAAACCGGGAAATATGGCCGATGCTCTCGTCGTTCTTGTCCATGGCGGTATCAAAATCGGCCCTCACCTTGAACACCTTTTTCATATCCGGATCATAATTGAGGAGCAGGTGATAAAGATAGGCATCTCCGATGACCACCACCTTGATGTCCAGGTCGATGGCCTCGGGCTTCAGGCCGCTGGTGGTAAAGAGGTAAAAGGGGTCATAGGTTTGAATTTCCAGCTGTTCACTCTTGAGCGCTCTTTTTAGAGCCTGCCACACACCCGGCTCCTGAATGGCGTCCAGAAGGTTGAGGACCAGGTAGCCGCCCAGGGCCTTTAACAAAGACCCCGCCTTGATCTTGCTGAAATCGGTGCGCCAGACGCCGGCCCGGTCCACGATCCGTTCGATGCTGCCGAAAATATTGCGGTATGTGGGGTACCCCTCCACAATAACGGGTGGAGAATCCTGGTTACGATTGTCCACCAGTAGATTAACCTGATAAGGCTGAAACCTATCCCCATCGGCAGCCAACGGAGTCGGCATACCCGGAATCTGAAGCTGCTGCTGGGGATTGAAAATTTTCAGATTGTCCCCCATATCCTCCAGCATGTCTTGAAGATATGTCTTAATCTTCTTGTCCTTATACTTTTCCATGAGCGGTTTTGCCAGATCCGACGCATTAGCCATAAAGGTCTGCCGGTCCATCTCTTCAATTTTTTCCTGGACCTCTTTCTGGAGATCCTTCAGCTCAATAAAAATCTGTTCAACCCTTTCTTTCAGTTTGCCGTACTTTTCCTTCATGGCCTTGAATTCATCCTTGGGGAACCGGCCCTTCTCAACCATGGCTTCAACCTGGTCAATGTGAACCGGGTTTCCATCCACCAGCGGCATCACCTCGGGCCTTTTAATCTGGCCCACCTGAACATCCACCAGGGCAAACCCCTCTTCCTTCACCTTTTCATCCAGGGTTTTGAAAAAACTCTTTCCTCTGGCTTCATATGCTGCCATGATCTCTTTCTTGGTGTTGATATATTCCTGGCTTTCAAAAATCATGGGGATCTGCTTTTTGAGCAACTCCACAAAGTCACGGATATCCTTCTTAAAACCGGCGCCCTCTCCTCCCTTTAGGCGGACGAGTATGGGCGTCTCGGCATTCTTGAAATTGTTGATATAACAGAGGTCGTCCGGAACCCGGTCCTTGCAGCTGATTTCTTCCAACATCTTTCTGACCGTGGACATGCGGCCGGTACCCGCCATACCGGTGACAAAAACATTGTACCCCTGGCTGTCAATGCCCATTCCGAACTTGAAAGCTTCGACGGCCCGCTTCTGACCCACGATTTCATCCAACGGTTCCAGGCCATCGGTGCTTTCAAACGGCAGTGTTGCGGGATCTAGTCTCCAGCGGAGTTTCTCAATGGGCACTTCTTCATAAGAAGCTTTTTTAGGCATGGGTCAATCTCCTGTTATGATGTTTCGATTTAATAAACCTGGTTTTCGGTCATTCCAATTTCATCTTCTTGAAACAACGCACCTTGATTGTGTCGAATCAGAAAAATCAGGCGATTTCAATTTTTACACGGCATTTCTTAATAATGTCCTGCCTGGGAATATGAATCTCGAGTATGTCTGAATTCAGTGTCGCTTTAATTTGTTCCGGAACCGTTTTGAAAGGGAGTGGTACGGTTCGATGAAAAGATTTCAACTTTCGGACCACTTGCGTGTAGTAGCCGCTTTCCTCCTGAGCCTCATCCTTTTTTCGCCCCGTGATCGTCAGTTGAAAATCCTTGACGGATATATCAAGGTTTTCGGGATCGATGCTCGGAAGCTCCGCACGGATGATGAATTCATCTTCGGTCAAGAAAGTTTCAACCGGTATTTGTTGTGAAACTTTTTTCTGAAAAAGCCCAACCCCGATTTCGGACCATGATTCCCTGAAAAGGCGGTCCATGTCCCGTCTCATTTTGTTAATTTCTTTGTCCATCCAAAGGATCAAGTCAGCCATGGCAAGATCTCCAAAATTTAATTTATTCCCGGTACCCCCTGGGCACCGGTGAACCGTCCAGACATACCCTTCCTTTCGGGTCGAAAGCAAAACGTCCGCGAGCAATGAGTTCGATGGTACGTGGAAAAATTTTCCAGTCCCCGGCTTCTTTAAGCTGCCCCTGGTGGCTATCCGCAACTCGGTCAAACCGTTCGCGATCTTTCATCAGATCTTCCAAAGGTTCCGGGAGCTCTACGGAAACCGGATTGGAAACCATGAGAAGGGGTCCCGTATCCACGCCGGCATCCGTCCACAGGGTTGAAGCCCGCAACTCCCGCTCACCGGCGGCAATGGCATCATGGACGGCCTGGTCTCCCACATATTTTCGGTTGCCGCCCTCATCCAGCAGAGAGAGATCCGCCGGATGCACGTTTACGCATCTGCCAAGGGTTGTATAACTCATATAACCGCCGAGGGCGATGACATCAATATTAAACGCATTCACCAGCTTTGCGGCCAAACGGTCATAATCCCGCCTGGCGGCAAGACCTTCCGCGTTTGATACCGTTCGCTTGATAAACCTTTGAACATGATAAGCCCTGATGTCATAGCTGAAATAGGGCAAGCCGCTTTCAAGCGCAATCCTTTCACCGGCGGAACCGCCGTCAGACCGGTCACTAAATATAAAAATCACTTGAAAGGGAGAACGCCCGTCTTGCGCCTTAAGCGTCTTCTCGTATTCCAGCAACCGAAGGATATTGGTGCCGGAACCGGACATAAAAGCAGCCACCCGCATGGGCCGTCCCTGCTGCTCAGGGTCAAAAATGGGGGTCATGCACTTTCCTCTCCGAGCAGTACCTCAAAGGGCTTCATTTTATAAGGGCTTCCCTGCTCAATGGCGGCAAGGACGCTTCCGCCCCCTGTGAAATAATAGGACCTCGGGTCGTCAAGGCCGGTCATGTAAATACCGGGACAAAGATTCTTCAGTTCCTGGAGCGTGTCCCCACCCGCATAGAGCTTTGTTGCAGCGCTATTTTCGTTTATGAGGCGGTAGAGCGCCCGGGAGCCTTCGAAAAATAACGGCATCAGCCCCATCACCGCGTTCACAAAAATGGTTCGGGCCGATCCCATGACATCTTTGATATGCGGATCTTGAAATGATTCTTCATGGACATCCAGAATATACTGTAGACTTCCGCCTTCTTTTAACTGTGCGGTTTTGACCCGGCGATACCCACCATCGGTCCGTTCCTCGGCGCTATCCGACTCTACCAGCATGGGCATTTCCAGGATTTTCCCCTCGGAACGGTCCAGATCAACCAGTTCCATGGCGAGGGCCTTGTCTTCCTCTCCTACCCCTTTGATGGTCGTCCCGTACTTTGCCGAAAGAAAGGTATTGTACATGAGCCCACCCAGGATCAGGTGGTCCACCTTTTTATAAAGGGCTTTCAAAGGACCGATTTTGGTGTCGTACTTAGAACCCGCCACCACCCCGATAAAGGGTCTTTCAGGTTCCAAGACGCGATAGAGATTGGAAATCTCCTTTTGCAGCAAATTCCCCGCGTATGAAGGAAGCCGGGTGGCCACGTCATAGGTGGAGGCCGCAACTCCCCAGGACCCGAATGCATCATTAATAAAGATATCGGCGATGGAAGCCAATTCTTTAGAAAAAGTATCTCTTTCCGGCCCTTTGCTCTGCTCCCCGGCGAACCAGCGCGTATTGGGGAGATAAATCATGTCAACATCTCTCTTTTTAAGGGCCTCAAGGGTTGGATTTATGGAATCGTCGATATGAATGATTCCCTTCTCGGGATCCGCGGGAAACGTCTGAGGGTGGATTTTGACGGGTAGTTTCTGTTCCAGATAGCGAACAATGGGCAATACGGATTGTTCTTCTTTACACGATATGGTTCCCGTTTTCTTATCCCTGGGGCGACCCACATGGCTCATGAGGATCGGTTTTCCACCTGCCGCGGCGATGGCGTAAAGGGTCCCGATGGTAGCATCAATACGATACGGATCCTTGATAATGCCTTTTTTGACCACATTATGGTCCACCCGCAGCAGAACCACCCTGTCTTTAATATCCGCCCGCTGGATCAATTTCAACCGGGGATCCAGTTTTCCATTTTCCATTTGGCATCCTCCAAGATTTTGATTATAAGATTTAATTGTAAAAGATTACACTCAGGAATTCTTGCCCAATGGAACTAAAAAGTCAATAAGGTTGATCATATGTTAGTGAGAAATATCAGTGATAAGGAAGTTCTGGATACCACTTACCTGGCCCATGGGGGCGCCATCGCCCAGATGATTCTGGATCGGAGAAATCTAAAGGAAATCGGTTTTCTGGCCATCGCCAGGCTTGACCCGGGAAAGAAAATCGAAGCCCATGTGGACCCCATGGAAGAAATCTACTTTATCGTTCACGGTACGGGAGAAATGACCGTGGGAGATGAAACCCGGCCCGTGAAACCGGGGGACGCCGTCTGGATTCCCGTTGGAGACAGCCATACCCTGCTAAACACAGGTGAAGAGCAGTGTGTGGTCCTGGTGGTGGCTTCGCCGGTTGGGTAACGGGTCAAGCTTTGGAAGTTCTGGTGATCCGGCCCGGCGCCCTGGGTGATACGCTTTTAATACTGCCCTCGCTGAAGGAACTCAGTGGCAAGGCAACCATCCATTTTGCGGGAAGGGAACCGGGCCTGGGCTTCATCAGGGAGGTGGTCTTTAATGCCATGGACCTTGAACGCGCGGGGTGGCATCGGCTTTTCTCGGAGCAGCCATTTTTGTCACAACCATTCCCGCTTCCGATTTCCAAAGCAGATTGGGTCGTAGCCTTTTATAAAGACGAAGAGGGCATCATCGGGCAAAATCTGAGACAGTTTTTTCCAAACGCCAAAATCTTTCTGTTTCAAGCTTTTCCCCCAAAATCAGAAAGCATCCATGTGGCCCGTTATCTGGCCGAATGTCTGGAGTCCACGGGCCTTCCCATAAACAGCGATGCAGTCATGGATGAAGCGGCCGGAAGCCCCCTCATATCCGGCCCGAGAGCCACAGGAAATCGGAATCGCGTGGTCCTTCATCCCGGATCTGGAGATTCAAATAAGAATCATCCGCCTGATTTCTGGCTACGCCTCTTCCGGACGTGCATGGAAACGGACCAGTTCGCCCAATTCAAACCCACCTTGCTGCTGGGTCCGGCGGAAGTGCCCCTTAAAGCGTTTTTCGAACGGTGTGAAGATGTGTTTAAGCCGACGGAAATTCTCTTTTGTCCTAATAAGGAGCAATTGCTGGGGGTACTAAAATCCGCCGCCCTCTACCTGGGACACGATAGCGGCATCACCCATCTCTCAGGCTTCATGGGGACCCCGACGGTGGCGCTTTTCAAAGAAACAAACCCGGTTCAATGGGGTCCATTGGGACCGCATGTTCGAATCATCCATCGCCGGGAGACGGACAGCATACTGCTTGAACTTGTTAAGGCCGCTGCCTTGGCAATGGGATCCCTTGCCGGGTGACGGTTTGCAGTTTGCGGTGTTTTTCTCTTGCCATGGAAAAAGCTTTCTCTTATATTCACTTTCTTTCGGCGGGTAGAGCCGTCCCAATCTGTAAAAATGGATTTTAAACAGAAAGGAAAACGACAAAATGGCGTATGATGCAAGCAAAGACAAAGTTCTGGTTTCATGGGAGAATGAAGAGACAGGGCTTCAGATATCAATCAACCAGTATGGCGATGGCGATCCCAAGTTACAGATCGGCCCCAGGGCATACACGCGCAAAGATGGAAAAAAGAGTTCCACCAAGGCCGGGCGGCTCACGGTGGACGATGTTTTGTGGCTTGCTGAAACACTTGAAGAAGTTGCCGATAAAATGAAGGAATTCTTTTTGGATGAAGCATAAACGAAAAAGATGATACTTCAGCCGAGGCTTTCCCGAACCCGGTCGGCAATCCGGTTGCAGTACTTTTCGGTGAGGGCCATGGTCACACCCTCCACCATAACACGGCACATATTCTGTGTTCCAGAGTAACGGACCAGCACACGGCCGTCATCTCCCAACTCCGACTCAACACTCCGAATAGCCTCCATCAACCGGGGAACGCTGGCAATATCGGGTTTTTCTCTTACCGGAACATTGATCAGCTTTTGAGGATAAACCGTCATCAGCCGGGAGAGTTCGGAAAGCGTTGCATTGTTTTCGATCATGGCCACCAGCAGTCTGAGCGACGTAATGATCCCATCGCTGGTGGTGTGTTGGTTCAGCAAAATGATGTGCCCGGATTCTTCTCCGCCCAAAACAGCGCCGGTTGTCTGCATATCCGCCAGCACGTACCGGTCCCCCACTGCGGATTCATGGCGTTTTATGCCGTATTCCCGGCAGGCCCGGTTCAACCCCAGATTACTCATAACAGTGCTCACCAGTAGATTATTTCTGAGTTGGCCCGCCTTTCTCAAAGACCGAGCACAGATGAGCAGGATCTGGTCGCCGGTGAGATTTCCTCCCGTTTCATCCACCGCAATCAGCCGGTCCCCGTCGCCGTCAAGAGCGAAACCGGCATTAGCTCGCCGTTTGACCACTTCCAATGCCAGATCCTCCGTGTGCTGAGAGCCGCAACGGTCATTGATATTAAGGCCGTTGGGTTGATAGTGGATCACCGATACATCAACACCGAGGAATTCAAACAGTAACGGCGCTACTTCATAGGCTGCGCCGTTGGCGGTATCAAGCACTATCTTGATGCCGTTGAGGGAGAAATCTTTCGGCAAATGGCCTTTCAGAAAATCCACGTATTGATCCAGGCTGTTTGAAATGGCACGAATACGGCCTAGGTTTTCGGGCAAAGGCATAAATTCCGAAAAACGGTCTTCAAAAATCAGAGACTCAATGGCCGATTCCTGCTCGTCCGTAAGTTTGAAACCGTTGTTGCCGAAAACTTTGATACCGTTGTCCTGAAATGGGTTGTGAGAAGCGGAAATGACGATTCCCGCATCGGCTTTGGCTGCGGTTGTGAAATACGCGATGGCCGGCGTCGGCAGCACTCCGACAGTACAGACATCTGCGCCCATGGATGTGATGCCGGCGGAAAGCGCCCCTTCCAGCATATCGCCCGAAATACGGGTGTCTCGACCGATCACCACGACGGCTTTGCGTTCTTTGATATGCTTCCTGATGGTAATGGCAATGGCCTGGCCCACGCGAAACGCAGTCAGGCCGTCCATGGGGTATCGGTTGGCTTCTCCGCGGATGCCGTCCGTACCAAAGAGTCGGGTCATTTGGGGGTCTCCTCTCTTTGATCACGCAAAGACGCAAAGTTTATGGGAGGCCACCGGGGTGATGTGGCTTTGCGTGAAACTTTTTAAATTTTGGTTAATCACCGATTTTCGCGTGGCGTTTAACCGTCACGGCGATATAAGAATTGGCGGCGAATTCAAGAAAAAACCAATTCGAGTTTTGCATCATCTAACCAACTGAGAACAGATGGCATTCTATGCCAAGGAACTGCTCTCAGAATTGGGTTATGGGCTCTTTTGGGAAATATGACGCTTAGATTTCCATTTTTTGAGATTATTTTACCTTTGCCTTTAACAAAGTCTCGATATATTTTCGGAGCATCACAATCTTCGAAACCCCGGAGTTTTTTCGCGAGCATGCTGTAGAGCGTGTCGGCGATCATCGTCATAATAACATCAAAGTGGACCTTGACGAGGATCGGAGATGACAGGGCATTCAGATTGAAAAATTTGACTGCTTCCGAGATGGCATTTTCAACTCGCCATCTTCTTGAATAATTGCCGGCGATCAGTTCCACTGGAGAATCAAAATCATTGGAGATAAGGAATACGGGCTTCTCATGGCCGTTGCCGCGCATGATCACCTGGCGCAAAGAGCCTTCATAATCTTTGATCTCGATGATTGATTCATGAACAAGCGGATTCGGGAATTTTCTTTTTGCATGAGGAATATTGATTCGTTTCCAGGGTTTGAGCTTGTTGACATCCTGGATCAGCTTCTTCCCCCTGCGACGAAGCGTAATGAACTTGATTCCCCTTTGGTTCAGGGCCGAAAGGTTTGCGTATGTGGTAAACCGGGAATCGAAAACAAACGTAGGTTTGATACGACTCTGAATACCCTGCCAATATTTCAGAAAGCTCAGCACCTGATCATCCGCTTCATTTCTGTGAATATCGGCAGCTGTGTAGAGAATTAACTTTGAAGATGCATCCTGTGCAAAAAGCGTGAGGGCGCCCTTCATTCGTTTATTTCGAGCACCAGCCCAGTGCTCCTGTAAGACAGACTCTTCACCAAAATGCGGTATGGTGTGAAAGTCCAGGTTGATGACCTTTTTATCAATAAGGCCGAGTTTGTTGACTTGTTTTACAAAAGTACTCTGTAAACGCAGAAGTTCAGGGGGATCCAGTCCATAGGAGTAGGTCGACATGGCCGTGCACTTAGGGAGCACGTTGAGCCCGGCAAAAAGCCCGATTCCAGAGTCAAAAGCATGTTCGCCCATGTGGGCGTAGCGTTCGGTTCCAACAATTTTGACTGCAAGAAAAGAAAGGAAGTAGCTGAGGGCAGGAATCATTTTGCTTCCTGGCAATCCTGCCTTTTGAACAATCTGAGGAATATCCAATTGCTGAATGAATGGCGCGAAAATGAACATGCCGGCATCCTGGCAGTCATGTTTTCTGTTGTCCCACTCGCTCATGCTGATGTTCTGAGACGTTTCAGGCACTTTGGCGCCTTGTACGGTGAGTCCGATTTTCAGACGGGTCCGGCGAGGAAGTTTCTGATAACCCTCTTCTGCCAGGATACGTTCGACGGTTCTTACGGAAATCTCGATTCCATCTTCGGATAACAGTTGGACAATTTCACCGGCTGAAAGCTGATGTTCACGCCATGTGCATATTTTATTTCGGGTAACGGCGTCAATTTTGCGTCTTCTGATCTTTCCTTCCGGAACCGGCTCAGAGAAGTCGAACTTCTCATGAGCAAACTGATGGCGAAGAAGATTGACATAACTTGGGGCGTAGCCAAATTTATCGCCCACAGCCTTGGCTGGCAGTCTATCCACGAAAGACGCTCTCAAGGCTTCGTAACGCCTTTGCCATTCATGGGTTGGATGTAGGAAAAAGTTTTCATCGCGCATGCCTCTTATATGTATTATGACGTGTAAAATGTCAAGAACTAAATGTTAAAATAAGATAAAAAGAATTTATGGTATTTTGTCTTTCACTCTATAATGGATAAAAAATGAGTTGTTATAGGTATATACGTCCGGTCATTAGAATTCTCTACATCCGTCAGGTGCCTATGGTTATCATTTTAAACTTGATGGATTCTATTTTAAAGCGTCATTATATATAATAGAATTGCGGGAAATAACTCGATGGCAGCTGAGTATCTATCTGAAAGTATTGAATTTTTCTGAGCGGCATCCGAGGTCTATATGCATTTTTTATTAGCCGCATCGCAACGCGAAAATCGGTGTTAATCAGAGTTTACAAACAGATTCATGGCCGGCAACAGCCCGGCGGCCTTTTTGCACCGATCCATAACAATCCCCTCCAGCCACGTTGTCCCTCCTTTTGAGACCGCCTCGGGAAGGCTCTGAATGACCGTAACATAATCCGAATCCTGATCCCTTCTTGCAGTTTCCAACCCTTCAAGAAAAGTGTCGCGGTATTGATCGCCGGGGTGTAAATCAGGGCCTTCTTCAAACAGGGCACAAACCTGGTCAACATTCCGGTGAAATTCCAGTTTGCGGTTCTTGATGCCGTCGCTTTCATCATAACGCGCCGAATCCGGCATCTTTTCCGCCAAAGCCTTCAAGCGTTTGACCCGCTCGCTTCTGGCGAGTCGAAAATTATCCAGCGCACCATTATAAATCAGGTATCCCAGATCCTCCCCACGGAAAAAATCCCGCCGAACATTTCGATACCACTCTTCAAGGGCCACCAGACTGGCCAGATAATAAAAATTTTTCTCCAGCATTCGGGACAAATCCGCGTAACGGTTGAAAACAAAGGGCAATTCTCCACCACGATGGGCTTTTCCCATAATCAGCCGATGCTCATTTTGAACATCTTTTCGCAGAATGGTTCCTGCTGAGACCACATTTCCAAACCCCACCCGGACCGGCCCCACGGCACCGGCCTGCCCACCCAGAAAAATAGGGGATTGGTTGAGCATGACGCCTCTCGGTACGTCCCCGAACAATGACGGGGTCGTTTTATCTCCCGCGGCAGAAAAATTAAAGTGAATGTAAGAACTTCCCACTTCACTATGATCCTTTCGACTGGTGCCTCCGACCAGCAGGCAATCACAGAAATTGATTAAACTGCCCAGGGTGGCAAAAGGAAACAGAATCGTCTGCTTGAGTCCCACACAATGGGCACCACTGGACTGCTCTTCCAGAATTGTCCCTTCCCGCACATGTGCGCCGAGGCCCATGTTCGCTTTTTCCAAAAAAACAGCGTTTCTGAAATACCCTCCCTTCAACTCAACACGGGGTCCTACCTGACAGTCTTCAAGGGTTACAGGGCCTTCAAATCCAAGTTGTGCGCCCCGTGAAACGACCGTTTTCGATCCGTAAATACGACATCCGGGGTAAATGGTCACCCCGTCACCGGAGATTCGGTCCACCTCTACAAAATCGTCCAGATAGAGGGTCATGGGGTTGGGGATTTTGACCCCTTTTTCAAGAAGCGCGAAGATTTTTTGCTTGTTTTGAGGTTCTAAATCCAAGGGTTTTACTCCTGGGCCAGGCAATGGAACCTGTTTTCTGATGATTCATTCTCTAATAAAACATAAAACCTATTCAGGACCGGCAGAAGAGCAGTTCCACATTTCGGCCTGTTAGGTGACCCCGACCCGTCGAATCGTTCCTGAGCCGCCGACTGGTATGGGAAATGCCTATCAAAACTACGGACAGAAATCAACTGAGTTCTCACTTTTCACATGCCGATAGCCGGTTAACGGTTACCCCCTTATTCCCACGCGCCTGCTCGCCACAAGGCGGAAACCCAGGCTGTCGAACCTGCTGCCGGGTGTGCTTCCGTGCCGATTTGCCGAACGGCAGATCCAGGCAAAATAGCGCCAGCCTCCGCCACGAAGCACGCGGAAGGGGTCCGATGATGATCCCTCAGGATTCGTTACTGATCCTGGGGGGTAACCGCCGTACCAGTCCTGACACCACTCCCAGACGTTGCCATGCATGTCATAAAGCCCCCACAGGTTGGGCGGAAAACTCCCCACTTTCATGGTTTGATCGGGGTTTTTCTCTTTGCATTCCGAAATGTACCCCTTACCGTAGTTTGCTCCTGAGCAACCCACTTCATTTCCCCAGCTGAATGCCGTATTCGTCCCGGCCCTGGCCGCATATTCCCACTCCGCCTCGGTGGGAAGCCGGTAATTGAACGCCCCTTCCATCCGGTTGAGTTTTTGAATGAACATCTGTACGTCATTCCATGACACCTGTTCCACCGGACAATCAGAACCGCAGTTCTCGAATCTGGAGGGGTTGCCACCCATGACCCCCTGCCACTGCCCCTGGGTTACTTCCGTGGTCTGAAGGTAAAACCCTCTCGTCAGGGTCACCCGGTGCTGTCGCTCATCGTCATCCCGCCCCGATTCTTTTAAAGGACTCCCCATCATGAAGCGGCCCGGGTTGATGTAAACAAACTTCATTCCGAGGTTATTGATGAATGCCCGTTCAGGTTGTGGTGAAATAGCAGGTCGTCCAGGAGCCGCGAGTGCCACTCCCCCCAAAAAACCCAGAATCAGCGCCAGGGAGATGACGGTTTTTCTTGTGACCCATGTCATTTTCATATGCGCGTTATTATTTTCCGGGATGCGTTCTCACTAGCGATCGTTCCGTTTCAGGTTCACTACCTACTCTCCCTGCTTCTTTTCGGCAACGATCTCCACCCGGCGGTTCAGCTGTTTGTTTTCCTTTGAGGATTCACCTTTATCCGGCGAAAGAAGGCTTTCCGTAATACCGCCGGAAGTGGATTCAAAACCATCCTCCGTACCCAGGCAAGTGCCAGTTAAAAAAAATATTGCCGCCGCCGGCAGAAAATGAAATACTGGCTTCTTATTACCCAACGGCCTCTCTTATCAAAAGATGGTGATATTAAAAAACCATGATCAATAGCCCCAAAAATGCGAATAATTTTGCTATTTTAGGATTTCTGGCCCCCTTTGTGGCCGCAGGAATTACCTGTGGCCTGCTCCTCATGGCCGGCGATGATTTCAGAAGCTCCGGCATCTTTCGGGTTTACCAGTTTGCCATCCCATTGGTTCTCATCACAGGCGTGGTTCTGGGGATCAAATCAATTCCCAATATCTCCGAACTGGGTGATCAGGACTATGCCTATACCGGCTTATTTTTGAGCCTCTTTTTTTTAGTGGTTTTTTTGCTATCGTTGATCTATTTCGGCCGATGATTTCTTCGTCAGCCTGTTTCTAAGGTAAAAACAGCGTACATATAGTAGCGGCCCTTTCCCAAGCCGGCACATGTTGCGGTCTGACTTGAAACCAAAAAAAATCCGCAAATAGCTCATATCCCTATTTTTTTCTTGACAAGCCAATTCTTTTACCGGATAGTGTCAGAAAGTGTCAAAAATTGCCACAAAGTGTCACAAATGGTTTACCCATGTTTCGTGGACGTTCAAAACACAACCTTGACGCCAAAGGCCGACTGGCAATCCCCACCCGGTTTCGGGAGGTTCTGGACCAGGAAGGGGATCAATGCCTGGTGGTAACCCATAAAGCCGGGTGTCTCTGGGCCTTTACCAGGGATGCCTGGCGACGTCTTGAAGAAAAAGCGGCCAATCTCCCTCTGTTTGACAGCGCGGGAATCGCTTTTCTCAGGTATTTTATTTCCGGTGCTGAAGAATGTCCACTTAAGAATGGTAGAATCACGATTCCCCTCTATTTAAGAGAGGTCACGGGGCTGGAAAAAGAGGTTGTGGTCGTGGGTCAATTAAAACGGTTTGAAATCTGGGACAAAAAGAAATGGGAGGAGGAATTCGAAAGAGTGACGGAAGTTTTTCCCGAGGCAAGCCAGGCCCTTCAAGAACTGCGGATCTAGACATTCTAAACTCGAATTATCCTCACGTGCCGGTCCTTGCTCAGGGAGCCGTGCAATATCTCAACCTCAAACCGGAAGGTATCTATGTAGATGGAACCGTTGGATCAGGCGGACACAGCCTGGAAATATTGCGACATCTACATGAAAAAGGCAGACTGATCTGCCTGGATCAAGATCCTGACGCCATCCGCTTATCACAGGAAAGATTGGGTTCAGACCATCGGGTGCGTTTCATCCAGGCTAATTTTGCTGATCTGGACAGGGTAATGCAGAAATTAGCCATCGACAGGATTGATGGCATTCTACTTGATTTGGGAATGTCCTCTTACCAGATCGAGAAATCCGGTAGAGGATTCAGCTTCAATAGAGAGGAACCCCTCGACATGAGAATGAATCCGGATCAAACTCCAACAGGAGAACACCTGGTCAACAGCCTCTCCGTCAAATCCCTTCAAGCTATTCTTCGAGAATATGGAGAAGAACGGAACGCCCCCGTTCTTGCCAGAGCGATTGTAAAAGCACGTGAGCAAAACCCCATAAAAACAGCAAGCCAGCTGGCTCAAATCATTGAAGCGGCATCACCCAAGTCTCATGGACCCTGGAAGAGACATCCTGCGACCAAAACATTTCAAGCGCTAAGAATAGCCATTAACCAGGAAATGGACAAACTGGAGACCTTTCTCCACAAAATTCCGTCATTGATCGCAGCGGGGGGAAGACTGGTTGTGATTTCCTACCATTCCCTCGAAGATCGAAAGGTCAAAAAGGCGATGGTCCATTGGGAAAGGGCCTGCACCTGTCCTCCCGATTTTCCTGTTTGCGCATGTAATAAGATTCCCACTTTCAGACGCCTGTTCAAAAAAGGCCAAAAGCCGGAACAAACGGAAATTGATCATAACCCCAGAGCACGCAGCGCCATCATGAGGGTTGCAGAAAGGATATCATCATGACCAGACCGGACAGTTTATCGAAAATGATGAATTCCCGTAACGCCACAAGCGGGGTTCGGATGACCAATGCAAAAGCGAAAACCTCGAGATTCCATGTCACTCGAAGGCAGGTGGTGATAACCCTGATGATGTTGGTTTGTTTCATGGGAACCGGCATTGGATATGTTTGGTCCAATTTCGAAAGGACACAGATCGGCTATGACCTCAGCCAATTGCAGAAGGAGGAAATGAGGCTCAGCGAAATCAATCAAAAACTCAAACTGGAACTGGCCACGCTGAAATCGCCACAAAACCTGGAACATCTTGCAACACAAAAACTGGGGCTCGGCCCTCCGAAGCCTGAGCAAATCATCTTGTTGCCATGAAGCTCAAAGAGAAAAAATGGATTCGCTTTCGTATCCATTTGGTCAGTGTATTTTTTATTGGCGGGTTGCTCGCCATTTTCGGGAGGGTTTATCAACTTCAGGTATTGCAACAGGAGTACCTGCGTGGCATCGCCGAAAACGGCATCATCGGAACCACAACACTGCCACCGAAACGTGGTGTCATTTATGACAGAGAAGGGCATGAGCTGGCCATCAGCGTTCAAGTGGGTTCGGTCTTTGCCCACCCGAAGCAGATTAAGGACAAAAACAAAACAGCCCTGGATTTATCCAAAATCCTGGGAGAAAAACAAAGTGATATCCTTAAAGGGCTCAAATGGAACCGATCGTTTGTCTGGATCGAAAGGAGAATTCCACAAGCCCTGACTGAGAAAGTTGAAGCCCTTCATCTCAAAGGATTGGGGGTCACCACCGAAACGAGACGGTACTATCCCGGCCGCGAAACAGCTGCCCACGTCATCGGCTTTGCCGGAACGGACAACCAGGGCCTGGAAGGCTTGGAAAAGAAATTTGACGGGCTGCTACGGGGCCCTGAAGAAAAATTAGCCTTTATGCGGGATGCACTGGGCAGACCGTTTGCCGTCACAAGGCCCGTCACTTCAGATACGACGATACATAGCCTTTACCTGACCATCGACAAAGACATTCAGTATAAGGCCCAGCAGGCGCTTCGGGAAGCTGTCAAAAAAGCAAAAGCAAAAGGTGGAAATTGTGTGGTGGTCGAACCGTATACGGGTGAAATTCTGGCAATGGCTGTTGTGCCCGAATTCAATCCAAACATTTTCTTTAAATACAAACCTTACCAGTGGCGCAACCGGGCGTTAACAGATTGTTTTGAGCCGGGGTCTACCATTAAGGCATTTTTGTTATCAGCGGCACTTGAAGAATCCGCTGTCTCGCCCCTCACCCAGTTCTACTGTGAGCAGGGCAAATTCAAAGTAGGCGGGAGCGTGGTTCATGACACCCACAAGTACGGCAATCTATCCGTAGCCGATATTGTTGTCTATTCGAGCAATATCGGGGCCATCAAGCTGGGCCAGAAGCTGGGATACAGAAAATTTACCAAGTATCTAAGAAATTTCGGGTTTGGGGAAAAAACGGAAATAGATCTTATGGGCGAACGTGGCGGGTTTATCAGAGATGCGAAAAACGCCAGGGAAATCGATCAAGCGACTCTCTATTTTGGGCAGGGAATGACCTGCACGTCATTACAATTGGCAATGGCCATGGCAGCCATCGCAAATGGAGGTAAACTGATGCGTCCATATGTTGTTTCAAAAATTGTTGATGAATCAGGAAAGACCACTTTTGAGAATATTCCAAAGGTGGTGAGAAGGGCCATTTCAGCCAGAACCGCTCGGCGGGTAACCTCTATTCTCGAAGGAGTGGCCACCGACGAAGGGACCGCCGAAAAAGCCGCCATCGAAGGATATCGAGTTGCCGGTAAAACGGGCACATCGCAAAAGGTGGACCCCGAAACAAAAGGGTATTCTAAAAGCAAGTATGTGGCAAGTTTCGTGGGCTTTATTCCATCGGAAAAACCTCGTCTGGTTATCCTGGTAATGATCGACGAACCCAAAGGACATATCTACGGCGGTCTGGTGGCGGGCCCCGTATTCAAAGAAGTGGGCTCGTGGGCACTGAACCACTTGAGAATCAGCCCCAATCCATCTTTGCTGGGCGATGTTCAAATTCAATCGGCACGGGCTCAAGTTAGACCGGAAAAAGCCTCCGAAACCGTTGTCTCGAGCACGCCCGCACCGGAACCGATTGATCCAGTCCAGGCCGGACAACTGCCCGATTTTACGGGCTTGGGAATGCGGGAGGTCCTCAAGCGCAGTCGTGCCCTGGGCCTGAAAGTCTGTCTCGAAGGATCCGGATTGGCCATCAGACAGAATCCGGTTCCCGGTTCTCCTTTAGAAACCGTTCAAAGTTTAAAAGTGAATTTCAAACCCCCCATGTAATGAAGTGAAAACTGGTAGAAACTTTAAAAAGAGCACCATGCATTTAAGAGAACTCATAGAGAACATCAACATCCAAGGCCTTGTGGGCGACATGAATGTGGACATTTCTCATGTAAATTACGATTCTCGAAAAATAGGGCTAGGCGACCTGTTCGTAGCCATGAGAGGATATGCCCAGGATGGTCACGATTTTATCGGGGATGCCGTTTCCAGAGGCGCCGCGGCCATTTTATCAGAGTCGGCGCCAAACACTGTTATCCAAAAAATCAGCTATGAATCGAACCAACTGCCGGTATTCATTCAGGTGTCCGACTCACGCAAAGCTTTATCCAAGGTGGCCGTAGCATTTTATGGACATCCTTTCCGCAACATGAACCTGATCGGCATAACGGGGACCAATGGAAAAACCACCACCAGTTACCTTCTTGAATCCATACTTGTGGCCGCAGGCAGAACGCCCGGGGTCATCGGAACAATCAACCGCAGAATTTCCGGCTCGGTTCTGAAATCCTCTGTAACCACTCCCGAATCTCTCGATTTGATGAAAATTTTGCGGGAAATGGCTGATCACAACGCCACGGACGTGGTCATGGAGGTCTCTTCACATGCGCTTGTTCAGGGGCGCGTTGTAGATTGCCCCTTTCGTACGGTTCTCTTTACCAATATTTCCAGAGACCACCTGGATTACCATCAATCCATGGACGACTATTTCAAAGCCAAGAGCCGTTTGTTTACAAAGCGCCAGGATAACAGACCAAAAGACCTAATGACATCGGTCATCAACGTTGATGATCCAAGGGGAAAGGAACTCGTAACATTGTCCGTGGCCGATACCATCACTTACGGCCTCAAGAATTCATGTGACGTGACCGCAAAAAATATGACCGTCCGCCGGGAAGGACTTCGTGCAAGGCTCATCTTCAAAGGAAACGATGAAATTGATATTTGCGCTTCTCTCATCGGCAATTTTGACATTTACAACATTATGGCCGCGGCATCCGCGGCCATCTCTCTGGGGGTGGATTTAAAGAGCATCGCTTCGGGCATAGAAAATATGAAAGGGGTTCCCGGACGAATGGAGCTGGTCTCAAACGCACGTTCGCTCACCATTGTGGTGGACTACGCCCACACCCCCGATGCACTGGAAAAGGCACTGGGAGCGGCAAAAGAAATCACCAGCGGACGGATCCTGACCGTTTTTGGATGTGGCGGCGACAGGGACAGGGGGAAAAGAATTGAAATGGGGCGTATTGCGGGAAAACAGAGCCATAAAGTATTTATTACCTCCGACAATCCGCGCTCGGAAGACCCCGCTTCTATTGCCCATGAAATTGAAAAGGGCGTCATCGCTTCCGGCCAAAAAGATTATCTCATTGAACTGCAACGGGAGAAAGCCATCCGAATGGCCGTTGAAGCGGCATTAAAAGAAGACCTGGTGCTCATTGCCGGAAAAGGGCACGAAGACTACCAGATTACAGGAAAAGTAAAACGGGCTTTTGATGATCGCGTGGTGGCGGCCCAGGCCGCCTCATTTGCATGAGCGGAACATAGGGAAAACAATGACTGCTGAATGGGGGAAAATATCTTCAGAGGAAATCGCGACGGCGATCGGAGGCCACGTGATTTACGGCGACCCTCAGACGCGTTTTTCAGGTTTTAATTCAGACTCAAGGACCGTCGGACAGGGTGAAGTATTCTGGGCCATTAAAGGGGACCGTTTTGATGGTCATGATTTTGTTTCACGGGCCGCTATGCAGGGCGCCTCCGGCGTGGTTGTTCAAAAAGAGTTTCAGACGCCCCTCGATAAACTGCCCAACACCGTCGTCATTACAGTTCGTGACACGCTGAGAGCGCTGGGGGATCTGGCAGCCCGGTGGCGCCGGCAACATAGGGCCAAAGTAGCCGCCATCACGGGCAGTTCTGGAAAAACAACCACTAAAGAAATGACAGCGGCGATTCTTCAAATGGGGAACAGAACGCTCAAAAATCCTGGCAATTACAATAACCTTATCGGATTGCCCGTAACGCTTCTGAAACTCGAAAAAGAGCATCGGCGCACCGTGCTTGAAATGGGAATGAATCATAAAGGTGAAATCGCCAGATTAACTGAAATTGCAGACCCCGATGCAGCCGTTATCCTCAATATTGGAATGGCTCATTTGGAAGGCTTGGGTGATATGGACGGCGTTGCTGAAGCCAAAACGGAAATGATAGGCCATTCCTCATCTGACGCAAAAATCATTTTAAATGGTGACGATGAAATCCTGATGAAACACGCCGCCCGATTCGGTAGACCCTATGTCAAATTCGGCTTGGAAGACGGAAACGACGTTCAGGCTATTCGCATCAGACAGCATGGATCTGAAGGGATCGGTTTTGACTTGGCTTTTGAGGACAACGCCTGGCCGGTTCACCTTCGCGTATCGGGGATTCACAATATTAAAAATGCACTGGCCGCAGCCGCTATCGCCCTCTGTTTTGAAGAACCCCCGGATCACATTGTCAAAGGCCTGGGCTCCTTTGAAGGGGTTAAGGGGCGGTTTCAAAACATCCCTCTTGAAGAAGAGGTTCTTTTGATCGATGACACCTACAACGCCAACCCATCCGCCTTAAGGGCAGCACTTCATTCCGCTGTGCCACTGGTGCCGAAAGACGGACGATTGCTTGTGGGACTGGGCGATATGCTGGAACTGGGAGAGGCCGCCATCCTTGCTCACCGGGAAGCAGGTCGCCGGGTCGCCCGATCGGGCGCTTCGTGGTTCTTCATCATGGGAAGCCACGCAAAAACTATGCAAGAGGGCGCCATGGCCGCGGGCATGCCTTCAAGTCGTGTTGTCATTTCGAAAACCCATGACGAATTGACTGCAACCATAATTCAGAAACTCAAACCAAAAGATATGATTTTTTTGAAAGGCTCCAGAAAGATGCAATTTGAAAAAGTTTCCGAAGGCCTTCAAATGCATTTTGGATTGCGATCTGAGGATTCTTAAAGACGAATTTTATTCATCAAAACAGGGGGAAGGGGTGAAATGAAAAAGCCAATCAAGGTACTGTTGGTCGACGATGAAAAGGGCATTCGGTTTCTGTTGTCGGAAGTGCTGTTGCACCGCGGGTTTGAAGTAAGCCTGGCCAGTGACGGCCAGGAATCCCTGGAAAAACTGGCGAAAAGCCATTTTGATCTGGTGATAACCGATATCAACATGCCCCGCCTGGACGGGGTGAGCATGTTGAAAAGCATGCACCAGACGGGACGGGAAGAAAAAATTATCATCATGACGGGAAATCCTTCGGATCAACGGCTCATGGACAAAGATCTGCCGCAGATCGTAACCCGCCTCGATAAACCCTTTGGCATAGAAAAATTCATAAATGTTGTCATCGCAGCGACCAACAACAAAGATTGTACCGTGCAAGATCAGGTTCAAAACAGATGCTTTTCAAACTGATATATCTCTTCCATTCGGATTTTTCCTGGCTCAATGTATTCAGGTACATTACCTTCAGGACAATCCTTTCCAGTTTGACGGGCCTGGTCCTCTGTTTCATTGTAGGCGCCTGGGGCATCAAGAATCTGCGGGCTTTGCAGATTAAGGAACGGATCCGGGAAGATGGCCCACCGGACCATCAGGCCAAAGCCGGCACCCCCACCATGGGGGGGTGTCTGATTCTCCCGGCCATTATCGTGGCAACCCTTTTGTGGGCAGACCCTTTTAACCACTATATTCAACTGACCGTTTTTGTGCTCCTGTTCTTCGGTGGTATCGGTTTCGTGGATGATTATTCAAAAGTAACGGGAAAAAACCGCAATGGCATGAGCGCTTCAACCAAATTCACCCTTCAGATCATCGGCGCCCTGGTGGTGGCGCTCGCGCTATATTTCTCCCCTGAATTTGACTCAAGACTCAATGTCCCCTTTTTGAAAAATTTCGCACCTGATCTTAAATGGGGGTATATCCCCTTGGCCGTTTTTATCATCGTGGGGACTTCCAATGCAGTCAACCTGACCGACGGATTGGATGGACTGGCCATCAGTCCGTTGATTGTGGCCTTTGCCTGCTACCTGATTTTCGCTTATTTAGCCGGACATATGAAAATTGCATCCTATCTTCAGATCCCCTATCTTCCGGGCGCCGGTGAAATCTCCATCCTCTGCGGTGCAGCGGTGGGCGCGGGTCTGGGTTTCCTCTGGTATAACGCCTATCCCGCGGAAATCTTTATGGGGGACGTGGGGTCCCTTCCCCTCGGCGCCTTATTGGGGACCGTTGCCGTCATCACGAAGCAGGAACTGGTCCTCATTCTGGTGGGGGGGCTGTTTGTGTTTGAGGCACTGAGCGTTATTTTTCAAGTGGCTTATTTCAAACTGACGGGAGGCCAACGGATTTTCAGAATGGCCCCCATCCATCACCATTTTGAATTGAAAGGATGGCCCGAACCCAAAGTCATCGTACGCTTCTGGATTATAGCGATTATCCTGGCCCTGTTGTCTATCGGCACCCTTAAATTAAGGTAATTAGAGTGATGAATGCTCAAAATCCAAAATCCCTGCTGAACATTCACACGTCCCGATTTCTGGTGGTGGGCCTCGGCACATCCGGGTACTGGGCTGCCAGATGGCTGGCCCAAGAGGGTGCAGAAGTCATTGTAACCGATATCAAAGACAGATCTCAGTTGAACCTGGAATTCTTAAAAAAACTTGAAGCGCTGGGCGTTATGCTTGAAACCGGAGGACACCGAAAGGAGCGCTTGCTGAGCGTTGATGCCATCGTTGTGAGCCCCGGTGCTCCCCTGAATACGCCGTTTATTCGCGCGGCAATCCAGAACCAAATTCCCGTTGTGGGAGAAATGGAACTGGCCGCCCGGTATGTTGACGCCCCCATGATCGCCGTTACCGGAACAAACGGCAAGACCACCGTGACCTCATTTATAGGAGAAATGCTTGAAAACGGGGGCCATGACGTCTTTGTGGGAGGCAACATCGGCACCCCCTTGTCCGCCTATCTGGCCCGGAGAAAGAAGGCGGACTATCTGGCGGTGGAAGTCAGCAGTTTTCAACTGGATACCACAGAGGACTTCTGCCCCGAAATCTCCGTTATTCTGAATATATCACCGGATCACCTGGATCGGTATGAAAATTACGAAGCCTACATTCAGTCAAAACTGAGGATTTTTGAAAACCAGGGGCAAGGACAAACGGTCATCCTTAATGCTGATGACCCGGTACTTTCAACCCTCATCCCACCCGAAGGCACAACTCTTTTCCGTTACGGATTAGAAGAAGATATGGGGGTAGACGCTCACATCGAAAAGGAAAAGGAATTTTCAGCCATAACGGGAAAAAACCGTTTCAATTTAAATGCCTTTTCCCTGTCAGGTTCACATAATCTGGAAAACCTACTCGCCGTTGTCCTGGTGGGACGAGCCCTTAATCTATCTCCTGAAGCCGTTCAAAAGACCATCGACGAATTCAAAGGGCTTCCCGACCGGCTGGAACGAATCGGAACACATTATCCTCCGGCCCTGCTGAAAGGGATTCAATTTTATAACGATTCAAAAGCCACCAATGTGGATGCGGCCATTCGGGCCGTAAAGAGTTTTGACAAACCCTTAATCCTCATCGCCGGAGGCCGGCACAAAGGTTCCGACTACCAGCCCCTGGTTCAAGCGTGCAGAGGCACCGTAAAAGGAGCAGTATTCATGGGCGAGGCGGGAAACCTTCTGGCCGAAGCCTTCACCGATGAAATCCCCTACTCTTTAGCCGAAAACATGCGGGATGCGGTATCCAGAGCCTTTCGCCTGGCCGAAAGTGGGGATGTGGTGCTGCTGGCGCCGGCCTGCTCAAGCTTTGATATGTTTGAAAATTACAATCACCGTGGCAGGGCTTTCAAGGCTGCCGTGGAGGAAGTGTTAAGTGGCCGATAAACCAAAAATATATGAAGGATACAACCTCATGATCCTCATTCCGGTCATTCTTCTGATCGGCATGGGGTTATTAATGGTTTACAGCGCCAGCAGCAACATTGCCGAACACCGTTTCGGAGACAGCAATTTCTATCTGAAAAGACAAATCCTGTTTTGTGCTATCGGGATTGCAGCAATGTTGATCACACGCTATATCCCCTGCACACTTTACAAAAAACTCGTGTATCCTTTATTGGCGGTCAGCGCCCTTCTACTGGTGCTCCTTTTTGTTCCCGGTCTGGGCCGTAAGGTGGGTGGTGCTTACCGATGGATGAATGTGGCGGGATTTTCCTTTCAGCCGTCTGAAATGGTAAAATTTTCCCTGGCTGTTTACCTGGCCTATTCCATGAGCAAAAAAGGATCGGATCTGGAACTATTCACCAAAGGCTTGCTGCCCCATTTACTGGTGGTGGGAACCTTTATGGTGCTCATCTATCTGCAACCGGACCTCGGAACAGCGGTCATTATCGGCACCTGGACACTGGTATTGCTGTTTGTGGGAGGCGTCAGGGTCCTGCAGCTTTTTGGCCTTTTTCTGATTGCAGCACCGGTTTTCGTATATCTGGTCTGGAATGCCGAATACAGGATCAAGCGGTGGCTGGCTTTCCTGAATCCCTGGGATGATCCGCAGGGAATCGGTTTTCAAATCATACACTCTTTTCTGGCATTCGGTTCGGGGGGCATTTTCGGGGCAGGTTTGGGCAACAGCAAACAGAAACTTTTTTATCTGCCCGAACCCCATACGGATTTCGCCTTGTCCATCATGGGAGAAGAACTCGGCTTTATCGGTGTATCCGCTACTATCGTGCTCTTTGGGGTTCTCATCATGGCCGGCATACGCGTCGCCCTTAACAGCAAAGACCTTTACAGCAGCTATCTGGCTCTCGGGTTGACCTGTTTTCTAGGTCTTCAGGTCGTTGTCAATATGGCCGTGGTTCTGGGGTTACTGCCCACAAAAGGACTCACGCTTCCCCTTATCAGCTATGGGGGTTCATCCCTGGTGATGACCCTGGCGGGTATCGGGGTTCTGTTAAACATTTCTTCTAGGAACTGAACTGACGGATGACGGAGGACAGAGGACAGCGTATTCGATGCATCATCGCCGGAGGTGGCACCGGGGGACATCTGTTTCCGGGGATTGCCATTGCCAGGGAATTGGAAGCGAGATGCGAAAACACGGCTGTTCTCTTTGTGGTGGGTCGAAAAAGGATGGAGTCGGAAATCCTGTCCCGCTACGGGTTTTCGGTTGTCTTTATTGATGTGGAGGGGATGAAGGGCCGCGGATGGAAGAAAGGGCTCGCTGTTTTGGGCATGCTGCCCAAAAGTCTTCTTCAGTCCATGTGGATCATCAGAGATTTCAAACCGTCAGTGGTAATGGGCGTTGGAGGATATTCCGCAGGACCTTTCTGCCTGGCTGCCCGGCTCCTGGGGGTGCCCACCGCCATCCATGAACAGAACTCCTGTCCGGGTCTGACCAACCGCTTACTGGCTCGGGTGGTGGATCGTATTTTTGTCTCCTTTCCGGAAAGCGCACCCTATTTCAAGGATAGCATCCTCACGGGCAATCCCGTGAGGCGCGAACTCCTTTCACCTCAGCGGAATCCACTCACTGCAAAGGACAGCTTCACAGTTCTGGTGGTGGGAGGCAGCCAGGGCGCTCGAGCCGTTAGCGAGGCCTTTGTAAAGGCTTATGGCATTTTGAAAGAATCGGGGAAAAACATCGAACTTATACACCAAACGGGGAAACAGGATTACCGAAGGGTGCTCGAAGACTACCGGGCCATGGGGTTCGAAGGCCCTGAATTTGAAGGGAAAGTGCTTCCCTTCATCAAAGATATGGCGTCAGCCTATCACCAAGCGGACGTGGTGGTCAGCCGCGCCGGCGCAACGACCCTGTTTGAACTGGCGGCCATGGGGAAGCCTTCGGTTCTCATCCCCTACCCCTACGCAACCAATGGGCATCAGGAAACCAATGCCAGCGCCCTGGTCCGATCCGGCGGAGCGGAAATGATCCTTCAACAGGATCTGACCGGCGAAAAGCTGGCAAATACCTTGTCAACCTACATGGCCCATCCGCGGCAGTTAGAAAGGATGGGTAAAGCCGCTCACACATTCAGCCGTCCGGATGCAGACCGGATTATTGTGGATCATATCTTAAAGCTAACGGGCAGGACAGGGACATGAAACAATTCGGCAAAGCAAAACATATCCATTTTGTGGGCATCGGAGGCATCGGAATGAGCGGTCTGGCCGAACTTCTGGTCAACCTGGGATACATCGTGAGCGGTTCCGATTTAAAGGATTCCGCCGCCACCCGAAGGCTCTCGAAACTGGGATGTCACATTTTCAAGGGTCATGAACGCAACAACATTCTGCAAGCCGACGTGGTGGTCTACTCTTCCGCGGTCGGCCTTCAAAATCCGGAACTGCTGGAAGCAAAAGACCGCTATATTCCCGTCATTCCTAGGGCTGAAATGTTATCGGAACTCATGCGGCTTAAATTTGGCGTGGCCATCGCGGGAGCCCACGGCAAAACCACCACAACATCCATGGTCGCCTCCATTTTGACGCAGGGGGCGCTTGACCCTACCGTGGTCATCGGCGGGCGCCTTGATATCTGGGGCGGTTCCAATGCCAAACTGGGGCAGGGAGATGTCCTGGTGGCCGAAGCGGACGAAAGTGACGGCTCCTTTTTGGCTCTCTCCCCCACCATCGCAGTGGTAACCAACATCGATCACGAGCACATGGACCACTATGGCAGCATGGCGGCCATTCGACGCACTTTCGTGGATTTCATCAATAAAATTCCCTTTTACGGCGCCGCCATCCTTTGCCAGGATAACGAAGAAATTCAAGGCATTATACCTCAGCTCAGGAAAAGATACATTACTTACGGCATGAGCACCCAGGCTGATCTCAGGGGAAAAGATCTGAAAAACGAAACGTGGGGCACCAGCCTTGAAGTCATTTACCAGAATCAATCCATGGGCCGAATTTCCGTGGGAATGCCCGGTGAACATAATGTTTTGAACGCCTTGGCGGCCACCGCCGTGGGACTTGAACTTGATCTTGAAATGGGTGTCATCCGTGAAGGGCTCACAGCCCTTGGCGGTCTTGCAAGACGTTTGCAGGTCAAAGGAGAGAAAAACGGGGTTTTGTTCATGGATGACTACGGACATCATCCAACCGAAATCATGGCGACCCTAAAAACGGTAAAAACCTGCTGGTCCGAAAAACGCTTGGTTGTCGTTTTCCAACCGCACCGATACACCCGAACCCAGGCCTTGCTGGACAGGTTCTTAATCTCTTTTAACGATGCTGATGTGTTGATGGTAACGCCCATTTACCCCGCTGGAGAAGACCCCATTGAGAACATTAATGAGGAAAACCTGGTCAAGGGCATCAAGGAACACGGACACAAAGAAGTCCTTTTATGCCCGGATTTGGAGGCGGTCGTACCCATGTTGGAAAAAATAGTGAATCCGGGAGATCTTGTTTTAACACTGGGTGCCGGCAACATTTACGAGGAAGGCGAGCGCTTCCTGAAGAAATATGCCGTTAACCATTAGCGTTAAGCTGACGGCTAATAGCTAAACGCTAACAGCTGATAATCCATGGACAGTCGTCAATCGGCAGCATTTGAACAACTGGCGGGTGAAGGGATAAGGTTCCATTATCCCATGCATCGACTCACCACATATCAGGTGGGTGGACCCGCTGAAGTCCTTTGGGAGGCCCGTGACATCAAAACGCTCAAAAAGGTCATTATGTACCTTTCAATCGAGAGCATCCCCTACGCCATTTTGGGCGGGGGAAGCAATTTGCTGGTTAAAGACGACGGCGTCGACGGAGTTATGATTCTTTTGAAAGGGTCACTTGCAAAAATCGAGAAGATTGCTCAAAAGCCGCACATATGGGCTGGCGGCGGCGTTCGCCTCACTGATTTGATCCGTTGGTGCCGCTTGGAAGGTTTGTCAGGCCTGGAATTTCTGGCCGGTATCCCCGGAACCGTTGGTGGCGCGGTGGTCATGAATGCCGGCGCTTTCGGAAAAGAAGTTAACGAAAAAATCAAGGCCGTTCAGTTCGTGACAGAGGTGGGCAATCAGGTTGAAGCCAAGCGATCAGAACTCAAATTCTCATATCGACGCCTTCATGGAGAAACAGGGCGAGTGGTAACGAACACCTGTTTTTGCCTGAAACAGGAGAGCCCTGAAGCGGTGGCTGAAAAAATAGGGGGATTTCTCAAAACACGAAAAGAGACGCAACCGATTAAATATCCCAGTGCCGGCTCCGTGTTTAAAAATCCTAACGGTGCCCCGTTTTCAAATCCGGGGGCCGGCAGGCTCATTGAACAAGCAGGGCTCAAGGGAAAGAAGATCGGCGGCGCCATGATTTCCGAAAAACATGCCAACTGGATTGTGAACATCGGGGGCGCCACGGCGAAGGATATTCTGTCTCTCATGCAACTGGTACGTTCTGAGGTCAAACGGATGGCGGGCATAGATCTGGAACCCGAAATAAGGATTCTGGGGAAATAAGCATAGGCCTGAAACGAGTGTCAGATCAGGCCGTAATGGAAAATTCTTGGATGAAAATGAATCCTAAAAGAAATCGAGTTCGGAGCAACGTTCCTCTTAACAGACGAAAACCTTTAAGGATACCGGTTGCAGGCCTTCTACGGGACATCGGTTCGGGGATGCTGAAGGTCTTTTTGTTCCTGTCTGTTTTGACGGCGATCAGCCTGACTTTTGTCATGCTGTACAATTACCTGCTCACCTCTCCCTACATGAGGTTGAAACATGTGGAATTTCATGGGGTTGATGAAGACATCAAAAATGAGCTGCTTCAGGCCTGCGGACTGACCTCTGAACAGGGATTACTGGGCCTCAAGCTCGGATCTTTGAAAAAAAAGCTGGAGCAACACCCGTGGGTCAGAACCGCCACCGTGCAAAGGAGATTTCCGGATACCTTGATCATACAGGTGGAAAAACATGAGCCGGTAATGCTGGTCTTGATGGATCAGTTCTTTTACATGAACAGACAGGGGGAGCTGTTTAAAGCGGTATTGCCCTCCGATGAGATGGATTTTCCCATTTTGACAGGCCTTTCCATAAAAGATCTCAATCAAAAAGAAAAACTGGATCAAACCGCTCAGGTGCTGAATGTGCTGAGAGGGGAAGAAGACCTTTGGTCCCTACGGAATCTGTCCGAAATACATTTGACTCAAAATGATGGGATTTATTTATTTTTCAATCACTTTCAAGCCGCGATCCGAATTTCCCGGCAGAATGCGGCGCGCAATATGGCGGAGCTGAAACAGATCACAAAACACTTAAACGAGTCAGGAAAGATCAACCTTGTAACCCAGATTGATCTGAACCATGTGGACGGCGCAATTGTCTCTTTTAAAAAAAATCAGGTTTGAGGGATGAGGTAATTTTTTATGGGTATGGACATTATTGTAGGCCTGGATATCGGTACCACCAAAATCTGTGCCGTGGTGGGGGAAGTGCGCGCTGACGGCCTGGAAATCATCGGAATGGGGAGTCATCCTTCAGATGGTCTCAGAAAAGGAGTGGTCATCAATATTGAAAATACCGTGGATTCCATCAAGGCGGCCATAGAAGAGGCTGAAACCATGGCCGGGTGCGAAATCGGTTCAGTTTATGCGGGTATCGCGGGCGGGCACATTGAAGGGGTTAATAAACCGGGCGTCATTGCTCTAAAAGAAAAGGAGGTGACAAAAAAGGATATTGAACGGGTCATCGAAACGGCGAGCGCAGTGGCCGTCCCCATGGACCGCGAAGTCATCCATACGCTGGTTCAGGAATTTATTGTCGATGATCAGGACGGCATCATGGACCCTTTGGGCATGTCGGGTGTTCGCCTGGAAGCGAAAGTCCACATCGTTACCGGTGCCGTGACATCCGCACAGAACATCATCAAGTGCGCCAACAGGGCCGGCCTGGATGTCTATGACATTGTACTGGAATCCCTGGCATCCAGCGAAGCAGTCCTTTCAAAAGAAGAACGGAACCTGGGTGTAGCGCTGATCGATTTCGGAGGGGGAACCACCGATTTGGCGCTGTTTTCCAAGGGCGCCATAAAACACACATCCGTTCTGGCGCTGGGCGGCGACAACCTGACCTACGACATTGCAGTGGGCCTCAGAACACCCAAACTGGAAGCTGAAAAAATTAAAATCAAGTACGGGGCGGCGCTTTCAAGCATGATCGGCAAGGATGAAACCATTGAAGTCCCGGGCGTTGGGGGCCGCAAGCCGAGGACGCTCTCCAGGCAAATTCTGGGAGAAATTTTGGAGCCGAGAGTTGAAGAGATTTTCACACTCATTTACCAGGAGTTGGTCCGTTCGGGATACGATGAACTCGCCAGCTCGGGCGTAGTCGTAACCGGGGGGTCCGCCGAACTCCCGGGCATCAGTGAAATGGTCGAACAGATATTCAGCGCCCCGGCCCGTGTGGGCTATCCTACTGAAATCAAAGGACTTGTTGGCCTGATTAACAAGCCTATGTATGCCACGGCCGTGGGTCTGGTTCTGTACGGCGCCAAAACCTACAAGCAGAAAAAGAAGTTTCGAATTCGGGATTCCAATATTTTTCATCTGGTGATGGCCAGGATGAAACGGTGGTTTAAAGATATTGTTTAACAAAAGAGGAGGGAGCAATGAAATTTGAATTTGTCGATGAAGTGGAAAAGGGAGCCTATCATGCCAGGATTAAGGTTCTGGGCATCGGCGGCGCGGGCGGAAATGCCATAAACAACATGATCAATTCCGATCTCAGAGGGGTGGAATTTATAGTGGCCAATACGGATTGCCAGGATCTGGATCGATCGTCCTGCACCCGAAAAATTCAGTTGGGCCCTGAAATCACCATGGGCCTGGGTGCCGGCGCAGATCCGGAAATCGGCAGGAATTCCGCCGAGGAAAGTCTTCATGAAATCCGGGAAGCACTGGATCGTTCCGACATGGTCTTTATCACAGCCGGAATGGGCGGTGGAACGGGCACCGGTGCCTCTCCCGTGGCGGCACGGGAGAGCAAAGAAAACGATGCGCTCACCGTGGCGGTCGTCACCAAACCGTTCAAGTTCGAAGGCGAAAAACGGATGAAACAGGCTTTGGAGGGAATTGAAGAACTCAAAAAGGAGGTTGACAGCATTATTGTCATCCCCAATGAACGACTCAAAACCATCGGAGAAAAGACCACCTCTTTCAAGGAACTGATCGCCAAAGCGGATGATGTTCTGCTTCAGGCCGTCAAGGGGATTTCGGATTTGATAATGAGCAGCGGGTTTATCAATCTTGATTTTGCCGATGTCAGAAAAGTGATGTCAAGAAATGGAACCGCCATTATGGGCATGGGCCGGGCATCCGGTGAAAAACGGGCCGTTGATGCCGCACAACAGGCGATTAACAGCCCTCTTCTGGAGGACATTTCCATTGAAGGCGCAAGAGGTTTGTTGATGAACCTGACCGGGCCTTCCGACATGACCATGGAAGAAGTGGATGAGGCTTCCAGCTATATCAAAGAAGAAGCCAAAGATGCGGAGGTATTCTGGGGCCTCGTCTATGATGACAATATGGGAGATGAAATTCAGGTCACTGTGGTCGCCACGGGGATAGATAGTCCGCAGGAGAAAAAGGGAACCGGTCGCGTTGTGGCGTTTAACAATGAAATTCAGAAAAAATCCATTCAGGATTATGGAAACGTCGTCAATTTAAGAGATGTCACCATTGAGGATATTGAAGAGGAATGGACCGTAAAAAAAGATGGCGTGAGCCTGGATACACCGACGTTCGCCAGATTGGGATCCAACCCCGACAATTCGCTGAAAGAAGATTTTGATAAGAAAAAGAAGAAAAGTTTTTTTGATAAATTCCGCATCAAGGATAGTCTGGATTACCCGACGTTCTTAAGAGTAAAGGCGGATTAGCCCATTTAAATGCATCCACGCTGAAAGGATTTCCAGACCCATGTCTGATGACATCACCTCCCTTTACCGCGCCAAACTGGCTAAAGAAGAGGGCACCATTTTTAAGGATTGGGGGGGGAAACTGCCCGTTGCATTAGCGTTCCCCAACCAATACCGATTGGGCATGTCAAATCTGGGACTTCAGATCGTTTATCAGCTCTTAAATGATCGAACGGATGTGGTGGCCGAGCGTTTTTTCCTGCCCGACGGGGAAGAAATGGCATTATACCTTCGTTCAGAAGGGTCTCTCGTTTCCTTGGAATCACAGACGCCACTCAAGAACTTTGATCTGGCGGCGTTCTCAATTTCCTTTGAAAACGATTACCCCAATGTTCTTCAAATATTGGAAATGGGGAAGATTCCACTCCTGTCGAAAGAAAGGACAGAGAAAGACCCTTTCGTCATGGTTGGCGGTGTTGCATCTTTTCTAAACCCTGAGCCCTTAGCGCCCTTTGTTGATTTCTTCCTGTTGGGCGAAGCGGAAGAGAACCTGAATGCATTCGTGGATGCCTTTCTGGAGTTTGGTGAAAACACCGGCAACCGAAGGGAGGTGCTCCTGCATCTGGCAAGAGACGTGCCGGGCCTTTACGCACCCTCCCTCTATGAGGTGGCATACAAAAACAACGGAACACTTAAATATTTCCATCCGTTGGAAAAAAGCGTGCCGGAGCGTGTACGTTCAGTCTATTCTCCCAAAGGGGGCTTCACCGATACGGGAATGCCGCTTTCGTGCATTACCACACCGGACACGGAATTCGGCAGTAAAATCCTTGTGGAGGTGGGCAGGGGTTGCGGCCATGCCTGCCGTTTCTGTGCAGCAGGTTATGTTTACCGACCGCCACGGGTTTACGAAGAATCCAAGCTTCATAATGGCGTTAACGAGGCTCTTAAAAGATGCTCCCAGGTAGGTCTGGTGAGTGCTGCCGTATCAGACGCACCGGGAATAGAAGAAGTAATCGGCATGATCTGCCGCAATGGAGGCAGGTTTTCCGTTTCATCTCTGAGGGCTGAAAACGTCACGCGGGAATTTCTGGAAAATCTGAAACAATCAGGGCAAAAAAGCATCGCCATTGCGCCTGAGGCTGGGAGTCAGAGACTTCGAAACATCATTAATAAACATTTGACCGAGAAGCAGATTCTTGAGGCCGTCCGGATGATCGCCCATGTGAGCGATTTTTCCATCAGGCTTTATTTTCTCATGGGGCTTCCCACCGAAACCCCGCGTGATATGGATGAAATGATTGAACTGGTTAAGAAGATCAAACACCGGATGGTCAAGGAATCCTCAGCCCGGGGAAGAATCGGACGCATTAAACTCAGTGTCAATTGCTTTATTCCAAAGCCCTTTACGCCGTTTCAGTGGCATGCAATGGAGGAGGTCGGGTCCCTAAAAAAAAAGCAGCAGCAACTGAAAAAAAAACTGGTTAAAGCCGGCGGCATTATGGTCAATTCAGACGTTCCCAAATGGGCCTATATACAGGCATTGCTTTCTCTTGGGGACAGACGGGTCAGTACCATACTGTTGAGCGCTCATAAGCTGAACGGCAACTGGAAAAAAGCCATGCAGCTTTCTCAGATAAACCCTGATTTTTTCGTTTACCGGGAAAAGGACCTGGATGAACTTCTGCCGTGGGATTTTATTGATCACGGAATTACGAAAAAACATCTCAAGACCGAATACCGCCTGGCACTCGAGGGCAGGTTATCGGATATTTGCAGGGTGGGAGAGTGTGTTCGCTGCGGCGTATGCCGGTAAGCCACCAACCAAGTAGAGTAAGGAAATCATTATGCTGAGAAAAATCGCGGTCGGTCCCTACCAGGCCAACTGCTATATTCTGGGTTGCGATCAGACCAAAGAGGGGCTGGTCATTGACCCGGGGGATGAAGCCGTTCGCATTGTCACGGAAATTTCCAAGTTAGGGTTGAACATTCGCCATATCCTCATCACCCATGGCCACATAGATCACGTGGGTGGGGCACGGGAACTGAAAGAAATCACCAAAGCCCCGGTATGGATACACCCTTCGGATGCGGACGCGCTTGGTTTTCCCGCTGATGGGAATCTCTTTGAAGGCCAGACTATTTCGTGGGGAAAGTTCACCCTTTCCGTAATTCACACGCCGGGCCATTCCGCAGGAGGGGTCTGCTTCCATGCACCGGGCGCCGTGTTCACCGGAGACACCCTGTTTGCCGGCTCCATCGGACGGACGGACTTTCCCGGCGGCGACCACCAGTTGCTGATCCAGGGCGTCAGGGAAAAGATCTTTCCACTGGGGGATGAATTGCGGGTTTATCCGGGCCATGGCCCTCACAGCACCATTGGGCAGGAAAGAAAGTTCAACCCCTTTTTCAGAGGTTAGGGCCTGTTTATAAGGAGCAAACCGCCATACTGCTTCAACTCCCGCGGAAATGCTCAGAATCAGACTTGAACCGTCAGGTCATCTTGCGCCACGGTAACTTTGTGGGGAACATCATAATCCAAAAGGATTCGGTCCACGGTTTTCTGCCATTGCAACTGGTTTCCGGGAATGGGGTATGGATCTTTTTCATGGGGTGGCTTCAACGGATTTTTGGGCTCGTATTTCTTGGCCATGTGATTCGCGGGATCCCCCGGAACCCTGTCCGCATCTCCCATATGAACCAGAAAGGTTTCCTTCAAAGGCTTGAGCCGTTTTATGTAATCAATGGCATTTTGAAAACTCATATGGCTCGGGCGGTTTTCAACCGGCTCGTTCAACCAGAAAGACTGCATAATCACGTAATCACACCCCTCCAACGCTGAAGGCATGTTGGGAATATCCGCAAAATCAGAGGTATACAAAATCCTCACCTCATCGCCGGAACGATCCCGACCCTGGACCATAAACCCCACCGAACCTTTTGCAAAATCTCCGTGATCCGTTTTAAAGGGGAAAACCCGAAAAGGACCCTGCTCAAACCACCGTTCAGGTTCGATCTCCACGAACCGAATAACCCCCAGTTTTTCCAAATAGGCGAACCTTGCCTCAATCACTTCACGGGTTTTAGAGGTTGAATAGACCGGAATGGGGGAAAAGTCTTCTTTGGGCAGCACCCTTTTATACGCAAAAAGCTCGTCCAGCCCGATGTAATGGTCATTGTGTTCATGGGTGATCAGAACCCCATCGATTCTTGTTACACTGTTCCGCGACAACTGCTCCCTGGCATCGGGGCCGCAATCAATCAGCAGGGTTGCATCATTTTCAGTTAAAAGAATGGAAGTGCGATCCCGCCGTTCCTCATGGGCTCGCATTTCCCGGCAAATGGCACAGTTGCAGTTCATTTCCGGCACCCCCCAGGCGCCGCCGGTTCCTAAAAAGGTGATGTCCATGATTTTTCCCCTTATATCAAGCCCCTACTCTTTCTTATAAAGCGCCAGCACCCCTTCCATGGGACTGAGCTCCTTCATGAGCCGAAAACCCTTGTACCGCGGCAATATTTTGTGAAGGCCGTACACCATATAAATGGCCCCTTTTTTTGCCTTTTCGGACAGCATGTGTGCGAACTCCTCATGCATGATCAAGTAAGTATAAAAAAGATCGAAATCGGCAATTTCCATACTTGTTTCCTGAAAAATCCGGTCATGAACCGCTTGATCCGTTGCATCTCCTTGAAACAGGGAGACATTTTCCTTTGGAAGGACATTTTCCGACGTCTTTAAAGTTTCCTCCAGTTCCTTTCGGAGAGGACCATATTCATCCAAAGTCCATTCATCCAGTTCAACGCCAACAGAGAAACGCGTCAGATAGCTGAAAAAGAGATTGACCCTGCCGTCGGCACATCCGAGATCCAGAAAAGCGCTTCGGCCCGGTCTGATGATCTTCTCCGCAATCAAACGTTTTGTGCAGGCCAAAAGGGTTTTCAGGTTCGTGGACCGCCTGAACCCGAGAGGCCCCACGTCCCCAACCTGCCTGGCGTCAAAAAACTCGGCCATTTTTTTCAGACTGTTTTTTGTTGATCCATCCATTTTCTAAAAGTGCGTTTAACCTGTTCGTTCAGCATGAAAAGGGAATTTATTTCCCTTCCTTCCACTTCTCGAAGATCGTTAATAATAGAAGGGTGAATATTGTCCGTGATTTTCTTACACACATAATTGATACAGATCACATGCCGCGCTATTAACAAACAGCCCTTTTCGCCCAGGAAAAAACAACCGTCCGCCTGTTGACGTTCTCGAGGAAATTCCACGCCCAGAAGCCTGTTGATCAGCAAAAGCCACGCGTCATAGCGGTCTTCAAGTCCTTTGCCGCAACAGGAGCCACCCTCTTCCTGGTCACATTCCCTGCATAGCGCCACCACTCCGGACGCGTCCATCTGCTGTCTGGAAACCTTTGACGCGGATTTGAACTGAGACAAAAGGCCCACGATTTCTTGCTCTTTCAAAAAAAGGAGACCACTTTCCTCAAAACAGGACTCGGCCCAGGCGATTTTTTCTTTTACGGGTCTGTTACTGGGGACCGGTTTTGGCAACATTTCTTCATTGAACCCTTCTTGAACGCTTTTTTTGATTTTGCTATTTTTTTCGATCCCGAACCCGCCACAAGCCATACTGAGCGTAACGCTTATGAATCCATGCAATGAACATCTACTGCATCAATACCCTGGAGGTGTAACCCACCGAAAATTATGTGTCAAGAAAAACGGAAATTCAGCAAAAACGCTGGAACTGATAAAACGCCTTGACAGAAAAAAAGGGCGTCTTATTTTAAAAATTTACAATAAATTTATAGAATTTTGAGTTGTTCTGTGAAAACTAAAGCATTGTGCCCTTGAAAGCATTATGTTAGTATAAGGTCCGTTGGGCGGTGACTATTTTTTTCTTTCGCCGGCAAACCGCCAGGAGTGGTCAGAGGTTTTTATGACGCTTTTTTTGAAGTTTGTGGTTTTTTTTGCCGTTTATCTTGTTATACAACTTCTACGACCGGAAAACGCTTTGGCGTGGGGGCCGGGCGTTCACACCGCCATTGCATTGGGCTCCCTCGATGCCGCTTATCAACTGCTGCCATCCATCGGCAGAATTCTTAAAGCCTATCCCATTGAATACCTCTATGGGTCACTTTCAGCCGATTTTTTCATCGGTAAAGGGAAGAAAAAGCGCTCGGGTGCGCCCCACAACTGGGAGGGAGGCTTCAAGTTCCTGGCGGACGCAAGCGACGATCGGGAGTTGTCCTATGCGTTAGGCTTTCTATCACACCTGGCCGCCGATGTTATCGCTCATAATTATTTCATTCCAAACCTCATCAGCGCTTATCCGGGCAAGGGAAAGATGGGGCATCTGTTTTGGGAAATACGATCCGACTATTTGATCGGAACCGGCTACACCAGTATTGCCAACGGTGTCCTCAACATGGATCACCAGGTGTGCGATGATTTGTTGAAGCTCCTCGGGGGGAAGAAAAAGAACCGTCTTAAAACCAAAAAGCGTGTTTTTACCCAGACCGTTAAATTTTCAGACTACCTCTATACAACCCACGACCTTTTCTTTGAGCCCCGGGGTACACGGGATCGCGTTTTCCACGAATATCTTGCGGGGATGGTAGACCTTTCCCGTCGGTTGGTCCATGATTTCATGAAACACCCCGAATCAACTCCCTGCCTTCATTTTGATCCCATGGGCGCCCAAAACCTCCTCATTGCAAAGGGAAAAAGATCCTTCCCCAGGATCTTTAAAGCCCCGGCCACCAGCCCTCACTTCGATGTGGATGAAAAACTGCTCTACTTATGAACACCATCAGAATTCTCCCGGAGAAAGTTGCCTCCCAGATCGCCGCGGGCGAAGTCATTGAAAGGCCGGCCTCCGTTGTCAGGGAACTCATCGACAACAGCATCGATGCAAAAGCCGATAGAATTTCCGTGGAAATAGACAGGGGGGGGAAAGGCCTCATCAAAGTCACGGATAACGGCTTCGGCATGGGCAGAGACGATCTTCTCCTCTGTCTCGAAAGACACGCCACCAGCAAAATAAGAAGTGCCTCGGACCTGGCGAAAGTCACATCTCTTGGCTTCAGAGGGGAGGCCATCCCCAGCATGGCGGCGGTATGCCGAATGCAGATCACGTCCCTGCCTCAAATGGCGCTTCTGGGAAACCGCGTCAGAGTCTCCGGTGGAAAACTGCTGGCCATCGAGGAAGTGGGCGCCCCGCCCGGTACCATCATCGAAATAAGGAATCTGTTTTTCAATATTCCCGCACGGAGAAAATTTCTAAAGACCCCGCGCACGGAAATGAATCATATTGTGGATACGGTATTACGGGCCGCCATGCCCTTTTCAGGCATTTCCTTTCGCCTGAAGGAAGGGACAAAAGAGGTTCTTCATCTTCCCGCATCCACTGACCCTCACCTGCGTCTTTCCCATCTCATGGGAAGGACGACCGGCCGGTCCATACTGAGTGGGGAAAGCCGACAGGAAGATCTCCATATCGCCGTTCATGCCGCTCCGGCTGACCTTGCCAGAAAGCGGGCCGACCGATTGTTCGTTTATGTGAACGGCCGGAATATCAAAGATCGGTTTGTGACAAGAGCCATCATAGAGGGTTACGGCCAGCGTTTGATGAAAGGCCGATATCCCCAGGCCCTGGTCTTCATCACCATAGACCCGGCTCAAATCGATGTGAACGTTCACCCGACCAAACAGGAAATCAAATTCCAAAACGGCCAACAGGTCTTCAGGGCCATTGCCGCCGTCGTCCATAAGACCTTGAAACAGACTGTTCATGTATTTTCGCCCCCCTCACAGCCCGTCAGACGCCGTTATGTCCGCGACGTAATCCCTTCCACACCCACGATCTTCGAACGTTCTGAAACCTACGGACAGCCGTTGACCCGAAAACCATCCCCGTCGCCGGAAGAAACTCCCGTTCACCTGACGGATACCGAAAGGCCTCAAATTATCGGCCAATTGGGGAACATGTACATATTGTGTCAGATGAAAGACGGGCTTTTGATTGTGGATCAGCACGCCGCCCATGAACGAATCGTTTATGAAACCCTGAAGAAATCCCTTCTTTCATCCAACATTGAAATCCAGAACCTGCTCATCCCCCACGAAATGGAGTTCTCTTTGAAAGAAAGGGGGATTCTTTTGGAAAAGGGAGATTTAATGGCTCATTTCGGCATTGAGCTGGATCATTTCGGGGGAAACACCTTTTTGTTACGCGCCGTACCCGCCCTGCTCGAAAACGTGAACTGGCAAACCCTTATTTCCGAGTTTACCTTGAAGTTGGAAGAGGACGTTGAGCCGGAGAGCACCCATTTAATGGATGAGGCCGTAAAAATAATGGCTTGCCACGGTGCCATCCGGGCCGGGCAGCACCTGACCCTGACCGAAATGTCCAACTTGATTGATCAGCTCAATGAAATGGACCTTCCCAGCAATTGTCCTCACGGAAGACCCATCTTCAAGAACTTCACTTATTTTGAAATGAACAAAATGTTCAAGAGAATTGTATAGAGAACTGAAAGCTCAAAGCTCAAAGAGCGTAACTGATAACGCTTTTATCTTTCAGCTTTGAGCTAATAACATGTTGCCGCCTACAAAACCAAAAGTCATCGTCATCGCGGGACCTACCGCCAGCGGAAAAACCGGGCTGGCCGTCGACTTGGCCCTCTCTCTGGGTGGAGAGGCCATCAATGCCGATTCCATGCAGGTTTACCGATACATGGACGTGGGGACGGCCAAACCCACTCTTGAAGAACGCAGAGGCGTTATTCATCACCTTCTCGATGTCGTGGATCCCGACGAGGATTTCAATGCAGCCGCTTTCAGGCAAATGGCGCTCCCCCTGGTAAAAAGGATTTGCGCCAACAACGTCCCTTGCTTCATCGTGGGAGGTACCGGACTTTACATCAGATCCCTGTTGGGAGGTCTGGTTGAGTTGCCCCCTTCCGACCCTGCGCTCAGAGAGCGGTTGACCGCTGAATGTGATGAAAAAGGGGCGCCCAAACTCCACCAAAGACTGGCCGAACTGGATCCTGAAAGAGCTGAGGCCATTCACCCCAATGACAGGCTTCGAATTGTAAGAGCCCTGGAAATTATACAACAAACCCACCGCCCCTCTTCCGATCTATTGAAGGGGCACCAGTTTAAAACCCAGGATTTTCTGGCATTAAAACTCTGTCTGCAGTTAGAGAAAGAAGCGCTTTATGGTCGCATTAACCTACGCACTGAAAAAATGATAACGGGCGGCCTCATAGAAGAAACCAAGCGTCTGCTGAACAAAGGGTATGCTCCTCATCTAAAACCGATGACGGCCATCGGTTATCGTCATGCTCTCAACTATCTCAAAGGAAAGTGGTCCCTTGAAGAAGCAACCACTTTCCTGAAACGGGATACCAGGAGATATGCAAAACGCCAGATGACATGGTTTAAGGCCGAACCGGATATGATCCCCATGGATCCGGCGGATAGGGTTCTGGCAGAAGAAAAGATTCGCGCTTTTCTGACGGAAAGCGCTTGACCTTTCGGCATTAATTTTCTATTTCAATGCAGTCGGTTAAGTTTCACAACATTTTTGAAAATCTTTGACATACCCTGTTTTTTTACGTTCTTCCAACCGTGACGAGAATTTTCGGAGGCAGTTCAATGGGCGAGATCTCTTCCAGATTTTTTTACAGAACCCTTGCCGCTTCCTTTTTGGGTTTTCTTTTCGTGCTGGGCTGCTCTCAAACGCCCAGGACCCCCGAAGGCGTCCTGGACACCCCGGTCCATCATGTATCCAGCGGTTTTAAATTCCTTCAAAAAGACTACACTGTCGATGCACAAAGGGAATTTGAACTGGCCCTTCAACTGGATCCCTATTACAGCGCTGCCCACCGTGGGCTGGGGCTGGTATATGCGAAAGAACATAAATTCAATTTGGCCTTTGAGGCCATGCGTAAAGCCAGAGATGATGCCAGCAGCGGAGAGCAGAAAGCCATGGCCTATGTGGGCTTCATGCGCCTTTATACCATGCAGAAAAATGCGGGATGGCTGGAACAGGTTGAAGAGCACTTTAAGGATGCACGACAATGGAAAAGCGATCTTCCCCAGGCCTATTTTTATATGGGTGTCGCCTACAAGCAAGCGGATCGATTCACCGAAGCGGAGAGCTCATTCAACCAGGTGCTCAGACTCAACCAGGGTTTGGTAATGGAAGCCAAAAAGGAATTGGCAAACCTTCACAAAGCAAAATGATCGACAAAAAGGAATATCGGGGAAAAATATATCGACATGGCAAATAGGATAGCCAGAAGAAACGTTGTTTGGATCATTTCCTGTTTTGCTTTTCTATTTTTCTGTTTGCCCATGCCGCATGTGGTGGCCGAAGAGACGGGTGGAAAAGGGGAATGCTTCGCTATCGGCACGGGAACCATTGTCAAAGGAAACCTGGTTCAGGGGAAAAAAAGCGCCATTCATGATGCGTTGCTCAAAGGGGCCGAGGCATACCTGGTTCGCCTTTTGGGAAGCCAGGCGGTTGCCACGCACTTTGAACGCCTCTCCCGCGAAATTATTCCCCATATGGACCAGGAAGTTGAGAACTTTCAAATCCTTGCCGAACAGCAGGTGGGAGACCACTATAACGTTTTCGTAAAAATAAGAATCAACGAAAACAGCATTGCGGAAAAGCTGAGGGAAGCCGCTGTTTCTCAGGCAGTCAGTCGATCCGTCAAAATACTGTTCATGGTTTCTGAAAAACGGGGGCCTGTGGAGGTATTCTGGTGGCAGGATGCTCAAACCCACTCGGCCCTAACGCCCATTGAACTGGCCTTGCATAGCGTTTTTCAAGACAGGGGGTTTAATCCTGTTAACCGCATCATGGATCTTCCGCCTTCAGATTCTCTGTCCGGACAATTTCCCGCCGCTCTGGGGCCCGAAGACTCAACCATGTGGGGAAGACTCTTTTCAGCCGATGTGGTGGTTTACGGCAAGAGCCTTATCCTTGACAATCGACTGATCCTGAATCTCAAAGCCCTTAATGTGGGAAATGGGACTCAAATTTGTGAAAAATCGGGATCAGAACAAATACCGCCAGGGACAGTGGACAGTGAAAAGATTTTGGACCTTATGAGAAAATGCGTTAACCGGTTGGCGGTCGATTTAGGCCCCTGCATTCTCAAAAATACCGGCACAAAACCTGAAGCGGCCCATCAACTGAATGTTACGTTGGCAAACATCAGCCAGCCCAGGCAATTTCAGACATTTTCCGACTTTCTAAAGACCCATATTCCCGGCGTAAAAACCATCATCCCTTCTAAAATCGGTGAAGATTCAATGTCTGCCACCGTTAATTTTCAGGGGGACCGGGTCACATTCATAAGCCTGGTGCTCAACAATTCCAGTCTCCCTTTTCCATTGCACCTTGGCCAGACCGATACCGACGACATTCTTTTTTACCTCGAATAGACTTTTTCTATGACCATTCCGAACCTGATCAGTATTTTTAGAATACTTCTGGTGCCGATTTTCCTGGTTTTCATTTTCAATAACCGGTTCCTGGCGGGACTCGTGGTTTTTATTCTGGCCGGTCTCAGCGACGGCGCCGACGGACTGGTAGCCCGACTTTTCAATCAAAAAAGTCGTCTGGGCTCCTACCTTGACCCCCTGGCGGACAAATGCCTTCTGGTCGCCTCATTTATCTCCCTTACCATGATGCACATTATTCCCCTGTGGCTTACGGGCCTTGTCATTGCCAGAGATATTTTGATCCTGCTCGGCGCCACTGTCCTTTTTCTAATCAACAAAAATCACGTGGTCAAACCCTCCATATGGGGAAAGGCCACCACTTTTCTGCAGCTGGCCACCGTGTTCCTGGTCCTGGTGGAAAAACACTTTCATCTTCTTGCCGAATACGTGTATATCGTTTACGGAGCAACCGGAACCCTCACCATTACATCGGGGTTTTTGTATATACGGTCGTGGTTTTTAATGATGAAAGGGACGCTGCAAGACCGGAAGACGCCGAATTGATTTTCCGGATTCCGGAGCATAATACACCTTGACATTCACCATTATAATTGATAGTTCTAGCGTTCTTATAGGCGCGTAGCTCAGGGGGAGAGCACTACCCTGACACGGTAGGGGTCAAGGGTTCAAATCCCTTCGCGCCTACCAGAAAAACCAAGGGGTTGCGGTAATTCACCGCAACCCCTTTTTTTCGCGCTTTTTTTAAAACCGGTTCAAACAAGAACCAAGAGCAGGCTCATTTCATTTATCGCCTACACCACCGTTGCCCGCGCATAGCAGATACTGGCGTTGGCTTTTACAGCGGAAGATCCATCCCTCAGGGTGAGGAACCTTCTTTCGATGTCTTCCGGCGTAAAATGCTCGGTGAGTGTGAAGCCCCTCTCCGACAGGAAAAATCCAATCTGTCCTCTTTCGATACCGAACTCCATGTGCTCTCCGGGAGAGTGGTTTCTCATAAATTCCCGGTGTTCCTTCATTCCGTACACGTGTTTCATACCCGGAAAAGTACTCACGTAGTCAAAGCAGACCACACTGCCGGGAGGCGAGTTCTCCCGTATGAAGCCGAACGTCCCGTCAATCGCTTGTGCCGGAAGATAGTAAGTCACCCCTTCCCAGATGTAGAGGGTTTTTTGATCCTTGTCGAAGCCCTCGCCGAACAGGTAACTCTTCAAATCCTCCCTGGCGAAGTCGATGGGAATAAAGGTGAGGCGCTCCGGGATGGCGATGCCCGCCTGGCTAAGGAGACTCCTTTTATGCTCCTGTGTAAAAGGCGCATCGACTTCGAAGATGCGGCTGTCACCGATCAGGTCGACGAAGCGATAGGGTCTTGAGTCGTAACCCGCCCCGAGAAAGACGATCTGAGGGATATGTGCAGAAAGCGCCTCCTTCACGATGCTGTCGAAATAGGCCGTGCGGGCAATGAGGCTGTAGTATATTCCGGGAGGAAAAAATTTCGTTAAAAACCATTCCTTCTTAGCGGGATCCCGGAAGGCCGTCTTTGCTTCTTCAGTAATAAATATTTCGGCGAGGTAATCGCGTCCCCTGATTTCCTCTCTTTCATCGAGGGTTGCGAGGAAACGCAAGGAAGCGACCCCGTGAGCCGTATCCGAAGGTTTCTTCTCCACCGTCTTTTCGGCGGTATCCACTTCACTCAGTATGCCGATCACATTTCCGAAGGGGTCCTTCACCGTACCGGACCTCTTGCCAACCCGGCTCCTTATATCGGTGTGCGGGACTGCCCCCAATTCGCACAATCGCCGGTAGGATGAAATAGCGTCGTCCACGGTCCAATAGACGATGGCACCGCCCTCCCCGCACGGTGTGCCGCTATTCGGAGCAAGAACCAAGCTGGATGTCCCGACGAGAAAAACAACCGCCACAGGCGAATCGAACATCGGCTCCGCATCGAGGACCCGCCGATACCACTGCTTCGCCTTCTCCATATCAGATACGCGATATACGATTCTCCCCAAATCCTTGAACATATACTCTCTCAATCTTGGTAAAATGCAACGACAAGCTCACCAGCGCCTCCTCCGGCCCCCGCCGGGATCGCAGGACTGTCAGGCGTCTGGTGAAGCCGTTTGGTTCGCCATCCCGGCTTTCCTCTATGTTCAGCCGGATGCAGCGAGTTTTTCAGACTGTTGGTCCAAAGCGCCAAGCGCTTCTTGAATAGCTTCTACTTCCGCTTCATCGAAATAGGCTTCACCGCACTGGGTACATACCCAAGCCGGAATTCTATCCATAGTCAGATGGTAACCCTTCCGGTCAATATGGAAAGGAGCGATTGCTCTTTTCATCTTTCCTTGGCAGTAAATGCAGTTCATAATCTCTTCCTTTCCTTAAAATCTGGTTTCCATTCCTGTGAACTGGGAATATATGCGGTGATGATGGCCAAGAAATCGGTTTTTGGAGAGCAAACCACGTGTATTGGAGTTCCATCTATGCCATGACCCAAAATTAAGCAGCTATGTCCGCGTGCATCCTCCGGATAGTCTTCAACCAGCCCCCCTTGTTCAACTGCTCTTCTAACATCGGAGATGCTAATCATCCGGTCCGGTCTCGACATCTGCCGCACGGCATGGGGAAGGTAAATGATCCTTTTCAGTGCGCTTTTTCGAACGGAGTTTAGGGTATCTGAGCCTCTATTCATAGCATATCCTTAAAAATCATAATTCTTTTGAAAGCGCGCGGCCCATCATTTTGCAGGGCAAGTCTGAAATCAGATTTTTCTGCTTTTTGAAATAGTGGGGGGGCCTTAACTTGTTAACTTCCCGATAAAGTTAAAAACTTAAGGGCGTCCCCCGGTTCCCACAAGATTATTGCGCCATTTATTGTAGACAGCATTTTTTAAATTTTTTTCCTGATCCACAAGGACAAGGATCATTTCTACCAGCTATCGTTTGAGAAATAAATGGTACTTTTTTATATTTTTTATCAATTTCAGTCCTAAATAGTTTATAGTGTTTTTTAATTCTCTCGACGAATTTTTTATCAGATTTTAGGACGAGATCTATTTTTTTTAATAATGCCTGCGCAAATTCGGACTGGCGACTTGCTAAATTCAATCCTGTACCTACTAAGGTGTCTATGACAGTTGGATCATTATCTCCCATCCAATTAATATAGTATTGTCGTTTTTCCCAACCATATGTGATAACAGCTAACTGTTTTCGAGTTTTTTCTGAAAAAACATTAAAAAATACTCGTCTACAGTCACAGTTTTCTTCATCACAATAAGCTTCGGTGAATACATACTTATCATCAGGTAATTCGGAGTCACTATGAATTATTAATGACCTGGTTTCATTTTTTGCAATATCTGGAAATTTTTCATGAAAAGGAGCGTATGACATTACTTCCCTCAAAATTTTTATTTTTAGTTGTTTTCATTTCTTAGCATAACGGGCAAATCAGCCACGCAGCTTTTTGCGTCGGCTGCATTAGCATTGTTGGGCCACATACTCAGAATAAGGTTTGATCTTTTTTAGTAATGGGCTGAGGGTTCTTTCAGCAACTTCTGTATCATGGGCAACTTGGGCACGTAACCAGTAGCCATTAGATAGACCAAAGAAACGACACAACCGCAAATCGGTATCAGCAGTTATCGATCGCTTTCCACCAACAATTTCGCTGATACGTTGGGCTGGAACGCGAATTTCCTTGGCTAGTCGGTACTGACTCAGCCCCATAGGCTTCAGAAATTCTTCTAATAAAATTTCGCCTGGAGTTATGGGATCCAATTTTTTCATAGTTGATACTCCTCAATGGTAATCGACAATTTCGACATCTTCCGGACCTGCATCCGTCCAACGAAAGCAGACTCGCTATTGATCGTTTATACGGATGCTGTGTTGATCAGAACGATTGCCTTTGAGTGCCTCAAGATGATTGCCAGGTGGCACCTTTAAATCACCAAGCCGTCCAGCGATTTCAAGCTGTCTAAGCTTGCGTCGCGCAATTTTGGCAATATTCACGAATTGCTCCAAATTATTACCTTTTGATAGCGCTTCAGTATTTTTACACTTAAATGATCTGATCATGTGTTATTAATAACGCGTATCGTGATTAACGTCAAGCGTGATTAGTGCGACCCAACGATTGGATCACCAGCGCCTCCTCCGGCCCCCGCCGGGACCGCAGGACTATCAGGCATCTGTGCAGCGTTTGGTTGGCGAAACGGTGGTCGTTTTTTATGATGCAGAATTTCCGCTGTGTTCGAAAACTCACTTTTGATTCGCCACGAAATGCTTATCTAGTTTATCTAAAATTACTAAACCCTTTTCAGGTCTGCCTTCGGCTGCGCGCTTACGAAACCTCATCTCGGCATTATGCCCCCGCAGTAGAGAAGTAGAAATTTCCTCATATAGTTTGTTGACACTCATTTTGCGTTGCGCCGCCACAGCCTTTATCCCTTGATGAATATCATCAGGTAGTCGTAACGTTATTGTTCCCATCTTCGAAACTCCTTTAAAAGTACTTCCGGGGTGATGATTCGGAAATCGTCAAAAAGCAATTCGCCACTTGTTAAATCCCGTATATTTCGTGTGATAATCAGTTCTGCCTGGCTGGCAACGGCCAATTCAATTAGGTGGTTGTCCCCTTCATCTCGTAAATTTGGGCGCCAGCGGTAATAAATGTTGATCCATTGGCAACAGTTCAAAAATGCATTCAGTAAATCTTCTCGCTCCCCGGCCGAAAGTGGACAGTTCAAAAAAAGAGAATCCCGAGCAAGAATATCGTCGTACTCATAAAATAATGCCTCGCTCATCAAAGCCAGGAATTTTCCTTCTAGAACCAGTCTCAATATGGAACGACAAGCCTTTGCAGGCTGCAAAACCGCTGCGAGAAAGATGTTGGTATCAATAACAATTCGAGTCATTCGATTATCGCTGCAATCTGCCTTATTTTCAGATCAAAACTGGAAGATCATATGTAGTCAGAACCACTACCTTTGATTGGAGCATATTTCAGCACTTTCATGGCGCCATTATGCCGTAAATCTCTCGAAATATGCCAGATCGACATCATAGACAGTTCTTTTTTTTACCCCGAGTTCGATACGTTCAAACATCTCAACAAGTTTAGGCGTATCAATCAGTTCAACTTGTGGTGCCCCCTCGCGATTGGCTTCCTGAATCGCAGCGTTTGTGAATGAAGAGGTTGTTATAATAATCCCCTTTTCAGCCCTGCCAATCATTGCATTCCGGAAATCTCCGACTTGGGCACGCGAAACCAGATTGCTTTCCGCATATCTTTTGCATTGAAAAAGGACTTTAAAACTGACAAACGGATTTATTTCAAGTTTGCCGTGGCCATCTATCCCACCGTCTGCCGACCCTCCTGAAGTTGAGCGTGGCTTCCTTTTTCCGTGAGCTTACATGTTCCGTATTTTGAGAAATCCAGCAACCCTTCCCAAACAAGATACTGCCTGTCCCATGCCACATGATTGTGGAACTTGCTCCCTCAAGACTTCAATGTTTGATCAAGAATTTCATCCGGCAAATTTAAATTATAGGCAATACGAGCGGACACTTCGCGGGCACGGCCCGAATCACCGAGATCACGAAGTGCATCGAGTAGCGGTCCGAACCATTTGACAAATTCTGTCTTTGTTTTTTTCGCCATGTTCTGTTTCTCTGCTCGCCAACGTATTCCTCAAAGGGCACCTAGGCGGCTGAAGGAAATGGTTGTGCGTTTTTGTATTATTAGCCAATTACTGATGCATACACGATACGCATGCATCCCCAAATGCGACCTATTTGCTCACCGTTCTTGCTTGTTGCAAAGATTTGTTCAAGCTTATCTGAACCAAAATCGGAAATGATACTTAATCCTCTTTCTCTTAAGAAACGGTCTGTTGCTCCATCCTCGATTCCTGAGAGCCCGGGTTCTCCCATTTTTTCCCAAGTGTCTGCTAATTTTTTGGCACCATACGTACTATAGTCTCCTTCGATAAACGAACGAATTGCATAATCGAATGCAATTGAACTGTTTGGTAGCGAATTTTTCGCCACAAATTCTAAAACAGCATCAAAAGATTTATTTGGGAGATAATAGCTAACCCCCTCCCAAATGAAAAATGTCTTCTTGTCCGCTTTGTAGCCGCTTTCAAGCAATACATCTTTGATTGATTGTGAATTAAAATTAATTGGTATGTATCTAACATGTTTTGGCAAAGAACCGTATAATTTAAGCAGTTTTTGCTTTTTGGTAGATAATGTACCAGGAAAATCTACTTCAAAGACACGAATTCCGTTAAGCTTTTCTTTAAATCTATAGGGTCGAGAATCATAACCGGCTCCAAGAATCACAAGTTGCTCAATTCCTGTGTTGACCGCCTTCTCAAGAATAGCATCAAAATGTTTGGTTCTAACCTGAAAATACCAATAAAAACCTGGCGCAGAACGCTCAAGGCAACCTTTGCCTATCTTTTGCACAATCCGTAGGAGCCAAACCATAATTTTTAATTTTCGAGACAGAAAAAGTGTTGCCATATAGTCAGGATTTTGAGCATCCTTATCATAAAACCCAAGTGCACGAACTGCTGCGACTATTGCGGCAGATCTTACAGCCCTATTTTTCTTTTTCGGCATATTTCCATCCTCCGTTTTTATTTATTGCGTACTTTATACGCACAACGCCAGCTTCAGCCGCGCGAGGTACGAGCGTCGGCTGGAAGCGTTTGTTGGGTGCAGTATTCCGTTTTCGCTTGTTCATATGTGTCATAGAGTTTTGAAACCTTATTCAGATAACTTCATGCCACCTTTCGTACCTCTATCTGTCCAATAATGGCCTCGTAGCTCGTAAACAGGGTTTCCATGTATATCTAATGAAAATGCTCCATGGTGAATTTCACTACGAACACCTTGCAGTTCAATTTCTGGTTCATTCCTGTATACACCAACCAGCTTATAAAGATCTTCTTCTTCCTGTTGGTCAATACAATGAGCTGTTTTGCGTCAGACGAAATTGGAGTTTTCCTCAACATGTTTTAGTTTAAAGTAGAGGAGGAAGACCCGTGTCCAAGAAACGAAAAAAGTATACGCCAGATCAGAAAGTCCAAATCATCAAGAAGCACCTTGTAGATAAAGTTCCTCTGTCCGATTTGTGCGACCAGCATGGATTACATCCCACCGTTTTTCATCGATGGCAAAAAGCCTTTTTTGAAAATGGAAGCAAAGCCTTCGAAACTGATAAAGATTCCGAAAAGGCCCGTCTTGAGAAAAAAGTGGCTGGCCTCGAGGCCAAGATTTCAAAAAAGAACGATGTTCTGTCTGAACTGATGGAGGAGCATATATCTTTAAAAAAAAGTCTTGGGGGAATCTGAAAGACATCTGGGTCCCTCATGACATCAGGGATGCAGTTGTTGATTTTGTAAATGCGTGGTCGCTCAAGACGGATATCGCTGGAATTATGTTCATTAAATGGTTGAGTATTGCCCCAAGCAAATTCTACGACTGGAAGCGGCGCTACGGCAAAGTCAACGAGCATAACAGCTGGATTCCAAGGGATTTTTAGCTTGAACCATGGGAGAAGGAAAAGATCATTGAGTTTTTTTGCCAAAATCGTGATGAAGGATATCGAAGACTGGCCTTTATGATGCTCGATGAGGACGTGGTTGCCGTAAGCCCCAGCAGCGTCTATCGAGAGCTCAAAAATGAGGGGCTTTTACAACGTTGGAACCGGAAGCCGTCATCAAAAGGGCAAGGATTTAAAGGACCTTCACAGCCCCATGAGCACTGGCACATTGATGTGTCATATCTGAATATCAAGGGAACGTTCTATTATCTGTGTGGTGTCCTTGATGGTTACAGTCGGTATATCGTTCATTGGGAGATCCGAGAGTCGATGACAGAAGGTGATGTTGAAATTATCCTCCAGCGAGCCAGGGAAAAGTTTCCCGAAGCGCATCCCCGGATTATTTCGGACAATGGGCCTCAGTTTATTGCCAAGGACTTCAAAGAGTTTATCCGGATCAACGGGATGACCCATGTCAGGACATCTCCTTACTATCCGCAGAGCAACGGGAAGATTGAACGCTGGCATCGGAGCCTGAAAAGTGATTGTATTCGTCCCAAATGTCCGCTTTCACTTGAAGATGCTCGGGAGAGCGTGGAAGACTTTGTGGAATATTACAACAACCGTCGGCTTCATAGCGCCATCGGCTATATCGCACCCTATGACAAACTTACGGGAAAGGAAAAGGACATATTTATTCACAGAGATGAGAAATTGAACCAAGCCCGTCAGGACAGGAAACAAAGACGTCGGGCAGCAAGAAATTTTCAAAGAGCGACAGGCTATGTGGCTGCATGAAGCCCCAAAGCGAATGATTGACCTTACGGATCAAAAAAGCTAAAAAACAATATCCGGTGAAACGGAGGCAGGCTCTGCTGGGGAGCAACCTGCCGAGGGATAGCTGGATGCAGGTGCATTGAATAATGCTTCAGAGGGAAGTGGCTTTCGGGCTGCTTCCCTCGCCATAATCCATATTCAAGCTTTCCTGCTATGCCTCAAAAAACGCATTTAATTGTCGCGCGAAGCGCACTTTTTTTCTTCAAAAGAAGCTTATTTTGAAATCGGAATTCTCCAATTCACGCTGAACCAGTACATTATTGAATGGAAAGATTTTCCAGTTATTGCAAAATTTCACTGATAGCATGGAAACTGGAAAAATGTTCGGATCGAATTACAGTCTTTCGCAGCCCTCCGTATGGCGTTTGAGAATCTCGTATTGGTGAATATGCCTTCAATGGTTCGCTTGAGCATTCCCCAATCGACCCTTGAAAATTGTTGTTCTTTCTTTGCTTTTTGAAGGTTAAAGGTTTCTTAAAGAGACTTGCCCGGGACAGCTGAACATGCAGCATTTGATGGGATACGCCATATAAAAACCTCCATCGAATCGTTGAGGGTTTATGTGGATAAAACAGCTATTTGTTAGGGGTAATCAGAGGGAATGTCAAGTGGAATTGTTCTAAAAAAATAGAGAGCGTGTTTGGTCTCGGCCGAAACCGACCCAAAAATCCGTACCCCTGGTGCCGGGGACCTTCCCCATTGCGGAATTCACAGGGATGTTGGTTTTCCTGGCGACAGAAAAAAAGCACCTCCGGAATTTCTCGTGGAGAACAATATGGGGGATGACAAGCTCGGGCAGTTTCGAGACACAGGAGAGGAAACAAACTTGATTATTCCGCGGCTAACTGCTATTTCAGAGAAAGCTATAGAGAGGGGCTATCCGAAGACTTCAAAGTTTGTGGGATACCATCCTGACATACGCGAATTGACAGGGTAACAGATGGATTCAATGCAAAATATGCTCACGTGTATCCGCCGTAACCCCTCTTCTTTCTCGCTTTTCCGAAACTGGAGCATCATTTTCCATGAATTCAAAATACGTTCAGAAAATCTCCACTGAAATTGGGGCTCGCCCGAATCAAGTGGCGGCAGTGCTGGACCTCCTGTCCCAGGGATCCACCATCCCCTTCATCGCCCGTTACCGCAAGGAAGCGACGGACTCTCTGGATGAGGTGGAAATCGCCCTTATTCGAGATCGATCCGTCCAGTTGGAAGAACTGGACCGGCGGCGTGACGCCATTTTAAAATCCCTGCGCGAACAGGAAAAATTGACGGATGATCTGGCGGAGAAAATCGACGGAGCCGAGAGCCTCGCGGTTTTGGAAGACCTCTATCTGCCGTTCAAGCCCAAACGGCGCACCCGGGCGAGCATGGCCAGAGAGAAAGGGCTCGAACCTTTGGCCCAAATGCTGTTTGAACAGAAAGACCTTGATATTTCCCTTATTTCAGCCTCTTTTGTGGATCATGAAAAAGAGGTTTCTTCAATTGAAGATGCCCTTTCAGGGGCGCGGGATATTATAGCGGAATGGGTTGCTGAAAACCAAAGGGCGCGGGAGAGAATCAGACACCTCTTTTCCGAAAAAGGAATTCTGATTTCCAAAGTCGATTCCAAAAAGGAAGACGAAGGGGCAAAATACAAAGACTATTTCGATTGGTCCGAGCCCATCCATAAGGCTCCTTCACACCGCATACTGGCCATGCGAAGAGGGGAAAATGAAGACATTCTGACCCTTCGCTTTGCTCCGGACGAGACCGAAGCCCTTTCACTGCTTGAATCCCTTTTTATCACGGGTGATTTTTCAACTTCCGAGCAGGTGCGGTTGGCGGTCCATGACAGCTATAAAAGACTTCTGAGCCATTCCATGGAAACGGAAATTCGAATGACCTCCAAAAAGGCGGCGGACGAAGAAGCCATTCGGATATTCGCCGGCAATCTTCGCCAGTTGCTCCTTTCACCACCTCTGGGACAGAAAAAAGTCCTGGCCATCGATCCCGGATTTCGCACCGGGTGCAAGGTGGTCTGTCTCGATTCCCAGGGAAAACTCCTGCACACCGATACCGTCTATCCCCACACCTCCGGCGCAAGAGCCCTTCAGGCGGGACAAACCATAGAAACCCTCTGCAAGCGTTATGACATAGAGGCCATTGCCATCGGAAACGGTACCGCCGGAAGGGAGACACAGGTTTTTGTCCAAGATCTTTCTTTGGACCCAAAAATTCAGGTGATCATGGTCAATGAAAGCGGCGCATCCATATACTCCGCATCAGATGCGGGCCGGGAAGAATTCCCGGACCATGACCTGACCGTGCGGGGTGCCGTCTCAATCGGCCGCAGACTCATGGATCCCCTTGCCGAATTGGTTAAGATAGATCCCAAATCCATAGGGGTCGGGCAATATCAGCACGACGTGGACCAGAAAGCGCTGCGAAACAGCCTTGACGATGTGGTGGAGAGCTGCGTCAACCGGGTCGGTGTGGAGGTCAACACGGCGAGTCGACAATTGCTCACCTATGTGTCGGGGTTGGGCCCGCAACTGGCACAGAACCTTGTTCAGCACCGGGAGGAAAACGGCCCTTTTGCGTCTCGAAAGGCGATCCTCGACGTTCCCCGTTTAGGCGCCAAGGCGTTCGAACAAGCCGCCGGTTTCTTGCGCATCAACGGGGCCAAAAACCCGCTCGATAGCAGCGCCGTTCACCCTGAAAGCTATCCGGTGGTAAAGGCCATGGCAAAGGACCTCGGGTGCTCCGTCAAGGACCTCATGGAAGATGAAAGCATCCGCGGGAAGATCCGCAAGGAAAAATACGTGACCGAAACGGTGGGCCTCCCCACCTTGAATGATATCCTGAAGGAGTTGGCCAAACCGGGCCGAGACCCGAGGGAGCAATTTGAAAATGTCGCTTTTAAGGACGGTATTGAAAAGATTGAAGACCTCGAGCCGGGCATGACGCTTCCCGGCGTCGTCACCAACATTGTCGCCTTCGGCGCTTTCGTGGATATCGGTGTTCACCAGGACGGTCTTGTTCACGTGAGCCAGATGGCCGATCGTTTTGTCAAAGATCCCAACGATGTGGTCAAAGTCTATCAAAAACTGAACGTCACGGTGTTGGATGTGGACGTCAAAAGAAAGCGGATCTCCCTCTCATTGAAATCCCAAAAGGGCGGTTCCGGCAAAAGCGTTGAACCAAACGCCCCCAAAAATGTAACGGAAAAAAAGAAATTTTCAAAAAGCCGGGAGAAGAATCCTTTTAATAATCCCTTTGGTAAAGTTCTCAAAAAAATCTCCTGAAGATGCCGTCAGCGCCCAAATGTCTCACAAACCCGATTTTTTATTCATGAGGTAGAAGCCATGCCCATCAATACCGATTATCTCGTCATCGGCAGCGGAATTGCCGGTCTTCGTTTTGCCCTTGATGCGGCCAAGACCGGGACTGTGGCCATTGTCACCAAAAAGGAAAAGACCGAGGGGTCAACCAACTATGCGCAAGGCGGCATCGCTTCGGTTCTGGACCCCGACGACAGCTTTGACCTTCATATCCAAGACACCCTCACCTCGGGGGACGGCATCTGCCATGAAGATATTGTCAAACTCGTGGTTCGTGAAGGCCCCGAGCGAATTCACGAGTTGGTATCCTTTGGCGTACGGTTTTCTCAACAGGGAGGCGGCGGAAAAATATTCGATCTCGGACGGGAAGGGGGTCACTCCAAGCGACGGATCGTTCACACCAAGGATTTAACCGGCCGGGAGGTTGAAAAACGATTGCTGGCCCAGGCGGAAGACGATTCCAATATCCAGATCTATGAAGACCACATGGCCATCGATCTTATCAGTAAATCCACCCTGGTTCGCCGGGGCATCATCTCCAAAAAAGCGGATCAGAGCTGCTGGGGCGCTTATGTTCTGGATGCGGAATCCGGCGAGGTCCTCACATTCCTGGCGAGAATAACCGTCCTGTGTTCCGGAGGTGCCGGCAAGGTATACCGCTATACCAGCAACCCGGACATTGCCACCGGGGACGGCGTTGCCATGGGATTTCGGGCCGGGGTGAAGGTGGCCAACATGGAATTCGTGCAGTTTCACCCCACTTCCCTTTACCATCCCCTGGCCAAAAACTTTCTGATCTCCGAAGCCGTGAGGGGAGAAGGAGGAATCCTTCTGGACAAAAAGGGGACTCGGTTCATGGCGTCATATCATCCCCTCAAAGATCTGGCCTTCAGGGATGTTGTGGCGAGATCCATCGACATGGAGCTGAAAAAAAGCGGCGACCCATGCGTGTATCTCGATATCAGCCCCAAAGGGAAAGACTTTATCATCAACCGCTTTCCCCACATTTATGAAACCTGCCTCTCCTTCCACATCGACATCACCAAAGAGCCCATTCCCGTGGTTCCTGCCGCCCATTACATGTGCGGTGGCCTTTTAACCGATGAACACGGCCGGACCAATCTCAAAAACCTTTTTGCCATCGGTGAAGTGGCCTGCACGGGATTGCACGGGGCCAACCGTTTGGCCAGCAATTCGCTGCTGGAAGCGCTTGTCTTTGCCAGGCGAGCCGCCCTGAAAGCAGCCCGGGTCCTGACCGACGGAAAGGCGGAAGCCTTTCCCAGAGCTCCGGAATGGGATTCCGGCAGCGCAACGGACAGCGAAGAAATGGTGGTCGTATCCCACAACTGGGATGAAATAAGGCGTTTCATGTGGAACTACGTGGGCATTGTGAGAACCAACAAGCGTCTGGCCCGTGCAAAAAGGCGGGTGGAGATCATTCAGGAGGAAATCAAAGAATACTACTGGGATTTTCTGGTCAGCCAGGACCTCCTCGAGCTTCGAAACCTTGCCTTGGTAGCGGAACTCATTATCACCTGTGCTTCACTAAGGAAAGAGAGTCGTGGGCTTCATTTCAATCTCGATTATCCTTCCAAGGACAATAAATTCTGGAAACAGGATACGGTTATCTGGAAATAGAGGGGCAGGAAAAAATAGATGAAGAATAAATAAACGGCTTTGTTCAGTTAGAATTTTTCGCAAGGGTTCCCGTGCCGAACCCTTGCGAAAGGAAAAAACTTAATCGTGAAAATCCCTTTCACGCATAAATCCGAAGACCTGCAGCGCCGTTCTCACGGCCACAAAAGTAATCCCGCCACCGATGATCCCCAGCGCCAGGTATAGCAACCCAAAAAAAACCACATATTCAATATTCCATTGCCATTCAAAAGAAAATGGTGTCATGGTGTTCTCCTTACCTTAATCTCAGCTACTTATTCAGCCGGCAAAGTGTTTAATTCGATTTCTTTCGGGAACATGGGCAAGTATCGATAGGCCAATGAAAACACCAGGAACCCATAGCCGACAACCGCCAAGCCGATACCCCACTCCTGCCACGTGGGCAGATAGCCCCAGAACCGGTCAAAGGGCATGACCGGAACCGCCAGGGTAACGATGATAAAAAGAAATCGATTCAACACAATTCCGGTGCAGTTCAACAGGCTGGCCAGGATAAGCCATCCTTGGCTTTTTCGGCCAGCCGGTGTCAACAGAATGATGGCTGGAAGGAGCCCGCAAAATATCATTTCCGCGATAATCATCCACACACCGTAGGGGCCTTCCTTGAAAAAATCCATAAACGTCAAGCCTGACCTGGGGATTATGCCGTATATCCAACCGAGATAATCAAGCGTCTTCAAAACCAGGTATAGGGCAAGAAGCCGCCCGGACAATTTGGCCAGAAACTGAATCGCATCATCCGGAACCAGTTTTTTTCGCGACAAGAACTCCGTGAGCTTGGTGCACAAAATGGTGAAGCAGGGGCCACAGGCGATGGCGGAAAGAACAAAGAGGAAAAAGGTCCACGGCCAGATATAAAACCCTTCACGGGCCGCAAAGGGTCTCGCGTACATAACGCCGAACATCCCCCCCAGGGAGCCCTGGTGAAAGAAGGATAAAAATGTACCGGTTGCCGCGAAAACCGCCATGATTTCATGGAGGTTATGGCCTATGAATCTCAACTCTTTGACTTTTTTAATTTGTCTGTTTTCAAAAATAATCGGAATGAATTCGATTGCCAGAACCATCAGATAGCAGGTAATGCAAAAGGACACTTCCACCAGCATGGAATGAATATTGGCGTGCCAGAAAATAAACCACCCTCTGAGAGGTTGACCGATATCAATGCCCAGCATGGCCATGGCACCGGAATAGCAGATAAATCCGATGATAACGGCCGTATTGATAATGCTTTTGAGTTCCTTTCGACCGACAATATAGGTGAGAAACCCGGTAAAAAAAGCACCGGCGCCCAGAGCGATCACCGCCAGATCAAAAACAATCCACAGGGCAAAGGCAAAGACATTGCTCATATTGGTCTGGTTCAAACCTTTCCAGAGACAAAGAAAGGCTGAGAGGCCGCCCCATGCCAGCAATGCCAGCCAAGGCAGGGTCCATAGAAAAAAGACCCCCGGAGTACATCTTTTAGCGCCATGCGGTATTAATGGGGAATCCATTATTCATCCTCCTGACATTTGACAACATGTCAATTTTTTGCTCCTTACGTTACTTAAACTGGTCACGACCCGGTTTGGTAGACCATTCATCTTCAGCCCACGTTCTGTTGACGACAGGTTCATATTCGCCCGGCAGGAAATTGTCGGCCAGCCTGCGCACCCAGTCCCGACTGGAAAGGTAATACACCTTGGGTCCTGTACCGATGCGCTCAAGAATCCTGAAAGCGTAAGGGTGTTTGATCAACTGCGATACCTTGTGTTCCGGTTTGTTAAGATCCCCGAAGGTGATGGCCTGAACCGGACAGGCTTCCGTACAGGCTGTTATATAGTCGCCCTCTTCCAATTCCCTGCGGTCTTCCGCATAGGCCTGGTTCTTGGCCCGCATCAACCGATGGTGGCAAAAGGTGCATTTTTCTACAACGCCTCTCATTCTGGGCGACACCTCGGGCGACAGATATCGATCCATTCCCTTGTCCTGAGGAAATGAATCCCACCAGTTAAAATAACGCGCACCATAGGGGCACGCCGCCTGGCAATACCGACAACCGATACATCGGGTATAGATCTGGCTGACAATACCGGTATTGAAATCCAGTTTCGTTGCGGTGGCCACGCACACGGACACGCAAGGTGGATGATGGTCGCAGTGCATGCAGGGGCGGGGAAAATAACTCACCTCCGTATGGGGGAATTTCTTTCCGTTGCTGATTTTATACAGCTTCATCCAGGTTATGGTACGTTCCTTGTCGGTCTGGTCGGCTCTTACCGAAACATTGTTTTCAGCCGCACAGGCCACCATACACGTTCCACACCCGGTGCATTTGTCAAGATCGATGACCATGCCATATTTTTGACCGGACTGAAGTGCCGCTTCATGGCCGGCGTCAGATTTTCCGTGGTCATTTGATTTTTTCATGAGCTACCTCACCTAAGCCTTTTTTAACGTAACTGGGGTATTCCACCAGAGCGGATATCCGCTGACCGGATCGTTTAAGGCCTTGACAATTTTGTTCGGGTTGACACCCTTATCCTTCTGGTATTCATCATAAGCCGTGTGACCAAACCCGAGTGGCATGTAGACCCTTCCCGGCATGGCACCCTCAAAGAGATCAATCCGCACCTGCAATTCTCCCAAAGGCGACTTGACAACGGCCCGGTCCCCCTGTTGCAATTTGTATTTCGCGGCTGTAGCGGGATTCATGGCAGCGAAGGATTCATTTTTCAAAAGCTGACTGGCGAAAATGGTTTTGTAGAGAAACGGGGGTGTGGGAATCCATCCGCCGGAGAGATTGATCATCTCGTAGGGAACCATGAAAAGGGGATACTTGGAACGATCAACACCCAGCTCCGGTGCCTCAAAATGACCCATTAGCGCTTCCACGCCGGCAACGCGAATACCCATTTGATCGAGAAGGGCCTTTTCAGATGTCTGTGCCGAATTTTCTGAAATGGTCTGCTGCAGTTTCTGGCTGACAAACTCGAATTTTCCGCTGGGAGTGTTAAAAAGGTCCTGCCATGATGCGGCCAGCTTAACCGGTTGAAACCACATACCGCCGGATTTCAACTTTTCCCACATCTTATCAAAAGAGCCGTATGACAATTTCCGGCCATTTCCAAAAGGGTTGAACTTCCATGGCGGTTTTGAAGCATCATAGCGAACAAGTCCTCCGCCCGCATCAAAAAGGCCTTTTGCACGGAGCTTAAGGACTTCTTCAAAATTCTCCCAGGGAAATGCGCTGCCCGTTGATTCCCCCACAGCCTTGGACAGGGAAATAATCACATCACCGACATTTTGCGTGTTGCCGATGGGGTCCACCACCGGTTTGGAGAGCCCGTACAGGGGATACTGCAATCCAACGGGCCAGACGGTGTCTTCCATCTTTTCAAGGTAGTTGTGATCCGGCAAAATCAGATCCGCCATGTTGGCCGTTTCATCACGATACGGAGAAAAACTCACAATGAATGGAATCTTTTCCATTGCATTCTTGAAACCGCCGCCATCCGGAACGGTAAAAAAAGGATTTGCCGAAAAGACGAGGAGGGTATCGATGGGAGATTTGTCATTTTCATCAATGGCGCGGGCGAACTGGTTGATCAGGCTTTTACTGAAAGGGTATGCCGCCGTACCGGCACCATCGATGCGCGGCGCTTCAAGGCCTTTTGCCGCCACTTCATCCGGGTCAAAGTCCGGCAGGGGTGAAAGCGGGAGCGGGTCCGGAATCAGAACGCCTCCCGGTCTGTTGATTCTTCCGGCAACCGCATTGAGACTTTGAACCGCCATAAATTCATAGAGGCTGCCGTTCTGGTTATTCTTCCCTTTTCCGTAGAGGGCAACAGGCGCCTTTGCTTTGCTGAACGCATCCGCCAGGGCGATAATGGTATTGGCATCAACGCCGGTGATTCTCTCCACCTGGGCAGGGGAATATTTTTTCATTACAATACTTTTAAAGCCGGGTTGACTGTTTCCGTCCGGAGACGTCAGGTCATTGAACCCATAGGTGAACCCGCTTAAAAATTGCTCATTAACACGCCCTTTCTGGATGAGAACATGTGCAATTCCCAAAGCCAGGGCCCCATCGGTTCCGGGTTTGGGTGCCACCCAGAAGTTCGCCTTGGATGCGGTATTGGATGCCCGCGATTCAATCTGGACCACCTTGACCTTACGCTTGGCCGGATTACCGTCATGCCACATGCCCCACGTGTTCATAACCCGGCCCGGAGCACCCCATCCTTCCAATAACCCGCATCCGAAGCTCAACACGAAGTCGGCGTTTTCCAGGTCATAGGCCATGGGACTTTCTTTTCCCAGCATCATCAGATTACCCATATTATAGGTATCACCAATGGACGCAGGCTTCATGTAGTTGGGACTCCCAACCGCCCGCATGAATCTTTCGATCAGAAGTGATGTGGTGGTACCCGCCATATTTCCATCAACGGCGGCGATCGCCTCGGGTCTTCCGGCTTTTCGCAGTTTTGCGATTCGGCCTGCTAAAATGTCATAGGCCTCACCCCAGGTGATATTGACAAACTGGCCTGCACCCCTTGCACCTGCCCTTTTCATGGGCTCGGGAAACCGCATATCGTTGTCATAGAGGAGTTGAAGCCCTCCCATCCCCACCGGACAAACACCACCGGGATTAATGGGATAATCGGTACGCCCTTCAATCTTGACCGCCCGATCTCCTACTTTTCTCACAAAAATACCGCACCCGCCCGGACAAAGGTTGCAAACCGTGCTTTCTTCCGTCACTTCACCTGTTTTAGGAACGGGCACCCACGGCCAGTTCTGGGTCCATATGGCGGAATCGTCCGTAAGCTTCCAGGGTAGCGGCGTGACCTGAATTCCCGCGACCCCGCCGACAACAGACGCAATGAAATTTCTTCTGGTTATTTTCATGGTCATCTTCCCCTTATTTGTGACACACGAAACAGGCGTTGTTCTTTTCCTGTCCCTTTTCTGTATGGCATCGGGCACAGTCATCCATCTTCATACGATCCGCATAGGTTTTGTTCAGGTAAAATCCGGAAATATTCTTCCCCCAGATGTTTTGACTATAGCCTGTCAAGCGGTTTTCAACATACAACGGCAGTTTTGAATTGTTGGCAAAATCCCCGTGGCAAGTGGCGCATGCCATTTCCCCCATTTTCACATGGGCGATGTGGGTAAAATAGACACATTCGGGCTGTCTTGAATAAACAAGCCAGGGTATTTCCTTTTCAGGCCCGACATATTCCTCCATAAACGCTTTCTCTTCAGGCGTTTCCCCCAGGGGGGACTCAGGATCATCATGGCATTCCGTGCATTTGTCCAGTTTGGGAATGCCCGAAAAACTGCCGTCATCTCGAAACCAGTGACAGCTTTCACATTTTTCTTCGGGCGTATCCCCTTCAATGCCATCCACGATTTCCGAGTTGAGGTGCAATGCGTGATTGAAATTGAGGGGCTGCGGTTGTTTGGAATAGAGCAGAGCGGGAAATACCGCCCAACCCACAATCAGGGCACCGATCAGGCCTAGAAGAAAAAAACTGACATCGCTTATGAGGAGATTGAGGTTGATCCACTTTGGGACCAAGCCGCCATCGGACGATTGGGTTCCGTTTTCAGCGGAATTTGATTTGTTTTTCATGGGTGTGAGCCTCTTGCATCCGGTTTTGGGTTGAATAAATAAGGGGCCAACAGTCTCGGGTATTTACCTAATTGGGCCTCATTTTGTCAAGCGAAAAACTTCACATGTAACGTCAGACAAAAACTTTGCTGCTCCGCGTCTTTCCGGAATTCCCATCACCAGACACTAAAACCTTCTTATTTTTTTTCGTCGTCTTTTCGCAGCCTTGGCCTGTTTCTTTTTTTTCTGCACACTCGGCTTATCATAAAAGCGTCGCTCTTTGATTTCCGAAAAAAAACCTTCTTTGGTTAACTTCCTTTTTAAATCTTTGATTGCCTTTTCGATCTGATTGTCACGAACAATTACTTTCATAGAGACATAACCTCGTCCTTTAAAAAATTCTCTGGTTCAAAAAAAAACACCTCACAAAAAACAGAGATGCTTTTCCTCGCCTTCAACAGCGGATCAATTCAATTTTTCATCATTTATATATGGATCACTGTCACATCAATATCGGGTCCACCTGTCGAATATGCGATGAAAGTTCAAAAGCTCTCTTATGTTTGGGGGGCATGCAGCATCTGCCGGGACCGTAAGGCCTCGCAAAAACCAAATCAATCGATACACCTACGGCCATGATAAATCACCCCCTTTACGCAAATTCCAATCTTCATTTTACTTAGCTGGTTAGTGTAATTTTAAAATAGAGTCTTGTCAATCTTTTTCCGTTCACTGTCTATTTTTTTCGACGGGAGAGTTTGGTCACAGCCTCAATATGGAAGGTATGGGGAAACATGTCCACGGGCTGTATTTCATCCAATTCATAATCTTTCACCATTATTTCAAGATCCCTGGCCAGGGTGGTGGGATTGCAGGAAACATAAATGATCCGGTCAGGGGCAAGGGCCATGGTTTCGGCCAGCACATCTTTGTGCATTCCTGCACGCGGCGGATCAATAATCACCAGATCAGGCTTGAATCCTATATCCCCGAGTTTTTCACGAATATCGCCGCACACGAACCGGCAGTTTTGTATATTGTTTTCCAAGGCATTTCTTTCTGCATCCGCTGTTGCGCTTTGGCTGATCTCGATACCGGTTACAGAGCGCACCCGGTTCGCCAGGAAAATCGGAATGGTCCCCGTACCGCTGTAAAGATCAAGGACCTTCTCCCCACCCTTTGGATCGGCATACTGAAGCACCTGTTCATAGAGTTTCAGGGCAGCGGCGGTGTTGGTCTGAAAAAAGGAATTTGCGGAAACCCGAAAACTAAAAGGGCCGATTTTGTCATTGATAAACCCATCCCCTGTAAGGACTTTTTCTTTTTCGCCAACCGCAATGGATGCCTTTCGCCCGTTGATGTTATTGATAACGGTTTTGATCCCGGAAAATTTTCGGCAAAGATGTTCAGCCAGAGGCTGAACCGTGGCTTCGTTCTCTTCTGAAGTCACCAGATTGACCATCCAATGGTCAAATGCGGCAGAATGCCGAATGGTCAGATACCGCCAGAAGCCTTTATGGCTCTTCAGCCCGTAAACCGGAACACCCGAGTCCTTCACGTATTGACCCACTTGCCTCAAGATCTCGTTTCCCGTTTGCCGTTGCAGCAGACATGCTGTCATATGGATGACCTTATTAAAGGTTCCGGGCACGTGGAGCCCTAATGCAAATTCCTCACCCTCCTCTTTGAAAGGGAGTTCATGGGGCAGATACCACCGCCTGTCGGAAAAGGAAAACTCCATTTTGTTTCGATATCCAAAAATGTTCTCGGAAAGGATCAGGGGCCGAACCGTCATATCCTTCAACCCCGCGATACGTTCAAGAGGTTCCCGTACGTGTTCCCTTTTAAAGGCTAATTGCTTATCATAGGGCACATGCTGCCATTGGCAGCCTCCGCAAAAACCGGCATACGGACAGGCGGGTTCAATTCGATCCAGTGATGATTCCAGAACCGTTACAAGACCTGCTTCCGCGTAATCCTTTTTTTTCTTGTATATTCTGGCCAGAACCGTATCGCCGGGGACGGTGCCCCGCACAAAAATCACAAATCCATCCAGACGGCCTATACCGCGCCCTCCATAAGCCATTTTTTCAATGGTCAGCTCTACCATATGCCCTTTTCTCAGTTTCATCGTCATGTGCTTTAATCTATAAGGGTTTTTGTACTTCAGGATTTAATGAAGCCAGCAATTTTTTATCGACGCAGGTTGACTTTAATGTTATCAATGGCCAAAGTCAATGAAGATGCATTTTCACCAGTCGTCCCATGCTGATGACGCGTACCGATCATCTGTTGCCATTGCCATGCACCTCAAAAATGGACAACCCTGCTTTTAAAACTAAGGGCTTCATGGATATGGGAAAATTTCGTAAGAATGTTTTGAATCGATATGCAGAACATTGGGTGTTATTGTTCTTAATTTTTGGTTTACCTTCAATGGTCTTAGGTATTGACGCTAATCCGGATGAGCAGATCGAAGCGATTCAATCCGCCCTGGTCAAAGACAAAGGCGATGATGACATTCTCATCAAAGGCCAACGATACAACGTTACCGAATCGACCCTCATTTTTGATATACTGGGTAAAGAGATTTTATTGTGCGACTTACCCACTCCATGTGAAGCCCTGGTGGAATACCAAAAGATTAAAGGTTTGGATCCCATTTGCCTTCGTATAGAAGTGCGACGGCTTCTGGAAGACTCAAAGGACAAAGAGTGATAGACATGTTGAGTGCGCAGGGTTGCGTTCACAAATACTTTAGAGAGACCCACTAAGGCTTCAGTTGCTTTTTACATGACATGCTCTCCAATCTGAAAATTCATAATTTTGCCATTATCGACAGTCTGTCGCTCACCCTCCAAAATGGCCTCAACACACTTTCCGGTGAAACAGGTGCCGGCAAATCGATCATAATCAACGCCATCAATCTTATTTTGGGGGCAAGATCTTCCGCGGACATGATTCGAACAGGCTGCGGGGAAGCATCGATCGGGGGGAACTTTATTTTTCCGGACAACCCGGCATTGGGGCAATTGCTCAAGGAACAAAACATACCGTTCAATGGGGAATTGAACATCACAAGAACCATTTTCCGTGCCGGACGAAATACCATTCGCATCAACGACTCTCCTGCCACGCTTCAGATTCTGGCCCAGTTGGCCCCATATATGGTCAGTATTTCCGGTCAGCATGCACATCAGCAGTTGCTGAAACCGGACCATTACCTTTACCTGCTCGATGAGTTCAGCGGGCTGGATAATGAACGAAATCGCTTCACCGAACATTTTGAAATATACCAGAGCGTAAAGGGCCGAATTCGGGACAGCGAGAAACAACTCGCCGAACATCGGGAGCGCCGGGAACTGAGCAGTTTCCAGTTACAGGAAATTGAAAAGATCGACCCCAAACCCGGTGAGGACGAAACATTAACGGAAGAAAAGGTTCGGCTCCAGCATGCCGAAGATCTTCTGGAAATTGCTCGAAATGGATATGAAACACTTTATGAACAGGGGGATGCGGTTCTCTCAATCCTTTCCCGTTGCGGTAAAAGCATCGCGAAGGGGGCCGAGCACGACAAACGCCTTTTGCCCATAGCGGATACATTGGCCGAAATTGAGGTCAATATTGAAGATATATCCTTTGCGCTCAGGGATTTCCAGGAAACAGTTCAGATTGATCCCGAGCGACTGGCGATTGTATCAAACAGACTTGAGGCATTAAATGGACTCAAACGAAAATATGGCGGCACCATTGAAGAAGTCCTCTGTTTCAAACAAAAACTGACCTCCCGGTTTGACGATCTGGCCGAAAGAAAAAAAGCGTTGGCGAAACTGATCCAACAGCGTGAAGCATTGGAAACGAATCTGATGAAGCAGGCTGAAGACCTTTCCCTGAAAAGGCGGGCGGGTGCACAAGGGTTTAAAGCGGCAATGGAAAAGGAACTTCGGCAACTTCACATGAAAGAAACCCGATTTGAAGTTATGTTTGAGGAGGAACCCTTCACGAACAGTGAATCAGAAAAGGATCGCATTAAAGCGTTAACCCCCCAGGGCTTTGACCGCGTGGCGTTTCTGCTTTCAACCAATCCCGGTGAGGCCTTAAAACCGATGTCAACCATCGTTTCAGGTGGTGAACTTTCCAGAATCATGCTGGCCATCAAAACCATCCTCGCGAAAAACACATCCGTGGAAACCATTGTTTTTGACGAAGTCGATGCCGGCATCAGCGGCGCCACGGCAGAGGTCGTAGGGGAAAAACTTCTTGCCCTGGCTGCATTTCATCAAATCTTGTGTATCACCCACCTGCCTCAAATCGCCTCCCAGGGAGAGAACCATTTTCTCGTCAAAAAGGAGGTCGCAAACGGTCGAACCCGCGCGACCATAACGGAACTCACGCCCGATGGAAGGGTCGAGGAAATCACAAGACTCCTCGGAGGACGGAAAACCACATCGCACGCCATGGCGCATGCCAAAGCCATGCTTTCAAAAAAATCATAATTTGTTTGATGGTTTAATTTCTTTGACTTGATGACGGGTTCCTCAATATATTAGGGACACATGCTTAAGAAAACGATTCAAAAATTTTTTGTTTAAAATTCAAGTTGGGATTTAACAATGGCGACTGATTTCTACAAAATCCTTGGCGTTTCCAAAGATACTTCCGAAGAACAAATCAAAAAGGCCTATCGCAAGCTGGCCCGAAAGTGGCATCCCGACATCAACCCGGGCAATAATGAAGCGGAGAAAAAATTCAAAGAAATATCCCAGGCCTACGACTGCCTGGGCAACAAGGAAAAAAGAAAGCTGTATGATGAATTTGGAGAGGACGGCCTTCAATCCGGCTTTGACGCCGAAAAAGCGAGACACTATTCTCAGTGGCGGGGATCCCAACAAGGCGACCAGCACGGCAGCGGGGAAGGATTCGGTCGCTACCAGAGCTATGAAGATATTTTTGGCGACATTTTCGGTTCCGGAATGGGGTCATCCGGCTTCCGGTCCCAAGCCCCTGCCCGGGGCAGAGATCTTCAGCATGATATGACCGTCGATCTCATCTCGGCCCTCAGAGGTTTTGAAACGGAACTCTCCATGCAAAAAGCCAAAACCTGCGAAGTTTGCGGTGGATCCGGAAACGACCCCAAATCCACTTTAAGCACCTGTTCATATTGCGGCGGATCGGGACGGCTGAACGTGGCCGAGGGCCCCATGCATTTTACCAAGCCCTGCCCCCACTGCCAGGGCCATGGCCAGACCGGAAAGCCCTGTACGGCATGCGGCGGCAGCGGGCGGGTCCCGGGAACTGAAAAAATAAGGGTTGTCATCCCGAAGGGAGTGAAAGAAGGCTCCAAAGTCCGCGTTGCGGGAAAAGGAGAACCCGCACCCAATGGCGGCAAACCCGGTGACCTTTATCTGATGATTCATGTAAAACCCCATCCTTTTCTTCAAAGGGCCGGCGATGACCTTTTCATGGACGTTCCCGTCACCGTGCGCGAAGCCATGGCAGGAGGGAACATCGACATCCCAACGATAGACGGGCCAGTCAAACTGAAAGTCCCCGCCGGCAGCCAGACCGGAAAAGTTCTTCGATTGAAAGGGAAAGGGGCTACCAATCTAAAAGCAAAAACAAGGGGCAATCTCATGGTCAAGCTGGTGGTCAAAGTACCTCAGACCGAAGACCCTGAAATTCTTGCGGCAGTTCAAAAAATGGATGCCTTGTACAAGGAAGACGTAAGGAGCACCATCAGACTGTAGTGGCGCAATCAGGAAAGACGTTTTAGATTTTTTTCCATTTCCTGTGCCAGATCTTCCAGAATAGCGTCAAACTGTTTTCGCATGGCGATCATGCTTTTCCGCATTTGCAAAATGACCTCAACACCGGCCAGGTTGACGTCCATTTCATCCATGAGTATTTTTGCCAGCCGTATCTTCTCCATTTCGGCGGCGGAAAAAGACTTATCCGACAAATCATCACGACAGCTTGGACATACGATGTCCTCTTTTTCCAGATCATTTAGAAAAGCCTCGTTAACCTGAAAAAATTCAACCACCTCCGTGATGCTCCAGAATTTTTTTATCATACCGACACACCCTGACAACTAAAGTAAATACCCACCAAAGGCACAGAATTTCCGATGCTTACATCCATATCCTTATATATTTAATCAATAGCATAGGAAAAGTCCATTGACAAGTTGATTTCAGCAATTTCCATGATAAGTTTTCCGGAAATAGCCGTTGATGGCGCTGCCCTAAAATTGTCATGGACTTCTTTTTGGAATCATGATATTTTTCAAAATTCTGCAAAATTGGGCCACTGTGTCTGGAGCGCAAGTGCGAGTGGTTGAAACGGGAGGAAGTACTGAATGTTATTGAGTCTCATGAGAAAACATGCCAAGAGCTGGCTGATCAAGACTTTGATTGCGATCATTGCCGTCGTTTTCGTTTTCTATTTCGGATATTCCTTTACATCTGATCAGGCCATGAAAATTGCCTATGTAAACGGTGAGTTGATCAATGGCGCTGAATATGAAAAAGCTTACCAAGACATGCTCATGGCGCTTCAGGCAAGATACAAAAGCATGTGGAACGATAACCTGATTAAAGCTTTTAATCTCAAGAATAGAGCCCTTGAATCGTTGATCACACAACGGCTCATGAGTCAGGCCGCCAGGGAGCTGGGCCTTGATGTAACGGAAGAGGAAGTTCAAAATGCGATCATGGACTATCCCGCATTCCAGATAAACGGGCATTTCGACATGAGACGGTATCAAAACCTGCTCAGCGCCAATCACATGAATCCGGAGGATTTTGAGACCGGCATTACATCGGAATTGCTGGATAAAAAGCTCAAACAGTTTCTTTTCGCTTTCTTGAACACTACAGACCGGGAAATCCTGGAGTACTATACGTTTGCCAACGAAAAAGTAAAAATTTCCTTTGTCGAGTTCAACCCTGAAAATTATGAAAAATCCGTAAAAATTGACGCGGCAAAGCTGAAACAATACTTTGAGAAAAACAAAGAGCAATATCGAGTCCCCGAAAAAATCAGCGTGGCCTACCTTGAAATCGACCCGAAGAGTTTTGAGAAAGAAGTCGAAACCACCGAAAAAGAGATTGAATCCTATTATGAATACAATGCCGATATGTACCGCCATCCCAAAGAGGTAAAAGCAAGACATATCCTATTCAAGATCGGACAGGACGACACGGAAGAAGCCAAAGCCAAAGTCAAGAACCGAGCCGAAAAAGTTTTGGAAAAGGCACGCAAAGGGGAGGATTTCGCCGCCCTTGCAAAACAGTACTCTGAAGGGCCTTCAAAATCTCAAGGAGGAGATCTGGGTTATTTCAAAGCAGGGCAGATGGAAGCGCCTTTTGAAGAAGCGGCCTTTGCTCTCAAGAAAGGAGAAATCAGCAGCCTGGTCCTAACCCGTTTCGGATATCACATTATTCTGGTGGACGATATTAAAGAGGCCGGCATAACGCCGCTGGAGAAAGTCAGGGATGATATTGTGGCCACCCTGGCCAGCAACATTACAACGGAACTTGCTCACGAAAAAGGATTAACCCTTTTAGACCAGATGCCCTATGACGTGGATCTGGTAGCTTATGGAAATCAAAACGGCATCACCACAAAAAAATCAGCTTACTTTTCAAAAAATGCCCCGATACCCGATATTAAAGGGAGTGAAAAAATAGCTCCGACCTTGTTTTCGCTGGAAAAAAACGAAGCCAGCGGTCTCATTGAGTTGGGCGGAAAATTTTACATTTTCCAAACGGCTGACAGTAAGGCCAGCTATCTTCCCGAACTCAAAGACGTCAAAGAGGCGGTCGAGAAAAAATTTATTGCACAAGAGGCTCGGGCTGCCGCGGAATCGGCTGCGGAAAAATACCTGAAAGCATTGAAAGAAGGTAAATCCTGGGAAACGGAGGCAAAGGAAAATAGCCTGAAGGTTCAGCAAACCGAATTTTTCACCCGACGAGATCCCATACCCGATATCGGCAACGCGCCGGCGTTAAACGAAATGGCCTTTAAGTTGAATAAAGACAACCGTTATACCCAAACGCCTTTTGTGAACAACAAGGGGGCCTTTGTCATTCGCTGGGAAGGGAATGAAGGGATTGAAGAGAAGAAATTCCAGGAAGAAAAAGAGTCTTATCGCGATTCTCTGACACAGACAAAACACCAACGTATTTTTGAAAGCTGGATCAAGAACCTGAGGAAGAAAGCGGAGATTGAAATCGTTTCCCCGGTGGATGGAAACTCCTGAACTGTCAGTCCGTTAATCTTTTGAGCTGTTTTATGGGTCTTTGGATTCAATTTTGAACTTTTTGCCATTGGCAGGTAGAACATACTCCTCGCCATCCGTTTCAACGTGTGCCGCCAATTGATAATAGGCCGCGCGGTTGAAGCGTGCCGGAAAGGCCCCCTTTTTAACCTTGCAGTAGAGCACGTTCTCTTTACCAAGATATAGGGTATCGGGCATGAGTTCTTCTTCGGTATCATCGCTGAGGCTGATCTTGAATTCACCTCGATTGACGCCTTTTTCAGTTAGATGGGATACACCTCTGACCACAAAGGCCGTGTCTTCCACATCCACATAGCAGCGCTCCCCCCCCCAGAAAATGATGTACCTGCCCGCATCGTCCAATTCCATTTGTCGGGAAAATGACTGGACAAAATCGCGCCGGACCATTTCGACGCCTTTATGAAACCACCGTCCGTCCACATCAATATGAATCAGACACGGCGCAATCCCATTTTCATTCGGCAACATCCAACTTCCTTTCTTAAACACAGCTTACCGTTGTCAATTACGTTTGCAGTTTTTTCGATTCCCAAAACACGTTTAAGAGCCTATACATCGCCCGCCTTGACCCCGTCAAGAAAATATCTGATTGCACAAAATGGCTGAACCATGTAGAATCCAGCCTCGTAATGGACCTGCAATTAAGGGTTTAACTTTTTTGAAAGGACGTGAATATGGCGGATGCGGAAGGAATTCTGGAAGCCAGAGAGATCAAGGACATGCCGGCGGAAAAAAAGCCCTGTTCCGGCACTTGGATTAAAGGCGCCGATCATCTGGACTGGGGAATGAAAAACAGGCTTTCTCGCCTGATTGGAGCAGATGGGCATTGCCAGTTTCTGCCCATTGACCATGGCTATTTCCAAGGCCCCACACGATGCCTTGAAAGGCCGGCTGAAACCATACGAGACCTTGCTCCCTATGCGGACGGGCTCTTTGTCACGCGAGGGGTTCTGAGGGCTGCCATCGATTTTCGCATCGACACACCCATCATTCTGCGGGTTTCAGGCGGTACCAGTGTGATCGGAGAGGACCTTGCCAACGAGGTCATTACCACCTCAATCGAAGATATGGTTCGGCTGAACGTTTCCGCTGTGGGTGTTTCCATTTTTGTGGGAAGCGAATATGAGCAGGAAACACTGGAAAACCTGGCACTTCTGGTAAATGAGTGCGAAAATTACGGAATACCCGTCATGGCGGTCACCGCCGTCGGAAAAGAGATGGAGAAAAGGACCGCCCGCTACCTGGCGCTTTCCTGCCGAATTGCGGCTGAGCTTGGCGCCAAAATCGTAAAGACCTATTATTGCACCGACGGCTTTGAAAAGGTCACCATGGGATGCCCGGTCCCCGTGGTCATTGCCGGCGGTCCCAAATGTGAAACGGCGCTGGAAGTGTTTGAATTTGTTTACGACGGACTTCAAAAAGGTGCCATCGGTGTCAACCTGGGAAGAAATGTATGGCAGCATCCCCATCCACTGGCCGTGATGAAAGCGCTCAATGCCGTCATCCACGCTGGCGCCACCCCGGAACAGGCGCTGGATGTTTTTGAAACCACCAAGAGAGAAAAACCCTAGATACCATATATAAATAGGCCATGACACCAAAAGACATGCGCGTTTTGATGTATTATGCAAACCAAGACGTGCGCATTGAAACCATGCCCATACCCGACATCGGAGAGGATGAACTCCTTCTGAAAGTGTTTGCCAGCGGTATCTGCGGCAGCGACGTGATGGAATGGTACAGACGGGACAAGGTCCCTCTCGTGTTGGGGCACGAGGTGGCTGGAGAGGTGGTCTCAACCGGTGACCGGGTTCGGAAATTCAAACCGGGAGACCGGGTTGCCGTCACCCACCATGTTCCCTGCAACACCTGCCATTACTGTCTTTTAGGACACCATACCGTCTGCGAAACCCTGCTCAAAGGAACTCATTTCGATCCAGGAGGATTTGCGGAATATCTGAGGGTTCCCGCCATCAACGTAGACCGCGGGGTCTTTCCCATCCCGGAAAGCGTCACCTACGGCGAAGCCTCCTTCATGGAACCTTTGGCCTGTGTCTTGCGCGGTCAGAAAGCCGCCGGCCTCAAACCGGGGCAGACGGTCCTGGTTCTGGGAAGCGGCATATCAGGGTTGCTTCACATAAGCCTTGCTCGTGCCCTCGGAGCGGGTTTGGTGGTGGCGGTCGATACCATTTCCCACCGGCTGCAAAAGGCGAAAGAGTTGGGCGCTGATCTCGCCTTGGATGGACAGGATGATGTTATCGAAGCGCTTCGGAAGGCCAATGATGGTCGCCTGGCGGACCTGGTGATTTTATGCTTTGACGGGTTCATTTCCCTGGCCATGAAAGCCATTGAAAAGGGAGGAACCGTTTTGTTTTTCGCCGGCGCCCCCGAAGGCGCCACCCTCCCCGCAACCATCAACGAGCTTTTCTGGCGCACGGAAGTTACGCTCACCAGCAGCTATGCTGGCGCCCCGGTTGACTGTAAAACGGCACTTTCATTGATCAAAGAAAAGGCGGTTCCGGTTCTCAAAACGGTGACCCATCGCCTGGCCTTGGAGAACGGTCCTTCGGGATTCAAGCAGGTTTGTGCGCCCACCGAGTACGACTGCATTAAAGTCATCATCGAACCCCATATGAAACAGTTGTCCTGAATATCGAACACGATACAAACGACCGTCGACCAAAGGTTCCAACATCGGAGGATTATCCATCATGAAAACCGAACAGATCACCCTGGACCACGGCAGCGGCGGAGAGGCTTCCCGGGAACTGGTCGAAACGGTATTTCTACGGCGGCTTCACAACGATTTTTTAGATCGAATGGATGACAGTGCCATCATCAATCTGTTTGACCATAACCTGGCCATGACCACCGACTCCTACGTGGTGGACCCTATTTTTTTCCCCGGTGGCAATATCGGCAGTCTCTCCATTCACGGCACCGTCAACGACCTGTCCATGCAGGGAGCAAAGCCCCTTTTTCTGACCCTAGGGCTCATTTTGGAAGAAGGTTTGCCATTAATTGATCTCGAAAAAATTATCGATTCCGTGGCCAGAGCCTCCGAAGAGGCCGGCATCAAAATTGTTGCCGGTGATACCAAAGTGGTCCCAAGAGGAAATGCGGACAAAATCTTCATCAATACGGCAGGCATCGGCATTATTCCTGATGGCGTTGATGTGAGCAGCGGTAATGCCCGGGCCGGCGATCTGGTGATCATCAACGGCGACATTGGGGATCACGGGTTGGCGATCTTGACCAGTCGTGAAGGGCTTTCCTTCAATACGCCACTTGAAAGTGACAGCGCATCTCTCAACTCTTTGGTGGATTTGATTCTCAGCAACAGCAGAAATATTCATGTGTTGCGTGATCCCACAAGAGGCGGCGTTGCCACGGCCTTAAATGAAATCGCGGTCCAATCGGGCGTCGGCATCCAGATTTTCGAGGCAGACCTTCCCATTTCAAAACCGGCCCAGGCAGCTTCGGAGATTTTGGGACTGGATCCTCTTTACCTGGCCAATGAAGGGAAATGTTTAATCATCGCCCCTTCGGCGGATGCCCATTTGATTCTCTCGTCCATGAGACAGCACCGCCACGGTAAACAGGCCGCTATTATTGGAAAAATCACATCCGAGAATGTGGGAAGGGTGCTTCTGAAAACAACGGTGGGCGGCAACCGCATCCTTGCCATGTTAACCGGAGAACAACTCCCCAGAATCTGCTAACCCATGGGGAAACGCCTTGTCATCATTCTGAGCATTTTCACGCTCCTGGCCTATGGATGGTCGGCGTGGATCCGTTTTTCAGACGTCCCTGGGGCAAAAACATTCTCCCCCCCCCTTCGCTATTCTGATTCCGACGGGGAACCATTCATAATCAACAGCTTCATCAACCCGGGTTCCAAATCCGGTATGGTGCATGTGGGGTCCGTTTGTGAAATGTCGGACGGGGAGTTGGGTGCGGTCTGGTATGGCGGGACTCGGGAAGGGGCCAAGGATGTGGCGATCTTTTTTTCAACGAGGCCCCCAAGGCTGAACATACCCTGGTCAAGCCCCAGAATCATCGTGGATAGGGCATCCGCTACGGAGGAACTCAATCGATATATTCGCAAGGTAGGCAACCCGGTCCTCTTCTCAGGTCCGGAGAAACGACTCTGGCTCATTTATGTATCCATTACTGTGGGCGGGTGGTCCGGCAGTTCCCTGAACGTCAAAGCCTCCCTGGACGGTGGCCTCACCTGGACTGACAGCCAAAGGCTTGCGCTCAGCCCCTTTTTCAACATCAGTGAGTTGGTCAAAGGCCGCCCCTTGCCGGTCAGCGTGACGAAAGGCAATGAAAACAGAGATCATTTTGCAGTACCCATCTACCACGAATGCCTGGGTCATTTCCCGGAAATCCTGTGGATTGCCTTTTCCCGAACCGATGAAACCATTTTTTATGAGAAGAGCCGCATGGCCGGAGGGAATTTTTTTATACAGCCCTCAATTGCACCCTTGAACACCCATTCGGCCAAGGCCTTTTACCGGTGCCTTTCCCCTGCCAGACGGATTTCCGCAGCCCGAACCGATGATGGCGGTCAAACCTGGTCGGCGCCTGAATTTCTCGATCTTCCCAATCCCGATTCAGCGGTGGATGCTCTGCCCTTGAGTCACGACCGGATCCTCATGGCCTTTAACGATAGCTCCAACAACCGTGAAATTCTTCAACTGGCGGTTTCAAATGATCAGGGAATCAATTGGATTAGAATCCAGACGCTGGAAAAAAGCACCCATGAGGAATTTTCCTACCCCTATATGATCAGAGGCAGTAATGGATTGATCCATCTGGTCTATACCTGGAAAAGAAAACGGATCAAGCACTGGGTTTTTAATGAGGCCTGGGTTGATCAACAGCTCAAGCAGGTAATCAAACAATGACAATGGCCTTCTCTTTTGTTTTCCTGTTTCTTCTGATGATGGCCCTCTGCCAAAAGAGCATGATGATATTGGGAAAGAGCCCCAAAAGGTGGGGCCACACCTTGGCCATGGCTTCAGTTTCGGGACTGTTGGTTATTCTGCCCATAGGCGGTTTGTCTGTTGGACGTTGGTTGGTCAGCCTCTATGCCAATCCGAGTATTCCAATGACGGCCCTTCTTTTTTCCTGGATCATGAAGACTTCTTTTAAAATTGAAATCTTGGACCATTCAGCCATTCAAACCTGCCGATTTTTTTCCCTGGTGGCGGGGGCAGCACTTTACCCCATGGCATTAGGTATCGGAACGGTTGATCCATATTCCGCGGGCTGGCATTTTTCCTGGCTCTTTGTGATTCTTCTTGTTATTACGCTGGTACTGGTTTTCTTCAACAATCGGTTTTCGATGGTCCTTCTGGCAGCCATTCTCGCCTACAACCTTCGCTTGTTGGAATCCAGCAATCTATGGGATTACCTGGTGGATCCTGTTCTGGTGATCATTTCCATAGCTGGACTGGCCCGACGATTTGTGACACTTCATTTTCTTCACAAATTCATCTACATTCGGCGGAATTGAGGTTCTCTAATGAAGGCTAATTTACGAAAAATGATCATCAAACTGATGCGAATCGCCATCAGTCTGGGGCTCATCATATGGCTTTTTTCCCAATTTAACCTGTCAGGCGTCTGGCATGCATTTGAAAGACTTCCCGTGTCTCTGTGGATTGCCGCGTTTTGTATTTTGCTGGTTGCCCAGATATTGAGCAGCTTACGCTGGTGGATAATCTCAAAAGCGCTTCAATTTCAAGGTGCCTGGTCAACATATTTAGGATTCTATTTTGTGGGCATGTTTTTCAACCTGTTTCTGCCAACGGGCATCGGCGGGGACATTTTTAAAATTCACTTTCTTTCAAGGGACATCGGCAGAAAATTTGCGGCAACGCTGACAATTTTGGGAGATCGTTTTTTCGGGCTTGCCTCAATGGTGCTGATTGGCGCCGTTTTCCTAGGCGTTCAACCCGACCTTTTGCCAAAGCCTTTTGTGACCGGCATGATTATCGGCGGGAGTGCAATTTTTTTGACATTTGCGGGAATGCCTTTTATTTTTAGAACGTTGAAACGCATGGACTTTTCCATTTTAAAGGCTGTTCCATCCTCCATAACCCAATTACAGAAACCAAAGGCCCTGTTTCCGATCCTGGGGCTGTCTCTATGCCTTCAGGCCCTGGGAATTGGGGCAGTTGCGCTGATGGGAAAAGGAATGAACATCCATGTCCCATTAGCCTTTTATTTTGCAACGCTTCCCATCATCAACATCATGGCCATGATTCCCATCACGTTTAACGGCATCGGGGTCAGGGAAGGGGCCTTTGTTTATTTATTCGGTCTAAGGGGAATTGAACCTGAACCGGCCATGGCCCTGGGTCTTCTATTTTGTTCCATACAGGTTGCCACCGGCTTGATAGGCGGTTTGGCCTATGGTTTCGGTTTACATCGCCGTTCAATTCACGAACAACGAGCTTAGCCGAACTGTGGACTTGAAAACCGATCGTAGGAGCAAGCGCACGCAATCAGCTTGAATCGTACCTGAATGATATGGTACAAATCCCCATTTCGTAATCTCAGATCCGCAATCTAAATGACCCTATACCGATATATATTCAGAGAAATATGGCCGACTTTTCTGGCAAGCCTTTTTGTTTTCATTTTCATCATGATGGCCGCCAGAATGCTCTCCATCACAGAATTGATTATCACCCAGGGCGTTGGACTATCCCAAGTGGCCGGAATGGTCCTTTTCCTCCTCCCCGATATTTTGTCCTTCGCGTTCCCGGCGGTCACACTCATGAGTGTGGTTGTGGCATTTCTCCGCCTCTCTGCGGACAGTGAAATTATTGCCATGAAGTCTTCGGGCATTAGTCTCTACCAGATGCTGCCGCCGGTGATCTTTTTTTCCCTGTTTGCGTTTCTGGCCTGTTTGGCCATCGGCGTTTTCGCTGCTCCCTGGGGGAACCGTTCATTCAAAGATCTATTGTACAAAATTGCTGAAACAAAAGCGGACCTCGGAATCAAAGAGCGGATATTCTGTGAGCCGTTCGGAAACCTTGTTTTCTATGTGAACAGCTTTTCGCGGCAGGAACGGTTATTGAAAGACGTGTTTGTAGTGGACAGAAGAGACGAGGAAATGACCAACACCATCGTCTCCGATGAAGCACAGATTATCATGAGGCCGGCCCAAAGAACCATTACCCTGCTCTTTTTGAAAGGGACCATTTTTATGGTTGATAAAAATCTTGAAGCGTCCCGGACCATCAAATTCAACACCTATGCTTTGAATATCGGGCTGAAAGATGTTCTGGCCGATCTGGCTTCCAGAAGAAAAGCTCCCCATGAACTTTCCGCAGGGAAACTGATTGAACAATTGAAAAACATTCCGGATACCGATAGAGAATACAGTCGGATCATGCGTGAGCTGTTAGAAAAATTTTCCATCCCTTTAGCTGTATTTTTCATGGGAATCATCGGCGTTCCCCTTGGTGCGCAAATACGGGGTCGAGGCCGCTCCACGGGAATCGGCGTCAGCCTGATGGTCTTTTCCCTGTTTTATCTGTTTCTAATGATCATTCGGAGTGTCTCTTCCACGGGAGTCCTTTCTCCGGTTTTCGGTGTATGGATTCCGGATATTTTTCTGATTGTCTCCACTATCTATTTGCTACGCCGCGCTTCCAGTGAGCGCTCGATCCATCTTCTTTCCCGATTTCCCTTTTTGTGGAAGAAACCCTGAAGTAAAAAAGGACCTTCAATGCCGCTATATCTTTCTTTTTTTGGAATAAGTTTTGCGTTTGCGCTCATATTGACGCCTTTCGTCAGAAAACTGGCCTTAAAGTCGGGGCAGGTGGCCGTCCCCAGAGACAACCGATGGCACCGCAGGGAAACCGCCCTTCTGGGTGGCGTCAGTATTTTTTCAGCCATGTTGGCCGCATGGTTCTTGAGTTCGTTTTGGCTGGGCCGAAGCATCGTCGGTCAGCCCTATTTTCCCATGTTGCTTTGTGCCTCGGGGATATTCCTTTTAGGGCTGGCCGATGACATTTTCAACATGGACCCGCAGCACAAACTGGCCGGGCAGGTCATCATTGCCGCAATTCTGCTGTTTTTCGGTTTTCGCCTCGGCTGGACGGAATCCAAAACCTTCGACCTGTTTCTTTCCATCCTCTGGGTTGTGGGCATCACCAATGCCTTCAACCTTCTCGACAATATGGACGGCCTTTCGTGCGGTATCGCATTTATTGCCGGTGCTTTTCTTTTTCTTTATCACTATCTCAACCCGTCACCCGGGTACCTTTCAGGCCCAGGGCTATTGCTGTTGTGCACATACCTGGGATCCATCCTCGGATTTCTGGTGTATAATTTCAATCCCGCTTCCATATTTATGGGGGATGCCGGCAGTCTTTTTATCGGCTTTGTCCTGGCATGTCTTGCCATGACGGGGACCCCATCGGCGGCAAATGGAGAAAGCAGTTTTTTTCACCTGCTCTCGGTCATTTTAATACCGGTACTGATTCTCTTCATCCCCATACTGGATACGGGCTTCGTCAGCCTCATGCGCAAGCTATTTCGTAGACCCATTTCTCAAGGGGGCCGAGATCATTCCTCCCACCGCCTGGTGGCCATCGGCTTTTCAGAGAAAAAGGCGGTACTGGTTCTCTATGGGTTTTCCGTTGCTTCCGGCCTGCTGGCCCTGGCCTTAAACCGCCTTAATACCGGAACCAGTGCGGTCCTTATCGTACTGTATCTGTTATTTATTCTGTTTTTCTGGATTTATCTGGCCAAAGTGAAGGTCTATTCGGAAAAATCCATTATCTCGGAGCACCCTTCCGGCAAGATTACGCCCCTGCTCATCGAAATGACCTATCGTAGACGTCTTCTAGAAGTGCTCCTCGACCTGGTTCTGATTACCGTCGCTTATTACACCGCCTATCTTCTCCGCTTCGAAGGAGATCCCGGCCTCAATTTTGATTTTTTCCTGAAATCACTTCCCATTGTCATTGCCTGTCAGATTTTGTTCTTTTTCCTTTTTGGCGTTTATCGCGGAATATGGGAAAATACCAGCCTTCGGGATCTGATCTCCTACGGTAAAGCCATAACAGCCGGAACCATTGCTCCCATCCTGGTTCTGTTGTTCATTTACCGTTTCTACAGCTTCTCACGGGCCGTTTTCGTGATTTACTGGGGGCTCATGTTGATGCTGGTAAGCGTTAGCCGGCTATCGTTCCGCCTGTTGGACGAAGGGGTTCGCCATGGTCATCAGAAGGGAAAACCCGTCCTTGTTTACGGCGCCGGGCTTGGCGGTCAAATGCTTCTCAAAGAAATCGAAACCAACAAAGCCCTCAATATGGCCATTCATGGGTTTATGGATGACAACAGGGATATTCGGCGAAAAAGAATCCGCGGTTATCCGGTGCTGGGAGGAATCAATGATCTAGAGAAAATCCTGGCCGCGCACCCGGTTAAGGAAATCATCATTTCTTTTAGGGAAAACAGTCCCGATAAGAAAAGGGAAATGAAGCGGTTATTGGATGATCTCGGGATGGAGGTGGATGTACGGGAAATGAAACTTACCATCAGTTAGGATCTAAATCGGCGTTTTCGTGCCAGCTCCTGTTTATCCGCGACTTCATCCGATTCGTCCATAATTTCGCGGCCCAGAATTTCTTCAAGGATGTCTTCAAGGGATATCAATCCAGCCAGCCCCCCATACTCGTCAATCACCGCAAAGAGATGTTGCTTCAGTTCCAGAAACTCCCCCAAAACCATGTTCAGATGAGCGGTCTCAGCCACAAAATGGATGGGGCGCATGAGATTTGAAAGCCGTTCTTCCGTCTGCTCTTCGGCAAGGGCCACCAAGATATCCTTGGTGAGAACAATCCCCACCACATCTTCCGGGCTTTTATCAAATACTGGAATTCGGCTGTGCTCCCATCTTCCGGAAACCTTGACCGCTTCCGACAATTTAAGCTGCTGGTTCAGGGAAAATATGACAGTCCTTGGCGTCATCACATCCTTTGCCGTTTTTTCGTGAAGGGTGAGTACCCGCTCAATGGCCTGCGCCTGAAATATCTTGATGCCCCCCGTCCGCCGGCTCAACCGCGCCATCACCTGAATCTCTTCAGCCGTTACAGCATCATTTTTTGATCCTTTCCCGATGAGGCGTGTTATGCGGCCCATCAGCCAGATGATCGGTGCCATGAACCACACCAGACCTTTCAAGGCATACGCCACAGGCCCTACAAGGGATCTGCCATACGCCACACCGGCTGTTTTGGGAATAATTTCCGAAAAAATTAGAATCGCCAGGGTAAAAGCCGCCGAAAAATAGCCCAACCACTGATGGCCGAATACCGCGGTAGCGGCAGCACCAGCAAATGCGGCGCCGGCCGTATTAGCGATGGTATTAAGGGATAGAATGGCTGCAATGGGTCGATTTACATTTCGCCGGAGATGTCTGAAGGTTCTCCCCCCGAATTTTCCCCCATTTATCATGGTCTCCACATGCCTCAGCGGGACGGAGTACAGCACGGCTTCAAAAAGAGAGCATACGGCAGATATCAAAATTGCAAGACCAACGGCAAGAATTAACTGCAACACTGTTTCACCTCAAGTATATTGAGCGTCAATTTTTAAACATTGAGCTTCATTTTCCGCAGCTCTTCAGGTTTGTTAATATTGGAAAAAGAGCTGAGTTCAGGATCAAATCGTCGAATATCATGCTCTGCCACAAATCGAACATGTACAGACTCAAACAGTTGAATGGTCTGATATATGCCATCATTTATTAACTTTTCAATTTCTTTCAGGCAATTCTTGGTGTAAAGGGCGTGGAGTGCTTCAAATTTACCGGAGAAGGTCGGCACCACCACGTCAAAGCCGTGCCTAACGCTCGCCAAATAACGGATTAAACCGGAATTCAGAAACGGCATGTCGCACGCCACAAAGAATCCGGCGTTATCGGAAATGACCTTCAACCCTGTAAAAATTCCCCCCAAAGGGCCTAGCCCCTTAATTCTGTCCTCAAACATGGACACTTTCAGGAATGCATAGGTTTCCGGAGTATTGGTAATGAGGACAACTGAGGAAAACAGGGGTTCCATTACCCGCATCACCCTTTTAATAAGGGGGACCCCGTCGATTTCGACCAGTGCCTTGTTTTTTCCATAGCGACTGCTCTTTCCTCCCGCAAGAATAACACCCGAAACACCGGTTATTAAACCATCATCCATCTTAAGGTCCCTTGATTTTGATTGACATCTACCCACAAAATGATATGGTTAGTTGTTTTACAACGCGGCCTGTCCTTTCCGGAGGTGGAAACGGCCATATGCAAAAAATCCAGATCCGGCTTTTTTGTCGAGAAAGGAGCATTTTGAGTCGAAACGATTTGATTCAACTGGAAGGCGTCGTTGCCAAAGTCCTTGGCGGTGGTACCATGGAAATTCACTGCAAGAATGACATCACCGTGAGAGGCGTTCTATCAGGCAGAATGAAAAAACACCGAATCAAGGTGATGGTTGGCGACCGTGTTCAGGTCAGCGTATCGCCCTATGATACAACCCATGGCTTGATTACCTACCGCTTTTAGGCCTTCCTAGTCCGTATTAATCAATCCCTTTCACAAATCTCCACCAGGACACCGTTGGTTTCTTTGGGATGGATAAATGCGATTTTTGCGCCGCCCGCGCCATGGCGCGGCGTTTGGTCGATCAGTCGAACGCCCTTTTCCTTGAGTTCCTCAAGGCATTGACTGATATCGTCTACGCGAAAAGCGATATGCTGAATCCCTTCACCCCGATTTTCGATATATTTTGCCACCGGCCCGTCGGGCTCTACGGACTCCAATAATTCCACCTCGCTATCCGTAACGGGAATAAACGCGACGTTCACTTTCTGTTCCGCCACCGTTTCAATATCTTTAATGTCAAGACCCAGCACATCCGTATAGAATATCCCGGCCTGTTCAATGCTTTTGACGGCAATGCCGATGTGATCGATGTTCTTAATCTTCATATTGTTTCCTCCTCGTAAATCCGCTTAACAAAATGTGTCCTCGAGCGCTTTTCCGAATCGAACCATTTCAATAAGGCCTTGCCTTTGGCTATTAGGACCATTATTATATCGCTCATACGAACGAATTGGAAGGAAGAAATATGGCAACCTTAAATGGTTGCTTGCGATTCAAATTAATATGAACCTCAGAGCCGGGCTATCGATCCAGCGAGAAAGAGGTTGCTCAAACCCTGAAAGGACAATGATGAAAACTAAAACACTTGTTTGCACCCTAGCCTTTTTTCCTTTATTCGCGCTGTTCTTTTTAAGCCCTGCAGCCGGCGTCGAAGAGAAACCCCAAAAACTGGCCATCCTCCCCTTTACCATGAATTCGGATCGCGACCTTAACTTTCTTCGCGAAGGGATTATGGATATGCTGAGTTCGAGACTCGCCTGGAAAGATAAGCTGGAAATCATTGAAAAAGGTGTCGTCAAAAAAGAAGTTGCCGCCGTGCCGGGACCCATGAATGAGGCAAAAGCGCTTACCATCGGCAAGGCACTTGGAGCTGATTTTGTCATTTTCGGCAGCCTCACAGTATTTGGGGAAAGCGTGAGCCTTGATGCGAAAATTCTGGATGTAAAGAAATCGGAAGTCCTGGTCACGGCCTATGACGAGTCAAAGGGCATGGACGGGGTGATTCCCACCGTGAACCAGTTCGCGGAAAACATCAACGCCAAAATCATGGGAAAGGATATTCCTTACAAGGAACAGAAACCGGGAGAATCCGCCCAACAAAAAGAAGGCGCTCTGATCGACGTCGGCAAAGACTCCACAGGATCTTACAAAAAACCCTCATTGGTTCAACGGTTTAAGGTTGAAATCAGGGGCCTGGATGTGGGAGACCTGGACGGTGACGGCAAAAACGAACTGGTTTTAATTGATAAAACAAGCGTTTATGTTTATAAATGGGAGGAGAAGAGCCCCTATCTTTTTAAGGTCGTAGAAGGAACCTGGTCCCCCAACTACATTTATGTGACAGTGGCCGATCTCGACGGAAATGGTAAAGCTGAGATCTACATTTGCAATCTTACCGCAACAGATGCCGGTTCTCTCGTCCTTGAATGGGACGGGGCCCAATTCAAGGAGGTTATCCACGGCCAGACATGGCTCATTCGCGTGGCGGATCTTCCCGGCAAAGGAAAAGTGCTCCTGGGGCAGCGACGGGACCCCGAAGGAAATTATCTTGGAGACGTCCACCTCCTCAAATGTCAGGGAAACGGATTCGTATCAATGGGTACCCTCAATCTACCACGGTTCAGCAACGTCTTCAATTTTGTTCAGTGTGACCTTTCCGGAAATGGTTCTGTTTTAACCATTCAGCTCGGTCCCTATGAACATCTTCAGGCGTACAATCCAACCGGTGAAAGGTTATGGAAAAGTGACGACTATTTTGGTGGCAGTCTCTGCTATATGGAGTACAGTGACCCCAACGAGAACCGGATGGTTCATACCCCCAAAAGGCTTTTTATCGCATCCCCTATTTTCACCTATGATGTCAATGGGGATGGAAAAAAGAAAGTGGTCATTTGTCAAAACAATTCCAAGACAGGCCGAATTTTCGGGGATTTCCGCTGGTTCGGCAGCGGGCGGGTTCTTTTTATGGACTGGGACGAGGCGGGTCTGGTGCCTCAGCTCACCAGCCAGAAATTATCCGGAACCGTTGTGGGATATCAGGTGGTGGATGTGGATAACGACGGCTTAAAGGAGCTGGTAGTGGCCAATGTCACCAGCGAAAGTTATTTTATCGGCCTTCCAAAAAGTCGCCTGGTTGTGTACGATATGGAATAGAATTTTTCTAAAATGTATTCTGGAACTGAACGCCGTACACGGTGTACTTTTCAATATCCAGGGTTTTCACAACGTTCTTGATACCGAACTCGCCATGGTCATACCACATATGACCCATGGCGAATCCTGAAACCTCTGGCCAGATCAATGTGAATGCATAAAACCCCACATGCGGCTTTTGCTGCCCGGATCAAACCCCGGGTAATTATTGCTGGTGGACATTTCCCCATAAACCATATGTGGTGTGAGAACACCGAACTGATAGAAAAGACCGAGCCAGAAACTGACCCTTTCCGCATCATCCAATTTGGCTGGTAAAGGGATCAAACGAGGCGGGTGCTATCGAGGAGATCCGCCGCCCTCCAATTTTCACGTCTGCCGTGCCGCATGAAACAATCCCTGAACAAAAGCCCATTGCAAAATCACGTCATAAAAAAAGTTCCTCATTTCAGTGCGTTAATAAAAAAACCCCTTCCCTCAAAAAAGAGGGAAGGGGCAAGATCTAACTGCTCATGCGCCGCGTAAAGCGAGAGCATAAAACATCTTTAACAATCTAGAAAGTGATCTGGAACTGCACACCGTAGATGGCATATTTTCCGAAGTCAAGATAGTCTTGACCGCCATACTGCAGTTCGCCGTCATCATACCACATAAGTTCCGGGCGGATTCTCATACCCTTGGCCAAATCGATGGGAACGCTGAAACCCCACATAGTAGACTTGCCATCAAGCGTCTGATAGTTCCAGTCCACGCTGCTTTTCATCTGGCCGAACATGGCGTGCGGCGTTACCGGACCGAGTTGGTACCACACGTCAACCCAGTAGCTGTATGTGGTGGCGTCGTTGATTTTGCCATCCGGGTTAGGCAGAGCTGAAGCAATAGATGCGGGCGCTGATGTACCTATGGACATCCGAGTCTGGCCGACATTTCGGCCCCAGTTACCTTCAGCTGCAAAGCCAAACGGCCCGAAACCACCTTTCACGCCGAGGGTCCCGATATAGGTGGTTATGGAATTATCAAAATTGGAGTAAGCGGGATTAAGAACATCAACCGACCTGTACTGATACAGAAAACCGGGGTAAAGAGCGATAGGCCCAAAATAAAGCGGCACACTCAGGTCAATACGGGGAATCTTCGAGTTGTTCTGAAAGTCTTGGTTCATTATCGCACCATAGAGCTCAGGAGACCAGAAGTTGTTAAAGTTTGAGATCAACGCCTGTTGACTGAAACGGACGCCACCGTTCGGGTCTACAAGGGCCAACTCAACACGACCCATTTTGCCAAAATTAAAGGTTCCCCTCACCTGGGCAAAACGACCGCTGTAGAAATCACCATACCCCAACCCGATGATGTTAATCGACTTGGAACTGGTACCCAAAAGCTGTGAAGGATTCAGGGGTGAAAAGGGGGTGGTGCTTTTACCAGCCATGATCTGGAAGTTGGGGTTTACATCCCACCAGCCGTAGGCATGACGCAATCCAACCGTATTGGAGGTGTTTAAGTCTTCACCACCACCTGTAGCCTCACCAATACCGAATTCGATGTACATGCCCACATTGTCTTCGTTGGTCCAGCGGCCATACAGACGGGTAATGTTGGGCAACTGGATGGTGGTTACCTGATAATCATCGTATCCCTGACCCCAAGCAGCCGCGTTGTCCGCGTCCCTGTCAACATAGTAAAAATCCGTAAAGATGATGCCGCCCATCTTCACTTTTGCCATGGCCGGTACGCTAAAGGCAACCAACAACAGCGCTGCAATCCCAATAATAAATAGCTTCTTCATTACTCTCTCCTCCTAAAAAAAGAATTGTTCCGGGTTAGACGCTAAAAAAAACACTAATCTTCAAAAAAAATGGGTTCTGACATCGCCTCCTTTCATCAAAAAAATATGGCTGCCGAACAGCCCCTTGCAATTATATATACCAATGGTAATCCTTTGTCACAGGGAAATAGCAAGTTATGAAGAAAATGTCAAGCATTTTTCAATCCTTCCGAAAGGATAATTTCAAATGTACCCTGCATGGTTCTCCAAAACGGCGCAGAAGCGCTGATTTCATCCGGGATAGACGGAAAAGCCGTTCCCTATTTTCGTTAACCATCTCCCTTGACATTTTGAGGTTGGTTGTTGATAGTATAAAAATTGATCTCAAATAGCAAGCATATGGGTTTCAAAATCGAATTTCTGGGCATCTTATTTTTTTAGATGCAACGCAAACGGGGGCTTATTTTTCGCCCCGCAACGGCAACCGCGGAAAAGCTCAGGAGAAAAACACTCATGAAAGTTCTGGTAAGCGACCCCCTTTCCCCTGTGGGCATTCAACTTTTTCAGGAAACCCCCGGCATCGACGTGGATGTACGAACCGGTCTCAGTCCCGAAGCACTCATGAAGATCATCGGCAATTACGACGGTCTTGTCATCCGCAGCATTACCCGCGTCACATCGGACATTCTGGCAAAGGCCCACAACCTTAGAATCATCGGCAGGGCCGGTATCGGCTTAGACAACGTGGATATTGTTGAAGCCAGCCGCCGCGGCATTGTTGTCATGAACACTCCCGAAGGAAACACGATTACCGCCGCAGAACATACCATTGCCATGATGATGGCCATTTCACGCAGCATTCCCCAGGCTACCGCCTCACTCAAAGCGGGCAAATGGGAAAAAAAGACCTTAAAAGGCCGCGAACTCTTTAACAAGACCCTCGGCCTTATCGGCGCCGGCCATATCGGTCGGATTGTGGCCGATCGTGCGCGCGGCATGAAAATGAAGGTGATCGTTTATGATCCTTATATCAAACCTGAGGCCATTGAAAAACTTGACCTTGAACCGGTTTCCTTAGATGAGCTTCTTGCCCGGGCGGACTATGTTACCCTCCATACACCTAAAACCGAAGAAACCATTAATTTAATCAACCGGGAAACCCTTGGCAAAATGAAAAAGGATGCCATATTGCTCAATTGCGCCCGCGGAGGCATTGTCAATGAGGAAGATGTCTGTGAAGCACTGGAATCAGGACGTCTTGCCGGCGCCGCCTTTGATGTTTTCAATACCGAACCCCCCGGAAAAAGCAGGCTGATGTCTTTGAACAACTTCATTTGCACCCCTCATCTGGGGGCCTCCACCCGGGAAGCTCAGGATAACGTGGCAAAAGAAATTGCGGAACAGATCATCGCCTACTTGCTCCACGGATCCGTGAAGAATGCCGTCAATGTGCCGAGTATCAGCGCTGAACTGATGAGCGTTCTGAGGCCTTATGCCATTTTGCTGGAACGGATGGGCTCATTGCAGGCCCAGTTGTCGGACAGCGCTCTGGTAGAAGTGAAGATCGATTATTCCGGCGCCGTCACCCGGTATGATTCAAAACCGCTGACCACCGCCATGCTCAAAGGCTTGCTGACGCCCATCCTCAAATATGATGTCAATTTTGTCAATGCCCCCTACGTCGCCGCTGACAGGGGCATCAAAGTCATTGAGTCCAAAACCGACACCAGTGACGATTTCGCAAGTCTTGTTAAACTGACCGTCAGAACATTGGAAGATGAACATATTGTCTCCGGCACCATCTTCGGAAAAAAACTGATTCGAATCCTCAGGATCAATAATTTTTACCTGGAAGCGATTCCGGAAGGGCACAATCTGTTGATCCAAAACGAAAACGTTCCCGGTGTTATCGGCGCCATCGCCTCTACTCTGGGTCAAGGCGGCATCAACATAAACCGGATGCAGGTAGGTGAAGAAAAGGAACACAGAGAAAATGTCATTTTTCTTTCTGTCAATGAGATGGTCAATGATGATATTATTGTCAAGATAAAAGATTTGAAACACATTCTTTCAGTGCGCAGGATCAACCTGTAAGTGAGGAGATGGACATGCCTGAAGAGACCGAAAAGGGGTTTGTGGTTAAGGATAAACGCTCTTTGGATGAGAACGAAAAGGCTAATGTGGCCCATGAGGAAACCAAAAGAAAAGAAGCCGGTCAAAAGCCTTCGCGGGAATCCTCTCAGATGCCGTTTCCCGAGATAAATTTTACATCGCTTATTTTCAGTCTCAGCTCAACAGCCCTGTTTCATCTGGGAGAACTCCCCGACCCTCAGACCAATGAAAAGAAAAAGGACCTTCCACTGGCCAAACATGCTATTGATACCATTGCCATGTTGAAAGAAAAAACTGCGGGCAACCTGAGCAGTGACGAAGAAAAGTTCATTGTGAATATTCTGACGGACCTTCGGCTGCGGTATGTGAAGGCAAAAAGTTAAAACCTTTCCGGCAAGGACATTATGTCAACCCCCTCTTTCAACCGGCCTTTCAGCGTTTTTGCGCCTGCAAAAGTGAACATCTGTCTAAGGGTTACCGGACGACGGCCTGACGGCTACCATGAACTGGTTTCCATCATGGTGCCCGTGGCCCTCTATGATCAACTTGAGTTGGAATTTATTGAGGAACCCGGAATTCGCATGATCTGCCGGGGCTTTTCAGCACCGGCAAGCGCCGACAATCTTGCTTGGCGTGCGGCACAGTCCTTTTTTTCGCGGATTGGGTGGCTAAAAGGGCTTTTTATTACCCTGACTAAGGGAATCCCCGTGGCTGCCGGCCTTGGCGGTGGCAGCAGCGACGCAGCTGCCACACTCATGGCCTTAAATGAACTTTTTTCGAAGCCGCTTCTACCAAAAGAATTGGCCGAACTGGCATTGAAACTGGGAGCCGACGTTCCATTTTTTCTGCGGCGGTGCCCCTGCATCGCTCGCGGCATCGGTGAAATACTCGAGCCTCTTCCAAAATTTCCGCCACTGTCTTATGTCATTGTTATGCCGGATGTTTCCGTTTCGACCGCCTGGGCCTATGAAGCCCTGGACCAGCCGTCTTTTGACCTCTTGGAAGAAGACAAACCTGAATTAGAGTTGACAACTGACGATATTTATTATATGAATAGAAATTTAGAAAAAATGCCGATGGAAGTCTGCCGTCTTTTGGTAAATGATCTGGAACGGGTTACAGCGGCCAGGTTTCCAATTATCGAGGAAATAAAGCAATCCCTTGTGGACGCTGGGGCCATGGGCGCTTTGATGTCAGGGAGCGGTCCAAGCGTTTTTGGTGTTTTTGGATCTGAGACAATGGCCAGTCGTGCCAAATCAATTCTTGATACCGCCTCTTTGGGACATGTGTTTGTTGTAGAAGGAATTAATTCATGGGGTGTCGTCAAGTGGTAAGACACGGGTTTTTGGAGCCCGCATTCGGAGGTTCGAATCCTCCCACCCCAGCCATACTGAAAAAAAATTTTTCATGAGGACCTAGCGTTTGAACCACGATATCAGACTATTTGGCGGAACTTCCAATCCTGCACTGACCCTTGAGGTATGTCAATACCTTGAAATCAATCCCGGAAAAATTCTTGCTGAAACGTTCAGCGACGGTGAAACCCGGGTTGAACTGGGCGAAAATATCAGAGGCCGGGATGTGTTTGTAATACAATCCACTTCAACTCCGGTTAATGACAACCTGATGCAGTTGCTCATCATCATGGATGCCATGAGACGGGCTTCCGCCGAACGGATTACCGCCGTAATTCCTTATTACGGGTACTGCCGACAGGATCGAAAGGTCAAACCCCGGGTTCCCATCAGTGCGAAGCTTGTTGCAGACCTCATTACCACCGCCGGGGCCAATCGGGTGGTGGCAATGGATCTCCATGCCGGTCAGATTCAGGGGTATTTCAATATACCCGTTGACAATATCTTCGCCGCGCCCATTCTTCTGAAATACATTCAGAAGAATTCCAACGACAACTTGGTGATCGTCTCGCCTGATGCGGGGGGAGTTGAGCGGGCCCGCGCCTTTGCTAAACGCCTCTCAGCATCCCTGGCTATTATCGACAAACGCAGGGTTACGCCCAATGTTGCCGAAGCCATGAACATCATCGGCGAAGTGAGCGGCAAAACGGCCATCATCCTGGATGACATGGTGGACACAGCGGGAACCCTGACCCAGGCCGCCCGCGCCCTCAAAGAAAGAGGCGCAAAATCGGTTCAAGCCTGCTGCACACACCCCATCCTGTCGGGACCCGCCATTGCGAGAATTACGGAAGCTCCCATTGACAGCCTGGTAATTACCAATACGATTCCACTCAGCGAGGCGGGCGTTGCGTGCCCTAAAATAGTTGAACTTTCCATAGCTGAGCTTCTGGGGGAAACCATCAAAAGAATCCATGATTCCAACTCGGTCAGCACGCTGTTTGTGTAGCCATGGAAAGCACGCCTGAAATAGCAGGCTGCCATACTTTGTGAAAAATTTTATTAATGCCGGAGGTAATAAGACCCTAATGACCCAACTAGCCCTTGCTGCCCACATCAGGACTGAAACAGGAAAAGGCGCAGCTAGAAGATTAAGGCAGAATAAGCAGGTTCCCGCCATTTTTTATGGCCCGGGCGCCGACCCCATAATGCTGAGCGTAGAATATTCCCATCTACTCGGCCTTGAAAAGGCCGGCAAAGGTGAAAATGCCATTTTGGATCTTAAGATCCAAACCGAAGACGGAGAGACCCTCAAAAAGGTAATGGTCAAGGAACTGACCATTGACCCTCTGAAAAACACTTTCATACATGCAGATTTTTATGAAATTTCCAATGACAGGAAACTGACATTGCCCATACCTGTCCATCTGCTCAATACACCTGCCGGCGTCACCGAAGGGGGCGGCGTCCTCCAGCAGATCCGAAGAGAATTGACCATTACGTGCTTTCCGGACAAACTGATCGAATTTCTGGAAATTGACGTTTCGAATCTCGATGTGGGCGATACGGTACGGATTGAGGATCTGGAACTCCCGGAAGGTGTTGAAACTTTGGAGGAGGCACATCTGACCGTTGCCGTCGTTAACATAAAGGGTTCCGCACTGTCCGATATGGAAGACGAAGGGCAAATTGAAGAAGGCGTAGAAGGTGAAGAACAAGAAGAAACGGACGGTTCCGCAGAAGAAACCGCCGAAGAATCCAAAGAATAGGGAAAGGGGGTGAACCTTAAGAGGAAAAGTTGCATCTGATTGCAGGCCTCGGTAATCCTGGGCCACAATACGAACATACCCGGCACAACATAGGACTGCAAACCGTTGAGGAATGGGGGAAGTCGCTTGGAGTGACCCTCGAAAATGCCAGTTTTCACTCAAAGCACGCTTTGGTTGATTATCGGGGTAACCTGATCATTCTTCTTTGCCCCCTGACCTTCATGAACAAGAGCGGAGAATCGGTCAGGGACTGTATCCGTCATTATGACCTGGAAATCGACAGACTGCTGGTCATCCATGATGATCTCGACCTGCCGTTGGGAAGAATCAAGGTCGTCCGAAATGGGGGAGCAGGTGGCCACAAAGGCGTTTCATCCATTATTCACCTTTTGGGTAGTTCGGAATTTTCGCGGGTTAAAATCGGCATTGGTCGTCCACGCCATGGGGAGGCCGTGGCAGACTATGTCTTGAGTGGCTTTTATGATGATGAAAAAAAACCTGCGGAAGAGGCTATTCGGATGGCGATAGAGGCATCCGGACTGTTTGTTTTGGAAGGGGTCCAACCGGCAATGAACCGTATCAATTGTCGAAGACTAACAATTTAAGGAGGAAGAAGTGATGCAGGGATTAACTAAATTAGCTCCCTTTGTAGGAATTCTAAGTCTGATTATTGCCTGGCTGATTTATAATTATGTCAAGAAACAGCCGAACGGCAATGCATTGATGGCCGATTTGGAAGAACAAATCCACGTCGGCGCCATGACATTTTTGAAAAGGGAATATACCGTTTTGATCGTCTTTATCGGTATCGTCTTTATTCTTCTGGGTTGGGGCGTTGCCTGGAAAACCGCCATATCTTTTCTGACCGGTGCGTTATGTTCCATGGCTGCCGGTTTTTCAGGCATGACCGCCGCCACCCGAGGAAATTCGCGAACCGCTGAAGCCGCCAATAAGCATGGACAGGCAGCAGCCCTGAATGTTTCTTATTTTTCAGGGTCCGTTATGGGTCTGGCCGTTGCCGGCCTTGGACTCCTCGGTGTGGGCTTTTGGTTCTGGGTGTACGGTGGCGATCCGGCCACCGCCGAATACATCAACGGCTTTGCCATGGGCGCCAGTTCCATTGCCCTTTTCGCCCGTGTGGGCGGCGGCGTTTACACCAAGGCGGCGGATGTGGGCGCCGACCTGGTGGGTAAAGTGGAAGCAGGCATCCCCGAAGACGATCCCCGAAATCCGGGCGTCATCGCCGATAACGTGGGTGACAATGTGGGGGATATCGCGGGAATGGGCGCGGATATTTTTGAATCCTTTGTGGGATCCGTCATCGCAACCATCGCCATCGGCGCCACCATGGCCGTTACCCCGGAATTTATAAAGGCATTTCCCGTCCTGCAGGGATTGGACGAAACCGCCATTAAACTGAAATACATGGCCATGCCGATCCTGATTGTCATGGCCGGTTTGATCAGTTCGTTTTTCGGCGTATTCTCCATCAAAATTTTTCAGAAAGGCGAACCGGCCGGCGCACTGCGCTACACCACCTTTGTCGCCGCCATCATTTTTATTATTCTGACCATTATCATCACAAAGGGCATTGGTATGCCTTTCGGCGCTTTCTGGGCCATTTTCTCCGGGCTGCTCTGCGGTATCGCCATCGGTCTTCTGGCCGAATACTACACCTCCGGACCTCCGGTCAAACGGATTGCCGGCCAGTCTGAAACCGGTTCCGCTACCGTTATCATCGCCGGTCTGGCAGTGGGCATGCAGTCCACCTATCTGCCCATCTTAGGCATCTGCGTGGCCACCTATGTGGGCTATGAAAGTGCCGGCATCTACGGCATCGGTCTTTCCGCCGTGGGCATGCTGGCAACGGTCGGCGCTACCATGACGGTTGACGCCTACGGTCCCATCGTAGACAACGCCGGCGGCATCTCGGAAATGGCCGAACTGGGTCCCGAGACACGAAAGATCACCGACGGTCTGGATGCCTTGGGCAACACCACCGCCGCCATCGGAAAGGGTTTTGCCATCGGTTCCGCGGCCCTTACCGCCCTGGCCCTGTTTGTGGCCTATTCACAGGCCGCCAAACTAGGGGATGTTCTTTTGGACAACCCCCATGTGATCATCGGACTGTTCATCGGCGGCATGGTCCCCATGACCTGCGCGGCCCTCACCATGACCTCCGTTGGAAAAGCAGCATTTTCCATCGTTGAAGAAATCAGACGTCAGTTCAGGGAGATCCCAGGACTGCTGGAAGGAAAAGAAGGCGTCAAGGGAGACCCCGCCACCTGCGTGGCCATCGCCACCACCTCAGCTCTTAAAGAGATGGTTAAACCCGGCCTTATCGCCGTCTTGACCCCCGTTCTGGTGGGCTTTCTCCTGGGCAAGGAGACCCTGGCCGGCGTGCTCATCGGCGCAACGGTTATGGGCGCATTTCTGGCCCTGTTCATGAGTAATGGCGGCGGCGCCTGGGACAACGCCAAAAAATACATCGAAGAAGGGCACTTTGGCGGAAAAGGTTCCGATAACCATAAAGCGGCCGTGGTCGGCGACACCGTAGGCGATCCATTCAAGGACACCTCCGGACCGGCCATGAATATCCTGATCAAATTGATGTCGGTGGTGTCTCTGGTGATCGCGCCCACCCTTCCGGCGGTATCCTTGATCTTTGGATAATTGGAAACCTAAGAGATTAACCCTATAACCCGTTGCCGACAACCCCCGGGCAAAAGTCACCGACTTCACCCGGGGGCTAAGGCAACGGGCTCAATAACTGTAGGATTTTTGCCGCGGCATCGCGGTTTTGGCAGAAGCCTTGCCTTAGTACGGAGGTCTAGATGTTCCAAGTAGGTGATTTGGCCGTATACCCCGCCCATGGCGTTGGCGTTATTGAAAAAATTGAATCCCAGGAAATCTCGGGTTGCAAGCAGGATTTCTATGTCATGCGTATTCTTGACAACGATATGATTATTATGATTCCAACCACCAATGTGGATCACGTGGGTCTGAGAGACATTATCGCCAAAACGGAACTCCCCAAATTGTTTTCCATTCTCAAGAAACGAGACGTCACATTGGACAGCCAGACCTGGAACCGCCGTTACCGGGATTATATGGAAAAAATCAAGACCGGGTCGGTTTTTGAAGTGGCTGAAGTCTATCGCGATCTGTTGATTCTGAGGTTTGACAAAGAGCTCTCTTTCGGCGAGCGGAAGATGCTGGACACCGCCCGAACCCTGCTGGTTAAAGAAATTTCCCTGGCAAAAGAAACGAGCGAATCTCAAGTAAAAAGCGACCTTGACCGTATGTTTTCCTAACACCGCCGAGCAACAGTTGATCTGACCTGAGTTTTCGTCGCTATCGCCATACCCCGTGTATTCGCAAAAACGTTGACAGTGAACAACAACATCCGTGACAGCGATTTTTCTCATACGATTTCTGAAAGCACTCACGGTACACGAGTCGATCTTTTTCTTTCCCATCACCATTCGGATTTATCACGATCGCGAATACAGAGCTTAATCCGAAGCGGCTGGGTTCGGGTAAACGATGCGAACACTAAACCGAGTCATCAGCTGAAAGCCGGAGATCGGGTTTCCCTGACTGTACCCGAGCCGTCCATTCCGACACTTGTTCCAGAAAAAGTTCCTTTCACGGTGGTATTTGAAGACTCCTGGGTGATGGTCCTTTATAAGCCGGCCGGCATCGTGGTTCACCCTGCTCCCGGACATTCATCCGGCACTCTGGTTCACGGTCTTTTGAATTATTGCAGTGATCTTTCAGGCATTGGCGGATCTTTGAGACCGGGTATCGTCCACAGACTCGATAAGGATACCTCCGGACTGATGCTCGTTGCCAAAAACGATATGGCCCATCAAGCGCTTGCACAACAATTCCAAAACGGAGCCATCCAGAAAGAATACATTGCACTGATACATGGCATCCCTTCCCATGACAGCGGTAGAATCGACCTTCCCATTTCTCGTCATCCAATCCGTCGAAAAGAGATGGCGGTCTCAGCAAGGGGCGGTCGAAACGCTTTGACCTTATGGCGAAAACTTGTGGATTGTAAGGAGGGGTTTTCCCTGTTGTCCGTTATCATCAAAACAGGCCGCACACACCAGATTCGGGTTCATCTTTCCCATCTGGGACATCCCATAGTGGGGGATTCGGTTTACGGTAAAGGACCCGACACCTTGAAAAAGCGTTTTCTAAAGCAAAATCCAGAACTGGTGTCCGCCGTGAAGAGGCAAATGCTTCACGCCGCACGCATCGGCTTTGTTCATCCAAAGGAAAGGGCCTTTATGGAATTTGAATCCCCTTTTCCCGAAGACATGCAAAAGGTTCTCCGTGCTTTGGATCTCAATATTCATTTTTCTCCAACAAATCCTTGACATGGCGAAAAAAAAACGCTATAGGCAATAGATATAAATGAATTCCTTTCTTTGGGAGATTCGGTACAGACCGGACGTTCGAATAAACTCCATTACTATTCTGCTGAGAAACCTTACTATAACTCACATAACAGAGGACTATAGGTTAATGTTGCGGCACAACGAAGTTGCCGTGATTCATTTTGGCAATTGTTTCTACAGCGGATCTGCGGTGTTGATCTTTATTTTCTAAAGGGCAACCGGACCAAAAGAACTTATCCAAATGTTAATATCAAGGAAAAAGGTGAAAGCAGCCTTTCCATTTCTTCAAATTTGTAGCCACTTCAAAAGTTATTCAAAATTAAATCATCAACCTTCTAACGGAGATCGATCATGAATCTTGTAGAGCTAAAAACAATGAAAATCAGTAAATTGACTGAAATGGCAAAGGAGTTTAAGATCGAGGGAGCCTCCGGAATGCGCAAGCAGGAACTCACTTTCTCTTTGCTTCAGGCCCATTCAGCACAAAATGGCCTCATTTACGGCGAAGGCGTGTTGGAAATTCTTCCGGACGGATTCGGTTTTTTAAGAGCCCCTGACGCCAATTACCTTCCAGGGCCCGACGATATCTATATTTCACCTTCACAGATTCGTCGATTCAATCTGAGAAAAGGGGACACCATAAGTGGCCAGATTCGCCCGCCAAAAGAATCGGAACGATATTTCGCTCTTCTGAAGGTTGAAAAAGTCAACCATGAAGACCCTGAAATCGCAAGAGAAAAAATCCTGTTTGACAATTTAACGCCTCTTTACCCTGAAGAAAGGATCAAGATGGAGGTTGAGGCGGACAATTACTCCACACGGGTCATGGACCTCATGACGCCCATCGGAAAAGGCCAGAGAGGCCTGATTGTAGCGCCTCCCCGAACCGGAAAGACCATGCTCCTTCAAAATATCGCCAACAGTGTTACCAAGAACGACAAATCCATTCACAAAATCGTTTTGCTGATCGATGAGCGGCCGGAAGAAGTGACCGACATGGCCAGATCCGTCGATGCAGAGGTGATCAGTTCAACCTTTGACGAGCCCCCTCAGCGCCATGTGCAGGTCGCTGAAATGGTCATCGAAAAAGCAAAGAGGCTGGTCGAACATCAGCGGGATGTTCTGATCCTGCTGGACAGCATCACCCGCCTGGCCAGGGCTTACAACTCCGTCGTACCGCCCAGTGGAAAAATTCTATCCGGTGGTCTCGACTCCAACGCTCTTCATAAACCCAAACGCTTTTTCGGAGCGGCCAGAAACATTGAAGAAGGTGGCAGTCTGACCATCATTGCCACAGCGTTGATTGACACCGGAAGCCGTATGGATGAAGTCATATTTGAGGAGTTCAAGGGCACCGGCAATATGGAAATCCACCTGGATCGAAAACTGAGCGACCGCCGGGTGTTCCCGTCCATAGACATCAACCGTTCCGGCACCCGAAAGGAAGAACTACTGCTGGAACAGGCCGACCTCAATCGCATATGGATTCTTCGCAAACTGCTGGCACCCCTGACCCCTGTGGACAGTATGGAATTCCTACTTGAAAAAATAAAGGGAACAAGCGATAATAAAGAGTTTTTAGATTCCATGAGTCAATAGACAATTGCTTTGAGATCATTATTAAATTAAGGAGATTAAAATGAAAAGCGGCATTCATCCAAAATACCATAAAACAACAGTGCGTTGCGCTTGCGGCAGCGAATTTGAAACCGGAAGTACGGTTGAAAACATTCACATTGAAATATGCTCCCAATGTCATCCGTTCTTTACGGGAAAGCAGAAACTGGTTGACTCGGCCGGTCGAATAGAACGGTTCAAACAGAAATACGCCAAATTCAATAAATAGACTTCAAAAAGGTTAACATCTTAGGCGTAGGTTCTGAGTCGACATAGGGATACTGAGCTCATGGAAATGTTTGATAAAATCCAGGAAACTGAAGAACGCTATCATGAGCTGGAAACATTTCTGGGGCAGCCGGAGATCATTTCAGATCAGAAGCGATACCAGAAGTATGCCAAGGAACACAGCGTCCTGATGCCGATCATCGCGGTCCTGCACAAGCATCAAGCCCTTCAGTCTGAAATTGATGAAAACCGGCCTTTTCTGGAAGATCAGGACCCTGAAATGAGGAAACTTGCCAGAGAAGAGATCGAAGCTCTGAACACTCACCTGGAAAAGGTGGAAGACGAACTCAAGGTACTGCTTCTTCCAAAGGATCCTAACGACGAAAAAAATATTCTGCTTGAAATCAGGGCGGGAACCGGAGGAGAGGAGGCGGCCCTTTTTGCGGCGGATCTCTTCAGGATGTACACCCGGTATGCGGATTTGAGAAATTGGAAGACGGAAATCCTGACCCAGAATATGACCGGCATCGGTGGCCTTAAGGAAGTCATTTTGCTGATAGAAGGCCACATGGTGTACAGCCGGTTGAAATATGAAAGCGGAGTCCATCGGGTTCAGCGTGTACCCGAGACCGAGGCTCAGGGGCGGATTCACACATCTGCCGTCACTGTGGCGGTACTTCCTGAAGCAGAGGAAGTGGACGTTGAAATAACCCCCGAAGACCTTCGAATCGATGTCTACCGATCATCAGGACGTGGCGGCCAGCATGTCAATACAACCGACTCCGCTGTTCGAATTACGCACCTCCCCACCGGCATGGTGATTACGTGCCAGGATGAAAGATCGCAACATAAAAACAAAGCAAAAGCCATGAAAGTTCTCAGAAGTCGCTTGCTTGATCTTGAGACGGCCCAGCAACACTCACGAATTTCCGAAGAACGCAAAATCATGGTGGGGAGTGGAGACCGGAGCGAACGGATCAGAACCTATAATTTTCCTCAGGGAAGGGTCACCGATCACCGCATCGGGCTTACACTCTACAAACTTGAGGATTTTCTTCAGGGTGATCTGAACCTCGTCATTGAGCCGCTGACTACCCATTTTCAGACTGAATCCCTTAAAAATTCCGGCGGCAACTAATTCCGATTCCTGATGCAAGCGCTGTCATGACCCCTAAAACGTGGTGTATCAAAGCACTGCTTGAGACGTCAACCGATTATCTGTTGGAAAAGGGAATCGAAAATGCTCGCCTCAACGCAGAAGTCCTTCTGGCCCATCAGCTTCACGGTAAACGGATATCGCTGTACCTCAATTTTGACCAACCGCTGACTGAAGAGGAAGTTTCAGGATACCGTAATCTCATCAGACGCCGTCTTGCACGTGAGCCCCTCCAGTACATTACCGGCAATCAGGAATTCTGGTCCCTGGCCTTCAAGGTCAATCCCCACGTGCTGATTCCCAGACCCGAAACCGAAATACTCGTGGAGCAGGCCATAACTTTGGCCGGAACATTTCTTGAAGCCCCTTTGCACATCCTTGATCTGGGAACCGGCAGCGGGATCATCTCCGTGACCCTGGCAAAGGAGGTTCCCCAATCCCGTGTATTGGCAACAGACATCAGCGGGGAGGCCCTTGGTGTCGCCGGCATGAACGCTCGGGAACATGGCGTGTCAGACAGGATAGATTTTCTTCAGGGTGATCTTTTCGAGCCATTAACGCGGAGAAAGCCGATATTTCATCTGATAGCCTCCAATCCGCCTTATGTCTGCACCCACGAAATTCAGGGGCTCCTCCCGGAGGTTGCCCTTTATGAACCCCAAAAAGCACTGGACGGCGGAACGGATGGGATGGATTATTTGCGAAGAATTATTCATCAGGCACCACTTTTTTTGTACCCCGGCGGGTGGCTTTTGCTGGAAATGTCTCCATATCAAGTGGAAAATGCCCTTTTTGAACTGGCCCGGACGGGCATTTATCAAAATGAGAAAATAGTTGAGGATTACAGCCATCATCAAAGAGTTATTGTGGCCCAATTGCAGCTCGACGGCAAATTTTCATAATTTTGCTTCTACCGTTTAATTCCGGAGGAAACCCTCACCCATGTCGCCCATGGAACCCAAAGAATGGAAATCCAAACTGGTTGCGTCCCGTAAGGTCCTTTCAAAGATTAAACCCGGAATGAGCATCTTTCTGGGAACCGGTGTTGCGGAACCCTGTACACTGGTTAAGAGTCTACTGGCATCTGATGCCGGCAACCTCAGGGATCTTGAGTTCATTCAATTGATGAGTTTTGGTCCTGCCATCTCCATTACCCAGAATCACGACCACAAATATCGACTGAAAACCTTCTTTGCCGGCTGGGTCGCCAGTGAGGAAATCAACTCCGGCCATGTTGATATGGTTCCCAGTTCATTTTCCGAAATCCCCAGGCTGATTCAATCCGGCACAATCGGCATTGATGCGGCATTCATTCAAATCACACCACCGGATCGATCCGGCTTCTGCAGTCTCGGCCCAGCCATTGACGTGGCCCGCCATGCCATGGAACAGGCCTCCCTGGTGGTGGGTGAAATCAACCATGATGCCCCCAGGACCATGGGAGACACCTTTGTCCACGTGGATGATTTTGATTTTCTGGTGGAGTCCGAAGAACCTCCCATCTATTTTGAGCGGGCCCCTTTCGACCCGGTTTTTGATAAGGTGGGCGCCAATATAGCCTCTCTCATTGAGAATGGCAGTTGTCTCGCCTTTTCCGCGGGGCACGTGTTCGACGCCCTTGCACGCCATCTACAGAACAAACGGGATCTGGGCATCCATTCTCCTTTCTTCACCGACGCTGTCATGGATCTGGTCAAAAGTGGCGCCGTATCAAATCGAAAAAAAGGGCATTTTCTGGGAAAATCCCTCACCGCATACGCCATAGGCACACAGGAATTGCTTTATTGGCTCCACCGAAACCCCCTGATTGAATTTCAGAGCATCGACGTGGTGGCCGACCCCAAACGGATCGGGCGAAACGACCGCACCATGGTCGTTCTACCGGTCCGCAAAGTGGATCTCAGCGGTGGGGTGGCCCTGCACAGCGGCAAAGGTAATGTTGGGGACGGACCCAGTGAAGCCCAGGAGTTTCTCAAAGGTGTGCGGTTTTCAAAAAGAGGCAGGACCATTATAGCATTACCCAGCCGCAACTTGAAAAAGCAGTCCAACATTTTGATTTCGGTTGAGGATTATCCAAACCAGTTTTCCATTCGCGAGTCTCTGGATCTGGTGGTCACCGAGTACGGCGTGGCTGCCATGACCGGCCGAACCATCCGGGAAAGGGCTCTGGCACTCATTGACATCGCCCACCCCGACGATCGGGCGGAACTGGTGCGCCTCGCCAAGGCAAAAAACATTCTGTATGCGGATCAAATCTATCTTCCGGAGTCGGGGGCGCTTTATCCCATGGACCTTGCCTGCGAAAAGGTTTTTTCAGGGGAGATCACGGTCCGGTTCCGGGCCATCAAGCCGTCGGATGTGGATGAAATGAGACGGCTTTTTTATAGATTTTCCGACAAATCGGTCTATTACCGGTATTTCTCCCCTATCAAAACCATGCCCCACGCTAAAATGCAGGAATACGTCACCATAGACTACACCAAAACCATGTCCATTGTGGGGCTTATGGGAGAATCGGGCACCGGCCGCATCATTGCCGAAGCGCGCTATGTGCGCCTGCGTGACAAGCCGGTGGCCGATGTGGCCTTTGTGGTGGATGAAGATTTCCAAGGGAAGGGGATCGCTTCGTTTCTTTTCAGGGCCCTTCGGAAAATTGCCAAAGAAAACGGAATTCGCGGATTCAAAGCGGATGTTCTGGCGACCAACAAGGGCATGCTCAAGGTATTCGAATCTGCCTCGGATGCGCCGATTCAGGCTGTCATGGATAGCGGTATTTATGAATTGAACATTCCCTTTGATACGGAAAACAACAAAACGGACCAATGATGGAGCATCAAAGCGAAACCCAGCTTCTTACAGAGCACCAAAAAAATATTTGTATTCTCACGATCAACCGTCCTGAAAAACACAATTTCCTGACATCCGATCTTCTCCGGGAAATGGCCCTTGTGCTTTCAGAACTCGCTCGTGACCCGGATATAAGGGCTCTCGTTATTCGGGGCGCGGGAAAAACATCATTTTCCGCGGGATATGATATATCCGCAATACCGATCTTAAAAGAAAAAGACCGGGAAACGCCCATTTACAACATATCACCCCTTGAGAAGGCGCTTAACGCTATTCGGAATTTTCCCTACCCGGTTATCGCCATGGTAAACGGTCATGCTTTTGGCGGTGGGTGCGAACTGGCAGTGGCCTGCGACATCCGAATCGGTCGACGGGGCGTTACCATGGGAATGCCTCCGGCCAAGCTCGGGATTGTGTATCCACCAGCAGGCTTTCGTCGGTTTCTCATGGTTCTGGGTTTTGCCAAGACCCTTGAAATGTTCCTGACCGGCCGCCCATATGACGGTCATCACTGCCTGCGGATGGGCCTGTTAAACGAACTGGTGGAGCCGGATTCCCTGGAAACCTTTACCAATGACCTGGCAATGGGAATCGCCGAAAATGCACCCATGGCGTTGCGGGGAACCAAACGGGCACTGTACAAACTAGCCGAAGCGATTCTGCTCACTGAGGATGAAGAATCAGAACTCGCAGCACTTTTTGCCCGGTCGCTTGAAAGCGAGGACTTGCGGGAAGGAAAGCGCGCTTTCATGGAAAAACGAAAACCCCGCTTTAAAGGCCGGTAACCCATGACACAAGTGATCAACCTGGAAAAAGGGAGAACCCGACTATTGGCAAAAAAGGCCTTTCGAAACTGGAAAAGCCGGTTTAAAGAAGATTTCACCTCAAAGTCCTGTCTGGGTCAGATCTCCCTTGAAACCCTTTCATTCCTGGCCCAGGGCAAAGACAAAAGCACATTTTATCTCTACGATCTGATTATGGGCCTCAACCATCTGGGATCGGGATTTGAATTCAATGAACTCTCCCCCGGGAACAAGATGCGGGTGATTGACCAGTACCTTTTTTTATTGGACCGCATTCGCTATGAATGCATGAAACGATTGGGCTGGTTGAAAAGTTATCCCGGAGAAGAAATTTCACTTTTGGAAATGATCACCCGATTCGAAACCCTGGCACCCAATCTTCAAGGGCAAATTCCCATGATGAATCCAGGCGTTGCGAGTTCCGAAGAATTTTTCTCAGTCAGTACCTATGAAAAAGAAGGGATCGTTCGCAAACTGATTCCGAAACTCCTTAAAGAACTTGAGCATGTCACCCAAAAACCTGTTTAGAAAGAGGAAACGGAAATGATGCAAATCGAACAGATGAAAGTTGGACCCATGGCTGTTTTTGCCTATATCGTCGCTTGCGACACGGAAAAACACGCCCTGGTCATCGATCCGGCCGGATCGGAGGGAAAAATCCTGGACAGGATACGAACCCTGGGATTGGCCCTGAAGTATGTGGTCAATACCCATGCCCATGCGGACCACACCTGCGGCAACCGTGCAATTCTGTCTAAAACAGATGCTCAGTTGGTGATCCACCAAGATGACGCCGACCAACTGACCAGCGGCAGAAACAAAGCATTCTCCCTGACGCTCGGTAAGAAACCATCCCCCAAGGCGGATATGCTGGTCAAAGACGGGGATTCATTGGTCATCGGAAACGAAACCCTTCAGATCATCCACACCCCGGGCCACTCACCCGGCTCCATTTGCCTGTACGGTGACGGCAACCTGTTTACCGGCGATACGCTGTTTGTGGGGGCTGTGGGTCGAACCGATCTGGGGGGCGGTGATCTGGGAACCCTTTTGCTGTCGGTCAAAAAGCTACTCTCCCTTCCCCCTGACACAAAGGTTTGGCCGGGACACGACTACGGAGAAAGCCACGCTTCAACCCTGGCCCATGAAAGAGAGACCAACCCCTATATTACCGATTTCTTATGAGATCCGCCTTTTACTAAACATGAAACTGACCTGAATCGATCACCGGCGGGTCCTCCACATCAAAGGCATGAACAATCCGTTTGTACATTCGCTTTTTCATCTCAAAAATGATCTCCCGCCGTTTGTTGAGCCCTCGGGCGAAATCCAATGTCTCATTCATCAGAACATTCATATGACACGCTTTGGTGATAATGTGATGGGCTTCGCACTCCTCTGCCGTCGCCCGTTTGCCCGTGTACTGAAGTTCTTCCAGTTTGTACTGGGGAATTGCTTTTCCGATCAATGCAATCATGCCGGGCAGAAACGGAATCCCCAGGTCGACTTCCGGAAAGCAGAAAAACCCCCGGTCCGAACGCATGAACCGGAAATCAAAGGCGCAGGCCAAAATGGCACCCCCCGCAAAAGCATGGCCGGAAATGGTGCAAACAGTGGGCATGGGGTATAAAAGAAGGCGTCTAAAAAGGCGATTCATGCTGTAAAAAAAGGCTTTGGCCGTTTCAAAATCTCCCTTTTGAATGTGAGGGACCAGCCAATCCAGATCGATCCCGTTTGAAAAGATCTTTTCATGGGAAGACGTCACCACCAAAGCATTGGCACTTGTTTCCTTTTCAATCTGATCCAGAACCCCTAAAAATCCTTCAATAAACCGAGGGTTAAAGCGATTTTCGCCATCATTTAAAGTGACCACCGCCACCTTTTCATCCAGCATCCACTCTACAACTGCCATTTCCCATTCCTTTCATTTTATTTCCGGCGATTCCTTGCAAAAACCAGTGTTAGTCGATTCCGGCCTTTATCCCGAACATATCTGGTCTCGCTTGTCATTTCCCTTACAAAATAAATCCCCAAACCGCCCACCTCACGCTCCAACAGAGGCGATGAGACATCCGGCCGTGAGGCTGCCATGATATTAAAAGGGATTCCGCTGTCCAGAATCTCCAAGACAAAAAAATCTTCCTTCAAAAAACAAATGACCGATACACCGCCATTTTTTTCCGGGTAGGCGTAGGAAAAAATATTGACCAGGACTTCTTCCGCGGCCAGTCGAATTTCCGACATTCGTCGAGTTGAAAACCCTGCTTCCCCGGCCTCTTTATCAACAAAATCCAGAATTTTTCCAAGATTTTCCATTTCGGCGGAAAGTTCGATTTTTGCCATTGGTCCCAAAACCCGTCCCTTAAACGCCATTCATTGAATGATGAAAAATGCTGAGAATGAAGGTTTCCTCAAACGTTTTCAACCGCTGCATCCACGGAAGCATGAATTGGAATAATGGCGCTGAAACCCGAAATTTCAAATATTTCCTGAACCGTATCGTGAATAGACGCAATCATAATTTTCCCGTTCCGGCTCTGTATTTTTTTTGCGGTAATCAAAATGCTTCGGAGCCCGGCGCTACTGATATAGTCGAGGGCTTCTAAGTCCACAACGACCTTTAAAGCGCCTTCATCAATAAGGTTACCTAGAAATTTTTCAAATTCCGGTGCTGAAACCGCATCCATACGACCTTCAACTGCCACCACAATGCACTCTTTTTTCCGGCCGGCATGATGAATCTCCATCGGGCTTACCTCCACTTTCTGAAATCCTCCAACATGGAAGATGATTCCATGATAACCATTAGACAGCGAAACCTGGCAGGCTGACGCAGTATAGGCCATTGACGTTTCCCTGTCAAAGTGCAGTTTCAGATTTGGGTTGATTGTGGTCCTTCGATCTGATACTCCCTTATTTTTAATAACCTGATTTTTCCCTGGGGGGCAGAAAACATGAAACAGCTGAATCCGGAACATCTGGCCGCCATTAAACTACATGTCAACGATTGTCCTTACTTCAACCTCCTCTCCATGGAGATCGACACGCTTGAAATGGGCCGCTCTATTCTTGAAGTGGATGTTCAAAAAAAACATCTGCAGCCCTACGGCATCGTTCATGGGGGCGTTTATGCGTCCCTGATAGACGCTGCCGCGTTCTGGGCCGCTTATACCAACATCGATGCGGCATCCGGAATGACCACGGTTGAGATGAAGCTCAATTACCTTGCGCCCGCCGCATCCGGGCGCTTTATCGCCAGGGGAAAAAGCATTAAAATCGGAAGGACCATTTGTTTGAGTGAAGCCACCGTGTTTGATGATAACGAAAGAATGCTGGCCCACGGCACCGTAACGCTCATGATACTGAATCCCCTTGAGCTGAACGTAAATACTGAACTTCCGCCCAAATATCTAACGCCATAGTGTTTTCAACAAAACCCGGTGGGAGAAAGCCCTTGCCATATGGGATAGACAGAAAAACAGCGGAGTTACCTCCCGGGTTTTCGGTTATTCATTCCAACCGCATGGAGAATCTGCGGAACATCGCAGTTCAGTGGGTTTTAAAGCATCCCCTCGCACCACTGGAAAATGAAGTGTTCATTGTGCAGAGCAACGGCATGGCCCAATGGCTTAAACTGGCATTGGCGGAAAATGACGGCTGCGGCATCAGTGCGGCCATTTCTTTTCAATTGCCCGCGCGGTTTTTGTGGGAGACCTACCGAACCCTGTTGGGTTCGGAAGGCATACCGCAGGAATCCCCCTACGAAAGAGAACCCCTCAAATGGCGGCTGATGCGATTGTTGCAAGGGGTGTCCAATGAGAAAGGCTTTTCAAGCATCGCCCGGTTTTTGTCAGACGATCCAGATTCCATAAAACGGTATCAACTGGCGTGCCGTCTGTCGGAATTGTATGATCAGTATCAGGTTTATCGGGCGGACTGGCTGGAGGATTGGGCCCTCGGCCGGGATCAGATCAGAAATGCACAAAGAAAACCGGACCCCCTCCCTTCCGATCAACGCTGGCAGGCTGAACTGTGGCGTCTGATTCAATCCGATGTCCCAACATCAAAACGGAATACCAGTCGATCCAGCCTGCATCGGCAGTTTCTGAAAGCCGCCCGGAGCCTCTCTGAACGGCCCCGTAAACTTCCCCGCCGCGTGATCATTTTCGGTATCAGCACCTTGCCCGAACAAATGCTGGAAGCAATGCATGCTCTCAGTGAACACACACAGATCCTTTTCTTTGTCCACAACCCATGCCGGTACTACTGGGAAGACATCCTGGAAGAGCGCAGCTTGCCATTGGTCGAACAGGCGCCTCATGTTACCGATTCCGAAAGAGTTGAAATCACCCACCGTGAATCGCTTCACCATGACGTCAACCCCCTTCTGGCATCCTGGGGAAAGCAGGGAAGGGACTACATCAGTCTCCTTCACGGATACGACAGGCCGGAAGCATACCGGAAAAACTTCAGTGAAATTGAACTTTTTGATGACTTTATCGAGGAAAACAAAAACGCAACGCTGTTGTGCCGGTTCAGCAGGCGATCCTGGATCTGAAGCCGCTACCCGGTGTGAACCATAAGAAACATGGCATATCTCCCGACGACCGTTCCATCACCTTTCAACTGGCCTACAGCCGTCAAAGGGAAGTGGAAATTCTGCAAGACCAACTTCTTGACCTCTTCAAAGGGAATCCTGAGCTTACGCCGAAAGACATCATTGTCATGACGCCTGATATTGAGGTTTATACCCCTCATATAGAATCGGTTTTCGGAAACCTGTCCCGGCAGGATTCACGTTTTGTCCCTTTTGCCGTCACCGACAGACCTGACCAGGCAGGCCTTCCCATGCTGCGCGCTTTGGAAAACCTGCTTCACCTGCCTACTTCACGGATGTCCCAGAGCGATCTTCTCGATCTTCTTCAAGTTCCCGCCTTTCGCCATCGGTTCGGTTTGGAAGAACATGATGTACAGAAACTGCACCTTTGGATTGATGGGGCGGGTATTCGCTGGGGGCTCAGCGCTGATCAGCGAACGGCCTTTGACCTTCCCCATAACATTGAGGCAAATACCTGGCAATTCGGTTTAAGGCGGATGTTGCTCGGTTACGCCGCGGGCGCAGGTGAATCCTGGCGGGACATTGAGCCCTACGGGGAAATCGGCGGATTGGAAGCTGAGTTGGTCGGCCCGCTCCATCTGATTGTCTCCCTTTTGGAAAAACACTGGGAGACGCTCAGAAACCCATACGTTCCACAAGACTGGTATGACCGGATTCTGGCGCTGGTCAATGATTTTTTTCTGCCCGCAACCAGCAGCGATCAACTCATTCGTGGCCTTCTGGAAGAAATTTTGGAAGCCTGGCGAAACACCTGCATGGAGACCGGTCTGAAAGAACCCCTCACCCTTGCAGTGGTCCGGGATGTTTTATTGAACGGCATTAAGGACCAAAACATGTCACAGCGTTTTCTGGTGGGGAAGGTCAATTTCTGCACACTGATGCCCATGCGGGCCATTCCGTTTAAAATCGTCTGCCTGCTGGGAATGAATGACGGAGAATACCCCCGCGGCAAACCCCCGAATGATTTTGATTTGATGTCCACCCCCGGCCTTTACCGACCGGGAGATCGATCCCGTCGAGAAGATGACCGGTACCTGTTCCTTGAAGCGCTGCTCTCGGCAAGGGAAAAACTTCATATCAGTTACATCGCCCGAAATACGATTGATAACAGTGACCGAATGCCGTCGGTGCTGGTGTCTCAACTGCGGGATTATCTGGCGGCGGGATGGCGGATTGAGACGTCCTCCCCAAGCGGAAACAAAACCGATAACCCTTTGCCCCTGTTAGAACCATTGACATTCCTGCATCCGCTGCAACCCTTCAGCAAGCGGTATTTTCTGCCCCATGGGTCAAAGGCGCTTTTCACCCATGCCGCCGAATGGCGAAAAATGCTCGACCCGCAGGAAATGAAATCGGGCCGGGAGTACTTGCCTCCGGCCCAACCGGAAACCGGACCGGAGCTGATTCACTTGATTCGGTGTCTCAAAAATCCCATTAAGAGCTTTTTCAATCAGCGGCTGAACATCTATTTTGACGACTCAGGAACGATCACCCGGAACCGGGAACCTTTCGCCCTGGATGGATTATCGCCTTTCAATCAGGGTAAACTGCTGTTAGACGCCGGTCTGGCGGCCCCGGCCCCGGAATGCTCAGAAGCCGTTGATCTGGCAGCTCATCGGCTGCTGCACACAGGGGAATTACCGCCGGGCGGTTTCGGCCCCCTATCCGCCAAAAAGCTGAAAGAACCGGCCTTTAAGATGCTTGAGCACCACCGCCTACTGACCAAAGAATTCCCCCAAACATGCCCCCCGGTGGAAATTCGTTTTCCGATCCGGATCGACGGGTGCAGCTGCGAAACGCTGGAAGACTGGCTGGACAATTTAAGGGCCAATGAAACTGAAACCTCGGCCTCGAAAGGAACCCGCAATTATACACGCTGGACCTTTTATCCCAACGAGATTCTAGATAGCCAAAATCGAATTGCACGTCCTGTCAGTCTGGTAGATCTGTGGGTTCGGCATCTGGCGGGATGTTCCCAGGAAATGACCTTAACCAGCATTCTGATAGCCCCTGACGGCCGGGCTGAACTGCCGCCGCTTGATCCGGAAAAGGCCGCTGAATGGCTGAATGAAATTGTTCAGTTCTGGTGGCAGAGCCTTCACCAACCCCTTCCCGTAACAGCCAAAACGGGACTGGCTTATGTGAAAGTTTTGTATTTAAACAGTGAGGAAGGTGTTTCAGAAAAAGCAAGGGAGGCGGCTCGAAAGACTTATGAGGGGGATGGCTATAATTTTCAAGGAGAGCTGGGATACAGTGACGGCGTTTATCTAAAGCGATGCTACCCTGATTTTGATGCTCTCTGGCAGGCTGACCACAACCGCTTCAAAACTCTGGCCGAGCGCATCTACGGCCCCCTTATGGACACCATTTACACGGATACGACCCATGGCCAAACCTCTTGACCCCCTGACCTTTCCCATCAAAGGGCTTCGCCTCATCGAAGCCAGTGCGGGAACAGGCAAAACCTACACCATCGCGGCCCTTTATTTAAGACTGGTATTGGGGCACGGTGGAAAAAATGGCTTTCACCGGAGCCTCCTGCCTCCGGAGATTCTGGTGGTCACCTTTACCAATGCCGCCACGGAAGAATTGCGGGACCGGATTCGCAGAAAACTGATTGAAGCCGCCGCCTTTTTTCGCGGTGAATGGGGTGGAGACGGGTTTCTCGAAAATATTGCCCGTGAATTTCCTCGAAAATCATGGTCTGAAAAGGCGAGCGTTCTTGAACGGGCGGCCATGTGGATGGATGAATCGGCCATTCATACCATTCACGGCTGGAGCAACCGCATGTTGCGGCAACATGCCTTTGAATGCGCCAGCCTCTTTGACTTGGAACTGGCGCCCGATGATCAGGACCTGCTGGAAGAGGCCGCATGCGATTACTGGCGCTCTCATTTTTATGGTCTTCACGCAAAACAGTTGGAAGAACTCCTTGCGCTCATTAATTGCACCACACCCCAGGCCCTGTTGAACAGGGTGAAACCAATTTTGACCCAGGAATTAAGTACGGAGAAAGATCCTTTCCAAATGTTGGAACAGCGGTGTCAAGCCATTGGTGAGGCACAGCGTGAATGGTCAACAGATTTCAGGACTGCAATAGAAAGGGTCATGCAGGCCAAGACGGAAAAAATTTTAAACGGCACAAAATACAGTGCCCCTTCCTTAAAAAAATGGATTGATCAACTCACCTGCTGGGTCCGGGATAACGGTCCTCTGCCGGAGCCTCAAACCCTTCACAAGTTTTCATTGGAAGGTCTTAGAGATGGGACAAACAAGCACAAAACGCCCCCCGAACATCCCGCCTACGAAGCGTTTGACCGCCTTAATAACACTTTGGATCAGTTGGAAATTGAAAAAGCCCTGTTTGTTCACGCGGCCGGGGAAATTAACAGTCGTTATCAGCGACAAAAAAATCAGCAGGGACTCGTGGACTTTGATGACCTTCTCACCCGCCTGAATGCATCATTACAGCGCCCCGGCAACGAAATCTTGGCACAAATCATTGCCGATCAGTTTCCGGTGGCCATGATTGACGAGTTTCACGACACGGACCCCGTTCAATATGAGACTTTCAAACGAATCTACAGCCACCGACCCCATACGGCACTGTTGATGATCGGTGATCCCAAGCAGGCCATTTACGCCTTTCGCGGCGCCGATATCCATACCTATCTCCGGGCCCGCCACGATACGGGGGATGAGCCCTACACCCTGAGCGCCAACTACCGGTCTACCGAACCGCTGGTAATGTCCGTCAACAAAATGTTCGACTTGGCAAATCCATATCCCGAAGGGCCTTTTCTCTTTAAAGATCAAATCCCCTTTGAACCGGTTCTGGCGAAAGGCCCGGAAGGAGAGCTGATGGTAAGTGAACAACCGTCATCGGGCCTCCACATTCGGCAACTCCATCAAAACGAACCGGTTTCAAAAACAGGGCCCCATGGATATCTGGGGATGATGGCCGATGATTTCGCGGATGAAATGGTCCGGCTATTGAATCTGGCTGAGCAAGCCCCTTCTCGGGCCGGTTTCCAGAATGCTCCGGATGAACCCTTGACGCCACTTCGCCCCGTAGACATGGCGGTTCTGGTGCGCAGTGGCAATGAGGCGGATATCATTCGAAAAGCGCTCGACAAACGGCATTTACGGAGCGTTTACCTGTCGGATAAAACATCGGTTTTTGACTCCCACGAAGCGCTGCAAATGCTTTATCTGATCCGGGCATGCGCGGTCCCGGGAGAAGCCCGCGCCCTTAAAGCCGCCCTGGCCACGCCGATTTTAAGGCAGCCTTTTACTCATCTGAACAATCTGAACCGGGATGAGGCGGCCTGGGAAACGGAAGTTGAACGCTTCGGCCGATATCATTTGGTGTGGCGGCACCGCGGTATTCTTCCCATGCTGCGGAATCTTTTGCAGGATTTCAGCGGCGCTTCGGGCCTTCTGAGCGCGCCGGGTGGTGAACGTGAAGCGACCAATTTTCTCCATCTGGCCGAACTCCTGCAGGCGAAATCCCTCGAGGTGGATGGACCGCAGGGATTGATTCGCTGGCTGGAAGAACAGCTTCAGCAACACCCCACCGGATCGGCGGAACAAATTCTTCGCCTGGAAAGCGATGAAGACCTCATCAAAGTGATCACCATTCACAAATCCAAGGGGCTTCAGTATCCACTGGTCTTTTTACCCTTTGTCTGTTCATTTCGCCGGATAACCCAAAAAGATGTCAGCATGGCCACCCATCGTGATGAAAAAGGGTGCCTCAGGCTGGTCGATTCTCCCGGTGCGGCAGATATTGAAGCGGCGGATCGGGAAAGGCTTGCGGAGGATCTTCGCCTTCTCTATGTGGCGGTGACCCGCGCTCAGTATGCCTGTTGGATGGGAATCGGCGTCATGGGCAGCACCACGCTTAAAGGAGAAAAAAGCACTTTGCACCAATCGGGTTTCGGCTACCTCCTCTCCGCCGGAGAAATGGTCCCTACCCGGGATCTTGCAGGCAGACTGCTTTCCCTAAAGGGCGATTGCCCTCATATCACCATTGATCAGATGCCCGCTAAACCACAGGGCAATGTCTATAAACCACGGGAACAAACGCTCTTTCTCATGCCCGCCCTCTCGTTTAACACCCCGGTGTTCCGAGACTGGCGGATTACCAGTTATTCCGGCATACTGAACGCTCACGATTCTTATTCCCATCAAGAACGGGAAACCGAAGAACAACCGACACCTTTCGATTTCCCGGGTTCAGCCGTTGAAGACCAATTGCAGGAACCCGGCGAAAGCTCTCTTTCATTTACGGAAGTCTTTCCCGGGAAACCGTCCATTTACAATTTTCCCCGGGGGCCGGAACCCGGAACATTTCTCCATGGCTTGCTGGAATGGGCTGCAAATGAAGGGTTTGCCGAAGTGTCCCTTGACCCTCAATCGATTCATGACCAGGTCGAAATGCGGTGCCGGCCCCGTGGTTGGGAGGCGTGGGTTGATCCCTTGACCCGATGGTTTCAGGATCTTCTTAAAACACCCTTTCGTTTGCCGAATCAAGGGACGTCTGTGGCCTTGGCGGGCCTGACCCATACTCAGCCGGAACTGGAATTTCTGTTTGCCGCCCACCGGGTCAACATGAAGTCACTGGATCATGCTATCACCCGCAAAGTGTTGCCCGGCGCGGAAAGGCTTCCGTTGCAACCCTTCCATATCAACGGCATGCTCAAAGGTTTTATTGATCTGGTTTTTGAATTTCAAGGACGTTATTACGTGCTCGATTATAAATCGAACCATCTCGGGGAAAACACAGAGGCGTATAACAGAAATGCATTGGCCGGCGCTATGCTGACGCACCGTTACGATCTGCAATATGTGCTCTATATTCTTGCCCTTCATCGCCTGCTCAAAGCACGGCTGCCCGGATACCGTTACCAGAGGGATATGGGAGGGGCGGTTTATCTGTTTTTAAGAGGGGTTGACCGAAACCATAAAGGCGTTTACGGGGATAAACCGCCACAGGCGCTTATTGAACAACTGGACGGAAATTTCAGAGGAGAGGAGGCAGCCCATTGATGGACTCCGATCTGTCGGGACTTCTGAAGACCTGGGTTGCCCTGGGCTGGCTTAGGCCCTTGGATGGCGCTTTTGCGGAATTCCTCAAAACCCAGCAACCGGATACCCCTCAACCGGTACTTCTCATGGCGGCCCTTGCCAGTCATCAACTGGGAAGAGGCCACATCGGCCTGGACCTCGAAGCGTTGCTCTTGGAACCGGAAAAAACCCTCTCTTTGCCGCCCGAACGAGCAAAGGTCGAAGAGAATTCCGCACCCTCACCCCGTATTCTGAAAACCGTCTCACCTTCACGCCTGTTAAATCATCTGGAAGCGTCGCCCTTGGTTTCATCGGGTCCCGGCAACACCCCCCTGGTCCTTAATTCCGGCCTTCTCTATCTGCGGCGTTACTGGGAATACACTCAAATTGTCGCTCAAAGTATTGTGGGGCGTCTTTCCCGTAAGTTTTCCCTGCCCGATAACTTGGAAACCCGTCTCGATGCCCTCTGCGCCCTCCTCAGAAACCCGGAGGAAAGAGCCAAAACCCGGGTGCACTGGCAAAGTGTGGCGGCAGCCATCGCGGCCAGAAGTTTTTTCAGCGTTATTTCAGGAGGACCGGGAACCGGCAAGACCACAACAGTGGTTCACCTGCTGGCGCTCCTTCAGCAAATCGCATTGGAAAGTGGGGATAAACTGCGCATTCGGCTGGCGGCTCCCACTGGAAAAGCCGCGGCCCGGCTGACGGAGTCCCTGTTTCACGCCATGGAGACGTTGCCTCTCAACATGCGTGAAGTCCTGCCCCGGGAAGTCACCACCCTCCATCGTCTGCTGGGAAGCCGGCCAGATACCCGACAATTTGCCCATCACCGGCATAATCCCCTCCATGTGGACCTTTTAGTGGTGGACGAAGCATCCATGATTGATCTCGAAATCATGGCGGCCCTTCTAAGCGCGTTGCCCGACAACACCCGACTGGTGCTGCTCGGGGACAAGGACCAGCTCTCCTCGGTGGAAGCCGGCGCAGTACTGGGGGACATCTGCCAATCCGGGGATCAGTCCCGCTACACGCGGGAAACCACCACCTGGATTCAAAAGTACACCGGTTACGACCTCAGGGGCTTTGAGGGAGACGGTACCCCCCTGGATCAGCACATTACACTGTTGAGGAAGAACCACCGGTTTGGTGAAACCAGCGGTATCGGCGCCCTTTCCCGGGCTGTCAACAACGGCAAGCAAGCGCTGGTGGAAGATATCTGGGACAGAAATTATAGGGACATTCGCCGCCTCTCCATAAAGAATCTTGAGGATGGGGCCTTTGTTCTCTTAATTCTGGATGGAATATGCCCTTCAACGGACCCCGATCCCGGAACGATCTTAATTCCGCAATCCAGTCCTTCAGGTTATCGCAAATATCTGGAACGGCTAAAATCCGGTCCCGGAAAACTCCCGGAAAACGACTGGCTTCGCGCGGTCATTAACGATTTTAACACTTTTCAACTTCTGTCCCCCTTGCGAAATGGTCTTTGGGGGGTCAGCGCCCTTAATGAAATAACAGCCGATATTCTTTTTCGCCGTCGCCTGATCAGCGCCAGAGAAGGCTGGTATGCCGGCCGGCCGGTCATGATCACCCGCAACGATTACAATTTAGGATTAATGAATGGCGATACGGGCATCGTTTTGCCGGTTAATGGGGGCCCGAACCCCAACAGTACCACCCTGAAAGCAGTCTTTTCAATGCCGGACGGTTCACTGAAGAAAGTGCTGCCCTCCAGGCTGAACCATGTGGAAACCGTTTATGCCATGACCGTTCACAAAAGCCAGGGATCGGAATTCCAACACACGGCTCTGGTCCTACCGGACCACATGACCCCGGTGCTGACCCGGGAACTGCTCTACACCGCCATTACGCGCTCACGCGCTTGGTTTACGCTGGTCGGCGCAAACCATGAAGTCCTGGGGAAAGCCATAAAACGGAGAACCTATCGCGCTTCAGGCCTGGGCAGGTTACTCAGATTTCCTCTCGAACGGGCAGCGCCCGTGGATGGTTTGTGTCAAGGGACTTGTCCCGCCAATCCGACGGACCTTTGGAAAAATGGAAAAACGTCTCCACCTCAGAAATCCCATCCCAGGACCAGATGGGACAGCAGGAAAGATGAATGAACCGCGTGATATGACAAACCCCTTTGCAGCCTTCTTCCAGCGGATACGGATTGTCGACGCGGGGGTTGTAGATGTCTTTCAATTCTTCGTTTGTGGGCATTCGCCAATCCTGATAGCCACCGCCGCGATAATTCTGACAGTACTTTTTGGCTTCATCCCAGGTGATGGCGCTGCCATTGTCCGCAGCCGCCCACATCAGGCCGGTGGTCAGGTCTTTGACGGTTTGGTTGTCATAGGCGACAAATCGCTCCGACCGACCGATTTCCTTTAGGCTTGAAGCGGTTGGACCCGAGGCACATGCCGCGGTTAAAAGGATCAAAAACCCGAGTGCTATCCGTTTTTTCATAATTTTCTCCTGAAAAATCTTTCAATCTATTGATGAATGGGAAGATTCAACGGTTTTTGGGCATACCCTTCCGGCACCTCGAACAGATCTTTGCTCAAAGTGGTTTTTTCAATTTTCTTTAACGTGGTGGTGGTGGTCATCCCCATCACGCCACTTTCCATCTTTACGGGAAATCCTTTTCCCGAAAGCCCGCCGGTAAGCCCCATTCTTTTGAACTGCGGAGAATCCTGCATAATTTTCCCGCTGATCTTTTCGTACTCGTCGTAACCGGGCACCGCCTTTGAAAGCCACTGCAGGTTTTCAATCCCCATGATGGTCAAAATATATTTCTCACATTTGAAACCTTCGATGGTTTCCTTTTCTCCCGTGGCCGTCACTTTTGTTTCTTCATTCATTTTCGCCATGGGACCCATGTTCTTTTCCATTTCCTTCATGTCGATTTTAACGTAGGTCTTGGTGGACGGATCCAGCTGGTAAATGGTCATGTCTTTAAACAGAACAATGGTAATATCGTGCGGCGTGTCAATGCGGCTGCCGACCTCACTGAGGTAATGCTTAATGGTTTGCGACCCGGTTCCGGCGCGAGCCATACCCGACCGGGGTGGCGGCTTGGGCATATCCTTCGGCATCCCCTGAGGCAGATTTTTTTGCAGGTCCTGCGGCAACCCTTTTGCAAAACTTTCCGGCAGGCCTTTGGGTGAACCGCTGCGCACTTGTACGGATTCCCAATAGAGATCCCCATAAGCCACAGGAGCAAAGATCATCAGCAAAAAAGCCATCGACAACAGACACCGCATCAGTTTTTTAATTTTCATATGAAAACTCCTTTCGTTCAATTTTTTTTATTCACTTTATCCTACCATAAATTATCACGTCAAGCACTCTCCATATCCATTGGGCCATCGGAACGCTGCTCATCATTGACATCCCCGTAGGGTTTTCATATATGTAAGTTGTCAAGATTTCACGACGGAAAACCGGATTTTAAGGAATGGAAATGAAACAAATTCGCAACTTCAGCATCATCGCACATATTGATCATGGAAAGTCCACCCTGGCCGACCGCATGATTCAAGCCACCGGCATGGTGGAGACACGGGATTTTCACGATCAGCTCCTGGACAACATGGATATTGAACGGGAGCGGGGCATTACCATCAAAAGCCAGGCCATCACCCTTCCCTACGTAGATAAGGATGGCCGGGAATTCGCCCTGAATCTCATCGATACTCCCGGCCATGTGGACTTTTCATACGAAGTTTCCAGAGCCCTGGCCTCCTGTGAAGGGGTCCTTCTACTGGTGGATGCGGCCCAGGGGGTGGAAGCCCAAACCATGGCCAATCTGTTTGCCGCCATGGAACACGATCTGGAAATCATCCCGGTCATCAACAAGATCGACCTGCCATCGGCCGATATTGAGAGCACCAAAGAGCAGATTGAAATGGATCTGGGTCTCGATTCGGATCTGGCAATCCTCTGTTCCGCCAAAGAGGGAACGGGAGTTGACGATGTGCTGAGGGCTGTTGTGGAACTCATCCCGCCGCCCACCGGCAGTAAAGAAGACCCTCTCGCAGCCCTTATATTTGATGCCCATTACGATCCTTTTCGCGGCACCATTGTGAGTTGCCGGGTTTTTTCGGGATGTGTCCGACCGGGGGACACCATTTTGCTCATGCACAATAAAGCCAGCTACCGGGTTGAAGAAGTGGGCCTTTTCAGCTTGGCACGTGAGTCCAAAAAATCACTCTCAGCCGGTGAAGTGGGCTACATCATATCCGGCATTAAAACGGTCAGCGACATCCAAATCGGGGACACCATCACGCTGAAAAACAACCCGGCCCCTGCGCCCCTTCCGGGATTCAAGGAAGTCAAACCGGTGGTATTCGCTTCCATATACCCGGTGGCATCCGATGAGTACCGTTCTCTGGTGGAAGCACTGGAAAAGTACAAATTAAATGATGCGGCCCTGATCTATCAAAAGGATTCATCCGCTGCGCTGGGATTGGGGTTTCGCTGCGGTTTTCTGGGGCTGCTGCATCTGGAAATTGTTCAGGAGCGTCTCGAAAGGGAATATGATCAGTCCCTTATCATGACCGCTCCCACGGTGCAATACCGCTTCAACCTCACCAACGGAGATGAGATCACCGTAGACAACCCCCTCTATTATCCGGATCCTGCCACCATTTCCAAGGCCTTTGAACCTTTTATCCGGGCCAGCATCCTGATTCCGGAACGATACATGGGCGCGGTGATGGAGCTCTGTCTGGAACGACGGGGGACCAACTCAAAATTCACCTACCCTTCCACGGGACGGATTGAAATTCAGTTCGACATGCCCCTGGCCGAGGTCATTTATGATTTTTACGATAAACTCAAAACCGTTACACAAGGGTATGGTTCATTTGACTATGACCTTCTCGATTATCGGGAAAGTGAATTGGTCAAACTGGATATCCTGTTAAACGGAGAAAAAGTGGATGCCCTTTGCCAGATCGTTCACAAAGACGGCGCCAGGGCCCGGGCTCTTCAGGCCTGCAACCGGCTGAAAGAGGAAATTCCACGGCACATGTTCAAAATCGCCATTCAAGGGGCCATCGGCGGCACCATCATTGCGCGCTCAACGGTTAATGCGTTTCGAAAAGATGTAACGGCAAAGTGTTATGGGGGCGACATTACCCGGAAACGAAAACTGCTTGAAAAGCAGAAGAAGGGAAAAAAGCGGATGAAAATGGTGGGCTCCGTAACGGTTCCCCAGAGTGCCTTTATAGCCGTCTTAAAGTCCGACGACAACTGACCGATGCAACCCGGCCTGTATGTCCATGTCCCCTTTTGCCGCGGCAAATGTCCCTACTGCGGGTTCTATTCCATTGCGTCAAAAGCCCCCGTTGATCGGTGGCTGGCCGGCCTCGAAAAAGAGATTTTTCACACGCAAAAACACCAGGCTGGCCCCTTTGACAGCCTGTATCTGGGGGGCGGTACACCTTCTTTTCTGAGTCATACGGTTCTAGAAAGGGTAATGGCGATTATTTACAGCCATTATCCATTAACGCCCGATGCTGAAATCACGCTGGAGGCAAATCCCTGCGATATCAGCCGTGAAAAGGCAGATCTATTTGCGTCCCTCGGGTTTAATCGCATCAACCTGGGGGTCCAGTCTTTTAATGACCCTGTGTTGGCCTTTCTGGGTCGAAGGCACTCATCCAAAAACGCTGAGAATGCCCTTAAACACCTGCGATCCGCAGGTTTTCAAAATATCGGTGTGGACCTCATTTACGGTTTTGAAGCGCAATCCATGAAAGAATGGATCGCCACGCTTAAAAGGGCGTTGGCATTTCAACCGGAACACCTGTCCTGCTACCAGTTAACCCTTGACAAAGGAACGGTTTTTGAGCGGCGCTCCCATCAGAAGAACGTGATCACTTTGCCGGAAAAGTTTGCCGCCGCCCATTTTCTGGCCACAAGCTCATTTCTTGAAAGCAGGGGGTACATTCAATATGAAGTATCCAATTTTGCCAGAAATGAAAGTCTTGAAGCCCGGCACAACCGAAAATATTGGCAGCAAATACCCTACCTGGGGTTAGGCCCTTCGGCCCATTCTTTTGATGGAATAAAACGATGGTGGAATGTGCGGTCGGTCAAAAAATATTGTGAGGCCCTTGAAAAAGGCCTTTTACCCATTGAAGGATCTGAAACGCTGACGAACGAACAGATTCATCTGGAGTCTCTCGCTTTGGGTTTTAGAACCCGTAGGGGTGTTGACGTAGGACTCCTTTCACCCAAATTCGAAAAGACCCTCTTAATGTTTCAGAAAAGAAGGCTTCTCAAGGTTGTTAATGGCAGGGCTTTTCCCACACGGCGTGGGTATCTTCTGGCGGATCACTTGCCGCTTCACTTTTCCAACTGAAAGCTGTTTCAGGCAAGCCTTTTTAAAGCCCGGCAGATTTTATGGCCGAATTGCTCCCGCTGCCAGTTCTTGATACCGATGATTTTCTTCATGTCATCGGGAGTTTCGGGGTTTACAAGCGCCAGGATTTTTGCCTGCGCATTGGTGCAGATAAGCGCTGGATCCACACCCATTTCACCTCCCTGCCGATCCCGCCATTCCTTGAGACATTTTACCCGCTCCCCCACTTTTGGGCTGATTTTTTCAGATTTTTTCCGAGGATAAACGGGAAGGGCATTTTCGGATAACGCCAGCGCAGGGGGAACCGCCTTCAGAATACCCTCTCCAAGTTGATTGATCTGCCCATTTTTTTTAAACAGGGGGCTAAACCCCTTGATGTTCTGAAGATCCGCCACTTTGACCGGCTTTCGCTTTGCCAGGGCCATTATCTGGGAATTACCCATTACCTTGAACAATGGCAGATCCCTTTGCCGGGCGACACTATCCCTGAATTGCAGAAGTGCCTCCAGGACGGCCAGGCTTCTGCGATCCAGTCTTCCCGCGCCGTTGAATTTTAAGAACAGGGGTTGATCGTTGGGCTCCGCACCGCGAACCGTGGTTTGCAGCTGACACTCCTCTTCCACAAAGGAAAGACGGCCGGTTTGGCGAAGTTCGTCATGGAGGTTCTGCGACAGAGCAAGGAGATAACAGGTATCATGCACGGCGTACTCCATCATGGGCGCGGGAAGAGGACGTTGGGACCAGTCTTTCTTTTGATATTTCTTCTTCAGGCTGATATTCAGCCTTTCTTCGAGCAGACTGGCCAGTCCGATGTCCCTTAATCCCAGGAAACGTCCTGCAATCTGGGTATCAAACAGGGTATTCACCTCAATTTTAAAATCCCTGTACAAGGATCGAATATCATAGTCAGCCCCATGAAAAATCTTCCGGATTTCAGCAGATTTGAAAACCGGCGCCAGCGGGGAAAGATCTTTTACGGCCAGGGGGTCTACCAGGATGTTCTTGGAGGGTGTGGAAAACTGCAATAGACAGACCTTTTCCCGGTAATGAAACATGCTATCGGCCTCCAGATCCACTCCGATGGCCGCCTCTTTTTGAAGGATGTCCACGGCCTTCAACAGTGCATCCCGGTTTTCCACGTGCAGGTAATCCCGTCCATCCTCATTCATTAAGCGCTCCTTACTTAACCCCTTGACATTACGCATTCATCCTTCTATTTTACCGCAACAGGAAATTAGATAAAGGGAATTCGTATGAAAATTGATGAAAATCTCCATTTTTTTCCATGGAACAACCCATCCGCCAATAACTGCAACACCTATTTCATCGACGGGGAAAAGAAAATCCTGGTGGACCCGGGACACTATCACCTTTTCGGCCATGTTCGGGATCAGCTTTCCCTGCTGTCGCTCACCCCTGAAGATGTGGACATGGTCATCATCACCCATGGGCACCCGGACCACATGGAAGGGGTCAAGATATTTGAAAACACAAAAGCGCTCATCGCCCTTCACGGTACTGAAATGACGTTCATTCAATCCGTCGCACCCCATTATGGCGCAGCATTGGGCATTTCAGACTTCGAACCGGACATCCTGCTGAAAGAAGGGGATCTCACCATTGGAGACCTGGCTTTTCAGGTCATTCACACGCCGGGTCATTCACCCGGTTCCATCTGCCTTTACCTGCCCGACCAAAAAGTGTTGTTTACGGGGGATGTGGTTTTCAATCAGGGAATCGGCAGAACGGATCTTCCCGGAGGAAACGGACAGGAACTCAAAGAAAGCATTCAGAAGATATCCCGCCTTGACGTCTCCCTTTTGCTGACCGGTCACGGGGATGTGGTGTCGGGTCGTGAGGCTGTCGAAAAGAACTTTAAAATGATTGAGGAGTACTGGTTTTCATACCTTTAAATAATGGATCACTCGTTTCCTTCCATCGATTTTGACCTGCGCCAGCTTGAGATTTTCGTAAAAATTGTGGATCTTAAGAGCTTTTCAAAAGCGGCTAAAGTTGTTTTTCTGGCCCAAGCCTCCGTCAGTGAGAGAATTGCAACCCTTGAAAAAATGGTGGGGGTTCAACTGCTGGACCGGCTTGGAAGGCAGGTGACGCCAACCAAGGCCGGAGAACTCCTCTATAAGCATGCGGTTTTGCTTCTGGATATGAAGAACACCGCGTGTCTTGAAATGCAGGAGTTCATGGGGATCAAACGCGGCAGCATCCGACTGGGGGGCAGCACGATCCCCGGCGAATACATTTTCCCGAGAATCCTCGGACTTTTCTGCCGAAAACATCCATTGATTTCAGTCAACCTTTCCGTTGCGGATTCCGTGAGCATTGAGACGAAGGTTTCCAATGGCGGACTGGAACTGGGCGTTATCGGGAGCAAAACAGCGAAAAAGAACCTGATCTACCATGAACTGTGGGCGGACGAACTGGTATTGGCCGTTCCAGCGCAACATCCATGGGCCGACAAGGAAGTCCTTTCCGTGAAAGCGCTCTATGGCGAACCCTTCATATTTCGGGAACGGGGATCGGGGACGTTTAAAATCTTCGATAAATATTTGCAGGCCAACGGCACAGGCGGGTTGGGTGACCTTAAAGCGGTGGCACGATTCGGCACTTCCACAGCGGTCAAAGAGGGGATCAAAGCGGGTTTGGGGATTTCCATCCTTTCTTCCCGTGCCATGGAAACCGAATTGGCCTCGGGCGTACTGAAAGCCTTACAGATTGAAAACCTCCCCATGCGCCGCAGTTTTTATTTGATTCGGGACAAAAGACGGGTTGCGTCCCCCCTTTGCGTCGCCCTTTGCGATTTCCTGCTGAAAACAAAAGAGGATTCGAGCCATGGTGAAAACAATGATGTCCGCATGCAGGTCAGGAAAATTTAATAGCCGGGGTTTCTGGTTCAGGCACTATTTCACCCTGGCGCCGGGCGTGGATTCGGAATCAGGCCTCATCAGGTGAAGCCCATGTTTATCTCCCGCCGCAAGGAGCATCCCTTGCGATTCGATCCCCATCAATTTAGCCGGTTCCAGATTAGCCACCACAAGCACCTGCATCCCGGGAAGCGTTTCTTTACGGTAATGTTCTTTGATGCCCGCAACCACGGTCCGTTCCTCACCCATATCCACTGTCAGCTTCAAAAGCTTCTTTGACCCCGGAATCTCTTCAGCAGCCATGATAAGGCCGATTCGAAGGTCCAGTTTTTGAAAATCCTTGAAACTGATGGGACCCGGCTTTTCGGTTTCGTCAACTTTGCTTTTTTCCGGTTTCGCTTTTGCCGCCGCCGGTGGGGCTTTCGTCTCTTCCTTTTTCACGTCAATCCGAGGAAACAAGGCCGGCGCTTTTCTGATGGGATGGTCCGGTTTTTCCTCACCCCAGATTTTAAGCTCCGCCAGATGGCAACGTTCCCCCCGCTTTCTAAGCCCCAGTTGCTCCTGGATTTTTTCCGCGGAAGCGGGCATGAAGGGCCAAACCAGACCGGCCACAATTCTGAGTGTTTCAAGAATATGCCGAATAACGGTTTTAAGCCGCTCCGGATCGGACTTGGCCAGAACCCAGGGAGCCATTGTGTCGATATATTTATTCACATCCGAGATGACTTCCCAGACTGCCATCAGCGCCTTGTGAAAGGCCATCTTCCCCATATGACGCTGGTAGATTTCAATCAAGTCCATGGCGCTGCTCTTAAGGGCCTCATCTTCATCCCCTGAGGGACCGGCATCGGGCAGCACACCGTCAAAATATTTGTGCACCATGGTCAGACTGCGGCTTAACAGGTTCCCCAAATCGTTTGCCAGATCCGCGTTGAGTCTTTGAACCAGGGCCTTCTCACTGAATTCCGAATCGAGACCGAATGCCATCTCCCGCATGAGAAAATATCTAAACGGATCCACTCCGTAAACATCCACCAGTGCCAGGGGTTCCACCACGTTCCCCACACTTTTGCTCATCTTCCCTGCGTTAATATTCCAATATCCATGGACATTGAGATGCCCGTAGGGTTCAATGCCGGCGGATTTGAGCATGCAGGGCCAATAAATCCCATGTGGTTTTAATATATCCTTGGCAATAACATGCTGGGCTGCGGGCCAGAAATTTTGAAAATGTTGTCCGTTGGGGTATCCAAGCGCCGAGACATAATTGATGAGGGCATCAAACCAGACATAGGTGACGAAATCTTCGTCAAAGGGAAGGGTGATGCCCCAGGTCAGACGCGATTTGGGTCTGGAAATACAAAGGTCTTCCAACGGTTCTGAAAGAAAGGAAAGAACCTCGTTTTTGTACCTTTCGGGTCTGATAAAATCGGGATTCCGAGTGATGTGCTCGACCAACCATTCCTGGTACCGGCTCATGCGAAAAAAATAGTTGGCCTCTTTGATGACGTCGGGCTCTGTTTGATGATCGGGACATTTTCCGTCCACCAGCTCTTTTTCCGTGTAAAAACGTTCGCAGCCGAAGCAATAAAGCCCTTCATATTCACTGAAGTAAATATCGTCCTTCTCTTTGACCAGGCTCAGAATATTTCGAACCGTTTCCTGGTGATACGCATCCGTTGTTCGAATAAAAGCACTGTTTGAAATATTCAATCTGAACCAGAGATTTTGAAACATGCCGCTGATGTGATCGACGTATTCTTTCGGGGTCTGGCCGGCGTTTTCCGCGGCGGCAACAATCTTATCGCCGTGCTCATCGGTACCTGTCAGGAAAAAGGTTTCTTCTCCTGCGAGTTTATGGAAACGATTCAATACATCCGCCACAATGGTGGTATAGGCATGACCGATGTGCGGCTCTGCATTTACATAGTATATGGGAGTTGTAATATAGAATTTTTCTGGCACCGGCTTTAGTGGTTACTCCTTTTTTTTTGCTTTCTTCTTTTTTATAAACCGCTCTTTCGGTTTGGAAGACTCTTTCAACTCATCGGCCTGAACTTCAATTTCGCCCTCCGGGCCCAGAGAAACCGTCACAGTCTCCTTGAAAACGTTCTGGCGGATGACTTTTCCATCGCCTTCTTCCGTCACAACTTTTTTTCCGATCCGAGGGAGCTTCTTTTTGGCTTGTTCATAGAATTTGTCTTCATAGGTGAGGCAGCACATAAGCCTGCCGCACATTCCGGATATTTTGCTGGGATTGAGAGAAATGTTCTGTTTCTTGGCCATTTTAATGGTAACCGGAGCAAAAGTGTTCAAAAATGTGGAACAACAAAGCGGTCGTCCGCAGGAACCCAGCCCCCCCACCATTTTTGCCTGATGACGCACACCGATCTGTCGCATTTCAATCCGCGTTCTGAATCTCCCCACAAGGTCTTTGACCAGTTGCCTGAAATCGACCCTTCCGTCCGCTGTAAAATAAACGATGGTTTTGCTGCCGTCAAAACGTCTCTCCACCGAGACAATGCTCATGGGAACAGATCTGTCTTTCACCTTCTGGTAACAGAAGTCGAACACATCCTGTTCAAGGCGGCAATCGCTTTCGTAGCGGTCTATTTCTTCAGAGGTGGCCACTCGAAAAACCTTTTTGAGATTGCGATCCGAACTATCTTCCATGCCGTTCTGAGGCTCCGTGCAGACACAGCCGACGGCAGGGCCTTCCTCGGTGACAACCAACACCTTATCCCCTTTTTTGAGAACAAAATGACCGCAGTCAAAATCGTATACTTTTCCCGAATTCCTGAACTGAATGCCAACAAACTTGCTCATGGTATTTTCAGTTGATCCTCAGAGGAGCCTATTTCAAAACGCCCCCTTTTGTCCGATCTCTGCGTCAGACTCAAATTTTAATCCTCGAAATATGCAATATATTCCTGCGGTTAAAATTTTCGTCTTCCTTGATCTCGAACAAAATTGAACATTTTGAAACTGACTCCTCTTATAAATTTTTTTGGCAACGATTCAAGGTCTTTGATCTCCTCGATAGGTTTTCTGTAAATCAAGCAGGGCGTTTTCCATTACCAGGGTCGGGTTTCGCATGCGGTGAAGATCCCTGACCGCTCGATCCACCATCTGGAAACTCCTAATGAGGTTTTGAAGCGAAAACCCCGAAGCCGTTTTTTTCAACTGATCCTTGTAATCGTTATTGATCAAAAGACCCTTCGAAGCACCGGCCCGAACCAGTAGAAGATCCCGATAACAGGTTGCCCAAAGGGTAAGCATGTCAAATAATCCTGCTTTTTTGCTTCCCGGCTGGTCCAGACCCGCCCGATCTTCTTTGGCCATTTCAACGGCCATGTTCATGGCTTCCGCACCGGAACACCCATACAGGGCAAACAGCTTGTTAACCCATGCCTGGCGCCGCTCCAGATAATTGCTCTCTCCCATTTGAAGGGCACGCCCCAAACTGCCATCGGCGGCCCTGGCCACGATTTCCGCCGAGGGTTTATCCAGATTTGTTTCCTTGCTGATGATCCCGATGATCTCCTCGGCTTTGAGCGGCCGGAAGGAAACCCGCTGGCAACGGGATACGATGGTCGGCAACAGGTCACGGGGTTCCGTCGCATTGAGCACAAAGATATTCCCGGGCGGCGGTTCTTCAAGGGTTTTCAAGAATGAATTGGCCGCTTCACCGGTCATGGCCCCGGCCCGTTGAATCACGCAAACCCGATAGCCGCCGGCGAAGGGCGCATACCCCAGAGAACGGTTCAATTCCCGGATCTGTTCAATTTTAATATTCTGACCGTCCGGTTCAAGGAAAATAAAGTCCGGGAAATTTCCATTTAATATCTTTCGGCACGATGGACAAGCACCGCAACCATCAAGCCCCAAAGGAGCATGGCAGTTTAGCGTCATGGTAAATGCTTTGGCGGCGCTGGTCTTTCCAATACCCGAAATGCCGGTAAAAAGATAGGCATGGGGGACCCTTTCCCGCCGCATCACATTACTAAGGAAGCGCTTGGCATTTTCCTGGCCGATGATTTGAGAAAAAAACACGGGTCTCTACTCTTCACGGTTCAAGTGAATGCGGCCATCGAGATGGGAATAAATAACCTTCTCCAGACGGTCTTCCGCTTCTGTAGCGTCCACCACAATAAATCGTTCCGGGTCTTTTTTCGCCAGATCCAGATACCCATGCCGAACCGCTTCGTGAAACGCCATTTTTTCCTTTTCAAACCGATCCTGATCCACCTCTTCGCTTTCGGCGTTTCGTTTGAGCGCTCTCTTCAGGCCAACGTCTACGGGACAATCGAGCAAAAAAGTAAGATTCGGCGTAACACCGAAGGAAGCCATTTCATTTAATTGAGTCGTCATAGACAGGTCCTGCCCGCGAGCATATCCCTGGTATGCGGAGGTCGCATCAAAAAAGCGGTCGCACAAAACCCATTTCTTTTCCGCCAGTGCGGGCTTTACGACATTTGCCACATGCTGGGCCCTGTCCGCTTCGTAAAGAAAGAGTTCCGCCATCGGGTGAAGGTCACGGTTGCCGGATGCCAGCAGTATTTGCCGGATATGGTTGCCGATGGGCGTGCCCCCCGGCTCCCGCGTCAGGATTAATGGAACCCCCGCCCTCTCCAGCCGGTCTGCAATCCGTTTGGCCTGGGTGGATTTCCCACACCCCTCTATGCCTTCAAAAGTGATAAACATTATGGCTCGCAGCTGTTGGCTGGTAGCTGTTAGCTGGATAATTGGCCTGATCGCTAACAGCTAATGGCCAATAGCCCTATTTCAGATGGTCTTGCACACCTGTTCAATGGCGGCAGCCATGGCTTCATCCTCTTTTCGAATGTCTTCCAAGGTTTTAGGCTTTACCTGAGGCGGTCTTTCTTCAAGGCCATATTTCCATTTCAGAAACTGTTCACCCGTCGTGGGATAAAGGGTGTAGATCAGAAGATCGAAATCATCCTTGGCCAAATCTCCGATTTTTTCCCGTGCAGCGTCAAGCTCAGGTTCCAGAAAATCGGCCGCGCGGCCGGTGACCGGTGTTTCCCCTCGTTTGTAATTTTTCAAAACCTTCTTCTGCACCTCGGGATCCATCGGTATGGGTGTCTTCCCGTAGAGTCCGAAGGCAAGGTCCTTAACCTCGTTGGTCACCATCTTGTATCGGCCGAACAGCACATTGAGCACCGACTGAACACCCACGATCTGGCTGGTGGGGGTTACCAGGGGGGGCATGCCCAATTCTTTGCGAGTAATGGCCACGTCCTTGTACACCTCCGCCAGCCTGTCCAGGGCCTTGGCCTCTTTCAGCTGACCCACGAGGTTTGAAATCATGCCGCCGGGGACCTGGTGCGCCAACACACCCGTATCGATGATCGACATGGTATTCTTGGCCAGATAGTCCCGGTATTTGGGCGCCACGCTTTCCATGTACTCGCCCAGTTCCAACAGGAGGCCCAGGTCAAGACCCGTGTCACGGGCAGTACCGTAAAGGGTGGCTACGATGGGCTCAATAGCCGGTTGTGACGTCCGTAGAGCGAATGGCGCCAGGCAGGTATCTACAATATCGACACCGGCTTTGATGGCTTCCAGATAGACCATGGAGGCCATGCCACTGGTGTAATGGGTATGCAGGTGAATGGGAATGGTGATGGTCTTCTTCAGTTCGACAATGATTTTGGCGATATCGAAGGGCGCCATAATGCCGGCCATATCCTTCAAACAGAGGGTATCCGCCCCCATATCCTGAATTTCTTGGGCTTTGTTGAGATAATAATCCAGGTTAAAGACGTCACCGCCCATGCGCCGCTCCGTCAGCGTGTAGCAGATGGTGCCCTGAAAATGCTTCCCGTTGGCCTTGATCCGCTCCACAACCGTTTCAAAATTCCTGAAATCGTTGAGCGCATCGAACACCCTGAATACGTCCATACCGGCCTCACAGGCCTTATCCACGAAAAGTCTGGCCACATCATCGGCATAGTTGCGGTAGCCCACCAGGTTCTGGCCTCTGAGCAGCATGGAAAAAGGGGTTTTTTTGATGTATTTCTTCAAAGTCCGTATGCGATCAAAGGGGTCTTCCCCCAGAAATCGATGCATGGTGTCAAAGGTGGCGCCTCCCCACACTTCCATGGCCCAGAATCCCACACTGTCCATCTTTTCGGCTATGGGCAGCATGTCCTCGGTCCTCATCCGGGTCGCCAGCAGCGACTGATGTCCATCCCGAAACGTATTGTCTTGTATTTTGATCGGGTTCTTCGGGCCCTCTTCCAAAAAAGTGTCCATCTAAACCTCCCATGTTTTCTAAAAGATAAGCCCAATGAAAGGGGTGTGTTGATTTCCCTCCATTGGGCCAACATGTTTGAAGATAATGCAAAGGGGGGGTAAAGGTCAAGCAAATTCATTGCCTTGCCGCAAAGCCGGGCTGTGAACCGGCGCGTTAGTGAAAATTCTTCCCATAGAGCGCGGCCATCCGGTCCGCCACGCGGTCCCAACCGTGTTTCAGTGCCCGCTCCCGGGCCCGATGCCCCATTTTCAGTCGGTGTTCCGCATTTGACAGAAAAAGGATTCGCCGGGCTAATTGGGCGGCCGTGGGAGGGTCATCCAAAACAAACCCTTCGACACCGTCATGAACCAGGTCCCTGGCCCCCACGGTTTGACTGATAACGACCGGAAGCCCGGCGGCCATGGCTTCCAGAACCGCCATGCCGAAGGTGTCGTAAACCGAGGGCATGGCAAACATATCGCCCGCAAGGTAATATTTTTCAACTTCCTGGGTTACACCCGCAAAAATGACACGGTCTCCAACGCCGTATTCCCGGGCCATTTCCCCGTAAACCGTCTCCTTCCCTTTGCCCACCACCAGAAGCTTTACCGCCCTTTTGTGGACATCTTGCTTGGATAAGAGTGATATCGCCTCGATGAGAAGTCCCAGACGTTTGATTTCGAAATTCATTCCCACGAACAGAATGACCAGATCCTCTTCGTTGAGTCCGTGGCGATTTCGAATCTCTTTTCGACATCGCGCCTTGTCCAGCCCGGAGAACCGTTCCAGGTCCACGCCCGGGTGGATTACTTCGATCCGCTCTTCCGGAACCGGGTAGCTTTGCAGCAGTTCATCCTTGACCAGTGTTGAAACCGGCAGCACCATGGGAGAGGGCGGTCCCGTCAAACCTTTTCTTTCCACAAAAACCATGGCGCGATCAAAAAGGCTGAGGCCTTTTCTTCTCATACGGGTGATCCAGGTCTTGTGAGGGATGCCGTGCAAGGTGAACAGATCCATTCTGAAAATCCGGTCGTGGCTGTGAACCAGATGGTAAGATCCTTTTTGAATCCGGCGGTTCACGAACCAGGCAAAACTGATCTGTTTGAGAAAACGTGGAAAAGCAAGAATGGGGACCTTGTGGAATTGAATGGGCGCCTTTCCCCGGCGGTAGCGGTTGGCGAACACGTGAATCTCAAATTCAGGCCGCACGGCCAGCCGTTCCGCAAGGGCGAAAACAAATCCCTCCGCGCCGCCCACAAGACCGTATTTGGGAATGACCACCGCGACTTTTATCATCTTAGAGACAATCCAATGCGATTTTTGCCGGCATAAACTTGCTTGATCTCCTGTTCCTTTTGATCCTAACTTGCTTTCCACTCATAAAGACCCACATATATTTTTTCTGCCTTTCTGCTTTGGCCGTTTTTCTTGCGCGTTTTTGAGCCGGCGTGAGTTTCCTTTTTACCTTTGCCATTGCTCCGACCGTGTAGGGTTAATCGCAGTGAATAAGGTCGAAATATTTCCTTTTCGAAAAAAATGCCTTATTCAGCGTTTTCATTCTACCCTGTTCCTTCTTGACAAAATCGTTTCAGGGTTGATCTCTCCCAGATTGTTAAAAACATAATCGGGTTGATACGGGAACCGGTTCATGATTTCCATGGTTGTTACTCCGGACAGGACCAAACATGTGGTCATTCCGGATTCCAAACCACCCACTATATCCGTATCCATTCTGTCTCCTATCATAAAACAGTTTGCCGAATGTACCTCTAATTTCTTTCGTGCTAAAAACATCATGGCCGGATTTGGCTTCCCCAGGAAATATGGGGCGACCCCGGTAACTTTTTCGATGGGAGCAACCAAGGCGCCGCACGCGGGAACCGGCCCTCTCAAGCTGGGCCCGGTTAAATCCTGATTCGTAGCGATAAATTTTGCGCCTTCCCGAATCAGGTGGGTAGCTTCAATGATTTTGGCATAATCATATTCCTCTGTCTCTGCGATGACGACATAATCAGGATTTTTAGACGTTATTTCAATCTCCGCATTTTCAAATTCATCGATAATGCCTTTGCCTCCAATAACATAAGCAGAGCAACCATTTGGCCTTTGCACTTTGAGAAAGCTTGCGGTTGCCATGGCTGAGGTATAAAAGTAATCCTCAGTCACATCTATTCCCATGTTCAGTAGTCGAGCCCTCAGTTCCAACGGGGTATGATACGAATTGTTGGTTAAAAATAGAAATTTGTAATGCCCTTGCTTAAGCCTATTTACAAATTCATTCGCCCCAGAGATCAATTTTGAACCGGTATACACAACCCCGTCCATATCCAATATAAACGATTTTTGATAACTTCTGTTATCTTTCCGCATAATTATACCCTATGGCGACGAATCGCGGTGGAGTCGCCGGGAACGTTTCGGCTAACCTGCCGCGCCCCAATATCGCCCATTAAACCGCTGGCATTCTCGCGGTCAGGTTAAGCCGTTTGCGTACGCCCGGCACGGGCGTGAATTTATGGGGTGTAAGTCCCCTGTGTGTGAATCCGGTTGATGTGTTTAAATCATTAGCCCAAATACCAGCCGAAGACAAGGGCTGAACCGTGAGGGACCGTCTGGAGGAAGGCTCAGGCAAAGCTATGAGCTTAGCCTGTCCCGGGCTTGATTCGGGAGACGGAAACGGCATACAAGGCCCAGTCCCCGGGTAAATCAGCACACCGTAACGAATCCCCGGATTCAGGAGATAGGGTACGTCCTTATCCGGGGAGATCTGTCCCACGTGTTATGAGATCCGCTCTGCGAAGGATCCCGGAACGGACCATCCGGGAAACCATACCTATCCGGTAAGCACAGAATCATCGGACCCTGCAGGATGATTTAGCGGAGGCGTTGACGACATTCAAGCACGCGCGGCCTGGCTTGAATACGATACGGATCACAAACCTTGTCCACGGTATGGGCATTTGAAGCCTTCTGACCATCTGATACCCTCCAGATGGCTAGCGCAGACCGCCTCATCGGGGAAGTGTTTCCGAAGCGCTCACGGTTTCCAGACTAATTGATATTCACAAAATCATGCCCCAAAGTGCCATTCTGCGCCTACCGGATAGGCATGCGGGAAACCAAGGTCCAGACGCTCCCGGAAAGGTATCTTTCGGATGCGAGCGGGTCATATCTCTTTTCATTTTTCATCTCCTTCTGTTATTTTTTTCATAACGTCCTGCACCTTGCCGCATCAGCGCCGCCGCGCTTCTTGCCGTCTGGTAATGCTTTTGTTATGTGATTGTTTTATTATTTGGCTCATCGCGGGTTAACGTGAAATCCAGCGAATTGTGCGAGAGCTCGAGTTCTAAAATTTGAGAAATTCCTGAAGCCGAAGGCCACTCGTATCATTGTTCTCAGGTTATTATTGAGGCCTTCAACAAATCCGTTTGTGATTCGTTCAATGAAATAGTGGAGGATTTGCTCTCGCCAGTTTTTGAATGTGGCAACAAACTTGGAAAGGTACTTGTCGCCTGCTCTTTCGGCTTTTAGAATCCATGCATCGAGAAACCGGGTCGCTTTTTCTCTGCAGTGGATTTTCTCAAATATGGCGCGGAATTCCTCTTTGAGCAGATACAAAATGCGAAGGTCAGGACACAATATCAAGATCTTATCCAAATGATTTGTTTGTTCTGGTGACAATTCGGATCGATTACGCACAAGGATCCAACGACTGCCTTTGAGCACTTTTTTCATTTCGTCTGAGCTTTTCTTCTGATACTTGGTGCGCAGCTGGGTCAGGCGAGCGTTCAACTGTTTCATCACATGGAATCGGTCTACCACCACCTTGGCGTGAGGTAGATTGCTTCGGGCGGCTTGATAATAGGGAGACCACATATCAATTGAAACAAAGCGGATGGACTTTCTCTCCTGAGAATTCAGGGCGTCTATCCAATTTTCCAGGGTTTTTTTGTCCCTGTTACTCAGAACGGCGAGAATGCACTTTCTGTCAATATCGGAAAGCACCAGAACGAATTGCTTGTGGCGTTTTTTGATTGAAAGTTCATCAATACCAAGAACTCTGGTGGTATGGGAAGCAATAGAAACATGTTTCATTGATGCCCAAAAATTAAATATCTCTTTGACAGTGGACTGACTCAATCCTTCATTAACTGCAACGGCCTTGCGGGTGCTTCGAAGGCAGGATTGATAAACATGCATCTCGAAGGCTGTAGACTGTCTGCGATGGGAATCCACAAAGGGCAATTCCTCAGCAAAAGTGCGGCCACAATGTTCGCATTTGAAACGGCGACACAGAAAGTGCAAAAAAGTCTTTTTACCCCACACATCCAAATGCCGGATACACCGTTGTTCTTCTTGATGAACTTTCGTCGAAAGCGAACCACAGCGTGTACACAAGGCAATATCTTCCCGATGAACACACCAAAGATAAGGACATCATGTTCTACTTCGCGACGAATTGCATACATTTTGAACACTATAGTCGCAATACCCAACAACTCGGTCAAAGTCTCATCCGCGACTTCTTTGTAAGCGCCAATAAAACCACATCTACCCTGCGGCTTGGCGCCGTGTCATAATTCGGGCAACCTTTTAACTTTTTGCGAGAGGATGCCCATGACCAAACAAACGAAAGACCAACAAGCCAGGAATCGACGACAATGGGAAGCCCATTTGAGGACAGCGGCAAAAAGCGGACTGAACCGCGCTGAATATTGTAGGCAACACAATCTGTCCTACCATGCGATGGGGTATTGGCATAAACGGCTCTCCAGGGATAACAACTGCCAGACGTTTGTTCCATTGAAGATGGCCTTGATTCGAAATGAAGCTCACCTTGATGAATCAGGACTGATAATCATCCTGCCGGGAAGGATGTCCGTTGTTGTTGGAGACGATTTTTTTGCTGCCACTCTGGACAGGTTGCTCACCGTGTTGGAGAACCTGTGATGTTTTTTTCAGGTGTTTCAGACCAGGTTTATATCGCCACGGGAGCAACCGATATGCGCAAGTCAATCAATGGCCTTTCCATAATGGTTGCCGAGCATCTGACACTCAATCCTCTGTCTGGACATCTTTTTTGTTTCTGCAACCGAAAGCGGGATATGGTCAAGATTCTGTATTGGGATCGTAATGGCTTCTGCCTTTGGCATAAAAGACTGGAAAAAGAACGGTTCCATTGGCCTGAAATTGAAGCGGATGTCATTGAGATGCATAGCCGTGAACTTTCCTGGTTGCTGGAGGGATTAAACGCGGAACAGTATACCGCTCATGGGCAATTATTCTATGAATCCGTGATCTGAAAAAGTTCAAAAAACTACTTTTACTAGTTGAAATTTAATCGTATTTTGTTATACTTCTCGGCATGGAAATCAACGCCGCCACACTGCCGGATACGCCTTACGATCTTAAGGAAATCATCATTGGACTGCAGGGTCAAATTGCGGATCTGCATGAAGCTCATGACAAACAAACCGACATCCTGCTGGAACAAATTCGTCATCTTCGTGCGCAGTTGTTTGGCCGAAAAAGCGAAAAGATCCAGAGTGGCCCCCAGACACTCCCGCTGTTCGATATGCCGGAGCCTGCTGAAGAAGATGAGGCAGAGGAAAAGGTTCATGTTCCTGGCCACGTTCGCAGGAAACGCGGCAGAAAGCCTCTCCCTGAAAAACTGCCCAGAGTTGAAGTTGTCCATGACATTGATGATTCGGACAAAATATGCGCATGTGGCTGTCATTTAACCCGGATCGGAGAAGAGGTTTCAGAACAGCTGGATATCATTCCCGCAAAGATTCAGGTCATCCGGCATATCCGACCCAAGTATGCCTGCAAAAATTGTGAAGGCGTGGAGAATTAAGACCCGACAGTCAAAATCGCTCCGGTTCCACCGCGCATCATTCCCCGATCCATTGCAACTCCCGGTCTTCTGGCGCATATTCTGACCGCAAAGTTTGCAGATCACACGCCGTTTTACCGTCAGGAAAAGCAATTTCAGCGTCTGGGTGTTGAAATTTCACGAACTTCCATGTGCAGTTGGGCGATGCAGGTGGCATTATCCTCCCAACCTCTTCTCAATCTGCTGATCGATGAACTTTTATCCGGTTTTCTGATACAGGAAGATGAAACCACCCTCCAGGTATTGCTGGAACCGGGGCGGGACCCGACAACCAAATCATATATGTGGCTTTTTCGACGTGGAGATCTGGACAGGCCGGTTTTGATCTATCAGTACCATCCAACCCGTGGCGGTGATGTTGCCAAGGCATTTCTGCGGGATTTCGAAGGTTGTGTGCAAACGGATGCTTATTCCGGCTATAACTTCTTGGACCATGATGAAAAGATCCGACATATCGGTTGTTGGGCTCATGCACGACACAAGTTCATGGATGTGGTCGAGGCCCAGGGTAAAGACAGCAAGAGTCTCAGTGGGGGCAAAGCCTTGAGCTACATCAGGAAATTATACAAGATAGAAAAGGAAGCTCGTGAAAAAAATTTTTCTCCGGATGAAATATACCAAATTCGCCAAAAAGATTCCCGGCCGGTTTTGGATGACTTAAAAAAATGGTTGCTGAAAAGGTCCCTCCAGGTGCCACCCAAGGGACTTCTTAGAATTGCAATCGCCTATACCCTGAATCAGTGGGACCGGCTTGTCGGATATCTTGAGGATGGCCGTTTGCCCATTGATAACAACATGGCCGAAAATGCCATCCGACCCTTCGTAGTTGGACGTAAGAACTGGCTCTTTTCAGGAACACCCGAAGGCGCTGAGGCCAGTGCGCTCCTTTACAGCCTGATCGAGACGGCCCGGGCAAACAAACTGGAACCCTATGCATACTTGCGGTTCATCTTTAAAAAGCTGCCAACGGCGGCATCGCTACAGGATTATGAGGCCTTGCTGCCTTGGAATCTCAACCCAAAAGATCTGGAAATTCCTCAGCTGCTGAGGTGTGCTTGAGTAGGCGCTTACGTACCGACAAATCAGAATGTACGAATTTCATGCAGGATATTGAAATCCTATATCAGGAAGCAGCATGAATGCTATTCATTCACTGGTATTGGTCCTAATTCAAGTTCTTTTAGCAGATTTTTTTGCTTCTCCTGGGATAAGTTCAGAACTAGAGATATCAACTGTTCGGTAACCGTGGACACTTCGGATCCTTTGAAAGTTTCCATTTCTTGTCGGAATCCTCTATGCAATTACCCTGCGTGAAATGAGCTAATCTTGCCTTTGATTTTACATTTTGATGGTTTGATACTTACTACGCCTTCCTGAACTTACGCCTGATTCCCACGAGGCCGATCAAACCTGATCCAAGGAGCCAGACTGCCGCAGGTACAGGTACTGGACTTTTGGGGATGGCAGTATAGCCCCAATGCCAGCTCATTTGTCCTGTGAATTCTTCGCCTGTACTGGTGCGAGTGTATGATAAGGGCGTGGATGTCGTCACCTCAAGGTTTGTAACTCCTCCCTGTCCGTCGGTGGTGACCTTCACACTAAATGCTCCCGCTATGCCTACGTAGTCGGGCGTATTTACGGACAAGTCCGCTGCTTGTCAATATCATACTCCGTGACAGTGAATGAACTCGCGTAAGAGGCTGTTGCCCAAAGCAGTATCGTACCTGCGATAACTAAAACCTTCATCAATTTCTTCATGCTGCATCTCCTTTCTACCGCCAGGGAAAGACAATGTGGTCTCTGTCGTGACATGGTAGTGAATATGATGGAGTTATGCCCTGCGTCTTTTCCTGATGCCTACAAGACCTATTAAACCTGAGCCCAGGAGCCAAACTGCCGGTGGGACTGGGACGGGGTTGGTTGTGGTAATTGTGTATGTGAAACACCCAGGTCGGTACGGGAGCTCGGATGTCCCTTCTTTGAGCAACCACCACGAGTTGTCGGCCTCGTTATATGGGTCACGTCCGACTTCGTAGGATAACTCTAGGGTAACTCCATCGACCGTCCAATCTGGGACCTGAATTATGCCTTCTATATTTTGGTGATTATTGGAATCACTGCCTGCGTTGTAATTAAAAGAACCTACTACCATTTCGTTATACGTCAAAGTCTCGTCATCGCTTTCAAAATCAACGGTAAACCACATGCCCCATACATTGTACATCGCGGTTAGCGTGTAGGTCGCTGCGCTGGCTATGTTAAAATTTAAGATCACAACAAAAACGGCCATCACACCCTGGATGAATAATCTTCTAACTCGCATGTCCCCCTCCTCCATTTTGCCGCATATGGCATTAACCGGATTCAAATATTCGCTATTTACCTTATCAAGTTCGTGTTGCTGGCAACCGGCGATCACCTCCTTCCCTTTTTAAATTTATCCATGATGCGTACTGGAGCTCTTAACTGCTGTTATCGGTTGGGCCGTCCGAAACCACCAATGTCTGCACGTTTATTAGTGCCGGGATATACTGAAGCACCATGGGCAAAGTTCAACGATTTTATACGGCTGCACTTCTTGCAGAAAAAGCGTCTAAAAGACATTTTTGCGATTACATAGATTTGATTAAAAAACATTACAGTAGGGGCATTTGTACAACGGTTAATGTCTCAACGGATATGGGTTCAAGCTTTGGTCCTAAGAGCCATTTTCTGAACCCGCCTTTCATTTTGTGTATCTGATGGTTTGTTGCTTACTAAGCCTTCTTGAATCTACGCCTGATTCCCACGAGTCCAAGCAACCCTGAACCGAGGAGAAGCATGCTGCCCGGTATGGGAGCCGCGGAAAATCGAACTGCACTATAGTTGACGCATCCCGTACCGTTGGATGAACCCGCACCCCAAGAAAACTTGGCATCATCCTTTGGGTCATAATACCCCATATAATCTTCGATACATAAAATGTCATCCACAAAGAGATCCGCGGAATGCTCAACCGGATCGTAACGGAGAGAATATTCGTGATAGGTACTTCCTAGCCCTGTAAGTGTATACGTCAATGGCTCGTCTAATCCGTTTGATGCGATAACGATTGGATCACCGGCGGCATTGGTATCGAAGTACAGCAACCAATGCTTATTGCCATCCGAGTAGCCGATATATAGCGATTGATATACACCGGTCGAACCAGAGACTACTCGGAGGGTCGCTTCCATTTTCCAACCAGTCGCGGCGTTTGACTTTTGTGAGTCCGTAAGGGTCTTAGAATATGACAAATACGTGTCGTCACTAGTAGAAGGATCGCTTACATACCACGCGTCGTAGCCGCCATCATTCGTCACCTCCCCGCACGTAACACCAACGCCCGGGCCCTTCGACCACCCTTCATTGGTTGGGTCAGTGTTTCCAATGTGTTCAAATAGCACAGAGTAGGCATAAGCGTTTACTGTAAACAGCAAGACGATAAACAAAGAAATGGCAAATAAGAAGACTTTTTTCATTGGGGTTACCTCCATTTCGCAATTCTTGGGCATAATCTTGTTGTTCATCACAAAAAAAAAGCCGGGTTGCCGTTTTTTCAAAGGCAACCTGGCTATCCTCATTCCAAAGGACCCGAGGTTTTCCGTCCCTCAATTGCTCAAGGTTTGGCTTTTTCTTTTTATTCTTATTATCCTATGTATATCCGATATTATTGAGCTTTCATACCATAAGCAAGGATGATTTTTGTGACTAGGATATGACTATGTTCGTTACCCCTTTACTCCCTCAAAATGAAAAAACTGTGATAACTGTAGGGTATACCGGATAACAACTGTTCGGGAATATTAAGAGAAGATGGATATGATTCACTTTATGTGTTTCAAATATTTATTTCGTAGTACATTGGGGGGGGGGTAGTCTTTGGCATTCAGGAATGAGTATGGACCTTTCCATGGAAGATTAGTACACTAACTCAACCATGTCGCCGGGGGATTTTGACCCGGCCACAGGTGGGGGATTTTGAAGTGGCCGTCGCGGTGCCGCCTTGGAATCTACGCCATACCAGCAAATCGATGACACCACGGTGAGGGTCAACGGCAAAAATCAGTATTCACAAATTTTTTGTAATCCATCTTATACAGCCTTTTTCACCGTTCCACGCAAAGATCGTCTCACGATACTTGATTTGTTGCTTTGCGGCAGGGAAAGAACATACCGTTTTGATCTGAAGGCATATTGTTTGATCTTGGATTTCAAGGTAGCAAAGAAGGTAGCCGATCAGCTTTTGAATTTAACCGAAGACAAGGAAATCTGTGAAGCTGAAATGCAAACATTGTTGAAAAAGATTTTTAAGGATGGAAAAGGAAAAAACACCAGGGCCAGAATTATGGAAGCCACTGCCATAGCCGCCTATTATCGACAAACAGATGTTCCGGTTGTGGACATTTTGCTAGCCGATGATGCGCCTCAATTTAAAAAACTTACCGCGGAACTGGCCCTTTGCTGGATTCATGAGGGACGACACTACAATCGTTTGGATCCAATCGCTCTCTGCAATGTTGATGCTCTTACGGCTTTCAAGAAAGATTTCTGAGATTTCTATGGGGATCTTTTGAAATATAAAAATGATCCAAATCCTGAAAAAGCGGCAACGCTATCCGCCCAATTCGACGAACTTTTTTCCACCAAAACCAGTTATTATGCGGAGTTGATTGTTATGCGGAGCCCGCTTGTCGCGAGCCCCGTCTCCCTATTGTACATAAGGCTTTTTGCTCCGCATAAGAGTGCCCTCCCTGAGCGAGGCGATCAGTTTGTCAGTCGCCCTGAAACGTCCTGAGCGAAGTTTTGGCGGTACAATTGAATCTAGGGCTTCCAGCTTTACCGAAGGATCGGCGCGTGTATATATTTCAGTCGTTTGCATATTCGCGTGTCCGAGCCAGAGAGCGACTTTTCGGAGATCTTTGGTGGCCTGTAAGACTGTTAGCGCGCAAGTATGCCGTAGCACATGTGGCGAAACCCTTTTCGTTGACAAAGAAGGGCAACTCTGTTCGGCTCTGCGACTGTGCTTACGTAAGATGTATTCGAATCCGGAACGGGTCATGGGTTCACCACGGGCACTGATAAAAAGCTCTGGCACCAAGACGTTTCCCCTGACTGCTAACCATGCTCGCAGCACCGATGTCGTTTCCTTCCACAAAGGTAGACAACGTTCCCTTCGACCCTTACCGCGGATCAAAATGCTAGCGTTCGGTTGAAGTTTTAGATCGTTAAGCAGTAGCCCGATTAACTCGGAGACCCGCAATCCTCCAGCGAAGCATAGGTAAATCATAGCACGATCTCGTATGCCATCTCGCTTGGTTGGCTCAGGCGCATTCATGATAGCCTGCATCTCTTCAACCGTAAGGTGCCTTACAAGATGTGTATTCGTTTTTTTCGTCGGAATAGCGAGAACACGTCGAATTTGATCTAACGCCGTTGGTACACGATATTCCATAAAGTGCATAAACGATTTGATGGCTGCCAATCTGGAGTTTCTGGTATTTGGTCCATTGCCGCGGACCGTTTCCAGGTGGTTCAGGAAGTTTATAATCAGAGGTACATCAATTTGTTCAAAATGCAATTTTGACGGTGGAATTTTAAGGCAAGCACTTGCGTATTCAAAAAGAAGTTTGAAGGCGTACGCATAGGACTCACAGGTGTTATCGCTGACACGACGTTCGATGGGTAGCCGTTCTTTTAAAAATGCGGTGATATGTGATGAAATCGGGGTCATGATTGCCCTCCTTTGACAAAACTTTCGAAACGTTCTGCAATGCTTTGCATGAGTTCCGGTGTTGATTCCAGATACCAGTAGGTCGCAGAAACCTTACTATGGCCGATACAGGTGGACAGCGCCAACATATGTTCTGTGATGTTATCGCGGTCGTAAGAGCAATTTTTAAGTGCTCTCACGGCGAATGTGTGGCGCAACGTGTTGATTGTCGCGTTCTGATCCCTAAAAAATATCACGATATTGTAGCTGTCTTTGACGATTTGGAACCCGGCAGTAAAAACCACCGGGTTCCGTGTAGACAGCAGTCTACCGCACTGAGTTATCCCTTGGCATCGGAGTCCCCTCTCGCATGCCTCCGTTTCACTCAGATATCTCTATCTGATCGCAATTAAAAATTAATTCCGAACTGATAGTTTTTTCTTGCCTGTAAAAAGCCTCTGTCATAACCAAAGTACCCATATTCATGATTTGACGTCGGTTCCCTCTGCAATGGGAAGACATTATGCTCAGTGCATCCGTTTCAAAAAGAGACTCCGGTGCTTTTGCACTGGAGAGCCTAAACTTGATGAACTCAAGACTTTCTTTTTCATTCAAGGTGTCCAAATTAAACAGACCGGTCAGCCGGGTTTTGACCGGCGCCAGTATCTGTAATTGCAATTTCTTCAAAAAGGTTTCGTCTCCTACGAGAATAAAACTTGCCGCCACGGTCTCCTTGTGGGGATTGAACATTAAGGAGCAGATATCCATCAATGATTCTTTTTCCATCAGGTGGGCGTCATCAATAGCAAAAACCGGGAACATGCTTCGATTTTCAGATGCCATCAGCATAATTTGTTTTTGAAGTTTGATCAGTAAAGGGACGGTTCTACCGTCGGTATCCACACCCAGCACATCGGCTATGGCTTTGAGCATCCCGTTGCGCTGCAAACCTCCGTAATGTACCAGAGCAGGCTTATAACAATTGACATCAAGTCGGGATAAGACGTGGTGTACCAGTGTTGATTTGCCGGCGCCTGAGGGACCACACAGGGCAAAGCTTTTTCCGGTGGAGATCAGAGACAAGGCCGTTTTAAAGAATCGTCTGTCCTGTTCTCCAAGGTATGGTGTTTTTAACCGGTAAGTGTCTGCAAACGGATGATATTTATAATCAAAAAATTCTGCTGGAGATTCTCCTTGATTCAGCATGTTATGCTCCTATTGGTTTGGGTTTTCAAATCGTCTTGCATTGGCTGAAAGGTCAAGAATGCGTGCTTTTTTCATTTCATTGCCATAGTAAACACAGGTTTTGTCCCAGGGCATATAATAAATGGTGACCCTGGAACCCGGCAGGCATTCCGGGACTTCATACCGAATCTTTTTGAACCGGATGGTTGAGTCGTTGTAAACCCTGCACCGACGTTCCATGCGGAACAGGGCATCAATATCAATTGAGGGCGGCAGAACTCGGCATACGCTCCGGGTTTGCAATCTTTTTTGCAAAGGCGAGCACGAAAGTGAGGAGTGGATGGTTTCATGATAACTGCTGATCCACAATTTAAAGGCATTATTGATTTGGGTTAAGGTCTTGAACCGGTCGCAAAGGAATTGATCCCTGACGGTTCTGAACAAACGTTCAACCTTTCCTCTCCCCTGGGGTTTGTATGGCGGGGTATGGACCAAGTCAATTCCGTTCCTGGCGCACAAAATTTTTAAATGACGGCTGGAATAAGCAGCACCGTTGTCGGTATAGAACCGTTGAGGGATGCCAAATCGTCTGACCGCCCCCATAAGATCATAAATCAAAGGTTCAACGGATTCGGTCAGATAGAACCCTCCATGAACAATAAACCGGCTGCTGTCGTCCAGGATCGCATGCAGATAGGTCTTTTGCTTCTTCCTGCCATTGAACAACTTTGGGCCGTGGAGAAAATCTGCCATCCACAACTGCCCAAAATGGTCAAAGGCAAAAGGCCTGACATCCTGTTCCGGATAAATGTGGGGATCTCTTTGCAGGTTGTGTGCTTTAGCAAACCGGTAAAGAGCCGATCTGCTCGGCTTACGGCCGTTCCATATACCGGTTTGTGCAAGTTCCTTGATCATTCTTGCAATAGTCCATCTGGGGTGTTTCACACGCAGGTCAATCATCTCAGATGAAATTTCAAACGGGATATGATGTTTGCCGCTGTCGGACCTGGTTTTGCCCTCAAGTCCAGGCAGGCCGGTCCGTAAATAACGATACAGCCATTTCCTGATTGTTTCTGCGCTTAGGGTGACATGGGAACCGTTGGGGTGGACGTACTTGTTCCAAGACGCCAAGTCAAGCATCTCCCCAAAAGGTTGCTCATTGGCATCCCTGTGCAACAGTGGGCTGATGATTGAGTAACGCCATAGGGCCAATTCTAGATTTCTGTCATTTTGCTCTGTCATTCAAACCTCCGCTGTTAAAAGTTAGTGGCAACGGAGGAACATTTAACAAACTGACTGATTTTATAGAATATTCGTTTTGTGTTGGTAGCTTTTTACCGGGCTCGATTCGGGTAAAAAGCCCAGGAAAAATCCCGGATAAAGGAGGTCCACCGGGTGCCCGGTGAAAAACAAGGCAAGGTGTCGCTATATTCCTGTCGGAGCCAGTCCCGGATCAAAATAGCTTTTTTAATCCACCGTTGTATCTGGGGCCATTTGCTGCATGTATGTTTAGCGATGTCTGCAATAGACTGACCCCGTTCATACATGCTCAGGACATACATCAGCATGCACAAAGACGCACGCGCAATCGGCAAAAAAGCATGGGGCAGGATCGAAAAGGTTTTTTGAGGGCATAAATCATTATCGCACCGGTATCGCTGAATTTTTATCGATTCGTCATTAAACAAATATCGGCTGTAAAAACCCCATTTTATGTAGGTATAGCGGTTTCCACAGTGGGAGCAGCAAATCATAGTCTCTGAATTTTTTCTTGTGATATCGGACAAAAAAGTTGTTAATGAATTCCAGGTATGGGGCATGTGTTATTTCTCCTTATTTTTGATACTTGGTGGTATTTGAAAAATAAGGCTATAGCACAGCCCCCCCCTCTTATCCCCCCCAAAAGGGGGGAGGAGGATAAAAGGCATATCGCGGTTCCTGCTATCTCAAACTAATCAACCTGCTTTTTCCGAATTTATGGTACCTGGCATTTTCTCGTTAGGTAGGGTAACTTGGGATTTTTGGCTGGATTTTTGGGATATCAGCGCGCTTCTCTAGAGCAACGAGTGCGGCGTGGGGCGAGGTTGTCCCGGCGCACACTGAAGCCCGATTTTGTTAATACAAGTCTGGAATGCTGTCCTAACATCCTCAAAGAGCAATGGTTTTCTTCGCAACGAAACGAATATGTGGTCATCAAAGGGGGCATATGGGCGGCGATGTTCAAGGTAACAATCCAGTCCATCTTGAGCAGTTTTTTGAAGAGGTACAAGACGACTCTTGCGAAACTTGGTCCGCCTAACCGCCAAACCGTCGGGAATGATATCGTCAAACCTTAGCTTGATGGCTTCGGACACACGCAGACCAGTGCATGCCAAGAGAGCAAACAGTGTACTATAAGTCTTACGGCGAAAAGAACGGCAACCAAGCTCAGAAGCCGCTTTTACCAGGCGCTGAATGTTTTTCTGAGAAAAAATGTAAGGGGTGGCCCGCGGCCGGTTATCACTGCCAAAAACAGCCGGAGGCAATTCATGTGATTGGTCTTCTACACGGGCGTACCTGGCCAATTGTATCACATAACTAAGCCGCTTGGCGCGCTGATAAACCGAAGGTGCCAACCCCGCCCACTCAATGGCAACTTCAGAACAAATGTGGCCTTTTCCTTTACTATCTGAGTAACTTGTGAAACTTCGCAAAAAGCGTTCTTGAGTTTTGAGTTCGAACCCGCAAGCACGACGCACCGACAGATAGGATTCCAAAATATGAGCTAACATTGGTTCCCCTCCGGCCATGGTTGTGCAATCTGAAGCGATGCAGCGATATCTACTTTTGCATAGATTTTCGCAGTCTCGATGGAAAGATGACGAAGGATTGTCGCGATATCTTGTAATGATGCCCCTTGCCGCAACATGGAGGTCGCTGCCGAATGCCTAAGAACACGGACTGCCCCGCGGCTTTTGCAACTGACACCTGCTCGGCGCATTGCTTGAATGACAATTGCCGAGATGGCAGAGTGAGACGTGAAGGCGCGAAAAGGAGCATGACAACGAATGAACAAAACGTCGGTTTCGGTCGGGGGCCGGCCATCTTTCATATAGGCAATTAACCCGTCTCCAACTTCTTGAGTTAGAGGCAACCGAGTCTGGCGACGTCCTTTTCCTGACACTCGAATCTCAGATCTTTCCCAGTCGATATCATTCAAACGTAGCCGCACAATATCTCCTGCCCGAAGTGCCAAACGCGCGAGAAGAAGTAAAACAGCTCTGTCTCGAATGCCGACAGGGGAATTCTGATCGCAGGAATCTATGATTTTCTCTACTTCTTCCGGTTGTATATATCGTGGCAAAGAGGAAAGTCGCCAATGCGCCACAACAGGTATAGCTCCATCCAGGCCAGCAGCACACTTGCCTTCAGAAATTAGAAAACGAAGAAACATACGAAGGGCGGCCGTACATGTTTTTGCTGATGACGGCCCGCGCTTTTGACTCCTTTCCAGGACAAATTGTCGTAAGTTCTGGGCGTCAAATTTGCTGGGATCTTCACCAAGACGTTTCAGCAAGTCCCGAATGGAGCGACTGTAGTTGCAGAGAGTAGGATTGCTGGTCCCACGTTGTTGGCGCATCCATTGATAAAATGAAGATAAAAGCGGGGGATCTTGAACTTTTGGTTCAGTAACGGGGGAAATTAGGAGTCCAACCCTTCTAAGGTGTTTCAGGAACAACCGTCCACCACAGAGAAGGTTTAACCGGTGGGAGCGGCTGTATCGTAGGTATTGATCAAGGTAGTCATCAAAACGCTCAAAAAGCTTTTCGCTCAGATGTGAGACGGATATAGCTTCCCTTTCTGACCAGCAAATCAGACGCTCCGCTGCCCGTATGTAAATACGAGTTGTTGCTTTGCTGTAACCTTCCCGACATAAATTCTCAGCAAATCATTGAAGTAACGGAACACTTGGACCGCTATGAAGAATTTTAACCTGCAACTGATCATCAACAATTGTTTCTAACATGACGTCCTCCTTTGATGTGAATATTTAAGTCCTGGAAGACGTCATTATTATGCTGAGTAGTTAATGTCTCAAGGCGATCCTATCTTATCAAAATAACTGTGTTACGTTGGCATTCCAACTGTCTTGACTCCGCATAACAATCAACTCCGCATAATAACCAACCTCGCAACATAAATTGAGAATACCACATGGCACCCAATTTTCCAAATACGTTGGGGATATTGCCGGTCTTATTTTAACAAATAAAAGCCTAGTTTTTTATTGTAAGCCTGATCACTTATGAGTTCACAGCCGATTTTTTGGCGGTCAATTCGTTTAACAATGGCGGCATTTCTCATTTCTGTTCCCGCTGCGTCGTTGAGCCTAAATACCAAATCCAGAATATCTCCCTGCCGAATATCGTGGTCTTTATCCACTAAAATGGCGATGCCACTCAGCGAAAGGTCTTCAACCATCATATTATATTTTCTTGAGGTCTTGCGGTTCACATATTTTCCGCGCAGTTTTGTGGGTTTCCGGTATTTTTTTCGTGTGTTGACAAAATAGGCTTTCACTGACCCGCATTTGCAGTGAAAGTTGAAAGGTCGCCTTAATAAAGGAACCTCTTTTGGATCAATTGGCTGCGAAAAACCACATTCGCTACATATGATTTTGCCTCCTCTTTCATCCGTTAGGAAAATCATCTTAACTTCAGTTTCGTCTGTTCGAATATCTTCGAAGGAAAAGTAGGCCTCCTTTTTTTTGTTATCATTCTGGGAAGAAACAAGGTCGAAACGGCAACAGAATTTTTGCCCGCATTTACATTTTACGGAGTAGATACTTTCGGAAGAAGAATTTGAAGGAACTGACACTGTTTTTTCAAATCCGCAGTTGGGGCATATTAAGTGCGATTTCCCATCTTCATCGGCAGTAAACGCCAGAACATTTTTCTTGTCGGGGTGAACAGAATCGGGCTTTACTGTGGAGTCCTTATGCAAAGTTATAATGCGTCCACCACTGACAAGAAAATTGTGTCGGTGACCGCATGGGCAGTTAAAAGCAAGTTTTTGATATTCGTGTTTCTCGATGTCAATCTTGACTTTTCCATCGCATTTCGGGCATACCAGCAACCGGCATTCTCGATCTTTACTGATAGTGTTCATTGCTAATATAGTCTTTCATTATAAGCGGTTATCGCATCATTAATTCGAATAAAAGCATTATGAACTTTTAGAGAAGTGTTAACTTATCGATAACAATGGGATGATCTCATCAACAGAAATAATCCCGGCTTTTGCCTTCTCGAGTGCGATTTCTTCAATTGTTTTAGCTCCTGCCTGGCTTGCAAAACGTCGTAGCGTGGAGGCGGACGCACCCTCTACGATTCCTCTTTTTATTCGTTCGTCAGTCGGTATAAATTCATAAATAAGCGTCCTGCCTTTATAGCCGATGTCGTTGCATTCTTTGCAGCCTTTCCCTCTATAAAAGTGGATATCATTCGAGGATTTGATGGGAAAACCGTATGATTTAAGCTTTTGTCCTGCTTCTGGATCGAGTTCTTTGCAATTAGGACAAATCTTCCTTGCCAGACGCTGAGATACAACACCTAGCACGCTGGAAGATATAAGGTAATTGTCAACGCCCATGTCTTGGAGCCGAACAAAAGTCTCCGCAGCTGAATTTGTATGAAGAGTTGAAATAACGAGGTGGCCGGTTAATGCCGAACGCACCCCTATTTGAGCAGTTTCAGAATCCCTAATCTCTCCAACTACAATAACATCAGGATCATGCCGCAAAATTTGGCGAAGGCCCCTGGCAAAGTCCAGACCGATGATTTCCTGAATCTGTACCTGGCAAACGCCCGGCAATTTTTGCTCAACGGGGTTTTCCAATGTGATAATGTTCTTGTTGGAAAAAACGCGTTCCTTAAGGCATGAGTAGATCGTGGTGCTCTTGCCGCTCCCGGTGGGTCCGGTAAAAAGAAGCATCCCGTGAGATTTAGATAGGCATTTTCGCAAACTCTTTATCGTATCCTCAAAGAATCCCATTTGTTCGATTTGCATCAAGCTGGAATCGCTATCAAACAGGCGAATGACCATGCTTTGTCCCCAAATTGTGGGCAAGCAGGAAAACCTCAACTCCACAGTTTTGCCGTGAACCTTGATTTTTGTGCTTCCGTCTTGAGGACGTCTCCGTTCGGCAATATCCATATCGGCCATAATTTTCATTCGGTTAATAATAGCGAGCAGACGGTTCCTTTGAAAAGAGAGCCCTTCATACAAAATCCCGTCAATTCGATACTTGACTTTGACTACTCTGTCTTCTGGAATGATATGAACATCACTGGCCGTCTTGGCGACTGCTTCTTTCAAAATATGGTTGACAATTTCGATGATGGGCTGCTCTATTCTCACCTCTTCATTGATAAAATGTCCATCTTCCGCCTGGTCTTCTAACTTTTCAACTTCAACTTTTGTGTTCTCGGAGAGGATACGGGTCAAATTCTTTTTGGACAGAGTACCATAGTCTCTGTCTATAGCCTCCAGAATGGCCTTTTCTGAACTAACGCCTGCCACTTTAATACGCAAACCGGCATGAAAACGAAGGTCTGCCTCCGCATTTAGACTATTTGGATCGGCAACAACCACCGTCAGCTCATTTTTTCTAAGCTTAATTGGGAATACTTTGAGGTGCCTCAGTAACTCAGGTGAAAGTGCTCTGTGTTCGAATACCTTTACGGGATATTTTTCGAGGTCCACATATGTGGTATGAAACTGTAACGCGAGTGCCACAGCCAGCATTTCGCTGTCCAATAAACCCATTTCCAGAAGTATTTCGCCTAGACGGCGTCCTCTGAGTGCTTTCTGCTTGGCGAGTGCAGATTGAAGTTCCTCATCTGTGATTAGTCCACTCTCGACCAAAATAGCACCTAATTTTGCGTCTGCCAAAAGCGAATTCTTCAAGTGCAACGCCGTTTTGATATCTTGATAACCCAATGAGCCGCTTTCTACTAATATTTCTCCAATACGCTTTTTGTGCAGCTTCTGCTGGGTTTTCAGACCGAGTGACAATTCTTGCTTTGAGACGATCCCCTGTTCGATTAGAGTCTCGCCCAACTTCTTTCTTCTGGCAGATTGAGCTGAACCGTCTGCAACGTCAGATAACAAAATGACATTGTGTTGTGGATTTTCTATATCCAAAAGCTGAACGCCTTTCTTTTATGATAGTTGTCTATGAGCAGCAGTTCGCAACTGCATGGCTTCTCAATAATCAAAGCCTAAATTGTTTTGGGGCGTGCCTTTTTACTCGCGAACGAATTTGCTGCTGGTCCTATTATGACAATTCCTTTGAAGCGTTGCATGATTTACGGAAAAGCTCGAAACCAAGAAACAACCGACAAATTAAGAAATGCACCTAATATTTTAAAACAAACCCTGAACCCCATTTTTTTCCTTGAACTTGGGAAGTTGGAGAGGTTGATTTGTATGAAGAGATTGAGTCCATTTTCTTCTTATCCAGCGTCATTGCTTGATTGAACCGTTCATATAAGATTATCGGCCTTGACCAAATAAACTTAAAAACTTTTTGCTACATCATCGCCTTCAATGAAATCGAAAATTCGAAAAAGGGAGCCGCAATGGCATACGATATAGTAAATTTTGAGTGTGATTTTCAAAGCTTAGTAAATTTGTCTTACCTTGACAAAGGTCAAACATATCAGCAGGTCAAAAGGTCTGTGATATCATCAAGTCCCAGGCATTGGGTAACTATTAAATATATGCACATTATACCCAAAAATCAAACTAATATACGTGCACTATTTTTGCGACCCACCTCCGCCAGTCAGAAGTAACGATACCAGAGCAATCATTGCATCGGCACATTGCGGTGGATGATAATATTTGCTCAGCTGTGTGTGCAAGCAACTTTTCAAATGACCCAGATCCAGTCCGACAGTTCTGCCCCTATGGCGCCTCAGAAATGACGCCGATCCACAGTCGCCACCGGTGCCATTAATCCCACGGCAGCATCGCCGCTCCGTCGGAATCATCTGCCGCCTATGCAACCACAGCCCCGGCATTCTGGGGCTGCGAACCGAGAGACATATTAGAATCTAGAGTCATCTTGCCGAAAGAAACCCGCCACACAAGGTCCTCAGGGGCTCCGGAATCGACGTTTTACCTGAGACCACACCTGTTTTTAGCACCCGGCATCAAGTGGTTGGGTTGGAGCTATGATTTTTCCGTATCCGATCACGGGGTGAAGCGATAAAAATTTCATAAGAGGTCATTTTTTTCGGGACAAATCTGGCAGTTTCGTGTATGCGTTGATGGGAAAGAGCCCATTAAACAGGAAATCCAATGCCCGAATCTCGAAAAAACAAAGCCGAAAAGGCTGAAAAGAAAGACTGGGCTTTTCCTTTTTCAGAGCAGGATTGGGCCGCCGCTCCCGAGGCTGTGAGAAACTTTCTGATCTCTTTAGTTGCGTCACATGCCGCAATTGAAAAACGGGTCGAAGAACTTGAAAAAAAGCTGAACAAAAATTCCTCCAATTCGAGCAAGCCGTCCGCTTCAGACAATATTTTCAAGAAAAGCCGAAGAAGAACAAAAAAGACAAAGGAAAAAAGAAGCGGCGGCGAAAAGGGTATCAACAGAAAATGCTTGAGCCCACGGAAGTCAAAAATCTCCCTCCTGAAGCCTGTATGTGTGGAAATACCCGGCGTGACAACACCTCCCCTTATTATACCCATCAAGTCATCGAACTGCCTGAAATCGAAATGAAGGTCACGCATTTCGTTCTTTATAAAGGAGAGTGCCCCTGCTGTGGAAAAGTTAACAAAGCGGTGGTCCCGAAAGAGCATCGGACGGGTTTTGGCCCGAGGGTCTCAGGAATGATTGCGCAAATGGCCGGTAATATGGGGGACAGTAGCACACTCATTCAGGACTTTTGCTCCTCAGTTCTTGGATTTCATATCAGTCTGGGGGCCATCCAGAAAGTTATTGACCGTGCCTCAGAAGCGATCAAACCCCATTATGAAACCATCGGCGAAGAAGCAAGAGAGGCCTCTGTCAACTATATCGACGAAACATCTCATCGCCAAAATGAAAAACTGCAATGGCTCTGGGTCATGGCCAATAGGACGGTTGCCTTCTTCATGATCCATCCGAAACGATCCAAGAAAGCCTTTCAGGCGCTCATCAAGGACTGGATGGGCATCCTGGTCAGCGACGGCTACGGAGTCTATAGAGAATGGGTAGGACAAAGGCAAACCTGCCTTGCCCATCTTATTCGAAAGGCCACAGAGCTTTCCGCGAGCAAAAACCCGGAGATCGCCAAGTGTGGCAAATGGTCGAAAGCGGAGTTGCAGCGCCTTTGCCACATGGCTCATTCGCCGCCCACTACTGGCCAATGGAATGCATTTTATGCCCGTCTCATCCGGTTGATTTCCATTTATGAGGACCGCAAGGATGATGCGGGGAGGTTTGCCCGGAGGCTTCTGCGGGAGATCGAATCCTTATGGACGTTTCTTGTTGAAGAGGGCGTGGCGCCCACCAATAACCATGCCGAGCGCATGCTGAGATTCGCGGTTCTTTGGCGAAAAAGAAGCTATGGCACACGCGGTGAAAAAGGTGATCAATGGGTGGAGCGAATTCTGTCTCTCAGGCAAACCTGCCGTCTTCGATCCAAGGAAACCTACCCGGTTTTGGTAGACGCCCTGAGGACATATTTCAAAGAACAATCGCCAGACTTGGCGTGGATATCACAGACTTAAACGCACCCCGTGATCGGATACCATTTTTTCTCTTACCGAACTGCTGAAATCATCCAAGAAATAGTAATTCTGCTTTATTCTAATTGCAGGGTTGTATCCGATTGAAAGGATCATTTTATGTGCTGGATGTGGGGCATAGCGTGGGGTACAGAATTTTAGGGCAATAAAAAAGGGGCTACGAAATTAACGTAACCCCTTGTTTTGTTTATGGTAGCGGGGGCTGGATTCGAACCAACGACCTTCGGGTTATGAGCCCGACGAGCTACCAGACTGCTCCACCCCGCGGCAATCCACCTAAGATAGTAATTTCCTGGATGGATGTCAATTAAAAAATGAAAAATGTTACATCACATGGGGAGGCGCACAAAAAAAGTGGTTCCCTCTCCTTTAACGCTCTCGGCCCACAGTTCCCCTCCGTGGGCTTCTACGATCTTGTAGGATATGGCTAGCCCCAATCCGGAGCCACGGTCCCGGGTGGTGTAGAAAGGTTCAAAGATGTGAAGAATATCTTCGTCGCTGATGCCGATTCCTTCATCGCGAATCTGGATTTCGACACCACCCGAGTATTCTTCCGTTTTGATGTAAATCCTGCCGGACTCTTCCATGGCTTCAACACCGTTGGTAATGATATTGATCACCACCTGTTTCAATTTGTCCGGATCGCATTGGATTTCAGTAAGATTGGGTGCCAGTTCGGCTTCCATGGGATATTTTTCGGGCGGATATACGCCCCTGAAAATTTTTAAAACATCCTGGATCACCGAATTGATGTCGGCCTGCCGCGTTACCAGATTGTAGACCTTCGTGAAGTCGCCCAGGCTGGCAACCAACCGTTCCAGCCGACTGACTTCATCAAGGATCATGTCCAATTTCTTGATGGCGGTTTCATCTTCCAGGCTGCTGCGGATCTGTTGGCTGAATCCGCCGATAATCATCAACGGGCTTTTGATCTCATGGACTACATGGGCCACGGTGGTTCCCACGGCCGCAAGCCGTCCGGAGCGAAGCAGGTTCTCCTCCATTCTTTTCTGATCGGATACATCCCGAATGATGGCCGTGAAGGTGTAGGCATCATCCATTTCATGAAAGCTCAGCCCCAACTCGATGGGAAACTCCTCACCGTTCTTCCGATGGGCGGTCAACGACTGGGTTTTGCCGATGAATTTGGATTCCCTCTTATCCAGGAATTCTTTGACAAAGACGGCGTGGTCGCCATATTTCGACGGAATGAGCAGGTTCAGATTCTTTTTCATGACCTCCTCTCTTTTGTAACCGAAAATGCGTTCCGCCGCATTGTTGAACAGTATGATTTCGTGGTCCTCGTTGATGCTGATGATAGCGTCCGTCGCCGTATCCAGAATGGCCCGGGTTTTCTTTTCCGAAGCCCTCAAGCGGGCGAGGAGATTGCGGTATTCGGTGACGTCCTGTGAAATCTCAACGAAATACCTTTCACCCGTCTTGCGGTTGACAACCGGATACATGATCCGCTGTAACGCTTTATAGTGTTCCCCTTTCGAACCGTGTCGATAGGTGACTTCCACTTTCTGGCCGGTTTCTCTGGCCTTTTGCAGGGGACAGTCCTGATTTTCCAGGTCACAGTGGGTTCCCGACATCCTCCGGATATCATAACATCTTTTTCCCAGAACCGTTTGCTTTGAAAGCCCCCGTTCATCCAGGAAGACCCGGTTGACATCCTGAATAAAGCCGTCCTCATCCACCACCATGATTTCTTCGCTGATGCCGTCAAAAATGGTTTCCAGAAAGGCTTCAGAGGTTTCCCTATCATCGGAACGATAATGCTTTTCCAAAATTATCCTCCCACCCACGGGCTGAAAAATACATACTCCAGAGAAAGGATATCAAACATTTCGTCCGTTCCTTCCCGGATGGCCTCATACAATGCTTTCATGGTTTGTGCTTTTGCCAGTGACGCGCGGTAGGAAATATCGTTGAAATATTCAGAATCAAGGGGCAACAACACCTGGTCAAGATTGCCGTGCCAGTGGACTTTCAGCGCCTCTTTCATGGAAAACACTTTTTTGTACATGGCCCACAAAAGATCCGTCCTTAAAATGGGATGGACCTGATTGATCATGCAATCAATCAGTCCAACCAGGTAATAAATCTCCCGCATCTTTTTTTCATTACGGCGATTTACATACATGGAGCGAATGGTAAAAGACATTCCCCCTGTCAGAGAAAAATGAGGGGGCAGAGTGGCCAAACCTTCCGGTTTGTATTCAAGGGTATCAGCCAGGCGCAATCGCATTTGAACAAAGTGGCTTGTCCGCCAGAGCCCCTTTCGAAATTGCCAGGGGTCAGGCGCGGGCAACACTTTCAAAGAACCTTTGCGCCGGTTTACAAGATCAATAACTTTTCCCATTTTCGCCTGCCCGGGCTGAACCCATTCTCAATAATCCACTGTTGCCATACCAGCAAACAACCGTTGTCGTGGCTTAATTGAAAATAGATGCACTACGGTCTGGGATGACATGTTTCGTGCAGCTCCTTGAGCCTTCTCCTGGTGACATGGGTGTAGATCTGGGTGGTGGTGATGTCGGCATGTCCCAACATCACCTGAACAGAACGCAAATCCGCACCGGCCTCCAGAAGATGGCTGGCAAAAGAGTGCCTGAGTCCGTGCGGTTTTATTTTTTTCTTAATCCCTGCCATTGTACCATGGTTCCGGATAATTTTCCAGAATCCCTGCCGTGATAAGAGTTTTCCCCTGAAATTCAAAAAAATGTAGGATGGATGACCGCTTTTGAGCAGCACCTTGCGTCCGTCGGAAAGATATGTTTTGAGAGCTTGCAGCGCCATTTCACCAAAGGGCACCATTCGCTCTTTTGACCCTTTTCCAAAGGTCTTCACAAAACCGGCTTCCAGATTAACGTCCAGCAACTTGAGGTGCACCAGTTCCGACACCCGCAATCCGGTGGCGTACAGAAGTTCCAGCATGGCCCGGTCACGCTGCCCCAACGGAGTTGTAATGTCCGGTTGTGAAAGAAGTTGTTCAACCTCACTAACACTCAGAATGTCCGGCAGTTTTTGTTCAATGCGCGGTGTTTCGAGAAGTCTCGCTGGATTTTCTTTCATTTTGCCTTCTGAAACAAGAAACCGAAAAAAGGTTTTGATGGCGGAAACGTTTCTGGCTTGAGATCTTTTGGAAAGGTCGGGGGCCAGGCTTCCCAGGTAGTCTCGAATCACATTTCGAGAGGTTCTAACCGGTGTTATATTTCGGGTTTCAAGATATGTGATAAACCGGACGAGATCCCGGCTGTAAGCAGAAATGGTGTTTTCGGCAAGGCCCCGTTCCACCTGTAAATAGGTGATGAACTCATCAATCACTTCGTACACTTGCTAACTCCTGCGTTTACAGGGAACGCCAAAATAGATTCGGTTCACGGTGTTCCGGGCACGGAAAGATGAAGCCAAACATCAAGAAAAATCATAGAAATGATCATTTTTGGTCAAAATCCTAGGCCCTTTGGCCTCCAGAACCACCATTTCCTCAAGGCGCACCCCGCCTTTTCCCGGGAGATAGATTCCCGGTTCAACCGTAAAAACGGCGCCGGTTCGCAGCGGGGTGGCGTTTCTCGGCCCGAGTCTGGGACCCTCATGGGTGGCAAGGCCGACCCCGTGGCCCAGACCGTGTCCGAAGTAGGCTCCGTAACCGGCATCACTGATAATGTTTCGGGCAACGGCGTCCACCCGTGTGCTTTCTACCGAAGGTTGGATGTGTTTCAACGCTTCCAGTTGCGCCCGCCGGACCGTGCGGTAAATGGTCTTGAAAGTGTCATCCGGTTCTCCCAGAAAAACCGTTCGCGTGATATCGGAGCAGTAACCGTTCAGCCGCACGCCGACATCAAGAATGATCGGCTCCCCGGGCCGGATCTTTCGGTCTGTGGGAACCGCATGGGGAAGTGCACTGTTGGGGCCTGATGCCACAATGGACGGAAAGGACAACCCTTCGGCGCCGGCCTCCCTTGCCATGGATTCGATCTGCCAGGCCACATCTTTCTCCGTTACGCCCGGTTTCAGAGCCGAAATGACCTCAGCTAAAATATCCGAGATCATGTCCGCCGCCTTTTCAAGGGCCGCAACTTCTCCGGCTTCCTTGATTTCGCGCATGTTATCCACCACGCTGTTCAAGGGGATCAACGCGGCTGGGGGCGAAAGCTCAGCCAGTTTTTCCGCAGTCTTCCGGTGAAGGTCCCAGGTCAGGTAATCCTCTTCAAAACCGAGATGGGTTAAGGCCAGGTTTCGGGTGAAATCCGGAATGTCCTCCACAAAATTTTTCTTGAGTGTATATACCCTGAATGCCGACGCTTCTTTTTCAGCGGCCAGTGTATACCTGGAATCGGTTATCAAAAGACGGTTCGTGCCGCTGATCAGAAGAGACCCTGAGGATTCGGTAAGGAAGTTGTCTTCCGCTCTAAACCCTGAAAGGTAGCGGCGGTTTTCAGGCTTGATAATCCAGGCCCCGTCGCACGGAGTTTCAACGGAAGTCTGCAATAATTGCACGAGTCTCGCAGTCCGTTGCGTGTAAATTGATCCATCCATGGCCAACCTCAAAGTTCAAAAAGGGGTTCATTCTAGCAAAAGCATTCTGGGAAAGCAATTGCGGGAAAATCCGAAGTGCCCTTGATCAGTTGACAGAAGCCTGCCCACCTGTTAGTAATCCTGCAAACCGACTTAGAAAGGGTATGGGTGATTTTCAAATATGGCCGTTGGAAGCATTGTTGAATATATTGATCAAAGCCGACTGATTTGTACCGTCTGTATACAAGACAAGGGAAGTCGGCTTCATTTGCTGACGCCTGCCAACCGGGAAGTGAACCTTTCTCCAAAAAGAACCCTGTTGATTTCAACTGCGCAGATCGATGTGGCACAGCCGAGAGATCAGCTGTTGCAGAAACTTCAGCAGATAGAAACGCTGCGAATAGAGCTCAAAGAAGAAATTGATGTTAAGGAAATGTGGGAGCTGATTCGTGACGAAGAGGAAATTTTTGACCATCGTTACCTGGCGCAAATGGCCTTCGGTGAGGATGCAAGCGAAGATCACTTTTCCGCTGTGGTGCGGGCGCTTTTTGAAAACAGGCTCTATTTTAAAATGAGAAACGGACTTTTTCTGCCCAATCCAGAAGATCGTGTAGACCAGATGATTCGGCAGGAAGAGGAGGCCGCGGAAAGGGCCGAGCGTCTTGAACAGGGTGGAAAGTGGCTGAAAGAAGTTTCTGAGGGCAAACAAAGCCAAGCACCGGATTGTCGGGAAGATATTCTTCATCTGTTGATCCAACTGGCCCTTTACGGCGCTGACGCGGATGAGTTCAAGTATGGCAGGGAACTGCTTTCATACGCCGGCATAAATGATATCCGCCAGGCCAGGTCTCTCTTGATCGCCTTGGGTGAATGGGAGGAAGACGAACCCCTTGACCTGCTGCGATCGGGAGTGGAGACGAACTTTACGGCCACACAACTGGAAGAATCAACGCGCCTTACGGTTTCCGGATTTCCTGAAAGCCGGCGTGAAGACTTGAGATCTCTGCCGATCATGACCATTGACGGGCCTAAGACCCAAGACTTCGATGACGCCATCAGCCTGGAAATTATAGATAATGAAATAAGAATCGGCGTCCATATCGCTGATGTGGCGGCATTTATTGAAGCGGGTGGCCCGCTTGATGCCGCGGCAAGAGAACGGGCTTCGTCGCTATATCTACCCAGAAGACAAATCCCGATGATTCCAAAAGTACTTAGCCAGGATTTGTTAAGCTTGAAAGAAGGATGCGACCGTCCGGCCATTTCCCTGCTGGCAAGGTTTGCCCCGGACGGGAAGATGCTGCGATATCGTTTTACCGCCAGCACGATTTGTGTGGAGCGACGATTAACCTACGGTGATGTTAATGAAAATCTTTTGGAAGAAAGCCGGTTTCGGGAACTGCACCGGCTGGCGGAAATGCTTCGCCAGAAAAGGCTGAATCGCGGCGCCATGAATCTATCGCTCCCTGAACTGGAAGTTGACACCGATGAAAAAGGCGCTCTGAAGCTGGAATTGGTACCTCAGGACTCAGCGTCCCGGATGATCGTTGCGGAGCTCATGATTCTGTATAACGAACTGGCGGCCGAGTTTTGCCGAAACAATGACATTCCCGTACTTTTCAGGGGACAATCGGAGCCATCAGAAAAGCTGCCCCTGGATGAGAAAGGATACATTTTTTATGTGTTTCAACAACGACGAAAATTGAGCCCTCTTCATATCAGTACCAACCCAACCCCCCACAGTGGTTTGGGGGTGGACCTTTACACCCAGGCCACCTCTCCCATACGCCGATATCTCGATCTGGTTGTACAGCGACAATTGACCTGCTTTTTTTTGAAAAGGGCGCCCGTTTATACCGCGGAAAATCTGGAAGAGATCAGGGTCTCCGTTGAACCCCTGGTCAAAACCCTGGGGCGCATCCAGAGAAATCGTCTGCGCTATTGGACCTTGAAATATCTGGGGATGAATCGGGGCCAGACATTCAAGGCGCTGGTTCTGGATGAACTCAAGAATAAATACAGAATTGTTTTGACGGATTTTCTCATGGTGACGGATTTTAAACGTCAGGACGGTATCATATTTTCCAAGGGTCAGGAAATCCGGGTAAGAATCAAAAAGGCAGACCCGTGGGATGATATGATCGCCTTGGAATATGTCCCTTGATTAGGGATGACGCTCAACATTATGGGCTTTGATCCTTTTCCAGGCGATAATCCTCCCTCAGGAGAAGGCCCCCCGATTGGTCGTATACCAGTATCCTGAGTTCCGAGGGCATTTTTTCAGCTGATGCAAAAGACCATCTGACACGAATTCGCCGAAAATTCCTTATTTTGTAGGCTTGGCCTTTGTTTGGATTTACAGGGGTTCCATTTTCAAAATCCGCCTTGGGCGAGGGCCAGAGCAGTGGCGGGTCCGTTGACCGGTCAACGGCAATGACGAAAATACGCCCCCGGATGGGTAAGCGGCCGGAGCCGGATCGGGCCAGTTTGAAATTCACGGATAAGCTGGTGTCACGACGGTCTATTTTCAATTCTTTAATCCTGACAACGGTGGACTGAATCCCTGAAGTTTTGGTGATCTTGCTGTCTGTGCCCACCGGCAGGTTGTTGTCAGCGGGAGGGGTCCGGGATTTTTCGATCTGCTTGGGGGGTTCGGCGGGTATCTTTGAAGGGTCAATATAATTTTCCAGGAACTTTAAACGCTGTTTTGCCTGGTAAAGGGCTTTTTGGGTTTCCCGGAAATCTTTTTCCAGCTTCAGAAGGACGTTTTCTTGATGGTGCTCGCCGAAATACCAGAATAACAGCATGAAAGAGAATGCTAAATAGAGTACAAGGAGCATTAAAACTCCGAGCAAAAGGAAAAAATTGATATTGAAGTGCCATACCCGTCCAAGCCCCCTTGATGCCATTACGGTCACATTGTCCAACTCGGGTGTTCGGCCCTTTTTTGGGGGCACTGCTTTATTTTGTGAGAATTTCATAATGCTTTAATCCTTGATGGTTTATAATCATGGTATTAATGGGCCGTTTCAGGTTTATCAAAATCGAAAAACGATTTCAAGGCGGCAGATTGATCCCTCAGTGATGGTCCAAGGCAGCGTAGAAAAAGTGAAACATCCACCCCCCCCGAAGCCGCTCACCGGTACGAACACTGAGTCGCCCAAATTCAGAACATTCCTGGGCCCGATCCTGCTGTTCACCAATATTTTCTTTTTGAATTTCATATCCAGAATCATTTTTGCACCCTTATTACCCAGTATTCAAGCAGATATGGGGCTGGCCCACGTTGAAGCAGCCTCCCTCTTCCTTTTTGTCAGCATGGGATATTCCGTATCCCTTCTCATGTCCGGTTTTGTTTCAAACCGTCTTCAACACAAAAAAACCATTATTCTGTCGGCAACAGCCGTCGGGATTTCGCTTCTCGCCATTTCCCTATGCCACACCATTTGGACCCTTCGGGGAGGATTGCTCCTGTTGGGGTTGGCCTCGGGGCTTTATCTGCCGTCAGGTCTTGCTTCTCTCACCGCATTGGTCAATGCCAGGCACTGGGGAAAGGCCATCGCCACCCACGAGCTGGCCCCTAATCTCAGTTTTTTTATAGCGCCCTTGCTGGCAGAGGGTTTGATGATGTGGTTTTCCTGGCGAGGTGTGCTGGTTTTCCTGGGCGGCTGTTCCATTTTGACGGGAGGTCTGTTCTCACTGTTTGGGAAAGGCGGGGAATTTTCCGGTGAAGCGCCCAATTTTCTGTCACTCAAAACCCTTTTTTCCGAGAAATCATTCTGGATTATGATGGTTTTGTTTTCTTTGGGGATTTGCGCCACTCTGGGAATTTATACCATGCTGCCGCTTTTTCTGGTGGCCCAGCACGGGCTGGAACGAAACCGGGCCAATACCCTGGTGGCGCTTTCACGGATATCAGGAATGTTCATGGCCTTCTTGGCCGGTTGGGTCACGGATCGGATCGGTCCCAGATTGACCATGAGCGGTGTTTTCCTTGTGGCGGGCTTTGCAACGGTTCTCCTCGGTGCAGTGACGGGATCATGGCTCGTAGTGATGGTGTTTCTGCAGCCGGTTATGGCCGTCTGTTTTTTTCCGCCGGGTTTTGCGGCACTTTCCGCCATCGGTCCGGCCAGTACCCGAAATGTGGCCGTTTCCCTTACGGTGCCCGCGGCTTTTCTGATCGGGGGAGGCGCCCTCCCCTTGGGCATCGGTATGATGGGCGACGCAGGCCTTTTCGCTCTCGGGGTTTCCTGCGCCGGCGGGCTTATCCTTTCAGGCGCTGTTCTGGCGCTGTTCTATAAACCGGGGGGCGTGGAGAAAATGGTTTCTCCTTGACCCGTCAGCGATCATTTTCTATAATCCGCTTTCGTTAATTCCGGCCAAAAGATTGAAAACACCGGAACTTCAGTGTTTGATGCAGAAAATATATGATTTGGAGGTTATAATGGGTAAAGTAGGAATCATCGGAGTCGGCCAAAGCACTTTTGTGCGCGGATATCCCGGATCCATCAGAGAACTTGCCTTTGAAGGGTTCAGGGAGGCCATGCAGGACGCTCAGATATCGAATAAGGATATCGATGCGTCTATTATTTGTTCAGCCCCGGAATATGACAAACAAAGGTCCCCGGCAGGGGTTTTAGCGGAATATCTGGGCCTGACACCTCAGCCCACCTGTTATCTGGAAAGCCTGTGCTCTTCCAGCAGCATGGGATTGCGATACGCCTATTCCCTGGTCAAATCCGGCCTTCACGATGTGGTGGCCGTAGTCGGTTTTCAGAAAATGTCGGAGATCTCCTCGGCGGAAAGCCAGGAAAGGATGGGCAGGGGCGCGGATATCCAGTGGGAGAGCACCTTCGGCACCATGATGCCGGCGTACTATGCCATGTATGCAAAGCGTCACATGGCGAAATACGGGACCACCCCCGAGGATCTGGCGCTGATCCGCGTGAAGGCCGCCACTTACGGTCAGTTGAACGAAAAAGCGGTGTATCGAAAACCGGTGACCTTTGAAATGTTTTCGGATCCCGGCAGTCCCATGTCCGGGCCGGTGGCCTCCCCCCTCAGAGTCGGGGATTGCTGCGCCAATGCGGACGGCAGTTCCTGCGTAATCGTTGCCAGCGAGGAAAGGGCAAAAGCGCTTTCCAAGAAACCGGTTTGGATTCTCGGTCTGGGATCGGCTTCCAACGCCGTCAACCTGGCGGGGAGAGATGAGTTTTCAGGCCTCACGGTGGCCAGGCAATCGGCGGAGCAGGCCTACAAGATGGCGGGCATCACCGCCAAAGATGTGGATGTGGCGGAAGTACATGACTGTTTCACCATCGCCGAAATGATGGCCTATGAAAATTTGGGTTTTGCCAAACCCGGAGAAGGAAAAGATCTGATCCAGGGCAAGGAAACCTACAAAGAGGGCAGCATTCCGGTCAATGTGGATGGGGGTCTCTTGTCCAAGGGGCATCCTATCGGCGCCACCGGCGGTTCACAGATCAGAACCATTGTGCTCCAGCTGCGGGGTGAGGCCGGCGATATCCAGGTCAAGGATCCCGAAATCGGGCTTGTTCATAACATCGGCGGTGTAGGCCTGTACGGAAACGTCAGTATTCTTGGGAGGTAATATCATGGGAAAGATAAGAGAAGTGGATGATCGATTTAAGAAATTCGGAACCGTGAGCTTTACCGCCACCACGAAGGTCAACGACTTTGTGACTCATCTGGAGGAGGGAAAAATCATGGGGACGAAGTGCACAAAATGTGACGCGGTTTTCTTCCCCCCCCGTGCCGATTGCGCCAAGTGTCTTTCCAGTGAAATGGAATGGTTTGAAGTAGCCGGAAAAGGAAAGCTGGTGACCTACAGCAAGCTGGAATACGCACCCATCGGCTTCGGCGAGGACCTCCCCTACGCCATTGCCTTGCTGGACTACGGGGATTACAAGGTCTTCGGCAGGATTGCCGAGGATGTTCCCGAGGATGAAATAGTGGTGGGGATGGAAATGACCACCCGGGCCAACACATTATCAAACGGCCAGCTCAATTACGTTTTTGAAAAAGCGTGAAACCCGGGTCCCGGCCTCACAACGGGGCTGGGATTTTAAATGGAGAATATTTTGGTGATTCCCGATCTTGAAAATCCGGGATGGCTGGAAATTGCCATTGACGCGGCGCCTGAGTTGAATGACCCTCTGAGCGCCTTTTTTTTTGATATGGGTTGTACGGGACTGGTCTTTGAGGATTTCGGCAACCGTACGCTGAAGGCGTATCTCCCCTTGGAGAAAAGCCCGGAGGATATTCAGAATCGGATCTCCGTCTACCTGAGTCAATTGTCGTTGATTCACCCCCATCTCCCTACTCCCGGTTTTCTGTTGACAAAGATTGAAAATCAGGACTGGCAAAAGAATTGGCGACGTTTTTTTCGCCCCGTTCGCGTCACCCCCGATCTTTTGATTCTTCCGGTTTGGGAAAAAGTTCCGCCTCACACCAAAGAAACTCACATCATCCGCATCGATCCGGGCCCGGCCTTTGGAACGGGGCAGCATGCCACCACCAAAATGTGTCTTCAGGCCATGGAATCCTTTGGGGCAAAAGGGCAAACCCTGCTCGATGTGGGCACGGGGAGCGGCATTCTGGCCATTTACGGGGTGAAGCTGGGATTTGGCAAGATCGAGGCCATTGATGTGGACCCCGAAGCGGTGCGATGGGCTGAAAGGAACATCGGGTTAAACGGGGCTTCAAAGGCCATAATGCTTTCCGGGACAGCCATTGAAGCCGTAGCGGACCGCTTTTCCCTGGTGTGTGCCAACCTTATCCTGGGAGAACTTCTCCGGCTCATGCCCCATTTTTCCCGGCTGGTGGATACGGGAGGCCATCTGGTAGCCTCCGGCATTCTGAGGGAGCAGGTGGAAAGGATCGAAGAAGCCCTGCCGGCAACGGGGTTCTTCACCTCCCACACGCTCTGCGAAGACGAATGGGCGTGCATGCTCTTAAGGAAAGGCGGTGAATGATATTTCCTTACGGCGTTTTCTGGTTGAAAATCCTGAAATTGAAGACGGGTTCTGTGTGATTACAGGCCGCGAGGCCCACCACATGTCCCGGGTGTTGCGGATGGACGCGGGGGACGCGTTGGTTCTTCTGGATGGGAAGGGTGGACGCTTTTTCGCTCAAATCCAATCGGTTTCCAGTGACGCCGTAAAAGTTCAAATCAGAAAGACCCTTGACCCCACCCAACCCTCCACACTCGATATTACCTTGTGCCAGGCGGTAATCAAATCGGCCCCCATGGATTATCTGATCCAGAAAACCTCCGAATTGGGGGTTACCCGAATCCTCCCGTTCTTCAGTTCCCGGTGTGTTGTTCAGTTGAAAGGGGACCGGCAGCAAAAAAAAAGCAACCGTTGGCGGGAAATTGCCCGCAGCGCCGCAAAGCAGTGCAACAGGGATATTCCCGCCCAAATCGGGCCACCGGCATCCTTTGACAAACAGCTGGCGTCTCAGGGCAAAGCGTCCGGACTCAAGGTGATTCTTTGGGAACGGGAAAGATCACGGGATCTAAAAGGGTTGCTCCGGGAACATGATCCATCAAGCGGTTTTACGGGGATGGTCGGACCTGAGGGGGGATTTGCGCCGGAGGAAATCACAAAGGCACAAGAGGCCGGTTTCATGCCGGTCTCCATGGGAGAGCGGATTCTAAGGGCTGAAACCGCGGCCCTGGTTCTGGTTGCCATCGTTCAATATGAATGGGGGGATCTCCAGTTCGGCTGAAACGGTTTTCCTTTTGTAGATGCGGAAGGTTTTGGTAAACCGCCTTGACGAATGCCGGTCCATTTCTTATAGTTTACAACGATATAAGAACCCGGAAGCGGAAGGAGGTGACAATCGGTTATTCCAGGGTCCGGTAAAATACACTTTGCAATGTCTTACAAAATGGGAGGTATTAAAATGAAAAAGCGGATTCTCGTCACACTCGGCATCGTTTTGTTTCTGAGCACGGCAACACTGGCATTTGCGGGGGACAACCCCCTTGCGGCCGAAGAAAAAAAGGTGAATGCAAGCTTCGCGGCCTTGATTCCGGCCGATAAGATCATTGATGTGGACAAATTCTATCCGGTGTACCAGGATGTCATGGCGGGCAAAAAGAAGGCTTATCTGATCGATGTGAGAACGGTCCCCGAATTCGAAGCGTTTCATATTGAAGGGACGGATCACATTAATTCGGGGCTGATGTACACCATTCCCAAGAAAATCACGGATCCGAACGCTGAGATTTATATTTGGTGCCGTACATCCCATCGGGCCAAATACGTCACCGGATTTCTCTACAAATATGGTTATAAAAACGTTTGGCTTTACAAAGGCGGCGTCGTCGGGTGGGCCAAAGCGGGTCATCCTTTTGTCAACAAGTTCAGCGGCAAATTCAAAATCACCGAATACCGGAAACACCCCTCCGATGCCGAAAAGTCCTTCCGCATAAGGTAGTTTAATGCTAAGTAATCCGGCACCATCGAGTTGAAAGAAATGAGGGAGGGATATTATATCCCTCCCTCATTTCTTTCACCAGCGAAGGATCACGCCCATACCAGACCGATCCGAACCATCACTTCCACCAAAGGCCCATGATCGCCTCGAAGGCTTGACCTGAATTCATCTCCATAACCTATTGGGAATATAGTCCCAAAGTTGCACCCTGCTAAAATATTTTGAAACCAATCCTCTCTTTCAGACTCTTATATTCGTAAATGGGCATATAGTACTCTATCTTGCTCTGAAGAATCCATAAAGCATGAAAGGAGTTTCAGGAAATGAAAAGCAAAAACATCATCGGTCTGTTGGGTCTCGCGGGGTTCATTGTCATGGCGGACAACTGGGTCGTATCACCCATTCTTCCCGCCATATCGCAACATCTTAATGTGGACATCGCCAGGGCCGGGCTGTTGATTTCGGCCTACATGATCCCCTTCGGCATCTTCCAGATCGTCTTTGGCCCCTTGGCGGACAGATACGGTAAGAAGCAGGTCATCACCTTTTCCATGATTCTTTTCACCCTGGCAACAGGACTCTGCGCCCTGGGCATGGCACTCACGGATCTGGCCATTTATCGGGCCCTAACCGGTGTTTTCGCCGCTTCGGTCATGCCCGTTTCCCTGGCCCTGATCGGGGATATCTTTCCCATCGAGGAGCGTCAGGGCGCCATCGGGACCTTTATGGGGATCTCTTTTTTAGGCCAGGGGTTGAGCATGGTCATCGGCGGGACCATCGCCTATTTTCTGAGCTGGCGAGGGGTATTCGGTTTGTATGCGGTACTATCCGTAATTCCGACCCTTCTGCTCATCCGATATTATAAATATTTACCGTCCCAAAAAAATCCGGACAGCAAATTCATTGCACCCTATGCCAAACTGTTGGCCAATCCAAAAAGCCTTTTCACCTATATTCTCGTGCTGCTTGAGGGGGTGTTCATTATCGGAAGCTTTTCCTATATCGGCGTTTTCATCTCAAAAACATATCATTTCAACTATTTCCATATCGGCCTCATCATGACGGGGTTTGGCCTCGCCAGCGTATTGGGAGGAAGGATGAGCGGTAAGCTGGTCCACCTGTTGGGTCCCAGAAAACTACTCAGTATCGGCCTGATCTGCGCCACCCTGGCGGATTTGACCCTGGTCTATTTCGGAAACCTTCTCGGGGCCTTGATCGGGGGGGTGGCGCTTCTGGGGTTCGGATTTATTTTCACCCATTCCACGCTCCTCACCCGGGCCACGGAATTTGCTCAGAAGGCACGCGGCGCCGCCATGTCCCTGGTGGCATTCTGCTTTATGGGTGGGGGTGGCCTGGGCACGGCCATCGGCGGCAAGATCATCGGGGCATATGGTCTGGAAAAGCTCTTTTGGGTGTATGGGTTGGCGCTCCTCATCACCTTGTTATTGAGTTTCGCATTGATCCGTGATCATGTGGTGGAAGAAAACGAGTTGTTGGAGCAGGTCGTCAGCTGAGAAAAGGATGTGAAAATATCAAATAAAGGGGACAAATCTTGATCAGGGTGAGGGTAACAGAAAATCAAGGTTTGTCCCCGTTCATACGGCCTCTTCTCCGGAAGGTGCGGCAGAAGAGGTAGAGTGCCGGGATCAGAAAAAGGCCGTCTCTTATCACATTCCAGGCCATGGGAACGTTGCTCTCACCATCCGCGCTGGTGCTGAAACAACCGCAATGGATATCGAGGCCCCTCGCGAGATTGAAGATCATGGCTCCCAAGAAAACGAGCATCAGTAATGTCGCAATGCATACGCTCCCTTCCCGAAAAAGACCGATAATCAGAAAGAGACCCACAATGAGTTCCAGCCAAGGAAGCATAACCGCCGTAAGATTGATCAGGGTGTCCGGAAGGATCTGGTAATTATAGATTGCCTTTGCAAAGGCTGCCGGATGGAGAATCTTGTCGATGCTTGCGTAAATGAAGACGGCCCCCAGAATCAAATGGGCGCATAGGGCCAGAAGCCCGTCACGGTTCCACTGCCTCCTGAGGAAACCTGTTTGACCTTCAGCCATTCATACTTCCTCCACAAGAGATTTCACAAAGCACTCCCCCATTCCCACATGACCCGGTTTCGAACTGGAGTATCGGATGATCAATGCCGAATCGATGGAAAAGCTTGTGACGTATGGTTTCCCCGAGTTTCTCGGTCTGGCTGACCCGCTGGTCCAACACTTCCACATGACAGGAAAAACCGATACTGGAAGCGGAGATATTCCAGGCGTGGAGATAATGGGTGCCGCAAACACCGGGGATCTGTTCCAGGTAATTCTTGATTTCCTCAAGATTCAACCCTTCCGGGGTGGCATTCATGAGTATCCCGGCGCTCGCCTTGAGGATGGACCAGCAGTTTTTCAGAATGAAAATGACGATGAGAATGGAAAGCAAGGGGTCCAGCCAGTACCAGGGCCTGAAAATGAGGACCACCCCGCTGACCAACACCATGACGGAAGTCAGAAGATCCCCCAACATGTGAAGGAAAGCGCCCCGGACATTGAGGCTGTGCTTTGAGTCCCGATGGAGCAGCCACGCGGACAGACCATTGCCCAGTATCCCGACACCGGCCAAGAGAATGACCACATTGCCGAGTATGGACTGCGGGTGATAAAATCGCTCCACTGCCTCGTAGATGATGAAGGCCGAGGCACCGATGAGAATGGCCACATTTATTGTAGCGGCCAGAATTTCCGCTCGTTTGTAACCGAATGTGTTTTGAAAAGAAGCCCCTTTCTTGCCGATGCGATGGGCAATGTAGGCAATCAAAATGGCCACGAAGTCGCTGAAGTTATGGGTGGCATCGGAGATGAGGGCCATGCTGTGGGCGTAAATGCCTCCCATGACCTGGGCCACGGGGATTATGAGATTGAGTGCCAATGTCCATAAGAGCCGGGACCCGCTGGTCTCTTCCATATCCACATGGTGGTGTGAGCAGGCACCGATTGAACCGTGAACATGCTCCTCCGCCTCGCTGCTCGCAGGCCCATGCCCGATTTTAGGGTGCGTTTCCATTGTCATCCTTTCCGGCCATCCGAAGGACCCATCTCTCCTTTTTCTACGGGAAGTCCTGCCTCCTGCCACTTCGTCCAGCCATTTAGGAGAACCTGCACCTTTTTGTAGCCCATGGAAACCAGCTCTTTGGCAAGGTCTTCGCTCAGGGAACAGTGCTCTCCGTCACAGTACGTTACGATCCGGGCATCTTCCGGTATCGTGGCGAAGACACGGTCGATATATTGGTCAAAAGATTGCCATGGAATATTTTGAGCACCACGAATATGTCCCATGGCATAATCCCGGGGAGATCGTGCATCAAGGAATATGGCCGTCTTCTCAAGGCAGAGGCTTCCCGCCTCATGGAGAGAAACGACCCTGCTATTCCCTGTATCAGCGGTTAAACGGGCCTCCGGCGCCCAACTGGCTACCAGTGGAAGGGTGTTGGACCGGGCTTGATTTGTCAAAAGGCCCGTCACTACAGCCAGGAGAAGAATCAGCCCCGACTGCCGGATGGCCCGCCATGCCCTTCCTGTATTTCGATCTTTTTTCATGTGACCTTCCTTCGCTCAATTTTTTCCCATCAACACTTCCACGGTTTTCAGATGAATCGGATAAACATCCCCGGGCCGCAGCTGATAATTCAGGTCCACGGTAACCGCCAGTTTTTCAACACCTTGAGGCATTGGTGCCTCGAAAATCGCTTCTTTTGCCATGAAGGGCTGAATACTGGTGTCGCGAATGAGCCCCAGTTTGTGTGTGGGCCCGTAAACCATGGCGTCATCAAGTCCGTTGGTTGACTGAGGCATGTAAACCTTGCTGTTTTCATATATCTTTTTGCCTTGATCATCCTTTATGGTCACTTCCAGGACCACTCTGTTTTTGGAAGGTCAGCCGTCCGGTATTCGGTGACCCGCCTTGCTGGTGATTTTTACGTTCACCACCACGGTGGGAACAAACTTCCCGGGGGTAATCTGAGAGTTGTAGGACAATGTTCCGACGTCCAAGGTGAGGGCCCGGGCAAGCCTTCTGGAAACGTCCTTTCGGTCTTCAAAGTTGGGAGGGCAGACATGGTCGGCATTCTCCATATGGCATTCCTGGCAGGTTTTTGTTCCACCGGAAGGAATATAGGCGTGAAGGTAGCTGCCGTAGAGGGTGGCGCACTGCACCGGGTGTTCAAACTCAAGATTCGGTCCCAGCCCGTGGCACTGGCCGCACATGACGGACCGCTTCATGATGGCGCTTTTGCGGACCAATTTATAATGGTCGTCAGGATGTTCCTTCACATCTGCGGGGCCGTAAAGCATGCCCGCCTTGGACAACCCGTGGACAATCCCCTTGTCGTTGTGGCAGACCAGGCAGCTGATGTTCAGTTTTTTCATGGTTTTTTTGTCTTTGTTCAGAATCGCCAGGGCGATCTCGGAGGCTACCCGGTCGGAGGCATGTTCCATTTGAGGAAAATGGCACTTGAAACAGGGGAAGTTCTTACGGGTGGCCTCTTTCGGGTTTTTAACTGAAAGGGCACCTTTTGTGAGATAGCGGTCCATAAAGATACCCATGATAGACCTTGCATGGTGGGACTTTTCCCATTGATCGTGGATTTCTTCATGACACTCCTTGCAGCGGGACGTATCATACCGGCTGATCAATTCCTGCAGGGTCTGGGCTTGTTTTTCCGAGGCATTGCTTGATGGGGCGCTTATGGAAAGGATAAAAACCAGGAATCCAAGACCTGGAATCCCTACAGCCTTTCTGCTCCCAAACAGTGCCATACACAATGATTTTGAGAGATTGAGAAACAGATTGCTGTTCCGGCGTGCATCCATAAAAAATTAGTCCTTGTATAAAAACGTGCATTCAGGCATCAAGAGAGAAACCGCCCATGTAACACTCCAGTTCATGGGCCTTCTCTGATGTCAACGCCGGACAGTCTTCCGGGCCTTTCACTCCCTGGGCTACCAGGGTGGCAAACACCATACAGGTGGGCTGCCCACATTCCCCGCAACCGGTGTGAAGTGGCAGAAGCTTCAAGATTTCAAACACTTTTGGTTTTGGTGCGCCTTCGTAGGAAGGTTTGATCTCCTCTCGACGTTCCCAGACCTCGTTGATTTCCCGTTTAAGCCATCGGAGAATCTTTTCCGCTTCTTCCGCGTCCTTGAGGGCATTGACGGCGATTTTTCGGGCATGCACGGTGATGATTTTCCCCTGGACCCGAAAGGTTACGGCCGGCGGGTCGTTGAAATACTCAAAACCGCCCAGTTCTGCGTTGAGGTAGGGAAGAGCCTCGCCCACGTCCTGATCCAGATGGGCGATGCAATGCACCGATTGGAACCCCGGATTACACTCGGGCCGGAATATGTCCTTGGTATAACTTTTGAGTAACATGAGGCCATCCTTTCGTGACCCTTTTGGTCACGGATGCCGGATTTCCGGGGTTTTCAGGAATCCGGCTCAGGGTCGTAATGCCAAAGATTGCGTGCCGTATCTTTTTTGTTGTGCTACTCCACCCCCATCTTTTTCAGCCATTTTCATCTCCTCTCAATTTCTGAATCCAGAATTTGATCTCATCCGTGGATGGGATTTTGCCCACACTTTTCACCTCATCATCCATCATCACGGCCGGGGTTCCTTCATGACGCGAACTCCCGCCTTTCGGCCGAGCGCGGCAGTAAACATTTATGAATCGCCATATAGCAATGTGCTCGGCACAAAATTACTTTTTGCAGATATCTTCTCTTCGAATGGAGGGTAGTTTTCTGAGGAGCAGGGAAACCGTTTCGTCCTCTTCAAGCCAGTGCCTCAAGTTTCCGAGAAGGACTCCAGCATAGGGACTTTCACTTCCATTTGCGAGAGAATAGTCTACCCAAAGACCATCTTTCTTAAAACCAACCAATCCTGCACCTTCCAGTATTTTCAGATGTTTGGATACGGTGGGCTGGGAAATGCCCAATCCTTCCTTAAGTTCACACACACACATGGAGCGGTGCTGGAGCATCTTCACGATCCTGACCCGGTTGGGGTCGGAAAGGGCTTTCATCACTTCCATAAATTTTTTCATTGGAACTCCTATATTCAATTATGGAAATATATAGAGGTCCGATCGGGGTGTCAAGGAAGTTTTTTCAGTCTCAGCTTATTTCTCAGCAGGGCAAGGCGCCGGCTATCAATGCCGTGGCAGCAGACACCGGGATATCATATCTTTTCCTCTGGTCATTCCCGGCATTCGCTCAAGAGCACGCAGCCCGATTATTTGCAATATTTCTGGCGATCAACGCGTTTTTATGGGACAATATTTTGCCGTAAACGGAATTCATGTTTTGACATTGACCATTTCAAAGTGAGAATCGCACGCATTCCCGATGGGGAGGGGAAATCATGAGATTTGTGGTGATTGGCGGAGATGCGGCCGGTATGAGCGCCGCGAGCCGGGCAAAAAGGAACCGGCCCGAATTGGACGTAACGGTCCTGGAGCAAACCGAGGATGTATCGTACAGTGCCTGCGGCATGCCCTACAATATTGGGGACCCGGATCGGGACATGGATGATCTGGTGGTCAGAAGCGCACCCGTGTTCAGGGAAAAGCAGGATATTGATTTAAGAACCGGGCATCGGGTGGAGGCTATTGATACGGCTGCGGGAACCGTAACCGGCCGGACGGTTCAAGGCAATCCATTTGAAGTTCATTACGATAAGCTTCTTATCGCAACGGGTGCCTCCCCCGTCATGCCGGATCTGCCCGGTCTTGAACTGCCCGGGGTGATGGCGCTCAAGAGCCTGGCGGATGGGAAACGCATCAAGCGGTTTATCCGTGAACAGCAGGTCAAATCGGTGGTGATCATGGGGATGGGGTATATCGCCCTGGAAATGGCGGAAGCGCTTCAATCCAGGGGCATTGCCGTATCGATGGTCAAGCCCCGTCCCGCCTTTCTGCCGCGGTATGATGAACAACTCTCCGCCATGGTGCGGGAAGAATTGGAGCAAAAGGGTGTTTTGCTGTATGCGGGGCATCCGGTTTCCAGGATTGAGAAAGGGGGCACGGGGCTGAAGGTGGTATGCCCGGAAATGTCCCTTTCGGGGCAAATGGTGCTGGTCAGTATCGGTGTTCGACCCAACAGCCGGATTGCAGGGGAAGCGGGGATTGAACTGGGTGTTAAAAATGCCGTTGCCGTGGACCGGTCCCTTTTGACCTCCCGAAAAGAGATCTATGCGGCCGGCGACTGCGCCGACGCCTACCATGTGGTGACCGGACGGAAAACCTGGATCCCCCTGGCACTGCGGGCCAATCGGGGAGGCTGGGCCGTGGCGGACCATATTTCGGGCAGGGACGTGTCGCTTCAGGGAATCGCCGGAACAGCGGTTTTCAAGGTGCTTGATCTTCAGGTGGCCAGCACGGGCTTGAGCAGTAAAGAGGCCGTGAATGCGGGGTTTGATCCTGTTGAAGTGACCATCAAAAGCAGAAGCCGGGCCCATGCCCATCCGGGGTCGAGCACCATCGCCGTGCATATGGTGGGGGACAGAGGATCCGGTCGTCTTCTGGGAGTCCATATGGTGGGTCAAGAGGGTGTGGCCCATCGCATCAACGCTCCCTCCGTGGCCCTGCACGCCGGAATGACCGTTGAAGCATTCAGCCAGAGCGATCTGGCCTATGCGCCGCCCTTTGGGCCCGTGTGGGACCCCATTCTTACCGCCGCCAACCAGCTATTGAAGAAACTCTAAAAGAATAACGGCCCCTTGGCCGGCTGTTTGCGGCCAGGAGGCTGTTGTATGGGGTTTATTTTCCGGGAGGCGTGGGTCTCAGTACGCCGTTTTTATCCCGTTTGTTGGGGTAGGGTTGTTTGGGAAGCGGGGCGCCGGGCAGTTCCACAACAGATTTCCCGTATTTCCAGTCGGACGGGCAAACCGCAACGTAGCGTGCATAACCGCCCGTACCGCCTTCGGGTTTAGCGAAGCCGATGATCACCAGGGCGCCAGCGGGCGGCACCTTATCCAGATTCATCATCCCTTCCGCCTGGCAGAAATTGTTTTTGAGCAGCCAGGTCTCCCCTTCCATATTGTCCGTTGTGTCCGTATCCAGCGATTCATGGCCGTGAAACAGAATTTTCCGCTCCAGATGCAGCAGTTTAAGGGCATCCAGTTTGATTCCGGGAAACGGTTTTTCGGCGAAGCGGTCGGTTTCTTTCCATTTCTTGTACCAGTCCGATCGAACGGCCACCACGGATCCTTCGGGGATTTTTCCGTATTTGGCCTCCCAGGCTTTGATATCGGCAATGGTGGCATGATAGCCGGGGTCTTTCTTCACCGGTTCGTGAATATCAATCACCACCAGCGGCCGAATGGCATAGGTGGCCGGAAGATCGCTGATGGTGGCGCCGAATTCATAGAAATGGGCGGGCGGATCGAGCTGGGTTCCGTACTGGTCCGTGGACAGCTCATAGCTTGTAGCGATGAAGCCATGTTTTTTGTAATCAAAGGCCTCGCCGACTTCGCAATACCCTTCATACTTCTTGCCGGCCACCGCAGGTTTGAACTTGGCCTGCCCGAAGCCGGGCCAGACGGAGATGGTGGGGTTGAAAGCATGGGTTAAATCAACATACTTGGCCTTCTTCAAAACGTTGTTGTAAACATCCCAGAGTTTCGTGTTTTCGCCCATGGCAGGAGCTGCGGCCATGGTCATCAGCAAGATAAGAAATGTTGCAACCATCATTGTTCGATTTTTCATAACCCCTCCTTGAATGCGTGGTTCCGTTTATTTAAAAACATTTACCAAAGGCCGAATTTTTTCTGTTTATCACCCCCTCTAATGGTTATGATGTTTATTCACGAATCGCCCGCAGCCGGATGCGGTCATTTTTTGTGGCTGCTTGAAATTTCGACTGGAGGATACTAAAAAAAGGGTTTTGTTGTGTCAAGCGGACAGACTTAAAAAAATTGCAGCAGAATATAGCCGATTCACCATTTTAAGATAAAGAAAGGATAACATTATGATTCGCGCAAAACTCTGGTTTCGATGCGCCGCCATGCACGACCCGGTGACCCCGACGCTTGTGAAACCCGCAGTAATCGGTTGGGAAGCCAAACACAGAACAGTGGATTTGACCATTGATCGCCCCTTCAAGGGCGATGAACTGGTTATGCGCATGAAAGGATGGGTCACCGTCGACGTGAAGAAGGCCGTTCACGCGGTCCGAAAAAGAGGGCGATTGAAAGTCTTGGACGGCCGGGAACTGGTGGTGGAATTTGAATCGGAAGAAGATTTCCAGGCACTGAACAGCGAACTGACTGAAGTGTTCGGGGATCAGTTGGACATGGAGCGGATTTAACGCCGATGGATTCCGATGCCGTGGAAGTTTTCATAGACGGGGTCCTGGACCTCCACACCTTTACCCCGCGAGATGCAGCTTCCGTGGTGGAGGAGTATCTGTGGGCCTGCCGGCAAAAAGGGATTCTGAACGTGAAAATCATTCACGGAAAGGGGAAAGGGGTGCTTCGCCGAACCGTGCATTCACGTCTTTCGAAGCACCCGGATGTGCTTGGGTATCACCTGGATGACGGCCCTTCGGGATGGGGGAGCACCCTGGTTCGGCTCAAACCGGTGCGAAACGAAACAGATTCATAAAGGCTTTATGTGCGCTCTCTGAGGGCCTTGAACATGCGGTTTCTGTCCAGGGGTTGAACCTTGCGAACGATCCAATCCCTGAAGGTTTCCCCTTCGGGGGTGGACTGTTTATAGCTCATGAGATCCAGTCGAATATCGAGGGCTTTTGACATGCGGGCCGCCAGAACGGGCCATATTTCACCGATATCGCCCACTATGGGCAAACTTCCGGGAATTCTGGCGAACCCGGACATCTCCATTCGAAAGGGAAGTCCCATGGATTTTGTTTTGGGCAGCCCCCGGTGAACCGCCCCGGACACCCGGCCGTCCTTCCGTTCATGTATCCATGCCCTTTCAAGGGCCGGATCCAGGTCGATCCGCAGAATCTTCTTCTTGGCCAGGGAATAGGTCCGATCCCCTTCCCAATGGGCCCAGATGCCGTGCCCCGTATAGCGTTCAAAGGGACCGTCATGAATTTCCTGGCTCAGGGCCACGGCGGATTCAATGATCACATCGGCGCTTTCCATGAGGTCCGCGATCCTGCGGCACCGTTGTGAGATGGAAATGGAGTCCCCCACGGCCAGGCCCACTTCCCCTCCCCCCACCAGTTGGGGGACCGTCACCAGTACGGGCACGTTTTTTCGAGCGCCGGCGCCGATCATGGTGTAAGGGTCCGCCCCCAGACCGGCCACCTGCTCAAAAGGGAGACCGTACCTCCGAGCCAGCGCCAGAACGTCCCGGGCCAGTCGCTCCGTTCGAAATCCGCTGGGATAGGCCATGTTTCCCGCCACCTTGGTAATCACATCCCCCCTGGCGCCGATCATCCTGCGGAAGAGATCCATATCGAGAGGGATTTCATTCTCCCAGGCGTGCAATTGGTCCAGTCCCAGAAGGCTTACCTCCAGACGGCCGTCAATGGGAAGCAGGTCCCTGTCGATTCCCAGAGCTTCCCCATCGATCCGTTTCACCTTCTCCAGGGCGCCTGCCATCTCGTGGCTGACTACGGCGGAACTGGTGCTCACCCCGTCGATGAGGCCTTTGTGGATCAATTCGGCAATCAGAGTGGTGACGCCCTCATGGATGTTGGGGCCGCTCCCCACCACGGCAACGATTCGGCCGTTCTTTTTCTTAGTGTCCACCAGGATATCGATGGCCTGGGCCACCCTGCCACGGGTTTCCTCGGAAAGCGCCCCGAAAAGGGTGTCGATAGTTCTATGATCCATGGGCCCGGGAAATGTTCTACGGTTTGACGGCATCAATATGAAGACCCCTTTATGAAGGTTGTTCGGGTAGCGAGAATTTTGATAATTTCGGCATGTTTGTGGGCGGTAGCCTGCGCTTGAAAGGCAGCCTCCCTGGCATGACGGCCTAACGCATGGGCCTTATCGGGGTGATCCAACAAATGGAGGAATGCTTTTGCCAAGTCATGAGGATCCGCCACCCGAATGCTGCCGCCGGCGGATTCCAGCATTTCTTTTGCGTCCAGGAAATCGTCCATATGGGGGCCGTAAAGGACGGGTTTTCCCCATGCGGCCGGTTCAAGCGGGTTTTGCCCTCCCAGGGGGACCAGGCTGGCGCCGCAGAACACAAAGGTTGCCACGCTGTAGATGTTGAACAGTTCGCCAAAGGTATCGACGACGAGGATTGGTGCTGATCGTTTTGTCTTGCCCTGGCCGATTTCCGTCCTCAACTGGCACTGATGCCCCCGGTGGTGAATCTGAGCACAAATATCAGCGGCCCGATTGATGTGTCTGGGCGCCAGAATGAGGAGAATATTTGAATATTTTGAGCGGATCTCTTCATAGGCATCCAGGAGCATCGCTTCTTCTCCCCCGCGCGTGCTGCCGGCGACAATGACCCGGTCTGATGGGAGCAGGCTTAAGATTCGCCGCATTTCCCCTTCCGCGCCGGGATCCGGTAAAATGACGGCGTTATCATACTTGGCATTTCCGTTGATCCGGATCTTTTCCATCTCTGCCCCCATGGCATGAATACGGTCCGCGTCCGTTTGAGAAATCATGCTGAAGGCGTCGAAGTTTTTGAGCACCGATCTGAAAAAAGGTCGGAACTTCAGGTAGCCTTTAAGGGATCTCGGAGAGATGCGACCGTTGAGCAGGGCCAGTTTGATGCCCAATCTGCGGGCCGTAAAGATCCAGGCCGGCCATAACTCGGTCTCCAGAAAGACCATCACATCCGGCCGTACGGAAGACAAGGCCTTGATGGCGCAGCCCGGAAGGTCCAGCGGCGCATAAATAACCGGAATCTTTTTTTCAAAGAGTTCCAGTGCAAGGTTGCGGCCATGCTCCGTCACCGTTGACACCAGAATTGAACAGCCGGGCAGTTTTGTTTGCAAGCTTTTGATAATCGCGGCGGCGACCCGGACCTCCCCCAGGGACGCGCCGTGAATCCAGATTCGGGGGGTGCCCGAAAGGGAATTTACAGCCTTTGGGGGCAGAAACCCCAACCGTTCCTGAAAATGTTTTATAAAACGGCGTGTTGTGGCCATGGTCACAAAGGCAAAGGGAAAGAGCAGCAGGAACAGGCCCGTGGTCAAGGCCCCATAAACGGTGTAAAACACCTTAATGCTCCTATTTTCCTATTGAACCCAATCAAAGGTTTTTTCAACGGCCCGTTTCCAGTTTCCGTATTCGGCCGCTCTGGCTTCTTCAGCAAGTGCCGGTTGCCAGGAACAATCTTCAGCCCAGTTTTGGCGCAGTTCTTCCTGTGAGGACCAGAAGCCCACCGCCAGCCCGGCGGCATAGGCTGCCCCCAGTGCCGTGGTTTCTATGACACGGGGCCGAATCACCGGGACATTCAGCACGTCGGCCTGGATTTGCATCAGGAGGTTGTTTTCCACCATGCCTCCGTCCACCTTCAGATAGGGCAGTTTTTCACCGGCTTCTTTGTTCATGGCCTCCAGAATATCCCGGGTTTGATAAGCACAGGCTTCCAGTACGGCGCGCGCCATATGCCCTTTGTGAATATACCGGGTCAAGCCCACCATGACCCCGCGGGCATCGTCACGCCAATAAGGGGCGAACAGTCCGGAAAAAGCGGGAACGATGAACATGCCGCCGTTGTCTTCAACCGTTTCCGCCAGCGCTTCGATGTCGGGGGCGGTCTTGATGAGCCCCAGGTTGTCCCTGAGCCATTGCACCAGGGCCCCGGCCATGGCGATGGATCCCTCGAGGGCATAGGCCGGCTCCCGCCCGCTTTGCTGGTAGGCAACGGTAGTGATCAACCCATGTTTTGATGTTATGGGTTTCGGGCCGGTGTTGAGCAGTAGGAAGCACCCGGTCCCATAGGTGTTTTTGGCTTCCCCCTTCTCAAAACAGGCCTGCCCCACCAGGGCGGCCTGCTGATCTCCCAGCGCCCCACACACCGGTACCTGTGTTCCGAGAGGACCGTCACTGATCGTAAGTCCCCAGGACGCTTCATCGGAAGAGGGCACGATTCTGGGAAGCATCTGGGGCGGGATGTTCAGAATTTCCAGAATATCATTGTCCCAGGCCAGAGTCTTGAGGTCCATGAGCAGGGTTCTGCTGGCATTGGTCACATCGGTCACATGGGCTCCCTTGCCCGGCCCTCCCGTGAGCCACCAAATCACCCAGGTTTCCATGGTTCCGAACAGGGCATCCCCTTTCAGCGCCGCCGTTCGTGCCTCCGGAATATGGTCGAGGATCCACTTTATTTTGGGTCCGGAAAAGTAGGCGGCAACGGGAAGGCCCGTTGTTTCCCGGAAGCGGTTCTGCCCGCCGTCTTTGATCAGTTCCCGGCATATATTTTCCGTTCGGGTGCACTGCCACACGATGGCATTGCCGTAGGGTTCGCCCGTGTGCCGGTCCCAGACGACGGTGGTTTCCCGCTGATTGGTGATGCCGATGGCGGCGATATCCGCACCTTTCACTCCTGCTTTGGCAAGCCCCCCCCGGATCACCCGCTGTGTGTTATCCCAGACCTCAATCGGGTCGTGTTCCACCCATCCGGGTTGGGAAAATATCTGTTTGTGCTCTTTCTGGTCCAGCCCCACGATCCGGCCCCCATGGTCAAAAACAATAAACCGGGTGCTTGTGGTGCCCTGATCCACCGCTCCGATGAATTTCTCCATTTTGTGGTCCTCCCCGTTTGTGAATTAATGGATTCCCCGATATTTACCATGAACTGTTTAAAACATCCAGAATGATTTCCCCATGTGAAGTGTTCAACCCTTTGCCAAAAAGCGACAAAATCAGTATTTTTTGATGACGTGGAAGCGCTGATATGCTAACTTCCCCTTCAACAAAATGTCCGTTTTACGGAGGTGAGACCTGAAAATGCCATTTGAAAAAAATATTCTTTGCATCGGTGCCGGTTATGTGGGGGGGCCCACCATGGCCATGATCGCCTTTAAATGTCCGCAATACAAGGTGATGGTGGTGGACATCAACCCTGAACGTATTGCCCAGTGGAATTCCGAGGCGTTGCCCATCTATGAACCCGGTCTCGACCGGGTGGTTCGGGCTGCCAGGGGGCGGAATCTCTTTTTCAGCACCGAAATCGAGAAGGGGATTCTGGAATCGGATATCATCTTTGTGAGTGTCAACACCCCCACCAAAACCTTCGGGGCCGGCGCCGGGATGGCGGCCGACCTTCAATACTGGGATAAGACCGCCAGGGAGATTCGAAAATATAGCAGGTCCAATAAGATTATTGTTGAAAAAAGTACCCTTCCGGTAAAAACCGCCCAGGCCATGGAACGGATATTGGCATGCGGGGACAACGGACTCTGTTTTGACGTTTTATCCAACCCGGAATTTCTGGCGGAAGGGACAGCCATCGAAGACCTTGAAAACCCGGACCGGGTGCTCATCGGTTCCGCCCAGACGGCCCAAGGACTTCAGGCTCGTGATGCGCTCGTAGAGATTTATGCCAACTGGGTTCCCAAAGACAAGATCATCACGAGCAATATCTGGAGCAGCGAGCTTTCCAAACTGGTGGCCAACGCTTTTCTGGCTCAGCGGATTTCTTCGGTGAACGCCATTTCCGCACTTTGTGAAAAGGCCGACGCGGATGTTCAGGAAGTGACCCGGGCGGTTGGGATGGATAGCCGGGTTGGTGCGAAGTTCCTCAATGCCAGCGTCGGTTTTGGCGGGTCCTGTTTCAAGAAAGATATTTTGAATCTGGTCTATATCTGTCGCCATTATGATCTCAACGAGGTGGCGGATTACTGGGAGGGTGTGGTTAAGATCAATGAATATCAGAAGGAGCGGTTTATTCTGAAGATGCTTCAGGTCATGTTCAATACCCTGGCCGGCAAGAAAATCTGCCTGTTCGGGTTTGCCTTCAAAGCGGATACCGGGGACACCCGGGAGAGTCCGGCCATTTTGATTGCAAAACGGCTCATTGAGGAAAGAGCGGAGGTGGTCATTACGGACCCGCAGGCCCTTATTAACGCCAAAGATGACCTGGAAGGGGCCACGGGAAATGTGACGTATGTAGAGAATCCCTATGAGGCGGCTGCCGGCTGCTGCGCCATTGCCGTCATGACTGAATGGTCTCTTTACAGGGAACTTGATTATGGGGAAATATACGGCAAAATGGCCAAGCCGGCCTTTGTTTTTGACGGACGCAATATTCTGGACCACGAGGCGCTTCACGAGATCGGCTTCAATGTTTTCCCCATTGGAAAACCACCCCTCACCCATTATTAGCCGGAGGATAGAATTATGCTGCATCATCAAAAACGCATCCTGGTGACCGGTGGCGCCGGATTCCTGGGGTCCCATCTTTGCGATCGCCTGATAGAAGAGGGGCATGACGTTTTGTGCCTGGACAATTTCTTTACCGGCACAAAGCGGAACATTCTTCATCTCATGGAAAATCCCAACTTTGAACTGATCCGTCACGATCTGGCTTTCCCCGTATTCCTAGAGGTGGATGAAATATACAATCTGGCATGCCCCGCCTCCCCCATTCACTATCAGCACAACCCGGTAAAAACCGTAAAAACCAATGTGCTGGGTTCCATCCACATGCTGGGGTTGGCCAAACGGGTTCATGCCAAAATCTTACAGGCCTCCACCAGCGAAGTCTACGGAGACCCCACGGTCCATCCGCAGACGGAAAGCTACTGGGGCAATGTGAACACCGTCGGCATCCGGTCCTGTTATGACGAGGGAAAGCGGTGCGCCGAAACCCTCTTTTTTGATTATCACCGCCAGAACAAGGTGAACATTCGAGTGGTTCGTATTTTCAATACCTACGGTCCCAGAATGCACCCCAACGATGGCCGTGTGGTGAGTAATTTTATTGTTCAGGCATTAAAAAACCAGAACATCACGGTTTATGGAGAGGGATCACAAACCCGTTCGTTCTGCTACGTGGATGATTTGATCGACGGCATGGTCCGCATGATGAACGGGAGCGACGACTTTGTGGGGCCAGTGAATATGGGGAATCCCACGGAGTTCACCATTCTGGAGCTGGCGGAAAAGATCATTTCCGCCACCGGCAGTCAATCCCGCATCGTCTTTCGCCCCCTTCCACAGGATGATCCCCTCCAGCGCAAGCCGGATATTACCCTGGCCAAAGAAAAACTGCAGTGGGAACCGGGAACGGCTTTGGAAGAAGGGCTTCAGAGCACCATAGCCTACTTCAAGAACATTCTCAAAAATGGTTGAGGAAGAAATCGGCCAAAGGACCCTGGTAAAAATCAAGGGACACACGAACCACTTTCTTCGTTTTCGGCCCAACCTTGAAACTCTCATCGATTCTCAGACCACACACCCAGATGATGCCGTTTTCGTGGCATAAGAGCGGAAAGCTTTTTCGGATATGGGATGGAATTTTCAGGTCCACAAAGAAGTCCTTCACCTTTTTATGCCCCGTCATGCCCAAAGGAACAAACCGGTCGCCGGGGACAAAACTTCGGATCATTAAGGGGTATTCGATACGGTCAGCGTCCAGATGAGCGCACCACGGAGATTCTTTGTCCGCCGGGAGGAGAGATTTTGCTTCGATTTCCTGGATGGTCACCCTGCAGGAGATCGCATCCAGGCTGATAACGCCCGGCCCATTCAACAGGTATTCATATCCTTTGTGCTTTTCGCCTACCGGCTTTTTCCGGCCTTTGGTAAACACCAGGGTCTCATAGGTTTTTTGAACCAGAACGCCGCCGGGCAGGTTCAGGTACGCTTGCGGACGTCCTTCCAAAAGGCCTTTTACGGCATCGATGTGCTTCAGGCCGATACGGCGGAGTCCTCCTTGAACCCCCTTGATGACCTGGCGAATCACCTGGTTTTGAAGCGGTGCCGCAAGTTTCCGAAATGCTTTCACGGGTACGCAATGAGCCACTGTCTTTAAGACTTCCACATGCCCTTTTATCCATTCTTCCGCTTCTGTTTCCATCCACCGGGCATCATCCCGCATGATTCCCGCCGTCTGTCCCAGAATTTCCAGGATTCTGGGCTGATAGGTCTTGAGCTGCGGCAGAAGATCCAGCCGGATTCTGTTTCTTAAATACTGTCTTTCCAGGTTGGAGGGATCGGTAATATGCGGCAGCATTCGTCGGGCCATGTAATCTTCGACTTCCTGCCGGGTCACCTCAATAAGAGGCCGGATAACAGTTCGATCCCGAACGGGGGGAATTCCTGAAAGGCCGGCCGGTCCGCTTCCGCGCAACAGCCGCATAATGACGGTTTCAGCCTGATCGTCCAGGGTATGCCCCAAGGCAATTTTCTGAAGTCCATGGGTTTTTCGGGCATCATTCAGGAATTCATACCGGCGGTCTCTGGCCGCCTCTTCAAGGGAGATGCCATTTTTGCCCAAAGGAGATAACGCCTTTCGGGTGACAAAGGGAAGGTTTCTCATGGCTGCCAGGGAGGCCACAAAACGGGTTTCACGGTCGTCATCATCGGGTCTTAACCGGTGATCGAAATGGGCTACCACCAATTCCAGTGATAGAGTCTTTTTCAGTCTATCCAGAACATCCAGCAACACCACGGAGTCCGGCCCCCCGGATACGGCCACCAGAATCCGGTCCCCGGCATCCAGCATCTCGTAGCGGGAGATGGTCTTTTCAATTTTCCTGACGAAATCCTTCACAACCTGAACCACCGGCATTTATCCGGTCTTTTTTCCGGAAACAGGGCCATGATATCGGTTTCGGTGGCGTTGCAAATGCCCCGTTCCGTAATAAAGCCCGTCACCAGGCGAGCGGGGGTTACGTCAAAAGCCGGATTGGACGCCGGGCTCGTTTCAGGGGGCACCAGCACGGTTTGCACACGGCCGTCGCAGAGCCCCTGAACATAACGGACTTCGTCAGGATCCCGTTCCTCAATGGGAATGTCCCTGATCCCATCCGTGATATTCCAGTCAAAGGTGGATGAAGGGAGAGCCACATAAAAAGGGATATTGTTGTCTTTAGCCGCAAGGGCTTTTAAATAGGTGCCGATCTTATTGGCCACGTCTCCCGCCCGGGTGGTGCGGTCTGTTCCCACAATGACCAGATCCACCCTGCCGTTCTGCATCAGATGACCGCCCGCATTGTCCGTGATCACCGTGTGGGGGATTCCGTGTTTGCCCAGTTCCCAGGCCGTGAGGCGGGCGCCCTGGTTCAACGGTCTTGTTTCATCCACCCAGACATGAACGTCGATGTGTTGATCAAAGGCCGTGTAAATGGGAGCAGTGGCCGTGCCGTATTCAACACAGGCCAGCCAACCGGCGTTGCAGTGGGTCAGAATGTTAACCGGCCGGCCATTTTTCTTTCGGCTGATCTCTTCAATAATGCGAAGGCCGTACCGTCCGATTTCTTGACAATTGACCGCCTCCTCTTCAATCACTTCCAGGGCTTCTGAAAGTGCGGTCTTTACACGTGCGTTGTAGTTGGTCTCTTTAAACGCCGCATCGCGAACCCTGTCCACCCCCCAGAAAAGATTCATGGCAGTGGGCCTTGCGTTTTTCAGGCGGTTACATTCAGCTTCCAGATATGGGTTGTCCGCCCCACCGTTGTTTCCCTGGACAAGGCACACATAGACCCCCAGGGCACCGGTGGCCCCGATCAGGGGAGCGCCTCTGACGTGCATCTCTTTTATGGCGCGAATCACGTCTTCTACGGTGTTCAAATCTTCAATAATGAATTTATGGGGAAGAAACCGCTGGTCAATGACCTGAACGGTTTCAGAATCCTTGTCAAACCAGATAGGCCGCAGCTCTTTTCTATCTACTTTCATAATCATTTCTCCTTTACGAGGCTTTTGCAATGTGCCCCTTTTGTCCAATCTGAGCGCAGAAAACCTTGCTCCTGGATAGATTCGGCCTATATTTCCGAATACTCTTATCAAATCATATTACACTTAATGTTTCAGATTCAAAAGGCAAAATTTATTCCTGTGCGTGAGCCATTAGGACGATTAAACCGGTTTGATCCAACCATCTCATGCTTACGGATTTTTGTACGATTGCGATTTCAATCTGACCAAAGGACTTCATATGGCCAAAGAAAAAATCCACGTATCTGAAATGGCAGGTCCACCGGATGCCGGTAGCCCCATTGCCTGCGCTGATCACTGCAATACTTGCACTGCCGGTACCGGTTTCACCTGAGGTGGGGCCATTAGTTCCTGAGTTCAGGCTCGGAATTTGTCTGTGGTGTCATCACTGTCTCTCTTGATTCCGTTCAACTCCCGCTATTAATTTGTTCTGCCTTTTAGACGAAGGCCCCCTGATTTTTTTTGCGAGGCAAGTATTTCTCCTTGACAAAGCCCAATAAAGGTAGAATGATTCAACCATTCAATCTGAACGTCACTTCGGGGACCCATATATTGGAAAATGCATCCAGCCCTGTTGGAACAAAAAAGTCGGCGGCTGTACGGAGGACGAGTGCTGCCGACGAGATATTCCACATTCTGCATGAACAGATTCTTTCAGGAATACTGAAGGAAGGGGACAAGCTGCCCTCCCAGGAAAAACTGGCAAGGCAGCTGAGAGTCAGTCGCAACACACTTCGGGAAGCCGTTTACAAACTGACGGTAATGGGACTTTTGAAAGCCATGCAGGGGGTGGGGACCGTTGTCTGTTCCACCTCCAAGTCACCGTATATGGCATCCCTTACGGAACACCTCCTTCTCCAGCCATCTACTGTGCGGGAATTCCTGGAAGCAAGAATTTTTGTGGAACGAGCAACCGTCAGACTGGCGGCAGAGCGGGCTACTGGCGAGGATGTGGAGAAAATGAGGCAAATTGTAACCAAGCAGCATAAAGCCCACCGGGATGGAAAAATCGACCGGTTCAGCGCCCTTGATGCGGAGTTTCACATGGCATTGGCCCGCGCCAGTCGCAACAGTGTTCTGGAACGGTTCCTAGAAGTGATCAGGGATTTGCTGGGAAGGTTTATCTTGGAGGTTTCGCACCTTCCCAAAGCAGTAGAAAAAGCCATTGGTTTCCATGAAAGAATCATTGAGCTGATCCATCGAAACGATATACAGGGTGCCGAGGACATGATCTCGAAGCACCTCCTGGATGTGGTCATGAATATCGAAGGGAATGTACCGGTTGATCTCCAGGTCGACCGCCTGTTTGAAATCGCTTAATCTATAAGGGGGTTATGTGAATGAAATCGACGTCCTATAATTTAATCATGTCGGCGCTTTATAAGGGAATGAAAGGGGATAGGCCACCTGTCGGCAACCCCACTTCGATTGCTTGCCAAGATCTGATGGATCTTTGCGGTGTTTCCTTTCCACAGGCCCATTTGGAGGCGCAGGCCATGGCGGAACTGGCCCTTGCCGGGCATGAAATAGTGGGGTTTGATACGGTCATGCCCGAATACAGTGTTGATCAGGAGGCAGCCGCCCTTGGATGCAAGATGGACTGGGGAGACAGAAACCGCATGCCCGATTCAAGGCATTTTCCCCATGAGGATTTTTCTGACGTCAAAATTCCGGACGATTTTCTGGAAAAACCGTCCATGCGTGTCCTACTTGACGCGCTCTCCATTCTTCGCCGGCATGTGGGCGGAAAAGCCGCCATCATCGGAAAAGTAATGGGACCCTGGACCCTTTCCTACCATATGGCGGGGACCCAGAATTTTCTGCTTCAGATCGGCATCGAAGAAAAGGAAAAGGTCCACCGAATGATTCGGCAGCTGATGCCGGCGACTGTCGCTTCGGCCCGAGCGCAGTTCCAGGCGGGTGCGGACGTTGTGGTGCTGGCGGACCATGCCACCGGAAATCTGGTCAGTCCGAGGCACTATGAGGAGTTTTTGCTGCCGATTCACCAGGAATTGACAAGCACCATTGAAGGGCCTCTGATCCTTCACGTGTGTGGAAACTGCACGGACCGTTTGGAACTGTTTGCGGATGCGGGGTTTGACGGGTATCATTTTGAATGGCAGGTGGATGCCAAAACAGCGGTTGAAAAGATCGGCCACAGAATGTGTCTAGTGGGAAACGTGAACAACCCGGAGGTCCTTTACCAGGGGACACCCGAGGATGTTTACGACCAGGTGCGCTATGCCATTAAAGCGGGCGTTGACATCATCGGTCCCGAGTGTGCCATTCCGTTGTCCACCCCCATTGAAAACCTGAAAGCCATCGTTTCGGCTGCCCACGAAGGGTATTAAATTTAGAAAAGTAATTTTTTTCAAACATAGCGAGGGAAAAAATGAATGATATGCTGAAAGTTATCAAAGCAGCGGTGGTAAACAAAAAGCGCAAGGAGATCGAAAGTCTGGTGGATCAGGCCATTGAAGCTGGAATCGAACCCGGCCTGATTATCAACGAAGGCCTGATTGCAGCCATGGATGTGGTCGGGGAACAGTTTGCGGCCAGTGATATCTTCGTTCCTGAAATGCTCGCCTCCGCTCTGACCATGAAAATGGCTCTGGATATACTCAAGCCGTTGCTGACATCAGCCAATCAGCCGTCCAGAGGAACCGTGCTGATGGGGACTGTGAAGGGCGATATGCATGATATCGGCAAGAATATTGTGAACATGATGCTGGAAGGGGCAGGATTTAAGGTGGTCGATCTGGGAGTGGACCTGACGGTTGAACAACTCATTTCAGAAATCGAAACATTGAAACCGGATATTCTGGGGCTTTCAGCGCTGTTGACTACCGCCATGCCAGAAATGGAAAGCGCCGTACGGGAGTTGGGTGAAAAAGGCCTCAGGGAAAACATGAAAATAATGGTGGGTGGCGCACCGGTGAACAAAGCTTTTGCAGAGAAGATCGGGGCGGATGGCCACGGTGCGGACGCTGCTGAGGCGGTGGAACTGGCAAGACGCCTGGTGTCCAAGTGAAGGAGCCCGGGTTATGTTGATTGTTGCTGAGAGGATCAATTCCTCACGAAAAGTCATCGCGGAAGCTATTCAATCGGGAGATGCTGAGGCGATCGGGCGTGAGGCAAAAATTCAGGCCGATGCGGGGGCCGATTATATCGATGTGAACGCGGGCGCATTTATCGGTGAAGAACTGGAGCGGCTTAAATGGCTGGTGCAAGTGGTCCAGGATGCTGTTTCAATTCCCCTGTGCATCGACAGCCCAGATCCGAATGTGATCGGCGGCATTCTTCCCCTGGTTGAAAAAGCGCCCATGATCAATTCCATTACCCTGGAGCCCGGCCGTCTGGAAGCCATTTTGCCCCTTGCCGTGCAATATGGGGCCAGGGTCATTGCCCTTTGTCAGTCGTCTGAGGGAATGGCGGAAACGGCGGAAAAGAAAGTCCGAATGGCCCATGAACTGGTTGAAAAGGCGACACAAGCGGGCATACCTCAGGAATTTCTGTATGTGGACCCGCTGGTCTACCCGGTTGCCACGAATCCTTTTTCGGCTGTGGCGGCGCTTGAGGCCATTGCAACCATCAAGAAAGAGATCCCGGATGTTCATACCATCTGTGGATTGACCAATGTGTCCTATGGGGTGCCGGAGCGAAAACTGATCAACCGAACGTTTCTCGTGGCAGCCATTGTGCGAGGCCTCGATTCAGCCATTCTGGATCCCACTGACAACAAACTGTTCGGTGCCATGAAAGCAGCACTTGCGGTCATGGGAGAGGATGAGTATTGCCTTGATTTCATAGAGGCTTACCGGCAGGAGCGGCTTGCATAACCGGTTTTAGAAGGAGTAACTCATGGGAACAACACGCAAGGTTCGCATCAAATTGACGCGCCAGCCGACCATGGAAGGGGCCGGAGTTCATTTGAACCGGGTCTTTGGTTACCACGAGGCACCGGAATTGGACCCGTTTCTGATGCTGGACGACTTTCGTTCCGACATTCCAGAACACTATTTGAAAGGATTTCCCTGGCACCCCCATCGCGGGATAGAAACCGTTACCTATGTGATTAAAGGGGATGTGGAACATGGGGACAGTATGGGGAACACCGGTGTGATATCCTCCGGGGATGTGCAATGGATGACCGCCGGCAGCGGCATCATACATCAGGAGATGCCCAAAGGGGATGCCAATGGTTCCATGCACGGATTTCAACTGTGGACCAATTTGCCGGCATCTCAGAAGATGATGCCGCCCCGTTACCGAGGTATTACGGCCGAACAGGTACCGGAAGTGGAAATGACGAACGGAGTGCGCATCAAAATTATTGCAGGCATGATCAATGACGTAAGGGGCCCCATGGAAGAGATCGTCATCGATCCGGAATATCTGGACTGCACCGTGCCGGCCGGTGAGACCTATGTGCATACGACAAATCCGACCTACACGGCTATTATTTATGTGATTGGGGGCGGGGGAATTACCGATGAGACGGAATTGGAAAACGGAATTCTTGTGCTCTTTGGAGAGGGGGATCAGATCTCCGTCAAAGCCACGGGTGAAGACCTTCGATTTCTACTGTTAACCGGAAAGCCGCTAAATGAACCGGTTGCCTGGCGGGGCCCCATTGTGATGAATACCCAGGCTGAACTGGAAACAGCTTTCCGGGAGTATCAGGAAGGGACCTTCATCAAAAGTTCATAGAACAAGGTGTTCACAAGGAGCAGTCTCCTTTTCTTTGTAGCAATTGTTACAGACAGTCTGATTTTTTGAAGATATAATGCCTGTGACAATTTCATGGAAGAGAAATCATGCTGGAAGATCAACTGAAATCCTTGGCTCTTGACGAAGGCTGCATTCGGGTGGGTATCGCCCGGAAAGAAGCCTTCTCTGATGCGCCCCCGTCAGCGGATATGAACTATCTTGAACCATGGGCTGAAAGCGTGGTTTCCTTTGTCATCACCACCGGCACCGACTGGATCGAGGATTACCTGGGCAAAAAGACCCGCATGGTAATGAGGGACAACATGCACTGGGTATACCATGAGTTATACCGCATCAGTGTGGCGGTGGCCGAGCATCTGAAAGCCACCGGTCATAAAGCGCACCCCATCATTCCAAATGGGCTCTACAGGCCGGATCACACCTTTGAAAAGGAGATTCCCGATCATGCTGTAAAACCACCCCTGTCACTGCGTTATATGGCCGTTGGCGCCGGTGTTGGAACTTTTGGGTGGAGCGGAAATGTCATGATTCCGGGGTACGGGTCCAATGTCTATCTAGGGGGCGTGTTGACGGACGTGGTGCTTGCGCCCGACAGCCCCATGACGGCGACGGTTTGTGACGAGTGTCTCATCTGTTCTCAGGTTTGTCCGGTAGAATTCATCAACTCCAAAAAGCAGAAGAAAGTAAATGTGACCATTGCGGGAAAGGAATTCACCTACAATCAAAAACTGGGGGATCTCAGGTGCGTCATCGGCTGTGGCGGTTTCACCGGTCTTTCAAAGAATGGAAAATGGAGTTCCTGGTCTACCGGCCGCACCATCCTCCCGGACAGGGATGAGGCGCTTCCACAGCTTTTTGCTTCACTTCGGGACGACCCGGTCAACATCGCTGCCAAAAAGAACATCACCTTCGGTAAGAGAGGCGTTCTGGACCGCCCAAAAGAAAGCATCAAGACCACCTGCAACCATTGTATCACCGTTTGCAGCGGGCCTCTGGCGGAACGAAAGAAATGGCGGAATTTGCTGTTTTCATCGGGTGTTGTGGAGCTCGATTCAGATGGAAATGAAGTGGTGAAAAATCCACTCTAACGTTCCGTTTTATGAGGGGAGAAGCTGAAATGGCATGTCGTTGCGAGGAAATTGCAGGAAAAGATATTACGCTATCCCCTACCTGTATCGGCCATCTGTGGATATTCAAGAATCTGGCGCCGGAGGAGCTTCAAGCTCTCACCCATGAAGCGTCGAGGAAGAAACTGGCCAAAGGTGACGCCCTGTTTCTGCAGGGAGATCCCTGCGATGAGATGTTCCTGATTAAAGGCGGGCGCATCAAACTCTCCAAGATTCTTGAAGACGGCAGTGAACTGACCCTCGACATTCGCAAAGCCGGTGATTTTGTCGGTGAAAACATGTTTTCCGAAGAGGGCGAATACCCTGTAAGCGCATATTCCCTGGAGGATACCCTGACTTGTGGGTTTGATCGCAGCCAATTTGAGCAGCTCGTTTTAAGCCAACCGAATGTGGGGCTTCAGATCATCAAAAACCTGAGTGAAAGAATCGCCTGGCTCACCAGCCGGGTCGGCAGCCTGGCCGTCACCAATATTGAAGACCGGCTTTACCGCGTGCTATCCAGTGTGGCAAGAGAGCACGGCGCCAAAAGCCCGCGCGGTGTGGTGATTCAGTTTCCTTTGACACATGAGGACCTGGGGTTCCTGACCGGCGCACACCGGGTGAGCATCACCCGTGCCATGAAGGCGCTTAAAAGTGCGGGAAAAATCATTCACGAAGACAGAAGACTTATTCTTCCATCACTCGAAACAGCTTGAGATCCAATCGTAATTTCCCTTTTCCACTGAGATCGACGTTCTGCATAAATCAATTTTCCTGATTCTTTCTTCCTTTATGTAGCAGCTGTTACAGACACGTCCCCGTTAAGAGTTTAAACTCCGGATAAACTGACAACAAATAACGCGAGGAGTTGATATCATGCAAACACAGATAATCGGTATATCCGGCAGCCCCATCAGGAACAGCAATACGGACCGGCTGATTCAAGTGGTTTTGGATAGCAGCGGTCTAAATACTGAATTCGTCAAGCTCAGCAAGATCAATGTAAAACCCTGCATTGCCTGTTTGGGATGCAAAAAAGATAACATCTGCAAGGCCAAAGACGATTTTCCTGAACTGGCGGAAAAGGTCCGCAAGGCCGGCGCAGTCGTTGTGGGCGGTTATTCTCCGTATGGGGCTGTTGACGGCTTTACAAAGGCGTTTTTGGAACGGCTGTTTTCATTAAGGCACCAGAACGGCCTCAACAGGGGAAAATTGGCCGTCGTCGTGGCCACCGGCATCGGACGGGGCGCCCCTGGACTGGAAGAGGCCGGTAGCCAGATCGCACATGCATTAACCCTTGAGGGCATGGAAGTCCTGGATCAATTGAAGGTCACCGGAAACCCGGAGTGCATGGTTTGCGGTTTCGGAGAAACATGCCCCATGAGTGCGTTGCCCTGGATATTTGGTGAAGACATCAAGGTCACCCCGGAAAAGTTCTGTAACGTAGAGGATCAACAAGAAGTCTGGGAAAAAGCCGAATCCTTAGGGGCGGACATTGCGCGCAGGCTGGGTGACCGGTTGCGCATGTAGGGGTCGGCAACAACCTATAACCCTTTTGGCCCTTTGAAAGGAGGTGATCTTATGCCCAAGTGTGGAATCTGTGGCGGTGATGCACCCAAACAGCCTTGCATCACGGAAGACGGAAAGTGCGACCTTTGCGGTCGGGAGGTTGTCCTTAAGGAGGAGAAAAAACAAGAAAAATAGGGAGTGAAATTATTTTTGTGTAGTATCATGAGCATCCGAAGCGGTCAAAAGCCGGAATTCGGATGCTCATATCTTTTTGCTCAGAGGCGTATGTCGTCCCTCTTCCACCGGTTTCGCTTTTGCCGGGATAAAGCTTGAAAAGTATGGGTGGATTTTCAAACAGGATCTAAGACGCATTGTTAATGGCGTTGTCGCTTCGGTTTGTCAGGGCAGGGGCAATCCCTTTCGCCCAGGACCTTATGGATTTGAAGTCCCTGTAGTCGCCTTCGACCACGCCCTTGCTTTGCATTTTCATTTTCATAATGATTCGCACCATGAAGGGGAGCTTGTCATATTCAAGGGCGCCTGCAAAAAGACCGATGTCCACGGGTATTACATCCGACGTCTTTTGGATGACCGGTTCCATATAGCCGAGCGCTCTTTTCCGATTCTCATTTGTGTTCCGGGTGAGGGTCAGACATGTGAGAAAATAGGCAACGGGGACACGGCTCAAAACTTTTCGATGTTGTTCTACAAAATCAATTGCCTCGGGAAGCCAGTGGTCACTCCGAATTGCACTTCCGATAACAACCCCATGGTATGGCGCAAGATCAGAAACACTTTCCACCCGAAGCACATCCACCGAGGCCCCTTTGTCAGAAAAAGTACCGGCTATGGCCCCGGCGACACCACCGGTGGAGCCGCATCGACTGGCATAGGTCACCAGAATTTTTGGATCCTGCCAGCTTTCGTTGCAGCGGCTCTCTAAAAATTTAACCCTTTCAGTGGCAGCTGTTTCAGCAAAAACCACATCCCTTCCAATGGCGAAGCTGCCCAAAACACCCCCTGCCATCAGTGCACTCTTGCCGATAAATTCCCTTCTTGAGAGGTATTCTATCATTATGTTTCCTTTCTTCATTATGCTGAATTTCCCGGGTGCCGGTCTTTTCCCTGACGAACCGTAATCAGTTCAGAGGCGTCAATGTCTCCCCGAGAAACGCTCGTTTCTCAGGGAAACCGTTCCATTGTTATGAGGCCATGAGCGCCTTGAATGCCTCTAATTTTTTAAATTTGTCTTTTAGTTGTGTCGTAATGACGGCTTTTTGATTGTCGTCCAGGATTTCATAGAACGCCATGAAATCATCAATGAACATGCCGGCGCGGGTCGGAAATTTATCAACGTGCGATTTCACGAGAACCGAAAGAACATTCAGGTCAGGATTTTCCCGATCCATTTCGGTTTTCACTTTCTCAAAGAACGCTTTTCGCTGATTGCCTGTTTCAACCAGTTCATTTTCAACTTTTGTCCGAATCTCTTCATACCGCGCCATTTGCACCTCGGAGAGGTTAAGCGCCTCCACCTCAGCATCAATTTTTTCAAGAACATGTTTCGGAAATTCTTTCCCGTGAAACCCGCCGCCGCAAAAAAGCGGCCCTTTTTGACATCCCGCAAGACCCATTCCAGCAACCACGACGGCGCCGACCAGTGCCAAACCCAGAACCAACGCTCTCTTTTTTCCCATGATGAATCCTCCTTTTCCTGTTGTTTTGGCGCCTTGTGCGCCGTGTTGATTTCAGAATAAGCCGGAGACGTAAAGAAAGTTTGTGAGGAATGTAAAAAAGTGTTAAAGAATGTAATAAATTGAAAAATAGCGGTGACTTATATGGACAAACGCGTCTTGATCGTAGATGATGACCAAAAGCTTCGGGAACTTTTGACCGAATACCTGCTGGAATTCGGGTTTCAGGTCTCAACGCTTTCCGATGGCAGAGGAATTTTAGAGGCCCTAAAAGCCGAAAATCCCGCCATCATCATACTGGACATCATGATGCCTCATAAAGATGGATTTGAAATTCTGCGGGAGATTCGATCCGCTTCAGACGTTCCAGTGATCATGCTCACGGCCAGAGGAGAAGATTCAGACCGCATTGTGGGCCTTGAGCTCGGGGCCGATGACTATCTTCCCAAACCCTTTAATCCAAGAGAACTGCTGGCCCGGATCAGGGCCGTGCTTCGAAGGTCTGAAGCGCCGAAGATCGATGAAACGGATAGTGAAGGCGGTCATCTTGTGGAGGCCGGCGGTCTGATTTTGGACAAAGCAAAGCGTTCCGTCAGCATGGGAAGCCTGGAAGTGGCGTTGTCTTCAACCGAATATGAAATACTCAAGGTTCTGATGGAACATCCCAACAGAGCCCTCAACCGCGATCAGCTCATGAGCATGGCCCGAGGCCGGGATTTTATGGCCTTCGACAGAAGCATTGATGTGCATATCAGCAAGCTTCGGGCCAAAGTGGAATCTAATCCCCGTTCCCCCGAACGTATCAAAACGGTTTGGGGTACCGGGTATATATTTGTGGATGCCAACTAAGAATGTCACGGCTTTACATCAAGATATTTCTTTCCTTTCTGGGGATTCTGATCATTACCGAGACACTCATTTTCGGTCTGTTCATCATTTTTCTGGGAAGGCATTTTCGGGACCGGTTCGAGCAGTACACCGCCAGTCAGATCACCATTGTCAAGGAATTCGTTGAAGACAGAATCGATGCCCACCCTTCAACGCCCCCTTCCGAAAATCTGGGCCTTAAAGCGTTGATCCTTCGGATGGGAAAAGTCTACGATGCCAGGTTCTGGCTCACCGGGCCGGACGGCGCGCCGCTGGTTAAATCCTTTGAGGGCGCCATTCCGAAGGGTGTTGAAAAACGGCCTTGCACTGAGCCCTTAAAGATTACGGGTCCCTTTAAGATCTACAAGAATTTTGGAGAGGATCACAGGTTGTATCTGGTGGTTCCCATTCAAATGCCTCAGGGGCAGACGGGAAACCTCCATGCTCTCTTTAAGCCCATGAAAATGGAACGTCACAAGGGACGCTTTGCCCTCGGACTGCTGGTGATCGGTCTGTTCATTGCCCTCCTGGTGGTCCCCGTTGCCAGGCGGATTACCAAACGTCTCAACAGGCTCAGACAATCGGCGGCCCGGATTTCAAAGGGAGATCTCTCCCATCGGTCCTCGGTTCACGGAAAAGATGAAATCGGTCAACTGGCGAGCACCTTCAACACCATGGCCGAAAGGCTTGAGAGGATGATACGCGGCGGAAAAGAGCTGACGGCCAACGTTTCCCACGAACTGCGAAGCCCTTTGGCCCGGATCCGGGTGGCGGAAGAGATCATGCGCGGGCAGTTGAAAAAGGGAAGACCGGAGGGTATTGAAAAGCATCTGAACAATATTCAGGAGGACATTTACGAACTGGACCGTCTCATCGGTCGCATTCTGGAGTTCTCCAAACTGGATCTTCATGAGGAACCCTTTGAAAAGGGGGCTCTGGATCTGTCGGCGATCCTTCGCAAGCTGCTGGCGCGTTACGAACCGGTCATGGGAAAGAAAGAGGTGGCGCTTGAGATGGAAATGCCCGAGACAGTTTCCATGACAGGGGAGAAAAGAGCCCTGGAATCCGCTTTCACCAATCTCCTGGACAATGCGTTCAAATTTGTTCACGAGGGCGGGCAAGTGGCGGTGCGCCTGATCCGGATGCCCGATCATCTGGAACTGCGTGTCTTCAACACCTATGGAAAGCTGACCGATGAAGAGCTGGAAAACCTCTTCGAACCCTTCTACCGGGTGACCGACGTTAAAGAGGCGGGGACGGGGTTGGGGCTGGCCATCGCAAAGAAGATTATTGAACGGCACGGGGGACGGATACACGCCGCCAACGCCGAAAAGGGAATTGAATTTGTTATACGGTTCCGCGCAGCATAAATGGGCTGATTAAAGGAATCTTCCGAATCAAAAATGAGGGGAAAAATGCGCTTATTGTTATGGTATTGTGACCGATTTGCTTGTCATCCGTCCCTGAAAACACTGGACGACGCTCCGGGGCATCCGCTGGCAAGAATCTACAAGGAATTTTAACCCAATTCAGGATGCTTTTCATGGAGGACCGATTCGGACCCGAATATGCGTCCCTGCTCGATGAAGCGTTCATTCCCAAATACCGGGCCGCCTGCTTTTGCGGGACCGTTCGATATGAGGTAAGCGCCGACCCCGTGGATGCGAAAATCTGTCACTGTCTGGCCTGCCGGAAACTGCACGGCGCACCCATGCAGTGGGCCGCCATCTTTCACAAAGGCCATGTGAGGTTTACCGCCGGTTTGGGTCACCTCCGTTTTTTCAATAGCGAGCAGAACCGCCATAAACGCATCTTGCCCTGCAAGGTCAGCTGCGAAAGGTGCGGCACTCCCATTGCAGATGAAGGGCGCAGGATGTGGCTCGCCTTTCCGTCGTTGTTCGATTTCGGGGATCGTGCCCGGGTGCCTGATTCATTCAAGCCGACCTGCCATATTTTTTATAGTACGCGGGTCGTTGACGTTCGAGATAATCTACCCAAGTGGTTCGGGCACAAAAACTATTCAACCCGGCTTATGGACGGCAAATGAACCAACGTAAATTCATTTTCGTTGCGGCTTAAGCGTTCCAGATGGCGGAGAGAGAGGGATTCGAACCCTCGGTAGAGCTTTAAACCCTACACTCGCTTAGCAGGCGAGCGCCTTCAGCCGACTCGGCCATCTCTCCGCAATAATCCGGGGCACAAACACCAGATCTCTATACACAATCCAAAAAAAAAATGCAAGCAATTGGCGGAGGGAGTAGGATTCGAACCCACGGAACTTTCGTTCAACGGTTTTCAAGACCGCCGCCTTCGACCACTCGGCCATCCCTCCGTAAAATCAACCATATTCAGCGGAATGAACCCCACTGCGAATTTCTAGCCGAAGGATTCATTCTTGCTGTTTCACCATTAAGTTAGGAAATCAGGAGGCGCTTTTCAAGAAAACCTCGACTTTGGCGTCCTTTCTCAGATTGTCGACGTACTTTTTCAGTTCTTTTTGAACTTCTTCCTGCTTCAAATACTGTTCAATCCGCGGCTTGACAGTATCAAAGGGGACGGTGGACCCAGGTTTCTTGTCCGCAACTTTGATCAGGTGGTATCCAAACTGGGTTGTTACCACATCGCTGACTTTTCCTGGCTCAAGAGAAAAAGCGGCTTCCTCAAAAGGGCCGACCATCTGTCCACGTCCGAAGTACCCTAGATCTCCACCCCTGGAGGCGGTGGGGCCTTCTGAGGACTTTTTGGCCACTTCAGCGAAATCTTCCCCTTTTTTCAGCTGCTCCTGGATCTTTTTAATTTTCTTCATGGCTTCGGCTTTTTCAGCTTCAGATGCATCCGGTTTGAGTTTGATCAAAATATGGCTGGCTTTTACCTTTTCCGGCTGCATGAAAAATTGTGGATGGCTGTCATAATAAGCTTTTACCTGCTCCTCCGGTATGGTTGTCTTATCCACAAAGTTTTTCGTCACAAGCGCTTCAGTAACCATTCCCTTCTTGAGCTCAGCTTTCATGGCTGCTTCCGTAACATTCCACTCATCCATGGCTTTTTTAAAGGCCTCTTCTGAGGGAAATCGTTTTCGAAATTCAGCAAATTTTTCGTCCACCTGCTTATCATCTACTTTATTACCTGCTTTCTTACTGGCCTGATAAAGCAACTGAATACCGATTAATTTATCCAGTGATTCTTTTTCAAGTGCCGCAAGTTCTTCAGGGCTCAAAGGTTTTCCCTGCTGCGCGGCCTGCCGTTTCCCAAAATCCACAGCCCGGTCCAGATCCGCACGCGTGATCACATCGCCGTTTACCACCGCCACTTTTTCCGAAGCGGTCTTTTCTTCCGCTAAAACTGGGCAACTCAAGATGATTAAAGAAAGCACCACAGCCGCCGTCCACAGCCGAACACCAAAATTGTGTCGCATCACTATTTCTCCTTAATTCTACAGTGTTCAAAAAAATCCCCTATGTCCACAAATAAGGGGTTCGTATTTCCCAAAAACTGACAGGAGGCTTACATAACACCTTTTTGTACACTAATCAAGCCCAATTTCCAAACCATAATCCTTGCTTAAACTCTCACTTCACATTTTAATCCCCAGCTGCTATCATGGACAAAAAAAGGACGGGGTACTGAGGAATGGGTGTTGAGCCCTAATTCCCCTGTTTTGCTGAAGCCGTTTAAAGGCGCTACAAAGGACAGACTTTCCGCCGTGGATAAGAAGGCAAGCCTGGCAGCTGAACTGAAAAAAATGGAATCCGTGCTGGTGGCGTTTTCAGGGGGTGTTGACAGTGCGTTCCTCCTTGCCGTGGCACATGGTGCCCTGGGCAAACAAGTATTGGCTGTTACGGCGGCATCCCCTGTTCATTCCCTTGGGGAACGGACTGAAGCGTTGGCGTTCGTGCGTGAAAAAGAGATCCCTCATCTGCTCATTTCCTCCCATGAAATGGATCTTCCTGAATTTACAAACAACAACCCGGACAGATGCTACCATTGCAAAAAGACCCTTTGCGGAACCCTCAATGAGATTGGGCGTGAAAAAGGGATCCGTTATGTGGTACACGGTGCCAATGTGGACGATTTGAATGATTTTCGGCCGGGATTTCAAGCTGCCGTGGAAGCAGGTGTCAGAGCGCCGCTCATGGAGCAAAACCTGACTAAGGCAGAGATTCGCCAGCTTTCAAAAGCAATGGGTCTTCCACAATGGGACAAACCATCTATGGCATGTCTCGCCACCAGGCTTCCTTATGGCAGTGCCATCACGGAAAAGAAACTGGAAATGATTGAAACCGCGGAAGACTTCTTACGGGACAAAGGATTCAGAACCCTTCGGGTGAGGCATCACGGAGCGGTGGCCCGTATCGAGTTGGGCGATTCGGAACACGAGCTGATTTCAAAAGATGTCGTTCGAAGGGGCATTGTCCGGAAATTTCGCAATCTCGGATTTGAACATATCGCTTTGGATCTGGAAGTATTTGCGTCCGGGAAGATGAATAGAAGTATAAATTCACAAGAAAGATAAGTAGAATCAGTAAACCTTAAGCCGGGGTGGTGAAGCGATGATTCTGGGACTTGATGTAGGTGGAACGCAGACAGATACGGTACTCATAGATGAAGATCGGATCCTGGCGGAAACGAAAATCCCCACCGGGGAGAACCTTCTGTTAACCCTTCGAAACGCACTTGACAGTATCCTGGTCGGCGTTGAACCGGAACAGATTGAACGGATGGCTTTTTCGACCACCCTGGCGACCAACGCCATTGTTGAGGATCGCCTTGAGCGAACCGGTATGATTGTATCCGCGGGCCCCGGCATTGATCCGGCCTGCTTTACTGTGGGGCCCTCTTTTCATGTGGTTGAAGGGTGTCTGGACCACCAGGGATTCGAAGCCGTTCCCCTGCGCAAGTCATCGGTTATGCAAGCGGCTGAAAAAATATGTGAAGATGGCATCGACACGATCGGGGTTGTTGGAAAGTTTTCCATCCGAAATGCCGCTCACGAGCGTCAGATCGTCGATTGGGCCAAAACTCTTTTCTCTCATGTGGCCATGGGGCACACGGTTTCCGGAGGCCTCAATTTTCCCAGGCGTATTTATACCACCTATCTGAACGCTTCTCTTCACAAATTGTACAAAACCTTTTCCGATGCACTGACCCACATTCTGGCTGAAAAGAACCTGTATGCGCCTCGCTACCTTTTGAAACCGGACGGCGGCACCATTGATTTGATGAGAAGCACCGGCTCACCGGCCCGAACCGCACAATCCGGACCGGCTGCCAGTGTTATGGGAGCCCTGGCGCTGGATGGGTGCGGAGGGGCGACACTGGTGCTGGATGTGGGCGGTACCACCACGGACATGGCGGTCATTTTAAACGGCATTCCCCTTCTCAACCCTCACGGCGTCAAGCTCGGCCCTTATAAAACATTGATTCGGTCCATCATCACCCATTCCCTGGGAACGGGCGGGGACAGTGCAATCCGGGTGAAAAGAGACGGAAAAATTACCGTGGGGCCTTTGCGAGACGGGCCTCCGGTTGCATTCGGAGGTGCGCTGGCGACACCGACGGATGCCATGGTGACCCTGGGGCTTTTGGATGTGGGCAACAAAGGCGCGGCAAGGGCTGCCATGGCGGATCTGGGCGGCGCATTGGGTTGCAGCGCGGACAGCGCAGCGGATCGTGTTTTACAACAAATGGCTGAGACCATTGCCGATTCGGTCAAGGCCTTCGTGTATGAAATCAATGCGCAGCCGGTTTACACCATTCATCAGGTTTTAAACGAGGAAAAAATCGAGCCCACGTCCGTTCTTGTCATAGGCGGCCCTGCACCGCAAATCGCCCCTTACGTGGAGAAGGCGCTGGGATTGCCTGCCCGGGTACCGCCCCATTACCAGGTGGCCAACGCCGTGGGGGCTGCCGTCGCGAGGGTCACATCGCAAGTGACCCTTCAAGCGGATACGGAACGAGGGTCGGTGATCATTCCCGAGGCCGGGATCGAGCAAAAAATCGATCGCCGCTTCGACATGGATCAGGCGATCGCCCTGGCCCGGGAAACTCTTTGCCGAAGAGCCTTGGTAATCGGCGCACGAGACAATTCAGTGGAAACTTCCATCACGGAAAAGCAGGTTTTCAACATGATACGCGGTTACAGGGCGGTGGGTCAGAACATTCGACTCAAAATGACCATTACGCCGGGACTCATTCCCCAATGGAAAAGGAGCCAAGACGCATGTTAAGTGCACAACGAAAAACCGGGCTGGTCTTTTTCCCTGCATTTGACTGGGCGATCAGTCCGGATCACCCCGAAAGGGAGGAACGGCTTCTCTATACCCAGGACCAGGTTATGGAGGAGGGGCTGTTGGATATTCCGGGGATTCTGGAATATCGTGTACGTCCCGCGGATTATGAAGACATACGGCGGGCCCATTTCTGTGTCCCCGACGAGGCTGCCGTTACCACCGAAAGCCATCTCATCTCCGCCGGTGGTTGTCTCGTGGCCGCGGATGCGGTGTTGAAGGGAGAAGTGGAGAGTGCTTTCGCACTGGTGCGACCTCCGGGGCACCACGCCATGCGCGTGGTTCATGGCAATCGGGGGTTTTGCAATATCAACATTGAAGCGGTCATGATTGAATATATCAGGACCCATTACGGCATTCGAAAAGTGGCCGTTGTGGATACCGACTGCCATCATGGTGACGGCACGCAGGATATTTACTGGCATGACCCCAACACTCTTTTCATCTCCATCCATCAGGATGGCCGCACCCTGTACCCGGGCAGCGGTTTTCCAGATGAGTTGGGGGGACCCAATGCTCAGGGGAAAACCATCAACATTCCGTTGCCGCCTCAGACCGGCGAAAAAGGGTTCCTTTATGCCCTGGATGAATTGGTAATGCCGCTTCTGGAAGAATTTAAACCCGAACTGGTGATCAACTCGGCAGGTCAGGACAACCACTTCAATGATCCCATCACCAATATGAACTTTTCCGCCCGCGGATATGCCATCCTGAATGCGAGACTGAAACCGGACATTGCCGTGCTTGAAGGCGGTTATGCCATTCAAAATGCCCTGCCCTATGTCAATGTGGGCATTATCATGGCCATGGCCGGCATGGACACCTCTTTTGTCAAAGAGCCCAATTATGAGAAAGATTATCGTCCGCAATCGCCGGATGTGACCCGGAATATTGAACAGCTGGTTGAAGCGCTGAAGGATTTGTTTTTGCGGGGCGGGCTCAAGAAAAAGACTTATGATGAAGGTCAAATAGTAGAGCGAAAACGGGACATCTTTTACGATACGGACGGCATTCAGGAAAGACAGAATGAAAGAATAAGGTGCTGCACCCGGTGTGCCGGCGCCTTTGCCGTTTCGTCCACCGCCAGCACCGGTCAGCATATCATGGGCGTTCACATCCCCATGGATGCCTGTCCCGCATGCCGCAAGAGCGGGCTTGAATGGTTTGAGGCGGCACGGAAAGGGGCTTTCAGACATGTGTACCTGCAGGATCGGGATCGGGAATTGTATGAGGTGGCTTGACTCGTGAATCGTCTTATTGGAAACGGACCCAAAATTCAAGGAGAACAGCATAAAAATGAAAGAGAACATGTTTCTAAACCGAGAGGACTACAGGAATCTCTCAGGTATTCTTGACCGATGGACCAGCGATGAAATGAACATGAAGGAGGTCTTTCTCAGGTTGGCCAACCGATTTTCAAAAAAGAGTGGGGCGGTCCTGTCCGTTGTTGCAAGACCCGGTATCAGCTACTCTTTCAGAGCCCGTAAAAAGGACGAAGACGGGACCTTGATTACCATGATCGATATCGTGGACGACGATCCGGAAAGCCGGTGGTTGTCGGTATGTTTTTACGGAGATCGTGTGACGGATCCCCGGGAGGAAGGTGATCTCGTGCCGGGGGGGCTTCTCGGGGAAGATGGCCACTGCTTCGACCTTTATGAAAATAACGAAAGCATCATCGCATACGTGGAGCAAAGAATTGATGAAGCGTATGAAAACACAATGAAGCTGCCAGCTCACGGTTGAGATATCCTCTAACCGTGAGCCGGCAATCATGAAAGGTTAATTTTCTTCCGGTTCATTTTTTTTGACAGCGTCGTTCTCACAGTGATACGCTTTTTTCATGAGATCGTTGATGAAGGCCTCCATATTGGTAAGGGCATCACCGTTTATGATGAAATCCTCCTTGCCCACTCGGTCTTTCACCAGCCTAAGCCCATATTCAAGACGTTTGGCCAGTTGAAAGGTGAGGTTCCTCACATTCTGCCCCGAGTCAACGGCCTGACGGATAATTTCATCTACGGCGCTGTCATCAAATAGAATTTTGACATCCAGGTTTTCCCTCAGGGCATCCGTTTCCACCTGAACCTGCTCATACATGTTGCCGAGGTTTTCGATGGCCACATCCACATCCGTGACGTGGCGGAAATAGAGACCCGCGATTAATTCCATTCTTCGATCATTCAGATCAAGCCCCGATTTATTGCTGAAGTAATCGCCCCGTTCCGCTATGTATTCTTTGATATGATTCATTTCAATGCCGCGGGCGGTTTCAAACCGGTTAATCCATTCAGGATCGCTGTGTTTTTCCAGCAGTTGTGACAATTGCGCCTCGGGATTATCAACCACCGCGTCCGTAACCAGAAACTCTTTAATGTCCGTTGAGGGGAGCCGGGTTTCAAATGGGATGAGAACTTTTTCAATGGCGCTCACCAACCCCCTGGCCCCGGTCTTTTCCATTGCCGCCAATGCCGCAATATGTTTCAACGCTTCGTCTTCAAACCGGATATCGATGCCATAAGCCCTGAAATCCATCCGTTTGCTGATGATAATAGGATTGTTCGGGTTTTTGAGAATTTCGAACAGGTCGTCCCGGTTCAATTCGTCAAATACCACCACCACCGGAAGCCGTCCCACAAACTCCGATTCAAAGCCGAATTCAACCAGATCCTGCGCACGAACCTCTTTCAGGATTTCCCATGGTATCTCGGTGGATCTCACATCGGCCTCAAAACCGATACCCTGTCGCTGTAGCCTTTTCTTGATGATTTCAGTTAACTCACCAAAAGCGCCGCTCATGATAAAAAGGATGTTCTTGGTGTTGACCACCTTCTTTTCCTTTTTCCCCGTTCGCCTGTAATGTTCAATGGCCTGAATCTGACTGATGGGATCATGGGGAACCTTCAGGTCCACGTCGGTTTCTTCCATGGGTTTTAACAAAGCCCTCTGCACACCGGTCCGGGATATGTCATGGCCGATCAAATTCCTGGATGAGGATATTTTGTCAATCTCGTCAATATAGACGATGCCGTTTTCAGCCAGCTCAATGCTCTCATCCGCTTCATAGACCAAGTCGCGGATGAGATCTTCAACATCTCCGCCCACATAACCGGTCTCACTGAATTTGGTGGCATCCCCCTTCACAAATGGAACACCCAGCTTCTGAGCGATGAGTTTAATGATATAGGTTTTTCCCACACCGGTAGGGCCGATCATCAACACATTGTTTTTGATCATTCCGACCCCTGATTTTTTGCCGGCGCCTGAAAAGCTTTCGCTTTCCCGTTGGTTGCTGAACCTGATCCTGTTGAAATGGGTACAAATCTTTGTTCCCAGAACGGCCTTGACTTGATCCTGTTTCACCACGAAACCGTCCAGGAAAGATTCCATTTCCTCAGGCATCATATAGAAATTGTCCATATCCGAGTCTTTGCTTCCCGGCTTTTTTCCATCCGGGTCGGTTGCATCGTTTTTGGGGACCACAAAAGGGGAAATGATTTTGACCCGATCCCCATATTTTTTTGAAAGATATTCCCCCAATTCCTTTTCCAGCTCCTGCTGATTGGGAAGCTTTGCGTTCTTTTCTTCCATATTTTCAATTCTTGTCTTTTCCATTATTAAATAACTCCTTGCGTTATCGCTGTCCGATAGCGAATAACATATGCACTAAAATTCCAGATTGCAAGTTGCCCGATTATCATGGGAAAGGTCTTGTCTCAATTGCGGTTGACGAAACCCCGGTTTTCAAGATACAAGGTAGAAAGATTTTTCCTCGACAATTTTCAAGAAAACGAGACCTTTGAAAAAGGTCCAATTTTGTTCAAGGTCAAGGATTGCGCAAATTTCAACCGCAGGAATATATTGAATATTTCGAGGATTGAAATTTACGCCTGACGCCGAGATTGGGCAAAAGGGGGCGTTTTCAAAGGTCTCGCAGCAGGTGTGTGCCAATGACAAATAGACTGGAAATCAGGTTGAAAGACGGGCTGCCGGACGCATCCGGTGTCGGTATTTTGAAGAAATCAAAAGCGTACTTCGGTTTTGATGTGGATGATGTCCGTGTCATCCGGGTTCTAACCATTGACGCCCATTTTGATACCGAACAACTCTCGCGCATTCAAAAGGAGATATTTACCAACCCCATCACCGAACAAAGTGCGTATACTCCGATTCAAAGAGATTTTGACTGGTTAATCTGGGTCGGGTTTCGCCCCGGTGTGCGAGATACCCAAGGAAGTACGGCCCGTGAAGCCATTGAAGATCTTCTGGGGGTTGAATTCAAATCCGGAGAGGCTGTTTATACCTCAAAATGCTATGAAATCAGGGGAAACCTCACAGAAGATCAGGCCCATCGCATTGCGGCGGAGCTTCTGGCCAACGCAGCCATTCAGCAGTGGAAAATTTTTTCCAGGGAAAACTGGAATTCGGAATACGGCATTGGATTTCCCATTCCAAAGGTTATCCTCTCTCATGAACCGGAAGTGAAAACCCTGTCCATTGAAAGTGATGATGCGCTCAAATGCATTTCCAAAGAGCGGAATCTGGCGCTTCAGGACCGTGACATACCGGTGATTCGGGAGTATTTTTTGCGAAAAGATATTTTGGAGGAAAGGAAAGCCGTCGGCCTTGACCTTCCTACCGATGTAGAGCTGGAGTACATTTCCCAGGCGCGAAGTGACCACTGCAACCATAACACCTTTCGGGGGAAATTCCATTACCACGACCTTCAAAGCGGCGTACGGGAGACCATCGACAGTCTCTTTAAAACCTGTATTGAAGCGCCGACCCTGAAAATTCAGGCGGAAAAGGATTGGGTGGTCTCGGTTTTGTGGGACAACGCCGGTGTTGCCCGGTTTGATGGAGACCATTACTATTGCATCACGGGTGAAACCCATAACAGCCCCTCCAACATGGAAGCCTATGGCGGTTCCATCACCGGAATCGTGGGGATTTACAGGGATCCCATGGGAACGGGAAAGGGATCGAAACTGATTTTGGGCATGTATGGGTATTGTGTGGGCCACCGGGATTACCACGGCAGCCTTGAACCCCACCTGCATCCCAGACGGTTGTTGGATGGTATTATTGAGGGGGTTCGGGACGGCGGCAACAAAAGCGGTATTCCAACGCCTTACGGACTGCTTCTCTTTGACGAAAGTTTTACGGGAAAATGCCTGGTGTTTGTAACGGCCTTGGGTCTCATGCCGTCACGGGTAGAAGGTCAGCCGTCACAGGAAAAAACCACCAACCCCGGCGATCTGATCATCATGAGCGGCGGAAGAGTGGGAAAAGACGGTATTCACGGTGTGACGGCGGCAAGCGAAACCTACTCGGAAAACACACCGGCCGGTCACGTGCAGATTGGCGATCCCTACACTCAGAAAAAGATGCACGATTTTCTTCTGGAGGCACGGGATGAAGGGCTGATCCGCTTTATCACCGACAATGGGGGCGGAGGACTTTCTTCCTCCGTGGGCGAATCAGCCCGTTTCAGCAACGGCTGTATCGTACATTTGGACCGTGTGCCGCTGAAATATGAAGGATTGAACCAATGGGAAATATGGGTGTCCGAGTCCCAGGAACGGATGACCATCGCGGTTAAACCGGAACATCTGGAGCGTTTCATGGCGCTTTCCAAAAAGCATGCCGTTTTGAGCACCGTCATCGGGGAATACACCGATTCCGGTTTTCTGCACCTGAAATACCGGGAAGAGACTTGTGCCTACATTCGAATGGATCTGCTGGAATCGGACTTTCCGCAGTGGGAATTTGATGCGGAATGGATTTCCCCGAAAATGCGCGGATTGACGGAACCGGTCATCACGGAAGCGGCGAATCACGGTGCCCTCCTTCACGCCATGCTTCAACGGCCCAATATCTGTTCCCGTAACTGGATTGCCAGGCAGTATGACCATGAAGTTCAAGGGACCAGCGTTATCAAGCCGCTGGTGGGAAAAGAGCGGGATACGCCGTCGGATGCTGCAGTGATTCGCCCGGTGCTCAAATCCCTAAAAGGAATTGCCGTATCACAGGCTGTCAATCCCGGCTATTCCAAAATCGATACATACCACATGACCACGGCGACCATGGACGAGGCCGTCAGGAAAGTTCTGGCAGTGGGGGGGGATCCGGATCATCTGGCAGGAGTGGACAATTTCTGCTGGCCCACCATTGAATACGATCCCGTTCAAAATCCGGACGGCAAGTACAAGGCCGCCCAATTGGTTCGATCCAATCAGGCCCTTCGGGACACGTGCCTTCAATACGGCATTCCTCTTCTTTCCGGAAAAGACAGCATGTATATTGACGGCAATCTAAAGGGCCCTTTCGGAGAGCGACGGAAGGTTTCGGGATTGCCCACATTGCTGTTTACGGTTTCAAGCGTCATGGAAGACATCACCCGATCCATTACCATGGATGTCAAATTCCCGGGTGACCTGGTCTATGTGCTGGGGGAAACCCGAAATGAGATGGGCGGAAGTGAACTTTACCAGATGATGGACCAGGTGGGGCTGAACGTCCCCCGGGTTTATCCGGTAGAATTCCTTCCCCGGTACCGTGCGCTTCATCAGGCCATAAAAAATGAGCGGGTCTCTTCCTGCCACGCGGTCGCAAGGGGTGGCCTGGCCGTTCACCTGGCGCTTGCCGCAATGGGCGGCGCGTTGGGAATGAGAGTGCAACTGCCGTTAATTCCATCTGCACCGGGCCTTTCAACCTCGCAGAAGCTTTACTCGGAATCCTGCGGAAGGTTCGTCATAACGGTGGCGCCGGAGATGAGGACGCCATTTGAAGAATGTTTTCCCGGAATGAAGCTGGCAGAGATCGGCATTGTAACCGAGTCGCCGGAGTTTGTCATTACCGGAGAAAACCATGAAACCGTTTTGAAGGAAAACATTCACCGTTTGAAAGATTCGTGGAAAGAGCCTTTTGGAGACTTGATATGAAAAAGGTCAAAGCAGTGGTGCTCACCGGTTACGGGCTCAATTGTGATAATGAAACCGATTTTTCGTTGCATCTGGCCGGTGCAGACTCTCGCAGGATGCACATCAACGAACTGGTCGGCAAGGCACAGAGTGGTTCCGCCCGGGTCCTCAAAGGGTATCAAATTCTGGTATTCGGGGGCGGTTTCAGCTGGGCCGATGATCATGGCGCAGGGGTTCTCATGGCCTCAAAAATGAAGCGGCACCTGGGTGAAGCACTCAACGCCTTTGTGGATGGGGGGAATCTGATTTTGGGGATCTGCAATGGCTTTCAGGCGCTGGTCAATCTGGGTCTGCTGCCGGGTTTTGATGGCCGTTACCAGGATCGGGAAGTGGCCCTGACCCATAACGACTCGGGGAATTTTATCGATACGTGGGTCAACCTGAAGGTCAACCCGCATTCACCCAGTGTTTTTACAAGAGGCATGACCCGTGCCGAATTGCCGGTTCGGCACGGAGAGGGAAAAATCTACGCAGCCGATGGTGCCATTAAACGGCTTTTTCAAAACAACCAGGTCGTACTGCAATACGCTGATGAGAACGGTAATCCGGCGGAGGGCCGCTGGCCCTCAAACCCCAACGGGGCACTGTCCGATATTGCCGGCATATGCGATCCCAGCGGTCGTATTTTCGGGCTGATGCCTCACCCGGAAGCTTTCAACCATTTTACCAATCATCCGGACTGGACGAGGCGAAAACTGGCCCTTGCCCGGCAAGGGAAGAGCATGGAACAGGAAGAAGGCGGGGGGATTGCGATTTTTCGTAATGCGGTGGAGTATTTCAAGGGGTAAGGTTTAAGGCACAAGGTGTAAGGCTTGGTGAAAAACACCTTACACCCTACGCCTGATTTTACTGCTGATGTTTCTGGATCTTGGTCAACATGAAATCAAAAATTTCATTGCCGATTTTTTTCCGGTACTTGTCCCATACGGGAATCATCGCCTTTTGAAATGCCTTGCGCTCTTCCGGGGTCAGCTGAATCACATCGATCCCGTTCTTTTTGCAGTATTCCGCGATGCTGATGCCGCTCTTGGGCAGCTTTTTGTGCAATTCGGCATTGACTTTACGATTGGTGTCAATGGCCACTTTGGCGGCGTCCCTGAAAATCTGCTGATCTTCCGGTGAAAGGGTTCCCCAGTAATCGGGAGAGACGATGATGATACACTCGGTCAGGCAATGGTTGGTGATGGTCACATTCTTGGTGACTTCCGTAAACTTCATCAGGACGGAAGTGAGGATGGGGTTTTCCTGCGCATCAATCACGCCGGTCTGAAGGGCATTGTAGATTTCCGGGAAGGGTATGCCTACCGGGGATGCACCCAGTTGCTTGAATGTATCCAGATAAACGGGGGAGTTCATGACCCGGACCTTGAGCCCTTTGATATCTTCAGGCTTACGAACCGGTCTTTTGTTGTTGGTGAAATCCCTGAATTCGTTTTCGGTCCAGCCGATGGCGATAAATCCCTTTTTGGGAAAATAGGAAAATATCTTTTCCTGCACTTCCGGGTCATCCAAGGTGGCGTATGCGGTTTTTCGATCCGGGAAAATAAACGGCATATCCAGGATGGCCGCTTGCGGCACAAAATTCTGAAGGACTGCCGTGGTAATGGAGCCGAGCTGAAGTGTGCCGCTCTGGACCTGTTCCGCCATGGAACGTTCACCGCCCAGCTGGCCCATGGGAAAGGTTGCAATATCGATTCTGCCGTTGGTTTTTTCTTTGACATAGGCCGCGAATGCATCCACGCCCTTGCTCTGTCCGTGAAAGGGGGGGGCCACGTGACCGAATTTTATGTTGGCCGGAGACGCACCAAAAGCCGCAGCCGGCACCCCTGCAATAAACACCAGCAAACTTAATACCACCAGAATGCGAAATCCGATTTTCATGATGTTACCTCCATAAATTGAATTGATGTTGGGTTTAAAACCTTAACGATTTTTAAAAGGAATCCCGCCATAAGTCAACCGCGATTGCGTCACGTCCCCGGGAATTTTCAGGGGATCCACGCTACACCGGCTTCCTCAAATCCCTTTTTCCGCAAAAGGCAGCTGTCGCAGAGGCCGCAGGCTTTTCCATCGATTGCGGGATCGTAACAGCTGTGCGTCAGGCGGTAATCAACGCCCAGGCTAAGGCCTGTTTTGATGATTTCCGCCTTACTCATGCCAATGATGGGGGTTCTGATATTGAGGTGCCGGCCGCCCGTCACCCCCGCTTTTGTGGCCAGGTTGGCCATTTTTTCAAATGCCGCCATGTATTCCGGGCGACAGTCCGGATAGCCGCTGTAGTCCACCGCATTGGCACCGATAAAGATATCCCAGGCACCCAATACCTCCGCCCATGCAAGGGCATAGGACAGAAATATGGTATTCCGAGCGGGCACATACGTTACCGGAATTTCATCAGATCCCTCAAGGCGATCCTTGGGGACCTCAATGTGGTCCGTGAGGGCGGAGCCGCCTATTTTTCGAAGGTCCATGTCGATGACCAGATGCTCCGTCACTCTCAAACTTTGGGCCACTTTCGCGGCCGCTTCCAGTTCCACCGCGTGACGCTGCCCGTATCGAAAGCTGAGACCGAAAACCGCATATCCTTCCGAAAGGGCAATGGCCGCAACGGTGGTTGAATCCAGGCCTCCGCTTAACAGCACAATGGCTTTTTCTTTAGATTCCGGCATTTGTCTTTAAACCCCCCTTGCCTCGGGCCCCCAGATATATTTGTGGAGCTGAAGATGCAGTCGGCACGCCAGGTGATCCGCCAGGATCCATTCCGCCAGGGTTTCCGGCTGCAATTGACCGAAGACAGGGGAAAAATTGACGGAATTGATTTTGGGCGAACGGGAATTCATATGGTTCAGGATCTCACTGGCATATTCATAATCTTCACGGGTTCCCAGAACAAATTTGATTTCATCATGAAGCGAAAGTCTGTTCAGGTTTTCCATGTCCATATGATCGCTCATACCGCTGGAAGGGCATTTGATATCCACTATTTTCACACAGCGATCATCCACCCGACTGATATCAAAACTCCCGTTGGTTTCAAGCAGGACCTCATATCCGTCCTCCAGCAGGCTTTCAATCAGAACAGGGGTTTTTTCCTGCATAAGAGGTTCTCCGCCCGTGATTTCAACCAACCGGCACTGCATGGGCGCGATCTGCTCAAAAACATGGTTGACCTCCATTATGGCCCCTTCCTCATACGCATACCGGGTGTCGCAGTAGGAGCATCTCAGGTTGCACCCGGTCAACCGAACAAACACGCAGGGCCGACCGGCATAGGAGGATTCCCCTTGAATGCTGTAAAATATTTCATTCACGCGAAGCGTCATGAATCCTCCTCCCAATAGAAAGCACCGGCGCCGGGGGTTTCCGAAACCTTGATTCTGGAAACGGTGATATCATCTGTGTTGAGTTGTGCGCTCAATTCCCGGTATAAAAATCTGGCGATATTTTCGGAGGTTGGGTTTACTTTTTGAAACGCCGGCAGTTCGTTTAAGTTAAAATGATCCAGGTTTTTCAGGACGCCCTTTACGCTATCCTTGATCTCCCTGAAATCAATGCCGATACCAATCTCATCGAGTTTTCTGCACCGGACAAAAACATCAATGATCCAGTTGTGCCCATGAAGGCGGGCACAATCTCCGGGATATCCATTTAAGGCATGTGCAGCGGAAAAATGGGTCTGTACGTATATTTCAAAAATACCGGTCATTACGAATTACGCTTCCTTAGTTCATTTTGAAAATCTATTAATTAATCGGGGACGTTTCGGTTTAACTCGTCAAGCCATACGGTGGCTTCAGAATCACTGGGCGCACGCCAGTCCCCGCGGGGAGAAAGGGACCCTCCCGAGCCCACTTTGGGGCCGTTGGGGAGTGCCGATCTTTTAAACTGACTGGTTTTGAAAAAGCGGTATAAAAATACCGCCAGCCACCGTTTGATGGTGGGTAAATCATATTCATGTCGGTGCGTTGGCGGCAGAATCTCCGGCCAGACGCCACGGGTTTTGTCACGCCATGCGCAATAGCTCAAGAAAGCCACTTTGCTGGGCCGAAAACCGAAACGGGTGACGTAATAGAGGCTGAAGTCCTGGAGCTCATAGGGGCCGATGGTGGATTCGGTTTTCTGAGAGGGTTGTTTTTCCCGGTTGCCATGTTCGTGGGGTATCAGCTCCGGGGAAATCTCAGTTCCCGCGATGGCCTCGAGAACAATGCCGGTTTCCTCATTGAACTGTTCGGTTCCGACCACCCACCGGATGAGGTGATGAATAAGGGTTTTGGGAACTGATCCGTTGACATTGTAATGGGACATCTGGTCCCCGACGCCGTAGGTGCTCCACCCCAGGGCGAGTTCGCTCAAATCCCCCGTTCCCAGTACAATGGCGTCGTGAAAGTTGGCCAGTCTGAAAAGATGGGCGGTACGCTGACCCGCCTGAACATTTTCAAAGGTCACATCGTAACGATTCTCACCTTGCGCAAACGGATGACCGATATCTTTGAAAACTTGCAGACAGGCCGGCCGGATATCTATTTCCCGGGCCGTGATACCGAGCGCTTTCATCAATCGGCGTGCATTACTATGGGTAGTCTCACTGGTGGCAAACCCCGGCATGGTGTAACCCAGGATATGGCTGCGCGGAAGACCCAGACCGTCCATGGTTCTGGCGGCAACAATCAACGCCTGGGTGGAGTCAAGCCCCCCTGACACACCGATCACAACCTTTTGGACGTTCGCCGCCGACATACGCTTCATCAAGCCCTGAACCTGAATATTGTAAACCTCATAACAGCGGTCATCCAGCGCAGACGAGTTTTCGGGCACATAAGGAAAACGGGGGATTTCCCGCATCAGCGATACTTCATCGCCTGGAACCTCAAATTCAAAAGAAATCCGGCGCATTGTCCTAAGGCGCTCGCTGTGTTCCACCACCGAATCCTGAAAACTGGTGGTACGCATCCGGTCCTGGACCAGGCGCTCCAGGTCAATGTCGGCAAAAATGATTTGTTCTTCCGTTTGAAATCGGTTCGTTTCAGCCAGCAGCACATTGTTTTCATAAACCATGGCATACCCGTCCCAGGCAAGATCCGTGGTGGACTCCCCGTACCCGGCAGCGGAATAGAGGTATGCCGCAATGCATCTGGCCGACTGGGATGCACACAAGAGGCGCCGGTAATCGGTTTTGCCCACCGTTATGTTGCTGGCAGACAGGTTTGCCAGCACTGTGGCGCCGGCCAGAGCCCCATAAGTGCTGGGAGAAATGGGCACCCACATGTCCTCACAGATTTCAACATGCAGCGCAAATCCCGCAAAATTAATGGCTTGAAAAATCAGATCGTTGCCGAAAGGAACGGATTGCCCTTGAAACCGGACTTCCGGTTCCAGCGCATTTCGAGCGGAGACAAACTGGCGTTTTTCGTAATATTCCCGATAATTGGGAAGGTAGGTTTTCGGTACAATCCCCAGGATCTTTCCCCGGTAGACGACCAGGGCGCAGTTGAACAGCATCCCTTGAAAGCGAAGGGGGGCACCCACCAGCAGTACGGGAGACAGCTCCCGACTCTCATTTATAAGCAGGGCCAGGGTTTCCCGAACCGCTTCCAGCAACGCGTCCTGGTGAAACAGGTCTTCATTGGAAAAGGCGGAAATCCCCAGTTCCGGAAAGAGTACCATGGCCGCATGATGATCGGATGCGCGACGGGCGAGCCGCAACGTCTGTTCCATATTGTAGACGGGATCCGCCACACGCAGGGACGGTACACAGACGGCGGATCGGATAAACCCGTGGGAATAGATGGAATGAAACGGTCGGGCCATGCGACGCTCCAGCGAAAACAGAAGCAGATCGGGCTGTTCGCCCATATAGTGTCATTTGTATTGACAATTGTCTTTATATCACGGCTCATTCCCAAAACGCAAGGGCGGGCCGTATCGTCCGGTAATTCAAAATATTAATTGATAATACCCTCCGAAAGCGTGACCTCAAAGAAACCGACATGAGTCGCAGTCAAGCGGAAGGCAAAGTCCAAACAAAAGAAAAAAGGCAGGAAAAAAATGGGAAAGACACCCAAGAAAAAGAGCCGGCGGTGACCGATTTCCCGAAATATTGTAGGCAACTAAAATTCTCGAATAGGAAAATGTTGCCTGTTTGTGCCGGGTGATTTTGTCTAGGTTTCCAAGAAATTCAACATAACTCTTTTATATGTCATGCAAAATTTGTTTTCATCAGAATTCAGCACGGTTGTTGCAAAAACATTGAAACGAAAAATGGTTCAGGATTGTCATTGGGATTTTGGCTTTAGTTTTTCCATGTTTCTGCCGTTATATAGAGTAATGAAGAAACCTAAGGAGAAACAAACGCCATGAAAATCGATCCCAGTCAGGAACTTCTAAAGACACAATATTCCGGGAAGACTTCTTCGAATGAGAAACCGATTGTAGATGAATTCCGAGCTATGCTCAGGGAAGCCATTGATGATGACCCTTCCAAGAATATAGAAAGGAGCAAGAAACCTCAGATGATAAACAGTGCCGCACAGGTTCAGTTTAATACTCTTTTCAATGTTCAAAACGACCCCCTTGTTGAACGAACGGAGAAATTTCTGGATCTCCTTGAAGAATACCGGAACAAGTTGATGGACTCCCGGGCCGGTCTTAGAGATGTCCATCCCTTAATTGAAAAGCTGGAAAGTGAAAAAGATGTACTGGTTCCAATTCTGGATTCACTGCCGGAAGTAGAGGGCCTGAAAGAGGTCCTGAATAACGCATTGGTCACATCCAGCGTTGAGATATTCAAGTTTAATCGTGGGGATTATGTGTAATCTCTTGTTCTGGCGTTTCAAGTAATTTCTTTCCATTTTTTTTTGCCCGTCATCAAAAACCCCCTCTCATGTCATATTATCAGTGTGTGATTCAATTGTGCACAATTGTCCGATCAGGGCATCTGGTTGAGTTCATGGCGACGAAAAAGCTGATTTTTTGAAATTGATCTGATACTATGCCGTTCAAAATTTTTTGTATTTGAACGGAAGTGGCATAAAATGGATGGAAATATGAAATTGTGGGTGATCGGCATCCTGGCATTTGTATTGTTCTGGATAAGCCTGTTTCTTTCGGATTATATATTGAAACACATCAAAAGACCTAAGATCGTAGGGTTTTTATTTGTTTTGCTGGCAGTTTTGATCGGGTTTGAGTTTTATGATCAAAACCAGATGGTGGCCGCTACCTCCGTCTTCATCGGTTTTGCGGGTGCCAGGATATTGATGAAATTATAGAGGAAAAATCATAACGGGTTCTTACCCCAATGGCGCACAGGGGCAAGAATGTACCGAAATGTGGAGGAAAAGGATCTAGTGTCTCAAGACAAACCCAAAATTAGCGACCTTGCAACATTTTTTGAGCCTGAAGGTGTAGCGGTTATCGGTTCTTTCAAAGAAGGTGTATTCGGTGGATATGTGGTCATCAAGTCCCTGCTGGAAGCCGGTTACAAGGGGAACATCTATCCGGTGAATCCCGGCGCTTACAAAGAGGTTCTGGGCTTTACGGTCCATGCGTCTCCAAAGGAGATCCCGGGGAAAGCCGATCTTGCCCTGGTGATGATCAATGCCCGTTATGTTCCGGGCGTTATCAAAGAGTGTGCGGAAAAGGGGATCAAATCCATTGTTCTGGTGGCGGATGGTTTTGCGGAAAGAGACGCGGAAGGGGCCCGGTTGCAGGAGGAGGTGGTTCATCTTGCAGAATCATTGGGCGTTCGCATTATCGGGCCCAACACCGCCGGTATCGCAAATGCCATGAACGGCTTTAATCCCTGTCCCTATGATGCCGGATACTACCGATTCAAGAAGGGCGGGGTTTCCATTTGCTCTCAAACCGGCATGATCAATCCCCAGGCCTATGCTTATGGAGATCTGGGTTACGGTATCAGCAAAATCTGCGATTTTGGCAATAAATGCGATCTGGATGAATGCGATTTCCTGGAGTATCTGGAAAACGACGTCGATACACGGGTCATCAGCGTCTATGTGGAGAGCGTCAAAGATGGGCCGCGTTTTCTGGAGGTCTGCAAAAGGGTGGCCTCAAAAAAACCGCTGCTGCTTCTCAAACTGGGTGCCACGAAAGAAGGCGCTCAGGCATCGGCCTCCCACACCGGAAGCCTGGCCATTGATGACAAGGTTTTTGATGCGGTATGCCGTCAGGCAGGGGTATTGCGACTAAACCAATTCAGTGAAATGTTCGAAATGCCGCGTTTTTTCGCTTCCCAGCCACTGCCTGAGGGAAACCGTTTCGGAATGGTGAGTTACACGGGTGCCGTCGGGGTTGCAGCCCTGGATGAGGGCGCCAGACACGGCCTGGTTCGGGCCTCCTTATCAACGGATACGTCCCGAATGCTGGAGGATATGTTTCCCGGCCTGGGCCATGTTCCGGTTGACATCGGCCCCATGATCCCCTCCGTAAAGGATTTTTCCCTGGTTTACACCAAAATACTGAAAGCGGTTATCAACGACGAAAACGTGGACAGTCTGTTCAATGTCATTTGGGCGGATGCCAAAGGGAAGAATACCAAAGCCTATATGGAAGGATATGAGGCACTCAAAGAAAATGGCCGGAAACCGGTGGTAACCTGGGTTTACGGCCCCAATGTTGACATGACGCGAGATGTGACAAAACGGCTGGAATCCCTTGGCTTTCCGGTTTTTGCTGAGCCGGAGAGGTGTATCAAGGCGTTGGGCTTGGCGTACCGGTGCGCCGTTAGGCTCTAGAAAGAAAATATCATTTCTATTTTCAAAAAGGAAAGGGAAAAACAATGGAAAAACCGATCCGGAATTACTGGCAACTTCGTCTTGGAAATCTGAAGGAGGCCTTGGAATCCAACAATTTTGAAGTCTTCATCGCGGACAATGCCCGTGAAGCGGGCCGTGTGGTGATGGACAAGATTCTGCCCAAACTCGCTCCTAAAAGTATTTCCTGGGGGGGCTCCATGACGTTTGTGGTCAGTGAGCTTTACGATATGCTCAAGGGCTATCCAAAAGCTGAGATTCTGGATACCTTTGATAAATCCCTATCGCCTGAAGATAGCCTGGAGAGAAGAAGACAGGCTCTTTTGGTGGATCTGTTTATCACCGGAACCAATGCCGTTACCCGTTCCGGCGAACTGGTGAACCTGGATATGATCGGAAACCGGGTGGCGGGAATTACCTTTGGTCCCAGAAACGTGGTGGTGATGGTGGGGCGAAACAAGGTTGTGGAAGATCTGGAAGCCGCCATCGAGCGGATCAAAGAGTATGCAGCGCCTGTAAATGCCATGCGGCTGAATAAGAAGACGCCATGCGCCAAAACCGGGATATGTGAAGAGTGCAAAAGCCCTGAGCGTATTTGCAACAGTTGGACCATTACGGAAAAGTCCTTTCCGAAGGGGCGTATCAAGGTGGTCCTGGTCAACGAAAACCTGGGTTTATAAATCTTTAAAAAATTACACCAATGTAATGGCCTCGAAAGGTTTCTGAAAGATCCATGCCCTAGATTGTGTCTGCAAATGGCAGATAGCATCATTAAACCTCAAAACATGAAAGGAAGGTATCATGAAAATAGGAAAAAGGGCTTGGACAAAAGGGATTCTCATTTCCGTCGTGGTGGCGGTTGTGGGCGCGTTAGCCTTGAACGGCTGGGCACTGAACACAAAGGACGATAAAAACAGACTGCTGGTCACGGTTGGAGATACGAAGATTACCCGCGGTGATGTGGACCATAAAATCGACCTGTTTCTGGGGTCTCAAGGGGCAGCGCTTCCGCCGGAACAACTGGCGCAAATCAGGAGCAACATGGACAGCAGGGTCCTTCAGAACATGATTATTGAGATCCTGCTCACAAAAGCCGCGAAAGATCAGAAGATTACCATAGAAAAGAGTGAAGTCGAAAAAGTGATGAAGGATTTGAAGACGTCCCTCCCCCCGGACACGAACTTTGAAGCCTATCTCAAGGGCATCGGTCTTTCAGAAAAGGATCTGGCCCAAACCATTAGCAAAGATCTTAAAATCAGGAAACTGCTGGAGGCCCGGGTGGCCGGTCTGAGTGCTCCGACGGATGCGGAAATCCAAAAATTTTATGATGAAAATCCGGAACAGTTCAAAAAACCTGAAGGGATGGTCTCTCTGGCGGAAGCCAAACCATCCATTGTGAATCACCTCCTGTCAGTGCAGAAGGAAAAAATGCTGAACGATTATGTCGATACACTGAAAAGCAAAGCGAAGATCGTCTATCACGATAAATCCTTGGCGGCGGCAAAACCGGCGGCAAGTTAAGGGCTACCCGGAAAAAACAAAGTACGGAGTTCGAAAAGCCCCCGAGCAGATGTCATGATTGACTGTTCGGCGGGCTTTTTTCATTTACACCGCGCTCGATTCCGATTATTCTAAACCGTTGGAGGCGAAACCAAAAAAGGTCTCACGCAAAGGCGCCAAGCCACAAAGTTTTAAGTCAATAAGTCACCAGAGATTTCTAAATGAACGATAAAACCGATAACCGATACAGGGATGAAGCCGTTGATGAAGCTGGGCCGGAATTCATGTCCGGCATGGTGGACGAATTGGATTACATTCCCAGAAATGAAAGGCTCGGGCGTGCCGGCCGAGTGAAACGCAACCCTCATATGAAATGGTTGCTGGCAATTGCCATTGCCTCCCTTATTCTGATTGTTGTCCTGGCCACCGCGTTTGACAATAAAGAATCAAGGGAGGGTGCAGACTCCCTGGAAGCCAGTCTTGCGCGAATTGAAGCGCGGCTGGAAACACTGGAGACCAAGATCGCCCGTATTGAAAATATCTCCCCCGAATTGCATGAAAACAGAGCCGCTTCAAACAAATCAAACTCCCGGGAATCATATCATATCGTCCGCCCGGGAGACACCCTCTCCGGAATCGCCGGCAAATACGGGCTTACGGTGGAGGTGCTCTGTAAATTGAATCAGTTGACAGTGAAAGACCCCATCAAACCGGACCAGAAGCTGTTGGTTTCCCCCAACTGAAAATCGGTCTTTCACCGATATCTTTATGTCCTTATGGCCTCATCGTAGGTATCCTGAAGTGCTTCAACCAGGCAGCTCAGGGTAAAATTGACAGGTGCCTCAATGCCCAGTCTTTGACCTTCCGCCACAATGGCCCCATTGATGAACCGGATTTCCGTCGCCCGTTGGGCCAATACATCCTGCAGCATGGACGCGATATTGTCGGCAGTACCGCGGCACACTTCCAGAACCTTCTCAACCGGATCGGGAAACGGCAGATGGATACCTTTCTGATGGGCAACCTTCACGGCTTCGCCAACCGCTTTTTTCATCACCTGATGCGTACCTTTAATGTCCGGCAGTCGGCCGTTTTTAAGTCTTGTGATGGCCGCCAGGGCGTTGATGCCGACATTTACGATCAATTTGCCCCAGATCAGGTCTTCCACTGCGTCCACGGCACGAATATCAAAACCGGCATCGGCAAAAGCGGAAACAATGCTTGGTGAAGGTCTTCCATCTACTCCTGCCGGGCCGATGATCGTAGGGCCCCGCCCGGCATGGCGTACATGACCCGGACCGAGAAGTGTTGCCCCCTCCGCGGTAACACCCCCCAGGACCCGCTCTTCGCCCAAGGTTTCTTTCAGGATTTCAAGGTTGCCGAGGCCATTTTGGAGGGTCAGCACCATAACGTCGGAATCAAGCCACGAAGAAAGTGCTCGAGCGACCTCGTCCGTTTGATAGGCCTTAACGCAGATTAGTGCCACGTGAATTTTCTGTGAGGGTTTTTCCGTAACGGCGGCCACCTGAACTTTGAAGTTTCCTTCAACGCCTTCCAGGGAAATGCCGTTAAGGTTGATCTCTCTGGCCCGGTCTTCCCTGTAATCGAGCATCACCACCTGATGCCCGGCCCTCTTGAGGTGCCCGGCGAACAGGCATCCCATTGCCCCCGGTCCGACGATTAGAAAATTCATGATACACCCCCCCGATTCTATATCTTTCCCGCCTCTTCCTCTTTCATGGCGAAACTGTGTTCCGGACCCGGAAATGTTCCCTCTTCCACCTCTTGTTTGTATTGGATCAGGGCTTCACGGATCTGGGGCGCCAGGTTCACATACTGTTTGACCATTTTGGGCGTAAACCGTTCAAAAAGCCCGACCAGATCATGGTAGACCAACACCTGCCCGTCACAATATTTGCCCGCGCCGATACCGATGGTGGGAATTTGAAGCACGTCGCTTATCTTTTTCGCCACCGGGTCGGGAATGCATTCCAGGACGATCATAAAAGCCCCGGCCTCCTCCAAGTCAATGGCGGACTGGACCAGCTTTCTGGCGCCTTCAGCATCTTTTCCCTGAACCTTAAATCCGCTCAATTTTGTTGCGGTCTGGGGGGTTAACCCGATGTGCGCACAAACGGAAATCCCGGCATCGGTGATGGCTTTCACTACCGGCACCATTTCGGTTCCCCCTTCAAGTTTAACGCATTCACACCCGGCTTCTTTGATGAAGCGTCCGGCGTTTTCCACTGCCTTTTCAATGCTCACCTGATAGGACATAAAGGGCATGTCCCCGATCAAAAAAGCCCGTTTTGCGCCCCTGCGGACAGCTTTACAGTGGTGAATCATTTCGTCCATGGTCACCGGAACTGTCGAATCGTAGCCCAGAACTACCATACCCAGGGAATCGCCGACCAGAATCGTGTCGATTTCAGCCTGATCCACCAGGTTTGCCGTTGGATAATCATAGGCGGTCATCATGGAGATCTTTTGACCTGCCTGAGTTTTCTTTTGTAAGTCGCCAATTGTCACTTTCCCATCCGCCATCTTTGCTCCTCCTTTTTTTCGCTTTAACTTTTTGCCACCCCAACAAAAAAGGGCCTTTTGGAAAAAACCAAAAGACCCCGCGGCTTCATATCATAAGGGCTCGTTTCGGGAAAACCATCCAGCAAAATGGTTTTCCACCATAAACCGTTTGAAGCAGATAATGTCACCGTCCCGGTCAAACCCGTTATGCCGATCCAGGCGGTTAAACCTTAAGGAATTTTGTTTCCCTCAGTTCACATCTGATAAAGAGCGCCGTTAGAAATAGACGTCTTCTTTTGCAAGGATCGCCTTTTCGAAGTGGCTATTACAAAAAATTATCAAAGGGCTGAGCGCTTGTCAATACAATTTCTTGACCGGTAGATCCTCGGGTGACGGGCGAATGGTGACGTTTTGGCAGGTTTTCCGCAATGGCTGGTCAATCAATGACCCTGCTGATGAAGGGTCTATTCCTGCCTTTTAGGGTTGACAGAAGCGCTTTGTATGGTTAATGATTTTACCAATTTATTCCATGGATCATCATGAATTCAGAGGGTAGGATATTATGGCGCAGATTGATGCATTTTTCAGATTGATGAATGATCAAGGGGCATCGGACCTTCATCTCATGTCGGGTCAGCAACCCGTGCTGCGAATACAGGGTGAACTCGAACGGGTAAAATACAAGATCCTTGAGAATGATATGCTGAAAGGAATGCTTTATGAAATTGCGCCGGAAGAGAAGGTAAAGGTTTTTGAAGAAACCGGAGACGTGGATTTTGCTTATGAAATTCCTGAACTGGCGCGCTACCGGGCCAATTTTTTTCAACAGAAAAACGGTGTTGGAGCGGTTTTCAGGGAAATTCCTTCTGAGATTCTCACCTGTGAGCAGCTGGGTCTACCGCCCATCGTCAAGCGATTGGCCTCTCTGCCCAGAGGGCTTGTTCTGGTGACCGGGCCTACCGGAAGCGGAAAATCAACCACCCTGGCGGCCATCGTTGACGAAGCCAACAGGACCCGAAAAGACCACATCTTGACCATTGAAGACCCCATTGAGTTTGTTCACAAGAGCCAGAAAGCCATCGTCAATCACCGTGAAGTGGGGCTTCACACCAACTCCTTTTCCGCTGCTTTGAGGGGCGCCCTGCGCGAGGACCCAGATATTATCATGGTGGGTGAAATGCGGGATCTGGAAACCATATCACTGGCCATTGAGGCTTCAGCCACGGGGCATCTGGTTTTCGGCACCCTTCATACCACCAGTGCCGCCAAGACCGTGGACCGTGTGATCGAGGTGTTTCCAACCAATCAGCAGGAACAGATCCGCAATACTCTTTCTGACGGCCTCAGGGCTGTGGTGGCCCAGAATCTTTTCAAACGGATCGACAAAAAGGGCCGGGTGGCGGCACTGGAAATTATGATTGCCAATCCGGCGGTCAGGAACCTGATTCGTGAGGGAAAAACATTTCAGATTCCGTCCATGTTGCAGACCGGGAAAAAATTTGGCATGCAGACCCTGGACGACGCCATTATGGAACATCTTTCAAAGGGAAGAATAAGCGGTGACGATGCTTACAGCAAAAGTAACGACAAAACCAAATTCCTTCCTTATCTCAAAAATCCCCCGCAGGATTTTACCGAAGTGTAGATGTTTTTGGCCCTATGTACGAAATACGGCAGGAATGAAAAAGGCCGTCAGAAATCGGAGGGGAACGGGAGACGCCGCCATGAAACAGCAGGAACTGGACTATATATTAACATCGATGCTGAAGGCCTACGACAATGTGTCGGATCTCAACTTCACAGTGGATAAACCCTGCCAGGTGGAAGCTTCGGGCCAGTTGAAACCCGTTATCACGGGGCCGCTACCGAAAAAACTGACGGCGTTTCAAACCGAGGCCATCGCTCTCAACCTGGTGAAGGGGGATCGTCGTTTGATTAAGAATTTACTTTCCCAGGGGTCATGTGATATTTCCTATCAACTGGCGGGAAAGGCCCGTTTCAGGGTCAACATTTTCTCCCAGCGGGGTTGTTATTCCATTGTCATGCGGCAGTTGTCCACGCGGGTGCCGACGGTGAAAGAAATGGGGTTTCCCCCCGCTTTCTTCAAGATGGCAAAGGAAAGAAATGGCATTGTGCTGGTTACCGGCGCCACGGGCTCCGGCAAGAGCACCTCTTTGGCGGCTGTTCTGGATCAAATCAATGAGGATGATTCGGTTCATGTGGTGACCTTGGAAGATCCCGTGGAGTTTGTGCATTCACAGAAGAAATCAACTTTTAACCAGCGAGAGCTGGGCGTTGATTTCGATACATTTGCCTCCGGTCTGAGGGCCGCCCTCAGGCAGGCGCCCAAGGTCATCCTGGTGGGAGAAATGAGAGACACGGAAACTGCCGATATCGGGTTGACCGCCGCTGAAACCGGCCACCTTGTTTTCAGCACCCTGCATACGGTAGACGCGGGACAGACCATCAACCGCTTTATAGGTCTTTTCGAGAAGGAACAAGAGGTCCAGATTCGCGTGCGACTGGCGGACACCCTGCGCTGGATTGCCTGCCAACGCCTGCTCCCCAAAGTGGGGGGGGGACGTGTTGCCGCTTTTGAAATCATGCTGGCAAATCTGAGGGTCCGGGATTCCATTTTAAACGGTGAGTCAGAGGGGAAAACCTTTTATGAAATCATTCAGGGTGGCAATACCTACGGCATGATGACCTTTGATCAATCCATCGTGGGGCTTTACAAAGAAGGGCTGATTACAGAAGAAACCGCCATGAGCTATGCATCCAGGAAAGCCATTGTAAGCCGGGCCATTGATTCTGCAAAATCGGCCAGGGGCGAAAAGACAACCACCATCGAAAACTTGACGGTGGATACCGGATATGGGAAAAAGAACCGGCCTTAGGAGGTAAAAATGGAAGTTGTCTGCTCTAATTGCCAGGCCAGGCTTAAAATCCCTGATGAGAAAGTTCCCGAAACGGGCTCTGTTGCGGCTAACTGCCCCAAGTGCAAAAGCAAAATTACCATTGAAAAATCCAAATCTGACCCTGAAACACCCCTGTTCCAGGAAATGCCGGATTTGGATTCGGCGTTCCCTGAAGAGGATTCGGAATATCGCGATGAGGATCCTTTTTCCCTGGACTTTTATGAAGAGAACGCAAAACTCGCCCTATTGATGGTAAGCAAAGCCGAAGCGGATAACAGGATTCGGGAAGCCACTGAAGGATTGCTTCACAAACCGGTCCTGGTAAAAGACGCTGGGGAAGCCATCAGCAAAATGCGCTTTCATCTTTTTGATCTCCTGGTTCTTTCAGAACATTTTGAAGGTATCCCCTGGGCCCAGAGCCCGATTCTTCATTACCTGAATCGGCTTTCCATGCACACCCGCAGAAAGAGCTTTCTGGTTCTCCTGAGCAAAGGGTTCTCTACGATGGATCGCATGACGGCTTTCGGATTGAGCGCCGATCTGGTGGTGAACCCCAAGGATATCGATGAATTTTCCGGAATTTTGAGGGCGGCCGTTTGGAACCACGAAAATTTTTACGGGGCTTTTATGGAAACCCTGAATGAACTTGGTAAAGGATAATTAAGGAAACAGATGAATATTACAGATCAATATCGGCTCAGGGTGCAACACTGCGTCGGCACCATCATTGACGTACATGGCGCCATCAGCGAAACCCTTAGAGATGAAGCGTTTTTGACCCAGTTTGAAGATTTGGAAGAAGAAATCAGTAGTCTGGATATGGACCTGGTGTCCGAACTGGACATCCTCATGGTGGAGCAGGCCACAAACACCCTTCTGGCGGAACTAAAAGGCCTTTTTGAAACAGGGACGTTCGGAATGGTGTACCGGCAGACCGTCAATTAACAATAAAGTTTCTACTCCACGCGTAATCCTTCAGAATCAATCCCGGCGTCAAGTATTTGAGCTTCTTCTACAGGTGCCAGCAGTTCTTGCCATTGGCGTTTCAGCGTATTGATATTACTTTTTCTTCCCAGCGCCCAAACCGACCCGCCGGCGCCGGCGCCGGCAAAACGGCCCCCGCAGCCGGCGTTCTCCGCCAACGTTACCATTTTTTCCGTCACAGCGTCCAGAGCTTCCGGGGTGATCTCTTTTCTAACAGCCATCTCCTCCCGAAGGAAAGACGCTGCCCGTTCCCAATCCCAGACCTGAATGGCGCGTGCAAAAGAATGCACTGATTCATTGGCTTTGATCCATCCGGAACGTGTTTTGCCGGAGAGAAAATCGGTGACCCATTTACGGTTGGTTTGAGCGGCGACATGGCTTTTTCCGCTGTATGCCACCAGTATATGGTTTGAAAGGGTTCCCCGGCCTTTCTTATCCAACAAGGAAATTCCGGTCAACGGCTTGGCTGCTTGTCCAAAATGCCATTTCCAAAGATGGACGCCGCCATAAACGGCCGCGGCCTGATCCTGAATGCCGCAGTTTCCACCGCTGACGCTGTCTTCCAGATGGTAGGCCAGGTGAAGGATTTCCTCTCTTGAAAGCGCCCGACGATTCCGCAAAGCGCCCACTTCCCGGAGTGCTCCCAAAAGTGCAACAAGGGCCGTGCTGGATCCACCAAGAGCCGATTTTACCGGGGATTGCGAATCAATCTCTATTTCCAGACCGTGAAACCCGAAGTAGGACACCGCGGCAAAAAAAAGACCGAATGGCGAATCAAAAGGCAACCGATCCGAAAAAGCGGTTTCGGTGTGGGAAAATCCCCTTGAAAATATTTTCACCTGCCGGTCTTCATAAGGGCGAAGGGTTACGGTAGTTCTGAGGGTGAGGGCCATGTTAACGGTGGCAGGCGTCTTTCGCTCAAGGGGAAGGGCCAGTGCCTTGATATCCCAGGTGCCGCCTGCATCCACCCGACAGGGAGCGGATACCTTCACCGGTGAACGGGTTAACAGATCTCGAAGTGAACCCATTTTTTAAAAATCCTTCATTTTAAGGCTTGCCATGAACAATCCTGAAATGGTCTTTGCATCCTGGATTTGATTGTTTCGAATCATCAAAAGAGCGTCGTCAAAAGAGACTTCATGAACATCCAGGATTTCATCTTGATCAAGATGCTGTTTGGCAGGGGTAAGATTTGTTGCGCTGAAAATATGAATGCGTTCATCGGAATAAGCGGGAAGGGGTGTTATTTCCCCGATCTTTTCCCAACTTTCGGCGGAAAAGCCGGTTTCTTCAGTCAATTCCCGTTTGGCACATGCCAGTGGTGACTCGCCTGAATCAATTGTTCCAGCGGGAATCTCCCAGATAAAGCCTCCGGCAGCGTGGCGGTATTGTTTGATTAATAACAGGGTGTTATGATCCAAAAACGGAACAATGGCTGCGGCCCCCGGATGGCGAATCACATCCAATTCCGCAACCACACCGTTTTCGAGGGTCACATTTTCCCGCACCAATCGAAAAACCCGTCCCTGGTGCAGGGTCGTCTGGGAGTTTAATTGTGTGGACATGGTGTTTGTATTCTTCCGTGCTTACAGGTGACCTTAAAATTAGCATTCTTGTGCAAAATGGGTTAAGATAACCATATACAAGAAACGTCTTTGGGAAGCAACAGGAACGCACCCTGAAAAATGAAAATACTTCTGACCAATGATGACGGGATTCATGCACCCGGGCTCTATGCACTGCACCAGGCCCTCAAAAGCGACCATGACCTTCATATTGTCGCACCTGAAGCGGAAATGAGTGCCGTGGGACACGCCATTACCCTTGTGGATCCCATCCGCGTCAAAACGATCAACAAAAACGGCGCCTTCTTTGGCCATGCCGTGAGCGGCACGCCGGCGGACTGTGTCAAAATAGCGGTCCAGGAAATTCTTGATCCGCCCCCGGATATCATTCTCTCAGGCATCAATCTGGGAAACAATGTGGGGATCAACATCCTTTATTCCGGAACAGTTTCAGCGGCCACGGAAGGAGCATTTTTAGGTATCCCTTCGGCGGCTATCTCCTTGGGGATTCAGAGAACCCCCGATTTTTCCTTTGCCGCCCGTTTCAGCCTGAAAATAGTCGGTTTTCTTTCGGAAAACGGTCTTAAAGACGGCACCGCCCTCAACGTCAATATCCCCCCTGTTTCCGCTGAAGAGATTTCCGGGGTGTGTTTGGCGAGACAGGGAACCAGCCGCTTTGAGGAGCGTTTTGAAAAACGTCGCGATCCCAGGGGAAATGTTTATTACTGGTTGAGCGGTGAAACCTTCATCGAAAACGGAAATCCGGACAACGATTCGGCAGCCCTTAAACGGAACAAAATCACCATCACCCCGATTCATTACGACCTGACCGCCGAAGGGGAACTGCGACGCTTGAGAGATTCCCGTATGCTTGACGAATTGGGCGATATTTTCTAACAACTGTCCCCTGCACCCTGCTAACTTTATACTTTCGACTCCTTTCCTTTCATGCTGTCGATCGGCACCTTGATGACGGCCAGTCCGTCAACCCGTTTTCCATCATATTCCATCAACGTCCCGCCGTAGTGCCGGACAATCACATCCAGCGCTTTTCGTTTCTCTGCCGGATCTTCCAGAATTAATGCGCGACCGTAACCCACCACGCTCTTGTAGTGCATGTTCCATTTACATGGGTTGTCTGCCGGTATGATTTCCAGATCGGCCTCCATTTCAAAACACACCCTGTTGTTCTTTTTAAGAATTTCCATCTTCCTGCCCTTTTTTCCGGTATGAAAATAGAGCGTGTTATCATGGTAACCAAAGCTCAGGGGGATCACATACGGTTGATTTCCGTCCACAAGTCCCAACCGACACACGGTTGCTTTCGTAATAATATTTTCAATTGTTTTGGTTTCGACAATTTCCATTTCTCAGCCCTCCAAAAAAAAGGCCTCTAAAAAGAGGCCCTTTTTTTATATTATGGGTTAAAGGCCTGAAGTAAAACTTCGCCCTTTACCTTCTTTGCCATGGAATCATTTCCATTCCTCGGCCATTTTCTTGTAAAATTCATACCGCTCTTTCACATCCTTTTCCGCTTTTGCAAAAAGGGTTTCGGCATTTTCAGGGAAAGTCCGGGTAAGGCTCGAGTAGCGCACTTCTCCCATGAGGAACTCCTTGAAATCCCCTGTGGGTTCCTTGCTGTCCAGCACGAGCGGGTTTTTCCCCTCTTCCTTCAGTCTCGGGTCGTATCGGTAAAGCAGCCAGTAGCCCGCATCCACCGCTTTTTTCTCCTCAAGTTGGCTCAACCCCATGTTGATGCCGTGGTTGATGCAGGGAGAGTAGGCGATGACCAGTGAGGGCCCATCATAGGTTTCCGCTTCCCACAGGGCTTTGAGAAGTTGTGCCTTGTTGGCGCCCATGGCTACCGAGGCCACGTAGACGTATCCGTAGCTCATGGCCATGTGTCCCAGATCCTTTTTGCGAACCGGTTTTCCGCTGGCGGCAAACTTGGCAACGGCTCCGGTGGGGGTGGCTTTGGAAGACTGACCGCCGGTGTTGGAATAAACTTCCGTATCCAACACCAGAATGTTCACATCGTGCCGTGAGGCGATCACGTGGTCCAGACCGCCGTAGCCGATGTCGTAGGCCCATCCGTCCCCGCCGAAGATCCAGATGGATTTCTTGGTGAGGTAGTCACTCCGATCCAGAATGTCCATAAACAGCGGATTGGCTTCCGTTTCTCCGCTTAACATTTCAACTTCGAGAATGTCTCGGAGTTTACGTCCCATTTCCTTGGATTTGGGGCCGTCGTTCATGTTTTCCAGCCAGTTATTGAGCGACTCTTTCAGGGTTTCGGAAATATCACCCTGAACCGCTTCACGTACCAGGTCTTCCAGTTTGCTCCGGCGATGGGTGACTGCCAGTTCCATGCCCAGGCCGTATTCCGCGTTGTCTTCAAAAAGGGAATTGGCCCATGCGGGCCCGTGTCCCTCCTCATTGACCGTATAGGGGCAGACCGGGGCCGAGCCGCCGTAGATGGAAGAGCATCCGGTGGCGTTGGCGATCATCATGCGATCCCCGAAGAGCTGGGTGACCAATTTGACATAAGGGGTCTCACCACACCCGGGGCACGCCCCTGAAAACTCAAAGAGCGGTTGCTTGAACTGGCTCCCTTTGACACTGGTTGCCGGCATGAGGTCATCTAAAAGGGGAAGCTCCATGGAAAACAGATGGTTCTTAACCTGAACCTCTTTCTGGCTTCCCAGGGGCTTCATGATCAGGGCCTTTTCCTTGGCCGGGCAGGTATTGGCACAGCTGCCGCAGCCGGTGCAGTCAAGGGGGCTGATCTGAATGCGATAGCGAAGGTCTTTGAGTTCCTTGCCTTTGGCTTCTACTGTGGCAAACTCCTTCGGCGCATCTTCCAGGTCTTCCCGGGCTGCCAGCACCGGTCTGATCACGCCGTGGGGGCAGACAAAGGCACATTGGTTGCATTGAATGCAGTTTTCCGGCTGCCATTCGGGTACGTTGATGGCGATGCCCCGTTTTTCGTAGCGGGTTGTGGCGGTGGGAAAAATGCCGTCCGGGGGCATGGCGCTTACGGGAAGCAGGTCTCCCTGCTGCCTGAGCATGGGCCGCATGACGTTGGTGACGAACTCGGGTTCGTCCTTATCCATATATTTCTCGTGGCCGGCGTTGGCCCATGATTTGGGAACCTTGATTTTTTCAAGGGCTCCCACGGCACGGTCTACGGCGTCGATGTTCATCTGAACGATTTTGTCGCCCTTTTTGCCGTAGGTCTTTTTGATGGCCCCCTTCACGTAATCAAAGGCCTCTTCGGGAGGAATTACATTGGCGATCTGAAAAAAGGCGGCCTGCATGATCATGTTGATGCGGGCCCCCAGGCCCAGCTCGGCACCGATTTTCACCGCGTCGATATTGTAGAATTCCAGCTTTTTTTGTGCGATGGTTCTTTTCATGTGATCCGGAATGCGGGTTTTCATCTCCTTCAGGGTCCAGGGGGAGTTCAACAGAAAGGCGCCTCCTTCCCGAATGCCGTCTAAAACATCGTATTCCTCCACAAATGACGGGTTGTGGCAGGCGATAAAATCCGAATGGGTCAAGAGATAGGGGGCTTGTATCCTGTGGGGGGAGAACCGCAGGTGGCTTACGGTGCTGCCGCCGGATTTCTTGGCGTCGTAGGCAAAATAAGCCTGAGCAAACATGTCGGTGTTTTCGCCGATGATTTTGATGGAATTTTTGTTAGCACCGACGGTTCCATCCGCTCCCAGGCCCCAGAATTTGCATCTTACGGTCCCTTCGGGGGATGGATCAATGTCTTCACCCAGCGGCAGGGACGTGTGGCTTACATCATCCACAATGCCCACGGTAAAATGGTTCTTGGGACCCCTGGCGCGCAGGTTGTCGAACACCGCTTTTACCATTGCAGGGGTAAAATCCTTGCTGCCGAGGCCGTAACGCCCTCCCACAATCACAGGGGTCTCTTTTCGTTCCTGAAAGACGGTGCACACATCCTGGTAAAGGGGTTCCCCCAAGGCGCCCGGGGATTTGGTCCGGTCCAGGACCCCGATTCTTTCGGTGGTTGCCGGCAGTGCTCTTAGAAAATGGTCCCTTGAAAAGGGAGTGTAAAGGCGAACTTTAACAAGCCCCACCCGTTCACCAAGACCGTTTAAGTAGTTGACCGTTTCTTCAATGACATCACAGCTGGAAGCAATGGAAACCACCACCCGGTCCGCTTCGGGATCGCCCACATAATCAAAGAGGTTATATTTGCGGCCCGTCAGCGCTCCTACCTTATCCATTTCTTCCTGGACCGTATCCGCCACAGGCGCGAAGAAGGGATTGGAGGCTTCCCGGTTCTGAAAAAAGATATCGGGATTCTGAGCGGTGCCCCTCAACTGGGGGTACTCCGGGTTCATGGCCCGGCTTCTGAAATCTTCAATGGCCTCCCAGTCCACCAGGGATGCCATGTCGTCGTAGTCGATGAGCTCGATTTTCTGGATTTCCATGCTGGTTCGAAACCCATCAAAAAAGTGCACAAAGGGAAGGCCCGTTCGAATGCTGGCAAGATGCGCCACCAAAGCCAGATCCATCACCTCCTGGACGGAGGCAGAGGCCAGGAGGGAAAAACCGGTTTGCCGCACCGCATTGACGTCCGAGTGGTCGCCGAAGATGCTCAAAGCGTGGGTGGCCACGGATCTTGCGGAAACATGAAAAACAACCGGCATCAATTCCCCGGCGATCTTGTACATGTTGGGGATCATCAGCAGGAGACCCTGTGAAGCGGTAAAGGTGGTGGAGAGGGCGCCCGCGGAAAGGGCGCCGTGAACAGCGCCGGCAGCGCCGGCTTCGGACTGCATTTCGGTGACGTTCAACACCTGGCCGAAGATGTTTTTCCGTCCGTGGGCCGCCCACTCGTCACAATACTCGCCCATGGTGCTGGACGGGGTAATGGGATAGATAGCCGCTACATCGCTCAGGGCGTAAGCCACATGGGCTGCCGCTTCATTGCCCTCAATGGTTTTCGTCGTTGCGCTCATAACTTATGGTTCCTTTCATTATGGAGGATAGTGTTCACAGTTTCGCAGATTCAGCATTTGGGCTCCTGAAAAAAGAGAGAACTTTGAACCCATAAACAGCTGCATCGGTTAGCGATTTGCGAAAATTTCCAGTATATTTAAGGATAAAATTTCTGTCAATACTTTACTTCACAATGTGGAGAAAGCGTTTCCAGTGAGGCCACGACCAGTAGATGATAAAGGCTTTTCCTTTGACCGAGGATAGGGGCACAAAACCCCAGAAACGGCTGTCATAACTGTGGTTTCGGTTGTCACCCATGACAAAAAGGTGATCTTCGGGAACAATAATCGGTCCGAAATGACTCCCTTTTCCGATTTGAGCTGCCGTAGCCCCTATCTTGGAATAAAATCCATGTTCGTCGTCATATTGCTTGCCGTTAATGAAAACCTTCTCCCCGGAAATCTCCACTTTGTCCCCCGGGAGACCGATGACACGCTTGATAAAATCTTTTTCAGGATCCACCGGGTAAATAAAGACGATGACGTCACCCCGTTCGGGTTCGCTTATGGGGATCACGGTCTTGTTGGTGAACGGGATTTTGATGCCGTATAAGAACTTGTTCACCAGGATATGATCCCCCACCAGAAGTGTCGGTTTCATGGAGCCTGAAGGAATTTTAAAGGCTTGTACCACAAAGGTTCGAATAAAAAGCGCCAGAAGAATGGCAATAATCGCGGCTTCTGCATATTCTCTAAATACACTCTTCTTTTTCAATCCGCTCTTGGATTTTTGTTCTTTCAATAATGCCTCCTTCTGGATATGGCTGCTCTGTTCCATGCTGATATAATCCTTTTTGAATACATATATTTAAAAAATAAGGGCTTTTTTCGAAGGTCCCATGAGTTCATTTTGGAAATGTAATCCCTAAAGGCAAGTTTTGTAAAGGGGTTTTTGGGTAGCCGTTTGCTGAGTTATCAATTTTCACAATGGTTCTGTTTTTCGTAAATGCCCTGTGACTCAAGGGCATACCATTGTTGACACATGGCCAATGTGAGAATATTCTCAAAAAATACCATCCCTAAAATTATGTCAAAACCAAGCAACAGAACATGAGTCAGTTGGAAAATGGTTTCCTCAATCTTTAGATCTCTTCGGCCGGAGCAATGGACCAAGAACGCTTTTGTGTTAATCCCGCTGGTGTTTGCGAAAAAGCTGCTGCTTTTCCCCAGTGTTCTTGAAGGATTGATGGCTGTCCTGGTGTTTTGTTTGTTGGCCGGCGCAACTTATTTGGTCAATGACCTGATCGACTTCAAATCAGATCAACGGCACCCGTTGAAAAAGCATCGCCCACTGGCATCCGGTGGCATTTCAACCCGCACGGCAAAATGGACCGCGACCCTGCTGCTGGGGTTATCCCTTACCTGGGGAAGTTTTCTGAGCAGGGGTTTTCTTTTTGTCATGGTGATCTACCTGGCCGTACAGATTCTCTATAATCTCAAACTCAAAGAAGTGCCGATTCTGGACATTTTCTGCGTCTCCGCAGGGTTTTTCCTGAGGGTCATCGGGGGGGGCGTTGCCGTCAATGTGACGATTTCCAACTGGTTGATTATCTGCACCATCAGTATTGCCATGTTTCTGACTCTGGGCAAACGAAGGAGCGAACTGACCCTCCTGGGATCAGAAAAGGCCTGCCTTCACCGAAAGGTTTTTGCCTATTACAGTCCCCATTTTCTGGATCAGATGATCTGCATCGTCACAGCCGTCACGCTGATGAGCTACATGCTCTACTGTATATCACCACAAACCATTGCCAAATTTCAAACGGAGCATCTCATTTACACCTTTCCATTTGTGCTCTATGGGGTTTTTCGATATCTTTATCTTATTTTTCAGAGACATCAGGGCGATTCGCCCGGCAAGGTTCTGATATCCGACCGGCCGCTGCTCTTGAGCGTTATCCTGTGGGGAATCTGTTGCATCCTGATTATCTACGGGCTGATATGATCAAATACGCCCCTTTCTGTTTTTGGCGTTTCAGAGGGCTCATATGAAAAAACCTGTGGTCACCATTTTAAAAACTTCTCCCGAACACGTACTTTCGGATATTGGCGAGTTGATGACCATGGCGGGATTGGATGAAAGCATGGATCGGCGTACAACCACGATCCTCAAGGACAACATCAGCTGGCACTATCCTTTTTTGTCCGCCAATACCACGCCCTGGCAGCTGGAGGGGACAATTCTGGGGCTACGAAAAAACGGCTTTGAAGATCAGGTCGCCGTTCACAACAATACGGTGGTGACCGACGCGTTCAAGGGGGGCCGTCTCAACAAATTATCCCCCGTTTACAAAGAATATGGCATTCCCGAGTTGTATAATTTTCTTTCGCGGGACATCACCTGGAAAAATTACCGACCGAAAGCAAAAATGCGGGTGCTGGACCGGATCTATCCGGAGGGAATCAGAATCCCGGAATTTTTTCACGGAAAAAACATCGTTCATCTACCCACGGTGAAATGCCACATCTACACCACCACCACCGGCAGCATGAAAAACGCTTTTGGTGGGCTCTTGAACCGGCGGCGTCATTATACCCACAGTGTGATTCATGAAACCCTGGTCGACCTTCTGGCCATTCAGAAAGAGATCCACACGGGAATTTTCACGGTCATGGACGGTACCCTCTGCGGCAACGGTCCGGGTCCCCGCACCATGACTCCGGTGGAAAAGAGCCTGGTTCTGGCCGGCTCGGATTCCGTGGCCATTGATGCGGTGGCGGCAAAAATCATGGGGTTCGACCCCATGGACGTCGACTATATTCGGATGGCCCATGAAGATGGACTGGGGGTGGGCGATACCCGTGAGATCGAGGTGAAAGGAGCGGATATCCGGCAAATGAATTTCGGCTTTCGCGTAGGCGATAATTTTGCCAGCCGCTTTGGGGATCTTTTCTGGTTCAGTCCGCTCAAACGAATTCAGAAACTCCTCTTTCACACCCCGCTGGTCTACCTCTTTGTGTTCGGGTCCTATTTCTACCATGACTGCATCTGGTGGCCATTCGTGGGAAAGAGACTGATGGAAACCATCAGGGCCAATACCCAATGGGGCCGATTGTTTGATGCGTTTCCGCCTGAATCATAACACCATCTTTTCCAAATGCGCCTCCGTTGACTCGCGGGCTGCTGTTACAACCGACTCTCTTGGAGGAGCACGGTCTTCATGCTGAATGCCTTTTGTGCAGATCTGGAAGACTACTATCAGGGAAATTATCTGGGAATCGCCTTTGATAAGTGGCAGCAATTCGAATCACGTGTTTTCTTGGGCACCGACCGAATCCTTGCGTTGATGCGTAAGCATGGTATTCGGGGCACTTTTTTCGTGGTGGGCTACATTGCGGAGAAACAACCGAGACTGATTGGGAAAATTGTTGATGACGGGCATGAAATTGCATGTCATACCCATACGCACCGCATGTTGCATGAACATGATGTGCACTCTTTGAAAGCCGAACTGGCGTATACGCTCGATATACTGCGAGCCTGCTCGGGTGGCCAGCCGGTGGAGGGTTTTCGTGCGCCTTCCTGGTCGCTTGTGGAGAAGACATTCTGGGCGTTGGAGGTGTTGCGGAGTTTGGGAATAAAATATGATTCGAGCATGCTTCCGTGCCGGCGGGTTCTGTTCTTGAAAGGCATCCCCACAATGCCTTACGTGCCACACCGGCTGGCCAATGGGTTGATGGAATTTCCGGTGTCTATGGTCAGCATGGGCCGAATTCGGGTCCCGTTTCCCCTGGCCGGCGTCTTTCGACTCATGCCCTTTGCCGTTTCAAGTTACATGATCAAACGATTTCATCGAATCAACAACGCTCCGGTGATCATGAATATTCATCCGTGGGATCTGGATGAAATTGAAGTTTCCCATAAAAGTATCAAGCCGCCATGCGCAGTAATACCGCCACAAGAGAATTTACCGTGGATTTACGTGGCACGGGGAAAAGAATACCAAAATTATCATCCATTGCACCTTGTGCAACCGATCTTCGCACATCGGAAAAAGCGAAATGGGCACGACCTTTGACAGCGTGTCGCCGGTTCGGCGTCTTCTTAAGTCGGCTGGCGTAAATCCAGGTCAATGAAGCAGCCATCATGCAAAAATGCAAATGGTTCATAACGGCATTTGGGTGTCTGGTTTGCGTTTCGGCACTACCGATATCTCTTTTAAGCTCTTTGAATGCCGCCTCGATTTTCCAGCTGGCGCCATAGTATTCAACTATCTGCTCAACTGAATGTGTCAAGTCGGTCGAAAAAAGCGCCACCCATTGGCTTTTTCGATAAATCCACACGACTCTGACCGCACATTTCAGCGTTTTTACCATCACCACACGGTCGTAAGCAACAATCGTTCTGTTGCGACCGTATAGATTGACGATGTATTCGTTTGCAAGAGCTCTAAATTGGGTAGCCAGAGAAGATGCATTTCCCAGCTTTCTACCATACTTTCTGGGACGTCCCGGTCCCTTTATCAGATGTAGGCCGGGCAACTTGAAAATGTTATTGTTTGAGCGCAGTCGAGATATCATGTGAAAACGTTGGCCAAGTTGATTATGCAGTGGCTTCCAAAGTCCGTTATTGCCGAACCATGAGTCTGTGATTGTTAAGATTTGCGATTGACCAAACGCTTGGGCAATATCGGTTATCGTGTTGACGGCCTGCGCAAGTTTGGTCTTAAATTTTATTTTTGGGCCGGTTATGGTTCGATTAATCTCCTCAATGCTCTTTTTGAGATGATAGAATCGATAACTCAGGGGTAGACATGCCCAACGGCCTTTAACTATTTTCAGCAGGCCAACGACCACTATATTTTGCGCCCATGGATATTTGGACTGATTTTGCTTGGCGGCATGATCAAAAACCTGATCGCAGCCGAAAATTTTCTTTCCCGTCTTGGGATTGATAAAGTCGTCAAGTGCCAACAATAGTTGGCCATCTGTTTCCGGACAGGGAATCATTTTCCATAAAGTTTTCCACAACCGATCCCAGCGAATCTTGGGCGAAGCCATGAATGTATAGAATCGTTTTTTGCGTATGCCGGTAAATCCGAAAAGAGTTTTAAGGCACCTGAAAATGTTCGAGGTCTTGGAAGAGGTAAACGGAATAATGATCGCAATGATCGTGTATACAAACCAAATACCCCGTTCGCTTCCTTTTCGAGAATCAGAAAATTCATTTTTGAGTTTTCCGAGGATGTCGTATAGTATGAACATGTGAGGCTCCTTTGTTGTGGTTTTTGTTTTCGCAAAATAAATATACCACAACGGGGCCTCATAAACAAGTATAAACGCTTGATATCTATATTGTTTTACGGTTTCCAGTCAAAATATGGCCTGAAAATACGTAATGATTTCAGTGAGTTATCATGGTGCAAAATTTTTATAACTAATTGGAATTATTAGAAAATCATTTTTGGCCGCGCATCGGATCGGCAAAAACCGCTACAAAAAAATGGGAAACTTCAGTGGATGAAAATCAGCCGCGGTTGCCGCTTTCATCAACGCAGCGCCTGTTGCACCATGGCGGTAGAAGGAGAGTTGAGTATAAGTTGGATCAGTTGTTTAAGACTTTCAGGTTCGGCCGGATTCGGGATATTTTGAGGGAAATAGAAGGAGAAACCAATTGACGGCATTGTTAGTATGATGTGGCCGGCAGGATTCATTGCGGTCTGTTTGATGGCAGTTCTGATTTTCAGTGCGGCCGGGACGGCGGTATGTCGTGAGTGGAAAGACCGCATTGCGGTGGCCGTGTTGCTTTTTAGCGTGTTTGCGGGCGTATTCTTCCTTTTTCAGACCTGCATTTACCATGATGCCCTGTGGACCTATTTGCAATGGGGTCATGGTTGGGGATCGTTATCTTATGCACACCAACTTCGGTTGTTTTTTCGAGCCTGACATGGCTACCACGCTGCCGAACGACGGTATAACCCAATTCGGTTAGAATTGAAATCAGTTTATTTCCCGATATTACGGGCAGCTTTTTAGGTATGTATTTCGCCCAAATCCATCATCGTAAAAAGCGAAGGCGTGGCAATAAAATCCCCCTGATATTCCTTGTCGGCTTCGAAATGAAGCTGAATGGCCTCTTTCAGATTATACACCAGTTCATCTTGTGTTTTTCCCTGGGTAAACACGTCGAAATCAAGGCATCTACCAGCAATTCCCGCCCAAGTCACTAATGAGATTATCTTTTAACATTTTTTAAAAATAAGTGCCGTTGTCAGAAAACGTTGCTGAAAATCACCCGAAATTCCTCGTTTGGCCAATCAATTCTTGAAGACGAGGGCCAAAAACAAGATCTAAAACCAATCCCATATGATTTGCCGCACAGATGTCCCTTGTTGGCAAATGCCAATTTTCCTAGAATTGACGCCTTTTTTACATTTTGATAATGCATATTGAATTCACTCGCCATCATATAAAATAATCGGCGGTTGGAATTTCATCCCGTAAAAGAGAGCTTCGTAAAGCATCCTCATCGATTTGAACGCAAAATCTCTAAACAAGGATCGCATGCGATCCCAGAGTTCTCTTTTGCTACCCAGCTTATGCCATGTAGCTCGAAATAGGGGACAGCAGAGTTGCTGTGTTTGGTCAACCAAAAAAGCCAGCATCATGAGCATCACAAAGACTACGCTCAGATTTTTCTTCCCGAGCCCATAGTTGTGTTCGAAGTGATAGCCCTGGTTCTTGAGAGTATTGAACGTCTCATTTTCTATCTTCCAGCGTGCACGACCGCCTCGCATAATTTTATAAGCATTTCCGTTTGTTATGGTAAAATCAGTAACCCAACTGAAATGTTGCGTTTTTTTGGGTGTAATTTCCCAGTATTCCAGGAAGTTAATCGATAGGTCCTGATTTGACTCATTCAGCGAGACTTGGTTGAGGAAAAGGAAACGATGCGTTTTTTGGGGATCATCTTTGTCGACCAAATCAAACTGAATGGCTTCGCCATTCTTTTGCGCCTCTTCCACTTTTCTGAACAGAAAGGGATGATCGCCCTTTTTCACACCCAGAATGTAACGGAGATTGTATTTTTCCGCCTCCCTTATGTGTGGCGCATTCGAACTTAGGGCATCTTCGGTAATGATAAGGGGCAGGTGTGGATGGTCCGCTCTTAGATTTTCGAAGAAACGTTTCGCAGCATTACGCTCACAATCGTTCTTGCTTTGGCCGTCTTGTTTGATTATAAACTCCGGCGCTAACGGAATTACCTCTTTGAAACCGGGATGAACAATTGCTGCCCCTAGCAACTGTTGGTAATAGGTAATTTCGCCGGTCTTTTTGTTTACTTTCTGCAAACAATTATCAGAGAAAATTTTCCTTGAGGAAAAATATCCTGTTCCGTCCAAAGATAGCAAATAACATCCCTGGAAGAAAACCATAGGCTCAAGGGCTTTGCCTCTCTGCAATTCTCGAAAGATATTCTTATATGCAGGCCGAATTTCCACAGGGTCTACTTCATCCAGAATAGTTCGCATCTGCGAGTCACAAGGTATCTTTTCTACGTGATAAATGCTTTCCAAATTCCCAACAGCTTTTCTTCGTTTGTCAAAAGCAAGCAAGGACGGATCTTTGAGAGAAAAGACGGCAAATCCAGACATCAAGGCGTCTGCCATTGAGATTTCGGGATCACCCTCACGGTAGTCTGATACTCCCAGAAAATCTTTATGCAGACCCTTGAACAGTGGATCAGCACTAAGATGCTTTCGAGAAGCTAACTTTCCCTTTTTTTGTTGGCTTTGATGTTTCATGACTTTTATGGGAGCTAATCATGAACCATCGTTCGCGTAATGTCCAGATTTTATTCAAATTTATTTGCAGTTTTGGCACTTTTTTTAAAAATAGAGCGCCATAATGCGTTTTTCAGGTATTTTTCATGCCATAGCTTTACGAAAAGCAAATCTCAAGTTACACTGATATTGGGCCTTTCAGTAGGAAGCGGGAATTGCTGGGCATCTACCACAATAATATTCTCCGTCATGAGAGATCTCGGATTTAAGCATTTTTTTCAATTTGATCACTCCTCACCTGTAATGGGGCGTCGTTTGGTCTTTAGTTTACTGTTCACCCCTATCTTTGCTTCGTCATTTCTGTCAAGAAACAATTTACCCTTATCGATGTTTTGGCTGAAAGTTATTTAGAAAATTTCGGTTTATCATAAATGACATGAAGGGCATGAAGTAAAGCCCTGGAGGACATTACGTTGCGTGTTTGGGGAGATTTAGGTCGCTTTTGTTTTCGGGAACCGCTCTTCCGATTCGCGCCGTTCCCAAACCGGAAGGATCGCTTTGTTTGACCTAAAAACCAGAAGCCTCGGAAAGTAACCGTTGAAGCTGCTGCACCAGATAGTGCGGTAAAGAAATCAGCGTGAAGTCAACCGCCCCCTTTGCTGTTTTTCTTCTTTCAGTCAAAAGGGTTGGCTGAGCAGAAGAAAATCTGACGGCCCGGCGCAAGGATTTTTCAAGGGCCATTATTCGTAGCGACCGCAGACTGAAATTTAACTCTTGGCGTTTCGTAGCATGGGCACTGTTGTGCGCGATGGTGTTTCCCTTTTCCTCATTCGACGTCATGATCCGGTGATCACCATGCCCAAGGAAAAGGTTTTAAAACGGGGAGGTATTGGCAATCAAAGTGAGGAGACTTTCCCCGAAACAGTCTGTTTCAATATACAGTGGTCTAATTCAAGCGTATAGGACAAAATCGTGTTGATATTAATTTTATCGGATGCTTTTAATATCTCTATGCCGGCAAGCTTTCCATCGGCGGTGGTATCAACATTTATGCCTTCTGCGATTTCAACAACTCCATCTGGTTCCTGATCGCTTAATTTTAGGTACAAAGCGTCAATTTCTTCATCATAATGTACTTTCATTTTATTCCTCCCTTCTTCAATGGATAGCTTGTGATTACGGTCATCACCTCGTTTTCAACGGCAACAACAATCTTTATTGGATATTTAAAGCCGGATATGTCGCTCACTAACACATGCTCTCCATCGGCTAACTCCAAAACTGCTAATATTCTCTCAACCGCTGATTCTGGTATCTTGTAGAGCGCTGCTCTTCGTTTTGAATGGCGGGAGAACTTTATAATCACTTGATGTTCTCTTTTCCAATAAATTCTCTTTGAGAATTTGTAAAAGACGCATTTTTCATAAAGCATGTCAATATCTTAAGTGGTTATAAAATTAAAGTCAAGCATTGGAAAATAAATCTCAGGAAAGAGGGGCACAACCTAGAATTCTTTGGAAGAGGACTCGGAAAGTAACCGTTGAAGCTGCTGCACCAGATAGTGCGGTAAAGAAATCAGCGTGAAGTCAACCTCAGTCGATGAAGATTTTCTCTCGCGAGCCCAGTAAAAGAGCTCAGGCGCCCTGTAATGGGGTTGCTCTTGATAAAGGGGTGCTGGCCGATGAATTGTTCGGCCAGGACGCCATTATTTACCAGGTTCAACTCTCCTGTCTATTCGATTTCAGTGGGTATGAGGTTTAATTTGACTTTGTAAAGATAACCCTTGACTTCCTGGCCGAAAAATGGTAGCAACATATCATTATGCTAACACCAACGGAAACATTCTACTGAGCAAAGGAGCGAATCTTATGCAACCCCCCACCCGTCCCCCTTGGGGGACGTGGGGAGTCGCTTTTTTACATTCGTGGACAGCTACGCGGGACACTTTCAATCCTACCGTCATGATGTTTCGGATAAGGCCCGGCAGTACGCTTGCGGTCTGATGCAAGCCGGTCAGAGTAAGAACATGGACCGGATGGCCGAAGTTGTGCCGGACTCCAAGTCGCGGAACCTTCAACAATTTCTGACCCATTCCAAATGGAATCATAGAGAGGTTATCGATCATGTAGCCCAGGATGTGGATAAATTTTTGGGCGGCCCCAATGCTTGCCTGCTTATAGATGAAAGCGGGTTTGCGAAGCAGGGGAAAGAATCGGTCGGAGTTTCTCGTCAGTGGTTGGGTCGCTTCGGCAAGGTGGACAATGGTCAAGTGGCCGTCTTTGGTGCACTGTCTAATGGCGCCTACGTGGCTCCTGTTGATGTCCGGCTCTATTTGCCCCAGAAATGGACGGATGATCCGGAACGGTGTGAACGTGCGGGCATACCGGAAGAAGAACAAACTTTTCGAACGAAGATTGAACTTGCTGAGGAAATTGTTCAACATGCACGGGAGAACGATCTTCGCTATGGCTGGGTAGGAGCCGATGCAGGATATGGTAAAGGCCCCGGGTTTTGTTTTGCTCTTGATGCGATGGGTGAAACGTTTTGCGTGGATCTTCATTCCGATTTTAGAGTGTATCTGAAAAATCCGGAGCCCTACTTGCCAAAAACGCCATCTGGCCGGCCAGCTAAAAAATACCAGAGTGATCAAGAGGGGATTGAGGTTGGGCAAGTCGTGAAGTCTCTCCCTCGTCAGCGCTGGAAGAAAGTGGTCCTGCGAAAGACCACACGCGGAATACTCATGGTTCGGGCTTGCCGTGTGAAGGTTTATGTGTGGGATGGCGAATCGGATAATGTCAAATTTTGGACGTTGATTGTAACCAAGTCCTTGGATGACAATTCGGACGTGAAGATTTCCCTGAGCAATGTGACACAACGCACCACGCTGAAACGATTGGGATGGATGCAACGCCAAAGGTTTTGGATTGAGCGCACATTTGAGGATGCCAAAAGCGAGTGTGGAATGGCCGATTACCAAGTCAGAAAATGGCAAGCTTGGCACCATCACATGGCTCTTGTGATGATGGCTATGTTGTTTATGCTTTCTGAAAGAATTTCTCATGAGGAAACTTACCCACTTCTATCCTGCGCGGATATTGAAAAATTGCTTACCCATTTTCTTCCTCGCCGTGATGTCACTGAAGAGGAGGTCATCTTTCAACTGGAGGAACGTCACCGTATGCGCCAAAAGGCAATGGAGTCTCATGCGCGCTGTCAGGAAAAAAGGTTGGAAAAGGACTGACGGCGACAATTATTTTTACGAAGTCAAATTAATTGTGTCAGCAATAGCCCCACATCTAAGAGCATCATCTTGAAAAATAGTTCGTTCATTTCTCCTGCCAACGGTACTCCATTGGCGTGGCTATGAAAAATCTTTGTGATGATCCGGGCCAAACACAATTGTTCAACCGCCTTGGCCAAGTCATTGGACCGGTAGTTCGGCGATATGTGGGAGTAGATCAGTTTTTTCCCCATCAACCGGGGCATTGAATCAAAAACCATCATGAGGAGTTGCGGATTTGATTTGCCGTGGTATTTATTAAAATCCAGGTGAAATGTTTCGATAATCTCCGCTTTGACCCTTTCCACCTCTTTAAAGCTGCGATTTTGAGCGAAACAGCTTATTGGCTCAGGCATCCCGCCCACAACAGTGAATATTCGTACCAGATGGTTGAGTTTTTCATGAATCGGTTTCTGGATCGTGTCACCGAGACGGTAACCCTCTAATTTGGCGACGGCTTTGTCTTCTCCTGTTGCCAACAGAAATTCTTGAAACGTCAGGGGGCCGAGATAAAAAAGTTCAATACGTCCGACCGGAATGGAAAATTGCGGCTCCGCCAACACAAACTCCAGAAGCGATCCGGTCACCATTATTCTGTATTCAGGCGCCTCTTCGTAGAAATACCGGAGCAGTGGCAGCACCGCCGGGCAAGACTGTACTTCATCAAAGAAAATAATAGACCGCCCGGGGTCTATATCAATACGGAGTTCGAACTCAATGGCCTCAATGGTCCCGCGGGGATTCAAATCATCCAATGTTGGAATGAACCGCCAAGGCTTTTCCCTATTGAGCTCAACCAACTGGAAATTCTCCTGCTCCACAAACATACGGACCAGGGTGGTTTTGCCGACCTGACGCGCGCCACAAATTAACACGGGCTTGCGTTTACTTCTGTAACACCATTGTTTAAGATGGCTTAGACAATCTCTTTTAATCATTCTCAGTTCTCTTTAGATTCATTTGGCGCAAGCCAAATTATGGGCTGAAATGTTAAGTCAAGGTATTTTCAACGAGAATGCTGATAAAAGTAAGGGTATAAAATGCGAAAAGAAAGGATCCTTTGCCTGGAACCTATGTTGGTGTTTTATTCCGTGCGCCGGGAGACCAAACTATCCACGAACTGAAGAGCGAAAAAAAGAGAATTCGAGGCTTGAATGAATGCGCGGCTGCTGAAAAAGAAAGGCTGTAAATAATTTTTACAGACAATAAAACTTTTTTTGCAGTCTTTTGAGCAGGCTTTTATTATTTGGATTAATGGCGCATAATCTTATATAATATTAGCATCTAACTCCGTATTCTCATAGCGGCACAGAAATTGCTTCATGTTCTTTGGGATCGACGCTGTTGGGCAATGTGGGGGTGTTCCCTGCACAACGCCCGACAAGAGTTCGGAAACACAATGGACCAGAAAATGAGAAAATGCCCCAAAAAGAAATCCAGACATGACGGGTTCTCTCTGGCGGAATTAATGACGGTCATCGCAGTAATAGGGATTATGGCCGCCATTGCAATTCCCGGGTTTCTCGGGTGGCTCCCGAATTATTATTTGAAGAGTGCAGCGAGGGACCTTAGGGCCAGTTTCCAACTCGCCAGAGTAACCGCCATCAAGAGCGGCGCCAACGGCACCATCACGTTCAACCAGGCGGTTGGGAGCGATACCTACGATTACGTTGTTTTCGAGGATACGGACAATGATCTGGTTCTGGATACTGCCGAAACCGCCGGCGTCGTCAAAAAGGTCAAATGGTCGGATTACTATCCAGGCATTTCCACGGATTCGAATAATTTTGCCGCTAATGACGAAGGCTTGCCGGCGGTTGCTTTTGGCGCGAATGGCATTCCCAAAAAGAGCAGTCCGGGCTTTGCCTCCGGAACCGTTTCCATTAAGAACGCCGACAGCAGTAAAGCCGATGTTGTGATGTCCAGGGCCGGCAATATCAAAGTAGAATTGAACATGAATTGACAGTAATCATGACGGTATTCAAAAAAAGCACAGGTTTTACACTCGTTGAATTGCTGGTGGCCCTTTCCGTATCGGGCGTTATTATGACGGCCGTCTATGCCGCCTACCAGTCCCAGCAGAAATCCTACGTGGTTCAGGAGGAAGTGGCGGCCCTTCAACAAGATCTCAGGGCGGCCATGTTTTATATGACAAACCAGATTCGACAGGCAGGGTGCAACCCTTCAAGTAATCCCAACAAACCAGGCATCCTTACGGCCGATGTTGATGAAATTCACTTTACCTCCGATTTCAGAGGTGACAGTTCCAGCACCAATCCAAACGACCCGAACGGAAATACAAACGACCCCTACGAGAACATCACCTATTCCCTTTACACCTCGGACGGCATTCAGAAGCTGGGAATAAAGAGCACCGCCGGTGCCACAAACCAGCCGGTGATTGAAAATGTGGATGCCCTCAATTTTGTTTATCTGGACCAAAGCCAAACTCGTTTGGACGATGACGGAAGCGGAAATGTGACAACCAATATTCCGAATATTCGTTCCGTTGAAGTCACCATTGTGGTGCGCGCATCGCGGGAAGACCCGCATTATACTGACGACAACGAATATCAAAATCAGCAAGGGGATGTGGTTCTGGCAGCGCAAAACGATCATTTTCGCCGCAGAATGGCGAGCATGCGCATCGCTTGCCGAAATCTGGGACTGTAGGGGGCATGTTGATGCCATTTGGAAAGAAATACAGACGGAGAGAAAAAGCATACCTGTCCCTGGAGAACCATTGCGGGTTTACCCTTCTCGAAGTGCTCCTGGCCATTGCGATCCTGGCTTTCGGCATACTGGCCGTGGGAAGCATGCAAGTGACTTCCATTCGGCAGAATGCCTATGCAAATCAGGTGACCGCGGCCAGCGTATTGGGCCGGGACCGGTTGGAAGGTCTCGTGGGGCTGGTTTACAAGGATGCATATACGGATCCTGCCTTGGCGGTGGGCACCTATCAGGAAGACAATCCCCCGGAAGGTTACACCATCAGCTGGGAAATATCCGATGGCTGCGCCAGCGGGTGTGACAGCCCTTTGAATACAAAGCTCATCGAGGTTACGGTACAACACTCTAGACTCCATAAGCCTATCGTTCTTATGGACATCAAACCGAAGGCGCCATAGCATTTGAGGACACAATGAAACGGATCGAGATTCTGACAAATGAACACGGAACCATCTTGGTCATCTCCCTGATCATACTGGCTTTAGCCAGCATGATCGGCGTTGCGGCCCTTACGACCGCGTCTCTTGAAATCCAGGTTTCCGGCAACGACATGCGCTATGCGGAAAGTTTCTACAAGGCGGACGCTGCGGCCATGACAGGAGCGTCCGCCATAGAAGGCAGCGTTCCTACGGTGCTGCTGAATCGGAAATTCAAAGCTCAGGGAGAAACCGGAGAAGAGATTACCCTGGCCACTGAAGCGCAATTGCCGGATTCCGATGATATCGAAAACGACAGCAACTGGGTCACCGGCGCGGACATCTCGGCCGAGGCGCCCAGTGTAATTTCAGGCGATGGGTATAACGCAAGATTCCTGCCGGTTGAAATGCCGGCCAGAGGTTCTTCGCTGGACCTGGCCGGCACATCGGGCACCAAAATGCATGAATTCACTATTTATGGGCGATCCGTTTTTGAACCGGGGAATTCCAACAAAAGGCTGGGGCAAACAATTGTTGAAATCGGATATAAGAAACGGTTTTAGAAGAACGAGGTGTTCCGTTATGCCTTCCATTAACACATGGCTTTCAGCTTTATACCGTTTTCTGGCCGGGAAAGCCGGGAAAAATATCACTATTGGGATCTTCATCGTTTGCTGCAGCGCTGTGTTTTTTCACATTTCGGCTGACCAGGCCCTGGCGGAAAGTGCCGGCATCAAGGTGAGGCTCAAACCCAACGCGGTCAGAAATGCCGGTGCGCAGTGGCGGATAAGGATGGTTTATCCCTGGAGCACCGGTTGGGAAGGCCCCTTTGACGACAATTACCGAAAAACCGTTTCCTGGTCCGGCACAAACCAAGCCGAATTTGAAGTCAAAGCCACGGATGTACCGGGCTGGATTACGCCGGACAGCGTGTATGTCTGGGTCAGAAACGGACACAATGAAAATCTTCAGATTTGGTACACCGAGGATCAGGGGACCACAACCACCACCAGTACAACGAGTACGACCACCACCCCCACCACCACCACAACCAGCACAACCAGCACAACCAGCACGACGACCACCACCACAACCAGCACAACCACCACAAGCACCAGCACGACCAGCACCAGCACAACCAGTACGACATCCACAACCCTGCCCGGTTCCCTTTGTCTGGACCTCGCTGATGTCCCAATGGATACGCAACTTCAGGCGGCGCCGGCCAACATCATGTTCGTCATTGATGATTCCGGCAGCATGGACTGGGAGTTCATGACATCTGAAGCCAGCGGCATTTTCCACGGAGAGTACTACAATTTTGATTTGAGCGACAACGCCTATGATGACAGCTATATTGTCGCGGGAGACGAAAAACGACTCTGGAAGGCGAGATGGTCCGAGTACAACAAGATGTATTATAATCCCGCGGCAACCTATACCCCATGGCCGGGCCAGGCCGATGCCAGCCCCACGGCGCCCCGCTCCAATCCAATGGAAGCAAGCCCGACCCTGACCCTGTCGTCTGAATACGATTCCGTGGAAACGGGTATTATTGTGGACAACACGGATCCCGGGTTCACCCGATCCGCCGTCGGCTGGAGCAGCACCACTGCCTCAGAGGACTATGGGTCTGATTATCTTTTTACCAACGGGGACAATAACGGGAGCAACACCTGGGCCAGATGGACCGTTAATGTTCCGGCCGCCGGAGACTACGAGATTTCGGGCTGGTGGCGCTCCTATGATGGTACCCGGGTAACCGACGTGACCTACGACGTTGTTCGTGGCGGCGGCACCGATGCCGGCGTGCCGCCCGGTGGCGTGAACCAGAATGTGTGGGCGCACTGGACATCTCTGGGCACCTACTATTTTTCAGGCGGCGGCGACGAGTATATACAGCTTAACGCAACCGTAGCGGGCAGCAGCAAATATACCGCCGATGCCATGAAGTTCACGCCCGTCGGCGGTACCACCATCAGCATCAAAAACGCTCATTATTATACCTATTCCGACAGTGAAGATGCTTTCTACCTGGTGGTACTGGACGGCAGCATCAAATATTACCGTTTCAGCCAGGATGTGGATGATGTAGCCGAAGCCGGCCTCATTTTGGACACAACGCCCCCGGACGACGTGGTGCCCAAGGACAGCGACGGCAACACCCGTTCCTATGCAGCGGAACTTCAGAATTTCGCCAACTGGTTTTCCTTTTACCGGCGCCGTTCACTCACTGCGAAAGCCGCCATCGCAAGGGTCATCGACGACATCGAAGGCGTGAAAGTGGGGTTTCACTCCATCCATGACCGACTCAACCAGCCCGTGCTACCGGTTAACGTCACCACGGGTGGGAGCTCTTACGACGATACCACGACCCTTTTGAATCTCCTGTACGGTCTCGAATCCTCAGGCGGCACCCCCCTTCGCGATGCCCTCAAGAACGTGGGGGAATATTTTGATCAGGCCGGCGGCGATGGCGGCATCGGAGGATCATCGCCCTATGCCAGCGAAGCGGACGGTGGGGCCTGCCAGCAGTCCTTTGCCATTGTGGTTACCGACGGATACTGGAACGGCTATCTCTCGGGCATCGGAAACGAGGACCTTAGCGAGGGGGCGCCCTATGCGGACAACTGGTCGGGAACCCTGGCGGATGTGGCCATGAAGTATTACAAAACAGACCTTTCCACCGGCTTGAGCGACCTGGTCCCCACCAACTACCCGGACCTGGCGACCTGGCAGCACATGGTGACCTACGGCATTTCCTTCGGCGTCACGGGGACCTTGAATCCCTTTGATTATGACCTTTACAACATCAATGCGGCCCAGCGGGTCTACCCCACCTGGCCCAACCCCACCGACACGGAAAACCAGGAACGGATCGATGACCTGTGGCATGCGGCGGTAAACGGGCGGGGACAATTTCTGAGCGCCGCCAACCCGGAAAATCTCATTGACTCTCTCCAGGCCCTCATGGAAAACGTCATGAGCCGTATCGGCAGCGGCGCCTCCATATCCATCAACGGCGAGGAGCTCCAGGCGGGAAGCCGTATTTACCAGGCCAGCTATTCCACGGACAACTGGACCGGTGACGTAAAAGCGTATGCCCTGAACCAGAACTCCGGTGCGGTCTTACGGGACAGCTCCATATGGTCCGCCAGTGACGAACTGGAGAGTTTGGACCCCGGCAACCGTATCATTGCCACTTATAACACTGCCACTTCTGCCGCTATTCCGTTCCAATACGACCAGCTCAGTCCGGCCCAACAGCTGCAACTGGATGGCGACCCCACAACGGCGGAAGAAATTCTTGATTATCTTCGTGGCGACACCACCAATGAGCAGCAGAACGGGGGTATCTTCAGGAATCGCAACAAAATACTGGGAGACATCGTTCACTCCTCTCCCACCTATTTTGACGACGTCATCTACGCGGGCGCCAACGACGGCATGCTGCATGCCTTTGATGCCTTTACCGGTCAGGAACTCTTTGCCTATGTGCCGGGACTGGTGTTTCCCAACCTCACCGACCTGGCCAGTCCCGTCTATGCCCACCGATTCTATGTGGATCTGAGCCCTTACGTGGCCAACACGGGAAGCAGCACCCTGCTGGTGGGGGGGCTGGGGAAAGGGGGAAAAGGCTACTTCTGCCTGGATGTGACCGATGCCAAAACCATGACCTCCGAAAGCGAACTGGCCAGCAACGTAAAATGGGAGTATCCCAATGCCTCCACTCCCTCTGCCGAAGTCGCCGATATGGGGTACAGTTACAGCGAAGCCTATATTGTTAAATCCAACGACACGGCCCATCCCTGGGTGGTGGTGTTTGGAAACGGCTATGCCAGCACCAATGGACACGCGGTTCTATTTGTGTTGGATGCCTTTACGGGGGCCAAAATCGCCCAGATCGACACGGGAGTCGGGTCCTGTAACGGTCTGTCCACCCCCGTTCCCGTGGATGTGGACCTGGATTACAAAATGGATTATGTGTACGCGGGGGATCTGAAGGGAAATCTGTGGAAATTCGATATGACCGGATCCAGCGACGGCTGGGCAGCGGCCTTTGGCAGTGAACCGCTTTTTCAGGCCAGGGACGGCGCCGGCGCCGCACAGCCCATCACCACCAAACCCGACGTCATGTTACATTGCGTCCCCGGATTACCCGGATATGTGGTCGTCGCCGCCACGGGAAAGTACCTGGGAAATTCGGATTTCGCGGATACCCAGACGCAGACCATCTACGGCTTGTGGGACTATGGTGACGATGCGGACAACACGGAATATCTGGGGACGTTCAATCGGGGAGCGCCACCTCAGCTTTCAAATCAACCGGACACGGTGACGCTGCTTCAGCAAGTGGAAGTCTATTACGGCCAGCCGAGCAACAGCAATTACACGCTCAGGGTCCTGAGCGACTATGTGCCTGACTGGGTCACCATGGCCGATGAAAACGGCGTGGTGGATGACGAAGCCTACCCTTCAGACAGCGTCGACCCGTCCGACAGCGTAGCCAACAATGCCGGATGGTATTTTGACCTTCCCATCAGTAAGGAACGGGTCATCCGCAACTTGATGATTCGAGACGGCAAGGTCATCTTTATTTCGTCCATTCCCAAGAGTTCACCATGTGCCGCCGGAGGGGACTCTATTTTGCACGAAATAAACGCGTGCACCGGGGGAAGAATGAGCACAGCCCAATTCGACATCAACGATGACGGAAAGATTGACACCGGCGACATGATCACGATCACCATTCCCGATCCCAATAACCCTGACACCACCATAGACATCCTGGTACCGCCCTCGGGCATCAAATATCCTGAAATGATTTATCCGCCGAAAATAATGCGACTTCCGGACGGCACGGAAAACAAATATTTCAGCACCTCCTCCGGCAGTACTCAAATGCTTAGAGAGATAGGTGAAACACGGGGAATTTTTTACTGGCGGGAGCGGATGGACGATTAGAGGAGAGAGGGTTATGAGATTTGAAATTGACCGCAGCGTCAGAGGTTGTGTTTTTCTGACGGCGATTTTCCTTTTGTGCACGACCTCTGCATTTGCGCAGATTTACCAGTACCGTGACAAAAACGGTCGGCTGCATTTTACCGATGAGCTCTCAGAAATCCCCGAAGATCAACAACCTCAAGCCCTCATGAAACAGCCGGAAAAGCCGGCGGAACCAAAGGAGGCAAAGGATAAAGCGCCGGGCCGGAACCTACCCGAGCCGGAAAAGGCAACCGATCCGACGGTTGAAAAGCCACAGGAGCAAAGTCCTGACAAACCGCCGCCAATACCCATTGTTGATGATCTCAATAAAGAAAAAGCCGCCCTGGATAAAACCCATGCACAGCTCATGAAGCGGAAGAAGAATCTTCAAAAAGAAAAAGAGACCCTGAAAACACCGGAACAGGTGAGAGAATACCGGAAGAAGGTGACACGTTTGAATGACGAGATCGACATCTACAAAAACCGCAACCAAGCGTTTCAGAAAAAGGCGGATGCCTATAATGCAGCCCTTCGGGAAAAAGGAGAAGAATAATGCATCAAACAAAGAGAAGCGTCCTGCGGCAATCTTTCATCCTGACGTTGCTCCTGCTGACGGTTTTATCCGTAATCGCGGCGCATGAGTTTGCAGGCGCAGGCGAGTCCAGGGGAGAGGACTTCATCACAGGCTTTTCCCTTTCGGATTTCGACGCGGTGGGTCATATTGACAGCATGGAAGAAGATCGGATGGTGATTGACGATTGTTCAAAAAGGTTGTCTTCCGGCGTAAAATATTATAAACCGGGACCTGTCAAAATCTCTGCATCCGCCTTCTCCGTGGGCAGCCGGGTCGGGGTTGTGGAAGATCGAAACGGCGGGATCAAGTCTCTATGGCTTCTAACCGGCACGTCAAAAGGCAAATGATCCCTGTTCAGGACCTGATGGATGAAAAAAAGACCCGGCAATCCTTTCGCTCCAGAGACCATCTGCACTATTTTAAGAAATCGCAACCTCATTTCCCCCCTTCAGGAAAAAATGATCCTGGCAAAAAGGTGCGAGGTTGAAAAAAAGATTGAACTGGTTAATAGCGGCAAGAGAGTCAATGTTTTTCCGGATGCCCGGTTTTTGGGCGGCATATCCATCATCGATGTCATCGCATTCCTCAATCTGGAACGGGCCGATCAGGCGGAAAAAATGCTGGATGAGGAGCTCATCTACCAGGTCCTGGCCGATGAATGGAATGTCCCCTACAAAAAAATAGATCCCCTCAAGCTGGACCTGAACCTGGTCACCACCACTATTCCGCACACCTTTGCCATGAAACACCTGATCCTCCCCATCGGCATTGAAGATCAGCACCTTCTTGTGGCTACAGCAAACCCGTTTCTTGAGGAAGCCCTGGAGGACGTGGCGAGGGTCAGCCATATGCCGGTCAAACCTGTGCTTACCTCAAAAAGCGATATTGTTCGGTTGATTAAAGAGTTTTTCGGCTTCAAACGTTCCATCTCTGCTGCTGAAACCCAGTTTACGCAACCGGGTGTCGACATCGGCAACCTGGAACAATATGTACGTTTGGATAATGAATCAAACGATCCGGGCGCCAATGTACGCCATATTGTCAACGCCGTGGATCATATCCTTTCCTATGCCTTTGACCAGCGCGCAAGCGATATTCACATTGAACCCAAGCGGGAAACCAGCGTTGTGAGAATGCGCATTGACGGGATCCTTCACACGGCCTACAACCTCCCAAAACCGGTTCACGCTGCCATCGTGAGCCGCATTAAGAACCTGGCGCGTCTCGACATGAGTGAAAAAAGAAGGCCTCAGGACGGTCGAATCAAAACGGACAAAGGGGGTGTGGAGGTGGAAATCAGGGTGTCCACCATTCCCGTGGCCTTTGGGGAAAAACTCGTCATGCGGATCATGGATCCTGATGTGCTTTTTCAAGATCTGAAACACCTGGGATTCACTGCCCGCGATATGGCCGCCTACCAGAAATTCATTGAGACGCCTCACGGAATCGTGCTGGTATGTGGACCTACCGGCAGTGGAAAATCAACAACCCTTTATTCAACTCTTCGAATGCTGTCGACCCCCGAAGTCAATCTGACAACCATTGAAGACCCCATTGAAATGATCCATGAAGAATTCAACCAGATCGGTGTCCAGCCGGCAGCTGGGGTCACGTTTTCTTCCATTTTAAGAAATATCCTAAGGCAGGACCCGGATATCATTATGATCGGTGAAATGCGTGATCTGGAAACTGCGGAAAATGCTGTTCAGGCCGCTTTGACCGGTCATCTGGTGCTCTCCACCCTTCACACCAACGACGCCCCTTCCGCTGTCACGCGGCTTCTGGACCTGGGTATTCCCCCTTTCCTTATTGAAAGCACATTGATCGGTGTTCTGGCCCAGCGCCTGGTCAGGAAAATCTGCCTCCATTGTCGGGAATCATTTGTCATGACCCGAAAGGAATTGGCGCAAATGGGCCTGGATCCCGGCAAAGACGGGTTGTACAAACTCTACCGGGGAAAGGGCTGCCTCAGGTGTCGCGGGACCGGCTATACGGGACGGATCGGCATTTTCGAGGTTTTTCCGCTGACCGAAAAAATCAGAGGGTTGATCCGGGAACAGGGACGTCAGGTTTCAATTCGAGCGGTGGCCATTGGGCAGGGAATGGTTACCCTCCGGCAAAATGCATTGAAGGCAGTCCTGAAAGGGACCACCACGTACCAGGAAGTACTCAGGGTTACCTGGGAACAGTAGGGAAAAAAGTACCCCTTTTAAAAAGCTTGACAACAGCCGGTTTTTATTGGATAATTTTGTTCCAATGTAAGAGTGTGCGGGATACGCTTTATGGCCTTAAAGAAAAAAAACCAGTTGGTGGGCGTTGATATCGGTTCCCACTCCATCAAAGTCGTCGAAATCGATCAATCCAAACGAGGTCGATTCTTGAAGAATTTCGGTATGATCGGGCTACCGAGGAATGCGATTCGAGAAGGCGACATCATTGAAATGGCCGTGGTGGCGGAAGCCCTCAAAAAGCTCTTCAAGAACCTGAAAATCAGGAACCGGAACGTAGCGGTCTCCCTGTCCGGGTATCCGGTCATGGCGAAACGGATTACCCTCCCCGCCTCCAAGAGAAACGGGATTGAAAACACCATACAAGATCACGCGGAACAATATATTCCCTTTGACATAAACGATGTGAACCTTGATTTCGATATCTTGAAAAATGAAGATGCTCTTTTGGAAAAGGATGAGGCAGATGAAGGGGATGAATCTGTTGACGTAATGCTGGTGGCCGCCAAGAAAGACGTCATCAATACCTATTTGGAACTGCTGGCCGCCGCAGATCTGAATCCAGGCGTCCTGGACGTAGACGTGTTTGCCCTTCAAAATGCGGTTGAAATAAGCATTGGTGACAAGGAGGACGGCTACGCCATTGTCAATGTGGGGGCCGAAGAACTCGGCATCAACACCCTGTTCAATGGTTCGTCCCTGTTTTCAAGGGATTCCTCTTTCGGGGGTACTCAAATTACGGATCTCATCATGAGCCATTTCGATGTGGATTTTGAGACGGCCGAGGAGATTAAGCTGGGCGCTGCAAAGGACAAACCATGGGGCCAAGAACTTTCAGCCCAAGCTTCCGGCGTGGTTTCCGACTGGGTTCAGGAAATCAAGCGGGCCCTGGATTTTGTGGGGACCACCTATCCTGACAAAACCATCAATAAGATCTTTGTGTGCGGTGGGTCCTGTCGGATTAAAGGGTTTCAGAGTTACCTGGAAGACTTCACCAGCCTGCCGGTGACCGAATTGAGTCCTTTTTCAAGTCTTATTGTGAACCCGGATCTTTTTGATGAAAGATATTTGAACCATATGGCGTCTCAGGCTTGTGTGGCCATGGGGCTGGCCCTGAGGAGTCTCGACGATAAATGATCAAAATCAATCTCCTCCCTTTCAGAAAGGCACGCAGAAGAGAAAACGTCAGACGTCAGGTCAACGTTTACTTCTTGTGTCTGCTTTTCCTTTTTTCGCTCATGGGTTATTTTCACTTTGATCTGAACGCCAGCTGGCGGGCTGGGAGACCCGGAAAGAAAGTCTTCAAAATGAATTGAAGGCCTATGAAGCCATCACAAAGGAGATTGCACAGCTTAAAAGCGAAACGAAAACCCTTAAAACCAAACTGGAAGTCATCCGCAATTTGGAAAAACAGCGGGTGGGTCCGGTTCAACTCCTGGCTGAAGTTGCCCGGGCAGCCCCGTTGGATCGTTTGTGGCTTGAGAGCCTGTCGGAATCCCAGGGGGTTGTGACATTGCAGGGTACCGCCATGGACAATCATACCGTGGCGCTCTTCATGACAGAACTTGAAAAGGCGCCCCAGATTCGTTCCGTAGATCTGGATAAGACCACGCTCAAATTTTTTCCGGAGCATAAACTCAGAGCAGCCGGTTTTGTGTTGATGTGCCGCACGGCTTTTGGGGCACCAAAACCTGAGAAAAAGCAAGACCAAAAGAAAAAGAAACGGTGATACCAGATGCCCTTTAAAAAGTTCCCAGGCTGGCAATCCCTGCTTGAAACTTTCTTTGAAAAGGCCGGAAAGATCAAAAGGAAGCAACGTCTGCTGATCTCTTTTGGAACAATTATTATATTCGGAGGCGCTTTTTATGCCCTTGATTATATGCCCAAAACCGAGGAAATCGTCAGTACGAAACAGAATGTGGAAAACCTTGAACAACAGTTGAGGACCGTTAAAATTCGCGCCAGAAATCTAAAGAAATTTAAAGAAGAGCATGCCAGGGTAAAAGCGGAATTTCATGAGGCGCTCAAGCTCCTGCCGGACAAACGTGAGATCCCCGATCTGCTCAGGAATATTTCACAGATGGGGACGGATTCCAGTCTGGAATTTCGCCTTTTCAGCCCTCAACCGGAAAACGCCAGGGATTTTTACATGGAAATCCCTGTGGCACTGGAAGTGAGGGGCGATTACCGAAACGTTACCCTTTTCTTTGACCGGATCGGGCGCATGGATCGCATCGTAAACATCCTCAATATCGCTATGAGCCCGGAAAAACCACTTTCCACCGGTTTGATTACCAAATGCACGGCCATTACATATCGATTTAAAGGCAAGGAAGATGTTGAAAAAGAGGCCCAAAAGAAGAAGAAAAAGAAGAAATAGAGACGGGATTTCATGGCGCGGAACACTTTTAAGCTGCCTTATCGCATTTCTCTGCATGGAAGCCACCGGATTCGGTGATGTGGTATACAAACCCATGCTGCCGCCCGCGGACCTTAAAGACCCTCAATATGAAGCCATGCCGCCTCAAGACCTGAAGAATTTGCCCGATCCCTTTCTGTCTTATCTGGTGAGAAAGGTGATGCGCGATTCGGATCTTCTGGAAAAAGAAAAGCGGAAACGCCAGGAAGCTGAAGAAAAACTGGCGAAAATGAAGGAAGCTGCTGCTGATCAGCTTCGCCGACTGCGTGAACCCAAAACCGAACTGCAGAAACTGAACGTGCACCAGCTGCTACTGACGGCCATTGTTGAATCTCCCAATGGGAGATGGGCCATGGTGAGAGATGAAAAGGGCATGGGGTACATTCTGAAGAAAGGGACGGCCATCGGCACAATGGGGGGAAGGGTCGCAAAAATCTCAGGTTCACAGAAAAAGGTCATCATCAATGAACCTTATTTGGAAGATGAGCTGCACCTGAAATTTAAGGCAGTTGTCATCGAGTTGCCGGACGAGATGTTTCAATAAGCTATCAACAGTACTTGGGATTTCGGATTGCGGAATTTAAGGATCGACAAGGGGAAATCCAGATGAAACGAGTTGCCGTAGTGATATTGTTTCTGCTTTTCGCGGGATGGATGGGTTTTCCGGCAGCGGTTGCCGAGGAAGACAACCTGTCCCGCCTCAATGCCGGCATTGATCAACTGGCATTTCAGCTGACCAGCCAGGTTGCCACCCGATATTTCAACGCGGATAAGCGGCCCGTGATCCGGGTGGCGGTGTTTGACTTCACGGACCCGGAGGGCAACATCACAGTCGGCAGCCGGTATGTTTCAACACGGTTACGGCTGGCCTTTTCCGAAGGGTTGCAGTTTCAACTCCTCGGTGCTGTGAATTTTGAAAAAAAGGACTTGGTCGTTACCGCAAAAGCATTTTCGGAAAACAGAGATCTGAGGGAACAGATCCTGGACCAGCTCAAGGCGGAAGCCTACATATTCGGAACCGTTGCCGTTGAGGGTGATTCAACCGCAGCCTGTGAAATCAACATCTGGGGTATGGCCCCCCCCTTTGATCAGTGGCACCGGATCAAACCGATCCCATTTGAAAATCCATCGCCCTGGAACCTCGCTTTTTCCCCATCCGGAACCAAATTCTTTTCACATGTAGTGTTGAAAGGGGCGGAAGGGGTTATCCAGGACATTAAACGGGAAAACCTGGGAAAAGTACTGTTTCTTTCCCAGCCCATCTGCGATGACCTGAGCCTTTCCTGGCAGATTCGGGCGGACGGCATGGTTTACGACATGCGGAAAGAGAGCAAAATCGGATCATTGCGCAACCGCACCGGACAGGTGCTTCAAAGCAGGGTTAAGAGCGATGAGACACTAAAAGAACTCAGTTTCATCATCAATGATGCCAGCCTTGTGGTCAAGGAACAGGGCGGTGCCGCCTATCAATTCGAGGCTTATGTGCTTCCCGAGCAGAGTGATTACTTCTTTATTCCCTTTAGCGGTGATGAGACGGGATTAAGATTTCAATACATCTGGGGCAAACCGGGGCTCAGCAAACGGGTGTCCACCAGAGAAACCGGAAAAGGGTGGAAACTCCACGAGGCCGTGGAGGATTATGAAAATATTATGCCTGTGGGCAACCATGTCGCCACGGCCACCCTTACCCCCATGGCGGAGAGTCAGTATGGATCCAAACGGCCTCGATCGGATTATGTGACCCGCTTTAAATTTTCCGTTGTCCCCGGGTTGAATGTCTATGTGGTCAACTACGTATACCGGCGGGACAGACCGGAAATCTTCGTTCGCCGCCTTGAAATTGAGTCCATCAAAAACGTCCCCATCAGGTCCATCAAGAAAATTACCGAGGTCTACAGGATTTATGGAAGCGATTGATGAAAGGTATGAAAAAAATCATAATCTGCAACCCGCCAGGGTTACCGCTTCAACAAGGGGTGAAGGAGGAGAGATTGATGTCTTCACATAGGGGCGGGACTTTTCGAAGCCGGTTCGGTTTGTGGCTTTTCCTTTTGGGGATTTTGACGTTCGGCTGTTCGACCCCTTCCACGACCCGGATGGAAGACGACAGGGGTGAGAATGTCGTCCTTCAAAGCATTGAGACAATTGTGACGCCCGAGAAGGCCACCATTATCATGCTGGCCCCCGGCGTGCGAAAAGACCGAAAGACCTACACCCTTTCGGACCCGCCCCGAATCTGTATCGATCTTGAGGCCACACCCGCCGATGATGTGCCCCAAAGCCTTGATCTCCCCGAAGGGCCCGTTGAAAAAATCCTCATTCAGAACCGGGGGCCGGGTCATACGGGGGTTGTTGCATATATAAGGTCGGAACAATACAAATACCGCTTTACCCGGGACGGAGATAAGGTGATCCTCACCGTGACGCCTTTGGGCGACGCGGCATTTACAGCCTCAAGCGTCAGTCAATCACAGCCCGTCGATACCACAGGGGCCGGCATAAGGGAATTGGCCATTGTGGAGCGTCCCGGCAGCGGCACGCGACTCCGCATTGAAACCGCTGAGCCCGTGGAAAGCGACATAACCCTTGAGGGCAGCATGCTGTCCATAAAGCTCAAGGATGTTGCCGCAACGTCTCAGGGACTTAAAGCATTGGAAACAAAATCCGCAAGCGGCATTGTTCAGGCGGTCCGGGCCTTTTACGCACCTCGTGATCGCAGCGTGCTCTTGAAGGTTTCTCTGAGGGCCTTGGCCCCGTACCATGTGAGCCGCGACGGCAATCTGTTGTTGGTGGACTTTGACGCCGTACCGGGCGGATTTGCCGCGCCCGTTCCCCCCACGCAGCCGATCACCCGTCAGTCCATCCCGACGACGACGGTTAAACCGCTTCAAACGAAATCCGCGATTTCTTCCAGCCGACAAGATACGGCAAAAGTATCGCAGCAGGAGGAAACCCGGGCCGAACTCTTTGAAAACAGCAGCAAGAGTTATGCCGGCCAGAAAATGAGTTTTGACTTTGTAGATACGGATATTCGCAATATTCTGAAACTTTTAGCTGAGGTGGCCAACCTCAACATCGTCTGGGGCAGCGATGTGGAGGGCAAAATCTCCATGCGGCTGGACAATGTGGCCTGGGACCAGGCCCTGGAAATGGTTCTCAAACCCAACGGATTGACCTATCAGATTGAAGACGAAGTCCTATGGGTGGTCCCCCGCACTAAGCTGGTGGACATGGAAATCGCCGAAAAAAAACGAAAAGGCGCACTCATGGCCGCTAAGCGGCTTCAGGGGGTTTTTGAAGCCAAGGTGGTAGAATTTATCATCGTTAGGCACCGGCCTGTGGCGGATATTTTTAAGATGCTTGTGGGCGACCCTACTGCGAATCCAAAGGTCCCGGGTATTCTGGATATTGAAGGTGCGGAATCCAAAGAAAAAGAGGAAGGAGAAGAGACAAAGGGAAAGGAGATCAAAATCGCCACCTTGGACCTCTACCTCTCCTTCGATTCCGGCACCAACATGATCATTGCCAACGGTGTGCGGGCCAAGGTGGATAAAGTCAAAGAACTGGTCCGAAAACTGGACGTGCCGGAAAAGCAGGTGATGATCGAGGCCCGAATCGTTGAAGCCACCACCGGTTTTACCCGTGACCTGGGCATCGAATGGAAGTCCCTGGACGGCAACCGCGCGGGGGTACGGCGAAAATGGTACAACTCAGACGGGACCACGGCTTTTGACGGCAGTTTCTCCACCAACAGTCCGGCCGCCTGGTCGCCCAATATCGGCCTGGCGTTCGGCTTTTTGACCGACGGCGGGTTGGGCTCCCTGGCCCTGGACGCATCGCTGGCCCTGGCCCAGGAGGATCAAAAAATCAAAATTATCTCGGCGCCCAAGGTGATGACCAAGAACGGTGGGGAGGCCTTTATTTCACGGGGTACGGTTGACTACTATTCGGTCAGGACTTTGGATACCATCAGTTTTCAACAGATCCCTGCCCTACTTTCCCTGAAGGTCGTCCCCACGGTGAGTGCGGACAACTCCCATGTGACCATGGTCGTGGAGGTGACGGACGACAAAACCAAAGATCAAGAGACCAAGGCCACAGAGGAAGGCGAGGCGAACTCCCCACCGGGCAGAACTCAAAAGAAAATTACGAGTACCCTGATTGTAAAAACCGGTGATACGGTGGTTATCGGCGGTATTTATCAGGAAGACAAGCGAAGCGGGGATTCGGGGGTCCCCTTTCTCAAAGACATCCCGCTACTGGGATGGCTTTTCAAGGCCGAACGTAAAGAAGAGGCCAAAGTTGAGCTGCTGATTTTCCTGACGCCCACCGTGATTAACAGTATCCTTGAAAACCGATCTTGATCTTTTTGCAGGGTGCATTTGTCAGGGTGTAGGTGAGCTTGAAATAAGGATGTATTGATGCGTTTTTCGAAAAACCCATTTTTTTGTCTGTTCATGTTGTTTTCGGCAATGGCGTTGCTTCCGCTTCTGTCCGGCTGCGGCGCCGACCGAGCAGCTCAGAAGAAAAAAGCGGCCACACTGGCAGACATGGGGAACGCCATGGCCGCCGAGGGGAATACGCGAGGGGGATTGCAAAAACTTCTGGAGGCCGCAAAGCTGGACCCGGAAAATGCGGACATTTACCAGCAGATCGCCCTGGTGTTCAGGAGCCTTGGGGATTATCAGCTTTCCCTTAAATACTTTCGAAAGGCCCTGGAACTAAGGCCCCAATTCTCCGAGGCCATCAACAACATGGGTACGGTATACCTGCTCATGGGAGACTGGCCCAAGGCTATCACCTGTTTCAAAGAAGCGGCTGCGGACATTAAATACCAGACGCCCCAATACGCCTACAACAACCTAGGCTTGGCCTATTACAACATGGGGGACACCAAAAAAGCCATTCAGAATTACGAAACGGCCCTTCGATTGTCCCGTTCATATGCGGTCGTCTACCTGAATCTGGCACGTCTTTACGAGAAAAAGGGTGACTTGATTGAGGCGGAGGCAAATTATCGGGAGGCCATTCTGTATCGGCCCAAAGACCCGGCGGGCCATATGGGGCTGGCCAGACTGCTCATGAAACAGGGCAAAAAGGAAGAAGCCAAGGAGTCCCTGATCGTAATCATCAAGGACGACCCGAGAGGGTTGGAAGGCAGAGAGGCCCGAAAACTGCTGGCGACCCTTCAGGATTGAAGTTCCTGAAAATAACGATGTAAATTGCCCAGGATTCCAGTACCATTCCGCAATCCGAATTCCGGGAGATATCGGAGGTATGTCATGAATACCCGCTCAATAGAGCAGAAATTCAATGTCTTGCCAGATCATTTGAAAAGAGAAGTCTTGGATTTTATTGAATTTCTGATGACCAAAAGAAAAAAGGAGAAAATATCGAGTCAATTCAATTTCACTTGGGAAGGTGGATTAACTGTTTTGAAAGATGAGTTTAATTCTGTTGATTTGCAGCATCAATCAATGGAGTGGCGTTAATGTTTTTGTTTGATACGAATATATTCTTGGAAATTATGTTATCTCAAGAAAAATCAGCTGATTGCAAGAAAGCTTTGATTGACAATATCGACTTTATATCCATCTCTGATTTTTCATTGCATTCCATTGGTGTAATCCTTTTCAGGCATAAGAAAGAAAAAGTATTTAGTAGTTTTGTTTCGGATGTCCTCCCAAGAATTGATATTGTCTCATTATCGAGAGAATCATATCAAGAATTATCAGAGCTTAAAAATGACTATAATCTAGATTTTGATGACGCTTATCAATGCAAAGTTGCGGAAGAAAGGGACCTTACGATCCTAACAATGGATAAAGATTTTGAGCGTATTAGAGACAGGATTAAAGTCAAGTTCATTTAGAACCGTGGAATCGATCGGAAACCTTTGCGCCTTTGCGTGAGGTCTGAGAATATTGATAAAAATTCTGCGAGATTGCATATTCATTCCGCAATCCGAAATCCGAATTCCGCAATCCGAAATTGGGCGGGGGAAGAGAAAAATGACGATTAAAAATAGTGCCAGGTTGTTGATCAATGCGGTTGTTGCCATCGCTCTTTGCGGATTTGTGCTTTCCTGCGGCGGTGGGGGAGATTCAGATTCCGGCAGCACGCCGGGAAAAAGCGGTTCAATCACCCTTTCAGCCAGTGAAACCAGTATTCCCGCTGACAACACCAGTTCCAGCGTCATTACCGCCACTGTTTTAGACGGGTCCGGCAGTCCGGTGCGGCACTATACGGATGTAACCTTTACCGCAACCCTGGCTCACTTCAGAAACGGCAGCCACACTTACACTGTCCAGACCCAGCCGCCCTTGGGTTCAGATGGGTTGCCGAATCCGGATGCCAGCCCCACGGGGGTTGTGCAGGTGACGCTCATCGCCGGTCTCACCGCTGGCAGCGCCAAAGTGACCGCTACCTCCAACGGGGTAACTCAGAGCATTTATGTCAGCATCACCGGAACCGCCGGAAACATCACTCTTTCCGCCAGTCCCGCCACCATGCCGGCCGACGGCGTCACCTCATCCACCATTACGGCCACGGTTACCGACAGCAGCGGCACAGGCGTAACGCCCGGAACCTCCGTCACCTTTAACACCGGCCTGGGGCTTTTTCAAAACGGCCAAAAAACCTTCACCATCAGCACCCCGGACAGTTCGGGATCGGTCAGTGTTTCGCTCATTGCCGGAGTGGTTCCCGGCACCACATATGTGGAGGCCTCCGCCAACGGCATCACCCAGGCCGTTTCCATCACCCTGACCCGAACCGACCCGGTCCGCTCGGAAATCAACATGGAGGCTGATCCAATGCGGATTGCGGCGGACGGCCAATCCACTTCCATAGTGACCGCCACCGTAACCGCTATTCCGGGAGCGGACGCAGGCGCCAACGCCACCGCCTCGCCCATTGCGGGTGTTCCCGTGACTTTTTATGACGCCACTTCCTCCACCACACCGGAAACTTTACCCACGGACAACACCTGGACGGGAACCGGTTCCTCCGAATTCGTTGCTCCGGCGTTCTACGCCAACGGCGTCATTACCTTTACCATGACCTATGTGGGTGCGGAGGCGTCTAATTTTGCGGTGGTTCTCTGGAAAATCGACGGGGATCCCGATACCAAAAAATTTCTGATCAACACAACCGGCCCGGTTACCGGGCAGTCCGTCACCTATACGCTGGCTTCAGGAAACTACCAGTTCCAGGTGCTTTCGGACGGTTACTGGGAGATCAAGGTGGATGGGGACATCTCTACCGCAACCACCACAGAACCCATTGTGCTGGCCATTACACAAACCGATACCAACGGCAAGGCGAGATACGCATATTCCGCAGCACAACTCCGGGCGTGGTGACCATTAAAGGTGAAACCGGTGAAGTGAGTAATTCCGAAAACGCGCTCAGCGGTACGGTGGACATCACCCAGACCGAAGGGCCGCCGGGCAGGGTTGATGTCAAGGCGACCCCCGCATCCACTTACGCCAACGGCGAAAAAGAAATCGCTATCGAGGCGGATGTCTGGGATGAAAATGGTGATCCCGTCCCCGACGGTACCGTGGTCTCCTTTTCCGCCACCGCCGGAACCCTGAACGCGACGTCCGCCACAACCGTGAGCGGGAAAGCCTTTACCACCCTGGTTGCGGTGGCCGGTGCCGCCAATCTTGAAGCAACGGTTACCGCCACCAGCGGGGGGTATGCAGACGCCACCGTCGTCACCTTCATGGGTGTATCCCTGTCGAACATGCAAGCAACACCTGCCGCAATTTTCGCCAACGGGACGGACAAATCCACCATCACAATTCGATTGGAGGACCAAGCCGGTGTGGCCATTTCGGGCGAAACCATTGACTTTACCACCGATAAGGGGACACTGTCGGCTGCCTCGGCCATAACCAGCGCCGAAGGTATTGCCACTGTGGAATTGATTGCTCCCACCGTCGCCGGTGAGGCCACCATCAAAGCCTATTACGGCATCATTGAGACCCGAACGTTTGTCTCATTTGAGAGTATCGGCAGCGGTTCAATAACGCTGACTGCGAATCCCGCAAGCATTCCCGCGGACGGGGCCAGTTCCAGCATTATCACCGCCACCATCAAATACAGTGACGGAAATCCCGTTCCCAAAGGGACCTCAGTCACATTTGGAACAAACCTGGGAACATTCAGCAACGGAACACAAACCTATACGGTGATTACCCCCGATGATACGGGTGCGGTCTCGGTTTCACTGATAGCCGGTACAACACCCGGATCCGCCCGAATTGCGGTATCGGCCATCAACGTCACTCAGGTCATTTATGTCGGTATCGGCGGCGTTGCCGTATCCATCGCTTTGACTGCGAATCCCACCAGCATCCCCGCGGACGGCAGCAGTTCCAGTACTATTACAGCAACGGTTACAGACAGCACAGGTGCGCCCGTTATCCCCGGGACTTCCGTGACTTTCAGTACCGATCTGGGCACCTTTGCCGGGGGTGGCACCAGCATTACGGCCACCACTTCTGACGATACGGGAACCGTGTCCGTTTCGCTCATATCGGCTACCACTGCAGGTACTGCCACGGTGACGGCTACTTCCAGCGGCGTCACCCAGTCGGTAAATGTCACCTTTTCAGGGAGCGTGGTGGGCAGCATTACCGTCACTGCCAATCCGAGCACGCTTCCCGCCGACGGGACCAGTACCAGCGTCGTACGTGCGGACGTGAGAGATGCACAGGGCAACCCCGTGCCGGACGGTGAATCCATCAGCTTTGTGATCCTGACCGGTACCGGCACTCTTTCCGCATCGTCGGCCTTGACCGTGGGCGGTTTTGCGGAGGTAACTTACACAGCTTCGAATACTCCCGGCACTGAAACCGTTCGGGCCATGAGCGGCAACAATGTATCCGGTACAGTGGACATTATCTTGACCGGGGCCGTTATCGGCAGCGTTCAGGTCACCGCCAATCCTGCCTCCATTTCTGCGGACGGTAAAAGTACCAGCGAGATTACCGCCCTGGTCAAAACTGCCGATAACCAGGTGGTTCCGAATGTTGAGGTCTCTTTTAGGACCTCCCGTGGCGCCATTACCTCTCCCCATACCACCGATGCCACCGGCAAGGCAGTGGCGACGCTTACCAGCGATCAGTTCAACGATCCCAGTGTCCTGGTGACCGCCACTTGTCAGGGCGTTGAAGGGACGGTCCTGGTGTCCTTTACGGGACTCAGTTTGACCTTGACGGCCAATCCCACCAGCCTTCTGACGGGGGAAAGTTCGACGCTTACCGCCACCTTCAAGGATTCCTCCGGCAATCCCATTAACGGCGCCACCCTGACCTTCAGCACGGATAAGGGCACTCTTAATCCAGCCACGCCGCAACAGACCAACGCCTCCGGCCAGGCATCGGTCACCCTGACCTCCACCTCATCCGGAATCGCCACCGTCACGGTGACCGGTAGCGGCACCACGGCTACAGCCACCGTTAATTTTACACGCTATCTGTTTACGCTGTCAGCCAACCCCACCACCGTTCGAGTGAGTGAAAACAGCGTCATTACCGCGACCCTTCTGGATAACGGGGTTCCAAAATCAGGGGAAACCGTCTCTTTCAGTTCTTCCCTGGGAACATTAAGCAATTACACCGGGGTGACCGGTGCAGACGGCAAAACCACCACCACCCTCACTGCGGGAACCCAGTCGGGGATCGCGGTAATTGACGGATTGATCACCATCGGCACGGACACCCCGCCGACAGAGCTGAGCGCTTATACTCAGGTGGTTATCACCGGCGGAACCGCAACAAAGATCGTTTTCACTGCGGATCCGGAGGTCATTGCCACGAATTCGGGTGTGGCAACCCTTACCGCTAATGCCTATGATGTAAACGACCAACCGGTACCCGACCAGGAAATCTATTTTAGAATTAACCAGGGGCCTGGCGGCGGCGAATATCTAAGCGCCAGTGTAAAGATTACCAACGGCTTCGGCGTGGCCGCAATCCAGTTATATGCGGGCAGTTTGGCCAGCGCTTTCGAAGGGGTTGAAGTGGAAGCCAACACCCAGCCCGATTTCGGCGGGAGTTTCGGTTTGGCAACACTCACCATTGCCGGTCCGGTCGCCAATATCGGGGTCGGCATGGATCTACACACTGTGGCGCCGGAAGGGGGGGATTTGACGGCGGAAATTACGGGAATCGCGACCGATGTGAGCGGCAACCCGGTCGCCGACGGTACAGTGGTAACCTTTTCGGTTCAGGCCGTGAAATTTGACGAAGACCGGTCCAATGACCATGTGATCGACTGTTGGGACAACAACGGAAATGCATTGTCTCCCTGCCCCCCTGTGGGAACCCCCGGATTTGGCTTCACCTGGTTCAGTGACGACGTGAATCAGGACGGCAAAATGTACGGTTGCGATAACATCACGTGTGTGTTTGGTCCCATGAGCACGACTGAGGATGTGAATCACAACGGAATCCTGGATCCGGGTGAAGACAAGAACGACAACGGGGTTATCGACCCCATACAGGGAGCGGTTATCGACGGCAGCGTTGAAACCATCGATGGTCTGGCCCGGGCCAAGCTGGTCTATCCGCAACCTCAGGCAAACAACATCACGGTGCGAATTACCGCCGAGTCCGGCGGTGTCAGCAATTTCTACGAGACCATCCTACTCTGCACCGAAGAAATGGTGAAAAACGGCACCTGTGGCATCGGGTATTAAAATTGGGAACGGTACGCTAACAGGCAAACAAGCCTGGGCGCTGATGACGGGGAACGGGGAGAAAACCCATGAAAAAACGGTTGATAACAATGACACTGGCGCTGGGGTTCATCTTTCTGGCGTTGAATGTTCATGCCGAACTTAAAGACTCAACCGGAATGACGTACCCTTCAAAGGACGTCACCGTTGACGCGACGCGGGCCTGTCCCAACTGTTCCGGCAATGCACCTGTCATTACAGGGGTTACGTTCCAATCGGGAGACAATTGCACCTGTTCCGGTACCACGTCCCTGACCATCGGTCCCGATGTTACCGTGAAAAGCGGTGCCACCGTCACCTTCAGGTCCACCCGGATCAACATTAAGAGCGGAACCAATTTTGAACAGGGATCGGTTGTCAATCTGGCGTGGATTAAAGAGCCGATTTCCATCCTTTTGACAGCAGACCCCACCAGTATCGCTGCCGATGGTTCCAGCTATTCCATCATCACCGGGGTTTTTAAGGATGCCGATGGAAATCCCGTCCCCGAAGGCACTTCCCTGACATTTACCACCACGCTCGGAACCTTTGCAAACGGTTTCCAGACCTACACCCTATTGACCTATGACGCCACGGGAACCGTGGCCATATTCCTGCATTCCGGAACAACGGCGGGTACTGCCACGGTGAATGCGACCCTCGGAAGCGCGACGGAGCAGACAAGCGTCACGTTCTGGGATTCGGGTGCGGCCGTCATAAATGTGAAAGCGGTGCCCAGTACGTTGACGGCCGATGGCGTAAGTACCAGTGAAATTACCGCGACCGTCACAAACGGACTCGGAGATCCCGTGGACGATGGAACGATTATCACCTTTACATCGGACCATGGCACATTCAGTTCCGGGACGGCCACTACGACCAACGGCGTCGCCACGGTCACCTATAGGTCACCCAGCGCCAAGCCCGCTTCCGGTACCGACACCATCACGGCTCAGGCGGCCAATGGCGTGACGGGAAATACCTCCATCACGCTGACAGGGCCCAACATTTCAACGGTTGTGATGAGCGCCAATCCCGCATCCATTCCCGCAAACGGTACGAGCACCTCCAGCATTACCGTCGCCGTCACCATTGAGGGCGGCGCCAGCGCGCCGGCGGGCATTCCGGTCACCATTACCATCAAGTCGGGCGGCGGTTCATTTACGGGCGGCGTGACCCAGATTGTGAAACAGACCAATGACTCGGGGGTTGCCGTTGCAACCCTGATCTCCGACACGCAGGCCGGGACCGCCGTCATCGGCGCCATAGCGGATACGGTTTCAGCCCAGGATATCGAAGTCACCTTTGAACCGGGCAGCCTGACCCTGGCCATCGCGCCCAATTCCCTTCGGGCCACCGGGGAAGAGGAAGCCGAAATCACCATATTGGTGGAGGATGCCGACGGCAATCCGGTTACTAACGAGCAGATTGATTTAATCCTGGACGATGCCACCCTCGGTTCTCTTGATGATTTGCACCCGCTCACCGATGCAAATGGTGAAGCCTCAGCCGTTTTCACCGCAGGCGACAAAGGCGGTACCGTCACCATTACCGCCACGTGGGACAGCGGCGGAACCGATGTCACCGGAACCGGCACCATCACCATTCAGCCACCGCCGGCCTTTATGCTGGTGGCCGAGAACTTCCCGGATCCCACCTCAATCAACATTCGAGGAACCGGTGGGCAATCCACCTCTCAGATCGTATTTGATGTACAGGATGCTCTGGGAAACCTTGTGGTTGACGGATACCGGGTGGACTTCTCCATTCTGACCGGCCCCAACGGCGGCGAAGAGATCTCACCCTTGTTTGCCGCCACCAAGGACGGTAAAGTCAGCACCATTCTACGAAGCGGGTTCAAATCGGGGCCGGTGAGCATCAAAGCCAGTTATCACAGCGACACCAATATCAGCACCGTTACCGGACAGATCGCCATTGTGGCCGGTCCGCCGGTGGGAGAGGAATTCGGCGTCAGTGCTCAGTACGTCAACATTTCCGGTTTCTGGAAAATTGGGCTTCGGGACAGGGTGACCCTCACTGCCGGAGACGTATATGGTAACGCGGTCCCTGACAACACGGCAGTATCCTTCAAGACCTACAATACGGGGGGATTGTTCGATCCCGGCAGCGCATCCAGCGCTGGAGGTGTTGCCACCAACGATCTGGTTTCCGTCTCAAGCCCGAAACCCCAGCAGGGCTTTCTGTCCGTGACCGGAGAGGTCATTAACGGCGGGCGAACCACCCATGTCACCTGCCTGGATGTGGCTTCCGATGCAACGAACACCATTTACGCCGGAACCGATGGCGGCGGGGTTTATAAATCCATTGATTACGGCGCCACCTGGAACAATGTGAGCCGTTCTTCCACCACGAGCGGCCAGAACTGGATTGATCCCTATGTCAATGATCTGGCCTTGGACCCCGATAACGGCAACACGGTCTATGCCGCAACCGGATACCTGGGTCAGGGACATCTTTATCGGAGCCTGGACGGCGGGGCCAACTGGAACAGCAACAACGTGGAAGAATTCGCCGGCGTCGTCACCACGCAATCGGCAGTCCTGAGCGTGCTGTGCGACGACAACGGAAGCGATTATGTGTGGATTTCCACCAATGGAAACGGGGTCCTCTTTTCAAAAGACGGAGAGAATTTTGAAGCGGGTGGTGACGCAACCCCTACGGGCACCACTCAGGAAAGCGTAAGCGGAATATTTGACAGTTCTTCCAACACAGGCAACGGCACCATGACCAAACCGACGCTTTCGAGCATTCCGAGAACCGAAAGTTGGACCCTGACCTACGTGGTGCCCCCGGCGTCCGCAACCGTTCCCGAAGCCTACCGGTTCAACACGGGAACCGGGTCCATGTCCAGCATTACCACGGATCCGTTCGCTACCCAGACCGAGAGCTGGACTGTGACCTGTGTGGATGATACGGTGCCCGGTTCCGAGGAATGGCGCGTTACCGGAACCGTTTCCGCAACTCAGCAGGATAACGCGATCACCGGTGTGCGATACAATAATTCCGACAACAATCAAATAGAATTCACCATTACCGCTGGCGGTGTCGATTTCGCTGAAGATGACCAGTTTACTTTCAGCACCACGGCGGGTGCCGCGCCTTACTGGAATGTGGTGGGAAGCGTCTCGGGAGTGCAGTGGAACAAAGCCTACAACGGCGTGGCCTATTCAACCGATTATGGTGAGCTCCACTTTACGGTAAGCGAAGGCGCTACCCCATATGCCGAGGATGATGAATTCTCGTTTGATGTGACCGACAGCGGCCTCGGGCACGGCCGGGTGGTTCGCGATATCATCAGGGTTCCCGGGACCAACGGGGCCACGGCGGTCCTTTATGCCGGCACATCTACGGGGCTCTTTAAAAGCGTCGACGGTGGCAAAGTGTGGAATCGGAGCGGGATTTTCACCGGAAACAACATCACGACCCTGGCGTTGCACCCCTCATCAACGGGTGGCTTAACCGATATCCTCTACGCCGGAACCCAGGACGCGGGTGTCTGGGTCAGCGCGGACAGTGGCGGACACTGGACGCAATACGTGACCGGCCTGGGCAAAGGGCTGAGCGCCTCAACCCCCATGGCCGCCAACACCAACACCGGAACGGGCGTGATTTCCAAAGTGACTGTGGATAATGATGCACAGTCGGAGTTCTGGACCGTAACCTGCACCACCGCCTCAGCCGGGGGTGGCACGTTCAGTGTTGTCGGTACCGTCTCGGGGGCCCACGCCGATTATGATATCAGCACGGGGGCCTACAGCATCGCCGATGTGCTTTCCTTTACCATCACGGCAGGCTTGACGGATTTCGCGGTGGGAGATACGTTCACCTTCACCACCACGCGGGATCCCGGCCGTGAGATAAAAGATCTTCTCGTGGACGAGGGGAACGACCGGCTTTACGCCATCACCTATTTCTGGGGGGCCCTTGAGCCCCATGCGGTAGGGAACGTGTATTTTATCGAATTGGACGGCAGTCATGTTCCCTCCGGAACCTGGGGTGAAGCAACCACCGGGCTTCCCCAGTATGATCCGCCGGATGATACCACCCTTTTTGCCCAGCATGCCATTGCATCCAATGTTCCGCCCTGGGAGACAGGGCCTGCGACGGCCCTTTATGTGGGGGGAGAGGGGATCAATCTCTACAAGGCCTCCAGTGGTCTCACAACCGGCGCCCCCTCGTGGAACCAGAGCAAGAACGGGCTGACCAACTTGATTATGGCCCGAATGCCGGTGCTGTTTTCGGGAGCATGCAGCATGAGTATTCAGGAAGCGAGTCTCGGGGATGATCTTTACCAATATACCATCTATATCCAGGACAGCAATGGAAACCCGCCCATTTCAGGTTCGGAGTTCAGCATTACCCTTCTTGATGTACTTGGCGGCTATTTGAGTACGGTAATGACCCTCACCTACCCGGATGCCTACACCCATCGGGGGACCTTCCGAGACCCCATGGACTTCACAACCAACATTCCCTATACGGTGACCATTTCCTTTACCGGAGCCGTAGCGGAAGCCAAATTTGTATTTGCACCCGCCTGCCAAGAGGAGGTCCCCGGCTGTTCCGGAGGCGGCAGCCAAGAAGAATCAAAATTTCATTGATTTGTTCTATCGGCTTGTCTTTTGGCCCAAGGCCTGCCTGTTTACAAATTTCATTGGCGGTAATTCTGATCTCGGGCCCGGGTCGTCCCCAGCCAGCTGCCTGAAATGCTTTAGTAAAGGCTCAAAAAACGGTCTGTTTCACAGCTTATAATTATGGGGATACCTTGCTTAATTCTTAACCCGTGTGGATCCCGGGATCGGGCCAAGTTAAACAATTGAATCTAAACGGTTAGCGTCTCAATAAGAGGTGTTTTAAGCCACTATATGGTCTTTTTTAGCGTCAAAAAGGGTGATATAGGTTCCCAAGATCTGGAAATTCCGTTGACACCACACCAGACTATTGTCGGTTCGGAATAGAAAACAAATGTCAGCGCTGAATTCCCTCCTGATTTTAACAACCTGACAAAAACCTTGTATGATCCGCAACCATCAGATACTATTCACCTCGTCCTACCTGGGAAGACTTGCGCTGAAACACGATGAACATACCTCATATTCAAGCAAAAATAAGGACAGGGGATTATCGTTTTTCCGACCATGCGGTCAAGCGGATGATCAAACGGGCCATAAATCGTCATGAGATTGAAGAGGCTATTCTCACAGGAGAAAGTGTTGAAGAATATCCGAATGACAAACATTCGCCAACCTGCCTCATTTGTGGAAAGACCAGTGAAGGGCGGGTTCTTCATATTCATAGAAGGGGGTCAGATCTGCTGTTGACTGTTTTGTGAATCGAATGGTTGCCAGGGGATGCGTGGAAGTTTTTGTCGTCCCCATGTGGACGGGGGGATGTCCTTGAATAATTCAATAACTTTCTTTCCTTATTCACAAAAAAAAACGAATCGGGAAAAGGGAAGGCAACTAGGTGGAGGACCTCTTTTTTTGCAGGGTAGGAATGGAGCGTTTTTTATGCCGGTAATCAGCATGTTTTTAGGAGGCCTTTAACATTATGGAATCCATTGTGAGTGTAAAGCCCCGGGACGATTTCCATCTTGAGCTGAGATTCAACACTGGAGAAATCGGTGTGTTTGATGCTCGCCCATATATCGAAAAAGGTGCCTTTCATAGGCTGAAAGATCTAAGTCTATTCAAACAGGCGTACGTCGCCTTTGATACGGTATGCTGGCCGGGCGATCTTGATATTGCTCCTGAAACTCTCTACGATCGATCTTTGAAGCAGAGCGCATAGTGGGGCCGGACGGGGGGGGGACGTTCTTAACTTTAAAGATAGTGACCGGCAATTATTCATGAAGAAACGCGACCATATTGAATAAAGGAGTTTTATGAATGGTTGAAATCCCGGCTGAAATAAGGAAGACTATCGCGAAATATCTTCGTGCTTTGAAAGAGAACCATGTCAATGTGGAGCAAGCCGTACTTTTCGGAAGTTATGCGAAGGGCAATTTTTCCGAATGGAGCGACATTGACCTGGCGGTTGTTTCAAGAGCGTTCGAAGGCAGCTGGATCGAAGATCGCAAAAAAATCCGGGCCATTACACTATCTATCAGCAGCGATATTCAGGTCTTACCCTATCGACCGGAAGATTTTGTTACCGACGATCCTTTTGTTAGGGAAATCATTGAAACAGGGATTCGCTTGCATTGATCAGCCAGGGAGGAGGGGTCAAGGTACGGTTTCACCCCCTGTAGGGAAGGGGTCGGAAGGGGTCATGGAATTCCGGGGACAGGATACTCAATTGCTCATTTAGCTGTTGTAGACGGGCGCGGGTCAGACCAGCCAACTGCCTGAAATGCTTTAGTCAAGGCTCAAAAAACGGTCTGTTTCACAGCTTAAACCCTCATTTTTGTTGTAGAAATAGGCCGTTCATTCCTCGAGGCATCTGAAGTATTTGGCGATGATTACGCTTCTTACGTTCAAGACCCGGACCATTCCCATGATGAGGAGCGCTATTTGCTCTTTGGTGTGTCTTTAAATGGAAAACATCTGGTTGTATCGTTTACTGAAAGAGCAGACACCATTCGAATCATTTCAGCGCGGCGCATGACCCGAAAGGAGCGTGAAGCATATAAAGAATAAAGATACTTTGCGAACAGAATATCCGGCAGAACTGATTAAGTCGGGAGAACGAGGTAAATACGCTAAGCAGTATCGGGAAGGAACAAACCTAGTGCTCATAGATCCCGATTTACACAAGCTTTTCCCAGACTCAGAATCCGTCAATCGTGCACTTCGGAACTATGCTGAAGAACACTATGTTAACGGAGGGCAGTAAGGGAAGACCGGGACGTTCTTAACTTTTATGAGTTCTGTGGAGTTCCGGGGACACCGTATTGAATTTTCAATCTGTTGTTCGTTTTTTTCTGTCGTCCCGATGGGACTGAAAATTCGAGGGGAAGAGCGCGACGTTTTTTAACTTTTAAATCCATATAACCGCAAGAGAAATTCGCAACCTTTTGGACTCGCTTGAAAAATCCACATCTGCAGTTGCTTCACGCCACTGAATATGAGATAATTCATCCATCGTTAAGACGATGAGGGGGTAACGCCTCCTATTTTTACCCTGCCATGAACCGGGAGCATGGAAATCTTGAAAACAGTCGGCCTCAAAAAAATCCTGTGGGGAATATTCCTTTCTTTTCTGGCCTCGAGTCTTTCGATTGTTTCGGCTGCCGACAAAACCCCGCCTTACACCGGGTGGAAGCCCCCGGAGCCCTTTCAACCGTTTAAATCCGCACCGCCGGCAAAGAAGGTATTGAAGGAACCGGCAACCGCAGAAAAACCGGTGATAGCGCCTTCCCATGAAACGTCCGTGGTTGCGGGAGATTATCGGGCCCAAGAGTACGTGGTTCAGGAAGGGGACTGGATCGCCAAGATTCTACGGGAAAAAGGGGTTCTCGAAGAAAACAACCTGCAGAAGCTTCTTGAAATGCTCCGAAAATTCAACCAGTCCATGAAGGATTTCGACCTGATCAAACCGGGGGAAAAGATCGTGATCCTGGTGAAGGTGGAATCAAGCCCGAAAACAGAACAGCCGCCGGCGCCTGAAAGAAGGGTTGAACCCGAAAGAAAGCCACCGGCGGAAAATCCGGTTCCTTTAAAGATCAGCCGTGTCACAATGTCCGATACGAAATCCGTTTCCACTATTCAGCAATTGAAATCTGAATCGTACCGCATCCAGCAGGGCGATATCCTGAGCATGGTTGTCAAGAACCGTTACGATCTCAACACACAAACCTTCATGAGCGAGTACCTGGACCTTTTCAAAGAATGCAACCCATCCATTAAAAACCCGGATCGGATCTTTCCCGGACAGAAAGTCAATCTGCCCATTTATCCCCCACAATGGTATGATGTGCCTGCTCCAAGGCCTGCGCAACCCCCCATCATGAGGGATCTGGCCGGTTCCAACAAGGTGCGTCTGCCGGATCCAACGCCCGTTGCCGAACCCGAAATAGCGTCGGCGGTTGCGCCCCCGGGGAAATCTGAAACAACACGGAAAACATGGTTTTCCAAAAAAGCGGCAGTTGCCGAAGAACCAAAAATGCCCGAGGTTCCTCCCCAAGTTCCGCCCACTCCGACGGAAAAACCTGTAAAACCATCTTTGCCGGCGCCCGCCCAACCGGAGACGACTTACAGTACCTCTTTATGGCAGGTTCAGCAAACCAACAGCTCGGTTTCCCAGGGCCTGGGAGAGATCCTTCCGCAAATGGGGGAGCAGTGGGTCCATTCGGGTGAACATTTCATTCCCATGAAGTCCGGCGGCCACATCAATCTCAAAGCCGATACCTACCCCATCATCAAAGGTCCCGGAGGGGCGACTCTGATCGTGGATCTGTACAATTCCCTTCCGCCGAGGATGGGCCGTGTCATTGAGTCCAGCTGGGGAAACTATCGAATTGTTCACCTGTCGCCAACGGATGATTTACAGTCCGCCTTCAGTAAAATCCTGAATGCTTTTCAGTACCCGAAGGTTTTCAAAAAGGGAGAACCCCTGAAACTCACGGGAAGCATCCCCGTCAGCATTACCGGGGACTGGATCGTTATTCCGCCCAGAGACAATTCGGGCAAGACCCCGGGGTTTATCGTGATTAACCTTCTGGATGACAAAAACAAGTCGCTTCCCCAATCCGTGAAGGCGTATCTGAACGGTTTGGGAGTGCGCTTCGTAGAATATCCCCCCCCTGAAACCCCCGAAAAACCGCTTATTGAAAAGGCCCCGGAAACCGCCGTAGATGCTCCGTCCCTGGTGGAAATGGTACTGACCCTCACCGGTCATCCCCATAGTGCACGGGTCAAAATTCCTGCTTTTGAGAGCAGAAACGATGATTTCAAACTGACCGTTACGGCGGATTTTTACCTGACCGCCCATGGAAGGGAACGGGTCATTGATCTTGGCGGGCTCGATCCGGAGATTGTGGCCTTATTAAAAGATCGGGGCATTGCGGTGCTCTCCCTTTCAAAGGAGAAGAATCCTCTGTTACTGGCTTCAAAAACCCTGGAATTTCTGGGCTGGCCATTTAAAATGGGCCCCCATACCCTGTCTACGGCGCCGAACAGCGAACAGAATGTCAATTTAACCCTGACCGGGGTCATTTTTTCTACGGAAGGGGGCCATTCGGTCTTTATGACGCCCCTGGATCTGCCGCCCGAAGTGGCCCTGTTTCTCTATGAAAAAGGGTACAGAGTGGTCACGCTGGCGTCTTTTTCGCCAGGGGCCAAGACCCAGGCCGCCTGGGGTGGCTGATGAAAACGATTTTCACGGCAATCTTATGGTTGTTGCTGGCAAGTGCTTTTCTTCTGTGGTCAGGGGCGACGGCGGGGAAGGCCTACATCTGGCATGACAAGGATGGGAAGGTTCATTTTTCCGACCAACCCCCGCAACCGGACGAGACCGGGGGTGATATTGAGGAAAGAGAGTTCAAGGAAGCGCCCCGGACAGAACCGAAGCCCATTGCCATATCGGACAATCCCATCGAACACGCGGTTCAAAGCACCTTTCGGCTGACCAACCGGAGGGGCGGCGGTTCCGGCTTTTTTATTAATGGAGAGGGGTTGGCTATCACGGCGAAGCATGTGGTCCAGACGGTGACCTATAGCATGAAGGCCGAACTGGCCGGTGACAAGAAAAAATATTCGGTAACAATCATCAAGAAGAGCCGAAAAAATGACTTGGCACTGATCCGCGTTCGGATCGACAGGCCCACGCCCTATCTCGAAATCAGAAAGACCGATACCCTGGTGCGAGGGGAGCCGGTCTGGGTGGTGGGAAATCCCCTGCTGGCCTTTAAAGAGACGGTGACCAGCGGTAACTTCAGCCGCATATTCCCTGAAAATGATTTCAAGAAGGAACTGAAAATGAAAGCGCCCTACAAAGGGGACTGGGTTCAATTTTCAGCCCCGGTCATCGGCGGAAACAGCGGGGGACCCGTGGTGGACAAGGACGGCCGGCTCATCGGCGTCGTGAGCCTGGGGTTCAAGGCCTACAACGCCATCAACCTGGCCGTCCCCGCTTCCTATATAGAAGAAAATTTCGCGTCCCAAATTAAATAGAGCCGTCCTCTGTCATCCGTCCTCCGTCTTCCCACACCCTTTGAAATTACCAATGACTTCCTCCAACTCCATCATGGTGCTGACCTTAAAGGGTGCATTCAGCTGTTCGTTCCCATAGGCCACGAAACAGACCTCTGAAGCCCTGGCCGTTTCATAATCCACCGATGAATCGCCGATGTAGATGGCTTCGTCAGGTGCAATCTCAAAAAATGATAGAATTTTGAAAATGGATTCCGGGTGGGGCTTCGGATTTGTGACATCCAGAGAAGAGACCACCATGTCAAAAAGCCCGTTCAGGTCGTTTTGACCCAGCACTTCATCAATGGTGTTGCTGCGATTGGTGGCGACCGCCAGTTGAAATTCCGGTTGCAGTTTCAGCAGCAGATCCTTCAGTCCCGGGGCAATGATCATATCCCGGATGAAGGGCGTGTAATCCATTTGCCGCCGGTAAGCGTCGGCGTCCTCAAACAGGGGGGTTTTTCTGAAAATATGTCTCACGGAATCACGGCCCGTGGCCATGTGCACATAATGGATCTCTTCCGGGTCCATGGGGGGGAGATCGAAACGGGCCAACACGTGGTTGTAGAAATTGATGTTGGCCTGGCGGGAGTCGAACATGACGCCGTCACAGTCAAAAATGATAACACGCAGGGGGTTGTCTTTGTTCATATGGGGTGCCTCGATAAGGTCTCACGCAAAGACGCCAAGCCGCACAGGGTCTTGACGCAAACTGCTTTTTGAGCAACTGTTTAACATTTTTAAAATTGAATTAGAAGGCCCGCCTTTGCCATCATTGACTTTTGGTTCCCTAAAGGGCTAACATTACATATAGAAAATGGTAGTAAGGGGCTTAAACATATTGTATTTTAATGAGTATTCTTTAGGTTGGAGGTGATATGAAAAAAATAGCGGCGAGTCTTATTTGTTTTGGTTTTTTATTCTGTGCATCGGTGTGTTCGGCCGCATACCTCATTCACCTCAAGGACGGCCGGACCATCACAACCCAAGAATACAGTGAAGAAGGGGACCGGATTAAGATCGAGCAATACGGCGGCGTAGTGGGGTTTTCAAAAGATGAAGTGGATTCCATTGAGGAAACCGACAACGTGAAAACCCTTGTGATAAAGTCCCCACCCGAAAAAAAACCGGAAGTGGCAAAGGAAAAGGCCGGGCCGGAGCAGATGGAAGGCGAGGAAGCGAAAAAAGAAAGAGCGCCCGAAAACCGTGACATGGAAAAAGCCTCACAAGAGAAGAATCCTCTCCTTGGTGAATTTGATGCGCTCAAGAATCGATTCGGGAATGTGGAATCCATGTCAAAGAAGGACCTTGTTCAATTTCAAAAGGAATTGGCCGAACTGAGGCGCAAAATGCTTAAAGCTGATATTGGGGGTTCCTATGCGGATCACCTCTCCGACATTATGTTCATGGGAGGCAAGGTTGAAGAAGTGCTCAAGAAGAATGGTCAATAATCCCGCCATCGGCGGGGGCTTTGGTGTTGTTGCTTTCCTGAGTGGGGGGTTGACATGAAAAATTTGGCGGCAGTTTTTATTTGTTTGGGTCTATTCATCTGCTCCTCGGCATGTTGGGCCGCTTACCTGATCAACCTCAAAGACGGCCGGACAATCACGGCCCGGGAATACTGGGAGGAAGGGGATCAGATCAAAATCAAGCAATTTGGCGGCGTGGTGGGAATCGCTAAAAAAAATGTGCTCAGCATTGAGGAAACAGACGATGTGAAAACCGTTGTGGTGAAATCCCCACCCGAAAAAAAACCTGAAGCGGCGGATGAAAAGGGTGAAACGGATCAGCAGAAGGAAGGCACAGAAGCAAAAAAAGATAAATCGGGTGATGTGAATAAAAAACCTGAAGAACCCGAAAAAGGAAAAGCTTCGAAAGAAAAGAATCCCCTTCTTAAAGAATTTGATTCCCTTAAGAAGAAATTTGAAAAGGTGGAAGACATGACCAATCAGGAGCTTTCACAGTTTGACAAGGCGTTACGGGATCTGCGGAATAAAATCATCAAAGCGGGTCTTGCGGGCCCCTATGCGAACCAGATGTTTGAAATCCTTGATATGGGAAACAAAGCCGAGGAAGTTTACAAGGAAAGAGATCAATAGACCTGCCGCCACCGCGCGACCTGGGCGCCCACACCTTGAAGGGCTTCCTGAATGTAGCAGCTGTCGTACTGCACGTTTACACTGCCGTTCATTGTCACCGTCTGGTTGGCCAGGACCGCGCCGGTTATATTGATGGCGTTGGGTCCTCCGCCGCCGTTGAACGTAAGGGTCCCGGTGCAGAGGACCAGCCCATGCCAGGTGAACCCACCCCCCAGTATCAGATCCCCTTTCACCGCAAGGAGCCCGTATCCGGTAACGCCGTTCATGGCGAGGCCATTGACCAGAACCGTTGCATCGCAGTAGGCGATGATGCTGTTTCCGTTGCCGTCGGCCCCGTAAGTTCCATTATTCTGATCCGCGAGAATGATTTCCGTGGCCGCTCCCGGCAGTCCCATTTGAGTCACATAATCCGTGATGGGAATATCGATATCACCGCTTAAACAGTCCGATGTGCCGCTTTTAAGGTCATTAAAGGTCAGCCCGGCGTCTGAACATGCAGTGGGCAGTGCGCCATCTAATTCACTGGAAACCCCGTTCAGCGTTATGGTAGTTCCCGTAGGCCTGTTATAAAAGGGCGGTTTGGCCGGTTCACTGACACCGCCACAGTCAACGGCGCCGACAGTTCCTGCCTGATCATTCCCGTCCACGTCTACCGTCCCGTTTGCCGTGATGATGTCCTTGGAATAAATGGCCGCTTCCGTTGCGATATTCAAGGCTATTTTCTTGATTTCCACCTCAACAACAGCCAGAGATCCGTTGCTCTGGCCGTAGGAGCGGACAATTTCAACGGGCCGCGCTTCACGGGGTGTCGGCGTTCCAGTGGTGGTGAAATAGACCCAACTCTTATCATTGACGGTGGTGGGATCATCACCGTAGTAGACGATACTGCCGGGTGTGGATGTGGAATGGGTTGCCAGGCTGCCGTCGCCGTCGGCATAATGGGTTGTGGTGGTTGTGTGCCCCGCCTGTTCGGCTTCGTATTCCCGTTTGTGTTTAATTTTGACAAGATAATTAACATCCTCTGTGGTCTGAAGGGTGTTATTCGAAGCGTCCGTACTGGTGAAATTGGTTCCCGATGGAAAGTAGTTCCGATAGCCGGCGTTATATTCAAGGTCATCAGCGGTTGTCAAACTCCCGGGGGTCAGGATATACGCCGACCAAATTGGATCGGCAGTGGACCCCGTGTCCCCGGCATAACCGGATTCACTGGACGACCGATTGAGGCGGGTGAGTGCTTCGGCAATTCCGGCCTGGGCGGCGCTGAAGGCCTGGGCGTTGTCCCTGTAGTTGGTCCCGATTTTCATATCCGTGGTGGTGAGGACCACGGCGGTGGATCCCAGTAAGGCCAGGATGCACAGGAACACCAGGGAAAGGGTCAGAACGATGCCTTCCTGGCCCTTCCAACTTCCGGTTTTGATATTTTTTGTGTTTTCCATAGCAATCCAATGTGTTAAGTAGTGTTCAAATATTGCTCATAATACGGCGCCAAAAGGGACTACTGGTTGATCGCCAGATTGGGCGGCGTTACCATTGAAGTCAATGTGTAGGTCCGGTAGCCGCCGTTTTGACTGTAGTTCGGATCCGGTTTTTTCGTTCGACTCGTGATGGTGATTTCAATCATGCGAATATCGGCAGACGTCGTAGTGGAATTGCCGTCCGCATCGAGATAGTCGAAAGTAAAAGACTGGATATTTTCAGCCAGAAGGGTGGCGCCTGACCATGCTTGTCCCGAATTACGCTCAATTTCATGGTTGGTGCCGTCAAAGGCGTAAATAATTACTTCATTTGCATCGCTTGACGTGGCGGTGCCATCACCATCATCTATATCGGCGCGAATTTCAAGCTGACTTGCACTGTATGGAATTGCATAAGTCGTTGTATTGTCGAATGCGTTTCCCGACGGATCAAATCCCGCCAGTTTCACGTCCCGGGTGATAATTTCCATGACTGCGCGGGTTCCCTGAATCATTTCGGTCATTTGCTCCTGTGCCTCGTAAGTTTTTCGCTGGCTGATAAAGGCGTTTGAAACGGATGTGAGCACCACCAGGCTCAGGGCCAGGGCAATGAGAAGTTCAACAAGGGTAAAACCGGCGGATTTTTGGGTGCTTTGTTCCATAAATATTTTCGCTATTTGGCCAGAAATGTTTTCAGTTGGACCTGGCGACTGTCATTGTCCCAGTATACGGTTACGGTAATGGTTTTCATGTCCGTTGTGGGGGTGTCCACAGTGGTGACGGTTACGCGCTTGCAACCGGGATATTGGGTTATGGAGTTGTAGCTGTCGGTGAGTGTAGTGTTGACTGCGGGCGTGTTGGAATAGCCGATCCGCGCCATATCTTCCATTTTTTCCCTGGCGCAGGTGGTGGCGCTGGAGATTTCTTTGCTGGCTGCATTTCCCTTGATAATGCCGATGGAAAGAGATGCCATTCCCAGCAGCCCTACCGAGAGAATGACCATGGCAACCAGAACTTCCAGAAGGGTAAAACCGCCGCCGCCCTTATCATAAGGGGTTTTCCTATTCTCATTTATTACCATTTTGGGCGTCATCTCTTCTTTATCCTCCGGATCGGATGTTCATTATGATATTTTAATGCCCCCGACCGGGGTGATTCGGATGTTTTTGTATTTGTTATTACTGTTCACCAGATAAATGATGTATGCCAGCAACTGTTCTTGAATCCAGCTTGAGGTTTTGGGAAGGCCCCTTGCGTTATAAACAAACGTATCGTACGGATAGAAAAAGGAAATGGATACGCCGTCATCCAATGTCCCCTCGAAAACATACGCTTCGCTGGCATCTTTTGCACTGTTCCCCCTGGCCGCGCCAGGGCCGTTGTCCAGCCACACACGAATGGTCTTGTTGCTTGAACTGAATTTGACGCAAGCATCCGTATTCTGGGTTACGGCCCCCTGCCTGGCCCGGGCAAAGGCCATGTATACCTGCCTGGCGGAGCTGTTCAAGCGCATGCCCGGCAACAGTTTCATGAAGGCGGGAACGGCAATGCTTGACATCACCACCATGATACCCAGGACGATGAGCATTTCGGGAAGGGTAAATCCCTTTTGGTTCTCTGTTCGTAACATCCTCGACATCATTCTTTTGCCATCCGGACTTTTCATCGTTTCAAAAAAACTGTTCATCTCTTTGATTTCTTAAGAACGCAATTAACACGCCAAATAATCTGATCATTGGTAAGTGTCTTTTATTGTAGAAGATTTTAATTTATGTGGTTTTAATGAAAAGTCTTGTTATTGTAAGAATGTTTAGCGACCTTACAACTGTAAAAACTTTTTACAGTTTTTCGTTGGGAAGTTATCGAGGGAAGACCTCTTAGTCTTCTTGAAGGTTTTCCAGCCTGGCGGCACTTGAAAGATGGTTGTCAAAACATGAAAAAGTAACGGGAGAAGAGAGTTTTGATCGCAGTCTCAAGGCTGATGCTAGATGGATAGCATCGAAACCCCTTAATGCATGTTTTTCAGCCAGTTCACCTGCTAGAAGGATGCTTTCTTCAGTCAGATTTACAACGAGATAACGGCGCCAATCTTGGTGAAAAAAATCCTTGAGTCTTTTGTATTCATTACCTGTAAATGCGCCTTCTCGAAACCTTCGAGCGAAGGCCGCTCTCGCTTCAGCATAAGCAATCAGCGATGTTGCTGTAATTTCAGATTTATCAACCAACGCTGCAACTTCGGAAGAACTGTCCTCTTCAACATATAACTTTACCAAACTGCTGGTATCAAGATAAACGATCACGCTACCGTCTGTCCTCGACAACCGCTTCTGAAACACGTTTACCTTTTGAAACAATTCTGCGCGTCATTCCCATAGGTTTTTCTCCGGACCAGGAAACGATGCCTTCATGGATCAATGCCAATATTTTCTCTTTGTTGGATGTCTTATTAATGGGCATGATTACCGCTATTTCTTTTTTTCGGTCGGTAATCATGATGGGTTGTCCGGATTTAACCTGTTTCAAATAACGGCTCAGATTCTCTTTCAAATGCCTTATGCCGATGGATTCCATGAGACTACCCCCTGTTTTCAAGAAAATGTGTCTACAATATAAATAATGCGACCACAATTGTCAATTGACAGCAAATGCAGGCGGGACCCAATTATTGGGCTTCAAGGTGTCTACTGATAGGTAACCCGGAACACTTCCTCGATGGTGGTGACCCCTTGAAGGACTTTTCGGGCGCCGTCCCGGCGAAGGGTGGTCATGCCCCCTTCAATGGCGGCGCGTTTGAGGGCGTTGGCATCGGATGTCTTCAAAATCAGATTCTTGATTTTTTCATCCAGTAGCATGAATTCAAAGATGCCGGTTCGTCCCCGAAACCCGGTATCCAGGCAGGCAGGGCATCCCCTGCCCCGGTAGATGGTCGCCCCCCGTGCCATCTCTTCCGTGATGCCCACTTTTATCAGGGATTCCCGGTCCGGTGTGTAGGCCTCGCGGCACTGGGGGCAGATGACCCGCACCAGCCGTTGGGCCAGAATGGCGCTCACGGAGGAAGTGACCAGAAAAGGCTCGATCCCCATGTCGATGAGGCGGGTGACGGCGCCGGCGGAATCATTGGTATGCAGGGTTGAAAAAACCAGGTGCCCGGTGAGGGCCGACTGAATAGCGATCTCGGCCGTTTCCAGGTCACGGACCTCCCCCACGAGAATCACGTCCGGGTCCTGGCGGACAATGGACCGTAGCCCCTTGGCAAAGGTGAGGTCGATTTTGGGATTGGTCTGGATCTGCCCGATCCCGTCGATCTGGTATTCGATGGGATCTTCAATGGTAATGATGTTGATATCGGTTTTGTTGATGGTGGAGAGCGCCGCATAGAGCGTGGTGGTCTTTCCGCTGCCCGTTGGGCCGGTGACAAGGATAATGCCGTGGGGTGAGCTGATGAGCTCTTCAAAGGCGGCGCGATCCGTTTCGGGCATTCCCAGGTCCGTGACCCTGAGCAACACATTGGTTTTGTCCAGCAATCGAAGCACCACCCGCTCACCAAAAGCCACGGGAATGGTGGATACGCGGATATCGATGTTCTTGTCCGCAATCCGAATTTTGATGCGGCCGTCCTGGGGGAGCCTTTTCTCGGCAATGTTCATTTTGGCCATGATCTTGATGCGGGAAATCAGTGCCGACTGAATATGTTTGGGGGGAGACAGCATGTCGTACAGAATGCCGTCCACCCGGTACCGAATTCGCAGTTTCCGCTGGGAGTGTTCGATATGGATGTCGCTGGCACGCCCTTTGACCGCCTGGCTCAGCATGAGATTGACCAACTTCACCACGGGCGCGTCGCTGGTATCTTCCAGCAGATCCGCTGTTTCCTCGATCTCCGACATAATGCGGCCGGCCTCACCTTCCTGCATGTCTTCGATGACCCGTTCAGCGGAATCGCCGCTCACATCGTAAGCCGCATTGATCAACGACAGGATGGTGGCTGCCGGGGCCAGAACCACCGGTGCTGCGTCCATGCCCAGCAGCCGCCTGAGATCATCCAGGGCCTGAAACTCCGAGGGGTCGTTCATGGCGATGGTTGAGATTTCGTGGGTGAAAACGGGGACCAGTTTGAATTTTTTGAGAAATTGAATGGGTGTGCGGTGGGTAAAGGCGGTATCCAGGTTTTCAAAAGGAAGGGTCATGGAAACCGGCAGGTCCCACTGCACGCCCAATGCGTTCAGCAGATCGGCCTCCGTGATCACTTTCCGGCGAATGAGGATTTCCCCCAGCCGTCCCCCCTTTTCCTGCTGGATCTCAAGTGCCCGCTGAAGCTGATTTTCAGGCAGGCCGCAGATCTCGGAAAGAATCTGCCCCAGAAGGCGAAAAGGTGGAGAACTTATTTGAGACGCTGACTTTTCGGTTTCCAATTTCCAGTTTCCAGTTTCTAATTCCCGGCTTTCGGCTTTACATCCGTCAGGGGTTTCGGGTCGGGCTTATCGTACATCTTAATGACCCCTTCCCTGATCCGCTCAATTTGCTCCTTCTTATCCAGATAGACCTTTTTGGCCTCGGCCGGATTCTGAATAATGCGGGGCGTCAGAAAGATAAAGAGATTGGTCTTTTGCCGCTTCTTGCTGGTTCCTTTGAACAACCAGCCCACAAGGGGAATATTGCCCAGGCAGGGAACCTTGTAGTCGGTGGTTGTGGTCTCGTCTCCGATGAGTCCCCCGATCACAACGGTATTGGCATCCTTGACGATGACGGTGGTCTGGGCCAGGCGCTTCCAGGTTTCAGGACGTCCGTTGGAGTTCAACACCGTGTCATCCACCAGCCGGGTGACCTCCTCGTATATTTTGAGACGAACGGATCGTTCCTGGCTGATCTGCGGGGTGATTTTAAGGGTCACGCCCACATCTTTGTACTCATAGGAGTTGTAATTCAGCTGCGCATCCGTGGTTTCCGAGCGCACCTGGTAGGGGACGTTTTTCCCCACCATGATCTCGGCCTCTTCGTTGTCCGTGGTGAGGATCTGGGGGGTGGAAAGGATTTTGACGTCCCGGTCCTGCTGGTAGGCGTTTACCACCGCCGCCAGGTTGGGGAATTTGACGCCGGCGATTTCGATAGCGTCGCTGATAACGCCCATGGAAAAGCCTTTACCCAAACCGCTTACAAAGCCTGCGGCGGTTTGAATGCCGGAAGGGCTGGAACCGGCAAAAGCCCCGGCGTTATTGCCGTCGTATGAAAAGGTTTTTACCCCTTGCCACTCCACGCCCAGGTTAAAATCCTTTTCCACGTTCACTTCCATGAACAGAGCCTCGATAAAGACCATCATGCGCGGAATATCCAGTTTTTGAATGACTTCTTCCAGAACAAGGTAATCATCCGGGTCCGCCATGATCACCAGGGAATTGGTGGCCTGGTCCGCCACGATTCGCGCTTCCTTGGATAAAATGGGGGCCTTCCCCTTGTTTTTTTCCTCTGTCTTTTTGGACGGAAGGGAGGTCAACACTTTGGTGAGGTCTTCGGCATTGGCATGCTGAAGATAAAACACATGAATATCCCCCTGCCCTCTGGGCGCCTCTTTGTCCAGAAGTTTCACCAGCTTTCGAATTTTTGCGGCATCATCTTCCGATGACACCACAATCAGCGAATTGGTCCTTTCGTCGGCCACGATTTTCGTGATGGTTTCCGTATCGGCGGTGCGTTTTTTCTGTGCCGCCCGCCGCTCGAAAACCGCATTTAAGGATTTGGCCAAAGGGCTGGCGGAAGCGAATTCCAGGGGGATGACCGAGATCTCTTCTCCCACGCCTTCCACGTCAATGGCATGGGCAAGACTCATCAGACGTTTAATGTTGGACTGAACATCCGTCACGATCAGTGTTCGGGTGGGGGGGTAGGAAACCATGACGCTGTTCTTGCTGATAAACGGAGCAAAAAGCTTCTTCAATTCATCGGGTTCAGCATACCGCAAGGGAATCAACTGTGTAATCACTTTATCTTCCGAGTCCACAGCCTCACGTTTCAGCCGGGTCTCCACGTTCATGGTGCGGGCGCTTGCCAGGGGAACAATCTTGATGATGTTGCCCGACGGTACGGTGGTGAACCCGTGGACCTCCAGAACCGATTCAAAAACTTTGTAAGCTTCGTCCACACTGATCTTGTTGGGGCTTATGATGGTTACTTTGCCTCTGACCCCTTTCTCGATCACAAAATTCTTTCCGGTCAGTTCACTGATAAACTTGATAAAAATGGGAATGTCCACCTGGTCGAAATCGATGGTCACACCGGGTTGGGTTTCCTGGGATTTCAGCTTGACTTCCTTTTGAGAAATAACCGGGATCTTTGCTGGTGACGGGGGGGCCGGTTTTTGGTTTTGCACAACCTGTTTCGGAACAGCGGGGGCTACGCCCTCTTCTCCTGTCACTCGTGCGCCGTTTGCCGGTGCAGGGAGCAACCAGAACCCCAGTGCCGCCAGAAAAAGGGTTAAGGTGTAAGGTTTAAGGTGTAAGGTCCACCTGGTTCCCACGCTCCCGCGTGGAAACCAGGAATATTTCTTTGCGTCTTTGCGCCTTTGCGTGAGACTTTTACTGGTCACTCGTCACTCTCTTCCTAAAAACAATTTCCCGGAATCGGGGGTCGCCCCGCAACCCTTCCAGATCAGGATCTTCCCTGGCCCATTTTTTCACATCGGGGTCCATTGAAATGGCTTTTTCCAGATATCGAAGCCCTTGTTGCACCTCGCCTTGCACGGCGCAAACGCAGGCCAGGTTGTAATAGGGGTCCACATAGTCGGGCTTTAGCCGGATTGCTTTTTCAAAACATTTTCGGGCCGCTGAATAGCTCTTTTCATGAAGGTGCAGCACACCCCGATTGTTGAGTGCCTCCACGTGGCCCGGATCCATGGAAAGGACCTTTTCATACCACAGGGCGGCATCGGTCAAACGGCCCTCCCGGTGTAGTGCCCGTGCCTTTTGATAGCTTTCAGCGGGATTTGTGCTGTTTTTCTCCGTCTTCCGCTTTGCAGACGACGGCCTTGATTCGAACGACGGATGACGGATGACGGATGACAGCCCTCTGTCGTCTGTCGTCCGTCTTCCGTCTTCCGTCTTCCGTCGTCTGTCTTCTGTCGTTTGATCCCACCACGAATAGCCTGCAAAAGCAAGTAAAACCAGCAACAGGAAGGCTACCGGAAGGATCGCTTTCCGAGTGGTAAAAAGGGACTGTTTTCGCCGGGGCACAGGAAGGCCGCCGTAGGAACTTTTTCCCAGATCCCGTTCAACCTGGGCCTTTTTTAACGCCTCATGGATGTAGCTCATGCTGTTTATCCGCCATCTGGTAGAGCAGGGTCAGGGTTCGGGAACCGACCACGCCATCTGCCTTGAGACCGAATTCATCCTGGAATGTTTTGACTTCTTCAAAAGTCTGTTGATCAAAAACACCGTTGGGGGTCACCAGGTACCCCAGATTCTGCAAAATTTCCTGCAACGTCAAAACAGCGGGTAAGCGCATCCCCTGCTTTAAAAAAAAGCCATTGTCGCTGTAGGGGTAGACCCAACTGATTTGACTGCCCCAGTGCTTCAGGATGAAATCCCGTGTAATGTTTCGCGTGTTGCCGTTCACATCCCGCGCAACGGCGCCTTCGGGCGTTATGTGATCGATCAGAAGATACTTCGAAGTTCCGTCCTGTATATGGGCCGGCATGTCGATTCTGAAAGGCTTTTTGAGCAGGGTGTAATACTCAACCGCCAGCGGGAAAGAGACCAGACTCATCTGAATGCTGCCATCACCATTGGGTGCCGACATCATCCCTTCCGCCAAATCAAACAGCCCGGCGATGCTTTGTCTTTTTGTCAGGAAAAGGGACACTTCCGGGACCGGTTCCGAAGATGGTTTCGGCGCAACCGGTTTAGGGGCGGGTTTTACTGAAACCACATCCGCGCCGGACCAAAAAGAAGGGTCCCGGTAAGTCCATAACCCGATGCCGGCAGCGATCATAAGAAACAGAATCATCGGCAGGAGCCACTTCCACCATGAATATCGCCCTGAACCCGGGGGGCGGTCTCCATTTTGGTCTATCCCTCCCCGAAGATCCAGAATGGCCCGGGCGGTCATTTTTCCTGAAACAATGCGTTTTTCAGCGGTATAGGCCAGCAGAAGGGCCCGGTCACAGACGGCGTTGATCCGTCTGGGATTACCGCCGGAGTAGGCATAGATCCGTTTGAAAGCAGCGTCCGAAAAGTTGACGTCCCCTTTTCCGCCGGCCACCACCAGACGGTGCTCCACGTACCCCTGAACATCTTTTTGATCCAGAGGCTTGAGATGATACCTTACCGTAATGCGATCGTCCAGTTGTCTGAGGGAATGGGTCGAGAGCACATCTCTTAATTCAGACTGACCCACCAGTACAATCTGGATCAGTTTTTCTTTTTCCGTTTCCAGATTAGAGAGCATTCGAATCTGTTCCAGAACGGTTCGAGAAAGGTTCTGGGCTTCATCGATCAACAGGAGCGCATTGCCCCCCTCCCTGAAAACACAGAGCAGAAAATGGTTGATGGCATCCAGCAAGGCGTTCTTGCTCTTTTTTTCTTCATCAACAGTGATGCCGAATTCATGGGCAATGGATCTTAAGATTTCCATGTCGGAGACGAAAGAGCTGAAGATGAGTGCACTTTTTGTAGTGTCGTCCAGGTGGTCCAGCAGGGCGCGACACAGGGTGGTTTTTCCGGTTCCCACACCACCGGTAATGGCAATGAATCCCTTTCGCTGGTTAATGCCGTAAAGCAGGTGATCCAGAGCCTCACGGTGATATCGGCTCAGATAGAGATACCGGGGGTCAGGGGTCAGGTTGAAGGGATGTTCCTTAAATCCGAAAAAGGTCTTATACATGGTCTATTCAAACCGGTAATTGAGGGTTTTGGTTTCAGCGCCACGCCCGATTTCCAGGGAGAGTTCGGCGCCACTCTTGAGCCGGTTATAGAAGGCAAACGCGTCATCCGGGCTCTTGATCTCTTTGTTGTCGATTTTTTTCACCACATCCCCGTTTTTAAGGCCGAGTTTGTCAAAGATGGATCCCGATTTGACATGGGAAAGCACCAATCCGTCCGGTTTCCCGTCTTTGATCAGGGGCTGAATGCGGACCTGGGTCAGCAGGGAATTGATGTTGCCAAGGGATTTTTGAAGATCATCCTGGGCCACCGTAATGGTGTAACCCTCTCCGCCGCCGCCGCCGGCACCACCGGGTCGTCCTTTTCCGGTTTTGGCCTGCTCCATTTCAAGGATTTCATCTTTCCCTTTGACTTCTAGAATCACCTTTCCCCTCAGGACCTTTTTGATCAGTGCGCCCTGAATTTGGTCTCCGATCTGGTAGAGTCCTTGCTCCTTTTTGCCTTTTTCCTCTATGACGGCGAAAGCAACCCGTTCAGGACCCGATACCGTACCGATCAAAACGACGTTCAGGCGGGTCGGTTTAAGGGCTGCGATCTGTTCCTCACCCATGTCTTCCTTCTTTTCCTCCCGCTCCAGGGTGGGGCCGCCCATCAGAGCCCGCTGGCTGATTTTGGCATAACGGGCAAGGGGCGGCTGTTTTTCCGTTGCCTGGGCCGAAAAGGTCGCTGCCGCCGTTTCCGGTGATGTGACCGCCAGGAGCTCGGCGTCAACAAACCGGTAGAAAATATCCACGCCGATGTAAACCGCCACAAACAAGGCAATGAGGTTGAATAAAATTTCCGAAAATCGGGTCATATGATATCTTCTAGATAAACCGAAATTTAGGTGACCGAAAGGTGCCTTGAATGACAAAGGAGCGTTTCATTCCGTTTTGCCCGCCTTTAAAAAGGTTGAGCAGGGCAGGCCCCCCTTCCAGGGTCGCCAGATAATCTGCAATGGGTTCAATGGTTCCCCTTAAATTCAGCTGGCTTCGCTCCAGGATCCGGTTCAGGCGAATGGTTCCGGTAAGGGATCCTTGAAACCCTTTCCCATCGAGAGATACCGAGGCCAGATTGAGGGACCCTTTTTTAAGGGCGAAGCGCGCTTTCAATTCGCCGAAAGGGATGCTCTTAAGGCCTAAAAGAGGGTTTTTTAACTCTATCTTTCCTTCCGAAATAAGAATATCGCCGGTCCCTTCCCCGTTTGCGATCCGATCGGGAGGACCTTTGTATGAGATGTCGGCCCTCAGGTTTCCCGCTAAATCGCCACCGAACTGTGGCAGAGAGGGATACTCATGGATGCGGACATTTTCAAGGGAGAGGGCAAAATCGTCAATTTTGCCACCCTTCCCGGGCAGAATATGGCCATGAATGATTCCGCCATAGGCGCGGGCATCAAAGAACCAGGTGGCGTTTCCCAATAGGAGGGATGCGATTCCCGGACGGACGGACAGCTCCTGTGCTTCAAAAAAAGCGGTTTCAGGGCGCTCTTTACGGGAAAAGACGGGGTTTACAAATTGCAACCCGGGCGGAAAAGAGGGGTCCAGAGACCCGGTTTTAAAAATAACCGGGGGATCCATTCGGCCCGCTGCCCGACTCAGGTACGATTGGAATGCTTCCGATGGGAAGTGAACGTAAAGGAGCGCCACCGCCATAAAAATGGCGTAAAGAGTGTAGCTACCGTATTTCAACGCTTTTTTCATGGGGCCTCAACGGTGACAACCTGGAGAATTGCATCCAGTGTGCCCTTTTCTCCTCTGTTTTCCGTTACCGCGCATCGCTTGATTTGAATGGCCTTCCGGGATAACTCGATCAGGTATAAATAGTCCATGAGTCTTTTAAGGGAAATCTTGTCCAGCTTCATTTCCACCATGGTCTCTTTCCACCCACCGTCACCCTTTGACGAAGAGGGTTTCATATATTTGATGTTTCGCTTGACCCCGGCCTTGCCGGCGGCCTTTTCAAGGAACGAGAAAAGGGTGAATCCCTGCGGTCTTTTTTTGATCACATTTTCCGCCGTGTGGGATTTTTGTTTGAGCACCGCATATTCCTGCGACAGCCGAACCATTTCCGTCAGGCTTTTCTCTTTCAGGGAGATGCTTTTTTTCAGGTTTTTGTGATCCGCCAACAGGGGGAAGACGCCGAACTGAAGAAGGCAGAAGACCCCGACCGCAAGAGCGGCCAGTTGTACGAAAAGTTTTTCCCGTTTTGCCAATTGCATTATGGAATTCACCGTTCCAGCTTAACTTCAAACAACACCCTGTTTTTCCCTCGATCCAGATTAGCGGAAGTGATGGTTGTGGTTTTAAAGAGGGATGATTTTTGAAGGCCCTGTTTTACCCGATCAACCGTGTTGTAGGTATCGGTATCGCCTCTTATCCTGACGGAATTGGGATCGATCACCAGGTTTGAGACCTCTAAATCCATTGACGCGGGAAGTCGCTCGGAAATTTCCAGTAACAGATCAAGGGCTCTGCCGTTCATGCCCACCACCGGCGTGGAAACACGCTTCAACTCATTGACTTCTATCTGTGCCTGTTTAACGGGGTCAACGATGCGCCTGATGTGGGGAAATGTTTTTTTGAAGAGGACCATAATCCGGCTGTCAAGGACAGCCGCCCGCTCTTTTAGAAAATAGGTGTCCACCCCCATATCAACGGCCCAGAGCGCCGCGATGATCACAATCCAGACGGCGATTTTTCTGAATATTCTGGAACGATAAAAGGACCGTTTCTTGATCTCGAATTCATCTCTTCTGAGATTCGGTCCCAGTCCCTTGGTATTGTAATAGCCCAATGCCAGGGAGAGCGCGCCGTCCATCAGTGACGGGTTCCAGGCGGGTCCTGTGGTTTCGTCCGGCCGGATTCGATCATCACTGCACAGATCCACCATTTCGACGGGAATGCCGAAGCTCTCGGCTATGATTTGGGATACGCCGTTTACTGCCGCCCCTTGGCCTGTCAGGAACACTTTTTCAGGCTCTTCCAATGCCGCTCGTTCAGCCTTAAAGGCGCGAATGGTATGACGCACGGTGTTCAAGACCGGTTGGAGCGTTGCGGTTGTCTGATTTCCCGAATCCGTTTTATTGCCATGAGCAAATGCGCGGACCAATACCACCAGCATATTTTCCCACAGGACCAGGGTCGTCCTTCTTTCTCCCAGATCCAGCAAAACGCCGTTTTTGGGCGAAACCGAATGGTTTATCAGCCATAAGGCCATTGGGACGGCCCGGACGCATAACGCTTCCGGATCAATGCTATGGGCTGAAAGTGTTTCCAGCAATCGGGCGATCACCCGTTTCTCGGCAAAAAATGCCAGAAGTTCCGGCGTGTCGGATCGATTTATGGAAAAAAAATCGACGATCAGGTCATCAATGGGAAAGAGAACGTTCGGCTCCAGCTCGAAAGAGAGGACTTCCCGCTGTTTTCGCTTATCCTTAAAGGGAACCGCCAGGTTTCGAAAATAAATCTCGGCGCCGGAAAGAGCAACGATACACACGCCTCCAGCCGGATTCATGGATTGGGAAAGGGTCGAAAGTCCCTGATCGAGGCCTTCTTCACCCTTCATGGGAATGCGGGCGCAGGCCTTGAGTTCCCATCCGCCAAATCCCTTGATGATCTGGACGGCGGTCAGATAATCGTCATTGATATCGATGCCTGTGACGCTTGAATGCATGATCTCCTAATTCTCTTGGCCGCTCTTCCATTGAAGGATTTGAATCGGCTTTCCCGGTTCCCGGAAAACCGACACACTTAATGGCAGTTCCATCTTTTCCAGAATACCCGTTGACTTAATTTCGAAATAATGGCTTGAGGTGGTCAGCAGATCATCGTCAAAAACAATGTGATCCATGCCACGCACCTGTCTGTACCACTTGGGATCCGTTAGGTCGTTGGTGGGATCCTCCCGATAATCGATCATGTCTTTAACCATCTCTTCGGTCATCTCCGGTGACAAGGCCCGAAGAACCAAGGGGCCTGCCGTATTGATATTAATCTTCCCGTCCCCGTGAACGCTCAGGTACGGCATAATCCCCTTCTTTTCAGATGTGCCGTAAACCAGTTCCTCGGACATCCCCTTTATGAGCGTCAGCCTGTCCAGAGACTCCAGCGGGCCATTGCCACAGGCATACGGTGGCTCCAAACCCTTATAATAACCGGATTCCGCGCCGAAACGGGTGATCTCTTCATCCGGGTCAAGCCAGTCTTTGATAAAATCCATCAAATTTAAAACGTTGTCCGAATCGAGACCAAATGATTTTGAAAGCAGAAACCGCTGAAGCAGGTCTTTTTGTGCCGGGCGCCACTCGCCTTTATCATCAACAAGTTGATTGATTTGAATTTTTCCCGAAAGATCTGAAATTTCCACCATAAAACGCCCCTTTTCAAACAGGGCCGTTGATTGCAGGGAAAGTTCCCTGGATTGCGCCCAGGGTTCCCGAAGTGAATCCACCTCATTTTGCGCTGCGTCCTCTGAGAGCACAACCAATGCACACTCAAATCCTGAACGGGCCACCAGACGAAGCCTGCCGGCTTCTTTGAGATTGCTGGATCCATAGAGCCCGGACCACACGGACCGGTTGAACTGAAGGGTTACCACCACCATCATGCTGATCATAAGGAGGGTCAAAATAAGAGCAAAACCCTTTTGGTTTTTCATTCCCACCTCATCACAGAATGGGCGGCAGTGCAACACCGGTCATGAATTGCATCGGTTTTTCCGGGTCGAGGGCGTTTTCAAAGCCGATTGAAATCTCAACCCGTGACGGTAATGCCCCATTGCTGTCTCTTTCCTTGACCTCCCAGCTTTTATGGGGGTCACCATTCTTATCATAGTAAATGAAATCGAGCCATTTCAAACCTTCACAGAGAAGCAGGCCTCCCTGTCCATTTAGAGGGCTCTCCAGATAATCCAGGGTATCGGAGCGGTAGAGGGAGAGATCACCGGTTATTTCATTATATTGTGTGTAATAGCCGATTTCCGCGGCGCCTCCCGCCTGACGTCCGGATGTGAAGGAGATATGGGCATAGGAGGTGAAGCGAAGGGTGTCCGCACTTTGATCATTGGCCTCATGATCTTCTCCCACAAAAATAGATTGTTCCGGGGTCGCGTCTCCTCCAGCTTGATTTCCCTTCGAGCCCCCACAGGCGGAAGCCAAGTCTTCGGACATCCGTTCCATGGCTATCCGGGCCGCCGCGTAAATTTCTTCCTGTGTCTCAGTTTCGTTCACCACCTTGAACGTACCTCTAAAAGCACCGAAAACCGCGGATACCACCAGCGTAAGGATGAAAATGGCGAGGAGAATTTCCAGAAGGGTGAAACCCCGGCTGGCACCGGGTTTAAGGTTTAAGGTGAAAGGTGAAAGGTGAAAGGGATCCAGTTCCGCCTTCCGTCCACTGCCCTCCTTCCACTGCCCTCCGTCCTCTGTCATCCGTGAACCGTCCTCCGTCATTTCGCTACTTCCGGCGGAAAAAACCGGTACAATCTGAGATTATACCGATATAGCTCACCTATCCCACAGGTGACTTCCAAGTCAATTTGCTTGAGGCGTCCTTTCATTTTTAGAAGGCCGGGCAGGTCGGCATTCTGTACGGTCACCTGCCAGGCATATCCTGGGAAACCGTTCCCGAAATCTCCGGAGTCCGATTTTAGGCTCCCCATTGTGGCGACCGTCATTTCAGCCATCTTTTCCTGGGCCAGCAGTGCCGATGTGGTATTAAAGCGACTCTCAGCCGCCAGGGAGAGGCTTCGGGACTGTAACCCCAGCACGGCCGACAGGGCAATGGTCAGCACGGCCACGGCGATCATGACTTCCAAAAGGGTGAAGCCTTCAGGGTTACGACTCATTTTCGAATTCAACATATTTTTCAAGCACTTTAACTTTTCCCCCGAAGGGGTTCAGCAGTAGGGTGAATCGCCTCCCCTCGTCATCTCCCAGGTGGATGGCGGAAGGCTGAACATATCCATTTTTGAGAAACAGGATGACCGCTTCACCATCGCTAATTCTTCCCTCGTTCTTGAACCATACATCCAGAATTTGAACATTAGAGGGGAGCTTTTGAGCCTCTTCTTGTGCAAGGGTTTGCTCCGCTTCCGTCATGGTGTCAAAGCCGATCCAGTACCGCTGCCCGGTCATATCCAGATGGAGGCCATAGGTCCTTTGTTCCCGAACGGCCTCTTCCTTAAGGCTTTTCACCAGTCCCACCATGCGAAGTGTGGTGCACTTCAGGGTATCGCTCAAAAGGGTATTTCGAATCTGCGGCATGGTCAAACCGATCATCATGGCGATAAGGGTCACCACCACCACCAGTTCGATCAGTGTAAAGCCTCTTTGGTTTCGGGCCAAGGCCATTCAGGTACCCCTTCAAAAAGGGATTACTCCTGTTCCCAGCTGTTAACGTCCTTATTCTGATCTTCTCCCCCGGGCTGGCCGTCGGCGCCGTAGCTCACCAGATCATAATCCCCATGAAGGCCCGGGCTGAGATAGACGTATTCGTACCCCCAGGGGTCTTTGGGGACTTGCCCCTTTTCCAGATAGCCGCCCTTTCGCCAGGCTCTGGGCAGGTCCCCTACGGTGGGCGCTTCAATCAGTGCCTGCAACCCCTGTTCCGTGGATGGGTAGATCCCATTGTCCAGCTTATAGAGTCTGAGCGAGGTTTCTATGCTTTCCATCTGTACCCTGGCTTTCATCCTTCTGGCTTCCTCGGGCCTTCCCATGATTCGTGGAATGATGAGGCCTGCCAGAATCCCCAGAATAACGATGACCACCATCAGTTCAATCAGTGTGAAACCGTGAACATTCAAACGCTTCCCGCTCATGTTGTATTTTCCTCCTAACGGATCATCTGGTTCAGATCAAAGATCGGCAGCAGCATTGAAATAACAATAAAGCCGACGGTAACGCCCATAAACAGGATCATCACCGGCTCCAGCATGGAAGTCATGCTCATGACCTGTGCTTCCACTTCCCGTTCATACATGTCCGCAATTTTATCCAGCATCTCCTCCAGATGGCCGCTCTGCTCCCCGGCGGAAATCATCTGTACCGCTATGGGCGGAAAACACGGGTTCCCTGTAATGGCGTTGGCAAGGGCGTTCCCCTTTTCAACCGCACTCATGGCAGCATCGACGACTTCCGCAAACAGGGTGTTTCCGACCACATTTTTAACAATATCCAGGGCGGTCAGAAGCGGGACGCCGTTTTGAAGAAGACTTCCCAGGGTCCGCGAAAAACGTGCCACGGCCGTTTTAATATTAAATGGGCCCACAAGGGGAAAAGCCAGTTTCAACCGATCCCATCTGTAACGGCCCTTTTTCGTGTTTTTCAGCCGCCATAACAAAACCATGAGGCCGGCACCCGCGGCAATCACCAGCCACCAGAATTTCATGAGAAAATTGCTGACCCCTATGAGAATAAGGGTGGGCAGGGGTAGCGCCTGATGCATCTCATTGAAAATCCGGGTGACGTTGGGCACCACAAAGGCCACCAGAAAAAAAACCACCACCACCCCCACGCAGCTCATGAGGACAGGGTACGCCATGGCCGCTTTCAAACGCCCCTTTAATGCCTGTTCCTGTTCGCTCAAATCCGCCAGCCGGTGCAATACCAGTTCCAGAGAACCCGAGGCCTCTCCGGCCCGGACCATGTTGATATAGACATTGGAGAAGACCCTTGGGTGATTGGAAAGGGCTTGGGCCAAGCTGTTGCCTTCGTTAACGGATTCCTTGATTTGAGCCAATACGCGTTTGAAGCCCTGGTTGGAAACCTGCATGAGCATGGCTTCCAGAGAAGCCACCAGAGTAATTCCGGCACCCAGGAGAATGGCCAGTTGACGTGTGGCAACAGATAGTTCAGTCAGTTTGATCCGCTTAATAACGGGCCACCGAATCGTTTTGCCTGAAGCACTCCCTTTGGCCGAAGAAGCGGATACCTTTACGCTGACGGGAAAAACCCCTGTTTCCCTTAATTTCTGTCTCGCTGCGATGGGGCTGTCGGCATCTATAATCCCGTCCCGGTTCTTGCCGGCCCTGTCCAGGGCCCGATATTCATAAACGGGCATTTCGGTTCGCTCCGGCACAAAAGGTGTAAGGTATGAGTCATAAGGTTTGAGGTATTTATGACGTAGACTTTAGACCTTAAACCTTACACCTTTAACCTTAAACCTTAAACCTTAAACCTGAAAAGCGTATCCTAACAACCCCGGTACACCCTGTCAACAACATGCCGCTTTGCTTCAAACGGGAATTGCTTTTATAAAGCGAGACAGGTATATATCATACTTACTCTTGAGCCATCCTTAAAGTAAGGAGGGAGATTTTGAAATCATTATCCGTGTTCCTCACTCTGGTGCTCCTGTTGATTATTTTTGCTGAGAACGCGTCAGCCAAGGTCACCATCGGGGGCCGGATATATGTGGATTGCTACTATCTGGATAGAAACACGGAAAATGCACAATATTATAAATTGGGTGACGGAACGTTTACCAACACGGCCATACAAGTTCCCAATATAACCCGCCTCAATGTGAACTGGACCAATGAAGATAATGTGGGCATGTTTATCCAGGTGGGCGTGGGGCAGACCGAAGGCGGTACCGACAGCGCCCTGGACAAAACCACCGGCAAAATGATCAATGACGTCAACAGCAATGGAGTGGATCTCAGGCACGCCTACGGCTGGTGGGATCTAACGGACAACTTTCAGTTCCTGGCCGGAAAAACCACAACCCCCGTTTCTCCCCTGTTGCCCTACCAGATGCTGGGGACGCGGTCGGGAAGTCTGAACGTCATCGGTGAGGGTTACGGCGAATTCTATTCCGGACGGTTCGCCCAGATCAGAGGCACTTACTATTTTACGAATACCGTTCGCCTTGCTATCGCCCTGGTGGACCCCAATGGGGCTGCTCTGGGCAATTACGCCCCCTATGGGGATCCGAATTCATATCAGACCGATACCAAACTGCCCCGGATTGACGTGGGGCTTCCCATTTATGCCGGCCCGGTCAGCATTTATCCCAGTTTTCTTTATCAGCGGCGCACGGTTGACTTCCTTTCAGATATGGACGGGGTTGACAATCGCATTGATACCTACATCGGAAGCCTTGGCGTATTGGCGTCATTCGGCCCTTTTCAGGTGAGCGCCGAGGGGAACTGGGGGCAGAACTGGAGCAATACGGGCTGCGGCATCGGCGTCAGCCCACCGGCCAGAAACTCAGCCGCCACCCTCTATAAGGGTCAACTGGACGACACCACAACTTACGGCTGGTGGGTAGACGGGTCTTACCGCGTTGGGATTGTGACGCCGCACATCTTGTACGGGCAGATGAAAAGTGAAGGGGACAAGAATCCCATGCGGTACAAATCCTGGTTCTGGGGCATCAGTATACCCATAGCGGTGACGAGTGGATTCAGTGTGGTTCCCGAATTCATGTGGTACGATGACGGGGATGACAACCAGGATCAGTGGGATAGCCGGGTGGATAACGGTCGATATGCCATCTATGGGGTTCAGTTTCAGTTCCGATTCTAGGCCTGGCAGGCCACCCACCCTTCACGACCCGGTATCTCCCGAGGCTCAATGCGGGCTGTTTCAATCTCAGGGGTACGGTTCAACAATTCCCCCAGCGGCACCAGATTGCCGCCCATGGACCGGGCGGCTTTAAGGAACCGGTCAAACATTTCCAGGCAAAGGATCCCTTCCACTTCCGCGTGGATGGTCAGAACATTCAGCCCGGTGCCGCTGATCAATGACAGTATGTAATCATTATAGTTGTGCCGATTGATATCCTCTTGTCCCATCACTTCATCATAGGTGGGAAGCGTTACCGGAATCTGCGGCTGAGAAAGGGTTTTTCCCTCCACCACCGGATAGAAGATGCTTCGACCCCGGCAGTCGCTGTTGTAGGCAAAGGGAAATTGCGCTTTTTTAAGGAGCACCTGATCCCGGCATTTCCACGCGGGAACGGCCGAACAGGCCGGCGTTTTACCCAGGATTTGTCTCAGAGTTGAAACTCCCTGTTTCAGGGAATGGGAAATGTCTTCGGCGGTCATGCGATCGATTTTTGCCTGCCAGGCATGATGGTCCCACCCATGAAGCCCAACCTCATGGCCGGCCCGAGCCGTGGAAGCGATCACATGGGGCATTTTACGGCCGATCAGTGGCCCCGGCCAGGCCGTTCCCCTCAGCAGGATATCCCATCCGTAAAGGCTGGGGGCCCGGGTTCGCATCATTTTCCACAGAAAGCGCGGACGCAGAAGGCGCCAGAGATGGCGACCCATATTATCAGGCCCAACGGAAAAGAAAAAGGAAGCCCGGATGTCGTATTTGGCCAGAAGATGTTCCAGAGCGGGAGCCCCGTAGCGGGTCCCTCTCAAAGTGTCTACGTCAACGCGCAGGCCGATTTCCATTCTGATCTACACGTCCTGATCGCTTTTTTCTTCATCGCCCAATGTATTAAAATCCCCTGAACGGATGGCTTCCCGCAGAAAATAATCAAGGGTCTCCTCCACGGAAATTTCCAAGGCCACGGAAGGTTCCCAGTTCAGCAGGCGCCGAGCATTTCGGATACTCGGTTTTCGATGTTCCACGTCCTGGTATCCTTCACCGTAATAGGCGCGGCTTTCCACTTCCCGCAAACCGGCAAAGGGGGGGAATCGATCCTTAAGGGGGTGCTGGTTGAATTTTTCCACCAGAAGTTCGGCCAGGGCCCGAATACTGAACTCGTTTTCCGGGTTTCCGATGTTGATGATTTGTCCGTCGCAAATGCCCCCTCTATTTTCGATAATCCGGTAGAGGCATTCCACTCCGTCGGAGACGTCGGTGAAACATCTTTTCTGCTCCCCCGAATCAACCAGTTGTATGGGCGTTCCTTCCACCAGGTTTAAGATCAGCTGGGTAATGGCCCTGGAACTGCCGATGCGGGCACTCATGAGGCTGTCCAGCCGGGGACCGATCCAGTTGAAAGGCCTGAAAAGGGTGAATTTAAGCCCTTTCTGCTGGCCGTAGGCCCAGATGACCCGGTCCAGCAATTGCTTGCTGCAGGAATAAATCCACCGCTGCATGCGGATGGGTCCCAGGATCAACTTGGAGTTGTCCTCATCAAAATCCGTGTCGTCGCACATGCCGTAGACTTCGGAAGTAGAAGGGAAGATAACCCGTTTATCGTATTTGACGCAATACCGCACCACACGCAGGTTCTCTTCAAAGTCCAGTTCAAACACGCGAAGGGGGTTTCGCGTATATTCGATGGGCGTCGCAATGGCCACCAGCGGGATCACGATATCGCATTTTCGAATATGGTATTCAATCCACTCCCTGTGGATGGAAATATCCCCTTCGTCAAAATGAAAACCGGGCGTGCCCATAAGCCGTTCCACATACTTGGAATGAAGATCCATGCCGTGGACTTCATACCGCCCGCTCTCCAGCAGCCGCTCGCTCAGGGCATTGCCGATGAAACCGTCCACGCCCAGAATCAGTACGCGCTTTTTCCTGAAAGCCTGAATCTGTTCGCTGGCCTGTTTTCCAAACCGCATCCCTTCCACGAGCCCCATGTGAACCGCCAACTGTGCGCCCCCCATGAACACGTCGCCCGCCTGCTGTGCCGCCTCAATGCGAAGGGTCCCCGTTTCGCAGGCGATCACCAGGGGATCCAACGAAATCACCGTCCCCGGTTTGGCCCCGTCTGCCCCCGGCGCTTCGCTGACGGTCCAGAAAAGGCATTTTCGGTCCCCCATGTGGCTGAAGGCCCCCGGAAAAGGCCGCGTTACGGCCCGCACCAGATTTCGGACATGACGGGCCGGCATGGCCCAGTCGATCTCTCCGTCAGCGGGCGTGCGCCCACCGAAGTAGGAGGCTTCCCCATGATCCTGGGGGACTCTCGGGGCCTGGCCGGTGAGCAACAGGGGAAGGATCTCCTGGAGCATTCCACCCGCGGCTTCGGCCGCTTTTTGATGAAGGGAAGCGGCCGTATCATCGTCGGATATGTCGATTTCCTTCTGGGTAATAATATCGCCGTCGTCCGGCCGGGTGGTCATGTGATGAAGGGTTACCCCGGTCTTTTTTTCGCCATTGATCAGCACCCAGTTGATGGGGACCCGTCCTCGATAGCGAGGCAGCAGGCTGCCATGAAGGTTCAGGCATCCGTTGACCGGGATATTCAAAATGGGGGATCGCACCAGGTTTCGATAATAAAAGGAGAATATGATATCCGGCGCCAGATCTCGAATTTTCCGTACCCACAAGGGATGGTTGATATCTTCCGGTGCATACACCGGAATATTCTCTCTTGCGGCCAGTTCGGCAACAGAATCAAACCAGATGTTTTCCTTGGGATCATCCTTGTGAGTGAACACGGCCACGATGTCAAAGCCGTTTTTTAAGAGTGCCTCGATACCGACACAGCCGATATTGTGATAGGCGAGAACAATTGTTTTCATTTATAATCCTTTTCGTCGAGGGGCCTGTATTTTTTCCGTCCTCAGTCTTCCGTCTTCGGTCCTCAGTCTTCTGCACCACCTACGACCCGCTCAATAAAATAGCGCGGGCGGGCCCGCACGTCACTGTAAATACGTCCTATGTATTCTCCCAGCAGGCCCATGGCGAGAAATTGTGCGCCGATAAAGATGAATAGAATGGCAAAGAGGGTAAACACGCCTGAAGCAGCCCACTCGGCCCCATAAATCAGTCGCATGATAAACAAGAAGAGTCCGAACCCCACTCCAAACAGGGAAATGATAATACCCAGAACATTGAGCAGGCGAAGGGGAAAGGTGGTCATACTGGTCAGCAAGTCAAACTGCAGGTTGACGAGTTTCCAGAGGCTGTATTTGGAATCTCCGGCGGACCGCTCTGCGTGCTGAACCTCAATTTCGGTGGTGTGCCTGGCAAAACTGTTGGCCAGGACCGGAATAAAAGTGCTTCGTTCGGAACACTGCATCATGGCCGCCACAATGTGACGCCGATAGGCTCTCAGCATGCAGCCGTAATCGTGCATGGCAACGCCCGTGGACATCTGAACAACCTTGTTGACCATGTGGGATGCCACGCGCCGGAAGAGGGTATCCTGCCTGGAAACACGGACACTTCCCACCACATCAAACCCTTCATCGGCCTTTTGAACCAGTCTGACGATTTCTTCGGGCGGATTTTGAAGATCGGCGTCGAGGGTAACAATAATTGCCCCCTTTGTCTGCGCAAAACCTGCCATGATGGCGGAATGCTGGCCGTAATTCCGGTTTAGCAGAACCCCGATAATAACCCCCGGGTATTGCTCTGAAGCCGCTTCAATCATATCCCGGCTTCCGTCGGTACTGCCGTCATCCACCAGGATAATTTCAAAATCCCGGTCCATAAGGTTACCGGTTTTGAGGCAGCGCACGATAAGTTCGCTCAGGTTTGCCGCTTCGTTGAACACGGGGATGACGATGGAAATTTTGGATTTTGGATTTTGGATTTTGGATTTTTGGTCTTCCATAATAATTTCTGATGGGCAGACACAGGGGTCTGCCCCTACATGTTCCACCACCGACCCCCTGTCGTCCATCCTCACTGCATGAGGACCTCTTTAATGGCTTTCACCACGGAATCCACATCCTCGAAAGTCATATCGGGAAAGAGCGGCAAAGAGCAGATCCGATCGGAATTCCATTCCGTGTGGGGAAGTGCGCCCCGTTTTATCCCCATGGACTCCCGGTAATATTTCTGTAAATGTGCGGCGCGAAAATGGAGACCCGTCCCGATGTTTCTCTCTTTCAAGGCCGCCATGAATTCATCCCGGCTGAGGCCCACCCGATCCGTGTCAAGACGCACGATAAAGAGGTGCCAGGCATGCTGCGTGGTATCTTCGGGAATGGAGAGCGGCATGATTTCATCAATTCCTTCCAGCCATTCCTGATATCTGGCCGCCAGTTGACTTCTTTTGCGGTTGAACTGATTGACGCGGCTAAGCTGTCTCAATCCCAGCACCGCCGAGATATCGGTCATGTTGTATTTGTACCCCGGTTCCAACACCTCGGCCTGGGGGGAACGGCCCTGGGTCTCCCGGTCGTAAGCGTCCACGCCAAGCCCGTGAAACTTCAGGCGGCTGATCCGCTCGGCCATTTCAGGGTCATCGGTACAGAACATGCCGCCCTCGCCGGTGGTAATGTTTTTAATGGGATGAAAGGAAAAAATGGCGGTTCCCGTCTCTCCCACGTGATGCCCCCGGTGGCGGGTGCCCATGGCGTGGGCCGCATCTTCAACCAACAGCACGCCTTTTTGGGCGGCCTGTTCCCGCAACGTTGAAATATCCGCCGCGGCACCCGCGAAATGTACGGGAATCACCGCTTTGGTTCTGGGTGAAAAACAGGGGGCAACCGTATCAGGGGTCACCATGAGGGTATCGCGGTCGATATCGGCAAATACAGGGGTGGCGCCCGCCAGGACGATGAGGTTCACCGTGGATACCCACGTCATGGACGGAGTAATCACTTCATCCCCGGGTCCGATCCCCAAAGCTTTAAGAGCCAGGTGCATACCGGCGGTGGCCGAACCCAGGGCCACGGCATGGGGGCACCCCACATATTCACAGAAGTCACGTTCGAAAGCAGCCGTGTTGGGGCCCGTTGTAATCCACCCCGAGCGGAGCACTTCCCCTACAGCGGAAATATCTTCCTCCGTGATGGAGGGTCGTGAAAAGGGGAGGAAATCTTTTTTCATCAGGCACTCCGGGTAATGAGGTATACGCCCACACAGATAACGATGATGCCGGCCCAGCGTGTGGGTCCCAGAGCCTCGCCGAAAAAAAATTGTCCCCCAAAAGCGGTGACGATATAACCCACGCTCAGAAGTGGATAGGCGTAACTGACGTCTACCCGGGAAAGGGCGAGGAGCCATACCACCACACTGACCACATAACATGTAAGTCCGGCAAATACAAACGGGTTAAGCGCCACCTTGAAGCCGATGGGAACAAGGTTGCTAAGGGTAAATGCAAAATGGCCCACCTGGCGCATTCCCTGTTTCAGGCAAAGCTGAGCTGTGGCATTTAAAAGCACCCCCAAAAGTATCAGGGGGAGATAGCGGGACATATATGAAGTCTCCTGATAAATCTCACAATGGGCATTGGACCCAGCCCGCACCAATATTAGTACGGTTGAAAACTGAGTCAAGTGATTTATCGAAGCAGTTCATCTCGAAAACCGGATGTTAGGGGATAAAGATATATGGCTTTTACGGCCGCGCCATGACGTTTGTTCTCCCGGTCCATCCGTCCGCGCCCGGTGGTTTTCCCCACATAAGACCAGTTGGCGGCTTTGTAGCAAGTGCCTTTAAAACGCTTTTCATCCACCAGGGTTTCCATCAGAACCGGCCGGTACCCGTAGGTGCGCTCCCAGTCATCGGGAACCGTTTTGACAGCCAGTGCCAGGGCTGAACTGGCAAGGTTTTTTACCCTGACCCATGGAAAGATAAGGAAGCGGCTGTTATTGATAATTTTTTGCAGGTTGCGTTTACGCTGACCGTGGCTCCAGGAAATCCAGTTGTCTCTCGGCATCATCTGCCAGGCCGGGCTGGAAAACTGAAAACACCCCAGCAGATCATGGGTCGTGCCGGACTGAATGAAATATCGAAGTTGTGCACCAAAAGGGAGCTGATATCCCAGATAATGATATCGATCCACATACTGGTACCAGAGCTGTCGCTGTTCCTGTGTTTCAACCCGGGTCAGCACAATGGGCGCCAGTTCCCGCAGCTTTGCGGAAATCGTCTGCTGGAAATCGGCCTGACGGGTCTTTGTTATTTTGGGTTTCCCCTTCTTGGCAGGTATTTCTCTGACCGCGGGAAGGCGGATCACCCCTTCTGCGTCCAGACCCTCAAGAAATTGCCGGCATTCAACCCCTTTCAGTTTTCCGGTGGGTCTTTTCCACTCAAATAGCTCGCAGATCGTATGGGCCAGTTCCGTGCGAGTCAGTTTGGGAAATGTCTCGATAATCTCTATGATCTCTTTTAATTGCGCGTCTGTAACCACCTGACCGCAGAATTTTATGGACGATTTTACCGGCATAAGAAATAGGAGGCATTCACCGGTTTCCGTCGGTTCGCGTCGGGTGATGGAGATTCTAAAAAAATGGCAATCACTTCTATTCCACCTTCACTTGGACGGAATCCATCCAGGTGACGTCGGGTGCGCCGTCCATATTTCCGTCAACGGCAAGGTAAAAGGTATAATTGCCCGAGGGAAGGATCATTTTGAGCACATCGAATGGTCCCGAAAACTCAAAAAGAGGCATCTGCACGCCCACATGAATACCGGGCTTCCAGCCCTCGGGGTAGACATAGGTATACCAGTCAAGGGGTGGATCAAAGTGAGTATGAGCGGCAATCCACCAGTCTGCATTCCGTCCGCTCCAGGCACCGGGGTTAAGACCCACGGAGACCGTCACCAAATCCCCCGCATTAACGGTGATCTGACCGTCCTGCCCGTTGGCTTTGATATCCGGGATCGGTTCCGCTCCCGGTGGCGGCGGAGGTTCTTCGTCGTCGTTGGTATTCACTCCATTGGGATTCATATCGACGGGGGCGCTTTGGGCCACATTAGCGGCGTTGGGTACGATCATTCTGATGGGCGCACTGCTCAGAACCTTGAAAAAATACCCCTTGTTGTTTTGGAGGCGAAAGCTGGCGGCGCTCCGTTTTACATAACCGTCGACCCCGGTATAATCCCACAGAAATTTCTGCGTGAGATCATTGTTCGGGCTGCTGATGGCATAGGTCTTCACTCCGTCAGTAACTTGGATGCTGCTCAAGAAAATGTTTGTGTCGACCCAGGGCAGGCCGATCAGATGCCACCCCGGATCCAGTTCCATTACGTAATTGACCCCGTCCGGCGCCGGTTGCCCTTTAAAAGGAATTACTTCGGTATAGGTCGTGATGATCCAGAAGCCCATTCCCGGTTTGATGGCGTGAGACGCAAATTGGCTTGAGTTGAATTCATTGTAAGTGGTTCCATTATACAGAAAAGCGCGCCAGTGCACGGGGTCATAGGCCCCCAGAACGTTTTCCATGACGCTCAGCATGTCAGTCCCGGTTCCCAGATTGAGCGGAATCGTGAAAATACGATAATCGGTGGCAAGCCCGGTGCCGCCGGGCAACGTATAATTGTCCGTTTCGTCCGCCACATACTCATAGGCTCCCATGTCTTTGGTTGTTTTGCCGGGGCGGGGGCGTATGAAACCCGGGTAATCAAGGGTTACGGGGTCCTCTTCACTAGATGGGATGGTGTTGATGCAGGGAGAATCCGACTGGAGTGAATAGCTGGAGTAAAGGGGGTCTTCGCTGATATTGGTGCTGCTGATCACTTCGACACCGGAATAATTCCCTGCGGTATTGTTCCACACATCGTTGTACTCAACCGTTGTATCTGCCCCGCTGTTCTGAATACCGTATTGTCCGAAATTGGTAACGATATTGTATTTGACAATGGGTGCGGAGAAACCGGTGCCGTCTTCTTCCATGGATATGCCGCTCAGCACCCCACCGTCGAGGGTGTTGTGATAAATAAGCGGGTTCACGGTTGATTCGTTGTTGGCCCGCGTGAAAATGCCATAAGACATTTTGCCCGATACGACTTCGTAGATCACATTGTTTTTGATGGTGGGAGAAGCCGAACTGCCGTCAATCACTTCTACCAGGATACCGAAGGTGTTGTCGTAAATCAGGTTTCGGCTGACGAGAGAGCTGCTTTGCGTTCGAATGGCGTGGAGCATGTTGTCGTGGAGTTCATTTTCAACAATAGTCGTGTCAGTACTCGAAACATCATTTATCCCATGGGTGGTGTTTTCATAAATTTCGCAATTTTGAATGGTGGTTTGAGCTGCTTCATTTACCCTTATCCCCCAATCGTTTCCGTAGACTTTGCAATAGCGGATCTCATTTCCGGCGCCGCCCGCGATTCTGATGCCTTCCTCATCGGTATCGGAAAATCCGGTGACGTAAAGATTTTCAATTGTCACATCTGATCCTGTGATTTCTATACCCTTGGTCCAGTTCTGGGCGCCGGTTCCGTCAATGACCGGCGCGCTGCCCCGTTCTCCAATGATGATGACATTGTCCTGACTGAGAACCATCGCTTCATCGAATTCACTGTTAGAGACGTTGTATGTTCCCAAAGCCACATGCAGGACATAGTTTCCTGCCACGCCCCCGTTGATCTGGGAAATAGCATGGTGAAGGGTCTTCCAGGGGTGGGCGGAACTGCCGTCGTTGCTGTCACTGCCACTGGAGATGTTTATGTAATAGGTTCCCCCCGGGACAGTGGCAGCAGTGGTGAAACTCAGATCATCGCCGTAGCCCGTCATGTTATTGTTGTTGGTGGCGTATGCCCTGACATGATAGGTGGTGTTGGGTGTGAGGCCGGTGATGGCGCTGGTGAAAGTTCCGGTGCCTGTTCCGTCCGATGTGTGGCTGCCGCTGATGGTGGGATTGGCGGACGTGCTCCAGCAGACGCCCTTTGCCGTAAGTGCTGCGCCCCCGTCGGAGGTCACATTGCCCCCGCTGGTGGCGGAATTTGTGGTAACGGAAGAAACGGCAGTGGTGGTCACGGTGGGGGCGATTATAGTGGAAGTGGTGAAAGTTTTATCACTCCCGTATCCGGTTACGCTGGAGGCATTTGTGGCGTATGCCCTGACATGATAGGTGGTGTTGGGTGTGAGGCCGGTGATGGCGCTGGTGAAAGTTCCGGTGCCTGTTCCGTCCGATGTGTGGCTGCCGCTGATGGTGGGATTGGCGGACGTGCTCCAGCAGACGCCCTTTGCCGTAAGTGCTGCGCCCCCGTCGGAGGTCACATTGCCCCCGCTGGTGGCGGAATTTGTGGTAACGGAAGAAACGGCAGTGGTGGTCACGGTGGGGGCTTGGTATTGGAAAATCCATTTCGTATTATTACCGGAGTCCACGCAGTTCTTTCCTGCGGCATTGATATCTACAGCATTTACATTCTTGGATCCCTGCACATCCAAATATTGAATGGTTCGTGTACCCTGGGGGTCAATCTCCCATTGGGTTGCAGAGTCACTTTTGAGCGACAGCAGTTGTCCGCTGGCGCCCTGAAGGTTGAGCGCATTTGTAATGGTAGTCTTGTTTCCGCTTTCGAATGTCAGGGTGTCGGCTGTAGATACGATTTTGGTCAGGTTGTAAAAGGTCGATGCCCCTGAAATGGCTTGGTTTGTTCCATTTAATGTGACCATCCCCGTTCCGGCTGTAAAGGTGCCGTTCAGTACCCAATCTCCAGTAAGCGTAACAGCCCCGGATCCGACGGCGAAGGTGCCTGTAATTGTAATGTCCCCTGGTACATTCAAAGATCCGTTGTTCAAAGCGAATCGAGATCCGGAGCCGATGGTAAGACCTGCCGCATGAGCAGGCTGTACGGCGGTTACCATAGCGATAAACAAAAAGAAAAAAATAGCACTTGCTCTTTGCATTTTTCAAAGATCCCCTTGTTTGAAGACAAAAGATAAGGCCCGCGATACTCAAATCTGCTCCGGATCTCGTAAAGAGACGTTACTATCCCGGATTGTACTCCGCCAAAACGAACCATTGACTGCCGTTTGAGTATACTTTTAAAGCGCCGAAAGCACTGATTGTTTTCGATGTTGCATCATCAATGTTCACGCCGCTTTGCGTATTAACGAGAATCGGATAACCGCCATTCGTTTCATCTTTAATGTAGAGAATGCGACCAGCCACGCAGTCTGCATTTGAAAGGGTTACGGTAACGGCTCCGGTGGTATTAACGCCGATAATGGCATCCCCATCTGTTGAATAAGGAGAATCAGTGGCGGATATGGAACTATATTTCACCGAAAAACTGCCGTTAACCTGCAGGGTCGAATTGGGTGAACTTGTACCGATGCCGACCTTGCCACCATCTGTTTCAACTCTCATGACTTCTGTTGAACCACCAAAAAAGGCTATGTTTCCTGCTGACTCACTTCCTCCCGCAATTAACTTCAATTGATGCTCGGCTGTCCCTATTTTTTCTTCCCCCCCTTTGAAAAGTTCGACTTTTGCATCATAATGTGAAGCTGGAAACACAAGTTTACCACTTGTTCCGCTGATTTGAACATTTCCATTGACATCTAACTTCGCATCCGCGGCAGGGGTCGTTGTGCCGATACCCACGTTCCCCCCACTTTGAACTTTCATTAAAACATTATTGGTACTTTCGGAATTCTTCACTTGAAAAGAAGAAGTGTTATTACTGTCCGGCAGCGTTGCGTCTATGTCTTCAGCTACCGTTAGGCCTGGAAAAAGAAAGACCAGGATGATAAGGAACAATGTTGAAAAGGGACATGGATGTGCTTTCATTATGAGCCTCCTCCGGATTGAGCAAAGTTTCTGGTTTTGCGAAAAGATCATTAGGCGCCAAAAAAGCCAATCGGTGGATCATAATTAGAGAAAGCAATTCCTTCAAGTGTTTTTCTACATCACCGGCAAAATTTGGGTGTTAATAGGAATAAAAATGATTAGAAATCGTGTCGATTCAAATTTAAATCATTCTTTTCACACTTAACAAAAGTGTGTTGACGGAAAGAGGCGTGATTTGTAGTATGCATTGCAAAAAAGAACCGTTAGAAAAGAAAGGGAGCATTTAAATGTCCAAAGTCATCATCACCGCCGCCATTACAGGCGGCATCCATACCCCCACCATGAGCCCCTATCTCCCCTATAAGCCGGAGGATATCGCCGATCAGGCCGTTGATGCGGCCAAGGCGGGCGCCGCGGTGGTCCATATTCACGCCCGGGATCCCGAAACCGGAAAGCCCACCCCCGATCTGGAGATATACGCCGGGATTGTTGATCGGATCAGGGCCGGGTCCGACGTGCTCATCTGCATCACCACAGGCGGCGGCGCCGGGCAGAGCATCCAGGAAAGAACGGCGGTCCTGCCCCGTTTCAAACCGGAGCTGGCCTCATTCAACATGGGGTCCATCAATTTCGGGTTGCACCCCCTTCTGAATAAATATGAAAAGTTTCAGCACGAATGGGAACCTGAATGGCTGGAATTCTCACGGGACTGGGTTTTCACCAACACTTTTAAAGACCTTGAGGGAATCTGCCGGTTGTTCAAGGAATCGGGGACCAAACCGGAGCTTGAAATTTACGACGTGGGGCACCTCTATAATCTGAAGTACCTCCTGGACAGAGGGTTGTTGAAACCGCCGGTGTACCTTCAGTTCGTAACGGGCATTCTGGGCGGTATTGCCGCCACGCCCTATGATCTCATGACCCTTCACCAGACCGCTGAACGACTTTTGGGGAACAATTACAAATGGTCCGTTATCGGGGCCGGCAAAGACCAGTTCAAAATCTGCACCATGGGGGCACTTCTGGGAGGCAACTGCCGCGTGGGTCTGGAAGACAACCTCTTTCTGAGCAAGGGGCGTCTGGCCAAATCCAACGGGGAACAGGTTGCCAAAATGAAAGGGATCGTGGAAACACTGGGGTATGAAACGGCCACGCCCGACGAAGCACGTGACATTCTCGGAATCGGAAGCGCCTGGTAGCTTATGACCATTTTGAGAACCGAAGGGTTGACCAAAGATTTTGCGGGCCTGCGCGCTGTTGATGAGGTTGATCTGATGGTGGCGGCAGGCACCATCCATTCCGTCATTGGCCCCAATGGCGCGGGCAAGACGACCCTTTTCAACTGCCTGACCGGCTTTGAAAAACCTTCCGAAGGAAAGATCTTCTTTGAAGACCAAGACATCACGGGATTTCCGAGCTATCGGATCAGTCATCTGGGGATCACCCGTTCATTTCAGATCACCAGCCTATTTCCCGACCTGAGCGTCCTTGAAAATGTCCGGATTGCCGCCCAGAGCCGTGAAAGTGTCAATATGAATTTCTTTTCCTCGCTCAAAGGGCTCAAGAAAATTGAAGAGCGGGCATGGGAGATCCTTGAAGTGGTCGGTCTCAAGGATTTCGGCAGGGAAAAAGCGGCCAACCTGGATTACGGCGCGAAGCGATGCCTCGAAATCGGTATCGCTTTGGGAACGGATCCCAAACTGCTGTTGTTTGACGAGCCCACAAGCGGCATGGATACGGAAGAATCGGCACGCATCATCCGCTTGATTCAGGATATCGCCGTTAATAAGACCATTGTTCTGGTGGAGCATAATATCGAAGCGGTGCTTCAGATTTCAAACGGCATCACGGTCCTTCAGCAGGGACGGGTAATCGCCTGTGGTACACCCGCTGAAATTCAAAATAACGAGACGGTTCAGGAGGCCTATCTTGGCGGATACAAACCCCATGCTGCAGATTAATGGCTTGAAGGCGCGGTATGGCGAGGCACAGGTTTTAAACGGTGTCAACCTGAGGGTTTTTGAGGGGGAAGTGGTCTCTCTTCTGGGCAGAAACGGCACCGGGAAATCCACCACCATCAAGGCCATTATGGGCATGGTGCCCATTGCCGGGGGTGACATCTATTTCAGGGGCCGTGTGGTGACGGGGTATAAGCCGCACAGCTTGGCACGCCTTGGCCTGGGGTATGTTCCCGAGGAACGGCGGATTTTCGGCAGTTTGAGCGTATTTGAAAATCTGGAAATTGTGGTGGGCCTGGGCGGCGCCGAACCCTGGTCCATGGAGAAAGTTCTCGATCTTTTTCCGGTTTTGGGGCATCGAAAAAAACATATGGGAAAACAACTCTCAGGGGGTGAACAACAGATGCTGGCCATTGCCCGAGTTCTGCGGCAGGGGGGCCGTCTGTTGCTTCTGGATGAACCGACCGAAGGTTTGGCGCCCATTGTAGTGAAAATGATCGGCCAGGTCATCAAAGAACTGAAAAATGCCAACCTGACGGTTCTCCTGGTGGAGCAAAACCTGCTTTTTACCATGGATGCGGCCGTGCGTCACTACATTATCAGCAAGGGAAAAACGGTATTCAGCGGAAAAACCGACGAGCTGAAAGCCAATGGCGAAATTCAAAAGCGGTATTTGACCGTTTAAACCAAAACAACTTTAATAGGGAGGCTCACATGGGGAAATCAAAAGAAACCATCGAAACGGGCGTAATGAATGTGGAGAATGAAAAAAAGAAAGTTGGAGCGGAGAAAAAGACGTCCATCATCACCCGCCGCGATTTTATCAAAACCGCCGCCATTACCGGGGCGGTAACGGCTGTTGCCCCCCACATCTGGATCAAACCGGCCTGGGCCTCCGATCCGTTAAAGATCGGCGTGATGATCGATATGAGCAAGGCCTATGCATTTTTGAACAAACAGGACCTTCTGGGTATCAAACTGGCTGTGGAAGACGCCGGCGGCAAGGCCCTTGGAAAGCCCATCGAGGTGATTGCGCGGGACCATCGTCTGGACCCGGGGATTGCCAATGAAAAGGCCAAGGAACTTTACGAAAAGGAGAAGGTGGATGTGATCATCGACGTACCCCAATCAGCCTGTTCCCTGGCGGTCAATGAGCAGTCCCGGCGCTACAAACGGCTTTTTATTTCGGTGGACTCCGGTACCACGGCGCAGACCGGTGAAAAATGCAACTACTACGGCTTTGACTGGGGGTATGACAATTACTTTCTGGCCACGGCCGGCGGGCTCTGGGCCGCCGAACACCTGGGGAAAAAGTGGTATGCCATCACGGCCGACTACGCCTGGGGGCATGACCTGTTGAAAAATTTCCGCGCCGCCGTAGAAAAGAAGGGTGGAAAAATCATCGGCAACGACATGGTGGCCCTGGGGACGTCGGATTTTTCCCCTTACATGATCAAGGCGCTCAATTCCGGTGCGGATGTTCTGGTGCTGCTGAACGCAGGGGCCGACACGGTCAACTCCACCAAAGCCGCCAATGAATTCGGCCTTAAGAAGAAGATGTCCATTCTCCATGCCCTCATGTTTACGTCCAACATCCATGCTACCGGTGTGAATGTGTACGAAGGAGACTACGCCACCGTATCCTGGTACTGGAAGTCTCAGAACCCGGGCGTCAAGAGCTACGTTGACCGATTCAAGAAAGAGATGAAAGGAGCGCCGCCCCATTGGCTCACGGCTGCCAATTACTCCGCCGCGCTGCAATTCATCAAAGCCGTTCAAAGGGCCAACTCCAAGGATCCCGACAAAATTATCGAACAGCTGGAAGGGCATGAGTTCCGGGATATGTTTGCCAACCCGGGATACATCTACAAAGAGAATCATCAGGCCATTAATAATGCGCTCATCGTCAAGTGCAAGAGTCAGAAGCAAATCACCGAGCCCTGGGATTATTTTGAAATCGTAGGAGAAGTGCCCGCCAAAGAGGCCTATCAGACGCCGGAACAGAGCGGGTGCAAGATGGAACGACCCGTGTAACTTTTTTTGAAACCTTTTTGGGAGAGTCCCTGTGCGGGGCTCTCCCTGAAACTAAAACCTATTAATCGCTTATGAATACCACGACACTCATGATGATGCTGTTCAACGGACTGGTCCTGGGGTCCTATCTGGTACTGCTGAGCCTGGGGCTGTCCATTATCTTCGGCATGCTGGGGGTGGTCAACTTCGCTCAGGGCGCCCTTTATATGCTGGGGGCCTATGCCGGCTATACGTGCCTTTTTTTCGGCCTCAATTTCTGGGTCGCCCTCTTGATTGCACCGCTGGTCGTGGCCTTTATCGCCATGTTGGCCGAAAGGTTCCTCATCCGGTTTCTCTATAAAGAGGCGGACATCTATGTGGTGCTGCTTACTTTCGGCCTTATGCTGGTGTTTGAAGAAGCGATACGGTTGATATTCGGGGATCTTGGCCGACCCATCGCCATCCCGGACCTGCTGTCGGGAGCGGTCAACCTGGGATTCATGTACTATCCCAAATACCGGTTGTTTATCATCGGGGTCACGGCCCTGTGCGCCCTGGGCACATGGCTCTTTCTGGTCCGGACCAAACTGGGCAGCATCATCCGGGCCGGCACCGACGATAGCGAAATGGTCGATGCATTGGGAATCCACATTTCCAGAATTTATACGGGCGTTTTTGCCTTTGGTGCGGGTCTGGCCGGTTTGGCGGGCATTCTGGCAGGCCCCCTTCAGGAAGTCACCCCATTAATGGGAAATGAAATTCTGATCCAGATTTTTGTGGTGGTGGTCATCGGGGGCCTGGGCTCAATCGCGGGCTCAATCGTCGCCGGATTACTGATCGGGGAAATCATCACCCTCGGGGTGTTGTTCTGGCCGCCCGCGGCCATGACCTCCATATATGTTTTCATGGCGATTATTTTGCTGTTCCGACCACGGGGTTTTTTCGGAAGAGCGGGATTTCACGAATAGAAGGACATAAGATGCCGGATCTTTACGAAGCGAGTACGAAAAGGCGGGGGCAAATTTTCTATGGGCTGGCGTTGCTCATTTTATTTTTCCTCCCTTTTTTCATCCCCTATAAAGCGTTGGGAAGCCAGATTCTCATATTCATGCTCTTTGCCATGGGTTATGATATCTGCCTGGGTTATGCCGGCATGCTCTCCTTTGGCCATGCCGCCTTTTTCGGCATGGGCGCCTACACGACCGGACTATTGATTCTGCATTATAACGCCAATATTCTTCTAGCCATTTTCGCCGGAATTCTTCTAAGTGTCCTTCTGGCCTTCCCCATCGGATACACCGCCATCAGACGCCGGGGCATCTATTTTGCCATGGTGACCCTGGCCTACGCCCAGATGTTTTATTTTGTCGCTTTTAAGTGGACCGCTCTGACCGGTGGCGATGACGGACTGCAGGGCATTCCCAGACCCGATTTCTTCGGGATCAGCCTCAAGTCTGAAACCAGCGTTTACTACTTTATTTTGGCATTTCTGCTCATTTCCATTTGGTTTGCCTTCCGGGTCGTGCGGTCCCCCTTCGGGCACGCCCTGGTGGCCATTCGGGAAAGCGAACAACGGGCCCAGTCCATCGGGTTCAACCCCACCCGCTTCAAATTATTGGCCTTCGTCATCTCCGCCGGTCTGTGCGGATTGGCGGGGAGCCTCTATTGCATCCTTCAAAACTTCGTTCCTTTACAGACCCTTCACTGGTCCATTTCAGGGGACATCGTCATGATGACCATTCTGGGCGGCATGGGGACCCTCGTGGGGCCGCTCTTCGGCGGTCTTTTCGTGGTGCTTTTCAGGGAGGTGCTCAGCACCTTTACCCATTTGTGGGCGCTCATCATGGGGATCGCCTTTATCGTGATTGTGCTGGTGTTCCGAAAAGGCGTCATCGGCGAGCTGAAAAAGAGGGCCGTCATTTGACAAAATGAAATTCTTCGTACTCGCCAAGAAAAACCAAAAGATTAAACAGTTGATTCAGCATATCAACGATGATGCGGAACTCTTGCAACTGTGGAAATGCGCCAATGTCAACGCCGTGGATCGGGGGGGAATCAGCGATCATGGCGAAATCCATATCCGTATTGTGGCCAATGCCGCTCTCAAGATGCTGCGGCTGCTCACGGTAGGCGGCATCGAACCCAGTGTGGTGAAAAACCATTTTTTGGCTCAGGATGATGCGGAACTGATTGTGGTCCTTGCCGCATGCCTTCATGACATCGGCATTGCGGTGCATCGCGCCCATCACGAACGATACAGTCTTTTTCTGGGCTACCCGAAGGCCCGGGAACTCCTGAAGGGCATTTATGAAGAGCCTGATCTCACGACCATCACATCGGAAGTGTTGCACGCCATTGTGGCCCACAACGCCAAAGAGACCTGTTTGACCATTGAAGCAGGCGTTCTCAAGGTGGCCGATGCACTGGACATGACGGAAGGGAGGTCCCGCATTCCCTTTGAAAAGGGCCGGGTGAACATTCACTCCATTTCGGCTCAGGCCGTGGATTCGGTGGAGATTGAAAAGGGAGAGAAAAAACCGGTGAAATTGATCATCACCCTGGCCAATTCAGCGGGCATTTATCAGGTGGATGAACTGTTGCGCCATAAACTCCAAAATTCCAGTATTGCCACTTATGTTGAAATCGTAGCCAAAATCGAGGGGGAGACGGAAAAAAGGCTCCTGGAAATCTATGACCCCCAATGACGACGGGTCTCGTGTACATCGTCCCAGATTGAATCTGTTTCATGATGAATGACTTTCATCTGCTTTTCAATCTTCCGCCTTTCTTTCTCCAATTCACTTTTTGACATGCTTTTTGGAACATGGACCGCTTCACCAAATCTGACAATGATTTTAGAGAAAGGTTTCGGAATCATAAACCGGTCCCAACTGTTGAAAACCCATTTTTTATGGGGGGAGACAGCCGCGGGGAGAATGGGCAGGCCGGTTGCGCGTGCAATCCTGAGAAGACCGGGCTTTATAACTTCGGGCGGACCCTGAGGCCCGTCCACGATATGGCCGATTCTATAACCGTTTTTCGCCAGAGACTTCAATTCCCGAAAAGCCTTGCTCCCGCCACGGGATGAGGACCCCCTCACGGTGTGCCACCCCACGAGTTCGGCAATCTTGGCAATATATTCCCCATCCCGGCTTTCGCTGATGGTGATGACAATCGGCTTACGTCGGGCAAAGGGTGTAATCCCCGAGAAAAGTCGCTGGTGCCATCCTCCGTAAATAACCGCACCGCTTTCCAGAAGAGCCGCCTTTTCATTTTCCAGCCCCAAAAATCTGAAACGGTAGGTCAGGGAAATGATTTTGATTAACAAAAAACCGCCGTAAGGTATCAGGTATTTGTAAAGGAACCTGTTAAGTTTACTGTTTTTCATACGGAAACTCCGAGAACCCACTCAATCTGAAACGTTTTCTTCTTTCAGCCCCCGAGATAAGCCTTTTCCACCAGTGGATTTGCGACCAGTTCGGAGGAGGCACCTTTTAATGCAATTAGCCCGTTTTCCAGCACGTATCCCCGCTGAGCAAACCTTAATGCCATGCGGGCATTCTGTTCCACCAGCAAAATGGTGGTTCCCTCATGGCTGATCGCCTTCAGTGCATCAAATACATTCAGCATCAAAAGGGGCGCCAGCCCCATGGACGGTTCATCCAGCAGCATCACCTGCCGGCCGCTCACAAAGGCCCGGCCGATGGCCAGCATCTGTTGTTCTCCACCGCTCAAAGTTCCTGATTTCTGCAATTCCCGCTCTTTCAGCCGCGGAAAAATGGTGAACACCTGTTCCATGTCCTTTTGGATTCCCCCATGGTCTTTACGGGCAAAAGCGGCCAATTTCAGGTTTTCCATAATGGTCATGTTCCCAAAGAGCCTACGCCCTTCCGGTACGTGGGAAATGCCCAATTCGCTCACCACCCTGTCAGCGGTAAATTTCAACAGATCCTTGCCTTGGAAGATCATTCTGCTGCCGGGTTCCACCGGAACCAACCTTGAAATGGCTTGAAGGGTCGTGCTTTTTCCCGCGCCGTTGGCGCCGATCATGCAGACAATTTCTCCCCGGTCCACCTGGAAATCAATCCCCTGAAGGGCTTTGATCTTTTCGTAGGAGACCCTCAGATTTTCAATTTTTAGGAACATTACGCCTCTATATCCTGTCCCAGGTAAGCATCAATGACTTTCGGGTTTTTCTGGATTTCCAACGGGTTCCCTTCCGCAATCACTTCACCAAAAACCAGCGTCTGGATTTGATGGCAGAGCTCCATCACCACTTTCAACCGGTGTTCAATTAAAAATATGGCCACGCCAAAGGTTTCGTGGATCAACCGGATGATCTGCATCATCTGAAGCAATTCTTCCGGGTTCATGCCGGCGGTGGGCTCATCCAGGAAAAGGACTCTCGGTTCCGTGGCCAGGGCCCGGGCCATCTCAACCCGCCGCTGAGCGCCATAGGGAAGCTGAAGGACATTATGGTGGGCAAACCCTTCGGCACCCACCATTTCCAGCAGTTCCAAGGCTCTCGCTTCGATGGCTGCTTCTTCCCGGTTTCGCTTGGGGGTACCGAAGAACGCCCCCGCAAGGCCGTAGGTCAGCCGTGAGTAGTGGGCCATCTTGACGTGCTCCAGAACGGTCATGTGGCGCCACAGGCGCAGGTTTTGAAACGTCCGGCCCAACCCTTTTGAAGCGATCGTATGGGGGCGCAACCCGACGATGTTTTTTCCCTCCAGAAGGATATGGCCGCTGGTGGGGCGGTGTATGCCGGTAATCAGATTAAACACTGTGGTTTTCCCCGCACCGTTGGGTCCGATGAGTCCTCGGATCTGACCCGGTTCGATGTCAAGATTGTAGCCGTGCACCGCCCGCAGGCCCCCGAAATAGTGCGTCATGTTGTTCACCTGCAAAAGCGGCATTTCAGTCCTCGATTCGGGTGGGGTTTTTGGGCCTGATCAAATTTCCCACATTGAACTCTCTAAAGGCGATGAGCCCAGTGGGCCGGAAAATCATCACCAGGATGAGGAGAAGGGGAATGATAATCCATTTCAATATTTCAAGGGGGCGTAACGCTTCACTCAGCAGGCTAAGGCTGACAGCCCCCATAATGGAGCCGTAAACGGAATTGAGCCCGCCGAAATAGACCATGGCCAGCACTTCCGCCAACCGCTGAATGCCGAAAGTGGCGGGATTGATAAATCGGAGCACATGGGCAAACAGCCCCCCCGCCACGCCGGCCCAGAAAGCCGCGAACAAAAACCCCGTCATCTTGGTCCGCCGGGTGTTCACGGTCATGGCATCGGCTGCGATTTCATCGTCCCGCACCGCGTTCAAGGCTTTGCCAAAGGTGGATCGCACAAAATTATTGATGATCCAGACACACAAAACCGTCCACACAAAAACCGTGGGCAGGTTGGCCCAGTTGGGTTGGCCGCTCATCCCTCGAGGCCCCCCCATCACTTCCAGGTTCTCAAAAAGGCTTTTCACGATAAACATGAACGCAAGGGAAATAATGGCCAGATAGTCACCCCGGGTTCGAAAGGATGGAATGGCCACGAACAGCGCTCCCAGAGCCGCCGCCAATCCCCCCGCAATCAGGGCCAGTGGAAAGAGAAAGGGCCCCATGGCGGCCGGCAGCAGCGCTTCTCCAAAGAGCCTGTCATCGACAAAAAGCCCCAGGGTAACGGTGGAGGCCACGTAGGCTCCCAGGGCCATGAAACCCTGGGTGGGAACAGCTGAACTCTCCCATGTATCCGTTTATCACATTGAGGCTCAGGGTGAGCATGACGGCAATGAGGGTGAATTTAAGCGTCAGCAGGCGGTAGGCGCTCAGATCCGACCAGGCGTGTAAAACAGCATAGAGAAGGGCCAGGTGGATCAATATGGAAAGGGGTTTTGAAAAACGAAGCAGGTGTTCCGCCGCCCGATTGGCCGGACCCGCGCACAAACGGCCCACGACCGCCAGGGGCAACCCGTAGATGACCAGCACATAAATCAGAACACTGGGGATCAAGAGCGGTTTCTTCAACATGATGAGAGCGCCGAACAAAACCGGAATCTTGGGCAGCCCCAGGAGTTCGGAGAAAGCATCCCCCGCAATATGTTCCAGGATCACCGCTCCGAGAGCACCCAGCAGCCATCCCAGCAAAGGAACCGGTGCTCCGAACCGTTTCAGCCTGAACCGCCAGCCGTTATGCGTAATCGCTGTCATGATAACTCTTTACAGCCTCAGCTGCGCACTGTACGCCTCGCCAAAAAATCCATGGGGCCGAAAGACCAGAATCAACAGAATAATGGAGTAGGCAATCAGGTCGCGCAGGGTGGAGGGAAAAATCATGGCCACGAAAATCTCGATGAACCCCAACAGGAAACCCGCCAGGGCGGCCCCCATGATGGAGCCCCGTCCTCCCAGAATGGCGGCCACAAACGCCTTCCAGCCAAATACGATTCCCATGTAGGGATCCAGAACCGGATAGGCGATGCCGAACAGAATGCCGGCGACCGCCGCAAGGGCTGACCCGATGGCAAAAGTGAGTCGGGCCACCTTGTTGATGGAAACCCCCATGAGGGGCACTACCGCGTAATCAAAGGCCATGGCCCGCATGGCCATGCCCCATTTGCTGCGTTTCACAAACTGGTGCAGTGCCACCATGAGAGAAATGGAGACCAACACGATCATGATCTTCTTGTTGGTGACAAAAACGCCCCCAACGTTGTAGGTGGCCGATTCAATCAGCCGAGGGAACCGTACTCTCTGTGCCCCCAGGAGCATGAGATTCCCGGTCTCCAGGATAATGCCGATCATCAACCCGGTGATGGCAGCGGAAGCTCTGGGGGCTTCTCGAAGGGGCCGGTATCCGACCCGCTCCACCAGCATCCCCAGAAAAGAGGTCAAAAACATGCTGATGATGATGGTAAGTGCCAGAATCAGCCATCCCGGTGCGGCTACGGCGCCCATTTTGGCCATTGCCACCAGCAGGGTGGCAATTCCAAACCCGATGTAAGCGCCCACCATGAAGATGTCCCCATGGGCGAAATTAAAGAGCATCAGTATGCTGTAAACCATGGCATATCCCAAGGCAATGAGGGCATAAAAACTGCCCCATTGAAGGGCATTCACCAGGTTCTGGAAAAAAAAGATCATTCAGGCTGATTCCCTATAAAGAAAAGGCGGGCATGGGTTTTGCGCCAGACCCGCCTTAAACCTAACACCTTATACCCAACACCTGATCACGGGCACACGGATTTGTAAAATTCAAACGCTCCGGAATCACTGATCCTTACAATGACGGCGCATTTGATGGGATCCCCTTCTTCCGTAAAGGTCATGTTTCCGGTAATGCCTTTGAATTCCTTGATTTGGGCAATGGCGTCACGCACGCATTTGCGGTCCTTTTCCAAATTGCCGGTGAGTTTTCCACAGGAGCGGATGGCTTCCTGCATGATGCCCAGTGCATCCCAGGTCAGCGCCGCCACGTCATCGGGGACATACCCGTATTTCTTTTGGTAACGCTCGATAAAGGCCTTGGTTGCACCTTTGGCGCCGGCTGCCGCATAGTGGGTGCTGAAAAAGAGTCCGTAGCAATCCTTACCGCAAAGCTTCACCGTTTCCGATGAGCCCCAGCTGTCGCTGCCCACAATCGGTTTTTTCCACCCCAGTTCATGGGCTTGCTGTACGATGAGGGCTACCTCATTGTAGTACTGGGGCGTAAAAAGAAATTGTGCCCCCGACTGAATGATTTTGGTCAACTGGGAGCTGAAATCCGCATCCTTTGTGGTAAAACTTTCAAAGGCCACAACGGACCCGGGACCGTGAAGTTTTTCCCAGGCCTTTTTGAAATATTCCGCCAAACCTTTGGGGTAGTCGCTGGCCACATCGTAGAGCACTGCCGCTTTCTTGAAACCGAATTCTTCAGTGATGAAATTGGCCACCACCGGACCTTGGAAGGGATCCAGAAAACATCCCCTGAAAACATAGGGGCGACCGCTGGTGGTGCTGGGATTGGTGGACCACGGGCTGATCATTGGGGTTTGCCAGTTGTTGGCCACTTCACCGGCAGGTACCGCCTGGGCCGAGGCCTGGGGACCCACGATCACCAGGACTTCATCCTCGGTAATCATTTTGGTGTTGGCTTTGACCGCCGATTCGGCCTTGGATTCGTTGTCCTCGATCACCAGCTCCACGGGATATTTCTTTCCCCCCACATCCAGGCCGCCTGCGGCATTGAGGTCCTCCAGCCACATTTGGGCCGCAAACTTGGTCCCCTCACCCACTTTGGGAATGTCACCGGTTAAAGGTGCATTTATGCCGATCTTAATCGTGTCACTTTTGCACCAGGCAGTGGTGATCAAAACAAAGATGGTCGCAAGTAAAAATCCGGCAAAAAGCCAACCTTTTCGCATGTGAAGTTCCTCCTTTTTCGTCATGGTTGCTTCAAAAACTTTATATTAGACTGATAGGAAGATATTTTCAATTCCTAAAATTTAAGAAGAATCGAAGATGGGAATGAAGAGGAATTCATAATTGAGGATGAACGTTTTTTTCAGATCCGCCCGCTACAAAGGCGGCGTTGTAGCCTCAAACGAGTCGGGCGGATCCGAACTAACTTATTTGCATGCGGATACTCCATAAATGGTCAACATAAGAGCCTGAAGCTGTAGCAGTGGTTTGCCGCCGAATCAGGACTCTGAAACCTAAGATTTCTTTTTCGATTTCAGAATTTCAATGCTGCTTTTAAGTCCTTTGTACAGCCGGGCCAATTCCAATCCCATACCGGAGATCTGCGCCAGGGCCTGGACCAGGTTCACATCCTCCAGGGTTGCCTCCCAGGGCTCGGCCGAATAGACGCGCAGCGCACCGATGGGATTTTTCCCCACAATAATGGGGACCGACAGTATGGAGGAAATCCCTTCTTTCTTTGCCGCTTCCGGATACTGAATGCGTGGGTCGTCAGACACGTCCGTAATGGCGACGGGGCCATCCTCAAGGGATCCGGCGATAGACTTCATAGCGCTGAGCGGGCCTTTGTTGAGGTATTCATCGCTCAATCCAAAGGAAGAGGCAACTTCCAGTTCTCCGGATTTGCGGTTGAAAAGGAGCAATGCGCATCCCTTGGCTCCCAAAGCCCGTTTTACACTTTCCACCACTAACAGGGCCACCTCTTCGGGATCCCGGGTCTGAGCGATGTCCCTTGTCACCTTCAAGATCGCTTCATAATTCATCAATTCCTTTTTCATGGCGCCCTCCTTTCTTAAAAAAATGCAGGCATAAGGATTTGCAGCAAAACACCCATAATGATATTATAATCATGTCTTGTTCCATTTGATAAACATTCGATATGGGAACTCAGCGAATTTCTTTCTGCAATTGGAGGTTTGGCAACTTTGGGAACCTGGGGTAAATCCCCCAACTCTGTCTTTCGTTTCGCCCGAACGGGCATGAGGGTTGGTAGTGTTTAGCGAAGTTTCTGTAACAATTGGGAAATCTGTTGTTTCTTGTTCAAAGGGGAGGTCCATTCTTCCGGAAGGGGTCCCGCACCCGAATGGGCTCCGAGCACCATCCCCACCATCATGCCCCTTGCGGCACTGTCCCCACCCGCCATGACCGACTGAATCAGAGCCTCTTTTAGATCGCTTTCGTATTTGGCAATCAGATGGATCACACCGGGAAAGGCTTCCTGTGTATGGCAGCTCTGTCCGAAGCGGATAATGCTTTGAACGGAATCATCCCCGGCCGTTTGAAGACCGGTGTTCACCCAGTCGGAAAGTGCGGAATCCGCAAAGTTTTCACCCGCCGTTTCCTTAATGGCTTTAATAGGCGTCAGTCCCCCCAGAACCCGAAACGTCACCTCTGCAAAAAAAGCGGCACTTTCCACGGTGAAGGGATTTGCGTGGGTCATTTTCGTCTGTGCCTGAGCCGACTCAAGCAGGTTTTCCAGGTGATCCGCGTAACAATAAACCAAGGGGGCGATGCGGGCCGCACCGGCCAGATCGTCGGAAGGAGAGCCGGCATTTTGAGGACCCTTACCCGAATCATATGCGGCCAGTGTGACCCTTGTGGCTTCATCCACATAACCGGTGTAATGATTGAAGAGCGCTTTCCACCGGGCTGAAAAATCTTCCAGGGAAAAGCCTTTTTGAGCGGCCAAGGATTCCAGTAGCACAAACATCTGGTCTCCGTAATGGGTGAAATCCCCCACCTTCTTTGTGGAATGATAGCTGTTGGGTTGTGGTTTTAAAAGGGCATTTACCTTTCCCAGATGGGTCCGGATGGCCTGGGTATCATAAACCCAGTGGGCGCCAAGGGCCAGGGAATCGGCCGCAAAAGATGCCAACACCATTGTAAATACCCGGTTTTCCATTGAGGATCCTCCGAAAATACACTGCTACAGAGCTTTCATTTGTTTCTTAAGGTCTTTTATGAACTGATTTCTGGCGGTTTCGTCGGTTTTGATATGCTCTTTGACTTTTTTCCAGGTGGGAGAACAATCCTTATAGGCCACATCCACCAGACCATGAACAATGCGGTCGATCTCCTTTTTGTTGTCTTTGGTAATTTCTATGCCCGCTTCTTCCAGGACATCCTTCATATGTCTGAAATAGCAGCTCATGGCAAGTCTCCCGATTCGCGTATTTTTACAATGCAACTGGGACAGCCCATCGTTAAAAAAGTACAGGGTGGCGTCACAATGAGATAGGCGCTCCCGCAAACGAGATCATGTGGATGTTTAAAATCCTTGTCCTGACGCCCCGGGCTAAGATCTCAGAAACCGGTACTTGGACCCGTGATCACCACCCTGAGATTTTAGTGAACCATCGTTTAGGAGTTTTGTCAAATGAAATTTTTGAGTGGCAATTCGCTGTTTCAGCGGCCCTATTTATGGGCTTTCGCCTCTTTTTCCTTGGTAAAATCGAGGAAAGAGGCGGGCGTCTCTCCAATGATCATGGATTTCAGAGTCAAGACATGATGATGATCCGGCCCCGTCAAGTTGATGAGGGAATGAACGGCCCTTCCAATGGTTCTGTCCAGAGAAATCTGAAACTGCTCTCTGATTTGATTCGGAAAGCCTTGATACTGCTTCACCAGGTTTTCAATCCAGTCGTCAAGCTCACCTGCCGCTAAATCGCTCTTTTTAAAGAGATACCCTTCCAAGGCGCCGGCCGATGCGGCAAATTCAAAAACTTCACGGTACGTTTTTGTTTCGGTCATCTTTATCCTCCCACACGCAAACTCAATCTGAAATGGTGACCCCATCGCCATCACCGAGGCCGAGGCGTTCTCTGAGACTGCACGCAGCGATTAATTCGATGGTCCGGTTGTCGTGAATCCTGACGTCCATGCTGGGAAGCACCACCGCCGCTGCAACGCCGTTAATGGTTATCTTCTTGAGCCGCGCCGCACAAAACGAGGAATCGTCGGGGATCAGTTCAAAGTCGGTCGTCAGAAAAAATTGGTCCAATTTGGGGACATCATCTTTATTTACTTGGACATTGAGAGTCCCTGGAAAAGGCGTCATCTTCAGCTTTTTTTCACATTGTTGGACCACCCAGTCCACTTGTGTAAAATAGGCTCCTTTTCCGGCGCCGCGCTGAATAACACCCGATATTTCCATCTCTTTTTCCTTTGTGGATCCACATCAACTATTGAAGTTTTCCAAGCGCTTTCATGAGATCTTCCAGGTGCGGCCGTTTGTTGATGTCGTTCACATTAATATAGCGAATGATCCCCTTTTTGTCGATGATGAACAACGCCCTTTCAGCAACGCCGTCGGAACGTAATACGCCATATTGCTCTGCCACGGCGCCGTGGGGCCAGAAGTCCGACAGCACGGGAAACCATAACTTTCCCATCTGGTTCGTCCAGGCAAAAAGGGTTGGAATATTGTCCACTGTAATGCCTAAAAGCACAGCATCGTTTTGCGCAAAAAGTTCTTTGGCGATGTTGTATCCCGGCCACTGGTCCGAACAGACCGGCGTCCAGGCGGCTGGAACAAACGAGAGCACCACGTTCTTTTGGGTTCGAAACGCGGACAGGGTAACCGGCTCACCGGATACCGAAGGGAGGGTGAAATCCGGTGCTCTATCCCCCACCCTGACTTTCAGCTGACTGTCAGTGGGCTTTAACATGCCGGGGTTGTAAATGTTTTCTTTGAATGCCACGGACTGCCCGTGAACAATGGCCGCCGCGAAAAACGCCATAAAACATCCAGGAAGCAGCAAGAATAGTATTCTTTTCATCTACTTTCTCCTTTTTTCATACTGTCATTCAAGCCAGATTCTTGAAGAATCCGGTCGAGAAATTCATCCACACTGCCAAATCCCCCAAGCTGCACCAAAAAAATCCGTTCCATCCCTTTATTTTCTCTTTTTATCCCAATAAAAAAAGGCGTTCGGACCTTACCCAGAGCGCTGTAAATTTTGAAATCCGGGTCCGGAAAAAGGGGGAAGGGAATGTGGAATTTTTCCCTGAAGGTGTTCACCTCAAAAGCGGTATTTCCCACGCCGATGCCGATCACCCGGATGTTCCGCTTCAACCGGGAATTGGCCTCAATTTTTCCATAGAGGCGGTTGACAACCGGTGCTTCCGCCTGGCAGTGGGGGCAGTACATGCTGAAAATCTCTACAAGCAACACGTTTGCGTTAATGTCCGTAAGCGCGAAGGTCTTCCCTTCGGAAAGACCCAAATACGTCTTTTGGGAAGGCTTTTCGGGAACAGACAATATAATGGGGGGGAGTGTACCGCCCTTTTCAGGTTGTCCCCGGCAAGAATGGAGATCGGAAAAAGTCCAAAGAAAATCCAGAGGGTGGTCACGGAAATGAGTTTTTTTTTCATGGCTTCGGTCCTTTTTAAACCCGTTCATTAAAAAAGGGGGCGCTATTTTTTGCGCCCCCTTAAATACGTTCGGCTGATTTAACTGACGGTGCGGTTTCGTCGGTTATCCCGGAAGTTTATGGGTAATATCCCAATCACTTACCAGGTCTCTCAGAGATCTTCCCATCTTTCGAAGGGCCATCTTTCGATCCATTGGGGTGGGGGCTTTCTCCGCATTTGCGTAAGTATAATACATTTGAGGCTCATCCGCCAGAAGATAGAAAACTCTCAGGTCTTCCAATCCCGTGAGTGTGGCTTTGGGAAAACGATCTTTCACCTTGTCCAGACGTTCCTTTCCCAGTAGCGCCATCTTGTCCCGATCTCCGAAATTCATGGCTCCGGTGGGGCAGGTTTTCACACAGGCAGGCTTTAGGCCGTTGTGAACCCGATCCACGCACATGGTGCATTTGGCTATATAGCCTGTTTTCTCCTGTGCTTTCGGGATATTGAAAGGGCAGGCGTTCATGACGTCATCCGGATCCGCTCCTTTCAATTTATCCGTATAAAGGACTGCCCCGGTCCGACGGTCGATGATAATACCGCCCGATACCACGCCATCCACCGCCTCTTTACAGGGCGGTTCCACGCAATGCCGGCATTGATCCGGAAAGAAATACCATACCGGCTTGTTGTCGGGGCCGTTGTGCTCCTGGAACCGAACCAGTTTGTAGGTGTCAAAGGAGAGATCCTTCGGGTTCTGCATACTTCCCCAGTTTCGGGTTTCGGTTGCCGGCAACTGGTTCCATTGCTTGCAGGCAATCTGACACCCGCGACACGCCGTGCACACTGTTGTATCAATAAAAAACGCTTTTCCGCTGCTCATCAGATCACCTCCTTTACACTTTTCTCACATTGACCATGAATGCCTTGGTTTCGGGAATCCGGGTGTTGGGATCTCCCGCCGAAGGGGTGAGGATGTTCGCCGAATCACCGCCATTCTTGGGATGGACCCATCCGTAATGCCATGGGAAACCCACCTGATGAACGGTATTCCCCTGAATCTTGAAGGGCCTCAGCCGAATGGTGACCACGGCAACGGCTTCCAGCTTGCCGCGCGCCGACTCCACCATCACCTTCTCACCGTTTTGGATCCCCTTCATGCCGGCCAGCTCTTTGCTCATCTCTACAAAAAGCTGTGGTTCAGCTTCCAGCAGCCAGGGCTGCCACCGGGTCATGACCCCGGTCTGCCAGTGTTCGCAAACCCTGAAAGTGGTGCCCACAAAGGGAAACCTGGGATCGCAGGTTTTGTAAATATCCATGGGCGTGAGATAGGTCACGGCCACCGGATTGGACAACTGTCCGGAAAGCAGGTTCTTTCCCACGGGGCACTCAATGGCTTCGTAATGCTCGGGGAATGGCCCGTCCGCCCTGCCGGGGCCGAAAATTCGAGCGTGCCCCTCGGGTTTCATGATAAAAGGGTATTTGGTTTCGGGATTGGGCGTGCCGTCCGGGTTGAGCATGGGAGGCCATCCGCCGTCGGGCACGTCGCCCACCCATCCGCCCTTTCCTCCCTCGCCACCTGGATCCCAAGAAATGACCGGGTGTTCTTTGTCCCACGGTTTACCGTAAGGATCCACCGATGCGCGATTGTAAAGGATACGTCGGTTGACCGGCCAGCACCAGGCCCATTCAAAATTGAGTCCGATGCCTGATTTCTCCCTCATGCGCCGAGCCGCCATGTTCCCTTTTTGGGTATAGGAGTTGCAGTAAAGCCAGTTGCCGCTGCTGGTGGACCCGTCATCCTGAAGATAGGCAAAGCTGGGGACCAGATCGCCCTTTTTGAACGCTTTCCCCTTGACGGTCACATCTTTCTGGAAATAGCCGTTGATCTCCTTGGCCATCTTGTGGGAATCAAACTCCTCATGGGTCGTATAATCCCATTTGAGGTTTAAAATGGGTTCGGGAAAGACCCCCTCTTTCTTGTAAAGATCTTTTAATTTATCACCCAGTTTCATGAGAATCTGGCCGTCGGGCCATGCCTGTCCCGGCGGGTTGGCCGCCTTGTAGCGCCACTGCATCCAGCGACCGCTGTTGGTAATGGATCCTTCCTTTTCAACGGAAACCGCACAGGGGAGGAAAAAGACTTCGGTCTTGATCTTTTTGGGATCCATGCCGGGGCCTTTCCAGAAGGAGCCGGTTTCATTGTCGAAGATATTCACATTCACCATCCAGTCCAGCTTGGCCAGCCCGTCCCGGTTCTTCCCGGCGTCGGCTCCGGACGCAGCCGGGTTCTGTCCCCAGGCAAAAAAGCCGGAAAAATCTCCCCGGTACATGGCGTCAAAAAGATCGAGCCATGAATAGGACTTTCCATCGTCCAGTTTGGGCATCCAGTCATATCCGAACTGGTTTTCACTGGTGGCCTTGTCTCCAAAGCAGCTTTTCAGAAGGCTCACCGAATATTTGGGATAATTGCCCCACCAGTTGGCGCTCAGGGGATCGTTGGTTGTGGGGGTATTTTTCTGGTTGTAGGCCGAAAGCGTCGGCAGACCGGCCCTGGGGGTCTTCAGATAACCCGGCCAGACATGAAACAGGATGCAGTGGTCCGTGGATCCCTGCACGTTGGATTCCCCTCGCAGTGCGTTGACGCCGCCCCCGGCAACTCCCATGTTTCCCAACAGTAGCTGGATAATGGCCATGGCCCGAATGTTCTGAACGCCCACCGTATGCTGGGTCCATCCCATGGCATACATGATGGTGCCGGCCTTTCCTTTTTCTCCCGTAGCGCTGTACATTTCGTAGACTTTGAGCAGGTCCTCTTTGGGGGTACCCGTGACGGCCGATACGGTCTCCAGGTCATAACGGCTGTAATGCTGTTTCAAAAGCTGCAGCACACACCGGGGATCCCGCAGGGTGCGATCCTTCCCGGGATTCCCTTTTTCATCTTCAACAAACCCCCACAGCGTTTTGTCATACTTCCGCGCTTCGGCGTCAAACCCTGAAAAAAGACCGTCTTTGAAATCATAGGTGTCGGATACAATAAAGGACGCATTGGTGTAAGCCGCCACATACTCCTTAAAATATAGATCGTTTTCCAGGATATATTTGATCATCCCTCCCAAGAAGGCGATATCGGTTCCCGACCTTAACGCCGCATAAAAATCCGCCTTGGACGAGGTACGGGTGAACCTGGGGTCCACGCTGATCAGCTTGGCGCCGTGCTCCATGGCTTCGGTGATCCACTTGAAAGATATGGGATGGTTTTCCGCTGCGTTACTTCCCATAATGAGGATACAGTCACTGTTTCGAATGTCGATCCAATGGTTGGTCATGGCGCCGCGTCCGAACGACTCTGCCAGAGCCGCAACCGTGGCACTGTGTCAGATACGGGCCTGGTGTTCAATATAAACGAGACCCAGGGACCGCATGAGGGCCTGAATCAACCAGCACTCCTCATTGTCCAGGGCCGCACTTCCCACACTGGCAATGCCCAGGGTGCGGTTGACCACCTCCCCTTTGTTGTTTTCGTGCTCAAAGCTGGAATCCCGGCTTTTCTTGACCCTTTCGGCAATGGTTGAGAGGGCCCAGTCCCAGGACACTTTCTTCCACTCGGTGCTGTAGGGAGCGCGATACAGGGGCGCGGTGATGCGACTGTCGTTGTTGGCCAGCTGGCTCAGTCCCGCGCCTTTGGCGCAAAGGGCTCCTTCATTGACCGGGTGGTCGGGATCCCCTTCGATATTGATGATTTTCCCCGCACCCGCTTCGCCGGTGCTGCAGATCACGCCACAGCCCACCGCACAATAACAGCAGATGCTGGTGGTTTCCCTGGCGTGTCGAATCTTCAGGGTCTGGGCGTGGCTCTTGATGGGCTTCAGATCGAGACCCAGGCCCAGAATGGCAGCACCTGCCGCGGAAACCCCTGAGATTTTAAGAAAATCACGACGATTCACCTTCATGGTACCTCCTTCTCTCATCTAGAATTTTGTTTTGGGGTCTGCAAAATAACAAAAGCCGTTTCTCCTATTTGAATCCGTTATCTTGGGCAATGAGATCCAAATGGAGTGTGGCCAGGTTTTCAATCTCCAACGGCGCGGCTTCCTCAAATACCCGGCCGTCAATGGTTTTCAAATAGCGTTGACAGGATCGGCAAAAATAGACCCGCAAGCCTTCTTCTGTTTCGGCTTCCAAATAACCTACACTTTCCTGTGCCCGCTCGTTGCAGAAGGGACATCCCATGCGGGCAAAAGTCCACTCCTGCCCACAAAGTTCGCAGTGAAGCCGCCTCTTGCCCTTTTTGGTGAAACGGGCCATGTCCGGCTGGGAACCGCACAGAGGGCAATAACCATGGCCCCACCGTTTTTCGTCGATACGACTTTCCGTCAGATGACGCAATGCTGAGAGTGAAGGCCGCAAGGCGGTCTTTCCAAGGAACAGCAACACACCAGGGGCCAGAGCAACCTGCGCCGCCATGACGGTCAAATCCGGTTCATCCTGTTCCAGAATGGCCTTCAAAAGCCTCTCATTCCATTGAGCATCTTCTTCCGATTGCCTCAGGGCTTTGTGCAAGCCTGCCTGGTCATTCCGGGTCGTTTCGCTCAGATATTTGAAAAAACGGCCCAGGAGATGGGAGGCCGCGGCAAAATCCACGGGCAGCGTATCCCTGGCAAAAAGGGGGAATCCTTCTTTTCTTCGGATTTCCAAGTGCGCCTGTTCTGATCTTTTCGCTTTCGGTGTCGGCTCAGCCTGAATCATAAGGCGCGCCAATTCACCATATGATTCCAGTGCCGGGCGAGACGCCGGTCTCTGTTGAATCAGACGATCGATATGCTTCAGATAACCCTCATGCATTATCATGTCAGGAGTTCCTTCATGAGTGCGTCACTTTGAACCAGATCCTCAAAGGTCATCTGGCGAAACCGCGTGTTACGGGAGAGTACCGAATAGCGGTGCCTGACGCTTTTTGATGATTTTGGGTTTATGGCCACCAGTTCTACATCCGGACGAAGGTGTTTTTTGAAAAGCGCTTTGATGTGCACATCACCGTCGGATAGGGAATAGCCGATAAAAATAATTCGGCGGGTGGCCCGTATTTCCCTGGAAGCCTCGCTGAACAGTTGGCTGATCACCGGATTGTTCAGGATTTTCACATAGGACGGCGGCAGGATGAGGGTTTGAAATTCGGTTCCATCCAAGGGACACATATAATCGTATGCCTTCTGTTCCGGCTGGGTATACCCCACGAAACTGCCGCTGTTCAGATCGATGCCGCGATCCCAGGTGGTCAAAAGGGCCTGGTTGCAGCAGTTGCAATACTTCCAGTTCAGACTGCCGTGCAGTTTGATAATTTTGAAGGGAGCAGGATTTCCATGGGGATCGGCCAAAACAGGCTCTCGAGGGTCAATCCAAAATTGAAATTCCCGCAAGGCATCTTGCTTTTCGTAGTTCATGAGGTGAACGCAATAATCAATATACCCCGTTCCAGGATAGAGGGGGGCAAAGGCCTGTTCCAGCAAGGTGTCATAATTGAGGGTAATGATGGATACATTGCGGTTGTGACGCGCTATGGCCTCCCAGAAGAGGTGGTAAAAAGGGCTCTGTCGGTTTGACCGTTCGTCGACAATATAGTGGATAATCTTGATCAGGTTTTCCTTGATCAGCACGATTTTTTCATAGGTGTACCGCGCATTGAGGCTTTCGCGCTGGCTAATGAAATAGTCGAGGAAACCGAACACCGCTTCCAGTTTCGGGAATTCCCCTTTCTCGGCATCCACGCAGAAATTGGCCTCTATGAATTCCCTGACCTGCCGCCCCATCACGGATTCCCGTAGATGGGCCATGCTGCCGTCCAGAAGCAAGGGAAGGATTTCCCGCTGAAGGGGAACGCCGTCTCCGTAGGAAGCGCCGGCACCCAGAACAAAGACCACGTCCCGGATGGGTGCGTATTTCAGAAACCGCTCAGATTTCATCTTATTATTATGTCAAGTTTGGCATAAAGTATGTAAAAAATGTCTGGCGCTTCATACTTTACATGATATTGTTGATAATGTATAGATAATGAGGATATTGAGCTGAGTTTTTCAGGAATTCTTTTCAACCACTGTTTCAAACATACCCGTGCGCAAACGCGTGAGCGGAGGTGTTGTCCTATATGCCCGGAATCATGATTGTGGATGACGATGTGATCATCGCCGAAGAATTGAAGGAGATTCTGACCATCGGCGGGTATGATGTGGTAAAAACCCTTTATTCCGCGGAAGAGGTCCTTGAATGTGCCGGAACATTGAGGCCTGACCTGATTTTAATGGACATCGGTTTTTCAGGAGGAATGGACGGCATTACCGCCGCCAGAAAAATAAAGGAGGATCTCGGTACCCCGGTGATGTTTTTTACGGGACACTCCGGAATTGAGATCGTTGAAAGGGCGAAAGACCTGGAACCCGTGGGATACGTTGTTAAACCATTCCACGAGGCCCAGGTGACCTCCAACGTTCGACTGGCCTTTAGCCAGATCAAAATCAAAAAAGAGTTGGAGGACGCCCATGGCCGCCTGGAAAAAAGGGTCAGGGAAAGGACACAAAGACTGTCTGAGGCAAATTTCAAGCTGAAACGGGAAGTCCGTGAACGAAAATCGGCCCAGGAAGCACTGGCGCGAAGCGAAAAGACCATCAAAGGGTTATTGGCCAATCCGTCGGCTTTTGCGCTGGTGACCAATGTGGATGGCAATGTCGTCTATGCCAATGAAACCGCCATTTCGAAATTTAATGGCAGTCCGGAAGATATTTTCAGCAGTAACATATTGGATTTATTGCCGAGGCTTGGAAAAACCGCCGAGTCTCAGCGCTACAGAATGATCAGGGAGACCATCGAAACCGGAACGCCCTTTCGTTTTGAGGATGATCTGGGCGGGATCTGGTATGATATTCTCATAACGCCCATATTCGAAAAGGAAGGACGTGTGGGGCAGTTCGCTTTCCTGGGGCGTGACATCAGCGAAAGAAAACGGATGGAAGTGGCCCTTGCGGAAAGCGAAGGGCATTTGCGGTCACTGATGGAAAATGCCCAAAGTTTCGTTGTCTATCGATTGGCCTATGATAAAAGCGCGCCTATTTTGCTGCGGGTCGTTTTCGTAAGTCCATCCATCACGGATATGATGGGGGTTTCCGAGCCGATGAATTACGAAAGCTGGTTCAATAATATCCACCCGGACGACCTTCAGCAAATGATTGACGCCAATTCCAGGGCCTGGAAGACGAATCGGTTTGATGAAAAGGTTCGTATTTTTCATCCCCGGGAAAAAACCTGGAAATGGATTCATGCCATTTCCACCGGCGTTCAGGGTGAGGACGGCCGTCCAACATACGTTAACGGACTGATGATCGATATTACCAGAGAAAAGGCGTTTGAAGAGGAGCTGAGAAAACGGGACAGGGAGCTCAAAGAAAAGGCCACACACCTTGAGGAGGCCAATACGGCCCTGAGGGTCCTTTTGCGAAAAAGAGAACAGGACAAAGTGGAATTTGAAGAAAGAATACTGGCCAATGTAAGATTGTTGATTGAGCCTCATTTGGAAAGCCTCAAAAACAGCGGCCCGAAATCGAGTCAAAAAGAGCATCTCCAATTGCTGGAATCAAGCCTCAAAGAAATTGTTTCACCTTTTTCTCAGCGGTTGACCTCAAAATATGTGGGTCTCACACCGGGAGAACTTGAAGTCGCCTACCTCGTAAAGGAAGGAAGGAGAACCAAGGACATTGCGCAGATTTTGAATTTGTCCGACAAGACCATTGAAGATTACAGAAAACAACTGAGAACGAAACTGGGGATCAAGAACAAACGAATCAATTTAAGAACCCACCTCCTATCACTTCAATAAAATGGGGGTATTCGACCCCTGCAAATACCACAGAAAACCAGGTTTTGTTTTGCTGAAGCATCTGGCATGATCTTTCCAAGATATTTTGGGGTGTGCAGTGAATTAAATTCCTGCGGGTGAATACCGGGGTCACCGCTTTTTCACACCGTCGGCTGATAGACTTAATAAAGAGTTAATCGCCTCCTTTAAAAGTTATGAACAATGCCCTCGATCCCGGGGGCATGACGTCGGCCATCCCAACTTATCTTCTAATCGAATAACATCCACACGGCTCTGCTTTGCGCCCGGCCATTACGGCTCACAATTCCTAAGAGGCAGTTTGACAATTACGTTCCAGCGGACGCAAGTCTTCTGAGCAAAATTGAGATCATGGCGGCGTGCATAACATTCTCACTTATCTCGAGGAGGTACTCGAAATCTTTACGGAGCCTGCGGAAACGGTTAAACCAACCAAAGGTCCTTTCTACCACCCAGCGTCATAGCCTTTTGGTCCACCTACTTCTGTGGTTTTCACAGATTGGCTGTCAATAATACCGGCGCTGGGTGTTGCTTTTCGGCCAAACCTGACTCGGTCTTGTTTGGTCAAAATATCATTGATGGTTTTCAACACACCGTTCTTGCACCACTTATTGTAATGATAATAAAAAGTTTGCCAAGGCGGAAACTCGGAGGGTACCATGCGCCATTGACATCCCGATTTGATAACGTACATGATGGCATTAATGATCTTTTCCAATTGCCATTTCAGCGGAGCTCCTGCCTTTTTGGGTTCTATTGAATGCAGGATGGATTGGAAAAGATTGCATTGCTTTGTTGTCAAATCGCTCGGATAGGTCTTTTTCTCAAACATCGTCATTATAACCTCCTCATGTATGGAAATTTGATCTATTTTCCAATACCATGAGAGGGTTACAATGTTCAGCACTTTGTAATGATTGAGTTTTTTTAATAGTCTACGAGCATGAATCAATTGTCAAACAGGCTCTTAGGAAACACCTTTTGATGAGAATTCGCACCCTGACCATCATTTCAGCCTTGCTGCTTGTCCTGCAGCCACTCATGGCTGGACATTGCTTTTCCATGGAGTTGATTTTCAAGGACAAGCAGTATGCCTTCCAGACGCTTCGCACGCTGGGTTATGCCGTAAGCGGCGGTGCCGACGTGGGTGAAGTGCTCAAGACAGGGTATGCCATCACGGAAGGAGACGATGAGAGTTGGTACCGGGAATGGGTGAAGACCGCCGGGCAACGGGAGAAAGCGGGAGATGATTTTCTGGCCCGGGGCCGGAAAATCAGTGCAAGACAGGAATACTTCAAGGCCTCCAACTACTACCGAACCGCCGAATTTTTTCTTCACGCCCATCCCGAAGATCCACGGATCGTCTCCACCTGGAAAAAAAGCCGGGAAAGCTTCCTGAAAGGCGCAAGACTGGCCGACCACCCCATTACACCGGTTGAAATACCGTTTGAAGGAACCACCTTGCCCGGATACTTCTGCCGCGTCGACAATTCCGGGGCCAAACGGCCCCTATTGATCGTCCATTCCGGTTTTGACGGTACGGCGGAAGAGCTCTATTTTGAAACAGCCTGTTTCGCCGTCAGACGCGGGTACAATGTTCTCATCTTTGAAGGACCGGGCCAAGGTGGCGTGATCAGGGTGCAGGGGATCCCCTTTCGGCCGGACTGGGAAACGGTGGTATCGCCCGTCATCGATTATGCCGTTAGTCGAGAGGAGGTTAACGCCGAGAAAATTGTCTTGATGGGGATCAGTTTCGGCGGTTACCTTGCGCCCCGGGCCGCCGCCTTTGAAAAGAGACTCAAGGCCTGCATCGCCAACGGCGGTGTCTACGATTTTCACATAGCGACCGGTTTGAAACCCCGGGATGAGAAGGCCCTGGATACGCAGAAAGGCGCGGAAGAGATCGACCGCGCCATCTATGACAGAATGAAATCAGACCCTTCTTTCCGGTGGTCAATTGCAAACGGCATGTTTACCTTCCATGCCCGATCCCCCAGTGATTGGCTCAGAATGACAAGGGTTTATACCCTGAAGAACGTGGCGGACAAGATCTCCTGCCCCATGCTCATCGTCGATTCCGAAGGGGACGGGGAGATGCCGGGCCAGGCACCAAGACTTTATGCGGCACTTACGTGCCCGAAGGATTTCATGTTGTTTACAAATGAGGAAGGCGCGGGAGAACACTGCCAGATGGGGGCTATTCTGATATCCAATGCACGGATCCTCGACTGGCTGGACCATATCATGATGAAGGGAGAACAAAAATGAGGGTCAATATCCACACGATTCCCTTGGGGGTTGACAACTGCTACATCATTCATGGTGACGGAACCATACTGATCGACGGGGGCGCCCCGAAGAAATCCAAACGCTTCTTGGCCGCCTTTAAAGATCTTTCAATGAAGCCCGAAGATGTACGACTGATTGTGCTGACCCACGGACATTGGGATCACATCGGATCCGCCAGGGAGATCCAGGAAATCACCGGCGCCCCAATCGCCTTGCATCGCCATGAAAGAGACTGCCTCGAAAAGTCCCTGATTCCCCTGCCGCCGGGCGTAACCACCTGGGGCAACCTGTTTGTCACTTTGTTCACGCCAATGATTCATGTCCCCGATTGTCAGGATCATGGCTTTGTTCACGCCAATGATTCATGTCCCCGCAACGAAAGTGAATATGGTGCTGGACGATGAAGAATTTTCGCTAACCGAGTATGGCATTCCGGGCAAAATCATTTATACACCGGGGCATTCCAGGGGGTCGGTCAGTATTTTACTGGAGAGCGGCGATGCTTTTGTGGGGGATCTGGCCATGAGCGGATTTCCCCTGCGGTTTACCCCCGGACTGCCGATCCTTGCAGACGACATAACGGAAGTCCGAAGGAGCTGGGAGGTTTTGTTGGACAAAGGGGCAAAAACCGTCTATCCGGCCCATGGAAAGCCCTTTTCCGCCGACATTATTCGAAATGCGTTGTTTTGAATGGGTGAAAATGCAGGTTTGGAAAGCCTAAACCGTCGAATCCGTCACCAAGAAGCCCGTACCGATACGGATCACCGATTCTCTTTCCTGTCCCCTGATTTTTCGTAGAACGCCTTTTCCAGTGTCACCACCGTAGTAAGACCTTCCTTTTCCGAAACGCTCACCATAATGGGATGCCCCGTATCATCATCCTTTCCCGTCAGGAGAAAGGCACCCTGTTTTTCTTCCACGCGGCTGAAGCCGTCTTTTTCCAGTCTTTCAGCAGTCAATTTCGCCACGGAACCTTCAAATACGAAAGCCTGCCCCACCAGACGGTCTTCCTTGGAATAAACGCACCCTTTTCCAACCAGCGGCTCAAGGCCTTTGAGATCGTACACGTCCGCCTCGAGGCCGATGGAGAGTACGCTTTCCGCATCCGGCGGTCCGAGTAGAGCGCGCACCTCGGACCGATCCATATCGACCGCAACCCGATCCAGGGCCTCAAGGTCGGCGGCAAGGCCGGTTGAGGCCATCAAAAGTCCTATCACAAATAGTCCGAAAACCTTCATTGTCCAGCATTTCATGGCCGTCCCCCAAATTTACTTGTAGAGTGTATCGATGAGATTCATGACGCCGGCAGGATTTACACTGACCCCCACCGATGTACTGGTCTTTTTAGTCACCACCGTTCCGTCCGGTCTCACGGAAGTCTTGGTGGAAGAGGACGTCTGCCATTGCTTTTCCCGGGTTCCCAGGGCGGCCGCACCCGCAACGGCCGCTGCCCCGAGGGCCCCTTTGACAAGCGCTTTACCATCATCACTCTGACCAGCGCCCCGCCGGTCGTCCACGGGCTCTTTAGCCCCCTGCGGTTCCGTTGCGGCGTCACCGCTTCCGGCCGCGCCACCCTTTCCCCCATCCAGGGGTTTAAGATCAACGGTTACGGCGGAAGGATAGAGTTCGTACGCCTCACCGGTCTTCTCCTGCATGTTGTAGGAATCCATTCCCCGCATCATTCCCATGGAGGGGTCCTTGAAGAACATCCCAGTGGAGACCCCGGAATTGATGGCCTTGAAAAGCTGTTCCCCGGAATTCTTCTTTCGATGAATCACCACATCCTCCTGGCGGTAGTTCTCTTTCACCAGGGTGAGCACATGGCTCTTGGTTCTTTCCAGCTCAACGGCCGTGGGGGTCTCTCCCGCCGGCTTTCCGTCCACGTACACCTTCGCCCCCATGGGGTTGGTGGACACGGGGACGCTCTGCTTGTAAACCTCCGGAACGCACCCGGTGCCGAAAAAGCACCACGTCAAACAACACAGCAAAAAAAGCCGACATCGACGGCCCGGTTTCAACCCGGTCCCCGTTATCAAATAATCCATATCGCCTCCCGATCTACAGGCTCCATTACCCCTGATGGGGCAATTTTGTCCAAGCATTTTAGGCCATTTCCCTTTCATGACATTCAAATCAGAACGCATTCTATATCGTATCCCGCGGGCAATATCAAGAAATATGGGAGGTTCACCACCCTAATTCATGCCCACCCTTTCCGGGTTGACCATACACCCCTTTCAAATATGACGGCAGCTGTTTTCTGGAAATAAGATAAATTCATTAGTGACCATCCAACAAGCGTCGTAGAATTAAAAGCAGGACCGAATAATACGGTCCTGCTTTTTCTATTTTGGGTGGAGGAGAGTTTCCCATTTAAACCATCTGTTTGATTTTACGGAAAATTTCGCAAGGCTCTTTTGGCATTGCGGTCAGAGAAGAACCGGAAAAAATTGCGTAATTGGTAACCATTCTTATATTTGTGATTCTTTAAGATAATGATCGTAGTCTTTAAAAGAGCGCTGACGCTCTTTTTCCAGCTCGCAATCTTGATTTTTCGTTGAGGTCAAACATGCCCAAATTCGGGAAAAAGATAGCCCCGCGTGCCCCTTTAACACTCTTTCTTATGGGTGTTTTTCTGTTGCTTTTCTTTTCTGCAACCGCCTGGTCCGCCACGGCTTCGGTCAAGGTAGAGCAATCCCGTGAAAATTATCTGCCGGGGGGCATTTACCCGGTTGTTTTTCAGGTTCAGATTCAATTTCCGTGGTTTCTGCATGGGCCTGAAAAATCCACGGAAAACCCCTTCCCCACGCAATTTCTTTTTTCAACCCCTCCCGGAGTCAGCATCAACGATGTCCAATTTCCGCCAACCATTGAAAAAAAATTCTCCTACACGGACAAATCCATTGCCGTCTACGAGGGAAAAATGACCGTGGAGGCAAAGCTTAAGGTTGACGACAGCGTACCAACGGGACAACAGACCATCAAAGGGCAACTTTCTTTCCAGGCCTGTTCAGCCAGCGCCTGCCTGCCCCCTGAAACCGTTTCCTTTGCTTTTCCCGTGACCGTGGCGGGAGGTGTGGACAAGCCTCGGAACTCGCCGGAAATTTTAGAAGCCGCTGAATCGATCCCCGTTTCGGAGCAAAAAGCAGGTGGATGGCAAACAGGTGCGGGCCTGTGGTTGACCCTCCTGGGTATTTTTCTGGGTGGTCTGGCACTGAACCTGACCCCCTGTGTTTATCCCCTTATTCCCATCACCGTCTCTTATTTCGGGGGGCAGGGGAAAAAAATCGGGGGTTTGCCCCTGGTCCACGGTGTTTTTTATATATTGGGACTGGCCATTACCAATTCAATCCTGGGGGTAACCGCCGCTTTGTCCGGCGGCATGCTCGGTTCCGCACTGCAAAGTCCCATTGTTCTCATGTTGGTGGCGGCAATCCTCATTGCCCTGGCGTTTAGCTTTTTCGGCTTCTGGGAGCTGCGCATTCCCGCGGGTCTCACAAACATGGCCGCCAAGAATTTTGGCGGTTATTTCGGCACCCTTTTCATGGGGCTGACACTGGGCATTGTAGCGGCCCCCTGTCTGGGGCCTTTCATTCTGGGGCTTCTGACCTATGTGGGGCAGAAAGGGGACCCGGTACTGGGGTTTCTTTATTTCTTCGTGTTAAGCGTCGGAATGGGACTTCCTCTGGCGGTTCTGGCGGTTTTTTCCGGAGCTGTGGATAAACTGCCCATGTCGGGCACCTGGATGATATGGATTCGCAAAGCCCTGGGATGGGTACTGGTGGGCATGGCCGGATATCTGCTGCTGCCCGTAATCCCCGGGACCATCTCCAGAACCATGCTTTTTGCCCTTGTTACGGCGGCAGCCGGCCTCCATCTGGGCTGGCTGGACCGGGAAGGAAAGGGCCAACGGTCTTTCTCATTAATTAAGAAAGGCGTGGGCGTTGCACTCATTATAGGGGCATTCGTGATCTGGTTCTCGCCCTTTGGTGAACAACCCGGCGTTCAATGGGCGCCCTATACACCGGACCGCCTGGCCGCCGCAACAAAGGCCGAAAAACCGGTGATGCTCGATTTTTATGCGGACTGGTGCAGCCCCTGCCGCGCGCTGGAAAAGGAGGTTTTTACGAACCCGGAAGTTCTGCGGCTGAGCGGCCGTTTTATGAATCTCCGGGTGGATTTGACAAAGCGGCACCCCCAGCAGGATGTCCTTCTTAAACAATACGGTATTCGAGGCGTGCCGACGGTTCTGTTTATCAATCCTAAAGGGAAAGAGGAGAAATTGTTGCGGATCGAGGAATATGCCAGCAGTGGGGAGATGATCAAACGCATGAAGAAGGCCCTGGAGAAATAAATTAGCCGCTCATTTTCAAACAGGCTCTGAGAGATATTTCAGATCCTTCTTCCCCTTTTCTTCGTTCACAAAACAGAAAAGGATGCCGCCCGCAACAAAGAAAACGGCGACCGATGCAATGCTGATTCTGGAAGCGAGATGGCTTTCGTAGCCCAAGTATCTGATGAAAAGTCCGGTGCCCCCCATTAAGACAGGGCCGATGATGGCGGAAAACTTGCCCACCATGTTGTAAAAGCCAAAATACTCGGCGGATTTGGCCACCGGGATGAGCCGCGCATAATAGGAACGGCTCAGAGCCTGAATGCCCCCTTGAACCAGCCCCACGATGATGGCGAGCCCATAGAACTCCGTGCTGCTTTTCATGAAGGCCGCCCAGATGGACACAAACAGATAAACGGAAATGGCCAAAAAAATAGCGGGCTTTGTTCCGAATTTCCGGCCCAGATATCCGAAACCGATGGCAGATGGGAACCCGACAAATTGGGTGATCAGAAGCGCTGAAATAAGATCTTTGGTCTCAAATCCGATGGAACTGCCGTAATCCACTGCCATTCGGATAATGGTGTTGACCCCATCAATGTAAAGCCAATACGCCAGGAGAAAAAAGAAAACGGTTTTCAGGTGCCGCACTTCCCGAAAAGTATGGATCAGTTGTCGGAATCCACCTTTGACCGCCCGGCCATTCCTTGCCCGGGCCGTTGCTTCTCCGGGCTCCCGAACAAATAGGAAGATGGGAATGGAAAATAGAGCCCACCAGAGGCCCACCATTATAAAGGAGGCCCGGACCGCTTCTCCCGCATTCAAAAAACCAAAGGTCGCCGGTTTCAGGGTCATCCATACATTAACCGCAAACAGAAGACCTCCGCCCAGGTACCCCAGGGAGAATCCCAGAGAAGAGACCATGTCCACTTTGTCATCGGTTGAAATACCGGTGATCAACGCATCATAAAAGATATTGCCCCCTGAAAAACCCACCGTGGCCAGAACGTAAAGCAAAATGGCCATGGGCCAGTTTCCCTGTTTCACCAGATACAGGCCCATGGTCATGAGGATGCCCATCACCGCAAAAAACAGCAGAAATTTTTTGCGGCTGCTTCCCCGATCCGCAATGGCGCCCAGAACCGGAGCGGAAATCGCCACAACGATCCCGGCGATAGAATTTCCAAGACCGAGCCGGGCCGTGCTGAGGGTGGCATCGGCGCCAAGACTCCAGTACTGCTTGAAGAATACCGGAAAAAAGCCGGCCATAACAGTAGTGGCAAAGGCTGAATTGGCCCAGTCGTACATGGCCCATGCGAAAATTGATTTCTTTCCGTCCTGTCTCATGGAAGCACATTATCCTGAAAAACATGCCTTGGCAAGCATCGATCGAATTGAATCCTCCCAAAATATTCTGCATTTCTGCTTTTATTCAAGAGGCAGGCACGGGAAATACCGAAAAGATCGTCTTTCCTGCGGCGAAAGCCCATATGGATACAAAAATGGATCTAACGATTGATCTTTCTAAGAAAACCGAAACCATTTTTTTCTTGACATAAAAACAGGATTTTGTATAGGTTCCCCTAACAAAAAACTTGGGAGATGGGGTGCATTTGGCTTCGCAGATTTGGCATTTATTATGGATTTAGAGAGTATCATAGCAGAGAATCGATCCACCATCATCAAGAAATGGCAGCAAGCCATTCTTCAGACCTACCCGAAGGAAACCCAGAAATTTCTCAAGAAGGAAAAGAGTCAGTTCGCCAACCCGGTGGGTTCGATCATCGGAAAGGATGTTGACATACTTTTCGACGAATTGGTTAAAGGCGAGGACACCGAAAAAATTTTTTACTCCCTTGACAAGATCATCAGAATCAGAGCGGTACAGGACTTTAAACCTTCCCATGCCGTCGGATTTGTCCTGCAGTTGAAAAGCATTGTGCGGGAAACGCTCGGGGAGGGCGCCTCCGCCGCACTTCATTTGCTTGAAGACAGGATCGATGCGGCTGCCCTTCTGGCGTTTGACGTCTACTCACAATGTCGCCAGCAACTCTACGACATTCGCGTCAAAGAGGTCCGAAGTGAGTATGGCCGGTTACTGGAGATGGCGAATCTCGTCAAAGAGATTCCAGACCTGCAACCGGGAGTTTGATTTGGCAATGCTGAGGCGGTTTTTGATTTTTGAAAAGAGGTAATTGTCTATGAATTTTGTATTGAGTCTTGTGTTTTCATCTTTGGCAGTGGGTGTCGTGGTCTTGATCCCCTTGATCGGCGTCGGAGCATTGGATTTAAAGACGCTTTTCGGGGTCGTCATTCCCTATGCGGCCCTGGCCACCTTCATTGTGGGCATCATTCTGCGTGTGCTGAATTGGGGACGGTCACCGGTCCCCTACCGGATTCCCACGACGGCCGGTCAGATGTGGTCTTTCCCTTGGATCAAGAGCAACCCCATCGACAACCCCAAAGGCACAGGCGGTGTGGTCGTAAGGATGCTGTTTGAGATTCTTACCTTCAGGTCACTTTTTAGGAATACGCGACTCGAATACCGCCGGGTGGAAGGCGTACCCAAGATTAATTACGAATGGGAGAAATGGTTGTGGCTCGCGGCAATTTTGTTTCATTATTCCTTTCTCGTAATCTTCCTTCGCCATTTTCGTTTTTTCATGGACCCGGTTCCAGGGTTCGTAACCCTCCTGCAAAACCTCGACGGTTTTATGCAGATGGGTGCGGCACCCTTTAATGGCTTCGGTCTTCCCGGTGTCTACCTCACCGACATGCTGCTCATGGCCGCCGCCACCTGGCTATTATTACGAAGGATTCTTTACTCCCAAATGCGCTATCTGTCGCTTCCGGCCGACTACTTTCCGCTGATGATGATCATATCCCTCGGGTTTTCCGGTATGCTGATGCGATACCTCTTCCGTGTGGATATCGTCAAGGTCAAGGAACTGGTCATCGGACTGTTTAAATTTCATCCGGTTGTACCCGACGGAATCGGCGTCCTCTTTTTCATTCATCTCTTTATCCTTTGTGTTTTGATCGCCTATTTTCCGTTCAGCAAGCTCATGCATATGGGCGGCATCTTCTTAAGCCCCACAAGGAACCTCTCCAACAACAACCGTTATGTCCGGCACGTGAATCCCTGGAATTACCCCGTTAAGTTTCACACATACGCGGAATATGAAGACGATTTCCGGGAAGCGATGGTCGAAGCCGGCATTCCTGTGGACAAGGGACTGGATGAAACCGCCGAAGAAGGAGAAAAGGAGTAACCATGGCACAGACCCCTAAACCAGAAGAAACTGCAAAGATTGAACATTACCGGCCACTGTTCGAACAGGGCTGGTTGGGCAAATTTTCGCAAATCCAGCCCGGTATTCATTGTCACGGCGCCAAACCCAAGAATCTCGAAGCCGTGGGAATGCCCTATCCAAAGGAATGGAGCCCCACCGACGAGGATTGGCAGCTGCCCGAAAACTGGAAGGAGATCTTCCTTCAAGGATTCCGTGAACGCATCGACAAATACCGCACCCTGAAAGTCTTCATGGATATCTGTGTTCGGTGCGGCGCCTGCGCGGACAAATGTCACTTTTTCATCGGTTCGGGCGATCCCAAAAACATGCCCGTCATGCGCGCGGAACTGCTGCGATCCATTTACCGGGGAGAATTCACCGCCGCCGGCAAGATCTTAGGCAAATTTGCCGGAGGCCGGGAACTGACGGTGGAATCCCTGAAAGAGCTTTGGTACTATCTGTACCAGTGCACGGAATGTCGCCGCTGTTCCCTTTTCTGTCCCTACGGTATTGACACGGCGGAAATCACCATCCTCGGCCGGGAGTTGACCAACCTGCTGGGCCTCAACATCGACTGGATCGCGGGACCGGTGGCCAACTGTAACCGCACCGGAAACCATCTGGGCATTCAGCCTCACGCCTTTGTGGACATGATCGACTTTTTCGTGGACGAGATCGAAGAAGTTACCAGCGTTCGCGTCAAGCCCGACTTCAACCGGAAGGGGGCGGAGATTCTCTTCCTTACCCCATCGGGCGATGTCTTTGCGGACCCCGGCACCTATACCGCCATGGGATATCTCATGCTCTTCCATTACCTGCAAGACCAGGGGCTGGACATCACCTGGAGCACCTACGCATCGGAAGGCGGGAATTTCGGCTTTTTCACATCCCACGAAATGGCCAAACGACTGAACGCCAAAATGTATCACGAGGCCAAACGCCTGGGGGTCAAATACATCATCGGCGGAGAATGCGGCCACATGTGGCGGGTATTGAACCAGTACATGGATACCTGGAACGGACCGGCCGATTTCCTGGAAGTGCCCAAATCCCCCATCACCGGCACGGTTTTCGAAAATGCCAAATCCACCAAGATGATTCATTTGGTTGAGTTCACGGCAGACCTCATTTATCACAACAAACTGAAACTGGATCCCAGCCGGAACGATAACAAGGTCGTTACGTTTCACGATTCCTGCAATACCGCAAGGGGCATGGGGTTTCTTGAGGAACCCAGGTACGTGCTCAAAAACGTTGTCAACAATTTCTACGAAATGCCCCCGGAAACCATTCGGGAGCAGACGTTCTGTTGCGGCAGCGGCTCGGGCCTGAATGCCGGAGAGGACATGGAACTACGAATGCGCGGCGGCCTCCCCAGGGCCAATGCAGTCAAATATGTTCATGAAAAATACGGGGTGAACATGCTGGCCTGCATCTGCGCCATCGACCGGGCGGTTCTGCCCACATCCATGGATTACTGGGTGCCTGGGATGGACGTCACCGGTCTCCATGAGCTGGTGGCCAACGCCTTGATACTGGATGGAGAGAAGGATCGCACCACCGACTTGCGTGGAGAACCGTTGCCCGGAATGGAGGAGGATGAATAGGATGTATGATGGCGGCAAGATTATTATTGGCCTGATTATCGGTATCGGTCTGTTCCTGTCCCCTTTCTTTTATAATGCCGGGTCTTCGGCCAAACCGCCGGACCCGCAGCTGACTGAGAAAGCCAAGGAAGCCAAAGTGTGCGTGGCACCGACCCGCTACATGAGAGAATCCCACTTTACCATGCTGGATGAGTGGCGTCACACGGTGGTTCGGGAAGGAATACGATACTACAAAGCCGCGGATGGCAAGGTTTATTACAAAAGCCTGCAGGTGACCTGCATGAACTGCCATTCGGACAAAACCAAATTCTGTGATCAATGTCACAATTATATGGACGTCAGTCCTTATTGCTGGGATTGTCATATCGCGCCGGAGGAGAAAAAGTAATGGGGGTAGACAGAAGAGAATTCCTGAAGATCGCCGGCTACGCCACCCTGTTCGGTCTCGGGGGAACAGCGGCCATTGACATCCTCGCCCCGGGGGAACTGGAAGCAGCTACCGAAGGTGTTCCCTTGACCGAAGGGAAGCGGTGGGCCATGGTCATCGATATGCGGAAATGCATTGCCAAGCAGGATAAAGGCGGGTGCAAGGATTGCATTCTCGCGTGCAACCGCCAACACAACGTTCCCGATTGGGGAGATCCCAGGATCGCCATCAAATGGATCTGGCAGGACGAATATGAGCATGTTTTTCCGGAGCATCCCAACGAATTCGTTGACGAGGGCGTCGAAGGGAAGCAGATGATTCTGCTGTGTAACCACTGCTACAATCCGCCTTGTGTCCGGGTCTGCCCCACACAGGCAACCTTCAAGAGGAAATGGGACGGTATCGTCGAAATGGATATGCACCGTTGCATCGGGTGCCGGTTCTGCATGGCCGCATGCCCGTATGGCTCCCGAAGTTTCAACTTCGGCATCCCCCGCCAGGCTCCCAAGAAACTGAACCCCGGTTTTCCCACCAACAAGGCATTTCCGGAAAGATCAAAGGGCGTGGTAGAGAAGTGCAACTTCTGCACCGAATTGATTGAAAAGGGGGAGCTGCCGGCATGCGTTCAGGCCTGCGATAACATCAAGGTCAACGCACTGCATTTTGGCGATCTGGCAAATCCGGACTCCAACGTCAGGGAACTTTTGCGTGAGCACTATTCCATCAGAAGGAAGCCCGCTTTGGGTACCGGACCGAACGTATTTTACATTATATAGAGGGTAGGCTATGCTTGACAGAGCGTTAAAAGGAACAACAGGGTATTGGTCATGGCTCGTATTTCTGCTGGTTTTGATCGGCATCGGAGCCGCTTGTTGGTTCTATCAGTTCAATGTGGGGTTGCGGATCACTGGCATGAGCAGAGACGTGTCATGGGGTCTTTACATCGGGCAGCTGACCTATTTCGTCGGAATTGCGGCGGGTGGCGTCATGGTGGTATTGCCCTATTATCTACATGACTACAAAGCTTTCGGCCGAATTACCATTCTAGGGGAATTTCTGGCCATCGCGGCCATTACCATGTGTCTTCTGTTTGTCTTTGTGGACCTTGGAAACCCCGTCAGAATCATGAATGTTATTTTGTATCCCACACCCAACTCAATCCTTTTCTGGGATATGATCGTTCTGAATGTCTACATGCTCTTGAATCTGATTGTGGGCTGGAACGTGTTGGCCGCTGAGCGAAAGGGCGTGAAGTATAATAAATTGATCAAGGTGCTGGCCTATATTTCCATTCCCTGGGCCTTCAGCATCCATACGGTGACGGCATTTTTGTATGCCGGTCTTCCCGGAAGACATTTCTGGCTGACCGCCATCATGGCCGCCCGTTTTCTGAGTTCCGCTTTCTGCGCCGGACCCGCGCTGCTGATTCTGCTATGTCTCATCGTGCGCAAGGTGTCGAAGTTCGATCCCGGTGATAAGGCGATTCGCACCCTGGCCGGTATCGTGACTTATGCCATGATTCTGAATGTGTTCTTCTTTCTGCTGGAAGTTTTTACGGCCTTTTACAGCCAGATACCCGGGCATATGCACTCTCTTGTGTTTCTGTTCAAGGGACTCGACGGATACGGCAAACTGGCGCCTTGGATGTGGACCGCCACCGGTCTTGCCGGTGTCTCCCTGGTGCTGCTCATCGTTCCGGCCACCCGGCGAAAATTCGACACCCTGGCGGTTGCCTGTGTCACCTTAATTGCAGCCACCTGGATCGATAAGGGCTTGGGTCTGATCATCGGCGGTTTTACACCCAATATGTTCGATACCGTGACGCCCTACTGGCCGACCACACCCGAAATCCTCATTACCATCGGCGTGCTGGCGGTCGGGTTCTTTGTGTTGACAATTTTGTACAAGGTGGCCATATCCATCAAGGAAGAAGTCGCTGCATAAAACTACCGGTAGTTTGTCCCAAGCCGTCCCAAAGTACCACGGCGTGAAAAGGCTTGACACGGGATAGAGACTTTGTTAGGTAAGCCGCGACTGAAAAAATTTTTATTGTTTTCTTTTTTTTAGCAAGTGTTTCACTATAAATTAGGAGGTACTATCAGATGGGTTACGAAGTCGTTGTTGATAAAGACAAATGTGAAGGTTGTGAAGAGTGTGTCGAAGTCTGTCCCGTGGATGTTTACGAGATGGTAGATGGAAAATCCGAACCCGTAAATGCCGAGGAATGCCTGGGTTGTGAAAGCTGTATTGAAGTGTGCGAGCACGAGGCCATTACCGTAACCGAAGTATAAGGGGTTTCCGGTCCTACGACAAAATTCAAGAAGCGCGGCGGTTGAATCAATGGATTCAACCGCCGCGCTTTTTTTGTGTGATCCCGGTTATCCATTTCGCGATGCTCGAAAAAAAGCCGTCCCCCTTTTATCGGGGGACGGCCTTAAACTGTTTAAACTGTTTAGAAGCCTCATGCGCGTGAGGGGTTGCCGCATTTACTTCTTGGCGTGACAATCGTTACATTTTTTGAAAGGACCTTTTTTCTTTTCCTTGTGACAATCCTTGCAGTTCTTATGGTATGCATTCTGAAGCTTCATGACCTTCATGCCATCTTTCTCGGTGTTCTCATTGATGTCATGGCACGCAGAGCATTTCTGGACTTCATCGCCCTTCTTCCATACATTCTTGCCATCCTTATCGTACTTATGGTGGCAGTCAACACATTGCGCACCGGCTTTCGTATGGGCCATGTGATCGAAGGAAACGGGGCCTTTCTTGTCTTTCGTATAGCCTTTATTCTCGATACTCATCGCTTTATCAGGCTCAGCGGTGGCTGCAACAACAAGCGTCCCGGCAGATAGAAAAATCAAACCGGTCAGAATTGCCGTTAAAAGAATATAGAATCTTTTACTCATTTGGGTTTCACCTCCTTCCTTAGCTGATTTTTTTCGACGATCTTACTTGTTGGAACCAAGCAGATCGGAAAAAGTATAGAGGAATCTGACGGACTGTGTCAAGGTATTAACGAAAACCATTTTTTTCATTCCGCTCCATAAACATATGGAAATCTCATGGTTTCTGAGCTTCAGGCAACGCAGCCATCTCGCGTAACAGTTTTATTGAGGCCAAGGCTTCAGCCTCGTCGATCCGATGAATGGCAAATCCGGCATGGACGATCAGGTAATCGCCAATTTGCGCGTCCTGCAACAGCAAAAGGCTCACATCTCGTTGGGTTCCTTCCATGTCTACAGTTCCCATGTGCTGATCAATGCGAATCAATTTGGCCGGTATGGCTAAACACATAATCCTTTACTCCAATCCTCCCGGCACTAGATTTTCGGGACACCGGGTGTTTTTTTTCGGGCAGGGTCGTTTTCACCGGTAAGCAATCGTTTGGAAGCTTCAACGCCCAAATGCGCCAGCTCCAGAATCACCATCTCCACCATGGCCTGCATTTTATTGGCCACGGTCGGTGTCATGTCCAGGCCAACGGTTTTGATATCTTCGGGTTCAATGCCGATGATCCGTGTTTGGGGGTGCTTGTCCAAGGCCTGGCAGAAGGTGAGGGCTTCCAGAAGATCCACCTGATGAAGGGAATTCTTGGCCAAAACCCGCTTTGGAATATCTTCGCCTTCCAGGCGGTAGAGCGTGCCGGGGGCCTGCCCGTTTCGAACCGCATCGATCACAATAAGATAGTCCGCCTCAGAAATGGTCCCCAGGAGGTTCATTCCCAGAACCCCACCATCCACCACCGATACATTGGGAGGGAACTCATACTGCTCATTCAGTTTTTCAAGAACGCGAACACCCACACCTTCATCAGTAAACAGGATGTTGCCCACCCCCATTATGGTAATCTGTTTTTGTTCCATTGCCTTCATCCAATTGGTCGAAAGACGCTTTCTTGAAGACTGTTTTGAAAAATCATCAATGGACAGTATAAACATGCCATGGATGATCATTCAAGGATTTTATCACTTAAACTTTATCGAATCTGGTTTCCTCCAGATAGCATTCCGTCAGGTTTTGCAGCCGGTCGCACAAAATTGTCATCAGGTTAAAGAAAAACCGGTGGGCCGTAGGGGGGTAGAGCCATTGAAGCCTCTTTATCATTCGCTCGTTGATTTGCAGGAGCTCCGCTGAATTTACGGCCATTACGGTCGCGGATCTCTTGCACGACCGAATCATGCCCATTTCGCCCACAACATCCCCTGCGTTCAACGTTGAAATCACCCGTCTTGGACATTCACTGCCGTCGCTGTCCCGATCGATCTCTCCAACCACTTGAAGCTTGCCCGAAATGATGGCGTACATGGAATCACTGACTTCCCCCTTTGTCATGACCGTAGCGCCCGCTTCAAAGCTTTTTAAATTCCCGGCCGTCAAGATGTAATGCACCTGGGTCCGTGACAGCCCTTTGAACAGGGGGATCCCTTCCTGAGGGTCTTTTCCCATCTTGACCCTGAGAAGATCCCAAATGGTCACCAGTTCCACGTGGAGCATGAGGGATGGAAGAAGAAGCAGGTCCGCTCCCAAGGCGGACACCATGGTAATCATCATCAGAAGACCGAAAATAGCCGTTGGTTTAAAGCTTGAAAAGAGCAGGACGGAAAAACCCAAGGTAATGGTCAGCGTGGTATAGATGATCGGTTTTCCCATATGCCGAATAGTACCGGCAAGAGCGCGCTCTTTGTTCAGATCCTTTTTGAATTCGTGGTTGTAGTGCACCAGATAGTGAATCGTGTCATCCACGGCGAGACCGATGGCCACACCGGCAATCAGGCTTGTGGCCATGGACAGGGGAATTTTTAGCCAGCCCATAAGGCCGAATCCGACAATGATGGGAAAGCAGTTGGGAAGGATTCCGATGATGCCCACTTTAAAGGACATGAACAGTAAAAGCATAATGGCAAAAACCAACACCAGGGTCAAAAAAAGACTTTTCACCTGTCCGTCGGTAATCAATTGACTGCTGTGGGAAATGACAATACCGATCCCGGTGACTTGAAAAGAAAGACCGGCTGGTAGTTTTTTACCGAGATAGGTCTCAATTCTCTTCTGGGTATTTAAAAAATCTTTGGAGCTGGAAATGTGTGTTCTTAAAACGATGTTGGCCTCGGAAAACTTCTCATTCATAAATCGGCCCAGCATATCGAGGCCCAACATGGTTTTGAAACTGTTGATGAGCACTCGAACCTCAAACCCTTCCTCCGGCAAGGCATAAAGCTCATCCTGATACTCGTTGGTAGCGTAATTGACCAGCTTGAGATAATCGCAAAACGAGATGGTTTTATCCACACCGGGAAGTGTCGACAGAAAGTCTTGCAGATCCGCAACCAGTTTCAAGTGCTCGGGGGCTTCAAAATAATCGTCCTGGTGGCTGTTAATGGCCACGTTAATGGGAAAGCTTCCGGCCATATCCCGGTAAATGTCATTAAAATTCTGAGCTATTGAGGTGCTTTTTTTAAAAAAATCCATGGGGTTGGTTTCAACCTGAATCCGTGTAATTCCATAAATGCCTAAGAATGAAATAAAGGCGATCAGCCCCAGCATCCATTTCTGGTGTTTCAGATTAAGCGCAATGATACCTGATAAAACTCGGTCCAGCAGATTCTCACCGGAATTCGATTCAGGAACCCGGGCCTGTCGTGAAAACGGCAGCAGCGCCATCACCGCCGGAAGAAAGGTAACAAGAATGAACAGCATGGCCAGGATGCCGAAGCACGAAAATAGGGCAAAATGTCGAATTTCACTGATTTTATTGATTAAAAGAGAGCCAAGTCCGATACTGGTGGTAAAGACGGCCAGAAATGTTGGAAAACCCAGTCGCAAAAAACAGTTAAGAGAAGCATCTCTGGGCGTTTTATAGGTTTCCTGGGCCAACGCATATTCGGGGAAAATATACATACAATACGCCGTGCCCACGGCAATAAGAAAAATCGGCACGATCATGATCAGAAGTGAAAGGGGGGTTCCGGTCAATGCCATGAGGCCGAAGGTCCAGATCAGGGCAATGAGAACCGAACCCGACGGAATCAGCACACCCCGCAGGTTTCGAAAAAGGAGAAAAAGCGTCACCATAATAAGCAGAAATGTAATGGGCGGAAGGCGCATGAAATCATTCTCGGTGAACTGGGCTAATGCCATTGAAACCACCGGCATACCGATTTGATACATGGCTTGCTTGGCTTTTTCCCTTTCAATCAGAGCCTGTATTTCGGTGATGACGGGATCCTTTTGCTTGATATCCTCCAGAATCAGACTGATGACGGTGGTCTTGCCGTCTTTTGAAATGATATTCTTCTCCAGCAGAGCGACCGGCGCAATCTCCCGCTTGAAGTCGGTGAGGGTCCATTTTTTCGTTACGTCCATGTCCCTTTTGATGCCGGGCAGGCTGATGACACGTCGAACACCTTTGATCTTTTCAAATTCACCGGCAAGCCGGTCGATGTCGTCAAATGTTTTCACATCAAAAACATCTGATGTTCTGACGACCACCAGAACAACCTCTTCGCATCCAAAGGTTTTTTTAAAAGCGTTGTATTCTTGAGTCTGGGGCAGATCCTCGATGGTGAGATCGTATATGGAGGTTTCAAAATGAAGCCGCGGGATCTGCCAGGCAAAAAAAAGGGTTAAGAGAAGAATCGGTAGAATGATATGCCAGGGATGGCGGACCACATATGTGAGCCAGGATTCCAGCACGGATGTTTTGGGGCGCTCGGCCATATGGGTCAATGTCGGTGGAAATACGGAGAAGGCCCAACCGCCGCCGTTGAAGCGGCGGTTGAGTCGTCAAATCTGGGATCCTTACATGACCTTGATCTTATAAACCTGATTGGAGTCGGGGTCTATGACATGCACTCCGCAGGCAATACAGGGATCGAATGAATGCACGGTCCTGAGAATTTCAATGGGCCGTTTAGGATCGGCCACGGGTGTTCCGATGAGGGCTTCTTCAACAGGTCCAAGCTTCCCTTTTTCGCATCGGGGCCCCAGATTCCAGGTAGACGGAACCACATACTGGTAATTCTTGATCTTCTTGTCTTCGATTTCTATCCAGTGACCCAGGGAACCTCGGGCCACATCATTCAAACCGCACCCTTTGCCTTTGTCGGGCATGGTCCACTTGGCGCAGGTGGCGGTGTCTCCCGATTTCAGGTTCTCCACCAACTCCATGACCCACCCTTCCATGGCGTTTCCGATCACCAGGGTTTCAAGGCCGCGCGCGGCGGTCCGGCCCAGGGTGGAAAAAAGCGCCGTAACGGGAATATTGAGTTTTTTCAGCGTGCTGTCCACAACGGTTTTAAAATCCTTCTTGCCGTAAGCATAGGCCACCAGGACTCTCGCCAGGGGCCCCACCTCGCAGGCCTCGCCGTCGTAGCGAGGGGCTTTGCTCCAGGAGTACTGAGCGTTGGTGTCATATTTGGGATCGGCCTTGATGGGATCGGTCACCCCGTCATAGGGGTGCAGCGCCTTCCCCTTCTCATACCAGGAGCGGTCGATATGCTCGGTCACTTTTGCGGGATCCGCCATTTTGACGCCCTTGAGGTCCCGTTTCATGATGACCCCGCGGGGCAGAAAGAGGCTTTCAGGCTCTTTCTCGCTCATGGGAAGATCGCCCCAGGCCAGGAAGTTGGTGGTTCCCCCGATGCTGCCCCAGTCCTTATAGAACGATGCAATGGCCACCAGGTCCGGGATATAGACGTTGCGCACAAACTCCTGGGCCTGCTTCCAGATGTATAGGAATTCCGCAATCCGGTCCGGTGTCAGATCTCTCACACTGGTGACGCCCCCCACGGCCAGCCCCTGAAGATGGGGATTTTTGGCGCCGAAAATGGCGTGCATGCGGACAATTTTCGCCTGAATTCGAAGGGCTTCGATATAGTGGGCCGCGGCCATCAGGTTGGCTTCCGGCGGCAGTCGGTATGCGGGACTTCCCCAGTAACCGTTGGAAAAAAGGCCCAGTTGCCCGCTGTCCACAAAGGTCTTGATCCGTTGCTGCACTTCCTTGAAGTACGCTGTCCCGCCGTGGGGATCGTTGCTCACGTTGTCGGAAAGAGCGGCGGTTTTTTGCGGATCCGCTTTGAGGGCATCCACCACGTCCACAAAGTCAAGGGCGTGCAGCTGATAGAAGTGGGTGATGTGGTCCTGTTGGAACTGGGCACCGTGAAGAAGGTTCCGTATGATGCGGGCGTTCTTGGGAATGGTAACGCCGACGGCGTCTTCCACCGCTCGCATGGATGACAGGTAATGGGTATAGGTGCAGACACCGCACGAGCGCTGCACGAAGAGGGGCGCATCCCGGGGATCCCTTCCCTTCAATATAATTTCAATGCCCCGGAACATCTGCGCGGAGCTCCAGGCATTCACCACTTTTCCACCTGAGACTTCAGCCTCAATTTTTAGATGGCCTTCTATTCGGGTAATCGGATCGACGATAATTCTCTTGCCCATATTTTCTCCTCTCTTTTCTTAAGAGTATATTTTCTTTTCAGAACTGGATGGTCGTTCCGGTTAGCTTTTTTCTTGGAAGAACGGGGTCATGGTATCCCAGAAATTGGGTTCGCTGCACCCGATGCAGGGATGTCCCGCTTCAATAGGCCAACTGGTGCCGTCATTGAATTTGGCGGTGGGGCAGTTGTTGTAGGTATCAGGCCCTTTGCACCCCATTTCAAAAAGGCAGTATCCCATCGCCGCCTCCTTGGAGCCGAATTCCTTGACGAATTCGGAATTTTCATAATGGGATCTTCTGGGACAATTATCGTGTATGGTCTGTCCGTAGGCAAAAAGCGGCCTTCCCAGATCATCCAGCTCGGGGAGTTTTCCGAGCAGCAGGAAGTTGACGATGGTGCCCACCAGGTTGATGGGATTGGGCGGACAACCGGGGATATTCACGGTCTTGATGCCCAATGCCTCGCCGACGCTCTTGTACCCGCCGGGATTGGGTTTGGCGGCCTGAATGCCGCCGAATGAGGAACAGGCACCGATGCAAACCGTAGCAGCCGCGTTGGGGACGATTTCCTTGGCGATATCCAGGAAGGTCCGGCCCGCTATCTTTCCATAGCCACCGTTGTATTTGGTGGCGATGGCGCCTTCCACGACGCAGATATATTTCCCCTTGTATTTCTTGGCCGCGGCATGAAGCGCATCTTCCGCCTGATGTCCCGCGGCGGCCATGATGGTTTCATGGTAGGCGATATCCAGAATTTCAAGGACCAGCTCATCGATCCACGGATACATGGACCGGATGGTCGCCTCGGAACAGCCGGTGCATTCCGCAAAGTGCAGCCATATCACCGGTTGCCGCTGTTTGGGGGCCGCAAAAACCTCGGCGACCTTGGGTATAAAGGAAGTTGAGAGGCCCATGGTGGCAGTGACCACACCACAGTACTTCATGAAATCCCTTCGTGAGACTCCTTTCCTTTCCAACCTTTCATAGAATTCCTTTTCCTCTTTCATTCGGCGCCTCCTCATGTGAGTTAGTGTAAAATTTCCTATTTTACCTCATGACTAGCTACTATGCTTAAATGAAGGGATACTTGTCAAGGACTTTTTTTGACGGGCAGATCCTCAAAGGGGCTGAAATATTAGCCTGTTTCCAAGTGAGGGCACAAAAAAAGAGGCCCCCTTTCGGGTGGACCTCTTTCGGGTGATTTTGTTTTTGTAGGGTTTAGCCGTTTTTATGCATCCAGCTTGCTCATCAACTCCGCGGATACGTCCGGCAAAGCATTTTTCCCGTCCAGATCAACAATTCTGGGCACGCCGTTATTCTTGGCGGAGACATCTTTATAAAACAGCAATCCGGCCATGGTGCCCGTTTCCGTGTCATAATAGATATTGTGCCGTTGATCAATGGCGCCCTCATCCTGGTCGTCACCGCGGGTCTTCAGTTCACCGCCGCAAACCCGACATTTGTCGCCGTTGGGTTTGATGGCATCGATGAAGATATTATTGGGATGGTTATTGTCGTTGACGCAAAGCCTGCGACCCATGATGCGGTCCTTGGCAATCTGGCGATCCAGTTTCATATCGATGACGATATCCAGGGTAATCCCGGCTTCTTTGAGGGCTTTGTCCAGTTCCTGAGCCTGGGTAAGGTTCCTTGGAAATCCATCCAGCAACCAGCCGTCCTTGCAGTCATCCTGTTTCAGGCGGTCCAGGATCATGGGGATGGTAATGCTGTCGGGGACCAGTTCGCCCCGGTCAATGTACCCCTTGGCCTCTTTGCCCAGTTCGGTGCCTTGGGAAATGTTTTCCCTGAAAATCACACCCGTTTCAATATGAGGGATACCATATTTGTCTTTAACAATGGCGCCCTGGGTTCCTTTGCCGCTTCCATTGGGTCCGAAAAACAGTATTTTCATGCTTTTTTCTCCTTCATTCTAATTTTTTCTCGAAAATAGGTCAAAACCATTGCTCCTGTCAAGGGATTCGGTGGAAATCATTGAGATTGCCTCAAAAATGCGGGAAGCAATTCATGCCCCTTTTGATAGTGAAGCCCCGATTCCCTGGCAAAGGCTTCGGTAAACCGATTTCCGACTTTTCCCATGGCCAGTTCCCGCTTTTCAGCCCATGCGAACAGGGTGGGGTCAGTGGAATGGGTTTTAATGGAAATGGGCGTAAAGTGATCCGCGGCCACCAGGATTCGGTAGTCTTCGAATTTTTCAAGACCTTCAAGAACTCTGCCCACCACTTCTTCATCAAAGGCCTCGATGGCTTGAATCTTTTTGGAAATACTCCCTTCGTGACTCGCCTCATCAGGCGCTTCCACGTGAACAAACATGAAATCCAGTTCGTTCAGCGCGTTTAAAGCCTCCGTTGCTTTTCCCGAATAGTTGGTGTCCAGATACCCGGTGGCGCCTTCCACCTCAATCACTCTAAGCCCCGCATAGACGCCGATGCCTTTGAGCAGATCCACCGCCGAAATGACCCCGCCACTGAGCCCATAGATTTCATCAAAAGGCAGGATATTCAATGCTTTGCCCTGTCCCCACAACCAGATGGAGTTGGCCGGAAGAAGACCCCTTTTTTCGCGCTCCAGATTGACGGGATGGCCCTCCAGAAATGGCCACGAGCGCCGAGTGAGTTCCACGATACCGTCCTCATCCTGTGAATTCAGATAGGCCGCCATGTTCTGGTCCTGAACGTCATGGGGCGGAATGGTATGGGCATTTTCGGGCCCGCCATCCCACACCAGAAGATGACGGTAGGCAACGCCGGGGTACAGTTGGACCCCGGGTGCGATCATCCTCTTTTTGAGGTCTTTTACCAGAACTTCCGCTTCTTCAGTGGTAATACCTCCGGCACTGTTGCTCAACATGATGATTTCGTGGTCGGATTTTCGATCCAGTGCCACCAGGTTCATTCGAAAAGCGACCTCGTTTTCCCCCAGGCCGATGCCCATGCTGGCCGCTTCAAAGGGGCCCCTGCCCGTGTGGTAGACGGCGGGGTCGTAGCCCATGAGTGAAAGGTTGGCCGTGTCGCTGCCCGGTTCAAGACCTTCGGGAATGGTGTTGGCAAGCCCGATTCTACAAGCGGCAATACGGTCCATGTTCGGGGTGCGAGCCGCTTCCAGAGGGGTTTTGCCGTCCAGTTCAGGCAGCGGGTAATCCCCCATACCGTCTCCCACCAGAACAATATATTTGGTTTGTGTCTCTTTTTTCATCAATTATTTCCTTCCACACGAATCACCACCGTCTCATCCGTCACCACATCCAGATCGTCAATCAACCGAATGGCCTTTTGCGCCTGGCTCTCACGGGCTTCATGGGTGAGCATGACAATGGGAACGGAACCCTTTTGATCCCTCCCTTTTTGAATAACGGAGTAAATGCTGATGCCGTTTTGCGCCAGGATTCCCGAGATGGTCGACAGAACGCCGGGGGTATCCAGGGCCGAAACCCTGAAATAGTAGGATGTGATCAGCTCATCCATGGGCTGAATGGAAACACTCTTTTCGGGAGCCTGAACATAACCGAGAGGAGGAACCGCACCCCGCTTTTCCATAACCATATCCCTGGCCAGACTGATGATGTCCGAAACCACGGCACTGCCGGTGGGCTTTCTGCCGGCACCCAGGCCGTAATAGAGTGTCGGCCCCACGAAATCCCCTTCAAGGAAAATGGCATTAAAGGCCTCATGCACATTGGCCAGAATATGGTTCTTGGGAATCATGACCGGATGCACGCGGGCCTCAATTTGGCCTCCCAGATCCTTGGCGATGGCCAGCAGCTTGATATGGTATCCGAATTCTCGCGCAAAGCGGATATCATCCGGTGTGATGGCAACAATCCCTTCCCGAAACACGTGCTCAAAATCGATGGCACTGCCAAAGGCGATTGACATCATAATGGCCAGTTTATGGGCCGCGTCGGTTCCGTCCACATCCAGGGTGGGGGGATCTTCCGCAAAGCCTAAAGCCACGGCGTCCGCCACGGCGCTATCAAAGGGGAGGTTTTCCCGGGCCATTTTGGTGAGGATGTAGTTGCTGGTCCCATTGAGGATGCCCATGCAAGTCTGAATGCGGTTGCCGGAAAGTCCGGTTTTCAGAGCGCCGATAATCGGGATCCCTCCACCGACGCTGGCCTCAAAGGCCAAGCTGACCCCGTAGCGCTCAGCAGCGCCATAGATTTCCCATCCATATTCCGCCAGCAGGGCCTTGTTGGCCGTAACCACATGTTTCCCGTTTTCCATGGCCTTTAGAATGAATTCCCTGGCTTTTTCAAGGCCCCCCATCACTTCGACGACCACGTGGATGTCGGGGTCAAGAATGATGTCCATGGCATCGGTGGTGAAAACACCGGGTTCCGGTTTTTCGGGGACCCCGCGATCCGTCTCAATATCGAGATCCGCAATTTTGCGAACGACCACCTCGGCGCCGACCCGGTCTGTAATGATTTCCCGGTTTGTGGTCAACACCTCAAAAGTCCCCGCGCCCACCGTTCCAAATCCAATGATCCCAATATTGATCTGCTTCATAAAACCCTCGCTCATAAAAAATCCAATCACCGAACCCTTACCCAAAAAGGTTTACTCTACAGGAAAAGTGAGGAAAAAATCAAAGTGAAAATGCGGATCACTCCCCCGTGAAATTCCCTTTGCGTTTTTGCAGATAGGCCGAAACCGCTTCAAAAAGGTCTTTGGAAGGCATGATCATGCTGGATCGGGCCGCATTGTAATGAAGGGATTCTTTCAGGTTCGCTTCTTCATCAAAGCACATGACCTCCTTGGCCCCTTGAACGGCCAGGGGGGGGTTGGATGCGATTTCCTCCGCCATTTCCATGGCTTTTTTTTCAAGGGTTCCCGCGTCGTCGTAAACATGGTTAACCAGTCGGATACGTTCGGCAAATGAGGCGTCAAAACGATTTCCCCGAAAGGCGATTTCCCTGGCGTGCCCCTTCCCCACGACTCCCGGCAGCCGCTGAAGGCCGCCCACATCCGTAATAATCCCCAGTTTCGGTTCCGGCAGCGCAAAAACCGTTTCCCTTTCGCAAAGGCGAATGTCGCAGCACAATGCCAATTCAAGCCCCGCCCCCAGGCAATGGCCCTGAATCACCGCGATGGTCGGCTTTGAAATCATTTCCAGGCGCGTATGAATCCCTTGTATTCTGACCACTTCCTTAAAAAACCAGACCTTCTGGGACGCATCCGGCGGCTTGTTGAAGGAAGCGAAAATTTCATTTTCCGGACTCAGGTCAAGACCCGCGCAAAAGGATTTTCCTTCACCTCGAACCAGGATGACCCGTGCCGCCGAATCCTCTTCGGCCATGCGGACGGCCCGGTCCAAAGCATCCCACACCAGGGTGTTCAGAGCGTTTCGTTTCAGCGGCCTGTTGAGCATTATGACACCAACAAACCCTTTTGAGTGATATGTAACCGAATCTTCGACGTTCGAAAGTCGGGATTCCATAACCATCCTCCTTGATTGACTAGAAAATAAGCTTTTCAGCCTTTACATCATATACCCCTCGGTAAGTCAGCCTTGCTTTCAATACGGAGGTAAAGGTGAGAAACCCTAAAGTCCAGAGCGGATAGGTCAACGTACAGCCTGAATCGACCAATAGATTGTGAAAGGCCTGGATCTCCCGAGCCAGATCCGGCACCTTTTTCCGAGAACAGACACCCCCCACGGCAAGGGGAATCCGGGCCCGCACCACACCAGCCTGAGCCAGAGAAATCCCGCCGCCCATGTCCAACACATCTTCAGCCGCCCGAACCATATCTTCAGGCCGCTGGCCCATCACCAGAAGCCCATGGGTTTCGTGGGAAACCGTGGAAGCCAGTCCTGACAATCCGGGACAGAACCCCCGCACAAAACCCTGTCCCCTCAATGTCCCGTCCCGACTGATCAAAGTGGCGGCGAGAATGTCTCCTTGGGGCAGGTAAAAGCCATTCTGCTGTTTCAAGCGGATCTCCTCCACGGCCGTAACGGTCTGGTTGATGATCTTGATCACCGGGACTTTTTCGAGGGATTCACGGCAGGGCACCCGGAACAGATCCGCACTCAGGGGGCCCGTATTAAAGGGGCGGCTTCCCATGTTCGCTTCAGGGACGGGAAGTGGGGCAATACAGAGATCACCGCCTTCGGCCACCATGGCCCCACGGGATAACACCTTCCGGGGCGTTGGGTTTTCAAGGGAATCCACCACCAGAAGGTGCGCCAGACGGCCCGGCGCAATTCCCCCCAGCATGTGGTCCAGACGAAAATAGCGGGCCGGGTTGATGGTGACCATCTGTATGGCTCGAACGGGATCAATCCCGTTGTTTACGGCCTCGGCAACCACCCAATCCATATTGCCCCATGACATCAGATGATCCGGGAAAATGCCATCGGTCACCAGCATGATTCTGCTGGTATCAAACTTTTTTGACCGATGAACCGCATCCGCCAGATATGGCAGGTCCAGCCGGATGGAACCGTGGCGCAACATCACATAATATCCCAGCCGCAACCTTTCCATGGCATCTTCAGCCTTGAGAGATTCATGGCAGGACGTCACCCCTGCCATAGCCAGGAGATTCAGTTTGTCCCAATTAGCCCCGGTGGTGTGGCCTTCCACCAGACGCCCGTTTTCCAGAGCGGCCTGAATCCGCTTTCTCAAAACAGGGTCCTTATTGAGCAACCTGAGATACGGGGTGATTTCGCTCAAGGACAGAACATTGTCAGAGGCATAGGCTTTAAGAAGGTCTTCGTCGGACCATAGCTCGCCACCCTCAACATCAGGATAGGGCGGTGCCGCCGCGGGAATACCCGTGTAAGCACTCAAAAAACCGTTTGACAGCTGATGCATGGTTTTCAGATATGCCGTCGCACCCAGGGCATTGGCAAGGTCGTGGCCGTCATTAAAAAAGCAAGTGGTTCCTCTGACCACCACCTGGTTCGCATAGGAGAACGGATGATAGAAAAGATCCGCGTGGGCATGCGCATCGAAAAAACCGGGAAGGATAAAGGATCCTTTGACATCAATCACCTCGGTTTTTGGGCCTATCAGATCTTTGGATGGTCCCACATAGCAAATCATTTCCCCCGAAACCGCCACATGATGGGGCAGGATCTCTCCCGAATAGACATTGACCACCTGGCCGTTGATTAAAAAAATGTCGGATTTCATGAATTTCCCAAGCGATTGTGCCGGCAAACTGTGAAAAAAATCAGGGGCTCCATACCCCTCTCAGACTTTGGATACACCACCATGTATTTGAAGAAGATCAACTTGTCCAGTATAAAATTGCCGTATCCTATTCAGGGATTTGAGAAAAGAAGATGTACGATTGGACAATAGAAACAGTAGGATAATCCTACAACACCATAAGACCTACAGCAAAATGATTTCTCTATTCGTAGAAAAGAGGGTCTACTCAAGCTGTGGCATGGCATTTTCGATGAGCAGATCTGAAAGTGCCGGCATGTTGAATTTTCCGGAAACCCTGTCGTTTATATAATTGAAAGCGTTGACCCCTAATTTCTTTGCAGTTTGGGTAATGGTAAGGAAGGCGTCTTTTGCCGTTGTTCCCGCCTCAGATATTGTATGTAGGCTGACATTCTGCCTGCGTTTTTCAACTCTTGCCCCCAACTCTGAATCATTGTTATGCAATGGCAACCAGGGATATTTCAAAACCTTCAAAAGTTCTGCCTTTTTGTTCCAGGTCTTTTCTATACGATCGTTCAATGCATCATAAATTGTTTTGGTAGAAAACAGCTCGTCAAATTGGGCGGATAGCGTTGCCGCTTTTTCAGGATTCGGATCCTTTTTGTACTTCAAAAGATCTCCATAGAAATCCCAGAAATCTGTCTTGAAATCCTTGAGAACATCAACATTACAGGGAAAGATTGGATCCAAACGATTGTAGTGACGACCCTCATGAACCCAGCAAAGGGCCAGTTCAGCAGTAATTTTTTTAAATTGAGGCGCATCATCGGCTAGCAAAAGGTCTACAACAGGAACACTTGATTGTCGATGATAGGCGGCTATGGCAGCGGCTTCCATAATTCTGGTTTTTGTGTTTTTCCCTTTTCCTTTCTTAAATACCTTTTCCAGTAACGCCTGCATTTCCGCTTCAGAGATTTCCTTGTCTTCGGTCAAATTCAAAAGCTGATCGGTCACTTTCTTTGCAACCTTGAAATCCGACATCAAACAAAATGCCTTCAAATCAAAACGGTATGTTCTTTCCCTGCCGCACAGTAACAAATCCAGTATTGTGAGACGATCTTTGCGCGGAACGGTGAAAAAGGCCGTATAATATGGATTACACAAAATTTGTGAATACTGGTTTTTACCGTTGACCCTTACCGTGGTATCGTCGATTTGGTGGAAAGGCGTATGCTCCAGAGCAGCACGAAAGACATCTTTTTTCTCTTGGTTGAATCCGGTTTTATCATTGGTGAGGATTCGGGAAATAGTCGGCTGTGAAATAAATACGCAGCAATTTTCAAGTAGCTCCTGAATTTTTGGTTGGGACATATTTGCCACATATTTAAGCGTGCAGACCAATGATCTTATCCCAGGGCCAAACTCCCCAACGACCCCGGCGGGCAATTTTCCCACATAGGTTCGCTTTTCAGAGGCTGAGTAATAAACCTCTTTTTTGTATTCAACATTGTCAGTTTTGATAATGATTTCCTGGACAACCACACTCTCATACCCCTTGAATTCAGCATCAAGGGGCAGTTTGGAGTGATCGACCTCACATACCTCGCTTCGATTTATTTGGATATTTTCCTTCTTACTTTTCGACTTATTCTTCTTTTTTCCCTTTCGTTGTTTTCTCTCTTTTTCCGAAGAAAAGTCTTGCCCTTTTTTGCCACCACCTTTATTACCACGGATATTCGGTTTGCCCTGCTCCCCTTTCAGTCTGTTATTTTCATCGCGCAGTTTCTGGTTTTCAATCTTCAATTCTTCATTTTGTTCGCTCAATCTTTCGACAGGATTTATCAGGATGGTAAGAGTGTGGGATAAGGCTTCTTTGTCGAGAACATCTGCTCGAACATCGAGATTGTGAAGTATTTCTTTTATTTCTTGACGGCTCATATTTTGATCATAGCATCATCCTTTCGATTTGTGCCGCCAAAAATGCGTATTTTAAACATTTTTCCTTTTCAGCATTCCTTTTCTGAAGTTACCAGGAAATTTGAATAGGATACATTTTCATTTCATCAAGCAAAGGCTTCCATCCTTTACCACCTGCCCAAAAATAGGGGGACCTTATTCCTATTTTTCCAAAAATGGCATTGAACTCTATTGTGGGATTTCTATGAACTGTCAGCCCTTCAGGTTTTTTTACTGACAATCTTATCGCGCGTAGCCTCTAAAATACTTTGGGTCGTTTGAAAACCGATTTCCTGGACCAACCCCTGGACATCTTGATCTATCGTTCTTGCTCTTGAGGCTAACCCTGTTTCTTCGGAGCATACTTTCTTCGCCAATTTCTTACTGAGTTCTTCGATGATTTCCTTATAGCAGTCTTTTTCCATCGTAATCTCCTTAAGTTAGAGGTAGATATCTTCCTCTAACATAAAGAGAACAAAATGTTCCGTACTTTCTCATCCTCTCCAACAGCCTTGATTTACACCCCGCTTTATATAAGACTGACAGGCGATGCCGACCCGAATCTCGCTGAAATGGTCATATCCAGGTACAACCATGCGTTCTATGTGGATCAGGATTTCATCGTCCTTGAAGAATTGACGTTCCGCAACTTCGGACAGGGGTCCTGGGCGAAAGCCATATATCTGCGTGATGCAAGCGAAGTTCTCATCCAGGATTGCAGATTTGTTGTCAACGATGTTGGCATCGGCATCAAGGGCCAGTCGGATAGAAATGTCATTCAGGGCAACACTTTTTGCGACACGGTATTCGACTGGCCGTGGGATGCCGTGAAGTCCGGCAGCGAACTGGAAACCGGAGGGGTGGTTTTCTACGATCCTGCCTATGGCAGAGGCAACATCATTCGTCGGAACACATTCCACGACTACTTTGATGGTTTTAATGTCTGCCCTTCATCCACCGCCGGTTTGACCAACGAGACCGATGTGTATGAAAATCTGGTCTACCGAGCTGGGGATGACGGCATGGAAACAGACGGCCAGTGCAGCAACGTGCCATTTGGGGAAACACGTTTCATGATGTGCTGATGGGCATCTCCTTAGCCCCCGTATATACGGGACCCGTCTACGCCATTGGCAACCTCATCTACCGTACAGGAGTGGGCAATAACAGTTACAGCGGAAGTCCCTTCAAGTTTAACAGCGGCTACGCTCAGTCCCGTTGGATATATCTCTTTCACAACACCTGTGATGCCGCTCTCCCAGGCAACAACGGGCTTTATATCAAGGCGCCCGGTTCGTGGTCTCAGATCTTTTCCCGAAATAATGTCTGGGTGGGTACGGCTTATGCGGTGGAGAATTATAATGCGCTGCAGCCCGTTGATTTCGGCTACGATGACTTATGGCGGGAAACCAGCGGTGGCTTGGTGAGGTGGGACAATGTCAACTATACTTCGCTGACGGCTTTCACCGCAGGCGTCGGTAATGAAGCTCACGGCAAAAGCGCAAATCCGGGATTCCGAGACCCTGCTAATGGCGACTACTCTTTAAAGAAGGACAGCCAATTGATTGATGCTGGAGTCGTTATTCCAGGGATTAATGATACTCGGTTTTCAGGCAGCCATCCCGATATGGGAGCATATGAATCTGGAACAACGTGCCCGGATTGTTGTGGGGATGAAGTGACATTGACAAACGTGACCTTCCCTCCCAGTAAAACGTGCGAATGTACTGGTAGCATATCTATCACAATAGGCAGCGGCGTTACCGTTCCAAAGGATGCCATTGTTATATTTGAGGCACCAACCATTAGAATCAACCAGGCTTTCATGCTGAAGCTGGTGTCAGAATCAATATGCGGCGGGAGTGACCCTTCTTAGAAACCTGTGATATCAACATTCAGGAGATTGTAACGCGACCTGAGATATGTCATGGGAGTACAAGGAGAATCCCACGAGGGTCACAATTACCCAAGAGTTTATAAAAACCCATCAAGCTTCACAAAAACAGCTTTCAAAAACTGCGGCACAAGCTGATGTTTTAGGGGGTCCTGCTTCAACCGATTTTACAACCTGTAAAAAGCCCTGACATCTCCATTGCTCCCATTCACCTCCATTCACCCGGCTTTTCCTATTAAATAAAGAGATCTTCACAATTTTCCGTCTTGGCATAAAGATTGCCTTAGCTCTAGACAACGCCACATGAAAAGGAAGGTTTTCCGTGAAAAACGCTAACTACCTAAATTTGAAGCGCAGCATATTAACCAGCATGATTCTCATTCCGCTGGTCACCCTGATCCTTATTTTGGGTTTCGGGTACTACTTCTTCACCACATCCCTGCAGTCCACCACCATTGATACGGTAAAGCGGATCGTTTCGGATCATCGGCACATGATTGATGCCTTTCTCATGAACCGCAAGACGAACCTGGACTTTGTGCTCAATTCCTACCCCTTTGAAGAGCTGACCGAGCCAGTGGAGCTGGCGGGAATTCTTTCCCGCCTGCAGAAGGAATCAAGCGCCTTCCTGGATCTGGGTGTCTTTAATGCCGATGGAATCCACGTTAATTACCAGGGGCCCTATAAACTGGCCGGAAGAGACTACGCCGGGTCTCCCTGGTTTAAAGAGGTGATACAGAAGGGAGAATACATCAGCGACGTTTTCTTAGGCTACCGGCGTATTCCTCATTTCGTTATCGCATTGAAGCGGGAAAAAGATGGAAGGACCTGGATCATCCGTTCCACTATCGACACGCACATCTTTAACGATCTGGTGGAAAAAGTGCGTATCGGAAAAACCGGTGAAGCCTATCTTCTAAACGCCGACGGCATATTCCAGACCGAACGCCGCTCAGGCGGGAGCCTCATGGAGCGGGACCCTGAAAACCTTCTCAAGCCCCCCTTGCATGATGGTATCAGAACCTTCATCAAAAAGGATATCAATGGCGTTTCCTACCTTTACGCCACCACCTGGCTTAAAGAAAAGAACTGGCTGCTGGTGGTCCGGCAGGCCAAGGAAGACGCCTTTAAAGCCCTTCACACGGCTAGTTATGTGATCGCTTTCATCACTCTGGTGGGCGGAGCCGGCATTATGGCTCTGGCCCTGGTCCTGACGGGTCGCATTGTCAGGCGCATGGAATGGATGGATACGGAGAAGGAAGAACTCAGCGGACAGCTTATCCGGGCCAGCAGGCTGGCGGAGGTGGGCGAGATGGCCACCGGCTTTGCCCATGAAATCAACAACCCGCTTCAGATTATGAAAAGCGAAGAAACCCTGATCAATGTTCTGATGGCCGAGTTAAAGGAAAAAGGGGAATTAACATCGTCTCCCACCCTTTCGGAGCTGGAAGATTCCATGGCCCAGATTGATCTTCAGATCAACCGTTGCGCGCAGATCACCCAGTCTATCCTGAAGTTCGGGCGGCAGAGCGATCCCGTCTTTCAAGAGGTGAATTTACAGGAATTTATCCCTGAAGTGACCGCAATGGTGAAAAACAAGGCGAACGTACACGGGATCCGCCTGAGCCAGGAAATTGACGAAAATACGCCCACCGTCCATGGTGATCCGGGCCAGCTTCAGCAGGTCCTGTTGAATTTGTACAACAATGCCATAGACGCCATTTTGTCCAGGCATGGGGTTGAAGGGGGAACATTGGTGGTGGGCGCCGGCCGCGGGGAAGACGGCAAGACCGCCATTTTTGTCAGGGACAACGGGAGCGGCATCAGCGCCGAGGACCAGAAGAAGATCTTCAGTCCGTTTTTTACCACGAAGCCGGTGGGAAAAGGAACGGGCTTAGGCCTTAGTGTATGTTACGGAATTATCGGGAAAATGGGCGGTTTTATTGAAGTGGACAGTGAAAAGGGCGTCGGCACTACCTTTACCATTGTCCTGCCCTCATCTGTTCAGGGCGTAAGCGCCCATTAAACGGAACGCCTGTTTCAATTTCAACACTCTGATTTTTAAAGGGGGAAAACAAATGGAAACCATGAAACTCATGTTGGTCGATGATGAAGAGCGATTTCTCGCCACCACCCAAAAATTGCTTCTGAAAAAAGGACTGGAGGTGATGACGGCTACCAGCGGACCCGAAGCTTTGGATCTGTTGCGAAACCACATTATCCATGTCGTGATTCTGGATGTGAAAATGCCGGGGATGGACGGGATCGAAACCCTGAAAGAGATCAAGCGCGCACACCCGCTGGTGGAAGTGATTATGCTCACAGGCCATGCCACGGTGGAATCGGCAATAGAAGGGTTGAAATCGGGTGCCATGGATTACCTGATTAAGCCGTCGGACATCGAGGATATTATCTCAAAAGCCGGTGAGGCATTTGAAAAACGCCAGAGGATCGAAGAGCGTATTCGGATGGCGCAGATGCGAAAGGCCATGAAAAGTCCGCGGGAAATCCTGAAGGAAACTGTGTGAACCATCTTTTTGGGGGAGCGTGTAATGGGAAAGAACATACGCGTACTGATGGTGGATGATGAACAACAGTTTCGCTCCACCACATCGAAGATTTTGACCCGAAGGGGGTATGAAACCACTGTGGCCGAAAGCGGTGAAGCCGCCATTTCGATCCTCAGAAAATCCGACCAGGACGTGGTTGTGCTGGATGTGAAAATGCCCGGCATGGACGGCCATGAAGCTTTGCGCGAAATCAAGAAAATAGATCCCAATGTTCAGGTAATCATGCTGACGGGACATGGGACCATGGCTTCCGCGAAAGCATCCCTCAAGGACGAAGCTTTTGATTACCTGAACAAACCCTGCGACATGGACCTTTTGGCGTCCAAGATAAATGACGCATTCAATGCCACGGGAAAAGGAAAAAAGCAGGAAAAAAAAGCCGGGGACATCATGATCCCCATAGAAGAATACACCACTATCCGGGCAAGCGCCACCGTCAGTGAAGGGATTGCCGCCTTGAAACGATCCTTTGAAAATGCCGTTTCCACCAGTCGGATCATGGAAACCGGGCACCGTTCCATCATGGTGTTTGACCAGAAGGAAAATTTGGTGGGCATTCTGAGCATCCTGGATCTGATCCAGGCCATTCGGCCGGCGTACCTGTCAGCGCCCAAACCCTCCATGGCCGACAGCATGCAGTATTCCACCATGTTCTGGAGCGGGCTTTTCACCACTCAGACCAAAACCCTCGTTAAAAAACGGATTGAAGATGTGATGTCGGTGGCTCCTTTAAGCGTCTCTGAAGACACCAATCTCATGGAAGTGGCAAACCTTCTGTATACGGAAAAACGTCGGCGAATGGCTGTTACGCGAAAGGGCAAGGTGGTGGGGGTGGTACGGGAACAGGAATTGTTTTTCGAAATGGCGCGGATTCTGATGGAATCCTGACGGCGCCGGATCCGGGCATGAAACGCAAATGAGCAGAGATATGAAAGAACGGAAGCGAGGTGGAAACAATGGCGAAGGAAAAACAAAAAGCCACCGGTTATGACAAATATGTGAACTGGAAACTCTTTATCATTCCAGTCGTTCTCTTTTTTGCCATTCTGGTTTTGCCGACCCCTTATGGCATGAAGGATGTGGGAACGGAAGTCACAGTGGGACCGGGGGCGGTTGTCAACCTGATCACCACGGAACTCTTCGGCAAGAAGCGCTGGAATACGGAACAGTGGGAACTCTTAACCGCCGAGGTCATGGAAAAAAATATGAGCATGGGAGCCCTTTCAAAGGGCCGTTTCCTGAAACGAGACCTCAAGTGGTGTAATAATTACAAAATTACGGCGGATGCCGAAAACCTGAAAAAGGCTCATGCCTTTATCAAGGAAAATGTGGATGACAATGGGTTTTTGGATCTCATGAACAAAGGGGTGAAACTTCGAAAAGAAGGTCTGGTTTATGAAAACCTGACCGGAAAGGAGCTCAAGGCCGCAGATACTGGCGCATGGCACATCAAAGTGGCAGTCGCCATGATGGTGTTTGTGGTGTTCTGCTTCATGACCGAATGCATCCCCTTGCCCGGAGTGGCTTTCTGTATTGGCCTTATCCTGGTGTTTACCGGGGTGGTGAGCCGAAAAGAGGTTGCCATGCTCTACTGGGACGATGCGTGCTGGTTTATCATGGGGAGCCTCATGTTTGCCGCCGCTTTTGTGAAAACAGGCGTGGATAAGCGCATGTGCCTCATGATGTTCAAAAAACTGGCGGCGCCCAGCGCCCGGTGGGTCACCCTGATCTTTTTTATCATCATCGCACCTTTGGCCGCCTTCATTTCCGACCATGCCCTGGCCGCCATGTTTTTGCCCATCGGCATGCTGCTGTATCAGAACAGTCTGACCGACGAGATTCCCGAAGACAAGGAACTGGCCAAGATGCTCATGATCGCCATTGCCATGGCCTGCAACATCGGGGGACCGGGTGCGCCCTCGGGAGGGGCCCGAAACGTCATCATGATGACCTACCTAAACGATATGTTCGGTTTTGATATCGGGTATTTCCAGTGGGTCACCTATTGCTTTCCCTTTATCCTGGTCATGATTCCGGTCACCTGGTTCATGGTCAACTGGCGGTTTAAACCGCGTATTACCTCCCTGGCGCCTTCCATGAATCATCTGCAGAATGAAATCGGCCGCATGGGGGGATGGAACAGAAAACAAATATGGGCGTTGATCATTTTTGTGATCATGGTCTACGGGTGGTTCACGGAAAAGGCGTTTTACGATCTGGGTATTTACCCGGTCCGCTTGGGGATCGGCGTGATCGCGGTGGCAGGTGCTGTGGCCTATCTTCTAACGGGCGTGGTCAACTGGCGGGACTATCAGGAAAGGGTGGACTGGGGTGTGGTGTGGCTGTATGCCGGCGCCATCATTTTTGGACGAACCCTGGACCAGACCGGAGCCGCCTACTGGATGGCCCGATCGGTCATAGAAGGACTGGCGCCCCTGGGCATGGACTCCGGTCTGGCGCTCATGGCCACTTCCAACGGCTTGACGGCCGTCATCACCAACCTCATGGCGGACGGGCCTGCGGCCGCGGCAGTGGGACCCATCGCCCTCAACATGGCGGGGCTGGTTCATCCGGGAACCACCTTTCTGCCGTTCATGGCCATGAGCACGGCCATTGCCAGTTCCTTTGCTTATTGCCTGATTATCGGCACCCCGCCCAATGCCATTGTGTACGCCAGCGGATACCTGGAGCCCAAGGATTATCTAAGGGTGGGCATCCCCATGTGGTTTTTTGCCAACATCCTCATTATCCTCCTGACGGCCGTATACTGGAGCTTTAGAGGGTTTGGCGGATTGCCCGGCTTTTGAATGAAACCCGAAAAAAGGAGCGCACCATGAAAGAGATAGATTGGGGGATAACCCGAAAGAGAGCTTTTCTTCATGAGAAGGGCGTGACCTGGTTCGACAAAAAAACGGAACGGCGCATCTTTTTCATCCTGACCATGATCATGTTGGTTTGGGGGATTGTGACAAAGGTCGGTTTTTGAACCCCTTATTGTAAAAGAGGTAAGCAACAATGGCAATGGACATATGTAATGGAAAGCACATTCAGACTCAGTCGGCCGGGGCGCGGGAATTTACGTTTTTATTTTATTTTCAGGCACTCACTCGGATTTTGAGTTCGCCGGGGCGGTTTTTTACAGAACTTGCCGAATTTCCGTCCATCCGGCCGGCCTTGGGATGTCTGCTGGTTTCCAGTCTCTTTTTCGCATGTGCCGGCCTGACCCAGCCCCATGAGCGGCCGCTCATAATGGCGGTTATTCTTTTGGTGAACGCCGTTTTCATGTGTTTTATGTCAGCCGGGCTGGGATATGGGGTCATGGTCATGACCATGGGCAAGCGGGTCACGTTTTCAAAGTTTTTTTCGGTATATGCTTTTGCCGCCGGCATAACCCTTCTGGCCGCCTGGATACCGCTTTTTGTGTGGATTACGGAACCGTGGAAATGGCTGCTGATCGCCGTTGGGTTGATCAAGGGGTGCGGGCTGCGCTGGTTTCAGGCCATTATGGTAATGGGCATTTCCATTGTCGTTCTGGTCCTTTTTTTCTGGTCTTTAGGCCCTGTGATCACTTGTTTCAAAGGATAACTCCCGGAAAGACCGGGGTTAGGAGAGATTATCATGTTAGTGAAAGATTGGATGAGCAAAACAGTCGTTACCGTTGATGTCAACGACAGCATGCACGGTGCCATGAAATTGTTGAAGCAGAACAATATCTCCATGTTGCCGGTGATGAAAAAAGGGAAGCTGGTGGGAATCGTGACCGATCGGGATCTTAAACGGGCCTCAGCATCCGATGCCACCACCCTGGAAGTCCATGAACTGCTGTTCTTGATTACCAAAATCAAGGTTCAGGAAATCATGACGAAAGACCCGGTTACCATTCCCGTAGATTTTACGGTGGAGGAAGCCGCCGAGGTGCTTCTGGAAAACAAAATCTCCGGCGCGCCGGTGGTGGATCCGGACGGCAAGGTAATCGGGACCATCACCAAAGGCGACCTATTCCGGGTGTTGATCGCCTTAACGGGCGTGGGCAAGCGGGGCATACAGTTTGCTTTTGAGGTGGAAGACCGTCCCGGATCCATCCGGGAACTTGCCGACATCATCCGTCGTTACGGCGGCCGGATGGTCAGCATTCTGAGTACGTACGAGCATGTTCGAGAAGGTTATCGGAAAGTGTTTATCCGCATGTACGGGGTGGAAAGGGATCAGCTTCCCCGGCTTGAAAAGGAATTGGGGGAAAAGGCAAAATACCTTTACCTGGTGGACCATCGGGAAAACCGACGGGAGATTTTTTAAGGCCATACAACATGCCCCTGCCATTGATCAGGGGCATTTTTTTGCCGTTTTGGCAGTCATGGAAAGATATTGTCCCTTGAAAAAGGAGTGAGAGTAAATGAAAAGGAAAAGACTGTGGTGGGCTCTCATGGCGTTGCAACTCTGTTTCGGTATGCATTCAACGGCGCTGGCAGGCGTTGACAATGAAGAACTGCTGAAACGGCTTAATGCCTTAACGACCACCATTGAGAAACAGCAAAAGGAAATCGAAGCGCTCAAAAACGCTCTTCAGAAACAACAAACGAACGAGATCCGGGCTAAGGAGATTCAGAAGAAGGAGATTCAGGAAACGGTCAAAGCGGAGACGCAGAAGGCTGAAAAATCGTGGCGTGAGCAACTGCCGGAATGGACCCGCAAAATCAAGCTGTCCGGGGATTTGAGACTGCGCTATGAACGACTCTTTGACCGGGACATGTTGAATCAGAACGGCACCCCCGGAAAAGAGGACCCAAGGGATCGGGGCAGGATTCGCCTCAGGCTCTACCTGGATTCGAATATCACCGATGAAATCAGCGCTCATGCGATGGTTACCACCAACATGGCCACCCACCAGGAGGCCACCACCACCAACGCCACCTTCGGACAGGACTTTAACGACAAGGGGATCTTTCTGGCGAGAGCCTATGCGGAATACGCTCCCAAATGGTTGAAAGGCTTAAAACTGGGGGCCGGCAAATTCAAAATGAATTTCGTTCAGACCGACATCATGTGGGATGTCGATGTGAACCCGGAAGGAGTGTACGAAACCTACCGCTACATGGGCTCGGATGTGTTTCAGCCGTTCATTTATCTGGGGCAGATGGTGCTGAACGAAAACAACCGAACCCCGGATGCCATGCTCTACCTTCAGCAGGCCGGTTTTGACTGGCGTGTGGGACCGGTCAAGTGGCTTATGGCCGGCAGCTATTACAGCTGGAGCAATCTGGATGGGACCGCGTGGATATCTTCGGGGGAATATAACAACGGTGGGGGTAATTCCTTCGTAACGAACCCGACCACGGGCGACATCCAGTTCGAATACGGCTACAAACTCTGGGAAGCCATCAGCCGGATCCGTTTCAATGCCGGACCCTATCCCGCGGAAATCTACCTGGACTATATTTATAACGCCGCCGACGGAGTGCCCAGCGATGAGAACAAGGCCTATAATTTTTCCATCAAAATCGGCAATGAATGGAAAAAGGGCGCCTATTCCCTCTTCTACAAATATGCCTACATCGAGCAAAATGCCGTGCTCGGTTGTTTGAACGATCAGGATTTCTATGGGGCCAACCGGAAAGGACACAAAGTGGCGATTCACTTCTGGCCCTGGAGTAGCGTACTGCTGCGGGCCGCCTTTTTCTACACCGGCCCGGTCACCGCCTGGAAAACCGCGGCCCAGGGAAATCCCCTCTGGAACACGGACCGCTACCGGGAGCATGAGGACCGGCTGCAGGTCGATTTTGTCTTGAAATTCTAGGAGGTTTCTTCAGTACCGGAGATGGAAGTGAAATCCCATGGCCGAGGGATTCACTTTTAAGTTGACAGAACAACGGATTGGGCAGAAAATCAGTAACTAAAATCACATCATGAACAGAAGATCGCTTTGTCGGGAGTACACATCATGTTCATATCCCTATGCGCCTTGCTCTCTCTTGTCTTTTAAAAACATCTAACAATGCCCCGGGGCCTGTGAAGGCCCGGGGCTTTTTTGTTCCGGCGCGATTGTTACCGGCAAGGTCGCAAAAAAATAAACATAAAACCAGGATTCCTTAACCCTTCTGATTTTTTACTCTCCTCATTTAAATAGAAAGACAACCACCATGCCTGCAAAGAAGAAAAAGCCGTTAGATGACAGCCGCTTCCCCATCGTCGGCATCGGCGCCTCAGCCGGTGGACTGGAAACCCTCAATCTCTTCTTTTCCGCCATGCCCCCTGACGGCAACATGTCCTTCGTGGTCATCCAGCATCTGAGCCCCCAGCATAAGAGCATCATGGTGTCGCTTTTAGAGAAGCACACCCGGATGAGGGTGATGGAGATTGAAGACGGCACAAAGCTTGAGCCCAACCACGTCTATCTGAATCCGCCGGGGAAAAACGTGACCCTTTTCAACGGCTGCCTTCATCTGCTGGAACCGGTAAAAACCGGCACTATCAACCTGCCCATAGATTCCTTTTTCAGATCCCTTTCCGAAGACCAGGGTGAAAAGGCCATCGGCATCATTTTGTCGGGGACGGCATCGGACGGCACCATGGGGATTCGAACCATCAAAGGCGGCGGCGGTATGGCCATGGTCCAGGAACCGGATACCGCAAAATACGACGGCATGCCCAGAAGCGCCATTGAGACCGGCCTTGTGGATTTCATCGTTCCCGTGGAAAAGATGCCGGAAATACTGATCCGTTACGTGGAGCACCCGTTTGTTGAGTCACTGGACAGAATCAAACGCAAAGACCCCCCCGTCAAAAACCAGATGCAGAAAATTTTTGCATTGATCCGCGGCGCCACCGGCCACGATTTTTCCCATTACAAACAGAGCACCATTGCCCGTCGCATTGAACGTCGGCTGGTGGTGAATCAAATAGAGGGGTTGTCCGATTACGTCCTCTATCTTCAGAAAAATCCCCGCGAGATCGATGTGCTGTTTAAGAATCTCACCATCGGAGTGACCAGCTTTTTCAGGGAACCGGAAGCCTTTGATCTGCTGAAAGAAGAAGTACTGCCGGCGTTGTTGAGAAGGAAAGAGCCGGATACGACGATCCGGTTCTGGGTTTCGGGATGCTCTACCGGGGAAGAAGCCTACTCTCTGAGCATGATTCTTTCGGAAGTGATGGATACCATCAAGCGGCGATTCGACGTTAAAATATTTGCCACGGACATTGATGCAGCCGCACTGGATATTGCCCGCAAAGGGCTCTACCCCGAAAATATCGGCGCGGATGTCACCAGGGAGCGGCTGAACCGCTTTTTCATCAAAGAACAGGGATTGCTAAAGGTCAACAAACAGCTTCGGGACATGGTCGTCTTTTCACTTCAAAGCGTCATCAAAGATCCGCCTTTTTCCCGGCTGGACCTGGTGAGCTGCCGGAATCTGATGATCTATTTGGACAATGTCCTGCAGAAAAAGATCATCCCCCTGTTTCATTATTCACTAAACACCGGCGGCATTCTCTTTCTGGGCACATCGGAAAGCATCGGGGAACATCCCGATTTTTTTCAACCCATCAATAGCAAATGGAAGATCTTTGAACGAAAGAAGGGCTTTGCCGAAACCATTCCCGCCTATGCCGCTGAAGCCCATTACCCCTCCCTCCGGAGAGCCCGATCCCATGAAAAGGACCCCCTCCCGGAGGCCGGTACCATCCAGGCAATGGCTGAAAGAGCCATCCTTGACGAGTATGCCCCCGCCGGTGCTCTGATTAATGATCAATATGAGATTCTGCATTTTGTGGGTAAAACGGATAAATTCCTGGCGCCGCCGACGGGCAAACCGGTATTTAATATCCTGACCATGGCACGGGAGGATCTCAAGCCACCGCTGGCCGCAATGCTCCACAAAGCAGTCCGGGAAAAAACAAACATGCTCTCAAAGGGTGTCCGGGTCCGGTACAATGGCACGGTCTGCATTGTCGACCTGTCCGTTAAACTCATGAGCCCCGGTTTTATGCTCGTCATATTTGAGGACAAAACGCCGGAAAAGAGCGTTGATGGAAAAGAACCCGCCAAATTAAATACAAAAAAAGAGGACACGGATCTGCAAAGCCTTGAACTGGAATTGCAATCCACCAGGGAATATCTTCAGGCGACCATCGAGGAGCTGGAAACCTCCAATGAGGAGCTCAAAAGCAGCAACGAAGAGCTGCAATCGGTCAATGAGGAACTTCAAAGCACCAACGAAGAGCTGGAGACCTCCAAGGAGGAGCTGCAATCCACCAATGAGGAGCTGGCCACGGTGAATGCGGAACTTCAAAACAAAGTGGATGAATTTTCCAAGGCCAATGACGACATCCACAATCTTCTGGCCGCAACGGAAATCGCCTCCCTGTTCTTGGATACCAACCTTCACATCAAGCGCTTCACCCCCGCCGCGGCCAACATCATCCATTTGATTCATACGGATGTGGGCAGGTCCCTGAACGACCTTAAAACCTGCTTTCCGGACGTGGATCTGGTCGGCCTGGGAGAAAAGGTGCTGAAAGATCTCAATACGGTGGAGATGGAAATCCTGTCAACGGATTTGACCTGGTATGCCTTGAAGATCCTGCCGTACCGGACCACCGGAAATGTCATCGACGGCGTGGTGATGACCTTTTTGGATATACACACCGTCAAGCAGTCGGATAAGGTCCGGCGTTTGGCCACGGTCCTGGAAGATGCCAATGACGCCGTCACCGTGCTGGATCTCGAGGGGGGGATTCTGGCCTGGAACAAGGGGGCGCGGCAGCTGTATGGATGGACCGAAGCGGAGGCCCTGAAAATGACCTATGCGGACCTCGTTCCAAAAGATCATGAAAATAAGTTTCAGAACATCATCCATAAACTGACCAAAAGCAAAACCATAAAATCCTTCAAAACCCGGCGGATGACAAAAGACGGCGGCATTCTGGATATCTGGCTGACCGCCAGCGCCTTGACCGATGAAAACGGCCAGATGGTGGAGATAGCGATCACGGAACGGGATCTGGCCTGGCTGGTCGGAACGGAGGAGGGCTGAGAGTGGAAAAACAGGAAAAGATAACGAGCAGCGCGGAACTCAGGCGACTTGCCGAAGCGACTTTCGAATTATCAGCCGATGAAGAACTGGATCTTTCACCGTTTTCCCCTGAAGAGATAAAGAGCATGGTCCATGAGCTTAGCGTGCATCAGGTGGAGCTCAGAATGCAAAACGAAGAGTTAAGGCGGGTTCAGGGGGAACTGGAAACGGCACGGGATCGGTATTCGCACCTGTATGACTTTGCGCCTGTTGGCTATTTCACCATCAACGAAAAGGGGATCGTTAAAAGGGGATCGTTACGGAAGCGAATCTTACAGCCGCCACCATGATGGGTATTGTCATGGAAAAGTCTTTTCTGATCGGCACGCAGAAGATGGAGGCCATCGCCGTTTGGCAGTTTCATCCTGGCTGAGGATCAGGATATTTTCTATTTACACCGAAATCAATTGATGAATCCACTCGGAGGAAGACCCCTTCGTAATGGGGGATGAAGTGCAGATTCACCAGATTATCCTGAATCTCTGCACCAACGCCGCCCATGCCATGGAAGCGGAAGGGGGAAAACTGACCGTCGGTGTCGACACCGTTACCCTCGGCAACGGAAAAACAGTGAAGGTCCCGAATCTTCCGGCCGGAAAATACGTCAAACTCAGTGTTACCGACACCGGTTCCGGCATTTCCCCTGAAAATATGGAACGGATCTTTGAACCCTATTTTTCCACCAAGGAACCGGACAGGGGGACCGGAATGGGGCTTGCGGTTGTTGATGGGATTGTAAAGGCCCACAAAGGGCGTATCCTGGTCATGTCAAAGCCCCACAAAGGGACGACCTCTACCGTATTTTTGCCCCTCTTTGAAAAAGCGGCGTGTAAGCCGGACGAATTATCGCGGGATGTGCCGCTGCCAGGGGGGACGGAGCATATCTTTTTCATCGATGATGAACCGCCCATTGCAAAACTGGGCAAAATGACACTTGAGAAACTGGGCTACCGGGTTACCACGAGCACCGGCAGCGTTTCGGCCCTGGATATCACCGAACAGAAGGATCTCGAAAACCAGCTTCGGCAAGCGCAGAAGATGGAGGCCATCGGTACATTGACCGCTCGGCATGAAGTGTAGATCCCGCCGCGGGCGGGGTGAGGAAAAAGCGATGGAAAAGGACAAACTTACCAGTTTAGGTCGATTCGCGAAAGAGCGGAAGAATTAATCAACAAGAATGATGGACATCGCCCCGTGACATCAAGAACCTGACTGATCTGCAAATTCACCAGATTGAACTGGAACTTCAGAATGAACAGCTTCTACGAACTCAACAGGAACTGGTAGCGCAAAAGGATAAATATTCCGACCTTTATGACTTTGCTCCTGTCGGTTATTTTACGATCAGTGATAAGGGAATGATTCTGGGAGCATGGAGGAAGCGAAGCCGGGGTCTCTTCTGGCGGATTTCCTCGAGGAGGCAAACGCGGCCTCCCGCAAAGTACGGGACCTGACCCATGAACTGATGGCGCTTTCCAGAAAAAATGCGGAGCGCCGGTGAAGAAAGTTGGGGTGCTTTGAAGGAACTCCTTCGCAATGCTGCGGAAGGCAGAGGAGGCATATTCCAAATGAGAGTGGCATTGCCTTTAACACGTCTATGGAGGACGCAGGATCTCTGACCCATGCCGGTGCCGTATGATCCTTATAAGATGGGGAGTGTTTTCAGAAATGTGGTGACCAACGGAGTGGAGGCCATGCCCGAAGGGGGCGCCATCACCATCACGGCAGAGAATCTGCGGATTGAAGATAGGGAACAATATCTCGGCCTGCCCCTCAATCCATGCGATTATGTGCGCGTTTCCATTCAGGATCAGGGTGTGGGTATCCCGGAAGAGCATCTGAACAGGATCTTTGACCCCTATTTCTCCACCAAAGCCATGGGGGTGCAGAAGGGGATGGGGCTCGGTCTGGCAACGGCCTATGCCATTGTACAAAAGCACGGGGGGCACATTGCCATAGCCTCATCTCCCGGCGCAGGGACGACTGTAAACATTTTTCTTCCGGCAGAAAACCAACCGGTGGAAATTGATCTTAAAACCCCTCTGACAGACAATTCCGCATTTCCCATGAATCGGGTGCTGGTGATGGACGATGAGGAGATGCTGAGGAACCTGGCCCGCCAGATGCTGGAGCGAATGGGATATGGCGTAGAAACCGTGAAAGACGGATTTGAAGCCATTGAGGCCTACCGGAAGCAAAAAGATTCTGGAGAACCCTTTGATGCGGTCATACTTGATCTGACGATCAAAGGGGGCATGGGGGGTGAACCAACCATTAAGGAGCTGCTCAAAATCGATCCCCATATCAAGGCCATCGTATCCAGCGGCTATTTCGATGATCCGGTCATGTCAAATTTTGAAAAATACGGGTTCGTGGGGTCCATGGCAAAACCTTATGAGAAAAGTGCTCTGAAAGAAGTTCTTGAGAGGCTCTTTGAGCGAACACAGGAATCCCTGTATTGAACATCCGTTTGATATTCCATATGGGTCTCGACGTTTCCTTCCCGCGGATCGGTCTTTTCCCGATCTTCCCCTTGCCACTGGAAAAGGTGCTTCAAGCGGTCCCAGAAATCCCCGCCAAGTATTAACAGCGCTGCCATGAAAACCGTTTCTCCGCCAACCAGGGTCCAGGCCAGAAAGTTGATGTCGGATTCATGGTGAGAGAAGAAGAGGAGATAAATTAACATGGCATAATAAGGGAGCGTGCTTATCGCCAGAAGGATAATGCCGAAACGGTGCCTGCCTCGGCTGATGGGTTTGGGTTCATGGGTCCGCTTGAACCAACCCTTGACGCGTTTCTTGAGTGCCGTCAGAAATTCCTTCCCCAGCAGCGCCGCGGCACCCCAAAATGCCATTTCACCTGATGCCAGAAAGACTACGGCAAAAGTGCCGGCCTGGCCCAGTGTCATGCCCATGAAAGGCAAGATGGCAACGATGCTCATGGGCAGGAAACTGTATAGAAACAAGGAGATTCCAAGATAGTATTTCCAGTCTTTTTTCATGCAAACTCCCTTCTTTATCGAGGCCGCTGAGCCGACTACTCCGTAACATAGCAGTAATTCTCTGTGTCCGTCCCGCAAGGGCCGGCCGGGTCCGGAGCGCTTGCGCAAAACTTCTGCTTCGTCTCACAATAGCAGACATGAGTCGCCCCGTACCCCGGTTTTGGACAACAGATCGTCTGGTCACCATTGCATGGCTGGTCACTTGGATTGTGGCATATTGCCATTTCAGCACTGGTGCAGTCTCTCCACCCGCTGCTCGGGCACGCCTGAGACGGACAGAACTCTATTGTGACTGACGTCGAGGCTGCACAGTTCACCTGTTTGCCGTTGTCCGTAGGATAGTGAAACGCATCGGGGCAAGTCACGCTATCGCAATATACACAGCGGCAACCCGCGTCAGGGGTAATTTTAACGGCTTCGTTGAAATGCTGTTCACAACAGGAACTCTCCGTGCACGAATTGGGACAGTCGCCGCCATCGGCAATGACGCTGATGTCGAAGGAAAGTTCCGTCAGGTAAGTAACCTCGGCCTTTGTGGCGTTGTCGGATGCGCTCCCCACGAAAAAATCCATCCCTGAAGAACCGAGGTCGAGCTTGTACTCTCCCGGGGCCACCAAACACTGTTGCCCGGCGGCGCACTTCACCACACCGCCGCTTTTCCAGACACCGTTTTCGTTTATCAAGACCTGTATGCCTTTACTGCAATTGTTTATCAGGGTGAGCTTAATCGGTTGAGTGTCCGGCGCATCAATCAACAATGTTGCATCCGATAATGACTCTTTCAGCGCCTCGCTCTGGAACAATACTTTTGCATCATAGGAGAAAATGTTGTCTTGATAGAAAGGGTTATCAAGCTCCAGCGTGAACAGCTGTAATTGACCCGAGGTTGTATAGGCGGTCAAAGAGGCATTGGGGGGGTCGGCGCTGAAATAGGACTGCCAATTGGCAGCAAGGGAAGCGACTGAATTTATTTTATAGGCAGAACCCGGTGCATTTTGCAACTGATACAATTCCGGATAAAAATCGGTCAAATACAGCCGGTACAAACCGTCCTCCCCTGTTGGTTCAAAAAAGGCGCCTTGCGCAGACTGCCCGAATGACCAATAATTCTGTTCTCCCACCGGGGTATTGTTTAATACCGTCAACTTGATGCGACCGATGTCTGTGGGGGTATCGGGGTGTTGGCCGGACATGGTGGAACCCATCAAGGTCACTTGAAAAATGAGTTGATTCGTCTTTAGATTATAAAGAGGTGTCTTCAACTTCAAAAACAGACCGTCATGTTGTGTTTCCGTGCTTACATAGCCGTCCAAAACTGCATTTGGAGAGACCTGGCCATAAGTTTTGGACCACCGGTTAATATAGGTTTGAATTGTTTCCTTGCCCGATTCCCGCTCCGGTCTATCCGCGTACCAAAGAGTGCTTTCCGAAACGTTCTCTAATGTCAGCGTGTATTCCCGAATTTGATCAGCGGCAGACACGATCCCCTCTCCCGCACTCTCAACAACGGGAGCGAGTATCCCATTTGCGGCGGACAACACATTCACGCGCGTAGACAGGTTGCTCGGTGCGGAAGTGTCACTATCGCTGCTACATCCGGAACACAGCATTCCCATAAACCCCACCAGGAAAAAAACGCTTAAATTCAAAGAAATTTTTCTCATGCCCACACCCCTCATTAAAAAAGTTTTGAAGTTACCGCACTCCTTGAAATCAGCCGTTGGCCAGAAGGTCACAACATCTTTCTCTACCACATCTTAGAGCCCCGGAACATTTTTCTATTTACGGCGGGGGATCGGAGCATGTGTATTCTCTTGGCGTGACGTCCGGGCAGGCCCCGGCGCCCGCCGGAGAACAGCAGTTCGGGGTAACGCATCCGGTGTATCGGTTTTTTTGGATGGTAACGACACAGACCCCATCCACCAGGGCAGATGTAACATCGGCTATTTTGTAGGTTTCAATGCCCTTCCCGAACACAGCGGGTTGTTGCTTGAAGGAACAGTCTGCCTCAAATATGAACTGCCCTCCCGAGTTGTCCGGGTTCTGCGGCTTGTTTCCGTTGGCCGGACCCACCGGGACATCGGGTTCCCGGCACCAGTACCAGAAATTCACCTGGATGCCCGCACCGGTAATCCCTCCCGTGCTGATTTCATATTGAGCACTCTTGGTATCGGGAGCGAGTTGTATGCCGCCCGGATTCTGCCCCGGCAGAAAAACGGCCACGGTGTCATTTGTCCAGGGACTGCATGGGCCACCATCGGCGGCCAGGATCTGATTGTCGAATTGAACTTTGATCGCTGTCTCCTGGCTGTCAATGACCAATGTTACCGAGTTAAGGGTTCCATTTTCTATTGGCTCACTTCCAAGGGCGCTTGCCGAATAGACAATTGCCTCATCTTCAGGCGAATATTCCATGCTGTTAAGGGTTATTGAATAGGCTTTCATGCCGCCGTTACCGGTAATCCCGAACATGAACGCATTGGGCGGTACAGCAGAAAACATGGCATCCCAGTTATCCGCGAGTGCCCGGGTAGGAGTCACGTCTGAAAACGTTGAAGGGGCACTGCTCGCCCATAAGACTTTGTCATCAACGTTTTGCTGAATGATCGTGAACGTATTTTCCACATCCGGAATTCCTACAGTTGCTCTTTCGCCATAAACCACATAGTTAATGCCCTCTCCATTATTGAGAATGACAACAGATGAATCGTCAAACGCCAATGTTTTCACAAGTCGCGGATCACCCTCTTGGAATGTTGATCTTATAAGAGTGGCTTTAAAACTGAGGGTTTCGCTTTCGGAATCATACACGGGTTCTCTCAATGTTAAAAACAAGCCGGCGTTTTCATTTTCAACCAGAAACTTTACGATCCCATTGGGAGCGGTTTGCGCAAAACTTGCGGGCCAGACAATATCTACAAATCTCCTCGTTGTATCACTCCCTGATTTTCGTGCAGGCCTGTCCGTAATCCAAACCACATCCGGGGAAACGTCATATAATGTGATTTTGTACTCATTATCGTTTGCCGCGGGTTCCAAATCCCCCGTTTTACCCGATATCATATAAAGCCGGGTTGAGAGCTCTTCATAAGATACATCTGTAGAAGCGTTGTGATCGCTCGAGCAGCTCACAAAAGCCATTATGATAAAGAATCCCAGAAAAAGAGATATCCCGCTCTGTCCATTCTTAAATGCCATTCCCTTTGAAATTGTCATATTAAGAACCTCTTAAATAAGAAAAAAGTGGGATTCCTGACGCACGAATCAAGAAATGCGGTTCATACCGTCTCTATTCTACCTAACTTACACCGATCATGGAAGAAAGGTCACAAAAATGATACCCGTAGAGGGAAGCGTTGTCAAAGGGAAGGAGGGCCTGCTAAACAGGGTTCACATGACGGGTGGCGATGATGTTGCAGCCCGTACCGGCGGGGTTTTGGATGAGTTTATCGCCGATGGATACAGGCGCCTTCACTGTTTTGGACTGAATCTCCCCCATGACCTGAAAGATGCTGGTCTTGGGGATGGGCGCATCCGTTCGAACGCTGACCAGGGGAAAATCTCCGTTTTCCACTGCAATATTGCCGGCAATGGTTCTCATGGGTCGGGTCAATTCCTGTTCCGCCCACTTGGGCCCTTTGTCGCATGTGTGGCCTTCTATTTCAATAATCTTTAATGCGGGTTCTTCTTCAAAATCGATTTCAAGGGGGCATCCGTTGGGACACACGATGCAGGTGAGTTCTTTTCTTTTCATTCCACGCTCACTTTCAGTTTTCCGGCGTTTTCCAATTTGTCTTTTTTGATCTTGGCACGAATCATTTCAGCCGGATGCAATCGCACCAGCTTTTTCCGGGCCACCTTTCGATCCCCGTCCCGCACCCAAACGGCGCGGTTCCTGGAAGGCTCGGTCACACGAAGGGAAAGGGTAAAATCGCTTTTTCCCGATGCCTGCTGCGGCAGAACATACCGAACACCGTCGTGGGGTTCAATATCAATGGCTCCTGCGTCATGGGAGATGTCGCCGCCAAGATATTTACAGGCAAATTCGCCCGCCAGAGACGCCTCTTGGGAGACATGATCCACCAGATCATGAACATGCAGCACATTCCCGCAGGAAAAAACGCCGGGGATGCTGGTCATGAAGGTATCGTCCACAAAGGCCCCGCTGGTTCTGGGTTCCATTTTGACGGAGGCGCCGCTGGAAAGTTCATTTTCCGGAATGAGCCCCACGGAAAGAAGCAGGGTGTCGCACGGCACAAACCGTTCGGTGCCGGGCACCGGCTTGAAGTTTTTGATTTCCGCCACGGTCACCCCGGTGAGACGATCCTTGCCGTGCACGTTGGTGACGGATGTGCTGAGATAAAGGGGGATGTCGTAATCATTGAGGCACTGTTGAATATTTCGAGGCAGTCCGCTGGCATAGGGGAGAATCTCAAAGACCGCCTCCACCTTTGCCCCTTCAAGGGTCATCCGCCGGGCCATGATAAGCCCGATATCCCCTGAACCGAGTATCACCACGCGGCGGCCCACCATAATGTTCTGCAGATTGATGAAGTTCTGGGCGGCCCCGGCCGTGTAGATGCCTGAAGGGCGGGTACCGGGCAGGGATATGGCACCGGCTGTTCGTTCCCGGCATCCCATGGCCAGAACCACCGCCCCCGCGTGAATGCGGGCATACCCCTTTCTGGAACTCACCGTGAGGGTACGCTTACGGTCCATGGAGAGCACGATGGTTCCCAGCAGTGTCTCAATGTCAAGGGCTTTGATTTCATCAATATGCCGCTGTGCATATTCCGGCCCCGTCAGCGCTTCACCGTACCGGTGCAGCCCGAAACCGTCATGAATGCACTGGTTCAAAATGCCGCCCAGGATTCTGTCCCGCTCAACCAGGAGCACATCCTCGCATCCGGCCTGTCGGGCAGCCGCCGCAGCGGCAAGCCCCGCGGGCCCGCCGCCGATAATCACTAAATCACGTCTTATTTCATGCATCATACTTACCGCACATGCCCTGTAAAGAGATAAGAATCAGGGCTGTAAAGCCGGTAGTCTTCAGGCCGGTAGCCGAAATCCTTCTGCAATATCTGAACGATTCGGGGCATACAAAATCCCCCCTGGCACCGCCCCATCATGGCCCGGGATCGATACTTGATTCCGGCAATGGTCCTGCTGCCCAAGGGGTTTTCAATAGCATCCAGAATCTCCCGCTTGGTAATCTGTTCACACCGACAGACAATTTCGCCGTAATCGGGATCCTTTGCCACCATATCCGCTTTTTCTTCCTCGGGCAGGTCGTGGAATGATCCCGGAAAGCCGGGCCGTCGGGAAACGAAGTGGTCTTTTTCTTTAAGCGGCAGCCGTTTTGCCACCATATCCCGAACCATCAGTGCGATGGCCGGAGAACAGGTGAGTCCAGGGCTTTCAATGCCCACCAGGTTGATGAAACCGGGGATATCTTTCCGGGCTTCAATAACGAATTCCTTGAAACCTTTTATGGCAGGTGGCGTCTGTTTGGGGCGAAGGCCTGAAAACCCTCGAATAAAATCAGAGGTGCTGATGGCCGGAAGCAGTTCCCGGCCTTCCTTCTTGAGCTGATCGATAATGTCAGCGGTACAAGCGTAGTCATCCGCATGGTCCACGTATTCATTGCTGGGACCTATGAGGATGTTGCCGTCCACCGTGTTGGTTAAATGAATCCCCAGGCCCGCCCCGCCTTTTCTGGGAGCGGGATAGACCAGCACCGAAAGACTGCCGTTTAAGCGCTTGTCCAGAATCAGATATTCCCCCCGGCAGGGATAAATGGTGTATTCGGTCAACCCCAGCATTCTGCAGATGTCATCACTGTAAAGGCCGGCCGCATTGATGAGCACTTTGCTTTCAAAGGAACCGCCTTCGTCGGTTTTCACCTGAAAGCCGTTTTCCGTTTTTAAAATGCCGGTTACTTTCGAGCCCAGGTGAAAATCCACACCGTTTTCCCGAGCATTGTCCGCCAGGGCAATGGTTAAACCGTAGGGGCAGATAATGCCGGTGGTGGGGGAATGGAGCGCCCGAATGCCGCCGACACCCGGCTGGATCTGCTGCATTTTGTCCCGGTCAATAATTTCAAGACCGGGGACACCGTTGGTTTCCCCTTGCGCCTTCAAAGCTTCCAGGGTTTCGACATCCGTCTGGTCCTGGGCCACTGTCAGTTTGCCGAGATATTGAATTTTGACTTTCAGATCTCTGCAAAGATCCTTCATGAGCTCATTGCCCTGAACGTTCAGTTTCGCCCGCAGGGTACCGGGCTTGTAGTGGATGCCCGAGTGCAGAACCCCGCTGTTTCGGGAGCTGGTGCCCATGCCCACATCCAGCTCCTTCTCCAAAACCCCCACCTTTAACCGGTAACGGGACAGCTCCCTGGCGATGGCGTTACCCACAACGCCCGCCCCGACTATCAAAACATCATAAGCTGTCATCAGTCTTCAATACCGGCCAGCCGTCTGGAAGCCTGCTTCTTTTTGTCCACGTTGGTTTCCCGGAAAATGGTCACCCGATGGGCTTCCGGAGAACCGCCCCCGTGAATATCGGAAATGGTATCCGCGCTTTCCATGGCCAGCTTTTCCGCCAGACGAAACATCTTGATCCGCTTCTCCACAGCAACGCCGTCGGCCCCTTTCATGTACTTCTTGAGGAGCGGCCCCACTTCCGGATTATCGAAATCCCGGTCGGAAGGCAGATCCGCCACAAAACCACCACAGACGTCGATCATCAGGCGGGTGGCCTCGGCCATTTCCCTGCCCTCATGAATTTTGGAGGCATTGGCCAGAACCGTATCGATGAAATAGGTGCCTGAGGGTTGTGGACTCCCTTCGTAGGAAGAGGCCAGGCAGCATCCGTAAAGGGTTTCGGCCCGGTGTATCATGTCAATGACCTTCTGCTTCATGTGACCCGGTTTGGTGGTTCCGTTATATTCCATCATGTTCAGAGCCGTACCGATCATACAGTCGATCTTTCCCGACTTACAGCCGCCGTGACTCTGGCGGTGAAAGGAGGAAAATTTGACCACCATATCCACTGCGAATTCCACCTCTCCGCACATGAACACCCGGTCCCAGGGCACGAATACATCATCAAAAATCAGAGTGGGACAATACTTGGAATAGAACCGGTTGCCCATATCGCACCCATCCAGTTCCCGGCCGTCCAGGCTGGACCGCCCCACCACATGGATCAGGCCCTTGGAATCCGCGGGAATGGCAAAAGAGACCGCATAGTCTTCATCCCCTTTTTTCATGGCCCGGGTGGGGAGCACAATTACTTCATGGGCCGAAAGGGACCCGGTCTGATGGGCTTTAGCGCCTCGAACCACGATACCGTCATCCCGCCTCTCCACCACCCGCAGGTACATGTCCTTATCATCTTGATCCTTGGGGCCTTTGGAACGGTCCCCCTTCACGTCGGTGACACCGGCGTTGCAGGTCAGGTCGTTTTCCTGAACATATTTCAGAAATTTGGTGAAATTGTCGTGGTAATGGGTGCCGTGCTTCTGATCGATGTCATAACAGACGATGGACAGGGTCGAGAGACAGTCAAGGCCGGTGCACCGCTGATGACAGGTACCCACGTAATTTCCCAGGGCGCGGTTGACCTTGACCCGCGCCACCAGATCCTCGGTGGAGGAAGGGGGCAAGGTAAAACGGTTGACCGGTTCATTGATCAGCGGGCTTTCGGTGACAACCATATCCCGATATTCATCTTTTTCGGCGATGTCGTAAGTGGCGCCGGTGGCTTCTATTCCTTTGCGAAGCCGAGGGTTATCCACCACATTGGTGACGCGTTCACCAAACATGTAAGCCGTTGGTTTCATTTGCCGTAACGATTCAATATACTCATCTTTCGTTTTAATACCCATTATTAACGCCTCCTTAATTTTTCTAATGTCGATGATTTCAAACATGCCCGCGAACGGGAGCGACGGCGGTTTTTATGCCGACATCTGCCGTGCTTTTGGGAAGGACCGGCTTAAACGAAGTTTCCTGATGCTCGAGATCCACCGAAATCTTGTGGACGAGAAAAATCGGTCGGGGTTAGATCATACCCCGGCCCGGCATGCTTATGGTACGTCTTATCAGGAGGATGCCCGCGGTCCTGCCCATCCGTGGCCGCATGGAGCCGCGGCACCTGCTTTTCAGTTTTTCCCCAGGCATTTTTCTACAATTCAAAGCGAAATTTTAAATAAATAGGACTTTTCCAGGATTGTCAAGATTTTTCACAAAAATTTTTGTCTACAGTTTAAAAAAGTGTCAAAAATCCTTTTGAACCGTCAAATCTGACCCCTTTTTGATTTCCAAATCGATCTTCTCACTTGTCCGCGTGGATATTCCGGAGAAGGAATAATATTAAGCGCTTGAATTTAAACAGTTTTTAATTTCATGGCTTTTGGAATGGTCTTCCTGAATTTTGGCGCGGATCTTGCTTCCTCCTGAGTGTAACCATCATTGACCTTCACCCTGATGGTGCGAGGGAAATTCATGAAAAGACGACTTCTGATTGTTGACGACGAAAACGCCGTGAGAACTCTCCTGTCGAGGATCCTGACGAATGCGGGGCATGACTGCTCGGTGGCGGAGAATGCCTTGTCCGCCCGCGAACTGCTCAAGACAAGAGTGTTTGATTTAATTCTATGTGATATCCTCATGCCCGGCGAATCGGGTCTCGATCTCATCCGGTTCTGCGCGAAAGAATATCCGGATATGGGCAATATTTTGGTGACCGGTGTCGAAGACCCGCAATCGGCCGAGGAGGCATTGAACATCGGTGCATACGGCTATGTCATCAAACCCTTCACCAACAATCAACTTCTGATCATCGTGAACAACGCCCTCCGTCGATGTGCCCTTGAAAGAGAACACAAGCGGCACGCTGAAGAATTGGAATCCATTGTACATGAAAGGACCGTCGAACTTCAAGAGGCCATCCGCCGGCTTGAGGCCGCCAAAGACAAAATTCAGGAAAGCGAAGAAAAATTCAGGATGGCCATTGAACAAGCCAACGACGGGATCGCCATCGCTCAAAAAGGCAAACATGCCTATGTAAACAAGAATTTATTGAAAATGTTCGGTTATGAGCGCGCGGAGGAGATTATCGGTCGTTCCTTGAACATCCTTGTGCATCCGGACGAGACCGTAAGGCTTACGAATATGCACAACCGGAGAATGAAAGGGAGAAAAGTTCCGAACCGATACAAGTACAAGGGCATACGAAAGTCGGGGGACCCCATCATGGTGGAAGTCTCCGTCGCTCACGTGGACTTCCAGGGGGAAGACGCTTCGTTGGCATTTTTGAGGGACGTCACTGAAAGCACGCGCGTTCAAACGGCATTGAAGGAAAGCGAAAAAAGGCTTAAGGCCATTCTCGAGAATGCGCCGGTGGGCATCAAGATCGTTGATGCGGAAGACAGAAAGATCGTTGATATAAACCGCGCCGGCGAAAAAATGATCGGCCTTTCAAGAAAGGAGATTATCGGCAGGCCGTGTTCCGAATTTGCGTGCCCCGAATCAAAGGATTTCTGCCCGGTAATGGATGCGGGAAAAAAGATCAAAAATCTGGAAACAACCATTTCAAAACCGGACGGGCAACGCATTGACGTTTCAAAGACGTCTGTCCCCCTCGTTCTTGAGGGCAGGAAATATTTGATCGATATATTTGTGAATATCAGCCGCCACAAGCGTGCCGTGGCAGAAATGAGAAAGACACATCGGGAAAAAGAACAACTCATCAAATCTATCCCCTCCATTCTGATCGGGGTGACGTCCGAGGGTTTGGTCAGCCATTTCAACCCGGTTTCGGAAAGGGTCTTCGGCATTAATGCTTCCGAAATCCTGTACAGACCATTTTCCCATTGCGGTATTCGGTGGGACTGGGTGAAAGTTGAGCAGGCGATCTCAGATTGTCTGAACCGCAGGACGTCCGTCTCCGGGGAAAAACTTCGGTTCACGGGTAAGGATGGGACAGAGGGGTTTTTGGGGCTCACGTTTACGCCGGTCGCATCCGATGGCGAAAACGGAGCCGGTTTTCTGCTGATAGGGGCGGATATTACAAATCGCATCATGCTGGAACTTCAGCTTGACCAGGCCAGGAAATTGGAAGCCATCGGACAACTGGCGGCGGGCATTGCCCACGAAATCAACACCCCTACACAGTATGTGGGCGACAACATCCGCTTTTTCCAGGATGCCTTTAATGACATGAAGCCCTTTATCGAACATTACAAAGCCCTATCTCAAAAATTGCCGGAAGAGGGGATCTCAGCGGCTGCTATTGCGGAGATGAAAGAAAACATTGCGGCAGGGGATCTGGATTATCTGCTGGAGGAAATTCCTCAGGCCCTGGAACAGACCCTGGAAGGGGTGGGACGTGTTTCCACTATCGTCCGTTCCATGAAAGAATTTTCCCATCCCGGTGCCAAGGAAAAGACCGGCGTGGACATTAACCGGGCCATTGAAAACACGACCACCGTTTCTCGAAACGAATGGAAATATGTGGCCCGGATGGAAATGAATTTGGATCCTTCCCTGCCTCAGGTTTCGTGCTTCCCGGCGGAAGTGAACCAAGTGATTCTGAATATGATCACGAACGCGGCACACGCCATCGGGGATGTGGTCGAAAGTCGGGAGGGGGAAAAGGGAAAGATCGGAATCAGTACCCGCACCCACGGTGATTTTGTTGAAATTCGGATCAGCGATACCGGCCCGGGAATTCCCGAAGAAATCCAAACCCGCATCTTTGATCCCTTTTTTACCACCAAGGAAGTGGGCAAAGGCACGGGGCAGGGTCTGGCAATTTCCCACTCGATCATCGTCGATAAACACGGGGGAACGCTATCCTTTGAGACAAAAAAAGGGGAAGGCACATCCTTTTACATTCATCTTCCCATCGAATAGGTCGGTGATTGCTTGAAAGCAAGACCAAGGGGAGAAAGGGCGGAACAGCTGAAAATGACAGAACCCCACATTCAAAAACACCGCATCATTTTTGTTGATGATGAACCGAGGGTCATCCAGGGGTTGAAGCGGATGTTGCACAAAATGGGCCGGGAATGGGAAATGGCATTCGCTCAGAACGGGCCGGAGGCACTTGCCCTGCTGGACCGGAAGGCCTTTGACGTCATCGTGTCCGACATGAAAATGCCGGGATTGGATGGTGCCGGACTCCTGGCCGAAGTCCGGAAACGGCATCCCCGTATGGTCCGGATTATTCTGTCCGGCCTGTCCAGCGGCGAAATGATTCTCAAGGCAACCGGTTCGGCCCATCAATTTCTGTTAAAGCCGTGTGACCCTGAATTGCTCAAACGTACCATCAGGCGCACCTGCACTTTGCGGGATCTTCTCGATAACGACGTTCTTGGAGGGATTGTGTCCCAAACGGAATCCCTCCCCAGTTTGCCGGATCTTTACGGCAAGCTCATGAAAGAAATCAGGGCATCGGAAGGGTCGCTTCAGCGCGTTGGCGAAATCGTCGAGACCGATCCGAGCGTGAGCGCAAAGGTGGTGCAACTGGTGAGTTCCGCTTTTTTCGGTCTGCCCAGAAAAGTCTCCAGCCCTTCGGAGGCGGTGATGCTGCTCGGGCTGGAAACGGTCAAATCCCTGGCCCTGACAATGGGACTCTTTTCGAAATTTGATGAATCCACCCTGTCGTTCGTCCCCATCAGAAGCATTTATGAACACTCCATGAAGACAGGGCTCATGGCCAGCGAAATCGCCAGGATGGAGGGAGCGGATGAGGAAATGGTGGGCGAGACATTTCTGACAGGGCTATTGCACGATGTGGGAAAGCTTCTGCTGGGAAACAATATCCCTGAGGTTTACCGGGGCGTTTTTGAACTGTCTTCCCGGGAAGGGATACCTTTTCCCGAGGCGGAAATGACCATATTGGGGGCCACCCATGGGGAAGTGGGGGCCTTTCTTCTGGGCTTGTGGGGGCTGTCCGACGCCGTGGTGGAAGGCGTGGCCTTTCATCATTGTCTGGATAAATCCTCCGTAAAGGGTTTTGAGCCGTTGATCGCCGTTCATGTGGCAAGCGCCGTTCTAGATTCTGCTTGTCAATCCGCAACCGACGCGGCTTTGGAGGCGAAAATTGACATTGAAGGCTTGGATCGGCTGGGCTTAAAAAACCGACTGTCCCCATGGATCGAAGCGTATCGGGAAATGGAACGCGGGTAAATAGCCATGAATCGAAATATACTGGTGGTGGATGATGACCGGAATCTCCTGAATTCTCTGATTCGGGGACTGAGAAAGAACTTCTTGATTGAAACGGCTCTGGGACCCCAGGAGGGGCTGAGAATTCTCTCCCGCAAGGGACCCTTTGCGGTCATCGTTTCGGATCTGCGCATGCCCGTTATGGATGGGATTCAGTTCCTTTCCAAGGCCAAAACCATCACGCCGGACAGCGTTCGCATCATACTCACCGGAAATGCGGATCTTCAAAACGCCATAGAAGCGGTCAATCAAGGGAGTATTTACCGTTTTCTCACAAAACCGTGTCCCAGCCATCTGTTAAGCGGCGTATTGAAGCAGGCCATTGAACAGTACCGGCTTGTAACGGCTGAAAAGGAACTGCTGGAAAAAACCCTGAAGGGAAGTGTCAAGGTGTTGAGTGAACTTCTTTCCCTGGTCAACCCCGAGGCTTTCGGGAAGTCCTCAAGAATAAAGCTCTACGCCTCGGATGTGGCCAAGTATCTGAACATTTCCCATATGTGGCGTGTTGAAACCGCCGCCATGCTTTCCCAAATCGGCTGCGTTACCTTGTCGGAGGAAATCATCAGGAAGATTCATCAAGGATGCGAACTGACCGAAGAGGAGGCCGGCCGTTTTAAGGCGCATCCCAAGATCGGAAGCCAACTTCTGTCTCACATTCCGAGGATGGAGGAGGTTTCAGAACTCATCGCCTACCAGGACAGGCGTTTTGACGGCAGTGACCACCCGCGAGACCCCCGTAAGATGGAAGATATACCTCTCGGTGCACGAATCCTGAAAGTCGTACTTGATTTTGATGCCCTGGAATCAAAAGGGCTTTCCAAAAGCGATGCCCTAAAGGAATTGAAGCGACGCGAAGGTTGGTATGATCCCAAGGTTCTAAACGCCCTTGAGGCAATCTGGGGTGTCAAGAAAAAATATGTGATAAAGGAAATGTCCGTGGACAACCTTAGGGCTCAAATGATCCTTGCCGAGGATGTAAAAACCATCAACGGACAACTACTTATTTCCCGAGGCCAGGAAGTCACTTTGGCTCTGAAAGAGAGACTGAATAATTTTGCCGCTACCGCAGGCGTCAAGGAACCGATTCGAGTATTTGTACCCCTGATTGAAGATGATCGCCAGCCGGCATAATGGTGCCATCAACAGGATTATGGCACCCTGAAAGCGTCTGAACCCTTCTGCTTGACATTCCTCAGTATCTCCATTATCAAATGAAATATTTTCTTTTTTCCGACCTTTGGCCTTGAACGATTTCATCACAACCAAAAAGCTATTTCGCGAATAAGGGAGACGTTTCATATGGAATATTCTGTGAGCCCCGAAGGGGAGAAATTCAACCTTCCAACCGAGGAGGAGAACGCCCGGGAATTTGACCGCTTAGAACAACTGACCCGGGAACATCGGGCCGAGGGCCAGGAAATTGTGGTGGTCATGGGTCTGGGATTTGTGGGGGCTGTCATGGCCGGTGTTGTAGCGGATTCGGTTGACCCGAAAACCGGTAAACCCGACAAATTTGTCATCGGCATGCAGCGCCCCAGTACCCGAAGCTACTGGAAGATTCCACTTTTCAACCGCGGCGTATCCCCGATCAAGGCGGAGGATCCGGAGGTGGCCCCTCTGATCGAAAGATGCGTCACCAAGAAAAAGACCCTCACCGCAACCTTTACTCACGATGCTCTTTCCCTTGCGGACGTGCTGGTGGTGGATGTGCAGTGCGATTTCTTAAAAGAGGAACTGGGGAACCTGAAAACAGGTTTCGCGGAAATCGGGGCACTTGAAGAGAGTTTTAAGATCATCGGTAAAAAAATATCACCCCACTGTCTTGTTTTGATTGAAACCACCGTACCGCCGGGAACCACGGAGTATGTGGCGTTTCCCTTAATCAAGAAAGGGTTCAAGGCAAGAGGGATTGAAACGGATCCGCTTTTGGCCCACAGTTATGAGCGGGTCATGCCCGGGAAAAATTATGTGCGGTCGGTGCGGGATTTCTGGCGGGTCTGCAGCGGCATCAACCCTGAGAGCAGGGAAAAGGTGACCCGCTTTCTCTCCCGGGTGCTCAACGTGAATGATTATCCCCTGACCGTGCTGGACCGGCCCATTGAGAGTGAAACCTGCAAAATCGTGGAAAACAGTTATCGGGCCACCATTCTGGCCTTTCTGAACGAATGGAGTCTGTTTTCCGAAACCAATGGGGTAGACATCGTCAAGGTCATCGACGCCATCAAAATTCGGCCCACCCACAGCAATATCCTTTTTCCAGGCCCCGGCATCGGCGGTTACTGCCTTCCCAAAGACGGGGGCTTGGGGATGTGGGCTTACAAACATCTCATGGGATTTGAAAATGATATTTTCAAAATCACCCCTGCAGCCATCAACATCAACGATACCCGGGCCCTTCACGCAGCCCAGCTGGTGCGGGATGCCCTTCGCAACATGGGCCGCATCGTGGCAGCCAGCCAGGTCACTCTTTTGGGCGCAAGCTATCGTGAAGATGTGGGGGACACCCGGTACAGCGGAAGTGAGATCATCGTCCGAAAGCTGACCGAAATGGGAGCCGAAATTAAAGCGCACGATCCTTACGTGCAACACTGGTGGGAACTGGAAAATCAGGATTCCTATCCGGCCGTGGGCGCCAGCTGGTCCCGGTTTTTCCGTAACCAGGATCATTTCTCCGATTTTAAAATGACGGAAGATCTGGGCCATGCCCTGAAAGGTGCGGATGCGGTCATCCTGGCCGTTCGCCATCAGCCTTACTTAGACCTTTTGCCCGATGATGTGGTCGAAATGGCAGGCGCCCCCTTGGCCGTGGTGGATTGCTTCGGTATTCTGGATGACCGGAAGATCCGCCGGTATTTGGAGCTGGGCTGCGAAGTGAAAGGGATGGGACGAGGTCACATCAAACGGATCAAGGACAGCGTCCTCAAAAAGTAAACCTGATTTAAGGAGGGTCATTATGAAAAGACTGGGCTTTTTCCTCTGTTTCTGGGTCTTATTGCAATTCCTGGGGCTAACCTGTCCTTCATGGGCGGAACCCATCAAGATTCCTCTGGCGGCGCCTTTTACAGGGCCCCTGGCCTCCTTTGGCGAGGGTATGAAAAACGGGGCACTGCTCAAAGCGGAAGAAATCAATGCGCAAGGGGGCATCAACGGTCAAAAAGTTGAAATTATACTGGAAGACGAACTGTGCGATCCCAAGGAAGCCGCCACGGTGGCAACCAAGCTGGCCGCTGACCCTGCCGTATCCATTGTGGTGGGGCATCTTTGCAGTTCCGCATCCCTCGCGGCCCTACCCATTTACAAAGAAGCCAAACTACCTGCCATATCACCGGCTTCCACCAACATCAACCTCGCCAAAAGCAGTCCCTATTATTTCAGAAACGTTTACAAAGATGACTTTCAGGGGCTCTTCCTGGCCAAATATGCCAAAGATGTCAAGGGCTACAAAAAGGTGGCCATTTTTTATGAAATGAATGACTACTCCATGGGATTGATGAATGCCTTTCATCAAGCAGACCCGGAAAAACGGCATCCGAATCCTGGGAAAAGAAGCTTATACCGCCGAAACCACCGATTTTAAACCTCAGCTCACCAAATTCAAAATGATGAAACCGGATGCCATCTTCGTTCCCGGATATGCCCCTCAGGGGACGCTGATCATCAGCCAGGCCAGAAGTCTGGGCATGAAAAATGTGGATTTTCTGGGCGCTGATGGGTTGGACGATAATCTCATGCTGAAAAATCCGGATACGGAAGGTCTTTTTGTAACGACCCCGTTTATTCCCGACAAAGCAGGCCCCAATGCCGCCGCTTTTATCAAGGCGTATCGGGAAAAATTCGGAATGGATCCCAACTGGTTCGCGGCCAATACCTATGATGCGGTCGGCATCGCCGCGGCAGCCATCGCCAATGCGGGTCAGGACAGGGAAAAAGTTCGAGAATACCTGGTTTCCATTGACACCAAGGCAAAAGCCTACGACGGGGTGGCGGGCAAAACCTATTTTGACAAGAACGGGGATTGCCTCAAGGAAGCCTTTGTCAAAGAAATCAAGAACGGCAAATGGGTGGGCGCTGAAAAACAACTCCAATAAGGCCTGAGCGTTGGAAAGCCTTCTCGATCAGTCGAGCCTTTTTCTGCAGCAATTGGTAAACGGCATCACCCTGGGGGGTGTCTACGCCCTCATTGCAGTCGGCTACACCATGGTTTACGGTGTGATTCAACTGATCAATTTTGCCCATGGCGAGATTTACATGCTGGGTGCTTTTCTCGCCTACACGTTGGTCGCTGTTGTGGGCATGCCGTTTTTCCCTGCTTTTATTCTGACCCTTGTGATCTGCGCGGTTCTGGGTGTGATCCTCGATTTCGTGGCCTACCGCCCATTGCGAAAAGCGCCTCGACTGGCCGCCTTGATTACCGCCATCGGCATGTCGATTTTTCTGCAGAACATGGCGCTTTTGATCTGGGGCAGCCAGATCAAAAGCTACCCCAGAGATGTTCTGCCGGCTTTTTTCTCCGAACCGGCCATCAATATGGGCGATGTGACAGTGAGCTGGCTCCAGCTCTTTATCCTGTCCATTACCCTTCTGTTCATGATCATCCTTCATCTCACCATCCACAAAACCCGCGTCGGCATGGCCATGCGGGCCATCTCACAGGACAAAACCGCATCCGCTCTCATGGGCATCGGCGTCAACCGCGTTATTTCTTTCACCTTTGCCATCGGTTCGGCCATGGGGGGAATGGCGGGGATTCTGGTGGGGCTCTATTACAATGCCATTTTCCCCACCATGGGGTATGTGGCCGGCATTAAAGCCTTTGCAGCGGCGGTACTGGGGGGCATCGGCAGCGTTCCCGGCGCCATGCTGGGGGGAGGGGTTTTGGGGATTGCGGAGGTGATGGGGGCGGGTTACATTTCGTCCGAATACCGGGACGGCATTTCTTATGCCGTTATGATTGCCGTGATCCTTTTCAAACCCTCCGGACTTATCGGGAAACAGGTGGGGGAGAAAGTCTGATGTCCCTGTCCCTCAAGAATCCTCGATTTCTTTTTCTGGCGATCCTGTTTCTGGCGCTCATTCTGCCCTGGATTCCCCTGGGGGTTTCCTCCAATTACCTGCTGAGGGTGCTCACCACGGCGGTTCTGTATATGATTCTGGCGCTGGGGTTGAACATCGTTCCCGGATTCACCGGTCTTCTGGACCTGGGGTATGTGGGATTTTACGGCATCGGCGCTTATACGTCAGGACTTCTCTCCATCCATTACGACCTCAGCCTTTGGGTAATTTTGCCCCTGGCAGCGGCAAACGGAGCCCTCTGGGGCGTTCTGCTGGGCGCCCCCACCCTCAGGCTCACGGGCGATTATTTTGCCATCGTAACCTTCGGGTTTTCCGAACTGGTGGTGCTCCTCATTCGAAATGAGCTCTGGCTCACCCGCGGCCCCATGGGGCTGCCCGGAATTTCGCCCCCTGCCATTTTCGGGTATACCTTAAACCAGGGGTGGCACTATTTTTATCTGGCGCTTTTTTTGTTGCTGGTGGTTCTGGTGGTGGTGGTGCGTCTGGAGAACTCGCGCCTTGGAAGGGCATGGTTTGCCATTCGGGAAGACGAGATCGCCGCCCAGTGCTGCGGCATCAACCTGATCCGCTACAAGGTGATGGCCTTTGCCGCCAGCGCCGCCATCGGCGCCATGGGAGGCGCCTTTTATGCCAAGTGGTTCCGTTTTATCCATCCGGACATGTTCAAATTCTGGGAATCCATTCTCATTTTGTGCCTCATCGTATTCGGGGGAATGGGGAGCATTTCCGGCACCATGCTGGGCGCATTGATCCTCATTCCGCTGACCGAAGTCCTCAGATCCGCCCTGCCCCAAAGCATGTTCAATGCCCGCTATCTGATTTACGGGCTGCTGCTGGTCATCATGATGCGGCTGCGGCCTGAAGGACTCATCCCTTTTCAACTCTCCAGAAGCCGTAAGGCCGAGCAGGCAAAAGCGCGGCTGCTGAGCGGTGGGGGGTAGAGATTCAATGGGGGCACTTCTCACGGTTCGGAATTTATCCAAGTCCTTTGGCGGGTTGCTGGCCTTAAAAGAGATCACGCTAAAGGTGGCACCCGAACAGATTGTTGGAATTATCGGCCCCAACGGCGCCGGAAAAACCACCTTTTTCAACTGCCTCTCCTGCCTGTATCATCCCACCGGCGGAGAAATCACGTTTGACAGGATTTCTCTGGCAACCCCCATTTCCACCGCAGTGAAAAAACGGGTTCGCATTTTGGCAATGGTATTCTTGGTTCTCGGCTTCATTCGGCTTCCCCTCTTCTGGTCCTTCTTCCTGCCTGAAACGTTTTTCAAGGTGGAACTTTTCTTGCTGGGAGTGTTTATCCTTGCAATTCGCGTCTTGCTGGTTCGCGGTCTTCTACGCCACGAAATCTGGGCATGGGGTCTCATGTTCATTTTTCTTTTGTCGGATGCCTGTTTTGCGCTGCTGTTCCTCACTCATCTGAACCCTCCCAATACGGTTCTTCCGACCCCATTGCCGCTTCGTTATATTGCCATGCCATGGGGGGTGGTGGCAGGGCTTTTCAGTCTCTATTTCATTGGGTTATTGTGCACGAAAAACGTCCGCGGGCTTTATGGATTCAGAACCGGCCCGGATGCGGTTTGCCGCATGGGGATGGCCAGAACATTTCAAAACATACGCCTCTTTTTCAACCTGAGCGTGTTGGACAACGTCAAAATCGGCCGGCACGGCCGCATGCACTCCGGGCTGGGCAACACCCTCTTTAAAACCCGTTTTCAGCAAAAAGAAGAGGCCGCCGCCGAAAAAGAAGGGCTGCAGTTTCTGCGCTTTGTGGGTCTTGAAGAAAAGGCCTTCGATCTGGCCGATACCCTGGCTTACGGTGAACAGCGCCGCCTGGAAATCGCCAGGGCGCTCTCAACGGAACCGAAACTTCTTCTGCTTGACGAACCGGCCGCCGGCATGAACGCCAGGGAATCGGAAGACCTGATTCAACTGGTTCGAAAAATCCGTGAGGGCGGCACCGCGGTCCTGATCATTGAACATGATATGAAGGTCATGATGAATCTGGCGGATTACATCTATGTCTTTGATTACGGCAGACTGATTGCGGAAGGGACGCCCGATGCGGTTCGAGAGAACCAGAAGGTCATCGACGCCTACCTGGGAGGGGGCAAAGGCGTATGTTGAAGCTTCTAAATGTACACAGTTATTATCGAAAAATTCATGCGCTCAAAGGCATCACCCTCCATGTTAAGGAAAAAAGCATCTGTTGCCTGATCGGCGCCAACGGGGCGGGGAAATCGACCACTCTCATGGCAATCAGCGGCATTCAGGGCATTCGAGAGGGACGCATCACCCTTTACGGGGATGTGATTCACAAACTGCCGCCGGAAGAAATTGTTCGGCGGGGCGTGGTGCAGGTCCCTGAGGGACGGCGGATATTTCCCGACCTCACGGTGAAGGAAAATCTGATCCTGGGCGGGTACCTGCACCGGGACCGCAAAAAAGTCAAAACTCTCATGGAAAGAAGCGTTGCTCTTTTTCCCATCCTGAAAGAGCGACACGGGCAGAACGGCGGCACTCTTTCGGGTGGAGAGCAGCAGATGCTGGCCATCGCCCGGGCGCTCATGGCATCGCCCAGGCTCCTTCTGCTGGATGAACCCTCGCTGGGGCTTGCGCCGCTCATTGTGGAACAGATCATGGCCATCATCGGCCAAATCCGGGAAGACGGGTTGACCGTACTTCTGGTGGAACAAAACGCAAACGCCGCCCTGGAACTGGGGGACTACGGCTACGTCATTGAAACGGGCCGCGTGGTCCTCGAGGATCAGAGCTGTGAACTGCTCAACAACCCAAAGGTCAAAGAAGCCTATCTGGGATAAAACAAAATAGAAAACATGGAGAAAACAATATAATGGAAGAGAAAAAGGAAAGCAAAAACAAGGAACCGCTACCCGGCCGAATGGAAGTATTGAGGGATCTGCCGGCGGATATCATGAGAAGTCTCAGCAAGGAGGAAATTCAGGCATTTCTGTTTGAAGAAATCTGGCCCGTATCGCTCAGCGAAAAACTGGAACAGTATCTGGCCTGATGAACAATGCGGACATCACCAGGCCCTTTTAAGATGCTGCCTATTCCCGTGTCATGGACGCCCCGCATTTGGGACACTTCCGGTCATAACAGGGGATCCCCAACTGGTGCGCCACCTTTTCACCGCAGCTGGGACAAACGCAGTTGCCTCCCGGCCCCGCTCCCATACCGCCACGGCCCTTCCCGCCGCCACCTCGGCCTCGACCCTGCCCTCCTTGACCTCCGCCCGACCCACGACCTGTTCCAGCGCCCCGGCCTCTCGGTCCTGTTCCATCTCCTCTTGGCATTTTAAGATCCTCCTTATGGTTGCTGTTGCACGGGACTTTTATTTGAGGTTTGCCACCACATTTTCCCAAATGGTCTTGACCTCCCTGCAGGCTTCGCCCTGTTCATTAAATTCCACAATGGTCTTTTCCGCCACCATGGCCCGGGTGAAGTCGGGATCAAAGGAAACACGACCGATGGGCTTTACGTTCTTTCCCTCTGCAAAGGTTTCAATGGCTTTTCCCATTTCCGGGTTGATATCAAATTTATTCACGCACAGCATTGCCGGCACTTTGAAGAATGCCGCCAGTTCCGACACGCGCTCCATATCGTGTTTTCCGGAAACCGTGGGTTCAGCGACAATCAGAACTGCCGAAGCGCCGCCAATGGACGCAATGACCGGGCAGCCCACGCCGGGGGGGCCGTCGGTGATGAGATACTCAATCCCCTTTTCTTCGGCCAGTTCCCTCCCTTTCCCGCGAATGAGGGCCACCAGCTTTCCGGAGTTTTCCTCCGCAATGCCCAGGCGTGCGTGGGCCATGGGGCCGAAACGCGTATTGGAAATATACCACTCGCCGCAGGTGTTAATGGGAAACTGCGATCGCTTTTTCAGGGCAGAAATAAAAGCAGACCCCGCATCCTTCACACTCGATTCCGTCGACCACATAATCCTCGCTGATGGCATCCCATCGACACAGCTCCCGGCAGAGCCCGCACTCCGTGCATTTATCCAAATCGATTTTCGCCCTGTGGCCGGCATCAAAGTCGTGACGTTCCTGTATTTCCGGCGCCATGATGAGATGAAGATCCGCCGCATCCACATCCGCATCACAGAGGACCTTGTTTTCGGCCAGTGATGCAAAGGCTGAAACAATGCTGGTTTTCCCCGTCCCTCCCTTGCCGCTTATAATTACGATTTCTTTCATGACAGGCTCCTCCCTGCAATTGCCGCTATGTCATGATACAATTGAACAAATTTTCCTTTCATTTCGGGTATGGCTGTAACAATCATGTCGCCCCTTGAATAGGCTTCAGCGATTTTTCGATCAAAGGGGATCTCCATCAGGACCGGAATATTTTCAGCTTTCGCGTAGTTCAAAACCTCCTTGTCCCCCATATCCGATCGGTTGATGACAAGGCCGCAGGGAATGTTCAGAATGCGAACGGCCCCTACCGCCAGCTTTAGATCATGAAGGCCGAAAGGGGTGGGTTCGGTGACCAGTAACACGAAATCCACCCCTTTCATGGCGGAAATCACGGGACAGGAGGTTCCCGGCGGCGCGTCGATAATGGTCAAAACGTCCGGACGGGCGTATGCCCTTACGGCCTTGATCAATGGGTGGCGACATGGCTTCTCCCACCCGCAGCTTTCCATGGACAAATTCCACCCCGTTCAGCCGTCCCCTTTCAATATAACCCAGCTCCCGCGTGGTCTCGGTGATGGCCTTTTCCGGGCACACTTCCATGCACCCCCCGCAGCTGTGGCACATTTCCACAAAGGGCAATACGGTTTCCCCAATGACCACGATGGCCCTGAACTGACAGATGTCCCCGCATTTGCCGCAAAGGGTGCATTTCTCCATGTCCACCTCGGGCACCGGGGTGGTGAGGGTGCGGCTTTCTTCCATCCGAGGCCGCAGGAACAGATGGGCATTGGGTTCTTCCACATCACAGTCCAGGATTTGGACCGGGGTATCCACGGAAACCGCCAGATTTGTAGCGATGGTGGTCTTTCCCGTACCCCCTTTTCCACTTGCGATACTGACGATCATCATTGGCTCCTTTAGCCGTGGCTCATGTCTCGCTGTCTGATCATATAGTTATTCAGCGCTTCTTGAAGGGTTTCGGCGGCCAGGAAGGCGCAGTGCCGATCTCCTTCGGGGAACCCCCCCAGGACTTCAAGGATTTTCTCACCGGTGATTTCAAGTAGCTCGTCGGGTGTTTTGTCAAATGCCAGTTCCGCCGCAAAGGACCCGCATACGGCACTGTTGCCGCAACCGTCCGTTTGAAAGGATGCGTCCTGAACGTGATCGTTTCGAAATTTAAGAAAGACTTCCATGGTGTCACCGCATGGACCGGTAACCCGCGCGTAACCATCCGGATCCTCCATGGCGGCCATATAGCGCATGTTCTGCCATCGTTCAAAAGCCCGCTCGCCATATACGGACCGGGTGTCCTCAAAAATCTGATTCTGCAACCGGTCTGCAAAACGGTTCAGATCCTCTCCCATCTGTTTTTGACTCCCGTTTCGGTGTTGCTGCATTTTAATTTCCTCAATGATCACAGCGGTTATCACCCGGCATCAGGGTATTGGTAAGATATTGGCGGGCCAGAGATTCCGGGGAATCCATGGGGGCGCCCAAAATCACTTCAATGCCGTTGTCTTTGAGGAGCTGCTGTGCGCTTTCACCCATTCCGCCCACAATAGCCACATTAGCGCCCTGCTCATGAAGCCATTGAGGCAGAACGCCGGGTTCATGGGGAGGTGGATTTCGGAACTCGGTCTTGACGATTTTGCCATTCAGGGTTTCAATAAAGGCAAACTGCTCACAGTGCCCGAAATGAGAACTCAATTTTCCCTCGCTTACCGGTACAACCAGCATTTTACTTTTTATTTGGCCCTTGTTCAGGACCGGAAATTCCGATTGGGTTTTGGGAGATACCTTTTTTCGGTCCTTCGTCAACTGCACGATCAACTCCACCATCTTGTTGAATTCCTTTGTGATGGGAAGTGAGGTATCATCCAGAATCCCCATGCTGCCGACATCGCCGTTCTGCACCACCTGGGGTTCAAGGGGAAGTGTTCCCAGCAGTGTAAGCCCTTCTCTTTTTGCAGTCAGCATACCGCCGCTGGTTTTAAACAGGTCAATGGATTTCCCACAATGAGGGCACAAAAGCCCACTCATGTTTTCAACCAAACCAAGGATTTCCATTTTGACCTGCCGGCAGAAATTAATGGATTTTCGGACGTCTGCCAGAGAAACCTCCTGGGGTGTCGTCACAATAAGGGCCAACGCGTCGGGGATGGTCTGGGCCACCGTCAGGGGTTCATCGCCGGTCCCCGGCGGAGAATCGATGATCAGGTAGTCAAGATCATTCCATTCCAGATCGGAAATGAACTGCCGTATTACACCGATCTTGAGGGGTCCCCGCCAGATGGTGGCGGCGTCCTTGTTTTCTCCCAGCAGGCTTTCAATGGAAATGACCTCCATATTGGGAAGATACGCTACGGGCTTTGCCTTCCGCGTTCCCGTGCCCTCCTGAAGCCCTCCCTTCAGTCCCAGCATGCGAGGGATACTGGGGCCGTGAAGATCCACATCCATCAACCCCACCTTGTATCCCTTTCGGGCCAGCGCCACTGAAAGGTATGTTGCCACACTGCTTTTTCCAACACCACCCTTGCCGCTCATGACCAGTATCTTATGTTTGATTCGAAGCAGGCTTTCCTTTATTTCAAGATCCTGCATTCGGTGTTGATCCTTTTGATCGATGTTTCCCGTTGCCATTTTACATGCTCTCCTCGAATATTTTTAAACCCGATTTCTGCCGCCGCCCATGCCACAGCCTCTGCCACCGCCGCCCATACCGCGGCCTCTGCCGCCACCACCCATGCCACAGCCTCTGCCGCCACCACCCATGCCACGACCTCTGCCAGCCGGGCTGCCGCCGGATCCGGGAACCGTATTTTGAGCACGGTCGCCGCCACTGTCGCCGGGATCCGTTGTTTGGGCACTTCCGCCATCACTCATGCCGTAATGATCGGATACATTGGCCGTCTGGGTGGGTTCCAATTTTCCGCTGTTGTATCGCTCAAGGGCTTCTCTAACGGTTCCCGCCTGGCCCACAAAAACCGATACCCCTGCCGCCGTGAGTGCCTTTACCGCATTTGGGCCCACATGTCCGGTGAGAACTGCCTTTGCGCCTTTGGAAGTCACAAACTGCGCCGCCTGTATGCCGGCGCCGCCCCCCAATGCGATGCTCTCGTTGTTGAATGCCTCAAAACTCATGTCATCGGTATCCACAATCAAAAAAACCATACACCTTCCAAAGCGTGGATCGATTTGAGAATCCAAATTATTGCCGTTACTGCTTACTGCAATTTTCATGTCCTCTCCTCCTTCGTTGTTTCACGGTTGTCCTGTCGCCGCATCCCGGCATTTGAAATTTCTTGTGACAAAGCCCATCTTGCAAATACGCTTCGACAACCTCGTCAACCCGTCCCGCCACAAAGGGAATGATTCGAATGTTGCGGGCCTCAATAATTCTGGCAAAATAATCGGATACGCCGCCACAGATGAGGATCTCCACCCCCAATTCTTCCAGGGTCAAAGCCCGGGAAAACGGGGAGAGGCAATTAAAGGGCACCAGATGCTTTTCGATGACGGCGCCATTACGAATTTCTGCAATAAGCAGTGTTCGCGTGGCATCGAAAAGAGGCGAAATGCGATTTTCCCAAACGGTTACTGCGACCTTCATTTGCCATAATCCTCCAATGCATAGCAGCTCAGCAATTTGTATGCCGTTTTGCGGAAAATTTCAGGGAACTCACAATAAGGCAAGAATAGCAGGTAGTTGCTGAAATTTTAGAAGAGTTGATCAGACTGAGGAGATGGCTGACAGGGTCTCAATCATAAGACCCTACGCTTCAAGACAATCTTTTTTTTGCGACTCTATGACAGGCCATTCTTTTGGGGCACAACCTTTGTTTCACTTTTTGAAAATAAATTTAACTGGTCATTCCAGTACGTTGTATTTATTTGGCTTGGCTGCCAACTTGATCCATGGTAAATTGGCACAACTATTGATTATGTCTTAAATAAATCATTTAATCTTGGGAAAAGCGCTGAAACGAAGGAGGGCTTTGGCCTTGGGCTTGCCACCGTCAAGGCCGTAGTGGAAGCCCACGGCGGTCAGGTAGTTGTGAAGGGTGAACTGGGCAACGGATCGGTGTTCAAATTAATTTCCCCAAAGAATGAGTGGCGAGGGTGCCGGTGGAAAGGTAAAGGGAAGAATGGTGATTCTTGATGATTTGCTGTCCACATTGAACGATGATGCGACCGTGAAGGATATCCGCCAAGGTGTCTTTCATACGGGCGTTTTGACGCATAACTGTGGTTTGGCGGCAACCCTGCCGCACGATGCCCTTCGGCAGAAACCTCCGATGATCAAGGAACCCGGGTTCTTATTGGAAAAAACCCCTCGGGAACTGGCCCGGTTGGCCTATTCCAACAGTATCCTTGAGGCGGCGATCGGAATGGCCACCATCAACTCGCTTCTGGAAATACAAGAAAATTCCTGCATTGAGCTCAATGCCGCTGCGTTAATTAGAGAAAAGGGGAGAGACAAGCGGGTGGCCATCGTGGGTCACTTTCCATTTATTTCCAAGGTTCGGGAGATTGCACGGGAGGTCTGGGTTATGGAGAAGAACCCGAAGGAGGGTGATCGCCATGAGGGCGCGGCGGAAAACCTGATTCCTCGGGCCGATGTTGTCGCCATCACAGGGACGGCCCTGACAAACCATACCCTGGATCACCTTCTGGAACTTTGCAGCCCGAGCGCCTATGTGATGCTGCTGGGTGATACCGCGCCGATGAGCCCTGTCCTTTTTGACCACGGTGTGGATGCCGTGTCGGGCACAAAGGTGCTGAACCCCGAATTGGCCTTGAGGTGCGTGAGCCAAGGCGCCAATTTCCGGCAGATCAGGGGTGTCAGGCGTTTAACCCTGTTGAGATAGAAAAATGGATTTCATGATGTCAATTTTCGCCGAACCTATCCCGGAAGCCCTCTCCATGACGAGGCCGTTATGATTTACAACGCCAGGATTCAGAAGGCCGGCGTTTTGCTTCCCATGTCGCCCCACTCCGCTGAAATAGAGCGGCTGGGACTGGCCACCCGGCATCGTGCCGCGCTGGGTCTCAGCCGGGCCAGCGACGCGCTGGCGATTGTGGTTTCTGAAGAAAAAGGCTGGATATCCATTGCGTTGCAGGACCAATTGTACCCAAATCCGGGCACCTTTGCCTTGCTGAAAAACCTGGGCGGACCCAGGAAAGGATCGGCCGACCCATGATGCGCCGCGAGGAAAAGATCGGCGTTTATTCCGTCGGCGCAAACGCACTTTTGGTGCTTATCAAGGGAAGCCTCGCCTATCTTTCAGGATCGGTTGCGCTGCTGGCGGATGCCATTCATTCCTCCACGGATGTGGTTTCTTCCATTACGGTTCTGGCTGGAATCAAAATCAGCAAACGAAAATCAAAGCATTTTCCCTACGGGCTCTACAAGGTTGAGAATTTTGTCAGTCTGCTCACCTCCATATTCATCTTTTTGGCGGGGTATGAGATTGTCATGACGGCTTTTTGTGAACCCTTTAAGCTTAAAACACAATACCTTCCCTATGCCATGGCAGGGCTGGTGATGGCCATGGGCATCACCTTTGGATTTTCCCGATATGAGCTGCGTCAAGGAAATGCCATCGGCTCTCCCAGCCTCATTGCCGACGCCAAACATATTCGTACGGATATGATGTCTTCCGGTGTGATTCTCGCGGGACTTGTGGGTGGGCTTTTCGGCCTGGAACTGGACCGAATCGCGGCCATGGCGGTGGTACTGCTGATTTTCAAAGCCGGCGCCGGCATTTTCGTGGACGCGTTTCGCGTGCTGCTGGATGCCTCCCTCGATTTTGAAACCCTCGACCACGTCAAAACCATTATCCTAAAGGACCCGAGGGTGATTTCCATCAATGGTCTGTGGGGAAGAAACTCGGGCCAGTACAAATTTATAGAAGCGGACATCATCATCAAGGCCAGAAATCTTGAGAAAGCCCATCTGGTGAGTCAGAAAATTGAGAAACGTATCAGAGCGGCTGTTGCCCATGTGGATCAAATCCTGATTCATTACGCACCACAAAAACGGGAAACCCGAACCGCGGCGATCCCCATCAAGGCTGATCGGCAGGGTATCTCCGAACATTTCGGCACCGCCCCTTTTTCTATGTGGCCACAGTCCGAGAGCGGGACGGCGTTTTGCTCTCGGAAGCCTATGAGAACAACCCCTTTGCGGGCGAGGAGAAGGGAAAAGGGATCAAGGTCAGCGAGTGGCTCCTGGAAAAAGGCGTGGATACGGTTTATACTCCTAAAGGGTTTGAAGGAAAGGGCCCGGCTATGTCTTCTCTGATGCGGGCGTGGACGTAATCGTCACCGAAAGCAGAAACCTCAAGGCGATTCAGCTTGATTTTCTGAGTGAGGCCCGCTCCGAAAACTCCGGCTGATGATTGTCCATACGGCTCTATGGGTTCCAGGTACGGGCTGAAGAACTGAAAGGACAGAATAATGGACCCTGTCAGTATCCTTGTTGTCGACGATGAACAGACCATCTGCAACGGATGTCGCATGGCGCTTGCGGATAAAAACTATTCCGTTGACATTCGGATGAACGGACAATCAGGGCTGGATGCCATCCTGAAAGGTGCTTACGATGTGGTCCTCTTGGACATGAAGCTGCCGGATCTGGACGGCATGGATATTCTGAAGGCTGTTTCAAAGGAAAAACCTGGCGAGCACATCATTGTTATGACAGGTCATTTTTCCGTACAAAACGCCGTTGATGCCATGAAGTCAGGCGCCTTCGACTACCTGACGAAACCGTTCTCCGACGATGAGCTTTCCATTGCCGTTAAAAAGGCGCTTGAAAGCAAACGTTTAAAAGAGGAAAATGTTTCCTTGCGACAACAACTTGCCGAACGCTTTAATTTCAGCAATATCATCGGAGAAAACGCGAAAATCCTGAGAATATTTGAGGGCATCCAGAGAGTAGCCCCCACCGACAGTACAGTACTCCTGTGGGGAGAAAGCGGAACGGGTAAGGAACTATTTGCCAGAGCCATTCATGCTCACAGCAAAAGAGCTGCCGCACGTTTTGTGGCCGTAGATTGCAGTACCTTCTCTTCCTCCTTGTTAGAAAGTGAACTGTTCGGACATGTCAAAGGCGCATTTACCGGTGCCGTTAAGGAAAAGGAGGGTATTTTTGAGATGGCCAACCACGGCTCCCTTTTCCTCGATGAGGTGGCCAGCCTGGACATGACCACTCAGGCCAAGCTATTGAGAGCCCTTGAAACCCATGAATATATGCCGGTAGGAGGCAACCGGCCTAAAAAATCGGATGTTCGGATCATCGGGGCCACCAACCGGGACCTTAAAGAAATGGTTGAGAAAGGCGAATTCCGGGAGGATTTTTTCTATCGACTAAATGTTTTTCCAGTCTTTATCCCACCCCTCAGGGAAAGGAGAGATGATATCCCAAAATTGCTCTACCACTTTCTGAGAACATACTGCCAACAGGTGGAAAAGCACATTGATGGGTTTTCAGACGATGCGCTGGAATTTTTGATAAACCATGACTGGCCGGGCAATGTTCGCCAGCTCAAAAATGTGGTGGAACGTCTGGTGATCATGGCCGATGATGGCATCCTGGGCTATGGCAGCCTTACGGATCAGCTGGACGCGGATCGGATTCAAACCCGCGGTACAATTCCTGAAACATTGGATGAGCTCAAAAGCGTCAAACAGGAGATGCTGGTAAAGCAGTTCGGTCAAATTGAACGCGCCTTTCTTCAAAAAGCCCTTTCCAGCGCCAAAGGAAATATCACCCACGCATCTAAACGGGTGGGCATGCAACGATCCAATTTTTCAGCCCTCATGAAAAAGCACCACCTCTCCGCGAAGGCGCCTGAGTGAAATTATGGAAACTTTGCAGGATGTCAGCGATGGAAAAAAGACTGAAGATGCGTTGCACGAAACGATGCACAGACTTGATGAACGCGTCAAGGAACTGAATTGTCTTTACGCCCTTTCCAATTTAGTTGAGAAAAGCGGCACCTCGTTGAACGAGATAGTTCAGGGCACCCTTGACCTCATTCCCCCAGCCATGCAGTACCCTGAAATCACTTGTGCACGAATCACCCTGGAGGGGAAGGCGTTTAAAACAACCAAATATGAGGCGGCTAGATGGCGGCAGGTCGCGCATATCATTTCCCATGGAGAGAAAATCGGCAGATTGGAGGTCGGCTATCTGGAAGCAGGCCCGGCGTGGAAAAAAGATCCCTTTCTGGAAGAAGAGAGAACCCTTTTAAATGTTATTGCCGAAAGACTCGGAAGAATCGTTGAGCGCAAACGGGCGGAAGCGGCATTATTTGAAACGGAGAGGCGGTTTCGGGATTTGGTGGAAAATTCAATTACCGGGATTTCCATTATCCAAAATGACCAGGTCGTCTATCAAAACCCTTTACAGGAAAGACTCTTTGGACCTTTACCCCGAAAAACAAAACTGGTGGAAATAGAGACCATCCACCCTGATGATATTGAAAAAGTGGAAAAATTTTACAGGAACATATCATCTAAAATGGTTCGAATCCAGGAAACGGATTTCAGGTTTTACCCTTCGAAAAAAGTGGGGACCGGCCTTGATCTCAAATGGGTACGTTGCCAGGCGAGCGCCATCGAATACCAGGGAAAAGATGCCATATTGATCAATATGATGGATATTACCCGTGCCAGGGAGTTGGAAACTTCTTTGAAGATTCAGGATAAGATGTCCTCCCTGGGGCGTGTGGCCGCCGGCATTGCCCATGAAATAAGAAATCCGCTTTCGGGAATCAATATATATTTGAATACGTTGGAAAAAATTTACGATAAGGAAGAGAGTTTAGGAAAGGTGACACAAATTCTGGGGATGCTCCAGTCGGCATCAAATAAGATTGAGTCAGTGATCAGAAGAGTCATGGATTTTTCCAAACCGAGCGCACCCAGGTTGGTTTCGACAAACGTAAATCAGACCATTGAAGATGCTATCGGCCTCGCTTCCGTCACCTTACGCAAAAGAGACATCAAGATTGAAAAAAACCTGTCTGAAGGTCTACCAATGGTTCATGCGGATCCGCAGTCAATCGAACAGGTCATCTTAAATCTGATTACCAATTCAGCTGAAGCCATGAATAAGATGGAGGGTGTAAAACAAATAGAGATCACTTCGTTGGCTGAAAATGACCTTATTTTAGTAAAGGTCTCCGACTCCGGCCCCGGCGTTCCCTTGAATTTGAGAGAAAAAGTGTTTGATCCTTTCTACACCACCAAAACCGAAAGTACGGGGATAGGGCTAAGTCTCTGCAACAGAATCATTACAGATCATGGCGGATTGCTGACGATTTCTGAAGGCAGGTGGGGCGGGGCTGAATTTCGGATTGAAATCCCCATAAAGAAGCCGAAATACGCAACGCCCGAAACAACGCGGGGTTAGCCCAATGGCAAATAAGATAATTTATTCCATCTATATCGTTGACGATGAAGAGACCATCAGGGAAGGGGTTTCCATGGCCCTTGAGCCGGACTACCAGGTTAAAACCTTTTCCACGGCCGAGGCCGCCATCGCGGCCATGGAAAATGGGCCGCCTGACCTTGTCCTGCTCGACATCGGATTGCCGGGCATGGACGGGGTTAAAGCGCTCGGCATCATCAAGGGACGCTACCCTGATACGATGATCATAATGATCACCGCATATGAAGATCTTGGAACGGTGATCTCCGCTATGAAGGTCGGGGCCCACGATTATGTGGTGAAACCGCTTCACATGGATGCCCTCGAAGTAAGCATTCGCAACGCCCTTGAAACCATCCGATTAAGGAAGGAGATCGAGACCCTACAGGAGAATTATCTCAAGGAAAGCCTTCCATGTTTCATAGGGGAGAGCAAAGCGATCCAGAACGTAATGGAATTTATAGGGATGGTGGCCAAAAGCCCTGATACCCCTGTCCTGATCCTTGGGGAGACGGGTACGGGCAAGGAACTCCTTGCCAGCGCCATCCATTACAGAAGTCCCAATTCCAAAGGGCCTCTGATGACCGTCAATTGCGCGGCCATTCCAAAAGACCTGATTGAGAGTGAACTCTTCGGATATGAAAAAGGGGCCTTTAGCGGAGCAAGTGCAACCGGTAAGAAAGGCCTCATAGAGGAGGCCGCAGACGGGACCCTCTTTCTTGATGAGGTGGGTGATTTGAGTCTGGAAGCACAGGCAAAGTTTCTTCGATTTCTTGAGGAAGGTGAATTTTACAAGGTCGGCGGGACAAAGAAACGACAAATCCAAACCAGAGTCGTCTCCGCCACCAACAAAGATTTAGACCACATGATAACAAAAGACCGGTTCAGAAAAGATCTCTATTTCAGGCTGAGCGTCATTAAGGTCCAGGTTCCATCGTTGAATGAACGCCGCGATGATATTCTTCCTATCGCCATGCATTTCCTGTACGAATTCAGCCGCAAATTCGGTAAGATATTTACCGGCATTTCGCCAAGGGCTGAGAGCGCATTAATGGTGCATAACTGGACGGGTAATGTCCGCGAACTGAAAAACATTATTGAAAGAGGGGTTCTCATCGGGAAAGGACCGGAACTGGAAGATCAAGATCTCAACATTAAGGTTCCGAATGAGGGTGAGGCATTTGGGCAGGGCGAGAGCCATACAACATTTCCGCCTCTTCCAGCTGCGGGTATCGACTTTGCCGCGATCCAGGAATCCCTGGACAGGCATTATATTGAAGCGGCCCTGAAAATGGCGGATGGGAATGAAAGTAAGGCTGCCAAACTCCTTAACATGAACCATCACACCTTTCGTTACCACCATAGAAAACTGCAAAAAAATAAATTCCTTTCGTCAATGGACTGAATTCAGTTTGCTGGTATATGTTCGGTTCTCTTTATTTCGAATATATTCTACATGCCATTTAGCAATTTTTCTAAATCTGCTGTTCCTATGAATTCCTTCTGTAAGGTTGGCGTGGCTAACGATTTGAATGTCCATGGTTTATTCTGATGATGTTATATGGGTACACATTATGCATCGGTAGGGGCAGAAGAGAAAACCGTTTCGTTCCAATTTTGAATAAATTGAAATGCCTAACTATATTTTGGAATTTTTCACGCTTGAGAGGTGAAGATGAACCTTTTCAAAAAGCTCAAAAGAATGGAAATATTGCTTGTCGATGATGATGAATGGATAAGAGATTCCTTGGCCCTATACTTTGAAAGTGAGGGCTGCCATTTAACAACACTTGAGACTGCCGAAGAGGGCGTGGAAGCGTTAAAAAAACATGACTATGATATTTTGCTCACCGACTACAGATTGCCGGGCATGGACGGTCTGGAGTTTCTCAGACATATTCGTAGTACACAGCCACATATAATGACGATCCTCATCACTGCATATAAGAGTGATGATATTGTTTCAGAGGCAATGAAGTTAGGGATTCGGGGTTTCATCGAAAAGCCCTTTACTAACAAAACCATTGAGGAATCTCTAACACGGGTGGTTAAAAAGATGGAGGAGAGACCACATGAAAATCAACGACATAAGGAAGATGGCAAAACGTATGAATGTCAACACGTACAGGATGAAAAAAGAGGAAATTATCCGCGCAATCCAACAGGCGGAAAATAACTTGGCGTGTTTCGCCACGGAAAGGGTAACCATATGCAACGAGGATAAATGTTTATGGAGAGATGGCTGCCTTTCGAGCATAGCGCCTACGGCCCAAGCCTGAATCCTTTAACCCTGCAAAACAGAGGTTCGTGCTCCCACGAACCTCTGTAACCCTCGCTTTCATAGTCATCTCTTTCCAAGCTCATTTAACCTTGTAGGGATTAACGGTAAAGACGGGAACGGAAGATCTTCTGACCACTTTTCGCGCCACACTTCCAAAAATCACATGCTCCAAACCCTTTCTCCCGTGGGTTCCCATGACCACCACATCTATATCTTCAGACTCAATGGCATTAAGAATTTCCTGGGCCGGATCGCCGTAGGCAATCTTCTTTTGAAATCTGGGACAACCCTTCAATTTTTCTTCGCAAACTTTGTCAAGGGCCTTTTCAGCACCTTTGAGGGCGTCTTCCCGATACTGGTCCAAGGGGATATGGGGAATATAAATCCCGCCGCCCCATTTGGCAAAATCCTCTACCACGTGAAGCAGGCAGATTTCGCTTCCGTATTTCTCGGAAAGAGACAATACATAGGGAATAACTTTTGATGAATTATCCGTTAAATCAATGGGAAATAGAATTTTTTGTATTTTTACCATATCTACTACCTCCTTATCTGAATTATGTTTGCCCTCCCCGGGCTTCTGTTTAAAAAAGGCTACAGACACCATTTTTTTTCAGGTGAAATCCGTCTGGATTGTTTTCCGGTAAACAAAAAATTTGTGCAGGTTTCAGGCAGCGTTTTCATATTGTCCCAAAACACGTCCCGTCCGAAGGGATCTATTTTTTTCAGGCAACCGCAATGGATAAACACCCTCGAAACTTTGGGGCAATTTCTTTTCAAGTCATTGAATACTTCCCATGCGGATGTCCCATCAAAGTCGCCCGCAAGTTTCAGGTGAAGATTATCTCCGTTTTGATGCCTGAGGATTTTAAAATTGGATGCCATGACGTCATATCCCTCCTTTCAAACATTTTGGTGTACTTGAATTCGAAATAGTCAAACATGGATTCATCAAAGCATAAAGCGTGCCACCCTAAACAGCGGGGGACTTTCAGTCTAAAGATAAAAATACTCCAGTTGCCTTTCGTTCGGTAATCTGATTTTGCTCATTTCATGTGCTCGGTGTGTCAGGCATGTTACCGCTTTTAAACTCCATTGGAAGTTGAAGCATTGGAGACTTCAAAAGTTGTTGAAGTCAGTTATTCCACCACCCAGACCGTGCAGTTACGCGCATGGTTTACAACCTTGCTTGAGATGCTTCCAAAGAGAAATTCCTCATTTCGCGAAAGCCCCTGCCTTCCTATCACGATGGTACTGTATCTGGTTTCATCCCTTTCCGATAGGATACATACCGCCATAGAGGGACAGTAGCGAAGCATTGAACGGACGGCCACATCTTTGGGACAAAATCCTTGCTTGATCAAGAGCTGACGGTACTCTTCCAACAACGCGTCCATTCTCAGCATGTGTTGAGTGAGCCATTTTTCTTTTTGGGTAGATGTGGGGAAGTAATCTTCCTCCGGTTCATGAACCACATGCAGGAGAATGACCTTGAACCCGGGTAGGCCTCCCAGAAGCTGCCCCACATAGGAGACCGCCCGACGAGCATTATCCGACTCATCCACTGCGATCAGGATATTTTTATTGAATTTTTTTTCCTTCTCAGTCATGTTTGCCCTCCTTAACAGCCGAACGCTTGCGGCAAAGATTTGTGGCAAACCAGAAAGCCATTTAATGGACACCGTACAAGATTAATGATGGTTTTTGACCTTTTCCAGATCCTCCAGAAGTTGTACCGTGTTCTCATAAAACCAATTGGCACCTGTTGAAAAATGCATAAGAATCCTGTTGAGGGATTCGGGTATATAAGGATAAATCTTCTGGAGATTCACCACACGATGATTGAAAACGATATTCAAGTCCGCTTCATTCAGCCCTCCGACGCAAGGCTTTCCCTCCCTCCTGATGTCCCGCAGCAACACATCTCCCATGCCCACCAGAAATACTAAGACATTGCCCAGGCCGAATAGATCATAGCCGTATATATTTTCCCTGTGCCGGTAATTGAAGTCAAAATCGATCCAGCGGTAATCACCCGTTTCCTGTTCGATCAGGATATGATCCCGTCGGATGTCTCCGTGCCGTTCACCATTTTCATGCAGAAAGCGGATAGCCTGCACGCATTCGAAAAAATGATCCAGGATTACCGGGAAGCGCTCATGGTAATAGGTCTCATGATCCATACCCATATTCCCCACATGGGCAGACAAAGTCTTTCCCTTGATAAAATCCAGAATACGGATAAGGTTTCCCTTTTCATCTCGGGTTGAATATCCGTGCATGAAGTTTTTGTGACCGGAGACCCGTTCAAGGATGCGGGCCTCCTTTTTGGGGCTTCGAAAACACTCAAATTCAATGTCTCCGATACGAGATATGAACTTTTCGTAAAAAACAAGTTTCATGATTTTCAAGGCGCCGCTTTCCAAATCGATTGCCCGCTTGACCCAGAATTTAACTTCATCATCAAGCCCGAATCGTTGTTCTTTGGCATTATGGCGAATGAAATAGGGTTTCCCGTTCAGGATCACCACGTCGTCATATTCCACCCGAAAAAAATCGCTGGTATCATTATGAATTCGAAAACTCCGGGGCACCCGATGGGGAGGGACCCATCGGGAAATCATCTGTCTGAGAGTATTTTGGGAGGGCATATTGCTCATGAGCGATCGTGTCTATTATAAGGAATCCGTTGTTGCGGCCAGTCGGCGAAAAGACGACATACTCAGACGTTGAGCGCAATTTAATGTTGTGCCGCAAGCTTGACGTTTTTCAATTTGAGCTGTTTACCGTCCATTTCGCCTCTTTACTTTAAACCTTTATGTGAAAGTGAACTCTTTTTACGTGCGCATAAAACTACGGTAATTAAAAAAGGCTATGCATTTCTGAGAGCATAAAGCGTGCCGGAAAAGCTGGCTATTTTGAAACCGTCAGGGTTTATTGTATTTACCTGTAGCGCATAACCATTTGTAAACACGGAGAGTAAAAGTTTTTTGTCTAATCTCAGGGTATTGATTTCGTCTCCCCTTATGCCAAGAATTCCATACCGTCGTAACCCCAAAAAAAACCTCGCCAGATGTTTCGATTGCAAACAGAATTTCAATCCCAATATGGTCATGGTCGCTAGGAAATTTTCCTTTTATCGAGGCCGTGGAATTCCTCAAAGAAGATTCTACTAGCTGTTTTCACGATGTTTGAATCATTTACTCTTCAAATCCTCTACCACTCTGAGCCATTTTCTACTTTGAAATATGATTTGCGGCGGGCTCTCTGATTTAGAGATTTTGCGAAAAGTGCTTTCTTAATTTTTCAACATTTTGATGTATGGCAAAAGGGCCCACCAGTTTCGGACATCCCTATCTGTTGAGATCATTTTAAGAACACTCCTTGATTTTGAGTTTTTGAGAAAAGAACTTTCGCAATTTTTCTAAATCGAGTTCTATAACAGAATTATTTCATAATATCTATCATCAGAAACAATTGATTTTAATGAACAAAGTGTCTTTCCAACCTAATGGCCTACTTTATGCTTTCGTTAGTATTAAAAAAGTCTGAACGTCATGTTTAATCAATATTTTTATCTTTACTTAAAATGAGCGATAAAATGTAAGCAATGACTCAATCTTTTTGCAATGCTGAATCGGAACATTCGGGATCCAACATATTAAATCAGAATCAAAGGAGGGGGATGAAATGCCAAGAGGAGACGGAACAGGCCCAAGAGGGCAAGGAGCTAGAACAGGTAGGGGAATGAGAGGTCAAGGTGGCGGTGGTCGGAGCAAGGGAGGCGGTTTTGCGGCAGGTCCGGGTGGATATTGTGTCTGCCCCAACTGTGGTGAAAGAGTAGCACATCAATTGGGGACCCCCTGTTACGATCAGCATTGCTCTAATTGCGGAACGGCCATGGTCCGGGAATAGGGCTTATTTTCCGGTATTACTATCAATTTGCCGAAAAGGAGGTCAATGCTCATGCACCATGTAAAGATTGACGATGAGAAGTTTTTTGACTGTAACGAGTGCGTTGAGCCTTCCGATCAATGCGGAAGAATGCCTCCTCAAGGAGGTAACGCATGAAAACGATCAAAAAGGTCATGGCGGCCATCGACCTTTCAGAATATTCCGGGGATATCCTGAACTATGCTGGAACGCTGTCAAAATGCATCAAGAGCGAATTAATTATTATCAATGTAATTAATAACAGGGACATAGCGGTTCTGCAAAAGGCTGCAATGGAAACCGGTGCCTTTTCAGTAAAAGAGTGGCTTAAAAGACAAAAGGAAGAACGCCTGCAGTTGATCGAAGGTTTGATTGAAGAGACCGATTGCAGCCATCTGCCGAATAAAATCGTTTTCCGTGAAGGGGTGCCGTTCCGCGAGCTGTTAAAAACGATAGAGACGGAGGACATAGATCTCGTAGTGATGGGAGCCAAAGGCCGCAGCAATTTGACAGGTGTACTCGCTGGTTCAACTGCGGAAAAGATGTTTCGACGTTCTTCCGTTCCCCTATTAAGCGTACGCAGTCCTGGCCACAAGAAAATCCCGGCGGGCAGGTAAGCGGATTTATGTGGTGGATATCGTGTCTGCCCGAACTATGGATGAAGAACATTTTATCCATTAGATTACCATGCTACAAACAGCGATGCCCGAAGTTTGCAACTACCATGTCATTGGTGATTATTGGGTAGGGGGGAGCGTTATGAGAGTGGCGGTACCTGTTCAGAAACAGCGTTTTGCAGCAAATTTTAAAGAATTCGAGCAGGTCATCCTGTTGGATACGGAGAATCATAAAATCCAAAGAAAACGCTTGGTCCGTCCAAACATTCGGTCTTGTATGCTTCCGCTCTGGTTTCGGCAACATAATGTCGATTTGCTTATTGTGGGAAATATGAACGAAATCGCCGTAGGTTTATTTCAAAAAGCTGGGATTAAGGTCGTTACAGGAGCGCCGCATCTTTTTTCTGAGGAAATGATTGAGAAATATCTCTCTGATTTCTAAATTCAAGATGGTTTCCCCCTGATTTAGAAGATCGAAAACAAAACCTTTCAACATTTGAAAGCCCAAACTCCATCAGAGAGGCGGTTCCATGGTAAATCGATCCGATTTAATAATATTGCCATCAATTGGGGGTTCCCTGTTACGAGCAGCAATGCGCCAAGTGCGGAACCGCTATGGCACGGGAATAAAGCCTGTTTCTCGATATAATTATAATCGCTTTGCCGAAAGGGAGATTAGTGGTCATGTACGATGTGAAAGTTGATGTGGAAAAATGTGTTGGCTGCGGCGAGTGCGCGGAGATTTGCCCGGTAGATGTCTATGAAATTATAGATGAAAAATCAGTACCGGTCAATGCGGAGGAATGTCTCGGTTGCGAAAGTTGCATTGAGGTCTGCGAAGCAGAAGCAATCACCGTGACGGAGACTTAAACAACCATTCCCGTGGCCAATTATCCCACTCTTAATCTAGAGATGGACCCTGGGTTAAATGAATAAATGGAATACTTCATGCTTTTATCTAAAGCAGCCCAAGGAGGGGTATGCAAGATCAGAACGAAAGGGGATGATGAAATGGAAAACAGACAAGAGAATTGGGTCTTTGCACACTGTGGGTACAGAGGCGATGATAAATTCCAGGGAGATATATGCCCCCGCGTGTGGCCTTCTTTGTACGGCATCAATGCCTCCCGCTATTCGTCCTGAATGTGGGGAGAAGGATAACTTCAAAAATGTTAAGAGCTATATTCCGAAGTGTGGAGAACCGGGTCATGTTGATCTACGTATATGATGAAAGGAGGAAAAAATGGATTTTACAGCACTGATTAAGACAGGAAAAAATGAAGGGAAAGAGAAGCATCTCCCCCATATGGAAATTGGCAAGGGGCATCGGAGTAAAAAAGACATCGTTCGGGTTGTTGTGGGCCATGGTGAACCCCATCCCAACACGGTGGAACATCACATTGTCTGGATTGAGCTTTATGGAGTGAGGGGAAATAACGATAAGGTCATTGCCTTGGGTCGTGCAGTATGTGCACCTTTTTTTTCAAATCCCAATATACGTTTTCAGGTAAATCACATTGAGGATTTCAAGGCATTCCATGCGCTTTCCTACTGTAACATCCACGGTCTCTGGGCGAACTCACTGGAACTATAGACATGGAAAACACCTTCTGGACGGCGTTTGGAGCAAGCGTACTGGCCGCTTTGGTGACCTCCACCGGCATCTACGTTATACGCCGTTTCGAGCGATGGGGCCGCGAGCATACCATCTATTTTGTTTGTTTCGCGGCAGGCGTCCTGATTTCGGTATCCTTTTTACACATTGTCCCCAAAGCCTTTTCCATGGATCCTGCCGCGCCCTTCTTTCTCTTGGGAGGGTATTTAGGGTTGCACCTGTTCAATCGGTTTATCAGCGCGTTTGTGTGTGATAAGGCCGACCGGGATGTCCATTACGGTATCGGACTCGTGCCGATGTTGGGAATTGGATTACATTCATTTATCGATGGTTTTATCTATTCCATCACGTTCACCGTCAGTATTTTTACCGGGTTACTGGCAGCGGCGGGCATGGTGCTTCATGAATTTCCCGAAGGGATCATTACCTACCTGTTGTTGATACGAGGCGGTTTTAAAGAAAGAACATCGCTGCTCCTTGCCTTTTTGGCCGCTGCCCTGACCACGCCCCTGGGGATGCTTGTGTCTTACCCCTTCATCAGTCGAATTGACCCATCCGTCCTGGGCGGCCTCCTGGCATTTTCAGCAGGTGCTCTGGTCTATGTTGGGGCGACCCATCTCTTACCGCAGGCGGAAACGGAACGTAAACGATACAGTCTCCTGGCGCTGGGAGCCGGCATTCTGGTGGCGATTATTATCATCTTTAGCAAAGGATAGGAACGCCGGCAAAAAGATGGCCGGAAAACCAATAGCATCATACATATTGGTCCAAATCGAATCGGACCTGCTTGAACCTTTCCCGGGTCGACGTTGATATATTTGCGCCGATTCGTGCCATAAAGAGATTTTCAGGACGCATCATGATGTTCGGTTCATTGGTTTGAAAGCTTTTAAACCCCTCCTGAGAAAAGATGCTGATCAACATGTTCCGATAGTCCTTGGCTGTGCTTTCTTCGAGATCCCATGTCCATGAGTATCCCACCATGTAAAAAATCTTCGTTTCTTTTCGCGGATGATCAACAAGTAGCCGAAGAATTTCTTTAGATATACCGAGGGATCGCCACGGCCTGCCGACCTCGATGACTGAAATCTCCATCATGATCCGGTCTCCTACCCTTTCCCAGCGTTCCCCGGGATGGGGGTATTCTAAAATGCCAAACCCCACAATTATACCATCCGGAGTAAACGCCAGGGTCACGTTCGTATCCGGCCGTGAGACGGCTTCGATGAGGGTCTCTTTTTTGGAGACAATGGACCTGTATCCGGCATATTTGGTGTAATCCTCTATAAACGATAAGGATTGGATTTCATCAGTCTTACAAAAGGAACCAACCATAACCTTTCCCCGGCAGGTGACACATTCAGCCTGGTTTTGTTTGAAACCCGTCTGTCTGTTCGCAAAAGTTTGTTTTTGATAAGGGTACATGTGATCGTTTATTTATTGCAATAATCAGACCGAATTGAATCTAAAGTGTTTGAAGTGCGCTTATTGGGAGGTCGCTGTGCCACGGGCTCGAAAATTTGCCAAATTTGGGTTTCGCAAATTTTCGAATTTCGTGGATTGATTTTGGAATTCACCATGGCCGAAAATAACGGTTGGCCTTGATTTTGCTTAACACCCAAACAGTACTCCCACTTTTCGAGGGAACGCCGGTTCTCTGATCATTTTTTTCAAAATTTGCGGAAGCCTGCCGGTTTCTTTCTTGTTTTTCTCCAACTCTTGCAAAACCAATTGGCTGTCAACCCGCGCGAAACGTTGTTCTAATGTGTCGCAACCATCGAGGATAATGTTGAGATATTCCTTGTTGTCAAGGTTCTTGACGAGGGGAGTGTCTGACAGAATGGTTTTCAAAGTCTTGTTCAAAGAAATAGTTCCCGTCTTTTTGCGAGATCCTCTCTTGAGATCCCTGAAAAAGCGCTCCAGAATATTGTTGGTTCGTTGTGGCTGGATAAGTTCAGGACTCTTGATCTCTGCTTAGGTTTTTTCAAGGAAGGCGTGCAAAAACCCCTCTTAATTTCATATAGTTGACGTCTTCTTGATGAATCCAAAAAAGTAGTTGCAACCGGAAAGTAGGAATGGCACCTTTTGCATGATATTTCTGATAAAAAAAGAAAGGAAAGGTCCCATGCCACAGCTGATATTACCCATAATCCCAAAAGGAGCAACAGAAATCAACCAGTTGGTAAGTGTCTACCGTGATGAAGATCGGTGGACATATTTTGTTGGCACTTATCCGATTTTTAGCCATGAGAAAACAGACCATCTACTCTTCAAGATAATTACTGGTCAGCTGATTGAAGCAGGCGCTTGTCGTCAGATCCAGATAATAAAGACCTTCGGCGTAAGCAAGAACAGTGTTATTCGATCGGTCAATAAACTTCGGAAAGGTGGCATTGAAGCCTTTTTCAAGAAACGTCCTGGACGTCGGGGTGGTAATGTATTGACCCCGGAAGTGATTGAAAAAGCGCAAGGCTTGCTTGATGAGGGTTACAGCAGGGTTGATGTTTCTTCGGAGTTGAATGTTAAGTATGACACCATTCGCAAAGCGATAGGCGCAGGTCGGTTATCGGAACCCGGGACTCAGGAGACCGTCATCAGTAAGTCGTCGCGTACCGTTGTAGATAGAGCGGCTTCTGAAGGTATGGGAGTTGCCTGTACCCGGGTTGAGGAGCGAGTTCTGGCATCCTTGGGGAAATCTATGGGAGCCACGATTCATTTTGAATCCTGCCTGGATGTCCCCAAAGGGGGTGTTCTGTGTGCGATTCCAGCACTTCTGGCCAATGGTTTGCTGCATGGGGCAGAGCAGTTTCTAGGTATGGTTAGCGGTTACTATACGATTTATCATGTGCTGCTCCTCCTTGCGCTGATGGCTTTGTGCAGAATTAAGACAACAGAAAAACTTCGAGGACATGCCCCTGGAGAATTTGGAAAACTGCTGGGGTTGGATCGAATTCCCGAAGTCCGTTGTCTGCGCAAGAAAATGAGTGAATTGAGTGCCAATGACGGTGCAGAGCGCTGGGCCGCCCATTTGGGCAAATACTGGATGGAATTGGAACCTGAATCAGTGGGTGCTCTTTATATCGACGGACATGTGCGTGTCTACAACGGTGGTTTGACGCAACTGCCTCGTCGTTACGTTTCCCGTGAGCGCCTTTGTTTGAGAGGTATCACCGATTACTGGGTCAATGATTCTATCGGCCGTCCGTTTTTTGTGATCGAAAAAACCATCGATCCGGGATTACTGGAAACGTTAAGGAAAGACATTGTCCCCCGGTTGCTCAATGACGTTCCCGGTCAACCAAGCGATCAGGAATTGGATGAAAACCCATGGTTATGTCGATTTATTCTGGTTTTTGACCGGGAAGGCTACAGTCCATCGTTTTTTGCTGAAATGTGGCGCAACCATCGTATCGGCTGTCTGACCTATCACAAGCATCCGGGAGCCCCCTGGCCGGAAGAGTGGTTCAGCAATCACCAAGTCGCCATGCCGGCCGGTGAAGTCATAGATATGCATCTTTGCGAACTGGGCAGTTATGTGGGTTCCGGCAAAAATGCCATCTGGATGAGAGAGGTCCGCAAACTGACTGAGTCAGGCCACCAGACCAGTCTTGTCAGCACGGCCTTCGACCTGCCTCATACCCAACTGGCAGCCCGCATGTTCAGCCGATGGTCTCAGGAAAACTTTTTCAACTACATGATGCAACATTTTGATATTGATGTTGTTTTGGAATATGGAACCACTGAGTTTCCTGAGACCGAAAAGGTGGTGAATCCTGCTTGGCGAGAGTTGAATCGATCCCGGAACTCCTTGCAGAACAAGCTTCGATATCGGCGTGCTCGTTTTGCGGAGTTAACACTTCATCCTGAAACCGAAGAAAAGCCCGTCAAGTTTGGGAAGTGGCTCAAGAAAAAGGCCGATCTGTTAGAGGAGATCGAAAACTACGAACATCAACTGGAGAAACTAAAAGCAGAGCTCAAAGAAACACCAACGCATATTACATGGGGTGCGCTTGAACACAAAGACAAGTTTTTGCGGTTACTTCCGGGAAGGAAGCGCCTGATGGACACCATCCGAATGATTGCTTATCGTGCTGAAACAGCAATGTTGGGATTGATTAGCGGTCCCACAGTGAACCCAAGTACAGCTCGCCGTCTGCTTCAGGATCTCTTTGTGACAGAAGCCGATATCCTTCCCGAACCTGAAAAAAATCGCCTGAATGTAAGGGTGCACAACGCTTCTAGACCGGCGGCCAATAGAGCCCTTGAACAGCTGTTTGAACATCTCAATCATGCCAAGGTAAAATACCCCGGCACTGACATGCAACTTGTCTATCAAATAGGGGGTTTTTCCAGCTCAAATCCCAGACAAGGTGCCATTTGATTTTCCTGGAGGTAAGGAGTCCTGAAGTTGTTCTCCAGTAGCGGTATGAACAGAGATGGGATCTGCGAATAGCTTATCCCAATATGTATCTATCTGCTCAATCATCTTTTTGTATTCATCACTGATTGAAGGATTTTCGTCAGGTTTAAATTTTTCCCGGAACGCTGCTACCTTTTCTTTGATCGTTTTCATATCCGTATCAACGCCATCATCATTGAGGCCATTTTTTCCCTCGGGAAGTGCGATGCGGAGAGCTTTTCGCAGTGCATTGAAGATATCTGCTTTCTCATCGAGCCCTTTGGAGGATTTTTCTAGGATTTGATCATCGATGACCGGTTTGATCAATCTGAAAAGTTTGTGAAGAGGTTTATGCGTCTTATCGTATTTGTGTGGACTTTCCCAAATTGTCTCAACAAGGGCGTAAACCGTTTTCAACCTGCGGTAGAAAACAAGGTGGGGAAGGTCGAAAGGGAAGCCATATCCATTTAGTTCCGCTGATATGTCAAAAACCCAATTAATCAAAGCAAATGCAGACGCGATGGGCATTTCGGCACTGGTTGTAATATTGCCATTCTTTATGTCGCCATTCAATCTCTCCATTAACCTGGGATCTTGAATAGCAGCCCCTTCAAGACTTTTGGCCATCCGTCGAAGCGAACCACGAATCTTGTGTTTTTTGAGGCGATTCCTGATTTTTTTGTATTCATCTTCCATCAAGTCCTTGCCGATATCTCTTAAAAAATGAAAATGGCAGATAAAATCAGGTTTTCCCGGGAATACCGTTGCAACAGCCGAAAGGATTCCCTTCCCCATGTCATGAACCAATGCGATTGGGTCTCCATATTGCTCTTTGATTTTTTCAAAGAACGGAATGAGCAACTCGCTCCGTTCCGAAGGGATTTTTATATTGTCCAGGACGATTTCGGCAATACCATCCAAGCCTGTAAACAGGTGTGGGCTGTCTCCCTCGCATGTTCCATCGACGTGAAGGATATATCCGCCGCGCTGATCCATCGCATTTCTTATCTTTTGGCGACCTTCCCGATGGGCCACGGCAAGGTAGGTGACAAACTTCTTGCCTAAAAAGCTCACTTCTCTATCAGAAATCGAGATGTTTCTCCGGGCCAATTCTTCTACAATATCCTTTTCGCCGCGGCAGCGAACAAAAAGGGCATACCCCACATAGACAATAACATCGTAGCCGAATGTACAGCGGTGTGGTGTAAGCTTTTTCAACTCCCGGGAAGTGTATACCTTAGCGTAATCCTCCGATTGCATGATGGTTTCTTTGGCCCGGAATGCGCCGATATCCAGCGTCACGACTTTCCTTTCCCGTGTCTTTAACACTTTATTGCTCCCGAAACGGAAGGCCTCTTCTGAAAAGAAGTGCACCGTTGGCATTTCAAAAAACAGGTTGCCTGCGGAGATACTTTCCACAACCTTCTCCATATGATTTTTAAGGCAACGGATCACCTTGTACCCGGAATTTTTTTTAACAAACCATGATGGTTCAGGAAAGCCTCAATTGCATGGGGTTCAATCCGGGTTCCCTGCTCGGCAACTCTTTCAAACAGTTCCTGGATGGTGCTATGGGGGTGTTTGACAAGTTGAACAAGAATCATAACGCTTTCCGAATCTGTTGGAAATCTGACATCATGCGGCCAGGATAATCCCGATTTTTGCTCCTGATATTTATTCTCGGAGAAGTACACAAAACGCCCTTGATGCTTTTCTCTTCTGATTCCCGGAGTATGCTGCAACCGGGAAAAAACGGAGCTGTTAGGGGCAATTTCAACCAGTTGTGCGATCTGCCTGGCATTCAATCCCGTTTGTGATCTTCCGATAAGCTGAGAAATTGTCTGCATGAGGTTTCCATATTGAGAAAAAAGGATCTGCCGATATTTCCAGATACCGTTTTCATCAAATCGCGGAATTCCAGGAAGGCTATAATAGCGGCCGTTCATGTTAAAACTTGTGTAGGTCCGCCACTTTTTCAATTGTCTTCTGGCGGTTGTCACGGAAGACTCAAGGAGTCTGGAAATGTCTTCGACCGTAGCCACTTTTCGTTTTTGAAATTCCTTGATGGCCTTTTCTGCGTCCATATCCACCCCATGGCAAAGTATGCGCAATATTCAATCATATTGCGCATACTTTGCCATGTCGGCAGGGGAAAGTCAACGCTTTTTCTGCAGTAAGGTTGGTATTTTATGTGAATATCAAGTAAAATTGAGTTCATTACAAATGCGCATACTTGATCAGACTGTGGAAGAAAAACGTAAACATTTGAATAATAACGGGTATTCAACTCTCAACCGTTATTTTCTGCCATAGGGAATTCAAATATAATTTGGGATTTAAGTATCAGATAAAATTAATTATATGAGGTTCTTTATGATATGGCACGTTTAATGCTGCATCCGAAAATGGCACCTGATAATGTCCCCTGGTACCAAGCGGGACAAAATATATGAAATGGTGGAAAATTGGCCATGGATCTGGATGAGAAAGTTCAAGGGTACTTAAGAAGAAGCTACGGCATAGACACAAAACTCCTGGGAATCGAGGCGCTCGGGGAAGGGGTCCATGGTGTTGGGTACCTGATAAAATTCAGTACGCCCCTTGAAGAACATCGTTTGATAATGAAGGCCCTTTTCCCTTCCAGATTCGGACATGATCACTACTCGGACAGGGCTCAGGTTTTACTCCTTGCCAATGCCAACTACAACGATATGCCCAGACACATAAAGGCGGTCGATGTGGTTGGGGAGTCGCCTGACAGACTCATATCCGTAAAGAATGCCAAAGAGTTCTACATTTTTATGGAGGAGGCCAAAGGAGTATCTTATTTCAAGGACCTGGATGCGATTCTTAAACGTGGGTACCTGGATGAGTTGGACAAAAAGCGGGCCCAAATGCTCGCACTCTTTCTTGCAGACATCCACGCGCTGAGATATTCCGGGGAGAGCGCGAAAATTCTTTACAGAAGACGTATTCGGGATCTAATCGGCCACGGAGAGTGTATCATGGGGATTGTCGACGTCTATGATTCCGTCGATTTCACAACAGATAAAGAACTCCTTTTTTATGTCGCGCGATGTCTGAACTGGTGGGGAAAAATAAGGGATGAATGCGACCGACTGTGCAGCGTCCATGGCGACTATCATCCGGGCAACATCCGGTTGCAGGGAGACGATTTTGTCCTTTTGGACCGCTCAAGGGGTAGTTGGGGCGAACCGGCCGACGATGTAACCTGTCTGAGCATAAATTACATCCATTACGCCCTTAAAGATCGCGGCACCTTTGCGGGTCCTTTTGCAGAGCTGTTCCAGCACTTTTTGGAGACGTACCTCAAAAAGACAAACGATGAGGGCTTCTTCAAGTTTGCACAGCCCTTTTTCGCCTTCAGGGTGCTGGTCATCGCCAACCCAAAATTTTATCCGAAGGATACGACGGAGACCAAGAGAAAGCTTCTCAACTTTGGGCTTTCTGTCCTTGAAACAGAAAAATTCGATACCGAAAAAATTACAGATTATATGGAGGGGGCATGAGGTTTTGTTTGTGGATTACGGGACTGCCGGGTTCAGGAAAAAGTACTATCATTCATGCGCTTTCCCGACTTTTTTCGGGATCGGGGATTGAAGCGGTTACGCTTAGCCTCGATCGTATACGGAAGGTCATAACGCCGGAACCGAAATATACGGATGAAGAACGCGCCATTGTTTACCGATCACTCGTCATGATGGCTCAGCTCCTGGTTGAGCAGGGCGGGAAGAATGTAATTATCGATGCAACCGGTAATCGAAGAAAATTCAGGCGCCTGGCAAGAGAATTGATTCCGGAATTTGCTGAAATCCACGTGAAATGCCCCTTGGAAATATGCATGCTGCGTGAGACGGCACGGCAGGGCCAACTGGTTCAAAAGAACCTTTATAAGCACGCATCAAAAGGCGCTTTGAAAGGGGCGCTTCCCGGTATTTCAACCCCTTACGAAGAACCTGAAAATCCAGAAGTTTTGGTGGAATCGAATCTCTTATCTCCCCATGAATCCGCAAAAAGGATTATGGCCTATGTGATGAAAAGGTGGAGGGGTGAAGGATGCTAAAAATGCTCATATGATCGCTTTTTGCAATTTCAGACAAATACAAATTTTCTGGCATAAGGTGTGCCATCGTAAACAGAGAGAGAACTTTCAATTAAAAGATGGAATTACCACGTTTTTTTTCATGTGATGATGGAATTCTATTCATTCCATATGTTCGGTGGATCAGGCGATTTTATTACTTTTATTGCTTTTGAAAATCCATTTTGCCGACTGTAGCCCGACCTCAAATGCATTCCAGAACTACTATTTTCCTGAATCCCTACATGAGTTGAAGATTTAAGAAGGATAGTTCGAAATTCTTCTAACTCTTGGTGGTTTGAAAAAATAGTCCTCCTGTATCACCAAGATATTAATCTAATATTTGCAGAATGTGGTAATTGGCATGCTTGGTGCATTTTGAGCATAAAAAGAAAATCATTTGTTTTTCGACCCCCGTGATTTGAAGAGGTAGTTCAAAATGAAACCACAAAACTGGAATCAGGAAAATGACTTTTTCATTGCAAAAAAGATCGACGCCGTTGTGATGCTCATCTTTAAGAGAAATAGACTTGTTCCGGTGACCCTTTGGAGTACCAAAACGCCACTATTTGAATATCTTGATGAGGTGTCAAAAAGTAATGAGGTGAAGGTTGTTGTGATGAAGGACCAGCCGGGTAGGAATCCATGCAAGGAATACTTTGATTTTTACGATCTCATTATGAAGGGGGAAATGGATAAAAATGCATTATGGAGAATGTGCACGGCTTACGATCAATTTATCATGAAAATCGTAGAATCAAGTAAATTTTTTAGCAACTTCAGCTATGGAGACGTAATTTCACAGGATTTCCATGTTGCCCTTGCATGCGATTACAGAATGGTCTCGGACGACACGGTTATTCACAAACCCTACCTGGACCTGGGACTGGTTCCCAAGGGAGGGGGGCATATTTTCTTGAGAAAAGGCTGGGGCACGCCAGGGCTTTCGAAATACTGCTGTCCAACCAATCCATCAATGCTCACGAGGCCTTGGAACTGGGACTGGTCAACGAAGTGGTCCCCTGTGAGGCACTGGAATATGCCGCATTGAAGAAAGCCCAATATTTTGCACGACAACCGGCCTCATCTTTGAGTGGAACCAAAAAACTGCTCAATTATTCATTCAAAGACCTGACGAAATCCCTGGAGTTTGAAAACCGTACCCTCGTAAATATCATTAACCACAAAACCGAAAAAAATTGAATTTTCAAATAGAAGAATATTTCAGAGAGAAGGATGTGGGAAAAGGGAGATGAATGAAATGAAAATAGCAGTGAGTTCATGCGGAATATTTTTGGATTCACCAATTGATCCCCGCTTCGCTCGGTGCGATTATTTTGTTGTTGTCGATACAGCCGATATGAGCTTTGAAGTCTTTGACAACGACGGTGAGGATTTGGCTCAGGGTGCGGGTGTTCAATCGGCAAAATTTGTGGCCTCCAAAGGGGCTCAAGCGGTCATCACCGGGCACATAGGACCGAATGCAATACGTGCCCTTTCCGCGGCCGGCGTCGAGGTGGTGCTTTGCCAAAGGGAATCCATTAAAGATGCCATAGAAAAATACCAAAAAGGCCTTCTTAAAAGCGTAAACGGCGCCAACGTACGCGACCACTACGGGATGGTCGGCAAATCCGCAAGGAAGCGAATCGATATTTAACGTTCATATTAATCATATGATATGTATTCCCGAGCATCTCATAATGGCACCCTTTATGGTGTTGCTTTCAGAGAAGAAGGGAGAATCCTGTTTTTTGAAATATCTCGCGATTTCAGTTTGTTTAGGAGTTTTTTGAATATGAACCAGGAGGGATAAACATGCTAGTCAGAAATTGGATGAGCAAAGGGGTCGTTACCATCAATGTAAACAATTCCATGATGGATGCGACCCGGAAATTAAAAGAGCACCATATCAATATGCTGCCCGTCATGAAAAAAGAGAATCTGGCGGGAATCTTAACGGATAGGGATCTTAAAAGGGCGTCGGCTTCTGATGCTAATACCTTGGAAATACATGAGCTTCTCTATCTGATTTCCAATATCAAGGTCAAAGACCTGATGAACCGGAATCCAATTACCGTGCCTCCGGATTATACCATCGGAGAGACCGCGGAACTTCTTTTGGAAAAAAAGATATCCGGTGTCCCCGTGGTCAAAAAAAGCGGCGAATTGGCGGGCGTAATTACCAAAGCAGACATTTTCAGGGCCTTGATATCATTGACGGGCCTCAAAAGCAGGGGGACCCAGTTTGCCTTTGAACTGGAGGACCGCCCCGGCTCCATCAAAGAGGTGTCGGATATTATCAGAGGATATGGGGGTCGGATGGTCAGTATCCTGACCTCATACGATCGCGCCAAAGAAGGGCATCGCAAAGTCTATATCCGCATGTACGGGGTTGACCGGCCTTTATTTGAACAACTCAAGGTGGAGCTGAAAGAAAAGGCTGATTTGCTTTACATGGTCGACCTTCGTGAAAACAAGAGAGAAATCTATGGATTTTAACACCCGCATTCCAGACATGGGAGGTTTGAACGATGACCGAAAATACTAAGAAAAAGATGCTATTGGCGGTAGACGGATCCGAAAATTCCCTGGAAACCGTCAGGTATGCAGCCAGAATTCCCGCATTTAGAGAAATGGCGACGGTTCTATACAATGTCCGCAGTAAAATACCTGAAGGTTATTGGGATCTGGAAAAGAACAGCTCACCCGCCTGGAGGATCGGTGAAGCCAGGGTTTGGGAAAAGGAACATGACAAGATTATTCAGGGATGCATGCGAAAAGCGGAAAATATTCTGAAGCGGGCCGGGTTTCCCAACGATTCCGTAAAAGTAAAAATCCACAACCGAAAAAGCGGGTTTGCACGAGATATCGCAAGAGAGGCGAAGGAGGGTTATGATGGCGTTCTGGTGGGCAGAAAAGGGATGAGCAATCTGAAAGATCTTGTTCTGGGAAGTGTTGCAACAAAGCTCATCGAGAAAATCTCTTTTATTCCCATACTGGTGGTGGGGAAAAAACCCCTCACAGGATCGGTGCTGGTGGCGCTTGACGGTTCGGACAATGCTACGAGGGCCGTGGACTATGTGGGAAAGATATTGGGTGGCTCCGATTACGACGCAAAGCTCATCCATGTGATCAGAAGTGATAACCCCGAATATGTGAACGAAAGAAAGATGGTGATGAATGGGGTGTTTGATGAAGCGAGGGGAGCACTGATAACCTCAGGATTCAACCCGGATCGAATTGCCACAAAAATCATTACGGGCGCGCGAAGTCGTGCTGCCGCCGTGGCCCAGGAAGCCAGGGAAGGGGGTTATGGGACCATCGTCGTGGGTAGAAGGGGGCTTTCCAGAGTGAGAGATTTTTTGATGGGAAGGGTCAGCAACAAGCTGATTCAGCTTGCAAAGAATCAGGCGGTTTGGGTTGCAAATTAGCCGGTCTTTGTTCCGTCAGATGCTGAAATAGAATCGGCGTGAGGTTATTTTATGCTGCAAGATAAATAAACATACCCATAAAACCAAGTGAACCGAAACTGAGTAAAAGAAACCGAGCTCTTTCCTTTTTGATTGATATGAGCAGCTTTCTGGCGATCCCCATGGAACCAGAAGCACTTCCGGAAGGCACCCTTTATAGAGTGCCGGAACATTTTTCGCTGAAATAAGGATCCATCTTGGATCAGGGATGAAGGAGAAACCTTATGGGCAATATCGCTGAAGATTCCAATATGCCCCCTGAAGACAAGCAGGATTTCCAAGATGTTTCTTTCTACCGCTTCGTCATCGATAGTCTTCCAACCGCGGTTCTGACGGTTAACGCAGATCGGGCGATTATCGGCTTTAATCCCTGGGCCGAAAAGATCACCGGATATTCTAAAAGCGAGGCACTGGGAAAATATTGTGGAAAAATCCTTCAAGGGGGCATGTGTCGTGCCGATTGTCCCTTAAAAACGGCCATGAAGGGAAATATACCCGTATCCCTTATTGAAACGACAATTGTTAATAAAATGGGGGAAACGGTTCCTGTCAGGATCAACACGGCAGCATTGTTTGACGATAATGCTCACCTTATCGGTGGTGTGGAATCCTTTCACGACATTTCACATTTAAAAAGTTTAGAACGTGAAAAGGGCAATCTTATTTCCATGTTCGCCCATGATATGAAATCCTCACTCACCATTATCGGAGGGTTTGTCATTCGACTTTTGAAGAAATCGAGAAAGATCGATGCGGAAAAGCAAAACAGATATTTGAGTATTATCAAGACCGAATCCGGCAAGCTTGAATCCCTGATCAACGAGTTTCTGGAATTTTCCAGGCTGCAGACGGGAAGATTGAAATTAAACCTCAGTGCCATATCCCTGGACAAGGAATTGATGGAGCTTTCAGACGTCTACCAGCTAAAGGCAGCGGAATCGGGAATCAATTTAGTACTTGAAAATGAGGAGGCACTGCCCATTATCATTGCGGATACCGGCCAGTTGCGCAGGGTTTTCACAAATCTTCTGGACAACGCCATTAAATTTTCTAAAGGAAAGGGGACCATCACCATTTCCGCCCATGAAACATCGGAAGCGGTCATAGTCCAGGTAAAAGACGAGGGGGTGGGTATCGAACAGGATGAATTACCATATATTTTCGATAGTTTTCATCGAGGGAGAGATACGGAAAAAAAGGAGGGGTTCGGTTTGGGATTGGCTTCGGCAAAGGTCATTGTGGAGGGGCATGGAGGCCGTATCCTCGTGAAGAGTGAACCAGGGAAAGGATCCGCTTTTACCGTAGTTTTGCCAAAAGCGCACACAAGCGTAAAATGAACTGGAGCGAACCTTGGCCCCGTATACGAGCCCGCACCGCCATATAATCTTTTATACTACTGTAACCATATAAAATAACATAGATAATTTATAAATACATCATCCTGTTCATATATACATTTATACGCCTTGCTATTATTTCACCCATATTCACTTTTCCTCCATTCAGAATAACTGATTGATTTTATAGCGTAATTTATCAATAAGAAATTTCATTGCCGAAGCCAAAGGTTCTGGCACAGTCTTTGCTCCACTATCATGTGAAACAATCAAAAAAGCGATTTGTAAAGCAAAATCTTAAAAAAACCAGAACCAGGAGGGATCGACATGGAAAAATTACACGAAATCAGTTTGGCTCAGGAAAAAATACCACCCCACATCCTGGTGATGGAAGATGACGTCAATGTGGCCAGGGGCCTTGAGATGGTACTGACCGAAGAAGGGTATGCGGTCAATCTGGCCGGTACTGGTGCACTGGCTTTGGAGCTTTTCAAGCAGAAACGTTATGATCTGCTGGTGGCGGATCTCAGGCTTCCGGACATCGACGGCATGGAGGTCATCAAAAAGATCAGGGCTGAAAAACCTGAAACGGAAGTCATCGTGATTACCGGTTACGGGACGGCTTCAACCGCGGTGGAGGCCATGAAACTGGGCGCTCATGATTTTTTGCCCAAACCATTTACCGAAGAGCAGATTAAGGCGAGTATTGGCAGTGCGCTGAAGGAAAGCCATGTGGCTGTTGCGGCTGAACCCTCGAGGCGGACGACAACCGGGGAAACAGAAAAAAACCTAATTCAGAAGCGGGCGGTTATCCAGGCACTGAACCGCACAGCCGAAGATGGGAATTTCTGGACCGATCTGATGGAAAACGGATCTCTGGCACTAGAGAACTATGACCTGTCAATGGAGGCAAAAGGCGCTGTTGCATCAGGGGATTTGAAATGGATCAATGAAAATGTCGGTGAGCTGACTCAGAAACAATTGATGTTCATTTACAAACGCCTGGAGCGAGAGGCGTGGTAATCCCGCTCATATGTTTTGGTTATGAATCTGAGGGTGCTTCTCTCGGATTTGTAATCAAACGGAGGTTTGAACATTGCTGAACTGCTCAATCGGTTGAAAGGTAAATATTTTTATGACCTCCACAAAAAAGGTTGAAAGCTATTTCCACGTTTTGCGGGACGTGATCCGGGCGATGCATTACATCACCGATCTTCAGGAAGTGCTGGATATGGTGGTCACCAAAACCACCGGTGTCCTGGATGCCAAAGGGGCTCTCCTCAGGATCCTCAACAAAGAAAACAACCAGTTCGAGGTTCGGGCCGCCTGTGGATTAGGCGAGCGGTACCTTACTAAGGGACCGGTCAGCACCCAAAAACTGCTCTCCGTTTTGTCCGACTTGGACAAAATCTCCATCATCACGGATATCTGGAATGCGCCCAGGATTGAATATCCCCAGGAAACATGGGATGAGGGGGTCCGGATGATGGTGGACATGCCCCTGGGCATTGATGAACCCATGGGCCTTATCCGGATATACTTCACAGAAAAACGAACATTTTCAGACGATGAGTTGGATTTCATCAAAACGGTCGCCATGCATTGCGCCTGCGTCATCAAACGGGTGCAGCTGATGGAAAACGAGAGGTCCAGATTCGATTACCTGGCCACACAGGTGGAAAAGAGATCGTCCCTGGGCCGAATGGCCGCCGGCATTGCCCATGAAATCAACAACCCCTTGACCGGCATCCTGCTATACAGCTCCAACCTGAGCAAAAAGGTGGAGAAAGGGAGTCAACTTGAAGATGGTCTCAATATTATCATCAAGGAAACCCAGCGGTGCAAGAGCATCATTCAGGGCCTGCTGGAATTTTCCCGGGAACAGGAACCTGAAATGGCTTTGGTTAACATCAACCATATTATGGAATCCGCACTGGGAATCGTAGAAAACGAGTTTCATCTCCGGCAGGTCCGCATCCGAAAAGAGTTGGCTGATGACATGCTAAAGACCTATCTGGACCAAAACCAGATTGAACAGGTGTTCATCAACCTTTTGCTTAATGCGCTCCAGGCCGTGAATGTTAGAGGTCTGGTGATTGTCAAAAGCACTGTTGACGCGGATGCAGGTCGTGTCCATGTGGAGGTTGCCGACGACGGCTGCGGGATTACGGCAGAAAACCTCAAGAAGATCTTTGAACCCTTCTTCTCCACAAAGGGGGATGGGACGGGGCTCGGGCTCGCGGTGAGCTGCGGCATCGTGGAAAACCACAAAGGGACTATCCGGGTATTCAGCGAACCGGACCAGGGGGCCCGTTTCGTTGTTGAATTCCCGATCCCGCCTCGCAATTTAAAGGGAAAGGATCGGTCATGAAACCTCTCAATATCATCGTCATCGACAACGAAAGCGTTATCTGTGACGCCTGCGATCTGGTTCTGACGGAAAGGGGTCATGCGGTTGATTATTTCAAAACCGGCAAAACCGGATTACTTGCCGTGGAACGGAGCCGATATGACCTCGCTCTGCTGGATATTAAGCTGCCGGACATGGACGGCATGGAAATCCTGAAAATCCTGAGGGAGAAACGACCGGAAGTGTGCGTTATTGTCATGACAGGGTATTCCACCATGAGCAACGCCGTGCAGGCCATGAAACTGGGAGCGGCCGATTATCTTTCAAAACCGTTCACCGATGATGAACTGATGGAAGCCATTGAAAAGATCTTTTCAAAAACGTCGCTGAATCAATAGACAGGGAGCATTTCCATGAACAATATCGACCAAAACAGACAAATGAGAGGCGCCGTCATGGTGGTCGGCGGGGGAATCGCAGGGATGCAGGCAGCCCTGGATATGGCGAACTCGGGCTTTTACGTTTATATGATTGAGAAATCACCCGGGATCGGCGGGGCCATGGCCCAGCTGGATAAGACATTTCCGACCAATGATTGCTCAATGTGAATCCTGGCGCCAAAACTGGTCGAGGTCGGCCGGCACATCAATATCGAATTACTGACGCTCAGCGAAATCAAAGACATCTCCGGAAAAGAGGGGGATTTCAGTGTGCGGGTTATCCGCCATCCGCGATATGTGGACATGGACAAATGTATCGCTTGCGGAACCTGTGCTGAAAAGTGTCCCAAAAAAGTAGACGACGTCTATAATGAACGCCTGATCAAACGTAAAGCCATCTATGTGCCCTATTCCCAGGCCGTCCCCCTCAAATACGTCATAGACAAGGATAATTGTATCTATTTCCAGAAAGGAAAGTGCCGGGCATGTGAAAAATTCTGCCCCGCGGGGGCCATCAATTTTGATGAAAAGGAAACGGAAATCACCTTGAATGTGGGCTCTCTGATCATGGCGCCCGGGTTCAAATCCTTTGATCCGGGTCGCTATGACACTTACCCCTACGCGGCGCTTCCCAACGTGGTCACATCCCTGGAATTTGAACGAATCCTCTCCGCAACGGGCCCTTTCGGGGGACATCTCATGAGGCCTTCCGATGAAAAGGAACCGGGGAAAATCGCCTGGTTTCAATGTGTGGGCTCCAGGGATCTGAATCTTTGCGACAACGGCTATTGTTCTTCCGTATGCTGCATGTACGCGCTGAAACAAACGGTCATTGCCCGGGAACACAGCAAGGTGCCACTGGATTGCGCCGTCTTTTTCATGGATATGCGGACCCATGGAAAGGATTTTGACCGCTACTATGAAAACGCAAAATCTGAAGGCGTAAAATTTATCCGGTCCCGGGTTCATTCCGTGGATGGTCTGCCGGGAACCGACGACTTGCTGGTGCGCTACGCGGATGACGGCGGAAATCTTACCCTGGAAACCTTTGACATGGTGGTCCTGTCCACCGGGCTTGAAATCGATGAAACGGTCATCAAACTTTCAAATCGCCTGGGAGTGGATCTTGACCTCTACCATTTTACCCAAACGGACACTTTTCACCCCGTCTCCACATCGGTACCCGGAATTTACGCCTGCGGTGCCTTCACCGGCCCAAAGGATATTCCCCAGTCGGTCATGGAGGCCAGCGCCGCTGCCTGTGCGGCAACCCAAACCTTGGCCCCTGCACGCAACACGGAAACACATGAGGTCCCCGTGATCGAGGAGCGCGACATCCGGCGGGAGGCATCCAGGATTGGGGTTTTTGTCTGCAACTGCGGAATCAATATCGGGGGTGTGGTGAACGTTCCGGAAGTGGCGACATTCGCAAGGACGCTCCCCAATGTGGTGTATGTGGAGGAGAACCTCTTCACCTGCTCACAGGATACCCAGGATAAAATGACCGAGGTGATTCGAGAAAAGGGGTTGAACCGAGTGGTGGTGGCGGCGTGCACCCCCAGGACCCATGAGGGGCTTTTTCAGGAAACCCTCATCAATGCGGGCCTGAACAAATACCTCTTCGAAATGGCCAATATCAGAAACCACGACTCCTGGGTTCACGCGAGCGATCCTGAGGCCGCCACGGAAAAGGCAAAAGATCTGGTGCGCATGGCCGTGGCCAAGACCAATCTTTTGACACCCTTACGGCAGACGGACCTCCCCGTAACACAGTCCGCCCTCGTGGTGGGGGGCGGCGTTTCCGGCATGACGGCGGCGCTTTCCATCGCCCGGCAGGGCTACCCGGTACACCTCATGGAAAAATCGGATATTTTAGGCGGTAATGCGCTGACGCTCCACAGAGCCCACAAGGGCGAAAAGGTGGGGGATTTTGTAGAAAAGCTGGTGGACGACATCAGGGCTGAACCACTCATTACCCTTCACGAGAATTCAACCATCACCCATGTGGACGGGTTTATCGGTAATTTCAAAACAGAAATCAGCAATGGCGCATCGAGGATAGAAATAGACCACGGCATTGCCATTCTGGCCACCGGCGCCGGGGAATATAAGCCCGATGAATATCTATACGGGCAACACGGGGCCGTCATCACCCATTCGGAGATGGATCAGCTTTTTCAAAAGGACGACCCCCGAGTGGTTAAGGCGGAGGATGTGGCGTTTATTCAGTGTGTTGGATCAAGGGATGAAGCCCGCCCCTATTGTTCAAAGGTCTGCTGCACCCATACGGTGCTGAGCGCGCTTGAAATGAAACACCGGAACCCCGGTGCGAACATCTATGTCTTTTACCGGGACATGAGAACCTACGGGATTCGGGAGGATCTCTACCGGAAGGCACGGACCCAAGGGGTCCTTTTTATCAGATACGCCAAAGATGAAAAGCCTGTCGTGAGCGCCGACGGTAAACGGGTTAAAATTCTTTTCAGAGACCCGATCCTCAACCGGCAGTTGGCGGTTCATGCGGATATCCTCTGCCTCGCCACGGCCATCGTTTCCCACAAAGATCAGGCTCTGGCACGGTTTTTCAAGGTTCCCCTGGACGAAGACGGTTGGTTTCTGGAAGCTCATCAGAAATTAAGACCCGTTGATTTTGCCAACGACGGGGTTTTTCTTTGCGGCATGGCCCACTATCCAAAACCCCTGGATGAAAGCATCGCACAGGCCCAGGCCGCGGCATCGAGGGCGCTAACGGTCCTTTCCATGGACACCATTAAAGTGGGCGGCATCGTCTGTTCCATTGATGCCGAACACTGCTCCGGGTGTCTTGCCTGCATCCATGTCTGTCCCTATGGCGCCATCTCCTTCAACCCCGACAAAGGGGCTGCACAAATCAACGAAGCCCTGTGTAAGGGGTGCGGCGCCTGCGCTGCCACATGCCCTTCCGAGGCGGCTGTTTTAATGGGATTCAACAATAAGGAACTTTATGCGCAAATCAGAGGCGCCCTGGCGGCCTGATCATTCTGTCAGGGATGATAAAGGAGAGGATTGTGGAAGAAAACCGATTTGAACCCAGAATAATAGCCTTCATGTGTAACTGGTGCGCCTATGGGGCGGCGGATCTGGCCGGTGTGAGCCGACTGAGCTACCCTCCCAATATCAGGCCGATCCGTGTCATGTGTTCGGCAACCGTGTCGCCCCATCATGTCCTGAGGGCGCTGCAGGATGGCGCCGACGGTGTTCTGGTGGGCGGCTGACACGTTGGCGACTGCCATTACCTGTATGGTAATTACATGACGGTGAAAAGGATCACGTTTTTGCAGGAGCTGTTAAGTATTCTGGGCCTCGAGGGGCGATTGGGTCTGTCATGGATTTCCTCGGCAGAGGCTCAGAAATTCGTTCAGGTGGTTACGGATTTTACGGAAACAATAAGATCCCTCGGGCCCAATCCGCTTTCCGCTTTTTCCGACAGCAGAAAAGCGGCGGCGGCAGAGCTGATGCGAATGGATTTTAAAGGAGATGGGTATGATCAACAAAGTCAAAGCATGGCTTGAAGACGGGAAAATTGATATTTTCCTGGGGTATAAGGAAACGGATCATCATCCCCTGCCTCACTGCTTTACCAGAGAACGGATTGAGGAAGTCGAGGATCTCATTTTGAGCCCGGCGCGCTATTCTCTGGAAAAAATCGCCACCCATATGGCCGCGGTGGAACCGGACATCAAAATTGGACTGCTGACACGAGACTGTAACGACCGGGCGCTGAATGTTTTGTATCTCTGGAACCAGCTCAACCCTGGCCTAGTGAGCACCCTGCCGGTGAATTGCTGTCCTTCAAAGCTGAAGGAACATGGAGACTGTTCTTATCTGGAACCTGAAAGAATGGGTGCCTTTAAAAAACAGGTGGGCCTGGACAACAACATGGGCCTTGAAGACCTGGATTCCTATGGGCAGAAAGAACGTCTCGACCGGTGGATGTACGAATTTCAAAAATGCATCAAATGTTACGGGTGCCGCAATATCTGCCCGGTCTGTTTCTGCAAGGAATGCAGCCTGGAGCATGATGAGCTTGTGAAAACAGGGCCCCTTCTGCCGGAAGTGCCCATCTTTCATATGGTGAGAGCCGTTCATATGGCCGGCCGCTGCATTGACTGCGGGCTGTGCGAGGCGGCCTGCCCCATGGATATTCCGCTTCGGCTGCTTTATGGAAGGGTTAATCAAATTGTGATGGATCTATTCGACTATGAGACCGGAAGCAGCGCTCTAAACAACCCTTTCAGCATATTGGGCGATACGGTAACGCTGGAACCCAAACCGATTGAAGCTGGAACAACCTAAGGAGTCGGGAAATGGAATGTCAACTGGTACCATCGATCTGTTCATACTGTGGAACAGGTTGCGGCGTATTGTTTGAAGTGATTAACGGAAAAATCGTCGGCACTCTGCCCATGAAAACCCATCCTGTGAATGAAGGAAAACTCTGCATCAAGGGGTGGAATCTCCATGAACATGTGAACAGTTTCATGCGGCTCAAACAACCCCTGGTGAAAACTTTCGGCAGATTTATCAAAACCGACTGGGATGAAGCCATTGCCCTCACCGCTGATCGTTTCCGGGATATTATCGACAAATACGGTCCTGATAGCATCGGCGTTCTGGTTTCGGCCAAAATCACCAATGAAGAGAATTATCTGGCCCAGAAATTTGCCCGCGCCGTGATCGGCACCAATAACGTGGATCACTGCGCCCGTCTCTGACATTCCTCCACGGTGGCAGGTCTTGCCACAGCCTTCGGGAGTGGGGCCATGACCAACGCCATTTCGGAAATTGAGGATTCCGGCTGCATTTTTATCATCGGATCCAATACCACCGCCTGTCACCCCTTGATTGCAAGACGAATCATACGCGCCAAGGAAAAGGGGGCCAAACTGATCGTGGCGGATCCACGGAACATTCAGCTCTCCCGCTTTGCGGACGTGGCGGTGAATCAACGCCTGGGTAGTGATGTGGCGCTTCTAAACGGGATGATGCACATCATCATCAAAAACCGTTGGCACGCTTCCGACTACATCTCGCAACGAACCGAAGACTACCATGCCCTCGAGCAGAAGGTGATGGAATATACTCGCCTGAAAAGGTTCAGCGACATTACCGGCATCAGCACCGGCGATCTGGTGAAAATGGCGGAACTCTACGCCACCCATCCACCCGCCAGTCTTCTGTACGCCATGGGCATCACCCAGCACACCACCGGCGTGGACAATGTGAAGTCCTGCTGCAACCTGGCCATGCTGTGCGGCAATGTGGGGGTGTACGGGGGCGGTGTCAACCCGTTGCGGGGGCAGAACAATGTGCAGGGCGCCTGTGACATGGGGGGGCTCCCCAACGTATTGACAGGCTATCAGCCGGTTGCCGACCCCCATGTGCTTGAAACGTTTTCCAAAGCCTGGGGCGCAACACTTTCGGACACACCGGGCATGACCATCACCGACATGGTCCCGGCCATGCTGGAGGGGAAATTGAAAGGTCTGTATATCATCGGCGAAAACCCGAAACTGAGTGATCCGGACTGGAACCACTTGAATCACGCCATGAAGGAGTTGGAATTTCTGGTGGTTCAAGAACTCTTCCTGTCGGAGACCGCCCAGGTGGCGGATGTGGTTTTTTCTGCCGCATCCGTAGCTGAGAAAGAGGGTACGGTGACCAACACGGAGCGCCGCTGCATGCGAATCCGGAAAGCCATAAGCCCCATCGGCAATACCTTACCCGACTGGGAAATCATTGCCAGACTTTCCACGGCAATGGGGTACGATATGCATTATGACACGCCGGAAGAGATATTTCATGAAATCGCGGCTTTGACCCCCAAAAGCTATGGCGGCATGACCTATGAGCGGTTGGGCTTGAACGGCCTTCAGTGGCCATGCCCGGATGTGGCGCATCCGGGAACCCCGTATCTGCACAAAGATCAGTTTGCCCGGGGAAAAGGGATGTTCTCCGCCATTGATTATAAGGATCCCGCGGAAATACCGGATGCACAATACCCTTACTTCCTCACCACCGGACGAATGTTCGCCCACTTCCATACCGGAACCATGACAAGAATTTCTTCACACCTGGATGTGGAGCAGAAAAACGCTTATGTGGATATTAATCCCAAAGATGCCGAAGGGCTGGCCGTAAAGGACGGGGATATTCTCATTCTTTCCTCTCGAAGAGGCCGGTTGGAGGCACCTGCAAGGGTAACAACTTCCGTGGAGCGCGGCACCGTTTTTCTCCCCATTCATTTCGGGGAAACCCCCACCAATGTGCTGACCGACGCGGAAGCATTCGACCCCCTGGCCAAAATTCCCGAATTCAAGGTCAGCGCCGTAAGAATTGAAAAATTGATTGGATAAGGGGTTGCTGCTCGTTCAGAATCTCTCTTTGCGACAACTCTGCCCGAGGCATGCGGGTTAAAATGAGGTAGGGCCATGGAGAAACCGATCAAATTGTGCATACAATTCATCTTCACGGAATCTAATCGATTCTGCTGAGGATGCTTGGGCTTAATCAGCCCTTCAATGCTTTTCCCAAAACTCAACAACTGTGCCAGCCCTCATGCCCTTTCGGGCGAAACCACGGATCGAGGTGGAGGGTTGCCTCCAGGTTGCCTTCTTTGCCCGACGTGCAACTCTGGACAAAAGCCCACTGCCGCTGAACATCAAACCATTTGTGAATAAACTTAAACGGCTCCAACATTACAGGAATTTTTGCATTGTTGTCTATTTGTAAGGCCTCGTTTTCATGAGGCTTTCAGAAAGGAGGGCGCCATGAAAAAAGAATTAATGAACTATGAAGCCATTTTAAAGGTTACAAGGGCCATTGTGATGTCCAAGGAGCCTGAAGAGGTGGCCTTGTTGACGGTGGAAAGCGTAAAAAGTGCTTTACACGCCAAAGGGTGTGCACTATTTCTTTATAATCGCAAAACCGATGAACTGGAGGTCGCTGCTTCTTTTGGTTTGAGCGAGGAATATCTGAACAAAGGTCCTCTCAGTTCCATGCGGTCCATTGCCGGGTCTTTAAAGGACGGCCCAGTGGCCATATTCGACGTGGCCGACGACCCACGCATACAGTATCCTCAAGAAGCCAGGAAAGAAGGGATTTCTTCGATTCTTTCAGTGCCGATTGTTGTACGAAAAACCCCCATTGGCGCATTAAGAGTCTACTCTGCCGAACCCTGGGATGCAACCCTTGAGGATGTGAACCTGGTCCAGGCCCTGGCACAGATCGCCGGCATGAGTCTGGAGTTGGCACGGCTCTACAAAGGCCTCAAAAGCAGCATTGAAATCCTGAAGTCAAAAAGGGACCCGAAGGTCTTGAAATCCAATAGATGGACCCCCTACGAGGGCGTTCCGGATAGTATTGAAAAGAAAAAGCTGTCGGCCAAAAATCGTATCTGAGTTAATTTTGGTTGACTCTGGCCCGTTTGACCTGAATTTTGTTGACAGTGATATAGCGGCCCGGGCATATTTCCTTTGAGGATAATATGCCTGGGTCGTGTTAAATGTGCTGATCGATGCGGAAGCATTCGACCCCCTGGCCAAGATCCCGGAATTGAAGGTCCGTGCTGTAAGAATTGAAAAATTGATTGGATAAAAGGGGGGAGAACAACTCATTTACTACTCCAAAGAACGTTCCGGGCCAATCAGGCATATGGGTCTGGGTCTCATTCATGTCTATTGAGGACAGGGGGTCGGTAAAACCACCCGTGCGGTGGGGCTCGCCATCAGGGCCGCTGGAGCGGGCCTCAAGGTCGATTTTGTTCAATTTATGAAATCGGGCACTTCGGGGGAGGCGGTCATCTTTGCCGATATCGCCAATATTCGCTATCAGTGTCCGGGGAAACACCCCTTTATTAGATCCGCTGGACCGGAGACCGTTCACTACGAACATGCCGCCAAGGCATTTGACTATGCCGGCAAAGCCTTAGCAGATGGGGCGCAATTGCTCATCTGCGATGAAATCCTGAACACCCTCATTTTCGGCCTTTTGAAAAAAGAAAAAATTGTTCAATTGATGGATATGTGTCGGGGAAAGACCGAACTGGTCATGACCGGCGCCAGTACACCGGCGGATATCATCGAACAGGCGGATTATTCAACCGAGTTCAGGCAGATCAAACACCCCTATTACTCGGGCACCATGGCGCGACGGGGTATAGAATTTTAGTCTCACTCAGATCGAGATAACCCTTGACTGCCGCTCTGAACTTTGGTTTTTCCTTCATGGGAAAATTCTGTCATGGCTTATGCTACAACGCACAATCCGTCCGGTTGTCAAGCTTGGGTTCGCCGAAGAAAACGAAAAGCTACCGCTTTTCTAAACGTTCCAGGAACTGCCGGACTGTCAGGATGGGGATATCCTGGTATGAGCTCAAATCGAGCAAGTGTCGGTCGCCGATGGCATTAGCGATATCTCTTTCAACCTCCTCGGGTGCAACATCGGGAAGGTTCGACCGAATCTGATCGAGTACTTCAAAACGAGACCGGCGCTCCGCAACCAGTCGCTCATAAGTATCAACGGGAATCAGAGCCGCCATGGGGCGGCCTGAACGCTCAACAATGATTTCTTCCCCTCCATCGCGGACGCTTCCCATAATATCCGCAAATCTGTTTCGGGCCTCCCGCGCACTGACGTGTCTGGCCATGATAAACACCTCCTTAGATAGCGTCATGAGAGGATTTGAGCCATTTTGTACATTTTGTCAACTGTGTGCACAAGCTAAGCAAGCGAATCGTTCACCTGATTCCGTTTGCTTAATTTTCCAGAAACAATACCAAAATTGCCTGCTTTCCTACATCGCAAGGACGGCCGAAGTGTCGGGGAGGAAGAGATCACTTCCGGCAAGGTTCTGGTCTTCGGAACAGCCACGCAGGGCGCCCACGGCAGCTTTCGGAATGGGAACCAGTTTGATGACCGAGCCGGCATCAATCAGGCCGCTTTTGTTCCAGGCTCTGAAAGCTCTTTTTCCCTCCCATTCGTACCCTATCCAGTCTCCATCTCCATCTACATCTTATTCTGAGGCATGAAGGCTCTTTTCTCTTTCGATTCTTTCGTGAAGCCACATTGCCATGAGTTGGGTGTGAGGAACGCCTTTTTTGCGAGCGAGTCGTTTTATTATCGAAATATCAAAGGGATCCATGCGGAGGGAGACCGGTTGACGGGCAGGGCGAGGAACATTAAAAGGTTCTGCATCATTGAGCAATTCCTGAACCTGGTCAGGGCTCTCTTCCGAGACAGCCTTGTTCCACTCGATGGCCTCTTTCTTGAGTTCATTTCTTGCTTTTTTTGGAAGTCTGCTCATTAACAAGAGTTTTATCAGGTTTAATCATCAGACGATTCCCCCGATGTTTTTCGGACACTTTTGCCTGACCCTATCTGGACACTTTTTGGGATGAGTACTGATTTTTGAACCTCAAAACCAGGCCTCTGTTTCCCCACCAAAGTACTTTATTTTTTCCATTTTCCATGCGCTCCCTGAGTAATGAAGTGACCCGCTGTTCAAGATCGTTCCCGCTTGCATCGAGGATGGTCATAATAAGATTGTCATTGGAATCCTGTTCAAGGGTAAAATTGCGTTTTTCAAAAAACAGGTTTCGCATTTTTTGAAGGGTGGTTTTGTTGCCGTTTTGCTGGTGGTAATATTCACCGCCCAACTCTTTCAGGAAATATTCGTAACTCAGCCTTGACACCAGGGTGCAGTAGAACTCAAATTCCACTTTCTGGGGATCGCTTCCATACATTTCGTCCAAAAAATAACTGTAAACCAGGTCCTTAAGACCATTTTCAATGAGCCAGCGATACCTATATTTCTGAAGCATATCGGCTGAATTGAGGTTGGTGTTGGTACTGCCAAAACATCGTATGTTTTTACCCGTTTCCAGATCTTTCAGTATGACAATCCGCAATGGAAGTTTTGTTTTCGGAAGGATTACATCAATGGCTTTTACCAGATCCTCATCATCATGTTTTTCCCAACCCTCTTCTGAATCGAGCGCAGGCGCGATCAGCTTCTTGATTTGTTTGTTCTTTTTCAGACAGAGAAACACATCCCCGTTGTGACAGCGATCCTGCTTAAAATACTGTAGACTTGCTTCTTTGGTATACTCGGAATCCATGTAGATTTCCTGGATCGCCTTGGGATCAATGAGCGGAAAAATCTGTTCCTCACAGTACTGTTCCAGAATTCCCGGTGCCCGCACACCACCGTGATAGTAATTCATGGAAAGCACCGTGTTGGCAACCAGATCCCAGGTCACATGGGGCCTGAACCCGGCAACCATATTACCTGCTTTATCAGGCCCTTTCCCAAGCCCTTTTTCCTTGCTGCGGGAACCGAAAAACCGCTTGAAATGAAAATCAAAAGCAATCTTTTTCCCTTCGATAAGTTCCAGCTCTTTGGCGCGGCTGATTAAATCACACCGCAATGCATGGATCTGGTTAAATTTGAACTCAAGGGTGTCTTCATAGTATCTGGACCGAGATCCGAACATGCCAAGCCCACTGGCCAATGCAACGGACCTGTCCCGGTTATTGCTGAGATGGTTGATCCGGCGATAACCCGCCAGTATTCGGAAAACATTGAGCAGAGCCAGGTTACTCATTCCTATTCCACGTAATCTCGGAGGACCGTGTTTTTCCATGGCTTGGACAATGCCAAGGTCGTTAACAAACTGCGCCAGGATGAGCGGTCCGGGATCGCACAAATGATAGGCATGGGTGCGCATTTTACCGCATAAATGTTCAAACTGACGGTTAATCCTGCGGGACTCCAAAAGGGATGCGTCATTGTAAAGATGACAGGCGGGCATGACAGGCTCAAAGGGCTTTTCGCTGTCGGATTCGGCGGTGCAATACTGGTCCAAAGCAATGGGCGACCGGTTCCGGTCTGTCAGCGACCAACGGGAAAAAACACGATTGACGGCATATCTTGAACAACGCAATTTCAGCGTGTTGACCATCTCTTGAGCAGAATAGCCGGGATAGCGGAGCTTTTTTAAAATGATGTTCAGTTCTGTTTCGTTACTCATGGTTTCTTTGCCGGGAAGGTTCCCCGGAATAATCGCCCATGGACCAAAGATCCCGTAGTCTTTGATCAGCCGATAATAGCTCGTCGGTGAAACGCCGAATTGCAAACAAGCCTCCTTAATTCCAACGGATGGATGGTAAAAAAGGTGTCTCAAAAGCTCCAAACGTTTGTGGAACAGATCCTTGTCGTTGAAAAATGTCTTCCGGCGGTTTTTACGGTTCCGCCCTTTGATGCGCGTTTTCTTAAGCCGTTTCAGCTGATCAAGACTGCGCTGGATCCGAGACCAGAAGCCTTTATCACCGGGTCGATTTGACACGGATCTCCCGTATGATGCCAGGATTTGCGAAACTGCCTCCATGTCAGCGGCCTCTTCAGTTAATGGGACCACCTCCCCTATTCTCAGGATGGCTTGCTGTGACAGGGAAGGACTTACTTTACTGACCATGATGACCAGACGTTCCAAATCCTCTGATAAAGGGAGCGTTCTGATTTCAGGATACAGGCCTGGGAAACCATGATTCATGAAATCATCTTCTTTGTCGTAATATTGTGAACGGGAAATATGATACTTTTCGCATACCTCTTTAATAGATGAATGGTCTGCCCATACCTCCCGGATAATTTCATAGTTTGTGATGACCGGATCATCTTCCAGGTAATAGGGGGTATGGCTCCCATGTCGTCCCATGGCCTGGGCAACTTTTGCCTGTAACAATTCGAAGTAGGATCTTGCGTTGGGTGTTAGAATCATGGCCCATAAAGTACCACCCTAATCGCAACAAATCAAGCAAAAAAGCACCACGCTAAACGCAACAATATTTTAGGCAAAATCGGCTGATTTTTGACATGCTCCTTGTTTTTATATGTGACGTCTGCACTTATTTCTGATATATTTCGTTATATTGGCTTAAAATTTGAACCAGGTTTGTTGCGTTTAGCTTGGTGCATTTCCAAGCTAAACGCAACAAATGGAATTTTTTAACCGACTGAAATTATTAACATTGGCAAACTTTGGCACTGAAAAAAGCCTAAAAAGTGTTCGATTTTGGTCGGGGGAATCGTCTGATCATAAATGAAATTTAGCGTAACTATTTGATTACGTCAAGCGCCTCGCAAAGCCTTTCAATATGGAATGCGGAAAAGTGATCGGCTTTTTTGCTTTTCATTAATATTGACATCACCGTATTTTCATCATAATCTCAATAGAAAATATTTCACTGAGAAACGGCCAAAGAGCGATTCGACCTTTCGTTCCCGAGCTCCCTGTGGGAAGGCACGGGGGACGCTCCGCACCTGTTCAGGTAGAGGGGGATATCCTTACAAAATTCAATGGCGAACCGCCGGAAGAAACCGTTATTTAGGAGGCAAGGCCTATGTCGCATCCGAAAGGGATTACTGTAAAGGAAGTTGGCGATCTCGCAGAGGACTTTTTTCATGGCGTTGCCTCGGGAGAAGCCGGCAGCAGTATTGCCAGGCTATTCCGCTATCCCGATGCACGGATTCATACACCCGAAGGACAGGCCTTTTCTCTGGAGGACCACCGATTGCTTCACACGAGGTGGACAGCCGAAAAGCACTTGCTCGGCGATTTTCAGCTCACCACCATCTCGGACGATCCGCCGCGCGTCCGAGCGGTTGGGACCGTGTACTGGGAGGCCAGGAACATTGAAGCCGCTTCCACGGGGCCCGGCCTTATCAAGGCTGTGGCAGGAGAAGATTGGGTCATCGAGAGGCGCTCGGATGGCAAACTCTGTTTTGTTCTATATTGCACCACCTTTTTTCATCTGCTGCCGGGATCGGCGACAATCGTGCTTTGATCACGCTGTTTAGTGTCCACAGGAAGCACAGAAAGGAATTTAAAAATGAAACAGATACCCGAAAAATCGCGAAAGGGTACAGGATGGGTAAAAGCAATCGGCATGGGGCTGGGAATGATCGTGATAGCCTGGGGAACACCCTCAATCGCTGATACCGGCCCGGATGATACCAGTGATTGGTTTAGCCACCGAACCCAACCCAAACATCAGATGGCCGCTGACTTTCAGAATGACGGCATGAATATCCTTCTGGCCCGCGGCGGCGGAGGTGGTGGCCAAGGAAAAGGTGGGGGGAAGGGCAGGGGCCCGGGTACCGGGCAATGCGACGGCAGTGGCTCCGGACAGGGCCAGGGCAAAGGCTACGGTGCCAAAGACGGAACCGGCACAGGGGAGCGACCCCAGGATGGTACCGGTTACGGCGCGGGATCCGGCCGTGGTTCCGGCGGCGGGTCCGGGAACAACGATGGTTCGGGCAGCAAGGGAAACCAATAGGGCGAATAAGGAGGTCCGCCGGGCTCAGCCAACTTCAGATATGGCGGGATCTGTTTCAGCGGGAATTAGCCACCTTTCCGTGTATCATGTATATTTACACGCTACCCAGCTAGTACCATGTAACGCTTACAAGTTCGGATAAAGACGTTTCAGCTTGATCCTAGCGTCTGGGGTTGTGAACTGCCAATCAATCTTCTTGGTGCTATTGTTACGATTGGATTTCCACGCCGCGACTTCAGCCTGCATGGTCGCCATATCAGCGATCCGCCGATTGAGGCATTGGCCTTTAAGCACGCTAAGTTCAATTTCTGCCATATTGAGCCAGCTGCCATGCTTAGGGGTAAAGTGGATGTCCAGACGTTCTGCCAGGCATAGGGCGACTTGGGGTTCAAAAGTTTCATAGAGGGAGGTGATATTGTGTGTATTCAGGTTGTCCATAACCAGCCGCACTTTTATGGCATCGGGATAACGCTCATCAAGCATTTGCTTGACCTGTTGCGCCCAATCCTTGCGGGTACGACGTTCGGTCACGGCAACATGACGCTTCCCCGCCAATGGTTCGACTTCCATGAAGATTTCCGCCACACCGTACCTGACATATTCATCGTCCATCCGTTTTGGTTGCCCTGGCTTACACGGAATTGGAGTATGAACTTCGCCGATCATTTGTTTGCTCGACTCATCCATACACACTACCGGGTACTTGGGATCATATGGGAGATGATAAACCTCCAAAACATCCTCCATTGCTGCTACAAAGGCAGCGCTGCCTTTCGGCGGGATTTTCCAGTACTTGCTGAGGTGAGGCTTAAGTTCGTTTTTTTTAAAGCTCGTTGCACAGTCATATGGGAAACGGATTCAGCAAACTTCAGTTCGACTGCCTTGTCGGCCAGCAGTCTGACCGTCCAGCGCTGGTACCCATCGGGAGCATCCGAACAGGCTAAGGCAATCAATCGCGCCTCAAAAGCGCCGTCAAAAACCACTTCTCGCGGGGGCTTTTCCCTGGGCTTACGGTTCAATGCCGCGTCGAACCCCTCCTCAACAAAACGCTTTTTGAGATGCTCTATAGTGCGGGGGGTTACCCCCAACGCTTCTGCGACGTTCGCAACGTTCCACGCAGGCCCGTCAGGACCCGCATCACAAAGCAATAACGCACGGGCGTTGATAAATTTTTTTGCTCCGGTTTTGCCATTTCGGGTTAATGCCAAAAGATATTCACGCTCCGGTTCCGTTAAAGTAACTCGGTATCTTGGGGCCATGGCTACCTCCTATTTGGGTTGCCATGGAGTATACAATAGATTTCTATTTTACGAAAGTTAAAATGTTACATGGTACTAGTGGAACATTAAAAAGACCTCAACTGTTTGTCGAGCATTTTTTCCCATGAACGATAAACAGATACAGACCGCAAAAATGCAATATTAAACATTCTCCCTGGCGTGAGGATGTTAGCCATTGTTCTTTGACCCTACAATGTTTTTACCTCCTAAGACCGTTCCGATTTGCAGAGAATTTTCTACAAGAATAGCTGTCCGGGAGCTTGCGCGGTTAGATTTATGCGGAAATCGCGACGGCTTCAGAGCTGATGGGAGGCTTGAGACGTGCAAATCATTTTCATTTTGAGGTTCATTTTTTTATGTCTGATGATCCTGTTACAATAACAAGCCAAAGTAACCCTTTCTCATCGGGTGGTGGCGGCCCAAACTTCGAGACACGCGTTCAATCAGCTTATGCTGTTTTGATGCTTACAGAGAGTGTTGTACCCTGTTTACCTGCGTGGCCGATTAAGAAAATTCAGGACTCTTGATCTCTGCTTAGGTTTTTTCAAGGAAGGCGTGCAAAAACCCCTCTTAATTTCATATAGTTGACGTCTTCTTGATGAATCCAAAAAAGTAGTTGCAACCGGAAAGTAGGCATGGCACCTTTTGCATGATATTTCTGATAAAAAAAGAAAGGAAAGGTCCCATGCCACAGCTGATATTACCCATAATCCCAAAAGGAGCAACAGAAATCAACCAGTTGGTAAGTGTCTACCGTGATGAAGATCGGTGGACATATTTTGTTGGCACTTATCCGATTTTTAGCCATGAGAAAACAGACCATCTACTCTTCAAGATAATTACTGGTCAGCTGATTGAAGCAGGCGCTTGTCGTCAGATCCAGATAATAAAGACCTTCGGCGTAAGCAAGAACAGTGTTATTCGATCGGTCAATAAACTTCGGAAAGGTGGCATTGAAGCCTTTTTCAAGAAACGTCCTGGACGTCGGGGTGGTAATGTATTGACCCCGGAAGTGATTGAAAAAGCGCAAGGCTTGCTTGATGAGGGTTACAGCAGGGTTGATGTTTCTTCGGAGTTGAATGTTAAGTATGACACCATTCGCAAAGCGATAGGCGCAGGTCGGTTATCGGAACCCGGGACTCAGGAGACCGTCATCAGTAAGTCGTCGCGTACCGTTGTAGATAGAGCGGCTTCTGAAGGTATGGGAGTTGCCTGTACCCGGGTTGAGGAGCGAGTTCTGGCATCCCTGGGGAAATCTATGGGAGCCACGATTCATTTTGAATCCTGCCTGGATGTCCCCAAAGGGGGTGTACTGTGTGCGATTCCAGCACTTCTGGCCAATGGTTTGCTGCATGGGGCAGAGCAGTTTCTAGGTATGGTTAGCGGTTACTATACGATTTATCATGTGCTGCTCCTCCTTGCGCTGATGGCTTTGTGCAGAATTAAGACAACAGAAAAACTTCGAGGACATGCCCCTGGAGAATTTGGAAAACTGCTGGGGTTGGATCGAATTCCCGAAGTCCGTTGTCTGCGCAAGAAAATGAGTGAATTGAGTGCCAATGACGGTGCAGAGCGCTGGGCCGCCCATTTGGGCAAATACTGGATGGAATTGGAACCTGAATCAGTGGGTGCTCTTTATATCGACGGACATGTGCGTGTCTACAACGGTGGTTTGACGCAACTGCCTCGTCGTTACGTTTCCCGTGAGCGCCTTTGTTTGAGAGGTATCACCGATTACTGGGTCAATGATTCTATCGGCCGTCCGTTTTTTGTGATCGAAAAGACCATCGATCCGGGATTACTCGAAACGTTAAGGAAAGATATTGTCCCCCGGTTGCTCAATGACGTTCCCGGTCAACCAAGCGATCAGGAATTGGACGAAAACCCCTGGTTATGTCGATTTATTCTGGTTTTTGACCGGGAAGGCTACAGTCCATCGTTTTTTGCTGAAATGTGGCGCAACCATCGTATCGGCTGTCTGACCTATCACAAGCATCCGGGAGACCCCTGGCCGGAAGAGTGGTTCAACAACCACCAAGTGGCCATGCCGGCCGGTGAAGTCATAGATATGCATCTTTGCGAACTGGGCAGTTATGTGGGTTCCGGCAAAAATGCCATCTGGATGAGAGAAGTCCGCAAACTGACGGAGTCAGGTCACCAGACCAGTCTTGTCAGCACGGCCTTCGACCTGCCTCATACCCAACTGGCAGCCCGCATGTTCAGCCGATGGTCTCAGGAAAACTTTTTCAACTACATGATGCAACATTTTGATATTGATGTTGTTTTGGAATATGGGACCACTGAGTTTCCTGAGACCGAAAAGGTGGTGAATCCTGCTTGGCGAGAGTTGAATCGATCCCGGAACTCCTTGCAGAACAAGCTTCGATATCGGCGTGCTCGTTTTGCGGAGTTAACACTTCATCCTGAACCCGAAGAAAAGCCCGCCAAGCATTTAAAGTGGCTCAAGAAAAAGGCCGATCTGTTAGAGGAGATCGAAAACTACGAACATCAACTGGAAAAATTAAAAGCAGAGCTCAAAGAAACACCAAAGCATATTACATGGGGTGCGCTTGAACACAAAGACAAGTTCTTGCGTTTACTTCCGGGAAGGAAGCGCCTGATGGACACCATCCGAATGATTGCTTATCGTGCTGAAACAGCAATGTTGGGATTGATTAGCGGTCCCACAGTGAACCCAAGTACAGCTCGCCGTCTGCTTCAGGATCTCTTTGTGACAGAAGCCGATATCCTTCCCGAACCTGAAAAAAATCGCCTGAATGTAAGGGTGCACAACGCTTCTAGACCGGCGGCCAATAGAGCCCTTGAACAGCTGTTTGAACATCTCAATCATGCCAAGGTAAAATACCCCGGCACTGACATGCAACTTGTCTATCAAATAGGGGGTTTTTCCAGCTCAAATCCCAGACAAGGTGCCATTTGATTTTCCTGGAGGTAAGGAGTCCTGAAATTAAGCTACAAGGAAAATATGCCGGTTTCAACACTGACGATTTTGTAGTTTTCGTTCAAGAACCAGAGGCAAAAACAGAAGCAAAATTACTCGCACAAATTAAACACAATGTGAGTATCACAGAAAATGATTCGGTTTTTTCGGAGGTTATTGTTGCTGCTTGGCATGACTTCAACACCCCTGATGTATTCACAGAAGGACTCGATGCATTCGCTTTAATAACCGGGCCTCTAAGCGCAATGGATATTAATCATGTCCGTCCGCTATTGGAGTGGGCGCGCCACTGTGGATCGGCCCAAGAGTTTAACGCAAAAGTAAATACTCCCAAATTTAGCAGTAAAACCAAACAAAACAAATTGAAGGCTTTTAGGCAGCAGCTAAAAGCTGCGAATGGAGGCGTTGATGTCGCGGATGAAATATTATGGCGTTTTCTGAAGTGTTTTTACTTGATTGGGTATGATTTAGATTCGGCAACTGGAAGTTTGCTGCCACTGCTGAATTCATTGATGGCACAAAACATCAATGATACCGATGTTGAAGGCCTATGGTCAAAAATAGTATTGGCTGTTCAAAACTCAAATCAAAATGCCGGTACACTTTCTCTTTCTTCACTCCCACAAAATATCCTTGAATCTTTTTCTCATTCAGCAGGAAAATCTGTCAAAAGAGATGTTTTAAGACTCTTAGAACATGGTGATGTTATTCTTGAAAATATTAAAACACATATCTCAGGTGTTCACATTGATCGCAAAACCCTGCTTCTTGATTTGCTGAATAAATCAGAACCGTTCGAGTTCATATTAGTTACTGGTACAAGAGGGAGCGGAAAATCAGGAATCATACGAGAGTTTGCAAAACATTTAGGAAACCGGGTCCCGGTTTTTTGCCTTAGAACGGAGGATCTTAATAAACCTCACCTTGATAGTGTGTTCACTTCAATCGGTCTACACTGCTCATTGAATGAATTGACATCGTATTTTGCCTTGATGCCTAAGAAATACCTGCTTATTGAGTCCATCGAAAAATTGCTCGAACTTGAATATAGAAATGCTTTTGACGACCTGCTCAATTTCATTCGCCAAAGTGGAAATTGGACTATTATTGCAAGCGGTCGGGAATACTCCTACCAACAGATTACTTTTGGTTTCCTCAACCTCAAAAAAATGAAATGGACCTCGTTAACTGTAACGGAATTTGATGACGATGAAGTCGAAACCCTGTTGGATGAAATTCCTGGAATAAAACCTCTTGGAAACAATCCGGCGATACGAAAGCTGATACATAATCCCTTTATGGCAGAATTAGCTGTCCGCGTAGTAGATGCTGGATCTCAGTTTTCCTCGACCGATGACGAAGCCGTTTTTCACGAAGCAGTATGGCGTAATGTTATTGCAGATGAAAGCTATCGTAAGGATGGTTTGCCAGCGAGAAGAAAACAAACGTTCATCGACGTAGCAGTTAATCGGGCAATGGCAATGGCGTACGGCGTCCCGGAAAGCAGCTTTGATCCCATTGCCTTGTTAAAGCTTGAAGAAGACCATTTAATACGGCGTGATTCTGTAAAAGGTTTGGTGAGCCCAGCGCACGACATTTTGGAAGACTGGGCTTTGGCCGAATTCATCGAAGAACGATTCAAGATTCATGGAGTGGATATTGATGCGTTTGTCGATTCAGTAGGTTTTCAGCCGGCAATAAATAGAGCCTTTCGATTGTGGCTTCACCAAAAATTACGCTATGACCCTGAATCAGAGGATGTAGTTACGTTTGTAATTAATGTGATCAGTGGCAAGATCCCGTTTTGGCGAGATGAAGCAATCACCTCGGTATTGCTGGGAGACAATCCTATTTGTTTCTTTCACAGGCTTCATGACCGGCTATTTGAAAACGATGCAGAATTGCTCAAACGATTCGGCTTTTTGCTGCGTATTTCCTGTAAAGCGACAGACACTTCCTTTGTTAAGCAAATCGCTGGCGATGATATAGCTTCTGGAACTGCTGAAGGGCTTTGGTTAATGCCGTATGGGAAGGGTTGGGAATCCCTTATTTCTTTCCTCTTTGAGAACCGTAGCAGAATTACTCGGGACCTAATTCCGCATCTTTCTGCAGTACTCGATGAATGGGTCTCAAAAATAAATGTAAATGAGGAACCACCAAAGCCTGCTCGTGAAGTTGGCTTGTTGAGCATTTACTTGCTTGAACTTATTAAAGATGAGTATAGGCGGGAAAAGACTCGAAAGAAGCTGCTCGGCGTAATCATAAGAGTCGTCTCCACCATTGTTCCTGAATTCCAGGCACTTCTTGATAGGGACATTCTGAGTAATATGCCCAGATCCAGAAGGGATACGCCACGATATGTATTTCAACTACTTCCTATGGTATTGGTCAGCTTCGAATCTGTGTTTTTGTGCAAATACTGTCCGGAAACATTGATCAAGCTGGCATGGCATACTTGGCTAAAGGCTGATGAACTTTCAAATCGATCTCGTCCGGGGGTAGAGGAGTGTTTTGGGCTAAATGAGCATAGAGAAGGAGCTAACTTTTTTCCCGCAAGCGGTGCCAAGGGCCCATTTTGCCACCTATTGCTATGTCATCCGCGATTGGCTTTAGATTTCATTTTGGAACTTTGTAACCGTGCCGTTACACGATATACCCATTCGCGGTTGGACTCAAATGACGAAGAATCGATTTTGCCGACGTACTATCCTGAAGGCGTGACCACAGTTGAAATCCGATTGAATGACGGCAGTGATGTCACACAATACTGCTCCCACCGGTTGTGGTGCGGTTATAGAGGGACTTCGGTGCTGCCATGCCTTTTACAATCGGCGCTAATGGCGCTGGAAAATTGGTTGATCTCTATTGCAGAGGCACCGGAAAACAACAAAACTCTGGAATGGATTTTTGATTACATTTTGAGACACAGCAATTCCGTAATGCCAACCTCCGTGCTTGCCTCTATTGCTACCGCCTTTCCTGATAAATCAGGGAAAGCTGCGCTTCCTTTGCTGCGGACGTCTTCTCTATACGAATGGGATCTAATTCGGTGTGGAACAGAAAGGACTGCACTTGGGGCACCTCACATGCCTGGCGACCCATATTGGCAGATATACTCCAAAGAGCGTAATACCGCAAATAAACGCCCATGGCGTGTAGAGAGCCTTGAAAATCTAGTGACACGATTGCAGTTTACTGAATTACGTACAGAGATTTTTTCCATTTTGGATTCGTTCAAAGCAAATATTTCCGAATTATGCAAAGACGAAAATGATGACGCATGGCGTTTTCGGCTAAATCGTATAGACCTTCGGAATTGTAAGCTTCAAGAAGATAAGAATAACCGTCGGATTCTAGTGGTACCACAAGAACTGCAGCCTGATCTGAAAGAGAAACAAGAAGAATTTCAAGAAAAACAGACGATCCGAGATCGCTTCATAAAAGTACTTCTTTGGGCGAATAAGGCATTTGATAGAGATCAGACTGAAGCCGAATATTTTACGGACTGGCGGGAAGCTTTTGAAGAAACTAATGAACTTCTGGAAATACTAAAAACAGGAGATGTGGATGAATTCTGCCGCAGGCAATCAGGTGGCATAGTAAAAGCATGCGCAGTGTTTGTTAGAGATTATGCTGCTGAAATTAGCGAGGAAGATTTGGAATGGTGTATTCCGATCCTTGTAGATGTTGTTTTGGCTAATGCAAGATCGGATAGCCGCCAGATTCATTTTGACGAGATAGGTTATGATGGTAGCGCAGCAGCCGCAAATGTTCTCCCTATATTATACGACTATGCGGATGAGGAGGAGGATTATTCCCAATTCTTGGGCCTGATTGCGACTGCCTTGACCCATGCCAATGGCTCTGTTAGCCATGCGACTGCCGCAGGGATTCGTGAATACCTATGGCAACGGGCGCCTGAAACGGCACAAACTCTCCTAAACTCCACTCTTGAATATGCAAGATTGGTGCAAATAGAGTTTAATCAGCTATATTACGGTCGTCTTCAATACAAGCCTGAGCATGAAGAAACAGAGAAAGCAACGTTACCAGATAACTGGCAAGAAATCTTTATACAGAGTGTCATGACTGGAAACCTCCCTGCGAATAATGTCATATCTTGGGAAAGTCAAAACCCCTGGTACCTGCTCTCGTCTCTCTTGATGATTCCTGATGGCTCAACAAAGCCGGAGCATGTTTCTCTCTTTCTGCAAATGATTACAATGTTGTCGGAAGCAGAAGAATCGAAACGCAATGATCGATATTCCTCGGACGAACGCCTTGAAATACCACATAATATTGAGACTGAGTTTGCAAAGAGGTTTGCCGATTACCTGTTAAGCATCAGTGATGCAGATGCTCAAGGCTACGTTGATTTGCTTAAAGAAAAATGCGATACAGCACCTGATTTCATTCACTGGCTTCTGGTTTGTTTGCTCGCAGCCGCTGACAAGCAAAAAAAGCTGCAACAATTTTGGAATTACTGGAACAAGCTTTCGGATTCTATCCAATCCATAGCAATAGAGCTCAGCAAAGATGACCACGACCCTCATGACTGCCGCAACAGGTTGCTTAGCGGCTTGTTTTTCTCTGATTCAACTTGGGATGTGGCAAAACCAGAAGAGTGCCTATTTGAGCATGGATTGGCACATATTTATCGTTTTGCTGAAAGTGCCGCAGTGAATCCCATCATTTTTGAAGCAATGAGCCGTTTTCTCTGTTACCTTCCAAATGTATTTATGCCGGAAGGTCTCAGCATTTTGATCAAACACCAAAGTTATGTCGGCGGTACCCGTTTGTTGGTAGGCGTAAATACCGTTTTCTACCTTGAGCGCGTATTACAAAGATTGTTGATTCGTGACCAGAATCAAACATCTTTTTCAGCAATGAATCGGGATGGGGTCTTAGGGCTATTAAGTGCAATGTTGGAAACTGAATCGTCAACGGCATATTTTCTTCGGGAAAGGTTGCTTCAAATGAAAATATAAAGTCAACCGAGGGCCTTCCTGGATAGCGGGACGCCCTTAAATTGTTAACTTGGAGGTTTGTATAGTTGAGCTTTGCCGACGGACCCACGAGGAAATGCGGGCTCGTTCGGCCCGATCGATAGATGGATATCTGGTTGTTCGCAATTGGCTTTTCGGCTGGTACATGGTGGAGGCTCTGATCGGGCCAAGTATGGAACAGCGACTCTGAAACAGCTTTCGGTGGCTCTGAAAACCAGTATCGGCCGTGGTTTCTCGGTGGACTCCCTTGAGCTAATGCCTCGATTTTATTTGACTTACGGACATCTTATCCCACAAAGGACTATGTCCAAAACAGTGTCTCGGATTTTTGATCTCGAGATTTCCGAGACAACGTCTCGGATTTCCACCGTAAAAACGATGCGTTGGTCGAACTGACCCTATCCAGTGAGGCTAACATCTTTGCTTCGAAGTACCAGCTTTATCTACCGTCCAAACAGGAATTAAAGGCACAGGTGGAAAAGGTCCAGGCTGAAATGGGACGAGGAGACATCCTGAGGGACGTTCCACAAGAAACTCAGAGGTTTGACGGGTGAGCAACAATTGACGCGGGGGGAAGGACGCTGAGCGTCCCGGATAGGTACCCACACGGAGCATGGGAACCAGGGATAACAAACTGATCACCTGAAAGGGAATGAAATTGGAGAAAAAGTTCTCTCAGAAGGATTTTCCTGAGAAATGTCTGGAATGTGCCAAAGCATCTAAGCCATTCATTCATGCTGGGTGCGGTTTTTGCCAGGATTTGAGTTTCGAAGAGGAAATACTTTGCGATCTGAACCGATCAGCGCAGCATGCAGCTTCTTTTGAATGCCATGCCTTTCAGCCAATGCTGAAACTGGTTGAGAAACCCGGACGGGAAGCTCCGCCGGGAGTCAAAAGCCATTCTGCGGGGACCTCCCTTGAAAAAATTCTCGATTCCGACAAGGTTAAGTATCAACGAGCGTTGGCTCGGCAAAGGCTGGCCCTTGATCCGGATGCTGTGATGCTTGAGATCAAGTACCATTTTGCCTGGAATGTAATCGGCAGAAAACCCGTTTTCAGGGAGCCGGCACCTGCTTTTGACTTCATCAGTAATACTGTCACACGTTGCGGCGAGGCAGTGGGTGGTTTCAGCATTTTACTGTGGCTCGCCTGGGACCATATCCATTTGTATGTGGTGTCGGATGGGAGCGTTTCTCCCGACAACATGGCTCTGGAGTTGAAGCGGTCATCAGAGGTAGAAATTCTTGAACGGTTTCCTGATCTTGTTACCTCAGATGAAAAGAAGGACGGATTGTGGGACGAAGCCTATTTTGTAGAAACAATCGGTTGAAAATGAGTGGAAAAACCGCTCAATTGCATGGTATAATCACGCAAAATGGACACATTAAGTGAAATATTGTCTTCACGTGCACGGGCTGCCGTTTTCAGTCTGCTTTTCATCGATAGGAAAAAGGAACTCCACGGCCGGGAGATTCAACGCCGTTCCGAGCTGAATGACAGCACCATTAGGCAGGAACTCAAAAAACTGGTCAGGTTGGATCTGGTCAAAGGGAGAAAAGACGGCAACCGGATCTACTACCGGGCCAACCGGGATAATCCTCTCTATCCGGAAATTCGAAATTTGGTGATCAAGACGAGCGGCATCGCCCACGTTCTTCGAAATGTCTTGTCGGATGAACGGATCCACGCCGCATTTGTTTTTGGTTCCATTGCTGTCGGTGAGGAGAGCGCGGGCAGTGATGTAGATCTGCTCGTCATAGGAGAAATCGGTTTCCGAGCCCTTTCAGAACTGCTTTCCGACTGTTCGGAGGAAATCGGAAGAGAAATCAATCCTTATGTGATGACCAGAGAGGAATATGGAAGACGGATCCGCTCAGAGGAACATTTCATCTCGCACGTCATGACATCACCAAAAATCTTTATTGTCGGGGCACAAAATGACCTTGAAACAATGGCTCGCTAACGGCTGGCTGAAAGCGCACCGATCCAGCGCCGAAGAAATCGGAAATCTTCTCGGGATTGTGGAACGCGACCTAAAAGATGCCAGCGAAGGTAATGTATCATCCGACTGGCGTTTTGGAATTGCCTACAACGCAGCCCTCAAACTCTGTACTATTCTTCTATATGCGGAAGGTTTTAAGGCCGAAAGGACTCTTCAGCATTATCGCACCATTCAAGCACTGCCATTTATACTGGGTCCGGAAAAGAAAAATGACGGTCACTATCTGGATGCCTGCCGAGTCAAAAGGAACATCGTCGAATATGACTATGTCGGCGCTGTCACAGAAAACGATGCGGATGAACTGACAGCGTTTGTGAAAGATTTGAAAACCGAGGTAGAAAGATGGCTTGAAAGTAACCATCCGAAACTGGCGTAAATGAATATATTTGGTTCGCCGGTTTGGTCCGGCTACCGGCTCCCGTTGTCCCGACAAACATCTTCTGGAGCGTACGAGGTTCTAAAGGGTAAGGCCCCGGACTTCGTGAAAGGTGTGAATCAATGAAAGTTATCGAAGCAACAATCGAACAACTGGATGATGCCGCGAACCTGTTTGAGCAATATCGCGATTTCTACAAATTGGAACGAACACCCGACAAAGCGCGATGGTTCATGAAAGAGCGCCTGCTCTCAAAAGATTCCGATATATTCCTGGTGTACGATGAGGATATATGTACCGGTTTTATGCAGCTATACCGTTGCTGGGACTCTATCTCAATGAAAAAACTCCTCTTCCTGTACGACCTCTTTGTCATACCAGGCGAACGCAACAAACAAATCGGCGACCACCTGATCGACCGGGCAAAACAACTTGCAGAAGATATCGGGGCCGGCATGATCATGCTTCAAACGCACAAACACAATAATGTATATGCCAGACATTTCTATGAATTGAACGGATTCGAGCTCGATGAAGACTATGATGTCTATAACTTCATGCTATAAGGAAGCTCAATTTCAATGATTTGATTGTTTTGTAAAAAAAACAGCGTCCCCCGTGGCGCAGAGGACTTTATGACCCGGCAGAAACCCCACAAATGGATTTTCACGGCAAGATTCAGAAGAAACGCATATGGATGGAGTGGTTCCAGGCTGGCCTGCAAAAGGATCAAGGAAGCGGTTTCTGAAATCAGGAAGGTCGCTCGAAAAGATTCCCTGCTGGGTGCCGTAGGGGCCATCAAATTGATGGAAAAACTGTGGCCTGCCCTGCAACAAATCGATTCTTCGTCCGGCGCCCTTGGAACCGCCGTTTACAATGCCATGGGTATATTGGTCGACCTGGTTGTTGAGGCGCCGGCCGATGAAAAAACCAGGTCGAAATGGTTGGATCGACTCTGGGAGGCTTTCAACGATGACGGCGTGGGATACCTCGATGTATTGGGCGACCGGTGGGGTGAGGTGTGCAGAACACCGGAGATCGCTTCCAAATGGGCGGATGAACTCCTTCCCATTGTTCAAAGCACCTGGGAGGATACAAAACAGGGAGCGTCTTCCTATTTCCGGGGAACCGATGCCTGTCTGTCCTGTCTTCTGTCGGCCGGAAGACACCGGGAGTTGCTGGATCTCATTGAAATGGCGCCCTATCTTTCCTGGGACTATCGCAGATTTGGCGTTCTAGGGCTGGTTGCAATGGGAAAAAAGGGGGAGGCGCTCAAGTATGCCAGGGCATCCCGGGGTCTGAACGACAGCCAGACGGTCATTGATGGGTTCTGTGAAGAAATACTGCTTTCATCAGGTCTTTACGAGGAAGCCTACCGGCAGTACGGCCTGACGGCCAACCGGGGTGGTACGAACTTGGCGACCTTTAGAAATATCGCCAGGAAATATCCGAAGATGGAACAGATTCGGATTCTTGAGGATCTCATCGAATCGACACCGGGGGAAGAGGGGAAATGGTTTGCAACCGCAAAATCCCTGGGGTTGCTGCCGCTGGCCCTGAAGCTTGCCCACCTGAGCCCGTGCGACCCCAGGACACTCAATCGAGCGGCCAGAGACTATCTGGAGAAGGAGCCGAGATTTACCCTTGGTGTTGCCATTGCTTCGCTGCGGTGGTTAACGGAAGGATGGGGGTATGAAATTACAGCGCTCGATGTCTATGGGGCTTATGACTACGCCATGAAAACCGCGAAAATATTGGGTGTGGAAGAAAAGGTTCGAAAGGATATTTATGAGATGGTTAACGGAAATGCATCAGCGGATTCATTCGTGAAAGATGTTCTCCGGAGACATTTACAATGAGCGACCGTCTGACATATCCAACCGAACAGGGGAGCCCGTCGGGATCTGAAAATAGCAGGGTCGGTCATAAAATTCGGTTGCGCAAATGCCATCCCGAAGAACCGCTCTGGAAAAACTCCGCCTCTTGGCGTGAGGCAAACCATACGGTGGCGTTTCTCATTGATCGATACGGCCGTCATCTCCATGAGACCACAAGGGTTGCCCGGAATTTGTACCGGAAGACGGTTTCACTTTTTCCCCTGCTGGAAGAGCTGTGCCGGACAACCTGCACCCATTGTCCGGATCCGTGCTGTTTTTCAGCCTATGCCTGGTTCGATTTTAAAGATCTTCTCTTTGTTCACCTGAATGGTCTTGCGATTCCACCGGCCCAGCTCATGACGGATCGAAAAATGATCTGCCGGTATCTCGGGGTTCGGGGATGCACCCTTGAAAGAACATCCCGTCCCTGGACTTGTACCTGGTATCTCTGTCCCGCGCAAAATGGCGTGCTGCGGGCGGACACCGCCGGTGAGAAAAAGGCGTTTTTCCATGAAACGGCAACGGAAATCAGGGGTGGGCGGAAAGAAATGGAGACGGCATTTATCAACGAAACGCGCTCTTGACGCGTTGCTAACTTAAGGAGGGACAGGCCATGGAACCATCAAACGAGTTGAAGGCGCTTTATCTTCGAAGTTGCGAGGCCATATCAAGTGGCGACCATTCATTTTTCGAACGGTACTTCTCCAACAGGGATGGCGTGCTTGCCATTGGTACGGACCCGAAGGAATGGTGGTCAGGCTACGCCACTATTACGAGGGTTTTTAAATCCCAGCTGAAAGAATTGACCGGCCTGCAGCTCCTGGCAGGCTCTCCCCAAGCGTATCGTGACGGTTCCATCGGTTGGGTCGCCGGCCAACCCATACTCAAACTTTCAGACGGCACTGAAATGCCGACCCGATTGACCGCGGTTTTTCAAAAGGAGGAGAATGGTTGGAAAATCGTTCAGTGGCACTTTTCCATGGGAATTCCCAATAAGGATTCCGTTGGTGAGTTGCCAACGGCCCCGTGACCAGCAAAGGCCGCCCAAGGGGTTGTAATGCCGGGTGCGGTTTTTGCCGGCAAGCTGTAATGGAGGATAACAATGCGTATTATTCGTTTTGAAGATGAAGAGGGCCAGGTTCGCTATGGATTGGATAAGGACACCGTTCAAGACGGTGTTGCAAACGGCCAGGTCCAACTCTTGAAGGGTGACCCATACAGCGGGTTGAAATTAACAGGTGAAAAGGCCGGTTTGGTCCGGTTACTGGCTCCCGTGGTTCCCACGAACATTTTCTGTGTCGGTCGGAACTATGTGGATCACATAGCGGAATTTGACAAAAGTGTTCCGGAGTACCCGATTCTCTTTCTTAAAAATACCGCGTCGCTGAATGACCCCGGTGCGCCCATTCGTATCCCCAAATGCCAGATGAAGGGGCCTGAGGTGGATTATGAGGGAGAGCTGGCCGTCGTGATCGGCAAACGGGCAAAAGATGTGAGCGAAAAGGAAGCGCTGGATTATGTGCTGGGATACACCGCAAGCAATGATGTTTCCGCCCGGCGATGGCAGATCCTGGGCGGCGGGGATCAATGGTGCCGGGGAAAAGGGTTCGATACGTTTTGTCCCCTGGGGCCCTGCCTGCTGACACCTGATGAAGTGGGAGACCCTCAAAACCTCCACATACAAACCCGTCTCAATGGCGAAGTGATGCAGGACAGCAGCACCTCACACATGATTCACAGCGTTAAAAGCCTGATTGCCTTCTTGAGCCAGGATACCACCCTCTTGCCGGGCACGGTCATTTTGACCGGTACGCCTTCCGGTGTGGGTTCTGCCCGGAATCCACGGATTTTCCTAAATGACGGGGATACTATCGAGGTGGAAATCGAGAAGATCGGTGTATTGCGGAATCCTTTGGCGGTGTGATCACCGGTTTTGCGCCGAACGTTCCCAATAGATTCTTCAAGACAGGAAAAAACCGCCACCATGCTTTATCATTTGTGCAATTCGTGTGATTCGTGGTTGAAAATAAAAAAAATGAATCGAAGACGCCTTGTCCGTCTCTTTAATTAAGAGAGGCAGTACATTCTCTTTATGACCGCACGCGCCGTTTAACGGGTTCCATTTCATTTACAAAAGCAGGTAACGATTCCTTCCGGGGCGCACCGTAAAAAGTGAAATAACGATACGGGATGAGGTGGAATGTAAGCGTTGCGAGAAACCGGAGATACCGAAACATGTCGATTGTCACCATATCGAGGGGCTCTTACAGCAAGGGCAAGGAGGTCGCAGAAAAACTGGCCCGCACAATGAACTACGAATGCATCTCCCGGGAGATTATTCTGGAAGCCTCGGAACTTTTCAACATTCCGGAATTGAAGCTGGTCCGGGCCATCCACGACGCCCCCACGATCCTGGATCGGTTCACCTCCGGAAAAGAGCGCTTCATTGCATTCTTCCGTGCGGCATTGCTCACCCACCTGCAGAAGGACAACGTGGTTTTTCACGGACTCGGAAGTCACTTTTTTCTGCAAGGGATTTCGCACGTGCTCAAGGTCCGCATCAGCTCGGACTTGGAAGACCGGGTGCGCGAGGAGATGAATCGCGAACACATCTCCGCGGACGAAGCCCGCACAGTGCTGGTCAACGACGACAAAGAGCGGCGAAAATGGGGAATGCTTCTGTTCGGTCAGGACACCTGGAATCCGCTGCTCTATGACATGGTTCTGCACCTTCAAACCATGAAAGTGGACGAAGCCGTCGCCATCATTCAAAATGCTCTCGGCCAACCCTGTTTTAAAAGCACCGCCGAAAGCCGCCGCCGACTCAACAATGCTGCCCTGGCGGCACGGGTGGAAGCGGCACTGATCAAGGATTTTCAAAGGGTCATGGCCGATGCAGGCGATGGAGAGGTGTTCGTAAACGTCCGCGGGTCGCTGGTGGATGAGAAAGTTATCACCGCCAAGGTTAGACGTTTGGTGGAGAAAGAGGAGGGAATTCGATCCCTCCAGGTGAATATCGTTCCCTTCGTTGTGGAAGATTGATGAACAAGAGCGGCAGACCGTTCCATGGACCGGTTGGGTAGAGACGATGAGTCGATTCGATTTTGGACCGGACACGCACACCGGCCGATTCTGGCTGCGAAGGATCTTTCCATTCCTGCGCTGGTGGAATTTCATCGGTTGGGATACACTCCGGGCAGATCTTCTGGCCGGACTCACCGGCGCCGTCATTGTCCTGCCCCAGGGCGTGGCTTTTGCAATGATCGCCGGGCTCCCTCCGCAATACGGTCTCTACACGTCCATCGTCACTCCCATCGTGGCAGCGCTTTTCGGCTCCTCTCTTCATTTGATATCCGGGCCTACCACCGCTATCTCCATTGTCGTTTTCACCGCCATCAGTCCACTGGCCGAACCGGGATCTGAAGCCTATATCCGTATTGTATTGACCCTCACCTTCCTGGCGGGGGTATATCAGCTGGTCTTCGGCCTGGCCCGGCTGGGCGCCTTGGTCAATTTCGTCTCCCATTCCGTCGTCGTCGGCTTTACATCGGGCGCCGCCATCCTCATCGCCACGAGCCAGATGAAACATGTCTTTGGGCTGGCCCTGCCCCGGGACCACTCATTTTTTCACATCTGGATGGGAATTTTGAGAGAAATCGAACATATCAACCCCTATGTCATCATAGTGGCCATGGTAACGCTGGCATTTGCGATCCTGTTTCGAATCGTGATCCCCCGCTGGCCGGGGATGCTTTTTGCCATGATCATCGGAAGCGTGGTCTGCCTGTTGATGAACGGCAGTCAGCACGGCATCCATCTGGTGGGACAGATGCCGGCGAGACTTCCGCCGCCCTCTCTTCCGGATTTCTCTTTCCACACCATCCGTCAGCTGGCGCCCAAAGCGCTGGCCGTGGCGCTTTTGGGTCTCATTGAAGCGCTCTCCATCGGCCGCTCCATTGCCGCCAAATCACGGCAGCCCATTGACGGCAACCAGGAATTCATCGGGCAGGGGCTCTCCAACATTATCGGCAGCTTTTTCTCCAGCTACGCCGGTTCCGGATCCTTTACCCGGTCGGGCATCAACTATCAGACCGGTGCGATTACACCCCTTTCCGCGGTGTTTTCGGCGCTTTTGCTCGCCCTGCTGCTGTTGCTCATCGCGCCGCTGACCGCCTATCTGCCCATCGCCGCCATGGGGGGCATCATCCTGCTGGTGGCCTACAATCTCATCGATCTACACCACATCCGGACCATCATCCGGACCAGCGGCGAGGAGACGGCGGTGATGCTGACCACCTTTCTGGCGACCCTTTTCCTGGACCTGGAATTTGCCATTTATGCGGGTGTACTGCTTTCCCTGATCCTGTACCTGAACCGTACCGCTCATCCCCGAATTGCCAACATGGCACGCAATCCGGTCGAATCAGGGCCACCGCTGATTGAAGCGGAAATGGAATGCCCCAATCTCAAGATCATCCGCATTGATGGCCCGCTCTTTTTCGGGTCGGTCAACCATGTGGCCGAATACCTGCACAACATCGACAAACACTTGATCCACAAGCGGAATGTATTGATTGTGGGATGCGGCATCAATCTCATGGACGTGGCCGGCGCGGAGATGCTGGCCCGGGAAGCCCAGCGGCGCCACGCACAGCGGGGCAACCTGTACCTGTGCGAAATCAAGGCCGATGTGATGGGGGTGCTGGAACGAAGCGGTTATGTGAAAATCATAGGCCGAGATCATTTCTTTGCCACCCAGAAGGAAGCCATCAACCACATTCTGGCCCGCCTCGACACCGACGCTTGCCGGCAATGCACCACACCCTTGTTCAGCCAGTGTCCCGTGGAACAGTTGCATCAAAAGCAGCCGCAACGTCCAGTTTCATGATCAGGGGTGGGAAGCTGCGCTATTAATTCAAAGGATGTCTCTCAAACATCTTCTATTCCCGCGTCATGGCGGCACCGCACTTGGGACACGTCTGGTCATAACAGGGGGTTCCCGTCTGGTGCGCCGCCTTTTCACCGCAACTGGGACAAACGCAATTGCCTCCCGGTCCGGCCCCGACGCCACCACGGCCTTGACCTCTTCCGCCACCTTGGCCTCTGCCCTGTCCGCCCTGACCTCTGCCCATTCCACGACCTGTTCCAGCGCCCCGGCCTCCCGGTCCTGTTCCGTCTTTTCTCGGCATGGCCTGTTCCTCCTTACTTATTCGGGTTTAACGTCCTAAAACTTTCATGGAGAAGATTCGAGCAATTTTCATGCCAGGCCATGAAATAACTGTCCTCGTATGGGGTTAAAAATCCATATTGTCAAATGGTTAAATGAAACCCAGGGTGGTAGCTAAGCCATGGGGGAATGGTAATAGAATAGCGGTTTAGAGACTATGCAGAGGCACACGGTCGCAGAAACGGAACTGAAGAATATTTTTTTGCGCTTGCTTCGGCCATCCATTCCGAAAAACTGAATACTGAGGGTTGGGAGGGTGGTCTACTTGTGCGATGGGTTAAGGTCGTTTCAATGGGATTTCCCACTTCTTCATATATTTCCAGATGGCCGTACGACTCACCCCCACGCGACGGGCTGCTTCCGCTTTGTTCCAGTCGCTTTCTTCCAGAATTTCAAGGAGGCTTTCCCGGGTTAGCTTTTTTGTCAAAGCGGTACGTGACGTTGCAGGCATTCCCTTCAAAGCGGCCGGTTGCCTCAAGTTATTCGTTAGGGCAAATTGTCGAACCTCAACGGGCAGATCAAAAATATCGATGTTGCCGCTATCGCACAGCACAAAGGCATGTTCAATGGCATTTTCCAATTCACGGACATTCCCGGGCCACGTGTAATCCATTAGAATCCGCATGGCCGACTGTGAAATACCCGCTATCTGTTTTCCGGTTTTTTGATTCTGGAAACGGATATAATCGCTGATAAGAAGCGGAATGTCTTCCTTCCGCTTCCTTAAGGGGGGCAGATGGATGGGGAATACCTTCAGGCGATAGTAGAGATCTTCACGGAAACCGCCGCTTTTCACGAGGCCATACAGATCCTTGTTGGTGGCCGCAATGATCCGGATATCGATCTTTCGCTTTCTGGATTCCCCAACCCGTTCAATTTCTCTCTCCTGAAGCACCCGAAGCAGTTTGAGCTGAATAAACGGACTGATCTCACCGATTTCATCCAGAAAAAGGGTGCCGCCATGGGCCTCTTCGAAGCGTCCGGAACGGTCGCGTGCAGCACCCGTAAACGCGCCCTTCACATGGCCGAACAGTTCACTTTCCAGAAGTGATTCCGACAGGGCGCTGCAATTGACGCTCACAAAAGGGCCACTATTTCGCTCGCTGTTGTAATGAATCGCGCCGGCCGCCAGCTCCTTGCCCGTACCGCTCTCTCCCTGGATCAAAACGGTGGCTTCACTGCCGGCCACCGCCTTGAGAGCGCTAAAAACTTCCTGCATGAGATGGCTTTTTCCGATAATGTTTTCGAATCTGTGGAGTTCCCCCAGGCGGAACCTGGCCTCTTCCGCTTTTCGCCTTGCCTTCTGCAGTTCAGTCATATCCGTGACGGTTTCGACCACCCCTCTGATGCAATCCTTTTCCCTGACCGTCCGAGCGCTTTTTACAACGGGTACATCGTGACCATCTTTGTGACGTAGAAAGCATTCTTTGGCGTCCACGGCGGATCGTTCAAGAATCCCGCATTGATTGATCCCGGTGGGACAGGTATTGGAAAAACATCGGCTGAAACTGAGAAACATGCAGGATTTTCCAATGACTTCCGTGGCACTGTAACCGGTAATCCGTTCCATGGATGGGTTCCATGACGTAATTTTCCCTTTCTCATTCAGGGTAAAGACGCCGTCCGCCATGGATTCCAGAAGCAACCGTGCAAAGTTGGGATCCAAAATATCCTGGATGCTTTTTTTCTTGTTCGACATCTGTTGCCTGCAAATATTTGATTTTTCCCCGTCCCGAATTGAACACAGGGACCGTTACCTTAACGTTATGAGAACGTTTGTAACGTTACCTGCACTATAAGTAATGACATCTCCGTTTGTCAACCTACCCCTAATTTCCGTTGGTATCATTCCGGAATTTCTCCCATAAAAATACATTCCATCTTTAAATTAGGGGGTTTACACCCATTCAGATTCTGCTCGTGTTGTTGACCACCAACACTGGCACACTTATTGAGTACGTCATAGGCCATCAATCAACGAAATAAGGAGACAAATTATGGCACTCAAAACAGTGCAGTCAAAAGAAGAATATGAAAAGGCCATTAATAGCGGTCTTACCCTGATGGATTTCAACGCCCCCTGGTGCGCCCCCTGTCGCACCCAGGAGCCGATTCTTGAACGGCTTTCAATCCAATATGAAGGCAAGGCGACAATTTCGGCCATGAATGTGGATAAAAATCAGGATATAGCCGCCGCGTTGGGCATACAGAGCATTCCCACCATGATCATTTTCAAAAACAATAAGGAAGTTGAGAGATTTGTTGGGGTCCAATCCGAGGGTACCCTTTCGGAAGTTTTGGACAAGCTCCTTTAAGATTGTGACCGCCCCTATGGGAAAAGCTGGAGGAGATCAATGGAAAGAATGAATGAGGAATTTACCATCGGCAATGTGACCCTTAAGAATAGATTCGTTTTTCCGCAACTTAAACTGGGATACGGTAACCCCGACGGAACGGTGACCGAGCCGCAATTGACGTTCTACCGGCAAATTGCCGAAAACGGTCCGGGATTGGTTATCATGGAACGGGTCTCGGTTACAGCGGAGGGAAGAGAGTATCCCAAACAGGCCGCGATCCACCATTCGGAAAGCGCTTCGGAACTGAAAAAGATTGTGGAAGTCATCCACGGAGAAAACCGCCTGGCTTGTCTTCACCTAAACCATGCGGGAGCTGCCGCCAGTCCCAATGTGATCGGCGAAAAACCAAAAGCACCTTCAGCCGTCGTCTGTCCTACCCACGGACAGGAAGCCGTCCCTCTTTCATTGGAGGACATCAGAAACATTGTCTTCGCTTATCGCGATGCTGCAAGAAAAGGCATAGAGGCTGGAGTTGATCTGATCGAAATTCAATGCGGCCATGGTTATCTCGTAAGTCAGTTCTTAAATAGAAAGATCAACCAGCGTGATGATCCCTATGGTGAGGACCGATTGCTTTTTGCCAGAGAGGTTTTGTCGGCCGTTCGCATGGGGGCACCCGAAATCCCATTGATTATAAGGATTTCCGGATGCAGAATGAATCCGGAATTCGGCCTCGATCAGGCGGACTTGTTGCCGCTGCTGAAACTGGCTGAAGAAGTTCATATCGGCGCCATTCATGTGGGAATGGGAAACGCATGCTTGAGCCCTCCCTGGTATTTTCAACATAGCAGCCTTCCGGATAAGCCCCAGATAGAGGCTTTGTCCTGGGTTCGAAAACACACATCCCTGCCATTGATCGCCGCTGCCCGAATGGGCAGAAAAGAAAAGCTGGCAGAAATCCTCAATGACGGAATCGCCGATTTGGCGTCCTGGGACGTCCCTTTTTGGCGGATCCCCATCTTATCAACATCTTAATAGAGGAGGGATATAATGGAAAACATATCATTTTCAGATATCGCCATTGTTTCCTGCGGCACCTTAAATCTTGAACTGAACCATCTCAAGCAGGAAGGATTTCTGGACGCTCACCACATTTTTTACACCAAACCAGGGCTGCACCAGAACTGCCATGAATTGGAAAATCAGCTGGTATCCCGCATCAAGATGGCAAAGGAAAAAGTGGAGAAGGTCATCGTGATCTACGGGGGAAAATTCTGTTACGTGAATGTGGACGAACCCACCCGTACCATGCAGAAGCTCATTGACGAACAGGAATCCGGCATCGGACGCGTGCAGGCCACTCATTGTATGGACATGATTGCCGACGAGGCAACCCGCGGGCGAATCGCTCAGGAAATGGCCGGGGGCGAAAAAGTCTGGTGGATGACGCCGGGCTGGTTGGAATACCGTTATCAGGTGTTTGAAGGGTGGGACAACGGCATCGCAAACGAAAATTTTCCCAAGCATTCGGGCGGTGCCATTGTTCTGGACGGCATCGGCTATATGGATAAATTCATGGAGGAAAAACCGGAAGAATTTTTGGAATACTGCGACTGGATGGGTATCCCCATGCAGGGATATTCCGTTTCCCTGGACCGGTTCAAATCGCTGCTCCTGGACCAGGCTAAAATCATACAAGAGGCTCAATAAATCATGGAACCAAACCAATCCAATCGCCTAAAATACTTTCCCATCACCCTGTTTGCCTCGGTGATGGGGTTAGCGGGACTCGCTATTGTTTTACTGAAAATGGCCCATGTGCTCCATTTCAGCGTTTTATGGGGTGAAACCCTATTGTATCTGGTCAGCGCGTGGTTTGTATTTCTCAATATCGTGTACGGGTTAAAATGGATCAAGTACCCCGAAGAGGTCAAGATAGAATACAACCATCCCGTGCGCATGCATTTTTTTCCCGCATATTCCATCTGCTTTCTGCTCTTTGCCATTGCGTTTTTGAGCGTAAACCCGGCGGTTTCAAAGGTAACCTGGTGGATCGGCGCCGTCGTTCATCTGTTGGTCCTTCTCCGGACCCTCTACGCCTGGTTTCACAAGAATTATAAAGTCCTCACTTTCAATCCCGCCTGGTTTATTCCCGTGGTAGGGCCCATCCTGGTGCCGGTAGCCGGAACCCAGGTCGCCAACCCGGAAATTTCGTGGTTTTTCTTCAGTATTGGGATCATCTACTGGATTGTGTTGTTGGCGATCCTTATGTACCGGGTGATTTTTCATGATCCCCTGCCCACCAAGCTGGTACCGACGTTCTTTATCCTGATTGCCCCCGCTGCCGTGGGTTTTATTGCCTATATCAAGTTGACCCATTCTCTGGATCCCTTTTCGAGAATCCTTTTCTATTTCGCGATTTTCACCATGCTGATGCTGTTTACCATGATCGATAAATTCACCAAAGTGCCGTTTTTTATTTCATGGTGGGCCTATACCTTTCCACTCGATGCCGTCACCCTGGCCACAGCACTCATGTACGAGTTAACCCATTTTATGTTTTTCAAAGTCTTGGCAGGCATTTTCACGGGTCTAACCATTCTCATCATTCTGCTCGTGTTCATTAAAACCATTCAAGCGGTAGGACACGGAAAATTATGTGTCCCGGAAGGATGAGTACGCATGGACAGGACTCAGGAACACGGGTGGTATTCTCATTTCAATAGGTTAATGGCACCGAATTGATTTCCAGCAAGTACCAGGCAACTATGAAGTGCTTTCTAACCAGAAAAAATCCATGGTTTTTCAATTAAAGGCCAAGTGCCGGTTTATTGTCGATCACCTGAGCCTGGAAGAAGGCGATATGGTTTTTAAGGCCGCATCAATGTAATGAGGAACAAATTATGAAAAGCGAGATTGATAAATACACGCGGCAATTGAAGGAAATGGACTGCAACGGCAATGATCTGAATTTCTACAGATTTGTAATTAACAGTCTCCCAATCGCTGTTGCGACAGTAAACTCCGAATTTAAGATTACCGGTTTTAATACATGGGCAGAACAGCTCACGGGGTATTCAGAGAAGGAGGCAATGGGCCACTATTGTGGTGAAATCTTACAGGGGGGGATGTGTAAAATCAATTGTCCGTTAAAAACCGTCATCAAGAAACGGCAACCGGTTGTTCAGTTGGATACAACCATAACGGACAGATCAGAAAAAACGATTCCGGTCCGGATGAATACGGCTGGCCTGTTTGATGATGAAGGCCACCTTTTAGGGGGTCTGGAGGCTTTTCAGGATATCTCCCGTTTAAAGGCCTTGGAAAGGGAAAAGGCCAACCTCATTTCCATGTTCGCCCATGACATAGAGTCTTCTTTAACCATTATCGGGGGGTTTGTTCTGAGACTGATAAAAAAGAGGCCCAGCCTCGATGAGGAGAAAAAAATAAAGTACCTCGACATTATGAAAAATGAGACCGGAAAATTGTCGTTTCTTGTCAATGATTTCCTTGAATTCTCCCGTCTTCAGACAGGAAAGTTAAAGTTAGAGTTCTTTCCCACCTCTTTGGATAAGGAATTGATCGAGCTCTTTGATGCCTATCAGGTGAAGGCAAAACAGGCGGGAATCAATTTGAAACTTGAAAATGAAGCGGAATTGCCGATTATCGAGGCTGATGCCAATCGCCTCCGCAGGGTCTTTACCAATTTGCTGGATAATGCCTTGAAGTTCTCAAATAGCGAGGGCACCGTTACCCTGTCAACGGATCAAACTGAAAAGGATATTGTTGTCAAGGTAAAGGATGAAGGGATAGGAATCGATCCTAAGGACCTTCCATTTATTTTTGAGACCTTTAGTCGTGGAAAAGGTGCTGAAAAAAGGGAGGGGTTCGGCCTCGGCCTCGCCACGGTCAAGGCCATAGTGGAGGCCCACGGCGGTCGGGTACTGGTAAATAGCGAACTGGGCAAAGGATCGGCGTTCAAAGTTGTTCTGCCCAAGGATAGCGAAGTACAGAAACCGGCCGGGAGTTGGAGTATATGAGAGAACAAGGGGGGGAACCCATGAAATACAAGCTGCTAATGTTCACCTGTTATGGGGGATGTGCAACAGGCGTTTCAGCATCGAAGGCATGCATAAGGGTTTGGGAGGAACACCCGGATGAGATTAAGATCGGTTGTTTGCCTGCTGTAGCGATACCTTGGAAATTCAAAGAAATCGTCAAAAATTCGGAGAAGAGAATTCTGTTTGATGCCTGTCCGATAAAATGTGGTAAAAGGCTTTTTGAGAAGGAGGGGATGACCATGGATCGTTACATTGAGCTAACTTCTACGCTCGACATCAAAAAGGCAAAAAAATTACCGTCGGAGGATTTAGAGGAAGAGGTTTATCTGTTTGTCAAAAAAGAGGTGGATACCCTTTTAGCCACGGAGTGTTCTTAAATAATGTCTATTCTTGATGATTTGATATCCATATTGAACTTTGACGCCACCGTGAAAGATATACGCCAGGGCGTTTTTCATACCGGTGTCTTGACTCGAAACTGTGGGCTTGCCGCAACGCTGCCGCGGGATGCCCTCCGCCAGGAACCTCCCATGATAAAGGAACCCGGATTTTTACTGGACAAAAACCCTCGAGAACTGGTCCAATTGGCCTACTCCCGAAGCATCCTTGAGGCGGCTATCGGTATGGCCGCCATAAACTCCCTATTGGAAATCGAAGAAGATGGCTGTATTGAACTGAATGCGGGTATATTAATCAAGGAAAAGGGGAGGGACAAAAACATAGCTGTTGTGGGTCACTTTCCCTTCATCCCCCAGATTCGCGAAATTGCAAAAGAGGTCTGGGTTATGGAGAAGAACCCAAAGGAAGGCGACCACCCTGAAACCGAGGCAGATAAACTGATTCCCCAGGCCGATTTGGTCGCCATTACAGGGACTGCTTTAACAAACCATACTCTGGATCACCTCCTCGGGCTCTGCAGTCCGGAAGCCTATGTTATTCTGCTGGGCGATACGGCGCCCCTCTCGTCTGTTCTTTTTGACTGCGGCGTGAATGCCATTTCCGGCACAATGGTGGCAAACCCGGAACTGGCCTTGAGATGCGTCAGCCAAGGTGCCAATTTCAGGCAGATTAAAGGCGTCAAGCGATTGACCATGGTAAGGTAGGGTGTTTCACAAACCCATTCGCTCCCGGCAAGCATGTCATGAAATTTGTGTGGAACTTTGAAAATGGATTTGAAAACTTTCCTGCCGCATCTTAGACTCTGGCTGAAAAATTATATTATCGGTTTCGCTTCAAAGGACCCAAACGTCCAAGGTGCCCTGGATCTAAAACAGGCCCATACCGGGCGCGTTTGTGACGCTATCCTGGATATCGGGCGTCATGAGGGACTTTCCAGCGATGACCTGGCGCTGGCGGAGACGGCGGCACTTCTTCACGACATCGGTCGATTCGAACAATACAGAAAATACAAAACCTTCTCGGATGTGCGATCGGAAAACCATGCCCTTCTGGGTGTCAAGGTTATTTATGAAAACAAGGTGCTTCAAGACATTGATCCTGAAAAAGCCAGGGTCATCGTACGCGCTATCGAATATCACAACAAAGCCGCCCTGCCCGACGGTGAAAATGGTCGCGACCTGTTTTTCATGAAACTCCTAAGAGATGCCGACAAATTGGACATCTGGCACGTGGTGACCGATTATTACGGCAATGCCCAGAAAGACCGAAACCCGACCATTGAATTGAACCTTCCGGACAAACCCGACATTTCAGATTCGGTCTGCCGGTCCCTCATAAAAGGAAACATCGTTCAGATGCGGGATCTTGAGACCTTAAACGACTTTAAATTGCTTCAGATGGGGTGGATTTACGACCTAAATTTCCGCCGGGCTTTTCAAATTGTAAAAGAGAGAAAACATCTGGAACAACTGCGGAAAGCCCTCCCTGAAGGTTCACCCCGTATTGACCGGGTCTATGAACGGGCGCGGGAATATCTAAATCAGAAAGCGTTTGAAGAAAGCGAAAAGTTCCGGAGGTAAAACCATGGGGAAAAAAGAGACCCGGCCTACGAATGAAGGCGCCATCCTGAAAGAAGAACACCAGATCATGGATCAGGTGGAAGCGCTGAAAGCCAGAATCCTGAAAATTCAGGCCGAAGTGCCATGCCTTAAAGAGAGTGTTGCACTCAGCAGCCTGCTCCAGAAACTCTATGAAATCCGGGAAGGACTCAACCAGTTGGAGAAAGTTCTCTTGCAGACCCACCTCAAATGCTCCATCTCTCCCGGCATCCAGGTGCCGGGGCCGATCATTCTGGCCCTTTCCAGGTTGAGTGAAAAACGGCACGGCGCCATCATCGTAATGTCCCATGAAGATCGCCTGGATGATCTCCTTCAGGGGGGTATCGACATTGATGCCCCCATCAGCGTGCCCCTTGCTGGAAAATCTCTTTTATCCCGGGAAGCCCCCTCCATGACGGAGCAGTAGATCATCAAAGGCGCGCAGAATTCAAAAAGCGGGCGTAATTCTCCCCATGGCGCCCCACTCCGCCGAGATAGACCGATTGGGACTGGCGACCCGGCATCGCGCTGCATTGGGCCTGAGCCGGGCCAGCGACGCATTGGTCATTGTGGTATCCGAAGAAAAAGGCTGGATCTCCATGACCTTGAAAGATCACCTGTACCCGAATTTGGGCACTTTCGCCCTGCTGGAGAGTCTGGGCTCACCCCTAAAAGGATCAGATAATTCATGATGACTCAAAAGGAAGAAATAGGATTTTACTCCATCGGGATCAATGTTCTGCTGGTGATCCTGAAAGGGGGGCTGGCAGTCCTATCCGGCTCGGTGGCCCTGGTGGCGGATGCCATCCATTCCGCCACGGATGTTGATTTCTTCCATCACGGTCCTGGCCGGTATCAAAATCAGCAAACGTAAATCCAAAAACTTTCCGTACGGACTTTATAAGGTCGAAAATTTCGTAAGCCTGCTCACCTCCCTGTTTATTTTCCTGGCAGGGATATGAAATTGTTAAAACCGTTTTTTTGGAGCCCTTTACCCTCAATAGACCCAATACCTTCCATATGCCATGGGGGGGCTGGTGGCGGCCATGGCCATTACCTTTGCCTTCTCCCGATACGAACTGCGCCAGGGAAAAGCCATCGGCTCACCCAGCCTCATTGCGGACGCCAAACATATTCGGACGGACATGATGAGTTCCTGCGTCATTCTCGCCGGGCTCGTAGGAGGACTCTTTGGCCTGGAGTTGGACCGCATTGCGGCCATCATAGTGGTGCTGCTGGTGTTCAAAGCCGGCGCCGGCATTTTTGCCGACGCTTTTCGGGTACTGCTGGACGCCTCTCTTGATTTTAAAACCCTGGATCAGGTGAAAACCATTATCCTGAAAGACGCGAGGGTGGTTTCCATCAATGGATTATGGGGAAGGAATTCGGGCCAATACAAGTTTATCGAAGCCGATATCATCATCAAGGCAGGAGATCTTGAAAAAGCCCATGCGGTGAGCCAGCGGATTGAAAACCATATCCGGAAGGCTGTTGCCCATGTGGACCAGATCCTGATTCATTACGCCCCACAGAAGCGGGAAACCCGCACGGTGGCTGTTCCCCTTCAAGATGACCGCCGGAACATCTCCGAACATTTCGGCACTTCACCCGTCTTCTATGTGGCCAAGGTCCGGGAGCGGGACGGGGTCCTGCTCTCGGAAACCTATGAATCCAATCCCTTTGCCGGCGAAGAAAAGGGAAAGGGGATCAAGGTGAGTGAGTGGCTCCTTGCAAAAGGCGTGGATACTGTCTATGCCCCAAAAGGGTTTGAAGGAAAAGGCCCCGGTTATGTATTTTCCGATGGGGGTGTGGACGTGATGTTGACCGGGACCAAGAACCTGGCGGCGATTCAACATGATATTCAGAAGAACACGGACGGTGAAACGTCGCCTCTAAACCATGAATTGAAAGGAAAAAAAGAGGGAATGTTTTGAAAAAAGTTATCTTTTGTTTGATCATGGTTTTCCTGACGGTTCAGTCCGGTTTCGTAAATGCCGTTGAAGACAGCATACATATTGCCATACCGAATCGTCCAAAATCGTTAAACTATTTTGACGCAACCGACGCATGGTCCCAAAAGGTCCTTCGGCTTTTCCACATGTCCCTTTATATCAAAGGGCCGGTGGATGCAAAAATGATCCCATGGTTGGCGGAATCCCTACCGGTTCCGGGGGATCGCCCCAACAGTGTAATCATTCGGCTTCGAAAGGCACAATGGGACGACGGATCATCAGTAACGGTCCAGGATTTGATTTTTACGGTCAAGACCATTCAGGAATTCGAGGTCCCCGGCCATATGGAAAAATGGCAGGACGTCGTGAAAATGGAGGCACTGGATAAACGAACCCTGCGCTTTACCCTGAAAGGACCCAGTCCCGGCTTTTTTAAGCGGGCGCTTTTTGCACCCTTTGTGCAGAAAAAGAGATGGGCCCAGGCGGTACTTTCGGCCAGAGCTGCCGATAATCCCCTTAAAACCCTTATGGGCGTTGTACCGCAAACCGTATCCAGCAATGGCCCCTTTTTTCTGCAAACCTACACCGAGCCGTTTTTTATGGTGCTCAAGGAAAATCCCCTTTTTTTTGGCCGTGGGCATGAAATGGACGGCATTTTGGTGGGCCCCTACTTGAATACCATCATTTTCGAATTCAATCCCGATGTTCAAAAATCCCTGAACGAACTCGCAAAAGGCAAGATAGACTTTATCTGGTGGGATCTGCCCCTTGATTTTGTGCCCCGGATTTCCAAAATACCCCATGTGACCCTCTATCGCACAGACCGAACAGGCTATGACTATCTTACCTTTAACCTGGAACGTGTTCCCTACCGTGATCCAGCCTTCCGCCGCTCCGTGGCCCTTCTGGTGGACAGAGGCCAGATTGTAAGACGGATTTTAAAGGGGCAAGGCACACCGGTTTACAGTGTTATTCCACCACAAAACACCTTCTGGTGCAACCCCCAGATAGCGGATCCCGGCGCCGGGTTAACGGCTGAGGAACGGGCCAACCAAGCCAAAATGATTCTTCAAAAAGCGGGCTATTCCTGGGTCGAAACGCATCTTATCCTGCCCGACGGCCAAAAAATGAACCCCATGGAAATCTTGACCACCCGGGGTTGGCACAGGCCCTTTCGGCTGAAAGTGGCCATAATAATCAAGAAGGCCCTGTCAAAAATCGGCATCCCGGTATCCACGCGAATGCAGTCCTTACACCAGACCATCGCACTCCTCAGGAAAGGAGATTTTGATGCCTGCATCATGGGATGGACCAACCTTTCCGATGACCCGGATTATCTTAAAACCTTTTTTCACAGCCATGAAGCCCGGGTTGGGGGCAAGAATTATGCCCGTTTTCGAAACATCGCTTTTGATGAACTGGCGGAAAAAGCTTCTCGGGAAAGTGATTCGGGCCGAAGACAAACCCTGGTTTTCGACCTGCAGTCGCTCATCGCAAGGGAAATCCCTTGTATTCCCCTCTACACGGGACCCAGGGTGGAAGCGGTCCGAAACGATCATTTTCAGGGCTGGGTAAAAACGCCCGGGGGTATCGGCAATCTCTGGTCTTTCGTTCAGTTGAAGCCGATCAAACCTGATGGAGAAAATGAAAAATGAAAAAGCCCTTTTTTGTGATGCTGCTTTTGATTCTGTCCTTTTGCATCCATGCGGGTCCCACCACGGCCCAAAAAAGCAATCCGGTTCTGTCAGATCACCAAAATCATTTAAAGGGGCCTTACCCTGACGGCATGGCCGTGACCAAAGACTGCCTTAACTGTCACCGAAAACAGGCCGATGAAGTGCTTCATTCAGCCCACTGGCTCTGGCAGGGGCCGAGCCCTGGCGTTTTGGGAGAGGAGCATCGAACAGATCTGGGAAAGCGCAAACTGATCAATAATTTCTGAATGAGTCCTATCTCCAACTGGTGCAGGTGCACCAGCTGCCATGCAGGCTACGGGTGGAAGGACGAAAATTTTGATTTCACGGATCCCGCACGCATTGACTGTCTGGTCTGCCATGATACCACGGGCACATACACCAAAACACCTACGGGCTGCGGCCGGGAAAAGCAGGGTCTCGATCTTGTCAAAATCGCACAGCAGGTGGGTCTTCCCACCCGGGCCAATTGCGGATCGTGCCACTGGTTCGGCGGCGGTGGGGACGGCGTCAAGCACGGAGACCTGGACAGCACCCTCAAAAATCCCACCGCCTCTCAGGATATTCACATGGGCGGCCAGGACTTCACCTGTCAGGAATGCCATGTGACCCTCAAGCACAAAATATCCGGGGCCAGCACCACCTCCTCCGTCAGTGAGGGGCGCGTTTCCTGCACGGACTGTCACGACGAAAGACCCCACAACAACGATCACCCCCTGCTCAAAACCCTGAATGATCATTGCGACACAATCGCATGCCAGACCTGCCATATCCCCAGATTTGCCAGGAATAAACCCACCCTCATGTTCTGGGACTGGTCCAAGGCGGGAAAGGCCGTTGAACTCTTGCCGAAGGATCCCGACGTGTTTGCCGCCTACAACAAGAAGAAGGGTGTTCTCATCAAACGCCAGAACGTTCAGCCGCTTTACGCCTGGTACAATGGAAAACATCGGCGATACTTAAACGGGGATATCGTAAATCTCGAGGGAGTCACCGAACTGAATCCGCCCGTGGGGAACATCAGCGATCCGGCCGCCAGAATTACCCCCTATAAGCTTTTTTCCGGCATTCAACCGGCGGATGCCGAATACGGCACCCTCATTGTCCCCAAATTGTGGGAGGGGTTCTGGACACACTTTGACTGGAACCGGGCCGCAACAGACGGCATGAAGGAGGCCGGGCTTAAATACAGCGGCAAAATTAAATTCGTCAACACTCTCATGCACTGGCGCATCAACCACGGGGTGGTTCCCAAACAGAAAGCCCTTTCCTGCACCCATTGCCATCGGCCTGACGGGGTCATGGATTTTGAGGCCTTGGGGTACCCAAATGACCCGGCCGTCTCCGGAGGACGGTTCAAAAAAGAGAAGCCATAGCCAATTTGTATTGTGTCCCCACTTTAAAATATGACAAAGTAGGGCCATGGAATGTCCACACTGCCAGTTCAAAAACCCTGCAGGGATGAATTTCTGTGGAAAATGCGGAGAACCTCTTTCAGTCGCATCCGCGCCCCTGCTCCCCGAATACGCCAACCGTTCCCCCAAAGAATATACCCCGCCCTTTTTACTGGAAAAAGTGCTCGTCAACCGAAACGCCATGGAAGGAGAGCGAAAGCACGTCACTGTTTTTTTTGCGGATGTCGCCGGTTTTACCGCGCTCTCGGAAAGACTGGATCCCGAAGAGGTCCATGACATCATGGACGGATGCTTTGAAATCCTGGGGCAGGAAATCCACGGCGCGGGCGGCACCATCAACCAGTACACGGGAGATGGTGTCATGGCGCTGTTTGGCGCACCCGTTGCCTACGAGGATCATATCCACAGGGCTTGCCATGCGGCGCTGCGCATTCAACACCGACTGAAGGGATATACCCGTGATGTGAAGAAACGGTACGGGGTGTTGTTTCAAATGCGCATGGGCATTCATGCTGGGCCCGTGGTGGTGGGGGCCATCGGCGACAACCTGAGGCTGGATTACACCGCCATCGGGGATACCACCAACCTTTCGGCTCGTCTGGAAGCCCTCGCCCCCCCGGGCGGCATTCTGGCGTCCCGCGTCATACAAGCGGCCGCACAACCTTTTTTTCGATTCCGAAAAAAAGGGACTTTTAGCATCAAGGGAAAGAAAGAACCGGTAACGGCATCCTCACTTTTGGGAGAATCGGAAATGATTCCGCCACGGGATACCGGCGGCGGGGAAATTCCATTTGTTGACCGGGAAAAAGAGCTGGATGTTCTGCTGCGGGTCCACAAAAGGATGTTGAGGGGCCGATTTCAAATGGCGGTGGTGGAGGGCGAAGCGGGCGTTGGAAAAACCCGCCTTCTGACCGCTTTTCAAAATACCATTCAAAAGGGAAACAGCCTTTGCCTTCAAGGGCGGTGCCGTCCCTATGGTGAAACCACGGCGCTGTACCCCATAGTCCAAATGCTCAGGCGCTATTTCGAAATCGCCGAACATGACGGTTTCAAGGCCGTCAGGAACAAAATCAGAGCAAGGATTCAACAAAGGGACCTGATTCCCAGGCTCGAAAAAATATTTGAGCTCTTTGGTGTCAACGGCAATGAACACCCCTCCCAAGGGGTGTTCGAAGGGGAGAAACGTCGCATGTTCAGGGCCATCGGGGAACTTCTGGGGACCATTGTGAGCCGCAGACCGCTGATCCTTTCTTTCGACGACATGCAGTGGGCCGACGACACCACCCATGATTTCCTCTCTTTTCTCGCACAATCACCCATCAAAGGACCCCTTATGGTGGTGTGCTCGGGGCGAACCACTCAACCGGTCTGTCGTCCCATAAAGCCCGATCATTTTATCCAATTGGAACCCCTCGAGGACACCATTTCATTGAGCCTTTTCAATTCCGTTTTGGGAAGCAGCCGCCTGGATGACGGAATATCCCGGCACATTCTTTCCCATGCCGGTGGCAACCCCTTGTTTCTCATCGAGATGGCGGAAACCATCAAAAGAAGGAAACTGATGGTCTGCGATGCTCAAATCTGCCGGTTGCGCCTGGATGTTGATGCGCTGGAGATTCCCCAGACCATTCGGGGGGTCCTGTCTGCCCGACTGGATGCGCTTCCCGCTTCGGTGAAACAGGTGGCACAACTGGCCTCTGTTATCGGAACGGAATTCTCCTATGATCTGCTGGCCTATCTGACCGGAGATACGGCCCGTCTAAAACAGATTCTGACCCTGTTGAAAAGAGAAGGACTTATCGATGAATTGTCCTCCGATTTCGGTGGCAAGTATGTCTTTCGCCACCAGATGATGCAGGAAATCGCTTATCAGGGGCTTTTGAGAAAAAACCGCAAGGCCTATCACCGCGTGGTGGCGGAGGCCATGGAAAAAATGTATCGAAACGCCCTTTCCAAACAGTCCGGTTTTCTGGCCTACCACTATTACCATGCCCAGGAGTGGCAAAAAGCATTTGCCTATACCCTGGAAGCGGGTGACCGGGCCAGGCGCTCCTATGCCTGTCGGGAAGCCCTGATCTGCTTCGACCGTGGGTTGGATATCCTTCAAAAAGGATCATGGGAACATCATCGGGAAAGCGCGCTTCAGCTCTTTAAGTGGAAAGGGGGGATGCATTTCTGTCTGGGCCAGATGGAAAAAAGTTATCAAACATTTCAGAAGATGCGAACAGAGGCAAAATACTTACACGATAGAGAGTCCGAAGGAGAAGCCCTTTTTCGTTTGGGATGGACTTCTTTTTACAAGCATAAGCCGCTTTCCGCCCTCAGGTTCCTGGAAAAAGCCATTAATTTGGCGAACGATCACGCTCTTCAGGAGATTCTGCTCAAAGCCGCCAGCTTTAAAGGATTTGTGTATTCCGTTTTGGGGGACCTGAAAAAAGCCAGGCCGCTCCTGATCCAGGCCCTTGATCTCAGCGAGGATGCCGTGAGCGCCGAAGCAAAGGCCTGGTGCCTCTCTTATCTCATCCAGTACTACAACTGGACCGGGGAGTTCGGCGAAGCACTTTCGATCAGCGATGAATTGTGGCGCTTAAACGAAAACCTCAAAAGCCCCTTCTTCAACATTGTACTCCATTTCCGCAAAGGTCTCATCTATGGCGCTCTGGGAAGGCTGAAAGAAGGAGAGGATATTCTTAAAGCGGGCCTTAAGAAACTGGAAACAGGCGATGAGAACTTCTGGAAACCGCGATTCTTAAACACTCTCGGCTGGATTCGGGCGGAGAAAGGAGAAATGGTAGAAGCCCTGAAACTGAACCAAGAGGCCCTAAAGCTGGCTCTGCCCACCGGCGATCCTGAAACCATTCACAATGCCGAGATCAATGTGGGAGAAAACTATCTTCAAATGGGAGACGTGGGTAAAGCGGAGAAAGTCTTGGTGCACGTTCAACGCCGGATCAAAGGCAAACAGCATCTCTACGCGGGCTGGCGCTATAAGACAAGACTGCTGATTGCTCTTGCGGATCTTTATGAAAAAGAAGGGAAGCACCCGAAAGCGCTCTATTTTATCAATCAGGCGTTGAACACCGCGCGGAAAAACGGCGCCCAGAAGCATGAGGCCATGGCGTTGGAAATAAAAGCCTCGATTGTTCTCCGGAACCGACCGAAAATGGCCCGAACATACCTTGAAAAAGCCCGTGAGCTGAGCCTCCACATGGGCGCACAACCTACTCTTCAAAAAATCAGCAACGCCATGAAAAATTTTGAAAAACCTTGATATGTTTTCCGACAACCCTAAACTTCAAACGGTTCCCTATTGACTTTGTTTATCTAATCATATAGTGCAGACCTACGGAAAATATAGGAAAATGGAAGTTTATGGAAGACATACAAAATCACAGAGATGATCGAAATATTGATATCGATCAGGTGGGTGTCAAAGGCATCCGGTACCCCGTTACGGTTCTGGATAAAGACATGGGGGAGCAGCAGACCGTGGCGGAAATCAACATGTACGTAAACCTCCCCCGCTACTATAAAGGCACCCACATGAGTCGGTTTGTGGAAATCTTAAATGAGCACAGCCGGCGCATATCATTGCAGAATTTCTCCGAGATTCTGCAGGAAATGAAAGACCGCTTAAACGCGGAAAGCGCCCATATGGAAATGCGGTTTCCCTATTTTATTAACAAATCCGCCCCGGTTACCGGCGCCAGCGGTTTGATGGAATACCAGTGCGCTTTCAAAGGGTCCCTCCACAGCGGCAGCGATCTCGTTATGGTAATTCATGTGCCTATTTCAACCCTTTGCCCCTGCTCCAAGGAAATCAGTGACTTCGGTGCGCACAATCAGCGGGGCGAAGTGCGGCTTCAGGTTCGGTTCAAGAAATTCGTCTGGATTGAGGACCTGATCAAACTGGTTGAGGAATCCGCTTCATGTGAGGTATTTTCAGTTCTGAAAAGAGAGGACGAAAAGTATGTCACCGAACAGGCATACCGTAACCCCATGTTTGTGGAAGACATTGTCCGGGATATTGCCGTCAAACTGAGCAACGACTCCAATATTACGTGGTTTACGGTGGAATCGGAAAACTTCGAATCGATTCACAATCATAACGCCTACGCCTACATTGAAAAGGGCAAGGCCCATAGGATGAAAGAACCGTAAGGAGAAATCAATGGTTGACGACCTCAAGAAGATGTACAAAACCGTCATGGATGACCACTTTCCGAAGGAAATGACCATTTCATTCGGGGATCAGGTTTTGACCTACCGAAAAAAAACCTGGAAAATCCCGGATGCAACCAGCGGTGAAATGATCGAAAAGGGGCTCCGGTACGGTGAAAACCCGGGGCAGGAGGCGGCCCTCTATGAGTTGGTTCAGGGAAACCTTGTATTGGCTGGATGTCAATTCATTGAGCCCGGAAACGGTCTGGTTTCAGCCATTTCGGAAGAAGAGATGGTGCAAAGCGGAAAACATCCCGGTAAAACCAACCTGACCGACGTGGACAATGCCCTCAATATCATGAAATACCTGGATGCGGGACCGGCGGTGGTCATTGTCAAACACAACAACCCCTGCGGCGTGGCCTACGGCACCACACTGCTGGAGGCCTATGACAAGGCGGACATGGCGGACCGGATTGCCGCCTTTGGCGGATGCGCCCTTTTTAATCAACCGGTGGACGTGGCCACGGCGGAACGGATTTCTCTAAATTACCTGGAAGTGGTGGCGGCCCCTGATTATGAAGCGGGCAGCGTGGAAATCCTCTCAAAACGGTCCAACCTGCGCATCGTTCGCGTTCCCGGAATGGAAAGGCTTTTCCGGTTTGCCTGGAAAAGATTTGTTGATTTCAAGAGCCTGATTGACGGCGGCCTGATCGTACAGCAATCGCCGCTCAATCAGATACACTCCGTCAAAGATCTGGCCCTGGCTGTTACAGAATATCAGGGCAAAACCTACACCATTGAACGAACGCCCACTAGCCAGGAATATGCAGATCTGTTGTTCGGCTGGCAGGTGGAACAGGGTGTCACTTCCAATTCAGTCATTTATGTGAAAGACGGGGTGACCGTGGGGATCGGGACCGGTGAACAGGACCGGGTAGGTGTTGCGGAGATCGGTATTTTCAAGGCATATACCAAATACGCGGATGCGCTTTGCTTTAAAAGGCACGGTGTCCCTTATAAGGACCTGGCGCTCCAGGTGGAAAAAGGAAAAGCGAAACGTGACCGTTTAGATGAAATAGATGCGGACACAAAGGCGGACAAAGGGGGCCTTATAGGTGCTTCAATGGTTTCCGATGCATTTTTCCCTTTCAGGGACGGCGTGGATGTGGCCATCAAAGAAGGGATCAGCGCCATTGTTCAGCCGGGCGGTTCCATGCGCGATTTTGAAGTGATCGAGGCCTGCAATGAGGCGGACCCGAAGGTTTCCATGGTCTTCACCGGCCAGCGCGCCTTCAAGCATTAGAGCCGGTTTTAAAACGCCCCCTTGAACAAAATTGGACATTTTGAAATTGGTTCATTAATTTAACGAATTAAACAGTGGGAGAGTAAAAACATGTACAATGCAAGCGACCTCAGGAAAGGGTTGAAAATTGAAATTGACGGTGAACCGTATGTGGTGACGGTCTTTGAATTTTCCAAACCTGGGAAGGGCCAGGCCCTTTACCGGTGTAAACTGAAAAATATGATTACAGGGGTTATTATCGATCCCACCTACCGATCAGGGGATAGCTTCAAACCCGCGGACCTTTCGGAAAGACGGATGCAGTATCTGTATAACCAGGATGATGAATTCTGGTTTATGGATGTGGAAAACTATGAGCAGTCCGCACTGAAAGAAGATCAGGTGGGCGACGCCAAGAATTATCTGATCGATAACCTGGAGGTCGATATCCTTTTTTTCGGAGATCGACCCATCGGCATCACCCTGCCCAATTTCGTGGACCTAACGGTAACCAAAGCCGATCCGTGGGCCAAAGGAGATTCGGTCACCGGCGATACCAAACCGATTACCCTGGAAACAGGCTATGAACTGAGGGTCCCCCCGTTTATCGAAGAGGGTGGAAAAATAACCATTGACACGCGGACAGGGGAATACGTCACACGGGTCAAAGAATAGACCGTTTGAGGATGAACCGGCAGCCCCTTTTGAACCATAAACCCCTTTTGCTGTTACGGGCCCGAATTGTACAATGCGTTCGAGAATTCTTCATCTCCCGTGATTACCTGGAAATCGAAACCCCCCAGCTGATTACCGCCCCCGCCCCGGAAACCCATATTGAATCCATCCCCGTCGGCAACCGATATTTACAGACGTCGCCGGAACTGTGCATGAAACGTCTGCTGGCCCACGGTTTCCAAAGGATTTTTCAAATTGCCAGGTGTTTCAGAGAAGGGGAACGGGGGGATCTGCACCTCCCCGAATTTTCCCTTTTGGAATGGTACCGGACCGGGATTGATTACCGCGACCTTATGGAAGAGTGCGAAGCCCTGTTTCTTTTCTTGGCACAAAAACTTGGCCGGGGAACCGGGCTCCACTGCCGAGGCTTGAACATTGAGTTGAATACCCTCTGGGAAAGGTTGTCCGTCCGGTCCGCATTTGAACGATACGCCGCCCTTTCCCTGGATCAAGCCCTTCAAAATGATCATTTCGATCAAACAATGGTCACCGACATCGAACCTCATCTCGGCATAAAGACCCCCACCTTTCTCTACGACTATCCCGCCTCACTGGCGGCGCTGGCGCGGTTGAAACCGGGATCCCCCGGGGTTGCGGAACGCTTTGAAATATATGTGGGGGGAATTGAACTGGCCAACGGGTTTTCAGAATTAAACGATGCCCATGAACAACGACTGAGATTTGAAAAAGAGCTCGCACAAAGGGCCTCCATGGGTAAACGCGTTTCTCCCATGCCCGAAAAATTTCTAAAAGACCTTTCGAATATGCCCGAGGCCGCCGGTATTGCACTTGGACTTGACCGGCTGGTCATGATTTTTGGAGACGCCCGCACCATCGATGAGGCGGTGGCGTTCACACCGGAGCAACTGTAGGAAATCATCAAAAAGACTGTGTTCACAAAAAAACAGGCTGACCCCGTTTCAGGGATCAGCCTGCCAGTTTGGAAGGGGGCAACCGATATTTTAAGGAGGCTAAGCCAAGTCTCGTGCCCGTATGCTTCAGGAATAAAGCAATAGTCGTGCCATACAAGCCTTTTTCTTTAAATTTTCTAGCGGAATACATAAGAGAGCCGCGTTATTGCCTGTGTTGGCGCGTTTTGAATACAGCATTTGAATTCTAAATGACATTCATATCGGTTCCTCAGCCCTCGAAAACAACTTAACAGTTAACGCATGTTAATTGCTGTTGCTTAGCAGTTGAACATTTTACAAGATCCGGGGCGGTGGAACAAAACCGAGAGCTTTCTTCCTCTTTCCGAGCTGGATCCCTTTCTTTTGGCTGATGTATCAGAGCCTTTTTCCAAACGTTTTTGTTTCTTGATTTTTGACAGCGCTAAAAAAATATGGCATTAATTGGAAGTGGATGGGCTTTATCGACATCATTTTTGTGTGGCATGTTTTTTGCTTTACCCATTGTCATTGATTAACGATCCATGCGGGCTTTCAGATGATAATCCGTAACACCATCAAAACATTTTTTTGTACAACATCAACAAATATTACAGGAGAGAAAAATGGCAAGAAAATTGGGGGTCTTTGTGAGTTCCGATCAACATTTGGACAAACTCATCAAATTTTGTAAGGCGGCGCAGAAAAAGGGGGACGTTGATGTCACCATCTTTTTCAGCCACTTGGGGACGAAATTGACCCAGGATCCCAGGTTTGGAGAGCTTGAAGGGATGGCCAAAATGAGCCTGTGCAATGTGGGCTTTGAAAGCCATGGCCTTAAGCCGCCGGTTCAAGGCATCGCCCAGGAGGATTATGCCACACAGGCCCGAAACGGGGAATTGATTGAAGAAGGCGACCGTTACATCGTTTTCTAGAAGAAGGGGGGGTTCAGAAAATGGAAAATATTAAACACGTGGCGTTTCTGGTGCGCCGAAAAGAAGATTTATGGGAAGGGTCGAGATCCACTCTGGGTCTGGCCGTGGAAAACCTGTATTCCTATATGTTCGTCCTGGATATCGAAGTGGACATGACGGAAGCTTACAAGGAAAATCTGGAGTGGCTTGAAGATATGGAATGCGAATATTATTCCAACAACAAAGTCAATGCGGATAAACACGGCTTTCAATATCTGAGTCTGGAAGAAATCGGCCAAAAAATCAAAGAGATGGACCTGATCGTCCCCTTTTAGGAGCTTGAAAAATGAAAATTCTGCACATCTACAAAAGCGAACCGGATGATGTTACCAAAACCCTTGTGGGAATTCTTTCCGAAGGAAAAGAAGTCACGGAATTTCCTCTCTATCAGGGGGATCCGGACTACGGTCAGCTGATCGACCTGATCTTTGATCATGACCACGACAAGGTGATCTCCTGGTGGTAGGAAACCTTATTCGGCCGATTTTTTTGATCCTGGGATGAAAAAACCATTCGTTCCGCCATATCCCTAAAGGAGGTTTCCGATGGACGAAGCGATCGTTCACAACCCGCCTATCAGCATTACAGACCTGGTGTTATTAAAGGAGAAAAGCGCTGCCATTACAGTGGGCAATACCTTTGAAATCAATGAGGTGGATCTGGTTCACGAGAAAAATCCTTTCCGCGCATTCCTGTTTTTTTCCTTATTTTCGGGCACCGTTGACGGAGAACCCTTTGAATTCAGAAAATGTTATTCACGGGGGTGTACCCACAATTTGTGCCCCCACGTATCCCAGGCGGTCATGATTGCCAACCGCTATCTGAAACGGGATTACAAAACGCTGGAAAGGGCAGGCATCCGGCTGGAAGAGAATCTTTTTACCTTGGAAGATATGCTGGCCCAGTTCGAAAAGAAACGGGATGATTTCGTAAACACCCTTATCCTTGAAGACTATATTCATATTGCCAAGGACGGCGACGAAATCGTAATTCAGGTTTCGGTTGAAAAATTTGCGGCGGTTGAAAATTTTGCCAATCACAGCGAAAAGCGCTTGTTTTTTGCCGCCAATTTCAATGTGGACTATCTGGGAGAAACCCATGTTTGTCATCGATGCTTTTCATGCTGCATGACGGATCGGGAACGGGAAGATGCCCAGACCGCCACGGAGCTGGCCAACAGGCGCCTGGCATCGATTTATACATCATTCGATCACGTCGGCATTGAGTATAATCGCGCATTTTTTCAATAACCATCAACCCTGGATGGTTCTGTTCACCTGAATGTCATATTCTTTCAGGCGTTTCCAAAGTGTCACTCGACTGATGCCCAATATTGCGGCCGCCCCAGTCTTGTTTCCATCGGTTTTTTTCAGGGCGTCGAGAATGGCTTCTTTATGCGCCGAACGCCCCCGTTCCCGCTTCGGGTATTTTGCCGAAGGGTATTTGTTTCTCCCGGTTATATTGGGGGGAAGGTGGTTTGGCAGAATCGCATCGCCGGGGCAAATTACAAAGGCGTATTCAATGGCATTGATGAGCTCGCGAATGTTGCCGGGCCAATCATAATCCACCAGCCGTTCCAGCGCCGCTTCATCCATCGCTGTAATGGTTTTACGGCTTTTGAGCCGGATGCGGCTGATAAACGCATCGATGAGCAAAGGAATATCTTCCCGTCTCTCCCGCAACGGCGGGAGATAAATGGGGATGACGCCCACACGGTAATAGAGGTCCTCCCGGAACCGCCCATCCTCCATAAGCCGTTTCAGGTCCTTGTTGGTGGCGGTGATAATGCGGACATCAATGGAAAGGGGGTTGTTGTCCCCCACTTTTTCGATTTCTTTTTCCTGTAATACACGCAGCAGCTTCACCTGGGTTGAAAGGGGGATATCGCCGATTTCATCCAGAAAGATATCTCCGCCGTGAGCCGCTTCAAAGCGGCCCTTGCGGCCGCGATCGGCGCCGGTAAAAGCCCCTTTCACATGCCCGAACAATTCACTTTCCAAGAGAGACTCGTTTAGGGCCGCACAATTCACTTTGACAAAAGGGCCTTGGGCACGGCCGCCCAAGCGGTGTATGGCCGTTGCCACCAACTCCTTTCCCGTGCCGCTTTCACCGTGGATGGCAACCGGGGCCTCGGAATCGGCTGAACTTTGAATCAGGTCAAACACCTGCTGCATGGGTGCGGATTTACCGATAATCCCTTCAAAACTCTCTTCAATGCTCAACTCACGGCGCAGCGAAGTAATGACACGGTCCCTGTCCACCAGTTCCGTGCAATCGGCCAGGTTCTCCACCCCGGCTACCACCAACCCATCCTTGTCTTTCAGGACCGCGGCGTTTTTGAGCACATGGACCGAGGAACCGTCTTTGCGCTTTAGCGTGCACCGCTTGTGGCGAACCGCGCCCTCACTGAAAAGCTGGCAGTGCTTGACCCCCCCCAATGCCATTGACTGAAAACAGCTATTGCACTGCAGTATCTTGCAGGACTTGCCGATCAATTCCTTTTCCCCGTACCCGGTAATCGTTTCAAAAGCATTGTTCACCGAAAGGATTATGCCATCCGGATCCACCACCATGAGCCCGTCGAGCATGGTTTGCACCACGGTCTTCCAATATTGACTGTATTCATTCTCAAACATTTTTCCCTCCGACCGAAGAATCCTCGGACGTTAACCGTTAACACAAATAAACACTCGTTAATGTAAACCGTTAAGGCGCAAACCGCAACATCATTCTTATAAGCGCTTATAAATCAATATCTTAAGTAATATTTTGCGTTTAGGAGAAAAATTGGCATCGCAATTGCATTTTCCAAATCCAAAGTCTTCTCATGGCAGGTATCAAAATGTGAAAAACGAGGTTCAAATAGATAAGGTTCTCGATCTCAGGGGCTGGAGTTGCCCCTGGTGCATTGTTAAAGCGCGAAGCTGGCTCAGTCGCATGAAACCGGGTCAAATTCTGGAACTGCTCGGCACCGATCCGGAGGCCCTCAAGAATCTCCCTTCCGTTTTGAAAAATGGGAATGACAGAATTATTGAAGTCGAGAAGTACCCTGACCATCATCGGCTGTTGATCCGTCGAGGATAACAGGGATCATCGCCTTATATCAGGCGTAAAATTCAAGCACTATTTGAGGAGGATTTAACATGGGAGAAGTAGATCTTAACAGCATTCAGGCGGATAATGTAGTGGATGCCAGAGGTGTTTCCTGTCCGGGACCGCTGCTGGAAGCCAAAAAAGGTATGGGACATGTTCAGGTTGGCCAAATTCTTGAAATCCTCTCCAATGACCCGGGAAGCAAGAACGATATTCCCAGATGGGCCAAGAAGGTGGGCCATGACTATCTCGGCGCACTGAGCGTGGATGGCGCCGACAGGCTGTTTGTCAAACGCCAGAAATAACGGGGGAAACCCAATGGCACACCAGGAAAATCAGGCAAAGATTTTGATTTTGGCCACTGAAGATTGCGCCTACCCGGGAGCCAATGCCACTGGTCAGGCCCACATGAGCTACCCGGAGAACACTTATGTTCTCCGGGTCCGGGCACCGGTGATGTTTCCCGAGCATTTTTATCTGGACTGCTTTAAAAAGGGGATTTACGGCATCATCATCATGAGTTGTGGCGTGGAATGTCCCTATGAGGGCGCCTATCCAGCCTTGGCTACGCGCGTAGACAGAGTTTACGCCATGATGAGGGAAGAGGGTCTGGACCCTCGCAGGCTTCGTCTCACGGGAGTCTGCACCGTCTGCACCAAAGCCTTTGTCAAGGAAGTGAACCAGATGAACAAGCTCATAACGGAATTGGGACCTCCCGGGGCCGAAAGTAAGAAGGCAGCATAAATTAGGTTGATGACTGTCAGGAAACACGAAAGGAAAGGTAATGTCCACGGAAAAAATAGAATTCGACGCACTGGTAGTGGGGGGCGGAATCGCCGGCCTGCAAGCCGCTCTGGATCTGGCCGACCAGGATTTTAAGGTGGCCATTGTGGAAAAAGATGCCTCCATCGGGGGCAAAATGATTCGCTTATCCAAAGTCTTTCCCACCCTTGACTGCGCCAGCTGTATTACCACCCCCAAAATGTCGGCGGCGGCCCATCATCCCAATGTGACCACCTTTACTTACGCTGAGCTGCAATCCCTTAAAAGGACCGGGGGCGAAATCACGGCAGAGGTCACTCAAAAACCGAGATTTGTGGACGAAGTCAAATGCATCGGTTGCCGGCAGTGCGAGTACAACTGTCCTGTTTACGTCCCCGATGAGGAGCAGGGAGGGTTTGCCGCGCGCAAAGCGATTTATATACCTTTTTCCAACGCAATCCCACAGGTGGCTGTCATGGATGTTCTAAACTGCACCCTGTGCGGAAAATGCGCTAAAGTGTGCCCCACCCAGGCCGTGGACTATTTCCAGAAGCCACGGGATTTTACTCTGACGGCCAAAACAGCCGTGATCGCTACCGGCTTTGAATTGACCCCGCTGAAAGACAAACAACAGTACGGATATGGTGAAATCCCCAACGTTGTCACAGCCCTTCAGATGGAAAGGCTGCTGGCCCCCCATGGCCCATACAACCGCGTGATCCGGCCATCCGACGGCATGGAACCCGACTCCATCGCCTTCATTCAATGCGCCGGCTCCAGAGACAAGAGCATGGGGGTTTCCTACTGCTCCCGGGTATGCTGCATGTACGCTATCAAACAGGCCATGCTGTTGTCCGGCGCTGTTCCCATGGCTGATATCGCCATTTATTATATGGATATCCGGGCTTTTGGAAAAGGATATGAACAGTTTTTTCAAAATTCCAAGGCCATGGGCGTTGAGTTTATCAAAGGAAAAGTCGCCACCATTGATCCGGGTGAAAACGGGACCGTCAAACTCCAATATGAAGACCAGGGTGCGGACGGCGGTGTCAAAACGGGAGAACATGACCTAGTGGTTCTGTCCCTGGGCATGGTGGCCGGATGGAATCCTGAAAACGTGTTCGCCGTAGGCACCGGAAATGACGCTTTCATCAAAACCATACAGCCCAAGATTGCACCGACACTGACCGATATGGAAGGGGTTTTTGTGGCGGGTGTGGCGGCCGGACCCAAAGACATTGTGGATACCATTGTCGAAGCGGGCGCCGCGGCCATGGAAGCTTCCAATTATCTCACGAAACTCACCCGCAAACTGGCGGCTTAAGACAGGACCATCCGGGAGACAGTACAATGGCAGATGACAACAAAGAAAAAGAAGCAACCCCCCAGCAGAAGGTAGGCGTTTACGTTTGCCACTGTGGCGGTAACATTTCAGATCACGTGGCGGTGGAAGAGGTCTGCAAAAACGCAGAAAAGATCCCCGGAGTCGTCAAGGTGCGAAATGATGTGTTCATGTGTTCGGACCCGGGTCAGGAATTGATCATGGAGGACATCAAAAACGGCACGGTGGACCGCGTGGTGGTGGCCTCCTGCGCCCCGGATCTCCATGAAACCACCTTTCGAAACGCCATCCGCAGGGCTGGCGGGAACCCCTACATTTACGAACATGCCAATATTCGAGAGCAGGTAAGCTGGGTGCACCACGGGGATCAAGCCACCAACAAGGCCACTCGCCTGGTGGCCGCTGCCGCGGCCAAGGCCAGGGAACTTCAGCCCCTGGAACCCTTCAGAGTGGATGCAAAAAGGCACGTAACCGTCATCGGGGGGGGCATAGCGGGGCTCAAGAGCGCCCTGGACCTGGCACGTAAAGGGATTGAGGTGGTTTTAGTGGAAAAATCGCCATTTCTGGGTGGGTGGACCGCCAAGTGGGACCGGGCCTTTCCAACGGATGATCCGGTTTCGGAACTGGTGACAACCCTGGCGGATGAGGTACTGAATTCCGAAAAAATCACCGTTTACACCTGTTCCCGGATCACGGCCTTTGAAGGATTTATCGGAAATTTCAAACTCACGCTGACGCAGGCACCACCCGAGTCGGATGCATATCATGAGGAAATCAAACGACTCAGCGACTCGGGCAAAAGCTTTGGGGAATTTGTTCCCCTGGCTGGCATATGCCCCGCGAGCATTCCGGAAACCACAACCACCCACGATATGCAAACGGGCGCCATTGTTCTTGCCACCGGTTTCACACCCTATGAGCCGCGATACGGAGAATACCGCTACGGAGAATCAAAAGAAGTCATCACCCTTCCGGAATTGATCCGGATCATGGCGGAAAACCGGAAGAAAGGGGTCGGAGACACCCTCACGGTAGACGACCGGAAGATTCGCAACGTGGCCATGATCCACTGCGTGGGAAGCCGACAGATTCCGGGCATTCACGAACCCGATGCCAAAGGAAATCTCAATGAATACTGCTCCAGAACCTGCTGCAGTGCAACCCTGCATGCAGCCGGCATGATCCGGAAAAATCACCCGAAGACCCGGGTCTTTGACTTTTATAGAGATATTCGAACCTATGGTCAGGGCCAGGAGGAACTCTATGAAGAGGCGTCCGGCAGTAAGGTGGTTTTTTTCCGCTTTGAGGCGGATACGCCCCCTGAAGTTACCCGGAATACCGATTCCGGCGATTTTCCGCTTAACATTAAGGTGAAAGACACCCTCACCTTTGATGAAGATCTGGAAATGCCGGTAGATCTGGTTGTCCTGGCCGTGGGCATGGAGCCTAACAATATTTCCGACCTGGTTGAAATGATGAAACTCCCTGTTGGTGTGGATGGCTTCCTGCAGGAGGTTCACCCCAAACTCCGGCCGGTGGAAATCGCTCAGTCGGGGGTGCTGCTTGCCGGAACCTGCCAGGCGCCCTTTGACATGGGAGAAACCTGTGCTGCCGCTTCGGGGGCCGCTGTCAAGGCCTCCGCCATACTGGGAAAGGGATACGTGGAACTGGACCCCTTTGTGGCGGAAGTGGATCTGAATAAGTGCAAGGGAACCGGAACCTGTGTCAACACCTGCATGGTTGAAGGGGCTTTGAGCCTGGTGGAAATGAACGTAAACGGCGAGAAAGTTCAACGTGCCCAGGTGAATCCCGCACTTTGCACCGGCTGCGGCGCCTGCGTGGCGGTCTGTCCTGAAAACGCAATCAACGTCAAAGGATGGACCTTGAAACAGTATGAAAACATGGTGGACATGATCGTTTCCGACCAGATTCTGCCATCCCAAACGGCATAAGGGAGAGCGCCATGAGCAAGACAGAAGAAAACACGGACCAGAAGGCCGCCATGAAGGCGCTTCGCCAAGAGCGAAAAGCGTGGATCAAGGCTGCCGCTGCTAAAGTAAAAGAGCACAACAGCGCTCTTGGGGCCATTCGCGAGCAGTTGAAGGACACACCGCGGACGGTTCCCGAAATCGCCGAAGAGACCGGTCTTTCGACCTCAAAGGTCATGTGGTATGTGGCCAGCATGAAAAAATTCGGAGAAATCCTTGAGGCGGAACAGGACGACAGCTACTTTCGTTATGAGCTCGCTGGAGGTGAAAAAGAGAAATGACACAGGTATATCCCGAATTTGCTGATGAATTAGAAGGTTTTGGTGTGAACACCGCCATGGACTGCTTCAACTGTGGAACGTGCGCCGCCATCTGCCCGCTCATCTATGAACATTTTCCGAGAAAAATGATTCGGTACGCTCAGATTGGTGCAAAAGAACGAATTCTCGAAAATTATGAAAATCTCTGGCGGTGCCTCCACTGCGGGCTTTGCATCCAGACCTGCCCGAGGGAAGCAGACCCCGGAGATCTGATCCTGGGGTTGAGACGGTTTGTGGTGGATCACTGGAGGAGGGCCTGATATGTACAACCCGAGATATATCATCGATGTCCTTGCGGACAACATTCGAAAGACGCGTAACCCTTTCGGCGCCGGAAACGGTACCGTAAACAATTGGTGGAAAGGGTCCCATCTACCGTCGGAAGGCGACACCATGCTCTTTACGGGACTGATGTACCAGTTGATGCCCTTCATCAAGAAAACAACCCATCACATCGAACGCTTTGAAGACACCAAAATGGCGGATTATGTCTGGCTTCAGAAATATGTCCCAAAACTGATGGTAAAGCTTGGCTTTATCTTTATGGCCGACAAGAAAGACAAAGAAGCCAGCAACCGTATTCTGGAATCAATGGTAAGATTACTCGTAAAATCGAATGTGAATCTGTTTTACCGGCCTAAACTGGACTATTACAGCGGCATTCTTCTCTATGACCTGGGAGACAACGAAGGATTTATTGAACACGCAAAATTTGTGGCGAATAAGCTCAAAGCCAACGGCATCAAAAAAATCATCACCGTGGATCCCCATACCACCTACGCCCTGAAAGTATTATATCCCAAGTATACCGGCATGGAATTTGATGTAAAAACCTATTTTGAACTCATCGATTTCGAAGCCCGGGATGGGAACAGCCAGGTGACCCTGCACGATCCCTGTTTTTACGGCCGTTACCTTGAACTCTCCGACAAACCCCGGAAAATCCTGGATCGATTCGGTATTGACCATGTGGAGGTGAGAAACTCGGGGAAATTCACCCATTGCTGCGGAGGCCCCGCGGAGTCCATATCGCCGTCTCTGACCAAGGAAATTCTTTCAAAACGGTATGCTTCACTTCAGGAAACCGGAAAGCCCATTCTGGCCATGTGCCCCGTATGCCTGGGAAATCTCCAGAAAATCGGCGCGGATGTGGAGGATCTATCCGTTTTTCTGGCGCGATATGCAAATTAGGCTTATATTTATCGTATCTTTAAACACAACAACTATAAAGGAGAAGAAAAATGGCGGAAGAAAAAAAAGAAAAGATCGTGTACATCTCAACCTACGGCCCCGAGGATCCGGAGCGGGCGAGCCTTCCCTTTGTGCTGGCCAATGCGGCTCTGGTCATGGAAGTGGAGGCGGTTGTGGCATTGCAGGGGGCGAGTGTTTTCCTGGCGAAAAAGGGCATGCTGGAACATGTGCACTCGGCGGGCTTTGCACCGCTCAAGGAACTGGTGGATTCATTTCTGGAGCAAGGCGGTCGGCTCCTGGTGTGTGTCCCCTGCATTCAGGAGAGAAAAATTGATGTGTCGGATCTCATCGAAGATGCCGTGCCCACGGCCGGCGGCTCATTGACGGAAGAGTTCCTGAGCGCCAATGCGACCTTGGTATACTAGATTGGATGCGGCTGACACCGATCAAATTTAAAAACAGAGCCCGAGGATGAACCTTCATTCCCGGGTTTTTAAAATTGGAGGAGGTGCATATGAACAAAAGAAGTAGGCTATCAACTTTAACATTGTTTACCGTGGCATTTTTTGTCTTTTCAATGATGCTCTCGAGCTTGGCAGCGGCCGCCGATAAACCTGAAGATCTACAGGTCAAAGGGCAGGTAAAAGCCGTTTCCAATAAGGCCAAGACCCTTTCGGTCGACGTCAAGGAGAAGGGTGTCTTCCTGTTCAAATTTAATGGCGACACCAAATTTATCAACTTTACCAAAACCAACGAAATCAATTACCCCACAGCCGTGGTGGTGAAGTACAAAACCGAAGGGCCGGATAAGATGGCAATATCCATCAAGAAGGCGCTCGTCTCCCTGCCCAAGGGGGTTACGGAAATCAAGACGGATGAAGTGGCGGCCCTGGTTGAAAAAGGGCCTGATGCCGGAAACTACCTTCTGGTGGATGCAAGGCCCGCAACGGTTGCTTCAGCCGGACACATCCCCACGGCAGTCTCCATTCCTGTCCCCGTGCTGGCGAAGAAGGGCGCTGAACTGCTGCCCGAAGATAAAAAGAAACTGCTCATTTTCTATTGCGGGGGTCCCACATGAGGCATGAGTCCTAAATCCGCCGGTCTGGCGAAAAAATGGGGCTACGAAAATGTGAAAGTTTACGTGCAGGGCGTTCCCGGTTGGAATAAATCCGGGCAATATCTGGTGTCCACGCCTGACTACGTGAGAACGGGCAATATCGTTTTGGTCGACCTGAGGGCGCCCGCCGCTGTTACAGCGGGTCATATCCCAAGGGCCGTGGGCATTCCCGCCGGAAACCTGGAAGCAGCCAAGGATCGGTTTCCTGAATCCCTTACGGCACCCATCGTTTTTTACTCCGATAACATTGAAGAAGCCAAAAAGGCGGTCCAAACCGCCCGCGGATGGCGATACAAGAATGTAACATTGCTGGACTTTCCCGGCGTCATGGCCTGGAAGGAAAAAGGCTACGATGTCAATACCGGCCCCGCCGGCGAGGAAATCGTCTATGTCCGAAAACTGGAACCCGGACAGATCAGCATTCCCGATTTTGAAGCGGCACTTAAATCCAAAGCCATTACGGTGGTTGACGTTCGCGGACCTGAAGAATATAAGGCCGGCCACTTCACCGGCGCCGTTAATATTTCCCTGGATGAACTGCCCACGCGGTTAAATGAAATTCCCAGTAACAAGTTTGTGGTGGTCCACTGCCGAACCGGTGTGAGAGGCGAAATGGCCTATCTGCTCCTCAAAGAGAAAGGGTATGATGTCAAGTATCTTAAAGCCGGTTGCCAATGCAAATCGGACGGTACCTATATGATATGGGAAATGTAAGTTGACGGATCCCCGGTTAAAAATCCTCGCCCCTTGCTGGGGGGCGGGGATTTTTGATATTTAAGTGTCCACCAGCAATCATCACATCTGGACTTTTTCAAGTGAATCGTGTAGCTTGGGGAAACTTACAATTTATAAAACCCAATTCGGATGAAGAACTTGATATTTTTGGGAGACTGTCATGAGTGAAGAAAAGGAACCAAGCGTCATCGGAGGCATTTTAAAAAGATCCTATGCTGCCGTTTTTCATGAAAACTGGCCCATATGGCTCGGTGGGGTCCTCATCGGAATCATGAGCGTGCTGACCTTTGCCTGGGCTAGACCCTGGGGCGTGGTGGGCGGTCTTCGAAACTGGGCCGACTGGGTTTTTCACTTCATAGGGCTTTATGACAAGGCGCCGGTTTCTCCCATTATTTCCACCAATTCCATTTTGACCCTGGGGCTTCTCTGGGGTGCTTTCGGGGCAGCGCTGATGTCCAAGCAGTTCGCCATCCGCATGTCACCCGGCATTGAACTGCTCAAAGGGGTGGTGGGCGGATGTTGCATGGGCGTCGGCTCCGCCATGGCCGGGGGGTGCAACGTGGGCGGATTTTACGTCGCCACCAGCGCCCTTTCCTTTGCGGGCCTGGCCATGATGGTGGGTCTGGTTGCAGGCGCCTACCTTGGATTGCGGTATCTTTACTGGGAAATGATGCATCTCCCTTCATCGCCCCCAAAAAATAAGAGCGGGAAAAAGGTCAATCTGCTTTTTCTGGAACCCTACATTGGCGCCCTGGTCTTTATCAGCGCCCTGGTGGTCGTTTGGTTTTACGCTCGGGAAGCCTATACGCGAGTGGGCGGTCTGCTGTTGTGCGGCATCGCTTTCGGCATTATCATACAACGAACCCGGTTTTGTTTCGTCCGGTGTTTCAGAGATCCTTTCATGACCGGGGAAGGGGATATGGTCAAAGCCGTCAGTTTCAGCATCATCATCGGGGTCGTAGGGTTTGCAGCGCTTAAATGGACAGGACTTCGACCCGAAAACGCCTACGTCACTTCCACCTTCTGGTTTGGAAGTCTGGTGGGAGGCGTTGTATTCGGTTTCGGCATGCTGCTTTCGGGCGGGTGCGGATCCGGAAGTGTGTGGCGTGCCGGCGAAGGGCACATCAAACTCATGGTGGTGGTGGTCTTTTTTGCCGCAACCAACTCCTTGTTCAAAGCGTTGATAGATTCCTCTTCCGGCTTCAAACAATTGATTGGAATGCGGGCCTTTATGCCCGATATCATGGGATATAAATGGGCGGTGATTGCGCTGATTCTCTTTTTCCTGTTTTACTCCCTGATCGGCCAGTGGAACGAGGAAACCGATAAATTTACCGTTGAGATGTGACGGATTGGATAGGACGCGTAGATTCAAAGTCTTTCATTGAGAACCGTAATGACCTCCGCTTTTCTGAGGACCTTACCCTCGTCCTGATTTATGTAGCCGTTTTTGACAATTTCGAGGATTGTCTCGTCTTCCGACGTATCGGAAGCCTTGGTCTCCACTACCTTGCAAGTATCCATACTTGCCCGGCTATGTGGAAATTCCAGTTTGACGACACCATTTGCTTTCAGCAGTCGGACAAGCTTCTTCTGGATGGTACGGACGTTTTTTGCCAACCGCCGGGACGTCTTGTCCATCCCGTCTTCTTTGGCTTTGATGACCTCTTCCACATTTTCAAATGCATCCATAACTTCAAAAAGGCCAGCGAAAAGTCTCTCTTCTTTGGCCTGAAACGCATTCTCCTGCTCTTTCAGGGCATGGGAAAGATCTAAAATCCTCAACTGAAACTCAATCAGTTTTTTCCGCAGAAAATCCTTTTTTTCCTTCATGAGTCCTCATCAAAAATTTTCAACCGTTTCAAATCGGACAATCGCGGCGCATCCGGGCGCTCTAAAGTGATTGCTTTCAGAAACGGATTTATGTCTACAAACTGCAGGAAGCGGTGACCGGCACTTGAAACAGGATCCAAAAGCGCCCGTTGGGCCATTGCCACCTCTTTGGCACTGTAACGTCGCTCTCTGAGCGCGAGAGCCGCAGCCTGAATAATATCCCTTTTCTCAATCCTGACTCCGATATTCAGTATTTTGTACGGGTTCATACAAAATTTTTCCCTTCCAATTCTTCAAGTTTTTCCTCGATTTGGTAGAGGATGTCATGATCCTCGTCCACCTTGGCACACCATTTATAGAAATCCTTGAGATAGAAAATCTTCTCACTATCCGAAGTGAATTCGCTATCAATATCTTCGAGATTTCTTTGAAAATAATCAAAGAACGCTCTCCGGACCACGTCCGAATCCGACTCGCTGACAATTTTACAAGCCTTGTTCATCTTCATGCGGCTCAAGGCTTCATCAAGGGCCATCATGTCAAGGTTTGACTCGGAATCCTTCAGCAAGCCCCGGGCGTGTTCGTTTTCAGAATTGATTTCGAGAGCCTTTTTGAGCGAAAGATAAAACACTTTTTCATTGATCAGGTTTTGGGAGACCATTTCAATGGCCCGGCGGCTTATAACAAACGACAGGGCTATCGCCAGTTGACGTGAATGGCTACGGTCATAAATGCCAGTGAGGGCCTCCTCAAAACGCTGGAGCACATTCACATTTTTAGCATCCAACGCCGCCGAAATTAACTGGTCTTCATATTCTGGCGCTGTTTCAAAAAAAACGAGCATGGTATTTTCGTAATCGTCTGGCGGTCTTTTTCCACGCGCCATACACGAGAGCCCATCAGCAAAGAAAACCCTTCCCCTGACGTACTCAGTGAATTCGTCCCCTTTTTCACCAACGACCAGAGCTTGAAACGCTTTTTCATATTCCCCTGCCACCAAATGAAAAAAGCTCTCCCAGGCCGGTGAATAACAGCACCCGGTCCTCAGGTATTCTTCTTTGTTTTTGAAAAAGGACCTGTTTTTCCGAACAAGCGCAAGCATTTCACCCGATTTACCCGTTTTCGCTGCAAGACGGGGTGTCAGAAACGGCAACCCGCCATTTTTCCGATCTTGTCTCAGCCCATGAAATACCTCTGCCACTTCCCTTTCCAGCGACCAGTGCGCGGAAATCTTTCCCGCATCAGCCGTATTCGATTTTTCACTACCGGCCAACAGATCTTCGGCCCAGTTTATCAAAACCCCGCGCGCGCCATCCTGTAGCTCCGCATCGGAAAATCGGGATTCAAAGTCTTCGGAATAGAGAGTCGAAAGCCAGAACATGGAAAGATCCGCTCCACATTTCCCTGTTTTTTCAACCAGCTTGAACCACGTTTTGGCGTAAAGTTGAAGTAACGCCGGTTCCATTTCCAATGACGCCTGTTGCAACTGCTCCAGAATGCCCTCGTAGTCTTCTTTTTTCCACATCTCCCCAATCCAGAGAAACATGGATTGTTCAACCATTCCAGAAAGCTCATAGCTTTCATATCCGGCATCCACCAGGTATTTTCCCTCTTTGTACAGCCTTTCCGGATCTTCGCGCCTTTCGAATGCTCCATAAAGATCGGAAACCAGCAGAATCGCCACCCGAGATTTCTGTTCCAGAAAACTTTCGTCTCGGGATTGGATACCGTCCCATACTCGTAAGCACTCAGCGTATCTTCCGATTTTGGCCAGGGCAAACCCAAAATCATAGCGATGCACCGGTTCCTCCAGTGCCAACGGCTCAAAAGTTGAAACAGCTTCCTCATAGGCTTCCCCCCTGGACAGGCATACCGCTTTTAGAAGCCGCATCTCTTCATTTTCACCGGCTGAAATAAGGCGGTCATAGAGCTCTGCCGCCCTCAAATAATCACCGGCCTCCTCCGCATCTTTTGCAGATTGGTGCACATCCATTTCCCGTGATTTATTTTGAAGCTGCTCAATCTTCTCCCCGATCCAGTCTTCTCCCAATACGGCATGGGCCTCTTCAAAGCATTTGAGCGCCGCTTGAGGATTGCCCCCTTTTTCTATCTTCCTGGCCCTCTTAAGAAGTTCCCGTGCATTCTCTTTTTGAATTTCCTGATGGCATATTTCAAGTTTCTTCAAAAGGTCATTTTTTCCAGCCACCGCTCCTAACTTTTCAAATTCCTTCTTGGCCAGGAGATAGTTCCCTTTTTGAAAGAACTTCTCCCCCTTTTCTAAAATGGCCGCCGGATCATTTTGGAGACCTTTTCTTTTCTTTTTCTTGCCCATGGCCATTTAAATCCTTTTCTCTGAAACCGCTCTCGATCCCTTACTTCAATTCAACTTGGATAAGTTCACCGGGCTGAAGCAACATATGGGGATTGTCATTCATAATCCGTTGCGCTGTGCCTGAAGAGCCATAAAACTTCGTGGCAATCCCTTCAAGACTGTCGCCGCTGATCACCCTGTAACCATACCATGCCCTTTTCCCGGAAACGCGAATGATCTGATGATAGAACTCTTCGGCCCGGCTGGCGTCTTTCAATATTTTCAGCCGTTCACCCTTTTCCAGGTTGTATACGCCTAGTCCGGGATTCAATTCCATCAACACTGGAAAATAGAATCCGTTTCCGTAACATTTCTCGGAAATTCGCCACAGGGTTTCATCCTCGGCAACTTCATAACCGGTATAAGTTTCCGCTTTCTGAAGGGTTTTCGAGGCATCTTTGAAATCAGAGGGTTCCGCCTGTTCTTTTTCAACATCTCCCGGAAAAAAGCCGGCGCCATCAAAGGCCGATGTGTCCATGGGAGCATAACGTAACGGCTTTTTGACAGGAATCTTGATGCCCATGGGAAAGCGTCTGAAAACCACAGGAGAAGAAAGTTCGGATTGATCGTTATGGGCGATCAACAATCCTGATATCAAACCAACCAGCAAAAGAAGAACAGCAAGCACCCATTTTCCCGAAGATCGTTTCTCCGAAACCGTGTTCTCCAAACCGGAAGATAACGGGCGGTCTTCTGTCTTCCAGCCTTTATTCTCCGCCCTCTGTCCTCCATCAGCCGGCTTCCGTCTTCCGATATCCGGCGCCACCGGCATTTCATCGGGAATGGAATCGAGAACCGTAAAACAGGCAAGATCCCCATCACACTGAGGGCATTTGGCGGCTTCCGTTGAGATTAGATGAAATCCACATATGGGGCATGTGTTGTCAGATGCCACTTATCGGGTAATATCCTTGTAAATGACGCCCGTTTTGGCTTCATGGGCTTGAATCACATCCATGGCTTTCGGGAATATTTTTTCAAATAGTTCCAAGGCTTTTGATGCATTTTCGTCACTAAAGGCCGTCAATATGTCATTAATGGCCCTGAAAAACTCCGCTGCCTTGGATGGATCTTTTTCTTCGCAGAAATCACCCGCCTTTTGAATATCCATCAATTCATTGACAATACCCATCTTTTCGAGTTCCGCATCCAGGTCGTCAATGGCTTTGATATTTTCTTCGTAGGTTCCCTCCTCATCCATCTTCTGTAAATGCTCTATTTTTTTTCGAATGGACTTCTGCGTTTCTGAAGGAATGATAGGGCTGAAACCAGCCAGGGCGTTTTCAGCAAAATAAATCATCGGTTTACTGTCGCGTCCCTCGGATGCCATCCGTTTGGCCTTTTGGATTTTCAAATCGGCGCGCGCGTACCGTTTTTCGTCCACCGACCCCGTATCAGACGCCACCACCCGGTTGATATCCCTGATAACTGAAAGTGCTCGCTGAAGAAGATCAATCATGACATATTTGCCATATTTCTTCTCATTGGCTTCCTGAATGATCTCTTCAAGGGACACCAGAAGCTTTTCATCGGCGCTCCCCCTGGACAATGTTTTTGATAGCCGGACATGCGGCAGTTCTTTCATGGAGGCGGTTATTTCAATAAGATTATTTTCATCGATTTCCAACGCAAGCTCAACCTTCAAGGGTTCATCCTTTTTTCCGGGATCCGTCCTGTTTTTGTCTTCCTTGTCACCGGCATCTTCATCATCGATCCCCAGCCAAAGATCCCCTATAGATTCCTCCTGATCATTCACCACGTTAAAGAACTTCATATGAACCAGCTTCTGCTCGGAATCCACCAGCCTGAAGGTTTCCTTTTTCCGGCAGGGAAGCGGCGTATTCTTCGCCACCAGCAAATGCTTTTCCCCGTTCTCCAGATAGATGTAGTAATCATGGGCAGCAGAATAAACGATATCAAAGACCCCTTCTTCAATGATATGGGTTTCAAGATCGAAACCACAACCGCCGCATATCTTTTCCTGCTGCGAAACATCGATACCGCATTTGGGGCACTCATAGGTTTCCCCAAGGCGATGGCTCAGAATGGCCGCCCCTTCGGCGATGGCCAGCATGGGCCGCTCATGAACCATCACTTTTTCATGGCCGAAAGCTTCTTTCATGGCCTCGATAACCCTTGGTATCCGGGAACTTCCACCCACAAGCAGCACATTATCGATCAAATCAGGTGTAAAATGGATACTTTCAAGCACATTCCGCGTCAGCCCCACAACAGCGTTGACCATGCCGGCAATCATTTCATCAAACCGCTCCCGCGTAATTTCCACATCCACATCCACCAGATCGCCGTCTTCGTCTTTGAGTACGCCCGGAATTTCGACAAATGCTTCATCCTCCTCGCTCAAACGAATTTTTGCCTTTTCAACAGCGGTTTTCAATTCCCCTCGAAACCGGTTTCGCTGTTTGGAGGTCTGACCTTCCATGAAGGTTTCCATGTCCGGAATATCATATTCCCGTGCCACTTCCGCCAGCACGTAATCAGCCAGAAGGCGGTCTATGTCTTCGCCTCCCAGCCACATATCGCCCCCTTTTCCCTGCTCAATAAACTGCCCGCCACTGATGGTCAGAACTGAAAGATCAAATGTTCCGCCCCCAAAATCGAAAACCAGAACGGTTTTGGCATCATCCCCCTTGATGTTATCCACACCAAAGGAGATGGCTGCGGCAGTGGGCTCCGGCAGCAACCTGCGAACCTTTAAACCCGCCATGGCGGCAGCCATCCGGGTGGCATGTTTTTGCTTGTCATTGAAATAGGCGGGAACGGTAATCACCGCATGCGCCACTTCTCCTCCAAGGGACGCTTCCGCGTCCAGGCGGACCTTCTTCAAAATCTCCGCGGAGATCTCCTCAGGCGAGAATTCCTTTCCCCCAAGCAGAATGCTCAGTTTGTTTTCCGTTCCTTTGGTGTGTGGACCGATTCGATAGGTCACGCGCTTTTCTTTTATGATCTTCTCAATCTCCGGGTTGCTGATGCTTCTTCCCATGAGACGTTTTACGGCCTGGACGGTGTTTTCGGGAGACTGCTTCATCCATTCCAACGCATCTTTTCCCACCACAAATACTTCTTTGGAAAAGAGCCGATTCTTTTTACGGATGGTGACACAGGAAGGGGTTAAATAATCTCCTTCCGCATTTTTCAGGATTTCCACCTGAACCTTTTTGATGGCGGCAACGGAATTGGTTGTTCCCAAATCAATTCCTATGGATCTAGACATAGGGCTTATCCTTTCTCCTGGCTCCGTTTAATAAATTTCAGGGGACTATAAAAAAAAGCGCATTATCGGTCAAGAAGTGGTTGCAACCGTTCGCGTGTAGAGAACATTCAGATGAATGTGTATTTAAATGGATGACGCAAAAAATGAACGCCCGATCATACCCCTTCAAGGGCCGTCATTTCTTTCAGCGCCGCGGCAACAGCCGGCACCACCTGCTTTTTGCGGCTCATAACCCCCGGCAACCCCAGAAGACCCGAATCATCGGGTAAGGTTCTGAAGGCCCGCCTCGCAATGTCCAGGCCTCTTGCATCACTGGCCAGTAAAAAACTTCGCTCCTCCAGAATGTCGGTCATTACCAGAAAGGCCATGAACAGACCGGATGCCTTGGCCGAGGTTCGAAGCTCCTCTTGCAATGCTTCAACCGGTGGCATGAATTTTTCTATCTCTGTCAACTCCGTCTGCCCGATACCGATCTCCTGCCCTCCGAACCGATAGATTTTCCAGTCATGGTGTACCCACCAAGTGGGCGGTGGCACCGGACTCGGCAGACGTGCCCGAAACAAAGCCCGAGCGAGCATACCCATATCCTCTCCGGCTTTTTCTGACAGCCATCGGGCGGCCTTTCGGTCTCTTTCTGTTGTCGTGGGAGAGCGAAATTCCACCGTATCGGACAGAATGGCTCCCAGCATGGCCCCGGCAATCGGCCCCGTGAGCGGGGCATGATGCCGTCGATACTGCTCGGCGATCAGGGTACAGGTGCAACCCAAGGGTTCCGCCTGCACTCGAAGGGGCGCCAGCGTGCGTAAACCACCCAGGTTATGATGGTCGATGATGGCCAGGATGTCACTCTCCGAAACTCCCGCCGCAGCTTGGTCCGCATGGTTGTGATCCGTTAGAATCACGCGCCTGCGGCCCTGGCTTGCCAGATGTCGACGCAGCAGAAGGCCCTGGTAGATGCCATCATCCCCAATGACCGGCAGGGCTGCCAGATGATGTTGCCGCAATTGGTCAAACCCGTCCGTCAACCGATCGTCTTCTCCAATCCGGGGGGATTCTTCATCCATGGCGCAGGTCAGTGGCAGACTCTGCTGGATCAGCTGAGCCGCGGCAAAAGTCGTTTTCAAGGTGCTGAGAATCACCGCACCAATTTCTTTGGCCTTTGCCTGGGCGTCTCGGCATATGGATGCGCCGTCCGTGGCCACGAGGCAGCCCGCTCCCGCGGCGATGGCGGCACGCTGCACATCCGCCTGGTCGCCCACAATCACCAGATCGCCCAGACCAACGCGTTTGGGTACGTGCGCCTCGGAAAAGGTGGCAATGCAAACACGCCCTCGAACCACGACCGCATCGTGCCCTACCATCAGTTCAGCCTCCAGGGTGCGGCGCAGAAGCGCCAGAGGCAGATCCACCCGCCGGGGCAACTGCAGTTCGGCCAGATAACGGTCGGCCAGTTTCCCCCGGGCCAGCATTGCAACATACCGACCTTCCGGATCCACCACCGGCAGCGCATCCAAACCATGACGCTGCATGATGAGGCCCCCTTCCCGCAGGGTCTGATCCGGATGAAGTTTCGGTGCATCGGTCACCATCACGTCCCGGACCTTAAGATAAACATCCTTGATGGCCCGCGGCGCCGGAAGTCCCAGATGGGCCAAAAGCCAGGACGTCTCCCGGTTCAGTTCATCCAGGTGACAGGCCACCGCATTTTCTCCGGTCTGCCAGGCGTAAAAAGGCGCGTAGGCCAGGGCAGAGACGACCGCATCCGTATCCGGATCGTGATGTCCGACCACCAGCACTTCATTGATGGCGGATCCTGCGTGTTCCGGAGCAAATGGCACGGCCGGCATCCTTTGTTGTTTAAAACGGGTTGTCGTTCTCTTTTCCGGTTCTAAAAAAGCAAACCATCACATCAGCCACCTTGATCATAGGTTTCGGGGATGGCGTAATTGTGTTTATGGTCAAGGAGCGGATCATCCGGATCCGGTTTGCCGTGGTATGCTACTCGGATAATACTTCCCTGAGGCGGCGTGCAATTCAAATGCAACTCAAAGCGGAAGGGGCGGTGTTTTCGTGCCCCGGGGGTCTTGGGGAGCGTTTTCGGCAAGTAGGGGGCGATACCCTGGCCGATGACCGAACCATCGGGAGAGACCACGGCCACGTCCACATGGCCGATGCCGGAAAAAGCGGAATTGCGGCGGCTCACCTCTCCCGAAATCTCCAGGTCCCGCCCATCCTGTTTGACATTGATATTGGACAGATATACCCGCGATGAGGGAATGGTTTCAACGTACACCTCCCCCACGGGTTGAAGAGAGTGATGAATCGGGCAGCCTTCCAAAATCGTGATGACCGGCGCACACCACAGCAGAAACAGCAAAAGGGGAATTCTTTTTCTCATTTGTACCTCGATTCTGCTTACCCATTGATGGCGGTTCCATCCATGGGCGTATTTCTAAAAAATGATCGGTTGCTTTTAATCGGGAAAGAAAATATAAAAAAACCGGCCCTGTGCGTCAAGGGAAAAGGGCTGCGGCAGGTGCCTTGAAAGGTCATGCCGGGCTTTATAATCGAGACGAAGGAGGTTTAAAAATGAATGTGACTTCAGAAGTTGAGGCGATGGTTTGTGTCGCCAAAGGGCCAAAAAACGGCCCGGCACCCATTCCCGAGGAAGGCAAATGGGTTCAGGCCAAAGAGATTAAAGATATTTCCGGTTTAACCCATGGGGTCGGCTGGTGTGCCCCTCAACAGGGCGCCAGCAAACTGACCCTGAACGTCAAAAACGGCATCATTGAAGAAGCCCTGGTGGAAACCCTGGGATGCACGGGCATGACCCATTCCGCGGCCATGGCGGCGGAGATTCTTCCCGGAAAAACCATTCTGGAAGCCTTGAACACGGACCTGGTGTGCGACGCCATCAACGTGGCCATGCGAGAGCTTTTTCTTCAGATCGTCTATGGTAGAACCCAGACCGCTTTTTCCGAAGGAGGGCTTCCCATCGGCGCGGGCCTGGAAGACCTGGGCAAAGGGTTTCGAAGCGTCGTGGGCACCATGTACGGCACAACCGCCAAAGGGGCCCGATACCTTGAAATGGCGGAAGGGTATATCAAAAGAATCGGCCTGGACGAAAACCAGGAAATCATCGGATACGAATTTGTTCAGTTGGGCATCATGATGGATCTCATCGAGAAAGGAACAAATGCGGAGGAAGCCCTCAAAAAGGCTACCGGAACCTACGGCCGTTTTCAGGATGCCGTTAAAACCATCAATCCAAGGCATCAATAGGAGGGATCACACAATGGCACTTTTTGAAGGATATGACAGACGGATCAAACAGATCATCTCCACCCTTGAAGAATACGGCATCATCTCTCTGGAAGAGGCTGAGGCAATCTGCAAGGAAAAAGGTTTGGATGTATACCGGATCGTGAAAGATGTTCAGCCCATCTGTTTTGACAATGCCTGCTGGGCATACCTCTTGGGGGCAGCCATCGCTATCAAGAGAGGGCAGAGAGGGGCATCGGAAATCGCGCAAACCCTCGGCATCGGATTGCAGAGCTTCTGCATTCCCGGTTCTGTCGCTGACGACCGAAAGGTGGGCCTGGGACACGGCAACCTGGCGTCCATGCTGCTTCAGGAAGAAACCCGGTGCTTCGCTTTCCTGGCGGGTCATGAGTCTTTTGCCGCTGCCGAAGGGGCCATCGGTCTGGCCAAATCCGCCAATAAGGCCAGGACGGAGCCCTTGCGGGTCATTCTAAACGGTCTTGGAAAAGATGCCGCCCATATCATCAGCCGCATCAACGGGTTTACACACGTGATTACGAAGTTCGACTATAATACCGGAGCGCTGGAAATCGTCAAGGAAACGCCCTATTCCAAAGGCGATCGGGCCAAAGTGAAGTGTTACGGGGCTGATGACGTTCGGGAAGGGGTGGCCATCAACCACCATGAAGGGGTGGATGTGTCCATCACGGGAAATTCCACCAACCCCACCCGGTTTCAGCACCCGGTGGCCGGCACCTATAAGAAGGAATGCCAACTGAAGGGCAAAAAGTATTTTTCCGTGGCTTCAGGCGGCGGCACAGGACGTACCCTCCATCCGGACAACATGGGCGCCGGCCCGGCCTCCTACGGCATGACGGACACCATGGGAAGAATGCATTCCGATGCTCAGTTTGCCGGTTCTTCATCGGTTCCCGCACACGTGGAAATGATGGGTTTCATCGGCATGGGAAACAACCCCATGGTGGGGGCTTCCGTGGCCGTGGCCGTGGCCGTTGAGCAGGCCATGAAATAGAAAACGTGCGGTATTAGGTGTCCATAATGGAAAAAAATGAACATCATATCGAGACCATGACCCGGGAACAGGTGGATGTGGCCCTTAACTGGGCCGCAGACGAGGGATGCCGAACCGTTTTACGCTGCCGACCCCGAAGGATTCTTCATGGGCTTTTTAAACCATGAACCCGTCTCCTGCATTTCCGCGGTACGATACGATGAAGGATTCGGGTTCATCGGGTTTTTCATGGTGAAACCGGAGCACCGGGGCAAAGGTTACGGCTTTGAAATCGGTCAGCGGGCACTGGCCCATCTGGAAGGACGGTTGATCGGCATTGACGGCGTCGTCGCCCAGCAGGAAAACTATCAAAAAGCCGGCTTTACCCTGGTCTATCGAAACATTCGTTATGAAGGGATCGGCAGTGGAAAACCCGTAAACCATCCGGACATTTTGCCCTTGTCGGACATCTCTTTTGAAGAAATGAGCGCCTGCGACCGCAGATTTTTTCCCGGGAAAAGGGATGCCTTTCTTAGAAGCTGGACCAGCCGACCCCACACCGTGGCCCTCGGCATACACCGCGAAGGGGATCTGGCAGGGTACGGGGTCCTTCGTCCCTGCCGATCCGGGTACAAAATCGGGCCCCTGTTTGCACCGGATGTTGATTCGGCGAAAACCCTGTTTCTCTCCCTTTTGGGGCACACTCATAAAGGTGCGCCCGTATACCTGGACGCCGCCGAAATCAACCCCGCCGCCGTAGCACTTGCCGAGGAGAATCACATGAAAATGGCTTTTGAAACGGCCCGCATGTATAACCTCAAGCCACCGGCTCTCCCATTAAATGAAATCTTCGGGATTACAACCTCTGAGTTGAGTTGAACGCCAACGGCCGGTTCCTTCCTTTCACCTGGCGCTCCCTTTGAACCCCTGAATGGCGCGGATCCGTTCCAGGACCGGGGGATGGCTGTAGGACAAAAATACCTTGAGGGGATGGGGCGTCAGGTTGGAAAGGTTGTCCACACTCAGTTTTTTGAGGGCTGCAATCATGGATTGCGGTCTTCGGTAGGTTCTGACCGCCCAGGCATCCGCTTCGTATTCATGCCGGCGACTCAGCATGTTGCCGAAAATGGAGAGAACCATCTCGATGGGAGCATAGAGAAAACCGAAAAAAAACAGGCTGGCATAGATGGAAACATGCTCCATTTGAAAAGCCATGAACAGACCGGAATTGTTCATGAAAATGGACAGAATGTAAAACATGAGCCCGGTTGACAGAATAGAGATGATCATCGATTTCAAGATATGTTTCTTTTTGTAATGTCCCATTTCATGGGCCAAAATGGAAACCAGTTCCTCGGTGGTATGCTTTGAAATCAAGGTGTCAAACAGCACAATACGCCTGAAACGGCCGAATCCCGTGAAAAAAGCATTGGATTTCGTGGAACGCTTGGATCCGTCCATGGAAAAGACGCCCTTCATCTTAAAATCCTGCTTTTTGGCATACTCTTCAATGGCCTCTTTCAGTTCCCTATCTTCGAGAGGAATGAATTTGTTAAAGATCGGCATAATGACCACCGGTGCAATGAACATGAGAAAAATCTGAATGACGGTGAGAGCGCCCCAGCAATATGCCCATGCCATGGGGCCGGTTTGCCCGAAGAACCACAAAACCGCTGAAAAAACGGGCGCGCCGATAACCACTCCCAGCAACCACCCCTTCAGAATGTCGAGCACAAAAGTTTTGGGCGTGGTCTTGTTGAAACCATATTTTTCTTCAATCACAAAAGTGCTGTAAACAGAGAAGGGAAGACTCAATATCTGGGACCCGAACAGCAAAATGGCAGCAAAAATAAGCCCGTCCCGATGGGACCCCAGTGAAAACCCCTGGCCCACTGGTCCATCCAGTTAAACCCTCCCAATAGAATAAACGCAATCACCACTGGAGTTGTGATGGAATCGGTGATCAGTCCGAACCGGGTGTTTTCCTTTAAGTATTCCTGACTTTTTCTGTACTTTTCCTCGTCGTAATAGCCGGAAAAAGCCGCGGGCAGATCGGTCTTAAGGTATTTGACATTAAGGACATCCACGACCAGACCCAGAACATAATCGCCGATGAGAATAAGCAGAATGATCACCAAGTACAAATTCATGAACAAATCTCCAAAATCCTTTCGCTTAAAGGCTTCCTTCGATGCAGGTGGTATCGAATCCGCCCCTTGTATTGTAAATGGTGGTGACCTTTAACCGATCGGTTTTCAAAACCGCTTTCAGGTCGTCAAAGATCCTTCGGGTAACACCCTCTTGAAAAAGACCCACGTTCTTGAAGCTGACCACATAGTATTTTAGCGATTTCAGTTCAATACACCGGCCGCCTTCCGGGTAGTACTCGATGATCAGGCGACCCACATCGGGCAGGCCGCTGAAAGGGCAGGCTGCTATGAACTCCCGGGTTTCGGTTTTAATGTATTGCCGGGGACTGTCAAAATCAAAGGTTTCCAGAAAATCGGCTCTGATTTTTTCGGGGCTTTCCCATTGAAAAACTTTTCCTTCTGCCTCGATCATAAGGGATATCTCCTTTTTCAGAATGCGCCGCCGGCGCACCCGGTTTTGAAAATGGCCGACCCCACAAAAAAAGGGCCTGTTATCCATACCCCATCTTCATGAAAAAGCCAATGCCAATTCTTTTTATCCAAAAATACGTCATATCACAAAAAAAACCTTGAATTGTTTTTTAAAGCATGCCATAAGGGCACAGTAAATTCGTTAAATTTTAAGTGTATGAAGGTATGCGATACGTGTCTTTTTTTCTTGGCCAACAAATCATCGGCAGGTTCTACATGTCCAGCGAGGCGGCATCCGCTGCTGCGGCAGCTACCGTGCCTGTGGTTCTGGGAGGACCGTCGATGGCATAAACCATCTACAAACTCAACCAGGGCTGCGGGCGATTTGCAGCCTTTTTTTCTTTAAGGGCTGCTTGAATTTGCAGCCCTTTTTTTATGCATAAGAGAGGTTTTTTAAGGAGGAGGAATCATTTATGCGAACCAACATTGTCCACCTCGGCGCAGGCGAGCTGACCTATGAAATTCGAGGCATCATGCTGTTGGTGGAAAAGCTGACCGGCATGGGGATGGAAATCACGCTGGAAAACATTGGAGACCCCGTTGCAAAGGGTGAACAGATCCCCCATTGGATGAAAAGCATCATCGCGGATCTGGCCATGGAAAACGATTCATACGCCTACAGTGCCACTTTGGGGGATGTGGAAACGCGGAAATACCTGGCCTCCCTGACCAACCGAAATAGCGGGGTCCACCTCCATGAAAAGGATATTATCTTCTTTAACGGCTTGGGTGATGCCATCACCAAAATATACGGCTTCATGCGTCGTACGGCCCGCGTGATCACCCCGTCGCCCACATACACCACCCACTCCTCCTCGGAAGCGGCCCATGCGGGGCTCCCGCCCGTTTGCTATCCGCTCGACCCTCAGAACCATTGGTATCCGGATGTGGCGGAATTGAGAAGACGGGTCAAATACAACCCGGCGGTAGCGGCGATTTTGATCATCAATCCCGACAACCCCACGGGTATGGTGTACCCGGAGGCTCTACTGGAGGAAATCGTTTCCATTGCGCGGGATTTCGATCTTTTTATCATCGCCGATGAAATCTATCTCAATCTCGCCTATAACGGCCATAAAGGGAAATGTCTGTCCGAGGTGATCGGCAACGTACCGGCCATTTCCATGAAAGGCATTTCCAAGGAGCTTCCCTGGCCGGGAGGGCGTTGCGGATGGATTGAGGTTTATAATGCGGATCGGGACCCCATGTTCGCAGACTATATCAAAAGTATCATCAATGCAAAAATGGTGGAAGTCTGTTCCACAACGCTTCCGCAAAAGGCCATCCCCAGGGTTTTTGAACACCCTGCCTACGCGGATCACCTTCTGACACGCCGAAAGCGCTATGAACATTTTTCCGAAATCGGTTATAAAAAATTGAAAGACATTCCCGGCATCATGGTTAACCAGACCAATGGCGCTTTTTATATGACGGTGGTTTTTGAAGAAGGACGGTTGAACCGACGACAAACCCTGGCCATTGCCAGACCCGATGTCCGCGAGCTCATCGAAAGTTTAACCGCAAAAGACGAAAAAATGCAGCCGGACAAGCGTTTCGTCTATTATCTGCTGGGGGCCACGGGCATCTGCGTCGTTCCGCTGACCTCTTTCAGTTCAGACCTGCAGGGGTTCAGGGTGACCCTGCTGGAAACCGATGAAGCTCGGTTCACAAAAACGTTTGATACCCTTGCTGAGAGCATCAGGCAATATCTGGTTTCAGGATAAGGTGAAAAGGCCCTGTCACGGCACGTACAGAATCACCAGCAGTTCTGCCGCCTCATCGCCCGGATTGGACAGGTGGTGATCCACGTTGGAATTGAAACGATGGGATTGTTTCGTGCCGAGACGGTGTTTTTCCTTGTCCACGAGGAGTTCCACCTCTCCTGAAACAACATAGACGAACTCCTCGCCTTCATGCTGGTAACCAACCCCTTCGTGCCCCGTTTTCGGGGGAATGGTGACGGAAAAAGCCATCAGATGCTTATCCGCTTCGGGCGGCGTGAGGGTCCGGTATGAGTAGGCTTTGGTCCGCTTTGCAGCCTCCTCCAGGCGTTTTTCGGGAGTATCGTCCACTGTGAGGAATGCTCCGGAATCCAGCTTCATGCTTTTGGCGACCTGGAGCAGAAGGGCCACCGGCGGTTCTACCTGTCCATCCTCTACCCAGTGGAGATATTCGCCTGAACAGCCGACCCGACCTGCCAGTTCATCGAGGTCAAGGCCCTTTTTCAGACGGGCCTGTTTGATCCGTTCGCCCACCGGCCTCATCTCTTCTTTTGTCATTTTCTGATGTCCTTTCGTGATAATGCTCCCGACTCCTGGGTTCAAGAGCGTTCATACCGGGGATATGGCAACTGCCGAAAACTCACTTTCTTTTATGAGTATAGGCCCCGGGCCTTTCGGTGTCAATGCCATTGTCCACAGGCGCCAGTGCCAAGGCGGTACGGGTGGGAAGATACAGGCTGAGGGTATGGTTTTCACCTTCGCTTCGTTTGTCCGAAATGGTGAAATGCCGCTGGTCCTGTTGAAGCCGTCCATGACCGCCGTATTCCAGAGCATCGGTGTCCATAATCATTCGATACTCGCCCGGGTTTGCCGTTACGGGATAGTCATCGTGGGACCAGGTCGAATGAAAATTGAACACGAAAATCAGCCCCCCCCGCTCAAAGGCCAGGACCTTGTGTTCGAAGTGGTTCGAAATCAGGCGAAGCATCGAAAATTCAAGCAGACGGTATGTTCTCGCCAGTTCAATCATATCATGATCAAAATGACCCAGAAAACTGAATCTGAGGTCCGGATTGTCTCGAAGGCCCCACTGACGCCGGGCGTATTCGTAAGACCATTGGTTCCCTTCACGGGGAAAGTCGATCCAGTCCGGATGTCCGAATTCATTCCCCATAAAGTTGAGATATCCGCTTCCCGCCGTTGCCAGGGTGATGAACCGCACCAGCTTGTGAAGGGCCATCCCCCTCTCCACCGCCAGGCTCTCGTGCTTTACGTGCATGTGATGGTAGAGATCCGATCCCATGAGTCTCAGTATCAGCGTTTTATCCCCAACCAGTGCCTGGTCGTGGCTTTCGGCGTAGCTGATGCTTTTTTCATCCGCCCTTCGATTGGTCAATTCATACCACATGTCCCCCAGAGGCCAATCCTCATCACGCTTTTCCTTCAGGATTTTGATCCAGAAATCCGGTACCCCCATGGCCAATCGATAATCAAATCCCACACCGCCTTTTTTCACCGGTGCGGCAAGGCCCGGCATGCCGCTGATATCTTCCGCAATAGTGACGGCGGCGGGGCAAAGGTCATGAATAAGGTCATTGGCCAGGGTCAGATAAGTGAGCGCCTCTTCATCCACATTATCGACAAAATAGTCAGCATAGGACGTAAATGCCTTTCCCAACCCGTGGTCTCGGTATAGCATGCTGGTAATGCCGTCAAAACGAAATCCGTCAAAATGGTATTCATCCAGCCAGAACCGGCAGTTGGAAAGGAGAAAATGCAGAACCTGGGGCTTGGCGTAATCAAAACAGCGGGACCCCCAGGCCTCATGGATCCCCCGAGGCCCTTCATGAAAATATTGGTAAAGGGTGCCGTCAAACCGGCTCAGGCCTTCCACCTCGTTGGCCACCGCATGGGAATGGACCAAATCCATGATCACCATGAGACCCAATTCATGGGCCCGATCAATCAAGGCTTTTAAATCTTCAGGCGTTCCGAAACGGGAAGAGGCGGCAAAGAAGCTGGAGACATGATACCCGAAGGACGCATAATAGGGATGTTCCTGAATCCCCATGAGCTGCAGGGCGTTATAACCCGCGTCAGCAATTCTTGGCAGTACATGCCGGGTAAACTCCAGGTATGAACCGACTTTCCTTTCTTCCTGGGCCATCCCCACATGGGCTTCATAGATAAATGCCGGGCCGGGATCAGGGACATAATCCGCATAGTTCCATTGATAGGGCTCCGGCGGCGACCATATCTGAGCATTGAATATCAGGGTGTCCGGATCCTGGGCCACCCGCCTGGCATATGCGGGAATGCGGTCGCCTTCACCGCCCTCCCATTGCATGGATAGCCTGTAAAGCATACCGTGGGCAAGCGCATGGGCGGGAAACTTGATCTCCCAGACCCCTTCAGCATTGATCCTTTCAAGTGCAAAAGCCCCTTCTTCCCGCCAGTTCGTAATGTCCGCGATGAAAAATATGGCCTTCGCATTGGGTGCCCATTCCCTGAACACCCATCTGTTATTACGGAAATGAAGTCCGAAAAACTCATGACCCGATGCGAAATCGCCTAGGCTTTCTTCCCCTCTTCCTGTCAGCCGGTCTTTTGTTTCTTTTACAAGACGCTCACGGCGCTTGATGTGCTTCTCATAGGGCCGAAGATACGGATCATCATGAAATCCACAATCCGCAATCTGAAATTTCTCGTTTTCAGTCATTGATCAGCGGTCGCTCCAACATTTTTTCGTAGAGGTCCATGTATCGTCTTGCCGTGACCGTATGATTAAAGGCGGTCTTGCCCTCACGCATCACCCGCGCAATTTGCCGGGTTCTGACCTGCATGGGTAGTTCGTAAAACGCCATGGCCTGGTCAATGGCCCAAGACAATCCATTGGGGTCGAATGTTTTAAACAAAAAGCCATTGCCCGTCTCCCGGTCCACATCCATGTGAACCACGGTATCGTGAATACCGCCGGTATCGTGTGCCACCGGCAGGGATCCGTAGATGGGACCGATCATCTGGGGAAGCCCGCACGGTTCAAACAACGACGGCATCAGCACAAAATCAGAGGCGCCGAAGGCCAGGTGGGAAAGCTTTTCATCAAAATCGCAGATTGCCACCCGCTCCAGCAGATTATGGTTCCAGTTGATCTCCTGGAAATATCGCTTGAACTCACCGTCCGCCACAAACACCACCTGAAGTTGGCGATCCCAATAGCGGCTCACCACATCATAGAGAATATGGGCCAGCAATTGACACCCCTTTTGAACCGTGTCCAACCGCGACGGCCAGAAAAAAAGCGGCGCGTTTACATTCTTAACCAGTCCCAATGCATTCTGGAGCGCCCTCTTGTTTTCCCTCTTACCCTCCATGTGGGTATCCGCATCATATTTCAATGCCAACCGCCGGTCCGATTCCGGCGCAAAGGTCGCGTCCGGCGCGTTGGTGATGCCCGCTGCGCATCCGGCTTCATACTTGGCGGCCAACTCCCTTCGAAGGGATTCTTTCACAAAATCGTGTTGACCGTTTACAATCTCCAACAGAAAGGTCTCGCTTACGGTGTTCACAAAGTGGGAGGCGAAAACACCGCTCACCAGAAAATCGACCAGATTGCTTTCCCGGGTTCTCTCATAGTCCGACGGATATCCGTCATAAAAGAGGTACTGCCAAAAGGATGCTGCGTCAATGCCCCTGTCTTCAATGTAATCCAACCGGCGACGGATTGTATGAATGTTATGAATGGTGAACAGGCAGGGAATTTCCTGCTGGCGGGCCATGGCGGGAATCAGCCCGGTCATCCAATCGTTGCAGTGGATCAGGTCCGGCTGGACCCGCGGGATGATATTGTTGATGACTTCCCGCTGAAAGGCCAGGGAGATCTTGCCGTTTTCATTTCCGTAATCGGAATACACGCGATCCAGATAAAAAAAAGCCCGGTCTTCGGCCAGATGAATTCGTTCCGCGGGCATTTTCCGCCTGATGGCGTCCAGTTTCTTAATTTGCAGCGGAGCGATACCCGCGCCGAACATGCATCGATAATCCGGCAACGCCACATGGATGTCGGCCCCTTCTTCAAAAAGAGCGCTGATGAGGGTCGCCGAAACATCGGCAAGTCCCCCTGCCTTCGCGGAAAGATTATCGGCGATATCCCCCATCCCTTTAGGCAGATAGGTGACTTCCGGCGTCACCAGCAGAATCGTGGGGTTTGCCAGAAATGTACTCATGACGGTTACAGCTCCTTTTCCTCCCCTGCCCAGGTCACAAAACCGGGCGTATATTTGATAAGATCATCCCCCCGGGGCGTCACGCGGGCGGAAAATCCGTACTGACCCGAGGAGGTACAGGTCAGGTTGCAGGAATAGAGATACGATCCGTTTCCGCGGTCTTCTCTGACCGTCATCAATTCAATGTGGCTTTCGGAAATGGTGTCAAGGGATTGTACGCTTCCGTGATAGAGCTCCACATGGACTTCTTCGGGCCTCAATTCCCCCAGATGCACTTCGGCGGTCACGGGAAACGCCTCCCCCACGCGGATGGGTTCGCTTCCGTCCCGTTCACAAACCGGCTGCGAAATGGAGATGTCGTTCCATTTTGAGCGATATCTTTCCCGAAGATCCGCCATTTTCCGGGCCCCCTCCCCGTTTTGATCCAGCAGGGCACCGAATCCTCGGGAAGCGGGAGCATAAAAGCGACGTTCATACTCTTCCACCATTCGAAGACTCGAGAAATCGGACAGGATCATTTTCATGGAGGCCTTCATCATCTCCACCCACCGATAGGGTACCGAGCCGCCGTTGCGGTCGTAGAAGCAGGGAATCACCTCGTTTTCCAAAACATTATAGAGTGCATGGCTGTCTATGAGATCCGAGTCGGAATGATCTTCATAATCCTCTCCCTTTCCGATGGCCCAGCCCGTTTCCTTCGTGTATCCCTCGCACCACCAGCCGTCCAGAATGCTGACGTTCAAAACACCGTTTACCGCCGCTTTCATGCCGCTTGTGCCGCAGGCTTCATGGGGCCGTCTCGGCGTATTGAGCCACACATCGGCCCCCTGAACCAGAAGTCTGGCCATATGAATGTCATAATCCTCCAGAAGGACGATTTTGTGGCGCAGCCGTTCATCGGAAGCATGCTTGAAAATGTGCCGAATCAGGCCCTTTCCCTCTTCATCCCTGGGATGGGCCTTTCCCGCATAGATAATCTGTACCGGGCGGTCTACGTTGCCGAGAATGTCATTGAGGCGATCCAGGTCTCGAAGGAGAAGGTTGGCCCGCTTATAGGTGGCAAAACGGCGGGCAAAGGCGATGGTCAATACATCTTCGTCCAAAACCGATTCGGCCGCTTCCACGACACTCTTGGGGGCGTTTCTCCGTTCGCATTGATTTTTCAGCATGAGCCTGCTTTTTTCGATGAGACGGTTTCGGGATCGTTTGTGCGCTTCCCACAAATCCACGTCATTGATGTCGTCGATTTCCCGGAGACTATCCCCCTTCCGTGAATAACGATGCCAGTTGATCCCCAGCCGTTCCTGAAAGAACATGGCGTTGTCCCGGGAGATAAAAGAGGGAATATGAATTCCGTTTGTGACGTGACCGATGGGAATCTCCGTCTCGGGCCGTTCCGGCCAGATATTCCGCCACATGCGTCTGGCCACCCGGCCGTGAAGTTCGCTGACCCCGTTCATATACTGACTCATTCTGAGCCCCAGAACAAACATGGAAAATTTGCTGTCCAACCCCGCACCCGCGTGTTGTCCCCAGGAGATAATCTCGTCCACGGAGGCCCCCAACCGCCCCGCAAATTGGTGCAGGTAGGGCCTCACCAGTTCCGGCTCAAATTCGTCATGCCCCGCCGGAACCGGGGTGTGGGTCGTAAATACGGTGGTGCGCGGAACAATTTCCCTGGCCGTTCGAAGGTCCACACCGAAACCCTCCATTATCTGCGCCAACCGTTCCAAGGAGCTGAATACGGGATGCCCCTCATTCATGTGAAAAACCCTCGGCTGCATCCCCATGGCATTCAGGGCCTGGACCCCACCGATTCCCAGCAGAATCTCCTGGGCAAGACGAAGAGAGGACTCTGAGACGTACAACCTCGCCGTTATTTCACGAATATGGGGCGGATTTTCGCGCAAGTTGGTGTCCAGAAGATAAAGGGGCGTCCGTCCCACGAAGATTTTCCAGACCACGGCCTTTATGTCTTCCGTTGGCCCCGGAATGGAGATAAGCAGATCGTGCCCCTGTTCATCCCTGATTTTTTCAAGGGGAAGATGGTAAAGGTCCGTGTCGGGATATTCTTCCAGCTGCCAGCCGTCCTTATTGATGCGCTGATGAAAATATCCCTGTCGATACAAAAGCCCCACGGCCACCAGAGGAAGGCCCAGGTTTGAAGATGCTTTGAGATGATCCCCCGCCAGAATCCCCAGGCCCCCCGCAAAAATGGGAAGAGTTTCATGGATCCCGAACTCCATGGAAAAGTAGGCGATGTCACCTTCCTTTTGGTACGCGCCTTCCGGACTGACCGCAAAGGGCGTTTTGACGCGGGATTCAAAGAGTTCTTTCACGCGGGCCTGGTGGTCCAGAAATCCCGGATCCTTTGACAATTCTTCGAGTCGTCTCTGCGGCGCATTGGCCAGCAGCAAAACCGGATTACGACCTGAATTTTCCCACAACTTACGATCGATGCGGCGAAAAAGTTCTTTGGCATCCAGTTCCCAACTCCACCAGTAGTTCCAGGACAATTCCTCCAAAAAGGATAGGGATTCCGGAATATTGGGCAATACCTGAAAGGTCTTAAAATAGTTCATTCTTCTTTTACCTCTTTAGAAAATGGCAAATATATTAGATATGTAAAATGGACTCTTATCGACTCCTAAATTCACCAATCCGGGTACAATCAACAAGTCGGTCCAATGTGTTAGCCGTAAACACCTTGCCTCTGGTTGCAAGGATCATCTTTTTCATGTCTTCCCGGCGAACACCGAAGCCTCTCCCCCCGATGCAGGCGATGACCTCATATTTTGGGTTATCCTCGTCCCGACCGGCAAAGCTCAATTCACCGAGATGCTGAATTCGTGTCACCTTGTCCCGTGCCGTCCCATCATCCTCGGTAATTTTCGCCTCGATAATGACTTGTGGGTTGAATTCGCTGGGGATAATGAAATCCGGTGTCTGATCAAAACCTTCGATTCGTTCCGCTCGTTTTGTTTTTCGGAAACTTACCCCGGCGCTTGAAAGAACATCTTCTATTGCGGATTCAAGGCTGTCGCCAATAATTTCGCTTACAGAATCTCGATGTCCCGCAAACGGCCTTCCGAGGAAGCGTTCATACAGCAGCATGGCGTAGGGAAGCCCTATAGCAGCCAGGTTCCGGATGCTTTCGTCACCCTGCTTCGTATCAGCTTTGTCCAGGCGATGCAATTGATCACTGTCCACATCGGGGGCTCCAGCCGACAGTAATTGACAAGCTGTTTGGACCATCGCTTTAAGCCGCTCTTTCGTGACACCGTTGGTGTTAAGCCCCTTTTCCGGAGCCATTCGCACTTTTCTGTCTAGTGAGCGCACAAAGCCTTGGGTAACCTGCACACCGGTTTTTTGCGTTGTGACGTAACCCCATTCCGGCGGCGTGAAACCCAACATCGAGCGCAAAACCACAATTGCAATCGGCTCAGAGACGGTAACGGGAAAGACCTTATCCGGATCGAGCCGTGAAAAGCCCACGGTTGCGACTTTCAATGCTTCATACCCACGCTCGAAAATCGGATATTCGACAAACCCGGCACCCTTCGGTAAGACCAGGAATTCCGACTCAAGGCACGAGAAAACCGCATCGACATAGATTTCAGGATCCTTAAGGATGGCATCAAGTGAAACTTCAAAAGGAAATATCGGCACATTCAGCTCCATATTCCGCAACGTTTTCGTGTACGGCGAACAAAGGCATATCTTTCGTTATCGCCGCCCAATCGTACGCCATGCATTTTTCAATTTCAGCCCATCCACCGAAGCCTTTGAGCCGATCAGCCACTTTTCCGATGCGTGTTGCTACAGGTTCCGTTTTTCTCCATTCAAGGCGGAGGGACCAGATTGCCAATCGAATCAAATGCCCATAGGTGATGCACCTGGTGTCCCCGGACGTCGGCTTAACATTACCGGCCCTGAGTCGGTCCAAGTCTTCGTTAACGATCCGAGCGATTCCTTCCGGTGAATTCGCCAACCACTTCAATTGCATCATACCGGTTTTCCGGCAAATAAACACCGTATCAATAACTGATGAGCCTGTTCCGTTTATGTGGATTGATGCACCCATTTCCGCAGGACAGGGAAGCGACGCGGAACAGGTCAGTCCTGCATCAAGAATAGCCACCGCTATGGGAAAGTACGCTTCCATATTGTTGTGATGGTAGGTGAATGCCAAAGGCGATCCGGGCTTTAATGCTTTGGCCATACGCTGAAAAACAGAGGAAAGGCCCTTTGTGAAATGATCGATGCCACGCCCCATGTTAGCATTGCCCGTCAATTCATTGGGTGTGCGGGTGGAATCGACTTTAAATGCGGCGTCGTTTTGACCCACAAGCTTTTTGAGCCAGACATAACAGAAATCCATGAGCTCCGCATATTGGACATTGCCAAAATAGGGAGGATCGGTAAAAACGGCATCCAATGAAGCATCCGGCAGTCTGCAGGACGCGGCGTCTTGGCATGAAATATCCACAACCCGGGCAGGAGTGGATTTATCACCGTTCAAATGATCGCCGATCCATTCTCCGCCGATCGGAACAATTCTCTTTGAGCGGCCTTGAAACCTGACTTCAAAAGGATGATCACAATATGATTTCGCTTTTTTGAATTTTTCGATGATGTTGGCCCATCCCCCGCTGCCCACACATATGTTTCGACCCGGTTCCATTATCCCGACGAAATTGGACTCGCATTGAATTAATCCTACCGGAAAGCCGTGAACGGAGAAAATGTCCAAGGACTTTAACGCCCTCGAGTCATAACGGCAAAGCATGTTCTGGTAGCGGAGCAAGTCGGAGAGGTTCGTTGCCAGGGCATTGCGTACGCGCTCATCGGATATTTTTGCGATCATGCGAGCAGAAAGTTCCAATCCGAGAAGCTGACGGCTATTGAACATTTCCCGATAGCGCCTGTATCCCCAGCGGTGCAGGCGATCTGTTTCGTCACCGCTTGGAATTTCGTCGTCGGGAACAAACTTCGGATGCATGTTTGCCCAGCGCCTCTCGATCTCTTTGAAATTTTCCAAATCCTGATCATCAGATTTTTTAAAAAATCTGCCGACATGAGACGGCTTACATCTTGAACAGTGGTATTCCATTGCAAAGAGACGATGGCGCGGTGCCCCAAGACCGGCATCAGGGTAACGGTTTTCAGCACCGCACGCCGAACATATGCAGCGGCTCCGCTTGGCAGGCCCTTTCAGCCGTAGTTCCGTGGCACAATGACCACATAAACCTGGCTTTTTCCGATCGCCTGTTTCGGTCAATTCACCGCAGCCGGGGCAAACAAAAACATTTTTCGGATGTCTGGAATCGGCGGAAAGAAGATATCCTGGAAACAGGTCCATATCTCTTCCGCATTGATGGCATGCGGTTACTTTCGCCCAAAGGAAGTATTTGACATGGGCATCGTTCGATCCGCAGAGCGAACATCGTGTTCGATAGGATTGCCCAATCGCCTCTTCCATTGCTGTACGAAGGGATTCCGCAGCCTTTGTATAAGCGTCAAGATTTAGATGTTCGATTTCCTGCTTGACGATCCAATAAGACATGGGGTTGATGTCAAAGCCCGTGACATCGCATCCAACACGGTTTGCCTCTAGGATCGGCGTACCCCCACCCATGAACGGGTCGGCCACATGGAGGCCCGAAAGGTCATTTGTGTTGTAAAACACATCCCGGAGCGGCTTTTTCGAGAACTCGGCGAGAAGCAAGCCACGAAACAGAGTGCCCGGTCGCCTTGCGAACCATTTATGCACGGCAATGACCGGGCGGTAGTTCTGCTGAATCTGCTTTTCCCTGAGCGCCAAATCCGCAATAAACGGTATGTCAAAATCTTTTTCTATCATCTATGGGCTACCATAAGGCCTAGCCTCCGAGTTTCAACCATACGCGCAACAACTCGCTCACGCCCCATGCCTGGGCGTCGCACCCCCGTTGGGTGTGGGGGAAGTCCCCATCCACAATTTCGGGAACCTGACCCAGACAACCGCTGTTGATAAGTTCAGTACTGCTGGCAAGCCACGAAAGGGCCGTTTCCCGGGACCCATCCCCGTAGGTTTGAACCCATGCCTCACAAAAAGACGGAAAGGGCCATGTCCAGGCCGTCCCGTTATGATAGGCCGGTTTTCGGCGCGTATCCTCATCGCCCGTGTAGGCTCCCCAGTAGGGGCGGTGCGGATCGTTCAGGAGTTTCCCGCCGTGAACGACGGGGTTCGGGTATTTTACAGGACGATCGGCGAGGCTCCTGATCGCACCCGGAACCAAAAGTTCTTCACAGGCCCTTAAAATTTTCCGACAAATCTTCACATCGCGAACAGCGCCCAGGGTAATGGCCAACAGTTGATTCGGTCTCAGCGCATCGTCCGGGGTTGCCGCCGTTGGTGACTGGCCCGGCGTTGCGTGAAGGCAATCCGACAGATAGCCCGCGTCCAGCCAAAACAGTTCCGAAATAGACGTGCGAACCTGTTCCGCCAGAACCTGCCATTTCTCGTCACCCTCCATTTCAAACAGAATTCCCAGTGCACCATACCAGAGAGCCTGGATTTCTATGGGGTAGCCTTCCCGGGGTGTTCCGGTTGGAAAATTGGTGTCCATCCATGTGAAATGCGCCGGGCTGAAAATGAGTCCCGATCCAGGATCCATGCGGACGCCGTTGGGCGTTCCCTGAATCATGGAGCGACCGATGGAAAGTAACACCTCACCAATAGTGCGCCCTCCGGCTTTACTCTTGAGAAAAGAATCATTCCCCTCCTTTTCCATAATGTCGCCACATGCCGTAAAGAACCAGAGTGCCGCATCCGATGTATCCCGGTTTCCCGCATCATTACCGTGAATCATGTTGGGAAGGCTACCTTCTTTTTCGAACTGCCCGAATTGCTTGAGTACGGCTTTGGCGTCTTCAATTTTTCCGGCTGCCACAAGTCCTCTAACGAATATCAGGGAATCCCGCCCCCAGTCCAGAAACCACGGGTAGCCGGCAATCACCGTATTCATCTTCCCTCGCTTGACCACATAGTGATCAAGCGCATCATTGAGGGCGCGTTCCAGGGGCAGAGGCGCTTCTCGCGGAAAAGGCCCTTTCAGATTTTTTCCATCTGCCGCGTCTTCCACAAACCGATGTTGATCGCCTTCCTTTGACAGCTCCGCCACCAATTCAAAGCTCTTTTTCCCTTCCAGAAGTACTGAAAAATAGCCCGGGCTGAACAGATCCGAATCCGGATCGAATCCCCGTTCCCCATCCAAAAAATGATGCACCATGTACTGCCATTCAGGCTCCGAATGAAAAGAACCCCGGGATGTACGAACCGAAAGGGTCTGTTCGGGACCTTGAGGTGAAAACAAAAAGCCCGAGTTTCCCTGCATGGGGGTTATGGATTCAGGAAAATGTTTTTCCGCACCCAGATAGGCTTTGGTGGATTCATGAAAAGTTCGCCATTCAATGTCCGGTCGCAAAATAATCTCAACAGGCTTGTCATCACCAAGCCGCCCGTCGATTTCTTGGGCCGAATCTCGGTAAAATACCATTCGAATCCGGTTTTTGTCCGCTTCCATTTCCAGACAAACGCTGAGATAGACATATTCGCCCTGTCCGGTGGGGACCCGGAAACCCCAGCATCCCCGTGAATGGAGATCATAATCAAATGCATCAAAACAGTGGGCATCCATGCTTTGGGAATACCCTTGAAATCTGACCCACCCCCGGCAGCGCGTCAGAAGAATCAACCGATCTTCGGGATGGTCTTCATCCATGTTCGCCGCCAGCAGCGCATCATAACGGCTGGGCAGCGCTCCCCATCGAATGGGCGCCCGCATCATGCCCCCCCGCCCATTTGTACCCAGCATCAGGAGGGATCTTGACCCCCGATCCAATCTATGGAGATGTCTTTTGACCAGCCCCATCTCAGGGGCGCTTAAAAACAGAAGGGGCGCTTCGGCATGCTGGGTGCCCCCGGATTCAAAAACAGATAGCACGAGGGTGCGGGAGGTGTGTGTTTCGGGTGTTGTTCGAGGCTTGAACAGCACATAGAACATACCGTCGTCCAAACGAAAAGACGCTTCAGACGCCAAAACCGGGGAGTTCTCTTCACCCATGAGACCTGCGCGAAAAGCCCTCTTTGCAGCCACCAGCAGAAAATGTCCGGGGGGTACCATTACCCGGCGTCTGACATCGCTCGGCCATTGCCAGTGAACCAATTGGGGTTCTTTTCCTTTGGGATTCATTTCAGCGCAGAAAGCCGCCACGTCCTTTGACAGCCGAGACGCCATTTCGTTCGGATCTGCGGAACCAAGGTCTTCGGTGCCGTGGTAATGACGCCACACTTCAAGGGCCTTGGCGCGCAATTGCTGGCGTCTCACCCGTTCAGGGGGCAATTGGGCCTCATTTTCGGCCTTTCGCAGCAGTTCCACATCATTGCCGTCAGCCGTCAGGCACAAAACCCGACCCGGTGAAAGCAAAACGCTGCAATGGCCTTTCGTGCGGTCAAGGGTCACTTTTTCATCGCTGAGCAGATCCGTTAGAACATCACCTTCAAAGTACGATTCCGCCGTATCACCCCAAGCTACAACCGCTTCCTTATGATCATCCAGGTTTACCGCAACCAGGAGCCGTTTTCCGGTGGGAAGATGGTGTCGCAACATGACCACATGATTCCCGACACCGCACTGGACCATTTTCATTTGCACCTGGTCATGAAATGCCGGATGGTGCTTCAGGATCATATTGATTCGGTGAATGAATTCCACCTGGTTGTCTTCCGCGCCCCAGTTCAGGGACGGCGCCCCATGAACATTGATTTTCTCCGTTGCATACCACTCCACCCCATTGGCAAAGCCGAATGCTCCGTTGGGCGAAAATAGAGCGCACAGCGCCGTGCGCATGCGGGCCCAGATTTTGGATCTTTCCGCCAGACGCAGGTTGTCGTGGGTTTCTGAAAAATGAATGGTCAGGCCTTCGGTCTTTGAAATTTCCATGGCCCCGGGAAGATAGTTTTCGATCTCTTCCCGGGTGTAATTCTGAAACAATTCGGAATAAGCCCAGTTAAAATTACCCTTGTTCAGAAGATTTCGCGTCACGGAAATCTTTCCGCCAAGGCCTTCGTTCAAAAAAACCGTATCCGGATACTGTTCCCTGACGGCAGAAATGATATATTGCCAGGCGCGAACCGGTATCATATAACCGGCATCGCAGCGAAACCCATCCACCCCCCTGCGGCACCAGGTGAGAAAAACCTCCGCCATATATTGCCAGAGGTCTTTCTGAGTGTAATCCAGTTTGGTGAGGTCTTCCCATTTCACCCCCCAGGCCCCCGGCACTTGAATAACACCCTCTTTATCGCGAACCAGCCACGACGGGTGCTTTTCATGAAGCCTGGCTGCCCAGCCCGTATGGTTTATGGCGATGTCGATAAACAGCTTTGAATTCCGCTCGTGGACGGCATCGACCAGTTCAATAAACTGTTCCAACGGCGTGGCTTTGGGGTCGAATTGAGCCAGCGCCGGGTCAACGGATAAAAAGCCGAGTGCTGCGTAAGGGCTGCCGAACTGCCCCATGCGTCCATAGGTGGTCGGCGTGGGGTGGACCGGTAACAGCTGAATAATACGGCATCCCAGCTTGAAAATAATGAAATCGAGTTTCCCGATAAGATCCCTGAAGGTTCCCGAAGGCGGTATCACCGTATAACCGGCCTTGTCCAGGGTATTGATGCCGTCCACCATGGCGACGGTCGGTCTTGCACCGCCAGCGATATTGGGGCCAAACTGCCTTACAAAAGCATTGTAGACAATATTTGCGCAGCACGTATCCGCAGGCTCCACATTGATCACAACATTTTGACCTTCCGGCCAGATGGGCGTGGTTTCAGCCTCCCCCAAAAAATAGCATTTGGCCTCAAAATTCCCTACTTCGCAAAGGGGGAGATGAATGCGAAAAAGATTAGCTGAAACCCTTTTCATGGGAATGTCAAACCAGTCCCGCTGCAATCGAGGTTTATCGGAATGAACCGCATCGATAATCTCCTGCCGGGTGACATGCCCGTGGCCAAGGTTGGTGCGAACCCACGCGTTCCCGTTCATCTTCTCTGGCGTAGATAAGCTTAAAACAAGCGTATCGCCTCTGAAGCACAGGCAAGATGCCCCCGGTAGCGGGTCCTGAATCAATTTATTGTCCATTGATAATCTTTAATCGCTTTCATTAGATTGCCCTTTATGCAAAAACACTGCTGGAAAAGAGGGGTTCTGTCAAGGAAAAACGGGAGCTCATCTGTTCGTGAAATCAGTGATATGGCTTTTTGAGGTCTGTATTCGTTTGGGTGAAAAAGCGAACCGACAGAGGGTGAATCCGTCGGTATTTTTCGATTGACGGAGAGAACGCGTAGTTATTCTCTTAGGCAGCGAGGACCGCTTTTAAAACATTGCCATAAGCAACATTGATCTCCAGGTCTTCCCGGCCCATGAGTCCCTCAAGATTCCCCGTGTCTCCAGCTTCCACCATATTTCCATCCACAGGAATCCGCCCCAGAAAGGGCACATTCATCTCACGGGCCATTTTCTCTCCACCCCCCTGGCCAAACAGGGGAACCTGTTCGCCACAGTGAGGGCAACGCTGCCCGCTCATATTTTCAACCAATCCCAGGATTTTCATGTTGACCTGACGACAGAAATTGATGGATTTTCTCACATCCGCCAGACTGATCTCCTGGGGCGTGGTAATAATCAGCGCTTCCGCATCGGGTATGGTTTGAGCAACGGTAAGCGGTTCATCTCCGGTTCCCGGAGGGGCATCGACCACCAGTAAGTCCAGATCGCCCCAATCAATATCGCTTGCGAACTGCCGAATGGCACTGATTTTCATGGGTCCCCGCCAGATGACAGCCATATCCTTATCTCCGAGCATCATATCCAGAGAGACAATGCTCAGTTCCGGCGAAAACGCGTACGGTTTCACAACCCCTTTCTGACTCAAATCAAAACCGCCCTTAACCTTCATGAGCCTGGCGATGCTGGGACCATGAAGATCCACATCCATCAAACCGACTTTCCTGCCCGTTTTACTGAGCAGGAGCGCCAGGTAAGCGGCCACTGTACTTTTTCCCACCCCGCCTTTTCCACTCATGACCAGAATTTTGCGGCCTACTCGGCCCATACGGTTCGTTATGAGTTTATCCTGTTCATTCCGCTCAAAATCGCCGGGGGTCATAACATTTTGCAGTTCTTCCAAATCAATTTTCCTCTTTTTGGTTTTCCAATCAGAAATTGGAAACCGTGAACAAAAAAAGAGATTCCCCCACGGTGGGGAGGAATCTCTCTTATACGTTCAATCTACAGTTTTTTACAGTTCAAGCCAGGAATCCGAATAGAGGGACTGGCCCATAATCACCTTGGTCGTTTTGACATAGTCCTGTAATTCCTTTGACAGGCCGCCCATGTCAATGGCTTCTTCATCCATCACCTTATGAATGACTTCCACCACATCCGGCCTCTTCCCTCGGGCGATAGCGGTGAGTTGATCATCATAGGCATCTGAAATGACGGAATACATACCTTTTCGCTCCAACATCACCATATAGGTCTGGTTCAGAATCGGTCGCAGGTGGTCCGGTGGACCATTGGAGATGTTGGAAAGGCCGCAGGTGGATTTCACGCCGGGAAACATCTCTCCCACCATTTCCTGATAAGCCATGAGACTCAATGCCTGCGGTTGCTGAATGTTGACCGGTGTAACAATGCCATCCACGAAAATATCCTCGTTGGGAACACCCGCTTCATTGGCGGCATAGAGCAGTTCCGCCGACAGGGCCATGCGCTCATTTTCATCCCGGGGAAGGCCGTCCGGCCCCCACATGAGAGCGATCATGCTGGCTTTGTATTTCACCGCAAGGGGAATCATCTTTTCGTAGCGCTCCGGCCGGCACATGATGGAATTGATGATGGCTTTGCCCTTATGCGCGATCAGCCCCGCCTCCATGGCTTCAATGTTGGATGTATCCAGGCAAAGGGGAATCTCGTCTCCGATCGCTTCCTGGACGGTTTTGACCACAAATTCCATCAGCTCAGGACCGCCTTTTCTGGCGGGTCCCAGATTGATGTCGATCCAGTCCATCCCCTTTTCCTTCTGGCGTTTTGCTTCCTCGGCAATGGGGCCCGGGTCCTTTTCCTTAAACGCCCTGCCAATAATCGTGTTGATTACATTCAAGTTTTCACCAATCAATAACATGGCCACACTCCCTTTTAAAAATGGTAAAATTTAAGTCTGTTGTGGCCCGGACCTCAGCAAGGCCGGGCCACAACAGGCTCCAAAACCTGCTTCCTTTTTACTGCATATCCTTCAAAAACTTGGGGAGGAGCGAGGCATCCCTGGGTCCGATCAGAATATCCCAATCGGGAAGATCCTCTTCCATTTCCCCACTGATGGCTGCTGCGTAGCCCGGTATAATGATTTTCTTATGGGCAACCTTATCGGCAATACCGGACTTCTTAACAAATACTGCCACCGCGTCTCCTGAAAATTTACCGGCGGCCCAAGCGGTCATTACCGACAGACCCTCCGTATCCATAATGAGGAGCCAGCTGGGTACCCGGCTACCCTCAATTTCACCGCTGACAATAAAATATGTCAGGGAGAAATTGGTGGTAATCAGGACCGGCGAGTTTTCATCAGGGGAACCGATCTCATAAATCCCCTCGGTTACGGTCATGGGCCGTTGCGGATCCGTAAAGATATTCAGTCGCGCAAGGAGGAGCGGGAAGAGACTTTCACCTTCGAAATCGGAAAGCACCACGATGCCCGCATACTTGGCGATCAGCATGGATGCAATAAGGGTTTCCATTGCCAGAGTGTCCGTCATTTCACAGGGAAACGTGATGGTGGGAAAACCCAACGACTTATTCCCGGCTTTTAAAGGCGCCCTTCGAATAGCCACCTGATCCCGGAACAGGGGTTTCATTTCCCTTGCACCCGAATCGAGCACCAGATCCTTCAAGCCCATACCTGTCAATTGATCGCTAAGGGCAATGAGGTCATCCATGTTGTCCGCTTTCACCGCCAGGGGAAGCCCACTTTCTTTGGCCAGGTTTCCCATGTCTTCCACGTTGTCCTTGGTAGCGGCATAAATAAGCGGTTTCTTGAACGCGCACACATCGATGGCGGCCTTGATCACATCCGGTTTTTCACTCATGAGCACCAGACCGAACTCCGACTCCTCAGCGATCTTTTTGGCGGCAGCGGCAAAGGCGGCCCCATCACCGTTTGCATCTTTCAAAGCCACCAACTCCGGACGCAGGTTCAGTCCAACCCGCTCATACTGAAACGCATTCCAGGTTTTTAATTTGGTATCCAGGGCGCCCGCATCCAAATCGGATGACACTTGTGCCGCCAAAGCGGTGGGGTTGTAAAAAGTCTTTTCATGCCTGAACATGACCGTCTCGCCACCCACCTTGAAGGCCCTGGCGCCGGCGCCTATGGCCACTGGACGGATGGGAGGCGCCGAAGCTTCCGCCAGTTGTTCTCTAGCCTCATCTGAAACATAGGGGCAGCTATCCAATTCCGCCTTGCCGGCTGCCAAATTCATGGCAAAGGCCAGACAGGTTGGAACCCCGCACTCGCCGCAATTGGTTTTGGGCAGCAATTTAAATATCTGAATTCCAGTTAATCCCATTGTATACTCCTCGTATTGAAGGGGCCGAAGCGGGACCATTTACGGGCCCCACTCCGGCTCATGTTTAAATGCTTACCCTACGATGGGATCCATCTTCAGGGCAGGATGGTCTTTTTCCTTCAAGTGGGCCAGGACAGATGCCTCGTCCGTTCCCACAGTCTCATCAGCGATGCGGTCTATGAGGTCCGGCACACCCAGTTCTTCGCCGCGCATTATCAGGCGTTCCCTGAGTTCCTCTTTCAGGGATTTGGGCATCCAGACGATGCGAAGGAGACCGCCATCTCCGGCTATGAATTTTCTCTGGGTCAGGTTGTACTTGCCATGACCCACGAATCCGGGAGAAGACTGACCGCCGCCCATGACGCCGGCAAGGGTGGTAAATTTCATACCGCATGGGGTCTCACCCGAGTAGTCCCGATGAACCGACATAACGCCGTTACAACCGGGCAGCACCGCGGCGATGGCTTCGCAGCAGCCGCAGGTGGTCATGGGATCATGGACGATGGAGTAGAAATTGTAATGATCAATGGCCTGCCTGGAGGCTTTAAACACGAAATCGTTGACACCCTTGAACTGACCGAGCTTGGCGTCAAGGATCTCCCCTTTTTGAACCGGCTGGTTCGGGCCGGTGGGGTTGATTTCGTAAGATGCCTTGCAGTCCATCCAGTTGTAAGCACCGCAGAGACCGGTCCGTTCGGGACTCACCACACACACATGGCTGGGAGCAAAGGACTGGCAAAGCGTGCAGGAATAGAAGGTCTCCGTCGTTTCGTCGGTCATATTTTCCACACGATTGTCTCTGGTCTTGTACTCGGCCCTGGCCGTTGCCGTCAGTTTGTCCACATCTTCTTTCTTGGTGTACAGGGTCACCTGAACCTTATCCAGAATGGCGCCGAAATCCTGATGGAATTTCGCGTGGAGAATCACACCGATATCTTTAATGGTGAAACCCTTATCCACCGCCTGGTCACTCACGCGAACCCAGGAAATGTCACGCTGTCCGATATGCATGATATACTGGGCGTAGTTGATGAGATGATGAATCTGACGCTCCAGGATCGGTTCAAAGTCGGGCTGCATTTCACGGCCCGCCACCTGAACGAAAATACCGAGAGGCAGTTTGTCGCCTTTTTTCATATCACCAACGTCAGGGCCGATCACTTCCACCTTGCCGTCTTCGATCTCGTTCATCTCGGCCATTTTGCACAACTCGGTACACTGGGTCTTACCGCCACCCATCTCCATGTAAAGATCATCCTTGCGGACCCGCTCGCCCTCAAAGGCCGGGCCGTAGGCCAGCGGAATCTTGATTTCCGAAACCGTCACTTTCAGGCCGCGGATTTCAACGGATTTCTGGCAGATTTCGTTGTGGGGCACATTGGCCACCACATGCTCGTATGTACAGATACCCGTGGGCAGAATTTCCGGAATATCCGTGTCCGCCAAGGTGGGGAAACCCCAGTTAACGCAACCGGCCGCCGCCACAGCCCATTCCGTACCCACATCGCCGAAGGCATTGACAAAGGCGAAAATACGGTCCTTGTTGTAAAGGAGCATCTTCTTGTAATCGCCGGGCTGTACACCACCAAAGGCCATGGCGGCCCGGTTGGCAAAACCCAAAGCAAATACGGCGGAACTGATATCCGGGCCAAATGGCACGATTCGGGTATTCCATCCGATCTGCATTCCGGCTTCAAGGCACTGCTCAATCAACGTGGTGCCGTTATGGTGGGCCGCACAGAAGATGTAAAGACTCTTTTTCTGATAGTCTTCCACGATCATCTTGGCGGTTTCCGCATCGGGGAGCGCCCCGACGCAAGCCGCAAAACCGGGGGCCGAGCCGTCCACGAATTCCACACCACGCTTTCTCAAAATGGTGTCATCGGCAGGTCCCACCCACAGTTTTCCCGCTTCAATGTCAGGATCTTCCTGGGGGATATAAAAATCCGGCTCCTTCAGAATGCGAAGGGCTTCCTTGATCTCGTAGGCAAAAATGGCCGCCATACCCGCATCCAGCAACGGACCCAGGTAGGGGAGATAGTTTTTCAATTTAATATGGGCCGGCAGAAGGGCCCGCGCAAATTCAAGCGGCGCCTTCAGGTCTTCAAGCGTTTCCACCTTCATTCCGGTAAGGGAATAAATGACCGGCAGGTAATAGGCCGTGTTGGGAAACCCGATCTTGGTACTGGCGTCATAGGCTTTAAGGGCGTTTCGGTATTCACCCTCAACCTCTGCAACAACTTTGTAGCCACCCTGAATGGCTGCGAATGCTACTAACTTTGACATATTTTCCTCCTTCGTTGAGGATCTGTTCTATTGTAATCCGTAAATTACTTTATTGACGGTGCACCGGCTAGGCCTGAAGGGCCTGGCGATCTGCCATATCCATCAACACACGCTCTCTGGCCCTGTCGATACCGAGGGCCTTCCGTTTCTTGTCAATATGGGCGATCATCATGTGCGCATGTTTAATGGGATCCGCTTCCACATCCCACATGCCGCCGTAGATATTTTCAAATTCCTTGCTGATGTAGTCGTGAAATACGGGGGCGCCGGAGGTGGGCAGCGTTACGCCGAAAACCGTATACACACCGGAGGTCACAAAATAATTCCCGATACTGATGGCCTTTTCACTCATCCACTCGGGAGCACTTCCGGCAACCGGGAGATCACTGATGTCATTTCCAAGGCCCCCTGCTTTAACGACCTCGGTAGCAGCCAGCAGGATACGGCTGTTGTCCACACAGGATCCTAAATGGAGAACGGGCGGAATACCCACTGTCTCACAGACTTCCGCCAAACCCGGACCTGCGGCGGCTGCAGCCGTCTCGGGCGCCAGCAATCCGTCCATGGCGCAGGCGATAGCCGTACATCCGGTGGTGAGGACAATTACGTCATTTTTGATCAGTTCTTTTACGATCAGAAGATGCTGTTCGTTATGACGGGTCCGAGCATTGTTACATCCGACGACGCCGGCAATACCGCGGATTCGCCCGTTGATGATATTGTCATTCAAGGTGTAGTAGGAACCCCTGAAGCTGCCACCGAGGTGGTATTCGATGGACTCCACGCCAAAACCGGCCACCTGTTTCGCCTTATGCTTCGGGATCATGACATCCGCGCCGCGGTTCTTGAAATTATCGATAGCGATCTTGACGATGCGTTTGGCATCTTCCAGAGCATGATGTTCGTCAAATTCAATGTGCAGCACATTGTCCTGCTCCATCTTGGCGATGGGGTGGGTGGTGATCAGTTTGGTATGAAAACATTTTGCCACATTGGCCAGGTTCTGCATGACGCACTGGATGTCCACCACCATGGCGTCGCAGGCGCCGGTAATAATCGCCAGTTCCTGCTGCAGGAAGGTTCCCGCCAGAGGAACACCATGCCGCTGGAGCATCTCATTGGCCGTGCAGCAGATACCGCCCAGCTGAATGCCCTTTGCCCCGACTGATTTAGCGTAATCAATCATTTCCTGGCTTTCGGCCACGGCAATCACCAACTCGGACAGAACCGGCTCATGGCCGTGAACAATGATGTTCACATGGTCTTCCTTCATGATGCCCAGATTGGCCTCGGACTGAAGAGGGGACGGGGTTCCAAAAAGAATATCCTGAAGGTCGGTGGCCAGCATGGAGCCGCCCCAGCCGTCCGCCAGAGAAGCTCGTGTTCCCTGTTTGATCAGGTTTTTATAATCCTGGTCGACGCCCATATGGGTTCGGTGCATGATTTCGACAATTTCCCGATCGATATTTCGAGGCAGAACACCCTGCTTTTTCCAGATTTCATAGCGGGCTTCGGGCGCTCTCTTGAGATAGAGGAGTTCCCCTTCGGATTTGCCCCATTCGTTGAGGGCCACTTCCCCCACTTCCACGGCGATCTCATCCATGTCCCGATCCAGCTCTTCGCCATCCACCTCAACGGTGGTGGCAACGCCCAGAAGCTTGGCCACTGCAACCAGTTTCACCGTATCTTTGATCTGGTAGGCGTCCGTATCTTTTCGGGCTGCGGAAATAAAGACCTCGGCAACGCTTCTTCCGTGGTCGGAGTGAGCTGCCGCGCCGCCGGCGATCATGCGGATAAAGTTTCGGGCGGCAATGGTATTGGCGGTGGCGCCGCAAAGACCTTTTCGCTCATCCTCACCTTGAATGCCCCCTTTGGGGAGCGGCAGGCGGCAGGGGCCCATTGCGCAGTTCTTACAGCAGATACCCTGAATTCCGATATTGCAGGGTTTCATTTTCTCGGCACGATCAAAGATCGTCTCTACACCTAGTTTCTGAGCTCTGGCAATCATCTCCTGTGATGCCACATCGATGGAAGCCTTGATGGGGTCCGCCATCTTTGGTGCCTTTTCAGGCGTTGCTTTTTCTACTGCCATCTTGAGGTTCCTCCTCATTATTATTGCGTGTTATATATAAGCTTGGATTTTTTTTCGAAAAAAATCAGCAAACCTCAGTTACCTCATTCGTTTGAGATTATCGAGGAACTTGTCGAGTTTTGATTTCTGAACCTTTGCAGGTGTCATGGTTCCGGTTTCTTTTTGAGCAGACATCCTGGCCTCAAGGCGCTTTCTGTTTTCTTCCGCCCGGGACGCTCTAATGGCTGATTCCTCGGCTTCCCGCTTGGCCACTTCCGCTGTCCTGGCATCCGCTTCCGCTTTGGCCTCGGCTTTCGCTTTCGCTTCCTCATCCGCTTTCGCTTTGGCCTCTGCGTCTGCCTTCGCTTTGGCTCCCGCCTCTGCTTTTGCCTTGGCTTCCGCCTCTGCCTTGACTTTCGCCTCTGCTTCCGCTTTCGCCTTGGCTTCCGGATCTTCTTTGGGTTCTTCCTTCACTTCGACTTTGGGTTCAGGCTTGGCTTCCGCTTTGGGAGCAGGAGCAGGTTTGGCTTCTTCCTTTTTAGGCTCGGCCTTTGCTTTCGGCGCTGCCTTGGCTGCCGGTTTTTTCGCCACTTCCGGTTCTCCGAAATCAAGGTTCGGTTCAGGGGAAAGCGCCAGGAGATCAGCCTCTTCAAGGGGAAGTACTTTAGACAAATCCGCCACACCGGAAGCGGTGCCGCCGTTTGAAAGCAATTCGATAAAAGATTTGGTCAGACGAACGCTTTCCGGGTGCCGCAGCACAACCACCGACGCGCCTGCCAGCAGGTAACAGACCGCCGCCGCTGACTCCATCATAATCCCGCGTTTTTCCGGATCACCCAGAAGGGGGGCGGCTTCAATGCTCTCTTTTGCTTCTTTACATTTCCAGATTTCGCCTCCCAGATTGCAGATCATGGGAATTTGCAGCTTGTCGTCTTCCTGGGTCAGAGCGGCCATTACGATTCTTTCCATGACCGAGTATGAGTACTCCATGCCATATCCCAGACCGCCGGTAGTAGGATCTATGAGGATCTTCTCGCTTTTGACCCCCAGGTTACCCAAAAGAATGTTCAGCTGCTTGGCCAGGTTTACATCAATAGGAGACGAAGCAACAACGTTTTGACCATAACCGAGTGCGCTGGCTCCCACGCCCTTGTGGTTTCCCTCTTCCACCGGCCCGAGACTCACATTCTTTCCGTCGCAGGCTTCAGAGATCTTCTTCAAGACCGCTTCATCCTTTGCATTGTTGGCGGTTCCCCATAAAACCAGCGGAACGGCTACCGCATCGGCCACCTTTTTGGCGATTTCCGCGCTCTCCTCAGGGCTCCGATCCATACCATTGGGGTCTGTGCCCTTCAACTGCAGCACCACCAAATCCGCGCCGTAGTCTTCCACACATTTTTTTGCCCACGCGTCAGGTGATCCGATCACATCTTTAAATGGGGCGATGGCAGCTTCAGGCCATTCTTCTGAAGGATCATAATCCCAGACTTCCATCGCAATTTTCGGAGCATTGGGCATGCTGCCCTCAAAAAGATAGAATGGGTATGAGTCTCCTCCACCCAGCTTTACAGCGCCGTCACCGACGCCAAGTGTTGTTTCCCCTATTTTTCCGGAATAGGGTTGTACGGGAATCTCAAAGGCCAATTTGTGTACCTCCTTCTTGGATTCTTTTAATTGTTCACAATCGTGGCTTATCGCCACGGCCTCATATAAAAACCAGCTTTATATAACAAAAAAACATCCTTTAGACGATAGCAATAAAGCAACGTTTCCTCTATATACAAAAATTAACGAAACTCACTTGTGAAATATTTTACATAGCCGGAGCAAAAAAATACCTCAGGCCTCGAGGTTCGCCCAAACAAATTAGAAGATTCTTAAAACGTTGTCAAGGGGTTTTTAGCTGTAATTTAAAAGGGTTTCTTGATGCGCCGTTAACCCCATATGTTGTATTAAATTTGTTCACTACACAACATGAAGGTGTATTCAGGGGATTATTTTGTCAAAAATGCGGTATGCGGCTTTCAAAGCCTCATTTTCGGCGGACAATTCAACAGTAGGCCTGCCTCCCAGGTCAAAATGCTGTATTTCGGAATCTTCCGGGACGGTACCGATAAAATCGAGATCATACTGTTCCAATGCCTCATCCAGTGCCTCCGATTGAGTCTCTTTAGCGCGGTTGACCATCAGAACTTTTCGACTGATGTTCAATTTGAGAGCATCTGCTAATGCCACAATTCGATGGGCCGCCTGCAAACCGCGTCTTGTGGCGTCGCTCACCACCAGAAGCACGTCGATGTTGTTAGTGGTCAACCTGCTGATATGCTCCATACCCGCCTCATTGTCCACAACCAGATAGCTGTAATTGTCAATAAGCTTTTCCAAATACTGAGTCAAAAGGGTGTTGGCGGCACAATAACATCCAGCCCCTTCAGGGCGGCCCATGACAATTAGATCAAAACCGCTCGATTCAACAACCGCTTCCTGAAGCTTCATTTCCATATACACATCTTTGGTCATACCTGCTGCAACGCCGGTTTTCATATCTTCCCTGGCATCTCCGAGCGTTTCACCCGGATCGACCCCCAACACTTCGTTTAAATTCGCATTAGCGTCGGCATCGACGGCAAGGACAGGTGTTTTCCCTTTTTCCACCAGATACTTGACCAGCATGCCCGCTGTCGTGGTTTTGCCGGTACCCCCTTTTCCAGCTAAAGCTATTGAAAAAGTCATGTTTTCCTCCCTATGATCAAAGATAAATTTTGATTGCGTTTTATTTAAAAAATCTCTAGAATAAGCCGTTTTTTTGCAAAAATCTTTTTATTACTCCACAATCGATTTCCATGACAACTAAAAATGAAATTTGGGACCAAATAAAACGGAATATTGGAACTCATATTCCAAAATCCGATTTCGAAACCTGGCTTTCACAAGCGTCCCTGCTTGAGGTCAATTCAAAATTGGCTGTTATTGAGGTACCAAACAAATTTGTTGCCGCATGGCTTTCTGAAAACTACAGTAAACGCATAGGACAGCTTCTAAATAATATTGTGGGGATTAGCCCCGCCATCCGATTTTCATACCAAACCCCTGAGAAAAGAATAAGAGAAAAAAAGAAACCCGATCCTCCAAATTCAAGAACGTCCTTCCCATTGGGCCTGGATCCGTCCCGGACATTTTCCGGCTTTATTACAGCCCGTTCCAATGGGCTGGCCTGCTCTTCAGCCCTCGAGGTTGCAAACAATCCATCCTATAAATATAACCCGCTTTATATTTTTAGCAAATGGAGCTCAGGAAAAACACATCTTTTGCATGCCATCGGCAATGAGGCCATGAAAAACAACCCCGATAAAAATGCCGTTTACCTATCGGCCAAAAACATGATTGGCCAATCTGAAAACTCTTTTACGGAAATAACCAACGGTTTGTGGGGCGAAGAAAGACCCCCCCGGTTTCTTCTCATTGACGATATTCATGCAATGGCCACCCACAATAAATCTCAAAAGGAGTTACTTTCACTTTGCACGCAATTCCTCGAATCCAAACGCCAATTGGTGGTTGCCGCCTCCGCACCGCCCAGCCAGATCAAAGACCTTTTACCTCAACTGCGCTCCCGTCTTGAATGGGGCTTAATCACTGAAATTAAGGCACCCGACCAAAAAACCAAAATGAAAGTGATCCTCCAGAAAGCAAAACAGCAAGGTATTCAGTTTCAAGAAGACGCCACTTTTTTTCTGGCAAGCTCAACCAATAACCTGAAAAAGCTGGTCCAACACATTGAAAAAATAAAACTTCATGCGTCCCTTTACGGGAAGAAGATGGATATTTCCGTTGTGCAATCTATTCTTGAAGATAAACTTCATGTCCAGATCGGACCTGAAGATATTCAGAAAATAACCGCAAAATATTTTCAAATCGCCACATCCGACCTTCTGAGCCGAAAGAAAGCTCGAAAGATCTCCTATCCCAGACAGGTGGCCATATACTTGACCCGAAAACATACAGACATGTCTCTTAAAGAAATTGGGAAAGCCTTTGGAAACAAACATCATTCATCTATAATTTATTCCATTAACAGCATTCTGGAATATCTAAAAACAGAAAAAGAAGTTATTAATGATATTAATAAATTAAGAGGTTATTTAGTGAATGGTTCGGTCTCTTAGAAATTCAAAACTGTTCAGTTTTTGTCAACTCCTGTTCATAAAAGCAGGAAAATCGTAACCGGGAATTTTCTCTGAAAGGACCCGATGACTCTTTTATTCCTGGGTTAAGAAAAAAAATTTTTTTAAACCAAATCTTTATGTGATTTTCGAACAAACTGTCAGAGTGTTATTATTACGATTACTTTTATACATTTAAAAAAATAACAAATAGATTGTCGACGGAGGAAGCAATGGAGATACGAATCGATCGGACTGAACTCCTCAAATCCGTTTCAAAAGTTCAAAGTATTATCGAAAAAAAGAGTAACATGCCTGTATTGTCCACTATTTTGTTTACAGCCGACGGTTCAACCGTTCGAATCAGTGCAACGGATTTGGAACTCGGTTTTCAGGAAACCATCAATGCAGAGGTCGTTGAAGAAGGGAGTATAACGCTGTCCGGACGGAAGATATTTGAAATTCTCAAAGAAACAAAATCAGCAGAGTTTCATATCAAAGAGAAGGAAAACAATTGGATATTTATTTCTGACGGTGTAGCCCGATTTAATCTGGCCTCGATCTCTCCTGAAGAATTCCCCGCGTTTATGGAACCTGAAGGTGTCAGCATGATTGCCATAGAGGGTGAGAGCCTTGTGAATATGATTAACAAAACCATTTACGCCGTCACTGTAGAAGAAGCCGGCTTTAAACTGTCTGGAGTGCTGACGGAAAAAATCTCAACTGACGGGAAGGATTTTCTGAGAATGGTGGCCACGGATGGCCACCGGCTTTCCCTTATTGATGAACCGTTTTCAAATCTTGAGTCTCTGGAGCTAGAAAAAGGGGTTATGATTCCCAAGAAAGGGATGAGTGAACTGAGCAAAATGGCGGCCGATGGGGGGATTGTTGAAATTGGGTTCAAAGAAAAAAGCTGTGTGGCCAAAAAAGGAAATGCCTTACTGGTGATGCGTCTTCTGGAAACCAATTTTCCGGATTATAAAGCGGTAATATTCAGAAACGAAAAGGATCCTGTGGACATCAGTAAAATGGCGCTTCTGGAAGCTATGAGAAAAATGCTTATCTTGAGTAACGATCGTTACAGGGCTGTTAAAATTACTTTGGAAAACAATGTGATGGAACTGGTTTCAACTAATCCGGATTTGGGTGAGGGCCAGGAAAACATTGCAATTAAATATAATGGCGAGCGGGTCGAAGCGGGTTTTAACCCTAAATATTTCATTGAAACGCTCCAATCCATGCAGAGTGAAACGATTCATCTCGATTTCACGGACAGCTCGAAACCTTTCGTGCTGACCGGTGAAGAGGATGAAGGTTTCGTCGGTCTAATTATGCCGATGAGGGTTTAAGATGATAGAGGAAAAAAAGTACGAAGCATCAGATATTAAAGTTTTAGAGGGTCTTTCGGCTGTCAGAAAAAGACCATCCATGTATATTGGAAATACTGCGTTTGAAGGTCTCCACCATCTGGTCTACGAAGTTGTGGACAACAGTATCGATGAGGCGTTGGCGGGGTATTGCGATCAGATTGACATTAAATTATTGAGGGATAACAGCGTGATGATTCGGGATAACGGGCGGGGTATTCCGGTGGATATGCACGAATCCTCCAACATGCCGGCCCTTGAAGTGGTCATGACCAAACTTCACGCAGGCGGAAAATTCGACAATAAAACATACCGGGTTTCCGGAGGACTCCACGGCGTAGGGGTCTCCGTGGTGAATGCACTTTCCACCTATCTTGAGGTTGAAGTATATCGGGATGAAAAAATTTACTATCAACGCTACGAAAGAGGGGAAGCCAAAACAGGTCTTGAAATCAGGGGTGAAACCGCAAGAACCGGAACTAGAATACACTTCATTCCGGACCCGCTCATTTTTGAAACGGTTATTTTCGATTTTGAGACCTTGGCCAAAAGGATGAGAGAGCTGTCTTTCCTGACAAAGGGCTTGCGAATCAAGATTTTGGATGAGCGGACCGGAAAGAAGAAGGATTTTCTATACGAAGGGGGCATTGAGTCTTTTGTAGAGTATCTCAATCGAAACAAAGAATTGCTACATGCAAAACCCATTGTTATTTCAGGAGAAAAGAACGGTGTATTGGTTGATATTGCTCTTCAGTATAATAATTCTTATAAGGAAAATCTCTTTACCTTTGCCAATAACATCAACACCAAGGAAGGGGGGAGCCACCTGGCAGGCTTCAAATCCGCTCTGACCAGAAGCATTAATTCGTACCTTGCCAATTCCCCAATGGCTAAAAACGTCAAGGAAAAACTTTCTGGAGATGATGTACGGGAAGGTCTGACTGCGGTTATCAGTGTAAAACTGCCTGATCCGCAATTCGAAGGCCAGACAAAAACCAAGCTTGGAAACAGCGAAGTTAAAGGGTTGGTTGAAAATCAGGTAAATGAAGGCCTTGGGTCTTTTTTTGAAGAGAATCCGACGGTAATAAAATCCATCCTCGGTAAGGTCATTGACGCGGCCAGAGCCAGAGAGGCCGCCAGAAAAGCCAAGGATCTGGCCAGAAGAAAGGGAGTTTTATTCGATCATTCTTTGCCCGGAAAGTTGGCGGATTGTCAGGAAAAGGATCCCGCTCGAAGTGAGATTTTTATTGTGGAGGGAGAATCGGCGGGGGGGTCTGCAAAACAGGGTCGAAATCGAAGAACTCAGGCAATTTTGCCACTCAGAGGAAAAATTCTTAATGTTGAAAAAGCACGATTCGATAAAATGATTGGGAGCGAAGAAATTAGAATCTTGATTGCAGCTCTGGGAACCGGAATAGGGGAAAAAGACTATACTCTGGATTCACTACGGTATCACAAAATTGTCATTATGACGGACGCGGATGTGGACGGGGCTCATATCCGTACGCTTCTCCTGACGTTTTTTTTCAGGCAAATGCCCGATCTTATTGAAAAAGGTTACCTTTATGTGGCACAGCCGCCGCTTTATCGTGTGTCAAGCAAAAGGAAAGATCTTTTTATCAAGGACGAGGAAAAATTTAACGATTATATTCTGGATCGAATTTCCGAGAATGAAAGGGTTGTGTATACAGACGGGAAGGAAACATCTGGAAAACGGCTCATAAAACTCCTGAACAGGCTTGTAAAGTTTTTTGACCATATGGAGAGACTTTCAAGGAAAGGTTTCAGCTATAAATTTCTGGAGGCTCTTATTTCAAATGGTGTAACCATTACAAGACAATTTAAAGATAAGGTTTTTATCGAAGGTCTGATTGAGCGGCTCCGGGCGGATGGTTTTGATCTTACGGAACTCGGAAGAACTGAAGACGATGGATATTACCAATTTATGGTTACCGAAACACAGAATGGCGGTCACGCTTTCAAAGTTGATTGGGAATTTCTGTCTTCTCCCGATCTTCGCCAGTTACTGTCTCTTTCCGAAGATTTTAGGGAACTGAAGGCCAACGGTTTCAGGGTTAACGGAAACGAGGAAAAAGAGAAGATAGAAGATCCCCGCGGCTTCCTTAATGACCTCATGGAAAAAGGAAAAAGAGGATTGGCCATTCAGAGATACAAAGGCTTGGGCGAAATGAACCCAGGCCAGCTGTGGACCACCACCATGGATCCAGAAAAGAGAGTTCTTCTTCAGGTAAAAGTGGAAGACGCGGTGGAAGCAGATCATATTTTTACCATACTCATGGGGGACAAGGTGGAACCGAGAAGAGAGTTTATTCAGAACAATGCCTTGGAAGTTACGGAACTCGATATATAGAAACCGTTCACGGCTTTAAATTATCGATCGATGGTTGAGAAGGTTTCCATTTTCCAGCACGGAAATGAGCGAATGGCAGGGGAAAATCCGTGTGTAGGCCTTAAGTTAAATTGAGAAGAAATGAAATTGGAGAAACAAAAAAATTATGATCCAGGATGTAGAACCCGAATTCGTTAACATCGAAGATGAGATGAAGAAATCTTATCTGGAGTACTCCATGAGCGTTATCGTGGGTCGAGCCCTTCCGGACATCAGGGACGGCCTGAAACCGGTTCACAGACGTGTGCTTTTTGCCATGAATGACCTGAAGAATTTTTTCAACAGGCCATATAAAAAGTCGGCAAGGGTTGTGGGCGATGTTATTGGTAAATACCATCCCCACGGGGACAGCGCTGTATACGATACCATCGTTCGTATGGCACAGGATTTTTCGCTGAGATACTGCCTTGTTGACGGCCAGGGGAATTTTGGATCCGTGGATGGAGATCCTCCCGCTGCAATGCGATACACCGAAGTGCGGATGACGCGAACGGCACAGGATTTTCTCGACGACCTTGATAAGGAAACCGTTGATTTCGCGCCCACCTATGACGGAAGCCTCGTGGAACCCCTGGTTCTTCCCACAAAAGTACCGAATTTATTGATCAATGGGTCTTCCGGAATCGCTGTTGGAATGGCGACGAATATTCCGCCCCACAACCTTTCGGAAATTTGCGCCGGAATTGAAAAGGTTATTGAAAACCCTGATGTTACCTTGGGGGAATTGATGAGCGTTATACCGGGACCGGATTTTCCTACGTCCGGGTTTATTATCGGGAAGAAGGGTATTGTAGACGCTTATAGCTCGGGAAGAGGCATCATCAAGATCAGGGCGAGAGCGTTTGTGGAAAAATTTGGTCAGAACAAAGAAAGGATCATAGTTTCGGAAATTCCTTACCAGGTGAATAAGGGAAGATTGCTTGAAAAGATTGCGGAACAGGTGAGGGAAAAGAAGATAGAGGGCATTTCCGAAATCCGTGATGAATCGGATCGAGACGGCATGCGTATCGTTATTGAAACAAAGCGGGATGCCCATGCCCTGGTTATTCTGAATCAGCTCTATAAATATACGCAAATGAAAGTTTCCTTCGGGATTATCCTGCTTGCTATTGTAAATGGACGGCCGGAAATTTTGACACTCAAATCGATGCTTAACCATTTCATCAAACATCGCCGTGAAGTGATCGTGCGCAGAACCATCTTTGAGCTGAAGAAAGCGGAGGCACGCGCCCATATTCTGGAAGGGCTCAAAAAAGCCCTTGATTTTCTAGATGATGTCATTGAGTTGATCCGATCTTCCTCCGATGCAAAAGAAGCCAAAGCCAGATTGATTGCGGAGTTTCAATTTTCGGATATACAGGCGCAGGCGATTCTGGATATGAGACTGCAGCGGCTCACGGGGCTGGAAAGAGAAAAAATTCATTCGGAATATGAAGCCCTTCTAAAAGATATCGACTATTATAAAGCCATCCTGGCAACGCCTGCAATGGTCCTTGATATTATCAAAGAAGAACTGAAAGAGATCAAAGATGCTTATGGCGATGAACGGCGGACGGAGCTTATCGAAGATGCCGAAGAGATCGATATGGAAGATCTGATTGCCGAAGAAGACATGGTGGTGACCATAAGTCATACAGGGTATATCAAACGGAATCCTATCAGCCTTTACAAGGCCCAATGCCGAGGCGGAAAGGGCATGACCGGCGTTAAACCAAAGGAAGAGGATTTTGTGGAACATCTGTTTGTGGCCTCTTCACACGATTCTTTTCTCTTTTTCAGCAACAAAGGTCGCGTTTACTGGAAGAAGGTTCACGAAATTCCGGAAGGAGGAAGGACGTCCAGAGGAAAGGCCATTGTCAATCTTCTGGATTTAAAGAAGGACGAACGTCTGGCCACCATACTCCCTGTTCGAGACTATGAAGATGGAAAATATGTGGTTATGGCCACCAAAATGGGCTTGGTTAAAAAGACGGAACTTAAGGCTTACAGCCATCCCAGAAGTGTGGGTACCATCGGGCTCAAGATAAGGGAAAATGATGAGTTGATTGGCGTGCGGGTTTCCAGTGGTGATCAGGATATTTTTCTGACCACGAAAGAGGGAAAATCCATCAGGTTCAGCGAATCGGAATTGCGAAGCATGGGGAGAGTGGCTTCAGGGAATATCGGAATCAAAATGGCTCCGGGTAATGAAGTGGTGGGCATGGAAACCCTGGGCGAAGGCGCTACGATTTTGACGGTTACGGAAAACGGTTACGGTAAAAGGACCAAGAGTGATGAATACCCGACTCAAGCAAGAGCCGGGAAGGGCGTGATTACCATTAAGACCAGCGAAAGAAACGGACCCGTGGTCTATGCCTATGAAGTGACGGACCAAGATGAACTTATGATTATTACCGAGCATGGTAAAATTATTCGATTGCGGGTTGCGGATATTTCGGTCATAGGGAGAAATACGCAAGGGGTAAAACTCATCAACCTTGGAGAAGGGGAAAAAGTTGTTGGTGTTGCCAAAATCATGGATGATGAGTAATCGGGCAGAATAATAAAAGAGCATTTTGAAAGGAACAGGGTTTTTGAAAGATAACGAAATATCAAAGGTTGCGGTGATCGGCGCTGGAAGTTGGGGAACCGCGCTGGCCAACCTTTTGGCTGAAAAAAAGGGTGTGGATGTCGATCTATGGGCCCGAGAGGAAGAGGTTTATACTGAAATCAGTGAAAAACATACGAATCATGTGTTTTTGCCGGATGTGAAATTGACTTCGAGCCTCAAAGCCACCGCCTCTTTTAAAGAAGCTTTACAGGAAAAAGAAGTGGTTTTGATTGCAGTTCCTTCACACGTGTTTCGAGAGGTGCTGCAGGGGCTGAAGCCGCATTTGAAGGCAGAGATGTCGGTGATGATGGCCACCAAAGGAATTGAAAATGAATCGCTTATGACCATGAGTCAGGTGGTTGAGCAGGTACTGGGCCATGGGTTTTCGCTTAGGTTTGCGTGTCTTGCGGGACCTAGTTTTGCAAAAGAGGTGGTTCGAAGGCTTCCGACGGCGGTGAGTGTCGCCTGCGGAGACCTACAGCATGGTGGAAGGCTCCAAGAACTCTTTTCAACCGGTTTTTTTCGGGTTTACCTTAGCAGTGATGTGGTTGGAACCCAGTTGGGAGGTGCGCTCAAAAACGTTATCGCCATCGCAGCAGGAGTTTGTGACGGACTGAATTTCGGTTCCAACGCACGCGCTGCACTCATCACAAGGGGGCTGGCGGAAATTACCAGGCTTGGGGTGAAAATGGGGTCCAATCCGCATACCTTTGCGGGTCTTGCAGGAATGGGTGACCTCGTGCTTACGTGCACAGGGGACTTAAGCCGAAACAGGACCGTTGGGGTTCAAGTGGGAAAAGGGAAAAGCGTAGAAGAAATCACCAGCGGTATGAAAATGGTAGCCGAAGGGATTAAGACTTCGAAATCGGCATATGAACTAGCTGAAAGAGAGAGTGTGGTTATGCCCATCGTTGATCAGGTGTATGAAATTTTGTATGAGAGAAAAGATCCGCATCAGGCGGTTAAAGAACTGATGACCCGTGATTTAAAGGTTGAGCTGGAACATTGATGATTGTTTTAAGGGCATCGGTTTATGGAAAGTGAAAAGAGTAAGGAGAAAGTATGTGAAAAGATAGTACCGTTCAATCCTGGGGTCCTGATTGAAGGACTCAAAAACTCCCTTTTCGGCAAACGTGTGATCTTTAGAGAAAGCATTGGGTCAACGAATGTTTTTTTAAAAAGGCTTGCTCAAGAAGGGGCTGTTGAAGGAACAGTTGTGGTTGCCGATGAACAAAGTGCAGGTCTTGGGAGGCTTGGGCGGCAATGGTTTTCAAAAAAAGGTGAAAATCTCCTTTTTTCGGTTTTGCTGCGGCCTGATTTGCCGGCAAACAGAATTTTTGTCTTAACCATGATGTTTGCCTTAGCGGGCGTTGGTACTGTGGAGGATTTGTGCGGCCTAAATGCCATGATTAAGTGGCCTAACGATATTTATATCGGCCAAAAGAAAGTAGGCGGCATCCTGACGGAATGTTCAGTGCTGGGAGGAATTGTTCAATATGTCGTTTTGGGAATGGGGCTTAATGTGAACTGGAATCCCGAACTTGAACAAAATTTACTGTATGCCACCTCAAGTATCTTTGGCGAAACTAAAAAAAGAATAGCTAGAGAGACATTTCTTTGTAACATATTGAAAAAAATGGAAATGTATTATGAGAAAGCTGATGAGGATATGAAAGAAAGCGATGGATTGTTCCAAATGTGGAATGAAAAATCCCTCGTAATTGGGAAAAAAGTGACCATTGAAAGCGGAAAAGAGCGAGTTGAAGGAGAAGTTGAAGGTGTTGATCGAGATGGCGCTTTGATACTGACTACCACAGGGGGACAGAGGCGAAAATTCGTTTGCGGTGACGTGTCGGTCAAAATGAATTTATGAAAACAAAGACATTTGTAATTTGCAGAATTGAGGAATCCGCACTATGGTGACCATCCAACCAGAAGGAAAAAATGTCAGACAGGCCATTAAATGGATATCGGAAAACCTGAAGGAAGATGAAACACAAACTCCGATCAGGCTCATCGAAGAGGCAGGAGCACGGTTCAATCTTTCCCCAAAGGACGAGGAGTTTCTAAGGTCTTTTTATGGGTAGCACATGTATTATAAAGTCTACGGAGTTTGAAAAAGTGCTAGAATTCTATCGGCGTGGATAAACGCATCTCTTCGTATGTCATCAAATCTTTTTATTTTTCACCATTATAGTGGGTCCATTAAGCATTAGATTGAACAGGGTGCCTGCTAATACAATCTTAATATCATATGAATTTAGGAGGATACATTGGCGAATAAGATACGGGTAGCCGTTCTTTCAGGCGGGTGGTCCAGAGAGCGAAGCGTGTCTATTAAGAGTGGGCATGCGGTTCTAGGAGCGCTTGATAATGAAAAATATGAAACTAGGGCTTTTGATCCAAAAGAAGACCTAAATGCCATCTGGGAAAAGAAAAAGGAATTTGATTTGATATTTAGTGTTCTTCATGGAAAGTATGGTGAAGATGGGCGGATGCAAGGACTGCTTGAGGTTTTCGGTATTCCATATATTGGGTCTGGAGTACTGTCGAGTGCAATTGCCATGAATAAGAGGATGACAAAGGAAGTATATAGAAGCGTTGGACTTCGCGTTCCCAAGGATATGGTTCTAAAAAGAGAAGACAAAATTCCAATCGAAGCAATAAGGGGTAGGTTGGGGACGCCGATCGTTATAAAACCCGTAAGCGAAGGTTCCAGTATCGGTATTTCGATTATAGATAATGATAGGGACATCCAAGCGGGCATTGAAAAGGCTTTTGAATTTGATCGGGAAATTCTAGTTGAAGAATATGTTGAGGGAAGAGAAATTACTTGTGCTGTTCTGGGGCGAAGCCGTCTAGAGACTCTGCCTCTGATTGAAATTGTGCCAAGAGATACTCACAGATTTTTTGATTTTGATGCGAAGTATATTGCTGGTGAGAGTAATGAAATTTGTCCTGCGCAGATTAATGCGTCACTTGAAAGAGATATTTCTGAGATGGCGAAAAAAGCACATGAGGTGCTTCAGTGCAGGGATTGGAGCAGGAGCGATATGATTATAGACACGCAGGGAGAAATTTTCATGCTCGAGACCAATACCATTCCAGGAATGACGGAAACAAGCCTGGTCCCATTGGCGGCAAAGAGAAAGGGATGGGATTTATCGAAATTGTTGGATAGAATGATTAGCGTGTGTTTGGCTGAACCGGAATAGGATGAAAAGCATGAGGAAGGGGTCAATGTTTCACGTGAAACATTGACCCCCTTTGTTGTTTCCAATGTCGATGTGGTTAGTTCAAAATCCCATCAGAAAAGCCGTTTGCCCTTTTCAGGTGTTTTTTCTTTCCTTGATATCAACAGGTGAAATTTCAATTTCCATGGGGACTCGATCCACCATTGTCAAGTCATACCCTTCAAGGCCCTTTAGTCTTTTTTCGCTATTGGTCAAAAGCCGCATCTTTTTAACTCCAAGCGCTACCAGTATTTGAGCCCCAACGCCATAGTTTCTCAAGTCCGCTTCAATGCATCCTTGTTTGTGAGCGTCAGAGGTAAATTTTCCATCCAAGGTTTGATAGCGCGCAAGTCTCAAGCCTCTCCCTTCCTGCTGTATGTAGATGATAACCCCGTTTCCTTCCTGTTGAACCATCTCCATTGCCTTGTCGAGTTTTGCCCTGCAATTACATCGGAGTGAATTGAAGATGTCACCGGGTGTACACTGTGAGTGAACTCGCACCAGAGTGTCAGCATCAGGATCAATATCGCCCTTAACCAACACAAGATGCTCATGTGCGTCAATATCGTTTACGAAAGCCATCGCCTTGAATTCGCCGTGCGGAGTGGGAAGAATGGTTTCTGCGGCCAGATGAACAAAGGATTCCGTTCGCATACGATATTCGATAATATCGGCAACGCTGGCAATTTTTAAGCCATGTCTTTCAGCGAAAATCTCAAGATCGGGCATTCGGGCCATGGTGCCGTCATCTTTCATGATTTCGCAGATAACCCCGGCCGGTCTTAAGCCAGCGAGGCGCGCCAGATCGACAGATCCTTCAGTTTGTCCTGTCCTAAAGAGAACACCACCTCGACGGGCACGCAGCGGAAAAACGTGGCCTGGTTGCACGAGGTCCTCCGGTTTGGCATCATCGGCAATGGCAACAAGAATGGTACGAGCGCGATCGGCAGCCGAAATGCCGGTGGTTACACCGGTCCTAGCCTCAATGGAAACGGTAAAGGCGGTTTCAAACGGGGAGCAATTATCAATTACCATTTGAGGAAGCTTTAATTTTTCGAGCAGCTCGGAGGCCATGGGTAAACAAATGAGGCCACGACCGTATGTGGCCATGAAGTTAATGGCGTCAGGTGTCGCCTTTTCAGCGGCCATAGTAAGGTCGCCTTCGTTTTCACGGTCCTCGTCATCCACCAGAATTATCATCTTTCCATCTCTAAGGTCTTTCAGTATTTCTTCAATCGTTGCGAGTGGCATAACTAAAAAATCTCCAAAATCAATTTTAAAAAATCATGTCTATATCCGGGCAGCATTTAAAAATCAGGTGTCCTCGCCGTGTGCAAAGTCAAGAGCCATTTCAAAGGCGGACCGGGTAAAAGCCAGAACCCGTTGAAAATCATCATCGGAAAGAGCTCTTGCGCGATCATGACCGCGATAAATATTGACGAACTGCCGTTCCCGTTCCAGTTGAACGGGGAGCCTACCGAGACCCCACTTTTCAAGAAGCTCCCAAACTTCCGGATTGTAGGTGCGCGTCAATTTGATGATAAACGGTATCGGGTCATGGCGAGCCAGCAGAGCGGCCAGACGCAGAATCAATTCAAAAGAGAGTGTTGCGGCACCGTTTTCAACAGCGGCTAAAAAGGATTCATCTGCAAGTTGAATGGCCCGGCTAACATCTTTTCGGGTGAGTCCAGCCACTTCTCGAAGATCTCTCACATAAGCGCCCGCTTCTTCCAACATTTTGACACGTTCAGGAGAGCTGAAAACGGCTTTGCCAACCAGTTCGGAAACCATGGCCCCTTTAGAGACAAGTTTCATGGCGGTGGAAGTCATACTCAACAACAGCTTGACTATAGGACGTTCATCCTTTGGATAAGGTTCGAGTAGTTCCTCTGTAATTTCAGCATCTTCTGTTTTCATCAGCCTTTTTCGTGAATACTAACCATCCACCTGGCCTTGAAGGGATATTTATCAAGAAAGTTCTAGAATTATTTTATGATCAATGAGTGAAAACTGTTTGATGGTTCCGCTGATCTTTTTCGTCTCACCCAGAATATTTAATAGTTTAATCTCGCCATTGCTATTTTCAAGGGTGTCAACATCCTCGAAAAAAATCTGTTCCTCTCCGTTTCTCAAAATATAGACCGTTGACTCACACATGATGATCATTTTCCTCCACGATCTCTTGGACCATCCTGACGGCCTGGTTAACCAAGTGAGGCAAGGGTTCCTTTGAAACCCCAACAATTTTAATCTCTTCCTGGGTCAAAGGAATGAGAATTTTCGTGGCACGGCTGGAGCTCACGGCGATTGCCATTTCTGGCGTTAATTCTCCCATCATGGCATTGGCCATCAAAATGGAGACGGGCCCGATGATCACATCAACCCTTTGCGAGGTGTGTACAATGGCATTTTCACCAGACCCCCCTCGGTTCGCACCGGCTTTCATCATCCTGGACGTGGCGATAGAATTGGTTCCGAGCGCCAAAATTTCTTGGTTGAGGCCCAAGGATGCCCTTAGGCCTTTAATGAGGGTGGCGCCAATGCCGCCCCCCTGTCCATCCAAAACCATCAGTTTCAAATTATCAACCTCGCGCACAATATCTTACGGTGAAAAAAGCATTGCATCCTGTTCAGAACGTCGGTATTTTATTCGGGAAATCTATCAGAGCCGGTGGGTATTGTAAAGATCCGAATCCCAAAAACCATTCATGGGGGGTTGTTCATGGTCAGTCAAACACTCTATTTTGCATTGGGTGGCTATATTCTCGGTTCGATACCGTTTGGAAAAATAATTGCCCAAATGGCTGCAAAAATTGACATTACCCAAAAGGGAAGCAAGAATATCGGTGCCACCAATGTGGCCAGAGAACTGGGACTTAAATGGGGGCTTTTGACACTGTCTCTCGATGTATTGAAAGGGCTGCTTCCGGTCCTCCTTTTTGCGGCTTTATCTTTTAAAGGGGATATTTCGAGCCAAATAGCTCTGGCAGTAATCTCACTTTGCCCACTCTTAGGACACCAGTTCTCAGTTTTTATGGGCTTTCGGGGGGGAAAGGGTGTTGCTACGGCCCTTGGTATTTATTTGGCCGTATCTCCCATTGCATGTGTGCTGGGGCTTTTGGTTTTTCTCCTGGTGATGCTGAAATGGGATTTCGTATCACTGGGGTCGATGGTTTCAGCGGGTTCTATTCCCATATTTCTGACCCTTTTCCATGAACCGAAACCCATAGTGCTCACATCCGTTGTCATGGCGGCCTTGATTTATATGAAGCACGGTGAAAACGTATTAAGACTGGTCAAGGGTGAGGAAAGAAAATGGAAACAGAGAAACGATCAGGTCAAAAATTCCACCAGTCGATCCAGTTCGTCATCGGAATAGAAATAGAGCAGAATCTGGCCCCGTTTCCCCTCCTTTTTGATTTCCACCTTTGTCCCCAGGCTTCGCTTAAGGTTGTCGGATAGGGAGCGGATATAGGGATCGTCTTTGGACAAGATCTTTGTGGGGCCCGCCGGCTTTTTCATTTTTTTTGCCAGGGCCTCCGCCTGCCGTACGGACAACCCCTTCTTGATAATGGCATCCCGCAAAAGCTTCTGTTGTTCTTTTTCCGCTATGCCGGCCAGTAGCCTGGCATGTCCCATGGTAAGAAGGTCATCAATCACGTCTTGCTGAATAGCGGTGGGCAGTTTCAGGAGTCGTAACAGGTTGGCAATGGTAGAGCGATCCTTGCCAAGCCGGCGTGACAATATTTCCTGAGTGGATCCCGTATCTTCCATCAATTTTCTGCAGGCCAGGGCTTCTTCAATGGGGTTGAGGTCTTTCCTCTGAATGTTTTCAATAAGCGCCAGTTCAAGTGACTCGGAAGGGGTTACGTCTCTGACCACAACGGGAACCCTTTCGAGCCCGGCCATCTGAGCGGCCCGCCAACGCCGTTCTCCAGCGATAAGCTGGTAGCCGGACTCGGTCTTGTTCACCAGCAGTGGGGTCAAAATGCCCTTTTCCCGGACGGAAACCGCCATTTCCTCCAGCTCATGGGCCGGAAACCGTTGCCGTGGCTGGTTCGGATTGGGTTCAATGGCAGCGACAGGGCAGAGGAAAAACTGTTCTTCCTTTTCATCCAGATCATGTCCATCGGGAATCAGGGCCGATAGCCCTTTTCCCAGAGCCTTTCGTTGTGTCATTGTGCCTTCTCTCTTTCAATGATTTCACGCCCCAGCGACAAATAACTCTGAGCACCCTGGGAACTTATGTCATAAAGAATAATGGGCTTGCCGTAACTGGGCGCCTCACTTAAGCGAACATTTCGAGGAATCACCGTTTCAAGCACCCTGTCGTTAAAGAGTGCACGCGCTTCCTGCTCCACCTGGCGGGAAAGATTGTTTCGTCTGTCGTACATGGTCAGCAGAATGTCGACACGCCTAAGTAAGGGATTTAGTCTCTTTTTGACGGCCTTCAAGGTGGTGAGCAGCTTGCTCAATCCCTCCAGTGCATAATACTCGCATTGAAGGGGTACCAGGACTGATGCGGATGCCGTAAGGGCGTTGATGGTGAGAAACCCCAGTGAAGGGGGACAATCAAGAAATATATAATCATACTCTTTTCGAAGTTCGGTAATCGGCTTCTTAAGAAGAAACTCCTTGGAAGTCATGGAAGCCATTTCAACCTCAGCGCCGATAAGCTCCCGGGTGGCGCCCAAAAGGTGAAGGTGGGGAAGCGCCGTTTCGGTGATGGCCTTTTCGAGGGAAGAGGTTCCCATCAACACATCATAAAAACCACGGTTTAGGCCGGCGATATCAAATCCCAACCCGGTTGTGGCATTCCCCTGAGGATCACAGTCAATCAAAAGGCACTTTCTTTCAGCGGCGGCGATGGCGGCGGAAAGATTAACGGCGGTGGTTGTTTTTCCAACCCCACCCTTCTGATTGGAAATGGAAATGACCTCAGTCATCGTTTTAACCTTTACAGAGTTAAACCCAATTGAAACCCTTCTCGAATGGCCATCAAAACGTTTCGCGGTTTTTTGGCGTCTCCGATAACATGAATTTCAGGCACACGGTCGGCTAAAGATTCCACAAGTTGATTTTCCGGCTTTGATCCGGCGGCCACCACAATGGTATCCGCAGGGATAAATCCTGGTCCTTCACCGTCTTTCACCTGAAGGCCCTCTGGTGTTATACCAACCGCTTCAGTTTGTGTCAGTATTCTTACGCCGAGGCGCTTCAGTTCAGCAATAAGTGTCCATTTTGTAGTCAACCCCACATCTGCTCCAGCTTTCTTGGTCATTTCAACGACAGTGACCTGCTTGCTTCCGTGGTCAAGCAAATGGGTTAATGTTTCGAATGTTTCAGCGCGGTTCACCATGAGAAAGTGCAGCACTTCCGGAGACAGAGTTCCCTGGTTGGCCAAAAATAATGCGGTTTCGAGACCAACGGCATTTCCGCCGAGAACCACCACATTTTCCCCCGTTTCTCTGTTTTTCTCAAGCAGTTCCCAGGCCTGAATTACGTTGTCCCCATCAATGCCCGTGATGTTTGGCTTTGCAGGCCGAGCGCCGGCAGCAACAACCACCACATCCGGTGACATGCTACAAATGTTGTCCGGTGTTGCCGTTTTACCCAGAACCATCTCCAAACCTTTGTCTTGGATGTTGTGGATCAGGTCGATGGCGGCTGTTTCCAGCTCTCCGCGACCGGGGATGAGATGGTTTAACAGAATCTGACCGCCCAGTCGTTCACTTTTTTCCATGAGAACCACATGGTGACCCCGTTCTTTGGCAATACGGGCCACGGTCATGCCGGCCGGGCCTCCGCCCACTACAACAATTTTACGGGATTTAGGCGCCGGTTTTACCTGAAGTTCAGCCTCTCGACCAGCCCGCGGGTTTACCATGCACGTGGCGGGACGCCCCTGAAAAATAGAATCGAAACATCCCTGGTTACAGGCCACACAATGGAAGATGAGCCGGGATTTCCCGGCACGGGCCTTATTGGGTAAATCCGGGTCCGCCAGAAGTCCTCTCGCCATGGTGACCAGGTCTACGCCACCGCTTCGAAGGACTTCTTCGGCGGTACTGGGATCATTGATGCGGTTACTGGAAATAACGGGCACTGATACGGCGGAACGAATCCCTCTGGCGAGGTAAACATACGCTTTTCGGGGGACCGCCATGGTAAGTTGAGGCACCCGTGTTTCATGCCACCCGCCCGTAACATTAAAGAGATCAACCCCCGCCGTTTCAGCTGCCGCGGCAAATTCTTTTGCTTCACGGTTGGTGTTGCTCCCTTCCATAAAATCATTTCCGGCGATGCGTAGTAGAATCGGATAATCAGGGCCCAAGGCTTTTCGAACTTTCATAATCGTTTCAATACCGAAACGCATGCGGTTTTCAAAAGAACCGCCGTATTCGTCTTCGCGAAGGTTTGTAACGGGAGAAAGGAATTGGCTGATAAGGTATCCGGCGCTCCCAAGAATTTCGACCGCATCAAATCCTGCACTTCGTGCACGCACGGCACCTTCAGCAAATTTGTCCTGTACGCCGGGGATTTCCTCAAGTTCAAGCGCTCGTGGAATTTCTCCCGTCAGCCTGGAACGAACAGCGGAGGCTGAAATCGGTTTTTGTCCTCCAATCATGGCCGAATGCGTATACCGACCGGCCTGATAGAGTTGAGCCGCAATTTTAGCGCCATTCTGTTTTACAGCACGGGTCAGTTCCTTTAACCCTGGAATAAACCGGTCGTCGTGAAGGGCGATCATCCCCACCATGCCGCCCATTTCATCAATTGGACATCCTCCGACGATGGCGAGTCCTACACCCCCTCTGGCTCTTTCAGCGTAGAAATTAACGAGCTGGTCCGTAACCTTTCCTTGTGGGGTATAACCGAGATGCATGGCGGTCATGACAATCCGGTTTTTTAATGCCATATTCTGGATGGTGATGGGGGAAAACAAATGGGGAAATTCCATTCTTATGAACTCCTTTCATTGAAAATCAACCTGAACTCGCATCACGATGAGGGAACTTTTGCATACCTGGGCAAAAATATCAACCAAACCTTTTCAAGGGCTACTCTTCTTCAGTATAGGCTTTTTTCTTCCTCAATATTATAATGAAGCCATAAACCAGCATTAACCCGCCCAGAGCAAAAAGGATATCATACACATAATAGCCCAGATGGGCAAACCAGGCGATGTTCCGTTCAAGGGAACGGCGCCATTTTTCCTCAATCTGGTAAAGGGGTGTTCCAGCCACCGCCACAGTGGCGTTCCGAAGGGAGGTGCCATTTCTCATCAATTGAAGAATTTCAAGTAATGCTGATTTACCATAATTTGAGATGATGAAGTCGATAAAGCTTATACTTTCTTCATAGGCCAGACGCAGGGCAGTATCATTTTGGGGGAACCCCTTGTTCAGGGCGCCCAATGGAATGACACGATCTGAAAAAGCGGCTTTTGGCAACAACATATTCTTTGGATCATGAACAATATCCATCACCCCATTGCTGCTCCACTGTGCAATGCCTTCATCAAACCATCGCGGTATTTGGACATGGGTTATGTGTTTGTGAATGAGCAGGTGACAAAGTTCATGTTCCAAGATACCATAATATTTCAGGGGGTTCGTAATCCTGGTGTAATCTATGACCATAAGGTCCTTTTCGGGAACGGCAAACCCCACCACCAGGGGATTGTGGGATATCTGGTGGAAATGATTTGAGTCATTCATAAGAAGAACAGTGGGGTTGAAGTTGAAAGGCCAATTGAAGATTTTTTGGAGATCTTTTTTAATTGCCGGTACCATTTGAACGGTCTCTTTGGCAGCCTGTTCCAGGGCGGGAGGAAATAGCACTTCAACGCCGTTGCCCTTTAAATTGTTGAAATCGGCGGCATGTGAAACCGTTGCGGCAAGTGTAAAGCACGCCAGAAAAGCAACAGTCATTCCCCTAGTCAAGGTCTTCACGAATCCCTGGAACCACGATATGGTAAGAGTAAAAAATTTCATTCGGGCTGAAGAACATACTTTCTTTTGTATGAAGCGTGGGCCTTGAAAAGAATCTGAATATGGCCTACGATGGTTCCCAAAACAGTAAAAAAGGAAAACGACTATCATATGAAAAACGTCCTTACCGGCCTTGACCGCCTGACCGAAGAGGAATGGGCACGCTTCAGGGGACAAAGACTGGGACTCCTCTCAAATCAGGCTTCCGTCAACCGAAAGCTTGAAACCGCTAGAGACGTGTTGCTCAAACGGTTTCCGGGGCAGCTTCGAGCCCTTTTCGGGCCACAGCACGGCTATGGGGGGGAAGACCAGGACAACATGGTTGAAACCCCCCATGTCCATGATCGGGCATTGAACATTCCGGTTTTCAGCCTGTACGCCGAGTCGAGGGAACCGAATCCCGAAATGTTTGACCTCATCGACACATTGATTGTGGACCTTCAGGATGTGGGGACAAGGGTTTATACCTTTTCTTCCACCATGCTCCACTGCATGAGGGCAGCAGCGCGTTTCGGTAAAAAAATCGTTGTCTTGGACCGACCCAATCCTCTTGGCGGGGAGGTTCTGGAAGGAAACCTCCTTTCAACCGAACTCTTTTCCTTTGTGGGTCCCGCTTCTCTGCCAATGCGGCATGGCCTCACTATGGGTGAAATGGCCAGACTGTTCAACCGGATTTTTGCGCTTGAATGCGATCTTGAAGTTATATCCATGATCGGGTGGTACAGGCGCATGACTTGGCCGGAAACCGGCCTCAGGTGGTTGATGCCCTCCCCCAACATGCCGTTTCCTGAAACAGCCTTTGTTTATCCCGGGCAAGTTCTATGGGAAGGAACTCATGTTTCCGAAGGAAGGGGCACTTGCAGACCCTTTGAAATTTTCGGCGCCCCTTACTTTGAACCGGCGGTCATCAGAAAACATCTGGATCCAAAAGCCCTTAATGGATGTCACTTGCAGGATTACCTGTTCCGTCCCACATTTCACAAATGGTCCGGAAAACTATGCCGTGGTTTCATGATTCACGTTCTGGATTTGGACGGCTATCGTCCCTATTCCACAGCATTGGCGCTGTTGGAGGCAGTGATTTCGGTGCATGGTGAGCATTTTGAATGGAAAGAGCCGCCCTACGAGTATGAATACAAAAAACCCCCCATTGACCTGATTTTAGGAAGTGTTTCCCTGCGGCATGGTCTGGAAGTCGGGCGGCCTCTCTCTCTGTTGCGGAAAGAGTGGTTGCCGGATCTCAAAACCTATAGTGAGTGGATCAAGCCCGACCTGCTGTATTCGTAATATTCCAGAGGCCGTGTAAAATTGCCACCTGTCGTTTAATCGTGGTCAACGGGGATAGGGTGAATTGAAAATAGCGGCTCACTCTTTCTGGCCACCTCCGATCCATCGATCGATGGCGTCTTTGTCGAATCTCCACACTCTTCCGATCCGGATTGCAGGAATCTTCCCTTCCGCCGCATATTTGCAAATGGTAATCTCGTGCAGCTTTAGATATTTTGCAATTTCCTTGGTTGTCATGATTTTGGGCATAACCTTTACTCCTCAATATTTAGATAGGTTCAATGGGTTTTTTGAAGGACAGAGAGGCCTAATTACCCATTTCTATAGACTTTAATGCCGAGAAAACTCAAAGTCAATAAAAATTATGTTAATAGCCCATGTTAAGTAAATTCTTGCCAACCTTTTTTGCACTATTGGTATTTTGGGTTCTGTAAACTTACCCCTTGACGAGACTCCATTGCCTCATTATAAAAGGCCTCTAAAAGGAGAATATTTTTGAAAAATGCCCCTTACAGGAATACAAGCCGAGATGGCCCAAAGAAAGAAGCTCAAATTCTGGCCCGATAAGAACACCATAAAAGAACAATCCAACACCATCAGGACTGTGGGAAGATGGGGGCTATATTTTGTCCTGATCGGTCTCATAGCTGGTTTAGGATCCATTTTTTTCCAATTTCTCTGCCAAATCGGGTCCCATTTTCTGTTGGACCAGCTTGCGGGATACCGGCCACCTGCTCCTGCGGGTGAGGGTGATCTTTTTGAACCCACAAAAACCATTTTCAATCGATGGGTGCTTCTTTTTCTGCCTGTGCTCGGGGGTCTTGTCAGCGGGTGGCTCGTTTATACATTTGCACCGGAGGCCGAAGGGCACGGAACCGATGCCGCTATCGATTCCTATCACAATAAGGGAGGCTTTATTCGCGGGAGGATTCCCATTATCAAAACCTTGGCTTCGGCCATAACACTGACCTCGGGGGGATCCGGTGGCCGTGAGGGGCCTATCGCGCAGATCGGCGCGGGGTTTGGGTCGTTTCTCGCTACAAAACTAAAGCTTTCTGACCGGGAACGGCGGATTATGCTGGCGGCCGGCATGGGCGCCGGTGTGGGAAGTATTTTCAGAGCACCTCTGGCAGGGGCGCTGTTTGCCGCCGAGGTCCTTTACCGGGACCCTGAATTTGAATCCGAAGTCATTATCCCCGCAGGCATATCTTCGGTAGTGGCCTATTGTGTTTTCTGTCTTGTTTTTGGGTGGGGGTCCCTTTTTGAAACACATCCCTTTGTCTTCCGAAATCCACTGGAATTGGGTCCTTACACGGTCCTTGCATTGGTTTTGGCCGCAGGGGGGTTTCTATATGTCAAAGCTTTTTACGGTGTACAGGGTGGGTTCAAAAAAATCAATTTGCCAAATCACATCAAGCCGGCCATCGGGGGATTGCTAACGGGGGCCATCGGTTTTTTCCTGCCGGAAACCCTGTCCTTTGGTTACGGTTTTGCGCAAATGGCGTTGGACAATGAACTTCCGGCCCTGGTTCTCTTCGCGCTGGCAATGGGAAAAATATTGACCACCTCTTTTTCCATCGGATCAGGTGGCAGCGGCGGCGTCTTCGGTCCTTCGGTGGTGATTGGCGGGGCGCTGGGCGGCGCCGTGGGACGAATTTTTCATGATATCATGCCCAATGTGGTAGCCCAGCCCGGAGCTTTTGTGGTGGTGGGCATGGCTGGGTTTTTCGCGGGCGTTTCCAACACTCCTATTTCTACAATCATTTTTGTCAGCGAGATGACCAATTCCTATCATCTGCTTCTTCCAGGCCTTCTCGTATGCTCGCTGGTCTACCTGCTTTCTCAGAAGTGGACCATTTACGACAAACAGGTCAAAAGCAAAATCGACTCCAACGCCCACCGGGGCACATTCTTTGTTGATATTCTTGAAGCTATCCGCGTGAAGGAACTGACCGGAAAGTTCAGGAAAGTCCAATTGATCCCTCAAGAGATGACCTTGAAGCGGTTCAGGAAAATTTTCAGTTCAAGTCCCCAGCATTATTACCCCGTGGTGGACAAGGAAAACAGACTTACAGGGATTTTTTCCATTAATGACATTCGCGGGGTTATTTTTGACCAGGAAATCGGGGATCTGGTGCGGATGAAAGATGTGGCCAATCCCGATATCATCTATACGACACCTGAGGAAGATTTGAACGCCGTATTGAAAAAATGCACGATTCGAAATCTGCAACGGGTTCCGGTGGTAAGGGATGAGGATCACGGGATTCTTATCGGTATGCTGGACCGCAGAGACCTGATTGAGTGTTACAATAAACGCGTGGCGGAAATGAAGGCGGGGGGGACGGCCGAGGACCGAAAAAGAAGACGCATTCCCGCTTCAGACGGCGAAATGAGCCGTTTCAGAGGGGTGCTTGTCGGTGATGCAATGACCCCCTCAGTGGAGCCCATAAATGTCGCCGTGGACCTGGAAGGACTTAAGAAACTGATTTATGAAAGCCGTTTCAGTAGTTTTCCGGTTGTGGATGACAATGGAAGACTCAAAGGGATCCTTTCTCTTTCCGACTGCAAAAAGGCGCTGAAAAAAGGCAAGCGATCCATTACCGCGGGTCATCTGGCAACCCGCGATCTGATAACGGTCACCCGGGATGAGACGCTTCTGTCAGCCCTGACCAAAATTACATCCGGCGATTTCGCCGTGCTTCCGGTGGTGGATGCCGATGATCCTGAAAAACTCCTGGGGGTCATCAGCCGAAAAGACATGATGTCGGCCTTTAACGACGTTATGGTCAAAAAAGAAACGCCCTATTCATGAGCACCCTCTCATTTTAACGTCTTCAGTTTGTTCCTGGCAATGTTGGCTTCGTTGCTTTTGGGGTATTGCTTGATGATCTTGCTGAGCAACAGCTTGGCGCTGGTTTTGTCGTTGAGTTCGTAAAAAGCAAGGGCCTGCCTGAGCAGTGCGTTGGGAACCTTATTTCCCTCAGGGTACTTTTTTATCACTTTCTGAAACGCCAAAATGGCCTGTTCGTACTGCTTTAAGGCCATGTGAGACTCCCCAATCCAGAAAGCGGCGTTGTCTGCCAAATTTGATTTCGGATATTTTTGAAGGAAGTTTTTGAAACCGGCGATGGCTTCCTCGTACTTTTCTTTGCGATAAATCTCCATGTTGATATCATAGAGCATCTGATCAGCGGGGATTTTGATCTCAGGCGTGGGCTGAGCGACCGGTTTGGAGGGCTCCTGGGCCTGCGAAACGGCCATGGTACCTATTGAGCCATCTTGTTCATTGGGCTGAATGATGGGTTCAAGGCCAAGATAGGAGGAAATCCGGTCTACGCGTAACTCCAGCCGAACCATTCGTTTCCGCATATCGGAAAGGCCCTCACCCATGGAGTCGCCCTCCGTTGTATCTCTCTCGATGGATTTTTTGAGCAGATGACTGTTTTCATCCAGCCGGCCATTTAAAGATCGCATTTCTTCTTTCAGCCGGTCCATATCGGCTGAGTTTACCGCCATACGCTCGCTGTTTGAACGCAGGTCCTTGTCTGTTTTCGCTTCGATGGCATCGACTTTTTTGCTGAGATACAGAAATTTGTCTTCAGTGACGCATGCGGAGAAAAGGAGAAGGGATGCAAAAAAGAGGATCCATTTTACACCAACAGATTTGGCCAAAGCATAAATTCCCATAACTAACCCCACTATTAACGTGCAATATTACAACCTGATTTATGAGGAGCGGCACTAAAAAGTTTTGAACAAAAACCGGTGCTGCGCAGAAAAATAAAGACGCAACACCGGAAGTTATGTATGGTTAATTGTTTTCCGGGGTGATTTTCGGAAAACCTGGGACTATTGAAACAGCTTGAATGTGTCTCTCCGGTTCAGTGCCCATGCAACAGGGTTGTTGGCAGGATCCGCCGGCCTCAGCTCGCCGTAGCTGATAGTTTTCAAGCGATCCGGAGAAATGCCGAGCGCCACAAGAAATTTTTTGGCGCTCATGGCGCGCCTCTCACCCAGAGCCAGATTGTATTCTTCAGTCCCTCTATCATCGCAATTGCCGGCAATCAGAACCGAATAGGATGGGTTCGCGCGCAAAAAGTCAGCTTTGTCTCTCAAAACCTGCTGCGCTTCAGGTTTCAGCTCTGATCTATCATAATCAAAATAGATATTGAGGTTTTCAAAATCGGCTACCAAGGCGGCTTTTCTAGCGGCGGCCTTTTCAGCTTCAAGACCCTCAACTACAACCCCTGTCGGTCCTTCTTTAACAACCGTGACCTCTTCGGATCCGGCGCCAGGCGGGTTAACACCACCCGTTGTATCCAACTGTTTTTTGGCACAGGACGTCATAAAGAAAATCGAACAAACAAAAAAAATGGCGATTAAACCGCTGACGAATCTCTTTTCCATAACCTCTTTTCCTCCCCCGATTTGTTTTTTTAAACAGAAAAATCAAAAAATAAAAGCAGCCACCTGAGCGATTAATAAACCGCAATGAAACCAGATATTCATTGGAACTACATATAATACCAATACCTAATATAATTGTTATTATAGCATTTCTGATAATAACTTTCAAGTGCTTATTAATAATCCCAACGCAAATTGATTTGACAGCGTTGCGTCATCGTTATAATGTTGTGAGGATTCAATCGGGACCGAATTTCGGAGGTAAAATGAGGGAGAAGAACTTTGAAGCGGCTATAAAACGGCTGGAGGAGATCGTACAGAGCCTCGAAGGGGGTGAAATGCCTCTCGGGAAATCTTTGGAAGTGTTTGAGGAAGGCATGCAGTTGGCCGGCTATTGTTCCAGCGAACTCGAAACGGCGGAAAAAAAGGTTTCCCTGCTTGTTAAGGAAAATGACGGAAAATACAAAGAAACGCCCTTCACGTCGGGTGGAGAAGATAGTGGTGAATCGAGCGAACTTTGATTTGAAGGCTTATCTTTTGGATAAGCGGCGAATAGTAGATGGGGCCCTTGATGACTATTTTCCGAAGGCCGACGGTCTGGCGGCAGATTTAATAAACGCCATGAGATACAGTCTCTTCGCAGGGGGCAAACGGTTGCGTCCGATTCTCTGCATGGCCGGTGCTGAGATGGTTGGCGGGCAAGGGCGGCATGTACTTCCCGTGGCATGCGCTTTGGAACTGATTCACACCTACTCTCTGATCCATGATGATCTGCCGTTGATGGATGATGATGATCTAAGGCGCGGAAAGCCGACCAATCACAAGGTTTTCGGGGATGCGATCGCTCTTTTGGCAGGAGACGGCCTTCTCACCGAGGCGTTCAGTCTCATGACCTCACCCCATGCTACCGGGGAAATTCCTCCGGATCGGCTGCTCGAGGCGATCCGAATGATTTCGGTGGCTGCCGGGTATGACGGAATGGTTGGCGGACAGGTTGTCGATATGCAATGGGAGGGAAAAAAGGCGGATCTTGAAACGGTAAAATTTCTACACACCCATAAAACAGGTGCAATGATAACGGCTTCCGTTACGTCAGGAGCCCTTGTTGGGGGTGCCGGGGAATCGCAAGTTCAGTCTGTTCTATCCTATGGAAATAAAATCGGTTTGGCATTTCAGATATCCGATGACATTCTGGATGTTGAAGGGGACAGCGAAACCATGGGGAAAATGGCGGGGGCAGATGAAGAAAAGGGAAAAAGCACCTACCCGTCGGTCCTTGGAATGGATGAATCCAAGAAGATCCAAAGCGATTTGGTCCAAGAGGCGGTCCGGGAGTTGAAGGTCTTTGGTGAAAAGGCGGAGCCCCTTCGACAAATTGCTTATTATATCATTGAGAGAAAAAAATGAACGAAAGCGTATCTGAAAAAGAGAAGCTGTTAGACAAAATCGATAGCCCCGCGGACATAAAAGGCCTTTCCCTGGATCAACTACAGGATTTGGCAGAGGAAATCCGCTGGAAAATCATTGAAACCACGTCAATGACGGGAGGGCATCTGGCCCCCAGCCTTGGGACGGTAGAACTGAGTATTGCACTGCACTATGTTTTTGATACCCCCATGGATAAAATTATCTGGGATGTGGGGCACCAGGCCTATACCCATAAATTGCTCACCGGGCGGCGAAACCAATTCCATACCCTGAGAACCTATGGCGGGATCAGCGGTTTTCCGAAGAGGGCGGAAAGCCCGTATGATGCTTTTGACACCGGGCACAGCAGCACTTCCATTTCCGCCGGCCTGGGCATTTCCACTGCGAAATGTCTTAAGGGAGAGAACCGGAAAGTCATTTCGGTGATCGGCGACGGGTCCCTGACCGGAGGAATGGCGTTTGAAGGGCTTAATCAGGCAGGACACACCGGGAAAGACCTGATTGTTGTGCTCAACGACAATGCCATGTCCATCGCACCCAATGTGGGGGCATTTTCATCGTTTTTAAGCCGCAAAATGACCGGCAAACGGTTTGTAAATTTCAAGAAAGATCTTGAGAATTTTATCAAATCCCTGCCCGGAGTGGGAGAAAATATTCTGAATTTTGCCCGCAAGAGTGAGGATTCTTTTCTCGCCTTTTTTACACCGGGGATGATGTTTGAAGCGTTTAAATTCAAATATATAGGTCCTATTCAAGGACATCGTCTGGATCGCCTCATCGAAACTTTCCGCAATACGGACAATCTTGAAGGTCCCATTTTGATTCATGTTCTTACCGTAAAGGGCAAAGGGTATGAATTTGCGGAAAAAGATCCGGCCTATTTTCATGGAGTGGGGTCTTTTGATATTCAAACCGGTGCGCCTCCCGTAAAAATGCCCTCAAAAACCGTTCCTTCCTATACCGGTGTTTTCGGTAAGACCATGATGGAGCTGGCCAAGAGAAATGATCGGCTGTTTGCCATTACCGCAGCCATGCCCGAAGGAACCGGTCTGACGGCATTTTCAAAGGAATTCCCCAAAAGATTCCTGGACGTGGGCATTGCGGAACAACATGCCGTGACGTTTGCCGCCGGACTGGCAACGGAAGGGTTTCATCCTGTTGTGGCTATTTACTCCACCTTTCTCCAGCGGGCGTTTGACCAGATCATCCATGATGTGTGTCTTCCCAATCTGCCGGTGGTATTTGCTCTGGATCGCGGTGGCATCGTGGGTGAAGATGGTCCGACCCATCATGGGCAGTTTGATGTGAGCTACCTGCGAAGCCTGCCCAACATGACCATTATTGCCCCAAAAGACGAAAACGAATTAAGGCATATGCTGTTTACGGCACTCCATCACAATGGTCCCGTTGCCATTCGTTACCCGCGGGGCAGTGGTCTGGGGGTACCGCAGGATGATGAGTTTCGACAGCTTCCAATGGGTGAAATCGAAATTTTAAGGGAGGGACAAGATCTTCAGGTGCTGGCACTGGGGAGCATGGTCTATCCATCCCTTGAAGCAGCCCGTGCCCTTGAAGCAGAGGGGATATCGGCAGGCGTTCTGAACTGTCGGTTCGCAAAACCCCTGGACAAGACCATTGCCGCTGTAGCGGCCCCTTCAGGCCGGCTTCTGGTGGTGGAGGAAAACGTCAGAATGGGCGGCCTTGGCGGTGGCGTTCTGGAGCTTTTTAATGATATGAGAGTGAAGAATATTCAGGTTAGGCGGATGGGTCTTCCTGATTTGTTCGTTGAACAGGGTCCGGCGGGACTCCTTCGAAAGAACCTGGGCCTTGACGTGGATGGTATTGTAAAGGAGGTTCGAGATTTCTGCCAAAAAGCCTGAGAACCGCAGATGCCGACTGGATAAATTAATGGTTCAAAAGGGTTTGGCTGAAAGCCGTGAAAAGGCCAAGGCGATGATTATGGCGGGTCTTGTTCAGGTGAACGATAGATTAGTGGATAAAGCCGGGCACCTTTTTCCTGAATCCGCAGCCATTTGCCTGAAAGAGCCCTACCCTCCTTTTGTCAGCAGAGGTGGCATAAAGCTGGATGGGGCCATCAAACACTTCCAGGTGAATGCCCAATCCCTTGTTCTGCTGGATGTGGGGGCCTCAACAGGTGGCTTCACTGATTGCCTGCTCCAACAGGGTGCTGCAAGAATCATTGCCATTGATGTGGGTTACGGTCAGTTTGCCTGGAAGCTTCGTCAGAACCCTCGCGTGACGATAATGGAGAAAACCAACATCCGTTATCTGTCGGCGGATCGTCTCGGCACCATGGCGCATGGCGCCGTCATTGATGTTTCCTTTATTTCCCTTAAATTGGTGATTCCAGCTGTCTCCAATCTCCTAACGGATCATGCCTTTATCTTAGCCTTGATCAAACCCCAGTTTGAGGTCGGCAAAGGAAAAATTGGAAAAGGTGGCGTGGTGCGGGAACCCGCTCTTCACGAATCGGTTGTGGCGGATGTAAGCGGTTTCTGCCAGGCGTCAGGCTGGTCGGTCCAGGGTGTCGTTCCGTCTTCCATCTTGGGCCCCAAGGGGAACCGTGAATTCTTTATCTACCTGAAGCGTTAGGCTCTTTTCAAGCTACGCTCCGTCAATTAATATGCTACTGAGGGAATTTTCCCGATCAGGAGAATGAGAGAATGCAAGGTATTGATGCACTCGTTCGGACCATTCAGGAGATTGCTTCCGGACAATATTCAAATGACATCATGGCACTGACACGTGAGGATCAGCCGAAGACCGTGAGAACCATCGCTGAAGCCATGGGCTTGATGATGGTCAAAGTGGAGGCAAGGGAGTACCGGCTGGAACTGATGGTCAGGGAACTGGAAGCATTAAATGAAAAGATCAAGCAGAACACCATCCAGGTGGTTTCGGCCATGGCCCATGCGCTGGCAGCTCGTGACGCCTATACAGAAGGTCATGCCGCACGCGTCGCGGATGTGGCCTGCAAAATAGCAAGACAGATGGCGTTGCCTCAGGAGGAAGTAGAGTTTATTCGATTAGGCGGTATCCTACACGATATCGGGAAAATAGGTTTTCCGGACAGCCTTTTCGAACCCCATGAAAACAAAAATCCGTCCGACCTGGTCAAACAGATCACCCGGCACCCCAGCACCGGGGCCAAAATTCTTCAGGATCTGGATTTCCTGGGGCCGGCGTTGGAGTATGTCCATTGTCACCACGAACGTCCTGACGGAAAAGGATATCCTCGGCATCTCAAGGCCGAAGAAATCCCCTTAGGCGCCAAAATACTGGCTGTAGCAGATGCATTTGACGCCATGACAACCGACAGGCCCTATCAAAAAGGGAAGCGACCTGAAGCCGCATTGGATATCTTGAAAAAGGGCTCCGGGAAAAAGTGGGACAACAGCTGTGTTTCGGCTTTTGACGCGGTTTTAAACGGTTCTCAACCGGATTGGAAGACTGCCGAACCCCAGTAACAATTAATGGCCGCCCCGCTTTGAAGCCTTGATGGGGTTGATTTTTGCAGCGCCTTTTGTGGCTTCCACTTTAAGGTGGGTTGCCATGTTGCAATTGCCCAAACGCCATTTGGCGGCGGGATCCGGAAAGACCATGCAGTAGTCAGCATCGGTATAATTGACCACTCTTTGACAGCCGGCACACGCCTCTACAATCTTGTGGCATGCTCCGCTGTTAAATCCACACCCTTTTTTGGTCATAAAAGAACATTTCTGACCCTCTTTTACCGTTGTACAAACCATTTTAATCACATCCTCTCAGAGATTTATTTAAACCACGTATTATGGTTCTAATATTTGAAACAGTCAACAAAAATAGATATAAAATTTAAGATTTCAAGAAAAAACTTTCTTATTTATGGTGATGCCCTTTTAGAGGGTACTCACTTTGAGATGTTTTATGGTCCCTCTTCCAAAGGGCGGATGCTGAGCCCGAGTTCCTTGATCTGATCCGGGTCTACTGTGGACGGCGCTTCCGTGAGGGGGCATGTTCCGCTGGTGGTTTTGGGAAATGCAATGATTTCCCGAATGGAATTGACCCCGGTCATAATGGCCACCAGACGATCAAATCCCAATGCCATGCCCCCATGGGGAGGAGCGCCATGCTTCAAAGCATCAATCAGAAATCCGAATTTTGAACGGGCTTCACCCGATGAGATACCCAATGCTTTAAAAACCAGTTCCTGGGTAGCGGCGTTGTGTATCCTTATGCTTCCACCCCCTATTTCCGATCCGTTTAAAACCAGATCGTACGCCCTGGCCTTGACGTCTTCGGGGTGTTCCATTAGCAGACCCAAATCTTTCACTGCCGGTGCCGTGAACGGGTGATGGACCGCCATAAAACGCTTTTGGGTATCATCATATTCCAGTAAAGGAAAATCGGTGATCCACAGAAAGGCAAATTCACCTTTTTTGATCAGTTCCTCTCGGCGCGCTATTTCAAGGCGGAGTGCGCCCAATGCAGTGTTGGCGATGGCCGGCTGGTCCGCCACTATCAGGATCAGGTCCCCTGGAAAAGCGTCAAGGCGAGTATTGAGACAGCGTTTTGCTTCATCATCAAAAAATTTGGCAATGGGTGACTGCCACTTATCCTCTCCCATCTTGATCCATGCAAGGCCTTTGGCCCCATTGGCGGTCGCAACAAGGGAAATTTCGTCCAGTGCTTTTCTTGAGTACGCCGCAGCCGCCTTCTTTACACAAATGGCCTTAACCGTGCCGCCTACGGCAACCACCTCTTTGAATACCTTGAACTCCGACTTTTCGGCGATATCGCTGATGTTTTTGAGTTCCATGTCAAACCGCAAATCCGGCCGGTCCGTGCCAAAGCGATCCATGGCTTCCTGATAGGTCAAACGGGAAATGGGAGAAGGGATGTCTCGGCCCATGATTTTAGTGAAAAGCGCTTTCATCATGCCTTCAAAAATATCCATGACGGCTCTTTCATCCACAAAGGCCATTTCAAGGTCCACCTGGGTGAACTCAGGTTGCCGGTCGGCCCTGAGATCTTCGTCCCGAAAGCATCTGACCACTTGATAATACCGATCAAACCCCGACATCATGAGAAGCTGTTTGAAAAGCTGTGGGGATTGGGGTAAGGCGTAAAACATACCGCGGTTGATTCTGCTGGGCACCAGATAATCCCTGGCCCCTTCAGGGGTGCTCTTGGTGAGAAAGGGGGTTTCCACCTCAATAAAGTCGCGCTCATTCAGATACGCCCTGATGCAGGAGGCGATGGCATGACGTTTCCTGAAATTTTCAAAGATCTGTGGTCTTCGAAGTTCCAGATACCGGTATTTCAACCGAAGATTTTCCGATGCGTCCACCGCCCCATCCACCTGGAAGGGCGGCGTTTCAGTCTCATTGAGTATTTTGAGCTCTTTTGCCTTTATTTCGATTTGTCCGGTGGGAAGATCCCGGTTTTCCTGACCTTCGAGTCTGGGAGCCACAGTCCCTTTGACGGCCAAAACCCACTCATTTCGAAGGATATGGGCTTTTTCATGGGCGCCGGCATTGATCCGGGGATCAAAAACCACCTGTGTAATCCCTTCTCTATCCCTCAAATCGATGAAAATGAGATTTCCAAGATCGCGTCTTCTGTTCACCCATCCCATGAGGATAACCTCCTGATCCACATCACTTAGCCTGAGCGAGCCGCATTCGTGGGAGCGTTTCCATTCATCGAGGGAATCTATGGTGAGGGTCTGTTCTGTTATCATTTTTGAAGTATATCCTTTAAGATCGTTACCAGGTTTTCGAAATCGACATCTATCTGTTTTCGGGTATTCATATCCCGCAAGACCGCCCTTTTTTGGGCGGCTTCGTCATCTCCCACAATCAGGACGTTTTGAGCTCCCAAACGGTCTGCTTTTTTCATCTGTGATTTAAGACCGTTCCCTCCGTAGTCCAGTTCCACCCAGAGTCCCTGCTTTCTTAATGCGGTCATCCATTGAAAGGTTAATAACCGAACCTTCTCACCGAGAGCTGCAATAAAGAGATCCGGTTTTCTGGGTTCGGCCGGTTTTGTCGCTTCCAGCAGTGCCACCACTCTTTCGACACCAACGGCAAACCCGATGGCGGGATGATCCGGACCGCCGAGGGTCTTGACCAGACCATCGTACCGACCTCCGCCGGCAACGGCATTCTGGGCACCCAGATGCTCCGTCTGGATTTCAAATGTGGTTCGGTTGTAATAATCGAGTCCCCTGACAAGCTGTTCATTGACCGCATAGGAAATGCCCAATCCATCCAGGTATGTCCTAAGACCCTGAAAGTGGTCACGGCAGTTCCCGCAAAGAAATGCCGGTATGGCCGGCGCATTTTTAACAATGGCCTTGCAGGTTTCCACTTTACAATCAAATACCCGCAATGGGTTTAATTGGGCTCTTTTTTGGCAATCGGGGCAAAGGGAAGACGTTCTGTCGGCCAGATAGCTTTTCAGTTGTTCCTTGAAATTCGGCCGGCAATCGGGACATCCCAGTGAATTGATGTGCAGGGTGAGCTCACGCAATCCCACTGACTCAAAAAAATAGATGGCCAAAACGATCATTTCAGCGTCGCTCATGGGACCCGGATCACCGAAAAGTTCAACGTCGATTTGATGAAACTGTCTGAAGCGACCCTTTTGAGGTCGTTCATGCCGAAACATGGGTCCCATGGCATATAATTTTTGTACGGGATAATTCTGGTACAATCGGTTTTGAATGTAGGCCCGGACCACCGAAGCAGTCGCTTCCGGTCTCATGGTCAGTTTTCGCCCTTTGATATCTTCAAAGGAGTACATTTCCTTTGACACAATGTCGGTCTCCTGACCGATTCCGCGGCTGAAAAGATCGGTCTTTTCAAGAACGGGAATTTTAATTTCCTGATATCCAAATGCGGAAAACAAAGCCCGGGCCTTGGTTTCAATGTCCTGCCAACGGGCTGATTCTTCAGGAAGAATGTCCCTAAAGCCTTTTAATGTGGTAAATTCCAATGAACCCTATACTCCTAATTTTCGTTTAGGAAAAAATCCTGGTTGACTATTCGATGGTGATTTTCTTGGCCACTTTCCTTTTTTCTGACGAGTTCTTTTTTTCAAGGGTGTCTATTTTTGCATCCACCAGGGCCTTAATGGCTTTAAGCAATTCAAGGCCCGATCGTCCCAAGTGCTCCCTGAATTCCGGAGCGTTTCTGGTCAAATTCTCGAGGCCCTGAAAGAGTTTTCCTAAAGGGCATAATGCTTTGGCGCTACCGGCCTCGGTTTTTTTCCCGGCCATGATAAACTCCGTTTATGAATCAAAATCGATCAACAAATATTGCCCATCAAGGGTGGCTTTGACCGAATCCAGGGCCGCAACTTGTCGGGGAAGCATAACGCTCCGTTTGAAACCGCCGATGCGAACAATCAGTTCATCAGCGATTTTGTGCAACGCCACATCCCGTTTTTCAACAAAGGGTAATTTCATTTTTAATCGGTACTTTCCATCACACTTGGTAAATTCGTACGGTTTTCCTTTGAAAAACCGATCCAGCGGATCGCGCGCCCCGTATATCTGATTACCCAGGGCTTTGAGGTTGTCAAAGCCCAGAATTTCGCCCGTAAATAAGTTTACCGGCAGCAGGGGCACGGGATCAAAATAACATTCGGCTTCCTGCACATATTGTTTCTGGCGCTTTTGCCAGTTTCGAAAATACGGTTCGTTCAACGCATCGGGCAATACACGATTCATGATGACGGCATCTATGTTCATTTTGTAAAGGGAAAAGTACATGAACGCCCGCTGGGTTTCCTTCAAGACAATTTTTTCAGGATTGGTGACCAGGCGTACCGTGGTTCTTTCAGGATCGGTCAGGAGCGCATCCACGCCACGCAGTTTTTCGAAAAGCCTCTCTATGGCGTCAAAGTAGTCTTCTCCCGGAAGGGGGACATCCATGAATCGTTTCGCTACGGGGCGGGCGTATTTGACGATGGTTTTTTCAATTTTAAAAAGCTTGTTGATGTACCATTCCAATGTTGTGGGGATGCTGATAAACCGCAAGGATTCCCCGGTAGGCGCACAATCCAGAAGAACCGTGTCGAAACGGTTGTTTCTGGCGTACCGGTTAATATGCAGAAGCAGGCTGACCTCTTCCATTCCCGGCAAAATCGCCAATTCCTCGGCGAGGATTTCATCGAGGCCACTGGTGTTCAGAAGAGCAGAAAGGTATTTGTGAATATCACCCCAGTTTTTTTCAATTTCTTCCTGAATGTCAAGTTCCTGAATCCACAGGTTCTCACCAACCTGGACAGGCTCACCTTTGCTCTGGTTGATAAGGGTTTTTTCGAGATCGAATATGTCGGAGAGACTATGGGCCACATCTAGGGACATGATGACCGTCTTATTGCCGCGCTCGGCTGATTTGATGCCCGTTGCCGCAGCTGCGCTTGTTTTTCCGACGCCACCTTTTCCGGCGAAAAATATGATTCTCATGCCATTTTCAATCAATTTATGAAACGTTGCAAATTTAAGCAGAATAGCATAACCGCGAGGCGTTTAAAAGAAAAAGCGAAATTTGTTTTGAAGGGAAACACCGAATCGGTGGAAGAAAGCCCCAGAGAAAATATAGTGGTGCTTCAAGGAATCTGTTATCGGTGAAGATGTCTTATGATGAGACTGGGATTTCAGCTTGAGTCTCAAAACGAGACAAGTGTTTGTTTCTCTAGTCGAAGATCGCCTTTACAAAATCGTTGGCATCAAAGGCCCTGAGATCGTCAATTTGTTCGCCAATGCCGATGTAACGGATGGGAATTCCAAGCTGGCTGGAAATTCCGATCACGATGCCCCCCTTTGCGGTGCCGTCTAATTTGGTGAGGATAATGCCCGTTAATCCCAATGTTTCCTGAAAGGCTTCCGCCTGTGAAATGGCGTTTTGTCCCGTTGTGGCATCCAAAACGAGCCATATTTCATGGGGCGCGCCGGAAAGTTTTCGGCCGATGACCCGGTTTATCTTCTGAAGTTCCTCCATCAGGTTGATCTGGGTATGCAGCCGTCCGGCGGTGTCTACCAGAACCACATCCATATTTCTGGAAACGGCGGCGGTCATGGCGTCAAAAGCGACGGCAGATGGATCGGCGCCTGTGCCCTGTTTGATAACGGTGGCGCCCACCCGCTCGCCCCAGATGGTCAGCTGTTCCACTGCGGCGGCTCTGAAAGTGTCGGCGGCAACGAGCATGACGCTTTTTTCCTCTTGCCGGTAACGATTCGCCAGTTTGCCGATGGTGGTGGTCTTTCCGGCCCCGTTTACCCCTGCGACCATAATGACCATAGGGTCTCCCGGTTTTTTCGGGGTGTGTTCCACCGGATTTTGATCCAGCAGAGAAAGAATCTGGTTTTTCAACATCTCCTTGAGTTTTTGCGGGTCTTTGAGTTTCTTGCGGGTCACCTTTTCCTGAACCGCCTCCAGCAGACTCTGGGTGGTGGCCACGCCGATATCCGAGGTAAACAGAATTTCCTCAAGTTCATCCATTAAGCTTTCGGTAATTTCTTTTTTACCAACAAAAAGGGTGTCGATTCGCCCTGTAAAAGAGGTTCGGGTTTTTGAAAGGCCATGACGAAGTCTTTTGAAAACGCCGTTTCCGGAGTTTCCATTCTTGTTTTCGCTTTCTACCCGGGCAGGGGAAGATTGATCCGAAGGATCGGCGATTTTAGTCTCTTCCGGTGTTTCTGACGCTTTGACGGTTGAATCATCCTGGTGTTTTTTCTTTTTAAAAATAGACATTTAAGGACGTTCCTTGTTTAACATGGGGTTTAAAACACTTTTTCTTGCCTTTAGTTGTCGGCAAACTCTCCTCGCAGCCGCTGGATGTCAACGGACACCAGTTTTGATACCCCTTTGTTCTCCATGGTAATACCGAAAAGACGATCCGTGATGGCCATGGTTTTTCTACTGTGGGTGACCATGATAATCTGGGATTCCCTTTTGATTTTGTTTAACAGATCATTGAATCGATCGATATTGGCTTCGTCGAGGGGGGCATCCACTTCATCCAATAGACAAAAAGGGCTTGGTTTGATCATATAAATGGCAAAAATAAGCGCCATCGCGACCAGGGCTTTTTCACCGCCCGAAAGAAGACCCATATGACTCAGCCGTTTACCAGGCGGTTGTACCTCCACCAGAACCCCACTTTCAAGCGGTTTTTGTTCGTCTGTCAGTTTGAGTCCGGCCGTACCTCCGTTGAAGAGGATGGGGAAAATTTCTTTTAGTTTTTGATCCACTTCCAGAAAAACTTTATTGAACTTTTCAAGAGATGTTCGGTTTATTCTTTTTATGGCGGCCCTTAATGATTCTATGGAAGTCAACAGATCCTGATGCTGCCCCAGAATAAAATCACGGCGTTCTTTGAGCGCTTCATATTCTCTGATGGCCGTCAGGTTCACTTCCCCCATATGTTTAAGCACTTCTTTCTGATTTTCAATTTCTTCCTTTGCTGTCTGTTCATCGAAATCATCGTGCAGAAACTGTTTGTAGATTTCTCTTATGTCAACACCAAAATTTTCCTGAACTCTTTCAAGCAGGTTGTTGATTTTGAAACGGGTCTCGGACTGAGCCATCTTACTGTTGTTGATCTCTTCAGTGAGACGATCAATCTGTTCCTTCAGCTGGTCGGCCCGGCGGTCTTCTTCCTTGATGGCTTCTTTTCGGCTGCGGTAGACATTCTCACAGCGATTCATGAGTTCTTCCGCCTGCCGTAACCCCTCATAAAGCGTTTTAAGGGACTCTTTGAGTCCTCTTCCTTCCGCTTCACACGCTTCTCGGCGGCGTTGTCCATGCTGAATATCTTCTAAAATGATCGCGAGCCTTTCCCGGGAGTCATTCAGGTAATTTTCGACCATATCCATTTCGCGGGCGACACCTCGCTGAGATTCCTTTCGGAGACGACACCCTTCCCTGAGCTTGCTCGCTCTTTCACGCGTCTCTTCGAATTCGGCTTCAGCCTCTTTCAATTCGAGTTGCTTTTCGTGGAAATAGGCAGCTTCACGGGCTTGTTTTTCCTGGCTTTCGTGTAGCGCCATATGCAGTTCTTCCAGTTTTTCCTGCTGTTTTTTCTGATCAATTTCCTTTTGTTTGAGGTCGTCTTGAATTTTTCTTGAAAGTTTTTCAGACTGGTCCAGTTCCTGACCCAGGCGAAACAAAATTTTGTCCACATCACTGATGTCATCCCGGCACGACCATTTTTCGTCGGTCAATCGCTGAACCGACCGCTGATTTTCATCGATCTCGGTGAGAATGTTTTCCAGCTGAAAACTTAAGCTTTCAAATTTTCCTTTATGGGTGGCGACCTCCTTTTTCAAATCAACAATTTCCCTTTTTCTGGCCAAAAGGCCCCTTGAGGTATGGGACAGCCGACCGCCTGTGATAACACCCCGCCGATCTACCATATCGCCTTCAAGGGTGACAAAGCAGCAGTTACCGCCTTGTTTTGGCAAAGCGGTCAGGGCCGTCGGCAGATCATCGACCAAGAGGGTACTGTTCAGTAGGTCGTCCATGAGCGGTTCAAATGCTTTGGGAGTGGTGACAAAATTGCGCAGGGGCACAAATTTTGAATCGACTTCAGCCTTTTTGTTGGAAAAGGTGAGGTCTTCCAGCGGGACAAAACTGCCGATGCCCCTGGCTTTTTCTTTAAGGTAGACAACAGCGGCTGCTGCGTCGTCTTTTGTCTTTGTCATCACATATTGCAGTTTATCTGCCAGGACCGCCTCAAGGGGCTTTTCATATGAAGGCGCCACCTCAATGATATCCGCCAGAATTCCCAGCAAGCGGCCCTGATTACCCGGTTCAAAATCCTTGGCCCGCATGATGGTTCTTACGCCCGCCTTATATCCTTCAAAATTTTCCATCAACCCTTTGAGCCCCGTCAGGCGTGAACGACAGCCGTTCAGCTCCGATTCCGCTTCTTTGGCTTCCGTCTCAACACGTTTTTTGATTCGCTCCAGTTCACTCGTTATTTTGCCCGTCTCTTCGATGCGGTTTTCCAAATCCTGAAGTCTTTCCATAAGCGCCGCTCGCACCCCGGTCTTTCTCTCGGAAGTTTTGAGAATGCTTTCAGATCGGGCTACGGTTTCCGCCAGTTCACTTTCCAACCTGGATCGGGTGTCGGAAATCTGTTCCAATGCCCGATTGAGATAACCCGTTTCATGGTTAAGACCCACTTCACGGGTTTCGCCGGCACTCATGTTTGCTCTGGCTTTTTCAAAGTTTTCCCGGATTTCACCAAAAAGCCTTTTCCGGGTTTTCAGGCGTTCCTCTTCAAGTTGGGCTTCCTCCTCAAGATCGGCTGTTTCTCCCTGTAGTCTGAGCATTTCCCCTTTCAGGTGCTCTTTCTTTTTCTCCAATGCCACAATGTTGGTTCGAACATCCCCTTGCTCCGTTTCAAGGCGGGAAGCCACTTGTAAAAGGGCATTGAGCTCCCCTTCAAGGGATTGTATGGCCGCTTCTCTTTTTTGGACCCGGTCTCTGCAATCAAAGTGTCCTTTGCGACAAGCGGAAAGCGCTTCTTCTTTTTTTTCCAACTCCAGGTTCATTTCGACGATCTTGGCATCGTGCCGGGAAAGGGTTGCCGTCAGTCCGTTTTTTTCGTCAATCAGGGCTTCGGTGGATTTCATTTTGCGGCCCACATCAGTTGTAAGCGCTTCATAACTGTTTCCGAAAAACATCAATTCCAGCTCCTGGATTTTGCCACTGAGGGTTTTGTACCGTTCGGCTTTGGCGGCTTGTCTTTTGAGGGAACGGATCTGTTTTTCGATTTCGCTTAAAATATCGTTGACCCGTTGCAGGTTGGTTTCGGTCAGCTCGATCTTCTTTTGTGAAATCGCCACCTTTTTTCTATACTTGGTGATGCCGGCCGCCTCTTCCAGCATGATACGGGTTTCCTCGGGCCGCTGTTCAACAATGTTTCCGATCTGACCCTGGCCGATGATGGAATAGGCCTTGTTGCCCAGGCCCGTATCCATAAAAACTTCCTGAATATCTTTTAACCGGCAGGGCACATTGTTGAGCAGGTATTCGCTCTCGCCGGATCTGTAAAGACGTCTGGTGACGGACAATTCATGATCGTGGGCAAAGGCGGGTGGAAAGTCGCCGGATCCGTTTTCAAAAAGGAGCGATACTTCCGCCATTCCGAGCGGTTTGCTGCTGCCGGCACCGCTGAAAATTACATCTTCCATTTTGCGGCCGCGAAGTTGTTTGGGGCTCTGTTCTCCCATACACCACCGGATGGCGTCGACCACATTGCTTTTGCCGCAGCCATTAGGACCCACAACACCGCTGATACCGGCCGGGAAGTTGATTTCCAGCCTTTCCAGAAAGGACTTGAAGCCATGTATGGATATCTGTTTGATTTTCATCCCGCTCTCCGCATTTGAGATTATTAGATCTCTTTTCAATGCCTTCCAATAACCTACGGTTTTTTTTATCATAATTTGTGAATTTTGTAAACAAAAACTACAATATAATGTGATATAAAAGTTACAAATGACAAGATGTAGTGCAGTTTGTTTCAAATTGGAATGCGGTTGACATCTTGTGGGGAAAATCCCTATTATCGGGAGACAAAAATAGAGGGAGTGATACGAAAATGGATCTTATGGAAGCAATGAAACAAAGAAGAAGTACCCGCGCCTTTCTGGAAAAGCCGCTCAGCCGGAGGACGCTGGAAGATCTCCTTTATCTCGCAACACAGGCGCCCTCGGCCATTAACCTTCAGCCATGGGAGTTGACCGTTGTTTCCGGAGAAGAAAAGAAGCGATTGAGCCGGTTGCTGGTTAAGCGAATGAAGGAGAGAAACATCTCCTGTGGGCCGGGCGCCAATAGACCCCTTCAGGCGGCGTTTGTGGAGCGACAGCGAGGACTCTTGAATACCATTGCGCCCCATCTTCCGGAAAATACCGTGTTTCAGGAGTTCATCAATGAGGGAAGTTGCAACTTCTATGGCGCCCCCACGGCCGTGATCATCAGCATTGACCAGGTTTTTTCAAGCGCCAGGCTCACGGACATTGGTGTTCTGGTGGGCTATCTGGTTCTGGCCGCGCACGGTTTGGGGTTAAACACCTGCCCCATTGGCCTGATCACGGCATTTGATGAGGATATCAAGGAGGAGTTGAGCCTCAGAGAGGAGAAACAGGTGGTCATCGGCGTAGCCGTCGGATACGGCGATCCGGATGCTTCCATCAATAACAGCCGATCGGAAAGGGTTCCCCTTCAGGATGTGGTGAAATGGCGGCCGTAACCGCGGGTATTTCCACATCTGAAGGATCTTATGGCCGGGTAGGCGTTGCCTTTTCCTCGGGGTTTTTCGGGTTTTTTGCCCATGCGGGTTTTTTGGCGGCCCTTCGAGAAATGAACCTTGTTCCTTCGGCCTATGCAGGTGCCAGTTCAGGGGCCATCGTGGCGGCCATGGCGGCTTGCGAAATGCCAGGGAGCGCTATCAGGGCGCTATTGTTCAATGTGAAGAAATCCGATTTCTGGGATCCCGACCCCTTTCCAAAGGTTTTGGCCAGTGCCTTACGGCTCTTTAGGGGATACGCCGGGTATCTCAAGGGGAATGGCTTTGCGGCGTTGCTGGAAAAGCTCCCGGTGAAGCGGATTGAAGCGTGCCAAACGCCTTTGGCCATCTCAGCGGTGGACATTACCCGCAAAAAGGAAAAGATTTTTACTCGAGGGAATCTCATCAAGGCCATTCAGGCCTCGGGATCGGTCCCCATGCTTTTTAAGCCCACAAGAATAGACGGCGCTCTCTACCTGGATGGCGGCATCAGCGGCAAGGCGCCGGTGGAAGCCCTGGCGGATCTTTGTGATCTGGATCGAATACTGATCCATTTTATTGCATCGGAAAACGTCAAGAAAGAGGGCAACGGGTTTATGAAAAGACGGTTCACCCCCTGGCGAATGCAGCACATCGCCATCAATACCGCCCGTATGGCCGATTATGAAAGGCAGAAAAGGATCGTTCGGTTGCGAGGGGTGGAGGTCATTGAAATTAACACCGGCGGTCCTGCCATGGGCCCCAACAGCCTGAATAGGGGCCCGGCCGTTTATGAAGCTTCAAAAGCCTCGGCGCTAATAGCGCTTAAGGGAATATTTCCTGATCGGTCACGCCCTGTTTGATATGGATTCCGTATTTTCGCATACGGTTCCAGACAGTCATTCGGTGCACCTTCAAGAGTTTTGCCGCTTGTGTCCGATTGTCTTTACTCTCTTTTAAAGCCTTTAAGAGTGCCGCCTTTTCTTCCCTTTCTTTCGAGCCCCATGGCTCTGACGGGCTCGGCGGCGTATCATCCGAAGGGATTAAATTCTTCGGCAAATGGTCCATATGGATCACGCCGGATTCGGAAACCACGAATGCGTATTCCAGTGTACTCCTAAGTTCCCGGATATTGCCCGGCCACCCATATCGCATGAAGAAATCCATCACTTCGGAATCGATCCCCTGGAGCTTCTTCTGAGTACTTTGCCGCAATCGCTGCATAAAAACATTCATCAGCATGGGAATATCGTCAATCCGGTCCCGCAGCGGCGGGAGATGAACGGGTACCACATTGATGCGAAAATAAAGGTCTTCCCTGAATTTCCCCTGCTTTATTCGCTCCGAAAGGTTTCGGTTAGTGGCCGTGATGATGCGAACATCCACATTGATGGCAGCATGATCTCCCACCCGTTCGACCTGCTTAATTTCCAGCACCCGAAGGAGTTTGGCCTGAAGCGACAAAGGAAGGTCTCCGATTTCGTCCAGAAATATATCTCCTCCCTGGGCCGCCTCGAAACGCCCTTTCCGGTGGCGGTAGGCGCCGGTAAAGGCTCCTTTCACGTGCCCGAACAGTTCGCTTTCCAGAAGCGAAGGGTTGAGTGCCGCGCAGTTGAACTGAACCAAAGGGCCTTCCCGTCTTGTGCCCATCCGGTGGACCGCCTGTGCCACCAATTCTTTGCCGGTTCCGCTCTCTCCGGTGATCAGAACGGGTGCGTCGCTTTGCGCCACCTTTTCCACGATCTGAAAAACACTTTTCATGACGGCGCTTTTTCCCACCATGCCGCAAAATCCGGCATCATCATTCACTTTCCGGGAGAGGGCTTCGATCTGTCGGTCCTTCTTGTCCAGCTCCGATATGTCATGATATATCTCCAAGGCGCCCAGGAGATGGCCTTCTGAATTTTTCAAGATCGATGCATCTTTTTTAACCGAAGCATACGTTCCGTTTTTCTTCATGAAAAGGCATCGTTTTCCTTTTACCTTTTTGACTTCAAAGAGACGGCACCAATGTTGTTTAGCTTCGGATCGAAAAATCTCACAAACATCACAATTCAGGATGGTACATGGTGATCCCGTCAATTCTTTTACACCGTAACCGGTCAGGTGCGCCATGGCCTGATTGGCGAAAAGGATACGCCCCTTGGGATCCACGACCATGAGGCCGTCGGGAATCTGGTCAAAAATTTCCCTGAAATACCGGCTAACGCCCTCTTCGTCCATGGGTTCTCCTCCCTTCGAGTGTTCGGCAATGATTTCCGGCATTTTGAATTCTTCAGCAAGACCCTTTTGAAGCGCTCTGTAAGATGGCTCGGTTAAGAATAGATGTTTAACCATGATACGGTTTTTTAGATCCGGTGATCAAGTTCTTTTATCATTCTTGCTTATCAATTGATTAATCACCCGTTTCCTTGGACAGCAACCCGCACCAAGCAAAGGAGCATAATTGTTGTTAAAGATACTGTTTTAACAACAATTATGCTTTTGTGGTTTTTACGGCATGAGTCTTGCTGAAGATTAAAGAAGAATTTTTGTCGAAAAAGGCAAAACTGCTGAAAAGCAGCGACGCAAAACCACGGATCTAAAGCCGATGGGCTATGATTGCCGGGTTGCCGACAGTGAATGCTGTTTTCAACGCCCGTTGGTATCCGTTCCGAAGGGCGTTTCTTTTTCAGGGAACCGCCTGTGAAGAAATATCTTTGTTATTGGAAAGGGAGACGATTTATGAAGAGGTCGATACGGCACCAATCCCGGAGTGGATTTATTTTCTTGATGATCATGTTCGTGTCAGGGGTTTTTGGGGTCAGTTTTATCTCAGAAGCCTCTGCCGCAAACTATTTTCAGGTGGCATGGGCTGAGTGGAAAGCAGGCGACGGAGCGCTCAAACTGAAAGGATACGGTGCGGGAAGAAAAAATCTTGTAGCCGTAAAAAACGCCGCCACCGGGGAAACCCTTGGAACCACCCGTTCGGAAGATGATGGAAAATTTGAATTCAGCAAAGAGCACCTGGCCTCGGTTCCGGGCTCCCTGCTGGTGATGAGCGGCACTCGGGCGGTAATCATCGGTTTTACCGAGGCAACCCGGAAGAGGGGTGGCCGGGCGGTTCTCATTCATACGGCTGAATGGAGCTCATCTGAGCAGATCCTATCGGTTAAAGGGACCGGCCCTTCGGAAGCCGAAGTGGCGTTTGTCGGGGTCGAAAGCGGAAGCGAAATGGGCAGCACCAAAACCGAATCCGACGGCAGATGGCAGAAGAAATTTAATAGCCTCTCCTCGGTGCCTTGCAGAATTCGAATCCAAACGGATGGGGCCGTGGCCGAAATGGCTGTGAAAAACGCCCCTGAAGACTGTGGTGTGGTAACGTCCCCCGAAGATCCCCTTTTAACGGACATCAGCATCAGCGGCCCTTCGGAGGTGGCGGAAAAAACTGAGGCGAATTACACTGCCATCGCCGTCTACAGCGACGGCACGACTCGAGATGTGACGGCGCTTGCCGATTGGCAGTTGGCAGCAACCCAAAGTGCGGTTATGGAGGGTAACCGTCTGACCGCCAATGAGGTGACCCAAGATCTTGAAATAACCCTCAACGCCACCTACACGGACGGAGATGTCACTCTGTCTAAGGCGCTTCAAATCACCATTAAGGATGTCCCTGCGGTTTTGGTTTTAACGGACATCAGCATCATCGGTCCGTCTGAGGTAGCCGAAAAGACCCAGGCGGATTACACCGTCACGGCCACCTACAATGACGGCACCACACGGAACGTAACTGATGTTTCGCTTTGGCAGGTGAATAATGCAATCTATGCACAAATGTCCGGTGGTGGACTCACCACCTTGGATGTGCCGGCCGATCAGGTGGTTGTTCTTACGGCCACCTATACTGAAAACGGGATCTCCCGGTCAGATACGCTTCAGGTGACTATCCTGGATCAAGCCATTCCACTGGAAGGCTCCCACGCGAACCGGTTCGCCACCTACGAGGGAACGTCCACCTGCCTGGCCTGTCACACGCCCGAAGCCATGGCGGTTCACGGCAGCGTTCATTACCAGTGGAAAGGACGCACTTCCGAAACCGTGGGTCTCAATCCGGGAGATGCGGGCAAACTGGGCGGGATCAACGATTTCTGCATCTATCCCGATATCAACTGGATCGGGAAGTTGACCAATATATCAGGCCAGCTCGTGGACGGCGGCTGCGCCAAATGCCATGTGGGCCTAGGGCAAAAACCCGAGGCGGAAGCCAGCGTTAACCAGCTGGAGAACATCGATTGTCTAATCTGTCACTCCGAGAATTACAAACGAAAAGTGGAAATGGTGGACGGCGCGTACCGGTTTGTGCCGGATACGGAAAAAATGGCTGTCGGAACGCTACAGGCGGCAGTGGACATTACACTTCCTTCCAATGGCCGCTGTCTTAATTGCCATACAAAAGCAGGAGGTGGAAACAATTTCAAACGGGGTGACCTGGAAGAGGCCCATCGGAACGCCACCCGTTCCTTTGACGTTCATCTTGCCTCGAAACAAAATGGAGGTGCGGGACTCAATTGCGTCGATTGCCACACCACGTTTGATCACCGGATCGCCGGGCGGGGAACGGACTTGAGACCGTTGGATTCACTCGACGAGGTCTCATGCGAAAAATGTCATGGCAACACTCCCCACGACGACAAAAAGCTCAATCAACACACCAATCGTGTGAATTGCACCGTGTGTCACATACCGACCTTCGCCAAGGTGGCCCCAAGCGACATGTCTCGGGACTGGAGTCAACCTGGGGAGTTGAACGAAACCACGGGCCTCTATGAACCGTCCAATCTGAAAATGGCCAACGTAATTCCGGAATACCACTTCTTCAACGGTATGTCTTATTTCTATCAGTTCGGTGAGGCGGCCATTCCCGAGGAAAACGGTTTCATTACCATGAGTGCTCCAATGGGCAGCATCACCGATTCCGGGGCGAGAATCTACGCGTTCAAGCGCCATGAGGGGAATCAGCCCATCGACTCCATCAACAGAAGGTTGCTGCCCCTCAAAATAGGTCTGTTCTTTCAAACCGGTGTGATTGACCAGGCGGTTCAAAAGGGCGTCGAGGCGGTCGGCTGGAATTACCAGGGTCACGAATTCGCCAGGACCGAACGGTTCATGGGGCTGTTCCATGAGGTGGCGCCGTCGGGCGATGCGCTCTCATGTACCCAATGTCACAGTAGCGGCGGGCGGATGGATTTTAACGCTTTAGGATATTCGCCGAAACAGACCAACAACGGCAAACCCCTTTGCGCCAGTTGCCATAAAGACGAATCGGATGAATGGAATACGAGTGAGCGTTTCAAGAAAATACACGAAAAACACGTAGACGATAAAAAATACGACTGTAGCGGGTGTCACATTTTTACCAAAGCGCAATAGCACTACCCCGAATCCCGGCACTTAGGGATGTTCACGTTGATTTGCCCGAGGAGATATACACCCTTTAGAGGGCGCATATCTTCTCTGGATTAAAAACCCCCTATATGGCTCTGGTCAATAGCAGGCCCGCACCCCTTGTTTTATGCTGACTTTTGAAATAAGGTTGCCTGAATGTATGGATTTTTAGAATTATTTGGGGGGGGGCTGGCTATGCACTGTTTGATGGATCACATCGTCTTAAATGTGGAAGATGATGAGAAGATGATTGATTTTTACACAAATGTTCTATTGTTTAAGCCGGAACGTCTTTCACAATACCGCGCAGGAGAGGTCCCGTTTGCGTCTGTGCGGCTCAATTCGAATACGATTATCGATCTGTTTCCAAAAACGATTTGGGAGAAAAGCGCTCGGAAGGGAGACGGCCGTGAAAACTTAAACCATTTCTGCATCGCTTTGGGCAAAGAAACTTGGTCAAATCTCTTGGAGCGACTTCAGGACGGCAATGTTCCTATCGAAGAAGGCCCTGTCTCTCGCTGGGGCGCGCACGGAACCGGAACATCTGTCTATTTCCGAGATCCTGAAGGAAACCTGATCGAGGCGCGGTATTATGAGGGTTTCGATATTTGAGCTACGATGTCTATTGAATATACGGCTCTTCGCTCAGTTTAAGCCTATAGATGCCCACATTCTCAAATCCCTTTGCCCGAAGTTTCCCAACGTGTGCCTGAACGGTTTCGAGTTTTTCAAAGGGAAAAACGCTTGCCTTGTCGAGCCCGACAAAGAGATAGGCATCTTCTTTGATCCGCACATACTCGTTGCTGTTTTTTATGATCAGAAGTTCCATAAATTTCATTTCACACCAGCTGAATCCTGATTAGCGGGAACGCTCAATGGTCCTTTAAATGTCGTGATACAAAAGATTCCATGGCCTCGGCGTATCGGGGATCCAGGCTCGAGTTGCTGTGGTTGGAGCCCTTGGCCACAAATAATTCAGCCCCGCCTTCAGGGAAAGCGTCCCGGAGGCGCCAGGCATGGTGAAGGGGAAAACTCCGGTCTTTTTCACCGTGAATGAGGAGAACCGGTACATGGATGGTTTTGGCCAGTCGCTCGGGGCTTACGGTATCCATTTGAAACCGGTAATAAATGTCCATCCATAAAACGATCATGGGCCCGAAAACCAGTCCAAAAAAAAGGTTCACGCTTCGATAAAGGCCGCGCAGCCCTTCTCTGGTTCGGGCATAACACCCTTCCAGAAATAGAAGCCGGATACGATCCGGCTGCCGCGAGGCCGCCAGGATGGCACCGGCCGCACCCGCGGAATGCCCATACAAGAGAACCGGTTCGTCCAGCCAGTTCAGGACGGCTTCGATATCTTCAGCAAAACGAAATGCATTCATGGATCGGTTAGGGGTGGAATTTCCGTGATCCCGGGCACTGTGAAACACCGTTTTAAACCCCAGCCTGCCGAAAACCCGTGCCCGACCCGTCATGCGGTCCCGGTTCCGGCTCCAACCATGGGACAGCAAAACCGTTCCTCTGGACGGAATATCCGGTTCCACAACCCAGGCTTCCAGGAGTCCCCCGTCAACAGCGGGAATCTGAACGTCCTTAACGCGACCCCAGTCAGGTTCGTCCTCAACGGGTCTGCGGGGAATTTGATGGAGCAGATATGTCAAAAAGAGCGTCAGAATCAGATAAACAGCTATTACAGCAATGAGAAACCCCATGAAGAACCGGCTGCTCCTTATCTTTGAATTTAACGGCTATTGACGGCACTCGAGATTTTTTCAGCAGTCCCTTTGATCTCATTCATATCCCCCGGTATAATTTCCCATTTGGAAACGGGAAGATCCGGTCCTTCAGGAACTTTGGGAATCAGGTGAAGATGGTAGTGCATGACCACCTGATTAACGCCTCTGCCGTTCAGTTGGACGCAGGCCACACCGGATGCTTTTAATGCCGTTTCAATGGCAGGCATTACTTTTTTGGAAGCTCTGTGCACGGCTGCGAGATCCTCCTCGGAAATTTCCTTCAGGTTTGCCGCGTGGTTCTTGGGAATAATCAGGGTATGCCCGGGAGATATGGGGTTAATGTCCATAAAAGCGAGAACCTGATCATCCTCATACACCTTGAAACTGGGAATTTCTCCCTTAACGATTTTACAAAAAATGCAGTCTTCCATCATTGGCCTCCTATTCCGCCAGATTGTTTTCCCGTATAATGCGCTGAATTGCTATATTCTTTTCTTCAGCAATATCAGGCTGCTTTTTAAGGTTCATGGACCGCATGACATCCCAGGTCCCGTCTTCAAAAAGCACCGGCACCTGGGTGACGTAATCGGGATGATGGCAGCAGCCCGGAGCAAAGTAGCGTCCCGCCTTATTCCCTTCACGAAGGGCTTCTTTGGCCCTGTGGTACATGGCCTGGCCCATGACCATTGCGGTCTGCCCGTTTAAAGCAGTGACCATTTGCCCGGCATCAAAAAGTTTCTTTCTTTTCACGGTCGGTTTCCCTTTCGTTCAAGGATGATCCGGAAGCTCTATGGTGGCAACAAGCTGTCCAAGAGGCTCGAGGCCCGGATCTTCCGATGAATCAATCAGTTCTCCAAGGGTTTTCAGGGCATGGGGGATGTAAGCTTCAAAATAGGTCTTTTTCATGACCTTTGACAAGAATGAAAAGGCTCCCAGGATCTGCAGGCTGCGTTGAATGGCCAGGTACGGGTAGTCCCTTTCAAAAGGCGCGACCCATTCGGGGTTACGCTCTTGGAGCAGAATCAGGTAGGCATCGTAGAGTTGTTGCTTTTGAGAATGGGACAACCGGACGTAAGGGTCGAATAGAATCGACGAAAGATCGTAGCCCAGAGGGCCCAACCGCCCCCCCTGCCAGTCGATGATACCGACTCTTTCACCCTTCACCATGATGTTTCTGGATTGAAAATCCCGGTGCATCAAGAACTGCCCGTCCGCACGGGACGCTTTTTCGGCCAGATGGTTAAAGGCGGCTTCGAGATGGACAATAGGTCCTTCATACCCCAGAAACCCTTTCAGAAAGGCATCTCTGAAATAGTGGGCTTCATAGGTCTTCATCACCGTTCTGTCATACCGTTTCGTCTGAGCGCACCATGCGGTATCAAACCCTTCACCTCCGAGGGTTTGCAACCGAAAAAGGTGCTCCAAAACCTTTTTGTAGACCGGAACCGGATCTTCGCTCGAAAGGGCCACGTCCTGAAGGCTCAGAGATCCCAGATCTTCCATAATAAACCATCCCCTGGCAAGGTCGTAATAATGAATATCGGGAAGGGGGACCCCTTTTTGCCGAAGGTGAAGGGCAATCTTGACGTAGGCGTTGTTTTCACGAATCCGGTCTGCCGTTTCCGGAGGATTGGCCATTGATATGAAGGATCGCCCGGATTTCGTTGCGCTGACCCGCCAGAAAACACGGTGTGATCCGTCACCGGCCAGAGGATCAATCGAAAAACTTTTATCCTCTGAACATGCCGTCTTTACAAAATCCGTGAGTTTTTGTTTGAAATGATGATCCATATACCGCTCAAATTCCCCTCCCTATCGAACGACCCCCACCAGATCATCCATCACCTCGCCGGTGAACGTGATGATACTGTCGATGACGCGAACCCCTTCTTTAACGGTGACGTTTCCCCATAGAATGGACCGGGAAATTTCCGCCCCCTTTTCGACACAAACGCCGTCGCCCAGGACAGCCCAGTCCTTCAGCCGGGCATGATCATGAATCCGGCATTTTCGGCCCAACAGAAACGGGTCCCCGTTCAACATTTCCCGGTTGGCTTCAATATAGCTTTCAATGGTACCCGCATCCCGCCAGTAGTGGTCCTGTACCACATGTCCCCTTAAAGGGAGTCCTGCTCGAATGAGAAAACGATATGTCTCGAGAATACAGGAAAAGCGCCCGGGCGGAATATGATCCAGCACTTCCGGTTTTATAATGTGAATACCCGTGAACGCAAACCGTCCCATTTCCGGAGTGGGGTTGATCTCCAGAATATCTTCATGGCTGTTGAGCTTGATCTGATTAAACGGTGCAAAATCATGAAGCACCAGGGTCACCAGGTCGTCTCTCTTTCCATGGGCTTCGTAAGCGGACAACAGGTCGATATCCGTCAGAATGTCGCCGTTGACCACAATGAAAGGCTCACGGTCCCAGAACCAGCGGGTCTTTTGAAGGCCGCCCCCCGTGCCCAGGATTTCCGATTCCTCGCTGATGTGAATCTTCACGCCGAAGGGCCGCCCTCCATCCAGATGATTTCGAAGCAGGTTCGGGTGATGATGGGTGTTTACAACCATCTCATTCACCCCGTGGGCCTTCAGCCAGAAAATAGTATGGTCGATGATCGGCCGGTTTCCCACGGGAACCAGTGGTTTGGGTCTGTTATCTGTGAGGGGCGCCAGCCGGGTTCCCAGGCCGGCTGCCAGAATCATTGCTTTCATGGGTCTATTTTTCCGTTGCAATTGTTAGTTACTGATTATACATGATGAAGGATCATGTCAATGCTGTTTTCAGCAAAAGAAAGGACCCTTCATGCATTCCACCCTTGAGCTTTCAGAATTTCATGATCATGTGGGCAGACTCTTTATGATCGGTATGCCCGGAATTCATATGGATGAAGGGACCCGGTCCCTTATTCGTGACAGGGGTGTGGGTGGCATTATTTTGTTTAAGCGGAATATCGTTGATCCCCTTCAAGTGGCCACGCTCACGAATGATCTCCAGGAAACGGCGCTCAAATACCATGGCGTTCCCCTTTTTCTGGCGGTGGATCAGGAAGGTGGGCGTGTGGCGCGGCTGAGGGAACCTTTCAGCAGCTTTCCGGGTAACAGTGCCATCGGTGACGGTCCCGATTCCGATGGGATGGCCGCTCTTTTTGGCCGGGTAACCGCAATGGAAATGCGGCTGGTAGGCCTGAACATGGATATGGCCCCGGTGCTGGATGTGCCCAAGGGGCAGGTGGACCGGGTCCTTGAAGGTCGAACTTTCGGGGAGGACCCGGGTCGTGTGGGACATCTGGGGCGGATTGTCATAAAAGCGCTTCAGGAAAACGGCGTCATGGCGGTTGGAAAGCACTTTCCCGGTTTGGGAAAGGCGCGCCTGGATCCCCATGAATATCTCCCCACCATTAACGCGGATCAACAGGAAATGGAAGCCGTTCACCTTCCCCCCTTTCAGGATGCCATTAAAGAAGGGGTTTCCGCCCTTATGACCTCCCATGCCCTGTACCCGGGGTTGGATGAGGGTTTTCCGGCAACGCTTTCCTATTCAATCATCACGGAACTGCTGAGGGAACGGCTGGGGCTTAAAGGACTGATCATCACCGATGATCTGGAAATGGGCGCGATCAAGAAAGATCCGGGTGTGGCCGAAGGGGCGGTGAGAGCCTTTGAGGCGGGAAATGACATATTGTTGATTTGTGAAGACCAGGAGCTTGTCCGGGACGCCATGGATCGGTTGAGAAACCGGCTGCTCGCCGATGAGGCGCTGCTTGGAAGGCTTCATGAATCGGTGGAACGCGTCATGGCCGCTAAAGGGAGATTCCTGAAAGGCTGGGAACCGGCTTCCCTCAAAAGAGTAGAACGCTACTTCAAGGATAAGCCCTGATGCTATCCCAGGCCATTATGCAGTAAATAGCGCCCGCCCAGATCCAAGCCCACGCTTAAGGCGAACAGAAGCAGGGCAAGATAGTCCTTCCCTTTCATTCGCAGTTCCCGCAAATAGGTTCGCGGTCCGCGGTTGTACCCCCGGCTTTCCATGGCCATTGCCAGGGCATCGGCCCGTCTCATGGTGCCCTGGATCAAGGGTATCAGTAAGGATGCGGCGGATCTCATCCTTCGTAAAAGGGGGCCGGTCTTGAAGCATGCGCCCCGGGCTGTCTGGGCTTCCCTGATTCTGTTCAGCTCATCGAGTATGGTGGGTACAAACCGCATGGCCATGGATATCATCAGGGCCACATCGTGCGATGGTATCCCTACACCTTTAAGAGGGCGCAGGATCCGTTCAATGCCGCTGATGAGTTCGCCGGCCGGCGTGCTCATGGTCAGAATGGCGGCACTCAGAATGAGCAGTGAAAACTGCCATATGACGAAGGCCCCCGTTTGAAGGCCCTCATAGGTTACGGTGACGGACCACTGGGGAAAGGGTGGAACGGGGGTTCCCGCTGTAAATAAAAGATGAACGAAAAACAGGAACCCCAGAAAAATGAGCATGGGACGAAATGCCGCTCGAAGGTGGTTGAAATTGAGACGGCTTAAGGGAACAAGGATCAGCAGAAAAGCGGTGATCCAGCACTGGGTCAGCATATCCCCCTTTAGAATCATGACGCTCAAAATGACGGTGGCTGCCAGCTTAACCCTGGGGTCCAGACGGTGGATGATGGATGAGCGCGGAATGTATTGCCCCAGATGAATCATTGAAAGAATTCCAACCGACTAGACCCCTCGGCGGCTTTGCGCCTTTGCGTGAGATAGGAAAGAATCCAGCTCCCGGCAGGCCTCCTCAAGAGTCAGGACATCCGTACGAACCGGATGACCCATGGCGTGAAGGCGCCACATGAGTTCGGTGACTTCAGGAACGTCCAGGCCCAATTCCTTAAGCAATTCGACTTGTGAAAAAATCGCCTCGGGTTTTTCGCTCAGGATAACACGGCCCCGGTCCATGACCAAAACCCGGTCTGCACCGGCAATTTCATCCATATGGTGGGTAATATGAATGATGGTGATACCTTGTGCGTGTAGCTTTTGCACTCCGTCAAGAACCATTTTCCGAGCGGCGGGGTCCAGGTACGCGGTGGGTTCATCCAGAATAATATACCGGGGTTTCATGGCAAGAACGCCTGCCATACAAACCAACTGCTTTTCACCATTTGACAAGGCGTGAGGGGCTTTATGGGCAAAGGATTCAAGTCCCACTTGCGCCAGCGCTTCCTGAACCCGATGGCCTATTTCATGGGAGGGCAACGCCAGATTCCCGGGCCCAAACGCCACATCCTCTTCTACGGTCATGCCCACAATCTGGTTATCCGGGTTTTGAAAGACCATTCCCACCAGTTGTCGAATGCGGAAAAGGTCGGGCGCGCTGGTGGTGCTCAGCCCTTCAACCCGCACATCACCACGCGTTGGGGTCAGAAGGCCGTTTAAGTGTCTGACGAGGGTGGTTTTTCCACAACCATTGGGACCGATAAGCCCTAAGTGAATGCCTCGTGGGATTTCGACGCTTATTCCTTTGAGTACCGGTGTTTCATCACCCTCATAGGTGTGGAATAGATTCTGAACCCGAATCATGCCGCGGGTCCCTGAAGCCTGAACCTGGGTTTGATCTTTTGAACAACAAAGGCCGTCGCCAGAATTTTCACCAAATCCCCTATCAGAAACGGCAACACACCCACGGCAATCGCTTTATTAAGGGAAAGTTTGGCCACCAGGAAAAGCTGGGCCACACCCAGAAGATAGATCACAACAGTTCCCGCGGCAAGGGCGGCAACGGTCCATGCAAAGCCGGGATTTCTTTTCAGGTTAACCAGGGCGCCGATGACCCAGGCACCGGCCACAAATCCGATCAAATAGCCGCCGGTCGGGCCTAAGAGAACCCCCAGTCCGGCTTTTCCACCGTTAAATACGGGCAGACCGATGATTCCGATGAGGAGATAAATCACCTGGCTCAGGGCCCCGAGCCGTGCCCCCAGAAGCGCTCCGGCCAGGCCGACAAAGAGGGTCTGAAGGGTAATGGGAACCGGCGGCAGGGGGATAATGATATATGCGCCCGCGGCAGTGCCGGCCCCGAAAAGAGAAGCATAAATCATTCCTCTGAGTGATATGGGGGTATTTTTCAATCTCTCATCTCGCGAGTCTTTCAAAATCCTTTCGGCATAGAACCCGGCAATAACATTCACGGAAGCCCGTGTCAACGGCTTTATATTCAAGGAATATTTCACTTGTGAAAAACGTCACTTGACGACCTATTTTTTTTATGATAGGTGGAAGAACTCCAAAAAATTTCTGCTTTAATTTAAATGTTTAAAAGGCAATTGGAGCGGGTCAGTTTCCGAACCTGCAGAAACATCACAACCATATTAAGGAGGATTTAAGGAATGGCTTACAACGCAGTAGAAATGGCAGACTGGCAGATTTCCGAAGCTGCCGAGAAGAACATGCCGACACCTGATGAATGGCGGGACAAGTTGGGTCTTGAGCCGGAAGAAATGCTTCCCATGGGAAGACTGGCCAAACTCGATTTTCTGAAAATCATCGACCGTCTCCAGAACAAACCGGATGGCAAGTACATTGAAGTTACGGCCATTACCCCCACGCCTCTGGGCGAAGGAAAAAGCACCACAAGCTGCGGTCTCATGGAAGGGTTGGGCATGCGCGGCGTTAGCGTGGGCGGCGCTCTCAGGCAACCCTCCGGCGGCCCCACCATGAACGTCAAGGGAACCGCGGCGGGCGGCGGTAATTCGCTTCTGATCCCCATGACCGAATTCTCACTGGGACTCACCGGCGACATCAACGACATCATGAACGCCCACAACCTGGCCATGGTGGCCATGACCAGCCGCATGCAGCATGAGCGAAATTACAACGACGAACAGCTTCAGCGCTTGACCGGCATGCGTCGCCTCGACATCGACCCCACCCGCGTTGAAATGGGTTGGATCATCGACTTCTGTGCACAGTCCCTTCGAAATATCGTCATCGGCATGGGCGGACGCTTTGACGGTTTCACCATGCAGAGCAAGTTCGGCATCGCCGTGGGTTCGGAATGTATGGCAATCCTGGCGGTTATCCGGGATCTGGCCGACCTAAAGGAACGCCTCAACAACATCACCGTGGCCTTTGACAAGAGCGGCAAACCGGTCACCACCGGCGATCTGGAAGTGGGCAACGCCATGACCGCGTTCATGCGCAACACCATCAACCCCACCCTCATGTGTACCGCCGAGTACAACCCCTGTATGGTGCATGCCGGCCCCTTTGCCAATATCGCCGTGGGTCAGTCCTCCATCATTGCCGACCGCGTGGGCCTGAAATTGTTTGATTACCATGTGACCGAGTCCGGATTTGCGGCGGATATCGGCTTTGAGAAATTCTGGAATGTGAAATCCCGCTTCAGCGGTCTGAAACCGAACGTATCGGTCCTCACCTCTACCATCCGGGCGCTCAAAATGCACGGCGGCGGCCCCAAGGTCACTCCGGGTATCGCTTTGGATGAAGTCTACACCAAGGAGAACCTGGAGCTGGTGGAAAAGGGCTGCGAGAACATGGTCCACATGATCGGCGTCATCCGCAAGGCCGGCATCAACCCGGTCGTTTGCATCAACCGTTTCTACACCGACACCGACGCCGAATGCGCCATCGTACGCAAGGCGGCCGAGGCGGCGGGAGCACGATGTGCCGAGTCCAAGCACTGGGAAAAGGGCGGCGAAGGGGCCCTTGAATTCGCCGATGCCGTGATCGATGCCTGTAACGAGGAAAACGATTTCAAATTCCTCTATCCGCTGGAGATGAAACTGCGCGATCGTGTTGATAAAATCGCCAAGGAAGTCTACGGTGCCGACGGCGTGGCCTGGTCCCCGGAAGCGGAAGCCAAAGCCAAAATGCTGGAGAACGATCCCAAGTACGCCGACTTCGCCACCATGATGGTTAAGACTCACCTGAGCCTCTCCCACGAACCGACCGTCAAGGGCGTGCCCAAGGGCTGGACCCTCCCCATCCGGGACGTGCTCATCTACTCGGGCGCCAAGTTCCTGTGCCCCTGCGCCGGCGCCATCAGCCTGATGCCTGGTACCGGTTCCAACCCCGCCTTCAGGCGGATTGACGTGGATACCACGACCGGAAAGGTGAGCGGCCTGTTCTAATCGGGACGTTTTTATATTAATTCGAATCAGGAAAGGGCGATTCATTTGAATCGCCCTTTTTTCTTTGAACCGGGCACCAAAGGAATTTGTCATATATAGATCAGGGTAAGAGAAACCAAAAGAGAAGGACACCGGACAGCCCAAAACAGATCGAGGGCGCCACTATTCTTCGCCAGGATCCTGCCAGGTCCGTAGCAAAGTAATTGCAGGTAAGGACAAAGCAGATATGAATCGGGGAAACCATAACCCCGGTAAAACCGGAAAAGGATCCTAAAATCAAGTAGGGCACCATTTGATCCTCCATACCAAGAGAATGCAGGAGACCGATCAAGAGCGGAAACGTCGCCCCGACAAAGGCCACATTTATTCCAGCAACCATCCCCACCAGGAATGGAAGAAATACTGCTGCCGCAAACAAGGCGACTCCGCCGCCGGCACTTGCAGCCATTGCCTGAACAATTCCAGCCGCCTGCATCACATCCTTGAAAACAAAGATTGCCGCGACAACCATAAGCATGGTCCAAAGGCTTCTTTTCTTCAGGATCGAGGAAAGAAAGCTGACGCCAAGCTGATTTTGGGCCATCACACAAACGATTGCGCTGACCAGGGCGGTAATGACTCCCCACTCAAATGAAATCTTTGGGGAAAATCTGGAAAGCAGGGCCTCCAGACCAATTGCACCGACTATGGCGACGATCAGCGGGAGTCCTTCCGCTGCGATCTTTCTGAGACTCCCTTTAGTCCGGTCCGTCTCTTGTTGTAACATGCCGGTATTCAACACTCCCGGCCTCAAGAAAAAGAGCCAGCCGATACCGAACATGGCGACAACCCCCGGCCAAGATCTGCCGATCAGTGCGCTGATCGGAATATCGGCAAGGGCAACGGTCAGAATTATTCCCGGATAAAGCGGCCAGGCCATCTCCCAGACATGCCTGAACCAATAATTGACCACAGCCCTGTCTTCGTTACCAAGAGTCATGTTGGCGCTGACGGCTTTTACCATTGGAGCCGAAAATATTGCCCCTCCGGGCATTGGCAGCAGCCCTATTAGGGCCGGGAAAAATATCAACCGCAATCGCGGTCGAACAAGATAACCGGACAATACCTCCATAAGTCGTGTAGACTGGCCCGATTTTTCCAGGGCATCAGAGAGAATGAGTATGGAGCCGACGATGGTAACCAGAAAGAGAAATTTTTCCTGCGTAAGCGCTAACCCACTGGTCTTAACCAACACCCCGGTGGAAAGCCCGCAAACCAGCCCCATAAACCAACCTCCCGCCAAAATGGATAAGGCCAGTCCCAGTCTGTTCCTGATGCCAACCAGCATAAGGCAGAAGGCGCCGATTACTTTCACAAAAGGTAGTGCGATCGAAATTAATTCCATAGATCAAACTCACAAGGAGGATTATTGGGAAAGTGCAAGCAACCGTATTGAGGACGCCGAAATCAACCACGGTAATACGGACGAAGGCCCCTGGATTGATGCGGGGAAAAGGTGGATCTATCTTGTGCATCCGGGCAGCGAAATTGCTACGCCGCTTTCCTGTAACGGGGCCGTGTTTTGGGCCTGTGCCAGTAAACGTACTCCATGGCTTCCTTGATTGCATGATTGATAGGTAGCAGATGGAAGCCCGTAGCCGGGTCCAGACATGCAATCCGGAGGAAACTGCTTTGATAAACAGGTGGATTCAGATGTTCCAGGGTGTCCGGCAACCTGGGGCTTTGGTTTTCAAAAGGGTGGTCCTGCATGACCCTGCACGCGGAAAGCTCCAGTTTTCCGTACTTGTTCTTTCTAACGGCATATCCGAAGAGGCGGCAGATCAGCGGGCGAAACGGATACCAGGAACATCTCCCCAGTCCTGAATTTTCGGAATCGGGAAGGTAGAGCACGCACTGATAATCGTCCTCGCCTAAATTCCTTTCGATAGAGAGAGAAACGACATCCTCCCGTCCTCTGCGAAATATTGCGTAAGCCAGGGGTAAACACTCCAGTGTGGTTGCTTCTACACGGGAACTGTCGCAGCAGGCACCGCAATGGTGTCCGCACCGCAATCCGGAGCGGAGTTGAAAATTCTTGATATGTCTGTCCAGCGCCCGGTATGTCTCCAGAACGTTCTTTTCCAAGTTAAGGATGCTCATCAAAAACCTTTATCTGAAATCGGTCGAGTAAATGGCAGGGCATCATTAGAGGAGATTGGCGAAAAAAGCAATAAGAATGTGCGGCAAGACCAGCTGTTGCATTCCCCGACGGAATCCCTATTATTCAACAGCGTGAACGTCCTTGGAGGGCTGTATCACTTGCTCTGAGTCTCTCACATGGTAGCTCCCGGTTTGCAGCGGGATGAATATTCAAAAAGAGAGGGGGCCTCCACCCCCTCTTTTCACACTTCTTGAAACATTTCTGAAAATCCCGCTCCCATGGGAGCGTTCCGTCAAGGGATGAATCTGACCCCTCATTCGTTCTCTAACGCCACACCCCCTTTGAATCGGGACGAGGGGGACGCACTGACGATTTCGGTTTAAGAATTGGTAACCGATTTTTATCTCTTCGTCATCCATTCCTCTTCTTGAGAAGCTTATCCAATGTGGCTTTGTTTGCCTTGCCGGTTACTTTCAGACCATTCTTCTTCTGGTATTTTTTTAACGACCCTTTGGTTTTAGGCCCCATCAACCCATCCACCTTGAGTTTAAACCCCTCTTTGTTGAGCGCTTCCTGAATCTGCAGTACATCTTTATTTGGGGCACGCTTTTTTGCAGATTTTGCTACCGCTGCCTTTTTGGGCACCCCTTTTGCCGCAGGACTCTTTTCGACGGCTACAGCGGTAAAGGCCGTGAAAAACAAACAACAGAGAACAAAAACCAGAACTCGCTCAACCTGCCTTTTCATCTTTTTCATCTTGCCCCCTCCTTCCCACCATTACAAAAAAATTATGCCCCGACGTAAGATAGAACGACAGGGCACACCACTACGCTATCCCGAGTTTGGAATAGCCACATTATATTTCTATCTAACACAATTCTCAAACAGCGTCAATATCATCACATAACCAAGAGCCGCATCACCCCGGCCTGGGGTAGATTTTCGCTTCTGTTTTGTCCGGGAGTTTTTTTAGATGAACATACCGCTTCAGCGAAACTTCGGCCATTCGTCTCAGGATATGAGGCAGATCCGAATCCTTCCAGGCTTTTCCGAAATGCTCGTCACCTCTGAGCGACGGGCTGATTGTAAACCCATCCTCTTCATCGGGCGCCAGAGCGATATCTTCATACCGAAATGAAATTTTCCCGTCCAGGACCCTTTCCAAAAGTTCTTTCGCTGCATAGACAAAGAACTTCTTCACATCTTCAGTTGATTCGGTAAGGCCAATGTTCTCCCGTAACATCGGCCGCACTTCTTTTTCTATCTTGCTGTAGGAGACTTGTTTTGGCATCTTCAGACTCCCCAATTTATGCACTTGTTTGAAAATTCCTTTCTTTGGGGACAATTCTTGAGCCGGGCGGGAAGAATCCCTTGGGACCTGCCGCCCGGCTGAACCACCCTGGAGAGAGACTATGGATCAGCCTGCCTTGATCTCAATCTTCTTTTTTGCGGCTTTTGCCGATTTCTTGAGCTTGATCGTCAGGATGCCATCCTTATAGGCAGCGTCCACCTTCTCCGATTCCACCTCGGCAGGAAGCCGAAGCGAACGCACAAATGAACCATAGCTCCGCTCCATGCGGTGATAATTCTCGTCCTTCTCCTCTTTCTCCTGCTTTCGCTCTCCCTTGACGGTCAACACATTGTCGTGCAGGCTGATATCGATTTCCTTTGGATCCATTCCCGGCAGTTCCGCCTTGACCAGCACCTCTTTGGGCGTCTCCGATACATCCAGCGCAGGTCTCCAAATCGACACGCCACTCCCCCCGGTAAAGGGTCTCCAGTCGAAGAAACGATCAAACAGGCTATTCATCTCATTTCTTAGGCCCATGACATCCCCCGGACGGCTCCAGGGTACCAAATCACGCATTTCCATCACATTCCTCCTACTTTTTCATGATTGTTCACGGTTAAACATCCAACTGCTCTTTCCTCCCACAAACCGGACTTTGCTGAGCCAACCGTCAATACATGTCTTCCGGCGGCATATCCGGCATCGCCATCTTTTTCTTTTCAGGTTTTTCAGCCACCATGGCCTCCGTGGTCATTAGAAGACCCGCCACCGAGGCGGCATTTTGAAGGGCAAATCGCGTCACCTTGGTGGGATCCACAACCCCCGCGGCCATGAGATCTTCATAGACCCCCGTTTCCGCATTAAAGCCGAAATCCCCCTCTCCCTCAATGACCCGCATGACCACCGTGGAGCCTTCAAAACCGGCGTTTTCGGCAATCTGCCGAATGGGCTCTTCCAGGGCACGCCGGATGAGTTTCACGGCCATTTGTTCATCCCCTTCAAAGCTGACATTGTCGAGCGCTTTTACTGCGCGGATATAGGCGACTCCTCCGCCGGCCACAATGCCTTCTTCCACCGCCGCCCGGGTGGCATTCAGGGCATCTTCGACCCTGTCCTTCTTCTCCTTCATCTCCGCCTCGGTGGCGGCCCCCACCTTGATGACCGCCACCCCGCCGATCAGCTTGGCCAACCTTTCCTGAAGCTTCTCCCGGTCGTAGGTGCTCGTGGTTTCGTCGATCTGAATCCGAATCTGCTTTATTCGGGCGGTCAGCTCGTCACGGTCTCCGCGCCCTTCAATAATGGTGGTATTTTCCTTATCGATGTGAATCCGCTTGGCGGTTCCCAGATCGCTGAGGCCTACCTTGTCCAACTTGATGCCCAGGTCTTCGCTGATCACCCGGCCCCCGGTGAGGATTGCAATGTCCTCCAAGATGGCCTTCCGCCTGTCTCCGAACCCTGGGGCTTTGACAGCCGCAACCTTCAACGTCCCCCGAAGTTTATTTACCACCAGAGTCGCCAATGCCTCACCCTCCACATCCTCACTAACGATGAGGAGAGGTTTGCCCATACGGGCCACTTCTTCCAGAACTGGGAGGAGATCCTTCATGCCGCTGATCTTCTTTTCATGCAGAAGGATGCGGGGCTCCTCCAGTTCAACTTCCATCTTTTCCGGATCCGTTACAAAGTACGGACTCAGATAACCGCGATCAAACTGCATGCCCTCAACGATATCGAGGGTCGTTTCCATCCCTTTGGCTTCCTCAACCGTGATCACCCCTTCCTTGCCGACTTTTTCCATGGCTTCCGCAATAATACCGCCAATGGCCGCGTCGTTGTTTGCCGAAATGGTTCCCACCTGCTGGATTTCTTTCCGCTCCTTCGTGGGTTTGCTCAAACCTTTCAGCGCATCCACAATCAGACCCGCCGCTCTCTCAATACCTCGCCTGAGCGCCATTGGATTCGCCCCTGCCGCCACCAGCCGGGTCCCTTCCCGGTAGATGGCCTGAGCCAGGATGGTGGCGGTGGTGGTGCCGTCGCCGGCGACCTCAGAGGTTTTGGCGGCCACTTCCTTGACCATCTGGGCGCCCATGTTTTCAAATCGGTCGGAGAGTTCAATCTCCTTGGCGACGCTGACCCCGTCTTTGCTGATCTTGGGGGAGCCCCATGATTTTTCAATGAGGACGTTTCGCCCTTTCGGCCCAAGGGTGACCTTTACGGCATCCGCAAGGGTGTTCACCCCTTTCAGCATCCTGGACCTGCCCTCCACATCGTACACGATCTTCTTTGCCGCCATTGCCGGAACCCTCCTTCGGCTATTCTTCCATAATTCCGATGATGTCGTCTTCCTGCATGATCAGATGTTCCACGCCGTCAATCTTGATCTCCGTTCCCGCATATTTTCCGAAAAGGACCTTTTGGCCCGTCCTGACGCCCATTGGGACACGCACACCATTTTTATCCATCTTTCCAGGGCCGGCAGCCACCACCTTTCCCTCTTGGGGTTTCTCCTTGGCCGTATCGGGGATGATGATGCCTCCAGGGGTTTTCTGATCTTTCTCAAGGCGTACGACGATTACCCGGTCATGCAATGGTCTTAGGTTCATTTCTCGTCCCCCCGTCAACTTTTTCTGCTGGTTTTGGTCTGAAAGGATGTGATTTGCTGTTTTACCTTTTTGCTTTTACAGGCCGGACATTGAAAGTCCCTCTTTTCGTATTCGGAAATGGACATCAAAAGGGTAAAGGGCTTTTCGCATTTCAGGCACGCAAACTCGTAAGTGGGCATTTTCATCCTCCTCCTATATTTGGAACGGGTGGTATCGATAGCGATTCTGATAAAGGACCGTGTTTGGACAACTCATTAGTGGTATGCTGGCTGAACTGAAACAATATGTCCATAGGCCGAGGGATTCAAACTATTGGATGAAGGGATTCATTTTGGTGTGGGGAAATATCCCGTAAGGTAGGGCGCACCATCTACGGGCGGGCGGAAGCGTGGTTCCGTTCAGGCACAGGCGACCCAGGCGATGGATGGGTCGGGCACGGCAAAGGTTTCCACGGAATTTAGGAAATCGGAGGTTAAGGAAAGAGCGGAACGGGCAGGGAACAAAGCCGAGGCGATTTTCATTCTGTCCGGGTAATGTCCACCGGCAGCCCGTTCTGGCAGACCAGAGCCTTATAAAATAGCTGGATGTCAACCTTGTGGGCAAAATTCTCCGCCATTAACAATCGAAAACCGTCCCCCACCATATCTTCTATCCTTCCGTAAACATCCTTGTGAACTTCTGCATAACATCTTTCCCCGACAAGGGCGAGCTTCACGGGTTCATAAATAATTTTGACCGGGACGCCGATATTGACGTAATTAAAAAGCTGTTCCATATCCTCCGGATAGAGACGGATACAGCCCCGGGTCACCAGACGTCCCACAGACCACGGCATATCCGTCCCATGAATACCGTATTCTTTGCCGATGCCGATCCAGTATTGTCCCAGCGGATTGTCCGGCCCCGGCGGGATGGTTTCGACCTTGTATTTCTCTTTGAGCGAGGGCGGAATGAACCATGTGGGATGGGCTCGTTTCTCCTGTACCCTGAATCTTCCCACCGGGGTCGGGCAGTCCAGGTCGCCGATGCCCACAGGGAAGGTCATTACCCGGGGTCCTCCATCGTTAAAGTAGAAATAAAGTCTGAGTTCAGCCACGTTGACCACAATGCCTCGGAAATCCCTCGCGGGCAGGATCCACTGGGTGGGTACGGTCAGCACCATTTTCTCTTGAAGGATCCATGGGTCCAGCCCTGGATAGAGGTCACGCATTTCGTTGAATCCCAGGTCATGGTCCCTGGCCACATCCAAAAGGGTTTCCCGCTTTTTGACAATATGCTCTCCCGGGAATCCGACCATGGGAAAAAAGGCGCGGTAGCTTTTGAATTGAAGTGCGGTGAATTGAGATGATGACGGATGAAATTCCTTTTCCGAATCAGCGGCCGTGGATTTTGAAGCCGGAAGCCCGACCATGCAAAAGGTTCTGAAGGAAAGAGCCGAAATCATCGTTGTCAAAAGTATTGTTTTTGGAAGCCGTTTCATGAACGCGAATGCTGACCCACATCTCTTCTCAGGGGAGATGCTCTTTGCCGGGATAGGCTACGCTGAGGGGTTTAATTCCATTCATGCGGTGCAGAAAAGGAGATTCTTATGTTTCCCGGTGAACTTGATCTCCACAGAATTTCTCTTCATTTCAGGCAGCCGATCTCTCAATATATCCTGCCCAAACGGATGGATTTCCCTTAGACCGTCCGTATCCACCCAAATGCTTTGAAAACGGTTACAGTTACGTTCCACGGTATTCATGAGAACATGGGCGAATTTTACCCGATTTTCAGGCACCACTCCCTCCAGAAACAGGCTTCCTGCTCACAGACCCCACCGCTCTTCTTAAAGCAGTCCGGAGCGTTTTCCTGTCGCTGCAGACTCCTGACCAGGTCCGCCACATCCAGAAGATCCTCGGATGCATTACGGCCATTGGAACCATCCTGTGAGGGGCCCACCATGGCGGATTCCATTTCCCGGCCCGTGATCAGGCCCCGGGTTTGGCGACCCCTCGCCCGTTGAAGGAGACGCAGTCCGGTCGCCAGGAGCAGGTGCCTTCTCCGCAGGAATATATCCTTGAGGTTCCGAAGCATGGAATGTTGTTCTCCGCATCCTGTATGGCGCGGATCATATCCACCTTTTTCATTTGATAGGGATTGATGTCCATGGCTTTCGCCATTTTTCTGATTTCCTGGAATTGCATGGTTTTCTCCTCACTTTGGGAAAGCATTTTTCAAACCGGCGGTAGGTGGAAGCCCACGCTCCTTTCCGGTCGCCGGCTGCTGAAGTCACGAATATTCTGACCAAATATTCAGCGCCTGTCCATAGAGGATGGAGTTCAATGTGATGGTGGTGAGGGCTTATTTTCCAGTGGGAGAATGTCCCGATAGATGGGGCGTTGCCCCTATGAATGTCGATGGATGGATTTTTTGGTTTATTCCTTCCAAAGGTCTACATCGATGAAACCGTATTTGGCGGCAAAACGCACCAGTTCCATGGTGCTGTGGATATTGAGTTTACTGAAGATGTTGGCACGGTGGTTTTCAACGGTCTTTTGGCTGATGAACAGCTGCTGTGAAATCTGTTTTGTGGAGCGCCCTTCAGCAATGAGACGCATGATCTCCTGCTCTCGTTCCGCAAGGGTTTCGTAGCCGGACACGTTCATTTTTCCGCCTTTATCCTGAGCTGCGAGGAGATCCCTGGCCACGATATGGGACACGCTCTTGTCCATGTAATACTCGCTCTTCATGACCGTATCGATGCACTCCAGCAGTTTTTCCCCGGTAACGTCTTTGGTGATATAGCCGAAAGCGCCTGCCCTGAAGGCATCGGTGATGAAATTGACCTTTGTGTGTACACTCAGCATAATCACTTTGATGTCAGGCAAGGTGCTGCGAATCCGGCGGGTTGCATCGATCCAATTCATATCCGGAAGAGAGATGTCCATCAACACCAGGCCGGAATGAAGTTTCTGAGTCTGCTTAATCCCTTCTTCACCGGATGACGCTTCACCCACCACCTGATAGCCCGGTACCTTCTTTAGCATCGTCACCACGCCTTCTCTGAAAAGCGGGTGGTCGTCCACGATAAGGATACGCAACGGTTCAACCATGAATTTTCTCCTTGTAAGGCAGCCGGATATGGACCTCGGTTCCCCTCATGGGGTGCGATTTGACCGTAAAGGTTCCGCCCAGCAACCGGGATCTCTCCTCCATACTTCTGAGTCCCATGCGTTTTTCCGCAGTCAGGACGGACAGCCGTTTCTCCACATCGAATCCTTTGCCGTTGTCGGTGATACGGATGATGATGTGCGGGTAGGAATAGGAGAGGGTCACATGGATATGACTGGCCTCCGCGTGTTTCTGAACATTGATGAGTCCCTCCTGGACCACTCGGTATATGTTGGTCATGGCAAAATTATCCAGGCCGAACGTTTCCATGCCTGTGGAAACAAAATCCGTCTCGATGCCCGTGTCGTTTGAAAATAACCGACATAGACGGTCAATGATTTCAACTATTGAGCTATGATACAAATCCGGTGGGCGCAATTCATAGGATAGATCACGGACTGCCGCTATGACCGCTTTAAGAGTGCCCGATAGTTTCGAGGCCCTGTCTCTCAATTCCTGGGAAATTTCCGATTGGTCCTGAAGAAAGGAATCACATCCCATTTTTACCGCGGAAAGGTCCTGGGCAATGCGATCGTGAAGCTCACGGGCAATCATCTGCCGCTCCTTTTCCTGGGATACCAAAAGTTCCTTGCCCAGGTTCCGGATGCGCTCTTCGTCAAGCTTTCGACGTGTCACATCGATCAGGGCTGAGCGAATCCGGTTGTACTTTCCGCCACTATTTGCAATCGCCCTACTTTCAAGCTGAAGATGGCACGGGTTCCGTTCGGACCGTTCCCGTTTCAGTTTCAATTCACAGGACTCTTGTTTCCCGGTTGCAAGACACTGTCTGCAGTGGCGGTAAAACAGGCCCACATCCTCGGGCGCAAGGAAAAGTGAAAGCGGCTGCCCCAATAATTCCCCTCTTGCCCTGCCCAGGATCCGGGCGGCAAGAAAGTTGATCCTGGAAATCAGATGGCGTTTATCCAGGGTGATATACCCGACAGGGGCAAAATCGTACAGGTCTTCAAAAGTGCTTCTTGACTGATCCAGCTCCTCGCAGGTTTTGCTCAGTTCCTCCCCCTGCATCTCCAGTTCAACCTGATAAACGCGCAGTTCCTGCACCAGTTCCCGCACATCGTCGAGGGGGACGGCATGGGCCGCACTCGGGTTCATTGCCAGCAATTCCCGCTTCCTACTGAAAGGCCCAATATCAGTGTAACTTGAGATTTGCTTTTCGTAAAGCTATGGCATGAAAAATACCTGAAAAACGCATTATGGCGCTCTATTTTTAAAAAAAGTGCCAAAACTGCAAATAAATTTGAATAAAATCTGGACATTACGCGAACGATGGTTCATGATTAGCTCCCATAAAAGTCATGAAACATCAAAGCCAACAAAAAAAGGGAAAGTTAGCTTCTCGAAAGCATCTTAGTGCTGATCCACTGTTCAAGGGTCTGCATAAAGATTTTCTGGGAGTATCAGACTACCGTGAGGGTGATCCCGAAATCTCAATGGCAGACGCCTTGATGTCTGGATTTGCCGTCTTTTCTCTCAAAGATCCGTCCTTGCTTGCTTTTGACAAACGAAGAAAAGCTGTTGGGAATTTGGAAAGCATTTATCACGTAGAAAAGATACCTTGTGACTCGCAGATGCGAACTATTCTGGATGAAGTAGACCCTGTGGAAATTCGGCCTGCATATAAGAATATCTTTCGAGAATTGCAGAGAGGCAAAGCCCTTGAGCCTATGGTTTTCTTCCAGGGATGTTATTTGCTATCTTTGGACGGAACAGGATATTTTTCCTCAAGGAAAATTTTCTCTGATAATTGTTTGCAGAAAGTAAACAAAAAGACCGGCGAAATTACCTATTACCAACAGTTGCTAGGGGCAGCAATTGTTCATCCCGGTTTCAAAGAGGTAATTCCGTTAGCGCCGGAGTTTATAATCAAACAAGACGGCCAAAGCAAGAACGATTGTGAGCGTAATGCTGCGAAACGTTTCTTCGAAAATCTAAGAGCGGACCATCCACACCTGCCCCTTATCATTACCGAAGATGCCCTAAGTTCGAATGCGCCACACATAAGGGAGGCGGAAAAATACAATCTCCGTTACATTCTGGGTGTGAAAAAGGGCGATCATCCCTTTCTGTTCAGAAAAGTGGAAGAGGCGCAAAAGAATGGCGAAGCCATTCAGTTTGATTTGGTCGACAAAGATGATCCCCAAAAAACGCATCGTTTCCTTTTCCTCAACCAAGTCTCGCTGAATGAGTCAAATCAGGACCTATCGATTAACTTCCTGGAATACTGGGAAATTACACCCAAAAAAACGCAACATTTCAGTTGGGTTACTGATTTTACCATAACAAACGGAAATGCTTATAAAATTATGCGAGGCGGTCGTGCACGCTGGAAGATAGAAAATGAGACGTTCAATACTCTCAAGAACCAGGGCTATCACTTCGAACACAACTATGGGCTCGGGAAGAAAAATCTGAGCGTAGTCTTTGTGATGCTCATGATGCTGGCTTTTTTGGTTGACCAAACACAGCAACTCTGCTGTCCCCTATTTCGAGCTACATGGCATAAGCTGGGTAGCAAAAGAGAACTCTGGGATCGCATGCGATCCTTGTTTAGAGATTTTGCGTTCAAATCGATGAGGATGCTTTACGAAGCTCTCTTTTATGGGATGAAATTCCAACCGCCGATTATTTTATATGATGGCGAGTGAATTCAATATGCATTATCAAAATGTAAAAAAGGCGTCAATTCTAGGAAAATTGGCATTTGCCAACAAGGGACATCTGTGCGGCAAATCATATGGGATTGGTTTTAGATCTTGTTTTTGGCCCTCGTCTTCAAGAATTGATTGGCCAAACGAGGAATTTCGGGTGATTTTCAGCAACGTTTTCTGACAACGGCACTTATTTTTAAAAAAATGTTAAAAGATAATCTCATTAGTGACTTGGGCGGGAATTGCTGGTTCATTGCCAGAAACGCCTCTGCCCGCTTCCTCAAGCGTTGGAAATTATTTGAACCCGGTCGATGTGCTTCCATGAGGCGTCTCCCGTTTGCCGGTCGGATTCGCCATTCGGTTCAACGCTGTCAGTTCTCATTAAAAAACATTGAACTTCTGACCCTTATTTTTTATTATATTGCAGGATGCGGTTGAGCTGCAAGAGGAATTTTCTTACCGAATTCAGCCGCCTCACATCGAGTCTTCCGCTGGATTTTGTAAGGGGCCGGCACATGTCCACACACCAAAGGGCATTGAGTTCGTTCTTCCTGTCCCATGATCTCCACCCTGCCGTAAACCCCATAGGGCAAAGAGACCGCGAATGTCCGGTAAAACAAAACCGTTCCGGTCTCAATTCCGTCTCGCCCGACTACGGTCTCTAACACCCCTTTCGTCACGAGGAACGCAATGGCAAAGACAAAAATAAGCCCCAAGAAACTGCCGCCTTCCGCTTCAACAACCGCCCATGGTCCATTGGGAGAGTCGGGCCGAAAGAAAATGGAACAAAGTTCGTTCCCGATTGTCGGACTGGGCGCATCCGCTGGAGGTTTGGATGCTCTGAAAACGTTTTTTTCAAAAGTGCCTGAAACCAGCAACATGGCCTACATCGTGGTGGTCCACATGTCCCCGAAGCAACCCAGCATCATGCCCGAGCTGCTTCAAAAGGCCACGAAGATCACCGTATCCGCGGCCAGGGACGGACAGCAAATTGAATCCGACCATGTCTACGTGATCCCTCCGGACAAAGACATCAGCATCTATCAGGGCCAAATTCAGCTTTTGGATATGATCAGAAAGGGGGTCTCCCACCCCATTGATTTCTTTTTTCGTTCCCTTGCCCAGGATCGGGGCAACCAGGCAGTGGGGGTTATTCTCTCGGGCACCGGTACGGACGGAACCCTCGGCATCAAAGAAATCAAAGGGGTTGAGGGACTGGTCCTGGCGCAATCGGAAAAATCGGCCAAGTATGACGGTATGCCCCGGAGCGCCATCGGCACCGGGCTGGTGGATATGGTCCTGCCCCCTGAAGAGATGCCCGAAAGGCTGATCCAGTATTTTATCCATACGGCCGCCTTTAAAGACACCGCGCCAGATCCCAAAAATGAGGACAAGCCATGGTTGAACAAGATATTTGCCATTTTGCGCAGTCAGCTGGGCCATGATTTTTCCTATTACAAACTCAATACCATCCTTCGGCGCATCAATCGGCGCATGGGGCTCAACCACATCCAAAGTCATGCCACCTATGTGCGCTTTTTGAGGGAGAACCGGGATGAGGTGGATGCCCTGTTCAGGGACTTGCTCATCGGCGTGACCAGCTTTTTCAGGGATGCCGATTCATTCGAAGTTCTAAAGGAAAGGGTTTTGTTTCAGCATTTGCAGAATATGCAGAAAGACGCCCCATTCAGGGCGTGGATTCCCGGATGTGCCACAGGGGAGGAAGTCTATTCCCTGGCAATGGTGTTAAGGGAGTGCCTGGACAAGGCTTCTCTCCGAGTCAACCTGCAGCTCTTCGGAACGGACATTGACAAATGCGCCATCGACAGGGCCCGTGACGGCCTCTTTCCAACAAGTATTGCCGATGATCTGACCGAGGAGCGGCTCAACCGGTTTTTTGTGAAAACGGGAGAGATGTACCGCATTCGCAAGGAGATCCGGGATACGGTTGTGTTTTCCGTTCAGGATGTGATGAGAGACCCCCCTTTTTCCCGGCTGAACCTCCTTTGCTGCAGGAATCTTCTGATTTACTTAAACGGCGCCGCGCAGAAAAGACTCATCCCCCTTTTCCACTATACGCTTTTGCCGGGGGGGATTCTCATGGTGGGTAACTCTGAAACCATCGGCGGGTTCACCAGCCTATTCGAGGTCGTGGACAAAAAATGGAAGGTGTTCAGGCGAAAAGAAGTTCCTCCCACCCTGCGCCAGCCGGTCTATTTTCCCAGCGGTTATGTGAGAGAGGAACCCGCCGATGAGGCCCTCACCAAACCCTCATTCCCGCGGAAATCAGATATCAACCGACTCACCCAGCAGGCCGTAATGGGTCTATTTGCCCCCACCGGAATTCTCGTCGACGCCAAAGGCGAAATCCTGAACGTGCAGGGACGAACCGGGAAGTACCTGGAGACGCCCAGTGGGCCGCCCACGAACAATATCCTGGATCTGGCCAGGGATGGTCTGCGCATGGAACTGTCCGCCGCCCTGCGGGCGGCCAGGGACGAGACCAAACGGATCACCCGGAAAGGGCTGGCTGTCAGGACCAACGGTTCAGTGCAGACGATCGACCTTCATGTGTGCCCCCTGAAAACACCGGAAGAACTGGCGGGACGGTTTCTGGTGGTATTCGAGGACGTCGATATTCCTTTGGTGGATGAGCACCAAGCCCATGGAGGACGGGTGGAGCCGTCCGCCACATCCTCCCGAATCACCGAATTGGAGCACGAACTCCAGGTCACCCGGGAAAGCCACCAGACCACCACTGAAGAACTGGAATCCAGCAATGAGGAGCTCAAGAGCTCCAACGAGGAGATCCAATCCGCCAATGAAGAGCTCCAGTCCACCAACGAGGAGCTGGAATCTTCCAAAGAGGAACTTCAATCCCTGAACGAGGAACTGCAGACGGTAAATGCCGAGCTTCAGAGCAAGGTGGAAGAGCTTTCCGCGACACATGATGATATGCGCAACCTCTTGAACAGCACGGAAATCGCCACCATCTTTGTGGACAACGACATGCGGATCCGCCGGTTCACCCCCCAGGCGACCACCATTGTCAATCTCATCCGGAGCGACATCGGCCGACCGCTAAAACACGTGATGAGCAATCTTTGTTATTCTGAAATGATACCGGACTTGAAAGAGGTCTTAAGAAAACTGACTCCGAAAGAGACGGAGGTGCGGACCGATAAGGGAGAATGGTTCAACATGCGCATCATGCCCTATCGCACCACGGACAACCGGATTGACGGGGCCGTGCTGACCTTTGCCACCATTGACGATCAGAAATCCGCACAGGCCCGGCTCCAGGCTTCCATGCGGGAAATGCAGGAATCGAAAGAGCTGGTTCGGTCCATATTCGACATGTACTCGGACCCCATGGCCGTTCTGAACAAAGAGGGTGAGGTGGTGATTGCGAACGCCGGCTTTACCGAACTCATGCATTTACCAAAAGGTGGCATCTCAGGGGTCGGCCTTGTCCACCTCCACCCCGACCTGTGGGAAAAGGTGGACCTGGCAGGTTTTCTTAAGGCCGCCATAAATGAAAACAAGGATTTCCAAACCAAAGGGCTTGAGATGGATACGCCGGGAGGTCCCCGACGTTTCATCATTCGGGGTCGTATTATCAAAAAGGACGAGCACTTTCCCTATCGGATTCTGCTTCATTTCTCGAAAGAGGAGTAGAAGAGAATGATTCGGTTCAGGCGTTCCAAACCCCGGCGGCATTGCGGCCGGCCGCGGTCGTCAAGGGGTTGTGGATGATGGAATGGGTACCGGCCCGATCAAATGGGTCTGTATTTTCCACGGCCCGCATACGGTTCTCCACAAACAAATGTCATGGCTGCCGGCTGTGAGGGCCACAGAGAATCCAGGGCCATGCGCATCCTTCTTTTTAATTCTGTTAGATCTGGTTGCTTTGCCACAATATAATCCGCGGCGATCGCTCTCAGATCATCCCCTTGATCACAATTCCAGGACCATAGGATGATCGGCAGATCATAATAGGCATTTCGAAGCTTCTGGAGCAGATCCAATGCATCATAATTATTGTGATCCATATCCACGATGACAAGAGCCGGATTTTCCGTTCCTATGTTTATCAGGAACAATCCCGAATGATCACATATGCCTACGGAATATCCTGAATACTCCAGCTCGTCCTGAAGCATTAAAGCGAGCTCCCGATCCGGCTCGAGAACGTAAACGTTGTTCATGGAATATTCTTTTCCGGGCATTATTTCTGGTTCCGACGATCTTGTCTAAAAGGGAGAGGCCTCAAATTCATGTGGCAATTTGGGGCGATGATATTCGTTAACAGTCACGACGCAGGTCCTGACATGGAATTTTGGTCATTCTGACCATACGTTGGAAGCGCCCTTTGCAGGTTTTGCTGGAGCCTGGGAAATGTGAGCGGATCAACTGCAAAGGGTCGCTTTTTAGAAATTCATTTGACCTTGTATGGATTTACCGTCAGTACCGGGACCGGCGATTTTCTGACGATATCTCGCGCAACACTTCCGAAAATGACACTTTCCAATCCCTTTCTTCCGTGCGTTCCCATGACCACCAGATCGATTCCTTCCGATTCGATGGCTTTCAGGATCTCCTCTTCAGGGCTGCCGTAGACAATTTTCTTTCTAAAATCCCGGAAGTCACCCAATTGCTCTTCGCAAATCCGATCAAAGGTCTTTTTGGCACCTTTAATAGCGTCTTCCCGGTACTCTTCCAAAGGTAAATGAGGGATGTAGACACCGCCGCTCCACCTGCCTAAATCCTCTACCACGTGCAGGAGGCAGATCTCCGCGCCGTATTTCTCGGAAAGCGAAAGTGCATAAGGAAGAACCTTTGCTGAATTACTTGTTAAATCAATTGGAAATAGAATCTTATTGATTTGGATCATTCTTTGAGCCCTCCTTTCATCTGATCGCAAAACGGTTTTTTTTAATAGGAAAAGCCCGGTGCCCCTCATGCGGGCATCTCCGGATCGGTCGGGACAAGATCTAAAAAATGCTTTTGAACTGACGGAGTCCTTAATGGCTTTATGCGGTTGTCACCCGTTGAGCCGGGCGGGAAGAATCCCTTGGGACACGCCGCCCGGCTGAACCACCCAAAACGGAGCCGATGGATTATCCCGCTTTGATCTCAATTTTTTTCGCAGCGGCTTTTGCCGACTTTTTGAGTTTGATGGTCAAGATGCCGTCCTTGTAAGCCGCATCCACCTTCTCCGATTCCACTTCGGCGGGAAGGCGAAAGGATCGGACAAATGAACCATAGCTCCGTTCCACACGGTGGTAATTCTCATCCTTCTCCTCTTTCTCCTGTTTTCGCTCGCCCCGGACCGTCAACACATTGTCCCGCAGGCTGATGTCGATTTCCTTTGGATCCATTCCCGGCAGTTCCGCCCGGACCAGCACCTCTTTCGGGGTTTCGGATACGTCCAGCGCCGGTCTCCAGGCCGACACGTCATTCCCCCCGCTAAAGGGTTTCCAGTCGAAAAATCGATCAAACAGAGTGTTCATTTCCTGTCTCAGGTCCACAACATCCCTTGGACGGCTCCAGGGCACCAAATCACTCATTTCCATCACATCGCCCTCCTTTTGCTGGTTGTTCACGGTTAAAGATCCAACTGCTCCCCACCCCTATAAAAGGGCCTCAACCGAATCATCCATACCTGTTTTCCGGCGGCATATCCGGCATCGTCATTTTTTTTCTTTCTTTATGCAGCATGTTGGCTGAAGTCGGACAACATGTCCATAGGTTGGGAGGTTCAAACCGATGGATGAAGGGATTCATTTTGGCGTGGGGATATGTCCCGAAAGATAGGGGTCAGACTCTATGGGCCGAACCGGTATTTACCGCCTGGACGGATCGGGCGGGGTGCCGGTCAACGCGTTTCACATGAGGGACGCCCTTTTCGAATCACAGGCCATTTTAGAATTGGTGCAAAGGCCTCATATTCCGGGAGTCTTTCCCGCTTCAAAATGCAGTATTTCGACCATAAGAATGAATCCATACCTCTATGGACGAAGTGGCGGATTTGTGCAAGAAAGTCTCATAGGGTCCTGGGTAAACATAGAAAAGGAGGAAATGAACATGAAAAATTTGAAAAACCTTTTGAAGTTGGGTGTCGTCTTGATGGTTTCGGCTTTTATGGCAGTTGCCATGGTGGGTTGTGCCACCACAGGGGAACTCGATGCCCTTCGGGCACAGGCAAATCAAGCGATGGATAAGGCGAACATGGCCATGGAGGAGGCCCAGAGCGCCAAAGCCATGGTTTCCAATGAATCGCAGAAATCCGAGGCCGCGGCATCGGGCACAGGCAAATCAAGCGATGGATAAGGCGAACATGGCCATGGAGGAGGCCCAGAGCGCCAAAGCCATGGTTTCCAATGAATCGCAGAAATCCGAGGCCGCGGCATTAAAGGCGGACCAGGCTGCAGTACGGGCGGAGGAGGCCGCCGAAAGAGCGCAACGGGCGGCGGACAAAGCGGAAGCGATTTTCATGAAAAAAATGAAAAAATGAGCCGGCCATAAGTGGCAACATGCTCGAGGCAGCTTGGGTCTTATTGTAGGCCTCGGCGAAGGTGAATGGCCTGGCCTTCAGAGCAGAAACCGGAATTGGGCTGAATTCGGGATCTACAGGTTGTTGGAAAGGGGACAACCGGGGCAGAAAATCCAACAGGGTAGGAAACCCAATGCCTCCCCTGCCGGATCCTGAAAATCTTCAAATCAGTGAAAGCTTATGGGTGTGAAGCTTATTTTCTTCCAACACAGCTGTTTTTTCGGTTATTCCGGTGTAAGCTTAACCTGATTTCAGAAAACTGGTAATGTTCGGCAGGATGTTTTTGGGATTTGCCTTGTTATGCTGCCATTTTTTGCTCGCAGCTTTCAGCAATGAACGTCGAATATGTCCCCAGCAACATCGGCTTGCCTGTCCTTATGTAATGCCGCAGGCTCTCCTTCATGTATTTGGGAAAGGATATTCCACGTAGTCTACAGGTCACATAAATGCTGAGCAAAATAGCATACGCATTTGCGCCTTCACCAGAGACACTTCCACCGGACACCTTGCGTTTGAGGACACCTATTCGAATCAGGAACTCGCCATAATTATTGTGGCAGGGAGCATCCGGATGCTCAACAAATGTCAGGATGCGAGGTTGCTGCCTTTTCACTTTTTTTATGATTTCCTGCAAAATGTCATCCGGATCAGGCCAGTTTACTAACTTTTCCAATCTCATTTTTAGCCTTTCCAGACGTCTTTGAAAGACCTCTTCGCCCAATTCTTTTCGATCTGCTTGAAGTCGTTCACCGTCGCGCAGAATCCGCCGTAGTTTTACATAGAATTTGACGATGCTGGAAAGATGTGGAAATGCATCACGAAACTTCCTTATCTTTCTCAACAGATGGGCCATACAGCTCTGTTGCTCACAGATGAGTTTTAAATACGCACTCCACCCGTCAACCACCAGAAGCCCAAGAAATATTTCCCCGAGCACTCGGCGGACTACAGACCCACCTCGCGATTCATCCACTGTAAAATAGGCCGTGTCCTGGGTTCCAAATACCCATAACCACCAGTTCTTTCCCCTTACACGCCATCCGGTTTCATCGGCATGCAGGGTTATTGCATTATTGATGTCCCCGAGGATTTCATCGTAAACATCTTTCATGATCCCGGAAACTCGAATCACATGTTTCGAAAGCCCTGATGTTGATATGTCCTTTCCGAAAAAGGCTTTCAGATAATCTTTGATCCTGGTGAACGGTAAACATAAAGCCACCCACAGATAGCAAATCAAGATGGTGCTGTTTAGCCCAATATCTGCATTGGGCAAGGCCAACTCCGATTTGGCGGTAACGACCTCTTTGCAATCCGGGCAATATTTCTTCTCTTGCTCTACTTTTATGACTTCCGGTCTTTCAACAACATCCGGGATGTCCTCAATGATTCTGACATTGCTGGTTTGGAGCGACTTTTCGTCTGATAAATCTTTGCCGCACAAGGTGCAACGATCAACCGTCGCTTTTTCTGTCCGATCAGGTTTCAGATTTTTGGGGCGATTGCCTGCGCCTTTTCGAGGTTTTTTCCCTCGTCCCTTCCGATTCTTTTTCTCTTTACCATCATTGCCCACGCCCTTTTTATCCCACTCCGGCCGCTTTGATGATGGCTTATTTGCGTCTTTGTTTATGGACTGTATTTTCTGTTTTTTCAGTTCTTCCTTCACCTTTTTGTTCTCGGCCTCAAGTCTGCAATTCTTTTCAGACAATTGAATACATTTTTCGCGTAGGAGTTGGATCGTACGCAGGAGTCTGCTCTTGGAAAATTTCGATATGGCGGCATAAGTGACGGATAGAATATCTTTTATCTTCATTCCGATGACCCAAAGCTGAAAGCAGTTCAACTTTAGGTAGCATAATCGAAATCAAATGTTCCGCTTTTTTTAAAAAAATTGATTTTTTCTGAAATCAGTTTAAGCTTACACTTCTTTATCTCGGCTTCGCCCAGCAGATTGATATCCCAGAGGTAAAGTTTTGTCATTTCCTCATAGCTGTATTGATAGAATTCACAGGCGGCGGAATTGGCATCAACAATCTCCCCGGTGGACGGATCCAAAAGCCACTTGATGGCCTTGTTTTTTTCAAAAATGTCACGGTAGAGTTTCTCGCTCTCCCGCAGATCCTTTTCCGTTTTCTTTCGTGCCGATATCTCTTTGTGCAAAATGAGGTTGGCGCGTTCAAGATCTTCATGCGCTTTCATCAGTTCCAGCTCCAATGCCCTCTTGGAGAGGGCTATTTCCACAAAAGCATGGATCTCTCTTTCATCAAAGGGTTTCATCACATAGCCGAAAGGGGCTATTTCCTTTGCCGCTTCGATGTGCTCAGGATCACCGTATCCGGTTATAAAAATGATAGGGGTCCCCCACTCAGTCTTGATCACCCTCGCGGCTTCTATGCCATTCATCTCTCCTGGCATGATAACATCCATTATAATGAGATCGGGGTCCAGGTTCCGGACCATGTCGATGGCCTCAGCGCCTGTTTCTGCCTGCCCGACCACCTCATACCCCAGATCAGTCAGCATTTCTTCAATCTCAACTCTTGTCACCCATTCGTCATCTGCAATAAGAATTCTGGGCATGTTGATTCCTCGTTTTCCGGAAACCGAATCTTTGAAACTCAAATAGAGACTATCTTGGATTTCAGGTTCTAAGGAATTCCTCTTGGGCTAACAAATTAAGCTCAAGCTACTCAAAGAGTCTCTCAGCACTTCTTTCGGAGCTTTTCTTCATAAGGTTTCGCCAGCGCACCCGTAACTCCTTATTTTTAAACATCTTCTCGGCCAGATTCCTCAACATTTCCTCGTCGTCCATGACCAGCACCCGCTTCAGAGGGAATGCGGAATCGTCCTACTCAGGGCTTGTGCTATCAACTTCTACAGACTGGCTTTCTACTACAGGGAGATAAATGTTGACAGTGGTCCCGATTCCGGGGGATGAGTCTATGCCAATATGCCCCTGATGCTTTTGAATAATCGAGTAGGCCGTTGCCAGGCCCAATCCCATGCCTTTCTGAACGCCCATGTCCTTCGTGGAGAAATAGGGATCAAATATTTTCTCCAAGTGTTCTTCCGGGATACCTTTTCCCTCGTCCCGAATGGAGATTCGAACATAGTCGCCTGGCTTCAAGGGTAGGCCAGGGGCCTGGGTTCCATCCTCGATCCGCAGGTTCTCTGCGTTAATTGTAAGCATCCCGCCGTTCGGCATTGCCTCAATGGCGTTGTTCAGGATATTCCTGAAAACAGAACCCATTTTATATCGGTCATAAGGGACTAATTTTAGATCCTGAGAAATGGATTTATTGATAGAAATACCGCTACCGGCCGGTATGATGTCTAATGCAGTTTTCAACAGTTCACCTAGAGATCCGACTTCCCTAACAGGTGCACCCCCTCTTGAAAGGGACATCAGTTCATGGGTCAGGTCCCGGACTCTACAGGAGGCGATGTTTGCCTCATTAAGGAAACCTGCTAAATCAGAACCGGGTTTCGCTTCCTCCATGGCCATGGACAGATTGCCCATAATAATAGACATCAGATTATTGTAGTCATGGGCAATGCCGCCTGTTAATGTAGCGATGGCATCCATTTTCTGAGCCAGTCTGATTTGTTCTTCTCCTTTTTTACGATCCGTAATGTCCATTATATTCCCGAAAACGCGTAGGACCAAGCCCTCCCTCATTTCGACATGCCCAACCGTGCGCACCCACTTCTCGACCCCATCCGCCGAAAGAAAAGGCAATTCCAGATCGTAGGATTCTCCCTTCTGAACAGCACGTCTGAACGCCTCAGAAATGATGCTCTGGGCCTCCTGGTTGTAAAAGGAAATGTCCTGATCCAGGTCGGAAGGATCATACCGGGTTGGGGAAAGACCATAAATACGGTAAACTTCTTCAGTCCATCTGATACGCTGAGTCTTCACATCGTAATCCCAACCACCGACCTTGGCCAGTTTCTGAGTATCGTCGAGGAGAATGTGCATTTTTTGAAGCGCCTCTTGCGCCTGGTTACGTTCCGTGATGTCTAGGTGGGTGGAAATGCTGTGAATCGGGACGCCATTTTCGTCAAAAACCGCATCGACATTCAACAGAACATCGATAATTTTGCCTTCCCTGGTAACAACCTTTAATTCTTCATTCTTGATTTTCTTTCCTTTTTTCCATGATTCAAAAAGCAGCTTTGCTTTTTCCTGCGAATCTGTCGCATACAAAGTTGAAATTACCGGTCTGCCAACCAGTTCTTCTTTGTTTCCGTATCCGAGTGTTCTGAGTGCAACATTATTGCAGTCTGCTATCCTTCCATCAAAAGAGACATTGTATGCCATTACCGGGATATTCTCAAAATACCTTTCAAGTTTCATTCTTTCGGTGCGTAATTGCTCCTCCACATGCTTACGCTCATCTATCTCCGAACTCAGTTGCTCGTTAATTTTTTTCAGAGCTGCGGTCCTATCTTCCACTCTTCGTTCTAGGTCTCCATGTGCCTTTCTCAGTTCCTTCTCTGCGCATTTTCTCCCCTCAACTTCCTGCTTCAGGTTTCTAAAGAGAAGGCTGTAGGGTTTTTCCAGGGCGGTTTCGATAATGGCCTTGTAGATGAGGTAGAAGGAAATGATTTTAAAATAATGACCCACCAGATTGGAAAATCCGTAGACATGGACATAAAATGTAAAGGCCAGTTCTGCTGCTATCGTAATCGCCATGGATGCTACCAGCAATCGAAAAACTGTCTCATCAAATTCTTTCCGTTTTTGATATAAAAGAGTAATAGCGCCGATTAGAATAGTTGATATGATATACTCGCTGATCTTTTTAAAAGGCGTCAGGCCCACTCCCTCCACAAAGCACGTCGGAAAAATATGCCAGTAGAAAATGGATCCGAGCACAAGGAAGGTGGCTAAGGCATATGTCGTTAAAACAAGATCCACTCTTAACCTTCGGCCAAAAAACGCCGGAGCAATAAGGAGAGAGAGGCTTTCCATATATCGGGCAGCAATCCATAGTTGGGTCGGTAGGTTGGTTTCATAGCCCTGAAACACATTCATGCCTTTGTAAGCCAGCGTATGTACCAGGTCCAGCCCTCCGATAAACAGATAGGCAATGCCAACAAAGAGAAAATAATTGTTATCTAAGACGCGACGGGAATTCCAAGCAATAATAAAAATGCCGCTGGCTACCACAATACTGAAAATTTCGGCGAGTGTGTGGAAGAGCAGGTAGTTGTAAAGGTTGGCAAGGTAAAGGCCAAATAAAATCAGAATTCCGGCTGTGAACCCCACGGATTTCCTGGCAAGAAAAGCATTTCCTGGTTCCCTTTGCCCTTTTTCCGTCCGATGATTCGCAGCTGTCCCGGTTGTAATCTCTTTAGCCATTTTTTTTCACGTTAGCCTGCGATGAGCCGGATTATTTGACAATTTAGGCTCGTCCCCCTTGCCCAAACTGTTTTTGAGACGCAGGCTAAAACATGCCGTTTGGATTGGCGGATGTTTCCGGAATCTGCTGGATCACATCCCAATGTTCTTCGATTCTGCCGTTTTCAAGCCTGAAAATTTCAATAACGGCCCGCTCCAGATCTTTGGAGCGAATGAAGTGGACATGTAAAACAACATAATCATCCTCGGCAATGATCCGCTTGATTTCACTTCTTGCGTCGGGAAAGTTTGTTTTAAGATATTTAGATGATACTAAAAATACCGTTCTTGATTATGATCTGTCAATAGTCCAAGCTCCGCGATTGGTTTTGGGCGATCGGCCCAGTTCGATGCATCTGCTGCCCCTGATCTTTGGGCTTTTGACGTATTCACGAATATCACTTTCATTCAGATTGGTGTGCAGTGGGATTTCGGGTTTCTTCTAATACCAGGAACAGTTCAGACTTATTCTGATGTAACCGTTAAAGGCGTTTGGCAGCCTTTCACGGACATGGCTGGTTTGTTGCGAAGTTCCGCACAAAAAAAGGTATTTGTTCGGTTTCCGATGGGGAGGGGGAAACGCTTAGGTCTCTTGTAATGTTCTTTCCAAGGTCAGCAGAGAAGAACCATCCGCCTCCTGCTTCACTTCCAGGCCGAACATATGAATGGTCTCGGTCAGGGGGCGACCGTAAAGAAGATCCATTTCCAACGGATCAATGGCGAGTCTTTCGTGGGTGAGCTTCCGGATTTCCTGGTCATACTGGAGGGTTTTCAGAATCTGTTGAATCGCAGTCTCTCCCTGGTCCGGGATTTGTTCCACGTGGCAGGAAATGGTTTCGTAGTTGCATTTTGTTTCGTGGGCGGAAATCAACCGCAACAGACTGCTGTCTTTAACGAGATCTCCCCTGCTTGCCTTTGGGCGGGAAAAGACCTTTTCAAATTCGGTGGTATCCCAACAGCCGAAGGCCCGGCACTGGCTGGGGCGATCCCCGTAAATGGTGCAGGCCTTTTCATTTCCGTCGTAGAGAATGCACCCTTTTCCCTCTTCCCGGTCCCTGAGCTTTATTATTTCCTGATCCGTGAATTTCAGTGTATCCTTGATATTATCCCGAACCAATTCGCCTTTTCGAATGGTATAGAGGTGGGTGCCATCAATGACATGATTAAAAAAGAGGGGTAAATCGGTCTTTTGGAGCGAAGGGCCGGTGGCAAGACAGCATTCTCCGCAACGGATGCAGTGGGTTCTCTTCACCTCAATGTCTGTTCCTGATTCCATATTTCCGCATAGTCCTATTTGAGGCCGGCAACAGCCTGGGCGATGTTGTAGCAGAAGTCCCCGATTTTCTCAAAAGAGGTGAGCATGTCCACTAAAATGAGCCCCGGATCCACGGTGCAGAGGCCGCTTTGAAGGCGCATGATGTAATTGCCTCTCATTTCTTCACGCATGCGGTTGATATCATCTTCAAGCTTCTGGGCGTAAAGCATGATATCTTTGCCTTCCTTGCTGATGGCCCCAACAATCAGATTCAGAAATTCACCCACCTTCCCGGCGATCAGTTCATAATCGTGGTTGCCGCCTTCTGAAAGATGCAGATCCTGTTCAATCATCTCTTCCATGAGCTCGGCGATATTTTCCACCCCATCTCCGGCCCGCTCCAGATTGTTGGCCATGCGCATTAACGATGCGATTTCCCGGGATTCCTCGGGGCTGACCTGTTTTTGCATAACGTTGGTCAGAAACAGGGTGATCTCTTTTTGCAGGGAATCAATGATATCTTCACGCTTGCGCCACTTGGAAAGATCTTCCAGTTTACGGTTTTTCGAGGAGTGAATAACATCATTATACATCAGTTGAACAGCTTCCGCCATGCGCACAATTTCCGCTCGGGCCTGGGTGATGGCCACCACGGGTGTATCAACATAGCGGTTGTCGATAAACTTGATATGACGCAGTTCCTCGATGGTTCCCGCTTGCTTTTTTTCCGGCACCAGCCAGCACGTCAACTTAACCAGATACTTCAAAAAAATGAGAAAAAAGATGGCGTTGACAAAATTAAAGCCGGTGTGAGCGTTGGCAATATAACGGCCGATATTGGGTTTTTGACCGTTCACCAACAAATCGGGAGGTCCGATATCCATTATTCCGGCGGTGAACCCAATGACCCCTTTCAGGAAAAAAGGGAAAATGGCGGCGATGAGTATTACGCCCAGAACATTGAAAATGGCATGCGCCCTCGCTGTCCGTCGGGCGTTGATGTTCGCGCCGATACTGGCGAGCTGTGCCGTGATGGTTGTCCCGATATTGTCACCCAGAATCAGGGCCACGCTGGCTTCAAAGGTGAGGAGCCCCTGACTGGCCAGCGCCATGGTAATACCGATGGTCGCACTGGAACTCTGAAGGATCATGGTCATGACGGTGCCCACGAGAATGCAGAGGGAAATGCTGATCATGTCGTCGGCGTTGAACTGAGTAAAAACGGCAACAAATGAGGGATGGTCCTTTAAGGGGGCAAAGCCTTCTTTCATGGTGGCCAGGCCAAAAAATATGAGGCCGAAACCCAAGAGCACATCCCCCACATAAACCCACTTTCGCCGGCCAAGAAAAAACTTCATCACAACGCCCAACGCTATGGCGGGAAGGGCATATGCGGTGATCTTAAAGGCGATCAGTTGCGCCGTAACGGTGGTGCCGATATTGGCGCCCAACACCACGCCCGTTGCCTGTAGAAACGTCATGAGACCCGCATCCACAAAACCGACGAGCATGACGGTTGTGGCGCTGGAACTCTGAATGACGCTGGTCACGAGCGCCCCCACACCACAGCCCACAAAACGGTTGTTGGAAACGATGCTCAGGATCTTTCGCATCTTGTTGCCAGCCACCTTCTGCAGCCCTTCGGACATGATTTTCATGCCGAAAAGAAAAAGTCCCAACCCGCCAAGGGACTGAAAAATGATCATCTTCATGGAACAAAAACCTCAACAACTTAAATGATAAAAAGAAAAGGGCCATCCCTGTTTTGAAGGAATGGCCCTTTTTAGCAACTCAGACCCCTTGGGTCAATATGATTTGAATAGACTAACCTACTTTAAGGATCAGAGCGGCGCCCGTGTCTCCGGCTGCGCATCCCGCCCACATAAAGTAGCCGCCGCCTTTCATGGCAGTTTCCTCAATGCCTTCGATAATGTTCCTACCCGCCGTGGGACCCTGGGGATGTCCGTAAATGAGAGAAGATCCATAATTGTTAAAGCTGAGATCATCCGTCCCGGCTGCATCAATACCGAACTGCTTGGCAAAATTCAGGTCATTGACCACAAAGGGGTTATGGGTCTTGATGACCTTGATGTCGTTGATGGCAAGTCCCGCATTCTTGAGCGCCATCTGCGCTGCGGGAACAGGAGCCGCTGCCATGTGACCCGGTTCGGTCCTGGAATAGCCGTAACTGATGATCTGAATGGGGATGGCGGGATCCGCGCTCAGCTCCTTTGCTTTATCCTCGGTGGTGACAATTATGGAGCAGTTGCCGTCCGCCGGGAAGGTTTGGGCGCCAAAAGAAAGTATACCTCCCGGAATCACCGGCTTCAGTTTCGCCAGTCCTTCCTTTGTGGTGGGCGTGGGCCCTTCATCCAGCTCCACCAGCTTGGTCTTTTTTCGGCTGACTTTTACTTCGGCAGGGAACATATATCGTTTCTGAAAGGCCCGGTCGTCTGCCAGGGCTTCCATATACTGTTCGTACCGCCGGAGGACCAGTTCATCGCACTGTTCCTTGGTAAAACCACCGGTCTTGCCAACATTTTCAGCGGTTTCCACCATTTTCAACCCCACGTTGGGGTCGCTGTTAAAATTGTCCATGAGCCAGTTTTCAGAAAGGACTTCACCGCCGGGACCATTGGGATTGGGCCATACGGTATGGGGACCGTTGGAGCAACGGTCGGTCATCAGGGTGCAGCAGTTTTCATAGAGACCCGCTTCAACACCCATGGCAGCGGTGAAAACGCAGGTGGTGCTGGTGGTGCAGGCCTGGCTGAGGGTGACCCCGGGCATATGTCCGGCACCCATGATGGCAGCGGCCCAGGTGCTGCCATAGAACTGATGTTTCTGGCTGATGGTGATGCCGAAGACCAGGTAATCGAACATGCCCGCATCCCAACCCTTTTCGGCCAGCCAGCGCTTTTCCGTATTTCCGGCCAGAACAATGGAATTTTCGTTGGCCATGCTTCCCTGCCAACGGGTGAAGGGGGTTGAATAATATCCGCCGAACGGCACAAATGCTTTTGTCAACATACGTTTATTTCCTCCAGTTTTTTATTTACACCTAATGTTTTTCAACTAATGGCTAACAGCTAATAGCTCCCGATTATGAATCGCTCCATTTGCCGTATTTCTCCCTCAAAATACGGTGTAGAATTTTTCCCGTGGGCGTCCTCGGCATTTCATCGTCTTTTACGAAATCGATGGTCTTCGGCCGTTTGAAGCCGGCAATCTTGCCTCTGGAAAACTCCATGATGGCCCTGGCCGTTTCTTCGGACTCCTCGTAGCCGTCATTTAACACCACCACGGCCTTGATGGACTCTCCCCATTTTTCATCGGGAATACCGATTACGGCAATATCCTTAACGGCTTCGTGAGCGCCGACCGTGCTTTCCACTTCCGAAGGGTATACGTTTTCACCGCCGGTGATGATCATGTTGGCTTTGCGGTCTACCAGGGTATAGTATCCGTCTTCATCCCGTACGACCATGTCTCCGGCGGACGACCATTCTCCTTCAAAAGCCTCTTTGCTCTTTTCCGGTTCTTTCAAATACTCTTTGAAGAGCATGGGGGTCCGATAAAAAAGCTCTCCCACCTGCCCGTCCGGTACTTCATTTCGCTCTTCATCCAAAATTTTAATGCGGTCCGTGCCGAAGATCTCCTTACCGATGGACCCCAGTTTCTTGAACTGGTCCTCAGGCCTGAGCAGGGTCACCAGTCCTCCTTCGGAACTTCCATAGGCCTCCCACAGTTCGGCATTTTTAAAGTACTCCATGATGGCCAGTTTAAGGTCCTTTCTGGCCGGCGCCGAAGAGATGAGCAGTTGGCGAATGGAGGAGACATCGATATTGTTCTTCACGTCATCGGGGAGTCCCAGCATCATGATGTAATGGGTGGGCACCAGGGAAGTGAAAGTGATCTTGTATTTTTCGATGGTCCGAAGCAGGTCTTCCGGATCGAAACTGACCATGTTGTAGATGAAGACCGGGGCGGATACCAGGGTGTAAGGAAAGGAGTAAAAAATAGAATTCACATGGCACATGGGCATGACCAGCATAACCTTGTCCGTGGGCCGCACCCCCATGTTAATTATGTCTAAGTAGTACTGGCTGACGTTGGATTCATGGGTTCTCATGACCCCTTTGGGCCTGCCGGTGGTTCCGGACGTGTACATGATGCACCAGATATCGGCGCCATCCACCATGATGTCCGGCTCTTCCGGTGAAGTGTTGGCCAGGAAATCCTCATAACCCACATAGCCGTCCGGCACGGGACCATCTCCCATATAGATGTATCCGTTTTCAGGAATGGGAAGGTTTCCCCGAATACTGTCGATCAGTTCAACAAAAGGCGCTTCCACCACGATGGCTTTGCATTCGGAATGGTTGACGATGTATTCAATGTCAGGCCCCGCCAATCGAAACATGATGGGGACAACCATCTGACCGCCCTTGGCGCAGCCGGCATAAACATCCATCCATTCTCCGCGGTTAAATGCGATGATGGCAAAGGCATCCTTGTGCCCGACGCCGATGTCGTGCAGGCCGTTGGCAAAACGGCAGGATCTTTCATTCCATTCCTTGAAGGTAAATTCCCGGTTTTTATCCTGCCACCCCAGCTTATCGGGATAATTTAAGGCATTCATTTTCACCATCGTGCCCGCGTGCATCCATTTGCTAATGTTCATGATCATCCCTCCTCTGATTGCGGATTGCGGATTTTGGAATCTATTTTTGTGACCGCATTCGGAAATCCACTACTATTGGTTTTCTTAGGTCGTGCTTGGGTCGTGCAAACCCCTAACTAAGCTTCCATGGCAAATAATGCGGCGCCTACGGCCCCGGTCAATTGGGGATGTTCCGGTACGAGGATCTTGTTTCCGGTGCTCTCTTCCACCATTTGAACCAGATACGGATTATGGGCTACCACGCCGCCGGTCATGGCCACTTTGTCGGTCAGCGAATCCATTTCAAGAACCCGCTTCATGACCGAATAAAAGAGGCCCTTGATGATGTCGGGAACCTTTTTCCCCTGCCGGATTTTTTCAAGGACTTCCGTTCCCGAAAAAACCGTACAATAGCTGCCCAACTCAACCATCTCTTTTGATTGACGGGCAAGCCCGTCCATCTCTTCCAGTGGAATATCGAGCCGCATGGACATTTCTTCCAGAAACGCACCGGTGCCGGCGGCGCATTTTCGGTTCATCTTAAAATTGAGACGCCGGCCCTTTTCGTCAACCTTGATGATTTTGTTGTCCTGCCCCCCTATGTCAATAATGGTCATGGCCACGGGAAAGTAATGGTAGCATCCTTTTGCGTGACACCCGATTTCCGTTTTGGTTTCCGCGGAAAAGGCCACATTTCTTCTGCCATAACCGGTGGACACACAGTTTGTGATATCTTTCCGGTCGCCTTCGGCCATCCGCAAGGCATCATTCAAACCCATGTCAGCGGTTTTTCCGAAATCCGTTCCGGATTTCAGCACCGAGTATCCCATGAGTTGGCGATCCTGGTTCAGGAGGGCGACCTTGGTCCTGGAAGCGCCGATATCGATCCCTACATAAAGTTGACGTTGCATTTTTTCCATTTCAAAACTGCTGAATTCGTCCTGCCCCTACTCTTCCAGCTGTTCAATAAACGCTTCGATATTGGTTTTGGCCTGTTCTTCAGAGTAGCACCTGAGATCGCACAAATCCCCGTTGATGGTGAGTACCGGTATTTCCAGTTTTCGGCTTAACCGCTCCGGCATGCCGTATCGGTTATTGGAATTGTTCGGGCAGGTTTTGGCATCGTGAAACAAAATGCCGTCAAATTTATACTTTTCAAAACAATCGGTGATATACTGCTCCTTAAAGGGTTCGTCCCGGACAATAAAAAGTTCCGTGTAAGCCCTGCCCATACTCTCAAAGGGCGCGGTCGGATCCAGCTGGTCAAATATCCAGCTGTTGCAGTAGGTGGATGCCACAACGCAGGTCTTAAGGGATGTGAATTGATCCGACAAGGGTCGCAGTTTGCCCCAGATGGGCATCCCTTCCCAGTAGAGCCGGTGCTTTTCCCCTTCTACCGCGGCAACCCCGTCTTCAATCCGTTGCTGCAGTTCCGGCAGCAACAGTTCGTAATATTCCACCGCCTCCCGGGTCCCCCGGGCCACCACGGCCGGACCCATGTGGATGGTGGCATCAAAAAACGTCCAGGGGGATGGAACGGCACTGGCCGACTCCAGACAAGCCCGCCAAAGTTCTGAAGTTCTCCTGGAATAACCCAAGGTTTCCTTGAACCGGTCCATGTCCAGTTTTTCACCGGTTATGGCTTCCAGTTCGGGGACCAGTTCTTCGATCTGACTGGCAATATCCTGGATTTGAACGGAACCGATGCCGCCGATGTCCCGATGGGTGTGAACTCCCAATAGCGGTACCCCCAGCTCCCTGGCGTACCACGAAAACCAGTCCTGAACATCCCGGCACTGGTTGGTGTTGAACACCAGTACATCGGGTTTGGGCACCGATTCAATATTGTACGCCATTGTCAGCGGGCTTTTTTTCTGTAGATAACTTCCCACATCGGCCGTGAGATAAGAACAGATATCGGGAGAGTACCCCTGAGCGTTGGCGTAGGGGATCAAATCCGTGGCCATACGAGTGGCCCCCAGCATGGCGCCGTGGTTTTCCGGAAAATAGACCAGAAACCCCATCCCCCGCAGCAGTTCCGCCGGGCCCACACTGGTGCACCAGGCGATTTTTCTGGAACCGGTTTTCGACGCGTCGTCCAGTTCATAAAAATGGTCGGCCATAATTTTTTTGCAGACCTTGGCTGCTGCAATCTTCTTGAATGTCCCCTGTTTTTGTTCGGTCATGGAAGTTCCTCTTATGATTCGTCCAGCGCTTTAGCGACCATTTCGGTGATATCCATCACCTTCATTTTGCCCCGTTCTTTCTTGGGAATAGCCTTTACGCCCTTCTTCAGATTGTCTTTGCAGGCGGCGCAGCCGGAAACAATAATTTCCGCGCCCACAGCCATGGCATCCCGAACCCTTTCCGCGGCAATCGCCACGGCCAGATCCGGGTCATTGGCCTGAATGCCGCCGCCGGCACCACAACAGCGGGCCTGAAGCCGGTTTCGGCCCATCTCAACATATTCCAGGCCCGGGACGCCTTTAAGGATGTTGCGGGGTTCTTCGAAAATTTTGAAGGCCCGGCCCAGATCGCAGGGATCGTGGTAGGTCACTTTCTTCCCCAGATCCCCTTTCAACTTGATGCGGCCGTCATTTATCAGTTTTTCCAGGTAGTGAACCGAATGATAGATATGAATTCCCAAATCACCGATTTCCGGATAGAGTTTGGCAAACGTCTTGTAACACCCCGCGCAGGGTGTCACCAGTTCCGTTGCGCCCGTGGCCTTGATCTTTTCGATCAGTTTCCTTCCGTTTTCGGCAAATCCTTCACGGTCCCCCATCAGGAACAGAGGGAATCCGCAACAACTCTCGTTGGTGGCAAGGGTCGTGTAATCCACCCCGGCCGCGTCAAGGGGCTTGATCAGGCTGGGCACCATTTTCATATCCAGGTAGCTGGGCACGCAGCCCATGAACAGAAGGGTTTCGGCCTGAGGTTTCAACTGCGCATCCTGTGCCAGCTTCTTAAGGGCCGGCGGGTAGATGTCGATCCGGTCTTCTTTAGCGCTGGCATAGACGTTTCCGGTTTTGCGGATGTTGTCCTGGACCGCGAGGACCGGTTCGGGGGCCAGGCCCTCTTTGTAAAGTTTTTCCCGGACACCTTCGACAATTTCATCCACTTTCACCTGGGCCGGGCAGAAATAGGTGCAGGACTGGCAGGTGGCGCAGGTGTAAAAGGATTCAATAAACTCCTTGGAGGGTTCGATGGTGCCGTTTAAGTAATTAAAGGCCAGCACATTGCGGCCCCGAGCATTCTTGCTTTCTCGGTGCGTTACATTAAACGTGGGGCATCCGAGACGACAGAAGCCGCAGCAGATGCAGGCCAGCAGCTCATCATCGATGCGTTTCCCATAGGAATTGACCCCTTCCGGGTGATCGACGAGAGGCTGAAAGGCAAAATAATCGTAAATGTCGTATTTCTTCTTCTCCAGTCCCATTTTTCCGGGATTGAGGATGTTATGGGGATCAAGGGCATTCTTGATGGATCGCATCACTTCCAGGGCCGGTCCCAGCTGTTTTTCGATGTAGGGCGCCCGGGCCAGTCCCGTTCCGTGTTCGGCGGTGATGGTACCGCCCATCTCAAGGGCAAGATCGGCCAGTTCGTCAGCGGCAGGTCTCAGTCGGGCCCACTCTTCCTTGCTTCGCATGTCGGTGACCATGGTGGTGTGCACGTTGCCGTCGCCGATGTGCCCGAAAGTGGTCATGAGCAGGTTATATTTCTGGCTGATTTCCTGGGCGCGCTTGATGACTTCCGGAATTTTGGTGGGGGGGATCCCCAGGTCTTCGGAAATAGCGACCAGCCGGTTTCCCGGTTTGATGCGGGAAAGTGTCGGCACCAGTTTTCCGCGGGCCTCCATGATTTCACCGGCCCTTGCCGGATCATCGGACCAGGTAAAATCCTTGACCTTATGGCTCCGGCAGATTTCCTTGATCCGTTCCATGTCTTTCTTAACCGCTTCTTTTGAACCGTCGCTCTCGATAATCAGCATGGCCTCGATGCCGGTTATATCCCGCTCAATGGCCTTTTCCACCACCTTGAGGCTGTATTTGTCGAGAATTTCACAGGCGGCGAGCTGAATTCCACTCCCGATGATAGCGGTGACGGCGGCGCCGGCTGCAAACAGGTCGTCAAAAACAGCCAAGGCCAATGCGTTGGATTCCGGCAAAGCCTGAATCTTGACCGTAATTTCGGTGATTACGCCGAGGGTTCCTTCAGCGCTGGCAAAGACCCGGTTGAGATCGTAACCAAAAGAGCTTTTGGGTGTTTTGAATCCCGTGTTGATGACGGTCCCATCGGCCAGGACCACCTTTAGATCCTTGACGTAATCCCGGGCGGTCCCGTATTTGACCGCCCGGTGACCGCTGGCGTTGGTGGACATCATGCCCCCGATGGTGGCGATGGCCTCGCTACCCGGGTTGGGGGGAAACATGAGATTCTGTTTTCCCAGTTCCGTATTCAACTGCACGCAGATGACACCCGGCTCCACTCTGGCATAAAAATTGTCTTTGTCGATTTCAAGAATCTTGTTCATGCGGTGAAGATCCAGGAGGATGCCGCCTTCCACGGGTAAAGATGCTCCGGTGGTGGCTGTTCCCGAACCCTGCACGGTTACCGAAACCTTTTTGTCACTGGCCAGTCGCATGATGGCGGAGATCTGTTCCGTGGTGTAGGCAAAGACCACCGCGTCGGGGATTCCCTCATGGACGGAAAGGTCTCGAGAATTACTGATACATTCGACGCGGTCATCAAATACGTTTTCCCGGCCGACAATTTCGATCAATTCTGGGATAATATCCATGATATGACCTCCTGTAATGGTTTGTTCTAGAGTTGCGGATGTCATTGTTTTTCAATGTGAAGGTAGAAAACACTGATGGCTATGATTTAGCTACAATGTAACTAAATACCAGCGGCTCAAATGATTGTCAAGATAAAACAAACACCCTGATCTCAAGGACCTTTGCCAAAAAGCCCCCTGATTTCCACCCGGTCGAACCATGCGAAGGATCGCCTGACCTGTCCCAGCCAGCTGGAGGTGTAAATATAATTCACCATGATGCCGCAGGATTCCCGTAATCCCCTGGGGGAAGGGTTAGCCAGAAAGGCTACGTTTTTTTCGGACACGGCAGCGCCGTTTCCCAGGTGAAAGCCCGCAACGGGATTGAGCGGTTTGTTCAGGGAGGTCTTTTCTTCGGCAATGTAACGGTAGACAACCGCGCAAAGCGGGTTTTTCAGGTCTTTTTTCAGTTCCTCATCCTCAACCCATGATGTCCCGCTCAGGATGGAGAGAAGTGCCTTGCAGAAATCCCTTGAGCCCGTTCCACCATCTCCAAACCGTTCCAAAATTCTTTTTGCCCCTTTCTTGGAGAAATACTCCATGACGTCCTCTTGGTTAAGAGAGAACCGGTCATCTACTCCTTCCAGAATCGGTTTCAAATATCCCTTCCAGAATCCGGGGATGGGACTCAGGGTAATAAAATTCTTAAGCTTTTTGTTTTCATCCTTAAGGTAAGCCACTACTTTTCCAATCAACATTTTTCCCATCCCAAGCCCCACAAGGCCGTTTTGGGTGTTGTTGATGGAGTAGAAAACGGCTGTGTCGGTCCGGTTTTCGCCCGGTCGGTTTTCAGGGTCAGCCATGATTTCGGCCATGGCGTGGGGAATGCCCAGAGTCAGAGCCACCTCAATAAAAATGATGGGTTCATAGGGCATCAGCCGGTGGTAAAGGGCAAAACACCGTCGGTCCTTACCCAGGCGTTGACCCATCTCTTCAATGCTGGACATGGGGTGAACCAGGTCTCGATTCTTGATGAGCGCGATCTGTCGAAAGGCGGAATTGAGCGTGATTTCCTCCAGATAGAGAAACCCTTCCTGAAACCACATTTCAAACAGAAAAACAATATCCGCGTTCAGGGGCTCCAGATTACTGCTCCCCTGTCGGATAATGGACAGAAGGTCCCCCCGGAAATCCAGGAGAAATTTGAGCCCTCCCGGGGAGAGGGAGATTTTTTTGAACACTTCAAGTCGCGGTGAATAGGCCCTGCTTCTCAGCTGGGAAATCAGGTGATGCCAGGATGGATCATCGGGTTTGCACGCAGCCATTCTTTTTAAAAGGGGTTGCAAATCTTCCTGAAGGACCTCCATACGTGCAATCACCGCACGAAAGAGTTCCTTCTTTTCCTCTCTTTCGAGCGCGCCATAGAGGCTTTTGGCCTTTCCAAACAATTCACCCACACTGCCTTCTTTCTCAAGAATGGTTTGAAAGACGTCTATAATCGCTTCAACGGGTTTGACTCCTTGCATGGGTGTCTTCCTCATGGCATGAGTTTCTTTTGAAATGTTCAAAGCACAGATCCGGATCCCGTAGCGGAATCGCTGCTACTATATCATCCCAAACCCTTCCATAGCAAGACCCTGAGCTCTTGATACAAGGGCTCAGACCCTGTTTGAAACCTGAGTTAAACTCCGTTTCAGGAACTTTGTTTACAATTCATTTCACGAATGCTAAATAAAACGGCAAAAGTCTCCTTAATTCGTAAGCAAATTCGCTTCGAGAAACTGGTCGTTCGAGGGACATCCCATGGTAAGATTTTTGTTAACCCTTTTGCTGGTTTTTTCCTGCCTGAATACGCCGAATAACGCATTGTCTCAACCCGGAAAAGACACCTTAAAGGTTTGTCTGGGGAAAGCCCTGCCGAAAAGCCTCGATCCGGCGGCCAGCAACACTCGCCAGGTATTGACGCTTTACCACAACTGGGGCGACACCCTTCTTTACAGGGATCCGGTGACTGGAAAAATCGTCCCGTGCCTGGCGGAATCCTACAGGATTCTGGATGATGGTGACATGGAACTGACCCTTCGCAAAGGGGTTCGATTCCACAATGGGGAACCCTTTAATGCATCGGCCGTTAAATTTTCTCTGGATCTTCTCAAGAAATCCGATTCCCGGGTTTCGCGGTATCTGACGGGGATAGAAAAGGTAATCGTGCTGGACGACCATCACGTCCGCCTTAAAGTGTCAAAGCCGATTCCGACGCTCTCACAGCTGGTTGCCAATGTGCTGTTTATTTACCCGCCCGGGTACTATCAGAAAGTGGGAAAAAAAGGTTTCGGCATGCACCCCGTGGGGACCGGTCCGTACCGCTTGATCTCAAATAACGGTTTTTCAGAAATGAACTTTGAAAGAAACTCCCGGTACTTCGGCGGACCCAAAAAAATGGCGCACATACCCAAACTGAAGATTCGGATCATTGAAGAAACGATACCGCAGATGGAAGCATTGATTTCAGGAGAAGTGGACCTCATTCGTTCGGGGAGCGTCGACCCTGAACAGGTGATGTTTTTGAAACAGTCCGATCGGCTGAAGATCCTCAGTACCGATATTCTGAGAGTCTATTTTCTGGTGATGGATGCTCAAGGCCGAAGCGGAGCAACCCCTTTTAAAAATAAAAAAGTACGCCAGGCGGTGAATTACGCCATCAACCGGGAAAGAATTGTCAGAGACGCCTTCAATGGATTTGCCCGGTCATCCGGCAGCGTGGTTAGCCCTTTGCATTTCGGTTACGAAAGTCAGGTTTCTCGCTATCCCTATGATCCTTTCCGGGCTAGGCAACTGCTGGCCGAAGCCGGTTACCCGAATGGTTTTGAAGTGGATTATTATGCCATTAACAACGAAAGCGCCGCCGAAAGCATTTTGAAGGACTTAAGAGCTGTAGGAATTCAAGCAAAACCCAACTGGATGATGGGCAGATGGGATCAGCTCTATAAAGAATTTCTAAGCGGTAAAATCCCTCTGGCTTTCCTGAGCTGGGGCAGTTATTCCATCTTTGATGCCAGTGCGCTGTTGAACCAGTTTTTCATGGCCGACTCCCGTGCCTGCTACGGAACCACCCCTGAAATCGACCGCCTTCTGAAACAGGCCATGATCTCCGGAAACCCCGGAGAGAGGGCAAAGCTGCTTTCCCTGGCGCAGAAACGAATTGCCGAAGAGGCTTTCTGGGTACCGATCTGTTCCGTTAGAGTCATTTGCGCAATGGACAAGGATCTTCAATTTCAACCGGCCGTCGATGAAATTGACCGATATTTCCTTGCTTCTTGGCCCGAATAAGCGACTCTTGGAATCATGAAGACAACCCGAAGGAAAATTGTAAAGCTGTTGCTCTGCCTCATTTTCATCCTGTTCTGGACGACCATTCCATTGGTCTCTTCTTCCCATGACCCGGAAAAGGTACCGAAACAAAACGTCATGGCCCTGTATCTGTTCAATTTTCTGCTTTTTGTTGACTGGCCGGAAGACGCCGTTTTCGATTCCACCACCCTTAAAGTGGCTATTTATAGCGATCCACAACTTTATGAAGCCATGCGCCCCATGGATGGCAAAAAGATTAGAGGAAAAAAACTGGCAGTTTTTTCCCGGACAAAGCCCGAAGCATTGGATGATTCTTTTCAGGTTCTTTTTGTGGGTGGCGAAGACACTCAAGCCGTGAGAGACCTTCTTAAGAGAGTCAACGGCAAACAGATCCTGACGGTCAGTGACCGAAAAGGGTTTGTTGGTTTGGGCGGAATGGTGTTGTTCAAAGACCCTGAGACGTTTCGGAAAGATGAAAAGGAGAAGAAACGATTCATCATCAACCTGCCGGCTGTTCAAAAATCCGGTCTGAAAATCCGCTCAAGACTGCTCAGAATATCTGATATCGTATATGACTCAGAGCCTGCAAACCATAAAATGGGTGACTAAGCATAATGTTACTTTTCAAAGACATACCCATCAAACAGAAATTTCTTTTGGTCATCATGGCCGTTAACCTCACGACCCTGATGTTGGCTTTCACAGCGTTTATGGTTTATGACCGATGGGATATTGAACGAAGAGTGTTGGGTCAGGCATCAATCATTGCAGACATTCTGGCCTACAATTGTACGGCAGCCCTTTTGTTTGACGATACGGCGGATGCTCAAGAGACCCTTGCTTTCCTCAAGACAAAGCCATCCATTCTCGCCGCATGGATTTTCACGGCCAAAAACGTCCCCCTGGCCCATTATGTTCGAGAAGGGTCCGGGGCAACGGTAACGCCACCAAAATCACCAAAAAACGACTCCGCTTTCAAAAATAACATGCTGTATCTGTACAGAGAGGTGCTTTTGGAGGAAAAACCGATCGGAACCGTTTACATCCAGTCGGATATGCGCAACATGAGCGAACTGGAAAAGGACCATTTCTTAATTGCAGTTTTGGGGGTTATATTTTCCATAATCGTTTCTTTCCTGCTCTCTCTCAGACTTCAAAAAACCATTGCCAAACCGATTATTGACTTGGCATTAACAGCGAGAACGGTTTCAAAAGAAAAAAACTGTGCCGTGAGGGCGCACAAACACGGCAACGATGAAGTGGGTTTACTGGTGGATGCGTTTAACGAAATGCTGCAACAGATCGAACGACAAAACACTTCGTTGGTGGAAGCCGGGAAAAGTGCGGAAGAATCGGCCCGGGAAGCGCTTCGACTGGCTGAACGGGCAACCCAGACCAATCTGAAGTTGGAAAATGAGATCCGGATTCGAAAAGACGTGGAAAAAGCCCTTCAGAAACACCGCGATGGCCTGGAAATGCGGATACTGGAGAGAACAAAGGAATTGCGCGAGACCAATCAACGGCTCAGAGATGAAGTGGGAGAGCGAATTAAGGCGGAAAAAAAGATTCAGAATTCCCTGGACGAAAAAGTGTTACTGCTGGGTGAAATCCATCACCGGGTGAAAAACAATCTTCAAGTGATTTCAAGCCTGATGGATCTGACACGTCGAAGGACTCTGAATGAAGAGGCGAGAATGGTACTGGCCGATGCCCGATCCAAAATTTATGCTATGAGCCTGGTGCATTCTCAGCTGTATCGGAGCGAGTCTTTCACCCGGATCGATATGGCCGTCCACGTTCGAAGGCTGCTGGGCTCCATGGGCCAAATCTATACCAACAGCTATCGAAGGGTTCGCCCCAGACTTGAGTGTTCCAAAGTTTTTCTATCCGTGACCCAGGCCATCCCCTGCGCCCTTGTGTTGAATGAATTGATATCAAATGTTTACAAGCACGCTTACCCCGAAGATGCAACCGGGGAATGCCTGATCTCCATGGCGGAAATGGATGGAAAATGGATTCATTTTCGAGTAAAGGATGACGGCATCGGCATTCCCGAAGATATGGATATTGATGGCAGTGAGACACTCGGGTTGAAGCTGATTCGCAACCTGGTTCGAAAACAGCTCAAAGGCGAGGTCCGATTCAAGCGCGATAATGGCATGGATATTATGGCGGAATTTCCCATTGACCATGATGACGTGTTGATTCATGGAGGACCGGAACTGACTCCCGAGGGGCGATTTCCTTCTAATCGGAAGGTGCCCGATAATAAGAGGCCTCAGGAGAAAAAACAATAACATGATGGACTCATATCTCACGAAAAAGGACCATTTCAGGGATAAACCGGAATGTGTTATCGATTTTCCATCCTGGCTGCTGTCCGCCCAGAGAATGGATGAATACCGTCAATTGCCCCGCTTGGCCATCGTGGAGATGGCGGGACGGGACAGTGTGGCCGCCGCCATTGTGGCCGTTCAAACAGAAAAGTTTACCGATCTGCTCCCCGTTTACGCCTATACCGGAACGGAATACGGCCCATGGGCAAGCGTTGAAACGGCGGTTGATCGGTTGCGTCACCGGTTGCCCCGAACCCGTGTGCACGATCTGCTGGTGCTGGGATCGCCTCACTTCTGGCATGCCCTGAACGGGCGGTTTATGAGTGAACTCATTACGCGATACGGATTTTATACCCCGTGTGTGGGGTGCCATCTCTACCTTCACGCTGTGCGGCTTCCCCTGGCGTTGGCCCTGAAGGCGCCCTTTATCGCCGGGGAAAGGGAAACCCATGACGGGGCCGTCAAGGTGAATCAGACCGCAACAGCCCTGAACTGTTACCTGGATCTTGCGAGCCATTTCGACGTCCCACTGCTCTTCCCGCTACGGCACATGGACGACGGCAAAGAGATCGAAACGATTCTGGGCCTGGACTGGAAACAGGATGACGAGCAACTGGGCTGCGCTCTTTCGGGCAACTACAGAAGTCTTGGAAACCGGGTCGACATCACCGAGAATAAAGTGCAGGCTTATTTAAGGGAATTCGCATTTCCCCTCGCCCTGAAAACCATTGAAACCTACCGACAAAACCGCATTCCGGACCACCGAAAGCTGGCATTTGACATTTTTCAATCCCTGAAGGCTAAAAAAGGTTTTGTCCCAATAGACAGGATGTTATCATGAAGCCGCAACTTGCAGTCTGCAATATTTTTGAGGATACTTCGCGAACCAGGGATTTTGCCCTCGCCAATGATTTTGAAGGTATTGACTGGTCTTTTGATCTCGCCGGCCTGCCCGGAACCCCTCTTGAGGAATCGAGATGGGCCAGGGATCAGGCACGTCTGGCGCCTCTGGAAGTTCGGTATCACTGCCCTTTTTTTCAAATCGACCTGGGGCATGACGATCCGGATCAGGCCAAAACGGCCGACGGCATTTTCCGCCGCATCATTCGCATGGTCTCCCGGGCCGGCGGAAAATTCTTATCCATCCATATCGGACTCGGTCATGATTCCACGGAACCTCTTTCCTGGGAAACCACCATTGCCAATTTAGGAAATCTGGTTCGCTTCGGGGCGGATCACCAGGTGAGAATCTGCCTGGAGAACCTGGCCTGGGGGTGGACCAGCAAGCCCAACCTCTTTGAAAAATTGATCCGTTTAAGCGGCGCCGGGGTCACCTTTGATATCGGTCATGCACTTGTGTGCGAATCCGTCCAAAGCCAGCAGTACGCTGTGGAAGACTTTGTAACGCCCCACCCAAACCGTGTCTTTAATGCGCATGTGTATCATGAGGAGATTTCGGGCCTGGGTCACATGCCGCCGAAACGTATTGAGGATGTTGAGGATCGCCTGGCCCTTCTGTCCAGTGCGGGCTGCCGCTGGTGGGCCATTGAAATCAAGGAACCCGGTCCCTTGCTAACCACCAAAAAGATGATTGATGCCTATCTGGTCCGCCAAGGGGCCACGGCCCTGGAGGCTTGGTAGATGGTTGCTAACCACCCAAAAATTATGGTGATCCTTTTGGATGGCCTTGGAGATCGCTCCTATCCCATCCTGAACCATCAAACTCCCCTTCAGGCCGCAAATACCCCCAACCTTGACCGCCTGGCAACCATGGGTGGCAGTGGACTCTTTCATGCGTCGGCCATCGGTCAGTGTTTGCCCAGTGAAATGGCCCATTACCTGCTTTTCGGCTATGACGCGAAGCACTTTCCCGGCCGAGGGCTGCTGGAAGCGGTGGGGTTCGGAGTCCCTTTTGATGACGGAGATGTTCTTTCTCTGGCGCATCTCTCCAATGTGAGAATTGAAGGTAATACGCCCGTTCTGGCCCTTCCCCGGAAAGAAGTTCCCTGGAATGAAGATGAACTCAATTCCTTTTACGGAGCGTTGGAATCTTTTGAAACAAACGGCATCCGTTTTATCCTTCATCGAACGGGCCATAATGATGCGATTCTGGTGGTGACCGGAAATGCGTCCCCCCATGTATCCGATTCAGACCCCATAACAGCGGGATATGCCATGGCCCGGGTGTCGCCCGTGACCGGGAATGCGGAGCCTGAGCAGGCGGAAAGAACGGCAGCGGCCTTAAACGCCTATCTCCTCCATTGTCACGGGGTCCTAAAGGCCCATCCGGTGAATCGCCGTCGAAAGGAGGCTGGGCTGGCCATGGCCAATTTTTTGGCCACCCAACGGAGCGGCAGAAGGATCGCGCAAGTTCCGTTCCTGCAAAGATGGGGGCTTACGGGGATGTTGATCGCGTCCGGCGCCGTGTATCAAGGGCTCGCACAAGAACTGGGATTGGATTTCAGGAAGGTGACGGATGGACCGGATCCCGGGAGAGATTTGCGGGAGCGTATCGACATGGCCCTAAATGACGATACCCACGATTTTTTTCATGTGCATACCAAAACCCCGGACCAAGCGGCCCACAAAGGGGATCCCTTGCTGAAACGGGACGTTATTACATCTCTCGATCAGGGACTAGACCAATTGGTTGCTGCTCTGGAAACCAGAGACGACCTGCTGGTGGCCGTCACCGCGGATCACTCGACACCCAGTGATTCCACCCTGATCCATTCCGGGGAACCGGTTCCTGTGGTTTTGGCGGGTGCCAAAGTGAGGCGTGACCACGTTAACACCTTTGATGAAATTCAAGCAGCCCAAGGGTGTGTGGGCCCACTTCGAGGTGATGAACTGATGCGCCTTCTCCTCAACTATGCCGATCGCGCCGTTTTAAACGGGCATCGCTTGGGTCGAAGAGAAGAATCATTTTTTCCGGGTCCCTATGAGCCGTTTTCATTGATCAACCCCTCACATTAAATATCTTCATGGACCTACCAGAAATCTCCAAAGCATTTTATTGAAATGCCACCGTGCCATTGCTATAGGGTTTTCCGCATGCTGCCATGTTGTGTATCGGAAATTCCAGATTGAAAAAGAGACGTTCTAAGATTACTTTAACAAATTATAAATGGCTGAAGATTGTTGAATAAGCGCCTGAAAGGTCTGCCCTGAGAGATACAACCATCATGAGCACAAAAAAAGAAATTCGTCTCACGGAAACGGTCAAAGGTTCCGGCTGAGCGTCCAAACTGCCGCCAGGGGACCTGGATCGGGCGCTTTGTGGGATGATATTCCCAACCAATGAAAATGTAATCGTGGGCCTTGATCGGGCGGATGATGCCGGTGTTTATCGGGTGAACGATGATCTTGCTCTGATTCAGACCGTAGACTTTTTTACCCCCATCGTTGATGATCCCTACTGGTTCGGGCAGATTGCGGCCGCCAATGCGTTGAGCGATGTTTATGCCATGGGCGGAATCCCCAAAACGGCCATGAATCTGGTGGGGTTTCCCATTGGGGAGATGGATATTGCAATTCTTCGAGCGATTCTTGAAGGGGGAATCGAGAAGATGAAAGAGGCCGGGGTGGTCCTGGTGGGGGGTCACAGTGTGGAGGATCCGGAGTTGAAATACGGGTTGAGTGTTACCGGCTTCATTCACCCGGACAGGATTTTGACCAAAAATAATCTCAAAGAGGGCGACCATCTGATTCTGACCAAACCCCTGGGAACCGGGATTGTGAACACGGCCATCAAAGGAGGGATTGCTTCACCGGAAGTGATTGAACGGGTGACCCATCTCATGGCGCGGCTGAATCGGAAACCGGCGGAGATCATGAGCCACTATGAAGTGCATGCCTGCACCGATATCACGGGCTTTGGCCTTCTGGGACACTTGGCGGAAATGGTTCTCGGTTCGGGAACCGGTATTCGATTGCAGAGTGAAAAAATCCCCATTATTCCGGAAGCTCGGGAATATGCACAGATGGGGTTTATTCCCGCCGGCGCTTATAGAAACCGGGAGTTTCGCGCTTCTATGACAGTTTTTGCCGCTTCAGTGGATCGCTTCCTTCAGGACCTTTTCTTTGATCCCCAGACATCGGGGGGGCTTCTCATCTGCGTGTCCGAGAAGGATTCCGCGGATCTGGTGAAAGAATTGAAAACGGAAGGTGTTCAGGATGCCGTAATCATCGGGGAAGTGGTTAAAAGTGGTGAGGAAAAGATTTTTGTCCAATAACCGTAGGGGCAGGCCCCCGTGCCTGCCCGACACAAGGGAGAATTAAATGAACACAAAAATTGATTGCCGAGGTCTGGCCTGTCCCGCCCCGGTACTGAAGACAAAGGAATTGATTGAACAGGAGCAACCGGTAAACCTGGTGGTTATGGTGGACAACGAAGCGGCAAAAGAGAATGTCACTCGGTTTATGGAGCATCAGGGTTTTGTTGTGTCCACAACTGTGGACGGTAGCGATTTCCAGGTGTCTGGACGTTCTGAAGGAAACGCCAACGGTGCACCTGTTAAGACCGTTGAATCGGAAGAAGTGAATCAGAAAATTATGGTCATGGTGGGAACCGATCGAATGGGATACGGAGATGATGGCTTGGGCCTGAAACTCATGGTCAGTTTTCTGAAAACCTTAAAAGAGATGGGCGGGGAGCTTTGGTGCCTGGTTTTTGTCAACAACGGCGTCAAAATGACCGTTTTAGAATCAGAAGTGCTGCCGATTCTTAAAGAGCTGGAAGAAGGTGGCGTTCATGTCCTTGTTTGCGGCACCTGTCTCACCCATTTCAATCTTCTCGAAAAAAAGCTGGTGGGAGAGACCACCAATATGCTAGACATTGTAACAGCCATGCAGCTGGCCGACAAGGTGATCAATATCTGATTCTTTCATTTTGTGACAGAGAAAGGGTTTTTGTTTCAGCAAAAGCGGGAGGAAAAATCCATGGGAACGAACGCTGGTCCAGACAATCCACAAAAAGGAAAAAGCAAAGCCGACAAGGTCGATGAGTTCCTGGCACGGTCCCGCCGTAACCAAGCTCAGAAAGAGAGAAACTACCGGGAACAATCCCTCAAGATTCATCCCTGGGTTTGTGCTCGGTGCGGCAGAGAGTTCACAAACCGCAATGTCCACCAATTGACGGTTCACCACAAAGACCACGACCACGAAAACAACCCTTCCGACGGCAGTAACTGGGAAAATCTTTGTATCTATTGTCATGACAATGAACATCGTCGCCATTTGGATTTTCTGGATGGTGCCCATATAGAGGTCGGCGACGAAAAAAGTGATAGCTTTACCCATAATCCCTTTGAAAAACTGAAAGGCCTGATGGCGAAAGAATAGGGCAGCTTGTCCCTATGAACTCCAGTCTGAGGTTTTACGCTTTTGAGCGATCACTCGTTTTGGGACTTTCATTATTGATTATCTTCCCCATCTTTTGTATATTCCACTATAAATCAGTTCCACAGAAGAAAATGATGGAGCACAATGGGGGGTGAGCATGGGCAAAAAAAAGGGGGGGCTTGTATGGCTGTGGGTTCTACTGGCCATTGGTGCCGCGGCAGCCGTTGGATATGGTTGGTATAAGTATTCGCAACCTCAAACCGGAGAAGAACAGGTAACGGTGGAGGTGACCGTATCTGAAGAAGGGTCCCCGGGTGAAGCGGCAAAAAAGAGTCTTGGCAAGGATCTATCCGAGAAACGGGACAATGTTCTGGATACTGCCGACAAGGCTCGGAAAGCAGAAAATGTTCCTGCTGACCATACCTCCGACCACCCTGTCAGTGAAGGGGATGCTTTATCGAAACTGCAACCCACCGGGAAAATGGTCGAGTATCATTTTAAATCAGATGAAAAGAAGCCACAACTGTCGGAATCACCCGCCGAGAAAGATCTTAAAGAAAGTGAAACTGCTGAAAAGGCCCGTTACTGTGATCTGATTGATCAGTATGTACAGGATTACTTTCAGTATTTGGACACGAAAAAATATATTCAAAATTTGAAACTGGGAGAAACTTCTTTTGCCCGTTTCAAACAGGTCATGGAACGACTGGCATCTAAACCACCCATTCCAGCCGGTGAAGGGGTTGATCCCGCCATCATGGTCAAGAATATATATTTCTTCTGCCGAGCACTGGATAAGAAGGATTTGGCTCTGATCAAGCAGGAGGTCTCACACGATCGGGATACGCTGGAAGACAACATGGGTATGTTCTACCAGTGGTTGATGCTGGGGCAGAGTTGCCGTAATCCTGGCAATGTGAGACCTTCTTTCGAGGTACTTTATCGATATGCAGGCTTTTTCTTAAATACCACGGGCGGCAGGGCATACATGTTCAGAAGGGGACTGAAAGTGCGACTTCTGGTTTCGTACTATTCGGTTTTGACCATATATCAGGCGGATAAAGCAGGTAAAAACAGCTACGGTATCGATGTTTTGCCCCACATTAGAATGCTCATGGAGGAAATGGGCAACTATCCTAACCTGATCTATAAGGAAGCATATTTGGAGACGCTCACAAAAATCAAAGGGTTTTATTCAAGCAGACAATAAGCCTATACCCATAGATCAACCCCCCAAAAAAATGGGGCGGCCCCTAAAGCATATATAACGGGAGCCGCCCCGGAAACATTCTCAACATCCCTTCTGTTTTACTTCACACGCCCTTCCTTCCAGGCCTGAATCAGTTGGTCATAATCAACTGTCATTCCTTTCGGTTTCTCATTGGCCAGCTTGGCCTTGGGCGAACCGGCTTTACTGAGCCAGACATTGGGGTCAACGCATTCATTCAGCTTCGGACCGCACTCTTTCTGTGCGCCGGAACGTTCGATGCGCTGCATGACCTTGTCCTGCTCGCGGGCCAGATTGTCCATGGCCCTGTCCACGGTCACTTCGCCGGAAACCGCCTCACCCACGTTCTGCCACCACAGTTGTGCCAACTTTGGGTAGTCCGGCACGTTGGTACCGGTGGGGGTCCAGGCGACCCGGGCCGGGCTGCGGTAGAATTCCACCAGTCCACCCAGTTTCGGGGCCCTGTCGGTAAAGGCCTGACTTCGAATATCGCTGTCGCGAATGGGGGTCAACCCCACGAGGGCCTTTTTAAGTGAGGTGGTCTTGGCGACGCAGAACTGCCCATAGAGCCATGCGGCTTTGCGTCGGTCCAACGGTGTGCTCTTCATGAAAGTCCAGGAACCGCAGTCCTGATAACCCAGCTTCATTCCTTCTTCCCAGTAGGGACCATGGGGCGAAGGGGCCATGCGCCATTTGGGGGTTCCGTCCGCATTGACCGTGGGGCCGGGGGCAACCATGTCAGGCACAAACGCCGTGTACCAGAAGATCTGTTGGGCCACATTCCCTTTGGCCAGAATCGGCAGGTAGGTGTAGAAATCCAATCCCAAGCATCCGGGAGGCGCATACTTCCTCAACCATTCCATATACTTTCGAAGGGCATACTTGGCGGCCGGGCTGTTGGCGGCGCCGCCGCGACAGACACTGGATCCTACGGGGGAACATCCTTCCACACGAATGCCCCATTCGTCCACCGGCTTGCCGTTAGGAAGGCCTTTGCTGCCCACGCCGGCCATGGAAAGCCATGCGTCGGTGAAGCGCCAGCCGAGATCGGGAGCCTTTTTACCGTAGTCGTTATGACCATAAACACGTCTTCCGTCGATCTCTTTCACATGTTCCGTGAAAAATTCAGCAATGTCTTCGTAGGCGGACCAGTTTACGGGTACACCCAATTCATAGCCGTACAGTTCTTTGAATTGTTTTCTGAAGTCTTCTCGCTTAAACCAGTCGTAACGGAACCAATAGAGATTGGCGAACTGTTGATCCGGAAGCTGATAGATTTTCCCATCCGGACCGGTGGTAAAGGATATGCCCATGAAATCCGGAATATCCAGTGTCGGCAGGGTCACATCTTTCCCTTCACCCTTCATGAAGTCACTCAGGGGTACCACAAAACCGTACCGCATGTGGGTACCGATGAGGTCGGAGTCGTTAATCCACCCGTCATAGATGTTCTTCCCGGACGCCCACTGGGTCTGCAGCTTTTCGATGACGTCCCCTTCTTGAATGAGGTCATGGGAGACTTTGATTCCCGTAATCTCTTCAAAGGCCTTGGCAAGGACCTTTGATTCATATTCGTGGGTCGGAATGGTCTCGGAGACGACCTTAATATGCATACCCTTGAAGGGCTTGGATGCGTTGACAAACCACTCCATCTCCTTCATCTGCTGGTCTTTGGTCAGTGTTGACGGCTGAAACTCGTTGTCCACCCACTTCTTTGCGGCGTCCATCTGCGGCGATGCCCAGCAGGGGGCGCTTGAAAAAATGAGCGCCAGCGCTGCGATCACACAGAAGAGAGTTCTCTTTCTGTTCATAGCTGCAATCTCCTTTCAGATCGATAGGGTTACTGATGCGCGCCTTGCCGTTAATGACTCATTAAAAAGCCGGCAAGGTTACTTCGCTGCCATAATGAGCGCTTGTCACCACCTCCTTTCCCTTCGGATCCTGTACATCTTTAAAAGATTATTGAAGTACTCCGCAATTCGCATTCCGCAATCCACATTTCCACCGCTATCCCCAGACCATCACCACTAGAATCCAGCACACTACAATGGCCAGCAAGATCCAGAGTGAAAACTGAGTCAGTCCGATCCACACGAAAAAAATGTAAACACTGCTCAAGATTCCGATGAAAAGCCGATCCCCCGGTGTGGTGGGAATGGGTAGGAATCCGCGGCGTTCCAGGGAAGGGCTCACGGTTTGCCAAATGGTCATGCCAATCACGATTAAAATAATAGTACCGCAGAAAATGGCCGTGGGAACGGTCCATTCCATCCATGCCAAAGTGAATTTCATGGTCTACTCCCTCTATACCCGGCCCAGGGCAAAACCCTTGGCCATATGATTGCGCACAAACCAGATCACCATGGCACCCGGCACAATGGTCAGGATGCCCGCAGCGGCCAGCAGCCCGAAATCGAGCCCCGAAGCGCTGATGGTTCGGGTCATGATGGCCGATATCGGTTTGGCTTCGGTCACGGTTAATGTTCGTGCCAGCAGCAATTCAACCCAGCTGAACATGAAACAGAAAAACGCGGTGACGCCTACCCCCGCCCGGATCAGCGGTATGAAAATGGTAATAAAAAACCGGGGAAAGCTGTAACCGTCGATAAAGGCGGTCTCATCGATTTCACGGGGGATGCCGGACATGAAACCTTCCAGAATCCATACCGCCAACGGGACATTGAAGAGACAGTGGGCCAGCGCCACGGCAATGTGGGTATCCATCAAACCAATGGTTGAATATAACTGAAAGAAGGGAAGGGCAAAAACAGCTGCCGGCGCCATGCGGTTGGTGAGGAGCCAAAAAAACATTTGCTTGTCTCCCACAAAATGATAGCGCGAAAAGGCGTACGCGGCGGGTAAGGCCACGAATAGGGATATCACGGTATTTAAGGCCACATAGATCATGGAGTTGACATATCCCATATACCAGGAAGGGTCGGTGAATATCTTCATGTAGTTCATGAAGGTGAGATTTTTCGGGTACAGGGAGAAGGATGCCAAAATGTCCGCATTGGATCTTAACGACATGTTGAGCATCCAGTAAAGGGGAACCAGCAGCAGGATGAAGTATATGGCGAGACCGACGTACTTTTTCTTTCCTTTCATACCTTGTCCCCCTTTCCCACTCTTTCCAAGGCCTGATAAAAGATGAAACTGAAGAGCAATACGATGACGAAATATATGAGCGAGAAGGCCCCGCCCGGCCCCAGGTCAAACTGCAGCAGTGCAATTTTGACCAGGTAAATGGAGAGGAACGTGGTGGAATTGCCGGGGCCTCCTCCCGTGAGCACAAAGGGTTCCGCGTAGATGAGAAAGCTGTCCATGAACCGAAGCAGAAAGGCGATGGTGAGCACGCCTCGCATTTTCGGCAGCTGAATGTACAGAAAGGTGGACCAGGCCGATGCCCCGTCGATTCTGGCCGCCTGATAATAGGCTTCGGGGATGGCCCGTAGCCCCGCATAGGCCAGCAGCGCCACCAGTGGTGTCCAGTGCCAGACTTCCATGAGCATCAACGTTATCCAGGCATCCAGAGGATGTGCCGTATGGTCGAATGGGATGCCCAGAAAGTTGTTCATGCCGGCTCCCAAGAGCCCGATATCCGGCCGGGTGAAGATCATCCAGATGGTGCCGATGGTATTCCAGGGGATCAAAAGTGGCAGGGCGATGGTCACCAGGCAGATGGGCGCGCCCCACCCTTTCTTGGGCATGGCCAGGGCAATGAGGATCCCCAGCGGCATTTCGATGACCAGCACCAGCCCGGAAAAAAGAAATTGGCGCCATAAGGCCTCATAGAGACGATCGTTGGATAACATCTCCCGGAACCATTCAAAGCCCACAAAAATAGCATTGTTCGGTCCGAATATATCCTGAACCGAATAATTGATGACGGTCATCAAAGGAATGATGGCACTGAAAGCGACGATGACAAACACCGGCAACACCAACAGCCAGGCCCTGTTATTCGGCCATTTTTCCATAGCAAGATCCTATTTATAATTGAAAGTTTAGGGTTATTTAATCAACCACCCATCCGCAAACAGACGAACCCATTCCGGCGGGAATGACAAATACGCCGTTTTTTCAGGAATGGGGCGATCTTCGAACACGCTTGCCTTTAAAGTACTGTTTCCCAGTTTAAGGGTCACAATCCGGTTGCTGCCCTGATCTTCAACCATCCTGACCACGGCCTTTACCCGGTCGTCTCGGGGTTCCCTGTGGACACCCAGGTACATGGGGCGTATTCCCAGCTCCAGGTTACCTATTTTGTTTCGGCCCTTTTCCGCCGTTCTTTCGTCCAGCAGGATTTCGGCGCCGTTTACGCGGGCCCGATTTCCATCAAGGGTGCATTTCAAAAAATTCATTCCGGGACTGCCGATAAAGTAGCCCACGAACCGGTGTTCGGGATTTTCAAAGAGCTCCTGGGGAGATCCGATCTGTACCATTTCACCTTCAAACATGACCGCCACCTGGTCGGCAAAGGTCAGGGCTTCCACCTGATCGTGGGTGACATAGATGAAGGTCAGTTTCAGTTTTTCGTGAATTTCTTTAAGCTTGCGCCTCAGATGCCATTTCAGTTGGGGATCAATGACCGTCAGCGGCTCATCAAAAAGAATGGCCGCCACATCGCTTCTGACCAGACCACGGCCCAATGAAATCTTTTGTTTGGCGTCGGCTGCCAGACCCGCAGCCCGTTTCTTGAGAAAATCGGTCAAGTCCAGTATGTCGGCAATTTCAAGGACCCGCTCCCTCACCTGGGTCTCGTTGACCCCCCGGTTTCGCAGGGGAAAGGCCAGATTGTTGTAAACACTCATGGTGTCGTAGAGTACGGGAAACTGGAAAACCTGAGCAATGTTGCGTTTTTCAGGGGGGAGCGCGGTCATGTCTTTTCCGTCGTACAGAACCCGGCCCTTGCTGGGAACCAGGAGCCCGGAGACAATATTGAGCAGAGTGGTCTTGCCGCAGCCCGAAGGACCTAAAAGGGCACATGCCGCACCGTCCTCCCACACATTGTGTATTCGCTTCAATGCATAATCCGAATCTGTCTTAGGCTTTGGCAGATAGCTGTGGGCCACCTCATTTAACTCAATGCGAGCCATTGTTCTCTCCTAACTCAATGGGGCTCTGAGGGCCTCGGGAGACGGGGATGCGACCAGCACTCCGCCCTCGTCATACACAAAAAAACGGGAAGGATTCACATATAGGGCGATTTCCATGCCGATTCGGGCGGAACGGACGCCCTTTTCCTGAATCACCAGCTGGAATTCGCCGTGGATGGCATGGATAAATGTTTCCGAACCGTTAATTTCCGATAATTCCACTGTCGCGGGAATTTCCACATCTTCTTCGGTTCTTCTGGTTAAGAACAAATGATTGGAACGGACCCCGAATAGATGCTTCCCCTGGTTCAGAGATTTCATGTGGTCCACAAAAGGAATTTCAATGTCCTGCCCCAGTTTGACAACCTCTTGGGTGACCGTACCGGTCAGAAAATTGATAGGAGGATCGCTGAACACTTCCGCCACCCGGGTGGTTGCGGGACGATGGTATACTTCCGGTGTAGAGCCTGTCTGAAGGATGCGCCCCTCGTCCATGACCACGATATTCCCGCCCAGCATCAGGGCTTCAGTGGGTTCCGTTGTGGTATAGACCACAATGGCCTGCCGCGTTTCAAAAATTTCCTGGAGTTCCTCCCTCAGCTCTTCACGCAGTTTGTAGTCCAAATTGACCAGCGGTTCATCCAACAGCAGCAGGTCTGTTTCTTTAACCAGGGCCCTGGCAATGGCAACGCGCTGTTGCTGCCCCCCTGAGAGTTCACTGGGATAGCGATTAAGAAGGTTATCGATGCGCAGCATTTCAGCTGTTGCTCTCACCCGTTGGTCAATTTCAGCTTTTGGGACCCCGGCTATTTTGAGCGGTGAAGCAATGTTCTTATAGATGGTGAGAGAGGGGTAGTTGATGAACTGTTGGTACACCATGGCAATGTTACGTTTTCGAACCGACTTGCCGGTGACGTTCACTCCGTTTTCGATCACTCGACCGGAAGTAGGCCGGTCAAGGCCCGCCATTAATCGAAGCAAGGATGTTTTGCCGGCCAGGGTGCGGCCGAGCAGGATATTGCGCGATCCACTTTCAAAGGTGAGACTGACGTTGTCGATGTGGGTTTCCCGTCCGACCTTCTTGGTAACTTCCTCTAAAGATAAGGACATAATCGCATCCTCTTATTATCTTTGGTCTTTCACCATAGGGTATCCGGGGCTAGGCCAATATTTATAGCAAAAGCGTTTAATTTCCGCAATCACTTCAATTTTGGACATTTTTTGACGTTACACCCCGCATGTTGGAAAATGCTTCTACCGCCGCATAGGCGCTGCTGATGGCCAGTCCTGATCCGCACTTCATTCGCATCCAGTCCTGATGGGCGAGTATGGAACCGGCGGCAAAGAGTTTTTCAAATGCCGGCTTACCCGCAGGGTCAAGAGGACGAAACTGATCGTCGATGTCCAAGCCGGCCCGGTTGGCCGGATGGCCCCGCAGATCCAGAAAACGCTCACAGTGCCAATCCTCTCTTCTGTCCGGCTGATGAACCGGAAGATCGAAGAGAGGTTCCCGAATTCTATCCCGATCGGCTCTGAGCCCGTGTGCCCAGAACCTCCCAGTCGCCAGGATCACCCCTTCGCTTCTGATCCATTTCCTGCCGGCACCATGGCCCACAGCCAGAAGGAAGGTGCCGTCGCTCTCCTTTTCCCAGGAAAGGATCCGTTCAGGAAAAAAGAGTTTGACGCCTCGCCCCGCCAGCCCTTGAGTGAGGACCTCGTTTAACCTGAGACCGGGAACGGAAAGCGGTGTTGTGGGAATTTCAAATATCTTTGCGCCCAGTTCACGGGTGAGCGATTCAACTATTTCCTGAGGTCGTTTCATTCCGAGCACGGCCGGCAGGCCGACGCTTTGGGCATCTTTAAGGTGGGGACGGATTAGATGGACCAGTTTCTTCATATTTTCGGCCGTCTCCAAATCCCGGGCTAGAATATCGCCGGAAACAAAGGGGGATGCGTTTAACGAATTGGTCAGGCTGATGTTTTTCCAGCGTAGCCCGGGCCACTGACCCATCAACTTTTTTGAAATCTGGGCGGCATTGAAATCCTTCAGTTCCTCAAAACCAACAATCAGACACGGGTGTTTTTCCTTAAGGGCCTGAACCCCTCCCCACATGGTTTGAGGGACGTAATAGCTGAATTTGGTGGTGCCCAGCAGGGTCATCAGCTCTGAATTATGGCTGCCGTTCTTCACGTAAGCGAGGTTGTTTTCTTCCAAAAAGGAAACCACTTTCGCCATTGATTCCTTTATGATGTTGGGGTTTAGCCGCGCGTAGGGATGATCCGGGATATCATTTGAAACCGCATCAATGGCAGCCCACGGGTCCTCCCATCGACGGCCCTTTTCAATGGGATGGGTTCCCATGACATCCAAAAGCCCGGTGGCAAAAATCATTCCTCCGGAGACGCCGGCCTGAGTGACGGAATATCCCTTTTCGGCGGCAAAAAAGGCCGCGGCCATGCCTGAAAGCCCGCATCCGATGACGGTCAGATCACAGGTTGTTGCCGCATCTTTTGTTGCCATCGATGTGACCATCACCCATGGGTCTCCAGGTCAAAAGCCCCGCAATAAAGGGCTTCTTTGAGTTCTGCCTGCATGATCTGGCCGTGCCACAGCACCGGCCGTTCGCCGATCCATCGCCCCTGTAGAAAGCTTCCAAGATCATGAAGGCTGCCATAGGATTCTATTTGACCGGTTTCTTCCAGAAAGGCCGAAACCCGCTTCCCGCAGAATGTTCCCTGACAGACGCCCTTTCCCACCCGGCTTCGAAGGCCGATAGCCAGCAGGCTTAGGTCTCCATCTTTATCTTTAACGGCCTGAACAATGCTCTTTACCACGCTTTCAGGTACCATCTCACACTCACAGAGGATCGGGTCGTTAACATGGTTGTTGAACCAGTGTTTGGGGCCCAGGGCAGGCTCGGTCCATTTTCCGGAAGAAGAGGATGGCAGGGGTTCGGTGCGGGTCGAACACGGTTCGTGGATCCCCAGCTTTTCACATATCTGGTCCGCTGTTTTCTCTGCCATAAAGCGGAAGGTGGTCAATTTTCCGGATGGGATGGTGGCGAAGTTATCAACACCGTCATGCTCGTGATCCAGCAGAGTGAAACCGCGACTCACGGAACGGTCATCGAGATTTGAATCGACTTTCAGAAGCGGCCGAACCCCTGCATAGGAACGGATGTAGCGAAGGCTTCTCAAGGTGGGGATCATCTGAGAGCCTTCATTTACAATCAGGTCCACCTCTTCAATGCTCGGGGTGATCAGGTCGGGAGAATCGATTCTGACGGAGGTGGTTCCCAGAAGTGAAACCGTTCCACCCGGCACCAGAATATCCCCGTCTCCGGGACTGCGCAGCCGATTGACCACGTGTTCCGTAACCCTGTGCGCGGTAACCAGCAGCGTGCCCTTGGAATAGAGCATTTCGATTTCGAGCCCTGCCAGCGCGGCCACTTCTCCAACCCAGGGCCCCGCGGCGTTTATGACCTGATCCGGCCGAACAATTGTTTCTTCGCCGGTTTGCATATTCACCAGATGGACGGTTTTGATTCGCCGGTTTTCTGTTTCAAAGTTGACCACCTTGGTGTTGCGCAAGAGCGTTCCGCCCAGCTCCTGGGCATGGGCCATGTTTTCAAGGGAGATTTTAAAAGGATCTATGGCTGCATCATCCACCCGGAATGCGGCGATGATTCTGCTCGAGAGGGTAGGTTCTAGATTTTGAGCATCTTTGGGGTCGATCCATTGGCAAGGTATGCCGCTTTTTTGGCAAAGGGACGGAAATTCAGCAGCATAGGCTTCATCATCTCCCTCAACGGCCACAAACAAGCCGCCCGTGTCCTCAATGCAGTGGGGTGCGATCCGTTTGAGTATTTCATTTTCCTGATGGCATTCTTTCGCGGCGTCCGGGTCGGTGGAAACATAGCGGCCGCCACTATGGAGCAATCCGTGATTTCTTCCGGAGGCGCCCGCATTGATATCCCTTTGTTCAACCAACAGGACCGATACTCCACGCAGTGCCAGATCCCTCGCAAGACCGGTGCCGGTAACGCCGCCTCCGATGATGAGTGCCTGTGTGCGCAAAGAATTCCTCCATCTTGAAGTGGTGGAGTGAGAACGGGCCTTTTTCGAAGTATCTATTGAAGACTTCTTCGGCCGGGCTACGAGGACCTTTCTGCTGGAATAATCGTGAAGATTGAAATTTCTAACTCTATAGATAAATCCCTATCTGGAACAGGATTGACTGTCAAGAGAAAATTGCGGTTTCATACATTTTTTTTAATTGTATGTTCGATAATGAAATTTTTAAATGCAAAAGGTTAACATTTATTCGTTATAAGCAGACGGCTTTTTCTAAATGCACAAAAAAATATTCGTTTGTGAAAATTCAGGAAAAGCTTGATCACTTTGGATTCTGTTGATACCATGAAAAAAGCAACAGCTCTGAAGAGCCCGGATTGCTTGACCATAAAGCCGAAAAAGGGAGATTCCGACGTGCGGGAAGACAAAGACGGGGCCAATGACAAAAACAAAGTTCGAGGAAAATCAGTTCTTCTCCGCCAAAGGAAAATCGTCGATCTCGTCAAGTCCCTCGGATTTGTTTCAATTGAGAGCCTGTCAACTAATTTTTCGGTGACACCGCAAACCATACGCCGGGATATCAACGAGCTGACCCAGGCTGGACAGCTCCAACGACATCACGGGGGGGCAGGCCTCCCCTCAAGTGTGAAAAATGTGGCCTATACGACCCGTAAGGTGATGTGCATGCCGGAAAAAAGGCGAATCGCTCGCCTGCTGGCCCGGCATATCCCCAACAATGCATCTCTTTTTATCGATATTGGCACCACCACTGAAGAAGTGGCCAATGCTCTGATTCATCACGAAGGCCTCAGGGTCATCACCAACAATTTGAATGTGGCCAACATTCTAAGCGAAAATGAAAATTTTGAAATCATCGTGGCCGGCGGCGTTGTGCGGAGCCGGGACAGAGGGATTACGGGGAAGGCAACGGTAGACTTTATCCGGCAGTTTAAGATCGATTTCGGCATCATCAGTGTCAGCGGTATCGACACGGAAGGCTGTCTGTTGGACTTCGATTATCAGGAGGTCGGCGTGGGGCAGACCATCATTTCAAATTCCCGCAAGGTTTACCTCGCGGCGGATCACACAAAATTCGGTCGCGAGGCCATGGTGCGCCTCTGTAACCTGCGGGATATCGATGCGCTTTTTACGGACCAAAGGCCGGAAGAGAAGATTTGCCAAATGCTCTCTGACGCTCACATCCCTCTCCATGTGGCGGGACCCCGGGAAAAAATGTCCTGAATCTCTTTGTTTTTACTGTTCTTTTCCCTGAAATGCTGTCATAAAGGGGCGGCTGTATGAGCGTTCGGTTTAGGGTTGCACCCAAAGCGGTTATATGAGAGAGTGAAAGAAAAAAGACCCAATTGAATGTGATGGATGGACTGTTGTTGAATCGAATCTTGATTTTAGAAAAAGTAGGTGGGCCATGCCGGAAAATTTCGCAGATGCTTCATTTTTTGCCCTGAACCGGGTCATTGACGTCATATACCGGGATGAGGAAGACATCAGTGACATCCTTTTCTTTATTGTTTCTCTGGCTGCTGAAGTCATGGGTGCGCGGGGAAGCACCATCCGGATTTTGGAGCAGGGGTCCTTGCATCTAAAACTGGCTTCCGCTTATGGCCTTACCAGGGCCTATCTGAATTCTGGCGCCATCGATTTTGGCAAGAGTGTTACCGAAATTCTGGCCGGCGATATCATCATTATTAACGACTTTGAAAACGATTCACGTATTCAAAACCTGAGTGCGGCTAAAAAAGAAGGTGTAAATTCGGTGATTGGACTGCCATTTACCGTAAATGAAACCACCTATACGATTCTGAGGGTTTATTTTGCCTCAAAAAAGGTGCCGACCCAGGATGATATGCAATTTCTGAACAGCCTCGGCAAATTGAGTTGCTTGGCCATTGAAAGGGCCGCTATCGGCAATATGCGGACTGTGCGTTGACAACCCCCTTTTAATAAGGGGGAGGCTAATTTTCTTCGCGTTTGCCTAAGCGATTTTGCCATCCCACTCATCCTTGTATAATTCAGGATACAGCTTCTTTACACATTCTGGGCACAAACCATGACTGAATTGAGTTTTTGAATTTTCACTGATATACTTTTCAATGTCTGTCCAGACGCCATCCTCTTCCCGAATTTTTTTACAGCTTGCGCAAATGGGTAAAAATACTCCCAGGGTATTCGCGATATAACACTCATTTAGCCGTATGCGCTGGGTCAACATGCGAAGCAATTCAATGGCCATTGCAGGCATTCTCTCGATCTCCCGGTGCAAATCCATCCGCTCAAGCGACAGAAGGTGCGCATCCTCTTTCGCCACCACACTGGCCCAACGCGGCTCATTGTCAATCAAGGCCATTTCGCCAAGATAACTGCAGGGACCCATAATTGCCAAGCGTCTTTCATTTTTTCCATTGCGGTCTTTCAGAACTTCGACGGTGCCGCTGGCGACAATAAAAAGGGCGTTGCTTCGATCCCCTTCTTTTATAATCAAGTCTCCCCGTTGATACCAGTGATGGCTTGCCTTTTTTGCAATCTCAGCCAAATCCTCTTTTTTCATCTGCGAAAAAATTGGCACTTTGGAAAACAGATCAATTTCGTTCATGACAATCTCCAAAATATTTCACCTAGATGTTACTCCCGGAATGCGTTGATAATTATCCAGTTTGGTTCTATTTCTTGACTCTTTGTTGACCCTCCGCTGTTAATTATCGAGACATTTTAAGACATTTAGAGGAGAAGGGGTGTGGATACGGATGGTTTTGTGTCTAGAATGTTCTCCTGAGATGATTTGGAATTGTTTTTTGGGAAGCCCTGTTTTTTTGGCAAGAAAATTGATGAGTGCTTTGTTGGCTTTCCCCTCTACGGGCGGTGCGGTGAGTTTTATCCGGTAAACGCCGCTCGTTTTACCCGCTATTTCGGTTCTTGAAGAACGGGGTACCACCTTTACCTGTATCACCGTCTCCATACTTTGTTCCGGGTCACCTATTTCACTACCCGCCCATTCGAATTGCCATTTCCGCCAGACTTCGCACCAGAAAGGATTGGATGAAAACAATCACTAAAATGACGATAATGGGAGAAAAATCGATTCCGCCGAAACTGATGGGCAGCCGTCGTCTGATCTGATAGAGCACCGGTTCGGTAACGGCATTCAAGAAGCGTATGATGGGATTATACGGATCCGGATTGACCCAGGAAACCACGGCGCGGGCGATAATGATCCACATGTACAGGGTTAAAGCGATATCTAGTATCTTCGCGATGGCCGCTAGAAAATTTCCGATGACAAACATGAAATGTGTCTCCCTTCACGAATCGAAAAATGTTTTGTTTTAAAACCGTGAACCGGCAACTGCAAACCGTAAGAAAATTCTTAACCATACGTCAACCCGGGTATGTCGAAGCAATCCATAAGCCGGGTTCTGTTTTTCGAAAGGGTCACCCTCTTTCGAAACAATGGCCATTCATCTAGCCTCGCCGTTGCCGGCGAGATCAAGCGACCTACCCGGGAACTCGGGCGGACCACCCAACGCGTTCCCCTATTTGGTCTTGCTCCAAGCGGGGTTTACAAAGCCTCCGTCGTCACCGACGGAGCTGGTGAGCTCTTACCTCACCCTTTCACCCTTACCAGGTGCCTGGCGGTTTCTTTTCTGTTGCACTTTCCTTCCCGTCGCCGGGACTGGGAGTTACCCAGCGCTTTGTCCTGTGGAGCCCGGACTTTCCTCTCCCCATGTGACATGGGCGGCGGTCATTTGTCTTACTTCGGCATACCCGGGTTGACGTATGGTGTAACGTTCACAATTTAAGCTTAAAAACGAGAACGACAACAATGGACGGTTTCGGTATGAATTATTTTTCGCAAAACTTGTTATTCAGGAGTCCTCCTGGCCGTCCGGGTTCTCCTGATAGCGTTCATCTTCTCCCCAATACATGATCCGTGCACAATTGGGACAGTTCATAAGTTTGTCCCCGCGGATCAACTCGTTGAATTTCTGGGGCGGAATCGCCATGCGGCATGTCTGGCAAACCCCGTTGATAACAGGGGTAACGGCGATGCCGTCTCTGTGGCCTCTGAGGATGTCATATTTTTTCAAAAGCGACCTGTCTGTGGCTTTGCAACAGTCTTGACGATCCTTGTCAAGTTTTTCAAGGTCCTTCTCCAGAATCTTCATGTCTCGCAGAATCTGTTTCCGATCCTGATCAAATTGCTGCTTCATGGCCTCAGCTTTTTTTCGATTGTCATCGCAGACGCTTTTCAGCTCATCTTTCTGCTCCATCAGTTCAATAACGGTTAACTCCAGAGTCTCTTTTTCGTGCTTGATGTTGTCAATTTCCTTAAGCGCGGCCTTGTATTCCTTGTTTGATTTGATGCTCGACAATTTTATTTCCGACTTTTTCAAACGCTCATCCAGGTCTTGAATCTCCCGTTCGGTTTCCCGCCTCAAGTTGTCATGGGAGTCCAATTTGTCTATTTCTTCCTGCAATAGGGCCTGGGCTGTTTCAAGATCCTCTTTATGCTTCAGCACCGCTGCCGGGCCCTTTTCCTTCTGGGCCAGTTTTTCCTTTATGCGGATATCATAAGCCTGAAGACCAATCAAATGCTTAATCGTTTCTTCCAAAGTTCTCACCTCTCACGACGTGGTTTTGGTTTGTGGGGTGGTTTTTCGCAGGCAGTCCCGTCATCTCCCTGCCGTTTAAATGCTGGATGTCATCCAGATGGGATCCACCTGGGTGCTATCTATTTCGACCCCGACTTCCCAACCTTCTTTTTTAAAAAAATCCTCCAAGTTGCTACAAAATATATTAAAAGCCGTTTTTTCCGTATGGAAATGCCCCCCATCAATAAGGGCAATGCCAAAGGATTTCGCTTCAAGAGAAGCGTGATGGCCAACGTCTCCCGTAATCAGCGCGTCAGCACTTTTTTCCGCGGCAAATGATACAAGGCGGCCTCCCGAACCACCCACTACAGCGATGCGCCGCACTGGGTCCGACTTTTGACCCGCCAGACGAATGTAATCGGCACCCAGCCTCTTTTTCACCACCTTTGAAAAGCTGAAAAGATCCATAGGCTCGGGTAAATCACCTACCCTTCCCAGGCCGATCCCGGACCCTTCGTTGTGAGGCTGCAGAACTTCCACATTTTGAAGGCCAAAGAGATTCGCCAGAATATCGTTGATGCCTCCCTCGGCAACATCCAGATTGGTATGTGCGGTCACAACGGAAATATTTTCTTGTGCAGCCTGGGCCAGGATTCTCCCGGGGTATGTGTTGACTTCAATATGGGAAATAGATTTGAAGATTAGAGGGTGGTGAGTGAAAAGAACCTGAGCATCGGATTTGAAAGTGTTCTTCAGGGCGTCAAGGGTGGGATCCAGAGAAGTAAGAATTTTTTTTATCTGCTGCCCTGAATCCCCGATTTGAAGACCGGGGTTGTCCCATGGTTCTGCCAGTCTCATGGGCGCAATGCGCTCAATCAGACGCAGAAAATCTCCCAATGTCGGTATCATATCAAGACCTGCCTTTGGCTCCTTATTTAAAAGGTAAAGGGCGTATCCTGCCTAAGGATACGCCCTTCCTAAAATCTTCTTTCCCGATTCGGGTAAAACATTTCCATACGCGCAAAAACTACAGGATGATCGTTTATGGTGGGCCCACCTGGGTTCGAACCAGGGACCTACCGGTTATGAGCCGGTGGCTCTTCCAGCTGAGCTATGGGCCCTCCAGATGCACAAAACACCAAACGTCATTTTCCAAACTTTTGGTGTGGTGCCAAACTTAGCGGCAGTCAATCTTAATAGCATGAGCATCTGGCCGGAATTTGTCAAGGAAAAAGCGGCCAAGCCTGCAGGTTGAAAATCAGTTATTGTCCATAAAGCTTTTCAACTTTCTGCTTCGGCTGGGATGCCGGAGTTTTCTGAGGGCTTTGGCTTCAATCTGTCGAATGCGTTCTCGGGTTACACTGAAATCCCTTCCCACTTCTTCGAGGGTATGGTCGGCTTTTTCGCCAATGCCGAAGCGCATACGAAGAACTTTTTCTTCTCTTGGTGTCAGGGTGGTCAGGACCTTTCGGGTTTGTTCGGCCAGACCAAAATTGACAACGGCGTCTCCCGGGGAAAGAATATTCTTGTCTTCGATAAAATCTCCCAGATGACTGTCTTCTTCCTCTCCAATGGGAGTTTCGAGGGAAATGGGCTCCTTTGCGATTTTCAAGACCTTTCTCACTTTGTCCAAGGGAAATTCCATCTTTTCGGCGATTTCTTCGCTTGTGGGTTCTCGTCCGTGCTCCTGAACCAGATATCTGGAAGTTCTCATGAGTTTGTTGATGGTTTCGATCATATGCACCGGAATGCGAATGGTCCTGGCCTGGTCGGCGATGGCGCGGGTGATGGCCTGCCGTATCCACCAGGTGGCATAGGTGCTGAACTTATATCCTCGCTGGTATTCGAATTTGTCGACGGCTTTCATCAAACCGATGTTGCCTTCCTGAATAAGGTCCAGAAACATGAGTCCGCGGTTGGTGTATTTCTTGGCAATGCTGACTACCAGTCTCAGGTTGGCCTGAATGAGTTCCGATTTTGCGCGGCTCGCATTTTCAAGGCTCCTTTCCACCCGTTCCAACTCGGCCTTCAATTCCCTGGGCATCATGTTGGTCCTTTCTTTGACCTGTCTGATAACCCGACGGGATGCGTCGGCTCTTGCCTTTAAGGCCATCAATTCGCATTTTGTCAAATTGACAGGATCGATAACATCATCATCCCCTGCCGATTCCGGAATTTCCGCGATGCATCGGCTCAAATAGCTGATGGGCTTTCCGCCGGCTTTCAGCATACATTCAGCAATATCTTTTTCAGCGCTCTCAACGGTCTTTAGAACTTCTCGAAAACCTTCCAACATGTTTTCGAGCTGCTTTTTTTCGAGACTGAAGGAACTCACAAGGGACAAAATCTGTTTTTGATCTTCTTTGATCTGCGCATTGAGTTTATTGCGCATTTCTTCGGAACAGCGTCTTTTTGCCCTTTCACGCCGTTTATGGCGAATGCTTGCATTGAGTTCTTGAATTTGGTCAATCAGGAAAATTAACGATTCCCTTTTTTCACCCATCTGCATAAAAACGTCGTCATCTTCCAGGTCATTGATCACATCTTTAAGTTTGACTTCTGTTTCTTTGAGGCAATCTCCCAGTTTAATAATATGTTCCACGCCGATGCCGCAGGCCAACAGCGCTTCCAGGGCCTCCTTTTCGCCAGCCTCAATCCGTTTGGCAATTTCCACTTCGCCATCTCGCGTGAGGAGTGAAATGCGGCCCATTTCCTTTAAATACATCTTGACAGGGTCTGAAATTCGGGATGTTGAATCCGCCATGTCAAAGGAGGAGGCGTTTTTGTCTTCCTGTTTAATCCTCTCTTTCTTGGCTTTCTTGCGTTTTTCAATCTTCTTTTTGGTGTTTTCATCGATCACCATGATGTCCAGTTCTTCAAACATCATCATCAGATCATCAATCTGCTCTTCCGAGGAAACGATTTCTTCAGACAGGTCATCATTCAGCTCTTCAAAGGTCACATACCCCTTGTTTTTTCCCGTGTTGATCAACTTCTTGAGATTGACCATGTCTGCATTTTTGTCCATCATATGGCCTCCTGAATGATTCAATTTCTAACGGCCCTGGCCGGCCTGTACTTTTCTTTTCAAAATTTCGTTTATGGCCTGTGGATCTCCCATGGCCTTCTTAAATGAATTGGCAATTCCCTCTTCCCGGGCTCTTGCGATAAACTCACAAACAGCCTGTTTCACCTCCCGGTCTGAACAAAAAGCAGGCCGGAAACCAAATTCCCGAAGCCATACGCGGTCTTCCTCACTATCTAGGCGCTCCTGGATGGTCTCAAACGTTACGGTTTCCGAATTGCCGTGCACGTCAAATATGATATCAACAATCCGTCGGATCGTGGGATCAGAGATTAACCTCCTGCAGTGTTGGCCCTTCAAGTCGGAAACCGTTTCAGGGTAATGCAACAGAAGATTGAGCAACTGAATTTCCCCAATGGACCGGTTCGCATTTACAGGAGCAAAATCCTGCTGCATGTCGTTTTTTAGGTGATCTTTCACCGGAGATTGTTTGCTCCTGAGTGCGGAAAGAAGAACCGATTCCGCAACGTCGGTTTTTTCGGACAATCGTTTTAAATACAACGCCCGTTGGGTTTCGTTGCGCACCTTTGCCATTATGGGAAGTATCTCTTCCAGAATGCTGACTTTTCGGTCAATGTTCTGTATGCCGCCTTTAAGCTTCTGGTCTACATAAAAATCAAACAGTAAAGGGGAAGCGTCCAGGAGTTTTGAAAAAGCCTCCCGGCCCTCGCTGTTGATAAAGCTGTCCGGATCGTGCCCCTTGGGCAAAACAACTGCCCTTGCAGAAAGCTGCTCGTTTAAAAAAATGGGCAAGGTTCTGAGCGCGGCGGCTTTCCCGGCTTCATCCGCGTCAAACACCACAATGGCCTCTTTGCCGATCCCTTTTAGCTTTCGAACGGGGATCTCGGAAAGCGCGGTGCCCAAGGTTGCCACCACCTCTTTCAGACCATGGCCTCTAAGCGCCAGACAGTCCATGTATCCTTCAACCATCACGGCACGGCCCGTCTCTCGAATGGCTTTCCGGGAAGCAGAAAACCCATACAGGCACGTGCCCTTGTGAAAAAGCGGGGTTTCAGGTGTGTTAACGTATTTTGGCAGGGTATCGTCAAGGACTCTTCCGCCAAAACCGATGATCCGCTTTTTCGGGGTCAGATCCATTATGGGAAACATCACCCTTTCCCTGAACAGGTCGTAATAATGCCCCTTATCACTACGTTTCAGGACGCCCGCCGCGAGAGCGGTTTCGAGTGATATCTTGTTGGTCAAAAGAAACTGCTTCAAACCGTCCCACCCTTTTGGTGCATAGCCCAAGCGAAATTCCGCTATGATGTCGGGAGAGATGGAACGTTTTGTGAAATAATCGCGGCCGGCTTTTCCTTTAACCGCATGCACCAGCGCTTTTTGAAAATATGAAGCCGCCAGCTCGTTGACTTTATAAAGGTTTTCTCTGTATTCCGCTTTCCTTTTTTCTTCCGCCGTGAAATGCTTCTCAGGCAACCGTATATTGTATCGATCCGCCAGATCTCTCAAGGCTTCGGGAAAACTGAGCGAGTGATACGCCATCCAGAAGGCAAAAACATCCCCACCCTTTTTACATCCGAAGCAATGGAACATCTGTTTGTCCTGACTGACAGTAAAAGAGGGGGCCTTTTCTCCATGAAAAGGGCAAAGCCCCACGAAATTCTTCCCTGCCTTTCTGAGTTGAACAAATTGGCCCACAACCGAAACGATATCGGCCGCCTGCTTTATCTCTTCTTTGGCAGACTGATAACTCATCATGGGTTTCCTTCATTCCCTGCCGCACAGCAGATAAGGTGTTTCAGTGAAAAACGAATCAAACTAGGAAAAAGAACAACGGGTTCTGACCATAAAAATGCCCGACGGAATTATTTTACCGTACAGGCCGTGTCAACAAATATGCGATTTTTCTCTTCCCCCAACGGTCCATTGGGATTCTTCATTTCAAGTAGACGGGTACCCTCAATCCGCGAAGATGGAAGCATGGCACCGGCAGAAATTTCAAACCATTTCCGGGGCGGCATTCAGGTCAACAACCTTCTGGCAATTTCATTGACCTCCTTGCCTTGGGCTTTTCCGGCCATTCTTGGCATGGCGGATTTCATCACCTTTCCCAGGTCAGAGGGGCTTTTGGCAGATAATTCAAAAATTATTTCTTTCAGAATCTTAGTAATATCTTCGGTCGTTAACTGCTGGGGCATATAGTCATAAAAGACGTCCACCTCGGCTTCTTCTTTAAGGGCAAGATCCTCTCTTCCTGCTTTTCGAAATTCCTCTACAGACTCCTTGCCCTTCTTAATCAGGGAAGAAATAACGCCTTGAATCTCGTCGTCTTTCAACTTGCGTTGTTTGTCCACCTCTAAATTTTTCAGGGCGGTTTTCAGCATTCTTAAACAGGAAAGGCGAACGGTATCCTTTTCCTTCATGGCTTTTTTCAGATCTTCAACGATTTTCTCATTAAGGGACATGGGGTTTCACTCACGGCCGTAGCCGAAAATTGAAAATGTTTGGTTTCGTAATGGCTATCAGATACTTTGCAACGTTATGTCGCTTCGGCAAAATGTCAACCCGGCATTTTTTGAGCCGTCATTCTTTGCCCACTACCGGCAGGCCTTTATGGCATCAGCCAGATCAAGGCTGCCATCATAAAGAGCCCGTCCGGTGATAAGGCCGACTACCCCGTCGGCAGCCAAGGGAAGGATTTTAAACACATCATCCATTTCAGAAATACCCCCGGATGCAATGACCGGAATGTTCGTTTTCCTTGCCAGAGCCCCTGTTGCTTCCACATTACAGCCCGTTCTCATGCCGTCTCGGTTGATGTCCGTGTAAATAATCGCCGCCAGGCCATCATCTTCAAATTTTTCGACAAGGCCCGCGGGGGTCAGATTCGTTTCTTCCGTCCACCCCTCTACCGCAATTCGGTTGTTCCGCGCGTCAATACCGAGAATGATTTGATTTGGATATAATCGGCAGGCTTCCTTGACAAAGTCCGGATTTTTGTGAGCGACGGTTCCCAGAATCACATACTGAAGCCCGAGATCAAAGTAAGCACCGAGCGTTGCCATGTCCCGCACGCCGCCGCCCAGCTCTATGGGAATGGGAACCGCTTCAACAATCCTGCGAATGGTTTTTCGATTGACGGGTTTTCCACTGACAGCACCATCCAAGTCTACCAGATGAAGTCTCTCAGCGCCGCATTCAAACCACTTTTTCGCCATCTCTTCAGGCTTGTCTGAAAAGATGGTTTCATCGGACATGCGGCCCTGTTTAAGCCTGACACATTTGCCGTCTTTGATATCAATTGCCGGAATGATCAGCACTGGTTTCTTTTTTCACCTCTTTTTTCGGTTTCGGGATTCCTGGCATTTCCATAATGAGTTTTTCAAGGCCGATGTCGGCCAGTTTTTCCGCGGTCAGCCATTTTCCCGAACTTTTCACATAGGTATCATAATCAAAGAGATCTTCAAGCAAAGACTTCTGCGTTTTGTCAAAATGGCTGCGCCACAAAATAGCTCCGTTTGATGGCCGTACCAGGACAAGATCAAACGACACCGATGCGGGTCTTTCCGCGGAATAATCGCTCCCCACCCGTTTCTGCCAGCGATAAATACAGCCGGTGAGGACCGCATCGGCCTCAAAGGCTTTTCCCATGGACTGCAGCATCTCAAGCGGCGTTTTTTCCATTTTTTTATCGCCTTCAATGATGCTTGCCATGACCCCCCTGGCTTGGCCGGGAGACACCAGGGTCCACTGTTTTTCCTCCATGAGCTTACCGAATAAAAGCCGGTTCATCTCTCTGACCGCGTCTTCGGAAACGGGCTCAGCCAGAAATGAAGTGCCGGTAATGGGGTTTTGGACAAGATCAGGCCCGGGGCCTTTCACCATTGCGGGCCGAAAGCCCATGACCACGACCTTTTTTAATTCCTGGTGTAAAAGGGGCGGATATGCGGCGGGTTTTGTGTCTTTATGGCAGCCCCAAGCAAGAAGGAGACAAAAAAGGGCGAGAAGCCATAACCATCGTTTTTTGGGTTTTCGAAAAATTTTTTCAAACATGGAAACCTCGCCTGAAGATGCAAGTTCATACGTAAAGGTGAGTCAAAATGCTAAAGGAGCCCTTTTGTAGAGGGCAACTTTCCCTTTAGTCGACTTTCAAATCCGGTGGCCTGATCAAAAGCTTTCCCGAATGCTTTGAAGAGAGCCTCAGAAATGTGGTGAGGTTCCTCCCCGGAAAGGAGATCGATATGAAGTGTGATTCCGGCGTTAAAAGCCAAGGCCCGGAAAAACTCTTTGATCAAACCCACATCGAAGTTTCCTGCGTTATTCCTTGTGAAATTAACCCGGTAGGCGAGAAACGGCCGGTTGGAGATGTCCAGGACGACCCGAGCCAACGTTTCATCCATCGGAACGGTCGCTTCACCGTAACGCCTTATTCCCTCTTTTTTACCCAGCGCCTGCTTAAAGGCCAACCCGAGGCAAATCCCCAGGTCCTCGACCGTATGGTGGTCGTCAATTTGCGTATCACCCCGGCCCTTTATTGAAAGTTGCATGAAGCCGTGGGTTGCCATTAAATCGAGCATGTGGTCTAAGAAGGGAATTCCGGTGTCTACTTTAGATGGGTCTGAACAATCCAGATCGAGTTCCAGAGAAATTTCCGTCTCTCTGGTTTTTCGCTCTATAGTCGCCTTTCTATTCATCAATCCCACTCTTTCCAGCAACGATAATGGTGGAGATGAGGGGATTCGAACCCCTGACCTGTACGTTGCGAACGTACCGCTCTCCCAACTGAGCTACACCCCCACTTGAAAGGGACAGTATTTTGCCCATCTTCTACAGCAGATCCATGCCAGATTCGACATGGAACTGCATATTATAAACAGCTAATAGAGAAAATCAATATTTTTTTTGATGTTTTCGTTAAATTCATTTGACATCAAATGCGGTTGTGATAAAAGAAACGCCATTGCCCCCGTAGCTCAGGTGGATAGAGCACCAGATTCCTAATCTGGGTGTCGTGCGTTCGAGTCGCGCCGGGGGCACCAATCACGTCACCCTCACGTATTTCAAGTCAAGCGTTGTTTTTTAACCTCATCACAGCCATTAAGAAAGGGGGCTTCTATTGACAAGCTCGCTGGAAAATCAGGGGCCAAAGGTATATGGTGTTCAGGAGCTCACCCAAGAGATAAGAAATCTCCTGGAAGGTAATCTTGATTTTGTATGGGTTGAAGGAGAGATATCAAATTTCAGCGTACCGAGATCCGGCCATTATTACATGGTGCTCAAAGATGAAAACGCACAGATCCGGGCGGTGATGTTTCGCCTTCAGGCGAGGTATTTGAAATTTGTGCCGGAAAACGGCATGAAGGTAGTTGTCCAAGGAAGAGTGGGAGTGTATGGCCCAAGGGGGGAGTATCAGTTAATCCTGGACTATCTTGAGCCCCTTGGCGTAGGGGCTCTGGCGCTGGCCTTTGAACAGGTCAAAAACAAACTGGCAAACCAGGGCCTTTTTGATCCGGAAATTAAAAAACCCCTTCCCTTCTTGCCCAAACGGATCGCTTTGATTACCTCGCCCACGGGGGCCGCCGTGCGGGATTTTCTAAATGTCATTCAGCGGCGGTTCGCCAATCTGGAAATCAATATCCTCCCCGTTCGGGTTCAAGGGGAGCAGGCCTGTGGGGAGATCATCAACGCCATTGAGGCCGTTAACCGCCATCTCAATGCGGATGTGATCGTCTTAACCCGGGGAGGCGGTTCTTTGGAGGATTTGTGGGCGTTTAACGAGGAATCGCTAGCCCTTGCCATCAGGCAATCCCGCATACCGGTAGTATCGGCCGTGGGGCATGAGATCGACGTGACCATCTGTGATCTGGCATCCGATTTGAGAGCGCCGACGCCATCGGCTGCCGCTGAACTGATGGTAGCGGAAAAAGAGACCTTGGAAAGACGCCTCAATGATTTGAAGTCTCGGCTGGTGGCTGCCATTCGGCAGAAGCAACGGCATAACCGAGAGACGTTTCATAAGCTGAAAAATCGCCTCCGGGACCCGAGAAAACGGCTTTCAGATGTCTGGATTCATTTGGATGAAATGCAGCAGCGACTGATCCGGCTGATGCGCCTTTACCTTCATCACAACCGCATGACGTTAGGTGAAAAATCAAACGCCCTGCGGATTCATTCTCCCCAAGGGCTGATCGTTTCCCGCAGACAAAACCTGGACTTTCAAAGGGCCTCTTTAATTCGCGTCATGGATAGCAGACTTCGAGGGCTCAGGATGGAACTTATCCTGTTGGAAAAAGGATTGCAGGACTTAAACCCCATGGCAATTCTGAAAAGGGGGTACAGCATTACATTTAACCTGCCGGGGAAAGGTGTTTTAAAGAAGGCTTCCGGTGTGCGTCCGGGGGATCAGGTGATGGTTCAGTTGGGAGAAGGGCGTTTAACCTGCCGCGTTGAAACGGCCGATTCAGATTCGGTGCTTTCTTCAGGATTTTGATAGGGTGGAGAAGGACATACATTGGACCAAAGGGGTGGAGCATTTTGCCCTGACCCGGCTCGCCAATCTCTTCGGGTCTCTCTGGTCCGGGGATTCGGAACGGCGAACCTCAAAGGGATCGACTTTCGACTCAGACGGGCAGTCCTTTGAAGGGATGGCATGGAAGCAGATGTTGAAAGAAAAGTTAAAAGGTTGCACGGATTATGGCACGGAGCCCAACCGCAGAATAGATGTGGTTTTATTGGCCCTTACGCTACGCCGGATGGCGGATAAACCCAAAGACACCGTCTATATTTTCGGGCTTGGTTCTAACTTCGCCCACAAACCCCTAATGTGATTACACACGGGTTCCCCGAAAAACACATTTATATCGCCTATGTCTGGCAACATTTCTTTGACGTATTGAAAAATCATGCTCATAACGCCAGCGTTTCGGAAATCCATCGCTACAGCCCCATTCCCCTTCTCATAAACTCCTTTGTCAGGCGCTGCCCGGAATAAGGAGCTGTATCCGACATCCCTGTTGTCAGGTACGCGGACAACTATCGGAATATTGTCGCGGTTTTCAAATGCCTTAATAAGCTGGTCAGGATGATAGAATATCTTTGCCGGGTAATCATCTCCATATATCTCGGTAAAAAGTTTCGCTACACCTTCTGCATCTTCTGGCCGAAAAAAATCAACGGTTAATTTTTCTCTGCTCATGGCTACTCCGCCTATTTCTTGGGTTATCGGTATTCATATATCATCATTGGCCCTTTAACGTTTACAACCATCGTTGCTGTGTTGAAAAAACATATCGGTGTCATCAGCATGATGAAAAAGTCACCAAAAATCAATCACGGAGACGGCATCAACGGGATCTGATGTCAATATATCGAAAAATGAAGAAGAATCGCAGTCGTGCCAAAATATTGGCCAGTACCATCGTAACGCAGAAATATGGCCTGGCTGGCATTGATGTCAGCGGGCCTAACGAGGCAAGGAGCATCCACTACCACCACTACATCCACAACCACTTCGACCACAGCCACTTCAACGTCGACTTCCGCTACAACGACCACAACTCTACCACGATCCCAACGGAGCCAACTCTAAAACTGACAACATCCGGAAGGTACTAGGGAGGGCTTGGACCCAACATATAACTGGCCCAAACATTGATCCTCGGGAAGAATATATACAGTCGAAGCTAAGAAAGGATAAATCATGAAAAAGGATGGGAATATTATAGCGCACGGTAATCCTTCACATGTTCTTGAGGAATGAAAACCGCTTGCGAAGGGTCCAGTGGGGAACTACCAAAGTCTGAAGGTCAATGCACCCTTTTCCTGGCCATTGGAAGAATACCCTGTCCCGACAATTTTTTTGCCCGACTGTATGGCAATGCCGTTTGTTCGGTTATCGCTGTCCGCCGCTCCGTTAAAGGTGAATACCCCGTTTTCAGCAAAACTCGTGTCCAGGACCCCGCGAACGTCATATCTGAGAACGACGGCATCGTCATTGGCGCCGTTGTTAATGGTTCCCCCAAGGACGATCTTACCGTTTCCCTGGATTGCGAGACCGAAGGCATTGTCAAAAACTGAGAACTGGCTTTGGTAGACTGTCACCCCACCTGTGCCGAAGGTGTTGTCCAGTGCCCCGTTCGTGTCCAAACGGAGCAGCAGAATCTTGACTCCCGCGCCATCGTCAAGCGAACCCGTGCATACGATCTTACCATCAGCCTGGAGTGCCAGGAGATTCGCGTAGTCGGAATGGTCTCCCGAATAACTGTATGTAAAGACACCGCCATCTGCGAAATCGGCGTCCAGGACCCCGGCGGAAGTGTATCTCAGTATCAGGACATCCTCTCGTTCACGGCCTTCGGCGATCTCGGCCCCGGCAGCGACGATCTTCCCGTCATTCTGAACCGTTACGGCAAATCCCTTGTCATTCTTATGCCCGGTTCCATTGTATCTGACAACCCCTTCGCTACCGAAATCGGAATCGGGCTCAAGGTCGGATGTCAGCCTCAGGAGGATAAGATCCTGACTGTCCTCCCAAGCCGATTCCCCTACGATAACGATCTTGCCATCGGCTTGAAATAGCCACCCCAAATCCGATATCCGTATGCTCGCCCGGACTGGAATAGGCATACATCCTGTCCAGTTCCCCTGCCGGCGTGAACTTCAGTACAAGAATATCTCTATTTGTCTGAAATCGGATATAGCCTGCCACAATGAGGCTCCCGTCGCCCGCTAATGCCAGCCCAAGGGCCTTTTCATCGAGCCCGCCGCCATCAAATATGACAGAACCATTCGTTCCGAAGTCGGTGTCCAAGGTCCCGTCCGAATTGTACCGCACAAGCAGGACGCGGTTTCCGGTGCCGTCATAGGTGTATCCGGCGACAACAATCCTGCCGTCGGCCTGAATGGCCGTTTCAACGCCCGTATCTGAATTTTGAAGCGGGCCCTTGAAAAGGGCAAAGCCGTCCGGATGGTTGAATGCCGGATCCAATATGCCGAATGCTTCAGGTGAGTTCGGGGATGAACTGTCGTCGCTGCATGAGACCAGTGCCAGCAACGAAACGATGATGCATGCAAAAATCATTTTCATGGTCTTCTCTCCTCAATGCCACAGGCTTTGTGCTCTGAAGGGTCCCCGTCAAAGGGAACAGATCCAGGACCCCATTGGGGCACGTAACTGACATTTCGAATCTTTGCCACGGACAGTTCCGTTTCCCACATAGTTGCGGGGCCAGTTTAACCTCGCCCCTGGAAATTCTGTTGCCGCCCTTGCCTAAACCAACCTGCATGCGGTCTTCACCAATGATCAGGTTCCCAGAAAAGTTATTTTTTGTCTGCCGTAGACGCGCGACCGGAGTATTCCCGGGGCCGATATGGCTGAGAACCAGTGTCTTGGCATTGCACTGCTCCGCTACCTTCCCGACATCATCGATCCCCGTGTGCGAGGTGAGCGCGTGGTGATATAGCGGCCACGCCGGGTCTCCCTTCTTTGCGCCCTTAAAACAGACATCAACCCACGTATTATCGATGACCTCGTGCACCAGAAGGTCGGCACCCTTTGCCAGTTTTTGAAGGTTCCCCCGGGTATCGGGGCCAGTGTCGCCTGAAATGACCACAGACCCGTCATTGGTGTCGAATCGGAATGCGAAGGCTGGGTAAACTTGGTGATGGTCCACCAGGATGGCAGAAACGCGGACCAGGTCGTCACTGTGAATGTTGAACGCCTCAGCGAGACGGTGCGTGGCGCCGAACCCCAGATCAATAATGTACATGGCATCCCCGACCATGAGCGCTTGCGAGGCGCTTGCACGATTGGAACCCGGCCACCATGTCATGCCACCTGTTGTTCCCAGCAGTACCAGTCGAGTGTGAAATTTGCTCGCGTCAAGACCTTTTTTGATATCTGAAACGGAGGTGTTTGCAACGCTTCCCCCTACGTTCATCAGTGGGACGAAGGCCAGGGCTCCCGCGCCTTTAAGCAACGACCGCCTCGAAATCTTTGGCCCCATTTCTTCTTTGGAATGCATTGAAACACCTCTTCTGGGGAAATGGAGTATATTTTGAACAGCCTTGGGATTCAACAAAAATCAATCCTTGGTATCCATTGAGCTGCCATGGGAACGGCTGTGGGATAACATCCCGGAACCGCCAGGCAGGCCTTAATGGTATCGTGAATGTCGTTTTCCGTCGGATTTCGAGGGCGTATCTCGCAAAAGAGGGATCCTTACTGTAAATGCGGAATTGCTTGAAAAATAGGTTTTTAACTCCTATTATATAAAAATCATTTTCATAAAGATCCATATCCCTAGCGTTTACATTTTTTTGAGGGGCTCTACCAATGAAAAAAAGACATTTCTTTACGGCCCTTGCCGCCATATTGGTTTTTTGGAGTATAACGGTTTTCGCAGGGGGCGCCATGTGGGTTACTTCTGAAAACGCCAAACTCAAATCAGAACCCAAAGCATCTTCCAAGACCCTCTCCACTCTCGCCGTAGGGACCAAAGTCTCAGTACTGAAATCGGAAAATAAATGGTATCGATTACGAACCACCTCCGGAAAAGAAGGATGGATGTACCGCGGTAAACTTTCGGATGCAGCCCCTGCAAAGGAAACGGAAGAATCCGAGAATCTCTTTTCGTCCATGCAGAGCAGCAGCATCAGCGCCGACGAGGCGCAGACCTCCCGAAGTATTCGCGGCTTGAGCAAGGAGACGGAGCAATACGCAAAGCAGCGAAAAACGCCGGAGGTTTACCAAAAGGCCCTGGATCAGGTTTTGGCCATCCATATTACGGACAAGGAAGTGGAGATCTTTCTGATGAAGGGAAAAATCGGCGAATATGCACCATAGCGTTCCAGGTTTAAACGGAGTCCACTCATGCAAAAAAAAATCGCGATCGTCTTTTTAGCGCCGTTGGTTAGTTTGATGCTTGTCAATGTGGCTTTTTCGGGTGTTGACAATCAGCAGTTCAAAAGAAATGACACCGTCCCCTTACAGCTTGCCGGACTTTTGGATAAACTGTTGGATCCGGAAAGCAAGGAAAGCAAAATGCTCTCGGGAGCGGTTTCCATTCTGGGGTCCACTTCCGAAATGGACTATAAGTCCGAGAGAACCATCGGCGAAAGTCTGGCCCTTGAGGGATTTCGCCGCTACGGACTGCCGGTAAAGGACAAGGCGCTTCAGGAGTATGTGAACCTGGTGGGAAATGCGGTGGCACGCAATTCGGATCGGCCCAATATCCCCTATAATTTTGTGGTGGTGGAAAGTCCCCTGCAAAATGCTTTCAGCTGCCCAGGCGGGATCATCTTTGTCAGTTCGGGCCTTTTGAAAACCATTCAGAGTGAAGACCAGTTGGCCGGTGTCCTGGCCCACGAGGTGGCCCATGTGGGACACAAGCATGCACTCCAGTCCATACAGCGTGCCCAATTCTTTAACGGTGTGGGAAAAATTACCGCCGCCACCATGGAAGGGAAAAAAGGGAAAGAGTTTGAGAACATGATCGGCAGTCTCCAGGACACCCTCTTCGACAAGGGGCTGGACCAGAACATGGAATTTGAAGCGGACAAAAGCGCCCTTGAAACCGTCTATCGTACCGGCTACGACCCCAATGGATTTGTTGACGTGTTGAAAGAACTCAAGAAAATCCAGTCCCGATCCACCCAGAAAGGCTCCTGGTTTTCAACCCATCCACCCCTTGGGCAGAGGATTCAGAAATGTCAGACCCAACTTCGTCACTACCCTGATGCAAAAACCCTGGCCCATCTTCCAAACCGTTTTCTGCCATATCAAAAACGTGTCCCCAACTGATGTCTCATTTGCCCTTTCCTCGGAGCGAAGACCATGAGTTCAACAGAGCGGTCTGAAAAGTCCCATAGCCGTTACAGCGCCGAGACCATTCAACCCGTTCGGTTGCCGCTGGATATGCCATCCCTGGTGGAAGCCTTCAAACACATTCTGGACCGGGTTTACTCCGGCATTATCTTCTGCGACAAGGATTCCAGAATCCTGTTCATGAACCGTTTCTATGCCAGTCTCCTGAAAGCGGATCCGGAGGAGGCGGTGGGAAAACACATCAAGACCTATTTTCCCTTATCCCGCCTGCCGGTGGTGCTTGAAACAGGGCAGGCGGAGTTGGGTAAGAAATGCAGTCTGCGAACCAATCTGGCCCTTCTCGTCAACCGGGTGCCCATTGAACAGGACGGTGAGACGGTGGGTGTGGTTTTACAGACCACATTTCGGGATTTCACCGAAATCAATGACGTGATGACCCGGTTGAACCTGCTGGAAAAGGAGGTCTCCTATTATAAGGAAGGATTGGACAGCATCCTTTCGGCCACCTATTCCTTTGAATCCATCGTGGGCGGAAACAAACGCCTGGTGGAGGCCAAGAAGACCGCTGAAAAGTATGCCCGGACCGATTCTCCGGTCTTGATTCTGGGCCCTACGGGGACCGGTAAAGAACTCTTTGCCCACGCGGTTCACCGGGCCAGCGGACGAAAAAACCGGCCCTTTGTGTGCGTTAATTGCGCTGCCATCCCGAGGGAACTTTTGGAATCGGAGCTTTTCGGTTACGCCCCCGGCGCCTTTACCGGAGCCAAACGGGGCGGCAAGGCGGGAAAGATCGAGATGGCCCACGGGGGAACCCTCTTCCTGGATGAAATCGGCGATCTTCCCGTCAATGCGCAAGCCAAGCTGCTTCGGGTGCTGGAAACCAAAAAGATTGAGCGGGTGGGGGGGGTGAAGGCCATGAACGTGGATTTCAGGCTGGTGGCCGCCACTAACAAAGACCTTCGGGAGATGATCCACCGCAATGAATTCCGAGAAGATGTCTTCTATCGCCTCAATACCCTCACCGTGGAAATCCCGTCCCTTTCCGAAAGGAGCGATGACATTTCAGCACTGGTTCATGCTTTCCTCAAAGCTTCCGGAAACGGGCATATAGAGGTGTCCGAATCGGTCATTCAAATGCTGGAGTGTTATTCCTGGCCGGGTAATGTGAGGGAACTCAAAAATGTGGTCATGCGGGCGGTGAGTCTCATCGAGGGCCGGATTTTTGAAGTGGAACACCTGCCCATGGAAATCGTCCGTTTTCAGTCCGATTGTCCGGACACATCTCCCTCCCACATCGGTCCCCTTTCAACGGAATTGAGACGGTATGAGAAGAGGGTGCTGGCGCAGGCTTTGCGGCTAAACAATGGGAACATGAGCAAGACGGCCAGGCTGCTCGGCATTTCCCGTTCCACCCTATACGAAAAATGCCGTCTCCATGAACTTTGATATTTCTCCCCCTCCATTAAGACTGTCCGGAAAATCGGACGCGTCCGGATTTCCGGACAGCTTTAACCCTTTTACAGCGCTTCATGAGCACCGATTCGAACCTTTCCAAGTTTTTCTCCTCCAAAATATTGTGCAATATTTCACATAGATAAACCATTGCTGTTTTCGTTGGCATTTCCTGAAATCAGGCTTCGGCACCCTTTTTGCTCTCTTTCCTTGAGATTTGCTTGAACGGGACGATTCATATGCGGACATTGGGCACGTTTGAATGTTCGATAAATGAGAAATGGTTGTAAAATTTTGTAGGAGGGAAATTTCATTATGGACGGAAAATATGTTCGGAGTGAGTTTATTGTTCCCCGTTGTACCGACGCATGTCCGGCCGGGGTCGATGTCCCCCGGTACATCCGCGCCGTCAAGGACGGCCGGTATGATGAGGCCGTCAGCGTTTTAAGGGAGAAACTCCCTTTACCGACGGTTTGCGCGGATGCATGTTTTGCCCCTTGCGAAGAGGTGTGTGCATACAAGCAGTTCGGAGACGCAATTGCCATTCGCGCCATTAAACGGGCGGCCGTGGACAAGGGGGGTGATGCCTGGAAGAGTGCGCGGAAAAGCGCCCAAAAAAGTGTCGGCAAAACGGGCAAAAAAGCGGCGGTGGTGGGGGCCGGTCCCGCGGGATTGACGGTCGCCTATTATCTGGCCGGCAAAGGACATGATGTGACGCTCTTTGACGCCTTCCCCAAACCGGGCGGCGCCATGCGGTATGGTATTCCCGATTATCGTCTGCCGGAAGAAAGATTGGACAAGGATATCGACGACATTCTGGAGACGGGGATCGCCTTCAAGGGAGAAACGGTCATCGGCAAAGATGTGACCATGGATCAATTGAAAGAGGATTTTGATGCTGTTTTCCTGGCTTCCGGCGCCAACGGCAGTACGCGGATTCCCGTGGACGGTTCCGACAAAAAGGGTGTGCTCTGGGGATGGGATTTCCTCAAAGACGTTGCTTTGGGTGAGGGATTTGACCTGGGTAGTGACGTGGTGGTGGTGGGCGGTGGCAATGTGGCCATTGACGTGGCGTTGACCGCCAGACGACTGGGAGCCGATAACGTCAATCTTTACTGCCTTGAATCCAGGGAAGAAATGCCGGCCCATGCCTGGGAAATCGCTCGGGCGGAAGAAGAAGGGGTGGTGATTCACAACGGTTGGGGTCCGGTGGAAGTGACGGGAGAATCCACGGCCGAAGGGTTGCGATTTCAGAAATGCATATCCGTTTTTGATGCGGAAGGGAACTTCAGCCCTGCCTTTGAGGCGGAGACAACCGAAAAAGCAAACGGCTCCGCGGTCATTCTGGCGGTGGGTCAGACCTCCAATCTCGAATACGTCAAAGACCAGCCCGGTATTGACGGGTCAAAGGGCCACATCGCCGTATCCGAAACCTTTGCAACGGGCGATGAAGGCGTATTTGCCGGGGGAGACGTGGTGAGTGGACCCGACTCCATTATCGGCGCCATTTCCCAGGGCCGCAAAGCTGCAAGTGCCATGGATGCCTACCTGGGTGGCGACGGCAATATTAATGAAGTCCTGGCAACACCCGAGGACGAGATTACACTGCCGCCCTTTCTGCTGGAAGTTCAGCCCCGAAATGAAATGAACATTTTAAAACCATGGGAACGACTGAAGGGATTTGTGCAGGTGGAAAAGGGCCTCAACGATCAGGCCATCGCCGCTGAAGCGGGTCGCTGCCTCAACTGCGATGCCCGCAAGTTCGAAGTGGTTTTGAACATGGAAAACTGCAAGGAATGCGGATATTGCATAGAAGCCTGCGGCGTGGGGACATTCGGTCCGGCCACGGTTTTCAACACGAAAGGTTACAGGCCTGCCGAAGTCAAGTCTTCGGATTGGTGTGTCGGGTGCTTCAAGTGCTATTTTTCCTGCCCCGATTTCGCCATCGATGTTGCAGAAGTAACTGCCTGAACGAGAGGGAGGTTAATCATATGAAACGATATTTGGAAACAGGAAATTTCGCGATCACCGAAGGGGCGATTCTGGCGGGTTGCACGTTCTTCTCCGGTTATCCCATTACGCCGGCAACCGAACTGGCCGAAGCCATGAGCCAAAGACTCCCCCAGGTGGGAGGCGTTTACCTCCAGGCCGAGGACGAGTGCGCCGCCATGCATATGTGCATCGGTGCCTCTTTAGGCGGCATGAAGAGCATGACGGCCACATCGGGTCCCGGCTTTATTTTGTATATGGATCCCTACGGCTGGGCCCTGGGTTGCGAAACCCCAGTGGTTGTCCTCAATTCAGGGCGGGTGGGACCCGTGAGCGGCATTACGGGCGCCCCGGGACAGGGAGAGTTCTACCTCATGCGGTACCCCACCCAGGGTGGAAATTTTGAAGCCATCTGTCTGGCGCCCAATACGGCCCAGGAATGTATGGCCATGACCGTTGAGGCCTTCTACCTGTCGGAGCGGTTCCGCATGCCCGTCTCCGTTCTGGCGGATCAGTTGATCACGGACGGGTTCGAGGACATCAGCGTTCCGGAAAATGAAGACGAAATGAAAGAGATGGGGTTTCGCACCTGGCCCAGAAAGATCTGCCGGGGGCCTGAATTTTACCCGGCAACCGACGCGTTGGATGTGCCCCCGGTGGTCATGGGGCACAACACGGGCGCGCTCTGCTCCGACTGGACGCCCACGGCAGAAGGATTCGACATCGAAGAGGTGGAAGCCCATCACAAACACGCCTACCGACTGATTTACAAGGTCCGTAACAACCGGGATGTCTTTAATCATCATTATGAAAAGAAGTTCATGGACGACGATCCGGACCTGGTGGTGGTCTCCTACGGCAGCCCCTCACGGGTGGTCAACACCGCAGTGGAAAAAGCGCGCGGCATGGGGCTGAAAGTGGGATCTTTGCGTCTCATCAACATCTGGCCTTTTCCCGATGAGCATTTCCAAAGAAAGACCAAATACCTGTCCGTGGAACTCAACTGGGACGGTCAACTGGTCCGTGAAGTGAAACGTGCGGCGCCCAAGGATTCACAGATCAATTTCCTGGGGACCTGCGGGGACTTGCCCACAACGCCTGATCTGATTGAGACCTTTGAAAAGCTTCTTAAAGATGAGCCCATTAGTCGAAAAGGTTGGGTATTGGAGGAATGGTAGATGGAATATAAAGCGAGTGAAATTACGGCTAAATATTTGCGCTCCAGGAAGATTCCCAGCACGGCATGTTCCGGGTGCGGCCTGGGAATGAACCATAAAATCCTGGTGCAGGCCATCCATGAAGTGGGCCTGGAAGTGGCGGATGTCATCTGGGGGACCTCCATCGGATGCGCCGGCCGGCAGACCTTTGCCACATGGAAAGGGGACGGATTCGCCGGAACCCATGGCCGGGTGTACGCCATCGCCCGCGGGTTGCGCATCGCGCTTCCGCCTGAGAAAAAGATCATCCTTACGGTGGGCGACGGTGATGCTTTCGGTATCGGACTGATGCACCTGATTCACGCGGCAAGGTCCAATGCGGACATGACCGTGATTGTCAACGACAACCTGGGATATCAGTCCACGGGCGGACAGTACGGGTGGACCACTCCGCAGGGGAGCCACACGGACAGCAGCCCCTACGGTATGTTCGAACACAACCTCATGAGCGACGGCATGGACGTCATGCACATCTTAAAAGGCGCCGGCGCCACCTTCCTGGCCCGTCATGTGGCCATGGACGGGGCACGGGCCGTTGAGACCGTCAAAAAAGCCATCCTGAACAAGGGCTTTTCACTGGTTCACATGCCTTATCCCTGTCCCACCAATTTCGGCTCCAGAGAACTGGGGTCCCGAAATCAGGTGAACATCTACAAGTGGATTGAAAGGCAAGCCGCACCCCTGGGTCAGGAAAAGGAAGATACGGTGTGGGCCACGGGTATCTGGCATGATGCCAGCAACTCCAGGCCTGAGTTTTCCGAATTTGTGCACGAGACCCTCGAAAAGATCAGGAGGACCGGAAGCATATGAAAAACAGAATCGAAATTGTGGCAAGCGGTTTTGGCGGACAGGGCGTGGTCAGGCTCGGGCAGATTGTGGGAGAAGCCGGGGTCAAGCAGGGCCTGCATGTGACCATGCTCAAAAGTCATGGCACGGAAATGCGCGGCGGTTATGTGCGAAGTCAGGTGGTCCTGTCCAAAAGTATTATCGACAGTCCCATGTGTGAATCCCCGGACTATTTTATAGCGCTCTCCAAGGGGGCCTATGACCGATTCAAGGAGACGGTGCCGGCGGAAGGGCTGATTATCTATGATCCGTCCTTCGTGGAGGATATTGACGAGCGTCTTCCCTGCCCTCAGAAACCCTTTCCCGCAAAGGACCTTTCCATGGAGCATTTCAACAATCCCCTTTTCGCCAACACTCTGGTGCTGGGCCATATGGCAAAGGTGATTGAGGGTCTTGATAAGGACGTGATGTTGGAGAGCATCCTCATGGTGATTCCCAAGTTTCACGACCGGAATCGTCAGGCCTACCGGATCGGTTATGATTACGGCAACTGATTTGCGATTGCCCACGGGAAACCCTCAGTCAAAGAAAGGGGTAATGGCTTAATGCGGACTATCAGGCATTTTATCGACGAACGGGCCGGGAACGCTCCCGACAAGATCTATATGATAGCCCCCGAACCTGGGTTGAGTCTCTCCTATGGTCAATTGAAGGAAGACTCAATCCGGTTCGGCAAATATCTAGCAAAAATGGGGTTGGAAAAGGGAGATAAAGTCTCCTTTATGCTGGCAAACGGTTACCAGGCCAATAAAATATTTCAAGGAACCATGTACGGGGGATATGTGGCGGCACCCCTCAACTTGATGGCCCAGCCTTCCCAGTTAATATATGTGCTGGAGCATTCGGATGCCAAAGTTGTCTTTTATTCTGAAGACCAGAAACACCGCCTGATGACTGCCGCCGCCCAAGTGGCAAGGGAAATCAGGCTTATTGAGATTGATAATGATTCGGAAAGCATTATTCCCGAAAATGAGGAATTTCGAGGAATATCACTTCCGGAGGTGGAAGAAGAGGATGACGCACTGCTGTTATACACCTCGGGAACCACGGGAGTCCCCAAGGGCGTCATACTGTCCAACAAAAACATGGTGGCGGGGGGTGAATACACCACCCTGGCCCATGAACTGACCCCTGAAGACCGGGCCCTTTGCTCGCTTCCCCTTTATCACATTAACGGTGAAGTGGTGACATCCGTAACACCGCTGGTGAGTGGGAGCAGCGTCGTTATTCCGAGAAAGTTCAGTACCAGCAATTTCTGGGAATTGATATCCGAATACAAATGCACCTGGTTCAGCGTGGTGCCCACCATGATATCCTATCTGTGCAGCGCCACGGATCTTTCAGGTAAAGATTACAAAGTGGATCAGGTCCGTTTTGGACGGTCCGCTTCTTCGGCCCTGCCGCCCTCTTTGCACCACACATTTGAAGAAAAATTCGGCATTTCCATTGTGGAAACCATGGGGCTCACCGAGACCGCGGCACCTGTTTTTTCCAACCCCATGGATCCGAAACAGAGAAAGTACGGCTCCCCAGGACAGGCGGTGGGGAACATTGCCAAAATTATCGACGAAAAGGGTAATGAACTCCCCCGGGGTGAGCAGGGGGAGATCATGATCAAGGGCGATAACGTCATGAAGGAATATTACAAGGCGCCTGAAATCACATATGTAACCATTGAACCGGATGGATGGCTTCACACCGGTGATCTCGGCTATATGGACGAAGACGGGTTTGTCTTTGTGACGGGCCGGATCAAGGAACTCATCATCAAGGGAGGGGAAAATATAGCGCCCAAAGAGATTGATGAGGCCCTTTATCAGCACAAGGCTGTTATGGACGCAGCCGCGGTGGGAATTCCCGATGATGCCTACGGTGAGGAAATTATGGCCTGCGTCACCCTGCAGCCCGGTTGCAGCGTCACTGAGCAGGAATTAACGGACCACTGCCTGGAAGTATTGGGCAGTTTCAAAACCCCCAAGATTATCAAAGTGATGGATGAACTTCCAAAAGGACCGTCTGGAAAGATTCAGCGGCTCAAACTTCCGGATCTGGTAAAAACGCTTGAGGAGAAACGATGATTTTTATCCAATCGTGGGTCCATGCGGACTTGAATTTCAATTCCCCGTAGAAAGAGATTTTCAAAGATGCATGGCAATCAAAGAAGCGGTAAACCATGACGGTAAAAGGCGTATTGCCTGATGCGGGAAGAATTTTTCCCGTGAAAAGCATTATGCCTTTTGCTGTTTCTTAATTGCGGCTTTTTTTGTAGCATATATCGACTCAGTTGCACAGACGAGGTTTTCCATATGGCCGAGTTCCTTCATTATTTTCCGCAGGCACTAAGCTTTACCAACCTCTTGACCCTCATCCTGGGCGTGATCGGCGGCCTGATTCTGGGGGCAACCCCCGGTCTCAGCCCCACCATGGCCGTCGCCCTTCTGGTCCCTTTCACATTCCACATGGATCCCGCCACCGGCCTCATCCTTTTGGGTGCCGTTTATACCGCAACCGTCGCGGGCGGCGCCATCTCCGCCATATTAATCAATATTCCCGGAGCGCCCGCCAACATCGCAACCCTTCTGGACGGCCACCCCATGGCCCAGCAGGGAAAATCCCAGCGGGCCCTCTATATCTGTTTCATCAGCTCGCTGGTAGGCGGTTTGATCGGCATGGTGATCATGATCCTATTTTCACCGCCTCTGGCCCGGATTGCTCTTGAATTCGGGCCTTCAGAGATGTTCTGGATCGCCATTTTCGGCATCAGTGTCATGGCCGGACTCTCTTCGGGCTCTATTTTGAAGGGCCTACTGGGGGGCATGTTCGGGTTATTGATCAGTACCATCGGTTACAGCCCGCTGCTGGGGTCACCCCGGTTTGTGTACCATGATGTGTTGACCGGGGGCGTGGCCATTGTACCCGCCCTCATCGGGCTCTTCGCCATTCCGCAGGTTTTTACGCTGGTGGAGACCCTGGGGCATAAATTGGAGCGGCCCGACTTCAAACCCGAAAAGGGTATTTTACTGAAGACCATTATTGAGAACCTGAAAATGGTCAAGGCCCTCTCCATCGGTTCGGTGGTCGGCTCCATTATCGGGATCATTCCCGGCGCCGGTGGACAGGTGGCAGGGCTCATTGCTTACGACCAGGCCAGAAAATTTTCCAAAAAACCGGAATCTTTCGGAACGGGCAACCCGGAAGGGGTGGCGGCGGCGGAATCCGCCAACAACGCCATGGTGGGTCCGTCCCTGATTCCGCTCTTGACCCTGAGTATTCCGGGAAGCCCCACGGCGGCGGTTCTGTTGGGGGGGTTGCTGATCCACGGCCTTTTTCCGGGACCCGATCTCTTTATCAGCAATGCCTCCATCACCTACACCTTTATCGCAAGCCTGGTTCTGGCGCAGATTGCCATGTGTGTATTCGGGATTATTCTTTCGCGGTATTCCTACATGGTCATGAGTGTCCCCAATCTGTTCATGATTGCCGCCGTCACCGTTCTGGCCGTTTACGGCACCTACAGTGTTCAAAACAGTTTTGATGACGTAATCGTCATGTTTTCTCTGGGGACATTGATGTACATCGGCCGGAAATTCGGCTTTTCGCCGGCCCCGGTGGTGCTGGGGATTATTCTGGGGCCCATTGCCGAAGACAACTATCTCAAGGGGAAGCTCATCGCGGATACGGATGTGGGGGTATTTTCCTATTTCTTCACGGGATCCATGAACATGGTGATCATTCTGCTCTGCATTGCATCCATCGGTTACAGCTTATATGGTGAGATCCGGTCATACCGAAAGGCAAAGGAGGCGGCGGTTTGAAAAAAGACATGATTGTTTCACTGGTTTTGCTGGCGGGAGTTGTCAGCCTGTACCTTTCCCTCGGTTTCATGGACGATCCGCGGGCCGCGACCTTTCCCCGGGTGATCATCATTATCATGGGAATATTGGCGGCGCTCTTGCTGCTGCAATCCCTCATCCTTAAACGGCCGAAAACGTCCGAGGGGGCGGGCTTTCCCTTCGGCCGTTTTTTGATCTGCTTTTTTATGATCATTCTCTATTTTTTCTTTATGGAAGCGCTGGGGTTCTACCTTTCGGCGTTTCTGTTCTTTATCGCGGTGACGTTCATCATGGGTAGCACCGATTTGACGGGCCGCAAGGCAGTCATGAGAGTGGTGATCGGGTTTGTGTTCATCGGAATTCTGTTTTTCCTCTTTAATGTGCTTCTGGCGGTTCAAACGCCGAAAGGGGTGCTTCTGTAGATTTAGGCCGTCGAAAAGAGATTGCTTTTCGGCTTTTCAGGTGAGGATGACGCCTCATCAAAAAACTTTTTTTTCTGAAAGGAGATGTCATGAAAAAAAGAAGTTTTGGTTCCGTGGGAATGGTCTTAGTGATTGCGGCAATGATGATTTTGAGTGTTGGGTCAGTGGTTCAGGCGGAATACCCGGAGTCCCCGGTCAGTATGATTGTCACCTATTCCCCGGGAGGCGCAACGGACTTCCAGGCCCGTATCGTGACCATGCTGGCGGGGGACGAAAAATACCTGGGCCAGCCCATCGTCATCATCAACAAACCCGGTGCCGGAGGACAGGTGGGGTGGAACTGGTGTGTTCAGAAGGCCCCCAAGGACGGATACACCATGTTGAGCTACAACGTACCTCACTTCATCGCTCAATCCGTTGTTTTCAAAACCAAGTACAACATTCACACCTTTGCCCCCGTTGCCAACTGGGGTGCGGACCCCGCGGTGTTGATTGTGGGAAAAGAGAGCCCTTTTAACACGGTTCAGGATCTGGTGGAATATGCCAAGAAGAACCCCGGCAAGGTGACGGTCAGCGGTGCAGGCCTTTATGTGGGACACCATATTGCCTTTTTGCAGTTGGCCAAAGCCACCGGCATTAAGATGACCTATATTCCGGAAAAGGGTGGCGTACCCGCCATGCAGTCGGTCATCGCCGGGAAAGTGAAAGCCGGTTTCAACAACCTTTCAGACGCCTACCGGAACCAGGATCGACTAAAAATCCTGGGCATTGCGGACTTAGAGCGAAATGATTTTCTGCCGGACGTCAAAACCTTCAAGGAGATGGGAATCGACATCGATGATTCCAGCGTCAATTTCAGGGGCGTTGCCTTCCCCGAAGGCGTATCGGACGACATCATCAATAGGTGTGCGGATGTCTTCCCCAAGATGTTCAGCGACCCGAAGACCCTGAAAAAAATGAAAGACAGCGGCAGCCCCATTCGCGTCATGAGCCGGGACCAGGTCATTAATATGTGGCAGGAAAGGCAGACTTATCTGGAGGAACTTCTGAAAGACCTCAAAAAGAAATAATACGGAGGGTCATCAGACCGCTTCAACCCTTGTTCCCGCGCTCTGCGCGGGAACACCACCCTTCCCTCGCATAAAGAAAGCTTCTGCCCTACTCCCCGTTAGAAACCTGTCTTCACGTGGTTCAAAGCGCTTCCCGCCAGGAGGTTCTGCCGCTGCCTGTCGGACACCTCAAGAAGGGTGATCACCCGTTTTCCCCCCACCTCAAGGGGTATCTCCACGTCCCCGTTTTCGATGTGGTGTTTCAAATTCGGAAAACAGACGCGCTTCCCCAAGTCAAACCGGTCATAATCGGCGAAATCCTTGAAAATAAGGGGGATGATGCCGAAGTTGCAGAGATTGGCCTTGTGGATCCGTGCAAAGCTCTTGACCAATTTGACCCGTACGCCGAGATACCTGGGCGCAAGGGCCGCGTGTTCCCTGCTGGATCCCTGCCCGTAATTTTCCCCACCCACCACCATGACATTTCCTTTGGCCTTACAGGTTCGGGGAAAATCCGGATCGATCCGGGAAAAGACGAATTCGCTGATGGCCTCGATGTTGGAACGGAGGGGCAGAATCGCGTTGCCCGCCGGCATGATGGCGTCCGTGGAGATGTTGTCGCCCACCTTGATCACCACTTCCGCTTCCAGGGCATCGGGAAGCGCCGGCATTTCGGGAAGCGGCCGGATATTGGGTCCCCGGACCACCTCGATCAGTCGGCCCTCCTCTGGGGGGATCGGGGGGTCAACCCCGTTGATGGCATACGATTCGGGATCCTGAATCCTGGGATAACTCATTTCCGAGGCCAGATCCCTCGGATCGGTAATAACCCCTTTCAGTACCGCGGCGGCTCCGGTCTCAGGGGAACAGAGATAGATCCGGTCATCCTTGGTTCCCGAGCGGCCCGGAAAGTTGCGGGGAAAGGTTCGAAGACTGACCTGGCCTGTTCCCGGCGCCTGGCTCATCCCGATGCACCCGAGGCATCCCGATTCGTGAATGCGGGCACCGGCCTGAAGCAGGGTGAGGAGTCCTCCGTGCTGGATCACATTTTCAAGGACCTGCCGGCTTCCCGGGTTGACATGAAAAGCGGTTTTCGGGTGGGCGTGTCTCCCCTGGACCATCCCGGCCACCACCATGAGGTCGCGAAAAGAGGAGTTGACGCTGCTGCCGATGATGACCTGGTCCACCGGGGTGCCGGCCACTTCCCGAACGGCAACCACGTTGCCGGGAGAAGAAGGGCACGCAATGAGCGGTTCCAGCGTGGAAAGATCGAGAGCGTCATGTTCATCGTATAAAGCCCCTTCGTCGGCGGCAAGGGGTGCCCAGACCTTTTCACGCCCCTGGGCCTTCAGATAAGTGCGGGTGTTCTCATCGGACGGAAAGACCGTGCTGGTGGCCCCCAATTCCGTCCCCATGTTTCCGATGGTCTCCCTGTCCGTGGCGGAAAGTGAGCTCACCCCAGGGCCATGGTACTCGATGATCTTCCCCACACACCCCTTGACCCCGTGACGCCGCAGCATCTCCAGAATGACATCCTTGGCGCTGACCCAGTCGGGCAGGGCTCCCGTCAGTTTCACCCCCAAAACCCGGGGACAGGGGAAAAAGTAGGGGTGGCCCGCCATGGCCATGGCCACGTCCATTCCACCGGCACCCATCCCCAGCATGGAGAGTCCCGCGGCGCCGGGGGTATGGCTGTCGGAACCGAGCAGGGTCTTTCCGGGACTGCCGAACTGTTCCATGTGGACCTGGTGGGATATGCCGTTTCCCGGCGGACTGAAGTGGATTCCGTATCGGGCACAGGCGGTCTGAAGGTACTGGTGGTCATCCGCGTTCCGAAAATCCGTTTGCAGGAGGTTGTGGTCCACATACTGGGCCGCAAGCTCCACATGGACCCTGTCTATGCGCAGGCTTTCAAAGGCCAGCATGGCCATGGTGCCCGTGGCATCCTGAAGCAGGGTCTGGTCGATTTTGATGGCGATTTCCTTTCCTGGAATGAGTTCCCCCTCAACCAGGTGGCTCAACAGAATTTTACGGGTCAGGTTTTCAGGCATGCCATGTTCTCTCCATTTTTTTGTCTCTCGCATGGCGCCATCCTCTTTTCTTTAAGCCATGCGCGGACTTTTTCTTCCCGCCGCATCATCGGGGCCTCCGGTACAAAATACCCATGGCGAATTCATCATCCAGGGCGTTCGCCATGGCCGCCTTCCGGTCCCCGGGATCGTAATGGTCCGGCAGCGGGTGGACCCGGGCCTTCAGATGTTCCCAGGTCTTGAACTGTTTGTCAAAGGTGAGACAAGTGGAATAGATGTGAAAGAAAGAGAACCCCCGGTGTCGAATGCCTTCCATCAATGCCTCGGTAATCCCTTCCGGATCACCGGCAAAAAGCCTGGCCGCAAAGGAAGCGCCGTAGGACAACACCATCAGGGAAGCGTTCAAGGGGGCCTCGCGGCTTCCCTGGGGGGAGACCTTGGTCTTGAACCCCACGGGAGAGCTGGGGGATGGCTGCCCCTTGGTCAAACCGTAGATGGAATTGTCAAACAGAATATAGTTCACGTCCACGTCTCGCCTTGCGATATGGGGCAGATGACCTCCGCCGATGGCAAGACCGTCGCCGTCCCCTCCCACCGCAAAAACGGTAAGGGACGGATTTCCCAGCTTTACGCCCGTGGCCACCGGCAGGGACCTTCCGTGTACGGTATGGAGTCCGTATGTGTTCGAAAAAAATGGGTATCTCCCAGCACAGCCGATGCCGCTGACCGTGACCACCTGATGGTGGGGCAGCCCCATTCGCTGAATAGCGTTGTTGATCCCCTGATGGATCCCGAAATAACCGCAACCCGGGCACCAGGTGGGAAGGTTTTCCGAACGAACGGAAAACACCTTCGATTTTTTGATCCCGGCGACCTTTTCCGCAAGAGCGGTTCCCGAAGTCTTCATGAATGACCCTTTTCCGTCAAAAAATTCTTGAAACGGGGTGCATCACAGCAGTGCCCGGATTTTGTTCAGGATGTCCGAGGCGGGGATGGGCACCCCCGTCACACGGTTCAACCGGATCACGTCCTTTTTGTGAAGATGGCCGATCAGATTGGCCAACTGCCCTTCCAGATTCAGTTCGGGGATCAGGATTTCTTTGCATCGATCCATAAAGGCCCGAATGCTGTCGGCGTGGTACGGAAACAGGGACGTCACCTTGAGGGCCCCCACCCGCAAACCCGCTTTTTGTGCGTCCAAGACCGCTTCGAGGGCCGCCCCGAAGGTGGAGCCCCAGGCGATGACGCCCACGTCCATGGTCTCTTCCGGGGTGTAGGCAACCGGTTCGGGCAGATGCGAAAGGGCCCCCCGGATCTTACGCTGCCGTTTGAGGCTCATCTCCATGTGATTGTCGGAATCATAGTTCGGATCCCCTTTTTCCGTGTGCTCCAGTCCCGTGGCGGTGAAAATAAACCCCTCCATGCCCGGAATGGCCCGTGGAGAAATGCCCGATTCGGTCCGTTCAAAACGCCGGTAGTTCCCCCTGGTGGACGGATCGGGGTAAATGTTCCCGTCCGCCTTCTCTTCATCTCCCACATCGGGCATCACAATGTTTTCCACACGATTATCAAGATAAAAGTCCGTCAGAACCACGACGGGTGTCTGATACCGTTCCGCCCACTGAAAACTCTTGAGGGTGTAGTGATAGCACTCGGTGACATTGGTGGGGGCCACCACGATCCGTGTTGCATCCCCGGGGCCTCCGAAGACGGCGGCGTGCAGGTCGGATTGTTCTGTCTTTGTGGGAAGCCCCGTGGCGGGCCCCCCCCGCTGGGCATCCACGATTACCGCCGGGATCTCCGCCATGACACCGTGGGTGATCAGTTCGGTCATGAGGGCGAAGCCCGGACCCGACGTGGCGGTCATGGCCCTCCGGCCGGCGAAAAAACAACCCAAGACCGCGCCGATGGACGCGATTTCGTCTTCCATCTGAAGGACCTGTCCCCCCTGCTCGGGGAGGGCCTTTGCCAGGGCTTCCATGATGGGCGTGGCGGGCGTAATGGGATATCCGAAGTAGCACTTGAGGCTTGCGTCCAGTGCCCCCTTGGCAATGGCCAGATTGCCGGAGAGGAGCATCTTTTCTTCCGTTTCTTCTTTTCCTGAAATCACCAGCGGCGCTTTCAGGTCTTTTTGAAAGTGCTCAAGGAGATACTCATGGCCAAGGTCGAAGCTCTTGAGATTGGCCCGGAGTACCTCATCTCCTTTGGCCTGAAACTTCTTCTTGATGACCTCATGAAAGGTCGTGACCGAAAGCCCGAAAAGGGCGGCGAAACCGCCCAGTGCCACGAGGTTTTGTCCCCGTGTGGTACCGGATGCCTGGGTCGAAAGCTCGGAAAAAGGAATGCCGAAGAGATTCGCATCAGAACGTACGTGTGCCGCGACGGCTTGGTCTTCGGACACGTAGGAAGGGGGATTGTTGTCAAAGAGCACCACCGCGTTTTCAGCCAGGAAGGGGACACGCACCAGGGACTGGGAGTCATCCAGGGAGATCAGCACATCGGTCTTGGCCTTAAGGGCAAGCATCTCTTCATCCCCCACCCGCGTATGAGTGACACACCGGCCGAAGCCCCGGATTTCGGCGGGGTAGGAATCGAAGGCCAGGAGAAAAAAACCCGCTGCGGACAGGGCCTGGTTCAAAAGCCCTCCCGCTGCGATGGTTCCGTTTCCCGACATCCCGCATATCTCAATGGTAAAGTCCACGAGTGCCATTTCAGAACTCCAGCCACCAGGAGGTGTTTGCCTTGATCCCCTGGATATCAAAGATGCTTTCCCCGGAAATTCCGGGCTGAAGATGAGCCCCCAGGAGATTCAATGCCGCGATTCGCCCCAGTTCCCGGGCGTTTTTGTTCCCTATGGAAACCCAATAGTCCCGAATTCCGGGATGGTAGATCTGGGCGCAGTCCCCAGCGGCGAAAACACCCTCAAACCCCGCATTCAAGGTCTCGTTGACGAGAATGCCCCGGTCGATGGAAAGGCCGCTTCCGGCCAAGAAACCGATATGGGGAACCAGTCCGAAAAAGGCCCCGAAAATGCCCACATGGAGTTCCCTTTCATTAATCCGCACGCTGATCCGCCCGTCGGGGAGGCTGGCCAGGGAATTGATTCTGCCGTCCGGAAGGACATCAACGCCTCTTTCAACGAGTCTTGAAGAGACCTCCCGAAGGAGGGCATCATCGCAACGTAGCGGCCAAAAGGCATCCCGGTCCAGCAGAAAATAAACCTTTTTGCCCAGATCCAGAAGCGCCTTGGTGAGTGCCAGGGAGGTGAGGTCTCCCCCTGCCATCAGCACTGCCTCTGTTTGAGAGAGCCGTTCAATCCAACCCCTGGCATCCCCCAGAGTCTTAAGGGTCATCATGAGGTTCTTAACACCGAGAAGGAACTCCGGAATGCGGGGCCTTCCCCCCACCGCAATGATGAGCCCGGTAAACGAAATGACCTCTTTGTGACCCAGCACGATCTCCTTTTTTAGCGGGTTGACGCCCACCACCTGCTGGCCGCAGCGAAGGGTAATCCCCATATCGGCATAGGCGTCGAGAGAGGTCCTGAAGAGCTCCTTTTCCTGAAGATCGCCTGCGATATAGCGGGGAAGGAGATGGGAACGGCAGGAGGGTCCGCGCTCTTTGCTGACGACGGTCACACGGGATTGCGGGCCATTGTTTCGCAGGGCCAGGGCCGCTTCATGGCCCGCGGGGCCGTTTCCGATGACAACGTAATGGGGTTTATCCATTGGCGTCCCCCTGGGTGACGTTTCGCTCCGTAAGTTCCACCCGGGTCACGGAAATGCAATCCACCGGACAGGCCCGCAGGCATTCTCCGCATCGAATACACCGGCTGTTGTCGATCACAACGGCATTGACCCCGCCCCAGTCGTTGGTTTCCACGAATCCGGTCACGGCGCCCACATCGTTGGTCTTGACCGTATCCACCAGCTTGATGCAGTCACGGGGGGCCACATCCATGCAGTAACGGCAGTAGATGCACCGGTCCAGGTCGATCTCGTAATGGAGATAACAAAGATAACAGCGCTTGGCTTCCTCCGCCGCATTCTCGGGGGACAAACCGGTCTCCACTTCTTTGTCCATTCGGGTAAGCCGGTCTTTGAGGGGTTTCAGGACGGACATCTCCTGACGGGGCAGAAAGTCCCAGACACGCCGGCGATCGGTCGTCCGCACTTCCTCCATCCTGACAACCTTTTCTCGAACGGGGTTTCCAGTCAGATCCCGAAGGATCTGTTCTGCGGCGCCTCTGCCCATACCGATGGCTTCGATCACCGTTGAAGGGCCCGTGAGGCAATCGCCCGCCATGTAAATCCCTTGCACCGTGGTTTCATAAGAAGAGACCTGATCGGCCATAACCTCTTGACCTTTCTCCCCGGGCCCTTCGACCGAGTATTTGAAAGAGGCCGCCTTTTGGCCCGCCGCCACGATCACCGAATCCGCGGGCAGAAAAAAATCGCTCCCCTCGATGGGCGCGATGCTTCTCTTTCCATTCGTCTGTAGGGCGCCCGGTCGGGTTCTGACAAATTCCACCCCTTCCACTTTTTCAGCACCCACCATCCGGCGGGAGAGCATCAGGGAATGGATCTTCACCCCTTCGATCTTGGTTTCAAGCACTTCCTCGCGGGTCACGGCCAGGTCTTCCTCGGTCCGTCGCAGACAGATGGCCACATCCTCAGCGCCCAGCCGCAAGGCCGATCGCGCACAGTCGAAAGCGGTGAACCCGGCCCCGATCACCAGGACGCGCTTCCCCACAACCGGTGTTTTTCCCGAGCAGATATCCATCATGAATTCCAGCCCCGAGCAGACGCCCGGCAGCCCTTCACCAGGGACATCAAGGGATTTCGGTTCGTAGCACCCCGCGGCAAGGAGCACGGCATCGTGGTCGGCCAAAAGCGCCTCAAGGTTGGTATGAACGCCAATCCGGGTTCCCGTGACAAGCCTGACTCCCTTTTCAAAGATCCGGTTGATCTCCTGATCCAGGAGCGGACGGGGCAGTCTGAATTCAGGAATGCCGTATCTCAGCATGCCGCCGGGTTTGGGAAGGGCCTCATAGATGGTGACCGAAACGCCCACTGTTGAGAGATCATGGGCCGCGGCGAGACCGGCAGGGCCGGATCCGATGATCGCCACGGATTTATGGAGATCGGCAAGAGGGGGGGCAAGTGAGGCCGGAAGCTTTTTCCGGTAGTCGGAAGCGGCCCGTTTGATGTGGCAGATATTGACGGGTTTCCCCAGTTCCGGTTCCCCGTGACGGCATTTTTCTTCACAGGGCCTGGAACAGATCCTTCCGAGAACACCGGGAAGAATATTGGCTGCGCGATTGATTTCATAGCTATCATCATACGCTTCCTCGAAAAGCGCGCGGATGTAGGCCGGGATATTGGTCTCGGCCGGACAGGCGCCCTGACAGGGGATGTTCACTCCCATGTAATAAAAGTCTTCCGGTGCGGTGGAATAGGAGACGGTGTCCTTCATGTCTTCCTCGTAAGGAGCTCTTCTTTAAAATTTTCGGCGAATAGATGTTCAAATGGCCCATTGGCGGAAAAAAGCATAAAGGGATTTGCCCATCTTGTCAAATCAAACAGAGCCCCGTCAGTGATTCAAAGAATGCCCTCGGATTCTTCGAGCCAATCCATTTCCTTGACGTATTTTTTGAGCAGCATTATCATCATAGAACATCCTGAAAGTGATTTGAAGATAAAACTTTTCCTTAAAAAGGAGGACCGTTATGGTCGAATGGTTCTGTACCCTATGTTACCAGGAGCAGGAAACTGAAAAGGAGATACCCGAGTCCTGCGTGAAGTGCGGCGCGGGATCCGCTTCCATCGTCCCCCTGACGGAACAATCGAACGACGCAAAGGGGGGCGATTTTACCGGTCCATTTGAAAATCTGGAGCAGGTGCGGGACAGGGCTCGCATAAAATTGAAAGGAATTTGTGCCGCGTACCCCCATTGTAACGGGAACTCCGACAGGATCTGTCAACGGGAGGCCTACGGCAAGCCGATCGGCCTGGGCGGCGCCGGATCCGGTGCCGGCTTTGCCGCCAATGTGACGTCTCTGGCACGGCTCCGTTTACAAACAAGGCTGGTGGGGGATCATTTTGATCCGGACCCTTCCTTTATGTTCTTCGGTCTGAGGCTTTCCATGCCGATCATGGGGTCTTCCACGGCAGGAATTTCTCGATACAACGATGCCATGGGCGAGGTGGATTTCTGCCGCGCCACGATTCGCGGGTGTCGCGAAGCGGGCGCACTGGCCTGGCGGGGGGACACCTGGTTCTACACGCCTGAAAGCACGCCGGCTCTGGATGCTTTGGAATCAGAAGGGGGATATGGGGTCCCGATTTTCAAACCTAGATCCCAGGATGTTCTCAAGGGCCTCATCGAACGGGCTGAAAAAACCGGATGCCCGGCGACGGGTGTGGATCTGGACGGATGCGGTTCCACCATCATGGAAAGAAATGGACAGCCGGTATTCCGGAAATCGATCAAAGATCTGAAGGAACTGGTGGCGTTCACATCGCTCCCTTTCATTGCCAAAGGAATCATGACGCCGGAAGATGCCGAGGCCTGTGTGGAAGCCGGGGTTCGGGTGATCTCCGTTTCAAACCACGGAGGCCGGGTTCTGGACCATACGCCGGGGGTGGCGGAAGTATTGCCCGCCATTGTCGAAAGGGTCGGAAAAAACGCACTCATTACCGCGGACGGGGGTGTCCGCACGGGCTATGATGTGATCAAGATGCTTGCCCTGGGCGCCGATGCGGTACTCATCGGCCGAGATGTGATCCGGGCTGCCGTGGGAGGCGGCTCACTGGGGGTGCGACTGCAAATGGAGCGGCTTCAGACCACACTCAAACGGGCCATGAAGATGACCGGATGCCCCGACCTGTCCGCCGTCACGTCAGACATTCTTTATGATCATTAGGGCTGAACACTAGCTGACGATAATATTGGGCGGCGAATAGTCCCCCTTTCCTTGGGAAAGCTGCTCCAAAGTCAGATTTTTAGCACGTCGCAGGTTGCGTACGGCGAAGTAGACATTGTTAGTGGCGTTGTAGGCAAAAGAGGGGTCTGCGGCGTTCAGGACTTCCGACCAGTCTTTGTTGAAAAAGGCTCGGAAATCGCTTTGCAGGTCTTCCTTCGAAACATATTCGCGGACGGGGGTCCAGACCCTGTCCAGGTTGCCGACCGCAACCAGTCGGCGCGGGCTGATTCACCCGGTTTCATAAAAATAGACCGGCGGGGAAGGCACCCCATCACCGGGGGCGAGCCCGGCAAAAACAGTGTCATCCAGCGCTCCAAAAACGACAAAAGAATGCTCCGCCGCAATATCCAACACCCGCGGTAATCGACCGCAACCGATTGCGATTAGAAGCATTTCCGTATCCATGCCAACTCCAGACGGGCTTCGCCCGGAAAATCTTGCCCACACTCAATGAATGGGGGCCACCGCAAAAGCGAGGCAGGTCCAGACGGCGTGGGAAATCACCACCGGCCAGAGGGTTTTCAAACGCCAGTACAAAAATCCCCAGAAAAGGCCGGCAATCCCCGCCGCGCCCACCAGCATGAAATTAAGGGATGAAATATGGACCGCCGCATAAAGGACGGCAGCCATGATCCATCCGCCGAATCCCCCCAGATGACGGCTCAGGCGGCGTTGCAGAAATCCCCGCCAGAAAATCTCCTCCGCCGGGCTGGTCACAAAAAACAAAACCAGGCCGATGACCCAACCGGGCGTATGGTCGCCTTTGGCATAAATGGCATCCACCTGGGTTTTGGCAAAGGGGAATAGGAGGTTTGAAACGGCGTTTCCCGCCATGAAGACGCCATAAAGAAAAAGTGCGGATAAAACGCCCCAGAGAATTGCTCGGCGGTTCAAAGCTTTGAAAGGGAGCGGCCAGCCGCCGAAGAGCACTGCCAAAAAAGCCAGACACAGGGCGGACAGTGTGATTTTGACCCAGAAATTGCCGATTGGCACAAAAAAGGCGAGGAACCAGAGTACAGTGGCAACCGCCATGCACATCACCAGCGGGCGCAGATCGGTATCATTTTTGCTTAATTGAAACATCTTTCAAGAAGGATGGAAATCAAAAGAAGAATCCCGAATGCCGTATCCAGTTTGGCGGTCCGGGCATCCGCATCCGGCGGGCAGTCTCCGGATACGATTCGGAAAACGGGTCTCACAAGGGGAAGCGCCAGCAGGATCAGTAACGACCACGGTGTTAACGGGCCCAGCAGGCTCATGACGACCACACCGAAGAAAGCGAGAAAAATGAGCGCGCCGTAAACCAGCCGTCCCCTGTCGCCCCCCAACAAAACGGGCAAGGTTTTGATCCCCTGCGCTTCGTCGAATGCCATGTCCCGAATGTTGTTGGCCAGGAGCACCAGTCCCACCAGGATTCCGAAAGGAAGGGATATCAGCACAATGGCGAAACTGAAGGTCTCGGTTTGAACATAGTGGGCGCCCAGCATGGCGAGGGGACCCCACAGCAGAAAAACGGTCGGTTCTCCCAGGGCATGGTATTTGAGGTTGAAAGGAGGCGCGGTATAGAAGATGGCTGTCAGAACGCCGGCAATCCCGATCAACAGGATCGGCCAGCCGCGGGTGGCGGCCAGATAACATCCGATGGCAATGCCGGTTCCGTAGAGCAGCAGTGAAACCGTCAGCACCTGCCACAAATTGAGGGTATTTTCCACCAGCGGGTGGGGTCGGTATTTGACCGTCGGAGAGGATGGGGTATCCACTTCGTTTTTCACGTCGTAATAATCGTTCAGCAGGTTTGTGGCGCCATGAAGCGCCACCATTCCCAAAAGGGCAAGGAGATACCCGCCAAAGCGAAACCCGTCCGTCAAACCCCACACAGAGCCGATGGTAACGGAAATGGCCGACATTGAAAAAGACCATGGCCTTGCGGCAAGAAACCAGGTTTTGATATCCGGCATGTGTTTTCTCTCAGGCCCGTCGTTCGCCTGAACAAAAGTGACCCGAAATCGGTTTACTGAAGGTTGTTTTCGATAGCCCAATCGGCCACTTCCACGGGGCTGTCCAACACCGTCACGCCGGCCGCCCGAAGGGCTTCACACTTTCCCTCAAAGGTTCCCGCCGAACCGCGCACAATGGCGCCTGCGTGCCCCATACGCTTTCCCGGGGGAGAAAAGCGGCCGGCAATGTAAGCGGCAACCGGTTTTTTCATGCGCGTGGAGATAAATTCGGCGGCCTGCTCTTCCTGCTCTCCCCCCACTTCTCCAACGAGAATCACCCCTTTGGTTTCGTCGTCATTTTCGAATGCCCTGAGGATATCAGAGAGGTTGGTCAGCACAACCGGATCAGCGCCCATGCCCACCACCGTGCTCTGTCCCACATTCTTTTCAGACAAAATGCCCGCGAATTCATAGCTCAGGGTGCCGCTCCGGGAAATGATGCCGGCGCGGCCCGGTGCGAAGAGCGATGCGGGCATGATGCCCATTTTCCCTTTTCCGGGAACCAGAATCCCCGGCGTGGTGGGTCCCAGCGCAACAAGACCTTTGCCCGCCAGGTAAGCCCGCATTTTCATCACATCGTGTACCGGTACGTGTTCCGGTACAATCACAATCAGTTCAATCCCGGCATCCACCGTCTCATAGAAGGCATCCAAGACAAAAGGGGCCGGAACAAAAAACACCGACGCGTTGGCGCCCGTTTCGCTTACGGCTTCCTGCACGCTGTCGAAAACAGGCAGACCCTCAACGGTCTTGCCGCCTTTTCCGGGAGTTACGCCGCCCACCACGGCCGTTCCGTATTCCAGCATCCATTTTGTCTGGACACTCCCTATTTTTCCCGTAATTCCCTGAACAATTACCCGGGTATGGTCGTTCAAATATATACTCATTATCAATCCTCTTCTTAGGTCTATCGGTTTAGATTCTTACGAATTAAGTCTGAGAGTCCATCTCTCAGAATGTTTAAGCTGCTAATAATTCAGTAATTTTTTCAATATAGTCATCAGCCCGGTGGTACGCTTTTTCGAGCTTGCTGTTTAAGACGTACACTTTGTTGGGCCTGTGATGAAAAAGGCTGTTGGCCAAAGGACCGAATAAGCGTTTGTGAAACAAGATGAACATGGTTGCGACGTTCACCCCTTTTTCGGTCAGCATGTACGAATATTGTCGACCATTGCGTTTTACAAGACCATGTGCTTTCATCTTTCTCAAATCATAGCGTAATTGGTTGATGGTATAGTTGGGCAGTTCAAAGGCGTCGATGATGGTTTTATGGATTTGAGCAGAGGACCAGCCGTTGAGGCAAATTCCCGTGTGCATTATCGTTTCCATCAGGCGAATCATCCGGGTGTCTTGAATTTTTATGCCGGCAATGCGGGTGTTTCCGCATGTAATCGGTAATGCAAGTCTCTGAAGCAAAGGGAAGTCAAAGTGGACATTTAATGTACGGGATTGAATTTCTGCAAAACGATCGAGAATTTCCTTTGATGTTTTTCGAACTTCGTCAAGATGTTCAAGCGACTTCTTTATTCGTAAGTCAGGGAGATTGTTGGAGCAGACTTCCATTCGAAGAAATGTGCGAAGTTTCTCATATTGTTTTACAAAAGAATTTTTGAAATAGGCCCGAAAAGTATGATGTGCCTGATCTGTACGGTCTAAAACAGTCTGTAATTTTCCTTTGAATCTTTTTGTGATACGCCACCCGAAGATATTGGATATCTTATCGGCGGTCATCGAAAGAAAGCTGAGTTCACAGGACCTTTCAAATAGCTTTCGAATGGGGAAATTTCGGTGGAAAATGAAATTCTGGCAATATTCAATTTGAGAGATGGCATAAAACCGCCGCAAGTTCATTTTCTGCCTTTCTCGTTTGGAGAATTTCGGACTGACGATGAGAGACCAGTATTCGATACGATCACGGATTATGTCGTGGTTTAACCTGTCAGCGGTTGCCTGAAGCATAGAGGGATCTTCTACGGAAACAAATGCATTATCATTTTTCTTGTACTTGACTCCGATTTTTGACAATTCCTGCTCAATAAAATTGTGTCCATTCAGGTAAGAGGTGGTTTGAAAAGGTAGAAATGAAGCAACACGGATCAACATGGGGCCGGCAACTTGATCGTAGATGTAGAAATAGTAGTGGGTGAAACGACTCCGGGTCTTTTTGATAATCCTGTAGTTTGGATCTTTTGTCGGATACTTTGGTTTTACGGACCGAAAGGTGTTGCCCTGCTCCATGCTCTTTAAGATGAAATAGACGCCGAACTGATTCTTGCGTTGCATGGCTTTAAGATAAGGGCGTACGTAATCCTCTTTACGAACACCTTTTTGTGCCCATTCCAGAGGAATCCCATGGTTTTGTGCGTAGGAGTCAACCCAGTGGTTGTAATCTTTGGTGCGCAAACTCAGGAGTTCCTTTGTAATACAGGGTTCTTCGAGAATGTTTCGAAAAAAATGCACAACATTTTCCGGGCGTGATAGCATGGAAATGTACCCATTTATTACGATGCGATCAAAACAGTGATATATGAAGCCCATCATCGGTGAAAATATTTGGATTAAAGTTTCCATCGGTTGTTCCTCCTTTTGTTTTGTGTTGCCAACATAATTATTGGTGGAACAACCGGTGGATTTCAATCTTAAAATTTCAAATATCTTTGGCTAGATTTTAGAAGGTTATAATAGCAAATCCAATCATGGGAGGGCCGTCTTTAAGAGGTGACCAGTTCCACCAGTTTTGCAACAGCTACCTCGGTGGCCGCATCGGTCACCACATGAACACCCCCTGACCGAAGGATCTCCCATGTTTCTTCCTGGTGGTTCCCCAGGGCTTTGGCCACGATGGGAATTTGCAGCTTGTTTTCCTTGATGAACCGAACCACCCCTTTGGCACCCTCGTGAATGGGATTGATCCCCCCGTATATGTTGATAAAAACAGCTTTTATGCGCTTTTTGGTGGTGACCAGATCCATGCATTTATACAATAGATCCGCGGTGATGCCCCCGCCGGTCTCGAGGAAGTTGGCCGGGTTAAGGCTCTTTCCGATGATGTCCATGCTGGCCATGCCCAAGCCCGCCCCCGAGCTGATCAGAGCGATATTCCCGTCCAGGTCCACGTAGGTGACACCGATTTCCTTCCCTTTGAGTTCGAGGGCGTTTTCAATGCGTTCCCAGTAATCGGGAAGGGGATGCCGGATCCGTGAAAGCGCCGAATTGTCAACTTCCAGAACTGAATCGACGGCTATCACGCCCCCGTTGGCCAGCACTGCCAACGGGTTGATTTCCACCTGAAGGGCTTCAAGCCGGGTAAAAATCCGGTACAGCTTTACCGTCACATCGGCACATGAAATCAAGGTGCGCTGGGTGAGCCCCAGTTTCCCGAAAAGGGCTCTTGCATGATAGGGGTAAAGACCGAAGTTGGGGTCCACGTGAAAGGAGGCGATTTTATCCGGGGATTGTTCCGCTACCGCTTCGATATTGACGCCCCCCTCGGTACTGGCCACAACCACCGGTCTGCCTGAATACCCGTCAATGGTAATCCCGATGTACAATTCCTGCTCAATGTCCGCCTTTTCGCTCACCATTATCTTACGGACCTTAAGGCCCTTGATCTCTTTTCCGAAGAGTTCGGCGGCGATTTCTTCCAGGGCTTCCGGCGTCTCAGCCGTTTTGACGCCACCGGCAAGCCCTCGCCCGCCCACCAGCACCTGGGCTTTCAAAATTACCGGATACCCGATTTCGCCCGCAATTTTTGCGGCATCCTCTACCGATTCCGCAACACCGCGTCTCGGTACGGGGATCTTCATGCTTTCAAAAATATCCGCCCCTTCATATTCATGGAGTCTCATAGCAGTTTAAATTCCTTTCACTGATTCTAAAGGTTCACATTCCACCGATAACTTTTGATTTGAGCCATGGGCTCTAAAGGAAACACGCCAGGCAGGATGAGCAAGGCTTCCTGATATTACGCAATTTATTAAGTGGTTAAGGTACGAGAAATGGAAGGTTATGTCAACAGGGAAACACCTAAGCGCAGATCAAATCCATGAAGCGGCCCAACCCACCCGCTACATGGGATTTCAGTGGCAAAAGAGATTAACCTGCTGATTCAAAAAAAGTGCGCAGGGAATGGCAATGTGATACGTTTATGACAAGGTGAGAGATAAAAAAGGGCTTGTTTCTTGTCTGAAACCGATCAACCGGGAGGATCAGATGCAGTGTAATGAAATCAGAAAGCGACTCGACGCCTGGGTGGACGGAGAGCTGTCCGATGGGACGGCCGACAGGATCACGCGCCACCTCAAAGACTGTCCGGTCTGCCGTCTCAAAGCCGAAAGGATCGAGGGGATTGTGGCCGCGTTGGATCGATTGCCCTCCATGGCGGCGCCGGCCGGGCTTTCCCGCAAGACGTTGCGGGCCTTCAGGGCCGGCATGGAAGAACCGGGAATGGCCGAGTGGTGGCGGGGATTGACCCTTTCCATGCGTAGCGCCATTTGCGGTGCCACCCTGGCCGGATTGCTGTTTGGGGCGGTGCTGGGCACAAGTTTTGCTACACAAGGAGCGGAGAGTAACGCCAATCCCTACCAAAACCTTTACGCCAGCAGAGGAATCTTACCGTGAATCTCTTTCATAAACGACTGTTGATTTTGTTTTCGGTGGCTCTCAACGTGGGGGTTGCGGTCATGGCCATCATCATGATCATTCATCACCCCAAGTCATTAGAGGAGCACTCCTGGCGTGAATTGGCTGTCATTGTGGAACGTCTCAACCTGCCGGATGCCAAGAAAAAAGCCGTGCTGGCCAACATACGGCAATTCGGCAACACCGTTGATCAACACGATGGAGGCCTCAAAAAGGCCCGTGAGGACATTCTCCGATTTTTGGCCAGAGAGGGACCCCTTGACCGAAATCAACTGCACCGGCTGGTTGAAAAGCTCGAAGCCCTGGAAAGACAAAAAGGTGTGGCCTTCGAATCCCATGTGGTTGACCTTCGCCGTCAAATGGGTGACGAAAAAGGGGCGTTATTCTTCTCCCTCTTGCTGGCCCATCTCGAAACCAAGAATCAGAATTCGCACAGATGATTTTCCGCGGCAAGCACAGCCCTCTTTCCGATGCCGATCTGATGGCACGGGTTGCCCATGGCGATGAAAAGTCGTTTTCAGAACTGCTTCATCGCCACCAGGCCGCGGTTTACGCTTTTGCCTGTAGGCTTCTGGGGGACGAACGGGAGGCCGAGGATGTGGCCCAGGAGACGTTTCTGCGATTGTATCGGGCATCGGGACGTTATCGTGAAGAGCCCTCTTTGCGGACTTATCTGTTCAAAATAATCAAAAATCTTTGTATCGACCACCTTCGCAAGAAGCGGCCCGAAGCCATGGATCAACTTCCCGACACCCCAACCCGGGAAACGCCCCTCGATCTCCTTGAGGGGATCATGGCCGTGGATCGCATCCAAAAGGCCATCAATGATCTCCCCGACAATCAGAAAACGGCCCTTCTGCTCCGCCATAAGGAACAGATGCCCTACAGCCGGATCGCCGAGGTCATGGATCTGTCCATGGGCGCCGTGGAATCCTTGCTGGTGCGCGGCCGCCGAACCCTCCGTCAGGTTCTGAAATAGCGTCCTCTCCGAAATTTCTTTTTGGCCACATCCATTTTTTTTCGCAGGTTCTTGGATCACCGGCCGTTGTATTTGTAAAACCTCAAAAAACATAGGGGAAATGGAAGGCATAACCCATGATCAGAATTTCAAGCATCATCATAGCGGTGTTGACCCTGGCCGGCTGCACCCTCTTTCCGCCACAGACCCGTCCCACGGCCCCCTTGGCACTGCCTGCCGCATACTCCCTGTACACCAACAATGAACCGGAACCCGACCGTTGGTGGGAATCCTTCGACAGCGTGGAACTCAATGGCCTGGTAACCGAAGCCCTATCCGGTAATTTCGACATCAGGACGGCCTGGTCCCGGTTGAAACAGGCCGATGCCCTGGCCCGCCAGGCCGGCGCCGCCCTCGAACCGACCCTTGATTACGACGCCCGCGCTGAAAAGTCATGGCAACAAACCAAAACCGACCACACCAACGCCACACGATCAAACGACCAGGCATTCCTTACTGGCCTGGTCGCCGCCTATGAACTGGACCTGTGGGGGCGTTTGGAGGCCCTCCGCCAGTCCGAGGTGATGGAACTGAAAGCCACCGGCCAGGACCTGGAAGCGGCCGCCGTTACCGTATCCGCGGAGGTGACCACCACCTGGATCGATATCCTGGCCCTGCGCCAGGAGGTCTCGGTCCTTCAGGTTCAGATTGATATCAACCAACGCATGCTCAAGTTGCAGGAACATCGTTTCATGAACGGCCAGGCGGAGGCCCTGGATATCTCCCAGCAGCGTGAAGCCCTGGCCCAAGCCAAGGTCAACATGCCGTTGCTGCAGCTGAAGGAACAGCAGCAGCTCAACGCCCTGAACGTCCTGCTGGGACGTGCCGGCGCCGGAAAGATGGCCATTTCCCGGAAGACCCTGCCGGAGTTGATTCCCCTTCCGGCCACGGGTCTGCCCGCCGATCTGCTGTCCGTCCGCCCCGATGTTCGTGCGGCGGGCCTCCGCCTGAAAGGGGCGGACTGGCAGGTCAGCGCGGCCCGGGCCGACCGGCTGCCGGCCGTCACCCTGTCGGCGGCCGCCGAATTTTCCAGTGACGCCCTGAGTCTCCTTTTCAGCAACTGGGTGGCCACATTGGCGGCCAGCTTGGCCGGACCTATCTTTGACGGCGGATATCGGTCGGCGGAAGTGGACCGCACCCGGGCCGTGGCCGAGGAATACCTGACCGACTATGCCCGGACAGTGGCCGAGGCGATCAAGGAGGTGGAGGACAGTCTCGTCACCGAAACCCGGCAAAAGGAGTACATCGCGTTGCTGGAAAACCAGCTCAAGGCCTCCCGCATGACCGTGAAAGACGCCCTTTTGCAGTACATGAACGGGCAGAACAATTACCTGGATTATCTCACGGCCTGGACCAGCGTTCAGAAACTGGAGCGACAGCTGGTGGACGAAAGGGCCACCCTGATCAAGAACCGGGTGACCCTGTAGCGGGCCCTTGGCGGCGGCTGGACCAACAAACTGATCCCGGACAACATTCCGGAATCGGCTGCCTGCAAAGGAAGTGGGGCCGCCACACCATCCCACAAGGAAGCACACCCTGCAAATGGATAATCACCACAGCGTGGAGCACATGAATATGTCGAAGAGCAAGCATGAATCATCCCTTTTCATCAAGATCGGAAAAACAGTGGTTCCTTTGATGCTGATCCTGGTCGGCGGGGCCGCCTGGTCCTATTTCAAGGCCACGGCGGCCGTAATGGAGCGTATCACACCCCGGCGACAGGTCACGGTGGTGGATGTCCGGACGGTTCACCAGGGCGATGCAACAACGCTGGTTTCCGCCATGGGGACGGTGGTGGCGGCACGCCAGGTGACCCTCAAAGCCCAGGTCTCGGGCGTTGTTCAATGGGTTTCCGACCGGTTGATCCCCGGCGGACTCATTGTCAAAGGGAAGAAATTGTTGTCCCTGGAACCCGCCGATTACGAAGTGGCGGTCAGGAAGGCCCAAAGCGCGCTCAAAGACGCCCAGGCAGCCCTGGCGATCGAGCAGGGAAGTCAGAATATCGCCCGGGAAGAGTTGCGCCTTTTGTCCGAACTCTCCGGCGAAGCCGTCGCCCAGACGGACCTGGCTTTGCGAAAACCCCATCTGGCCCGGGCCCAGGCCGACATCACCAGTGCCGAGGCGGATTTGAGGCAGGCCGAACTGAATCTGAACCGGACAAAGGTAAACGTGCCGTTTAACGCCATGATCGTGGAACGAAACGTCAACCTGGGGGCCTACGTGGGGTCCCAGGATACCCTGGCGACCATTGTGGGAACGGACCAGTTCTGGATTGAGGCCGTGGTCTCCCTGGATCAGCTCTCCCTCATCGACCTGGATCATCCGGGCGGTTGTCCGGCGGCGGTTCTGTCCCAGTCGGGCGGCGGCAGCCGGTAGGGCCGGGTCATTCAGGTTGTCGGCAAACTGAATGAAAACAGCCGCATGGCTACCGTTATCGTGGCTGTGAAGGATCCTCTGGGAACGGCAAAGAACCCTTCCGCCGCCCGCCTGATGATCGATGACTATGTTCAGGTGGACATCACCGGCCGCACGCTCGAGGGCGTTATCGAACTGCCCCGGGCAGCCCTTAAGGACGGCAACAGGATATGGGTCAACCACAACAATACCCTGGATATCCGTGATGTGGCTCTTGTCTGGAAAAGCACGGACAAGGTCTATCTTGAAAACGGGGTGGTATCGGGGGAACGAGTGGTCATGTCGAGTCTATCCACGCCGGTTCAGGGCATGCCCCTTGAGACGGTGCAAAAGGAACCGGACAAATCCGCCGGAACCGCGGCCGCGGAGGGGGCGTTCCATGAAAACTGAAAATCCCATCACCGCAAACCGGGGCCCCATCGCCTGGATGGCCGGAAATTCCGTGGTGGCCAATCTTCTCATGGCCGTTTTTCTGGTGGGCGGCATAATCATTGGCTGGCAGATGAAGCAGGAGGTCTTTCCCGATTTCACGTTGGACTCGGTACAGATTACCGTTGTCTGCCCGGGAGCGAGCCCGGAAGAGGTGGAAAACGGGGTTGTTCTGGCCATCGAGGAAGCGATACAGGACCTGGATGGGATCGATGAAATCACCTCCACCGCCACCGAGGGGAGCGCCAGCGTCACCGTCGATGTCATTGAAGGAGCCGACGTCTCCCGTCTGTGGCAGGAGATCAAGAGCGAAGTGGATCGGATCAGGACTTTCCCCGACGAGGCCGAGGACCCCCAGATCGCCATCGGGAGTCATAAACGGGGGGTGTTGACCGTGGCCCTTCACGGCAATGTGGAAGAATTGACCCTGCGCTCGGCGGCGGACACGGTACGTGACACCCTGCTGCTGGATCCTCACATCACCCAGGTTGAACTCACCGGCGTTAAGGACTATGAGATTCAGGTGGAAATTCCCCAGTCCACCCTGCGGCGTTACAAAATGACCCTGGCCGATGCCGGCAATGCCATCGCCGGTGCCTCGGTGGAGTTGGGCGGCGGGAGCCTGAAAACGGCCGGCGGCGATATTCTGGTTCGGGTCAAGGATCGGAGGGACACCGCCCGACAATATGCCCAACTCCCCCTTTTGACCGGGGACGATGGATCGCGTATCGTGCTGGGAGACGTGGCGACGGTGCGTGAGGGATTTGAAGAAACCCATACCTGGGCCCGGTTTGACGGATATCCGGCGGTCATGATCGAAATTTACCGGGTGGGGGATCAAACCCCCACCCAAGTGGCCGATGCCGGCAAGAGTGTGCTGGAAAAGCCGAACCAGACTCTCCCCGAAGGGTTGCAGCTGACCGTACTGGACGACAATTCGGAAGTCTTTTCGGAGCGCGCCAACCTGCTGCTCAAAAACGCTTTTCAGGGGTTGATTCTGGTCTTCATCTTTCTGGCGCTGTTTCTGGAAGCCCGGCTGGCCTTTTGGGTCAGTCTGGGGATTCCCATCTCCTTTGTGGGGTCCTTCATCTTTCTTTCGGCCACGGACTTTTCCATCAACATGATCAGCATGTTCGCCTTCATCGTGACCCTGGGAATCGTGGTGGACGACGCGGTAGTGGTGGGGGAAAACATTTACCACTGGCGACGCAAGGGTCTTCCGCCCCTTAAGGCAGCCATAGCCGGGGCACGGGAAGTGGCCATGCCGGTGGTCTTCAGCGTCCTGACCAACCTTGTCTCCTTTCTGCCGCTCATGTTCATTCCCGGCTTCATGGGCAAAATCTTCAAGGTCATTCCCCTGGTGGTTGGGGCGGTGTTCGGTGTTTCTCTGATCGAAAGCCTTTTTATCCTGCCGGCCCATCTGGGTCACAACCGGCAACGCCGGGCCTTCTGGCCTTTCAAGCATCTGGAACGGTGGCAGGAACGATTCAGCCAGGCATTCGAAGGGTTTGTACGCAACCGTTAGGGCGCTTTTCTCGAGATTGCCGTCCGGTACCGGTGTGCGGTGCTGGCCTTCGGCACCGCCATGATGTTGGCGCTGGCAGGGTATGTGACCTCCGGACGCATGGGCATGGAGATGTTTCCCAACACGGAATCGGACTATGCCTATTGCGGCGCCACCCTCCCCTACGGAACAGCCGAAGCGCCTCAAGGCCGTTGGAAAACGGTTGGTGGACAGCGCCAGGGCCGTGGTTGCGGAAAACGGCGGATCCCGGCTGGCCAAGGGGGTGCTGAGCGATGTGGCGGACAATTCCGTCACGGTTCGCATCTATCTCACCGCCGCCGACAAACGTCCCCTGTCCACCTCCCGGGTGGTGGAACGATGGCGCAAAAACACCGGGACCATCGCGGGCCTCGAGACTATCCGTTTTGAATCCAACATGGGGGGCCCGGTTCGGGCAAGAACCTCACTGTCATGCTCAGCCACAATGGCACGGATACCCTGGATTCGGCCGGCGAAGATCTGGCGGAACAGCTCTCCCGATTTTCCATTGTATACGATATCGACGACGGGTCGGCCCAGGGAAAACGCCAGCTCGACATCAAGCTGCTTCCCCTGGGAGAACGCATGGGCCTGACCTCCCGGGCCGTGGCCCAGCAGGTGCGGTATGCCTTTCAGGGGGCAGAAGCGTTGCGGCAGCAGCGGGGCCGAAATGAAGTGACCGTACGGGTGAGTCTGCCGGAAAAAGGAACGGGCAAGCGAGGCAACCCTGGAAAATTTGATTCTGTCGGCGCCCGAGGGGGAGGTATTTCTGCGGGACGCCGTACAGATGACCGCCGGCAGGGCTTATACATCCATCGAGCGCACCAACGGCCGCCGAAATATTGAGGTGACGGCCAATGTGACGCCGCCCGCCCAGTCGGAAAACATTTTGCAGGAGTTGAAATCCACGATCTTGCCCGATCTGATGAGCCGCTACCCGGGCCTTTCCTACAGCTTTGAAGGGCACCAGGCCGACATCCGTGAAAATCTTGCTTCCCTCTTTTCCGGCCTGCTTCTGGCATTGTTCGGCATCTACGCCCTGTTGGCCATTCCTTTCAGGAGTTACATCCAACCGGTGATCATCATGTTCAGCATCCCCTTCGGCATGATCGGCGCCATTATTGGGCATATCGTGATGGGTTACTCTCTGTCGGTGAACAGCATTTTCGGCGTGGTGGCCCTGTCGGGGGTTGTGGTCAATGACTCACTGGTATTGATCGATCTGGCCAACCGAAACGTTCGGGCCGGCATTGCGCCCCTGAAAGCGATTCACGGGGCGGCATCCAACGTTTCAGATCCATACTCCTGACCACGGTGACCACCTTCGGCGGGCTCATGCCCATGATTCTGGAAAAATCGTTCCAGGCGCGCATGATGATCCCCATGGCCATCTCCCTGGGATTCGGGGTCCTGTTCGCCACCGTGATCACCCTGGCCATGGTGCCGGCATTCTACCTGATCATCGATGACCTCTCCCGGTTGATGAAACGCCGCGGGAAGGCCCAAGAGGGGAGCGGACAACCGGCTTCAGTCCGTACTTGAAAAAGATGTATGTCTGCTATTATAGAACGGTCCAGACACGTTTGGTGGCGCCGCTGATGCGCCCCTTCACTTTCCCCATGCGCCTGAGAGACGTCCCGCACGGGCAATTGCCCGGCAGAAATGCCGCCAGATCGCCGGAACGGTAGCGAACCAGCGGCATGCCGCGCCGCGTCAGTGTGGTAAATACGACTTCTCCCGCCCGGCCGTCAATTTGGGGACGGCCGGTTCGGGGATGCGGGTTTTTCCGGGGTGTCGTGCCAGGCCCAGCATTTGCACCGGCAAACCTACGAGGCAATGGGGCTTGAACTTCAGCAGTGCATCCATGGCATCATCCGGGTCCGTTACCGGGCCGTACACAAACCCCTCACTATTCATGCGGGTGAGCGCTCTTTTCAGCAAATCTCCGATGCTTCCGGGAGTCTTTCCCGGCATGAAGATCATGACCCGGCTTCCGGGATCGGTCAGGGTGGTCATCCCGTGGTGAAAAAAATCGACGGTCAGCTCAAGATCCTCGTCGGTAAAAAAGAGGCGCTTGGGGGCGGCGGTGGAACCGGAAGAAAAAAGCGTCACGATCCGGGATATGTCGCTTTGGGAAACGCAGAGCATATCCAGATAATGCCCTCTGAGATCCGCCTCCGTTGTGAAGGGCAACCGGGTGATATCCTCCGGACATGAGAGAAAATCCTGCGTCACGCCCGCCAGATGTTTCCGGTAAAAGGGGCTGTTTTCGCGCACGTAGTCGATCACCGTTCTCAGCCTCCCAATCTGATAGCGGCACAGGCTTTCGACGGACAGCTTTTCTCCGTCATGTTGCCCGATTTTGGCTTTCATCCAAGCGTCAAGGGGTGTTATGGTCACCGGTACAGTCCCCTGCCGTCGGCGGCGGCAAGGTTATAAGCACAGAAAGGTACAAGTTCGCCGTTCGGTTTCATCACGTGAATGCAGCAGTCCCTCAAACGCTCCAAATCGAGGTTCCACACATCCTGGAAGGCCATGGCCGATACTGAAAAAGTATTTTGAAGGGCATAAAGCAGAAAGTCATCCAGGGTAAGCATTTTTTCGGAGGTTTGGAAGTCGGATTTCCGGGGCGCCATGGGTAACGGCCCGGACGGTTTAGACCATTGCTGGGCGACCCGGGCAACGGCTTTAGCGGCCCCTTCCTCTGCCGGTTCGGGTGTTGTATCACAGCACGATGCCTTGTCGCCTAGGAGTCGAAGCGTACCATTTTCCATCAGAAGATAACTGGCATGAAAGGAACAAAAGGCGTTTTCACATCCCGGCGGTTTAAAATCCCCAGCTTTCATGAGCCCCTGGGTTTGGGATTCAATGGCCCGCATGAGCCGGGGAAGCGTCATGCGGTCTTCATCCGAGGGTGCTTTTGGAAACCGCCCGAAATAACTGACCGGTTGAAAGTGAATGCCCCGCACCACCGGTGAAAGCGTCATGGCTTTACCGATGAGCGCTCCGATTTAATCCGTATTGCTCCCCGGCACCAGTGTGGGGACCAGGACCACGCCGATATCATGATCCCCGCAGGCAGAGACTGTCGCCAACTTTTCATCCACAAGGTTGCGGCCCCGGATCTTTTCGTGGGTTTGGAGGGTAAGCCCGTCAAACTGAAGGAAGATCGAATCGAGCCCTGCCGCTTTTAAATTCCGTAAAAAGGTCGTGTCTTTTGCCAGTCGAATCCCATTGGTATTGAGCTGAATAAACGAAAACCCGTACTTTCGACCCATGGCCACAATTTCAGGAAGATCGTTCCGTAACGTGGGTTCTCCGCCCGAAAGTTGGATATTGCACCTGTCGCCGGCATCGGCCGCGCTCTGATACCATCCTTGAATGGTTTTTAGGTCCGGATCGGTGGGGTCGCCGCCGGCATCGGCATAGCAGAAGGAACAAGAAAGGTTGCACCGCCTTGTCACCTCCAGAAGGATGGTGCAAGAGCGCTGTCGATGGTCGGGACAAAGGCCGCAATCAAAAGGGCAACCCGCTTCCATGGACCGTGGGGTTGCGGGAGGGGTAGTGGGTATTTTGGGACGCTTCCAGGATTGAAAGGCCGGATAACCGTCCCAGATCAGCGTTTTAAAAGATCCGTGGTCGGGGCAGGTTTTGACCAGGTAAACCCTTTCACCGGCTGAGGTCCTTTGAGCGGGGATCCGCCTCAGACAAACAGGACACAAACTCCGTGTTTTATCGAGTGCCGTCATGCCCTTCTGCCGGGTCAAAACCGCTTTTCATCAGTATCTCCATGGCCTTTTCAAAAGTTTCCGCCACCAGGGCGCCACAGGTTTGGCGGGATGCGTCCGCTCATGCCTCACCCACAATGGTTTCACAATTGATGCCACCGTGCTCAGCCGTTCGCTCCCGGAACCAGTCCGACAGTACCTGGGTCATGGGGAGAAGCATTTCCGAGGAAGCTTCTTCATCCGTACCTTTCCCCGCATAAAGCCCTAAGACACATGCGCCACCGGTCAGTGCGCCGCAGGTTCCACGGCTGTTTCCGCACCCATAGGATAGACCCGCCATGGCCCGCGTAAGCGCCGGATTGGTTTCCCCCTGCGCCTCCAGGGCCATGATGATCATGATCTGACTGCACGTATACCCTTTAGCTCCCAGGGTCATCAGTCGTATGAGGGTCTCATTCATTTTGGTTTCTCCATGGGATCTTTTTTGCTATCAGCATTTCCGCGCCACCAGTAGGCAATACCCCGGCCTGGCAGCTGTCAAGGCGCCATCCAGCACCGCCGTTTGGCACTCCGGTGCGAATGCGGCCCAGAAGGCTTTCATGGAGCCATAGGCGAATACAATTTGCGCAGCCAGTTGTTTGAGTGCTCGGGAATGGTCTTCCCAGAAGAACAATTGAAACCCCGCCCTTTCAACCTCTTCTATGATTTCCTCACGGGACCTGATCCCTTTGAGGCAGCAGTTCAGCGCCAGGGGACGCAGCGCTAACGCTCCCTCGGGCAGGCGCGCATAGATGTCGCTGATCACCAGTCGGCCCTCGGACTTCAGTACCTGACGGAATTCATTGAGGGCCCCATGGGGATCCGACAGAAGGGAGAGGACGCATTCGCAAAACACCCCGTCAAACACATGGTCACGAAAAGGGAGGGCTTCGGCGCGGCCGGTGGTCAAAATAACAGACGGGTTTTGGTCCAGGGATTCCCGAAGCAGAGAAAAGGACGCATCGACGCCGAATGATTTCAGACCATAGCCGGAAGAAAACCGGGTCACGCTCGCCCCCAAGCCGCAACCGACATCCAATACCCTGGCGCCTTCATTCAGCCTGCATACTTCCATGGCATGCTCGGTGAGGGCAAAACCTCCGGGTCTAAGGGTCGGCCCGGTTACTTTCCTGAATTCATGGGATTCATATGGCCGAAGGGCCGTCATGGACGTCTATTTGTCCTCCAGGAGCTGTTCCACTTCCGCCATCTTGCCGGTGGCCAGATCTTCCGAGACATACACCTGGCCGCATGTGGGACAGGTGGGCAGATCCGTTACAAAGTGGTTCCCCAGATATTCCACTGTGACTTTTCCCACCGTCAGTTTCTCATGGCACTTTTCACACATCCAATGGAGGTCTTCGGGCTTTACGTTTTCCGCTTTCATGAATGCCCGCCTTTCACCACTTCCATGCGATGGGCATAGGCGTTATGAATTTGGTACCCATCTGAAAGCGCGGTGTACTCGATCCAGAAGGTGGTTTTATAGGGTTTAAAGGATGCTTTGTAACGCCCCGTCTCCGGGTGAAAGAGCCTGCTCCCGCTGGTTTGGGCATGATATATCACCCGCTTGACATCGCCATCCAGAATACGCCGCCGGTCCAGGCGGTCCCTTACTTCAGCATCCATTCTTATAACGATTTCTTCATGGGGTTCCATTTGTAAAGATTCCTCTTTCCATACATCCCTCTGCAGCCGTTCTTTCAGCGGACTGACGATGAGAGACCAGTATTCGATACGATCACGGATTATGTCGTGGTTTAACCTGTCAGCGGTTGCCTGAAGCATCCTACGGAAACAAATGCATTATCATTTTTCTTGTACTTGACTCCGATTTTTGACAATTCCTGCTCAATAAAATTGTGTCCATTCAGGTAAGAGGTGGTTTGAAAAGGTAGAAATGAAGCAACACGGATCAACATGGGGCCGGCAACTTGATCGTAGATGTAGAAATAGTAGTGGGTGAAACGACTCCGGGTCTTTTTGATAATCCTGTAGTTTGGATCGTTCGGACCATAACACCCGGGGGCTTTTCGCGGGATCGCTTTCCCCCTGTGGAAAAAAAAGGTCCAGCAAATGGAGGGTGCGTTTCCCAACTGCGGCCAAATTGTCCCGGCACATGGCGCAGTATGTCAGATAGTCGGCATCATCCAAGGCTGCTCTTCGCTCCACCACTTCCCGGGCTAGCGCTGGATTGGCATTTTGCATGAGGCCGCCGAAACCGCAACATTCGGTTTTGTCCTGCGACAGTTCCAGTTCCTTCCAGGGAATATCCGACCGTTCCAGAATCTCTCGAACCGCGTCCTGGCTTTTCTCATCCCCACGGGTCGTACACGGATCGTGAATGACCGGCAATCCTTCGGGGCGAAACGCCAATTTCGCCAGGCCATTTCCGGGAAAAGCTTCCCAGAGGCTGATGGCATCAATCTCTTGAAGGTGTTGCCGCAGCATCAAAAGGCAGGTGGAACACGCCGCCACCACCTTTGGCTGCCCCAGCTTTTCCCAGTTTTTCCTTAAAATGTCCAGCTGTTCTTCAAATAACGCCTCGTCTCCCGCCCAGTGGGCCGGTGCGCCGCAGCAGCCCAACATCAATCCCACGCCGCTTGAAGATCCCAATCGCAGGTGTTCGTAAACCCGAATTGTCTGATCCGGCCGAGTGGCCGCCAGTTGACAGCCTGGAAAAAACAGAAAATCGCATTGATCCCGCCCCGGTTCGCATCTGGCCAGGCTGCAGCGTTCGCTTTGGCTGAAGGCCATGTCCATGAGCGCGAACTCGTGGGCCGAAGGGGGCATTTTTCCACGGCGAACCATGCTACGGCGGGCTTCAAGACACAAATCCTGCATGGGGAAATCCTCTGGGCACACCCTTTCACAAAGGCCGCACAGGCTGCATGAATTGATCAGTTTGTTGGCTTGATGACTCCCCATGACGATGGATTCGTTGTTGTAAATTTCCCGTGTGTACTTTTTGGGATACCCCTTAAAAGCCGCCAGGTAAGCACAGACCTTGACGCATTCAAGGCATTCACATTGCATACACCGGGAGGCCTCGATCCGGGCTTCGGGGGCCGTATAACATGGGTCCGGGCCGGAAAAAGGCGTGGGGGGTTGGTGGGTGATGCCCGAAAGGCTGGTGTACAGACCCGTCTTTTTCCCTGCCGGCAGTCAAGGACACCTTCTGAAGATGACGGTCCATGGAAGTGGCGCCCCATCGGCCCTCGGCAGCCTGCTGCACGGATGAACGGCTTAAACCGCCGGCAAAGACACCTTCAAGATTTGTCGTCTGCAAAGGATGGGGTGGAAAGCCTTCTCCGTTCAAACCCAGTCCCCACAGTGCTGCATCGACCCCTTCCAGGCAAAGGAACAGGGCACTGAAATCATGGCGGCATTTTTCAATAAACGCCAGGGAGTTGATCTCCACCCCGGTGTGGTGAACCGCGCCCAGCGCATCAAGGTTCGCCAGTTCGCCGGTGATGATATCATCGGTCAAAAAATCAGGGTAACGGTTCAGCAGGTATGTAACAGGTGGTTCCGCCTCGAAAAGATGGACCTCATACCCTTTCCGCAACAGATCCCAGGCCGCGGTAAGACCGCTTAAGCCCGTCCCCACCACCGCAATCGCATGATCACGAGAAGGCAGGGGTGGCAGAAATCGCCTTGGCGGGGGTTGTGAGACGCAGAACCGTTCCAAAGCGCCTATCTCAATGGCGCCGCCTGCTTCCCTCCGTTTGCAGCGGCTTTGGCACGGGGCATCACAAATACGTCCGAGGATAGCGGGCAGCGGCAGGGTCTTGTGCAGCACCTTCCAGGCCTGGTCCCACTTTTTTTCCGATATATGCCGTATAAAAGTGCGAACGTCAACGTGCAGCGGGCAGGCGGAAACGCATCCCGGAGGTTGTTCCTGAATACACCGGTTTTCGATTTTTCGAAGCTCTGACTGATCCATTCAAAAAGGCCGTTTGAAAAACGGCAGGGGTGCATCAAACGGCACGCCCCGCCGGTTACCGGTTTACATTGATTTACTTTTTCAGGCCAGCAAGCACCTTTTCCGGCAGGGCCGGCAGCCGGGTGATACGAACGCCGCAGGCATTGTAGATGGCGTTAATGATGGCGGCATGGGGGCTGGTCAGGGGAAGTTCCCCCACACCGGCCGCGCCGAAGGGCCCCTCGGGCCTGGGCGTCTCCACGTAGATCAATTCAATATCATCCGGGATCTGTTTGGCGTAGGGAAATCCCGCGCCTATCAGGGTGGAATGCTTCTTAATGTCTTCAAAATCCTCGCTCAGGGCAAGACCGATACCCTGGGCGATACCGCCGTAGAGCTGACCGTCGGTCACCAGGCGGTTGTTGATTTTTCCGATATCGGCCACCAGGGTCATCTTTTCCACGGCGGTCTTTCCCGTGGCGAGTTCGACTGCCACCTCGGACATGAATACACCGTACATGTACACGGAGAAGGGATTCCCCTGGGCGTTTTCATCACAGTTGGCGGCAGGCGCCGTCCACTGGCCCTTGTATTTGGTGGGTTGCCCCTCCGAGACCATCTCCTCGCATGTTCGGTAAGTGCCGTCATCCTTGCGCATGGCCGTAAGCAGCGCCTCGCAACCCACCCGGATGGCCTGACCGGTCATGACTTGGGAACGACTGCCCCCCGAAGGTCCGCTGTTGGGTGCAAGGGCGGTATCGTTTAAGACCAGCCGAATCTGATCCGGAGAAAGCCCCAGAGGCCTGAGCGCCTCATGAGCGGTTCCCAGACATCCCATGTCGGCTCCCTGGCCGTGGTCCTGCCAGCAGGCATATACGGTGACCGTGTTGTTCGTATTCAGACCCACTTCCACTTCGGAGGCGTCGGGTCCGTCCAGGCCGCAGCCGTAAACGCCGACGGATACCCCCACGCCCCTCTTGACCGTATCCGTGGATGCCGTGTTTGCCTTTTCGAGGGCCGCCTCATATTTGGGTCGAAGAATGTCAATCATCTCGGGCAGGGAATAAACCTCCGGTTTCTGGCCGGAGGGGGTGGTGGATCCTTTCCGGTAAACATTCTTATAACGGAGTTCCAGTGGATCCATGCCCAGTTTTTCCGCCAGCTCATCCATCAACACTTCCGAACTGAACTCGCTCTGGGGCGACCCATAGGCCCTGAATGCCGATCCCCAGGCATGGTTGGTACAGACGGTGCGGCCCTCACCCCGGATGTTGGGAATGTGGTAACCGGCACCCATGAATTGTGCGCCCCGGAGCGTCAATAGGTCTCCAAACTCCGAGTAGGGACCGTGATCCACGGACCAGTCGGTTTCCATACCCAGCAGTTTTCCCTCCTGATCCGCCGCCATGCGAACCTTACAGAAGAAGGGAGACCGTTTTCCCGTGTAGGTCATCTGCTGGTGATAGTCGTAGCGCAGAAAAACCGGTTTGCCCGTGGCAAGGCACGCAACACCCACGAGGGCCTCCATGGTGGGGCTGAACTTGTACCCGAAGGTGCCGCCGGCCGGGTTCTGCACCATGACCATGTTTTCCAGTTCAACGCCCAAACCCGGTGCGATCATGGCCGCGTGCAGGTGCAGCCCGATGGATTTGGAGTGAATGTAGAGTTTATTGTCCTCATTTAGAAAGGCAAAGCCCACATCCGGCTCCATGGGCATGTGGGGCTGGCGACCCACATAAAAGTCATCTTCCACCACCGCCGCCGCATTGTCGAAAACAGGCGCCGTATCTTCGCCCTTGGCGATTTTCTGGGTGAAGTAAATATTGGGGGTTCCGGGATGGATCTCCATGGCGTCTTCGGCCATGGCAGCCGGCGCGCTCATATAGGCCGGCAGTGGTTCCAGGTCCACGTTCACTTTTCCCGCGGCGGATCTGGCTTCTTTTTCGGTACGGGCGCATACGATGGCGATAGCGTCGCCATACTGGAATACTTTCTGATCGCACAAAATGGGCCGGTCCCATCCGTCTCCCAGGTTGGTGGGAAAAGTGATCAAACCGGAGATACGATTCTTGCCTTTGATGTCTTTATGGGTAACCACCTTCACCACGCCGGGCATTTTTTCAGCTTCGGCCGTGTCGATGGAGAGGATGTTGGCATGGGAAATATCGGCCTGTACCAGGGCCAAATGCAGCATGTCGGATGGCAGCTTGAGGCCCAGATCCGCGCCGTAATCCAGCGTCCCCGTGACCTTGGCAACCGCCGAAGGCCTCGGGTATTTTCCGCCCCAGATCTGCCCATCGTCCGGAAGCTTATAGGTCAGCTCCTCAAAAGACATTTCGCCGCGCATCACTTTTCCCGCATCCACCACCGCATCCACCAACTGATGATAACCGGTACAGCGGCAGGCGTTGCGATGCACCTGAAACCAATCACGCACATCCTCGCGGGTGGGGTTGGGAATTTCATCCAAAAGCGCCTTGCTGGAAACAATAAAGCCGGGAGAGCAGAAGCCGCACTGCGCTCCCCCATGGACGGTCCAGGCCAGCTGGATGGGATGGAGATTTTCCGGTGTTCCGATCCCTTCAACGGTAGTGATTGAGGCACCGTCAGCCACTTTGACCATTTTTGTGACACAGGAACGCACCAGCTTGCCATCCAGAATGACATTGCAGGCGCCGCACTGGCCTTCACCGCACCCCACCTTGGTGCCGGTCAAACCCAGCTGCTCCCGCAGAACATTGGCAAGTGACTCATCTGAAGCCGCCACCACTATCCGGTTGATGCCATTAATTTTCAGGGTTTTCTTGAGCATACAGTCCTCCTTTCAAATCTGACATAAGCTTAGGTGAAAAGTTAGATCCGAAAATCATTATTTGCCAAAACTTTACGGATTAGAGTTGGTAAGCCGTTCGGGTCTGCGACAAAAAAACACCGATGCTCTCTTTGTGAAACTGTATTCTGGCGGTTTCATATCAAAGTTGATAGAAGAGAATATGGGCAGTTTTTTCAGATGTAAAGGGAAAAGAAAGGATAACTTTCAACAGCTTGTGCTCAATTATCTACCTTTCATAAATCACAGTTGATTCTATTTTTTCAGCCGAACTTTACTATTTTGACGCGGCTGCCCACCCAGACTGCGGGCAGGTAAACCCTTCCGCTGGTGCCGCTCGGTTTAACAATTCTCTCCACCATCTCCTCTCCATGAACGATGAGTTTCACATCTTTACCGCCGCCTATGATGTGAGGCTCTTCACCCCTTCTCACACCCTTTTTCGATACCCGTTTTTTCATTTCTTTCTTCCATCACGAAGATTCCATTGGGCCACACAATGGAAGACCGTGTTTTTTCGTCTGAATTTTTCACTGTCGAGAATAATGCGAAGGGTGGCCTTATGACGTTCCTTGCGGTCGACGGTCGATTGTTGGTCTGCAATCACTTTATGGTCCGTCCGGCGCCAGGGCGGCTTTGACCTTTTCAGGTTGAGCCGGCAAATCGGTCACCCACACACCGCAGGCGTTATGGATGGCGTTGATCACCGCCGGCGCCGTGGGCACCATGGTCATTTCGCCCACACCAACCGCACCGTTGGTTCCGCGATTTCTGGGCGTCTGCAATAAAATGGTTTTCATTTCGAAGGAAGTGTTCGTGCTTGGGAATCTGAATGTTACCCAATCCTTGGTTTGCCCGGCTACGTATTTTTCCCGAAGGGCGTAGGCAACCCCCATATCCATGCCGCCTTCGAGCTGCCCTTCCACGTTTTGCGGATTGATCACCACACCCGCATCACAGGCGGTGGTCATTTTAAGAACCCGGACGTCACCGGTTTCGGCGTTCACTTCCAGTTCGGCCAATTGGATGGCATGGACCTGAGAATCAAACGATGGACCCTGGCCGGTCTCCTGATCCAAAGTACCTCCCGCCATGGATTTTTTGCCGATATACCGAACGGGTTTGTCGGCCTTTCTCAGGTCCATGGCGGTCTTGGCACCCGTTTCTGCCATGACGTTTTTCAGTTGATTGACGGCATCCACCAGGGCGACTCCCACCATGAACGTCATGCGGCTCCCGGCTGCCGGACCGGTGGCGGTGGTCAAATCCGTACTCCGAGTGACCAGACGCACTTTGTATAAGGGCAGATTCATGTTCTTGGCCGCCACTTGCGTCAACATGGCGTCCGTTCCTTCGCCCGGATCCGCCGCCGCCGCGTAAATGGTGACGCCACCGCCCTCGTCCAGTTCCAGCGCCACAATGGCGCTGTCCCCCGGACTCCCGATGCCGAAAGCGCCGGCCGCCAGACCGACGCCCCGACGGATGGTTCCCTCTCTAAAAGAGGCTGCATCCCGGACGGCGCGCTCATAAGGTGGACGAATGGCGTCACATAATTCCGGGAACGGCCATTGGTCGACCACCTGACCGGTGGATTTGCTTTGGCCGGGCTGAAGAGAGTTGATCTTTCGAAATTCCAGAGGGTCCGTGCCCAGCTCATGGGCCAGCATGTCCATGGCGCATTCCAGCGCAAAATGGGCTTGTGGGGGTCCTGCCCCTCTGGCGGAACTTCCCCATGGATTGTTGGTGTAAACAAGCCGGGAGCGGCAATTGACGTTGGGGATATGATAGGATCCGGAAAGCATCAACAGGGCACGGCCTACAATGGCATTTCCGTTGGAATGATAGGCCCCGTTGTCAACAACCATGTCCATGTGGAGAGCAGTCAGGCGATTTTGGTCATCAGCACCCATTTTAACCTTCATGTCGAAGGGATGCCGCTTTGATGTCATTTGCATGGATTCAGCGAGACTGGGAATATAGCGCACCGGGCGGCGGAAATGGAGAGCGGCCGCCGCAGCGATACCCTCGGAGGTAATTTCCAATTTAATGCCGAATTGACCGCCGGAAAAAGCCTCTTCATATCGAACGTTTTCCCAGCCCACTGCTTCCTGAAGCATGTTCAGGTGATGGTGGATGTTGATGCTTCGGCCTATGACCACCAGTTGCGTTTCATCCCCTTCACCTTCCAGAAACGCCGCGCAGGCTTCCGGCTCCAAAGGGGCCTGATGGTTGATTTGCGTTTTGAAATGGGCTTCGATAACGGTCTTGGAGTTCGCCAGGGCTGTTTCGGCGTCCCCTTTGATCTGGGGTTGGCTGAAGCAGAGGTTCGGCCATTGATCGTGTACTCGGACGGCGCCAGGGACCATGGCATCCTGCGGGTCGGAGAGCACCGGCAACATTTCATACTCAACTTTGATTTTTTCCAAAGCATGAACGGCCTGCTCCCGGGTTTCGGCAGCCAATACCACAATGGGATCACCCACATAGCGAACCCGATTTTCGCAGAGTACCGGGCGGTCCGCCACCAGATACTTGAGTCGGTTGGTCCCGTGGATGTCCGTAGCCGTCATGGCGCCCACAACGCCCGGTTCTTGCCGGGCGGCGGAAACGTCCACGGATAGGATCCTGGCATGGGGGTGGGGGCTGCGCAGGGTAGCGAGTTCCAAGGCGTCGGGGACGCGGATATCGGCGGTGAAATGGGCTGTTCCGCAGGCCTTGATCATGGCTGATGGTCTCGGATGGTTGATCCCCAGTGCATTATCGTCCCCATGGGGTCGCACCGCTTCCGGTTTGATGTCACCCTTCAGGAAACGGGCAGCCAACAAAACCGCATCGATGATTTTGGTGTATCCAGTGCAACGGCAAAGATTCCGTATGAGGGCGCGCTTTATGTCGTCCCGGGTGGGGTCGGGATTTTGGTCCAACAGCCCTTTGGCGGCCATGATCATCCCCGGCGTGCAGAACCCGCATTGTATCGCACCGGCCAGCACAAAGGCTTCCTGAATCAGGTGAGGGTTGTTCGGTGTTCCCAGACCTTCCACCGTGATGACATCCGCATTGTTCAAGCCGGCCACCTGGGTCAGACAGGACAAGACCGCCTTGCCGTTTACGATCACCGTACAGGCGCCGCACTGGCCCTTGCGGTCACAGGATTGCTTGGTTCCGGTCAGGCCCAGGATATCGCGGAGCAGGTCCAGAAGGACCAGCCCTTTATGGGCGATAACCTGAACACCGCGACCATTAACGTTGAAGTGTATTTTTTTCATTCAATTCCCGATTGCTTGTCGATTACGATCTCTTTCACCCCGCTGCCAAATACTTTTCCAATTTTACCGCGCAGACCTTGTAATCCGGTGTTTTGCTGACCGGGTCCAGGAAAGTCCCCAGAAGCCAGTTGGGGTTGGCCTCTTCAAAATGGAAATCCATGAAGATGGACCCTTCCGGCACGATATCTCCGATGGAAACGGGCGTCACCACCTCCCCGCGACGCGATGTGACTTTGACGGAACCCCCTTCGGTCACTCCCAGCCGACCCGCATCGGAGAAATGAAGCTGCGCCATGGGACCGGGAAACTCGTTGTGTAGCGATTTGCATCTGCCGGTCATGGTTCGGGTATGATAGTGTGCATAACGTCTTCCCGTGGTGAGGATGAACGGATATTCTTCGTCCGGAAGCTCTTCGTTGGGGCGGTACGAAATGGCATGGAAAAGGCCCTTTCCCCTTGAAAATTGACCCTTGTGGAGAAACTTGGTGCCGGGATGGTCCGGCGTGGGACAGGGCCACTGAATGTCCGTGTCTTCGATTCGATCATAGGTGATCCCCGCAAAGCTGGGGGTGAGAGAAGCCATTTCATTAAAGACCGCTTCCGCGGAAGCATAGGTCATGTTGTCCAGCCCCAGCCGACGGCCGATTTCCGACAGTATGGCCCAGTTGGGTCTGGCCTCACCGGGCCGGTCCACGGCCTTGCGGATTCGCTGCACCTTACGTTCCGTATTGGTATAGGTCCCTTCCACTTCGCCCCAGGACGCTCCCGGCAACACCACGTCGGCCAGTTCGGCGGTTCGGGTGAGAAAGATCTCCTGCACCACCAGAAATTCAGCGGAGTTGAGCGCCTTTCGAACATGATGGATGTTGGGGTCGCTTTCCACCGTATTCTCTCCGAATATATACATCCCTTTCATGGTGCCGTCGATCAGTCCGTCCATCATTGCGGGAATTGTCTGACCCACTTCCAATGAAAGTTCGGCACCCCATGCCTTTTGAAATTTGTCTCTGTTGGTGGGATCGGTCACCACCTGATAACCCGGATACACATTGGGGAGAGCCCCCATGTCGCAGGCGCCCTGAACATTGTTCTGCCCTCTTAAGGGATTGACGCCGCTGGATGGTTTTCCGATATGGCCCGTCATCATGGCCAGGTTGGCCAACGATTTCACATTGTCCACCCCGTGGGAATGCTCGGTGATGCCCAAGGTGTAGAGTATGGTTGAAATGTTTGAGGTCGCATAAATCCGGGCCACCTTTTGGATCACATCAGCAGGTATGCGGCAGATTTCAGATGCCCTTTCCAAGGAATATTCCTTAACGGCCTTTTCAAAGGCTTCAAAATTTTCGGTTCTCTCATCGATGAATTTTGTATTGTGCCAACCGTTTTGGAGGATTTCATTCATCATGGCGTTTAAAAAGATCACATCCGTGCCGTAATGGATTCTCACATGGATGTCAGCCAACTGAGAAACCTGGGTTTTCCGGGGGTCGATAACGATCAGTGTCGCCCCTTTGGTTTTGGCCCGGAACACACGGTGGGCAATGAGGGGGTGCGCCTCAGTGGTATTGGAACCGATCGCAAAGACACAATCCGCATCCTCGATTTCAGGAATGGAATTAGTCATGGCGCCACTACCGAATGCCGCGGCAAGACCTGCCACTGTGGGCGCGTGTCAGAGCCTGGCGCAGTGATCCACATTATTGGTTCCGAATCCGGCCCTGCAAACCTTCTGCAAAAGGTAGTTTTCCTCATTGCTGCAGCGGGCCGAACTCAAAAATGCGAGGCTGTCTCCACCATGCTTTTCTCGAATGGCGGATAGATTGGAAACAACGGTTTCCAGTGCCTCCTCCCAGGAAGTTTCCGTTAACACGCCGTTCTTACGAACCAGCGGTGCCGTGAGGCGGTCGGGGCTGTCAACAAATTGGTGGGCATTCCAGCCTTTGATGCAGAGTTTACCATCATTCATAGGCGCGCCTTTGACGGGTAGCGTGCGGATAATCTTTCCGTCCATCACTTCCAGAAGCATCTGACAGCCGCAGCCGCAAAAAGGGCATGTGGTCTTTACGAAATCGTAGTTCATGGAAATCCTCTCCTGTTAGAGATCAATGGTTAAAACAGCTCTTTGAACGAAACCCAATCGCTATGTCAATATTGGCTTAATATATGACATTCTTCTGCGGATCCATGGGGTTTTAGGCTGCATTGAAACGGTTGCAATGATCCCAATCTGTGTTATAATACCCTTGTCAATAGCGTGAATCCCTGAAAATCCGGGGAACCCTAACACGGCCCTTTCAATATGTCAATACCGGCATATCCGATGGCCTTTTTTTTTGAGGAATTTCCATCCTGAACCAAAGTGGGATCAGGGCGCGGTTTGAACGCCCCGGAAGACCGGTTTTCTTTCCTGTTGCCGCGGTTTTGGCGATGTGTTAAGTCCTAACAAGAAGCTTCAAAGTGATGTTGCCGTTATGAGTGAGGACCCATGATTAAGAAAATCCCGTTTAACAAAGCCGTGGGGCAGGAATTGTGTCATGATATCACCGAAATACGGCCGGGCCAGTTCAAAGGCGCGGCTTTTCGGAAGGGACACGTGATTCATGAATGCGACTGCGCCCATTTTAAAAGACTCGGCAAGGAAAACTTTTACGAAATTTCCATGGAAGACGATGAATACCATGAAAACGATGCGGCCGAACTCATCAGCAGGGCACTTAGTGGGTCGGGGGTATCGTGGTTCGAGCCGCCCCATGAGGGCAAAATCGTTCTTCGGGCCAAATATGATGGTCTGCTCAAAATCAATGTGGAGGCCTTGGCCCGCTTTAATCTGATCCGGGAGGTCATGTGCGCCACCCTGCACACCAATACCCTGGTTCAGAGGGGGGGGATTGTGGCCGCCACCCGGGCGATTCCGCTGGTGGTGAAAAAATCGGTGATACAGGATGCCGTCCGGTTGGCCGAGAACGTCAATGGTGTTGCGTCGGTTAAACCACTTCGCCGTGCGAAAGCCGGTTTTGTCATCACGGGAAACGAGGTCTTCAGCGGCCTCATCAAGGACCGGTTTGAGCCGATTCTCCGAAAGAAAATGGAAGCCTTGGGTTCTGAAGTGATTCACGTCTGTTTTACCCCGGACGACAAGGAGGCCATTTCTTCCGGCATTAAGGATTTGCTGGCGCGCGGTGCCGATCTGATCCTCACTTCAGGGGGGATGTCCGTGGATCCGGATGACGTCACCCGGGAAGGAGTCCTTGAGGCCGGGGCCGACAGCCTTCTTTACGGCTCGGCCGTGCTTCCGGGAGCCATGTTTATGATTGCCCGGATCAAGGGGGTTCCGATTCTCGGGACGCCCGCATGCGGGCTGTTTCACGAGGTTACCGTACTGGACCTGATTCTGCCCCGGATTCTCGCAGGCGACACCGTCACCGAAAAAGATATTGCCATGATGGGGCACGGCGGTTTGTGCATGAACTGCGAGACCTGTATCTATCCCCGTTGTTCCTTCGGGAAAGGGAACTGACTTTCGAAATCTATCACCAAAAACCTTTATTGAGGAGACAGGCGGATGAGAAAAACATTCTTTTTTTTGTGGGTATCGGCGTTGACGCTGTGGATCAACGGACCCTTGGTTGCGTCGGCTGTCGACAGCTTGATGCTGGCCACCACCACCAGCACCGACAACACCGGCCTCATGGACGTTCTGGCGCCGAAGTTCAAGCAGGATACGGGCATTGAATTGAAATGGACTGCGGTGGGAACCGGGAAGGCCCTGGAAATGGGCAAAAACTGTGATGTGGATGTGCTGCTGGTGCATGCGCCGGCGGCGGAGAAAAAATACGTGGCCGTAGGCTACGGCAAGGACCGGACCCGGGTGATGTACAATGATTTCGTCATCATTGGTCCGAAGGATGATCCGGACGGCATTAGAGGCGTCTCCGTGAAGGAGGCCATGAAAAAGCTGGCCGCGGGAAAAGCGCCCTTTGTGAGTCGCGGGGACAATTCCGGCACCAACAAGAAGGAGATTTCCCTGTGGACGGGGGCGGACATGTCGGTTCCGGACCATGAAAAATGGTACATCCAGACGGGGCAGGGAATGATTTCCACCATCAACGTGGCCACCGAGAAGGGGGGCTACACCATGACCGACCGGGGCACTTTCATCAAATTTGCCGACAATTACCACGGCAATCCACCCTTGGTTGTTCTGGTGGAAGGGGATCCCGCGCTCTTTAACCAGTACAGCATTATTGCGGTTAGTCCAACCCATTGTAAAAATGCGAAATACGATTTTGCCAAAAAGTTCACCGAGTGGATGACTTCGAAGAAAATTCAGAATTTCATCGGCAACTTCAAGTTGCTGAACAAGAAACTGTTCATCCCCAACGCCCGGTAGCTCTAAAATACCGCCGAAGGTCGCAGCCATCCTTTTTCGTGAGCGTCCCGATTTTTGTGATTTATGGACTATATCCTGAGTGGGTTGATTCGCGCTTTTGAACTGTTGTTTCAGGGGAATCCTGAAACCTATTCCGCTGTGAAAACGACGGTTTTCGCTTCCAGCCTATCGGTTGCGGCCAGCATGGCCATCGGTGCGCCCCTCGGATTTATCCTGGGATACGCCCGTTTTCCCGGGCGGCGGTCCATCCAGGTCCTCGTGGATACCCTGTTGTCTCTCCCCACCGTGGTAATCGGTCTTCTCTGCTACGCATTCATGAGCCACCGGGGGCCGCTGGGCAATCTGGAATTGTTGTTTACCATTCCCGGAATGGCCATGGGCCAGACGATTCTCGGGCTTCCCATCGTGGTTGCCATGACGGCCACGGCCGTTGAAAACCTCGACCATCGTCTCAAGCAAACCGTATTGACCCTGGGGGCCGATTCCCGTCAGCTGTTGCTCACCTCCCTTTGGGAGGCCCGGTTCGCTTTGGCCCTGGCAGGCGCCGCCGCCTACGGTCGGATCGTATCGGAAGTGGGGATTTCCATGATGATCGGCGGCAACATCAAATGGCACACCCGGACCATCACGACGGCCATTGCCCTGGAGACGGGCAAGGGGGAGTTCGCCGTGGGAATCGCGTTGGGGTTGATCCTGATCACCTTGGCGTTGTTGGTGAACCTGGCCATGTCCGGCTTGAAAAGGTTATCGGAATAATGGGCGAATCACTTTATCATCTGGAAAATCTGCGGCAGGTCTACGGGGACCGAACGGTTCTGGAGGTGGATCGCCTGGACATCGAAGCCAAAACCATCACCGGTCTTATCGGGCCCAACGGGTCGGGCAAGAGTACCTTGATGCGGATTCTGGCCTTTCTGGAGGAACCGGCCGGAGGCCGGGGGCTTTTTCAGGGAAAGCCCTTTTCCAAAATATCATTGGACCTGCGCCGCCAGGTGACCATGTTGAGCCAGGAACCGTATCTGCTCAAAAGATCCGTGCACGCCAATGTCTCTTACGGGCTCAATCTTCGGGGAATGACCGACAGTCAAGACCCGGTGGCCCAAGCACTTCAGAAAGTCGGTCTGGACCCGGCCCGGTTTTCACACCGGTCCTGGCGGGAACTCTCCGGTGGTGAGGCGCAGCGGGTCGCCCTGGCGGCCCGGCTGGTGCTTAAACCGAAGGTCCTGCTGCTGGATGAACCGACGGCCAGCGTGGACAGGGAAAGTTCCGAACTCATTCTGCGCGCGGCCTTGGATGCACGCGACCAGTGGGGGACGACCCTGATCATTATCAGCCATCAACTCACCTGGCTCAGGCAGATCGCGGATCGTATCCTTTCCATGGACTATGGACGACTGAGCCGGGTACAATAGGGTCCCATTTCTACAAGAACCTCTTTCAACCCATCGACTTCGTGTTGGAGAATGAGAATGGATAAGAAATACGAAATCATTATTTTCTGGAGTTCCGAGGACAACGCCTACATAGCCGAAGTACCGGAACTTCCCGGATGCATGGCCGACGGCAAGACCTATCGGGAAGCGCTTGACAATCACGTTTGGCGTTTGGTGCGTTTGGGGTCGGACCAAGAATATGCAAGAATAATCAATACGTTAACTTATAAAGAAGGGGGTTTTCAGCCCTTAAAATCACCTTTTTGACCCCAAAAATATGCTTTTAAAAAGTTGTAGTGGCCATCTTAATTTTTGGTCGTAGAGTATGGGGAGCATTTGACGGCTAACCTTTCACGTCAGCAGAACGCCTGGGCGGGCCAGCCTGCCAGTATCGATTTTCTCATCGCCCTGCCTTCTGCTGAGTTCCGTGTTGGCCTGCGTACGGGGGCAGAGGTAAATTTATTTGAAAGCAGCTGCGCGGCGTCCATTTTCCTTGTGAGGTTTTGCGGTTTTCACGACGTTTGGCAAAGGCGATGGTAAACTTGCAGTTAGGGCTCAAAATTGATCGTAATGTCCACCTATTGCAAAAATGTAAATGTAGTTGTCATCGAATTTATAAATGACACGGTCTTTGTAGCTCAACCTGCGTGACCAAAAACCGGATAGTTTATGACGAAGGGCTTCGGGTTTTCCTAGGCCAATTGCCGGGTCCCCCCGAAGCATCTCTTTCAGTATCGAACAAAGAGCTTTATGTAAACGCTTGTCTTTCGTCCTGAGTTCTTCGCAGGTAGCCCACGTGCTACCTTCAAACACCAAGGATCTCATTTATTTCTTCATCCGTTGGTGTGTAACCGGAACGTTCTACATGCGTGCAAGCAGATTCGGAAATTTGCTTCATCAGGCTGGAATTTTGGAGAATGTAAAGGGTTTCCTGATCACGCTCCCAATCTTCCGCACTCATTACGACAAAATCGCCCCCACCACGGCGGGTTACTTTAAGGGGCACATGCGCACTGGCCGTTTGTTCGACAAAATTTTTCATCTTTGAGCGAAACTGGTTTACGCTAACAGTTTCCATAGGGCACCTCATAGTATGTACTGCTTTTAGGTACATACTAACCCGCCCTAACGAATTAATCAACCGACGAATAAGGCAATCCCGACAGTCGAAATCAGAAACTGGGGTATCTACTTGACTCAAGTGGCCACTACATATAGTATCCGGCTTGATGGAACAAGAAATCTACCCAAAATCTCTGACGGAATTCGAGGCGCAATTTGCCTGCCAGGAAGACTGCCTCCGGTACCTGGCTGAACTGCGCTGGTCGAATGGGTTTATTTGCCCTCAATGTGGTAATAGCGATGCGTGGACGACAGCCCGTGGACTCTGGCATTGCAGGATATGCAACCGGCAGACATCTGTGACAGCAGGCACTATTCTTCACGGCGTTCGAAGTCCCTTGCCCCTTTGGTTTAGGGCGATGTGGCATATAACCAGCCAGAAGTATGGTGCCAACGCCCTTGGCCTGAAGCGAACGCTTGGACTTGGGAGCTACCAGACAGCTTGGGAGTGGCTTCACAAGCTTCGCCGTGCGATGGTGCGGCCTGGCCGTGACCGGCTGACAGGATCTGTGCAGATCGATGAAACCTACATTGGAGGGAAAAAGAAACCAGGAAAACGCGGCCGTGGAGCAGCGGGAAAAGTCCCCGTGGGGATCGCTGTTGAAGACAAGGACCTTGAAGGAATCGGGCGAATTCGTATGGCTGCTCTCTCGGACGTGAGTTCGATTTCGTTGGAAGCTTTCATTGAGGACTCTGTTGCGCCGGGTAGTACCGTAATTACCGATGGGTGGAAGAGTTACAGCGGTCTTCTTGCAAAAGGCTATCGCCATGAGATATGTGAAGATCCCAAAGATTTGGCCTTGCCGCATCTCGTTGCCTCCTTGCTTAAGAGATGGCTGCTTGGCACGTACCAAGGAGCCGTTCGACGAGGTTGTCTTCCTTATTACTTGGACGAGTTCACCTTCAGGTTCAATCGCCGGACCAGTACTTCGAGAGGGAAGCTGTTTTTCAGACTTGTTCAACATCTGCTTGCCGTAGATCCTGTTCCTCGTCCAACGCTTGTTGGCCTGTGCAAAGACGACGAAGAGGACGAGTTCGATACAGATGGCGCCCAAACAAACGACCACAACATATAGTATGGACTTGAGCTAAGTAGATACCCCAGTATCAGAAATATTTCGAAGCGGCCGCAAAATACTTAGAAAGCTTCATAAAATTACGGCGTTCCACATTAACTGGGCCCGGATAGGACTTTCATTGCCATGAAAAAAAGTTATCGTTCCTTACTCATCCTCCGCTATTTAAAACTTGCTGTTTTTATTCTGTTTCTAGTACCAACTGCAGCCGCGGCAGACAGCAATGCTTCCTTAAACCGGAACAGCACACTCGAAAGCAGGACAGGACAATATCTTGAACGGATAGAGAGCTGTCTTGAGACAAGACTCAAAAACAATAAGCCGGAATTTTCGGATTCCCTTCGTAACCGCTTTATCAATTTTTCCATGTTTGGACCAATGGCAAACATGAGCGGCTGGATACTTGAAAAATTAGGTGATAGCAAGACCGCCCGTACCTGTTTATTCTTTGTCATGCCAGTGGTCCGCTGGATGAGCGAACCTTTTCTTTTCCCTGTTGAGACCCGGGGAACGCCTGAAGAAACAGGGCGGGAGATCCGGAGACTGTTCAGGTTTATCGCTGATCTTCACAAACAGGGTTTTTCAGTTTCTCTAGATAATGTGGGTGATGCTTCCCTTTCCCCTGAAGACGCAAAGGCATATCGGGATTATTATCTCGCCCTTATCAGACAGTTTGCAGGGACTAAAGAAATTAGCGAGCTTTGTATGTCTCTCAAGCTCTCGGCCCTTACATACGGTCTTGACGCAGCTGTGGGCACTGACAAAAACGCCATTTCCAAACAGGAGGAAATCAAGAAAGCGATTGCAGAAATGCTCCGGGCTGCCTCTGAAGTCCGGGCCAGACGCATATTTATCAGAATCGATATGGAAGAATACGTGTACAAGGAGCTGACTTTGAAGCTGTTCAGGGAAATTGTAGAACAAAATGAAAACCTTGCCGTGGATGACAGGGGCCGTCTCCGTCTGGGTGTGGTGATTCAGGCATATCTCAGGGATGGGGCACAAGATGTACGAGACCTTGGCGTCTGGGCCGCCCGCCGGGGTTTTCGCGTTCCCATCAGGCTTGTCAAAGGAGCCTACCTCAGACATGAAAGAGACATTGCAGAGGAAAAAGGAATGAAATCCCCTGTATGGAATCACAAACCTTCAACTGACGCTAATTTTGAAGCGATATGCGGCTTCATGCTTCAAAACCTGGATGTGATCGAACCCGCTTTTGCTACTCACAATATTCGTTCTCAGGCCCATGTTATGGCCATTGCAGACCTGTACAATTTTGGCAAGTCATCCTTTGAGTTCCAGATGCTCTACGGTATGGGCGACACGATAAAAGATGTTATCGTAAACATGGGCTATCCCATGCGTGAGTATATCCCTTCCGGTTCTCTGGCGCGGGGCCTGAAGTACGCAGGCCGGCGTTTTCACGAGCTGGCAAGCGGGGATAACGCCCTGGCCCGGACAATGCGGGGTGGCTTCAGTGTGATAGATGATACTCCCGCTTTTCAGGGAGCGGAAGACCAGGAAGACGGCCGCAAGGTAATGGCCCTGATAAACAAAAAAATCTCAGATGCAGCCAATAACCCAAAACAGGAAAGCCTGGGATCGGGCCAATAAGATATTCATTAATCCAGCGAGTGGAATCATAAGACACGGCGTTTTTGCCCCTTGAAAGCGCATTTTGGTCCCCGAAAAGATGCTTCCAAGTAATCGTAATATCGAAGGCAGTCAGGCTTGCACTATTTCAACGTACGACTTTCAATCCGAGATAGGAGTCATATTGATTTTTACCGCTTTACCCAATTGTCTATTCTTAAATTTGGGACCCGGTTAAATTCTTTTTCATTATTTGTGATCAGGACGCTGTTGAGGGAAATGGCATGGGCGGCGATCAGCATATCCAAGGAACCGATTGGGGTGCCTTGTTTTTCCAGTCCGGCTCTGAGATCACCATAGTATTGAGCCGCCCCGTCATCATAAGGAAAAATTTCCAACGGTGCCGCAAACTGTGATAACGCCATTTGGTTCTGTTCAGGGTTTGAACTTTTTGAAACGCCATATTGAAGCTCACTTAACGTTATGGATGAAATACCGATTTGTGAAATATCCGTCTGCTTGAACCGTTCAATAACTTTTGCCGGTTTTTGTTTGATGATATAGATGCAGATGTTTGTATCGAGCATGTATTTGATCATAAATCTTCCCGTTGATTCTGAGACGGTTGATTTCTGTCATTCATAAAATCATCGGTAAACTGGTCAAGGCTTTTAACCAATGGCGACCATGGATCATCTTTAGGCAATAGGATGACCATCTTTCCGATTTTTTTGATAAAAACATCATCGCCGGAAAATCTTAACTCTTTCGGCAACCTTACGGCCTGGCTTCTACCGTTTGTGAACAATTTTGCAGTTTGCATGATGCACCTCCGATGATTACTGATCAAGACCAGAGTATATACCAGTGCGGGTGATCCGTCAAGATGCATGGAATTTAATGAACGGCAGAACCTTTTTTAGAGGAGAATTTTCAGTATGAATCAGAAAATCAATACCCTGTATTTCAGCGCAACAGGCACAACCGAGAAAATAGTAACCGGGATTGCAGAGAAAATAGCAGGGAATCACGGCGGAGAAATTGAGATCAACAATATTGACTTCACATTGCCGGAAGCCAGGGAAGAAACGCTTTCTTTTGATGCGGACACCCTCGTTATCGCGGGCGTTCCGGTTTACGCCGGACGCGTTCCCAATGTCCTGCTGAAATTCTTGAACAAAATTTCCGGAAACGGCGCAACGGCGGTCGCTGTGGTTCTTTACGGAAACCGAGATTATGACGATGGGTTAATAGAGTTCAAAGACATTCTTGAGGCGGACGGTTTTAAGGTTATTGCCGGAGGCGCATTCATCGGCGAGCATTCATTTTCAACGACCCTCGCAGGCAACAGGCCCGACGGACAGGATATGGCCGCGGCGGCTGATTTTGCCGACAAAATATATGACAAGATAAAGAAACCCGGAAAAATTCCTTCCGTTGTCGTAAAAGGTAATATTCCTTACAGGGACTATTACCGGCCCGTGGACCCAAACGGAAATCCCGTAAATATCCTTAAGGTTACGCCCGAAACAAACAGCGATTGCATCGACTGCAAGCTCTGCTCAGAGGTTTGTCCCATGGGATCAATTGATTCGGACGATGTTTCCAAAATAACGGGGATTTGCATCAAGTGCGGCGCCTGCATCAAGAAATGTCCCGTCGGGGCAAAATATTTTGATGATGAAAATTATTTGCGGCATAAACATGAACTGGAGGCCGCGTTTACCGGCAGGCGGCTGGAACCGGAATGTTTTGTCTGATGAGCGTACCCAAAAAAATTGAGACCATTGTCATCGAGGCAAAAGAAAAAAATGAGAGGGATGATTGAATCATGAAGGTGCTTTTAATATCCGTCATTACCGAAAATCTTTACATGACGGTTTTGCCATTGGGTGCGGCATATGTTGCGGTGGCAGCTCAGGATGCCGGCCATGATGTAAAAATGTTGAGTTTAAGATCGGGCGAGGACGATTACCTGAAAATATTGGCAAATGAAGTAAATCGATTCCGGCCGCGGGTCATCGGGGTTTCGATGAGAAACGTCGATGATCAGACCATGAAAGATACGGTCTTTCTTCTGGGACCGGTGAAAGAAGTGGTGAAAACGTGTCGAGACCTTTCAGATGCAACCATTGTTCTGGGAGGCGCGGGGTACAGTATTTTCCCCGCCAGTTCCCTCGCATACACCGGAGCGGATATGGGGATTCGGGGGGAGGGCGAGGCGTCTTTTGTAATGCTTCTGGATCGTTTGGAAAAGGGAAAACAACCGTTGGATGTTCCCGGTCTGTACCTGCCGGAAAAGGGGCTGCAGGCGAAGCCTGTTTTTCCCAAAAGCCTGGACGACTACACCATGCCCCTTCCGAATATCCATTTGGAAATTCACGAGAATTCCCCGGATGACCCCATCTGGATGCCCCTTCAGACACGGCGGGGGTGTCCCATGGATTGCAGTTATTGCTCCACCTCGGCCATTGAGGGTCGACATTTGCGAAAACACCCGCCCGAAAAGGTGATTGAAAATATCAAACAATACGTGGCCGCCGGAGTCAACCATTTTTTCTTTGTGGATAATACCTTTAATTTTCCGGCTTCTTATGCCGAAGCGCTTTGCGATCTCATCATTTCCGAACAACTGGATATCAAAAGCCGATGAATTGTCTATCCGTCAAAAATCGATGCCGTGCTCGTGGGGAAAATGGCAAAAGCGGGCTTTCGAGAGGTTAGCCTGGGGTTTGAAAGCGGTTCCGATGTGATGCTGGAGAGTTTCAACAAACGGTTTTCCGTTAATGACGTCCGCCGAATTTCAAAATTGTTCAAAAAAGAGAATATCTTCCAAATGGGATTCTTGCTGTTGGGCGGTCCGAGTGAAGCCAGGGAAACCGTTCTGGAAAGCCTGAAATTTATGGATGATCTTTCTCTGGATCTTGTGAACCTTTCCATCGGGATTCGAATCTATCCCAACACCCCGTTGGCGGAAAGGGCCATTCAGGAGGGAAAAATAGCGTCCCATGATGACCTTCTTAGGCCCCAATTCTATGTGGTTGAGGAAATTAGGGAATGGCTCTATGAAACCGTAACCGAATGGGCAACGGATCGGCCCAATTGGATGTTGTGATGGGAATTTCGGTGACACCACATTTAATTGTTGACACTCGCGAAACCCTTACCGTTATTTTTCCAGTTCTTCCTTGACGGCCCGGGCCAGCCTTTCCAGGGTAATCGGTTTTTTAAGATATTCACCGGCGCCCAACATCTGGGCCTTTTTCACCATGTCGGTTTCGGCAAACCCGCTCACAACGATCGCTTTTTGATGGGGATGGATTTTCTTGATCCTCTCGTAAGTTTCAAATCCGTTCATACCGGGATCCATAATCATGTCCAGCAATAGTAAATCCACGGAATTGTCCTTCAGATATTCAACCGCTTCCTCGCCGCTGGAAACGGCTTTCGGACTATATCCCAGGGCATCCAGCATTCTGGAGGTGATTTCTCGTTGGTTTTCCTCATCATCGACAATCAGAATTGTCTCGCCCTTCCCTTCAAGACGCTTACCGGGTGCGGAAAGATCCTTATCGGATACGGCCATCCTTGTTATGGGAAAATACAATTCAAAGGTTGTTCCGCCATTGCTGCTCACTATGTCGATATACCCGCCATGATCCTGTACCACATTCCAGACCACGGCCAGGCCCAAACCCGTACCGCTTCTCCCCATGATCTTTTTGGTATAGAACGGTTCGAATATCCTTTCCAGGTCGCCCGGAGATATGCCCGGGCCGTCATCGGTTACTCCGAAGACCACGTATTCACCGATTTTTACATCATCGTATCGCCTCAGAGGTCTGTCCACATAGCGGTTTTCCGTCGATAAAGAGACGTTTCCAGACCCTTTAACGGCTTCCAACGCATTGGACACCAGATTCATGACGGCTTTTCTGATATGAACACCGCTTCCGTTGATATTGAACAAGCCTTTGTCCAGGTGCAGCTTGATTTCAACGTCCGGGTGAAATTGCTGGAGTTGCTTGGACTCGGGCGAATCCAGATAGTCGTTGATGAGATCGTTCAGATTCAGCGGTTCTTTGGGCGTGGCCACGCCTCTTGCCACCGTCAGCAGATCCTGAACGATGGCGGCCGCCCGTATCCCGGATGCTTCCATGGTCTTAATCGGTTTTATGAGTTTGCTGTCCGCGGGCAGATCCATCAGAATCAATTCCGGATAACTGACGATGCCGGACAGGACGTTATTCAGATCATGGGCCACTCCTCCCGCCAGAAGTCCGAGGGATTCCATCTTTCTGCTTCTGGCAAGCTTTTCTTCACTTCGCCGCAACGCTTCTTCGGCCCGTTTTTTGTCCGTGATGTCCAGAACCACGGCGTGTGTGGCGGGCGCATCGTTGTAATCGATGCGTGAGACGTGGAGTTCAATCCACCTGAAGCCTTTGGTTTTATGCAAAAACCGATACTGGACCGTGTCTGAAAGCTTTTTTCCTTCAAGGCGGCCCCTGGCATTTTGCAGGAAGCGGTCCCGGTCTTCCGGATGAATGAGCGCCAGTAGTTGTTGATCCTTGAAATTTTCCATCTCTTTCCGTGTGTATCCGGTAATGGCTTCCATGGGTTTGCTCACAAAGCTCAATCTTAAGGGGTTGTCCTGCGTAATCACCAACCCCTGGTAGGATTGTTCCACCAGGCGCCGGTATCGCATTTCGCTATCCCTGAGCGCCTTCTCGGCCCGCGAACGTTCCACGATCTCAAGTTCGAGCAGACGGTTCTTGCTTTCGAGCTCTTCTGTTCGTTCTTTGACCTGTTGATCGAGTGACGCATAATTCTGCTTCAATTTATGGGAGAGGGTATTGAAGCTGAAAACCAGATCGGAAATTTCATCTTTGCCTTTGATCCTGATGGGTTCAATATTCGAATAGTCTTCCTGCCGGGCCGCATCCGCAAAATGCCTCGATATCATGGTCAGTCGATGGGTGATGGTGAATCTGATGACCAAAAGAACCGCAAGAAAGAAAAGAAGCAGCATCAACCCCCCGATGAGAAAGACGGGAATGGATTCCGCCCATAATTTTTTGGAAATCCTCGCCGTGGGAATGGCGACGGTATCGGAACCGATAATTTCGTTCATGGGCCTGTGAAACCCGGCAACGGGTCCGTATCTTTCCAATAAGGAGGCGGGGGCATCCTTGGGGTCGCCATGACAGCGCAGGCACTCTTCCTTCATCCGCCTGGCACTGAATTTGGCCATGTACGGCTTTCCGTCGATAACGATCTCACCTTCCCACTTTTCCAGATGGGGATTCCGATTTAAATATTCGATCACTTCGAGTTCTTCGGGACCGGCCTGGTTGAGGGGGTTCCGGGGATTGTCCGATGAAAACTTCAGTATATAGGCAGGAAACACACCCCTCACATCTTCAAATATGGAACGGGCCACATAGGATGTGGACATGGCTTCCGGAATGAACTCATCTTCGCCCACCAATCGGTACATCAAAGGCCTTATTTTATGGCCCACATATTTACGAATGGCGAGATCAAATTGGAGCGCCATTGACGTTTGCTGTTCCACCACTTCTTTGATGCGCCTGTTGGTCAAGGCATAGGCCTGGTAGAGAAGGAAAGCCGTAAAGACAAGGGTTACGATTCCAATGGAAAGAGTCAACTTGGAAGCTATTTTGTTCATCGTTTCCCCCGTTTTTCAGGAATCGTTTGGACGGGAATTCTTCAAACCTTCCGCGGAGCGGATATGCAGATCCAGCTGGGGAAAGGAAATTTCAATATGGTTTTCCCTGAAAATGCGGTCGATGTGGTAGCGCACTTCCGAGTCGGCATACCGGTCGGACCAACCCTTGATCCATACCCTCAGAGAAAACACCAGGGTATTGTCCCCAAAATCGAGAAACCGAACCCTTGACGGGGGCCGGTCCAGCACCTTGGGGCTCTGCTTGGCCGCTTCAAGGAGCAGCGCCGTTACCTTTTCCACGTCCGAGCCATAGGCGACACCGACCTTGATTTCCTGTCGATAACGCCGGTCCGCGTGGCTCCAGTTGATCATTTTCTGAGATATCAACAGCGAATTGGGGACGAAAATGGTGGCTCCTGAAAAGGCCTTTACCAACGTGTTGCGAATGGTCACTTTTCGCACGTGCCCCTTGATGTTGTCGATCTCCACCAGGTCACCGGGTTGGATGCTTCTGCCGAACAGGAGAATGAGTCCTCCGATGAAATTGTTCACGATGTTCTGCAAACCGAAACCCAGCCCCACGGAAAGTCCGCCGGCGATGACCGCCAGGTTTCTAAAGGAAACACCCAGAAATCCCAGCGATATCAGCACAAACAGGGACCAGAGCACATAGGTGACGATGGTATCCAGGGACTGCACGGAGCCCGAGTCCAGTTCTCTGCGGCGTTCCGGCAGCTTGGCTAGGGCCGAACGGGCCAGGGTGATGCCGGCCCGAACGATGAACAGAAGCGAAGCAATACAGATAATGCGATAGATGCTGAAGGTAAAATTTTCCCAGCCGACCCGGTAACGAATAACCTCCATAAAGAGAGATCCGCCCCCCACAAATATGAAAATCCAGGCCAGGCTCGACAACAGCAGGATCAAAAAAATCAATGGAAAACCGAGTCCCCGTGCCGGCATGGCGGCATTGGAATCGGATCTCTTGACGCCACCCTGCCAGTGTGCACTGATCCGTCCCAGCCCCACACTGAAGTCTTTGGCCAGGCGTACATTGAGCGAAAACAACAATACCAGCATCCCCAGAAGAACCGACAGATAGCCCCATCCCAAAAGCGCCAAAAGCGCCAAAAGCGGCATGGCACTTACCAGAAAAACCTTGGATATTTTGGCCCACCCCTCTCTTTTGACTTTGTCCCGGGCATGGTACCAGCACAGGAGCAGCAGTGCCGCAGACCATATGGGAATAAAGGTCTCTTCCGGTATGTGAAGGGCCTCCAGAAGAGCGCAGAGAGAAACCACCGCCCAGAGCGGAAGCAACCGATGGAGTTCAACATCCCGGTCGGGGAAAAGAACACGGCGTAGAGTTCGGGAAAGGGAGAGCAGGCCGTAAACCAGAACCACCGTTACCATCGTGGAAAAAAAGGCTGACGGAAAAAGCCCGGTGGAAGAAATTCCCAGAAACATGCCGAGGCTTACGGCAAAACATAGAAGAAATGGAAACAGCTGAGTACGGTTCAGGCTTTGGAACTGTCTTTTTATCCTCTTCAGCAGGGTCAAAAGCACCCCCAGGATCAGCAGGGAAAAGAAAGCCATTTTGCATATGAACAGGGCCCATCCCATCCCCTTCAGATCGATGGGTTCAAGGAGGTAAATGCCGAATCCCGATGCCCATTTTCGAGCACCTTTCACTCCCAACAGCCAGGCCGGGGCCGAAAAAAAGCTGGGAACCCTTTTTAGCAGATGGGTCTTAAGAACACGATTGGATTCGTGTTCAATTTGGGTGCGGTCTTTTCTCAAAAGATCAAGAAAGTCTTCTACGGCGTTCGCACCACCGGCCAATTTGACACTGAGCGGCTGCAGTTTGGCCTCCAGAGTTGTCAAATCATGCAGATAGGACTCCACTTTTCCCTGGGTTTCAGGCTCCGATTTTTCAATGAGAAGTGTTTCTCGCCTGAATTTAAGGGACAGGTCGTCCAGGTTTTCCATCTGCCGTTCGATAGCCGCTTTTTCCTGTTTAAACGGCAGGAGGAGTCTGTCGGCTTCCCGTTCGAACCAACCCAGAACACCCAGAATATCCCGCAATACAAGGGGGTTTCCGGACCTCAGGTTGAAATAGAGCATGAGCCTTTCGAATCTGGATCTGAGAAGATAGAGGTGCTTTTGAAGATTTGATAATCGTTCCGGCAGTTTTGAAATCAGTTGGTCAACGGATCTGGAGGTCTCGACAAGTTCGTGGTGCTGACGTATCAGCAGTTCATCCCAACTATTCGGTTCACTGACGACTTGGCCGCAGGCATAAAGGGAAATCAGCAATACCATCAGAACTAACTGAAAATGGGTCCACACCGGAGTTACAGCGTTTTTTCCGCCCTGACCCGCTTCGCTGAAAATCATGATCATTCAACCCGAGTACGAAGGCCCCAGGGAAGACTCTTAGTCAACGCCAGGCTTGTCATGGGGGCCTTTATGCCATGAACACAAAGACCCGTCACAACTATCTGAGTCCGTCTTCCTTTTTGGCGTCTTCCATTTTAAGGCCGCCGATGCGGGGGTGCGGCCTGCCGCAGTCGGTGACCACGAGGGCTACAACAATTTCATCGGCTCTGGGTGCGTCGTCAATGCGAACCGCCATGGCGTCGAAGTGGCTTCTGACAAAAGCGGCATCCTTATAGTTGGTGGGCACATCGATTTCCGTTCCCATGCCCCCCATCTTTTTGGCCGATGGGATAAGGGATTTGCCGCCTCCCACCGAATCCCTGAAGGGCTTGCCCAGTTTGGGGTGCAGGATGGCGGCCGCATGTTCCCGTTCGCCGTTTTCCCCGACGATGGCCCCTTTGCCGTAACCTTCCGCGTTTTCCGGTGAAATGTCAAGGGCCGCTACGGCCCGCCGGCCCAAAATGTCTCCCAACTCATCCCCCATGTCCATGAGCGGGGTGAGATCCTCCACATACCGACCCGCAAAAGGGTTCTTGATGACGGCCACCGCCGCCGCACGCTTGCCGGGAGGGTCCATGGGACGACCGCCGTCGGAATGAATTTCTTCCAGAATGGTCACGTATTTTCTGACTTCCATGTTTATCTGCTCCTTTTTGCTATGATGAATGGTTTTCAAAAAAAGACGTCATGCCGCATTCTCCATCCACAGTCACCATGGCGCCCAAAATTTTACCGTGTTTCACCAGTTTTTCAGCCAGGGCAAGGGAACGGGAAATTCCCTCGATTCGGGTTTTCAGATCCAGGCGCTCCACCTGAACGGTTACGGGAATGCCGGGGATGTCCGTTTGAGGATCGACTCTTTCCGCCGGTCGGCGAATAACCCCGGGAGCTTCAACGAAACTGGCATTGGCCACGGCCGTGGCGGCGGCATCGGCCAGCGACGCGGTCTCGGCAACGACCGTTGCCGCCGACGCGATCCCGCAGGTGAGGCTCCGGCCTCCGAGACCGCTGGTGGCAATGCCGAAGGAGGCATTTTCCCTTTCCTTTGAGGGTGCCAGGGAAACCACTTTGTTGAAGAGCCTCACTTTCCACATTTTCCCGAAGGCCCACCCGGACGGAATTGCCCCCTCTGAGACGGACGGCGATATCGCCGCCGTTGTTGACAATCGCCTTGGTAAGCCCTTTGGAAAAAAGAAAATCCGCAACCCCGTCGGCAATGGTTCCCGCAACAGCGGCCATGGGGGTTAATAAAGTGTCTCCCACAGAGCGAACACTTTCCAGCATTTCGTTCCCCAACGGCTCCTGCAGCGGCTCGGGGAGTTTCCTTCCAGGGTTTTCGCAGCGCTTCTTTCAGCCGCGCCACAACTTCCAGGAATTTAAACGCTTCTTGAGCGGCCAACAGGTTCATCTCCGGCTGAGGAACCTTTCCCAAAAAGGAGGAAATGAAAAGCCGCATGGGCCCCCATTCGGCCATGACCGCCCCCCCTTTCAGACGATGAACAATCCGGTCCGCCGGCACGGGTTTCAACCTCTAATCCGTTTCCACCCTGAAGGGTTTCATGGCCTCCACATGCCCGCCCATTTCCTCATAGTCCGATAGGGTCATGGTGTACTCAATGGGACATATGGTGGCGGGTGTGGGGGTCCAGTAAAATGCACCCTGTTTCACCCGCTCCACATCCACCATGAAATTAATGCCGCCGCCGGGCAGCACATAAACCGGCGCGCCTCCCACGGTAAGCGTTGCTTTGGCGTTGTGAACGGCCCGAGTGAGTTTGATGGGGTAACGGGTCACGCCGGCCCGCGCGCTGCCACCGGCCCCGCCCATGTACACGGCGGACACCCGGGAAGGTTCACAGCTGGCGGAAATGGCCGAAAGCGCTGCCTTGCAGGCATCGGTGAGGGAAATTTCCCTGAATTCATTGTCTTGATTCAACTCAAAAAGCCGGCCGTTTTCACCCGTGGTCTCGGTGATGAGCAACCGCAATCCGGTATGAGCGCTTTTTTCGTCAATCCCTTCAACAATTTGCAGCGGGTCTATTATGGAAGTGCCCCCCCAACCATTTCCATGGTCTCCGAAATAACGCCCCGGGGTACTCATGGGAAATTTTAACTTCACGCCGGAGGGTTCTGCGCCCACAAACCGCCCCGCCGCGTGTTCACTCATGAGGCTTGTGATATGGGAATCCAGAATGATCACTTCATCGGCTGCCGCCTTTAAGAGCGGGGCGAAAAGCCCCAGGGTGGCGCTACCGCAACCCACGCGCATGTTCGTCGGGCTTCCGCCGTTGATAACGGGAGAATGCCCCACCTGAAGTTCCAGCTTGCTGCCCCCTTTTACTTTCACCCGGACCGGCTTGCCGTTGGCCACATCCGTGATGGTTCGAGCCGCTGCAAACCCATCCTTTCCCGTGAGCAGATTGACCCCGCCGATGGAGAGCATTTTGGATCCGTACTGTTCGGTGGTCACCATCCCCACCTTGCGTTTACCCACCAGCACATCCGCCCCTTCTTCCCCTATCTGCACATCCGTATCGATCTTGACCAGGATGCTGCTGTAGCTCAGAGGCGCTTCCGTCACCACCGTCACCACGTCCACATCCTGCTGACGCCCGCTCACAATGGCTGGCGCCGGTTTGCAGTCGGGGTAGGTGCCGCCCGCCCCGATGGCGGTGATCAATGGCCGTTGAATGGCTTGCGCGGGGTCTTCTCCAACGGTATCGGCCACATCCTCAAAGGTGTGAAGCGGGGTGATTCGAACCAGTTTGCCTCCCACGTTTCTAAATCGGTGGCAGGCCCCTTTATACCCTTCTTTCACCCGGCAGAAAATGGGGCAGGCATCACAGGTAGCCACATCCTGCGCCGGCGCCGAATCCCGCGCGAGAGCATCGTGCTCACACACTTTGAGGCACGCGCCGCACTGGGTGCAGTGATCCTTGATGACCGCCTTTTTTTTCACCAGGGTGACCGCTTCAACCGGGCAGTCCCGCACGCAGAATCCGCAACCGATACATTTTTCAACATCTACTATCATGTTTTGCAGCAACTCTATGGGCTGAATGATCTATTCGCCCCTACGCAAAACCGCCTGTCGTTTTGCCGGCGGCGTATTACGGCTTTTGCCCACCACCACTTGACCATCCACCAGCACCATGGCTACGGCAGGCACATCACCCGCTGAAATGGCGCTCAAGGCATCATCCCCAACGGACCCTATGGGGGCATCCATAATGACCAGATCCGCCTCTTTGCCGGGTGCAATGACACCCCGGTTCAATTTGTAAATCCGGGCCGTGTTGCCCGTGGCCATGCAGATGGCTTCTTCCGGTTTAACAGGGGTCAGACTGGCCAGATGGTTGATGACACGAAGGATGCCCAGGGGAATGACACCGGTTCCCGAGGGCGCATCGTTTCCGATAATCACCCGATCCAAAGCAGCTGCCTCAATACAAAGGTTAACGGCATCCACGGCCATTTTCGGGTTTCCGCAATGGACGATCTCCAGAATCAACTCCGTGTCGTTCACCAGTCGTTCCACTTCATTTAAGGCCACCGCCGTGGGGCCGCCGTTAATGTGCGATGCGATATGGGGGTCCGTTTGAATCACCTGCTCCGCCGTGACCGTGCTGCTCCCCGGAATGGAGGTGCCCCCCGTGTGCATCATGACGGTCATGCCCAGTTCCTTGGCCCATTTTACCATGGGCGCCGCATCGGCCGGCTCCTTGACACTGCCGAGACCGATCTCCCCCACCACTCGAACCCCTTCACGGGCCATCTCCTGGAAATCGTCTTTCGTCAAGCCCTTTTCGAGAATCACCGCCCCCCCGATCACTTTGGCACCGCCGGGACGGAAATTGTTAAACGACTTGGCTGCCAGAATGGCCAGGGCCTTGGTTCCCGCCGGATCCTTGGGACGCCCCGCCAGATGCACCTCACCCGCGGATATGAAGGTGGTGACCCCCCCGTGCACTTCGCTGTCCAGAAACCCGATCTGCTGCTGGCGGGGAGCATAGTCTCCGAGAACCACATGGCAGTGGGAGTCGATAAGACCCGGGCAAACCGTCATGCCGCCGCAGTCGATGACATCGCACTCCTTCCTCGATTTTCATGTTCGACAAAAAGCCTAACTTTTTGATCAAGGCCATCCACTACCCAAATGGCATCTCCCGGGGTGACGGGGTTTTCAATGTCTCCACTGACAATGGTTTGAATGTTTTTCAGTAACACACTGCTCATTACGCTACCTCCTTCAAGGTGAATTTGCCGGATTGAATGCTGGCGCCCAAAACCCGTTCCAGATTGGCGGGCAGATGATAGATGCGGGCGCCAAGGGCATTTGTAATGCCGTTGACGATGGCCGGAGCCGTGGGAATGAGCGCCGGTTCCCCCACCCCTTTGGCGCCGAAAGGGCCGGTGGGTTCGGGAGATTCAATGATGATGGGAACCACCTCCGGCATATCGCAGGAAGTGGGAATGTGATAGTCTTTCATGGATTCGGTACTTGACGGATCATATTCCTCCATGATGGCAAACCCCACCCCCATGGCCACGCCCCCGCGAATCTGGCCTTCCACCCCGGCCGGATGAATGGCGCGCCCCACATCATGGGCTGCGATGATCTTATGGACGGTCACTTCCCCGGTCAAAACATCCACGGTCACCAACGCCACGTGGCACGCATAGGCATAGGTGGCGTACGGCACGCCTTCACCCGTTTCCGGATCCAGGGGAACCGTTTCCGGATCAAAATATCCCTGCCAGGAGAGCGGTATGCCCTTCTTTGCGGCCCGGGCCGCAACCTTTGAAAAAGGGACACGATGCTGAAAATCCTTTTTGTCCACCACATAACCATCTTCCAGCATCAGATCCGTTTTGGGTCTTTTCAGCAGATCCACCCCTTCGGTGAGCAGCACGTCCGCCAGGTTTTCCGCGGCATCTTTTACCGCATTTCCCGAAATATAGGTCTGGCGACTGGCGGAAGTGGCCCCCGCGTTGGAGGTATAAGCCGTATCCCCCACCACCGTTTCAAGATCTTCAGGCGAAACTCCCAATACCTGGGCCGCTATTTGAGAAAGCACCGTGGTAGACCCCTGGCCGATATCCGCACAACCGGTATAGAGGGTAAGGCGGCCTTCCCCATCCATCTCCATGTGGGCCGTGGAAGGATTCTGAACCCCCGTGTTACCGATACCGTACCACATGGCCCCCAGGCCCACGCCGCGCTTTTTAGAGGGATCCCTTTCCCCGTGAACCCATTCTTTCAGGGCTTTTTCGTAGTGAGGCCCGACCGCCTCAAGACATTGAGCCATTCCCACGCTATCTTGCAAACGCTGGCAGGTGGCGGTTCGGCTTCCGGCCTTGAGCGCATTGACGCGACGAATCTCCAGCGGGTCCATGTGAAGGGCTTCGGCCAGAAGATCCATCTGGGACTCATGGGCAAAAGCCGCCTGGGGAACACCGAACCCCCGCATGGCCCCGGCAAAGGGATTGTTGGTGTAGACGCAGAGGCATTCCACATCCACGTGTTCCACCTCGTAGGGACCGGTGGCATGCACCGGCGCCCGGGATGCCACGGCCAGGCCGTAGGACCCATAGGCCCCCGTATCACAGATCAGTTTCGCTGTCATGGCCATGAGACGGCCGCTCTTGTCCGCTCCGGTTTTAAGGGTCATTTTCAGGGGATGGCGTTTGGCGGTCATTCGGTAGGCCTCTTCACGGGTGAAGGTGCATACCACCGGCTGTTTGAGATGATAGAGCGCCAGACCGATGAACCCCTGCACATTGAGGTCCAATTTGGAGCCGAACCCCCCGCCCGTGGCCGCCTGAATGATGCGGACCTGCTCCGGGGCAACGCCGAGCAGGGAGACCACCTCGCTGTGGTCGTAATGGGGGTTTTGCGTGGATGCCGCAATCACCAGGCGCTCACCGGCCTCCACATAGCCTGCACCGGCATCCGGTTCCAGATAGGTGTGCTCCAGAAAGGAGGTCCGGTAGGTTTTTTCGACGACCACCGCGCATTTTTCAAAAGCGCTTTCCGGATTCCCCTTTTTTATTTTTCGGGTAAAGAGCAGGTTTCCCTTTTCGTGGATCTTCGGAGCATCCGATTTCAGGGCATCCTCCGGGTTATGGACCGACGGCAAATCCTCGTAGGCGACATGAATTTTGCTCAAGGCCTTTTCCGCAGCCTCGGCAGTCTCCGCGGCCACCAGGGCCACCGCATCTCCCCTGGAGCGTACTTTGCCTTCCGCCAGAAGCGGCCGGTCCTTGTTGATAATGCCGGTGACGTTCTTTCCCGGAATATCCTGGGCCGTAAAAATCCGGACAACCCCTTCCACACGCATTGCATCGACCGCGTCCACCTTCACGATCCTGGCGTGATGCCGATCGCTTACCAGCACCTTCAGCACCAGCGGATGATCCAGTTCCATGTCTGCACTGAACAGGGGTTTTCCCAAGAGGCGCTCTATGGCGCCGATTCTTGGGATACTTTTTCCGATCGAGCCTTCGGTTTTCATTTTTTCCATAGAGGATTCAACATCCGCATAAAGAGTCCCTGAACCGCCTTTTCCTTGTACTCGGTCGATGGCCTTCGCCCCGTGATGCGGACCATCTCTTGAGCCATGAGCTCGGCCCCCGCTTCGAGTGTTTGGCGATCGGGGCGTTTACCTTTGAAAAAAGACTCCACCTCTCTCATCCGCATGGGGGTCGGAGTGCCGGAACCCAGGGCCACGCGAATGGACCGAAAAGTTCCGCCCTGTTCCGGATCCGCCAGCACGGCCATGCTCATTCGCGAAATGGCCAACGCCTTGCGACGGCCGATCTTTTGAAAATCGCTGAATCTTCCCTCCGCGGGTTCCAGGACAAATCGAAGCAGCAGTTCATCGCTCTTGATGCCGCTATGGTAAGGCCCCACAAAAAGGTCCTCCACCGCCACGGTTCGTTCCCCGTTCTTCCCCGCCAGTACGGCTTTGGCCCCGTGCGCAATCAGAGAGGGTGCCGTATCCGCTGAAGGCGAAGCGTTGCCCACGTTGCCGCCCATGGTGGCCACATTTCGAATCTGAGGACTGCCGAAAAAAGCGCACGATTTGATGAGTGAAGGGGCATGTTCGGCCACCAGGGGAGATCTGTAAATTTCGCTGATGGTGACGCCGGCGCCGATGGAAAGCCCTTCTTCCATCAGTGAAATCCCCTGAAGGTCCGGAAGGCGGGAAATATCCAGCAAATAAGGTATTTCTAATTTGCCGGACCGCAGATCCACCATGACATCCGTACCCCCTGCTAGGGGGCGCGTTTCGTCGCCGTGGCTATTGAGAAAAAGGAGCGCTTCATCCAGGGTTTCGGGTCTTGTGTAGGCCGGGCGGGTCAATGGTCTATCCCTCCCCACCGGTTTTTTTTGCGCCGTCTTCAATGGCATCCACAATCTGTTGATATCCCGTACACCGGCAAAGATTACCGGATATGGCTTCCACCACCTGCTCTTGTGTAGGATGAGGTGTCTCGTTAATGAGTGCCTGAGCGCTCATGAGGAGCCCGGGGGTGCAGAAGCCGCACTGAACACCGTGGTGGTCCAGAAACGCCTCCTGCAGCGGATGGAGACTTTCTTTGTCCCCGAGACCCTCAACGGTCATGACCACTCGCCCGTCCAGTTGGGGCGCCGCCATGAGACAGGCGTTGACGCTTTTTCCGTCCACAACAATCGTGCAGGCGCCGCATTCTCCCATGCCGCACCCTTCTTTGGTCCCTTTCTGAAACAACCGTTCTCGAATCACATAAAGAGCGGTTTCCGCGGCGCCCACTTCCAGGCTTGTCTTTTCACCATTCAGTGTAAACCGAATGGGAATCATACGACCGACTTTCATACCACTGTTTTCCTTGTGTGTGTCTAGTAATCCCGGATAGTCTTAAGATCCAGTGTTTTGATGACGTTGACACCGGCAGCCTTCATCTCTTCAAAAGCTTTTTTAGTGGTTTCAGGCGCCACACCTTTGCACAAATCTTCCACCACAATCACCTTGAAGCCGGCTTTCTTGGCATCGATTGCCGTGGCTTTAACGCAGTAATCCGAGGCGAGACCGTAAACCACCACCTTCTGAATACCGTTTCGTTTCAGAATTTTGTCCATCTCGGTTTTGGCACCGCCGTCATCCTGAAAGCCGGAATAGCTGTCGTAGCGGGAATCCTTGCCCTTCTTCACAATGGCCATGAAAAGGTTATTATCCACCATAACTCTGGCGTTTTCCGTTCCCTGAACACAATGGGGCGGCCACAAAACCTGGGGTTTTCCATTGACTTCAATCAGTTCAAAAGGTTTTTTTCCCGCATGATTGATATAAAAAGAGACATGCTCCGCCGGGTGCCAGTCCTGGGTACCGAAGATAACGAACCCGTGTCCGGCCAACTCTTTTGTCGCGTCCTCCACCTTTTGTACAAAAGCCGCATCCGTTCCGGCAACCGCCAAGGAACCTTTGTTCATTGTTGTGAAGTCCCCCTGCATGTCCACCACAATGGCACCGATTTTTGCTGATTCGGAACAATCGGCACAAGCCACGGCCAGCGAGAGGGACAGCATAATGCCCAGCAGCCCCAGAAAAAACCCGAAAAAATATTTTCTCTTTCCCATATTTCCTCCATTTTGTAGCTCGTTAAGCGGAGAGTGGAGATGTCATTCCGCAATCCGCAATTTTCTAGACCCACCGGGTCACAACGGTTTTTTCATCCATGAACATCCGCATGGAAGCCATGCGTGATTTGGCCGTCCCCACAAAGGACTCCCGACGGGATCCCAGCGGAAAAAAAGCATAGGGTTGTGCTACGCCCAGATTCACCGCCACGTTCCCCACATTGGCTTCACGGATCATTTTTCTGGCATTTTTGCCGCTCTGGGTCATAATGGCCGCAGAGTGTCCGAGATCCGTCCGAGTGTTAATCCACTCGATGGCCTGGTCCAGGCTTTCTCCCCGAATAAGGGCGGAAACCGCGCCGAAGGCCTCTTCCTTGGCCATGGGCATATCCACATTCACATCCTCTAAGATGGTAGGCGCCAGAAAGTATCCATTGGGGTAATCGTCCACCTTTACGGATCGTCCATCCAGAACCATTTTGGCGCCGTCCGAAAGGGAGCGCTCGATCCATCCAAGAACGTTTTCCTTGCCACCCTTCGTGGCATAAGGTCCCAGCTGAACACTTTCATCAAGGCCATAGCCCATCTTCATGTTTTTGGCGGCGGCAATGAATTTCTCTTTCAGTTCGTCATAAATATCCCCCACCACCACCACGTTGTCCACACCCAGGCAGCGCTGGCCGGTCATTCCGAAGCAGGCCCGCGTCAGCCATCGAACCGATTCATCCAGATCCGCATCGGGCATGATCACCAGCATGTTCTTGCCGTTGCCGTTGATGGAAGAGGTCTTTCTGAGTTTACCACACAATTCAAAGAGTTCATGACCGGCCCGGTTGCTTCCGATGAATCCCACGCCCTTGATCTCCGGCTGGGAGAGGATTTCCTGGTTGATCTGCCGTCCGCCATGGACCACATTGATGACACCGGGGGGAAATCCCGCTTTCATGGCAACCCGGGAAATGGTTTCCGCAGCCACGGGATCCTGCCGGCTGGGACTCACCACCACGGTACACCCGGCCGCCAATGCGTAGGGCACAAAGGAGGACCAGGCGTGCATGGGAATGTTGCCGGGGGTGATGATCAAGAAGGCGCCCAGGGGTTCCCACACCAGGTACTGGTCGATGCCGTTGGCCAGTTGGTCCAGGTGTTCGTTCCGTTTGACCAGGCCGTATAGGGCGGAACAGGCGGATTCCAGGTTTTCAATGACCCGGCTGACGGATCCTCGCGATTCACCGATGGTCCTGCCGTGGTCCTGTGTGAGGATACGGCACATATCTTCATAATGGGTCTCAAACTCGGCGTGCATCTTAAACAGGAGGCGCGCCCGGTCCCGCATCGCGAGATTTTTCCAGGTCTGGAACGCCTCATGGGCCGCTTTTACCGCCCCGAGGGCTTCATCTTTGGTTGCAGTGGGAAATTGGGCGATCACCTCGCCCGTAGCGGGGTTTGTGGTTTCATGAATGTCGGTGGACTTGGATTCCACCCATTCCCCGTTGATCAGAAATTTCAGTTTACCGTAGTGTTGTTGGACTTCTTTTAATATGGACATGCCTAGCTCTCCAATTTTTAGGTGCAAGGTTTAAGGTATAAGGTTTTAGGTTTCAGATGCTTTAATTCCGCGATCCGCATTCCACAATCCGCACTAACGTGTCATCATATTCGGCAAAAGCAGCGCCAGATCCGGAAAAACGGTAACGAGCGCCACCACCGCAAAAATGGCCAGCAGAAAGGGCGCCACCCCGCGAAAAATGGTTTCCACCGGAACCCCCTTGGCGACGCCTGCCACCGTAAAAATATTCAGGCCCATGGGAGGCGTAATCAGTCCCGCTTCCATCATCAGTACCGCGATCACACCGAACCAGATGGGGTTGAACCCCAGGGCCAGAATCACCGGGTAAATCACCGGCATGGTAAGGACCATCATACTGATGGCGTCCAGAAAACAGCCCAGAAACATGTACATGACAATGACAACGGTGTGAATCACATAAGGGGAAACCTGAAGTGAGCCCGCCCACGTGGCCACCTGCATGGGAATGGTGGAAAGCGCCAGAAAATAGCTGAAAACGTTGGCGCCGGCCACGAGAAACAAGACCATGACCGAAATACGCACCGATTCCTGAAGCGCTTCAATGAGATTTTTCCAGGTGAGTTTCTTTTTAAAAAGGGAGATCAAGAGCAGCACCGTAGCTCCAACGGCGCCCGCCTCCGTGGGGGTAAAAAACCCGCCGTAAATGCCACCCATCACCAGCAGAAATACCGCCAGCGGCTCCCACACCTTCAACAGGGACGCCAATTTCACGCGCCAGGGAACGGATTCCGGATTGGCCGGCGCCAATGCCGGATTTATTTTTACCATCAGCACCACAATCCCCACATAGGCCAGGGCCAGCGCCAAACCGGGGATGATGCCCGCCACCAGAAGCTTGCCGATGGATTGCTCCGTCAACATGCCATACACGATAAACCCGATGCTGGGAGGAATCAGAAACCCTAAAGTGCCCCCCGCCGCAATACTGCCGGTGGCCAGCCGGGGATGGTATTTGTATCGCTCCATTTCCGGCAGGGCCACGGTTCCCATGGTGGCGGCTGTTGCGACCGATGAACCGGAAACCGCGGCAAAACCGGCGCATGCCCCGATGGTGGCGACTGCAAGCCCGCCCGGCAACCGCCGCAGCCACTTGTCAAAGGTGCTGTAAAGATCCTTGGTCATGCCCGAGCTTCCCGCAAATCCTCCCATGACGATAAAGAGAGGAATCACCGTATAGGGAAAATAGGAAGACACTTCATAGACGGTTCGGGAAATCATGGGAAGGGCCGCTTCAATACTGGACAGGTAGGCCACGCCCGCAAATCCCACAAACATCATTGCATAGGCAATGTGCATTCCGAGGAAAAGCAGAAGAAATACCAGCGCTGTGCCGATGATGCCGACGGTTACGGGATCCACAATCAACTCCTGATTAGTTTTCGGACGGAATCCGCCAAATCAAGCAGCAATTCCAGAAAGAGAAAAAATCCGGCCACCGACACCAGCATCCTGAAAGGGAACTGAGGTACTCGCAGCATGTCGGAAACCGTGCTTTCTTCCATGGCTTTAATCCAGCCCTGCCACGCCATGACCCCGATGATAAAGAGGCTCAGAAGGGTGGTCAGGACCTGTAACGCCAGGGCCGCTTTTTCCGGGATTCGCGACACCAGCATGGTGACACGCACCTGCCCCCCTACCTGGTGGGTGTATGCAATCCCCAACAGCACAAAGATGGACAACATATAGCTGGACAATTCCATGGAGCCGGGGATGGGCCGGGACCAGATGGCCCGGCCCACCACTTCTCCGGAGGTCAGCAACATCATGGGGATCAGGAATAGCATCCCCACATAGCTCACGGAAAACGTCATTTTTTGAATAAACTTGCGCATGACCTCACCGTTCTTGAAGGTGTCTGCTTAAGGGCTTGACGATGAAAAGCACCTACTTCTTCCATTCGGGCGGAATCGCCACACAGGTCACACCCGCATCCGTTGCCGCCTGGTCATATATAAGGACCGTTTTTTTGGCGGGAAGACCCTTGGCTTCCAGATCCGCAACCCATTTTTTGGTGACATCCTGAAAACGGGCGAACCATTGCTTTTCCTGGTCCGGGGGCAGTTTATAAAGTTTCACGCCCTTGGCCTCGATTTCCTTCATCATGGTGCCGTAAACAGCCTGATTGAGGCCGCCGGTCGTTCGGAAAGGATTGCCGACCACTTCTTCGATAATGACCTTGAGGTCATCCGGGGTTTTTTCCCAGGTTTTTTTGTTCATGACCACGCCTTCGGACACGCAACCGAAGGTGGCCACAACGCCGTATTTCGCCACTTCATAGAGTTTGAACGCCAGAACCAGTGGCGGACAGGTCACCAGTCCGTCGATGGCGCCCGTTTCCAGAGCCAGATACACATCGCCCAGAGGCATGAAGACCGGTTCCGCACCCAGTGCTTTGATGTACTGGGTTTGGAGACCTCCCGGTGCCCTGATCTTCAACCCTTTTAAGTCCGCAAGGCTATGGACCGGCTTTCGGGTCCACATGAAGGCCTGGATGCAGCCGTTTAATTCAAGGACTTTGACATCCTTAAATTCTTCTACGAGAGCCTCTTTGTACACTTTGTTTCCGATATCCACCGACACATCTTTGCCATCGACCCAGGCCGCGGAGGAGAGCACATCCGTCAGCGGAAACCGACCGGGGGTCCAGGTGGCGGTAAAATATCCCATATCGGACATCCCTTTTCGCACGATATCAAAATGTTCCGGCCCTTTGCCCAAAGCGCCCCCCGCATAGAGCGTGGTGGTAATCCGGCCGTTGCTGCGCTTTTCAAGTTCCGCCAGCATGGGTATCCACACGGTTTTCACCTCACGGCTGGCCGGTGGATGCCACGTGCTGAATTTCAAATGAATTTTCTCTCCCGAATCCGCCATTACACCCGTGGGGAGTAGAAACAGGGCCATCAGACCCGCCAGCAAGAAACCCAGAACCAACCCTTTTCTTTTTTTCATTCCCGATACCTCCTCGATCAATTTGATTGACATTAGGGCCTCGGCCCTTACCCCTCACCCTTCCATCTTCATGGAAGAAAGCAAGACTTCATCCCAAACGGCATCCTGTTTGTCCTGAAACACCAACAGGGCATCCAATACATGCCTTTTCATAAGGCGACAGGCCAAAGACCGGTCGCCCTCCTTAACCGCTTCGATGATTTCCCGGTGATAGCGAACCGACGAAAGCAGATGTCCCTTCTGCTGCAGCGACTTATAACTGAAGGGCGAAACCTGGTTGTGCAGGTTGGCGGCGAAGGCATTCAACCGATGATTGCCGGCGATGCGCATCAAACGGCTGTGGAAAGCCCTGTGGTGCTTCTGGTATTGCAGGATATCCACCGGGTCTTCGGATACGATCCCTTCCATCTTGGAGACCAGCATTTCCAATTCGCGAGCCTGCACATCGGTCATCACGTCCAAGGCCAGTTCCATGACCAGTTCGTACAGAGCAGCCTTCAATGTGTAAATTTCCCAAACGTCCTTTTTGGTTAAAAGTGGAACAAAAACGCCCCGTCGGGGCTTTCTCACCACCAGCCCCGTGGCCTCCAGCATCTTCAACGCTTCCCGAACAGGCGGACGACTGATTTCCAAGCGTTGGGAGACGTTTTCTTCCTTGATCTGTTCTCCGGGTTTGAATCGGCCGGTTACAATCCAGTCCTGGATGTGTTGACAGGCGCGGTCCACAATGGAATCTACTTTCATGTTCGGTTTCCCTGATGAATATTGTTTATTGTATACAATTTATAGGCAGGCGTTTTGAGGGTGTCAAGAAAAAAATGGGTTCACGGTTTACGGTTTGCAGTTGCCGGTTGACAATTTTCTATATTAGACTGTTCTCTCTCGTTTTAAAGCGACTGAGAGTGAACGAATTGACTGACACCCAAGACAAGGAGAGCCAATGAAAGGACAAATTTCACAAGAAAGAGCTGCGTTTCTCTCAAAAGACTATGCACGTGGTTTTATTCACTACTGTCAGCTCACTGCGGAAGTCGTCGAACATGGGTTTTTCCAGTCCCGGGTGACCATACTGGAACATCACCGGCAGCAGGACGGCTTTATTCACGCAGGCGTCATGGCCACCATGGCGGACCACACCGCCGGGTATGCCGGTTTTTCAACGGTTTCAGAGGAATTTCAGATCCTCACCATCGAGTTCAAGATCAATTTTCTGAAACCGGCCCACGGGAACGCCCTGGTCTGTCGGTCAAAAATAATCCGCGGTGGAAAGCAGATAATCCTGGCGGAATCCGAAGTCTTTGACATTCACGAAAAAGAAGAGACGTTGTGCGCCAAAGCCATGGTCACCCTCATGGCCGTTCACCGGGACAGGCTCACCTCAAAGGGCTGATGCAATCTCTTCCGCCACACGACCGGCTGCGTCTTTTGGGTCTTTCGCGTCCCGGATGGGGCGACCGATGACCACATAGTCGGACCCATTTCCGACGGCTTTTGCCGGCGTCACAATCCGTTGCTGATCATCTTTCTCCACCAGGGTCCAGGCCGGCCGAATGCCGGGCGTGACCGCAATCAGGTCGGGACCGAGGGTTTGTTTGACCCGCCCCACTTCCAGACCGGAGCAGACCACCCCGTGGCACCCTGCCTCTTTCGCCAGCCGCGCTTTTTGAAGAACCAAGGCTGAAATGTCGTTGGCATATTCATCCCGGTAACCCAATGCTTTGAGCTTTTCCTGGTTGAGACTTGTCAGGACCGTAATGGCCAGGATTTTGGTGTTTCCGGGGTTGTTTTCCGCAACACCTTTTAGGATTTCCCCCCCCTCGTCGCAGTGAACCGTCACAAATGCCGGTTTATGGGCGCTGGCAGTCCTGAATGCCCGCTGCACTGTGGCCGGAATGTCGTGCAGTTTAAGATCCAGAAATATTCCGGCGCTGCTCACGTCCCGAATAGCCTTGATGATCTTCGGGCCCTGGGAGATGAACAGCTCAAGACCCACCTTAAAAAGACCCACCGACTCCTTCAGGGTTTCCACATAGCCCATGGCCTGATCGTAGTCGGGAACATCCAATGGGAAGACAATATAATCCTTGGGAGTTTTCATGATTTTCCTCTTTCAACTATTTACGGGGTTCAAAAAGCGTTTTGATTGTGCACAGAATTACTATTATTCAACGCCTGGAACAGGGCCGCTTTGCTGGACACCGCCATTTTCCTGTAAATCGATTCGATATGACGGCGGACCGTAAAGGGCGAAATGCCCAACTCACGGGCGATTGCCTTGTAGGTCAGGCCGCCGGCAAAGATTTCGGCGATCTGTTCCTCCCGCTTCGTCAATGAAACCGCGGCGCTTGTGGAATGCGCACTGACAAGAATCAAGTCGTTGAGATCACGACGGTTGAATGCGATTTTTTTCACCTTTAACGACTTTGTTTCCATTCCCTCCAGCCAAAGCTTAACCGGTTCCGGAAATTCAGGGCCTGACCATTCCGGCCATTGACCCTTTAAAAGATCGACAAATCCGGATTCCGCATGATGGATCCAGGCCTTTCCATCACATATGGCAAAGGAATCGCTGAAAGCGTTTCCGCGCAAATTCCCCAGATGCTGAATCTGGTTGAGGTGCCAGGCCTCTATCACCAATGGAAAGACAAATTCCTTTGCCCCGCGTTCATCCGGGGAAAATTTCCGTTCCGGATCACTTCGGTACAGGCTCATCACCTCCAGAAGCCCCGTATCCGGATTCGGGATGACCGTGGAAATGGCATTTTCGATTCCGAACAGCCTGGAGTGCTGCTGATAGGTTTCAAGGGTTTCACGTTCTTGGCGGGTGTAAAAATCATAGACGTCAAAGGTCACGCCGGGATTGGCGATGAGCCCGGCTAGGAGTCTGTCCTGGTGCTTCACCTGTTCCCAGGAGTGCATCAGGGTATGGGGAAGATTGTGCAGATAAACGTTATTGACCTGGAGATCCTTTGTATGGCCGCTGGCCCAAAGGGCCATGTCAAATGGGATCAGATGCTCGAGACAGACCATGACCGCCTGCTTGAATTCTCCGGCTGAGGTTCTGAATCCCGCCCGGATGAGCTCGGTGACAAACAACTGGATATTTAGATTTAACATCTGATCCTTATAAGTGACCCGAAAAGAGAATGCAAATTGAAAAAATAGGGCATTTGCCCGATTGTAATCGGTTTAAGACTATGTTCTATGGGGTTTATCGTAGCAGATCTCTATGAGGGACCCAAAAAAATGACCGGAATCCATAAAAAGAATCGTATCCGTCAAGCCTGCTTCCACATAATTTTTATTTCGACGCTGATGATTTCCTGGCCTCTGCCTGCAATTTCCGGCTCCGACGGCACGCCGAACCCGGACAAGTCTCTGGATTTAGGCGAGCCCATCAGCGCCCGAACCCGCTCCTACTATTTCCACACCCCGATGTTTGACCTGGGCGGACCGTTGCCGGTGCGTTACGGATTGGTTTACCAGTCCATATCGAATTTTGTATCCGGCTTTCAGCCGGTCATTCCCCACATCTGGCGCACACACATTTATGCGGCCTACGTATTTCGCTGGGGTAAAGGCGAGGGGCAGATGTACTTTCAGAACAATCCGCCCACCGGTGGCGGCGACTGGGAAAACGGACCTTACGCCACCTACCGGTTCGGTCTACAGGAGCAAACAGGCGCAAACGGCTGGTTTTACCTCATGGACCCCTCGGATCAGACCGTCTACATCTTCGAGAAGGACTCCCACACCGACGATGACTCGAATCAGGAGGCGCGCCTTCGTTATCGGATGGACCGCAACGGCAACCGGGTCACATACACCTATAGCTGTTGGAACTGCTCCCCCAACACCACCACCATCAATGACGGCCTGGGCCGTGAAATTACCCTTTCGGTGGCCAACGGCGGCAACCTCACCACCGTCGGCGACGGCACCCGCAGCTACACCCTCGGCTACAACGCCGATGATCAAATCACCACCATCACCGATCCACTCGGCAACGTCACCGCTTACGAATACACCAGCAACCTTCGCGACAACGTCGCCCGCCAGGTACGCCCGGAGGGGAACAGCCCCTACACCCAGACCTACGACGAAGTGAACCCTCCTTACCGCCGTGCCGCCAGCCAGACCGACGCCTACGGCAATGCCATAACCATCAGCGTGGAGAGCAACCCCGACCCCGCGGCCCCGGAAAAAGTGATCGAGCACCGGCCAGACGGCAGCCAGGTGGCTTATGTGCACCCCACACTGGGGGCCAGTCCCCTTTCATGGGAGGATGCTCAGGGCAATACCGCCAACTTCACCGTGGATGGCAATGATCAGATGTCCGGCATCACCGACCGCATGGGCGACACCACCTCCATGACCTACCACGCCCCCACCGGGTTTCCGGCATCATTCACAAACGCCAAGGGCAACACCCTGAGTCATAGTTACACTCCTCAAAACCAGACCTTCACCAACCCGGCCAACGCGCACGAATTCACATTTACCTTCTACAACCGTACCCGCACCGACTACCCGGACGGCACTTACGAGACCTATGGGTACGACGCCAAGGGCAACCCCACAACCCACACGGACCGAAACGGAAAGACCTGGACCACCACCTACAACAGCCAGGGACTGCCGCTTACCACCACCAACCCGGCCGGCGGCGTGATCACCCACACCTACAACGCCGACGGGACCCTTGCTACCAGTACGGATTTCAATACCGGCGCCACCACCTTCGGCTACGATGCCTACAGGCGCCTTACGAGTATGAATCCGCCCGGAACCGGCCAGATCGACATCACCTACGACCTCATGGACCGGATCACATCGGCAAGTGATGAAAACGGCCACATTGTCCAATATCAGTACGACAAAAACGGCAACCTCATCCGGGTCACGGACCCGGCCGGCCATGCCGTCCGGTACGGCTACGATCTCATGGATCGGGTCGCCCAAATCACCAGCCGCACCGGCGGCATCAGCACCCTGAGCTACAACTATAGAGGTCAGACCACCAGCGCCACGAACGCCAATGGCATTCAAACCAGCTATCGCTACAATAACCGCAACTGGTTGGAAAGCGCCACCCGCAACGGCAAGACCCGCGGCTTCACCCAAGACAAGGAAGGCGTTCCCACGGGCAGCACCTCCCCGGCCGGGCATACCGTTTTGCAACAGACCGACAAACTGGGCCATCTTACCGCTGTAACTTTACCCGGCGGCCAGACTTCCCGGTTTACCCGTGACGCCATGACCCGCGTCACCGGCAGCACCGACCCGCTCAACCATCAGACCCGATACGGGTACGATCCCAACGGCCTTCTCTCCCGGGTCACTCTGCCCGATGGGGCCTCGGCCGACTGCACCCGGGACACCCTGGGCAATCTCACCGCCATCAACGACCTGAACGGCAATAACTGGACTTTCGATTATACCGCCATGGGGCGCATGGCCTCGGCCACCGATCCCCTGGCACGCGCCAGCAGCTACACCCATGACGACCGGGGGCGGGTCAATGCCGTCACCTATCCCGACGGGGTCACCGAAACCCGCAGCTTCGACAACACCGGCAACCTCACCCGGCGCCTTTACAGTGACGGCACGGACCTCACCTACACCTATGATCCTCTGGACAATCTCACCGCCACCAATGATTTGACCCTGACCCGGGATGATGATGGGCGGATCACCGGCAGCACTTATAACGGCCACACTTTCGGCGGCACCTTTGATGCGGGAGGGCGCGTTGTCACCGCCACCTACCAAGGCGCGTTTACCGTTACCTACAGCTACAATACCGATGACCGGTTGAGCCGGGTCCGCGACACGTTGGGCAACCAAGTGGATTTCACCTATGACGCGGACGGCAACATCACGAGCCTGACACGGAGCAACGGCATCAACGCCACGTTCACCCGGAACAGCAACGGCCGGATCACCCGCCTGGTGGACGGCAGCCTGACGGACCTGCAATACGGCTATGATGCCGCCGGGCGGATCACCTCCATGAGCGGAACCTGGCCGTTGGACCCGGCGGGGCTTCTGACTACTGAGACCAAAAGCTTCACCGTGGATGCCGCTTCACAGGTCAACAGCAGCGGCTATGCATATGACACCCGTGCCCGTGCAACCCAGCTTCCCGGCCATACCCTGACCTGGGACGGCGCCGAGCGTCTTACCGGACTGGATGGTGTCACCTTCGCCTACAACGGACAAAACGAGATCGTCTCGCGAACCGAGGGGGGGACCACCACCCGCTACTACCATAACCACACCCTGGGTCTGAGCCCCATTGTGGCAGAGCAGCAAGGGACAAGTTTTACCCGTTACTATGTCTTTACCCCGTCCGGGCAATTACTCTATAGCATCGATCCGCGGAACAGCAACGCACCTGCCTTTTATCACCGCGACCAGATCGGTTCCACCCTGGCACTGACAGACGGCGCCGGAACCGTCACCGATAGGTACGCCTATGGTCCCTATGGCAAGATATTTGGCCATACCGGCGCCAGTGACCAGCCCTATACTTTTGTGGGGACCATGGGTGTACGGCAGGAAGGCGACATCTACCAGATGCGGAGAATGTACTATGATTCTGTTACTGCTAAGTTTCTCTCAAGAGAACCTATCTGGCCTCAGACGGGAAAACCGGAATCATTAAATCCATATCAATATGCCCATGCAAACCCTTTGGTCAACCTTGATCCTGAAGGTGAAATAGTAATTACTGCATGGGGAATATGCGCGGTTGCGTGGGGGGTTACTTTTCTCGTTGAACTTTATGTCCTGCATGAACAAGAGAAAGTGCTCGCGCCGATTCGAGCCTATGAAAGAGAAAAAGAAAGAGAAGAAAGAGAAGAAATCCGTAGGTACAATGAGTGGGTGCGGAGGGCGCCCGAAAGGGCACGTGCTGCGGCGCGTGAAGAAAAGCGAAGGGTACGTGCTGAGGCGCTTGAACAAGAGCGTCAGAGGCGTTGGGCCCTCGCAGAGCAGAAACGCAGGCAAGAGGCTTATGATCAAGGACTAAGTCCTCGTGATCTTGACCCGTTTAATCCATTCTATAAATACAGCAATTTGGAAGAGGCTGGAGAGAAAATCGAAGATAGCACGATAACTTCTGAAAGCTTTCGGGAAGTTCCGTCTAAAAAACCTTACAAAAACAAACCACTAACAGGATGGGCTGCATTGGCAGCAAAAAAATGGAACAAAGATGTTGATGATTGGATAAAAGGACAAGGCGCCAGGTAGGCCGCATTCCATGCACCGTTAAATGACACCCAACAAAACCCGATTGAAACCTCGGATAAAATATCTTGAAAAGGAGTAAAAGGACCATGAAAACAAAACTCACGGCTTTCCTATCCGTGGTCATCCTCTTGTGCCTGTTTGTACCGGTTTCCGTTCTTGCCGGAACCATTTCCTACACCTACGACAATACCGGCCGCCTCACAGGGGCCGATTACGGGAGCAGCAGGACCATTCAATATAACTACGACAACAACGGCAACCTGCTCAAGCGGGTCGCCGGGGTGCCGACACCCGGCCAATACACCCTCACCGTGGCGGCGAGTCCCACGAACCGCGGCAGCGTCACCGGCAGCGTCACCGGCAACGGCATCGACTGCCCGGGAGATTGTACCCAAGACTATGATGAAAACACGGCCGTGCAACTGACGGCAACCCCCACTTCCGGAAACAAATTCCTTCGGTGGAAAGGAAGTCTGACGGGAACCACAAACCCCGGAACCGTCACCATGAGCGGCGACAAAGAAACCACCGCCTACTTCGGCGCAACGTCCGGCAATACGGATACGGACGGGGTTCCCGATACAACGGAAAGCGGTCCCGACGGCGATGATCCCGCCTACGATGGAAATAGCAATGGCTTACCCGACTACCAGGAAGCAGGCGTCACATCCCTTCCTTCCGTCTCGGGCGGTGCATACGCGACCGTTGCCGTTTCCGACGGATCGGGTCAGACCTTGGCCAATGTGCAGGCCGGGAACAATCCGTCACCGGATGATGCCCCCACGGGCGTTCAGTTTCCCTACGGGTTCTTCACCTTTTCCATCGACAACCTGGCCAATCCCGGGGATGTGGCCGTTGCCACCCTCTATTTGCCGAAGAATGCATCCATCAACGCCTACTACCTGTACGGTCCCATGCCGGATGACATCACCAACCACTGGTACGAATTCATGTACGACGGGGATACGGGCGCGGAGATCCTTCAGGATGCCGCAAGGACGAGAGTCGTCCTTCATTTTAAAGACGGGGAGCGGGGGGATAAGGATCTCACGGCCAACGGCCGGATTGCTGATCCCGGGGCGCCGGGGGTTCGGGGAAGTGCCATTCCCACCCTGAACCAGTGGGGACTCATTCTGCTTACGGTCTGCCTGCTGGTCATGGCCATCGTAACCATGAAAAGGCGGCGGCGTGTTTCCGAATGAGTAAGAATATCTTTCGCCCGTGTAAAGATTTCTTCCGCGCTTCCGGTAAGGTCTTCCAGCAGACTGCATTGGATCGCAACGAAAACCCTACGGGAATCAAAGTTTCTGATGAACAGCCCAAAACCCATATCCCGCTGATTTTCAGGGGACGGATAGGAGCTTCAAGATCAAATCCGCGGCATGAAATATTGAGTTATTGATTTCCAGTGTCTGTGGTGGAAAATTAATGGTTGACACGTAAAAAAAAAACAACCATATTGCGTAAATTAAAATCGAAAGACCCTTGGGCCACCGTAGCTCAGTTGGTAGAGCACCTCACTCGTAATGAGGATGTCTGCGGTTCGATTCCGCACGGTGGCTCCAATAAAGACAACAACTTATCTAACCTTCTCGTTTCACTGGAATAGAAATCTGACATAATTCTGACATACCTCCAAATCTCTGGCATTATCCATTGACTGTCTCTTCAATAATCTGACCATTTTTTGCCTGAATTTTATCCTCGGTCAATCCATTCAGAAGATTAACAGCCTTTGTTTTGTGTTCCTGTGAAAGATGGGAATACCTCATTGTCATTTTAAGATCTTTGTGTCCCAACAACTCTTGAACGTCCTTTATGATTGCGCCTTTCATAACGAGGTGGCTTGCGAAGGTGTGACGCAAATCATGAAACCGAAAGTTTTCAATCCCTGCTTTTTTAAGCGCCTTCATGAAGGATTTCCTTACATTCTTCATGGGTTTTCCCTGGTAAGTGAAAATGTGATCAGTCTTTGGCTTCTGGATCAATACCTTTTTTCCGTCAATCCGTTTGACGTTTACGGGTTCGCCATGTGTTTTCAGTTTATCAAAAACAATCTGCAAAGCATCGTTTATGGGGATCTGTCTCGGGTTGTCGGTTTTGGTCTTCCTGAGATAGATCGTCCCGTTTCGGAGCTGCGACCACTTAAGGGAAAGGATCTCACCTTTACGCATCCCGGTATTTAAGGCACAATCCACAATGTTTCTGAGGTAAGGGGTTGAAGCATCTCTTAACCGTGTGATTTCGTCATGTGACAGAAACCGCAACCTTTGATTGTTTTCCTTCATTCGAAGGCTCTTGCCTTTTTCAAAAGGGTTCACTTCCATCAGATCCCATTGAACGGCCTTATTCAGCATGTGCCTTAAGCACGCCATTTCCTTGTTCACGCTGGCCTCCTTGCGTATGGTTCCACCCCGGGTCAGTTTCCTTTTAAGGTGATTCCTAAAGGTTTCAATTTCCAAATACCGGATTCTGCTTAACGTGGTATTCTCGCCAAAATAATCAATGATGCTTTCAATGGCGTATCTCTTGAATGTCTTATAACTTGCCTGGTCCTGAAAGTTTTCCTTGTACCTTTCGGCCAGTTCCTTAAGGGTTGTGGTGTATTCCTTCTTGACATCCAAGTAACGCCCTTCTGCAATCATGGCAACTCGTTTTGCAAGCTCTGCCTCGGCCTCTTTCTTCCTCTTGAACATCTGACGGATCCTTTTTCCGTCCGGGTCGATGTAATCAATTTGCCATGTGGCTTTCCCGCTTTTGCCGATGATTTTGTTAACCTTCGCCATAAGTCCCTCGCTTCCCCATGCTTGGTTAATGCCCAGGGTCCCCGGTGTTCGGCTCCGGTTGCCTATCCTGAGCATGTTGCGCGTTCCATTACTTTTGGCAATTTTTATAAAGAAGTAATGATCAGCCCGGTGTCACGCATTACCTCGGACAATCCCCTCCATAAGCCGATCATCACAAATTTGAAGCCGTTCTTTGAAATCATCACAAAGGGTTTCGACGAGACCCACAACCACGGCCCAATCACCATCCCCTCGCGCCGATCCCGCTAAGTATTTGACGCGCTCCGTGAACAAACATGATGATTCCAAAAGCTCCCTGGCCATAACGTTACCCTCGTTTTTTCTCCCATGACGTACCTTCCGTTTTTTTCTCAACCTAGTCATTCTGTTTTCTATATCCCAATTTTTCTGTTCACTTGCCGATTGTGTTAGTCCCATTCAATTTTATATCCACTCTTTGCCAATTCATTTTCAAGCCTTTCATATAGCTTGTTCTGGGACCATTCTTCATATTCATAGCCATATTCATCTTGAATTCTGGCAAAGACTCCCGGCTTATTTGTTTCGAACTTTTTATCAAAATCAATTTCTGGATAGTGTTCCTCAAAGTAAAGCCTTACCCAATCAGTTGTATGGTAAGCGGCACGTACACTAACAAGGAAACTGTCTTTTATTTTTAGCTTTTCTGTGCCACCATCAACGAGGTAATGGAGCTCGTTATCTTCTGTGACCACCCATTCCGCATGGTTTATGTTTAGAAGAAGTTCATCTTTATCTCCGGCCCACGGCACCACGATTCCTTGACGCTTATCAAATGGAATAAACTCTCCCATGACGTATCTCCTTGAAAAAATGATTTGAGTATCCGCCCTTTCTTGTCCTTAAACAAAAAAAGGCGGCTTTCGTGCGATCGGTTAACCGGCACTTCTAAAAAACCTTGCTTTTGGCTTTATTCCAGATTTCTTGCACACCTTCCACCCATCTTAAAAAATACTGCGTGGTCTTTTCATCAAGTCGCCATGAACGGTCTGATTCATAATCAAGGTTTGGATCTTCTTGAATCATTTCCTTTATCTGATCAGCCAGGTCCTCATGCTCTGGAAGATCGGACATTTGCGGGTCCCATGCCACGGCATTCTGAAGATCAGTGAAATGTGCATCTTCTGCCCAAATCAACCCATCCGCTTTCCCTTCCTCAAAAATGCCTCTTTCAATTTCCTCCCTTTCCTTTCTTAACCTCGAAATGATTCCATCCATTTTTTCGGCTCCTACTTTTTCAACGACTGTGTCCATTTTGAATTCTCCTTTCTTCAAAAAAAAGAAACGCCCAAGACCTTTCCCCGGCATGAGTCCGGCCCCATGCGTCACCACATGGGGGATCTTGAGCGCTCGTTTTTGTGTATTTGATTATCATAATCTCATATTCGGAAGTTGATTAGCGTTTCATTTTAAAAGAACGATATCACGATATCACGATATCATATATAATGCAAATCTTTTTTATTGAAATCAAGGAAGAATCGGCATAACCTTGAGGTATGGCAAGAAAGAACCTATCCACAAAAATTGAAAACGACCTCCAGAAGGAAGTAAAAAAGCTCGCTATTGATCTGGAAAGACCTTTTAACGACCTTCTAGAAGAAGCTATCCGCGATATTCTGGAGAAGTACGGAGTAGAAGGGTTTCCTACCGTCAACCTTGACCTTGAAACCGTTAAAAAAGCAGTGTCAAACTACAGCAAAGACGGAACCCTCAAAAGAAAGATCGAATTTAAGAAAGCCCAAGAAACGGCCAAACAGAAGGTGGGCGACTAATCACCCTATACCCAATTTACCCTAATCTATTCCCTCACAACCTCGTGGCTCTGACTGGCTCTGCTGGTTTGGAATTTGAGACCCCTACAGTTAAAGTCAATGTGTCACTATGCTGGCGGATTCGGGGGTTAATTTAAGAATTTTTGCTTGTCCCTTAAGAATAACACTTGCTTTCCAATCCACTGGAACCTACAGAGATCTATAGCGAATAAAGAATTCAAAGGCCAAAAGTTTAACTGTTTCATACTCATTCGCTCATTGTTGACATTCCTGTCTGGTGCTGTTCTAAGCTATTTGGTCATTTCTTTTTTTCTCTGGCATCGTTGGGTGATCCGCTTGTCTTATAAACCATAAAACATTCCAAAGGAGCCGATATGATGATAGTTGTAGCCCTGCTCGTCTTCATGTTGGTGCCTTACGTGCTACCCTTAAAGGGCAGTGAGCGTGTTTTGAAGAAACCATATATACTCTCGAATGATGGGCCAAATCTGATCCAACAATTAGGAATTACAATTGATTTTTCACATTTAGATAAGGGTCGTTATGAGGCGATTTTGTTGGTAAGGGGGGGCTTATAAAGAACCCTATGGGTTGATGCTGGAGAGGAGTATTAATAATGAATATCAAGATATGTCCAAAATGTGGTCATAAAAGGGCGCCACACACTGCAGGTCCTGACTACGAATGTCCGGCATGCGGAGTGATATACGCCAAATTCTTGAAGGCGAGTTCGTGCGCCTCCGGCGAAGCGGAGCAAACCCCGACAAGTTCTCCTGATAAAATGGAACCTGCCGACGACAGCCACTTAATGGTTCCATGGCTAAGACAGCGTCCGTCCCAAATTGCGGTCGCACTGATAGCCCTGATTCTTGCCTTATTGTTCACGGTTTGGTTTGGAGACCGAAGAACAGCTCCCTCACCAGTTCTGTCAGTTAAGTCCTCCGGGGTAGCGGACCCAGTCTCCAGTCAGTCGAGCGGTCCCTCGAAGCAGTCGGGAGATCAGCTGCGAGATGCAATAAATGATTCCACCGAGCGAGTAGCTCAACTTCAGTCCGAATACGATAAATATTCTGGCGGATTGATTCGTGCGCTATTGGGGTCCGCGTTGGCGGCCGAAAAGCATACCTTTGCCATGCTTAAACAAAAGCAGGAAAGCTGGGTTCATCGAATTGCTCTTGACTACACTGTAGATGGAACGACCTATCGAGCTCCCGTGGATGCCGAAGAACAAATAGCAGCAATAGAATCAGAAATCGATTCGGCAAGAACGAAACTATCGAGTTCCCAAGCAGAAGCTGATCGATACAGCGGTGGGCTTATACGTGCGACACTACTGTCGGCAATCGCTACTCAGCAAATGTCGTTGGCAATGCTGGAACAGAAGCGCGCAAGTCTCAAGTTCGGGTTCCCTTTGTATGCAGTGAATTCCGAGTCGTCCTCTGGTTCCTTGATTCCGTCAGATTCGTCGCCAGCAAAGCGTGAGTTGGATTGGTCAATTGTAAAAATCGAAAGCCGGGTAACTGAAAGCAATAACAGCTGGCATAAGTATGCGTGGCGCCTTGAGATCCGAAACAATGAGGAAATTCCACTGACATTCAATGCGACAATTGAATTTCAAGACGGCGATGGATTCGTTATTGACGATGATAGTGAATATGGTTTGTACGTGGCCCCGAACTCAACCAAGACATTTACGGGGTCAACTCTAATTCGAGTGCCTGGAGCATATAAGGTCGCAAAAACTAACGCAAAGGTTGGCTTGAAGTAGATTTTGCATTCTTGTCCGTAAAGAGGTCGCCCAACAAACCGCATCAACTAGAGCTGGCAATTCCGCTGCGCTCCATTGCCAGCCGGTTATGCGGGGACGTTAGGCAAAGGAGATTCACGTGTCGTTAAATGAAGACAAAGATACATGTGAAGTCTGTCGTGTTGAAACTGCGACAACAATTCCGTCTGGTGGTTTCGATGGAATTCACCAAAACTGTCCAAGGTGTGGGGAGTTCAGGGTTTCTCGAACAGCCCTCTCAATTATGGGACAAGGGTTGGGAAAAGAGCGCCGCGCAGTGTTATCAGGATGGGTGAGAAATCAAAACACTCTCGGCTCCATTCCTCTCATTACATCAGATAGTTTAAAAACAATTCTTTCCACTCCCGTTCCGCCCATAATAGAACGAACAGAAATGCTGCTCATTGAAGGCGAAAAAGGCTTGAAGAATTTAGGCGACACCTTCAACATAAATGAACCTCGGTTTCTTGCGGCTACGTACTCGTCTAGCTTCCAAGATGTAGACTATCTACTCCGCATACTCAGTGAACAAGGGCTAGCAGAGGCACGAGAGATGGGAGGGGAATGTGAAATCCTCCCAAGTGGGTACATTCATCTTGATGAATTAAGAGGTAAAAGTTCTGGATCATCATCCGGCTTCGTAGCAATGTCCTTTCAGTCTGATTTGAATGAGATCTACTCGGATGGATTTCAAATAGGAATCATGGAGGCAGGATACGAGCCTGTGCGGATGGATCGCGTTGAACATGTCAACAGAATAGATGACGAAATCATTCGACAAATTAATTCGTCAAAGTTTGTTGTGGCTGATTTTACAGGACATCGTGGTGGTGTCTATTTCGAAGCTGGGTATGCCATGGGAGTTGGCCTGCCAGTATTTTGGACGTGTAAGAAAAGCGACATGGACAACCTACACTTCGATATCAGGCAGTTTAACTGTATTGATTGGGGCTCTTCGAGCGAGTTGGCCGATAGGCTTCAGGTAAGGTTAGAAGCGGTGCTGGGTAAAGGTCCTAAAGCAAAAAGTGCCTGATCGGGTGGCCGGGGGGGCTCCCCAAGCCTAAATACCAATTTCAATGGAATCATTTGAATACAATGATCACAAAAATCATATCAGGAGGCCAAACCGGCCCGACCAAGCGGCCCTTGATTTCGCCATTGAACATAACATTCCCCATGGCGGTTGGATACCGAAGGGCCGTAAAACAGAAGACGGCATCGGAGAAATACCGCCTGCAGGAGATGCCCACGGCCAGCTACCCGAAGCGCACGGAAAAGAACATTCTGTATTCTGATGATGGCGCCATCATTTTTTCCCGCGGGGAGTTGACGGGCGCATCTGCCCGTACGCAGAAATTGCCCAGGCAGCACGGTCAGTTTTGGCGACATATTTATTTACATTCTCAAAAGGTCAAAGGCATGACGTTATGATAAAAAGTATTAAGCTTAAATTTGGTCGCACAGCCGATGCCACAGCTGAATCAGTGGAAGCACTTCCCGTTACGGTTTTTGTAGGACCAAACAACTCTGGGAAGAGCATTGTGCTCAAGGAAATGCAGAGTTTTTGTCAGACTGGAAATCGGAACCAAAAGTCTGTCATTATCGATGACGTTGAATTTAGACCCATTGAAGCCGAAAAGATTCAGGAAAAAATTGCAGGCGTGCGGTTAGAACCTGGACCCAATGACACTGTTGAACCAGACCATATTCTAGTTGGAAAATGGAATTCCAGAAAAAAAATCCACATTGATGCGCTGGTGGAAGTGCTGACCCACCCAAACAAACAACCTCAAAACTTCTGCAAGTGGTATTTGACTCATAAAACACTTATTCTCGATGGCGGGAGCAGGATTAAGTTGGTGGGACCGCAGTCTGCAGGCGACCTCAAGCAATCCCCGAGTACTAGTTTTCAGGCACTGTTTAAAGACGATGAGAAAAGAAGGGGGGTGAGACGCATCATACAAGACGCTTTTGGGCTGTATCTCGTAATTGATCCAACACATCTAGGCAATTTTTCTTTGAGGCTTTCAAAAAGGGCCCCAGAAGACGTTATTGAGGAGAAAGGTATTCATCCTGAAGCGGTGGCATTTCACTCAGAAGCAATGCCGATCGAGCAAACCAGCGATGGCGTGAAGGCCTTCGTTGGAATGATTACAGAGATGATCGCTGGGGATCCAATGGTTTTGCTCATTGATGAGCCTGAAGCGTTTCTTCATCCATCACTATCTTTCAAGCTCGGAAAAGAAGTCTCCAATATCATGTCAAGTTCAGAAAAGCGCTTATTTGTTTCTACGCATAGTCCGGACTTTGTGATGGGTTGCATTCAGTCTGGCGCCCCGGTTAACATAGTGCGATTAACATTTCGGGATGGGATTCCAACGGCTCGCATTCTGCCTAATGGTGATATCTTGCGGTTGATGAGGAATCCGCTGCTTAGATCTACTGGTGTACTGAGTGGGCTTTTCTACGAGTCTGTTGTTGTCACGGAATCTGATGCGGATCGTGCCTTCTATCAAGAGATAAATGATCGCATGCTTCGTTTTGATGGCGCCGAAGGTATCCCGAATTGTCTATTCCTTAATGCACAAAACAAACAAACAGTAAAAACAATAATAAAACCCCTGCGTGAGTTGGGCATCCCTGTGGCAGGCGTGGTCGACATAGACGTAATAAAAGACGGTGGTTCCGTTTGGACAAGTTTCCTGGATTGCGGCTTTATCCCAGAAATCGAAAAAAATCCATTAGCAGGCCTCCGTAGCGGCCTTATGAAGAAATTCAATGATTCCGGCCGGGACATGAAAAAAGAAGGCGGGAAGAATGTATTAACAGGTAGTGATAGGGAGGGCCTTGAAAACTTATTTGAAAAGCTTTGTGAATACGGACTGTTTGTAGTTCCTGGTGGGGAGCTTGAGTCTTGGCTAGAGCATCTTGGTGCTTCCGGTCATGGCCCAAATTGGCTGATAGAAGTCTTCGAAAAAATGGGAGAGGATCCCACTTCAGAGGGATATGTTCTTCCAGGTGAGGGAGATGTTTGGGAGTTTCTCAGTCAAATTCGGTTATGGTTTGCCAATCAGAGGCGAAAGGGCATGCCACAATGACTGACTGACAAAGAGGACCACTCACATTTCCAATTTGTAAAGAAACGTCCGTCTAAGCGCTACAACTGCAAGAATTTTGGAACCCAGTCCCAAGCACAGGAATGTTTTGATCACTGCATGGATGTAGTCGGGAGGGATGTTCACAAGCTGGACAGGGATGGCGATGGTCGGGTTTGTGAGCGGTTGCGGTAGATTTTTTCCTAATGATGCCGTCAGGTGGCATAGAAAATCGGAAAACTACACGATTTCACAGAAAAGATAAGGAAAACTACCGTGGAATTGATTGGGACAATAAGAAATGCAAAATGCAGTGCGGATACCTTTTATAAAACATGCGGTGCGATATTGGGATTCTGAGTTTATAGCACTGAAGATGCGCTTTCCCAGAGTGTGATAGCAGCTTCAGCACTGTTCTGAGCAGCATAGATACCGCGACCAATAATTGCTGAACTATTATGCGGTGAAGCCGCCTTAAATGCCTCTGCTATATCACCTCCTTGCCCTTTTCCAATTCCAGGAAACAAAAAAGTTGGTTTCGAGACAATTTTACTCAAATTTTCACTATAAGTTCTAATTTTCTCTATCTTAGTCCCCGGAACTACAAAAGTATCAACTCCCAAATTCGCTGCATCTCGGTAAATCTTCCCAGGGGAGCTGTCGGCAACATATCCATTCTCTGAGACCAGAAAACCACGATGGGTCATTTCCCCCCCAACTATAGGAGCGAGGCCGATAATTTGACATTGATCTATTGTAGCTTTGAGCGTTTCAATCCCCGCAAAAGGGAAAATGATTATCGAATCGACTCCTGCGTCTTTTAGCACTCTGAGAACATTACCTCCAGAAATTTCTGGAATATCATTACCATATTTTTGATGATCATAGATTATCGTCAGGTCAGTCAGCTTTCGAATTTCTCTAAGCATGCTTTTTGCACCATAACGAAGCATTAGCTCCATGCCCAGCTTATAGCCTTGAATGAAATCGAGTGAACATGTCTGCCTCACTAGATCCAGCACGGAATCCATATCTGGGACATCACACGCAGGAATAATTCCATATTCGTTCTTAAATATACTCAATTTATCCTCCTGTTCTGCCTAAGCTAAACATAAAGTCCCAAAATCGATCAAAGTTAGTTTTTACCCAGGTGTTACCTGAGACCAGATTAAGGATTATTGGCAAGATGAATATAAAAAAGATGCCTGAAAAAAAGGTGATGAGGAATCTAGTGAAATGGATTTTGACTTCCTCAAATGCGAAACCCACACACGGGAATCCGTTATTAGCTCTTGGGCTTCGATAACCCAAAACAATGTCACGACCTCCATCTTTGTAATCCCATCTTTGTATTTGCCCTCCTTTTCCTTCATACAATCTGTAAATTCCGAGGTTAGCCTTCTTTCTGAACAATTTAATCATGGTCTTACGGATATAATAAGTAAAATTGGTCGATACAGGGAAATGAACACAAACCTCCATCGAATGGGCTCTTAAATCCATGCAGTTATAGTGGAGCGAAACAACATACAATTCACCATACTGAGATATAGCATTAGCTTCATCGAACTCTATCCGAAATTTGATATTTTCTGACGCATTTTGGAAATCTTTCTTCTTGGTGAGTTCTTGCACATCGAAACTATAGCGCTTTTCTTGCCCCCCAGCCAGGGGATTTCGTTTCCAAGGATAGATATCCTTGCCGCAAACGGTAATTATTTTATCTATTTGTTGGAGTTCAATGGCTGGAAAGGATAAGCGCGTGGTGAAATCTGACGTATGCTGGAAATCGAATACTTCGACTTCTATCGCATGCTTTGCACTTCGATCCTTGTTTAACTTTATTGCCCATTTAAGTCCCGTGTACAATGAGCATTCCTCATATTCAGGCCATCGACGAGGCTGATATCTATTCGGAAACTAACAAAAATTAACTGCTATCTCGTTCAATTCATCTATTGTTTTGGGAGGTTTCTTATAAGCTGGCAGTTCGTATGCATAATGAAGACTAATATCTGCCTCTTTGAATTTATAAAGTTCTAGTTTGTCAGGACGGACAGTGTAAACAACAGCTTGTTTGATATCTGCTCCGTTTTCGCGCAATATATCTGCAGCAAGAAGCGATTCGCGACCGGATGTACAGTGATCCGAGACGACAATCCCTTTTTGTCCGCCCAATCCCTCGTGTGCAAGGAACACTTTCACTTTCTCAAAGGCAATAGCTTTCCCCATTCTTACTGTAAGGTTAGGAATGTTCGTTCTTATAGAAAGCGCAGCTGCCAATCGAATAGCACCTACTGTTCCTCCAGAAGCCTTGTCGAGGAATGCAAGAAAGTCTATTGAAGCAGTTGCTTTGATATCTTCGATCATCTGAGCATATAAATCTAAAACAACCCCACATTGATATGGGTCATTCAGGATATAATCCAAATCAGCATAATAATCGTCTTTTGACCCAAGTCGAAAAGCATGATTACTGGCCTTAAACACGCCCGGTTTTAGAAAGAACTCGCGCGCGGTCCAAAATTTTTCTCTCTCCAAGGACCTTATCGTTTTATAATTGAGGACGCTCATTTTTTCCTCCTTTGAAAACAAGTTGAGGGTTAACTGATAGGTCGGCGAAAAATTTATATAGCCATCTAGTAGTTTCTCCTAACCTGTTCACCATTAATTGGTCCTCCATGTCGCCAGACAACATACCTTGTAGTACTTTGCCAAAAGAAATGGTAAAATCAGTGAGTTTTTCCTCCTTAAACTCAAATGATGCATCAGTTCCCAAGTTCTCGAAAACATCCCCAGTTAACCTTTTTGATAAATATAAAGCTAAAAATTGAGTGTTATTGATCTGTCTCGCTTCTTTAGTTAAGTTTAGGTCAACAACCAACTCTCTAAGTCTACGTAGGTTCTCTGTTTTTCCACTCGCCATTTCCGATGCAATTTCCAAGAGGTCTTGGCTATTGTTTTTATTTTCGACAGGGGGCACCTGATTAATCCACCATGGCTCTTTCAACCCAAAAATTAAAATCTACCTAAAGATATTTGAAATTTTGCTTTGCCAAAAATACTCAAAAATTTATATGACTTTTAATATTCTCGGAGACATTCTCTTACATTGAACATGTGAGAATCTAATCATCATCAGACCACGTTCAACGCTTGGCCTCTCGCTTACCGAGCAAAATTCCAATCCTTTCAATATCCATAAGCAGGAGCTTCTAACATTAAACAAGTGGAATTTCAAGTGCCTATTTTGAAAAGGGTCAGAAAAACGAAGCCATCTTTTCCTCAAATTGCCGAGTACTGTTTTCAACGGCCCTTTCTATTTGCGCAAAACGACGGCGTTCGACGCGTGGTCTAATCTCTTCCAAGGCTTGCTCAATTACCAGTTGACCAGAAATAGGATCGAAATACCTTCCGTCTTTTTTAAAAAACACTGTATGAGCTATACAAGCGACTCTTAACTTGGCGAGGGGGTTCGTGATGCCCGCTACTTGTACCTTCTTGATACTTCTTCTAATTTTCTGAAGACTTAAACCCTTTGCCCGCAATTCTTTCACAATCAAAACATTGAGAACATCTCTCACATTATACCTGAGTTCCTGCCGGGGCGAACGGCCCTCTGATACCGAAGCCTTTATCAACTTGATCTCAGTCCAATAACGCAAATGATGGCGGGATATTCCGGCTATATCACACACTTTTTGAAAGCTAAAACCGACTTTATTTCGGGTAGTTGCCATAATTTATATTTCGTTTTTGGCTAAAAATCCTATTTTTTCACCTAAAAATAACAGTATATTTGTAATAATGTCAAGAAAAATTATAAATTTTCTCACTTTAATATGTTAGAATTCTCGCCATAAGGCCGAATCTCTTTTTAGGCTATTTTTGCGATGATGTACTGACATGTGTTTGATGATCTCTTTCCTGAGGCAGTTGAATCGTTGGGATATCTACCCTCTCAATGGCCTAGGCTTGGCCTTGCTCGGTTTTATCTCAGAAAAAAGGGTTTACAGATGACTTCAGCGCTGTTTGCATTGTCTCGTCCGCCTTGAGAATTCTTGTGACCTCAGTCAACGTTGAAAAGGGCTCATTTATCAATTTGGGCGCCCGTGATGGGCCACAAGACCAAAATTCTGTGGCCCACGCCTGACTATTGGTTTACGCGAGAAGCCAATCAGGGCGCTCTCGGGGGTGGACGGGGCGGCCAGAAGATAGAGGACAGAAGGGGATAAATCCAAGTCTCTCAATTTGATATTTTCTGCAACGTTCATCATTCTATTGACGGTTGGATACGACCAAGGGAAGTTCCCTTCAACCCACTTCTGGAACTGTCCATGTTCGAGCCGTTCTTTCACTTCCAGAAGATCCAGGCCCCGGCGCCGACGTGACAATGAAGGCGCCGGATGTTTCCCTCGATCAGAAGGCTTATCGATGTCCAACAAGCTGTTCACCCGCCGGCAAGTTTTTGTTGAACTGGGGTACTGGGTGCCGGCGCCCCTGATCCGCGGATTTGCGGTGGTGTTGTTGGGGTGGAGGGAGGATCGTGTATATATTACCCGGAACTTTTCTTGTGGAAATGCCGGTTCGAACTTTTTGGGGTTTCGGCATTGGCGCTGTCCCAAGTTGGCGTCTCTGTAGGTCGAGAATATCCATGAATTTGTTCAATTGATCGAGAACTTTCACCGCTTCAAGGGTGCCCGGGATTTTCCGCTGCAGGTCAAAATTATCGCTGATCTTGACCTCGAGTTCTGCTTGTTCGCCCCTTAAAAGATCTTTCCATGCGGCCTTCAGAATGGGTAAAGGATTCGGGGTGTCAAGAAAGCTGTCCACTGCCTCAGCAAGTTCCTTGGTGGCTCCGTCCAGGTTTTTCAAGGCACTTTCCACAAGACTGAATTGTTTTCTGAAGTCTTCCGTCTGTATGCCAAATTCCTCAATTTTCGCGGCAATGGCGGCCTTCCGCTCGCCTTCAGCATCCGCCGCGGCCTTTGCCTTGCGGTATCCCGTTTCCGCGCCCATTTCCGATAGCTCTGTCTCGATTTCCGCTTTCCTTCGGCGCAAATCTTCGAGGTTTCCGGTTCCAGTAACGCGGGCCTCGCCAATTTTTTCAATCACTTCTCTCAATTCATTTTCAAGATGTTCGGTCATGGTCTTTTCCTTTCAATAAAAATGGTTTTTGTTGTATCTCATCGGCATCTCAGCCGTTTCTTGGTGTAGGCCTGACCTCAAGGTGGAAGGATCTCAAGGCCAGGCCCGTTTACGCGCTGGCTTCTACCGTGCGCCTGTACCGGGTACGCCTTCGAGCACCCGGGTTATGTCTCTTTTTTCACCGCCTGCTGCTGAGAATATGGACGCGGCAAGCCGTTCATCTTCATCCTCTCCCTGATCACCATCGGCTTCGTCTTTCTCACTTGCCCTAAGAATCTCATCAACAATGTCATCATCTTCATCAGTGCTGGCCGGTTGGTCGTCGGGCTCGTCATCATCCAGGGGTGATGGTTGCGACGAAATTCGTCCTTGTAAATTGCTCTCAGCCCCCCCATTCACAGAGGGGTGTCCTGAAGTCATTTCAAAAATCGCATTTGCAATGGCTTCGTCGGCTGCGTCCTTGGTATCGCTATCGGTTTTCCCGATGGTGGGTTTCCGTTTCCCGTCCTTTAAAATTCGATCCATTTCAAGCCCTGCCAACACCTTCCGCTTTGTTCGTTCTCTGAGCCATCGCTGATGATCCTCTGCGGTGGTTTTCTTTTTCTGGTGCGCCTGAGGCTTCGTGTGTTTTTTATGCAATTCCGAAAGCTCCCTGGCAATCCGTTCTCGTGCGGCAGGGGATAGGGATTTTCGATATTCGACCATCATCCTTTCGTGCTCAATCATTCTGTTCGTTTGCATCGTTAATCTCCTTTCTAAAAGTGTTATATTTTTTTCGGCATCGCCGTTGTGTGCTTTAAGGTGGTCGCCTCCCCGGTGGAAGGACGGAAAGGCGACAGGGGGCGGAACAGAGGCTCGCCCAGATGGTGTTTTTTTTTAGGTAAAATATTATGATGACTACTCGGTGCAGCTGAGAGGGCCGGGGGGCCTTTAGATTTTCGGAGGGGGGGGTGTCCGTTCTGGTGTTCAGATCCCCGGTGTTCATTGCCTTGATTGCCGGGGTGTCCCGGTTCCCTGGTGTCATTCCTTCCCTCACGACTGCCTGGTGTCCCGGGTGATATGGTTGCCTTCCCTTCAGGGTGTGCATGGCATCGGTGTCATGGTGGGTGTTGTGGTGTTGATTGATGGATGGTGTGGTGTCCAGGTGTCCAGGTGTCATGGTTTTTTAAACTCTTTCAAGTATTGCAACCATCGGCGGTTCCTTCCGGCGAATGTCAACCGATTGGCCAGGCGCTTCAGCATGACCGTTATGAGGTTCCTATCGTTTGGTTTCGGGGTTGCCATTGGGTTCCCTTCGATGTTATGATTCAGACTATTCAAGCTATGGTTCGGCCAGGTTATGTTTGATTGAGTTGATACTTTTCATGGACACATTCAAACCCATTCTAGCTAAACCTTGACTGGTTATTATTATCGTATTTCCACCGGGTACTGAAACCCGCTTTGTAAGTGGATGATATTGTTGCAACGTCTGATAACCTTCATTATGAATACCTGAGACCTGTTTTCCGATTACGTGACTGTGCCAGGAACCTAATTGAAGGCTAAAACCCTCATTATCACTGAGTTGTTGAAATAGCATTGCCAAAAGTACCGTCATATCTACCGTCAATGGGTGTCTGCTGCCTGGTCTATTATGTAAACCTGGGGATCTAATGTTTTCCAGCATGGATGGTTAAAAACCTCATTCCCTTTTGCCCATAAGGGCATCGTGGTAGGTCGGATCACCAAATTCCATCGGATCTCGTTCTTTTTCCTTTTCTACAGCGGGGGTAGTGGCCGCCAAAAGTTTGGTATACGCATTTGCGAGTTTTGACATGCTCACCATTCTATCGCGTGAGATTGTCTTCTTTGCTCTGGCCTGACGGTTTGCTTTGAGCAATGTCTTCCGAAGCTCATCCAGAACTTTTTCGGCTCCTGTTTTTGCTGCCATTTTTAAACCCTTTCCATGTGCTGCCCGGCATGTCCCGGGCTGTCTTCACATACTTGTCAAAAGTCCATCTACATTCCGTTCTCAACTTTTCACACACCCATTCGTATCTTTATCCACAAGATGATTAAGATGCTCATGTGCCTTCTCAAGGAACGGATCCGCATCCCTGTCAGTCGGAAAAAATCCGATGGGAATGAAATCAGTCCCGCCATGCCCCCGAAGGAAAGCCCGCCGGTTATGTTCAAGCATGTCCCGCACCGTAAAAACGTGAAAGCATCTTTGACGCGGGGACCATTCCACGACCGTTGCTTTTTCAATTTCGTGTAAATCCATGTTGCTCCTTTCCTTTCTCCCACCCATTCCCGCCGCTGGGGCCAGCCAAACGGCACACCTTTTCTTTTCTCTGTCCACAAGAAGAAAAAGCCTTGCTAAAGCCTTCCCTTTTAGAGGTTTTCGGATTTCCCCTTCTTGTGAAATAAAAAAAATAATAATTATGCATATTTATTATAGAGAGAATTTTAGGGGGACCTTCCATTTTTCGATTCCCCCTAAGTCCCGCTATTCCCCCTATTCCCCCTAAAGCCCGATTCCCGGTAAGATTCCCCCTATAGAAAAGTCAACAAAAACAATAACTTCTAATTTATACCGGGAATAGGGGGAACGAATTCCCTTAAAAGGGTGATTCCCACATCCAAGGGGCTTTCGGCCCTTTGGAATGGCTCTTGATTCCCAGCAGGGATTTTGCCTTTTTTAGCATGTGTTCTGAGATCCCTTCATCTTCCCCTTGTGAGTAAACATCCCTTGCGTAAAGGGATTTGTTCTCGGTAAATAGCCCGATAAGAAACTGTTCCGCACGATCCAGCATGGTTTCATCGCTGTCGGTCTTTGGCTCAGTTATGAAGATCCGGTTCCCCTTCTTGAAACTTTCCAGTTCCCCGCCGATGGTTGAGATGTTGCTTTTGGCAACTACGATGCGCCGTTTGAACTTACTCACAGGAAGGACGGAAAGGACGGCCCTTACTGCTGCTGTTTTCGCCGTGGTCCCGACTGCTCGGTCGAGTATTGTGTCTTTCTTTCCCTTACCATGATGATCCAGATAAACAAGTGCGGCGCCGTGTTTGTCGCACACAATGGCGTTAATAGCCTGCATGATATGGCCTACACCGGCGTCATTATCATCTAAGCGGCTCATCCCTCTAATCGAATCCACAACGACCGCTATCACGGGGCTCAGTTCGTCAAGCAGGGTTTCAAATTGCTTTCTGTCACCCTGAAGGTACATATCCCACTTAAAGCTGCCATCGGACTTCTGGCCTATCAAGAAGCGGGGGTCATTGAATTCGAGTTCCACCATTTTGTTGACTGTATCGGCTACGGCCCCTTCAGTTGCTAACCAACAGATATTCCCTTCCTTGTGATTGGAGAGAACCTCTTTGCAAGCCTGCAATTTAATGCTGGTTTTCCCTGAACCTTCCCGCCCGTTCACAATAATGGGCATTCCTTTAGGGACATGCTTCTTCCACACCCAAACCGGTTCACGGCTATATGTTTTCTGTAAATCATCCAAGGTCATCCCACTCGGTCCCTTGCGTTTCTGTTCACGTTTCGGTTCCTTTTCGGACTGTTGATGATCGTTTTTCCCCTGGTTCGTGTTGCCTTTTGACTCGTTTCCGTTGCCGTTTCTTGGGGCCTTATATGTTTCCGTTGTCGCTGCAATGGCCCGGTCAATGGTAGACTGTCCATAAGTCCTTCCGTCATTGAAATGAACCTTATCCCATTTTTCCCGATATAGCCCGGAACCCCGGAAGATCCGATCCATCTGCCCGGGATCCTTCCCGGTCCAGAATGCCAAATGGCTGGCTAAAGCCTGATCTGCTTCCGACTGTGAAGGGTAGGCGCTAAAGTCCCCATCCAGAAGAGGCGAAATTTTGAAACGGCTTTGACTGTCAAGCATCAACTCTATGATTTCGCTATCACCTGGCCGGGGTTCGAAGGCGGGAGCTTCCGGTTTAGACTTCTGTTTCTCTTCCCGGCTTTTCTGGATCTTTTCCACAAGGGATGAGATTGCATCCTGATTCTCAATGATCCGGTCATAGCCCCCATAGACATTCCCTGTGATTGTGAAATAACGGGTTTTGTCATAGGCTTCTACGTGCTTTGTCTTAATCCCACCGGAAGGCAATTTCCCTTTGACGATGATCTTGACGCCCGTTCCGCTGGGGGATATTTCCGTATAGCTCTTGAATTCATGAATCAGCTTTTCGGCCCATGGCGCCATTTTCCCGGTCACAGGGTCAAGAACATGATCAAAATCAAATCCTGTGAAGGGATCCTCTTCACAGAAAACAAAACCTATACCATCAAAGCCATTGCCGTTTTCACAAGCTGCAATGGCCTGTTCGTAGGGCCCCCACGTTTCCGGGTTCGAATGGCTTGCCTTCCGGCTAGTTCTCGAATTGTACAGGGGTTTTGTGTCCTTCCCCTTTTCGGTCTTTTCCAATCGCCAAAGTACCCACTGATCAAAGCGTTTCATCTCCGATGGAATGTTTCGTTCTTTAAGTTTAACTGTCATGTGCTGGCCCCACCTTCGCCCTATGCTTCGCGCGATTCCATTTCCAGGCGGTCCAAAATAAGGCTTCGGCGCCGTGTGTATCCCCGCTTTATTAGAAAATCAGCGACAACCGGCAAGGCAAAGAGTGAGAATTTCATTTTAATTTTCTTTACCGATTTCCTGAAATCCATCCTGCTTACCCGTCTTTCTGTTTGGTATAGTGACTCTCAATAAACTGAAATACGTCGTCCTTTTTAAACCTGATCGTGTGCCGGTTTCCGGTTCCCCACTTTACGCAGGGAAGTATATTTCCTGCCATTTTGTAAACGTTGGGAAGGGAACATTTCAGGATGGTTTTGACATCCTTTGGCGTTAAGAGTTCAATGTCCTGGCTCATGACACCTCTCATTGAAAAAGGTCTTTAACGTCTCTATTCAATGCTTGCGCGATTTTTACCTTTTGAACCATATCAAGGTTGAATTTCCCGTGAATTGCCAGGGAAAGAAGATTTTCCGGAATGCAAGTCTTTTTAGCGATTTCACGTTGAGTCGTAACAGCCTCAAAAATTGCTGTTTTTAGCACAATATTTCTTGCCATTTTGTGAACCTCCTTTGCTGTTTACTTGTTATATCAATATAACAACGAAGTACAAAAAAACTACCTGATACGCCCAATGAATTTGAAAACAAACACTGTTATTTCTAGATTTCTTGATATTTCAGGATTGAATGTTCCATTGCCTATCAACTCTGAAATGTACCGTTCCGTGAATACGGTTCCAGGTCCATCGTATTCAGGGCTTTCAACCTCGCTAATTTCAATTATACCTTTTGCCTTGATTGCAACTTCATCATGGACGGATATTGTGATACCCCATGAAGGGCTTATATTTTCATTTCTATGGGACCTCTCCATGTAACCTTCAAGAGGTAAGAACCCTTTCTCTTTCATCCAGGGGATAAGGACTTCTAAAATCCGTTTTGAGTCTGGAACTGAAAACTTCAATCTCGATACGAAATGTCCACCCAAATAGACTGTGAAGCATTCGTCAATGGTGTATTCCCTGGTATAGCCTGACTGCATCCCTGCTGTTTGGTCCGGTGGAAGAAATTCTCTCGACCATCGTTTCCATTTGGCCAGATTCACGCTTAATTTTTCGGACGCTTCCCGATTGTTGATTCTCATTTTTGCCCCAAATTGTTAAGTTGTTATATCAGCCATACAACCTTTGGAACCCCCACGTCAAGAACTTTTTAAAAAAATTTTTCAATGTTTTCTTTTGGTTCAAAAAAAAGCGGATAAAAGTCATTTGACCCTATCCGCCTTTTGATGAAATCTGCCAAAAATCTGGCATAAATAGTTTTTTTCATGTATATTGTTTATAATGTTTATAGATCATGAATCAAAAAAAATCAATATGTTACGGTTTTTCAATGGGTTGCGAATATGGCCAAGAGGCCACTCGTAATGAGGATGTCTGCGGTTCGATTCCGCACGGTGGCTCCAAAAGAAACATCCCTCCACGATGGTCTGAAGCGAATGGGGATCTATTGATTTCGCTCGGGCCACTTTTTTTTGGCCCTTGCTGTTTCAATTTCCCTATTTTAAACCGATATTGCACAGCCAATAGCATGTTTTAAGTGGTTGACATGAGGATATTGATCTGTTGGTCCGTCATTTCCAGTCCGTGTTTAAAAATGTCGAGGGTTCGGTAGAAAACCTCCTTTTTGATCCCTTCAGCCAATACGTTGTAAGTAAAAAGGATCTGTCGTTTGTGCCCCCGCACCAGAAGTCCGATTTTCAGTTTTTCGTTAATCAACTCCAGATCACCGTCGTCCAGAAACTGCGCTCCGAATCGTCCGAGCGCATAGGCCTGAAGACTGAAGCAGTCAACGTGCCCCATGGACAAAGGGATTCGGTAAAAAAAAGCCGCCACAAAGGTGAGACCCATCTGGAAGACCAGAGATTCATCCCGATCGTGCACAAAAAATTCACGCTCTTCCATCCAGCTCTTGACTTGCCGTTTCAAAAGCGGCGAGGGGAGCTCTTCGGGCAGAAAATTGATGAAGGCCCCGGTTTCAGATTCTGGCGGAAGATTAATCATTCAACAAACCCCGAACTCCCCTGAAAATTTTGGATGTTCGCATTTCGAACGGCATGGCTACCCGTTTAAAAAATGCGGTGACATTGACTCAAATGCCTTTAGAGTATACACTCTTTGTGCCGCGTGAGTCCACGGAAATCAGAAAACAGGTGTTTATGGCCGGTGCCGACAGATGCCTTTAAGCAGAGAAAAACTGGAACAACTTTTTTCCCTTTACCAGGGCCGTGAATGGGTCCATCCGGATCCCCTTGAGTTTCTGTATCTTTACGGTGAAGAGAGGGATCGGGAGATTGTGGGACTTATCGCCTCCTCCCTGGCTTATGGGCGAGTGGCCCAGATTCTCAAAAGCGTGTCCGCGGTACTTGATAAAATGGGCACCTCTCCCTGTGACTTTCTTTTGTCATCCACGGATGCCGATCTTAAAAAGAGCTTTGCGGGATTTAAACACCGGTTCACCACGGCGGAAGATCTCATAAACCTCCTGCGCGGCGCCAGAACCGTCTATGAAGACTTTGGCTCCCTTTACAACTGCTTTATGGAAGCCCACCGGAATCAACAGGAGACGGTTTATGAGGGCCTCTGTTTTCTGGTGGAGCACATCATGAAGGCAAACGGTCAGGCTTCCAATACCCTTTTGCCCATGCCGGAAAGGGGGAGCGCCTGCAAGCGGCTCCATCTTTTTCTGCGCTGGATGGTGCGGGAAGACGATGTGGATCCCGGGGGCTGGCACGACGTCAGTCCGAGCAAGCTCATTGTACCGCTGGATATCCACATGCACCGTACCTGTTCACTGCTGCGGATGACCTGTAGAAAACAGGCGGATTTGAAAACCGCCTTGGAAATCACCCGCGCGTTCCGGCGTTTTGCGCCGGAAGATCCCGTCAAATACGATTTCGTGCTCACACGTCTCGGCATTCGCAACGATTGTGATCCGGGCGACCTGTTTCCCAATTAAAGCGCCCGGGACCATTCCGGCCGAAGATCGATGTTGCCGGCCAGGGCGCTGTCGATCTGCGCAAGCGCTACGTCTTTGCCCTTGGGCAGCCGGGCTTTGATGGGGAGGTAATTGGAAGCGTGATTCGAGAAGAACATGCCTCTTGAAAGATTCGTACTGGCAATCATCTCCCGCAGTTCCACCAGGGTTTCCCGTTCGTTGAGCAACTGAAATTCGCCCCTTTTGTATTCGTCGTAAAGCGGTGTCCCTGGAATCAGCATAACGGTGAGGGCCCCCACATAATTGGGATCCATGGCGCTCAACACTTCCCCGGTCGCTCTGGCGTGCCTGCGGGAAAGCTCAGGATCATTTCCCGCGATGCCCAGGAGAACCGTGACGGAAAGCTTGATACCCGCTTCCCGGACCTTTCGGCCCATATTGATGAGATGCTGAGCCGTCGATCCCTTACGAATCTTTTTGAGCAGTTCATCGTCGCCCGTTTCTACACCCATATAGAGGATGCCCAGGCCGTTTTCCCGAAGGGCTTTCAACTCATCCGCACTCTTCATTTTGATGCCCTTGGCGTTTCCATAGGCCCCCACCCGCTTCACCCAGGGGAGGTGCTCGCGGATGCGGTCCAGGATCCACATGAGCCGTTTCTGGGGTATTATCAGGGCATCCCCATCCATAAGGAAAACCCGGTCCTGGCGTTTCATGTATTTTGACGCAAACAGAATATCCGACAGGATGATCTTGTCATCCTTGATGGTAAACCGTTTGTCGGTGTAGGTCCCGCAGAAGGTGCACTTGTTGTGAGAACATCCCAGGGTCACCTGAAGCAGGATGCTGTAGGCCTCGCTGGGGGGCCTGATGCAGTTACCTTCATAATGCATTCCGTCTTCCATTTTTTTACTCCTGTGTTGGGCAGGCACAGGGGCCTGCCCCTACGTTTTCATGGGCAGCCACAAAAGTCTGCCCCTACCGGTTGCGGCGCAGATAGACTCGCAAGGCCTTCAAGGGGTTCCTGGCGGAGTCCATAACCGCCGTGGGTTCGAATCCGCTGTGAAGCATGCAATGGGTGCATCTGGGGTCCCGGCCCACACCGTATTTTGACCAATCGGTGTTTTTCATCAAGTCCCGGTATGTGGGTTCATAGCCGTCATTAATGAGATAGCAGGGTTTCTGCCAGCCAAAAATATTCCGCGTGGGGTTCCCCCAGGGAACGCAGGCATAATCCTGATTTCCCTCCAGAAAATCCAGATAGAGGCTGCTGTGATTAAACCGCCAGTGTTTCTCTTTTCCCTTCCGGAAAATATTTTGAAACAATTCAATGGCTTCATGACGGTTGAAAAAATGGTCCTGGTCCGGGGCATTTTCATAGTTGAAGGCGGACGCAACGGTCATGGCCTCCACCTGAAGAGACGTCAGCAGGTCGAACAGCGCCCCTGCGCTTTCAGCTGTTTCTCCCTTGAACAGGGTCGTGTTGGTGGTCACCCGAAACCCTTTTGAAATCAGGAGGCGAATGGATTGGACGGCATTTTCGAATACGCCTTTTCGACCGACCCTTGCATCGTGACGATCATCAAGCGCGTCAAGGTGAACATTGAAGGTGAGATAGGGACCGGGCTCAAACTCATGGATCCGTTTTTGCACTAAAAGGGCATTGGTGCACAGGTACACAAATTTCTTGCGCGACACAAACCCTTTTACAATCTCAGGCATCCGCGGGTGCAAAAGCGGTTCGCCCCCCGCGATGGACACCACCGGGGCACCGCATTCTCCCACCGCAGCCATGCATTCCGAGGGGCTCATTCGCTTTTCAAGGATTTCTTTCGGATAAGCAATCTTTCCGCAACCTTTGCAGCGCAGGTTGCAATGAAAAAGAGGCTCCAGCATCATCACCAGGGGAAATCGCCCGTTGCCGTTGCCGTTTGAGCCGAATCGTTTCCTGCCAACATATGCGCCGATACGCGCTTTTTGAATCAGTGGTATTCCCATAATATCAATTCTTTTGTATTTCCATTCCACAAAGCCGCTTCATCAGATTCGTGGTTTTTTTCAATGTGGATGCCCACCCACCGGAAGGGGGCATGCGGGTTAAAATCTGTTGAAGCTGCTCACACGCCGCACCCGGATCTTCGTCTTCCAGGTAGGCCTCCGCCAGTCCCAGACGATTTTCAGGAAAATCTGGATCCTGCCCGACAGCGCGCCGGTAATGCAAAATGGCCTTTTCCAGATCACCGATGCTGACGGGGGGTTCGGGCGCCCGCAGATAGAGTTCTCCCAGCATTCGGTCTGGACCCCCATGATCCAGAGCAGGGTTCAAACGGGATGCCTCTAGGGCGCCGCGCTCAATGACCGGCACCAGGGCCAGCCCCTTAAGGGAATTGTTTTCAGCCTCCAGTCCGGCCAGGTAGGCGGCCAGGTAGGCGGCCGTGCCGTTTTCCGGGTCTCGGACAACAGCCCTTTCAGCCAGTCTTCGACCTTTTACGGCATTTGTAAGCCGCTCTGATTCGGTTTTTCCGTTCCGGGCCAGCACCGCATAACAACGGGCGGCCTGAAATGCCGTGTTTGGACCCTGTTCGCTTTTCTGCTCCCACACTAAAGCCTGGTTCGTCGTACAGGGCGACCATAAGGAAGACGCGTCACCGTCGCCACCAACCGTCTCGTGGCCCGACTTATCCCCCATGGGGGCGCATGCAGCCAAAACCAAAAGGATCATCAACAGGCTATGGCGTAAAACACACATCCGCTTTTTCGCTCAAACGAAACTGTAGCAGATCGGGATCCGCAGGGCCAAACCCTGTGGTCTGCAGAAGGGTCAAAAGTTTTACGGCATTTGCATCTTCCTGCATGCCCTGAAGCACGCCGGCCAGTTTCTTGGCCGTATCGTCGACGGTCCCGAACCAGACCACCGGGCTTGAGGGCAGATCCCGGGAGGTTTTCACCACCTTGATCTTTTCCCCTACGGACATGGTTTTAACGGTTTCATACTGAACCCGGTCCAGCACCACACCTGTGATTTTCCCTTTTGCAACCGAGCGCAGAGACCGCAGGGGAAGAAAGGTTCCCTCAAGGACAAAAGGGAGCTGGTCCAAAGGCAATTCAAGCAGCAGACAGGCGGCCGCCTTTTTTTCAAACAGCATGTTTCCTTGAATTTCTCCCTTCAGGGATTGCCATTTTGATGGCCCATCTTTCCGGGTCATCAAGTACCAGATATTTTTTTCAAAACCTCCTGGCCGGGTGGCTGCCACGGGTGTCATTTGAAACCCTTTGCCATGCTGAACGTATACCCCCAACTGAATAATACCCCATGAGGGAGGCGACGCGTTTAAAAATGCCAATGCAGGTTCCAGCTGGTTGAAATAAACCCCTTTAATGGTTTCGCCGGATCCCATCTTTTGTTGAATATACCGGGCCAGCGCATCCATCACCGGTCGCGCTTCCGCCTCCGTTCCGGGCTGACCCGGCTGAATCACGGCAAAATCGAGACTGCCTGCCTCAGCGTTTCCAATCGCAAACCAGCACAATATGGCAAGCAAAAGAACGCCGGTCCAATACTTCCTCATGGCAACCCTCTGTTTTCAGTCCTTTTCGCTTTTTGTAAAACGCCCCATCAACTTTAGAATCGGCGGCAAGGCAAACAGGCATGCCAGCATGCCCATCAAAGACCCCAGCACCATGATGGCGCCCAGACTGGCCATTCCCCGATGGTGCGCAAACAAAAGACCCCCGAAACCGATCATGGTGGTGGTAAAACTCAGCGCCACAGCGGTGGGGGTTCCCGTATAAAAGAGCCCTCCGACCCCCGATTGTGTGGGGAGGTCGGTGAGCAGCGGTTCAATTTCCCGCCAGCGGGCCAGGAAATGCACCCCTCCGTCCACCCCGATGGCAATCAGAATGGGAATCGCAAAGAAGTTGGCCAGATTAAAATGAAGCCCCAGCCACCCCATCAATTCCAGCAGCCATAGCATACTAATACCCAAAGGTAAAATAGCAAGTATCACATATCGCACCGAACGGCCATAGGCCCATAGAATCAGGGATACCAGCAGGATGGTCAGGGCTGCTGCCTTAAGAAATGTGTTGTGCATCAACCGCGCCGATTCATATACCCCTACGGGAACCCCGCTTACTTTGGGATCCACCTTTCGCAGGTCCGCCACAAAATGCCCCAGCGCATCAAAATTCCATATGTCCCCTTTGGGGCTCACTTTCATCTGAAATTGTCCATTTTTCCCCACATACAGATGTCCTAAACCCTGCGGAAGATTATCGGGTGTGACCGATTTTGCTCCGAGCCACCGTTTCAATTGTTTGAGGGATGTGGTGATATCCCGGCCCATGGTTGTCTGCAGGGCTTCAAGACGGTCGACCCGATCCGGATGACGATCCAGTTGATCGATTGCGGAATCTATTGCGTCCATGTTTTTTCCCACCAACGCCAGCTCCTTCTCCGCCCCTGCAACGAACAGTTTTTCTTCCAGGTTTTCAAGTGAGTTGGACAAACTGAGAAGCGTGGTTTTAAGCTTCTTATCGGTGACTGGACGTTTCGGCGGCAGTTGGTCCGGCACATTTTCAAGGGCTTTGGCGGCCTCTCGGTATTGGGCGGATTTTTCTTCCTGCCGGGTGGGAATAAAATCGAGAACACTTTCCACCCGGGCCACGGAGGGGATGGCCATGAGCTTTTTCGTCAACGCTTTAACCTGCCCTAGGGTTTTTGCGGAAATGATGGCATACCAGGTGGATTCATCAGCGGTTTCCACCAGGATCCTTTCGTATTCCACGGATTCCAGACCTCGGGCCTGAAGTTCGAGCAGATTGTAATTGAAGCGTACCTTGAAAAGCCCTGGCAGGGCCAGAAGGGTCAAAACCAGCAAAACCCCCAGCACCCATTTTGGATATTTAAAAAAACGCTCCAGCAGGGGCATCGCCGTAATTCGGGGCATTGAAGAAGGGAAAAGGTTCTTTTTACCGGCCAGAAGCAGCATGGCGGGCAACACCACCATCATGGCCAGCAGGCAAAACAGCACGCCGGTACCGCCGATGAGCCCCAGTTGCCCCAGGCCGATGAAATCAGACCCCAGAACCGAATAAAAAGCGCAGACCGATGTAATGGCGCCGATAAACACGCCTGGACCGGTTCGAAACAAGGAGGCGCGAACGGCATCCTCCACACCAAGCCCTTTCCCGTGTGCTTCCACATAGCGCATCACCACATGAATGCCGAAATCCACGCCGATCCCCACCAGCACCAAGGCAAAAATCACGGATAGCAAATTTAATTCTCCCACGGTTACCGTGGCAAACCCGAAACTCCACGCCGTGGCCATGGCCAGGGACAGCAGCACCAGAAAGGGCCTCAACCACCCGTGAAGGACGATCATGAAGAGGACTCCCACCAGTGCCACCGCAATAATGGCCGCCCGCGTCATGTCCCGGTTCGTGGTCTCCATCTCGTCCGCCTGAAGGGCCGGCCTTCCGGTGAGCCCAACCGTCAGGAGGGGGAAATCCCCGCGCATGGCTTCAATGGCCTGGCGCACCACGGCAAGCGGCTCGCCGATCACACCCAGGGAGCCGAAATCTTTGGCCGGCAGGATGCGCATGACCAGCAGCCGTCCAGAACCGGAGAAAAAATACTCACCGCGGCCCTGACCGAGATCAAACAGCGGGCCGTCCGGCTTTTTACCCGACAGCGTTTCATCCACATTAATGAGAAGACCCTCCAGAAATCCAAGAGCCTTCCCCAGCAAGGCCGGGTCCATACCAACCGACCCCGCCCGCCCGTCTTCCGTCCTCTGCCCGCTGTCTTCCGAAACCTGCCCACCCAAGATTTCTGAAATCATGGTAAAAAAGCCACTCAGGGACCCATCCAGAACCCACCGGTCCAAATAGGGCGCCAGATAGGAAATGATATGCGAAAGCTTTCGGGCTTCTTCGGGAGAAGCGAAAAGGAGTGCTCCGTCCCCCAGATCTTCGGATGAAATGCGATAATAGACCGCCTGAATGAGATCCGGGTGCTTGAGCAGGCGGGCATTGAGCTGCTCGGCGAATTGGGTGGCCTGCTTTTTTCCTTCTTCGGTCCCGGCGGTTTGAATGATCACGAAGAGATATTCCTGGTCCCCAAAATTTTCAAGATTTTCCAGATACCGTTTCTGAAAGGGAACAGAGGGCGAAACCAGGTTATCCTGATTGCTGTTCATGTGGAGAAAAAAGACGGAAATAAAGGCGGAAATCAGAGCCAGTCCCAGCCCTGAAACAATCAGCAGTCCGGAATGTCGGTGAACCAGGCGCCAGAGCCCGTTCAGAACATACTCCGGTTTTTTGGAGGTTTGTTTCATGCGGTTTTGGCCGTTCGGAGCCCTAGGTTTTTGACCGTTGCCCACGCGGATCCGGGAAATTTGTGGGCATTGGTCAAAACATCGTCCATGGCTTCCAGGAAACGATCGGCATCGGACCGGTCAATCACGAGCGGCGGCAGAATTTTTACCGTGTCCAGGCCGTGCCCGGCCACCTGGGTCAGGATATGGTGTTTCTCCAGCAGCGGCATGGTAATCATCTGGCAGAACAGGTCCACGTTTATTTTATGAAGCAAATTCCATCCCGTTTTCAACGAAAAAGAAGCGGGTTTGCCGAATTGAATGCCGATCATGAGCCCTTTTGCACGAATTTCATGAATCAGTTCATACCGCTGTGCCAGTTCTTGAAGCCCCTTTTCAAGATAGGCGCCCATGACGGCTGATTGTTGCACCAGATTTCCCTGCTCAATTACGTGCAATGTCGCAAGTCCCGCCGCCATGGCCAGATCGTTTTGGCCGAATGTGTTGGAATGGGCAAAACACCGGTCCATACTGTCAAAAATTTTTCCATGGATGTCGCGCCGGGTGATGACGGCGCCTACCGGGATAAATCCGCCCGAAAGGGCTTTGGAGATGACCAGCAGATCCGGCACCACATTCCAGTGATCCACGGCGAACATGCTCCCTGTCCGGCCCAGGCCCGTCTGGACCTCGTCCGCGATGAGCAGTGCGCCGTACCGGTCGCACAGGCTTCGCGCGCCGGGAAGGTATTCCGGACCCGGTATGAACACCCCTTTTCCCTGAACCGGCTCCACGATAAAAGCGGCCGCGTCCCCGGCGGAGAGGGCCATTTCGAGGACATTAAGATCATTAAAGGGAACGGGTATGCAGTTGGGTAATAGGGGCTCATTGCGCTCCCGGAATTCTGCGTTCCCATTCACGGAAAGAGCTCCCAGGGTCAGCCCGTGAAATCCCCTTTCACAATAGATGACTTTGCTTTTTCCCGTTGCCTGCCGTGCCATCTTGAGCGCCCCTTCCACCCCTTCCGTTCCCGAATTGGTGAAAAAGACCGCATCCAGATCCCCCGGTGCCAGCTTCGCCAGCGCTTCGGCCAGAAGACCTGCCAGAATCCCCACATCCATCTGCACCAAACTGGCCGGCGCCATATCGATGACATCTTTCAGGACCTGGGCCACCAGGGGGTGGTTTCGCCCGATATTGAACACACCGAATCCGGCCAGGAAATCGAGCACTTCCCGACCCTGTTCATCCAGCAACCGCGCCCCTCCGGCCCGGACGTAATTTCGATTGTAGCCGATCACTTCCAGCACCCGGACCAGTTGAGGGTTCACATAGCGGCGATGAAGGGCATAAGTTTCGGTGAGACGTGCATTTACTAGGGATGCAATATTCATTGAATTATAAAATTCGCACGATGATAGTTCAAAAAGCCCCCGAGCGAAATAGATTCCTCTCTAATTTTTTTGAGGAGAAGTGTAGGAAAACCCGTGGTTAGTGTCAAGGCGGTATTCCGCATTCCGCATTCCGCAATCAGCAATTAACAATAAGCCCGCCCCTTCCACTCCGCCCCCTTTCCCTGCCAGGAGCGAATGGCCGAGGTCCAGGTCATGGCCAGGAACAGCCATCCGATAAACGGCATCAAAAAGGCCCACTTCCAACTCAAATGGTAGAATTTCAAAGTGGGAATGTAGCCCAGCATCATGGCCGAAAGGCCGCACAGCGACAAAAGAGCGGCCGCAACCGACGGAAAAAGGAGCCCCGCGACTGGTATTCCGAACATGAGGATCATGGCACCGGTTAACAGCAGCAGCAGGATCTTGGAGTAGCGCAGTTGGTGAAAGGCGGTCCTGGCCACCATCTTCCAGATGACATCGAACTGGTCGTAGGCGCGAAGGCTTATGGCTGAGTGGGTCAGGCCGATCCAGGTGCGCCCGCCCATGGACTTGACTTCACGGGCCATCGCACAGTCATCGATCAATTCCCCCCGTATGGTTTCAAACCCGCCCATGGACTTGAGCATGTCGGTTCGCATCAGGATACACCCGCCGGCGGCGGCCGCCACTTTTGGATAGGCGGAATTTGAAAGACGGAACGGGTAGAGCAGTTTGAAAAAATAGATAAAGGCGGGCATGAGCAGCTTTTCCCAGGGGGAAACCATGCGAAGGTAAGCCATCAAAGAAATCAGATGTAACCGTTGGCGCAGCATTTCCCGAAGAAGCTTTGAAAGGATGTCTGGCTTTAACTCTATATCCGCATCCAGCAACAGCACCAGGGGTGTATCCACTTGCTGAAAGCCCTGCTGAAGGGCCCACAACTTGCCGCTCCACCCTTCGGGAAGGGGAAGGCCTGACAGAATTTTGAGATTCTTGTCCAGCGTTTCTTCGGCGATGACCGCTGTTTTGTCCTCTGATTGATCGTCCACCAGAATCACATTCACATGTTTTCCCTGGGCCAAAACTCCTGTCAGGGTCGCTCGAATGACTTTCTCTTCATTTCTCGCCGGAATGATTACCGTAATATTGCTCAAATCCTCGTCGCAATCACCCGGTTCCCCGTCCAGAAATTCCCGGGTGGACCAGGGTCGCCAGGGCAACAGAAGAATGATGATCCACAGAAATGCCGCCACCAGGGTCAGTAGGGTTAAAAACATGTCAGATGGTCCCGTGAAATCTCAAGAGTTGAAGGGAGTTCGAGATAATGGGCGGCTTCCGTTTCTTTTCCCCGCTTGAGGCAGCCCCCGGCGTAAATTCGGCATTTTCGGTCCAGTTCCCTTAAGGCAGCCTTTTGTTGTGTTTCATTCAAGGGGCTTCCACGAAGCAGCTTCACCAACGCCTTGATCCTGAATCGGTCCATTCCTCTAAAGCGGGCGGACAACTGATCCGCGTGACCCCCTTCTTTGATGACGAGACTTTGGCGGATCAGAAAAACCGGGTAACGGCAGGCAATCCGGAGCCACAGATCGTAATCTTCACAGGCCGGCAGATCCTCATCGAACAGACCGACTTCCTCAAGAAGCGCCCGTTTGAGCATGACCGCCGAGGGGCTCACCAGACAAAGTTCCAATGAGGGCTCAAAGACGTCGCCGGAAAGCTTCAAATGCCGTTTTCGTGGGTTGGCACGCTTTCCGTTTCTGATCCAGGTCTCCTCGGTCTGGCAGATCATGGCATGAGGGGTTTGGGCAAAAAACGCCGTTTGCACACTCAGTTTCTCAGGCAGCCAGTAGTCATCGGAATCGAGAAAAGCGACCAGGGGCGCCGTGGACGCTGCGATCCCCGTATTTCGTGCAGCGGAAACCCCACGGTTGGTCCCATGAGTCACCATGTGAATACGATCCTTGAACCGGTGCAGCACGCTTTGCGTTTCGTCTGTAGACCCGTCATCCACCACTATGATCTCATAGCCCCTGAACCGCTGGTAGAGGATTGAAGATACGGCCCGGGCCGTTTTTGCGGCACGGTTGAAGGTCGGGATGATAACGCTGACATCTGCCATTATCAAAACTCCCTACAACCAAACCATCAGTCCTGCAATCACGAAGTTGCTTTCCACCAGACCCTCCAGAACGATTCCAGGAGAAAGCCATTGTTTTTCGTAGGCGCAAAGACACAGAAAAAGCGTCAAAAGGGGGACAAGCATGAGAAGAAAGACCGAATTCACCAGAGTTAACAGACTGCCGCACACCAGGAGCAGTGCCATTCCCAGAAGAATCCTCTTAAAAAGGGCGATGGTCCGCTTTTCACCCAGTGTAATGGGCAGGGTTTCCGTGCCGACCATCAGGTCGCCCTGAAGTTGAAACAAACTGAAAAGAATAGCTCTGGCATAACTGAAGGAAAACACCACAATGGCTGCAACCACAGCGCTCAAAACCGGACCCGGCGAACCGCTGAAAAGGGGGAGGAGCGCCATGACCGCCACCCAGGCGAGGGCTTCGGACAGACTTCGCGACCCGGGAATATCTTTTATTTTGACAAATCGATACCGATTTCCGGCCCCTTCGGGGATCAGCGGAATGCTGTAGACGACGCCTAGAAGGCTCAAACCCACGAGGGCCATAAAAGTTCCGAAACCCGTCATAAAGCTCAAGATCAAAGAGATCCCCATTGCAATGGATCCCATGAGGATCAATAACCCTCTGTACTGTTTTTGAAAAGCGGCCCGAGCCGGGTCGTGGTAGGAGGCCGCACCTTTGTCCAAAAACCGGTTGAAGACATGCATGGCATAAATGTAAAGGGCCGCCATCAGCGGGAAGACCAGATCTGTTTTTCCACCCGCAAGATGTAAAACCCCGTAGGCAAAACTGAACGCGCCTATGGCCGCTGCCAGGTTGCTGAGCATCAAAAACCGAAAAACCCGCTTGACGCCGTGTACGAAAGGCGTTTCCCTCTCAGCTTGAATGGCTTCAATTTCCTGCATGACGTTCTTGATGAGCCAGTGAGGGGTGGAGGCACCGGCCGTAAGGCCGATGACCTTCATTTTCGAAAGTGCCTCGCGGGGCAGTTCCTTTTCCGTTTCCACGTGAAAGGTGGGAAGATGTTCTTCTTCGGAGATCTTGGCCAGCCGCTGGGTGTTGGCACTGTGATAACCGCCCACCACAACCACCCCTTCCACCTGGCTTTTGAAAGTGCGCACTTCCGCCTGGCGTTCATGGGTGGCATCACAGATGGTGTCAAACACCTGAATATCCGGAAACCGCGACTGTAGAGCAGCGACGATTTCCTTGAAGTCTTCAGCATCCTGGGTGGTTTGTGCCACCACAAAGGGGCGTTCCAGTTGTGGAAGATTTGCCACATCCGATTTCTTCTCGATGAGGTGGGCGGGGTTCTTGCTGTAGCCCATCAGGCCGATCACTTCAGCGTGGTCTTTGTCTCCTACGATAATAGTGGAACGGTCTTTGTTGGACTGGTGCCGAATAATGGCCTGTACACGGGTGACTTTGGGGCAGGTGGCATCAATGACTTTGAGTCCCGAATTCTGCAGCATCTCCCGTTGCCGGGGCGGAATGCCATGGGCCCGGATCAGAATTCGGCCGACGTTGAGCCCCGTGGTATCATCAGTGGCTTTTATGCCTTTGGCCTCAAGGAGGTCCAACACCTGTTTGTTGTGGATGAGAGGACCGAAAGTAAACAGGGGGCCTTCCTTTTTGTTGGATTCCGCCATGACCATTTCCATGGCCCGCCGCACGCCCATGCAGAAACCGGCTGTTTTGGCCAAGATCACTTTCATTCCGCGTTATCTCCTGACATCTTCCCGGTTTTCCGTAAGCGTCTCAAAATACCGGTCCAGTGTCGCCATCATGGTATGAACATCCCTGATACCGGTAAAGGCGCCGCGAAACCGGCTGCTGTGGGGCAGCCCCTTTGTATACCACAAGAGTTGGCCGCGCATCAATTTAGAGGCTCTGCCATCACCAATGATTTGTGAGAGATGGGTGAAATGGGAAAGGATGACTTCTTTTCTCTCGGAGAGTTCCGGCGGACGTGCTTCAAGACCTTTTTCAAGATCCAGAATCTGTCTGAAAATCCAAGGGTTTCCCAGTGCCCCCCGGCCGATCATCACCCCGTCACATCCCGTTTCCGCTCGCATTTTAAGGGCCAGTTCCGGTTTAAACACATCGCCGTTGCCGATGACGGGAATGCTTAATTTCTTTTTTATTTCCTTTATGATACGCCAATCCGCATGGCCGGAGAATCCCTGCTTGACAAACCTGGGGTGGATGGTGACGGCATCGGCACCGCAATCCTCTATGATAGCGGCGATTTCAGAAAAATTAGCTTCCCCGGCCGACCACCCGGCCCGTATTTTCACGGTTAAAGGGACCGTGCAGGCTTTTCGGACGGCCGTCACCATTTTTTGCACCGCGGCCGGGTTTCGAAGTAAGCCCCCGCCGGAGCCGTTTTTGATCACTTTTCTGGCGGGACATCCCATATTGATGTCCACCATGTCGGCGCCCCTTTCAATGGCCGTTTCAGCCGCCATGGCCATAATCTGTGGATCCGCGCCGAATATCTGTACCGAAAGGGGTTTTTCCTCCGGGTCATTCTTAAGGTATCGCAACGTCTTTTCGTGGTTCCTGGAAAGTCCCACAGCACTGACCATCTCGGTGACCACAAGGCCGGCGCCTAACCGTTTGGCGATCCGCCGAAAAGGTGGATTGGTGATCCCTGCCATGGGGGCCATGATGAGGTGATTCTTGAGTGAGAGGTTGCCTATTTTCAGCAAGGGAAGCATTCAAGCGCCTTATTCGCCTTCTTTACGTCGGAGAATATGCCCCTTTCTTTGGCGTGCTCTTCTTTTTGGACGTTGTCAGCTTTGTCAACTTAATTACCAAGCGAAGGGCCTCGTTTACAGCCTTATCATTTGGAAAAGTCTCCATTACATCACTGTCCAATAGAACCAAATTGGTACCTTCCTGGAAACGATCTGCGTATTTGCCTTGGACACCATCTTTGAGCAATTCACCGAGATCGTATTCAAGACGAAGATCGTCACCTTTGTCGTCTTTGGATTTCTTCTTCATATGCCCCTCGCTCTGCACGGGTAAGCCGTCGTGCACTTATGATACGGATTCTCTCTCCACGTTCAGCATAGGCTACCATCAGGAGCCTACCCGCAGTCGAGAATCCAAAGGTTATGAATCGATCTTCCTCATCGGAATGATCAGGATCAAAAATAGTGATACTCAACGGGTCCCGCAAGACAGTAGCAGCCTCTCGAAAAGAAATGCCGTGTTTGCTCAGGTTCATCTTCGCTTTGGCAGGATCCCATTCGAATTGTACCATTCCTTAAACCTCATTTTTTATAGGAAAAGGCTCCAGGAGGTTGTCCGAGAATGCCCTTTTGCCCAAACTCTTCGTCATACTCAAAAAAATAATCCTCGGGATATCAACTTGGGTATCGTCTCGTTTGTAATGTTATCTGTCAATAACTCCCAATTTTCGAAATTATACCAACCCGTTAAAAAGACCCACAAGTATAAAAAGCGACATCCTTAACGTTTCGGCACGGTGTAAACTGGGGGTTGCCTTTCAAGGTTTGACCGTCTCGGCTTGCCCTTTCGCCGAGATGGCCCCCACGGGGCAGATTTCAATACAGTGCCGGCATTGGTTGCAGGGAAACGGGTTTGATCCTTTTCCTCCATAAAAACGGAGGAGCGTTTGAAATCCCCGGTCAGCGAAATCCATAAAAGGGGCACCGTGTGAGTCCCGGCAGACATGGATGCATTTTCCGCAGAGGACGCACCGGTTAGGGTAGTGGATAAGAAACGGATGATCGTCCAGTATTTCCTGATCTTTCAGGAAATTTTCCAGACGTTTGGGCTTAAGCCCCACTTTCAGAAAGCGGGCAATTTTCTGCAACTCACATTTTTTGTTGGCGGGACAATGGCCGCAGTCCACATGGTGCACGGATAACAGCAGTTCCAGGGCCGTCCGCTGCAACCGACGCACCGCCGGCGTGTCGGTCTTGACCACCATATTCTCAAAAACTTCCATCTGGCAGGAAGGGACCGGCCCGTTACGGCTTTCGATTTCCACAAAACAGAGTCGGCAGGAAGCGGGAGGATGTTCCAATGTGTCCATGTAGCAGAGGTTGGGAATATAGATGTCATTTAGAAGGCAGGTTTTGAGCAGATTGGCCCCCTCCTTCGCTTCTATTTCTTTGTTGTCCACCCTGATTTTGATCATGACAATACTCTTTCAGCTTTTCGCTTCCTCCGCCGGACGTTCCACGATGGGCGCCAAATGCGGCGGCGACACTTTCACTACCGCATCATATTCCGGAGGGCATGCGGTGACGCATTCCCCGCACTTAACGCAGAGTTTTTGGTCGACCCCTTTTTTTCGGTTCGGGGTGGTGAAAATGGCTTCAACGGGGCAACACCCCACACAGGCATCGCACCCCCGGGCGCACTTGTCCAGGTCAATATAAAAAGCCGTCAAATCACGGCACATGCAGGCCGGACATCGCTTTTCCTTGATGTGGGCCTCATATTCGTCCCGGAAATATTTGAGGGACGTCAACACCGGATTGGGGGCCGTTTTTCCCAGGCCGCAAAGGGACCCCGCCTTGATGTCTTCGCTTAAGGCTTCCAGAATTTCAAGGTCTCCCTCACGCCCTTCCCCTTTGGTGATACGCACCAGAATTTCCAGCAGATGATGGGTGCCCACCCGGCAGAAGGTACACTTGCCGCACGATTCCTTCTGGGTGAAATCCAGAAAATAGCGGGCCACATCCACCATACAGGTGTCCTCGTCCATGACCACCATGCCGCCGGAACCCATCATGGCCCCGGCTTCGGTCAGGGAGTCGAAATCGATGGGGGTGTCCAGGAACTCCGATGGCAGACATCCTCCTGAAGGCCCGCCGATCTGAACCGCTTTGAAAGCTTTTTTGTTGGGAATACCCCCGCAGGTATCAAAAACCAGGGTGCGCAGGTCAACCCCCATGGGGATTTCCACCAGCCCGGCGTGCCGCACATTGCCCACCACGGAAAAAATGGCGGTTCCCGGGCTTTTTTGGGTTCCCACTTCACGAAACCGCTCCACGCCGTGAGCCACCAGAAAAGGAACCGTTGCGAAGGTCTTGACATTGTTAATGACCGTGGGCTGTCCCCAGAGCCCTTTTTGAACGGGAAAGGGGGGGCGGTAGGTGGGCATGCCGCGCCTCCCTTCCATGGACTGAATCAGAGCCGTTTCCTCGCCGCACACGAAAGCTCCGGAACCCTGAAAAACCTCGATGTCCAGGCTGAAGGGGCTGCCCAGGATCCGATTTCCCAGAAGCCCCATTTCTTTGGCCTGGTTTATGGCCCGGGTGACCATTTTGACGGCGAGAGGGTATTCCGCTCTCACATACACAATCGCTTTTTGCGCCCCTATGGCATGGGCGCAGATAATGATCCCTTCCAGCACCTGGTGTGGGTTGCTTTCCAATATGGTTCGGTCCATGTAGGCCCCGGGATCCCCTTCGTCGGCATTGCAGATGACGGTTTTTTCCTGCGCTTCCGCCTTTGCCGCCAGGTCCCATTTCATACCCGTGGGAAACCCCGCGCCGCCTCTCCCCCGCAGACCGGCCGCCTTCACTTCTTCGATAATTTTTTCAGGGGAGGATTGCAGGGCTTTGACCAGGGCGCCGTATCCGCCATGGGCCAGATAATCGTCGATCTCCTCCGGATCCACTCGGCCGCATTTTTCCATGACTAGGCGTTTTTCCATGTTGAACCGCGGAAAATCCCAGACCTGGGGGATCATGTCGTTTTCAACCATGGCCCCCATGAGGTATTCAAAAAGCGGGTCCCCCTGTTCCAGGAAGGATTTCACCAGCATTCGGGCCTTTCCAGGGGTCACCTGGTGGTACATTATGGCAGGGAAACCGGGATTTTCAATAATCACCACCGGTTCCGCATAGCAGTGACCGATACACCCCACCGGATGGATGCGGGCCTCAATGTTCCGCTCGCCCAGGCTCTCCTCAAAGGCCGATCGGGTCTCCAGCGCCCCGGAGGCAATACCGCAGGTGGCCATGCCGATATGAATGACAGGGCCGGCGGCATTTTCCAGCGTTTTTCGCTTTTCATCGGCCTTTTCGCGAAGGGGGGCAAAGGCCTTCTCGATATTCGCTTTATTGTTGGGATCCATTTTCCTGTTTTTCCCGAGCCTCTTTTTCCTTTTCGATCTGAAACCCCAGGATCAACCCTTCCACCTTGCTGGGCGCCACATGGCCGTGTGCCGTCTCATCCACAATCACCACCGGCGCCAGGGCGCAGCACCCGACGCAGGCCACCCGTTCAATACTGAATTCCCGATCCGGGGTGGTTTCCCCATGGCCGATTCCCAGCTTTCGTTCGAAATTCTCCAGAATGATGTCGCCCCCCCGCACATGACAGGCGGTCCCCAGACACACCTTCATGTGGTGTTTTCCCGGCGGATGAAACCGGAACTGGTTGTAGAAGGTCGCCACTCCATATACCTCGCAAAGCGCCAGTTCAAGAGCATCCGCCACCAGTTGAAGGGCATCGGGGGACAGATAGGCATGGTGTTCCTGGATCATCTGAAGCATGGGGATAAGGCTTTTCCGTTCCTTACTAAACCCTTGAAGCCGACCCTCGATATCTTCCAGCATGGCCGCTTCCCGGGCGCGAATATCATCATCCACAGGGCGTTCTCCACTTTCCATATCAAATTCTTTCCATGGCGCCCAGCGCGCCGTGAAGCCGGTCCCGCAGCAGGAAACAAAGGCTTTCCATCAGGCTGAATCCCAGATCGTGATCGCCCACCATGATGTCTCTCAGCGCCTTTCCCTTGATGCTCATCACCGTTGTGGGTTTCTGGCAAACGGCGGAGCTCATGAGGTTGTGGGGCTGCCCGAGAAGGGTCGACCAGCATCCCATAACCCGCCCTTTTCCCAAAAGTCCGATGACGGCGTTTCCTTTGCGGGACCCGAGATCCATGGCCCTTTCGAGGGAGACGTTTCCTTCAGCGATGACATAGAGATACTCTCCAAAATCCCCTTGAGAGAACACGTATTCCCCCGGTTCATAATTTCGAACCTGACAAAGGGAGGCGATGCTCTCGATATAAGGCTCTTCAAGACCTTTGAAGAACTCGCATCCGTCCAGGATTTGTTTGATTTTGTGCGAATCCATTTTTCACCTCCCGGTTTTCATCTCTTGGCGTAATTGACCGAAGGAAAGAGTTTGCCATCCGTATGGGGCAGGAAAAGGGCTGCAATATATTCGTCTGTAAAGGGCTGATGGGTGGACAACTCGATGTTGGTCATGGATCTTGATATGTTCACGCAGGTTTCAAAGGCGCTCTCCGACAGCAGGCAGGCCCGTGCACCCGTGAGGGAACTGTTGCCGATGAATTTGATTTTGTCCAGCGGGATATCGGGCAGAAGGCCGATGGCCACGGACTTCGGGATGTTGAGAAAGCTTCCGAACCCCCCTGCCACATAGAGGGTGTCGAGGGTGTCAAATCCGAGTCCGATATAGTCGATGAGAGACTTTATGGCCGCAAACACCGCCCCCTTGCTCTTGATGAGATTGTCGATATCCGATTCGGTAATGACCACATGGGCCGCGCTTTCCGTTTCATGGGCATAAGCGATGATGTATTCTGGAATGCCGTCTTCAAACCCGAGGCGGGCATCTTCCCGCTGCCGGTCAAATTTGCCGTCCTGGCCGATGATATTGTTTCTGACCAGTTCATAAATAATGTCAATCAGGCCGGAACCACAGATCCCGCGGGGTTTTTTCCCCCCGATGGTTTCATAGTGCAGCTCACCGTTTTCAATGACCACGTTTTCAATGGCGCCATCGGTTGCCCGCATGCCGCAGCGGGTCCCCCCTCCCTCAAAGGCTGGGCCCGCGGACGCCGAACAGCACACCAGCCAGTCCTGGTTGCCGATGGCAATTTCGCCGTTGGTGCCGATATCGATGAGGCATTTGACCGCTTCCTGTTCCGATATGCCGCTTGCCAGCACGCCCGCGACGATGTCCCCCCCTACATAAGAGGCCACACAGGGCATGACTTCCAGTATGCCGCGGGGGTTGATGCGAATACCGATCTCGGAAGCCCGGATCTGGGGAAATTCATCGGTTGTGGGCACATAGGGATCCAGGCGAATGGAGCACGGCGTCAACCCCAGGAGCAGGTGGCTCATGGTGGTGTTGCCCGCCGCCACAATCACTTCGATCTCATCTCGCGTAATGCCCTGTTTTTTGACAAGTTTGCCGATCAAACCGTTGATATTTTTGACCACTGCATTTTGAACCGGGTCGAGCCCCCCTTTGCCGCAGGCAAATATGACGCGAGAAATCACGTCTTCTCCAAAACTGGCCTGACTGTTGTGGCACCCTTCCACGTCCAGCACCGCACCGGTGTTCAAATCGAGCAGTTGGGCCACCACGGTGGTGGTCCCCACGTCCACGGCCAAACCGTAATGGGACCGGGTCGTATCGAAGGGTTCAATTCGCAAAATCCGATAATTTTCCCCGTGTCTGACCACCGTCACCGTCACTTTCCAGTCGTTTTCACGCAGCTTTGTAGAGAGGGTTTGTAGGCAGTCCAAAGGAATATCAAAGGTGTGCCAGCCCAATTCTTTCCTGAGTTCCCGGGCAATTCGTTCCACATCGGGCACATTGTCTTCCATGGTGGGGGCGGAAAGCGCGAGATAGGACTTTTTAACAATGGGGTTCAGGTCCATTTTGGCCAATGACTGGTTTTCCCCGCCGGTCATGATTTTGGACCCATCCATCCGGGATTCCGCCGGAATGATGATTTCCAGATCGTCATGGATCTCCGTCTGGCAGGCCAGGACATACCCCTTCATGATCTGATCCTGGGAGAAAAAGCCTTTCGCATGATCTTCGGCATGGGCGCGGCCCTTGGTCACTTGAACACGGCACTTGCCACAGACCCCCTCACCACCACAGAGATTGGTGATAAACACATCCGCTTGCTGGGCCGCCTCTGCGATGGTGGCACCGTCATCCACATTGACGGTCCGGTCCGCGGGCAGGAAATGAACCGTATAGGTGTTCATAGGTATTCTCCCGTATTCTGGGCGATGAACCATTGTGGTTCAACACGGGGTTTTATATACAACAAACAGGCCTTGAATGTGAAGGAAAAACCGGGATCATTAATGAGATCCGGGGTCGAATGATACCGCGCTTGTGATTTTTTTGCCAACCGGTTGACAACCATCTTATGGTCACGTATGTTTTGAAATTGAACATTTTTCTAGTGGATTTTTTTTGAAAATATTGGCGTAGGAGCTGCCCCCTGTGGCCGCCTGATAACGGGAAACGGGCAACCACAGGGGGTGCCCCTGCGCCCTTTTTGGGTTTTATACATGAAAGAAATCTGGATCATCGGAGCCGGCCGCTTCGGCCGCATGGCGGCTGATCGGATAACCGGAAATCCACACCTGGTTCTGGTAGACCTTGAAGAAGAAAAACTTCGCGAGGCCAGTGGCCCCGGCAGAACCCTTATTCAGGGTGATGGCGCGGCTTATCTACTTGAGCATCTTCGACCAGGCGAAGGGCGGCTGCCTGACTGGATCATCCCGGCGGTGCCCATTCATCTGGCCGCGGAGTGGCTGCTGTTGGATCGAGGTAAGAAAGCGCTTCAGCGGATCCCCATTCCCGCCGAAATCGATCCCTTTCTCCCCAACCCGCTGCGAGTTGAAAACGGCAATATCTTTGTGAGCCATGCGGAATTTCTCTGCCCCGATGATTGTGCCGAACCCCGTTATAACTGCACCTTTACCGGAAAGCCCCGCAAACAGAACATGTTTGAACGCCTTGGCGATATTCAGTTGCCCCCATGGAAGAGCCGGGCGATCCGAAGCCACCAACTGGGGCCCGGTATCGGCGGGTATCGTGTTAAAGAACTTTTTGAGCTGGTCGAAATGGTTGAAAATATCCGCGGCCCCCTACTGCTCTGCACCGCATGCCGTTGCCATGGGGTCATTACGGGCCTTCGAGTTCTTTAACGCAAAAAAATCTTGCGATTTCAAAAATAATAATATAATTGAGAGAACTTATCAGGACTAACCCATGACGTTTGTGGACTTGATATTCAGACAAAATCGGCCCGGATCCATCATCCGGGCCCCCGTTCCGGCGAGCACACCGAACCCAGGAGGTAAATAGAGATGACCGAATCTAAAAAAGTGAAAGACATAATGGCGCCCATTGAGGAGTATGACAGAGTGAAAATCGACGCGCAGCTCTGCGATGCCATGATTATACTGAAAAGGAACTATGAAGACCTGAAAGCCGGTAAACAGGGAAATTCTCACAAGACCCTGCTGGTAGTGGATGACAAAGACGATATCGTCGGAAAGCTTTCCATGTATGATCTGATCCGGGGCTTGGTCCCGGAACCTGCCAAAAACCCCGAAGTCTCCAAAGCCTACAGCGCCATGCGGTCCGGTCGTGCCCGGGATGTGTCGACGCAAGTGGGGGATGTGCAGGAACACTTCAAATGGCTGCATTCCAGCTTTGCAGACTTGATCAAGCAGGAGGCCCACAAAAACGTAAAGGATATTATGTCCCCCATTGAGGCATCCAGCCTGGAAGCCGAAGATAAAGTGACCGAGGGCATCTATACGCTTTTCAAGGACAAGGTTCGTCAGCAGTTTGTCAAAAGCGATGGGAAAATTGTGGGTGTTGTCAATCTCAATATCATTTTTAACGAACTTCTTGAAGTCGCAGGGCCCGAGTGCCATATCAACTGGTAACGGTTTCAAACACGCTCTAATATCTCACGCAAAGCCGCCAGGCCCGCAAAGAGAAACCTGAAAGCTTATTTGCCTTTGAGGCTTAGCGGCTTTGCGTGACAAACAATCCCTCTCAAATTCATCTCCACTCCGCACAATCCGCGCTCTTTACACTTTTTGAACAAACGAAAAAAAAGCTTGACTTCAATTCCCAGCCATACTAGCTTCCAAAAATGAATGAGAATTCATTCATGATTTCCCGATGCAGCTTTTTGCGGAAAATCCGTTAGAAGCGCGACATTAATATTCGAACACGCTAAGGAGGTGTCTATGGACAAAAAAATAAATAGGGCCGGCGTCATCGGTGCAGGCGTCATGGGGGCTACCATCGCTGCCCAGCTAGCCAATGTGGGCATCGAAACGGTTTTGCTCGATATTGTTCCCCCCGAACTCACGGAAGACGACAGGAAAAAAGGACTCACGCTTGAGAGCAAAAGCTTCAGAAACAAATTCGGCAAAAATGGGCTGAACATTGCGCTAAAATCGAAACCCGCCTCCTTTTATATTCCGAAAAATGCCAAACTGATCACCATCGGCAATCTGGAAGACGATCTCGCCCTGTTAAAGGACGTGGACTGGATCATTGAGGTGGTGGTGGAACGTTTGGACATCAAACAGAAGGTCTTTGAAAAGATTGAATCCGTGTTAACACCCGGCACCATTATCAGCTCAAACACCTCCGGTATACCGGCCAAAGAGATGTGTGAAGGCCGTTCCGAAAATTTTCAGAAATATTTCGCCATTACCCATTTCTTCAATCCCCCGCGCTACATGAAGCTTCTGGAAATCGTACCGGGTCCTGACACCCTTCCCGAGGTGGTGGAAACCCTGGCAGAAGTCTGTGAGAAGAAGGTGGGCAAAGGCATTGTCTACGCCAAGGATACCCCGAATTTTGTGGCCAACCGGGTGGGAACTTTCAGCATGTTCGCCGCCATCAAGGCCATGATGGAGCTGGGACTCTCCGTGGAAGCGGTGGACAAGCTGACGGGCCCCATAGTCGGCAACGCCAAAAGCGCTACGTTCCGAACCGGAGATCTGGTCGGCCTGGACACTCTGCTGCACGTGGCCGACAATGTGTACGATGGATCCCCCGAAGACGAAAAACGCGAAATATTCAAGGCCCCTGAATTTATTCAGAAGATGCTCGAAAAGGGTTTGCTGGGTGAAAAGACCCGGGCCGGATTCTACAAGAAAAGCAAGGATGCCGACGGTAAACGGGTTATTCTCTCCCTGGACTACAATACGCTGGAGCACACCCCCCAGGAAAAGGTGAAATTCGGCTCCTTGGAGGCGGCCAAGAATGCCTCCGGTGTCGGCAATAAAATCAAAGCGCTCTATTACGCCAAGGATCCGGCCGGCGAATTTACCTTCAAGACGCAGAGCGAAACCCTCATCTATGCCGCCAACCGCATTCCCGAAATCGCCGACGACATCGTCAATGTGGATAATGCTCTAAAATGGGGATTTGCCCGGAAACTGGGCCCTTTTGAAGCCTGGGATGCCATCGGCGTCGCGAAATCCACCGCCAAAATGAAAGAAGCCGGGTATGAGATTCCCGCGTGGGTGGCGGAAATGCTGGAGAGCGGCAAGGAAACCTTCTACAAAAAGGAGGCCGGCAACCTCTATTTTTACGATATCGGTACCAAGGATTACCAGGAAGTACCGGTGAAACCCGGCATTATTCTCCTGCCGTCACTGAAAGAGCGAAACAAGCTGGTTGCGGGAAATACGGGTGCCTCCCTCATCGATCTGGGCGACGGGGTGGCCTGTCTGGAATTCCACACCAAAATGAACGCCATGGGCGACGATATCGTCAGCATGGTCATGAAATCCGTGGATATTGTGAGCAGCGATTTTGACGGCCTTGTCATCGCCAATCACGGCACGAATTTTTCGGCCGGCGCCAACCTGCCGCTGATCCTGTTTACCGCCCAGGAAGAGGAATGGGATGATCTCGACTGGATGATCAAAGTGTTTCAGGATTCCTTCATGAAATTGAAATATCTGGATAAACCGGTGGTCGCGGCGCCCGCGGGTCTGGCCCTGGGGGGCGGATGTGAAATCTGTCTCGCTTCCGACCGGGTGCGCTTTGCCGCGGAGACCTACATGGGCCTCGTGGAAGCGGGTGTTGGGCTGGTTCCCGCGGGCGGCGGCACCAAAGAGTTGTTTATTCGGAACACGGAGCACCTCTTTGAAGTAAAAAGGGGCGGCCTGTATCCCAAACAGATTGAAATGATGCCTTTCATTGCCAGGGCCTTTGAGGCCATTGCCATGGCCAAGGTGGCCACCTCCGGCCCGGAGGCCGTCAGTCTGGGTTACCTCAAGGACACGGACAAGATGACCGTCAACCGCGATTACCAGATCCAGGACGCCAAGAATACGGTACTGGCCATGAACCTGGAGGGCTACGCCCCCAGAAGGCCCAGAGATGATCTGCGGGTACCGGGGGAAAACACCTATGCCATGATCAAACTGGGGCTCTGGACCATGCACGAGCAGAACTATATAACAGACCATGATGTGACCGTATCCAATAAGGTCGGATATATCCTTTGCGGCGGCGCCGTTCAGGAAGGGACCGTGGTTACGGAACAATACCTCCTCGATTTGGAACGGGAGGCTTTCCTGAGCCTTCTGGGAGATCCCAAGACACAAGCCAGGATACAGCATATGCTGACCACCGGGAAACCGCTGAGAAACTAGCTTCTGAGGATGAAACCTTAACGACAGAATGGACAACAAACAGGATAACCTAAACAATAACAGGGGAGGAAAATATGATGAAAGAAGCCGTAGTGGTTGCTGCCTGCAGAACCGCAGCTGGAAAGGCCCCTCGAGGAATATTGAAGAATACCCGTCCCGAAGCCATGGGGTGTGCCGTACTGGGAGATTTAATGAAACGGGCCAACGACCTGGACCCGATGGTGATTGATGATGTGGTGATCGGGTGTACGTTTCCCGAGTCCGTCCAGGGCTTGAACCTGGGGAGAGTGCTGGTTATGAGCATGGGGTGGCCGGACCGCATTCCCGGTATGACCGTCAACCGATTCTGCTCTTCGGGGCTTCAGGCCATCGCCATTGCCGCCGAAAAAATCATGTGCGGTTTTTCCGACGTGGTGGTGGCCGGCGGTGTTGAAAGTATGAGCCAGATCCCCATGGGAGGGAGCATGATGTACCCCAACCCGGCCCTGGTGGACATGCGCCCCGGCGCTTTTACCGGCATGGGGTTGACCGCTGAAAATGTGGCGGAACGATTCAACATCGGACGGGACGAGCAGGACGAATTTGGCGCCAAGAGCCAGCAAAAGGCTGAAAGAGCGGTTAAAGAAGGGCGTTTCAAGAGCCAGATCGTGCCCATGAAAGTGAAAAAACAAAGACAATTACCCAACGGCAAATTTGAGTTTGAAGAGGTGATCTTCGATCAGGACGAAGGGGTGCGCTACGGAACCACCAAAGAGAGCATCGGTAAGATTCCGCCGGCGTTTAAACCGAATGGCAGCGTCACCGCCGGCAACTCTTCCCAGACCAGTGATGCGGCGGCGGCCGTTCTGCTCATGAGCAAAGAAAAGGCCAGGGAGCTGGGGCTCAAGCCAATGGCCACCTTCCGGTACCATGCGGTGGAAGGATGCGAGCCCGAAGTCATGGGGGTGGGTCCCGCAGTGGCCATTCCAAGAGTGCTCAAGCTGGCGGGTATGTCCATTGACCAGCTGGACCTGATCGAATTAAACGAAGCCTTTGCGGCCCAGGCCATCTACTGCATCAACGAACTGGGCATCAATGAGGAGATCACCAACGTGAACGGCGGCGCCATCGCCCTGGGGCACCCTCTCGGGTGTACGGGAGCCAAACTGACAACCCAGTTGATCTATGAAATGCAGGAGCGGAAAGCCCGATGGGGACTGGTGTCCATGTGCATCGGTTTCGGAATGGGTGCCGCGGGCCTCTTTGAAGTGGAAGATTACTAACAGAATAACCAACGATCACATATTTGCTGAAAGGAGCAAAACCATGGCGGAAAAAAAAGTTTTTGTGGGCGGAGACTTCCTTATTTCGAATGCGACCCCCGAAGAAGTATTTACGCCTGAAGATTTTACGGAAGAACATCGCATGATCATGGATATGGCCAGGGATTTCGTGGTAAAGGAAATCCATCCCCATATCGATCAACTGGAAGAAAAAGATGAGGCGCTCACCCTTTCCCTGCTGGCGAAAGCCGGCGAACTGGGGTTATTGGGAACCGATATTCCGGAAGAATACGGCGGCATGGGGCTCGATAAGGTGAGCACCACCATCGTTACGGAAGCCCTTGGGGTTGCCGGTTCATTTGCCGTGGTCTACGGCGCCGATACGGGCATCGGGACGCTCCCGATTGTCTATTTCGGAAACGAGGAGCAAAAAAAGAAATACCTGCCCAAACTGGCCGGCGGTGAATGGTGCGGCGCCTACTGTCTGACCGAGCCGGGCGCAGGGTCCGATGCTCTGAACGCCAAGACCAAGGCGGTCCTCTCCGAAGACGGAAAACATTACATCATCAACGGTGAAAAGATGTTCATCACCAACGCCGGTTGGGCCAGCAGCTTTATCGTCTACGCCAAGGTGAATGGCGAAGATTTCACCGGTTTTATTGTTGAGAAGGATTTCAAAGGCGTCTCGACGGGAAAAGAAGAGAAAAAAATGGGGGCCCATGGTTCCTCCACACGGCCCGTCATCTTTGAAGACGCGGAAGTTCCGGTGGAAAACGTCCTGTTTGAAATCGGAAAAGGGCACAAAATCGCCTTTAACATTTTAAATATCGGCCGATGGAAACTGGGCGCCGCAACGGTTGGGGGCTGTAAAGGGTGCGTCGGGGAAGCCGTCAAATACGCCAACGGCCGTATTCAGTTCAAAGTGCCCATCAGCAGTTTCGGCCTGATTAAAACCAAACTGGCCGACATGGCGGTCAAAGGGTACATGAGCGAAAGCATCATGTACCGGCTGGCGGGAATGTTTGATAACAAACTGGGAACCCTGGATGCCGAGGCTAAAAAGAGCGGCGAAGAAAACGCCAAGGCCATTGAAGAGTATGCGGCCGAGTGCTCCATCGCAAAAGTTTACGGTTCGGAGACCCTTGATTTCTGTGTGGATGAATATGTGCAGATCTTAGGTGGTTACGGATTTTGTGCGGAGTACCCGGCTGAGCGGTATTACAGGGATTCCCGCATCAACCGCATCTGGGAAGGAACCAACGAGATCAACCGCATGCTCGTCCCGGGAACGCTCATGCAGCGCGCCATGAAAGGGAAGCTGAACCTGCTGCAAGCGGCCCAGGCCATTCCCGGAGAACTCATGAGCTATTCGCCCCTTTCCGTACAATTGCCCGATACGCCCCTGGCACTTCAGGAACACATGATCAAAATGATGAAAAAACTGGCTTTGATGATTGCCGGCGGCGCCGCCATGAAGTTTCAGCAGAAACTGGCCAAAGAGCAGGAAGTGCTGGGCAAGCTGGCCGATATCATTATTGAGATATTCGCCATGGAAAGCGGCCTTTTAAGAACCCTCAAGATCATTGACAAAGCGGGGGAAGAAAAGGCGAAATACCAGATTGACGCCGTCAAGGTTTACGTTGACGACACAATTCCTAAAATTGAAAGCTGGGCCAAACAGATCATCGCCTACGTGGAAGAAGGCGACATGCTCAGGACCCAACTGGCGGGCGTCAAGAAACTGGCCCGTTATCAACCCATCGACGCCGTGACGCTGAAAAGGGAGATTGCGGACCGGATTATTGATCTGGAGGCTTATCCTTTCTAGAACTTCAAACCGCAAAAAAATACTCAAAAAGAGGGTCTGCCGAAGCAGACCCTCTTTTTGATGCATGATAACCGAGGCACCCCTGGCCCGAGATGGCCTGCCGGCGACAGGCGCCATTCATCCCGTCGATTCATGATGAAGGTGGCACGTCGCTATCTCGATGCCCGCCTAGACGGCCATTAGAACCATCCTCAATCCAAATCGAGTAGGGCTTTACACCGATAGCATTTTACGGCCCCTCTGAAAACTTTCCTCCCGCACTCAGGGCAATAATAACGCTTCTCCTCGTCTTCAATCCATTTTTCGGTGCCCACCTTTTTGCGGTATGGCACGCTCCGTAAAATCACTTTTTTTCCGACCGTCATTGAAAAATTGTCAATGAATGAACAGGGGAAATCATCGCATTGATGGCACCCATCAATGCCTCGCTTTTCCGTGCAGTCCCTGATTTCACACTGCCGGCAATGCATGAACCGATCATCTGAAAAGCATCCGCCGCAATGAATATCTTTAGTAGAAAGATTTTCACTGTTTGGCAGCGTCCCCTTTCCGGATACGCCTCCTTTGTACAGGTTTACCAGGCGTTCCTTGAATTTCAGGTTGTCATCCCTATGGGCTATGTGGATTGCGCAAACCCCGCAATAGAGACCACACGGTGACGCAAAATCAGGATTGAAAGCCATTCTCGTCTCCCCTCAGCAGCGTTTTTATGTTTTCGGAATGTTAGGAAACTTTCGCATTCCGGTCAAGGGTCACGTGACGATTTAAAACCAATACCCTTTAATGAATTCAATTCACTGCTGCAAAATGATTGGTATCTTCAGCTAATTGCCAAAATATAAAGATATTCTATAAAAAAGGACGAAAAACGGGGGAAATAAGAACAGACTTCTGATTTCGGTTCATAGACCCAAAATATGGCGCGGGACATTTTTTTCATGCTCAGATACCCTCTTGATGGGGTCATCCGATGACCATTTAATCCGACAATTGAGATGAGGGTAGAGCCATGATGAAAAGCGTCGTAGAAGCCTTTTCCAAAATTGGAAATGATTTTGTGTTTGCGCCTTTTGAGCCAATCATTCAGCCAATCATTGATGAGGTTCTCAAAGAATATCAAAAAGATAAATACAGGAAAGGTACGATTTTGACCCCGTGCATTTTGGTTTGGCTGTGTTTTGCGTTGGCTTTACGTCGGGATTCAAATTATAGCAAAACTCTGAACTGGTTGTTTTCTGGATTTCGTTGGAAGTCTTTGAACTTTAAAAAAAATTGTTAGTGATGGTGCGATCACTCATGCTCGATCAAAAATGGGGGTTGATGTTTTTCGTACAATTTTTCAAAGATTTTCTTCAATTTTCAAAGATGTCACTCCCGATTTCTACGGACTGATAACCGTCATGTTTGATGGCACATCTATGACGATGCCAGATACGGAAAGCAATCGGCAAAAATTTGGAAAACACAAATCGGGAAGAGGCTATGGCGCATTCCCTCAAATCAGAGCCGTTGCGCTAATGGCTCTATGTGCTCGTCGCATTATCGATATCGCATATGCGCCCTATAAAGGCAAAAAGACCGGCGAAAGAACACTAATGTTTGAAATCTTAAAAAGATGTTCGAAAAACAAATGTTTATTCCTTTTCGATGCAGGATTTTACTCATTTTATTTGGCCAACTATATGTACGAAAATGGGGCTCAATATATCTTGAAAGTTGCAACATCCGTCAAATTAAAAGCAATTTCCGGATCTCAAATGGCTGATGGCAGTTATCTGAGCGAAATTATAGGAAAAGTTGTTGTATCGGTCAATCCGTATAGCGGCCGCAAAAGTTGGAAAAAAGTAAAAATAATTGTTCGTGTAATTCATTTTCGAATCCCAGGCTTCCGACCTGTCCGTTTAATTACAACTCTGTTGGACCCGGCTATCACTGCACAAGAGATTATCGCCCATTACCACAAACGTTGGGATATAGAAATTGCCTTCGACGAAATAAAGACGCATCAATGCGCCACCCTTAAGGGACAGATGCCGACTATTTTTCGAAGTAAACGTAGTGATTTAGTAGAACAGGAGTTGTATTGCATCCTGACCGCATACAATCTGATTCGATCTTTGATAAAAGAATCAACAGATATGGAAGGCGGTGATCCGTTGTTGATCAGTTTCCTGGAAACTGTTGATATAATAATTGAATGCGCGGCGCTCATGAGTATATCAGCAGAGAAGAGAAAAAAAAGGGAGCGGCTCTTTTTACTTAAAATGATCGCAAATTCAAAAATTGATAGACCGCGGAGACCGAGACGTAATCCAAGAGCTGTAAAAGTAAAAATGTCAAATTTCAAACGAAAGCGAAGTACCGACAAATCAGAATGTACGAATTTCATGCAGGATATTGAAATCCTATATCAGGAAGCAGCATGAATGCGATTCATTCACGGGTATTGGATTTAAAACCGCATCCCCCGTCTAATAGGCGCCTAAATCCTGTACCGCCTTGGTTATCGCAAAGACCTTGGCCGCCGGGGCGGTGCAGGGCAGGCCGCAGCCGGTGCCCAGCACAAAACCGTTGTCCAGGCGTTTGCCCTTTTCCACCGTGGCCCGGGCCATGTCGTAAACCGCCCGGGGCGGGGCCGTTTGGATGAAGGAGGGCTCTATGTTGCCGTAGATGATGTCCTTGGGGAAATAGCGGGCCGCGTCCCCTATATCCACTTCGTGGCCGAAACTGAGCAGAGAGGGATGGGGCCAGGGCGCAGCCTCGGCTAGGGCGGGGAGGTTCTTGTTCTGGTCGCCGCAGATGTGGAAGCCGAAGCGGGTTATCCCCAACTCCCGGACCCGCTGATGGAGCAGGTGATGATAAGGCAAGGCGAACTGTTGGAAGAACCGGGGGGAGAGGATCTGGTTTGACTCGCTGGGGGAGCTGATCCACAGCCACACGTCCTTGGGGCCGAACTCCTCCACCCAGATCGCCATCACCCGCATCATGTGCTCCAGGGCCAGGTCCATCAAGCGGCGGCAGAGTTCCTTTTCCTTGAACAACCACCTGGCGAAGGTCTCCAGGCCGCAGAAATTGGCCGCGAAGGTGAACGGCGAACGGCTGAAAAAGGTGGCCGGCAGTCCGTGATCGTGCTGCAAACGGGCATACTCCAGGGCCTGGGGGATGCGGCCGGCGGCGCGCGGGTCGGGTAGCAGAAGGCGGTCGAAATCCGTCGCCTTTTGCATGGGATTCTCCTCTACGATCAGTGCTCCCTCGTACGGCCCCTCGGGCATGCGCACTTTGCCGCCGAAGTCCATCACCGCGGTTACCGAGTGGAGGCAATATTGGATGTGGAGTTCCCAGTCGTATTGCCGGTAGGTCCAGAGCATGGCCTCGAAGCCCTTGGCCGCGTCGGTGTAGGCGATGCTGGCCTCGTAACCGGCATTGACGCTGTTAAAGGCGTTGCTCAGGGCATGCAGGGGCACCCGGTCCGGGCGCTGCCCCTGGAATAATAGGCCCACGCGTTCCTTGCTGTCCATCATCACCTCTATGCTGTTCAACCAGCGGATCGCTCTCCGGGAAAGGCCAAGTCCAGGAGCTCCCCCAGGTCCCAAACCCTCAAACCCAACTCCTTTTCGTGCCGGGCCAGGTTGATGAGACAGATGGGGCAAGTGATCATCACTTGACTGCTCACTCCGGCCAACTCCCGAGCCCTCAGGAGCGAAACCTCGGTGCTCAACTCCTCGAAAGCGTATTCGATGGGGCCTCCGCAGCAAGCGGTATCTGGACCCCGGTTGGGCGGCTCCTTTACGTTCAGGCCCAAGGCCCGGGCGACCTCCCGGGTCTGGTCGATTAGACCCAAATGGCGTGCCATGACGCAGGAGTCGTGAACTACTATCTCCTTTATGGGCAGATCACCCCGCGGTTTGAGCCGATGGACGGAGAAGGCCAGGAGTTCCATGTAGTGGCGTACCGCCACGCCGGCGCCCTCCATCTGCCCGGGGACCACATTTCTTAGAAAATGCGTGGTGTGAGGGTCCACTGCGATCACTTCGCCGAAGCCATGCAACTGAAACAGCGAGGCCAAGCGCGCCGCCTGCCGCTGGGCGCCCATGTCCACCCCCAGGTCGTGCAGCAGCACCCCGCTGTAGGGCTCTGCGTCGTAAAGATAAGCCGGTTCAACGCCGGCCGCTTTGAGCCCGGCCAGGATACCCCGCAGGCTGCGACGGCCGCGCTGTTCCATCTCCCCGGCCGAGGCGGCAAGACGTCGGATGGTCCGCTCGCCTGCCAGTCGGTTGCCCCATGCCATCAGCTTTGCCACGCCCGGGCAGGCCAGCCAGCCCTGGTACCGGTTGGCTAGCTTGCTCACCTGCATGGCGTAGGGCAGCATCTGGTACATGCGGCCGGTGTAGAGGCAGGGGGCGCCCGCCCGGGGCAGATTCAGGCCTCGGGCCCAGCCGGTCCAGTAGTCTCCCTTGAAGCCGAGAGGATCATTGGTTTCAAAAGTATTGCGATTCAGGGTGCTCAGTGCCTGGGCGATCATGCGGCGAGTGTTAGACATTACCGGCCACCTCCTTGGCGTAGCGGGGGGCCAGATAGGCCCGACCCTGCTGGATGGTTCGGCAGATCTCGACGGCCTGCCCCTTGCTTTTGCACACGTTTTCGCAGCGACGGCACAGCAGGCAGGAGTAAAGGGCGTAGCTCAACGAATCGTCCAGTTCCAGGTGGCCGGTCAACAGGTGCCTGATAATCTGCAGGCGACCGAAGGAGGAGAGCGCCTCCAGCCCCTGGCTGACCTGATAGGTGGGACAGACGTCCACGCAAAAACGGCAGGCCCTGCATTTGGCCAGCTCGTTTAAAAGCTCCGTTCTGGGATTTTCTGTCAATTTCAAAGCCATCCCTCGAGATTTCCGCGGTTCAGAATATTGTTGGGATCCAGTCCCTTTTTCAACCTAACCAAGACCTGGTAATAGTCCTGGCCGTAGCGGAGCCGCAAAAAGCCGACCCGCTGGGCCGTGAGTCCCCATTCGCCCCCGCAGCCGCCGTACTTGGCATTGATGGCCTCGGACTTGTCGCGTACCTCCAGGGTGATCGCCTTTTTCACCTCGCTGGGAATATCCTTGGTGGGCAGGAAGGCGTAGCCGTGAAGGGTGGGTGCGCCGATGTGGCCGAAGGAGATGAACTGGGGCGAAGGGTATGCCTCCAGATGCAGGATGAACTGACGGGTCTCCTGAAAGGCGTCCAGCAGCTTGTCCACCCGAGGAGTTACCTCGCTGCCAAAGGTGGATCCGCGGCGGTAGACGTAGTTGCCCGCCTCGGCTCGGGAACTCCACACTTTGCCCCACTCCGCGGGGTCGTCCACGATACCGGCCTGCAAGGGGTTGCCCCGTTTAAGAAATTCGAGAAAGTTTTCGGCCTTGGCCCGGCATCCTTCCGGGTTGTCCGCGTGCAGGCTCATCATGGCCACCGCGCCGGTGGGCGGTTTCAGGCCCACCGCCTCGAATCCTATCTTGGAGGAAGTCTCGTCCAGGTACTCGAAGAACATGGGTGGGCTGATCCCCTGACGATACATTTCCATGACGGTGGCCAAAATGTCCTCGGTTTTTCCATAATAGGCCACGATGTTGGTTGTAAAGGGGTTGGGCACCAGGCGCATGCGCACTTTGGTGATCACCCCCAACAGGCCCTCCGAGCCCACCATCAGCTTGGTCAGTTCCACCCCGGCCGGCCGGCGCAGGGACTCGGTGCCGGTCTGGATGATTTCGCCGGTGGGGAGTACCACTTCAAGACCCAGGACATAGTCGCCCGGCTTTCCCAGCGCGCTGTCCACGGCGTGGGCGCTGGTGTTCACCGAGATGGAGCCGCCGATGGTGGCCACCAGCTCACTGCCCGGGAAAATGGGCAGAAGCGCCTTGTGCGGTGTCAGGGCCGCGCGTACTTTGGCTAGGTGCACCCCGGCCCCCGCCTCGAAGTATGCCCGCTCGGGGTAGATATCGAGCATCTGCAAACGGGCGGTATCCAGGACGATACCCCGCGCCTTAGGCCGGGCCAGACCCACAAGGGAGGTGCCCGAGCCATGGATGTGCACCGGCAGTTTTTTCTGATTTGCGTATTTGAGCACCTGGGCCACCTGGGCCGCGTTTGCAGGGCGCGCCACGGCGCAGGGGATATTGTGCTCCTCCAGGTCGTAGGGCATCACATCCTTGGCGTAGACCAGATTGGTGGGTTTGTCGTCGAAAACGAACTTGTCGCCCAGGTACTTGGCCAGGTCCTTCTTTATGCTATTGCTGCGTGCCATGTCTTGTTCACCGATCCACTCTCACCTGTCATGCGGTCCGGCCGTGGGCCGACGGGTCTGACCGCCGTCCCGCGTACACCGCGAAGTTGTTGTACTTGTAGTAGCATTCCACATCCATAAACCCCACTGCTCGTAACCAGGAAAGCTGGGCTTCCAGGGGGGAGGTCAGGTCGTAGCCCATGCGCTGGTAGATCTGCTCCAGCTCGGAGCGGGGAATGTCGCCGGCCTCCAGGTGTATCCGCCAGACGTCCTGAAAGTGGCGCTCCACCTCCTCCGAGGAGCCGTGCACCAGATCGGCGTTGATGAACATGCCGTTCGGGTTCAGAGAGTCAAAGACGGTACCGAAGAGGCGCTGTTTGTCCGTATCGTTCAAATGGTGGATGGATAGGGCCGATACGATCAAATCCTGGCCACACGGCAGGGGCCCGTCGCTGTAGTCCCTCACTTCGGCCCGGACCCGTGCGTCGTCCGCGAAGCGCTCTCGAAGCCGTACCAGCATGCCCTCCGAGCCGTCCAGCGCGAGGACGGAGCTGTGGGGAAAGGCGGCCCGGATCAGTTCGCTCACCAGGCCGGTACCGGACCCCAGATCCAGCACTGACAGCTTTCGCCGAGGGTCAAAAGGGATAATCCGCGCGATGGCCCCATAGAAATCCTGAAAGCAGGGGATGACCTGACTGCGCAGTGCGTCATACCCGACGGCGGCCTCGTCAAAGATTTGGCTCAAGGCGCGCATGGCTCAGCCCTCACGAGCCGGACCATACTTCCGACGTCATTGGCCCGGTCCAGTCCGGTGATGAAATCCAACAATTCCCGGACGCGGCCCGGGTCCAGCGCCAAACCGCTGTAGGCCAGGCACTTGTTGAACTTCTCGCGGCACATGTCCATATCCATGGGCCGGGCCGGGTTGCCCAGGGGGGCCTCGATGAGGCTTTCCAGGTACTTTCCACCGGCAAGCTCAATGCTCAAAGCCGCACGCATCAGGTCGTTTGAAGGGATCAGTGGATCGACCGCGACCTTCACCTTGTCCGCCAGGGCCAGGACCCTCGGGTCATGGACGGCCGCCGGCTCGAAATCCCCCAGGAACACGTCACCCCGAAGCAGCGCGACACTCACCGTGTAGGGGATGCTGAACTGGGCGTCCACCTGGGGGTTGTCACCCGGCACCATGGGCTTGCCCACCATTTCGGCTACCATGCCGGAAGCCCGTACCTCGATGGCCTCGATCCGATCTGCCGCACCTTTCAGAGAGGGGGCCAGTTCCAGGGCAGCGTCGATGGAGGAATGGGTCATGCGACAGCACGGATAGGGCTTGATACTCAGTCGGTTGATCAGAAAATCCCGGCCCAAGCCCGCGAGCACCGGAGCGGGATTGTAAGCCCCCTTTTCATACAGGTTGTAGTAGCCGTAGGGGCCCTCTAGGAAATCGCGGCTGGCGGTGATGCTGGCCCGGGCAAAGTAGGCCGCCTCCACCCCGGCCCGGGCCGCGAAGCCGGGCTGCATGCGCTTGATCAGGCGGCCTTCGATGAGACCCTGGGCGTTGCCCGCAGTCTGGGCGTAGACCGCGCCCAGGGCGTTACGGATGCCCTCCCTGTCCAGGCCCAACAGCTTGGCCGCCGCCACCGCCGCCCCGAAGGAGCCGCAGGTGGCGGTGCGTATCCAGGATAAAGGCGTGGTGATACCCAGGCTCAGGCGACAGATTACATCAACCCCGAGGACGCAGGCGGTGATGAAACGGCGCCCGTCGATGGGGCCCTCGGCCTCGGCCACGGCCAGGGCAGCGGGCAGCACCGATACCATGCAGTGCAGGGCCGATGCGTCCAGGGTGTCGTCAAAATCCAGGGCGTGCATCATCATGCTGTTGGCCAGGGCGGCCAGAGGAGGCGATAGTTTCTGATCGTGAAAAAGCAGGCTGGACAGAGGCGCGCCTCCCCAGTATCCGACCAAGTCGGTCACCTGGGGGCAGCCCGGGGCCAGGCGGCCGGGCATGGCCACGCCCAGGGTGTCCATGATCAACAGCTTGGTATATTCCCGCGCCCGGGGCGGGATATCTTCCCACCCGGTGTTGCTACAGCAATCCACGATGGACTCAGCCAGCCCCGCTCCGCAATGTTCCCCCACACCCATTCTCCAATTCTAAATTTCTAAAGGTTTCTGAACTCCGCCAGATAGCTCCGCGCGTAGGCCGCCACCATCTCCAGGATGGTCCCGCCCTTCTCAGCGCTGGCCGCGCTGGGGTCCCCCATGATGCCGGTGTCGGTCACTTGGCGGATGTTCCGGAACACCGTCTGCACGGCCCCATCGAATTCCGCGTCGCCCAGGGAGTTTTTAAAGTTAAAGCGCGATTTCGGCGCCTGTTTCACCCGGTCCGGCCGGATATTGCTCCGGTCGACGCTCTCCGGCCGCAGGGCCAGCATCAGCGAAGTCATGATCTCCCCTCCGTGTTTGAAGCCGCCCTCTGCCACCAGGTCCCGACCGGCGGTGAGTTGGCCTGCCAGCTTCCAGACGTTGAGCATGCCCACCTCGACCCTGTGTGCATCAATCAGAGAATGGGCCACCGTTTCCACCGCCCCGTTGTTGCCCCGGTGAGAGTTCAAGAACACCAGGCGGGCCACTCCGTGGCGGATCAGGCTGGTACAATAGTCGTTCAGAAGCTTGATAAGGGTGTCCTGCTCCAGTGAGATCGTACCGGGAAAGGGGAGGAACCACTTGGAGTAGCCTATTGGAATGCTGGGACCGATGATAACGCCCTCCAGGCCGGTCAACCGAGCGGCCACCCCCTCGGCGGCGATGATGTCCACGCCCAACGGTAAATGGGTCCCCTCCAGCTCGGCCGAGCCGAGAGGGATTACCACCACGGTTTTCGGAGTTATTGCCGTCTGGAACTCCTGCCAAGTCATGTTCAACAAGTAGGATTTACTCTGCACGGATATCCCCAATTTCCGATTGTGGTCCGCCGAGTCCGGACCGCTGATGCTGAAAGAGTCTGGCGCGCAGCTTGGGCGAGCGGATGAGGTAAACTCCCGTTACCACCGAACCGCCGATGATGTCCGTGGCCCAACTGGGATAGATCAGCATAGCGCTGCCCACGAACAACAGAATCCGAAAAACCACGTTGAGTTTTCCGTGCAAATAATTTTGCACCGCGAAGGCCAGGCCCAAGACGCCGATCAAAGCGGTGCAGCACACCTGGACAATCTTCCCGAAGTCACCCACGAGTAAAAGGGCGTTGTTGTAGACGAACATGTAAGGAATGAGGAAAATGACGAGGGCCAGGCGGCAGGCTGCGAATGCGGTGCGCATCATGGGCGCCCCGGATATGCCCGCCGCCACAAAGGCATCCGGGGCCATGGGTGGAGTGACGCCGGCCATGGTGGCAAAATAAAAGACGAACAGGTGCGCGGCCAGGGGAAACACCCCCATGTTGATCAAGGCGGGTACCACCAGGATGGCCAGTACGATGTAGGCCGCCACAGGCGGTACTCCCATGCCCAGGATGAACGAGGCAATCATGGTGAGAAACAGCAGAATCAACAAGTTGCCGCCGGAGAGCTCGATGAGCATGCTGGACATCATGAGCCCGAGGCCGGTGAGGGTGATCATGCCCAGCACAACCCCGCCCAGCGAGAGGATGGCTACCACCGGCAGGGCGGTTATGGCCCCGTTCTGCAGGCCCCGGATAATCTGCCTGGGGGTCATCATGCGCGCTCGGCCACCCAGGAGGGTGCACAGGGGCACGGCGATGGTGGCCCAGAAGGCGGCCCGGGTCACCGAGACCTTGGAGTAAGCCAGGGAGAAAATAAGCACCGCAATGGGTATGAGGAAGAACCACCCTTCCTTAACGGTTTTCTTAAAACTGGGCAGCTGACTCTTGGGCAGTCCCACCATGCCCGTTTTTTGGGCCTCGATATCGATCATTAAAAACAGACCGGTGTAGTAGAGCAGGGCGGAGAGCCCTGCCGCCTTCATAATGGTGATATAGTTTACACCCAGTATCTCCATGATGATGAACACGGCACTGCCCATGATGGGCGGCATCAACAAGCCGCCGGCGCTGGACACCGCTTCCACCGCCCCCGCGAAGGTGGCGGAGTAGCCATTCTTCTTCATCAGGGGGATGGTGATCTGCCCGGTGCCCGCGACGTTGGCGGTGCCGCTGCCGGAGAGCATTCCGAACAGGGAGCTGGCCACCACCGCGATTTTGGCCGGCCCCCCCCGGACGTGGCCGAAGAGGCTGAAAGAGAGATTGATGAAAAACTGGCCGCCGCCGGCCTCGCGCAGCATGGCTCCGAAGAGAATGAACAGGAAGATATAGGTGGCCGATATGCCGGCCAGCATCCCGAACACGCCCTCGGTGGTGATGAACATGCTGTCGATCAGCCGCTCCAGAGGATAGTTCTTGTGGGCGATGATATCGGGCATGATTTCACCGAAGCGGGCGTAGGCCATGGCCAGCGCGGCGATGATGGGGAAGACCCAGCCCAGGGTGCGCCGGGAGGCTTCCATGCATAACAGGATGAAGATAGCACCCAGCACCAATTGGTATCCGGGCGGGCTCATGCCCATTTTGCCCACCTTGGTGAACCAGGTGCAAAGCACATATACGCCCATGGCCAAGGTGATGCCGGCCAGCAGATAGCCGTCCCAGGAAATCTTCTCCTTTTTCTGATATTTCCAGCCGTATAGCAGGAAGATGAGAACCAGGCCGAAGGTGACGTGAGTCACCCGCTGGTTCATGGCGGTCATTTGAAAAAGACCCGTGTATAACTGGAACAAGCTCATGGCTATGGCAATCAGCTTTATGAGCAGGGGGATTCTCGGTCCTTCGGTCTTTTCGATTTCCATGTCGGTTTTTGTTGCCATGGTCGATGCATTCTGGATGGTGATCTGGTTGCGCACCAAGCGCTTACCGGCCCATGATGCAGGCGCCGGTAAGCGACGACGATGCCCGCATCAGCGGTAGTACTGGGCCCTCTTGTCCCAAATTCCCACTTCCTTATAATATTTAATGGCTCCCGGGTGATATCCCACCGGCACGCCGTCCGACCCCCGAAAGGCATTAACCGGAACGTACATTTTCGCCATGGGGTGGATGCTGTTCTTTTCCTCTTCGTGGCCATAGACCGCCTTGAGCATCCGGTAAACCATCTCCTCGGACATCTCTGCGCGACACAGCCACATCTGGGGCAGGGTGTAGGTGCGAGTGGCCTTCTCGATCCCCGGATACATGCCGGCCGGGAAGGTGATGGGGACCACGTTGTTAAACTTTTCCCGCAGGCGCTTCAGGGCGGGTTCCTCGACGTCCAGGATGCGAATGGGGATGTCACGGGCCAGTTCCATGACCGCCGCAATGGGTGCGCCCGCGGCGATGATGCCGGCGTCAATGGTGTTGTCGCGGATGCCCCGGGCGATCTCATGGAAGGCGATATACTTGGGGGTGAAGTCCTTCAAAGTGATATCCCACCCCACCTCCAAGTGTTTCTTGCTGTAAAGGTTCAGGGTGGCGCTGCCCGCCGGGCCAACGCCGATGACCTTCCCTTTGAAATCGTAGACCGATTTAATGGGCGAATCCGCCCGAACGATCCAGTGGGTGTCGCTGGTGTGACCCACGGCGACAAGGCGCACTTTGTTTACATCCATGCCATCTTTCTTGAGGTCCTGCAGGGTGCCCATGCAGGCCAGGCCCATGTCCAGGGCTCCCCGGATGAGCAGGCGGGCGTTTTCGGTGGAGGCCGCCGTGGATTCGGCGGTCACACGGACCCCGGGCACATATTTGTTGATCATGGCGGAGAAACCGGCTCCGATGAAATAGTAGGTGCCGGCCGGCGATCCGGTGCCAAAGGATACAAAATCCAGGGCCGAAGCCGGGGCGGGTTTGCCAGCCACCAGAGCCATGGCGGTCAGAAACATGATCACGACTGCACTGATTTTTTTGGTGCTCAACATTTTCCCCTCCTTGGGGGCGCTGGACTGGACGCGGATTGTGCCTGTGGGCATTACGTCGCTGGACCGGCGCCGTCAATGGGCGTTTTGGACAAGCTTTTGCGGGTCGCCCTGATCTTCGTTAATCCGTGGGCAATTCCTTGACGACAATGGTTGCCTCTGGTGGCATTTTGTTATAATACATGGGCCAGGTCTGGCCCAGCGACTTGCTTGGCTCAATGACCCCGGTCTTTCGGGGATAGAAGCCGCCACCGGAAACGCCATCGGGGAGCCATATGTTCACCCGAAAGCGCTTGGGCTGGGAGGACACGTTTTGCAGCTCCACGGTTACATGGAGGCGATCCTTGCCCTCGTAACTTTTGATCTGGTAATCCACCTTGGTCACCTTGGCCGTGTCGACCACCTGGTAATTGGTTTTTGGTTGCGCAACGACCAACGCCGGATCGGACCAGAGGCCCATCATCGCCAGCAACAGCAACCCCATTGTCCAAACAGCAGGTTTGTTTTTTCCGACCATATTCCTCCTCCTTAATATTACAAAAAATGGTTAATCCAAGCCTTTCAATTACCAAAATAGAGCAACACCCCTCTTGGGTGCCGGTCGATAACCTAAGGTAGAGCTTTGCCGGAATCGCTGAGGAGAAGGTCATCCCTCTTGGCCTCCAGAGGCATAACCCCCGCGTACATCTCATAGGTTTTACGAAGATGATCGCTGGTCCTGGAATAAGCCAACTCCGCCTGTCCGTGTTTGATGGCCTCCAATATTTCGTGATGCTCTCCGATGAGGCCTTCGATCTTTTCCCTGCTCAACTTGTCCTGGGTCATTTCGATGATCATCCCCGAAAAGGTCTGGGTGATGGACTCGGAGATAAAGATCAGGATGGGGTTTCCGGAGATGCGTGCGACTCCGTGATGAAAACGGACGTTTTGCAACCGAGCCTTTTTTAAGGACAAATCCAGCTGTTGTCGGGCATTTTGCAATGAGCTCTCCAGACGCTCCATGTCCGCTCCGGTGTGGCTTTGAGCGACAGTCATGGCCAGTCTCGGTTCAAAGGAGAGACGCGCCTCAATCAGATGGGCAAAGTTGACCCGGCCCATGAGGACCAGATTCTTGAAGTTTTCGGTGATGGGCATGGCACTGGGCTCGGCTACGAAAGTGCCGCCGTTCTGTCCTCGCTTTATGTAGACCAGGCCCATGCTCTTCAAGCTGGTCAGAGCATCGCGCACCGTCACCCGGCTGACCTCGAATTGTTCCATCAACTCACGCTCTGAGGGCAATTTTTGCCCCGGAACGTAGACACCGGAAGTAATCGCGTTGATCAGTTGGGTTTGGACGCCTTGGGAAAGTAGCGGTTTTTTCAATGACTTGAATTGATTCATATCTTTCCATGGACCGGTGGTATGACGTATGATGTCAGACTATAAAAAACAAGAATCCCTTTGTCAATGGTTAATTTCCGCTAAACATAAAAAATCTGTGCGATCTTAATTTCAAGGAGATCTCTACCTGGACCAGGCCCTTGACATGAATCGTCTTGCCCGAACCGTCCCATGAAAACTCATAAAATATTCGCACTTTTCCGTACAATCACCCAATACCCCCTTGCACTTCAAGAACATATGATTAGAATGGCTAAATAGATTGCCTTAGTGGTGGTCGGCGGTGCCGCAATGCAATTGCAATGGCCCGTTATCAACCCATAGACGCCGTAGGTTTGAAGCGGGGAATTGCAGATCGATCATTGATCCGGAGGTCTACCCCTTAATAAAACTTCAAACCGAAATGTGAAACGGAAAGAGGGCCTGCCCAGAGCAGATCCTCTTTTTTTGTCGGAACACAAACAGAGTAAAAAACTTATGAAAAACGAGATCGGAAATTTAAGAAACATCGGCATCAGCGCCCACATTGATTCAGGTAAAACGACCCTGACCGAAAGGATCCTCTTTTACACCAATCGAATCTTTGCCATTCATGAAGTCAAGGGAAAAGACGGTGTGGGCGCCACCATGGATTCCATGGAACTCGAAAGAGAGCGGGGCATCACCATTGCTTCAGCCGCTACCCATTGTGAATGGAAGGGGCATAAAATCAATATTATTGACACACCCGGCCATGTGGATTTCACCATTGAGGTGGAGCGGGCCTTAAGGGTCATGGACGGCGCTATTCTCATCCTCTGTTCCGTGGGCGGAGTCCAGTCCCAGTCCATCACCGTAGACCGGCAGATGAAACGGTACGAAGTCCCGCGAATCGCCTTTATCAACAAGTGTGACCGATCCGGGGCAAACCCCTATAAAGTGGTGGATCAGCTTCGCCAGAAACTGAGCCAGAACGCCGTGCTCATGCAAATTCCCATCGGTCTGGAATCCAAATTTGAAGGGGTGGTGGATCTCGCCTCCATGAAGGCCCTTTACTTTGAAGGCCCACACGGGGAACAAATCCGGGAAGATATCATTCCGGATCATCTCATGGAGGAAGCGCAGGCCAGAAGAGAAGAATTGCTGGATGCCGCATCCATGTTTTCAGATGACCTGATGGAGGCCATATTTGAAGAAGCGGTCACCGAGGAACTGATTTATAAGGCTGTTCGCGTAGGAACCATCGCACGACTGCTGACACCTGTCTTTCTGGGAAGCGCTTACAAAAATATCGGGGTTCAAACCGTACTGGACGCCATCAATCAATATCTTCCGGATCCATCGGACATTACCAATACGGCCCTTGATCTCGATCAGGAAGAGGAAGAGGTGACGCTTGAAACAGATTCTGAAATGCCTCTGGTGGCCATTGCCTTTAAACTGGAGGTGACCCTTTATGGCCAATTGACATACCTCAGAATTTATCAGGGCTCCGTCAAAAAAGGAGACGATCTGATCATTACCCGGACCGGAAGGAAGATCAAGGTGGGCCGACTGGTCCGGATGCATGCCGACCAGATGGAAGATCTTTCGTCGGCCAGTGCCGGCGATATCATTGCCTTGTTCGGTGTCGAATGCTCCTCGGGTGATACCTTTACCGACGGCAAGATGAACGTCAGCATGAGCTCCATGTTTGTGCCGGAGCCGGTCATCTCCCTTACCATCACCCCTGAAGACAACAAGAGCCAGAACAACATGAGCAAAGCCCTGGGCCGCTTCACCAGAGAAGATCCCACCTTTCGCTCCCATGTGGACCCCGAATCGGGTGAAACCATTATCTCCGGTATGGGGGAGCTTCATCTGGAAGTCTATGTGGAAAGAATGAAGCGGGAATTTAAAGCCACTGTGGTCACCGGCATGCCCCAGGTAGCCTATCGGGAAGCGATTACATGCAATGCGCCCTTTGATTACACCCACAAGAAACAGACGGGCGGCTCAGGACAGTTCGGTCGCGTGGCCGGTTTTATGGAACCGTCTGATGAAGGTGAATACGAGTTTGTAAACGCCATCAAGGGCGGGGTCATCCCCACCGAATACGTCCCCTCCGTGGACAAAGGGTTTCAATCCTGTCTTCTCAAGGGAAAGCTCATCGGGTTTCCGGTGCTGGGGATGAAAATCACCGTCAACGACGGCAAGAGCCACAGTGTGGACTCCTCTGAGATGGCCTTTTCCCAGGCCGCCATGGGCGCCTTCAGGCAGGCTTACATGAAAGCAAAACCGGTGGTTTTGGAACCCATCATGAAGGTGTCGGTGGAAGGCCCATCCGAATTTCAGGGGAATGTCATGGGTTCCATCAACCAGAGGCGCGGCATTATCCTCAGCAACACGGAAGACGGAGCTGACTCCACAACGGAAGCGGAAGTCCCCCTGGCTGAAATGTTCGGTTATGCGACGGTTCTCAGGTCCCTGACTCAAGGAAAGGCTGAATTCACCATGGAATTTTCCAAATACGCCAAACTGCCCGAATCCCTTTCAGAAGAGCTCATCCTAAACACAAAGAAAAATTCAAAAGGAGGTGAGAAATCGTGAAAGATTTCATATCCGTCAGCCCGCTAAAAATTCTTGAGAAAACATCACGTCGAGGCCTGGGACCGGGAAACCTGGGGGTTTTGATTGCCCGCGCAGGCGTTGGAAAAACCGCCTGTCTGATTCATATCGCACTGGACAGAATTTTCAGGGGGGAAAAATTGATCCATGTTTCCCTTGAAGAGGGTCCCGAAAAAGTAACCGCCTATTACAATGTGATCTATTTTGACCTGTTAAAAGCCCTGAACCTGCACGATAATGACGAATATCGCATGCGGATTGATCGGAATCGCATGATCCTGGCCTATCTGAACCAGAGCTTTGATCTGGACCGACTGGATGCCAACCTGAAAAATCTGGCTGAAAGACTCGATTTCAGGCCCAACACACTCATTGTTGACGGCCTTGATTTTGAAAAAGGCGGAAGAGACATGCTGGAAGGCCTCAGAAAAACCGGACGTGCCATCGGAGCGGAAATATGGTTATCAGCCCTCTCCCACCGTCACATTACCGAAACCAATGAACGGGGTATCCCGCAGCCCTGCGCGGCCATTGACGACCTGCTGAGCATCATTATCCAGTTGGTCCCCGAACCATCGGGGGTTTTTCTCAGGCTACTCAAAGACCATGACAAATCAGGGGCCCCGAACATCAGCGTCAAGCTGGACCCCAACACGTTTTTGGCACTGGATTAGAAAACAACCGTAGGGGCAGGCCCCCGTGCCTGCCCGGATAAAATGAAAGTTAATTGTCAGGATCATCGAAAAAGCATGGCACTTCTGGGGTTGAAACTGCGCTTGAAGGAAACACCGGCCGATACAAAAGAACGTAAAGAGATCGAAAAGCAGATTGCCATCCTTGAAAAGGAACTGGGCCTGGACTAAAAGAGCATTTTCGGACAGCCTCCCAGTGCTTCAAAAAGCCTTGGCGCTGTCCAGTAAAAGGGTTACGGGACCGTCGTTGATCAGATGAACATCCATCATTTCCTGAAACATTCCCGTGGCGACCACAAGCTCTTTTCGCTTCAGCAGTTCCACAAAATGTTCGTACAGCTCTCTGGCCATGTCCGGGGGCGCGGCTTTTGCAAATGAAGGTCTGCGGCCTTTGCGGCAATCCCCCCAAAGGGTAAACTGGCTCACCACCAGGGCGGCGCCACCCGTGTCCAGAAGCGAAAGGTTCATGGCGCCCTTTTCGTCGGAAAAGATTCTCAAATTGGAAACCTTGTTGGCCAAATACTCACAATCTTTTACCGTGTCGTCCGGCCCTACGCCCAACAGAATCAGCAATCCCGGTCCGATCCGCCCCACCACCCGTTTCTTGACTTCCACCCTGGACTCTTTTACCCTTTGCACCACAGCTCTCATGGGATCAACATTCTCCTTGGATAACATTTAAATGGGTTTACGTGCCTCAACAAAACCTTCTTTGATTCTTATCAACCCCTGGATTTATGATTTTGCGGCTTACGATCTCTGGTCCAAGCCTTTGGGGCTTCTCTCTCTGGCCACGGATCTCAGACAAAAAGGGTTTGATGTCCATCTCATCGACTGCATGGATGTGGACCATCCCGCCATGTTCGAACGGTCATCTTTAAAACCGCCCAAACGGCGGCAGTACGGTACCGGGAAATTCTGGCGACAAAACGTCCCAAAACCCCCTCCCCTCAAGGAAACCGATCGGCCTTACAGCCGTTACGGGATTTTGCCGGAGATCTTCGAAGAAGCGGTCAGGGAGATTAAAAACCCTTCGGCCATCCTGGTCACGTCCCTTATGACCTATTGGTATCCCGGTGTTTTTGAGGCCATCGCGCGGGTTCGGAAAATACACCCCCGGGTTCCGGTCATTTTGGGTGGTGTTTATGCCAGATTGTGCCGGGAACACGCCGTTCAATTTTCGGGTGCGGACCGGGTGGTTGCAAAACAGGGGATCCCCGCCATATATGAGATCTTAGAGGAGTACGGTATCTCCATTCCCCATGAAACACCGGATTCCGCATTTCCCGATTATCCGGCTTTTGACCTGCTAAGCAAAATTCACTACGTCTGCCTGATGACCTCCACCGGATGTCCCTATCGCTGCCATTACTGCGCCAGCCACTTCCTTTTTCCTCGGTTTGTCCAAAAGGATCCGGAAAAAATTCTGGAGGAGATCCTCTACTGGCACCGGAAATGGGGTATTCGTGATTTTGCTTTTTACGACGACGCGTTGCTGGTGTCGTCGAATACTCACATAAGGGTGATCCTCGAGGGGATTTGCCGCTTCAATCTTCCGATCAGATTTCACACCCCTAACGCCATTCATGTGAGAGAAATCACCCGGCCAATGGCCAAGCTTCTTCATCAAAGCGGATTTCAGACCATTCGACTGGGCCTGGAGGCCTCAGACAACCATAAGCGCTGGAACCTAGACCAAAAAATCTCAAGAGGTGATTTCGCCCATGCCATGGATCATCTGCGAAATGCCGGCTTCCATACCCGACAGATCGGTGCTTACATCATGATGGGCATGCCCGGTCAATCCCCCGATGCCGTCGCTGAAACCATTCGTCAGGCGGATCACTGCGGCAGTATTCCCTATTTATCAGAGTATTCACCCATTCCCCATACGCAACTCTGGGAAAAGGCCGTGGCCGGTTCAAGCTATGACCTCTCATCGGAACCCCTGTTTCACAACAACTCGCTTCTCCCATGCTGGGACAACACCCGGAAAAAGGAAATTCCCCATCTGAAACGGTTGGTGAGCCAGGTTAGAGAGAAATACCGCTAAAGCAGTCCCTTCTCCTTGAGATCGGTCATGGAGCGATGGCCGATGCTGGTGACCTGACTCAAGGCCTGGGTCATATGAACCACCGATTCAGGGGCCACACCGGAATCGATCATCACTACGGCCTTACCAATGTGTTTTTCAATCTCGTCCCAATCCTCGTCTCCCGTAAGATTTCTCGCCAAATGGATTTCCTGCCGCATCATCTCGATATTCATTCGGATCACTTTCTGCGCCCCTTCTTTTTCGGGGAAAGGGAGCCCGGCCAGCAGTTCCAGGGACTGAGATGCACAGATAATGCTGCTTTTCACCTTTTCACTCTGGGAAAAGGCCATAATGGCCTGACGTGTTTCCATGAAAGAATTTCTCCTTTATGTATTCAACAATTTCATTTCAGATGGGTTGTATTTTTTAAAGCAATAACGCCTTTCTTTTTACAGGATACAGGGAAATTTTTCACACCATTTCTCGGATGTTCTGAAAAGTCAACAATTTTATTGACATGTCCAAAAGGCTGTGCTAACCGTTATAATTTTTTTCTTCGATTATGGGGTGTTGCCATGAAAACGGGTGTGATTCTCAATAGGGAAGGGATTGTCCAGCAACTTCAGGAAATTGCAGATCAAATCATCGCGAGACACGGCTCCGACAAAGAAATTGTCCTCATCGGCATTCGCACAGGGGGGGCCTTTCTGGCAGCAAGGCTTCAGAAGGCCTTGGCCGAATCGGGTGTTCGCAAGCCCCTCCTGGGCATTCTGGACATCACCCTTTACCGGGACGACTGGACAAGAATCGGCTCCACACCCGTGGTTGGCAAAACGGATTTGCCTTTTTCCGTCGATGGCAAATCATTGATTCTGGTGGATGACGTGCTTTATACGGGAAGAACCGTCCGTGCCGCCATGGATGCGCTGATGGACTACGGCCGCCCCAAAAAAATCGAGTTGGCCATTCTGGCGGACCGAGGAGCGGAATACCGGGAACTGCCCATAGCGCCGGACTACAAGGGCGGCACATGGACCACCTCCACGGAAGAAACCATCAATGTGTATCTGGAAGAAGAGGGATTTGAGGATCATGTGGCAATCGAAAAGAAAAAGGCCGCCTGAATCGAAAGGGGATTCCCATGCCGATCACGGTTTCCATTAAAACAGCCGCACGAATTGATATGGTGGATATCACCCATCTGGTGCGGCAAGAAGTGGAAAAAGCAGGCGTCAAGGACGGGCTTTGCGTGGTTTATGTCCCTCACACCACCTCCGGTATCACCATCAATGAAGGGGCTGATCCGGCGGTCTGCTCCGACATGATCAGAAAACTGAAACAGCTGGTGCCACCCCACGACGGCTACCGGCACATGGAAGGCAATTCCGACAGCCACATCAAAGCTTCACTCATGGGAAGCTCGGTGACCGTGCTGGTGGAAGGGGGGCGTCTGGTCATGGGAACCTGGCAGAAAATTTTTTATTGTGAATTTGACGGCCCGCGATCCCGCAAATTCTTCGTTAAACCCTTTAGTTGCTAAAATTCACTTCTCCCTTTTTGAGCATCTTCTTCTCCACCTGGGCCGCTTCCGTGTAAGCGACCTCCTTCTATAATGATTTAACAAAATGTTTACGCCAGCCTAACAGAATGCTAACATTTCAAGGCTAGATTGAACCTCTATAAGAATTCTCTGTGCGAGATAAATAATGCCTAAAGAACAAATCCTTGTGGTGGATGACGAAGAAGACATACTGGAGCTGGTGAGATTCAATCTCTCAAAAGAAGGGTATCGGGCAATTTGCGCCGAAACCGGGGAGAAGGCCGTCAAAATGGCCCGCTCCGAAATGCCCGATCTGATTGTGCTGGACCTGATGCTTCCCGGCATGGACGGTCTTGAGGTGACGAAATTCCTCAAAAAGGACATGGAAACACAACATATTCCCATTGTCATGCTGACCGCCAAAGGCGAGGAATCCGATGTTGTAACGGGTCTTGAGCTGGGTGCGGATGATTATGTCACCAAACCTTTCAGCCCGAAAATCCTCTTGGCCAGGGTAAAGGCCGTTCTTCGAAGACAAACGACAGAGCCTCCGGACGGATCGGAAGTGCTCAATATGCACAACCTGGTTATCCATCCGGGCCGTCGCGAGGTCAGGGTGGACGGAGAGCCCGTTGATTTGACCTTTACCGAATTCGGTGTACTGAGCTACCTGGTTAGAAGGCCCGGCTGGGTTTTCACCCGTACCCAGATTGTCGATGCGGTTCGAGGGAGTGACTATTTTGTTACGGACCGTTCCGTGGATGTACAAATTGTGGGTCTCAGGAAAAAACTGGGGTCTGCCGGCAAATATATTGAAACGGTACGAGGTGTTGGTTATCGATTCAGGGAGAAATAGCTCATGGCAGTCAAAAAGAAACTATTCTGGCAACTCTTTCCTTCCTATCTGCTGATTACCATCATCTCACTGGTTGCCGTAGCCTGGTACACCTCGAGCGCCATAAGAGACTTCTATATAGACCAGAGTGTTTCAGGCCTCGAAGCGCGCACGCGCCTTTTTGAAGGGCAGATTTCAGAACATATGAATCCGTTGGATGTGAAGGCCATTGATCTGCTGGCCAAAAAAGCCGGGAAGCATTCCTCAACCCGCTTTACCGTCATTCTCCCTTCGGGTATTGTGACCGGGGACTCCGATGAAGACCCTGCCGCCATGGATAACCACGCGGACCGTACCGAATTTCTGGGCGCTCTTAAAGGAAACCGCGGCGCTTCCCTCAGACACAGCATTACCCTTGACAAGGATTTCATGTATGTGGCCGTTCCCATGAAAGAGGGATCTCAAAACATCGCCGTTATAAGGGCCTCCATTCCCATCAGCGCTGTGGACAACACGCTGAAATCGATCCAGTTCAAGGTCCTGCTCGCCGGGTTGGTGATGGCGCTTTTTTCCGCAATTCTCAGTCTTGTTGTATCACGCCGCATTACCCGCCCCATCGGGCAGATCAGGAAATGGGCCGAATCCATTGCCAAGGGAGATTTTAAGCCCAAACCGCCAGGGCATTCAGCTGAAGAGATTGAAGGCCTTTCTGAATCATTGAGCCGGATGGCGGAAGAAATTCGCCGGCGCATAGAGGAGATCAGCCGCCAGCGGAATGAAATGAATGCGGTATTTTCGAGCATGACCGAAGGGGTGATCGCCTTTGACATGGAGGAACATGTTCTCGGCATGAATCAGGCGGCTGCCGGAATTTTGAAATGTGATCGCAACGCCGCCCGGGGCAGGAACATTCAAGAAGTGGTCCGGAACACCGCATTACACAAATTCGTCGGAGATACCCTGCTGGCCCGGGATTCCATCGAAGAGGACATTCCGACCACATCCGATGGGGAGGGGCTCTTAAACGGTCACGGCACCATCCTTCGTGACGAAAGGGGGCAACAGATCGGAGCGCTTGTCGTTTTAAATGATGTCACACGCCTTCGACGGCTTGAAAACATCCGCCGGGATTTCGTTTCCAATGTCTCCCATGAAATTAAAACCCCCATTACCGCCATCAAGGGTTTTGTTGAAACACTCCGTGACGGGGCTGTAAAAGACCCTGAAGATGCGACGCGGTTTTTAGGCATCATTGAAAAACATGTGGATCGCCTGGCTGCGATCATCGAGGATCTTCTCAATCTCTCCAAAATAGAACAGACGTCGGAAAAGACGGGGATTTCGCTTATCGAAAGTCAACTGTGTGACATCCTTCAAAATGCACTGCAAGTTTGTCACGTGGCGGTCGCCGACAAGAAAATAGAGATCGACACGTCCTGCTCCGAATCCATTAAAGCAAATGTTGACCCGACGCTGCTGGAACAGGCCATCGTGAACCTTTTGGATAATGCCGTAAAATACAGTGATGAAGGCGGAACCGTTCGGTTGAAGGTGTCAAAGGAGAAGGGTTTCGTGGTCATTGCCGTTCAGGACCAGGGGTGCGGCATCAGCCAAAAACATCTTCCCCGTCTCTTCGAACGTTTCTATCGCGTGGACAAAGCCAGAAGCCGGCAACTGGGTGGAACCGGCCTGGGGCTGGCCATTGTCAAACATATTGTTCAGGCACACGGGGGAGACATCACCGTGGAAAGCACGCCGGGAAAAGGGAGCATCTTTTCAATCCGGGTTCCACTGTAAATGAAGTTGTCAGTTCTCTGAAGAAACTTTTTCAAAACGATCGCCAGTCCTGAAAACTGATAACTGTCAACTGATAACTGCGGCTTGCCGCTTTAGCGGGGCATCATCGCATTTTTGTGTTTGTGCCTGAAAATCTGACCTTCGATCATATAGATCACTTCCTCGGCAATATTGGTGGCATGATCCGCAATCCGTTCCAAGTGGCGACCGATCAACAGCAGGTTGAGCAGGTAGGCCACCCGATCCGGCTGTTGTTTTATCGCTTTTTTGACTTCATCATAAATCGTACGATTCATATCGTCCACCTCATCGTCATTGAGGCACACGCTATAGGCCAGATCCACATCCTGGTTTACCAGGGCATCCAGGCTGCTCTTGAGCATGGCCTCCGCTTTTTCCGCCATGGCCGTAAAATCGAAGGGGAATGAAAGGGGCATGCGCTGTGAGATGTTTTCCACACGTTCGGCGATATTGACCGCCTCATCACCCACACGCTCCAGATCGTTGTTGATCTTGATGACGATATTGATAAACCGCAAATCCACGGCAACCGGTTGATGGAGTGCAATAATCTTCAGGCATTCTTCTTCCACTTCCACTTCAGCTTGATCAATATCCTTGTCGGAGTCGATGATCTGTCGCGCAAGCTCACCATCTTTTGTCTCAAGGGCCCTGACGGTCATGCGTACGCGCTCCTCGGCCAGGGTGCCGAGGGAAAGTATCCGCTTTTTCAAATTGGAAAGCTCTTTTTCCAAATGCCGTTTCATATTCATCTCCTAAAGGTTAACCAAACCTACCCGTGATATAATCCGACGTCTGCTGCAGTTTCGGCCGGGTGAAAAGGGTCTCCGTCAGATCCGACTCGATCAGCTTGCCCAGATAGAAAAAAGCGGTGACATCCGATACTCTGGCGGCCTGCTGCATGTTATGGGTCACGATAATAATGGTATAGTTTTCTTTCAGCTCATGGATCAGTTCCTCGATCTTCTGGGTGGCGATAGGATCCAAGGCGGAAGCCGGTTCATCCATGAGCAGGACCTCCGGCTCCACGGCAAGGGCGCGGGCAATGCAAAGCCGCTGCTGCTGTCCGCCGGACAACCCGAGGGCTGAATCGTTAAGCCGGTCTTTGACCTCTTCCCACAGAGCCGCCTGCTTCAAACTCGTCTCCACACTGTCACGGAGAACGCCCTTCTCTTTTATGCCGTTAACGCGCAGGCCGTAGGCCACATTTTCAAAAATCGTTTTGGGAAAGGGATTCGGTTTTTGAAAAACCATGCCCACATGACGGCGCAACGTCACCACGTCCACGCTCGGATCATAGATATCCCGCCCATCAAGCATCACCTTACCGTCCGCCCGGCTGAAGGGAATCAGATCGTTCATTCTGTTGAGGCAGCGCAACAGGGTGCTTTTTCCACAGCCGGAAGGGCCGATGAGCGCCGTCACCTGCTTTTCACGGAAGTCCAGTGAAATCCCGTGAAGGGCGTGAAAATCATTATAGTAAAAATCAAGATCCTGCGCGGACATCTTGGGTGAATTTTCCATTGAATTCCTAATTCCAGTCCTTCATCGCTTCTTTCTGAGCCGCGACCGGTAAATAATGGCCATAAGGTTTAGACCTAAGACGAGAACAATCAGCACCAGGGCTGTTCCATATTGAAGTGGACGCGTGGCTTCGATTTCCGTGCCGGCTGTCGCGAGCACATAGATATGATACGGAAGCGCCATGATTTCATCAAATATGGACGTGGGGAGTGACGGTGTGTAAAAAACCGCTGCCGTGAACATGATGGGGGCGGTTTCTCCCGCCGCCCGGCTGAGCCCCAGTATGGTGCCGGTGAGAATCCCGGGCAGCGCCGCCGGCAGCACCACCCTGTAAATGGTCTGCCATTTGGTGGCACCGAGACCCAGGGAAGCCTCCCGGTAGGTATCCGGCACGCCCCTTAGCGCTTCTTCCGTGGAACCGATAATCACCGGCAGAGTCAAAGCGCCCAGGGTCAAAGACCCGGCAAGGATGCTCACGCCCATGTCTAAATATACCACAAAAAAGGCCAAGCCGAACAGCCCGAAAACCACTGAAGGGACACCCGCCAGATTATTGATCCCCAGACGAATGATGCGCACGATTCGACCCGGACGCGCATACTCATTGAGATAGATGGCGGATGCCACACCGATGGGAAGGGCCACCACAATGGCGCCGATACTGAGACAGAGGGTCCCGATGATGCAGGGGAGAATCCCCCCTTTGGTCATGGAATCCATGGGCGGCTGGCTGAGAAAGGTCCAGTTGACGGCACGCCATCCCCTTGCCACCAGAAAATAGACCACTACCAGCAGGGCCGCGCCGTTAATGACCGCTGAAATCCTGAAAAGGCTGAACATCCCCGTCTGAATGAAGCGCCTGCGAAATGTCACGCCCTCTTTATGATTGATTCCGTTCATCTTTGATCCCCATTTTCGACTGCCAGCTCTATAGTGTCGCCGCTCCCACCTGACGGTAGCGGTGTGAAATTTGTTCCGCGATCACGTTAAATGCCAGGGTAAACAAGAACAAAATGATGGCCGTGGCGAAAAGAGCGTAATAGTGCTCGCTCTGAAAAGGGGCTTCCGCCATCTCGGCGGCGATGCTGGCCGGCATGGGCCGAACCGGGTCAAACAGGGACGTGGGGATCATGGCGGCGCCGCCTGCCACCATCAGCACCACCATGGTTTCGCCCATGGCCCTTGACATCCCGAGAATAACGGCCGTGCAGATTCCGGAAATGGAGGCCGGGAAAATGACCCGTGAAATGGTCTCCCAGTGGGTGGCGCCCAGCGCCAGGGATGCTTCCTTGAGTTCACCGGGAACGCTGAAAATAGCATCTTCAGAAAGGCTGCAGATGGTGGGGATAGACATGAAAGCCAGCATCAGTGAGGCGTTGAAGAGATTCAGCCCCGTGGCAATATTCAAGAGATCCTGAAGAACCGGCGCCACAATGACCATTCCGAAAAAACCGATAACCACGGACGGCAGGGCCGCCAGCAGTTCCACGATCGGCTTGATCCATTCCCGAACCCTTGCAGATGCGCCTTCCGCCAGATAGAGGGCCGTCAGCACACCCAGGGGAATGGAAATGGCCGACGAGACCACGGTCACCGCAACGGAGGCCAGTATCAGGGGGAGGATTCCGAATTCAGCCGGGTCATCGGTGGGATACCAGAGTTTTCCAAAGACAAAGTCCGCAACCGATACCGATTTAAAAATGGGAATTCCCTCTGCGAAGAGAAAGAGGGCTATCAGAAAAAGGGTCGTAATGGACGCCAGGGCCACCCCGAAAAAGACAAACCGGATGGTCTTCTCCCTGTTTTGTCGGCTTTTTCCCGATTGTTTGCTTCTTGTCATCAAACGTTCCTTGAACCAGCTGATCTCATCAGACACAGATGCAGCAAATACCCGTTGGGCAACCTTCATGAAACGCTTCCCCGCGAAATTCAAAAAGCCATTTCACGGGGTCGCTTCCGTCAGTGATTTACCCATTAATAAAGCGGAACATAACCTGCTTCGGCAACGTATTTCTGGCCTTTTTCGGGGTTCATCACAAAGTTGATGAAATTGAGCACATCCCCTTTGGGCCATCCCGGTGTAAACATAAACAGGGGTCGGCTGATGGGATACGTTCCGTTCAGGGTTGTGGCGGCGGATCCCACGATCCGGTCAACCATCAGCCCTTTGACATCTTTGCTCATATACCCAAGACCGATATAACCGATGGCGTTTTTGTTTTTGGCCACTGCCTGGGAAACAGCACCATTGGATGCCTGAAGAAGGGCTCCCGGGTACACCCGCTCCTTTTTCATGACTTTTTTATGCCAAACCTCATAGGTGCCGGAAGAGGTGTCCCTGGAAATGACCACAACGGGTTGGTCGGGGCCGCCGATCTCTTTCCAGTTTTTGACCTTCCCCATATAGATATCCTTCAGCTGTGCCATGGTAATGTTGACCATGGAGTTGCTGGGATGAACCACCGGCACGATACAGTCATAGGCCACTGCAAAGGGAACCGGATAAATCCCTTTCTCGACGGCCAGGCTCACTTCCTTTCCTTTAATGAACCGCGAGCTGTCGGCGATATCCGTCGAACCGTCGATGAGTGCCTTCATACCATTTCCGGAACCGCCGCCTGAAATGGATATTTTGACGTCGGGATTCTGTTTCATATAGACTTCAGAAACCTTCTGTGCAATGGGAAGGACGGTGGTGGAGCCTTTGATGACAATGCTCCCCGCCCATGCATTTGCCGCAAAAAGTGCCGCTACGAGAAACGCCAGAACTGCAATACCTTTGATTTTCATTTTTTCCTCCATCATTTTTCGGTTTTAAAATTGAGGTGTACTGAGATCCTCAACCGCATTTAGTGCCCAACATAGGTTTAAAATGTTAGGTTTATGTTAGGGCTCCATTAATATTTGATTAGCTGCCTTATTCAACACCCCCTTTCGGTAACACCCCTGTATTTATTCCCGATGCCCTTACGTCTCACACGAAGCGTTATCAAAGTACCCGGGAATTATTAGAAAAACATTTGAGATATATTAGACTTTCGCAAGGGCACTACTGCAGGCTCTGACTAACTCGATTTTAACCTGTCCCTAACCCCCGTTTAATGCTGGATTGGTCCAATAAGCGGAGTTTGCGTTTTCACCTGATTTGATGGATCAACAAACCAATCCCTAAATTAAAGAGAAAGATTTTATGGCAAAAGGAAAGATTCTGGTCGTAGAGGATGACGAAGATCTGGTTCACATGCTGACGTACAACCTCAGCAAGAGAGGATACCAAACCGCTGAAGCGTTGGATGGCATGGCCGCCTGCCGGCTCATTGAGGCGGAAAAACCCGATTTGATTCTTCTTGATATTCTCCTTCCCGGGGTGGACGGCTGGCAAATCTGCAAAATTGTTCGCACTCACGAGCAGGAAGGGATATCCGAAATCCCCATCATCATGCTTACCGCTCTCGGTTCAAATGAAGATAAGCTGAAAGGGATCGAGATCGGAGCTGATGACTATATCCCGAAACCCTTTTCCATCAAGGAGGTCATGTGCAAGGTTGATCGACTCATGGGAAGAGAGATGAAAAAGCGGTCCTTGAGCGCCGAAATCGAAAAACTGGCGGCACGGGAAAATCGTCGAACCGATTTTCAAAACATGCTGTTTCATGAGCTGAAAAATCAGTTAACCATCATTGGTGGTTTTTCGAAACGAATTGCTGAGAATCATTCCCTGACCCCTGAGAAATATCAGCATTGCGCCGGCGTCATCAGTGAATGCTCCGGCGCCCTGGATGCTTTAACGAAAGAAGTGCTGCTGCTGTTGAAGCTCGAGTCCGGTGACGGCTCACTTCCTCTGGAAGAAGTGTCCGTCCAAGAAATCGTGTGGCAGACCATTTCAGGTCTCTCTGAACAGGCGCGGGAAAAAGGCATCCGTATCCGATTCGAACCGACGGAAAAAATGACCGATATCCCCCTCAATGCCACAGCCATGAAGTTTGCGCTCGGCAACCTTATGGAAAATGCCGTTAAATACAGCCCTGAGCAATCTATCATTGATGTGCGTGCCGGCATTAAAGGTGCAAAAGGGATTGTTGTTGAAGTTCAAGACAGGGGGCCCGGAATCCCGGAAAATGAGAGGGACAAGGTTTTTGACCGATTCTACAGAGGGGAAAACGTGAAACAGCGTACCAAAGGGATGGGCCTGGGCCTCTATATTTCAAAAACACTCATTGCATTAATGGGGGGCACTATCCAATTGGAAACAGGAATGACCGGAACCTGTTTCACCGTTTCCTTGCCGCTGCCGCAGACCCATTAAACAGCTTAATCAATGGCATCCTTAAAGCGATACCCCACTCCTCGAACGGTTTCGATATATGCCCCCGCGGACCCCAACTTGCGCCTGAGCCCCACAATCTGAACATCCACTGAACGATCCGTTACCGGATGCTCCACCCCGCGAACTTCATCCACAAGCTGAGTGCGGGTAAAGACCCATCCCGGTCTTCGAACCAGCGCATTCAGTATACCGAATTCCGTAAACGTCAACATCACCGGTTTATCGTCGACCAGAACCTCATGGCGGCCCGGGTGAACCAGTAGGTTGTGAAGTCTCACGGCTGGATCCTTTTCCGGAAAGGCGGCCATATCCCGCCGAAGAACCGCTTTTACTCTTGCTGTCAGTATCCTTGGGCTGAAGGGCTTTGTCACATAGTCATCCGCACCCATTTCCAATCCGGTCAACACATCGGACTCTTCGGTTTTGGCGGTCAACATCACAATGGGGATATTGCGGGTTTCGGGATTCTTCTTGAGGAACCGAGTGACCTCAAGGCCGTCCATTCCCGGCAGCATGAGGTCCAGCAACATCAGATCGGGATGGGCCGTCCGGATGCTTTCGATGGCCGCCTCCCCGGTTGTGGCACACTCTACCTGATACCCTTCTTTGGACAGATTAACCCGCACCAGTTCGAGGATGTCTTCTTCGTCATCAACCACGAGAACCTGTTTGCTAGGCATGGTATTCATTACTTAAACGGTGGTGAAGCGGAATCGGAAGTTCATACGGGCGCCCACCCGGAAACCACATGTGTTTCAGGATGGATGCCCGGAGAAATAGGTTAGAATTTGAAATTCACATCAAACTGGAAAAGGTTTTCGGGTTCATCGGTCTCATTGGACGCATAATCGATTCTGGTGGTGTAATAATAGTCTAAAGCCAGATAGACATGTTTCGCCAGACCGAACTTCAATTCAAACTCGGACCCTTCAGCATTGGTCCCGCCGTCACGAAAGTCGCTATCCGGAAGAATATCCAGCACGGAATCTCTCTCCAGATGACGGTAGTTATACTTGAATTCCCAATCGGCGAACTCCTTGACACCCCGTCCGAACTTGAATCCGATCAGATATGCGGTGTCTTTGTCATCAGCATCTGAATTGATGTATTGACCGAAAATGGCGGCTTTCTGGATATAACTCTTGAATTTCATGCCGAACTCTCCATCGAGACCGATCGATGAATAGTTATAGAGATAATCGCCGTTCGCATTTCTCGTGTTCGTCTCGGAGCTGTATTTCAAATAATTTCCGTCAATCTCTCTATTATAATACCAGGATCCAGCCAATTTTACATACATATTGCTGCCTGGTTTGATGGTCACACCCGGCTGCAACACGAACATGGTGGCGGTTTCTTCTTCCGCTTTAAACTCGCTAAGTACAAACAGCGCAGGCGTTGCCCATACGTCGAACATGTCATTGATCTTGTAGTCAAACGCAATGGCGCCACCCTGGGGACGGATATCCGAGTCCCAAACAAGGTCTTTTGGCCTCCACAGGGGATTTTTCATCTGGCCGCCGACGATTTTTAAGAAATCCCAAGGTTTGTACTGGGCGTACGCGTAATCGATACGGCAGTCGGGAGTTTCGAAACTGTTGCCGAAAGTCTGGTTGGTAGATCGCGGATCCCCGCTTCCTGAAGCCAAACCGAAACCGATCTGCCATTTTTTGTCCGCGGTCACATCCGCAATGGCACCGAAGCGCCAGCGGTACCTTCCTCGGTTCCGGTTGGTTGTCGTCCCATCGCTGAGCTCAGCATCCTGATACTGGTAACGCAACCTGAAATCCCCTTTAAAATGGATGCGGTTCACCCACTTGGGCACACTGGCGAATTTGCCGCTTGCCGCTTCCTTCTTGACGGTCTTTTCCGCGGTCTCCTTGGCAACCTTTTCCGCCGTTTCCTTCACCGTAGCGTCCTGCCGTGCCCCTTCTTTCTGCATATCCTTAAGGAGTAATTCGGCTTCCTGCCGGGTGAGGATTCCCTTGTCAACCAGCTTGTTGATGAGAACATCAACTTCGGCGGCATGAGACGGCACTACATTGGCGCTTAGGAACAGCGCGGCCATAAAGCATAAAAAAAGTGTGATTTTTTTCATTTTGAATCTCTTTCCTTTCAAGCAATATTTTAAAATGATGGTTACTCCCTCCTCCTAAATCGTACGCGTTTCACCTCCTTTCCTGGGACATTCGCAATCTTTTATCGGGGTCACAATGGCCCGGATGCGTTAGTACCGGATTAGAAGAAAGTTAGATTTTTGTAAGTTTTAAAATGAATAGGAAAAAGTTATTGAAATTAGTCTTTCAATTAGGTCCATCAAAAGAAATCATCGGATTTTATGCTGGATGGATGGGTCAAATGGAGTTGGGTGGCGCAGAATAGGGCTCCCTCTCCTGCGCCACCCAAAGAGAGTAATAAAGAAGCTTTTCTGAAAATAGCCTACCTTTGTTAGATTTTGGTAAGGGGCAAGTTAGAAGTCAGTAAAATGTGAAGGGAATTCAAAAAATCAGGAAAGGCCATTAATTTTATCCCATACGTGGCTGCTCCTGCTCAGCCAAGAAAAAATTCTCTCACGAACTTCATCCGTAAGACCTTTGTCCAGGATTTCAAATTTCATTTGCCCCGTCGCCCTTTCGTAATTCATCATGACGCGAGGAACTGCATTTTCTTCAAAGGAAAATTCAGGTGAATGGGGAAGATCGAATACCCAATGCAATCGATTAATGTATCTCGTGTTTTCCAAATTGTTGCCCCTTATCCGGCGGCCCGCGGGAAACCGGTATTTGTGGTTTTCTTGACCCTCACCGACGCTTTCGGGTTGCCTTCAACCAGAATCAGGGTCAAACGGATCTTGTATCTATTTTGGCTAGGATAACCAGGAATTGTTAACAGGATATTAGCGCTTCGTTAAATTAGAGAGAATTTCCAACATCAATAGAAGAAGCCTGACAGGGAGAGCGGATCGCCGGTATTTTTGCAGTCACCTAACATAAGTCTAACATCATATTAACTTGAACCGGTTTAAATCGGCAATTTCCAGATCCACACAAAGAATAAGGGACGTATTCAAAATAATTCAAGGAGGCATCAAACATGCTTAATAAACTGAATCTTCAAACGAAAATAATTGCACTTGCCCTGCTCTGCGTTATGGTCCCGACGCTCATCATCCTCACAACAACCTATCTGAAAAGCAATGCATTGAGTCAATCGGTCCATCAAAAGATGAAGCAAACCACCACAGCCCAACTGGAGGACATGGCCAAAACCTTACGGGAGAATATTGCGCTGGCATCCAGGGCTGCCATTATCTCCACCTGTGGAACTATTGCCAAGAACGGCGAACAGACGGTCCAACGCTATTATGACCAATATCAGGCGGGCCTTTTAACGGAAAAGGAGGCCCAGCAAAGAGCCGCTTCCGACCTGCTCTCTCTGAAAATCGGGAAAACAGGCTATATCTATGTGCTCTCACCCGACGGAACAATAGTGGTCCATCCCCAAAAAGCTTTGATCGGAAAAAATTTGCGAAAGTACGATTTTATTCAAAAGCAAATGGCCCTTGGCGACTCGGGTTATATTGAATACGAGTGGAAGAATCCCGGAGAATCAAGTGACCGAACAAAATGCCTGGCTCAGGAAATTTTTGAGCCTTGGGGATGGATCATTTCCGCATCCTCCTACAAGACTGAATTCGACCAGATGGTGAAAGGGCAGATCCAGGATGAATTACGCGCAATGATCCTCTCCAAAAAGATTGGCGATAGCGGCTACGTATTTGTTCTGGGAGGCAAAGGGGAGAACAAAGGTCGCTACATCATCAGCCATGAGGGAAAAAGGGATGGCGAAAACATCTGGGCCGCAAAAGATGCGGACGGGCGCCTCTTTATCCAGTCCATCATTCAAAACGCCGTTGCCGCAAACCCGGGTGTCACGATCACTGAACGGTACCCATGGGCCAATAAAGGGGATGGAAAAACTCGCATGAAGCTTGCCCAATGCGCCTATTACGCACCCTGGGATTGGGTGATCGGTGCCGGCGCCTATGAGGATGAAATCGAAGCGGCAGCACAATCGGTCCGTAAGGGATTCGGCGCCATGATGGCGGTTGTCTCCATTTGTTCGCTCCTGTTGCTCTTTTTGGGAGGCGCCGCCGCATTTCTATTAGCCCGAAGCATTACAAGACCCATCGCCAACAACACGGATATCCTGGATAAGGGGGCCGAACAGGTCGCTGCCGCTTCCGAACAACTCTCCGCTTCCAGTCAGTCCCTGGCCGAAGGAACATCGGAACAGGCGGCGGTGATCGAGGAAATATCCTCATCGGTAGAGGAGATAACCGCGAAAACCACCAGCAATGCGGATAACGCAGATGAAGCCAAGGCCTTGATGAATGAAACGCGTCGGATCGTGGCCCGGGCCGGTGATGCCATGACGGCGTTGATGGATTCCATGGGGGCCATTTCAAATGCCAGCCGTGAGACCTCAAAGATCGTCAAAGGCATTGATGAGATCGCATTTCAGACCAATCTGTTGGCATTGAATGCCGCCGTGGAAGCAGCCAGGGCAGGTGACGCGGGACATGGGTTTGCGGTTGTTGCGGAGGAGGTCAGAAAATTGGCCTTACGTGCCGCCGATGCCGCAAAACTGACAGCCGCCCTGGTCGAGGAGTCCGGCGGCAGGGTGGAAGATGGTTTAAAATCGGCCAACACGGCACGGGAAGCGTTTTCCGGAGTCAACCACGGTACCGAAAAAGTCGGCCGGTTGATGGAGCAAATCGCCGCTTCCTCCAATGAACAGACCATGGCCGTCAAGCAGGTTAATTCGGCCCTGGCCGAGGCTGAAAAATCGGTTCAACAAAATGCGGCCAGCGGCGAGGAAACCGCCGGCGTGGCCGAAGAGTTGTTCGGACAGGCTGAACAGATGCGCCAAACCGTGGAAGCCCTGTTGGGTCTGGTGGCCGGACATTCAGATGGCGAGAAGAGGAAACACCCATCGAAGACGGAACAATATCATTCATTGAAAGATTCTTGGTCCGAAACAACTGGGGACAAAATATTTCGAGGACCCGCACCATTGCCCACGAGCTGCTGAAGAGTAAACAACCCCTCCCAAAGGACGGGGCTTTGATTTAGCCCCTGTAAGGGGCATGACATCGAAACGTCATGCCGGACTTGATCCGGCATCCAGAAGTGGAAAGACTTGTTATGAACTGGATTCCGGGTCAAGCCCGGAATGACGTCGTCGGATATACCGAAATAAGATAATAGCCGAAGCTTAAGGCAAAAGCAGTCCTTCGGCCAAGCCCATACGGGACCAGCATAGACTGTCCCACATGAACATCTTCAATTGGTGCTTGCCACTTCTCTCAGTTTACTGGAAAGCTCGGCCATGGTGAACGGTTTCTGAATAAATCCCCGGCAACCACGGTTCAAGATCTCTGTGGCCTGCGAATTCATACTGTATCCGCTTGAAAGAATAACTTTAACCGAAGGGTCGATTCCTTTGAGGCCTTCAAATGTTTTGCCGCCCCCCATTCCAGGCATGATCATGTCCAGGATGACCATATCAATTGTCGATTCCTTCTCTCTGTAGACCTTCAAAGCTTCTTCCCCACTCCTGGCAACCAGCACACGGTAGCCAATCCGCTCCAGAATGCGCGATCCCACATCAACGATCATTTCCTCATCATCCACGACCAGAACCGTCCCTTCCCCCTTTTGAATCTTCACTGCCGTTTCTCGCGTACCGTCGTCGCCTCTCTTTTCCGGCTTAACGGTCGGCAGATAGATGCTGAAGGTCGTCCCATTTCCTTTTTCGCTGTAAACATCAAACATCAATGAATCCTCCATGGTTCTTAATAATCCCATAGGCGGAAGCCAGACCCAACCCGCTTCCCCTTCCCATCTCCTTGGTTGTGAAGAAAGGTTCAAAAATGCGTTTTTGCGTCTTTTCATCCATTCCAATCCCGGTATCCGTAATGGATATTCTCAGGTACCGGCCTTGTTTTCCCTGGTGTGCCCGAATATGATCCTCATCCACTGTTACATTTTCCGTTTTGATGTAGAGATCACCTCCGGTCGGCATGGCGTGCCAGGCATTCATATACATATTGAGCAGCACCTGCTCAATCTGGCCTTGATCCGCATTTATGGTCTCCTCCTCTTTTGCATATGAAGTATGAATCTGTATTTCCTTTTTGGTCCTTCCGAACATATGACTCGTTTTTTCAACCACTTCATTCAGCTTCAGTTGCTTAACTTCATACTTTCCGCCTCTGGCAAAGCTCAGGAGTTGTCGCGTGAGCTTGGAACCGCTTTCTACGTATTCCTCGATATGTTTTAATCTTTCGCAGTGAGGATTGTCCGGGTCCAAATCCATTAGCACCAGAGACGCATTGCCCAGAACGCCCATGAGAAGATTGTTAAAGTCATGGGCAATTCCACCGGCAAGCGTACCGACTGCCTCCATCTTTTCCGCATGCTGAAGATGCTGTTTGATGCGATCCAGTTCGGTAATGTCTCTCAGGGTTCCCTGAATAACGGTTTTTCCCTGTTCTTTGATGACGGATGTGGAGGTTTCCGCGTGAAAGGTTGACCCGTCCTTTCGAACTGCCGTACAGGTGTAGGGAACTCTATCAAAAGGTTTTTTCCGGAATTGGGCTTCGAAATTCCGCTTAAGAATCTTTTGGTCTTCAGGCAGCATGAAATCCCACAGCGACTTCTGATACGCTTCACCCGGAAGGTAACCGAGTAACTCGCAGATTCGCCCATTGAGAAACAGGGTCTCGCCGGACGGGTGTTCAAAAACAAAATAGCCGTCCAGCGTATTCTCAACCAGAGAACGGTAACGCGTCTCACTCTGAAGCAGGGCCTTTCGAGCCTCATTGCGCATTCGGACTTCCGTATCAAGGGCCTCGTTCTTCCGGATCAGCAGCGCTGTTTTGGTTTTGACCTGTTGTTTCAGAAAAAGGCTTATCCCCCCCGCCAGAAGAGAGATGAGCAAGGCGATACCGATCCCCCACATTAACCATCTGGAGGCACCGGAATTTCCTGACAGGCCCAAAATCTGGTTGACCAAGTGGTAATAAACGGAATTCGGATCGTCTTTCAGTTTCTTCAGATGATAATCGAGTGCCTCGGTCAGATTCTGGTTCTTTCCTTTGGGAACCGCAAATCGAAGTTCAACGGGCGTCAGCACAATGGGCGTCTTCCTGACACTGTATTCACCCTGATGCTGTGCTCCGAAAAGGCGGTCCACCACCCCCATATCAACATGACCCTTTTCAATGGCCTCGAACACCCTCCTCGAATGATTGAACTCCACGTATGTGCAGGTTATGTTGAAACGTTTCAACAGTTCCCGAAGTCCCTGATTGTAGGGATCATCCCTCACGACACCCACGGTGCTTCCCGATAGATCCAATAGGGAACCGATGCCGGTATTTCCCGGACCGTAGATCTGTCCCCAAGTGGAAATCACCGTCTCCCGGGTAAAATCAAGCCCCTGTTCATTGTTTTTGGAGTAATCGGCGGCCACCAGAAGATCAATCTTCCCCTGAACGAGGTTTTCCAAGCCGTTCTCAAGGGTTCCGCTGACAAATTGGAGATCCCATTGCTCCTTGAAAGCAACATGATTCAGAATTTCAACGAAAAGGCCGCTGCCTTCGTTTGCCCCGCCCGTTTCACACAAAGGCTCGATGTCATAGATGCCGACATTGACCGGTTGTTTTGAGGCTTCAGTCCCGATTGGGGCACTCAAAAAACAGAATAGCACAAAAATCGGAAGGCGCCCGTGGATGCCAAGGCATCGAAGAAAATTTGAAATCATGTCACCTCCCTCCCCCGGATGTTGCTTCAATAAGGGGCATACCCCGGAATTGCAGGGCGCGGACAATCCCTTCGGCCTTGCGGATGGCTTCCTCGGGAAGCGGTGCATAAAGAAGCGCCTCGTTATATTTCTGACCCCCATGAAGTGTCCACCATAGAAAACGTCCCAACTGAAGTGCTTTGTGACGGGACCTTTGATCGTAAGATTGTTCCCTGTAAAAAATCAGCCATGTAAATGCGCTAATAGGGTATCCCTCCGGGGAAGGGGTATCGGTGATAAGGATTCGGGTATCCGCCGGCAGCGGGACATCCGCCGCCTTGGAAAGCGCTTCCAACGTGGGGGCAATAAAACGACCGGATTTGTTTTTGATCAAAGCCACCGGAAAACCATGTCGCTTCGCATAAGAAAGTTCCACATAACCGATGCCGCCGGGGATTTTCTTGACCAATTGCGCGACATTGGGATTTCCCTCCACCCCCATTCCGGTCAGCCAGCGGACTTTTTTTCCTCGGCCCACCTGATTTTGCCACTGGGAATTGGACTTGGAGAGATAATCGGTGAAAACGAATGTGGTGCCACTGCCATCAGAGCGATGAATCACCGAAATTTTAAGGTCTGGAAAGCGAACGTCAGGGTTGATTGCCGATATTCGTTCATCCGACCAATTGGATAATTCTCCCAGAAAGATGTCCGAGATGAGTTCCGGCGTAAATTTCAAAACCGGATTTTCAGGAAGTTGATAGATGATGGTTACAGCGCCCAGGCATGTGGGAATATGGAGGATACCCCCATGGGACTGTTTAAGCTCATTTTGCGAAAGAAACGCATCCGTTCCTCCGAAATCCACTTCCCTGCCCAACAGTTTTTGAATTCCCGCCCCCGAACCCACGGCCTGGTAATCCAGACGGATCCCGGTTTTTTCCCGGTAGACCTCAATCCATTTTTCATAGAGTGGAAATGGAAAAGTGGCCCCGGCCCCGGTCAGGATGGTATTGGCCCCTTGGCTTGAAGAGGCAGCAAAGAGCAGACAGAAGACCCAAAAGAAGCAAAACCCTCTCAATTTTTTGAACATCCCGCCGATCTCCCGTTAACCTGAATTTAGTGCTCGCTGAACAATGCTGAGCGCTGACCATTTAAATGGCCCGGGAACCGGTATAAGTGAACATTGTTAGGGCAGGGTTAGATTTTTCCAGGAAGTGATTCAGTAGTTCCCCGGAAAAGGCATTATCTGGAAACATGACCCCATGTTTTCAAATGAATCATAATTCGGGTAAAAATCGTTGTCTGATGGCGCAACGATCTCAACGGTACATTCCGGAAACATTTCTTCAATCAAGGAAACCGTAGGCCCATGATCTCCCGGTTCGCGGCACACCAATATAATTTTTTCCATTAGACACCCTCCCTCGCATATTTAATTACTCTTTATTCTTCAGCAAAATTTTAGATGCAATTTCCCGGTTTCCGCGGTATATGAGGCCGCCCATCAACGCCGTAAATGGGGCCACGGTCACCAGGCCGAAACTGCCCACAACGGTGTTCAAGACTTCGGCGGCAACAAAATTGAGATTGAAAATGTTTCCCATGGGTATTCCCTGGCTCATGAAAAGCATGAACATGGCCGTGTAACCACCGGAATACGCCAGTAGCAGTGTCGTGGTCATGGTTCCGATGACGGATCTGCCGACAGCTATTCCCGATGCAATATGGTCTTTGATACTGATGCCCGGTTCCTTTAACTTCACTTCATGCATGGCAGCCGATATGTCCATGGCCAGGTCCATGACGGCCCCCGAGGAAGCAACGAAAATGCCCGCCAGAAAGATCTTGGTCAGATTCAAATGGTAAAAGCCGGCGTAAAGCAGGGTTTCGGCGAACGGCCGAACCGCCCCATGAACATGGAACCCCTTTGAAAAAGCCGTCGCCATGACACAGGTGACCACAATACCGAGAAAAGCCCCCGTGAAAGTGACCAATCCCTTCCTGTTGCAGCCGCCCACCATAAAACTGATGACCCCTGTCAGGACTGACACCACGCCGAGAGAAATGAAAATAGGATCATACCCCTTCAAGAATAACGGAATCATCACCTTCCAGATCGATAATCCCGCAAAACAGAATGAAAGCAGTGCCTTCATACCGGTCCAGCCAGCAACGACAATAAGAAGGACAGCGAAAAGACCCAACAGAACGATTTCCAGGTGAATGCGATACTTACCACGGGCGTAGGCCCGGTGAATTTTGCCGTTCTTTGTTGAAAACTCAACCAGCAGGGTATTGCCGACTTCGTAAACCTCGTCCAGTTCCATCTTGCCATGCAGCTGGTTCATCACCGTTGCTCCGTGCCCTTTGAATGGACCGTTCAGGATGGTAACTGCCAATTCCTGCAACCCCGATTTGACGATAAGATTTCGACGAACATCGGTGTTGTCCACATGGTTCACTTGAGCCCGTGCCCTTTGAGAACGGCTACTATCGGTGCTTTCTTCAAACCCTGTGGGAATCAGAAACAGTACGGCACACAAGAGCGTCAGCAGGGCTGTCAATATGAAATCCGGGGTTCTTGAATTCATTTTATGTTAGGTGTGAAACTATCAGGTTAATCATTACAGGCAGGTCAAGGCCTTTCCAGGGAAAGGCCTTGACCTGTTGTCCATTTTAATAGTCTGATTTTAGGGCGAAATGACGGACGCGCCCTCACGGCGAGCCCTCTAGACCTCATTATCAGATTGCATTATGACCACTTCCGGATTTTCAACATTAATCAGGGTCATACCCATTGCTTCGGCAATCTTTTTGGCCACATCTGTGTTGTCGTAGAACCCGTTAAAAAGGGTCGAGCCGCTCCCCATGGCCAGGACCGGAACCGGAACACCGGTATGGGAATAGGAGGTCCATGCGATACCCGCCTTTTGATTCAAAATATGGGTCAACGTAACGGTGAGCGGTTCATAGTAGTCGTACAACAATGCATCCTCTTCTGATGAATTGAAACTTCCACCTGTCATGGTTTTGTCGTAAGCGGCTTCCAGCTTCTCCTTCTGATAGTCCGACAAATCGTCTCCTTCATCCGCGGTAAGTCCCGCCCCGTCAAGACCGAAGATGTTATAAATCAGAGCCCACATATCGGCATCCATGTCGGCAGGCGCCGGGTCATGGGCGGCTTTGTAGGGAGTTAGAAAGTATTCGTCAAAGACTTCATAGGAATACTGCTGTTTGGCCAATATCTCGAAAAATGTATCGTATGCCGTTCCGGCAAAACCGATGGTCTGCCCGCCGCACTCATGATCGGCGGTGACGACAATCAGGGTTTCTTCTGGATGGAGCATATAAAAATTAACGGCCTCGCGAATGGCGTTGTCAAAGGCGATGGTGTCATCTATGGCGGCCCTGGCATCATTGGCATGACAGGCCCAGTCGATCTTTCCGCCTTCCACCATCATGAAAAAACCGCCGGCGTTGTTCAAGAGACGGATACCTTCCGAGGTAAATTCCGCCAGGGAGAGATGATCAGCCGGCCGATCCAGTTCATAAGCCAGCGCCGCACCATCCATCAATGTATGGTTGGTGGCCAGGGTCCGGGTTCCCGGTTGAACGGCCGCCAAAGCTTCTCTCGTTGTCACGTAGGTAAACCCGCATGCTTTGGCGGTTTCGATGGCATTCCCAGCACCGGTTTCATCATCATGAAACCCGCCGCCCCCGAAATAGTCAAAATCGCTGTTGGCCAGTTCCATGGCAATCTCGTGATAGTTTTTGCGGCTGGGCTGATGGGCGTAAAACACAGCCGGAGTGGCATGGTCAATGGAAACGCTGCTCACAATGCCCACTTTCATGCCTTTGGCTTTGGCCAGTTCCGCAACGGTGGTATAGGGTCTGGTGGCATTCGGATTCATGGCAATAACCCCTATATCGGTTTTCATGCCGCAGGCAAGCGCTGTCCCCGCTGCCGCGGAACCGGTGATCAACCGGTTGTTGGCAAAGGTGGTGGACATGCCCTGAACCGGAAAATGGCTCATGGCAAGAAGTTTGGCTTTCTGGTTCCCGGCCACTTCATCCTTTCCCTTGAGGGCGGCCAGATAGGCTTCGGCAGCATGAATCTGCACGCTGGCCATGCCGTCGCCGATGAAATAAAAAATATACTTTGGCGTGCCCGCATAACTTTTGGTGTTCATAAGGCCCAGCAGAGTCAAAAGGACAAACAACGACAGAGAAGAAAGCTTCCACATTAGATTACAAAACTGTTTCATGATGTGACTCCTTAAATTAAGTTCAACCAAAATTTCATATCCGAATATATTGATCTGAACGTGTTAGACCGCATGATGTCATGGTTTTAAATCGTCTTGGACCGCTCCGAAAAATTCCTGATACGCCCGCGTCACCTCCTTCCTTTTTTCCGGCTTTTCCGAACCGGAACCACAAAGTGGGTTGGAGAACCACCGTGCCATGTCTCTACGCTGATCAAGAACGGCAGCCGAAATCGGCGATCATGGGGGAGGAACCCGCCAATCATCGCGCGTTCTGAAAGGCATTTTCCGGGAGCGCTGTTTGGTTTGGATTAAGGATGAATTTTCTTTCCGTTAATGGTTCATTAGAAAAAGATGAGTCATGGCTTGGGATGCTTTGCCGTTAGGACTTCACCGTGACCATTGAAAAGACACGCAATATCGATCATCGCAGATCTTGGAGCGCCAACCGGCAAAAAATTGCGAAATCTCATATCCATACTACCCTCCCATTTTAGAGGAATCAGCCTCATCCTCATGAACCGCACCATGTAAACGAGGTTCCAACTTCAGTTTTCGAATCACCTTGGGAAACCGTGACGCCAGATTCAACGCCAATCGCCTGCATCGAGGCGATACTGAATGCAACAACAAAAAACCCGCTGTCACCATGACAATTCCCACAGGTATGGGGGTTAGAAAAAGAAAGATTCCCGGGACAATCAGTACCCACCCCAAAGCCGTGCGTAATCCCTTGGAGAGCAGGGACTGTCTTTTTCCAATCAAACCTTCTTTCTTGTTCAACGCATCAACCCGATTCCAAAAAGTATCGCTTAAGAGGTCCTCATGGGATCAGTGCCGGGTTAAGGCCACATGAAAGAACCGTTAGATTTTGATTAATATGAGGTTTTCTCACAGGGAATACTTAAGTTGAGGCCATTTGTTGACGAAGATAGCGGCAACGGAATTGAGAGAAGAAGAATATTACACGGGGAGAAAATAGGAAATGGCAATGACAATCGGAAGAAAACTGAACTTGAGCACTATTCTATTCACGCTGGCGGCATTGGTGCCCCTCGGTATTCTGGCATTCATGGCGGTCTCCACGGCCAGGGGGTCTTTTGTCCAGGAGCGTTTTTCGCAACTCCAATCCGTGAGGGACATTAAGAAATTTCAGATCGATAAATTCTTTGAAAGTCGCAAGAGAGACATGGAAATTCTCGTGGAGACCGTAAGGACATTCAGACATGAGGCCATTCAAAAATTGACGGCCGTCCGGGAGGTAAAACGGCAGGCCATCGAGCGGTATTTTCACACCATCAACGACCAGATCCTTACCTTTTCGGAAGATCGCATGATCGTCGACGCAATGGGGAAATTCAGGGATCGTTTTCGTACCCTTAGAAGCGAAAACGCCGTTTCTCCCGAAGATCTGGATCGCATGAAAAGCGAATTGCTGGACTACTACACGGGAGACTTTTCCGAGGAATACAAGAAACAAAACGGTGGTCAGGCGCCCCATGCCATGGAATATTTTCGCCAGTTGGACGACGATTCCGTGGCACTTCAATACTTATACATCCGCAAAAATGAAAACAAGCTCGGGTTCAAACACCTGTTGAACCGCGCAGAGGACCCATCCCAATACAGCGAACTGCATGGCGAAATCCATCCCATCATTCGAAACTACCTGGAGAAGTTCGGGTACTACGATATCTTCCTCGTCGATGCGGACACGGGGCACATCGTCTATTCGGTCTTCAAGGAATTGGATTTCAGCACCTCCCTGATCAACGGTCCCTATGCCGAGACCAATTTCGGAGAGGCTTTTCGCCGGGCCAATAAAGCCGATAGCAGGGATGCCGTCATTCTTGTTGACTACGCAAAGTATGCGCCTTCCTATGAAGCGCCGGCCAGTTTCATCGCCTCCCCTATTTTTGACGGTGACGAAAAAATCGGGATTGCAATATTCCAAATGCCCATTGACCGTCTCAATGCCATCATGGGTGAACGGGCGGGACTCTGCAAAACCGGTGAAACGTACCTGGTGGGACCGGACAAACTGATGCGGTCGGACTCCTATAAGGATCCGGACAATCGCAGTGTGATCGCATCATTCAAGAATCCGGACAAAGGAAAGGTCGACACAGAGGCCTTTAAAAGGGCCATGTCGGGGAAGACAGACGCAGACGTCATCATGAATTACCACGGGAGTCCCGTGCTCTCCGCCTACACACCGGTCACAATAGGTGAACTCAAGTGGACCCTTTTTGCCGAGATTGATGTTGCCGAAGCTTTCAGTCCCGCAGACGAGAAGGAGCGGCCGTTTTTTTCAGAGTATCAGAGGATAAACGGCTACTATGATCTTTTTTTGTTAAATCCGGACGGCTACTGATTTTTCACCGTGGCCAGGGAGGCCGACTACCGAACAAACCTGCTCAATGGCAAGTTCAAGGATTCAGGCCTTGGAAAACTGGTCAGAAAGGTTCTGGAAACGAAAAAATTCGCCATAGCGGATTTTGAATCTTATGCTCCCAGCAATAATGAACCGGCCGCCTTCATTGCGAAGCCGCTGGTTCACGAAAACGAAGTGGAGTTGATCGTAGCGCTTCAGCTGTCCATTGAATCCATCAACGGCATCATGCAGGAACGCACCGGCATGGGCGAGACAGGGGAAACCTGCTTGGTTGGGAGCGACAACCTCATGCGATCCGATTCCTTTCTGGACCCCACAAACCACTCGGTCAAATCATCCTTCGCCAATCCCCAAAAAGGAAGGGTGGACACGGAGGCCACCAAGGAAGCCCTCTCGGGAAAGGAGGGGAAGAAGATTGTCATCGACTATAACGGCAACCCGGTACTGTCCGCCTACACCCCCCTGCAGATGGGCGATACCGTGTGGGCCATGATGGCCGAGATCGACCAGCAGGAGGTGGTGAGCGAATCAATAGCCGCCAAGCGTTTGCTCAACCGCATATTGACCATCGGAATCGCATCCGGCATCCTGATACTTTTTGTCATATTGTTCAATGTTTTTAACACCCGGAACCTGGTCAAGACCCTGCGCCGCATCATCCGAAGCCTGAACGACGGGTTCGAACAGGTAGCCTCCGCAGGCGGTCAGGTCTCTTCAGGGAGCCAGGACATGGCTGAAGGATCGTCCGAACAAGCGTCATCCATCGAGGAGACCTCTTCATCACTGGAAGAAATGTCGTCCATGACCCGGCAGAATGCGAGCAACGCCAAAGAGGCCGAGCACCTGACCAAAGAAGCCGGTGAAGTAGTGGCGCATGCCAGCGTCTCAATGAAGGAATTGAATGACGCCATGAACGAAATCTCCAAAGCCAGCGAAGAGACCTCCAAGATCATAAGAACCATCGACGACATCGCTTTTCAGACCAACCTGTTGGCTTTGAACGCGGCGGTGGAGGCGGCCCGGGCCGGAGAAGCGGGTGCCGGATTCGCGGTTGTGGCGGATGAAGTGCGCAACCTGGCCATTCGAGCGGCCAATGCTGCAAAGAGTACGGCCCAATTGATTGAAGGTACCAAAAAGAAGGTAGAGGACGGATCCCAACTGGCCGGCCGCTCAGACCGGGCTTTTGTCCAGGTGACGGAAAGCACCTCAAAAATTGCTGAACTGGTCTCTGAAATTGCAGCCGCTTCCGGCGAGCAGGCCCAAGGAATCGAACAGATCAACAAAGCCATAACCGAAATGGACAAGGTGGTTCAGCAAAACGCCGCCAGTGCGGAAGAAAACGCCAGCGCTTCCGAAGAAATGAACGCCCAGGCCGATCTGATGAATGAATATGTCAGAGAGCTGGTGGTCATGGTCGGCAACACAAAGAACGGTACCGGGAAAAAATCACTTTCCGTACTGCCGGCCCCTGAAGACCGATATCTGATCGAGGACTCTTCCCAGACCGGAATGAAGCAGCAATAGGGGTGCACAAACTCCCCTTGGAGCATGCTTTACTGCAGTGTCGTCACCTTTACCACTCCGGGGTTTGGAGATATTGTTCCCAAAACGGAAACCGCCGCCATGTGGGTCATGCTGGAGGTGGCCATTGGATACGTAATGTTGGAAGGACTCTGGCCAGAGGGAGTTAAGGGCCTCCTATGGCCCCATGTGGCAGGTTTGGACCATCGGCCATCGGATCAGTTGACTGCCTTAAACGCTTTTCCGTCACGCCGGCACATGAGCATGGCGGCATGCTTTCCGGACACCAGGGTCGGGATGACCCCGCCCCCGGGCACCACCCATTGACCGGCCATGAAGAAATTGTCCAGGCCCGGCAGGGTCCGCTTCACCTTTGTGCTGAAGATCTTGTCGGTAACGGCAAACCCTTCAAAAGAGCCCTGACGGTTCCGGGTGTAGCGCCACCAGGTATGGGGCGTGGCCACATCGGTCATTTCAACCTGGTCTTCGATCCCGGGCCATAGGTCATTCAAACGAGCCAAAATCTGGCTGGCCGCCGCCTCTTTTTCCGCCTCGTAGGCCGCTTTGTTCTCTCTCATCTCTTTCCATTGCTTCCATTGGGACTCGATCATGACCTGGACGAGGGTGTGTCCCGCCGGCGCGCAGTTGTCACAGTAGTTGAAGACACGGATGACCCAGCAATCGCCGGTTAAGTGACCGGCTTTGATGTCGGAGCCGGGTTTCAGCATCACAATAGACGGTTCATTTGAAAAATCGCGGGCCACGCCGTAGTTCATCAGAACCACGGGATTCCAGAGCGGCCATTCTTCGTGCAGTTTTCTGAGTGGGGCCGTTAAATACCGGCCTTTCAGCATGTCATAAAGGGTCGAATATCCATCGGCCGCCGACACGATATGATCGGCCCGGTACTCCTCGCCGCTTGAAAGCCGCACCCCCACCGCTTTGTCATTTTCCACCACTATTCTTTCCACCGTGGATCCATAGGTAACCTCACCACCCAGATCCAGGTAGCACTTTTCCAGGGCCCGGGCAAAGCCTCCGGAACCGTCTTTCCGAACCGCCATGTTCCCGCTCGACAGTGCGCCCAGAATCATCATGACAAAAACCACCGGCACTTCAGGCAAAAAGAGATGCCTGAAGACGTGTGCCAGCCAGGGGTCATGGAGTTCCCCGGCGGCCCGGTCAAGGGATTGGGTGTACCAACCCGAATAATAGCGGAGGGTTCCTCTCATGTTGATCATCATTTTGAGCGTGTCCCACCATCTGCTCATATCCGGCGGTTTTTCCATGGACGCGGTCATATTCGAATGCCTGAAGGCCTTGGCACCGAGAATGATCTTGTCGATAAACGGGGCATCTTCGGGAGAGAGCGCCTTCATGGTGGACGCCAGTTGATCAAGATCCTGGGTGATATCCAATGTGCGGCCTTGTGCCGGGTCCACAAAACGACCGTAATTGGTGATCTCAGCGTACCGGTCTTCCTGATCAACGCCCACCTCCCGATACATATCATGGTCGGGCCGCCCCGGCCGGTAACCCATATAAAAATGAATGCCGCCGTCAATGGTGTAGCCCCGCCGTTTCCATTGAGACGCCACACCGCCGGGATGGCGAGCGTGTTCGAAGATTCGGCATTGATACCCGTTTCTTTGCCCATAGATCCCGGTGGAAAGGCCTCCCAGTCCCGCACCAATGACAATAACCGATGTTTTGGCCATGGATCCCTCCTTTTCCTTTTCACGAATGGCACCTTCGACAACACCCTGTTAGTAATGGATTTCATAGCCTCAAGATATTTGTAAAGCTTTTTTTCGAAAAGCGACTGCTTTTTGTTTGACAACTGAACAAATTGCATATACATTATTTTATTTGAGAAAGGGACTGGTGTTCATGGATACCAAAGACATGTTTAAAGAGATCACCGGAAACTGTATTGCGGTTCGGCTCAGAATTCTGGATCGCGCGGTTACCTCCATATATAATCAGGCGCTTACCCCTCATGGTATCAAGACGACTCAGATGAACATTATCGTCGTGGTGTCCGCATTCGGACCCATGGAGATCAAGCCCCTGTGCCGTGTGTTGAACATGGACGCATCAACAGTGAATAGGGCGTTAAAACGGATCGAAAAGAAGGGCTGGTTGAAAAGCCAACCCAGCGGCCAGGGAAAAAGTCTGGTGGTCTCGTCCACCAATGAAGGCTTGTCGCTCTTACAACGCGTTTATCCGGATTGGAAAATGGCTCAGAAAAAGGCTGAAGAACTTCTAGGCGAGGAGGCCGTGCGGGTTTTATGCGGGGCGGGGGATAAGATGCTTTTGGAGGGAATGACCCGGTATTTCCCGTAGAGATTTTTTTGCTTTTAAAATTGCATATACAATAAAGGAGCGAACATGGATCTAAAAGATCATCCCACGGTAAAGGCCTATTTAAAAAATGAAAATAGACATTCCAGTGCAACGAAAATCCTTGAATCCTCCCGATTGAAAGCCATTGCCGAAGAATGCGGGGCAGATGACGCGGGGCTGGTTGAGATAGGGCGGGAAACCATGAAGCCCTATCTGAAAGACCTTCTATGGACCATGCCCGGCGTAAAAACCATTCTGGTTTTGGCGTGGGGGTTAAACCAAGCCCAGATGCAGAGCCAGGCCCATTCATTGGCGGACATAGAGTTCAAGCATGGGTGGACCAATGCCAATGAAAGTGCACGGGCTATTGCGGAAGGAATACGGCAGGCCGGGGCCAAGGCACTCCATATGCCCGCCGGCTTCCCATTTGAAACCAGCCGTTGGCCGGGAGGGGTATGGCTCACCGCGGACAAAATATTTGCCGTGGAAGGGGGATTGGGTCGTATGGGAATAAACCGCCTGGTACTCCATCCGAAGCGAGGTGCGGCAGTGGTTTTGGGAAGCATACTCATAGACAGGGAATGTGATGTCTACGATCAGCCGCTGGATTACAATCCATGCATAGACTGCGGTCTTTGCCTGTCCGTCTGCCCTGTGGGCGCCGTTAAAAAAGACGGATTCGATTTCATGGCATGTTATACCCATAACTACCGGGAACGCCTGGGGGGGTTCCAGAATTGGATAGAGCAAATTGCGGCCAGCAGGAGTGCAGCCGATTATCGAAGCCGGGTTTCAGATGCCGAAACAATCACCATGTGGCAAAACCTGGCCATCGGGGCGCAAACCCGGTGTGACAGGTGTATGGCTGTTTGTCCGGCGGGTGAGATGGCCATAGGCAATTATTTGGATGATCGTAAAGGATATATTGCCGATATTTTGAAGCCCTTTAAAGATAAGGAAGAGACGATTTACGTGGTTCCCAATTCAGATGCACATCATTGTGTGGCGGAGCGCTTTCCGCATAAGAGCGTGAAAACCGTTTCCAATGGAACACGTCCCTCCTCCGCCCAGAAATTTTTGGACAATTTGCCCCTGTTCTTTCAGCCCGGCCAGGCCAAGGGACTGAACGCCACTTATCACTTCACATTCACGGGCGCGGAAAGCCTTATGGGAACCGCTGTGATTAAAGAACAGCGCGTTACGGTAACCGTAGGCCACGTTGGCAAGCCGGACCTTAAAGTCTTTGCCGATAGCGAAACCTGGATATCCTTTCTGGCCAAGGAAAAGAACCTGCCGGTTGCTCTGGCCACCCGGAAGATTAGAATCAAGGGTTCACCTTTATTGATGAAGAAGTTTGCGGCTTGTTTTCCTTCCTGAACTGAATAAAAATTAATGATTGAGGAGATCATGAAATTATGGTTCATTATGACAAAACCAATTGGCCGATATGGGTCAGTATAGATATTCCGGTTTCAGCGGATAAAGTTTGGAAACAGATGGTAACGCCGGGAAATGCTGTTTTATGGCATCCTTTTGTGAAGGAACATATAGCTGAGAGCTGGAGTGGCGTCGGCTCTAAAGACAGGGTTACCTATAACAGTGGCGCCACCTTTGAGAGAGAAGTAATCGAGTGGATGGAGGGTATCGGTTTTGACTTGAAAGTGACTCAAAATGGGGAAAATGAAATTCTGGTGGTTTGGAGGCTGACAAAACTGGACCATGACAACTGTAACCTTAAAGTTACCGCACACGTCCTTTTTACAAAAAAACTGCCATTCCCCATTCGGTGGGCAGTTCATAAATTTAAAATCAAACCGCTCTTTTCCAAGTATCTTGAATTATCCATGCAAGGTTTTTCATTTTACGCATCTACCGGCGAGCCGGTTGAGCGAAATCAATTTGGCGCACACCCCCTTTTCTCTCCATAACAAATCGACAGGGAGGAAACGGGAAACAAGTATGAAAATGTGGACGAACCTACTGATCCGCCCGATAAAAATAGAATCTTACATGGGGAGAAACCTTTGACGCTTACAAACCATATCCCCTTTTTGCAGTGGATTCGAGAATACAAACCGGCGTACCTCCGCAACGACATGATTGCCGGGGCAACCATCTGGGCGGTTATGGTGCCCACGGCCCTGGCGTACACCTCCATTGCGGGGGTGGATCCCATTGTCGGCCTGTATACGGTGCCCCTCACATTGATCATGTACGCACTCTTTGGAACCTCCAAGTGTCTGGTGGTCGGTCCCGATTCCGCAACAGCCCTTCTCTCAGCCCATATTGTCAGCACACTGGCGGTTGTCCACACGCACCACTACTTGATGCTCACCTCTTCTCTGGCTCTCTTTATCGGCATGGTATTTTTGGCCTTCGGGTTCTTCAAAATGGGGTGGATTGCCGACTTTATCTCCATACCGGTGATGCACAGTTTCATACAGGGTCTGGCAATCGTTACCATGATGACGCAATTGCCCAAGCTCTTCGGTGTTGCCTCGGCGCAGGGTGACTTCATTCCGCGGCTGCTCTCCCTGATAAAGCAGATAGACCAGACCAACTTCGTCACCCTTGCCATCGGGCTGGCGGCGCTGGCGCTTCTCTATATCATTCCAAAAATATCCCAAAAGATTCCCAGCGCCATCCTTACGGTGATTATCGGCATCCTTGCGGTTTATGCATTCGATCTCAAACGCTACGACGTCGCGGTGGTGGGGTCACTGCAAGGCTCGCTTCCGCCCATCGGCGTGCCCCGCTTTGCGGCATCCGACATCAGAACCCTGCTCCTTGGTGCATTGGCCATTGTTCTGCTCAACTATACCGAGTCTCTGGGCGCCGCAAAGGAGGCGGCGGAGCGACGCGGTGAACAGATCGACAACAATCAGGAACTCATTGGTCTGGGGGCTTCCAATATCGGCGCTTCACTGAGTTCCGGCTTTGTGGTGGCAGGGAGTCTGTCCCAATCCACCGTCAGCATGCTGGCAGGGGGCAAGACGCAAATGAGCAATATTTTTCATGCCATCCTGATACTCCTTACCCTGCTTTTTCTAATGCCGCTGTTTAAAAACCTTCCACTGGCCGTATTGGGGGCGATTGTGACCTATGCCATGATCAAAGTGATTAACCACACTGTTTTTACTTCCCTTTACAGGGTCAGCAAACCGGAGTTCTGGGTCGGGGTGGTGACCTTCTCCGCTGTTTTGTTTATCGGAGTTTTGCAGGGCGTGGGCGCGGGGATTTTTTTATCACTCCTATTGCTGATCTATCATAACACCCATCCCAGGATTGATGTTTTGGGAAGAATGAAAGAGCCGGGTGTCTACAAGAACATTGCCCTGCACAAAGACGCCGTTCAGTTTGAGCATATCCTGATTATTCGGTTCGGCGATTCATTGTTTTTTGCCAATGCCGGCTATTTCGTCGATAAGGTAAGAGATCTCAGCTACAATGGCGATCGCGTTATTGAGCACATCATTGTTGACGTTGAGAGGGTTTCGGATATTGATATCACGGCGCTGACCTTGATTCAAAAACTTCACCGGGATCTCAACCAGCGCGGCATATCGCTCGCCTTTGCAAGGGTGAACGATGACATCCGGGAAGAGCTCGAAAAGATGATTCAGAAAGAAGAGCTTGAATCGCTCCCGCTCTTCGACAGGATCTCCTCGGCAGTGGCGCATTTTGAACAATTGGGCGGCAATCCCAAAACAAAATAGCCTACCGGCTGTTCGGCCCTAATAAAAGAACTATTTGTATTTCTTTAAATCATATTTCTCAGCCAATACGGCTCTTTCATCTCCATGAAGAGATGTCATATATTTTTTCCAACCGGGACACCAACCGGCGTGCCATCTCCATATCCGGCCTAGAATCGATTTGGGGTTATTGTCATATTTTGCCCTGAAACTGCAATCTTTACAAGCCATTGGGAAACCTCCTCATGGGTTGTGGTGTTTTTGCATGGAGTTGATACGCACGATCGCATCTTCGCTTGACTGAAATTTCAAATTGCACAAAAACCATATCTTCTTAAGATTGTATCAGGTTCTGGTTATTGAACAACAAAAAAATAAGGCACTTTGGTTGCGGATATACCGCCTCGGGCAAACCACTTCATTATCTTACCCGATGCTAACGAACCCCTAACATTCTTCCTTCACAATTGGATTGACATTTTCAGGCCGAAATTCACATTTTGGTCAATAAACCCTTAAAGGCGTCTCATCACTCAGGCGGTCGACGGGTAACATCAAAAAAGGAAGAAGCAAAATATGGAATTACAACCTCACTTTAATGGCTCTGAAAAATTCTATGGCAACCTTGAAAAGATTATTGGATTTGGAAAACAAGACTCCATTTTGGAAAAGGAAGAAGTAGAGATTCGCGACATTTTGTCCCGGGAACGAATCAAAACCGTCTTTCAGCCTATTATTGACCTTCAAACAGGTGAGGTCTACGCCTATGAGTGCCTGAGCCGAATCGACGGCAAAAGTCGATTTTCCGGTCCTGAGCCGCTCTTCGAAGCCGCCGCTCGCTGTTCCCTTACCGAAGAACTGGAAACCTTTTGCCGCACCCGTGCCATCGGAACAGCGCAACGGATGGGCATTGCGACACGCCTCACCTTGAATGTATCGCCTGACCTTTTTCAGGGAAACGATGACCGTGGAGCTCACACTCTTCATCAGGACAAAGCGCTTTTCGCCCTTCGTGAAAGGATTGTTCTGGAATTGACCGAAAAGTGTATTGTTCAGGATGGAGAGCGCTTAAAAAAGACACTCAACTTCTTTAGAAATGAAGGCTTCCAGATTGCCATCGATGACCTGGGAGCGGGTTATGCGGGTCTCAGGATGTTGGCCGAACTGACGCCCGCTATGGTCAAAATCGACCGCTTCCTCATTTCCCATATAGCCGAATCGACGAAGAAACGGATGCTGGTGGAATCCCTCGTCTCTTTCTGTCACAAAATCAATGCCCAGGTGGTCGCGGAGGGGATTGAAACGGCCGATGACTTGGAGGTTATCCTTTCCATGAGCATCGATCTTGCCCAGGGATTTTATCTGGGAAGACCGGCGGCGTCTCCTGGGGAGTGTATTCCTTCGGCAAAAGCGCGGATTCTTCAAAAGCGCGAAACTTCATCGGCCGTCAAGAAGGATGAAAGCCGAATCGGCTCCCTCTCCCAATATTCTACACCCGCTGAAGAAAATGAATTGACGGAACATATCATTCATCTTTTTGAGTCGGATGGAGATCTCACCTCTATTCCCATTGTGAAAAATCGCGTACCGGTTGGCATTATCGAAAAGACGCGTCTTTTCTATAAACTGGGAAAACAATTCGGATACTCCGTCTACAGCCAGAGGCCCGTCAACATGGTCATGGAACCCGCATTGATATTTGAATCGGAAACACCGCTTGAAATAGTCTCCCAAAAAGTTCTCAACCGGGATGAAAAAACATTTCATGATTCCATCGTTGTGGTTCACCATGGCCTTTATGTTGGAATTGTCAAGATACGCGGACTCTTTGAGCGGATATCACAACAGCGGCTGCTCCTGGCCATGCAGGCCAACCCCCTTACCGGCCTTCCCGGAAACAACCTGATAAAAGACGAAATCCTTCAGCGCCTGAGCCAGAACCAGTTGTTTGCGGTCTTTTACTTTGATCTGGATCATTTCAAACCTTTCAATGACCACTTTGGATTCGAACAGGGGGACCAAGTCATTCGGTTTCTGGCAACCCTTTTGAAGGATTGCGCACACGAATGGGATTTGAGAGCGTTTGTTGGACATATCGGCGGGGACGATTTCGTTATGGTGTGCCGGGCGCAACACATTGAAAGCTTCTGCGAGAAGATCCTGGGCCGTTTCAAGGAAGGGGTTAAAAGATTTCACGACCCGAACAGCGAAAAGAGAGGGTTCTATGAAAGCGTCGATCGCAGCGGTCGTACCAGACGATTTTCCCTATTGAGTGTCTCAATAGGCGTGGTCACAACCCTAAACCGGTCCTTTGCCTCCTATGGCCAACTGGTCTCAGTGGCATCGGAAGTGAAAAAAAAGGCCAAAAGCATTCCCGGCAACAGTTTTTATCTTGATCATCGCCAAATTTGACGAACTACATGATTATATTTTGAGATCAGAGAACGGGTATCGGGATGATAAGCTTCGTTTTAATATCCGTGGTAGTCTATTTCGGAACGGCAGCCCTATTGATATATCTGGGCAAACCCAAAAAGCCACCGCCGCAATCAAATAGACTGGCTTTCAAGGAAGTTTACCAAGATTATCGGGGATTGCCTGAACTGAAACGGTTTACCGCGCACAACGGCAGCCGGATGAGCTATCGGCATTACCCGGCCCGGTCCAACAAAGTGATCGTTTTGATTCACGGTTCCGGCTGGCACGGTCAGTACTTTCTGCCGCTGGCCCGGTTCATCAGCGATGCCGGCCTGGCACAGGTCTATACGCCCGATTTGCGTGGCCACGGAAAGTCTCCTGAAAGACGGGGGGATGTGGATTACATCGGCCAGTTGGAAGAAGACCTTGCGGTTTTCATCGCCATGATTCAAAAGGATGATGATGAAAAAACCGTCATCTTAGGGGGACATTCGTCCGGCGGCGGGTTGGCCGTGCGCTTTTCAGGAAGCCCATACCGGCACCTGGTCGATGCCTATCTGCTCCTCTCCCCGTTTCTCAAATATAACGCCCCCACCATGCGCTCCGATTCGGCCGGTTGGGCAATGCCCTATACCGGGCGCATCATCGGATTGACGATGCTCAACAATGTGGGGATTCGACGGTTCAATTGTCTGCCCGTCATTGATTTCAACATGCCGGTAGAAGTTCGCGATGGAACCGAAACCCTCACCTATTCCTACAGACTGAACACATCTTATGCGCCCGGCAATTATAAAAAGGATCTTGCCAAAGTCTCCCAACCCCTTCTCGTTGTGGTGGGTCAAGCCGATGAAACCTTTCTCCCGGACCGGTTTGAACCGGCCATCTCACCCTTTGTGAAGGCTGAAGTGACGCTTCTTAAGGACGTAACGCACATGGGTGTGGTGGTGGGGCCTGCAGTCCGCCCGGTCATTGGAAAATGGCTTCAATGTATTCCGGAAAATAATTGACTCTTTCCATGTAACTGCATATAGTCACAAAATGTCCAAATGAGAGAAATTATTAGCACATGCCGTAAACAACCCAAAAAGCCTCTCGTTTGGTGAATTTCAAACACTTCTGCGTCAGGCAGGCTGGATCTTTGATCATCAGAAAGGGAGTCATCGAATCTGGTATTCTCCTGATCGGCAGCGCCTCTCCATCCAGGTAGGGCGGAATGGAAAGGCAAAGGGTTATCAGGTAGAACAATTTCTGGATCAATTGAAGGATAGAGACAAATGAAAAAATCTGATCCATTCGATGGTTACACTTTGAATGTTTTTCTTGACGACGATGGCGACTATCTTGCCCATTTTGTTGAGTTGCCAACCGTCTCGGCGTTTGGTGAATCACCTGAAGAAGCATTGAAAGAATTGCAGATCGCCTGGGAAGGTGTAAAAGAAAGCTACCGAAATCACGGTGAAGCAATTCCCGTGGCACCTTCAAGAAAAGAATATAGTGGCCAGTTTAATATCCGCATTGACCGGCGTATACACCGTGCGCTTGCCATCGAGGCGGCCAGAGCGGGTGTTTCCCTGAATTCCATTGTCTCCCAGAAGCTCACCGCGGCTACAACCAAACAATAACAGAAAGCATTTTTGATCCGCAATACCTTAGATGGACTCAACATCCAAAACGACTAACCAAAGCCTCAAGGGTTAAACTCACGGAGATCGCATTGTGTGGAATCAGCACATAGCGCCAGGGTTTGCCGCCATGGTTTTGGGCGTGATCCGAAGCATGGGCGCACCATTTTAGGGCCGCTTCCTTCTTGGCCAGGACGATAGGGTCTTCCATCCGGTTGCTCGCCTTGGGTTCAAGCATAAATATCACATCCGCGGTTTCGGCAACAAAATCAGGGATATATTCCAGATGATCGGCACCGTAGGTCAACGCGTAGGCCGTAGGGTACTTTAGACAACTTTGATTCCATTCCGCAAGCCAAATCTCCAGCGTATGTTCATTGAGCCCTTTCGCGTAGCGGAAGCCGAATGTTGATTTTGAGGCCCTTAGCAAAGCTGTACCTGCGGGTCACTTATGAAATCCCGGGACTCGACAATGTGTCATTTGATTTTTCGGGAGGGGAAGTGTTCTGAGTGTAATGATTACCGGTTTCCGGGTGAGAAGCTTAGTGGGCCATTCCGGCCGTGGCTTCATAAAGGGATTTCTGAAGACCCGGAACGGATTCCACAATAAGGGGGCCCAATGGTAATCGTCTTCCTTGGGAAATAACAGGTGCCAGCCCGACCTTTGTTTCTGTATCATTTTCCACGGTACATCTCGCCCGTGATGATAAAATGGACGTTTTCCGCCAAGTTTTGTATGTGATCCCCGATCCGCTCGCAGCAGCGCGCAACGAACAACAGCGCCGTAAAGGGCTTTACGTGCGCGGCATTTTCGTTCATGGATGCACGCAAATCCGACAACAATCCGGAGTATTCCTTATCAATGTATTCATCCGCGTGCCACACCTTGCGGGCCAGCTCAGGATCATTTTTGTCATAGGCGAGCATCACGTCCGAGAGCATGGCTTTCGCGTTTTCGGTCATGGAGATGATGGCTTCCACGGGTTTTTGAAGATCCACGCTGTTGAGTTCCATGGAATGGCGCGCCATGTTGGCGGAATAATCGGCGATCCGTTCCAGATCCGAGGCCATCTTCAGGCCTGATACAATCATCCTCAGATCCAAAGCCATGGGCTGGCGTTTGGCCAGCATAATCAGGGTCAACTGGTCAATGGCCTTCTGCAGCGCATCGATGGGGGCATCATCGGCCATGATCGCTTCAGCCGCGGAGCTGTCCCGGGACAAAACGGTCTCCAGCGCACGACTCAGCTGTTGAAGGGACAGTCTTCCCATTTCCAAAACACTGGCCTTGAGCAAGGCCAACTCCTCATCATAGGATCGTACGATATGTTTACTGCTCATGAATGGCTCCTTTCAGTTAAGCCGGTATGTAAATCATCAACCGAACCGACCGGTGATGTAATCTTCCGTAAGTTGATGCAGGGGGTTGGTGAATATCTGTTCGGTGGGTCCGATTTCAATAAGATCCCCCAGGTGAAAATAGGCGGTCCGCTGCGATACCCGTGAAGCCTGCTGCATGGAATGGGTAACGATGGCGATGGAAAAGTGCGACCTGAGTTCGTCAATCAGGTCCTCAATGATGGCGGTGGCAATGGGATCCAGGGCCGAACAGGGTTCGTCCATGAGAATCACTTCCGGGCTGACCGCAATGGTTCTGGCGATACAGAGACGCTGTTGCTGCCCCCCCGATAACCCGGTCCCCGGTTGATCGAGGCGATCTTTCACTTCTTCCCACAAACCTGCTTTTCGAAGGGATTCTTCCACCAATTCATCGGTCTCGCTTTTGGATTGCACAAGGCCGTGAATCCGGGGTCCGTAAGCGATGTTATCATAAATCGATTTGGGAAAGGGGTTCGGTTTCTGAAAGACCATCCCCACCTGGGCCCTGAGCTGAACTACGTCTACCCTGGGTTCATAGACATTTTGATCATCCAGCAGAATCTCGCCGGTCACCCGGCATATTTCGATGGTGTCGTTCATGCGGTTAAGACATCTTAAGAACGTCGACTTCCCGCAACCGGACGGCCCGATCATGGCAATCACTTCGTTACTTCCGATATCCAGAGAAACATCATGGATGGCATGCTTGTCGCCGTAATAGACATTGACATTGCGGCAGACCATTCGCGCATTGTCGACAACCGCTTCTCCTACGGTTGATCGGTCTTCCCGGCTAACCAGCTTCCGGCCACGTTCTTTAGGCGTATCATCGCCTTTGTTTGGCGTTACTGCTGCTTTCTTAGGGGCCAAAAGATACTCCTCCTCAGATCAGCCATTAGCGGCCAGCCGTTGGTTCAAACACCAACGGCCGACAACTGATGGCTTCTTTCAAATCCTATTTCAAATCATCACACGAGAGGGTCGTCAGGTTCTTGACGATGCCTCTGTACTTTTCACGTTCTTCTTTCGGCATGGGAATCATACCCTTGTCGGCCAGATAACCGTCGGGTCCCCAGGCCTTCTCACTGGTAAATTCCGCCAGAAACTCCTTGGTACCGGGAATTACCTGAATGTGGGCCTTTTTCACGTAGAAGAAAAGAGGCCGGGACAGAGGATAACTGCCGTCGGCAATGCTGTCAAAGGTCGGCGGCACACCATCGATGAAAGACCCCTGAATCTTGTCGGTGTTCTGATCCAGGAAGCTGAAACCGAAAATACCCAAGGCATCCGGGTTCGCACCCAGCTTCTGGACAATGAGATTGTCGTTTTCACCGGCTTCAACATAAGCGCCGTCTTCCCGAATGGTGTGACAAATAGCTTTATACCGTTTCTTGTCTTTCTTTTTTATGGCCTTGATCCACTTAAAGCTTTTACCGCCAGGCTCCATACCCAATTCCACGAAAGCATCCCGGGTTCCGGAGGTGGGAGGCGGTCCCAGGACTTCGATCTTGATGGCAGGCAGGGCCGGATTCACGTCCTTCCAGGTCTTGTAGGGATTGGGGACCAATTTCTCGAACCCATGGGAATCGGGCACGTCTTTGGCCAGGGCCAGGAAGATGTCTCGCTGTGTCAATTTAAAGGGCGCCGTCTTTTTGGAGTTGGCCATAACGATGCCGTCATAACCGATTTTCACTTCGATGATATCTTTTACACCGTTCTTTTCGCACATGACACACTCGCTCACCTTGATGCGGCGCGACGCATTGGTGATGTCCGGGTTTTCCACACCCACGCCGGCACAGAAAAGCTTGAGCCCGCCGCCGGAACCGGTGGATTCAATTTTGGGCGTGTTGAACTCACTCGTCTTTCCGAATTGCTCCGCCACAACCGTGGCAAAAGGATAAACCGTGGAAGAGCCCACGATGGCCACCGTGTCACGGGCCACGGCGACACCGGAGCTTAGGACAAATGCAACCATTAAAGCCAATACACAAAACCGTTTCATCTTTCTTCCTCCCGACTACGGGCGAATGATGTTTCGCCCTGCTTTGATTTAGCCGCCGGCAGATGCCGGCGGCCTCAAGACTGTGCTATATGGAAACAGTGTTCAAATTTTTTGAAAATGACTTTTCAATCGTCATCATTTTCTGAACACTGGGATCACCATCTGCGTTCAAATTTTTTCCGCAAAAGAACCGCCACACTGTTCATGAGAATGAGAAACGCCAGCAACACCATGATGGCGGCGGATGTGAGGGCGGTGAAGGCCCGCTCAGGGCTATCGGCCCACAAATAGATCTGTACGGGCAACACCGTCGCCGGGTCGGTAAATCCGTGGGGAACATCCACGATGAACGCCACCATGCCGATCATCAAAAGCGGCGCTGTCTCCCCCAGCGCCTGGGCCATTCCGATAATGGTCCCCGTCATCATGCCCGGCATGGCCAGGGGAAGAACATGGTGCGATACCATCTGGGTTTTGGAGGCGCCGATCCCCAGGGCCGCGTCCCGGATGGACGGCGGCACGGATTTAAGGGAGGCACGGCTAGCGATAATAATGGTGGGAAGGGTCATCAACGTCAGCACCAGGCCGCCCACCAGGGGGGTGGAGCGCGGAAGGCCGAAAAAATTAAGAAAGACGGCCAGTCCCAAAAGACCGAAGACGATAGAAGGAACCGCCGCCAGATTATTGATATTCACCTCGATCAAATCGGTCCATTTGTTCTTGGGCGCGAATTCCTCCAGATACACCGCGGCGGAAACACCGATGGGAAAAGAGAGCAAAAGGGTCACCACAAGGGTGTAGAAAGACCCCATGACCGCCCCCCAGATACCCGCCAGCTCCGGTTCCCGGGAATCACCGCCGGTAAAGAACGCGGCGTTGAACCTTTTTTCTATGCGGTCCTCACCGGATAACTTGTCAATCCAGGTCAGTTGCTTATCCGTCAATCTCCGCTCAGATTGAGGCACATCCCGTTCCATCTCCCCTTTCATGAACATGTCTACATCATCGTTGGCCGGCACCCAGACGGGAAGGGTTTTTCCGATCGCGCCCGGATCCGACATGGCCAATCGCCGAATCTGGAATGTGGCCCCGGAACTCACCAGGCTATACAACTGCCGCTTGTCCCGACGACCCTCCACATGGGGGAAAAGCTCACTGAGCGATTTCTTGACCAGGCCGCTGTAATTGGCCGTGGAAAGGGTTTGTTTTGACACGGTCTCCGGATCAAAGGTGATATCCAGCTTGACAACCGTTCGAAAAAAGGCGGAATAGCCCGTCCCGATAATGCTAATGAAAAGCAGTACCAGAAAGATGATGCTGATCAGGATCGCACTCAACCCATAGATCCTGAAACGCTTTTCCGATCGGTAGCGTTTGTTTAAGCCTCTTTTGACAATATCGATGGTTCTTTGGTCTTTTTCCATGAATAAACCTGTCCTTATTCGTATTGTTCCCGATACTTACGCACCACATAGAGCGCAATGACGTTTAACACCAGGGTGATCAAAAATAGCACCAGCCCCAGAGCAAAAGCCGCCAGCGTCTTGGGGCTGTCGAATTCCTGGTCCCCCACCAGAAGGGTCACGATCTGTACCGTCACGGTGGTCACCGCCTGAAGGGGATTTACCGTCAGATTGGCGGCAAGACCCGCCGCCATGACCACAATCATGGTTTCTCCGATGGCGCGGGAGGCCGCCAGCAGGACCCCGCCCACAATGCCCGGCAGTGCCGCCGGAAGCACAACCTGCTTGATGGTTTCCGAGTGGGTCGCCCCCAGGCCGTAGGCGCCATCCCTTAAAGACTGTGGTACGGCATTGATGACATCGTCCGACAAGGAAGAAACAAATGGGATAATCATGACCCCCATGACAAGGCCCGCCGCCAAGGCGCTTTCCGAAGACACATCAAGGCCGATGGAACCGCCGAACCCGCGGATGATGGGTGCCACGGTGAGTGCTGCAAAAAAGCCGTAAACCACCGTGGGAACACCCGCCAGAATTTCAAGAATGGGTTTCGCAAAAGCGCGAAATTTCTTGCCCGCATACTCGGACAGATAAATGGCGCTCATGAGGCCGATGGGGACAGCAACCACCAGGGCAATGGCGGAAATCACCGCCGTTCCCAGAAAAACCGGGACGGCGCCGAATGCCCCCGATGATCCCACCTGGTCCGCCCGAATGGCCATCTGGGGGCTCCAATCCAGGCCGAATAAAAAGTCGGTGATGGGAATGATGCGAAAAAAGCGGATGGCCTCAAAAAGGACCGAAAGAACAATACCGATGGTGGTGAATATGGCAATGGAGGAACACCCGATCAGAAACCATTGAATCAGCCGCTCCACCTGGTTTCTCGCCCGCAACTTGGGTGATATTTTGCGTTGCACCAGGAGCATGGCCAGGATGGCAACGGCCAGCGCCGCCACCGTCAGTGCCCCGTGTCCGATGGATGTGAGCCGCCGGTAGTGATCCGCGGCCCCAACAAGCACCGGGCTTTTTTCACCCGATATGATATTGGCGCCCACCAAATTATGAATGTCGTTGACCACCAGATTCAGCCGGTCTTTCGGGAGGTCTCGGATTTCAGGGGGCAACCCTTCCACCACCAGGCCCATCACCACATTCGGACCCACCGACAGCCAGATACCCATGATAATGAGTGCCGGAATTCCGCACCACAATCCCGTCAGTGCGCCGTAATAGACCGGTTTGGAATGCATGTTTCGAACGCCCTGCGCCCTTTTGCCCACCAGTAGCGCCTTACGGCGGCCGAGGAAATAGCCTGCTACGGAAAGGAGTAGAATGACAATGAAAAGTACGGTTGGGTTCATAAAAAAGGCTCCCTTAGGAAAAATGCCCCGTTGCCATATTGCCTGCTACGGAAAGGAGTAGAATGACAATGAAAAGTACGGTTGGGTTCATAAAAAAGGCTCCCTTAGGAAAAATGCCCCGTTGCCATATTGAAAATTATCGGCGGATTGTATGGGCCCCGGATTATGGAGAGGTTAGAAATATGTGAAATTTTGGTTAGTGCCGAAAAAGGGGGGAAAAGCGAACCGCGGCTAAGTCGGGCCGCTTTGAAAAATCTAATACGGATCTAACATAACGGGTTTACAAGAGCACCGGTTCAAGCATTTTCCTTTTATGACGGAGGCAGACCTTTGGTGGAAAGCGTCACTTTAAAAGACCGGAATCGCATATCCCCACTTTCAGCTAAACCGGAAGAAGACATTACCCCATCGGACGAAGCGCTTTTCAACCGCATCACCGCTACGGAACTGACCCCTGATCAGCGGCGGCGGTTGATCACCCCATCCGGAACATATCCTCAACAAAAATCCGTTCTGGCGGTTCACTGGCATCCGGAATTTATTCCCATGGAACTGGCGGCGGAACGGATTTCCGCCATGTTTCCCAAGAGCGGCAAGCAGCTGATCATTCCAACCCAGCACAATGAAATTGCCACTTTCGGCGAATATTCAGGTGTGGAGGTGGACTGCTACAGCAAGGGATTCAATCAGAAAGTGCAACTTCTGCTTCACTTCAGAAATGAGGCGTTGAAAAAAGGGGATCAACTGAAATCCATGCTGATGCATACCTTTAAATACCGATCCCACCAGTTGTATGAATACATGGAGACCATCACGCGGCCCGTTCAAAGCCGAATTGAACAGGCGGCCAGGGAGACCGGGTCCAGTGAAGAAATTGTTCAACTCGTGACCGTCAACGTAAAAAAAATCCAAAGACTTCTGGAAGATCGCCAGGATCATATTCCGCCCATCATGATTAAAAACAAACTGCTTCGAAATTTCTTCGACGGTCTCCGAAAGACCTACGGGGACGACTTCATCGATCGCGTTCAGACCTTTTTAAAAGCGGTAAAAGCGATTGTAAAAGCCGATTTTTCTCTCAAGTATTTTTATCGGACATCGGAGGTGATCGAAGAAGCCCGGGCGCTGGGGGCCGGCATTGTCATCCCCCATCCCGAACAGTTCTGGCCCATTCTACTCAAAGAATATGATGTGGACGGAATTGAGGTGTGGAACCCTCAGTCCCGGCGCTACACGGAATTTTTGATTTCCGTGCTGAACCAACGAAATCGAAACGCGGGTCCCGGTAAACGGAGGCTCATCACATTTATGGGCGATGACACCCATTTGGGTGAAAAGGCAAGAGATCCTGCCCAGCAGGACCCGGAGAAGGCCAGGCGGGAGGTGGGGCTCCAACCGGCCTGGGAAGATGTGGCTATTCGAAAAACCCTGATTATGGCCGGAGTCGATAGAATGAAGGTGATCGAGGAATACGAGGGCCGAATCGGAGCGTAATCTAACCCGTAATGGAGGCGGAACAATGAGCGATGACGGACAATTCACTTATGAATCTTTGCAGGATGCCGGAACCATAGCGAAGTATTTACAGTCACTGATCGATGGATTTCAAAAAGGGAGCATTGCCATGAAATCCGATGAAGAAGAGCTCATACTTCACCCGAAAGGTATGATGACCTTTACGGTCCGTGCAAAAAAGAAGGCCGAAAAGACAAAGCTTGCCCTCAAAATGTCCTGGAAAGATCTCGGAAGTTCCAGTCAGTCTTTTTCCATAAAGGCGTGAAAATGATCTCTTTAGAGTCCCTGGAGGAAAACTTCCGGTTTTTGATCATTGAAGTGGTGGGACAGGTCAGACTGACCTCCCGGCTTCTTGAAGCGTGTCAGGCGGACCTGCTGGATGAAATAGCGTCCAAAGACGACTATATCGACAACCTGAAATCGGTTGTGGAAAACAAGTGTTTTTCCAAATTATCCCAGGACGGTACGGTGGGTCGGAACGATCTGAAGGCCGTTCGCGCCATCCACATCATGACGGTCAACCTGGAACGTATTGGGGATTTCTGCGTGAATATCGCCAGGCAGACGGGATATCTCTCTTCAGTCCACATCATTAACCAGATGGAATGCCGGGACATGATTGAAACCGTTGAAAAAACCCTTTCCCGGGTGGTGCCGGTATTTCAGAATAAGGATCTTTCCGGCGCCCTGAACGTCTGCCGGTCCGAGTACCTCCTTGACAAAATGTTCAAGGAGCGCTTCGACCTGATCATGGTGGCCCTCCGTAAGGGCAGGGATATCGAGGATCTGCTGACGACCCTTTTTATCTTCCGGTATCTAGAACGTATCGGGGACGCGTTGCTCAACATTGGAGAGGCACTCATCTTTGCCATTAAGGGAGAAAAGTTCAAGATTGAGCAGTATGAGGCCCTGCAGGAAACCCTTTCCAATTCGCAACTGAAGGCGACGGTTCCCGAATTGGAACTTTCCTCCATTCTGGGAAGCCGTTCCGGATGCCGCATCAGCAGGATTCAAGCCAAACACGGGAATCGCACCCAGGGCATTTTCAAGGAAGGGAACAAAAAGAAGATACGGGCTGAACACGAAAATATGCTTCAATGGGAAACCATTTACCCGGGCCTTGTGCCCAAGCTTTATGGGTATCACGAGAACAATGGATCGGCTGCCATGATCGTGGAATATGTTTCGGGCCTTACCCTGGATGAAATTCTTGTAAATTCGGAGAAGGGCACACTGATAGAGTGTCTCACATCCCTCAAAAACACCCTTCGTGAAGTCTGGCATTCGACCCTGAGCAGAGATCGGTACGTTACGGATCATATGCGTCAACTGATCAAACGGCTGGACGACATAAGGAGGGTTCATCCCACCTATGACCGGTCGGAAAAATCCATGGGAATGGTGGACATCCCTTCATCGTCTCGGCTCATTGAGGCCTGCTCCCGGATCGAACAGGATGTTTCCGCTCCCTGTCACGTCTTCATCCACGGAGATTTTAATGTCAACAATGTTTTCTATGATGCCGGGACCCATTCGGTCCGATATATTGATCTTTACCGCTCCCGGTACGCCGATTACGTTCAAGACGCCTCGGTTTTTCTGGTTTCCAATTATCGTCTGCCGTTCTTTGACAGGGAAGTGAGATGTCGTTTGAATGGGGTCATAGGGGAATTCCTCGATTTCTCTAAGGAATTTTCCATGGAAATCGAAGATGAGTTATTTGAAGCCCGCATGGCCCTGGCCCTGGTACGATCCTTTTTTACCTCTACCCGCTTTGAGCTGAACCCTGAATTCTCCAGGCGAATGTTTTTGAGCGCTCATTTTCTCATGGAATCCCTGGTTTCACACCAGGGGCGTTGGGAAGAATTCAAAATCCCGAGAAAGGTCCTTTTCTACTGATGGACGCTGAAATCTCTCGGAACGAGCGCGAAATCCCGGCGAAAAAGGAACCTTCCATAGGTCTGACGGTGACCCGGAAAATCGTGCTGCCGGATCTCATCAAGGCCATGCTCTACTCACGAAGTCCAGACCTGGGACCCGGGATACTTTTTTTCAGCGGCGGAAATGCACTTCGAAAGCTCAGTCGCGAACTGGTACATTATACCCACAACTCCATTCATGTGATTACCCCCTTTGATTCAGGGGGGAGTTCGGCAAAGCTGCGGCGGGCCTTCCATATGCCCGCCATTGGAGACGTGAGAAACCGTCTCATGGCCCTGGCGGATCGGACAGTCCACGGTTTCCCGGATATTTACAGGCTCTTTGCCTATCGGTTTCCCAAAGAGGCCGGCCAGGATGACCTGGCGATGGAGCTGGGCGCCATGATTGACGGCAGGCACGTTCTCATCAAGGGCATTCCCGACCCCATGAGAAAAATCATCCGGCATCACCTTCGCATGTTTCATTATCAGATGCCGGAAGAATTTGATCTGAGAGGGGCCAGCATCGGCAACCTGATTCTCACCAGCGGCTATCTGGAAAACGAACGTCATCTGGATCCGGTCATCTATATATTTTCCCATCTGGTTCAGGCGAGAGGCGTGGTGAGGCCGGCCACCAATCGGGACCTTCACCTGGTGGCGGAACTGGAAAACGGCCGTACCATTGTGGGACAGCACAACATAACCGGAAAGGAAGTCTCGCCCATCTCTTCACCTATTTTGCGTGTGTACCTTACAAAAGATCGCAAGAATCCGGTTCCGTTGGAGCTGCCCATTCGAACCAAAATGCGAAAACTGATCAAGGGGGCGGATCTCATCTGTTACCCCATGGGGAGCTTCTACAGCAGCGTTGTGGCCAACCTTTTGTTGAAAGGCATGGGAGACGCCATCGCCCTGAATCCCTGTCCGAAAGTCTTTATCCCCAGTACGGGAAAAGACCCGGAAATAAAGGGGCTCTCCCTGACAGACCAGGTAGGATCTCTGCTCCAGTATATTAGACGGAGTGCTTCCGGGCCGCTGAGCGTGAAAGAGATGCTTCACTTCGTGCTTCTGGACAATGGAGCGGAAACATACCGGGGGTTTTCGCATCCGTCGCAAATCGAGCAGTTGGGCGTCCGGGTTATTCAATGCCGGTTGGTCAGCCGGGAGAGCGCGCCGTATATCGATGAGAGGCTTCTTGCCGCGATTCTTGTCTCTTTGGCGTGAAGCGCGTTGTGCTTTTTCTTGATTTAATATTTGAAAATCCAAAGGAGGAAGTACCGTGAGCAAACATGAAATCGAGTTCAAAACCGTGGTGGACAGGGATGAGGCCGTTTTACACCTTGAAAAGATCGTTCAATGCCTTAAAGCAGGAAAAATTGTGGTTGAAAGAGGGAAGGATTTTGTGATCGTTTCCCCTGTGGAAAAAATCTCATTTGTGTTGCAGTGCTCTCAGAAAAAGGACAAGGAAAAGATTTTTTTTGAATTGTCCTGGACGCCAACGCCTCCCGATCCGGATCCCGAAGATCGTTTAAACATCTCTTTCAACGAACCTAAGGTTGAAGCGCCACAAGAGCATAAGGATGACCATGAATCCGATGAAACCCTCAACATCGGGTAACCGATGATGAAAAAAATAGCAGTGATCGGGATTCCGGGAGGCTGGTCTTCTGAGCGGCTGGCGGATACCCTGGAAATGGAAACCGGGTTTCGATGCCTGATCGACATGGGGAAGGTGCGGCTGGACCTGGATACAGGTCGGGCTTACGCGGATGATCTTTGCCTGAATGATCTGGACGGCATCATCGTCAAAAAGATTTCGCCGGCATACTCTCCCAACTGCCTGGACCGCATGGAGATCTTAGGTTTTCTCCACGAACGGGGGGTTCCCGTCTTCTCCAGGCCTCAAAGCATTCTCGCTCTCCTTGACCGACTGAGCTGCACTCTCCGGCTAAGGGCCGGCGGAATGCCCATGCCGCCCACCATCATTACCGAAGACCCGGGAGAGGCTCTTTTTGCGGTGGAACACTTCGGAAAAGCCGTATTCAAGCCCCTTTACAGTTCAAAGGCCAGGGGAATGATGGTCATCGAAGCCGGTGTGGGCGCCAGGGATTCCATTCACGAATTCAAGGCCGCGGGAAACCCCCTCATGTATATCCAGAAATTTCTGCCTCAGGTGGATCGGGATCTGGGGGTCGCCTTTCTGGGAGGTGAGTATCTGGCCACATACGCACGGCAGAAAAGCGGCGAGACCTGGAATACCACCACCCGTTCAGGGGGCAAATACGTCCCCTATGAGCCGACGTCGGAAATTATCTCACTGGCGAAGCAGGCTCAAGCGCTCTTTGACATGGCGTTTACCTGCGTGGATGTGGTCGAGGTCGATGGCGGGCCCTTTATCTATGAAGTCTCGGCATTCGGCGGATTTCACGGATTGCTGGAGGCGAACCGGCTGGATGCCGCGATCGCCTATGCCCGGTTTGTACTGGATCACCTTAAATAGGACGGAGGGATTATGATGTTATCACTGACAATGGACGAAATTGTCTCGAAAAATCTGAAAGCTCAATCCGCGAAACATCGGGTGCGACTTGATTTCGGCGGCGTACGGCTGGATGTTCTGACCAATTCAGCGGCGCTCCAAGACAAACTGCTGGCCTATTACAGGGATTTCATCGCACGGGATCATGAACCGATCATTGAAATCACCGCCATTGAGACAACGCCTCCGGATATCCACATCCCCCTGACCATCAAGGAACCGGACCCGGGAAAAACCAAAATCAAGGAAGAGTATGCGGATCTTGCCGATGGCCGGATTGTGAGGAAACGTCTCACCGGAATGGTATTTGTGTTCGGAGGCGATCGAAACGTGGCCATAGGCCCCTGTGTTTCAAACGATAACCAGGTGGTGAATTTCATCAACAACCGTTTCATCGAGTTTCTGATTAAAGGGGGCTGCCTGCTCTTCCATGCGGCCGGAATTTCCTGGAAAGGGAAAGGGCTCGTCATTTCAGGCTTTTCAGGAACCGGGAAATCCACACTGGCGCTTCACATCATGCGGTCCGGAACGGATTTTATCAGCAATGATCGCGTCCTGGTTGAAAGGGCGGTTGGGCAGCTCACCATGTACGGCGTGGCCAAAATGCCCCGGGTCAATCCGGGAACCGTTCTGCATAACAACAGCCTGCGATCGGTCATACCCGCCGCCGAACGCCGGGATTTTGAAGCGCTATCACCCGATGAGCTGTGGGATCTGGAACACAAATACGATGCTTTCATCGATGAATGCTTCGGCCGCGGAAAATTCAAACTCAACTGTCCCATGGCGGGCCTGGTGGTGCTGAACTGGCAGCGGGTAGACGCCCCTTGTGAAGTGCGCAGAGTGGATCTCACGGAGCGAAGGGACCTGCTTCCCGCATTCATGAAAAGCGTCGGGCTCTTTTTTGAAATGGATGACTCGGCTTACAGCCTGAACTTTTCCGAAGAGGCCTATCTGGAGCTGCTGAAAGACTGCCCTGTTCTGGAAATCACCGGCGGCATTGATTTTGAGGCGGCTTCCACGGCCTGCCTTGATTTTCTCTATGCTCGCCGCTGAAAAGGGCCATATCCCGACACCATACCCTCACAAGATTACTTTTCCCCTTCTTTATCAAGAACAAATAATCCACTAATAATCCTCTAATCTTAGCATTTTATCCTATATACACTACGAAAGGAGGTGCCATGAAAATCCCGGTTAGTAGTGTTACTCGGTGGGATATTATCTTCTTTACTTCCATATTCGATCTGGACGGGAAGAAGCTGGTGGCCTGGATCATGCCCAGGATCTCCCACACCGGCAACGGCTATTACTATCCGCTATTGCCGCTGCTCATCTATTTTTTTTCGCCGGATAAGGCACTCGGCTTTCTAATTGCCGGAATAATCGCTTTTGCGTTTGAACTTCCCGCTCACATCGTAATTAAAAATCTGGTTAAACGGGACCGCCCCTGTGAGGTCCTGGCCAATGTCAATCGACGAATCACGCCGTCCGATCAGTTCAGCTTTCCATCGGGACATACTGCCGCCGCCTTCGCCATCGCAACGCTGGTGAGCTTTCATTTTCCCATATTGACGCTGCCAATAATAACCTGGGCGCTGCTGGTAGGCTTTTCACGGATCTACCTTGGCGTGCACTACCCCACCGACATCCTGGCCGGAATCGTCATCGGCGTGACGAGCAGTCTCGGCAGCATCATGCTGGTCGGCTAGTCAGGATTTTTCATGAAAATATTATACGGTGTGCAGACTACCGGAAACGGCCACATCAGTCGCTCCAGGGAAATCATCCGGGAACTAAAGAATCTGGGACATGATGTACAGGTCATTTTGAGCGGCCATAATCCATATCGTCTCGAAGAGGTTGCGGTCTTCAAACCGGCCACCATATTCCGCGGACTTACGTTTTCAACTTTCCGCGGTAAAATCCGGTATCTGACAACCGCTGCAAGCCTCAACCTGTTTCAGTTCTACAGGGATGTTCGGTCCTTTGATGCGGCCGGCTTCGATCTGGCGATCAATGATTTCGAACCGATCAGCGCCCGTATCGCCCAGCGCCATGGTTTGCCCTCCATCGGTATCGGTCACCAGTATGCATTTTGTTACCCAATCCCGTTGGAAGGAGACTCTTTTTTATCCCGATGGATTATTCATCATTTCGGCCCCGCCGACCACCCGGTCGGACTGCACTGGCATCACTTCAACCACCCCATACTACCACCGATTGTACCCGGTCACTTAAACGGCGACCAAACGGTGATAAGCAACAAAATCCTGGTTTATCTGCCCTTTGAACACCTTCCGGACATCCTGCAACTGTTGACACCGCTCAAGAAATGGGACTTTTATATCTATGGCCCTGTTGAACGTTCGGAAAACCTGGGTCACCTGCACTTCCGGGCGTTTTCACGGAGCGGTTTTTTAAATGATCTTGGCGAATGCACCGGCGTTGTCTGCAATGCCGGATTCGAACTGCCCAGCGAGGCCGTGCACATTGGCAAACGCCTGCTGGTCAAGCCACTGGCGGGGCAGATGGAACAGATATCCAATGCCCTGGCCATTGCACAGCTCAATCTGGGCGGGGTCATGACCGACCTGGATCGCAATGCCGTGGTGCAATGGCTGGAAAGCCCGTCACCCGAACCGATGGGATATCCCGATGTGGCCCGTTTGATTGCCGAGTGGATCGGCCGGGGCGAGTGGCAGGATGTCCGGGAACTGGCCCGAAACGCATGGGGAGATCTACAAAACAAACGATTTCATGTGTCGTTCAAAGCCGACGTCTGAAACGGCAGGCCAGGCTATGACTGAAGTTCAGTTTATATGCATCCTCATCGTCGATTCAGATGTTGATAAGATTCTCGACAAAGCACCGGGCACTTTCCTGCCAGGAGAATTGCCGGGCGAATCGCCGGCAGGCTTGCGGATCAATTTCCAGGGCCTTCAGAGCCGCGGCCTGAAGATCCTGATCCAGAAATCCGGTTACACCGTTTTGCACAAGGTCGATGGGCCCCCTCACGGGATATCCCGCAACCGGAAGGCCGCAGGCCATGGCCTCAAGCATGACGATACCGAAGGTGTCGGTCAAACTCGGAAAAACAAACACATCGGATGCAGCGTAGTACCGAGCCAGTTCTTTCCCGTGCTTGGCTCCGGCAAAGCGAACGTCCGGATGGGTGGCCTTGAGTCTTTCAAAGGAAGGGCCATTCCCCACAACATATTTGGTGCCGGGTAAGTCGAGAGACAGGAAGGATTTGATATTCTTTTCCACGGCCACACGGCCCACGTACAAAAAAATCGGTCTGGGGTCGGTGATGAAGGATTTGTCACCCAAATTAAACAGATCGGTATTCACGCCCCTGGGCCAGAGGACGGTATTGGCAAAGCCTTTTTCGTCCAGCTCATTTTTGAGCGGCTTCGAAGATATCATGACATTCGAAGCCGCGCTGTGAAACCACCGCAGCATCCTGAAAACAAAGCGGCTGGGCAAACCGAAGCGCAGTTGGACGTACTCGTCGAATCGTGTTGTAAAAGACGTTGTAAATTTTAGATTCTCTTTGCGACAAAATTGCCGACAGGCGAGTCCGACGGGACCTTCGGTGACAATATGCACACAGTCGGGAACAAAACCGTTCAGATGCCGGCCGAATCCGGTGCCGTAAGCCAATGCCAGACGTATCTGCGGATAAGTGGGACACGGAAAGGTAGCCGAAAAACAATGCGGATGAATAGGCCGAACTTCATGCCCCAGCTGCTTCAGTTCTTTGATTGTACATTTCAAAGTGGTGACGACACCACTGATTTGCGGGGGCCAGGCATCGGTTGCGATGACGATATTCATGGGCTGATAGACTCCTTAGAGATTGAAGTAAAAGCCGATTTCACGGTTGCATCATGAACTCGCAACGGTTCCATGAAGATTCGAGCCTATCTCGAATCGGTTAGCCCTCAGCAAGAAAACGGTCAGAAATCGGTTAAGATCCGACGGCGGTTTTTTCGAAGTCCAAACCGCGATCGACGACTCCGGCGACGGGCAAACAGACGCCTAATGGAAAGCTAACTTGACAAGGATCATTTTGCCCCGATATTTGGTGATGTTCCCGCGATTTGCATCCGGAGGATGGGGCGAATCGCTCCATATCTCCGGAAATTGTATTCAAGGGTATTTTCAAATATTGGAAAAATGGAAGACCGACTGATTCGTGCCGACCCCGTTCCGGAAGGAATTCAGAACAGGACTGTTCAAGATTACATCGATGAAACGCCCATCTGGTCCGATGGAACGGAATCGCCCAACACGCCCATGACCCCCATGCAGTGGCGAATTTGGGCCCTCGCAACCGCCGGAAAATTTTTTGAAGGCCTGGTGGTCTTCATGACGGGCGTCGCCCTTCCCCTGATGGTTGAGGAGTTCACCCTGAGCGCCCTTCAAAAGGGATCCGTGGGCGCCGCCCCCCTATTCGGCATCCTGGTGGGTGCCACGGCGCTGGGAGGACTTTCGGATCATTTCGGCAGAAAACGGATGTTCATCGTTGAAATGGCCATTTTTTCATTGTGCCTCATGCTGATGGTTCTTAGTCCCAATTTACCATGGCTTCTCGTTTTTCTTTTCGGTATGGGGCTTGCGTTGGGCTGTGACTACCCTACCGCCCACATGGTCATTTCCGAAAGCATTCCCAGTAAAGACCGTGGGAAACTGGTCTTAAGCGCCTTCGGATTCCAGGCGATCGGCGCTCTGGCGGGCACGGCGGTGGGATACGCCATTTTATGCGACAACCCCCAGGTTCAAGCATGGCGCTGGATGTATGCCACGGCGATTATCCCGGCACTGCTGGTTCTGGCGGGCAGATTCTTTATTCCGGACAGCGGTCACTGGCTGGTCGCAAAGGGGATGGTCGCAAAGGCCGAAGAGGAGGTGGGACGGCTGTTGAAAAGAACACCTCGCTACCCTAAAAAGATCATACTGGCGAACCCTCCCGGCGGTGCCGGTCCCTCCCACGCCGGGAGATCGCACTACGGCATGCTGTTTTCACGGAAATACGGCCGGGCAACCATTCTCGCCTCGGTACCATGGTTCCTTCAGGATTTGGCGACCTACGGCATCGGCATCTTCACACCTACCGTTCTGGCTTCGGTGATCGGCGCCAAGATCCAATATGCCCATAACCTGGCCGATGTCATTCACAACGACATCCTTGCCGCCAAAGGTGCCGCTTTCATAGACCTATTGTTGCTCGTGGGCATTCTTGGCGCTGTGTTGTTGGCGGACAAAATCGGCCGCATGCGTCTTCAGATTTTCGGGTTCGTGGGCTGCGCCGCTGGTCTTTTCCTCGCGTCCCTTTCCATCGGCTCAGGGGGCGAAACCAGTGTTACACTGCTCTTTTCGGGGTTCATGACCTTCAGCCTCATGACGAACCTCGGCCCCAATGCCATGACCTATCTGATTGCGGGCGAAGTTTTTCCCACCCATCTCCGCGGCAAGGGAGCCGGTTTCGCAGCATCCTTCGCCAAAATCGGCGCTGTTTTGACGGCATTTCTGTTTCCCGTGTTGCTGGCGGATATGGGCACGGCGCCACTTCTCTACATCCTCACGGGAACCTCGCTTCTGGGTGGCGTGGTGACCTGGGTTTCAGGCATTGAAACCAAGGGAATAAGCCTTGAAAAAGTGGGATATGAACCCACAAGCCGCTCCCGGGAATTGCCGGGGCCTCATGGATCACCCGTGGGCAGCCTGGAGCCGCTTCCCAAGCAAACGCCCGTGTGAACCCATAATGCCGTCTTTCCTCTGATACCTCTTCTTTTTTTAATCTCCGTTTAACCGATTTCTAATCCCTTCATGGGACAAAGCATTTCTGCACAATCACATGAACAAGCGTTCGAACAAATCAATTTCCGGTGTCGCCGGTTTGCCGGATACAGGCTAAATTTCTTTTCAAACAGATAGAGGACCTTTTACAAAATGACAATGCCACCCAACAAGACCAAGATCGTATGCACCATCGGACCCGCGTGTCAATCTCAGGCGGTGATGGAAAAAATGATCCTGGCAGGAATGAATGTGGCCCGTTTGAACTTTTCACACGGGGATTATGAAAGCCACTCGCAAGTCATTGAAAGCCTACGAGCGGCGGCAGCCGCTACCGGCAAAAGACTCGCCATCATGGCGGATCTGCCGGGCCCCAAAATTCGTATCGGGCAATTTGAGCGGGAACCCATCGAACTCCTGTCGAAGGACCATTTCACTTTGACCACGGAGGATATCGTCGGAAACAAGGACCGGGTTTCCGTTTCCTTTGAGGATCTCCCTCGAGTTGTCAGCCGCGGCCATCTGCTCTTTTTGAATGACGGACTGGTCCAGTTGAAGGTTCAAAATGTATCGGGTCGCAATGTTCACTGTCGAATCCTGGTCGGCGGAGAACTCCTCTCCCGAAAGGGGTTGAACCTGCCGGGAATCAAGCTGGGAATTCAAGCTTTCACGGACAAGGATCATGCCTGGTTGAAATTTGCCGCAAAACATGAACTGGACGCCATCAGCCAGTCCTTCGTGGAAACCGCCGATGATGTGGAAGCGGTCCGGTCGGCTGCTTCCGCCCTGGGGTATTACCCGCTGATTATCGCCAAAATTGAGCGATCGCGGGCTCTGGAGCATGTGGATGAAATCCTGAAGGCATCAGACGGCATTATGGTGGCGCGCGGGGATCTGGGTGTGGAAATCCCCATCGAGCGGATCGCCATGGTTCAGAAAAGGCTGACGCAAAAGGCCAATATCGTCGGCAAGCCCGTCATTACCGCCACCCAAATGCTCCTCTCCATGACCGGAAACCGACGGCCCACTCGCGCTGAATCCACCGATGTGGCCAATGCCATCCTGGATGGAACCGACTGTGTAATGCTCTCTGAGGAATCCGCCATGGGCCGTTACCCCTTGGAAGCGGTCACCATGCTCTCCGGAATTGCTGCGGCAACGGAACCTTTTCTGGTGGACCCGTCGATCCGCTCCGGGTTGGGAAACCTTTCCGGACAGGAAGAAGTCAGTATTCGAGACATCATTTGCCACAGTGTAAAAAACGCAGTGGAACGGGTCTGTCCCGCTTTGATCATTGCCCCCACCAAAACAGGGGTTACGGCAAGACGCATCACGAGATTCCGCCTGCCGGTTTGGATTGCCGGGGTCAGTCGCCACGAGCGGACCTGTCAACAGCTTCAGTTTTCCTATGGAGTTCATCCCCATTATAAAAAAGAACATCCTGATGATTGGCAGTCATTTGCCAGGGGACTGATTGAGCGCCATAGACTGGAAGGAGACATTGTGATCCTGACCGAGAGACCGTCCACCCGGCATCCCACGGGAAACAATCGCATGGAGATTCTGGATCTCAGAGGTCAAAAAAACCCATAAAATTATAATCTCAAACGCCGACCGCTGGGATGCTCGAATGATTTGGAAACCAAGTCCGCTTTTCCTCTATTCTGCTCCCTCTGGCGTCTACTTGTTTCCCGCTGTGACCGGTGGACCGAACCCTAGAACCGTGCTCGATTTTTCCACCGTTGAAGAGGGTTTCCAAACCTTTCGTGAGTTCCTGTAGATTTTCCGCTTGTTCATTTAAATTTTCGGATGCCATGGCGGATTCTCTTGCCGTTTTCTCGGTTTTCCGCCAGGTGGAATCCATCTCAGCGACAACATTGTTGATCCGCTCAAGACCTTGGGATTGTTCAATGGAGGCTGTCATCATTCTCTTTAACAGGTTCCCCAGGTTTTCCGTGCTTTTCGTCATTTCACTCAGGGTTTTATCGGTGACCATCACGTATTTCCGGCCTTCTTTAATCCTCTCGACAGTCCCTTCGATGAGTTTACCCGTGTTCCTGGCGCCTTCAGCGGCTCGGAGGGACAGTCTTCTGACCTCATCGGCCACCACGGCAAATCCGGAACCGGCTTCGCCTGCACGCGCAGCTTCCACCGCGGCGTTCAATGCGAGAAGGCGGGTTTGAAAAGCAATATGATCGATGGAATTGGCGATATTTTCAATCTCGACGCTGTCTTCGGCGATGGTGTGCATGGATCCTGAAAGTTTGCTCATTGATGTGTTGGCGTTAGAGACAAAGATATTAGTCGCCTCCATGAGACGATTTGTTTCAACCGTTCCTTCTGCAAATCGCCGGGTCCTTTTGGCCAGTTTCTCGAGGGAAAAAGATGTTTCTTCCATGGATGCGGATTGCTTCTCAGCGCCCTTTGCAAGCATCCTGCTGCCTGACGCCAGAGGGACGCATGAAGAACGGATCTGTTCGATGGCCCCGGTCAGTCCGCCAATCATATACCCGATAGGGCGGCAAATATGGTTGGATAGCAGCAGACCTGCCGCTGCGCCCATGGTGATCAAAATCAGGCATGACCAGCCAAGCGCTTTAATGGTGTGGTCGTAACGAAGCTCGGCATGTTTCTTGAGAGAGTCCGCAAGAGCATAAAATTCGTGTGCGGGCGCAGTCCCCACGACCCCATAGGTTTTATCCCCGATACTCAAGGGGCTCAAAAACGCCACATGTTCTATCCCCTTGTGCTCATAAACCGCATGAAATGCCTGGTTTCCGGATATGTTCTGTCTGAACCGGGATCGGAAGCCTTTGAACGCATCGCTCATCATGTCCGTGCCGGGCTGCAGGCTGGAAGAGGGAGAGGTGATAACGTGGCCCTGTTCATCGGTAATAAAGGCATAACCTGTTTTGCCGTACTTTCTGGACTTGAGAATATGGGAAGTGAGATCCCAGTTCATGAAAAGTTGGATGACCCCTACGAACCTACCCCCGTAATAGACCGGCGATACGGTCAGAAAGAAAGCTTGTCCTCCATGATTGAAAACACCATGATGGTAATGTCGCTCATTTCCGGAAGAAAATATGGTTTTGTAGGTCTCTATATCTTCATTCAGCGGGACGTCAAGATCTGAATCGTTCGATTTAAGAGCGTATTTTCCGCCCAAATCGACATATTGGATGAGGTTGTAAATATTTTCTTTTCCCTCTTCTAGGTTAATGCTCGATCGATCAATGAGTGCCTCCATGTCGGACAACAGAAAAGCGCGGGCAGCGACGCGCTGAGAATATTCATCCTGGTAGCCCGTGGCAAAAATGATCCAATCCCAGTCCGGGAAATATTCATAAACCATAAACATCCGGCGACCATTAAATTCATAAGAAATCAATTTTACATCCTTTTTCATGAAATCTCTTAATACCGGTTTAAACCCATCCATCTGTAAATCACGGATAACGTGTTTACCCACCAGATTACGATCGGGATGGATAATGATTCTTCCGGACGTATCGATGACCCCCGAATACCCTTCTTTACCGATGGGGGTATTGAAGATGGCTTTAAGGAGTTCGCTGCTGGCTTGCTCCATTTGCCCGACGCTCATCATGCCCACCAGCGCTCCGCTTTCGTCATGAAGCGGGGAGTAGATGCTCAGAAGCCATTGGGAGTCTTCGAATGCTCTCCCGATAAAGGATCGGCCCGCTTGAATTTCAGAGATAATCGGCGAGGGTTTTCCTTTCTGATCCAAAGCGGGAATAAACATCCCGACGGCCCTTTCTCCTTTCGAATTTTTGAGGGTCGTCGCAACACGCAGCATGTCCCCTTCAGCATTCATACCTTAGTAGATTGAACAGGTTGATCCAACAAGGCGGTTCACCTCGTCCACAACGGGAACTTCCTGCTCAAAACTCCGCGCCATGAGAATACCATCGAAACCGATCATGAAGTAAGGCAAGACAACGTTCTGGCGCTCATGGTTAGCCTGGTTAACCACTTCCCATTCCTGCGTCAGCCCGGCGACCTCAATACCCCCTCTTGATTTCAGGTTGTTTTTCGCGACCGCGATGTCGGCTTGCAACTTTTTCTGAAGAAGGGCTTTTTGCGCCTGGCAGGTTCTGATGATGCCACGGATAACCGTGCGAGCCTCTTTTTCCGCAATTTTAGATGATACCTCATCATCGCCGCTCAGAGAAGCCAGATAGCGGTTCAGCGTGACTGATGAAGCCAGCTTTTCGGCGTCGTCTTCCACTTTTCGTATGAGCTGTGCGACTGCTTGACGGTCATTCATCACACCCGCTTCCAGCACGGAGGCGGAGAGTTCGGTCAAAGCGTCATAAGCCTCCGCGGAGCTTTTTTTTCCGTACGAGCCAAACTGATGAAGAAATATCCCGCCCAGAAACAATGCGGGAATCACCGCTCCTGCAACGCTGATAGCCAGGATTTTGCTTCTCATGGAAAGTTTCTTATATGATATTAGCATGTTAATCACCGGAATAGATTTCAGTTCCAAAATCCCTCCTTAAAACATTTAGGGGGGGTCAAATATGCAGGCAAAATTAGTGGGGCAATATTAGCGCCGGGCTAGGGGCCTGTAAGTTCTTCATTAGTCCGGATACAGAGAGCATGTTGCTTTAGATGGAAGTCTAACAAAATCCTAACAATCTTTGTTTATTGTTTGCTATCATAATTGAGGTGCTCAGAATGGAGAGGCAGATCAAATGCCAGTGACTTGATGATTTTGGGGGAGAGCGCATTTCTATCCGGGCACCAGGAGTACATGGTGGGGCTGATTCTCATCGGTTTGGCCCGCTGCATCGCAATGGTGATCGTCTGGAACGACCTGGCCGGCGGCGATCGAGAGTACTGCGCTGGACTGGTGGCTTTTAATTCCATCGTTTGTCATATGGTCTGCAAGCCATGAAAGAAAAATCTACTATGATTTAAAATCTAGCCAAAGATATTTGAAATTTTAAGATTGAAATCCACCGGTTGTTCCACCAATAATTATGTTGGCAACACAAAACAAAAGGAGGAACAACCGATGGAAACTTTAATCCAAATATTTTCACCGATGATGGGCTTCATATATCACTGTTTTGATCGCATCGTAATAAATGGGTACATTTCCATGCTATCACGCCCGGAAAATGTTGTGCATTTTTTTCGAAACATTCTCGAAGAACCCTGTATTACAAAGGAACTCCTGAGTTTGCGCACCAAAGATTACAACCACTGGGTTGACTCCTACGCACAAAACCATGGGATTCCTCTGGAATGGGCACAAAAAGGTGTTCGTAAAGAGGATTACGTACGCCCTTATCTTAAAGCCATGCAACGCAAGAATCAGTTCGGCGTCTATTTCATCTTAAAGAGCATGGAGCAGGGCAACACCTTTCGGTCCGTAAAACCAAAGTATCCGACAAAAGATCCAAACTACAGGATTATCAAAAAGACCCGGAGTCGTTTCACCCACTACTATTTCTACATCTACGATCAAGTTGCCGGCCCCATGTTGATCCGTGTTGCTTCATTTCTACCTTTTCAAACCACCTCTTACCTGAATGGACACAATTTTATTGAGCAGGAATTGTCAAAAATCGGAGTCAAGTACAAGAAAAATGATAATGCATTTGTTTCCGTAGAAGATCCCTCTATGCTTCAGGCAACCGCTGACAGGTTAAACCACGACATAATCCGTGATCGTATCGAATACTGGTCTCTCATCGTCAGTCCGAAATTCTCCAAACGAGAAAGGCAGAAAATGAACTTGCGGCGGTTTTATGCCATCTCTCAAATTGAATATTGCCAGAATTTCATTTTCCACCGAAATTTCCCCATTCGAAAGCTATTTGAAAGGTCCTGTGAACTCAGCTTTCTTTCGATGACCGCCGATAAGATATCCAATATCTTCGGGTGGCGTATCACAAAAAGATTCAAAGGAAAATTACAGACTGTTTTAGACCGTACAGATCAGGCACATCATACTTTTCGGGCCTATTTCAAAAATTCTTTTGTAAAACAATATGAGAAACTTCGCACATTTCTTCGAATGGAAGTCTGCTCCAACAATCTCCCTGACTTACGAATAAAGAAGTCGCTTGAACATCTTGACGAAGTTCGAAAAACATCAAAGGAAATTCTCGATCGTTTTGCAGAAATTCAATCCCGTACATTAAATGTCCACTTTGACTTCCCTTTGCTTCAGAGACTTGCATTACCGATTACATGCGGAAACACCCGCATTGCCGGCATAAAAATTCAAGACACCCGGATGATTCGCCTGATGGAAACGATAATGCACACGGGAATTTGCCTCAACGGCTGGTCCTCTGCTCAAATCCATAAAACCATCATCGACGCCTTTGAACTGCCCAACTATACCATCAACCAATTACGCTATGATTTGAGAAAGATGAAAGCACATGGTCTTGTAAAACGCAATGGTCGACAATATTCGTACATGCTGACCGAAAAAGGGGTGAACGTCGCAACCATGTTCATCTTGTTTCACAAACGCTTATTCGGTCCTTTGGCCAACAGCCTTTTTCATCACAGGCCCAACAAAGTGTACGTCTTAAACAGCAAGCTCGAAAAAGCGTACCACCGGGCTGATGACTATATTGAAAAAATTACTGAATTATTAGCAGCTTAAACATTCTGAGAGATGGACTCTCAGACTTAATTCGTAAGAATCTAATCATTGGCGGCAGCGACGCCGGCATCAGCGCGGCCTTGCGGATAAAGGAGATCGACCCGAAAGCTGAAGTCACCGTTATGGCGGTCGGTACAATCTTGGGAGAAAGCCTATTTAATCATCGTTTATGCCGCTTCAATATTCTGGTGAGGAATTAATCATGATAAAAATTTTAAATTGGTCAGAAAACAGATTTATTCCGGGGGATAAAATTGAAAGGCACTGCCTGATAAATATAATCAGTCCTGAAAAGAGCGAATTGGAAAGATTATCAGGCGAAATGCTCATTCCTTCGGATTTTCTAACAGACCCGCTTGATATTGATGAAAGAGCACGAATCGAAACCGAAGACGGCACGCTGCTTATTGTGTTGAGACTACCGAAAAGAGGTGGAGACGGTTCGGATATCCCTTTTACAACATTTCCTGCGGGCATCATACTCACAAAAGATGATACAATTCTGATCGTAAGCCCTTACGATATCTCAGAAATTCTTGATTTGTGCGGCGGCAGGCCAAAAAGTATTGCTGATGGAAAAAGGAGTAGTGTTATTCTTCACATATTTCTGAAAACAGCTCTTCTTTATCTCAGGCATCTGAAAGAAATAAACAGACGCACCGGAGAAATTGAGGGAGAATTGCAGAAATCCCTGAAAAACGAGGAACTCATAAGGCTTCTGAATATAGAAAAAAGTCTTGTTTTTTTTACAACATCTTTGAAATCAAACGAACTGATGATGGAACGGCTTTTGAAAACGGAACTGTTGAAACTGACACCTGAAGACCGAGACAGGCTGGAAGATGTGATGATTGACAACAGGCAGGCAATCGAAACAGCTAATATATACAGCAATATCCTGAGCGGAATGATGGACGCGTTCGCATCGGTTATCTCAAACAATCTGAATGTTGTCATGAAAATTCTGACATCAATAACGATAATTCTGATGATTCCCACACTGACTGCAAGCATTTACGGGATGAATATAGAACTTCCGTTTCAAGCACCCCATGCTTTCTTCATTGTTATAGGAATTTCTTTCGCTCTATCGACTTATGTCTTGATATTTGTAAGAAACAGATGGTTCTGATGCTGCCAGCTTCCGTTTCAGCGCTCACCCCACATTGTTATAGGAATTTCTTTCGCTCTATCGTTACTTAGTGTCTTGATATTTGTAAGAAACAGATGGTTCTGATGCTGCCAGCCCTGAACAGTTTCCTACAGGTAAGGCCAGACCCATATGATAAGGGTGAGCAGAAAACAGACACTCAGGGATAGAATTACATATGGCCTTCTAGGGCTATATGTTGAAACCGAAGAGACGTATACGATCTGGTCAAAGACATCATTCCTTAAAATATTCTCCCGCAGTGCCGTGCGAAATGGATGCTATTTCTTGAAACGGGATTTGACATCTCCGATTCACGGGCATATCCAAAGCAGCTACAGACTAAACCCCCACCCCAATGAAAGGCATCAATTTTGCAAAATAATTAAAATCAATTTCAAGGGTTTCGATTGATGGGGAATTTTGCCACAATGGGAAAATGATCCGAAACGGTGATGTCATAAACGGGAGGCAGGCTTGTTTTTTTCAGCAGGCGCTTGGCAGACTGGGGATCAAAGGCATAGTAAGCTGGACCCGCAAATATGTAATCCAGGGTCAGGGCGGCGCTCAGGCCGTTTTTTTCCCGTTTGGTGCCGGTGCCCTTGTCAAAACACAAATCCAGAAAATTGAGACGCTTTATCCTTTCTATTTCCAGGGCGTTTTCGGTGGCGTTGAAATCCCCCGCCAGGAACCAGATGGGTCGATTGCCGGGATCTAAAACATGCTGCTTTTCGCGCCACCGGTTATGACGGCTCACGATACCGTTTAAAACGATATCCAGCTGTTGTTCGCGGATTTCCGCCCCCAAGCAATCCCGATCGGGAAATCCTTCGCGCTCTTTCAAAAGGGTGGTCAAATGGAGATTCACCATCAACACGTGGCGATTTTCAATAATGAAATGGCTCACCACCGCGATTCTCGGCTCCGTGTCCCGGGTGCCGATGAACAATCCGGTATCAATCCGTATCACTTCCTGCCGGAGCCCTCCGCCGCAACGGGCTTTTTCACCATTGCAATCCCATATTGAGCAATGGGGAATGTCCTTGCGCCAGAGAAGCCCATTCCCCTGTCCCAGATAGGCGCCGACGTTCCATTGGCCTGCTTTTCGAATGGGTTGCCATTTTACGGGGTTGTTCTGCCGGGTGGTATCGATGGAGATGGACGATTGATAACAATACCCCTCGGGCGGTTCCACCAGTTCTTTTACAACACCGTTTTCTTCGTATTTGACAATTTCTTGAACTGCTATCAAATCGGGCTTATATTTGTCAATGCATTCATCGTCCAATTGTCGGGTAATCAACGCCTTCAAGCGAGCTCTTTTTTCAGGCTCGGTCTTCAGAAAGGAAATGCCATCCATATTCCAGGACACGATTGTAATGTGGCGAGACATATTTTCTCCGATAGGTCTATCCAATCTTTTGAGGAATTTTTTCAAACCCTTTGCATTCAGGGTAATTGGAACATCGGAATCGGATTATATCCTTTTTCCTGATATAAACATGCATTTTTTTGCCGCAGAGGGGGCAGTCGGGACGGTCTTTAATATTCAATACCCTCGAATTCGCTACAAACTGCCGATCGCACACCAGGCAGATGTATCGCTGTTTTCCACTGAACGTCTTTCCATTACGATTGAAGGATTCCGCCTGGCATTTAGGACACTTAATATTGGATACCATCATCAAATTCTTTCTCAACCGATTTCTTGGGCCAAAAAGTTGACTCTCGGATTGAACCCTACGCCGGGATTGTTAGATTTTTATTAGCACTTCAAATCAGAAGAGCCATTACGGCGTACTTTTTTCAAAAAAGCTTCGTCGGTCCACCATTCCGCCCTCGGTAATAGGCGCCAAAACCGAATACGCCCATAATAATTCTTGAACTCTGATTCTCTCCCGATGTATATTTTAAATATACATTTTCAGGAGAGACTGATGAAAGCAACAGTTGTCGACTTAAGATACAAAATGAATGATGTTCTTAAGGCACTTGCAAGGAACGAAAAAGTGACCGTCCTATATCGCGGAAAAGTAAAAGGCGTCCTGGTTCCCGCAACGCAGGAAAACCATGTGCGTATCACCGAGCATCCCTTCTTTGGCATGGCATCGGAAAACACAGGGAAATGCGTACTGGACGAACTGGACGATTTGCGGAAAGCCCGATACGATGATCTTTGATACCGATATTTTCATCTGGGTCCAAAGGGGTAATCTGAAAGCCGCAAGGTTGATGGAATTATCCCGGGAAAGGTATCTGTCCATTCAGACCTACATGGAACTTCTGCAGTGTGCAAAAAACAAACATCAGCACAAACATACGAAAAATTTTTTGACTGCGTTTGATTTTTTCGTGCTTCCGTTAACGGAAAACATAGGACATCGGGCCGCGATTTATATTGAAGAGTACACACTTGCTTCGGGCCTCAGATCCGGAGATGCCATCATAGCCGCAACTGCCGTGGAAACCAATCTGCCGCTTGCATCAAGCAATGCAAAGCATTTTAGAATGATCAAAGAACTACAGTTGAAACGCTTCAAGCCATGATGGTGATGGCGCTCAAATCGGGCATATAGTTGACCCGCCTTCAGTTCAGTACTACTTCTGACGGCGATGCCGTATGCCCGAAATCGACCTGCTCTGAATTTCTCAAAACGGAAAGGGTATGTTATGAATTGGTTGATCGGTGTAATTCCGGCCGTCTGGGCCATCTGGACATGGGCGCACGAACGCGAAAAGGGACGGATGGAGACCCGCCAGCGCATGGTGGCCCTGTACGTTTACCCTTTTTTGTCGGCATGCGAGGATCTTCAAAGCCGCATCTACAACATTTTGGCGTTAAACGGCCTTCGGGTGCTCAGAAAACGGTATCCCGACGGTTCCTATGCGGATGAGACCCTCTATCTCATTGTCCGGTATTTCGGTTGGGTGGCGGCCATGCACCGATACGGCACTCACGCACAGGACCCTGAGGTAATCCGTCTCACGGAAGCGGTGCACAACGCATTTGCAACACCGCAATACCCACTTGGGGCATTCAATTTCTTCCGGCCAGAGCAAAAGGCCTTGGGCAAGCTGGTGATGCACCGCTTTGACGGCCAGTATGGGGTGGAACTGGACACTATTCCCTATTACACCTTTCGCGAACAGCTTTCCGTACCACCCTTGGCCGATAGTGAAGCTGTAAAACAGACACTTACGGCGCTGCGGAAAGCAACCCACCCCAGAAATCTTTCCGGCCGGCGTCGTCTGGCGGAAGCCCAGAATGAACTGGTGGACCTCCTGGAATACCTCGAAGGAAAAGAAGGCATAAGCCTCTTTCCGGGAACACGCTCAAAGTGCACAATTCGTGATATTTCAAAATCATCCACGCAGTAATTCTCAAAAAAGAATCTTAACAAAAACCTAACTTGACTGTATTTAGCGCTCTTAAGTAGCATCGTGCATACACCGATGTGCATGAGATCGGATGTGGAGGGCCTCGGGTTTAGCAGGATTAAATCATCAGATGGAGGATCACGGAAGAAATGCAAAAGACCTTTGTCGTCGACACCAACGTCCTTCTCCACAACCCCAAAGCCCTATTTGCCTTTCAAGAAAACAATGTGGTTATACCTCTGGCGGTCATCGAAGAAATCGATAATCAGAAGAAGCGCCAGGATGAGATCGGCAGAAACGCCCGTATTACTTCACGTTATCTCGATGAGTTGCGATCCCGGGGCAAGCTCTCTGAAGGGGTTCCCCTTGAAAAGGGGGGAACCCTTCGAGTGGAACTGAACCACAAGGGAACACCCCCCTGCCCTGAAGGCCTCGACCCTCAAAAATACGATAATCGGATTCTGTTTCTCACCTTAAATTTGAGCAAAGACCTGCCCGATCCCGTCATTCTCGTTACCAAAGACTTGAATCTGAGAATTAAGGCGGATGTTCTGGGACTCGACACGGAAGATTTCTTTCAGGACAAAATCGATTATGAAGGGTTTTTTCCGGGATACCGGCGGCATTTGGTCAGCTCCGAGGATCTGAATTCATTTTATCAGAACGGCTCCCTTCCCTGGCATCATGAACCCGAACCCTTTCCCAACGAATTCGGCATAATGAAAACCTCCGAATACGGTTCCCAGTCCGCCCTGTGCCGCTATTGGGACAGAAAGATGCATCCGCTCCTCCATGAAAATTCCATCAACTGGGGTATCAAGGCACTCAACAAGGAACAACGGTTCGCCTTTGAGCTTCTGTTGGACGATCGTATACCGGTGGTCACCCTTCTGGGATCCGCCGGGACGGGCAAGACACTTCTTTCCCTGGCAGTGGGATTGGAAAAAGTAATCGAAAACGGCGACTACAATCGCTTTCTCATCATGCGTCCCGTCATTCCCACGGGAAACGATCTGGGGTATCTGCCGGGCAGCAAGGATGAAAAGCTAAGGCCCTGGATGCAGCCCATTTACGACAATCTTGAACTGCTGTTCCGAAAATGCTCCGACGGCAATCAGCTGATAGATGAATTCATCAAAAAGGGGTTGATCGAAATGGAAACCATGACCTACATTCGCGGCCGGAGCATCCCGGGGCAGTTCATCCTCTGCGACGAGGCGCAGAACCTCAGCCCCGACATGATTAAAACCCTTATCACCCGTGTCGGAAAGGATACAAAGATCGTTTTCACCGGGGATCCCGAACAGATTGATCATCCTTATCTGGATGCTGCGGGAAACGGCCTGACCTATCTAGCGGAAAAACTCAAAGGGGAGAAGATATCCGGACATGTCACCATGATTAAAGGAGAACGTTCCGAGGTGGCGGAAATCAGCGCCCGGCTCCTCTAAGAACCTGGCCTTTCACCGGGGTGCATCTTCACAAACATGTCAAATGCGAGCCAAAGGAACAACCATCCCGGAACTGCTTCAATCATCAGACCTCTCTTGCTGATGGACCATAGACCCGCACCCGCAAAAGCCAGCGGTATAACGATTTTCAAATTAATGGGGATCCCGGTCATCCCATGGATTCTTCGGTTGAGGTCATTAAGGGATTCCAGAAACCCCGCCGAAGCAAAGGCATTATCAATACCTTCTTCGGGCCTTCCTAAATCCGTTTCATGCCCGAGAGACTGAAACACCGTATCCAGATCTTCCAGCAGTTTCAAAACGCTCTCTTTGCTGTGGCGAGAGTGGTCGTACCTGACGGTAATGCTTCCGGTGGCGTTGTTAAGCCTGACGTCGTGAATCCCTTCATGTGAAGAGATGCTGTTCTTGACGTCGTTCATCAGTGCCGGGTTTCGCTTTTCCGAATGAACTTTCACTCGAACCCTTCCCGGTACGGAACTGACAACCCGGGCGTGGCCGCCTATTACATGCTTCTCACTTTTCATTTTTCCGTCTCCTTCCTTGCTGTTCACATGCATGGCACAAGCATTTTTGATATCATAAAATCGACTGAAATTCATTTAAAACTTTCAATTCGATTGCCGTACGGAATATGGCTTGACCCTTCAATTCTAATAAAATATTATCTGAACAAAAATGGGACGTTGAGGATGTCATGATTGTCAGTCTGGTCAACCAAAAAGGGGGCGTCGGTAAGACCACCGTCGCCATAAACCTCGCCGGTTGCCTTTCGGAAGGGGGGCACAGGGTGCTTCTTGTGGATGCGGATCCCCAGGGGAGCGTGCTTCAATGGCACTCCATTTCCAAGCATCATCCTTTTCAAGTGGAACACTGCCCCTCGGCCGCTGTTCTGGGCAACAGAAAGGCACTGGCCAAAAAGAATGACCATGTGATTATCGACGCACCGCCGGCAATGGGTGAGATCACCCGGGCCATTCTCGCCGTATCCGACCTGGCCATTGTCCCCATCACCCCAAGCCCCCTTGACATCTGGTCCAGCAAGGAGACCATTTCCCTCTTCCCCGAAGCCGGAAAACGCAACCGTCGCTTAAAGACGAAACTGCTGATTTGCAGAAAAATTGTGGGCACCCGAATCGGCAGAGAAGCCAGGGAAGCGCTGGAAACCTACGGCATGGATATGTTTGACGCTGAAATATCGCAACGGGTCGCTTTTGTGGAGGCCATGATCTCGGGCCGATCGGTTTTGGAGTACGCCCCCAACAGCGAGGCCGCCGAGGAAATCAGACGCCTGAGCAACGAAATTCTTTGATGGAAGGAACGATCAAAATGGCAACAAAAAGAGCCTTAAAAGACGTGGCGAAAGATCCACTGGCAAAAAAAGAGATTGCAACCCCCAAAGAAGAGGAGGCAGCTCGCGGCATCGGTCACTATGCGCTTACCATCACCATCGGTCTCCTGGCAGGGGTTATCGGTGGCCTTCTGTCATATCGGGTTCTGAAAATTATTTAATCTTAAAATCCAGGCGCCGCAAACTTGACCCACCCCTGGTGCTTCCATTTGAATTCCCCCCATATCACACTAAAAACACAAGTTTAATTGTGCACTAATATTTGTCTAACAAAAGACCCTTAGAATTCGTGGCATAATATCAATCAGGTGGAGGGTCAAAGCCATGAGATACTACATGCACAGCATTCCGGGGCGGTTACGGGTCAAGATTCCCGCCATAAAAGGGCATCCCGAGAAGGCAATAAGCATTCAAGCCCTTTTGAAAAACCTGGACGGAATTGAAAGCATTCGCGCCAACACCATCACGGGGAGCGTCGTGGTGAAATATGAACAGGGCCGATTACTCAGCGAAAAAATTCCGTCCATTTTGACCGAAAACGGCTTTTTTGACAAAACAAAGACCTTTGGCATGGATCATGCCGTTTTTGAATCCAGCTCAAAGGCCGGAGAGGCGCTGAGCAAAGCCTTTTGCGGCTGGGCTGTCGGCCAAGCCCTGGAAGGAACCGGGCTCTCTTTCCTGGCTGTGTTAATCTGATACAGCCGACACAACCCTTTCATCCACACAAGCACGAATGTTGCCGCCAAAGCCTTTACCCGGCGGCGAGCAATTCGGCCTTGTCGGTTTTTTCCCACGGAAGATCCAAATCATCACGCCCCACATGCCCGTAAGCGGCCAATTTTCTGTAGAAACCTTCCGGGTGCAATGACGGCAAATGCCGCACATTGAATTGCCGCAGGATCGCACCCAGCCTGAAATCAAAATGGGTTTTGACCAGATTCAATATCTCCTCCTGGGGTTTTCTGGAGGTTCCGAAGGTATTCACCTGAAGGCTTGCGGGCCGGATCATGCCGATGGAGTAACTCAAAGCCACTTCACATTCGGCGGCAAGTCCCGCGGAAACAACGTTTTTGGCTGCGTAACGGGCCGCATAGGCCCCGACCCGATCGATCCGCATGGGATCTTTTCCGCTTAAGGCATCACCGCTTTGCCGGGAGAATTCACCGTAGGTATCTACCGCGTTCTTTCTGCCCGTCAGACCGGAATGGTGGGACGGTCCCCCCAGAAACACGCCGGTGGGATTCACAAACACGCGGGTCTTTTTGTCCGGTTTCACCGTCGCATTATCAAAAATCGGTGCAAAGACGGCCTCCAGGATGTCGGAGGTCAATCGCTTCAGAGACGGCTTTCGGGGGCTCCGCTGGCTGGCGGTAATGGTGGCGCTGTGAACCCTCAGCGGCTTGCGTTTCTCATATTCCACCCCCACCTGAACTTTGCCGTCCGGCATCAGATACGGCAGGACACCCTCTTTTCGAACTTCCGCCAGGCGTCTTGCCATCTTGTGGGCCAACCATATGGGAAGCGGCATCAGGCTCGGGGTTTGATCACAGGCAAAGCCGAAGACCGTGACCTGACTGTCCACCGGAATTCGGGCGATCTCTTTTTCCGTCAGGCCATACTCGTCGAACTGGGCTTTCTTCTGCGGGGGAAACCCCTGGGGCGACGTCAAAATGCTGCAGGTCTTGGAATTGAAATCCTCCTGGTCATACCCCACCCGTTTGATGACTTTGCGGGCTTCATGGGGCAGATCCACCTTTGCGCTGGTGGAAAACCGGGCCGCGATAAAAACAATGCCCCGGCTTACGGTACATTCAGCCCGAACGCGGGCGCAGGGGTCCTGCCGCAGAAAATGGTCGACAATGGCATCACTGATCTGATCACAGAGTTTATCGGGATGCCCCGCGGTTACCGACTCGGACGTAAACATGAAGTTATTTCTCATTGCCCGCCTTTCTCTTTCTTTCTTTCCTGCTTTCGTTGATGACCAGCGGCAGAACCGAACTTCCACCGACCACCGCCACATCAAAAAGGTTCAAGGGCGCCACCCCAAGGAGCTGTCTCAACCCCGGAACCACGATGGTCAGCACCTGAAGTGCCAGGGAGCCACCAATGGCCACATTGAGATAGGGATTGGGCGGAGGCTTGTTTTTGCTGAAAATCCCCCGGGACTCCGACTGACAGCTGTAGGCGTGAAGCAACTGCCCGAAGGTCAGGCTCTGAAAGGCCAGGGAGGTGGCCTTTGCCCCCATGCCGTAAACCCCGATCCCCACACCGTAGGCGCCCATGGTGGCGGCGCTGATGACCCCCGATTCCCAAGCCATATTCTTGAAGTCCTTTTTGTCGAAAAGGGGCGCATCCGGATCACGGGGGGGGTCCTTCATCACATCGGGATCTGGCTCTCCCATTGAGAGGGCCAGCCCGGGAAAGATGTCGGAAATAATGTTGATCCAGAGAAGCTGCATGACATTTAAAGGAAATCCAATGCCCACCGCCATGGCCGAAAACATCACCATGATTTCGCTCATATTAGTGGAGAGAAAGAAATGAACCGACTTTCGAATGTTCTTATAGGTGTTGCGCCCGTTTTGGACGGCAATGATCAGCGTTTCAAGATTGTCGTCCTCCAGAACCACATCGGCCACTTCACGGGCGACATCGGTCCCGCTGTGCCCCATGGCGATGGCCAGGTCCGCGGCCTTGAGCGCCGGCGCGTCATTGATGCCGTCGCCGGTCATGGCCACGGTCTGGCCCGCTCCCTGAAAGGCCTGAACAATCTGAAGCTTATGGGCCGGGGTTACCCGGGAAAACACGTTGACTTTCTGGACCAGGGCTTCCATGACATCCGGCTGAACACTGGTGAACTCCATGGAGTCCATGATGGTCAGCCGGCCATTCCGACTGAGCTTCAGCTTCTCCGCCACCGCATAGGCGGTGGGGCTCTGGTCACCGGTGATCATCACGGTTTCGATGCCCGCCCCGTGAAAGGCCTGAATCAGTTCCGCTACCCGTTCCCGTATGGGGTCCACCATGCCCACAAGCCCGATCCAGGTCAGTTCCCCCTCCAGATCTTCCAGCGCGGCACCGGTTTCACTTTCAGCGCAGGCCACACCCAGAATCCTCAGCGCCTCGCCGGCCATACGCTCATTTTGTGTCTCGATCTTCAACCGTTCCGCTTCCGACAGCACCACCCGCTTGCCGTTCAGCAGATGCCACCGGCACAGCTCCAGCACGCCGGCAGGACTCCCTTTTACGGCCAGCTTCCGGCCCCCTTTCGGCGTGGTGTGCAAAGTACTCATATAGAGTCGGTTCTCGGCCCGGTAATTGACTTTCATCAACGGGTAACCTTCCCTTAAACCCCTCACATCAAGACCGGCCCGAATGGCAAAATGAACCAGGGCGTTTTCCGTGGGGGAGCCTTTCAATTCAAAAGTGTCATCGCCATTTCCGCTGATAATCACCGACTCATTGCAGAGGGCCACCACCGATGCCAGTTTTTCGATTTCGTGGTTTTCCAGCGGTGGAAAGGGACCCTCCTCGGTGGCAAAATGGTGCTCCGTAATATCAAACCGCTGAAAGTCCACGTAACAAGTGACCACCGTCATCCGGTTCTCGGTGATGGTGCCGGTCTTGTCGAGACAGACGGTCTGCACGGCGCCGAGGGTTTCGATGGCCTGCAGATGCCTGACCAGCACATTGTGCTGCCGCATTTTTCGAATGCCCAGGGCGAAGTTGATGGTGGCGGCGGCCGGCAATCCTTCAGGCACCGCCGCGGCGGCCAGGGATATGCCCATTCGGAGCATTTGCAGAAAGCCGTATCCTCGCAGGAAACCCATGACAAAGACAATGCCGCAGATACCCCCGCTGGCAATGACCAACTGATTCCCCATGACCCTCAATTGACGCTCCATGGGAGATTCGGGCCGCGAGGTGCTGTCCAGCAGCATCTGAAGCCGTCCGATTTCCGTATAGGCCCCGGTGGCCACCACAATTGCAAAACCTTCTCCACCGGTCACCAGCGTGCCTCGAAAGACCATGTTCGTCCGGTCGGCGATAGGCATGTTTTCCAGCCGCAGGGGTCGCGCCTTCTTATAGACCGGCATGCTTTCGCCGGTCAGGGCCGATTCATCGATACTGAGGCGATCCGCCTGTATGACCCGACTGTCCGCCGCCACATAGGTGCCCGGCTTTAACAGCAGAAGATCACCGATGACCACATCCTCCACCGGGATTCTTTGCACAAGGCCTTCCCGAATAACCTCCGCGGACGGGTGAACCGCCTGTTTGAGCGACTGGATGGTCTTTTCCGCTTCGTTTTCCGTGGCATACCCGATCCCCGCATTGGCCACCACGACCCCCATGATAATCACCGCGTCCGCCAGACCCCCGGTCAGGATCGAAACACCGGCGGCGGCCCCCAAAAGGGCCGTTGGAAGTGACAAGAATTGGCCCGCGAAAATCTCCCACCGGGACCTGGGTTTCGATTCCGGCAGTGCATTGAGCCCATACCGGCGCCGGCGATTTTGAACCTGTTTTTCGGAAATCCCCGAATCCAGCTGTGCATTGACAAAAGCCTGGACCTTTTCAACACTCAGGGTGTGCCATTTTTCCACGGGTTGGGGATGAAGGGGAGAGAGGACACTCTTGACCTTCTCTTTCAATGCCACAAGGGTGTGATCACCCGGCGGGTTTTCTTCTCTATAAGGGGCCGGATCCCCTTGCGGGCACTTTGATGAATGTTCCGGCGTTGGAGAGACGTCTTCACCCGGAAACTTTGTGATGACATGCTTGATGAGATTGATAATGATTTCATGATCCTTTTTCGGATCAAAGACCACCAGAATATTTCCGGTCACCGTGTTGGCGGTGGCGCGTTGCATCCCATGCTTTTTGACAAGCCTCTCCTCCAGCCACTGCTTCAGGGCTGAAGACCCTTTGAGACCTTCAACAAAAAATCTGCCTCTGCCTGCCAAGTTGGTGTGTACGGCCTGTACCATGATTTCCTAATTCATCAAAAGCTCAAAAATTCAAGGCCCCCTGGAATGAAACCTACACATGGGTGAGAAGCCGCCCATGAAAAGCAACCGGCCTAGCGCCAAAAAACAGAAAGCCTTTCGGATCCATTTAAGATTCGAAAGGCCCTGATTGCGTGCAAACCGGAAGTTGCGCCCTATTCCGATTTATCCACAAGGGACTTTGTGAAAATCCCCAAGGCGTACCAGAACGCGACATACCAAGGCGGTGCCACAAAATTTCCCCTGGCAAGCTGAACCATTCCCCAACCGATGAGACCCAGAAAAACGGCCCCGGCAAGATCAATTTCCCCACCCGAAAAACGGTCTATGGCGCGTCCCAGATCCCGAAAAGGCACCGCGATCTTTCTGGAAAGCGGTTCAACCTTCGGCGCGGGATCTTTCAATTTAAAAAGTGCATCTTTTTCCCCAACCGACAGAATGCTTTCCAAATCCGCCGGGGATCCCTTGATCAAGACGCTCCCCGTTCTCGGATTGACGCTAAGTCCTTTTACGGTCCCGCCCTCGAGAAAGGCTTTTTCGACCTCGGAAAAATATACTTCGTCCCCTTTTCGGGAAGGGATTCTGATTCTGACGCGCTCGCTGGTCCGGTGCCCGATATGGGCTTCAGGCAATGTCATTGGCCATTGCCTTACTTTGCAGCCGCCTTTTTGGGCGCAGCAACGGCCGGTTTAGCATCCGCCTTCAATTCCGCTTTTGCCTCTTCGGTCAAGTCTTCAACGGTCTCCCGGGCTTCTTCCGCAAAGAGTTTCCCCTTTTCATACAGGACCATGCCCCCTTTGATACCGGCCTTTGTCAGGGTTTTTAAAACCCCACCCACCACCGGCAAAATAACCGGCGCCAGAATAACGGCTGCCGCACCAATGGCCAGCCCACTCCCCCAGCTTAAACCTTTGGGTAAACTTAAAAGAGCCATTCCATTCCTCCTTATTAATAATCTGTTTATGTTAGAAAACAATTAGGTTTATGTGAGAACAGTGTTAATTCTAGAGTTTTTCACAACCACATGTCAAACCCTATTTTCATCATTTCCCTATTTCTTCTAAATACATACATGGAATAGTGCTCCCTTCGCCGGCATTTTTTTTAAGAATCCGGGATTCACTGGCGTGAAAGATCCTAAAAAGTCGACGTCACCTCTCGATCCGGCGACTTCATGATACACCCCATGTTGGATTTTTAAAAAAAAGACAGCTTTCGGCCCATATCCTAATAAAACGCTAACATTCGGTGTCTATTTTGTAATTTAACTCTGGAAAACAAGACGCTTATTGTAAAGGATCAGCCATGCTCGGAGAATCAGACCTACCGATGATATCGGACACATACGACATTGACACGTTCTTCAAAGCGATTGAAGAAAAGGACCTTTTGGAAATCATCAACCATGCGGACCGAGAGGCCACAGCCGCCTGGCGATGCGCCTACCGACAACACAAGTCCGGCAAGAGGTGCAATGGAGTGCCTGACCGGTACGAACAGACACTGGAGGAACTCATTTCATTTCTGAGGGCGGCCCTTCCTTACCGGCCCTCTAGAATGGATAATTCACTCTATGAGAAGTTCGCAGATCTCCGAAGGAAAGTACTTGATGGAAAAGGCGGCACCAACCGTCATGTGTCTTTGAAAAGCCCTTTACGCCATTTACACCTACAGGATAAGAAGAGGATCCGGCAATGACATCCAACCGTTCACAGAAAATCCGGGTTCTCTTTATTTGTGTTCATAACAGCGGCCGCAGCCAGATGGCCGAAGCCATCCTGAATGACGTGGCCGGGGATCGGTTCGAGGCGGAAAGCGCCGGATTCAACCCGACCCGCGTCAACCCGCTGGTAATGGAAGTGATGGGGGAAACGGGCATTGATCTGTCCAAAAACCGGACTCAAAGCGTTTTCAAACTCTATCAGGATGGAAATCTCTATGATTACGTCATCACCGTCTGCGAGGAATCCACTGAAAACCAATGCCCCCTTTTTCCCGGCGTTGCCCGAAGATTGAACTGGCCCTTTGATAACCCGGAGGTTTTTGAGGGAACCCATGAGGAAAAGCTGAAACAGGTCAGACGGGTTCGAGACGAGATTAAGGCCAAAATTGGGGAGTGGCTTCAAGAAATTGAGTGATGGGAAATAGGATGTATTTCACAAAATCAATCATATTGACGGTTCTGATCTTTTTTGTTTCGTGGATGCTGTCGGGGTGCCCCTCCCAGGCGCCTCGCGAGATCCGTATTGCGGGTTCAACGACGATTCTGCCTTTCATGATCAAAGCTTCTGATGCTTATTCAAAAAAGGTAAACGCCACAATTCAAATCAGCGGCGGTGGTTCCATGGCAGGGATCCGAGAGTTGATCGACGGAAAATGCAGCATTGCCATGTCCTCCTCCCCGATCCCAATGGAATTGCTAACCCAAACCGAATCCAAGGGGATTCGAATCAAAGGATTTCCCTTTGCCGATGATGTGATCGTTCCCATTGTTCATCCCGCCAACCCCATCCATAATCTGGATCTTGCTCAACTGCGGGGAATTTATACCGGGAGTATCCAATTCTGGAATGCCGTCGGTGGGAATTCCAAAGCCATTGAAGTGGTCACCAGGGGGAAATCTTCCGGAACCGGGGAGGTGTGGAAGCAGGTCATCATGAAATCAAAGGGTGTCAAACCGGGCGCGGTCTTTCAGAATTCCAACAGCGGGGTTATCGCTTATGTTGCGGAACATTCGGAAGCCATCGGCTATGTCAGCCACGCCTTGCTGAACCATGAAGTAAAACCTCTTTTCGTGAACAGTGTCGCGCCGAACAGAGAGAACGCAAAAAAAGGAAAATACCCCATATCCAGACGTCTGTATCTCTATGTGGATGAAAAAAATCTCCCCCATCACATCAAATCACTGATCGTTTTCATCCTCAGCAGTGAGGGCCGGCAAATTGTCAAGGAATCCGGTTTCATTCCCCTGGAACCCCTGAATTGATCGACTCTCCCGTTTTATATGGGAAGGAAAACCCTGATAACAAACCGATAAAACCCCGCCCATATAGCACTATTTGAACCCGATTCTATCCATTTCCTAATTTCAACCAAATCTCTTGCTAACGCAGCCACTCTAAAAGTTCTCCTGTCACGTTGATATCTCTTTTCACACCAAAGGAGGATTCAAATGCCCCAAAGAGAACGATTAGTGACCGTTATTCCCCTTGAAAGAATGAACAACCAGCCTATTCGAAAGACCGTAATGACAGGCGTCAATGGTTTGTTGGAGAAAATCCTTTCGGTGGATGCATTTAAGAGCCTTTATGATACGCTTCCCCCATGTAAGGACCCTTTTCAATTTTTGGAAAACACCCTTGACCGGCTGCAAATCGAACATCGTCTCGACCATAAGGCGGCCCAGGCCATTCCTTCATCAGGACCCGTGATCGTGGTGGCCAATCACCCATTCGGCGGCATCGACGGTATCATACTGGCTTCAGCCCTCTCCTCCGTTAGAAAAGACATCAAGATCCTGGTCAATTACTTTCTGATGAATATTCAGGAACTGAACCCGCTTTTTATTCCGGTGGATCCGTTTAAGCAGAATGAATCCACCGCCAAGAACCTTGCCGCCATGAGGGGCGCCATACGCTGGGTTAAATCGGGGGGTATGCTCGTCGTATTGCCGGCGGGAGAGGTTTCTCACTTTTCCTGGAAGCGAAGGAGAGTGGAAGACCCGCCCTGGAACCATAGCGTGGGACGAATGGTACAATTGACAAAAGCCCCTGTGCTGCCGGTCCATTTCAGGGGCAGGAACAGCGCTCTTTTCCAGGTTGCGGGACTGGTTCACCCCCGTCTTCGAACGGCCATGCTCCCCAGGGAAACAATCAGAAAGGAAGGGGCGACGGTTCAGTTTAAGATTGGGCGTCTCATTCCCCACAGGAAACTGGACACTCTCAAAAACGCGCATCAACTGACCGAATATCTGAGGTTCAGAACTTATCTTCTCGAAATGGCCGAAGAGAGGGTTTCAACCGATCGATCTTTAATAGGGCCGCTGAAATTTGAAAAGAAGATAGTCCCTGTTGCCAGGCCGTCAGATAGGGCGTTGCTTGCAAGGGAAGTGGATTCCCTTCCCGAAGATCAGGTACTCCCCACAACGCCGCGGTTCTCGGTCTATTATGCAAAATCCTCTCAGATCCCCATGCTTCTAAGGGAGATCGGACGGCTTCGGGAAATAAACTTTCGCTTGGTCAAGGAAGGCACGGGAAATGCCATCGATCTTGACCGGTTTGACAATATCTATACCCATCTATTTGTATGGCATAAGGTCAATGAAGAACTGGTGGGCGCCTACCGCCTGGGGCCGACCCTTGAGATCCTCCCGAAGCATGGAAAAAAGGGGTTGTACACCCATACCCTTTTCAAATACCGCAGCCAGTTACTCGGCAAAATCGGCCCGGCCCTTGAATTGGGACGAACTTTCATCAGAGTTGAATATCAGAAGGATTATGCCCCGTTAATGCTTCTCTGGAAGGGGATCGGGCAGTATATCGCACAGCATCCTTACTATAAGGCCCTCTTTGGCGCGGTGAGTATATCCAGCGATTATGGGCATTCTTCGCGCCGGCTCATGGCGGCTTTTCTGAAAATGAATGAATTTTCATCTGAATTTTCGAAAATGGTCAAACCGCGAAAGCCTTTCCGCCAGGATAAAGAGGCCTCCCTGATCAAGGGAAAGGAAAATCTTCATGCCAATGATCTCGATGAACTCTCCTCGTGGATTTCTTCCATAGAAGAAGACGGAAAAGGGGTCCCCATCCTTTTAAAGCAGTACGTGAAACTGGGAGGCAAAGTTCTTTCCTTTAATGTGGACCGCCATTTCAGCGACACCCTCGACGGCCTGATGGTCGTCGATCTCACCCGGGCGGATCATAAGGTACTCGAGCGGTATATGGGTACGATGGGCTTTCGGAAATTCATGGATTATCATTTCGGGAAGAAACCTTCTTCCCTGTACTCACATCGATAATATCCGGGTTGAAATGGTTCGCCAGCTTCCAGGCGCTTTGCCGATCTTTCGGTGCTTTAACACTGATTTCGTAGCGACTGTCCGGCGTTGCTTCGAAACGAAGGGTGATGTAATCGGAGTAGACCTTTTCATGGTCGGCGTCATCCATATCCCACATATCGTAATATCGCAATACCACCCTATGGGATCCCGCGGAAAAGACCAACTCCCGTTTGCCTTCGTAAATGACGTGCGACAACAACCCCCCCACACCCTCGCCATCGAAACTGTCGACCTCAATAAAGCCGGGGTATGTCAAAGTAGCGGTATCCTTTCCATGCTCCGACATGGTGAAGGTCTTTGTCTTCGCGCAGCCGTAAGCCATGAACAACAACCCGAGGAGAACCCCGAGACCCAAGACGATCGATCTCTTCTTCATCTGAAACCTCCAACTGAAAGCATTTTTTATCGGGTGACTCTATCGCAGTCCCGATGGTCAAGTCAACATCACTTAAACATTTTAAAACGCATTAAAATATATTTGGCATTAAAATTAAAACTTTAGGCAAAACAGACAACGTGTCACAACAGAATTCTAATCATATCTTAACATGAACCAAATATTTGCTCCGAAAACAGGACGCCAAACTTGAATTTTCAACCATGAAAGGATTGTTATGAAAATAGATCTGCACGTCCACTCAAAGTTTTCAACGCGGCCTTCCCAGTGGGTTTTGCAAAAGATCGGCTGTCCCGAAAGCTATACGGACCCGAACAGGCTTCGGGAGATTGCACTCCAAAAAGGTATGTCAATGGTGACCCTGACCGACCACAACACCATTGACGGGATTCTGGAAATTGCGCACCTGCCGGACGTCTTCATCAGCGAGGAGGTCACCACCTATTTCCCCGAAGACGGCTGTAAGATCCATGTACTGGCCTTTGACATCAACGAGAAACAGCACCGGGAAATTCAACGGGTCCGGTACAGTGTTTTCGATTTTGTGGAATTCTTAAAGGCGGAAGGCATCATTCACGTCATCGCCCATCCCCTTTATTCCACCAATGATCTGATGAATGCCGACCATTTCGAGCAATTGCTGCTCCTTTTCAAAAACTTTGAACTCAACGGGGCACGGGATGAGAGCCAGAACAGAATCCTCAAAAGTATTCTGGCGGGTCTCAGGCCCCGGGACATTGAAAGACTTTCGGACAAACACGGCATTGAGCCTGTCTTTTCAGAGCCCTGGCAAAAAAATCTCACGGGCGGCTCCGACGACCACAGTTCCCTCAACATCGCTTGTAAATATACGGAAGTGAGTGCCGCCCGAACATTAGAAGAATTCCGAACCCCATTAGAATAACCTTTATAGAATTCCTTCAAGCTGTTCTTAGAGGTGAATGTATTCCCCATGGCACCGAAGCGACTCCGCTGACCATGAGCTATAACCTTTATAGTATCGCCTATCAGTTCTACCGAAAGAAATTCGCGCTGGATCGCTATGTTCACAAAGACCTCTTTATGCGCTTTCTGGATAACTTTCTAAGCAGCCGCAATCATAAATCAGGTTTCAAGTCCCGGATCTATTTCTTTATAAGCACGCATCGGCAATGCAAAATTCCCGATAAGGCCGCGGGCATTAAACAACTTCTGCGTCACGAAACCGAGAAGCTCTTGTTACGGGACAGCGACTTTTTGTCCATCGCAAAACAGGGAAATGTAAAAGATACCCACCTTGATGAAAAATGGTTTGAATTTGTTCAACATATCTCTAACCGGACACTTCTTCACTTCCTGACTCCTTTCATGGATCATCTGTCAGGCGCCAATGTTTTTGATATTTTCGGCTCTCTCGGTTCCGCTGGAGCGCTGTATTCGCTGCTCGCACCTTACTTTTTATCCTTTTCACTATTTGCCAGAGATCGAGAGATCGCGGAAGAGATCCAACTTCGGTTTATTCCAAAGGGAGTTCGGCCAATCCAAAACACAAAATCAATGAATGTTGCGCACTTCACGGACACCTATTACGAAATCAACGGGATCGCCGCCACCCTGCAACAGCAGGTCGTTCTTGCCCAAAAAACAGGGAAAAACCTGACGGTTGTCACTTGTGAGGATGAGAATCACCCTCATGCGGACGGTGTTCGAAATTTCACTCCCATCGGCGTTCACAGTCTGCCCGAATACCCTGATCAAAAATTATATTACCCGCCCTTTCTGGAAATGCTCAGGTTCTGTTACGAGGAGAAATTCACCCATCTTCATTCCGCAACACCCGGCCCCATCGGTCTGGCCGCCCTTGCCATCGCGCACATCCTCAAACTACCGATCATCGGCACCTATCACACTTCACTGCCTCAGTATGCGGGTTATCTTACGGAAGACTCCGCAATCGAAGAACTCATGTGGAAATACATGTTGTGGTATTATGATCGGATGGATTTTGTTTACGTCCCCTCCAAGAGCACGGGAGATGAACTCATTTCAAGAGGACTTTCACCGGAAAAAATCCGCGTATTCCCCCGCGGGGTGGATACGAAGCGGTTTCATCCATCCAAAAAAGATCTTCAGTTCCTGCAGCAATATTTGAATGTGGACACCTTTAAACTGCTCTATGTGGGGCGCGTTTCCAGGGAAAAGGAACTCCCGTTACTGGCACAGGTCTTCAAGCACCTGTCTCAATCCATTTATCACATTTCCCTTGTGGTGGTAGGAGACGGCCCCTATCTGGAAGAAATGAAAAAAGAGCTTGCGGGAACCCGGGTTTGCTTTACCGGCGCCATCAGCGGAGACGCACTGTATAAGCTGTACGCCACCTGCGATCTCTTTGTTTTCCCCAGCGCCACGGATACCTTCGGCGATGTGGTGCTGGAAGCACAGGCGTCACAACTTCCCGTCATTGTGACGGACGCGGGCGGCCCCCGGGAAAACCTGATCTCTGGAAAAACGGGCATCGTGGTTCCGGCCCATGACGGATCCGCTCTGGCCGCTGCCATCAAAGCCTTGATAAAGACTCCCGAAAAGCTGGCCCAAATGGGCTGCGCAGCCCGCCGGTATGCAGAAGATCGCTCTTTAGAGAGCGCTTTTGAACAAACCTGGAAAATGTATGAGGATAGACAAACCAATACCCAACAAAGTCAAGGCTCCCTGGCCAAAGCGGTTTGACAAGGCTTTTTTAAAGACAGGCGGATATGGTATTATTGTCAAGCGCCCTCCAGCAAATATTCAGGTTGTTGGACCATAAACAGGGAGTCTTCTGCGGCTTTAAGAAAACATTTTCAACATCAATTATAGGGAAAAAAGGCATGATGATTTTACCGCCCGTGATGCCAAAAGACCCGTTCGTACCAAAAAGCCAACCACGCGACCATTTGGAGAATGTTGGTATCCTGCCCCCGATTTTGTTCAGGATGCCAACAGTATTCCGTACTTGATTTTCCCCATCCAGGCTACCATCATGCAAGAATTGTTGAATTAAGGGTACGATGATATCACAACTCACGGCCATTATCGGATACTCTGGTACCTTTCCGAGGTATAGATGTTGGAGAAGAGAGTGAGCCCTTTAGGTTTAGCTCGGGTCTCCTCCCCAACTCTATAACTCGGGACATCATTACATATTTTGGTACTGAACAAGGTCATCGAGTTTTGACAAAAGGTAGGTGAAACTCCATTTTCAGATTTAGCCATCCGGATATGCCGGTGGCAGATTTGAGAGCAGTCTGGAATGAACCAGCTGCGAATGAAAGGAGGAGTTTCACCATGAAAAAAAAGAACATTTATACCAACCAAAGTCAAGAGCTGCTCACTTTATTTGAAGAAGCCGGTAATGGTGCGAAAGTCATGTGTGTGCCAATCGACTACGCTAAAAAGGACCATGTCGCCATGTTGTGTAATGGCCATGGTCATATTCTCAGGAAACCGTTTTCCGTTAAAAACTCCCCCGAAGGGATCAGATACCTTATCGAACAAGTAACCCGATCTTGCAAGCATCGCCAAATAGATCTTAAACATGTCTTCTATGGCGGCGAAGACGTGGGTTCTTATGCTGAGAACTTTGTCAACACCTTACGATCTGGCGGGTGGATCGTCGCGGGTGTCAACGCCCGTGATGCGAAAGAACAACGAGCCAATATGCAAGCCAGTACGGATCGACTGGATTTAATGGGCATCGCTTCAATGCTCCTCAACCGGCGGGGCAACTGTTTTCCTGCTCAATCCGGCATCTACCGTAACCTCCGTACGCTGGTTCGTCACAGGAAAAAACTGGTGGCCATATCAACGGAAGTAAAAAATCGAATACATACGGTTGTTGACCGGCTCTTTCCTGGATTCCTGAATGAGAAGAAAAGTGGCATTTTGGCCTTTTCAGAGACCTCATTGTACCTAATGGAAGACCGATTCAGTCCACGCCAGATCCGTCGTCGGAAACGACAAAAGCTCATTGAGATCCTAAAACGATTCGGGACATCAAAACCTGAAAGTACTGCGGTTAAACTTCAGGAATACGCAGCACGTGTGCTCAATACGCCAAAGGAATACATCTCCACCCTTCAGCTCTCACTTACTCAACATGTAAAACATCTTAGATGTTTACAAGACAGTGTAGAGCAACTGGAGCAGGAAGTTGCTGTATGGCTTGCGCAAACTCAAGGTGCATTTCTGACAACTTTTCGCGGTATCGGAATCGTTCTGGCTGCAGGCGTAACAGCTGAAATTGGGAACCCACATGAGCAAAAGCCATTGAACAATCTGGTATCATACTCAGGCATTATCCCCAGGGTCAAACAAACCGGTGGCTCCGAAGGTAAAACCTATACCGGCAAAGTAGCAAAGCGCTGTAATCATATTCTTAATTTGACTTCGTAAAAATAATTTGTCGCCGTCAGTCCTTTTCCAACCTTTTTTCCTGACAGCGCGCATGAGACTCCATTGCCTTTTGGCGCATACGGTGACGTTCCTCCAGTTGAAAGATGACCTCCTCTTCAGTGACATCACGGCGAGGAAGAAAATGGGTAAGCAATTTTTCAATATCCGCGCAGGATAGAAGTGGGTAAGTTTCCTCATGAGAAATTCTTTCAGAAAGCATAAACAACATAGCCATCATCACAAGAGCCATGTGATGGTGCCAAGCTTGCCATTTTCTGACTTGGTAATCGGCCATTCCACACTCGCTTTTGGCATCCTCAAATGTGCGCTCAATCCAAAACCTTTGGCGTTGCATCCATCCCAATCGTTTCAGCGTGGTGCGTTGTGTCACATTGCTCAGGGAAATCTTCACGTCCGAATTGTCATCCAAGGACTTGGTTACAATCAACGTCCAAAATTTGACATTATCCGATTCGCCATCCCACACATAAACCTTCACACGGCAAGCCCGAACCATGAGTATTCCGCGTGTGGTCTTTCGCAGGACCACTTTCTTCCAGCGCTGACGAGGGAGAGACTTCACGACTTGCCCAACCTCAATCCCCTCTTGATCACTCTGGTATTTTTTAGCTGGCCGGCCAGATGGCGTTTTTGGCAAGTAGGGCTCCGGATTTTTCAGATACACTCTAAAATCGGAATGAAGATCCACGCAAAACGTTTCACCCATCGCATCAAGAGCAAAACAAAACCCGGGGCCTTTACCATATCCTGCATCGGCTCCTACCCAGCCATAGCGAAGATCGTTCTCCCGTGCATGTTGAACAATTTCCTCAGCAAGTTCAATCTTCGTTCGAAAAGTTTGTTCTTCTTCCGGTATGCCCGCACGTTCACACCGTTCCGGATCATCCGTCCATTTCTGGGGCAAATAGAGCCGGACATCAACAGGAGCCACGTAGGCGCCATTAGACAGTGCACCAAAGACGGCCACTTGACCATTGTCCACCTTGCCGAAGCGACCCAACCACTGACGAGAAACTCCGACCGATTCTTTCCCCTGCTTCGCAAACCCGCTTTCATCTATAAGCAGGCAAGCATTGGGGCCGCCCAAAAATTTATCCACATCCTGGGCTACATGATCGATAACCTCTCTATGATTCCATTTGGAATGGGTCAGAAATTGTTGAAGGTTCCGCGACTTGGAGTCCGGCACAACTTCGGCCATCCGGTCCATGTTCTTACTCTGACCGGCTTGCATCAGACCGCAAGCGTACTGCCGGGCCTTATCCGAAACATCATGACGGTAGGATTGAAAGTGTCCCGCGTAGCTGTCCACGAATGTAAAAAAGCGACTCCCCACGTCCCCCAAGGGGGACGGGTGGGGGGTTGCATAAGATTCGCTCCTTTGCTCAGTAGAATGTTTCCGTTGGTGTTAGCATAATGATATGTTGCTACCATTTTTCGGCCAGGAAGTCAAGGGTTATCTTTACAAAGTCAAATTAAAGACTATGTTGTTCAATCTGGCAATCACATGGGTTTACACGGTCCAGAAGAATTGATGGCCGATTACAAACGCCGAGAGGCAGCTGAGCAACACGCTGACTTTGGAATTGGCCGTCGATATCTCCGTACTGCAATGTGTCTGATGCGGACCTCCCAAATATATATGCCCGAGCACCTCCGTAATACAAAAGTCGAACCGGAAGAACGCGCGGGCTATTATCTCACAATTTGGCCGTATCTCCGGAAAAAATGGAAGAAAGCAGGCGCACTCGAGGCTGCTTTTCAAAAGGATCGCCCGTTAGGTCAATGGCGATGCATGGTACAGGATCTATATGAAATAAGGCTAAAACTGTAGGCCCAGAATCCACTGAACTTAATCTTTTCGCTTACGGTTTTCGCGGTTTCGGCGGACTGGATGGCTATTAACATAACTGCCGCAATGTTCCCCTGATTAGGTGGACATTAATGACGGCTCTATTGAGAATGCTACCCTGTCCGTCCGAATTCTTGAAATATGGCTCCAAGGTGCTCTGATCCTTGAAAAATTAAGAGATCTAGTCATACCAGTTTGCCAATATCGGACATCAGGGGCAGGGTTTTCCACCTGTAAAGCCGGAATGCGAATATCCAAGCGTGAAATTGTTAAGTGAAGTCAATAAAATTTTTTAAAATCGGCTTGAGCCGCAATGGAGGAGTTTTGCCTAAAGAAAAATCATTTCTTTCCCTTGATTTTTTCCTGGTGCTCTCAATGTATCACACGTTTCCGACGAAAAAGACGCACCACAACATCTTGGGTATCGTCTAAACGGCTTTGTTTCCAGATATTGAAAAGATTTATTCCCAGGAAAATGTGAAAGTCGTCTTTTCATAATATTGACAAGAGCAATCACTTCAGCTGAAGCACTTACCCCTTTTTAACCTTTGCAAACAGTTGCCGACGTCGATTAAAGGCAATTCAAAAGGCCATATTTCGGATTTAGAGGCGGCCGCCATCCCAGGCTGGCAACGGAACTTCCGGCACTTTATGATGCGGCTCAAATTCTTCGTATTGTCAAATGGCACCTTTGGTACTATAAACGGAACAGCTGGGGCGGTGAAAGATTCGCCGAGCTGGTGGAAAAAGCCGGGCCTATATTTTTTGCCGTTCTGGCAGCGGAGGCTTTAAAAAAAGGAGGATTCTTTATGAAAGTGCTTTCTCTAATCCCAGCTGCCGACGGAGAGAGTGCCTAAGATGAGCGAATCCATTCATGTTGAACACTTAACAAAGCATTTTGAAGATGTCGAAGCGGCCGCCGGCATTTCCTTCAGTGTTCACCAGGGTGAGCTTTTCGGTTTTCTCGGCCCCAACGGCGCGGGAAAAACCACAACCATCAACATGCTCACGGGTCTGGCCCGACCCAACGGCGGAACGATCCGGATCGCAGGGATCGATTGCACACGAAATCCGAAGTCTGCCCAGCATTTGATCGGAGTAGTTCCGGATGACAGCAACCTCTATCCGGAATTGACCGGGTTTGAAAATCTCTCATTCTGCGCGGCTTTGTACGGAATACCTAAAAAGGATCGGGTAAACCGCACCCATGAACTTCTAAAGGTATTCGGACTTGCCGATGCGGGGGACCGGAAGTTCGGGGGCTACTCCAAGGGAATGAAACGCAAGCTCACCATCGCAGCCGGCATTATCCACTCGCCGGAAATCCTTTTCCTTGATGAACCCACCACCGGGATTGACGTGGCCAGCGCCCGTCAGATCCGCCACCTCATCGCGGAACTGAACGGGTCCGGAACCACCATCTTCCTGACCACGCACTACATTGAAGAGGCCGAGAGGCTCTGTGGACGGATCGCCTTCATCGTAAAGGGAAGGATCGTTCGGATCGATACGGTGGCCGACCTGGTTCAGCCCATCCAGGATAAGCATGTCATGCAGATTGCCGTCTCAAATGCGGGTTCGAAGCTACCGTATAAACTGGGTGTCGCTTTCCCGCATCTCATCTTTCAGAGCGTTAAGCCGGGGCTGATACGGGTTGAGTCAGACAAGCCAATCCACATCGGTCCTCTCGTGCGTTTCATGGAAGACCTGGGCGCCCTGGTCAATGAGGCCCGTCGCATGCGTCCGTCGCTGGAAGATGTGTTCGTCCGGATTACGGGGATCGAGGTGAACGCCCTCAAAAAGGAAAAAGACAAAGGGGGTGGCCGCCCATGAAGCTCTGGATTGCCTTCTGGAACATCTTTGTCAAGGATTTTCGAGCCTACTATCTCAAACCGCCCAATGTGAGCTGGGGCCTGATTTTTCCGCTGGCTTGGACGGGAATGTTTTTCATCAAGTCCGGCGGCTTGAAGGATGTCCTTTCCCTGATTCCCGGCGTGGTCTCCCTTTCCATTCTGTTCGGCACCACGTCGCTTCTCTCGGTGACCGTGACCTTTGAAAAAAAAGGGAAATCCTTTGATCGACTTCTCCTGGCCCCCATTCCCCTCCAGCTTCTGATGCTGGCCAAAACCTCCGGGGCCATTCTGTTCGGCGTGCTCAATGCCTTTGTGCCCATTGTCATGGCGGCCTTTCTCACGGACCTTTCCCAGGTCAACTGGAGCGCTGCGATTCCGGCCATTGTTCTAATTGCCGGCAGTTCCACCTTTCTGGGCCTTTTTGTGGCGGTCTCGGTGAGCGAAGTCTTTGAGGCTCAGACCTTTTCAAATTTCTTCCGTTTCCCCATGATTTTTCTCTGCGGGCTCTTCTTCCCCATCGAACAACTGCCCGTCTTTCTGCGCCCGCTAAGTTACCTGTTTCCCCTTACCTATGGTGTGGACATTCTACACGGGGCCTTTCACGGCCACCACATCATGCCCTTTTTGACCGATTTCACTGCCCTTACCCTTTTCTGTGTCGTCCTTTTTCTGATCAGTCTTTACAACATCGGGAGACGGTGGATACTCTGAAGAAAGGAACTATGAGACATAGTATTAGGAAATAGAAATTTGATGAGGAGGAAGAGCCATAATGAAAGTGCTGTTCATTATTTCAACCGACGATGGCGAGACCATCTACAACGCCATGAGGCTGGCCAATGTGGGCGTACAGAAAGGCGACGAGGTCAGCGTCTTCATGCTGGGCAAAGGCGTCACGTTCGAGACAAGCGGCAGTGATGAGTTTGACGTGATGGGCCAGATGGATATATTCGAAGGCGATTTCTATGTCTGAGGGGTCTGCATGAAATCCCACGGTCTTGTGGGATCCGCCAGTTGTCCCATCGGCTGGATGGATGATCTTTACGAGCTTTCCATGGAGGCGGATAAGGTTTTGACGTTCTAAAGGTAAACCCTTGATCTTTCGCGGCTCAATCGATGTTGCCCTGCATTCTTCAGGCTCTCAGGCTTGCCGCGAAAGCAGAAACTACATCCTGTCTCGCGGCGCCGGAAAATGACAGTCCATGCAATCCGCAGTGACACCCGCGGCGTTGTTGACATGGGTAGAAGCACGCCAGCCCCTCATGGGCGGTTTGATTTCGTGGCAGGTCGCGCAAAACTCGGGCGTCGAGGTGCGCCCCATGGTGTGATAGCTCATGCTGAACACAGGAAACGCCACAACAATACCGGGTGAGATGTCCTGAAAGAAACTTGAATTGACAGTGGTCAAAAATCTCCAGGTGCTATTTCCAGCCCCCTCGGAAAAGGGCTGCACAGTAGAATTTCACTCAGGCTGAAAGTCAACCATTATTATCCAAAAGCTGAGTAACCTGGCCCCGATTTTGTTAAGGATACCAACAGTATTCCGAACTTGATTTTCCCCATCCAGCGGGTTACCATAATGCAAGGATAATGAAGTTTATCGAAATTCAAAGATAAATTGTACAAAGGAGAAGCACGGTAAAAGGGATCATAATCGTTCGTTCGGTTTTGTGTAACATGAAAGGAGGTAGCTTATGCCGGAAGAATTCAAAGCGGGTTGCGCCCGGCCGACAGGCGGTCCTGTCGGTGAAGCGGGGACAAAGGCTGAAGAAGAACTTTCTGACAGGGTGAAAAAGGAGGTGAAGTTTATGGTGACGATCGGAAGAAATGCCCCGGACTTTGTGGCGCCCGCATATCTTGAAGGGAAATTTGTCAATGTGAAACTCTCTGAATATCTGGGCAAATGGGTTGTTCTGTGTTTTTATCCCGGAGATTTCACCTTCGTGTGAGCCACAGAGATTTCAGCAGTTGCTGAAAAATACCCGGAATTCCAGAAACTGGGCGTGCAGGTCCTTTCCATGAGCATTGACAGTGTCTTTGTCCACAAGATGTGGAATGACATGGAACTGTCCAAGATGGTCAAAGGGGGTGTGCCTTTCCCCATGCTTTCCGACGCAGGTGGCAAGGTGGGAACCATTTTCGGTGTTTATGATGACCAGGCAGGCGTGGAAACAAGAGGAAGATTCATCATCGACCCTGACGGCGTGATTCAGGGATACGAAGTCCTGACGCCTCCGGTAGGGAGAAATGTGGCGGAATCTCTGAGGCAGATCCAGGCTTTCCAGCTCGTCCGCAACAGCAAGGGCACCGAAGCCACGCCTTCTGGCTGGACACCGGGAAAGATGACCTTGAAGCCAGGCCCGGATTTGGTAGGAAAGGTATGGGAAGTCTGGAAAACGGAAATGGCCTTTGATTGATGGTCGTCCCCTACGCGTTATCTGGTATAAACAATGAGGCGTCTCGGTGAAGGCCGTCGTCTTGGCTGAAACGCCTCACTTTTTTATCGCACTGCCTTTTCTGTTTGAAACGGGATTATGACTCGTTGTGCTAAGATATTGTTTCCGACAGTGCCTCAAAAGTCAACAATACGATAAGCATACTGGATACATCCGAACTCAATGATTATTATCCGACAATGAAGTATTCTCAACTCGGATTTGTCAAGGATCTACTTTGAATGCTTGAAGTCCGAGTGGGCTTATGGAAATAGCCGGACCGAGGTCAATGCCCCTGCCCGGCATAGGTTAGATTACCCGTGCAGATTGTCGATCCACCGCATCGCCTCTGCATCGCTGATTTTACCCAAATACCGCTGAGTGGTCGATAAATTCGAATGACGCAACAGCACTTTTGACACAATTTCAAGCGGCGTACCGGATCGAGATGCATAGGTGGCAGCGTGCCTGCGTAGATCGTGGGGCCGGACATGGACGCCGACTATATGCCCAGCTTTTTTAACGATCAGCCTGGCTGCCGCATATGTCAGCGGAAAGATTCTGGCATCGGGCTTGATCTCTTTTTCCCGGATATACCTCCGGAGCCGGTCGGCAACCTTCTGTGGCAGAAACACTACTTCAACCTCCCTGCCGCTTTTGGGATCTCGGATGATGGCTTTACGGTCTTCAATATCCATTGGTCTGAGTTTCAGGACCTCCCCCTACCCGCATGCCGCTACGTGCCATGAGTTCGAGCATCAGCCGGTTCCTTGGGTTTTGGGTCCTGAAAATGATTTCGTCAACCACGTCCTTTTCCAGAATCCTTAGCTGTGTTGGCTTCCCGGCCCTGAACAATTTTCGGAGCGCCGGGGTGTCGCAGGGATTCTGGATATTGGCGTCATGGGAGCTCTTGACGAAATTGAAAAAGGCCGACAGGAGGGTGAAACGGAGCTTCTTGGTGTTCTGTTTGGTTCCATCCGTGATCGTGGACATGAAAGCCAGGACGTCCTCTGAGGTGATGGCGGATAGCTCTATAACCGAAATGGCTTTGGAAGTTGCTGAGGATGAAATCATAATTTCGAAGTGTATTTTTTTTCACGTTCATCCGCTGGTAATTGAAAAAATGGGTGATGCACTGAGAAATTTTCATGATGGGCCTCCTTTGGTTGTGGGTTGGGAAAATGTTTTGACGCCTCTTGGTCAAATCGGCTACTGTTAAACATACCAGAAACATTGGCAAAAATGAAACCCGCAGAGAATGCTTTCTGTCAATGCAAGTTATGTTGCCGGTTCGTTTATGTTGTGAGTATTTGGTTCCTTCGATTTTATTCCTTCGTTGTTTTCCTTGTAATTCTCTCGCCTTTTAAGTCTCCTTTCCCATCCCGCCTTAAACTCCTTTTTTTTATAATTCCTGTAATTTTTAGAGGGGAGAAAAACTATGGTTGTTTCCTTTTAATTTATCTTCATTCATCTTGATCCTTTGATTTGTTTGGTTCGTGTGGTTCCTTTTTTTCAAAGGAGGGTCAGGATGAAGAAATGTCTCTACTGCAAGACCCAATTCACCCCCAACCCGAGAGTTGGCGAGCGACAGATCACCTGCGGAGAACATGCCTGCAAGGCCGCCCTCAAATCAGATAACAACAGGAAGTGGCGGAAAAGAAATCCTGACTACTATCGCGATCAATATCCTCGGGTCAAAGAGTGGCTTGAGAAGAAACCGGAATACCTCAAAAAGTACCGGGAAAGTCATCCGGAATATGTGGAAAAGAACCTGGAGGCGCAGAGGGTACGTGACAGACGAAAAAAGCTCCGTCTTGATATAAAAGCCCAGTTAAAGGAACAACTACCTGAGATCACAAACCAATTATGGGAATCCGCAAATCTTGATATACAAGCCCAGTTAGGTGCAAAACCCCTTGAAATGACTTTTGTTTTAAGCACACTTCCCTGTCTTGATATACAAGTTCAGTTGGACAGAGCCTTTCATACGGGAGAAAATGTCGCCATTCCATGCAGGAGGTGACAACCATGTACCACAAAAGAATTCTCAATCCTTCACGGGTCCGTAAGATTCAAGGATCCTTCAGCTGGATCGACCATTCCTTTATCACCGGCGGTTTTCTTCGGGATCTTTCCGCCGTGGAGATCCTTCTCTATTTTTTCCTGGTGACCGTTTCCGACAGAAACGGCATCAGCTTCTATCACGATGACAAAATTTGCAGCCTGCTCAAGATCGGCCTGGTCTCATTGGGCGAAGCCAGAGACGTATTGGTCAGCAAATCTCTTTTGGCATACGAATATCCCATTTATCAGGTTCTTTCATTGCCACCTCAACCTGTAACAAGAGAAGAAATAACATCTGAACATCTGAAAAAGATCCGGGCGGCGCTCAAATGAGCGAAGGCATAAAAAAGTTGCTTCAGTCCATCTTCGATTATCTGTGGGGCATAAAAATCGCTGAAGCCCGAGATGGAGGCAGTAAGAGCGCCATCTTTAGCGCTGTCCTTATCGAGTTTGCTGCCTATGCGATGAGAGAAAACACCCCATGGAAAGACCTGTTCACCTACGAAACCTTCATCCTGTTCAGAAAAGACACCCATCTCAAGAAAGCATCCCCGGCCATTATCGGCCTTTCAGAGTACCTGCATCAGAAAGCCCAAATTGAGCAACCCTTAAAAATCCCATCCTACCAGGTCAAATTGCCTGCCGTCTACGAGCAATACCTTTTCTATCTCGATCAGGTCCGAGGAATCTGTCAAGGCTACATTAACAGTACAAGAAGGGTCCTGGCCTCGCTTCATGATTATCTTGAAAAGCGAGAACTCAGCCTTTCCGGATTGAAGATAGAACATCTGGATGCATTGATGATGGAGTTCAAAGTAGCGAAGACCACGCTGAAAACGTATCGTCACCTTCTCCGGGGATTCTTGAAGTATTTGTATGCAGAAAGAAAGATCATCAAGCAGGATCTTGCGCCCCTGGTGGTAGGCCCTCCCCGATTATCTTATCAAAAACCGCCCAAGTTCCTGCGGCCCCAAGAGATAAAAACGCTCTTTTCAAGTTTGAAACTTTCAACTCCTGTACAGATCCGGACCTATGCCATGATTCATCTGGCCTACAGCCTGGGCCTCAGACCTATAGAAATCTCCAGGCTCACACTGGACGACATCTCTTTTACAAAAGCAGAACTCACCGTCAGGGAAAGAAAGACAAATAAACCGGCCATTCTGCCTTTACCCCAACAGACCGTTAAAGCCATCGCTGCTTACGTTTTAAAGGCCAGGCAAAAAACAGAGCATCGAGCCCTCTTCATGACTCACAATAGCCCCCATTCCCCTGTTTGTCCGGGGACGGTAATCGGGGCCATCCGAACCGCAATGAGAGAGGCTGGTCTATCTTCCTCAGCATACTGGCTCAGGCATACTTACGCCCAAAATCTGTTGGGCATTGGACGATCCATATATGAGATTAAAGAGATGATGGGGCATCAAAACATCCAATCCACCCAGCGGTATCTTTGCGTCGATACTGAACGAATGAGAAAGGTCCTTTTTAATGAAACCCTTTGAAAGTTTTCTGGCCCCGCTTATGGAGGAGTTCCTCATTTATCGCAAGACTCTGGGATATGAAATCAGACAATTTAGATCCCACCTGGGAATTTTTGATCGCTACATTGCAGAAAACAACAGCGCGCCTGAAGTGTTTTCCCCTGATTTTTTCCTCGAAATGAGGGCCAACCTTAAAATGCAGCCCAGCTCCGTTAACACCGCAATCTCTGCAGCACGCACCTTTTTCAAATTTCTGGTACGCCGCGGTTATTACAAAGACAATCCACTACAAGATATCCCTCAGCTCAAGAAGCATACCATTGTGCCGTTTATTTTTACCCCGGAACAAACCGATCAACTGCTCGAAGCCATGTGCAAGAGGTTTCATAAAACAAAGCGGCGCTTTTTAAGAGATCTGGCCGTGTATGTCGCGCTGTTGCTCCTCGTTCGATGCGGCATGAGAATAAATGAACCACTGAGACTTCGGCGTGAGCATTACCGCAGCGATGATCGCACCATTTATGTTGAAAAGACCAAGTTCTCAAAAGACAGGCTCCTTCCTGTACCCCGGATGGTGGCACAACAGATCGAGAACTATCTCTCTGTGCGTAAATCCCTGATACGCAACGACCAGAGTCCTTTTCTTCTAGTGCAGGGTAACCAGCGCCCTTTATCCAATGCTCAAGTGCGCTACTGGTTTCACAAAATTGTAATGGACATCGGTGTCGATCAGCCCAGACGGGTGATTGGCAATGTGAACTTTCTTCAGCCCACACCCCATTCCTTGCGTCACTCTTTTGCCGTATATACCCTCCTGAAAATCAAAGAGCGCGGGGGGACTCCACAGAATGCCCTGCCTCTACTGGCCACCTATATGGGTCACAGTGAATACAAATATACAAGCGTATATCTCAGGGTCACCGATGCTCTCAGTCGTAAACAACTGGTAGATTTTTCCCTTTGGCACGAAAGAAAAGAATGAAATTATCGCCCTGCATACATCAGTTCTTTGATCAATATCTCCTTCATATAAAGGGGGTCAGTGAGCATACGGTGCAAGCCTACCGGGATGCCTTCAAACTTTTTCTCCCCTTTACAGCCAACTTTTATAACATCAAAATCAAGTCTCTCAGAGTAGAACATCTCTCAACAGAACTGATCATCGCTTTCCTTGAGCACCTTCAGAGCGATCGAAAAAATCTGGCCAAAACCCGAAATCAGCGACTTGCCGCCCTCAAATCCTTTGCCAAAATGATCCGGTTGAAATATCCGGAGCAAAAAGACTTTGCAAAGTCCATCCTCAATATTCCTCAGAAGCGGCAGCAGAAACCTCTCATCAGTTTTCTTTATCAAGATGAAATCCTGCGGGTCTTTAACGCCGTTGATCTGAGGTCAAAAGAGGGGTTCAGGGACTACACGCTTCTCCATCTTCTCTATGATTCCGGCGCCAGGGCTTCCGAAATAGCCACTTTGAACCTGGACTACTTCGACCCCCGGAACAGAACCATGGCTATCATGGGAAAAGGGAACCGATTCCGCCTCATAAAACTTGAGACCAAACCCTGTCATCTGCTTCAGCTCTACATCCGAAAATATCGCATCCCTCCTCATCCTCCATATCAGGATCGCCTCTTTATCAATCAGCGGGGTAAGGAACTCACTCGATACGGAATTTACCGCATCTGCAAAAAGTATCTCGAAAAAGCATTGCCGCCAAAGCGGCTAAAGAATATCAACCCTGTACACAGTTTTAGACATTCATGCGCCATCAACATGCTCTACAGCGGCTCCCCCATCACCGATATCAAGAATCATCTTGGTCATGAAAATATCCAGTCAACCACCACCTATCTCCAGCTGGATCTCAACCGAAGCCGATATATACAGAGCCAATTTATCCGGCATATGCAATCCGTCCTGACCGATGATTCAAAGATAGAAGAATTACTCCAATGGGAAAACGAGGGGGACTTAATGGCTTGGCTCGATAGTCTATAGCGGGGGCAGGCAAACAATGGCCCTTTACGGAGAGGTGCGGATAGGGTAAAAATATTATGTTTTCAGCTCGACAAGACGGCTTGTTAAAATATAACATAACCCACTGCTTTTACACATTAATCCAGATACCCCGTGACAGCACCGAAAATCAACAGCTTTTCAGTTGGTTATGGCAACACGCAACATAATGCAAGTAGTCTTGACTTCGCGATACCCTTCTCTCTAACTTTCAATTGCTTGCCGGTAGTCACCAACATATGGGGTGGCTCTAAACGTTTTTGTTTCCAGATATTTCCAAACAAAATATGGAGAATTGATCTGGCAGTCTTGCGAAATTCCATCGGATGTGCGACTTTAAATTTAAATAATCGCAAATTGAAAAAGATTAAGTGCTGTAGGTATAATTATGTCTAGGAAACCCACCTACGAGGAGTTGGAAAAAGAAGTTAAGGCCTTGAAAGAAATTCAAGCCGCACTAGAGAAGACTCAAGCTGCCTTGAGAGATAGCGAGGAAAAATACCGAAAATCATTTGAAAGCATAACTGACTCTATCACAGTTACTCGAATAAATGATGGATTGTATCTTTATGTCAATGATGGATTCTGCCTCCAGACGGGTTATTCCCGCGGGGAGGTTCTAGGAAAGACTCCCTCGGACATCAATTTATACGCAAAGCCTGTCGAGAGAGATCGATTCATAGGAATCTTAAAGGATTATGGCAAAGCAGAGGATGTTGTTGTCTCTTTTCGTAGGAAAAGCGGTGAGATCTACTATTCTGAGTTTTCAGCTAAGCCGATATCATACGCAGGAGAAGCGTGTCTTCTGGCTCAATCCAGAGATATTACTGATCGCAAACGTGCAGAGGAGGCGCTACTGAAGAGCAAGGAGAAATTCAGGGACCTGTTTGACAATGCGCCTTTGGGATATCTCGAATATGATCGGGAAGGTCGGATTATCCGAGTCAACCAGACGAACCTGGATATGCTGGGATACAAACGGGATGAGATGGTTGGAGAGTTCATTTGGGAACTCTATGTCGAAAAGGCGGAGGCCCGTGAGCAAATCTTGGCCAAGCTAGCGGGAAGATTGCCACCGGGTCGCGGGTTCGTGCGAACCTACCGTCGGAAAGACGGGACTATTTTGCCGGTCCTGGTTGAAGACCGTCTCCTGCGGGATGATCGGGAAAAGATCTCAGGGATCCGTTGTACATTTCAGGACATCATGGAGCGCAAGAAGGCTGAGGAGGCGCTGAAGGCCTCACAACAACGCTTATCACAAATCATCGATTTTCTTCCCGATGCCACAATGGTTATTGATCTGGACGGAAAGGTGATCGCCTGGAACCGGGCTATTGAGGAGATGACCTGTGTAAGGGCTGAAGATATTCTAGGAAAAGGGGATTATGAATATGCCATTCCCTTCTACGGGGAGAAAAGGCCAGTCTTGATAGATCTTGTTGGCAAATGGGATAAAGAAATAGAAAAGAAGTATCGGTATGTGAAAAAGGAGGGGAAATCGCTGGTTTCTGAAACCTTCGATCCTATCGTTAAGCCTGGAGGCTTCCTGTGGAACAAGGCTTCATTGCTTTACGATCGCGATGGTAATGAGATAGGAGCCATTGAATCGATTCGGGATATTTCGGAGATGAAGGCGGCAGAGGAAGCGCTAAAGGAGAGCGAGGAGAAATACAGGGTTTTGGTTGAAAGCACAACGGACGCCATTGTGCTTCTTGACTCGGCAAGAAACATGATCGCCTGCAACAAGGGTTTTTCCAGTTTATTTGGCTACGCGGAGGATGAAATCAAAGGTGAATCCGCCCGGCTAATTCATCAATCTGATGAAATGTTCGCGCAATTCGGCCAAATAGCTTATGGTTCGATCGAAAAAACAGGGACTTACCAGGGTGAAGTGTATTTCCGGAAGAAAGACGGTACGCTTTTTCCAGCGGAGACCGTTACCTCTGCAATAGAAAAAGATGGTTCGCAAACTGGATATGTGGGGATCATTCGTGATATCAGCACACGCAAGAAAAAGGAAGAAGAAAAGCTGAGGAACGAAAAGGACCTCAGAGAATCACAAAGGATTGCCCATCTGGGCAGTTGGCGCCTGAATTTGGAGAGCAATGAGGTTTTCTGGACCGAGGAACTTTACAAAATGTACGGTTTCGATCCGAAATTGCCCCCACCACCCTATACCGAACATATGAGACTGTTCACCCCTGGAAGCTGGGGTTTATTGTCCACCTCCCTGGCGAAAACCAGAGACACAGGCATTCCGTACGAACTGGAACTGGAAATGGTCAGGAACGACGGGAGCCGAGGATGGATCTGGGTGCGGGGTGAGGCCATAACCGATTCGAAAGGAAAAGCAACTGACCTCTGGGGTGCCGCGCAGGATATCACCGATCGAAAGAAGATGGAGGAAGCGCTGCGGAAGAGCCAAGAGAAGTACAAACATCTGTTCAATGAAGCACAGGTTGCGCTGTTTCGTACATTTCTTGATGGCTCGCTGGTAGAGATTAATGAACGTTATGCTCAGACGGCAGGGTATGAGACGGTTGAGGAATGTATGGCCAACTTCCATGCCGGCAAAGCCTGGCCTGACCGGGAGGCACGTGATGAACTCATAAAAAAACTGTATCAGGATGGATCTGTCAATGATTATGAGGCAGAGATTGTCCGCAAGGACGGCACCCGCATTTGGATTAATTTTTCGGCCACCATCTACCCTGAGAAAGGATACATTGAAGGTTCTCTAATTGACGTCACTGCCCGCAAAATGGCCGAGGAGGATCGTGAGAGACTCCAGGCGCAATTGAACCAAACCCAAAAGATGGAAGCAATTGGTCGGCTAGCAGGTGGCGTGGCTCACGATTTCAACAATATGCTGAGCGTGATTATAGGCCATTCGGAAATAGCCTTGCTTGAAGTGGACCCGACCCTACCGCTTTACCAAAAATTGCAGCAAATCAGAAGGGCCGGTGAGCGTTCAGCCGACCTGACTCGTCAACTCCTGGCTTTTGCCCGCAAACAAACCATCTCTCCCAAAGTGATCGACATTAACAAGACAGTAGAGGATATGATAATGATGTTGCAGCGCCTCATGGGAGAGGATATCGATCTGGCCTGGCTGCCGGGCGAGAATGTGTGGCCGGTGAAGATGGATTCCAGCCAGATCGACCAAATCCTGGCCAACCTCTGCGTCAATGCCCGGGACGCCATAACGGACGTGGGCAAGGTTACCATCGAAACAGGCAACGCTGAATTCGACAATACCTACTGCATCAATCACCAGGGTTTCATTCCGGGTGAATATGTGCTTATAGCCGTCAGCGACAATGGTTACGGCATGGACTCCGAAACACTTGACAACATCTTCGAACCCTTTTTTACGACCAAGGACTCCGGCAAGGGCACGGGTCTAGGGTTGGCCACGGTGTATGGCGTGGTCAAACAAAACGATGGCTTTGTCAATGTGTACAGCGAACCGGGCCAGGGGGCGACCTTTAAAATCTATCTTCCGCGATACCGGACCAAGGCCGAAGCTTTGGAGGAGAAAGTAAAGGCCCTCCCGGCCAAGCGTGGCCACGAGACGATCCTGTTGGTGGAGGACGAACCGGCAATCTTGGAAATAACAACAATGATGCTTGAAAGGCTTGGGTATGAGGTAGTGGCAGCCATGACACCGGGCGAAGCCATTCGACTTGCACAGGAGTATGTCGGCGAGATCCACCTGCTTGTGACCGATGTGGTGATGCCCGAAATGAACGGGCGGGATCTGGCCAAAAACATCTTATCCATTCATCCAAATCTCAGGCGCCTGTTCATGTCGGGCTATACGGCCAACGTCATCGCCCACCACGGCGTTTTAGACGAAGGAGTAAACTTTATCCAGAAACCGTTTTCAATGGAAAAGCTTGGAGCCAAGGTTCGAGAGGCGTTGGATAGGGACAAATAATTCTACTTTGTCACATTGCCGCACCGGCTAGCTCGCCGGCGAGGCGCTTTGCTTGAACCTTCCGGGCCGACTCGATAGCGGATTTTCGTTTTTTGTGGCGTATCTCCATTTGGCGTAAAATCTCTTCCTGAGTAACGGCTCTCTTCGGAAGTGCATATTTGAGGAGCGATACAATATCAGCGCAGCTCAGAAGGGGATAGAGATCCTGATGTTTCAATTTTTCTTCGAGCATGAACTGCATTGCCATCATAACCAAGGCCATATGGTGATGCCATGCGAGCCAGCCACGGACCTGATAATCGTCGAGTCCACTATGCTGTTTCGATTCCTGGAAAGCGCGCTCGACCCAATAGCGCTGAGCTTGAGCAAATGCAAGACGCTCTACCGAAGTATCGGCAGGAGCATTGCTCAACGTATATTTGAGCTTGCCTCCATCAATTTCTTTACGAACAATCAAATGCCACTCATGGGCCGACGGCTCTTCTCCATCCCAAAGCCATACTCTCTGATGAAATATATCTACGACAAGTTTGCCTTTGGTTGTTTCTCGTACAGTGACGCGCTGCCAACTGGAAGCCGGGGCCTGAGCTGCCAGAAGGTCCACACGAACAGGCAACATACGCGGTTCAAGTTTTTTCGGGGGGCGGCCGCTGGTGGACTTGCGGGGAGGGACGCAGGGCTCGGGGTCTTCAAGCCACACCATTTGATCCTTATGCACATCCGCTACAAAAACCTCGCCCATCCCATCCAGATCTCGCAAAAAGGCAGGATCTTCCCCATAAAAACCATCGCATCCCACCCAACTGAAGGAGATACCCTTCTGCCGGGCCCCTTCAACCATTTCCAAGGCCAAATCATGTTTGCGAAGGAGCTTGACGCGGTGGTCCGGTACACCTGCCGCTTCACAGCGTTTAGGGTCTTCGACCCAATTCTCCGGCAAATACAACCGGCAATCGATGGGAGTAGCGTAAATACCATGCCCCAAAACGGCAAAAACCCCCACCTGGCAGTTGTCCACTTTACCGATGGTTCCCGCCCACTGTCTGCTTACGCCTACAGATTTTGTACCCTTCTTGAGACAAGCCGTTTCATCGATCAGCAGACACCGGTCTTCTCCATCTTGAAGCGCTTCATTACTGCGCATAGCCACCTGGTCCATCACAGCGTTCGCGTCCCAGGGCGAATTGGAAACAAAATGCTGGAGCGCCTGCTCATTGGATTCGGGAACCATTTCTGCCATACGTTCCATGTTTTTCTTTTCAGCTTGCACCAATCCTTTCAGATAGAGCGCTCCCTGATCGGCACAATTACGGGTCCTTGTTTGGAAGAAATCAGAAAACCAATTGAAATAACTAATAAAAGAAGACGACACCCCCGCAAGGGGGCTGTTGTCATGGCTATCTCCTTTTTTGGTTTTATAGGTGTTCGGGCGGGCTGTTGTGATCGAGCCCAACCCCCCATTGGTTTCGCCGTCTCATGAAGAAAAATATAATAGCTATTATGTGTAAAATCAATCATATAATCCATATTTCCAGCAAAATAGTTACCCAATTAATCGGGGCTGATCAGGGCACCCATGGTAAAGCAATTTTAGCCGGAATCCGTTTGCCCCATCGCGTAAGCAACCTTGCTTATGGTTCCAGCCATGATGGCAACTGTGGCTTCAGCCCATATGGTCAGCGCTCGATGCGGGACAAAATCGTAACTGCCGGAGGCCGCCTGCTGGCTGGCTTGCCTGGTGGACGGTGAACACGGAAAAGAAGCGAACCCATTGGCTGTGTCAGGTGCCCTGCTCCGCGCGCCGGGCCGCCGCATTAATGTGACAAAGTAGAAATAATAGAGTCGCGCTTAATGATCCGAAGTGGAAGAAATCGACCTTGAAAATATTTTATGATACCATTCCTATTCGAAAAGAAAATTCAGCCAGTAGCCGGTTTGGACTGATGCAAGTTATATTGAGTTGCCGGTGCCTCTATTTTTCACGTAAAATATCTTACCGGGGGACCACAAGATGTTGTGGTGGCCAGCAAACGCCTTTTACTTGTGATTATGTCAAGATATCTGGTGCTCTCCAACTCCCTGCAGAGCCGGATTTACGACTATTATTCATACCTCTGGGAACGCAGGCTCGGCTATGATGAGTCTGTGGTGCTGAGCGGTTCCCCCCAAAGCCTTCAAGGGGAGGTTTCGCTCCTTCTCAAGCGGGAATTTATCGAAAAGGTTCCTTTTCTGAAGGGAGGGGGCCTGGAACTGATACGGGATATCGCTCTTGAACTGCGACCGGTTATTTTCACCCCGGGAACCTATATTTTCCGGGCGGGAGAAATGGGACGGCACATGAATTTTATCAGCCACGGAAAAGTGGAAGTGATTCCCCCGGATGGAAAAAACATCCTGGCAACCCTTAAGGACGGAGACCTGTTTGGGGAGATCGCACTTCTCTTCAGTGAACCTCGCTCTGCAAGCATCCGGGCCATGGACTATTGCGATTTGTACACCCTGGACACAGACACCGTTCAGCGTGTTCTAACCCATTATCCCGAGTTTTCCGCCTACATCAAAGGGATAGCGGATAAACGGCGCGGATCGGACCATGTTCAAGGGAACGTTCCCAACGCTTGAGTTTTTCTCGAATCGTCTTCAAAGGGATTCCCATTGCATGGGGGCGTTCTAGAACATGACAAGAAAGGTCTGCTGGCCCTCTGCCGTTCGCCCCGTACGGCCGACTTTGGCGCCCCTCGAAAACGTCGCGAAATGGATCGCCATTTCCCTGTCCAAATACATCATCACCCAGGCGCCGGTTGCGCTGGGCTGGGCTCCCAGGGGTCAACCCCTCCTTGGGACTAAACTGAAACCGCCAGTTACGCATGGGTGCTCATCCCGAATCATACCCATTTCCTCTTTCGAAACTGCGTTACGCCCTTGCCTCTGTAATGAGAGGACTCCTTACGGACTATGCCGTCAGCTTTAACCGCCGCATAAACGTCGCGGTCAGCTTTTCCACACACTTTTATTTTTTTATGGGTCACGGCCATTTTTTTCTTGAAGTATGGTTAAAAACGTTTAAAATATTTAAAACCGTTATTTTGATAGATATATTCTTCTATACCCCTTATTAATCATTCAGGCATAAGGAGTTTCAATTTGGATAGCAAAACCATTCTTACCCTCCCTGAAGCAGCCAGGAAGGTCTCTCTCAACAGAGTGACCTTGTGGAAGTATGTCAAGGCGGGTGACCTGAAGGCACACACCACACCGGGAGGCCATTACAGGATACTCAGGGATGATCTGGAAGTCTTCATGCGGAAAAAGGGAATCTACCCCTTTGGAATCTACCAGCCTGAATCGAAAAAGATCCTGATAGTGGATGATGATCCCGGCATCCAGAAAATGCTCACCAAAATGATGAAGCCTCATGGATATCAAACAGAGATCGCCTCAGACGGTTTTGAGGCGGGGGCAAAGGTCACGGAATTCAAGCCCGGACTGATAATCCTGGATCTGATCATGCCCGGGATGGACGGCTTCGAGGTCTGCCGAAAGATCAAGGGGAACCCCGACACATCTCATATAAAAATCCTGGCCGTCAGCGGCTACGATACGGCCGAGAACAGAGATCGCATCATGGCAGCCGGCGCCGACGGCTACCTCCCAAAGCCGATTGAAAGCGACCTGTTGCTTCCGCACATAACGTCCCTTTTGAACGGCGCAGGGAAGGAACGGGGACTTTGATTAGAAACAGTAAACATGCAGGAAAATCCTTTCAGGCGGAGCCATTTGTCTCTGGTCCCGTCCATGGGACGGGGTTTTCCAGGATACCATAGACCGCAGCGACTTGAAAGGAATGACGTGTCTTCCATAAATCACGAGTGTTCGGACAAGGAAACAGGGTTCTGGGAGTTTCGCCTTTATATCCACGGCGACACACCAAGATCAAAAAAGGCGATTGCTCAGGTGGAACAACTCTTGGGAAAATACCTGGCAGGAAGGTACCGCCTGGAGTGTATCGACTTATTAAAGACCCCGGAGCGGGGTTCTGCTGACTGGATACTGGCCACACCGACCCTGATGAAGCTCAACCCTCCTCCCATAAGGATACTGGGAGATTTTTCTCAAGAAGAGCAGGTGCTTGAGGTCATGGGGATAAAGGATTTATCATGAGCGAAAAAAAGCGGGTTTTCCTGATCATTTCCATCATGGCGGCGATTTCCCTGATCGTGGGAGGGGGCACACTTTATGTCCTGTACCGGGCCGCATTTAGTCAACAGGAAGAGCGGCTCCGGGAGACGGTCCAAAGCCATGCGCGGCTCATCGAGGCGGTGGCCCGGTTTGATGCCGCCCATCAAGAGGCCCACTCCTCATCGAATGCGGAAGGGGCTTCGCTGGACACCCTGAGCCAGATCAGGGATGCGAGCAAGAAATACAAGGGATTCGGAGAAACCGGGGAGTTCACCCTGGCAAGACGGGACGGGAATAACATCGTATTTCTGCTCCGCCATCGCCACTACGACCTGGACCAGCCCAAACCTGTCCCTTTCGACTCGGAACTGGCCGAGCCCATGCGAATGGCCCTCTCGGGCAAATCCGGGACGATGGTGGGGCCGGATTACCGGGGCGTCACGGTGCTTGCGGCCTATGACCCCGTCGCCGTGCTGAACATGGGCCTGGTGGCCAAGATAGACATGGCCGAAATCCGTGCTCCCTTTATAAGAGCGGGAATCACGGCCTTTGGCATCACGATCCTGCTTGTCTTTGCCGGAGCAGGGCTCTTTGTAAGAATCACCAGGCCGATGATCCATCAACTGGAAGAACGTACACGGAAGCTTGAAGAATCGGCTGAGTCTATGCGCGCCAGCGATTCACGGATGCGGAAGATTATCGAAAATAACACCGATGCCATCCTTGTGGCGCGTCACAACGGCGTTATCCGTTTCGCCAACCCGGCGGCCGGAACCCTTTTCGGCCGGCCGGCCCAGGAACTGTTGGGGATGGATATCGGGTTTCCCCTCATCGGTCAAGAGAGTGAAGATGTTGAAATCTCTCGGCCTTCAGGGGCGCAGGCGGATGCCGCCATGCGGTCGGTGGAAATCGAGTGGGAAGGGGAATTATGCCTCCTGACCTCTCTTCGGGATATTACGGAGAGGAAGAAGACTGAAGAAAGGGTCCTGAATCTGATCAGGGTAATCAGTGCCATCCGGAATGTAAACCAGCTCATCACCAAGGAAAAGGACCGGAGCCGCTTGATCCAGGGGGCGTGCGAGAATCTGGCTGCAACCAGGGGTTTCAACAGCGCGTGGATCGCTCTCGTGGATGAAACAAAAAAATGCACGCAGTACGCCGAATCGGATCTTGATGAGTCTTTCCTGCCGTTGAAGGAATGCCTTGAAAGGGGAAGCCTCCCCCCATGCGCACAAAAGGCCCTGGAACAGTCAGGGATCACTGTCATGGAAGACGTGGTCACCCAGTGTGTCGACTGCCCCGTCAGATTTTCTTACAAGGGCCAGGCGGCTTTTTCGGTGAGGCTTGAACATGAAGGCAAAATCTATGGGGTCCTTACTGCCTCTGTGCCTCTGATTTTTGCGTGTGACGGGGAAGAGCAGGGCCTGTTTCAGGAAGTGGGAGAGGATATCGGCTTCGCCCTTTTCAATATCGAACGGGAAGAAGAATTAGGGGCCGCAGAAGAGGAGAAGAAAAGGATGGAGGAACAGTTCCATCAGGCCCAGAAAATGGAGGCTGTGGGCAGGCTCTCGGGCGGCATAGCCCACGACTTCAACAACCTCATGACCATTGTGATGGGCAACGCCGATCTGACCCTGATGGACATGCCTGAAGATGACCCCATTCGCGAAAGTGTCATGCAGATCAGGGAGGCCGGAGGTCGAGCGGCATCCCTGACCCGGCAGATCCTGGCATTCAGCCGGAGACAAATCGTTCAGCCCGTGATTTTGAATCTCAATGACTTGGCGCTTGGCGTGGATAAAATGCTGCGCCGAATTATCGGTGAGGATGTTGAGCTGGAAACCGTTCTGGGTTCCGACCTGGGCCGGGTAGAGGCAGATCCGGGTCAGATGGAACAGGTCATGATGAACCTGGCGGTCAATGCCCGGGATGCCATGCCGGGAGGAGGGAAACTGACCATCGAGACGGCAAACGTGGAACTGGACCGGGGATATGCCAGAAGTCATCTTGCCGTGACGCCCGGAGCTTATGTGATGCTGGCCGTAAGCGATACGGGAATGGGGATGACGGAGGAGGTCCGGTCCCAGATTTTCGATCCCTTTTTTACCACCAAGGAGGTGGGGAAAGGAACCGGACTCGGGCTTTCCACGGTGTACGGAATCGTCAAGCAGGCCGGCGGATATATCTGGGTGTACAGCGAGCCCGGCAAAGGGGCTACTTTTAAGATCTACCTGCCCAGGGTAGAAAAGGCAGCCCATGTACTGAAGCAGATAGTGCACACGCCTGAGTCGCTTCAGGGTTCGGAGACCGTGCTGGTTGTTGAAGACGATCCTCAGCTCAGGAACATGGCTTTTAAGATCCTGGAGAGACATGGTTACACGGTACTGGTGGCCGAAGGAGGCCAGCCGGCCATTCAGATCGCTGAAACATACGGGGAGAAAATCGACCTGGTGGTGACCGACGTGGTGATGCCTGAGATGAGTGGAAAGGAAGTGGCGGACCGGATAAAGACCGTCAGGCCGGACATCAAGATCCTTTTCATGTCGGGTTACACAGACAATGCCATTGTTCATCACGGAATACTGGACAAAAATACCGCCTTCCTCCAGAAACCTTTTACGCCCAATGGTTTTGCACGGAAGGTGAGAGAAGTGCTGACAGGGAGTGCTTCATGAACTTTTTAAGGAATGTATCCATCGGCAAAAAGATTCTCACAGTCCTGTTCATCGTTGTGGCCGCCGAGGTGGTGGTGGCGCTATGTGGTCTCTATTTTATCAAACAGATGGAGACGAACCTGGACCGGATTGTGGAAAGGGATAGCGAAAGCATGCGGCTGGCCGGGAGAATGCAGGCGCTAACCCTCGAAGTTGTCAGGGCGGAGAAAAACGCCCTCCTCTCCACGACTGAAGAGGACCGAAGGACATTTGAAAAAGCTATCGATGAACTGCAAGGGCAACTCATGAAAACGGCCAGTCTTTTAAGGGATCTGTCCCAGTCCGAAGAGAAGATTCATCTGGATGAGTTTATCCGGGTCTGGAACCGGTTCTTAGAGACAAACCAGGAGGTGAAACGGCTGGCGGGGCTGGGCCAAAAGGATGAGGCTGTTGCCCTGAGCATGGGAAAGGGACGCGAACTCAGGCAGAAGGCCGGTGAGCTGATAGACCTTCTTGTGAAACAAAACGATAAAGATCTGGACGAAAGCAAGGCCGAGGGCGACAGGGATGTCCGGAGGGCGATTCTCTGGATGATTTTCCTGACTCTTGCCGCCCTGGCCAGCGCCCTGACCCTGGGGCTGATTCTATCCCGCTCCATCTCTTCGACTCTCAACAATATGGTGAACGTCGCAGACGCCATTGCAAAAGGAAACCTGGATACCCCCGTGGAGGCCGGGGGAGAAGATGAGGCAGGGAGACTCGCGGCCTCCATCAAGGAAATGCAGACCGCCCTCAAGAAATCGCTGGAAGAAACCCAAGCCCAGGACTGGCTGAAGACCGGTATCGCCGCGCTTAACGATGTGGTGTTGGGCGAGCAGAATGTGACCAACTTAAGCGGGAAGATTGTTTCGGAGATCTCCACGTATCTGAATGCCCAGATCGGCGCCATCTACCTTGCGGGAGACGAGAGACAGAAGGATACGTTCCGCCTCGCCGGCAGTTACGCCTATACCAAGCGGAAGAACCTGTCCAATCGGTTCAGCCTGGGTGAAGGCCTGGTGGGCCAGGCAGCGCTGGAAAAGAAACCGATCTTGGTACGCAATGTACCGGAAGAATATATCAAGGTCACCTCCGGCCTGGGCGAGGCCGTGCCCCGGTTTCTCTCAGTGACCCCGCTTCTCTATGAAGGACGTGTAAAAGGTGTCCTTGAAATAGGAACTTTGGTAGAGATGACGGATCTTCAACTCCTCTATCTCAGCCAGGCCATGCCGGCTATCGCCATCGCCATTGAGACGGCCCAGGCCAAGGAGAGACTCTCAGAGGCCCTGGCCCGTTCCCAGACCCTGACCGAAGAACTGGAGGCCCAGCAGGAAGAGCTCAAGGCCGCCAACGAGGAGCTGGAAGAACAGACCCAGTCTCTCAAGGAATCGGAAGAAAGGCTCAAGACCCAGCAGGAGGAATTGGAAGCCACCAACGAGGAGCTGGAGGAAAAGACGGAGGCCCTGGAGCGGCAGAAACGGGATGTGGAACGGAGCAACCGGAACCTTCAGCAAGCCAGGGCCGAGGTTGAAGAGAGGGCCGAGCAGCTTGCCATCGCCAGCAAATACAAATCGGAGTTCCTGGCCAATATGTCCCACGAACTCCGGACTCCCCTGAACAGCCTGCTTATCCTGGCCCGGTTACTGGCTGACAACAAGGAAGGCACTCTCACGGAAGAACAGATGGAATCCGCCATGGTCGTCTATGACAGCGGCAATCAACTCCTTTCCCTGATCAACGAAATCCTCGACCTGAGCAGGATTGAGGCCGGAAAGGTGGAGATGCACTTTGAAAGTGTCCCCATGGAGATTCTGGCAGGAAACATACAAGATCATTTCGCTCACATGGCAAAGGAAAAAGGCCTTGAACTGGAGGTCGACATCGGTAAGGCCCTCCCCGGGGAGATCCGGACAGACAGAAAACGGGCCGAACAGATCATCCGGAACCTCATGGCCAACGCCATCAAGTTCACGGAAGCGGGCCGGATTACCGTCCGCATGGAAACCCCGCAAAAAGGCGTGAACCTTTTCAGGAGCGGGCTTGCACCTTCCAATGCGGTGGCCATTTCCATCCGGGACACCGGAATCGGCATCCCCCGGGACAAACAGAAGATTATCTTCGAGGCATTTCAGCAGGCCGATGGAACCACCGCGCGGAAGTACGGCGGAACCGGACTGGGGCTTTCCATTTCCAGGGAACTGGCCCATCTGTTGGGAGGAGAAATCCAGATGGAAAGCGAGGTGGGGAAAGGGAGTACGTTCACCCTCTATCTGCCGACGGATATGGATAAATCGAAATTGGAAACGGGAAACTTGAAACCGGTGAAAGGGCAAGAACAACCGGGAAACAGAGGACAGAGGTCAGCCTCCGGCCTGGAAGGGCCTACACAACGGAGGGTGGCCGGTGATCAGGAGCGAATCACGAAAAACGGGTCACCAACAACGCGTCACGAGCAACGAATGACCGGCAGCCTACACATCACCTCTATTCCGGATGACCGTGAACGCCTGGCGAAAGGGGACAGGATCATCCTAGTCATCGAAGATGATCACCGGTTTGCGGCGCTGCTCTTGAAACAGTGCCACGAAAGAGGATTTAAATGCCTGGCTTCCGCCACCGGAGAGGGAGGACTCTCTCTTGCGGCCGAATATCATCCCCACGCCATTATCCTGGATATCCGACTTCCGGGCATGGACGGCTGGGCCGTCCTGGGGTCATTGAAGGAAGACCCGAATCTCCGTCATATCCCCGTTCACATGATGTCCGTGGAGGATCCCACCATTGAGGCCTTCCAAAAGGGCGCCATCGGTTTTTTGAAAAAGCCGGCAAGGATGGAAGAACTGGAGGATGCCTTCTCCAGGTTTGAGGATATCCTTGACCGGAAGATGAAGAGTCTTCTGGTGGTGGAGGACGATGAGAATTTACGGAGAAGTGTGGTGCGGCTTGTGGGGAGTGGAGATATCCGTGTGGATGAGGCGGCTACGGGAGAGGAGGCCCTGAAAGCGCTGAGGTCTATCTCATACGATTGCGTCATCCTGGACCTTGGCCTTCCCGATATGACCGGCTTCGACCTCCTGAAGAGGATCGAGCAGGAAGACGGCAGGGCCATCCCGCCTGTAATCGTATATACCGGCAAAGACCTGACCCGTGAAGAAGAGACAAAGCTGCGGGGGTATGCGGAGTCCATTATCATCAAAGGCGTCAGATCCGACGAGCGGCTCCTGGATGAGGTGTCCCTCTTTTTGCACCGCATGGTGGACACCATGCCGGAAAAACAGCGCAAAATGATCATCGATCTTCATGATACCGATTCCCTCTTCAGGGATAAAAAGATCCTCATGGTGGATGACGACATGCGCAACATCTTTGCCCTTTCGAAGCTCCTGCAGGAGAAAGGAATGCAGGTCATCAAGGCGGAAGACGGTAAAATGGCCCTTGAGGCCCTCGAAAAAAACGCTGATGTGAACCTCGTCCTCATGGACATTATGATGCCCGTCATGGACGGATACGAAACCATGAAGCGGATCAGGGCCCAGTCCAGGTTTCATCGGCTTCCCATTATCGCCCTTACCGCCAAGGCCATGGCAGGGGACAGGGATCGGTGTATTGAGGCGGGAGCCAATGATTACCTGGCAAAACCCGTGGATGCCAAGCGTCTTCTCTCCATGTTGCGGGTGTGGCTGTACAGGTAGGTAGCGCAATTATGAAGACTGATAAGATTAAAGAGATCGAGCTCGACCTTCTCCTTGAGGCCATATTCCGGCGATACGGGCACGATTTCAGGAACTATGCCAGGGCCTCGGTGGAGCGCAGGGTGAGGCAGTTTCTTCCCAAGGCGGGTTGCGGGACCGTCTCCGAGATGATCCCGAAACTGCTTCATGATGAGGCCTTTTTTGCGGGTTTTCTGGGGCAGTTTTCCATCCCCGTCACCGAGATGTTCCGCGACCCTCCCGTCTATCGGAGCATTCGGGAAAACGTGCTTCCCTTGCTCAAGACCTATCCCTTCATCAAGGTCTGGCATGCGGGATGCGCCAGCGGAGAGGAGGCCTATTCCCTGGCCATCGTGCTGAAGGAAGCAGGCCTCTATGACCAGACCACCATCTATGCCACCGATTTCAACGACCTGATCCTGCAAAAAGCAAGGGAAGGGATATACGATCTGGAAAGCATGAAGCTGTTTACCAAGAACTATCAGAGCTCGGGGGGGAAACGCTCTCTTTCCGAATACTACCATGCCCAATACGGAGCCGCCGTCGTGGATCAGAGATTGGGGAGGAATATCACCTTTGCCAATCACAACCTGGCAACGGACAGTGTGTTCAGCGAAACGCATCTGATCCTGTGCCGGAACGTGCTCATCTATTTTAACAGGGACCTTCAAGACCGGGTCCTTGAACTCTTCCGCGATTCCCTGATCAGGGGAGGGTTTCTCTGTCTTGGGTCCAAGGAGTCCATTCAATTTTCGAAAGTGGGGAAAGAATTCAGGATAGTTGATGACAAGGCGAGGATCTATCAAAAGAGGATATAGGTGCGTGGCGATCGGGGCATCGGCAGGCGGCATGAGTGCTTTGGGAAAACTGCTTGCCATGGTTCCCGGAACATTTCCCCTCTCCATTATCGTGGTCCAGCACCTTCATCCATCGGAGAGCGGGTATCTTCCGGTATTCTTAGGCAGGATATGCCCCCTCCCGGTCCAGGAGGTGGAAGACAAAACGCCGGTCCTGAAAGGTCATGTGTACATCGCTCCGGCCAATTACCATCTCCTGGTGGAAAGGGATGAAAGCTTTTCCCTGTCCATTGATGCAAAGGTCCATTATTCGCGGCCATCCATTGATGTGTTCTTTGAGAGTGCCGCACCGGTGTGGGAAGAAAAACTGATCGGCATCATTCTGACGGGCGCCAACCAAGACGGCACCAAAGGGCTTGGAAAGATCAAGGAATGCGGCGGAATGACGATCGCCCAGGATCCGGACACTGCCGAAACCCCGTTCATGCCGACGCATGCCATCGAAGCGGGCGTGGTGGACCGGATCATGACACTGGAGGAGATGGGGGCGTTTCTATTGCATATTGAGTCGCAAAGATAGGTGACCGGCGATTGAATTTTCGAATTTCCAATTGAGATGTCGGAAACTGAAGTAGAAAGAAACGGGGCAGTTGGGAAGATGACGGCAGTCAACAATCTAAAGTCGCCCATCCACAATCCAGGGGCTGAGCAAAAAATCCTCATCGTGGACGACAGGCCCGAAAACCTGCTTGCCCTGGAAAAGGTGCTGCGGGAAACGGAGGCGCAAATCATTCGAGCGGCCGGCGGAAATGAAGCCCTGAAGGCCACGTTGCACAACGATTTTGCCCTGGCCATCCTGGATGTCCAGATGCCGGAGATGGACGGCTATGAATTGGCCGAGTATCTGAGAGGGGATGAAAAGACCCGGCACCTCCCCATCATCTTTTTGACCGCCGTCTATTCCGATGAATATCACGTTTTTAAAGGATATGCCGCGGGGGCCGTAGACTTTGTGACCAAACCCTACAGGCCGGAGATCCTGCTTGCCAAGGTCAGGGTATTCCTGGAGTTAGCCGGGCAGAAGCGCGAACTGATTGAGAAGGTGGAGGTTGAAAAAGCCAAGAGCTATCTGGAAGACATCCTACTTTCCATGGTCGATTCGGTCATGGTCGTTTCCGGGGACGGTGTGATCCGGACGGTGAACGATGCCCTCGTTTCCCTGTCGGGATATGACCCCGAAGAGATCACGGGAATGCCCTTGGCCGGGCTCTTTGAGGGTCCTCTATCGGAAGTCCTGCTGCCGGCCCTTCCGAATGGATCTTTGCCGGAAGAAATCGAAGGCCTGCTGTACCGGAACAGGTTGGCACCGCTTCTGACAAAAGATGGAAGGCTGATCCCAATGGAGATATCCGCCTCGATTTTTCACAACAGAAAAGACGTTTCCTTCGGCACCGTTCTTGTAGCACGAGACATGCGAAGCAACATAAAGGCCCGGGAAGCATTGAAAAACAGCGAAGAGAAGTATCGAAACCTCTATGAGTCGAGCCGGGACGGGATCGCATTTTTCCACATGGATGGACAACTTCTGGATGCAAATCAGGCCTTCCTGGATATGATCGGATATGAAAAAGAGGAATTTACAGGGCTTCACTATACAGATATCACCCCCGAAAAATGGCACGGTATGGAAGCCGAAATCCTCCAGAACCAAGTCTTGCCGAGAGGATATTCGGATGAATACGAAAAGGAATATCTCCGCAAGGACGGTTCCCTCTTTTTAGCGGCCATCAGGGTATGGCTCACCAAGGATGAAAAGGGGACCCCCAACGGCATGTGGGCGCTCATCAGAAACACGACGTTGCAGAGACTCGAAGAACAGAACCGGATCATCACCGAAAAGATGACGGCGCTGGGGATGATGGCAGGAGGCATGGCCCATGAATTGAACAATCCTTTGATGGGGATACAAGCTTTCGTCGAGTACTGTCTTAAACATACAAAGCCGGAAGACAAGCGGCACGGAATTTTAGCAGATGCCCTGCGTGAGTCAGGAAGATGCATAAGCCTGGTTCAGAACCTTCTGACTTTTTCTCATATGGGGCAACTGGCGGAAGAAGAATACGGAAACGTAAACTGTGCAGATCTCTTTGAACGGGTCTCAAGACTCCTGGCCTACCGGATCGAAAAGGATGATATCCGGATCACCACATGTACACCGGAGAAGAGCGTGGATATCCCGGCAAAGGCAAACAGTCTTCAACAGGTATTTCTCAATCTCATGACCAATGCCCTGGATGCCGTGAAAGAATCAGAGACGAAGGAAATCCGCTTTGAAATGAGGGAGGCCGGAGAATGGATCGAGATTGCCATCAGCGATACGGGTTGCGGTATCTCAGTAGAGCAGATGAAGCGGATCTTTGATCCCTTTTTCACCACCAAGCCCGTGGGAAAAGGGACAGGACTGGGGCTATCCGTATCAAGGAGCATTATCGAATCCCAGGGTGGAAAAATACGCTGTGAAAGTGAGGTGGGAAAAGGGACAGCCTTTGTTATAGAGATGCCGGTTGAAAGAAACTGAAGGACTAATGGAAAAGGTACTAAGGAGGCTAGAAATAATAACCTGAACAATATCAGTTTTTGTTTGGATAGATTTTGTAGTTCCATTCACCGTGAAATTCATCGCGAATGATTGACAGTTCTGCCATGTCTTTGTCCGGGATTTTGATACCTGTGGGATAAAACGTATCGTCAATCTCGGATTGTATTGCCAGGCCTTTTGCAGTACATGTGTTGGCAATGAGTTGAACGACCACAGCTTGGCTTTCCAGAGGACGGCCGCGCCAATTCTCTGTAATGTGGCAGAACATGCGATGCTCGATTTTATTCCATTTGCTGGTTCCGGGTGGAAAATGGCAAACGTGTATAGTCATATTAAGTTCTTGAACAAGCTTCTGGATTTCGATTTTCCAGAGACGAACACGACTGCCGTTGCTGCCCCCTCCATCGGCTGTGATCAACAGTTCAGTGGCCCGTGGATAGAGCCGCATTCCCATATTCTTCCACCAACGGCGAATGGTGGCAACAGCGAATTCTGCGGTATCATGGTTGATTCCAACGCTTACCCAGCCCTGATTGTGCGTCAAATCGTAGACTCCGTAAGGTACGACTTTCCCCAGTTCCTTGTCGGCAAAATCGTGGGTATTCACTTCCTCAGGTTGGCCCTTTTTTTGCCATTCCTGACCGCCGTTTTTGAATCGACCGATCAGTTCCTTTTTTTTTGTATCCACCGAAATGATCGGAAAACCAGCCTGCTGGAATTGCTGAACCTTATTGGCAATATAAAGAAACTGCGCATCTCGGTCTGGATGATCAGTACCTTCCTTCGTTTTTCGGTTCGACTGCATGCTGTAGCCAAGCTGATCCAGGAGCATCCAAACACTGCGTTGACTTACTTGATGACCTTTAGATTGCAGTTCCTTGGCCAGCTTTGTTGTACTCTTGCAGGTCCAGCGAAGCGCAGATACGGGATCACCCCGAGTGATAGGATCAACCAATTTGTCAAGGTCTCCCAACAAACTTGGATCTCTTTCTGCCAATCGTTTACGGCCGCCCCCGGGCCGCCGAATGCGCCCTGCGGTTTTTGGAGAAACACCAGATGGGATAGCCGACTGATCGAGATCGCTAAAGCCGGCGTATATAGTGGTTCGAGAGAGGCCGCTAGCTTTCGAGGCAAGAGACGGCCCGCCTCTCCCAAGAACAATCGCATCGGCAGCGACACAAAGTCGCATTGATGCCTCATCCAGATGAGGACGTAAAAGTTCATATTTTCGCTGAAGCATAGCAAGTTGATCCATGGCGCCATTATACATGGCAACAAATTACTATTGCAAGACAAAACTGTTCATGTTATTTTTACTAGCCGCCTAAGCCATTTTCATAAATGTTCAATATTCATTCCTCAATACTCAATTGTTGTAAAGGAGGCCAAAAATGATCAAACGAATTCTTGTAATCGATGACGACGAGGCCATAAGGAAAGTTTTTCTCCTTGCGCTGGAGGGGACCGATTACCAGGTGGATACCGCCCCATCCGGCGAAAAGGGCTTGATGCTGGCTGGTGAAGAGAAATACGACCTCATATACCTTGACCTTAAGATGCCCGGCATGAACGGTGTGGAAACCTTGCGAAAACTGAGAGCCATCGAACAGAATGTCCCTGTTTATATTATTACTGCATTCTGGGGTGAATTTGACGAAGAGCTGAAAAAGGCATCGCAGGAGGGGATCGAATTTCAGCTCATGAAAAAACCGCTCACCATGGAACAGTTAGTGAATCTGACCATAGGCATCCTTGAAAAACCTGTCGCCTATTGATAGACGGAGTTATGCCGATCCGTCTGAAATGGGCTCTCATTGTGTGGGTTGGCTTACCTGATGCGAACCACGGTAACAATTGAGTGGCAAATAAAGAGATATGTCCGTGAAGAAGAAAATATTAGTCGTTGACGACAATAAGGTCCTCCTGAAGCGCATGGAAAATCTTCTTAGAAAGGAGGGTTACCAGGTATGGACGGTCGAAGACGGGATTTCCGCCTTGGATATTCTGAAGGTCCAAAGCCCGGATTTTATCTTTATCGATTTGATAATGCCCGGAATCGACGGAAAGAAACTCTGCCAAGTCATTCGAAAAATGGATGGATTCAAGGATGTTTATATGGCCATCCTCTCCGCTTCCCTTGCAGAGGAGAAGATCGATATGGTTGAATTGGGGGTTAATGCTCTGATTGCCAAAAGTCCCTTTTCAACGATGAGTCAAGACATCCTTTCCGTCCTTCGTGAACCCGATGCCGCAACTTCTCGATGTTTATCCGGCGAAATAATCGGCATTGAAGGTATTTATCCGCGCGACATGACTCGGGAGTTGCTTTCTCTAAAAAATCATTTCGACAGAACCATGTCGAAAATGTCCCAGGGAGTCGTGGAACTGACCCCTGAAGGGCGGATCCTTTCCGCCAACCCCGCAGCCTCGGCGCTGAGTTCCATTCCGGAAGGACAGCTGCTGGGTTCACCGTTTCCGGATCTCTTTGAGGGTGAAGACCGCCGCCGTGTAGACGCACTCATTAACCCATGGACCGGACAGGGGGGAAGCATCCCTTATGAAACCCCCGTAACCTTGAACGGGCGTCTCTTATCTCTGGAAACAGTCCCGCCCATGGAAGGTGAAACCGCCCTGACCGTTTTCATGACCGATGTCTCCTGGCACAAGAGAGAAGAGGCATCTCTCAGGGAAGAAGGTTCCCGGTTGGCAAAGGTCATATACCATAACAGCGATGCCATGATCGTTGCGGACAGAGAGGGCATGGTTCTTTATGTGAACCCGGCGGCTGAGGCAGTTTTCGGGCGGGAATCCAGCACTCTTGTTGGTTCCTATTTCGGTTTTCCCCTCGTGGGTGACAATACGGCGGAACTTGACGTGATCAACCGGAGCGGCAAGGCGCGGATTGTCGAAATGCGCGTGGTGGAAACGGAATGGAATGGGGAGCCGGCTCGTCTGGCTTCCATCCGGGATATTACCGAGCGGAACAGGATGCTGGGAGCGCTCGAAGAGGCGAACCGGAAAATTCTGGAACAACAGGAAAAACTGGTGGAAGAGGAACGGCTGAAGGTCATGTTGCAGATGGCCGGGGCAACGGCCCACGAATTGAATCAGCCTCTGAGCGGTTTGCTGGGCAATGTGGAACTGCTTGAAATGATTAGCGATGATCCAAAACTGTTTTCGGAATGCCTGCGGGATATCAAAACGTCAGGGAGAAGAATCGCCGATACCGTCAAAAAAATCCAGAATATCCGTTATTATGAAACAAAACCTTATGCCAAAAACAGTGTCATTATTGACATTGATCAGGATGTCCATATCCTCTCCATCGAGGATTCAGACCTGGATTTTGAAACCATTGAGGCGGTCTTCAAGGGGATGGATCGGGTTAATTTGATTCGGGCCAAAACCATCGCGGGCGCTATACCCCTGTTGACCGAGGGTAAAATTGACGTGATTCTCCTGGATTACGTGCTGCCCGATGGAAACGCTTTCGATTTCCTGACAAAGGTTCAGGAAAAGGGCCTAGAGACCCCGGTGGTGGTCCTGACGGGAGAGGGGGATGAGATGATCGCCTCCCGGTTGATTCAGCAGGGTGCCTGCGACCACATGACCAAGGATTTTTTTAATGCGGAGCGCATCTCCCGATCCATAGAGCATGTTCTGGAAAAAACCCGTCTCAAAAACGAGATCGCAGTGGCCCAGGATAAAATGGGCCAGATGGCCGTCAGGGACGTCCTGACCGGTCTGCATGATCGCCGGTACCTTTTTGAGGCCCTGGAACGGGAAGAAGCGAGGGCCAAACGTTATGGCACGCATTTCGCGGTCTGCATGATCGATCTGGATCACTTCAAACGGATCAACGATGATCACGGCCATGCCGCGGGCGATACCGTCCTTTCGGAAATCGGCAAACTGCTTCTGCAATGGGCCCGGGAGACCTATCTTCCTTGCCGGTACGGGGGTGAGCAATTTGCGGTAATCCTGCCGGAGACCGGCTTGGACGGCGGCCGCATGGCATGTGAAAGACTGCGGCGTACGGTGGCCGAACACCGGTTTGAGCATGAGGGTATGACGCTCAAGATAACCATCAGCATGGGAATAGCCCATTATGACCAAACGGCGGAAGAAGCGCTTTCGGACCTCGTGAAAAGAGCGGATGAAGCCCTCTACCGAGCGAAGAGAGAAGGTCGCAACAGGGTGAATGTTAATTTGTAGGCGGGAGTACCATGAAAACTGACGCATTTCGTATCCTTGCTCTGGACGATGAGCCTGAGATCCTTGATATCGGAGAAAAAACGTTAAAACAATTTGGCTATGACGTTGTTAGCTGAAGATCCGGTGTAGTATGGTTGACCGAAGGAACAGGTGAGGAAAAGATGGGGACAACAAAAGAAACGCCCGAGAGTTCCGAACTCAGACAACGTGCGGAAAAGCAACTTGAAATAGCGGTCGGCAGTACGGAAGCACGTTCCGAAATGTCCCCTGAAGAAACCGCTAGTCTAATCCACGAGCTTCAGGTTCATCAGATTGAGTTGGAAATGCAGAACGAGGAACTCAGGTCCATACAAGGTGTACTTGAAAAGACACGGGACCAGTTTTCTCATTTGTATGACTTTGCCCCGATTGGTTATTTCACCTTGAACCAAAAAGGGAGCATCAATGAGGCCAACCTCACCATTGCTGCCATGTTAGGGGTTGAGCGGGGTGGCCTGATCGGACAGCCTTTTACTCGCTTTGTTCTGAGAGACGACCAGGACATTTTCTATAAATACCGGCAGCGGCTTCTGGCAACAGAGACACCCCAATCCTGTGAACTGTCCCTTGTGGGAAATGACGGGCATGTATTTTATGCCCGTTTAGAATGTACCGTCATCACAAGCAAGGAGGACGATTCAAAGCAAATCAGAGCGGCAGTCAGCGACATCACCGAGCAAAAGCGGGGGGAGGAGGCGCTGCGGAAAAGTGAGGAAAGATATCGTGTCATGATGGAACAGGCAGGCGATGCTGTATTCGTGCACGATGAGACCGGGCGAATAGTGGACGTCAATCAGAAAGCATGTCAGAGCCTTGGTTATTCACGTGAAGAGTTGCTATCCATGTCCATTGGGGATATCGATCCCGAGGCAATCCAAACTGGAAAGCATGATATATGGGGTAATATCCTTGCGGGGGAGCACTTCACTTTTGAGAGCCGCCATATGTGCAAAGACGGAAAATTCCTCTCCGTTGAACTGACGCTGGGTTCGGTAAATTTTGATGAAGGATTGGCAATTCTCGGCATTGCGAGAGACATCACTGAGCGCAAACGCCTTGAATCTCAGCTTCAACAGTCATTGAGGATGGAAGCCATCGTCACTCTGACTGGCGGTATCGCCCATGACTACAACAATCTGATGTCCATCATTATGGGCAACTTGTCCTTGGCCCAGGAGGAAGCGGAGTCGGGTTCTGATTTAGCAGATTTCCTTAATGAGGCAAACATGGCTTCCCACAAAGTACGGGACCTGACCCATGAACTCATGTCCCTTTCCAGAGGGGGTGCTCCTGTCAAGGAATTAGGATCTTTAGATGAATCGCTGAAAACTGCTTTAGACATCATTCCTGCCGACAGCGGCATTTCGCTCAACGAATCCGTTTCTCAGGATCTGTGGCAGGTGCCACATGACCCCTATAAAATGGGGGCTGTATTCAGGAATGTGGTGACCAATGCGGTGGAGGCCATGCCCGAAGGAAGAACTCTCACCATCAGGGCAGAGAACCTGCGAATTGAGGATAAGGAACAATATCCCGGACGGCCCCTCAATCCAGGCGACTATGTGCACATTTCTTTTCAGGACCAGGGGGGAGGTATTTCTAAAGAGCATCTGAACGAGATTTTTGATCCATATTTTTCCACCAAGGAAAGGGGTGTTCAGAAAGGGATGGGGCTGGGTCTGGCAACAGCCCATGCCATCGTAAAAAGCCACGGGGGGCATGTTGCCGTTGACTCAACTCTCGGCGTGGGAACCACGATGAACATATATCTTCCGGCCCAAAGCCAATCTGTAGGAGTTGATGATGCAATCTCTATGAAAGACAATTCCGCATCACCAACGAAACGGGTACTGGTTATGGACGATGAGGAAAGCCTGAGAAGCCTGTCTCAAAAGATGTTGGAGCGGCTGGGGTATAAAGTAGATACCGTAAAAGATGGGGTGGAAGCCATTGAAACTTACAAAAAGAACATGGTTTCGGGAGAGCCATTTGATGCGGTCATACTTGATCTGACAATCAAAGTGGGTATGGGTGGGGAACAAACCATTAAGGAACTCTTGAAAATCGATCCTGATGTAAAAGCCATTGTATCCAGCGGTTATTTCAATGATCCGGTCATGTCAGATTTTGAAAAATACGGATTTATGGGTGCATTGGCAAAGCCTTATGAGAAAATGGCTCTGAAAGAAGTGCTTGAGAGGCTTTCTGAGTGAACGAGGGGATGCCTATATAACTGTTCTGTCAAACCCGACAACAACGCTTTTCCAATATTGGGCGGTCGGCAGATATTGTGGTTCACATATTTTTAGAAAAACCTGAGATATCTCCAACATACAGCGTTAAAGGTGGACCTGCACTTACTGCTATTAATCTGTAATAAAATTGATTTTTTCCCAACCACAATATATGGGGGGTCGGGTCACAGGAAATTAAGGGTCAGAAATGGCCTTTAACACCGAATTTCGTGCACGTTAAAAGTCAAGGTTTGTTATCCGATAGCTGAGTAATCCGATTGCGATTTTCTTAAGGATACCAACAGTATTCCGAACTTGATTTTCCCAATCCACCGGGTTACCATCATGCAAGAATCATTGACTTTGGAGGGGAGAAATTGAAGTTACCACCCTAAATATCGTGGTAGACAGAAATCACTTTTTGAGCGCAAGGATCTCGCCAGCCTCCCGATTTGTAAGGCCAATCGAAAGGTGGGAAGGTTCGATATTTTGGTTTTTTTGTGGAAAGTCACAGTATCTGAGTGAAATTAACCACATCGCATATGAATCGGTCAGGCTCTGAGGCAATCCCGAGAAGACATCTGATGGGTAAGAACAGCAAAACAAAACAGGAACATCTTCTTGAGACAGAGGAGGTCGAAAGGGGGCTTGACGTCTTGCAGCAGCGCTTGCTGGAAGCCGAGGTTCCAACGCTGCCGGAATTGGCAGACCGCAAGCAGGTTGAGGAGGTATTGGAGAATCGTCTGCGGTTTGAACGATTGCTGTCCGATCTTTCCGCCAGGCTCGTTAAGATACCTCCTGATCGGATGGATTCAGAAATCGAATACGGACTGAGACAGATTCTCAATTTCTTCCAGGTCGACCGGGTGGGACTGTTGCGGTCCTTGCCGGATAGGTCAGCGCACCAGATCACCCACGGCGTATACAGCGAGGATGTTCCGGGTGTTCCCATGGGGGTCAAACTGCCCAGATCCATTTACCCTTGGGCGTACGAAAAACTGGTAGAAAAGCACGAGGTGGTGTCTTTCTCGAAGCTCGATGATCTGCCGGCCGAAGCGAATGTGGACAAACAAACATATGCCAAATGGGGTATTCGATCCGCCCTGGATATTCCAATCATCACCGGCGGGTCCGTTGTTCATGTGATCGCCATCAATTCAGTAAAAAGTGAGCGGTTCTGGCCGGAGGAACTCTTCCCGCGGTTGCAGCTTCTCGGAGAGATATTCGTGACCGCGTTGGAGCGCAAACAGACCAGGCTGGAACTCGAAAGGCGCCTCCGGGAGATCGAGGAGCTCAAACAGCGACTCGAGAATGAGAATATCTGTCTTCATGAGGAAGTCAGATTGCTGGCTGATCATAAGGAGATTGTGAGACAGAGCCTTGCCATGAAAAAAGTTCTGTCTCAAGCCGAGCAGGTGGCTCGAACAGACTCCACGGTTCTCATCCAGGGCGAAACCGGCACGGGAAAGGAACTTGTTGCCAGGGCGATCCACCGCCTCAGCTCCAGGAAAGACCGACTCCTGGTGACAATTAACTGCGCCTCCCTGCCCCCCACACTGATCGAAAGTGAACTCTTCGGCCGGGAAAAGGGGGCGTACACAGGCGCTCTCACCAAGATGATCGGCCGTTTTGGACTTGCTGACGGCTCAACGCTTTTTCTCGATGAGATTGGGGAAATCCCGCTCGAACTTCAGGGCAAGTTGCTGCGGGTCCTGGAAGAAGGCAGTTTTGAACGTCTGGGTTCAACGAAAACCCTGCACGTGAATGTCCGCATCATTGCCGCCACCAACCGAGACCTTGGCGAGGAGGTCAAGGCGGGTCGATTCAGAAAAGACCTTTACTACCGGCTTAATGTATTCCCCATCACAATCCCGCCCCTCCGGGAGCGTCCGGAGGATATCCCTTTGCTCGTCTGGGCTTTTGTCAATATGTTTCAGCAAAGGATGGGGAAGGAGATCGAAACTGTCCCGAAGAAAACATTGGAAGCCCTACAATCCTATTCCTGGCCGGGCAACATCCGGGAGCTAAGGAACGTCATCGAACACGCCATTATTCTGAGTAAGGACAAGAACCTGCGAGTACAGTTGCCTAATCACGAGTTGTTGGAAACGGGCAACACGCAAAATCTTCATGACATGGAGCGGAGGCATATCCTGGCCGTTCTGAAAAAGACCGGATGGAAGGTCAGCGGCCATGGCGGCGCCGCCGAGGCTCTTGGCCTGAAGAGGACAACCCTCCGTGCAAAAATGGAGAAATTAGGGATCAAGCGTTCTAATAATGCAAAAGGCAATGTCTAAATAACGCCTTTTGGCATTATATTGCCACATCATGTTGTCACTTCCGTTTTAACCATCACCCCTTTATTCCCTCACAATTCGTTTAATAACAGGAAGTTGAAAGGACAGACATCCTCCGGCTTTTCAACGGCACATTCTTCGCAATCGTTATGGCGTAACCTTGAAAGACGGCGGCCAATCATCACGGTTCGAGGGGAGAGACATTCTGCACAGAAAGACGGAGCAATCCGTCGGAAGAAGGCAAGTGAGGGAAGACATGGTTCTGGCGACCTTAAGAATGGCAATACCGCTGCAACAGCGTGTTGACGCGTTGAAAATCCTCAAATCGATGGTTGCTCGAAACCAAGCCCGGCCTGATGACTGTGTCTTCTGCCGTATCTCCGAGGACGTCATGGAAGAAAACATCCTTCAATTCGAGGAAATGTGGAGAAATGAAGAGGAGTTCGAAAACCATTTGCGCTCAGACGAATACCACAAGCTGCTCCTGGTCCTGGAAATGGCCCTGACGCCGCCCGAAATCAGGTTCGACACCATATCGAATTCGACGGGGATTGAGACCATCGAAAGGGCAAGAAGCCACGCAAAATGAACATACGGCCTTTCCCTAAGGATGCCGAGATGCTCCTCAAGGAAATTACAAAATAGGATACGCATCTGATTAAGATTAAGGAGCGAAGGATATGAAACAGAACTGGAAATGGAGACGCTTGATCCGTTTGTCGATAGTGCTCGTCGTTATGGTCATGGCCGCTGCACCCGATGACGCCCACGCCGCGGACGGCCCCCGTCGGCCGAACATCGTCATCATCCTCGGCGACGACTTAGGATTCGCCGACATGGGCGCGTTCGGGAGCGAGATCAAGACACCCAGCCTCGACTCGCTGGCGAACGACGGCGTGCGCTTCACTCAGTTCTACACGCACGCCAGTTGCTCGCCCACGCGATCCATGCTGCTCAGCGGCGTGGACACACACCTCAACGGGCTGGGCAACATGGACGAATGGACCGCCCCGAACCAGATGGGCAAACCCGGCTACGAAGGCTACCTCAACGACCGCGTCGCCACCCTGCCGCAACTGCTCAAAGATGCCGGCTACCACACCTATATGGTCGGCAAATGGCATATGGGCAAACAACCTGACCAAATACCCGCCGCGCGCGGATTCGAGCGCGACTTTTCGCTGCTCGACGGCGCGGGCAGTTACTGGGACATGCTGAATTTCACGGCCGCCACGCCGTTTTCCACGTTCACCGAGGATGGTCGTTACCTGGAAAAGCTCCCCGATAATTATTACGCCACGGAGACTTACACCGACAAGATGATCGGTTACATCGAGGCCAACCGAGGCGACGGCAAACCGTTTTTTGCTTACGTCTCCCACCAGGCGCCGCACGACCCGTATCATCTGCCGCGCGATTGGCGTAACCGGCACGTCGGCGAATATGACAAGGGATGGGATGTCGTGCGCCAGGAGCGGCTCAAGCGCCAGATCGAACTCGGCATCACGCCGGCGGGCACGGAATTGGCCGAGCGCATGTGGTTTGTGCCCGACCCGATCGTGCTTGCCCCGGCGGCCAGAGCGATCTTGGGGAAAAAGATGGAGCTTTACGTCGGCATGGTGGAGAACATGGACTTCCACGTGGGACGGCTGATTGACTACTTGAAGCAGATCGGCGAGTACGACAACACGATCTTCATCGTGTTCGGCGACAACGGTGCTGAGGGGGCGGACCTCTTCAAGATGATCGCGGGCACGCCCGGCACGCGCGATTTTCTTTTCGCCGCGATCCAGTGGTCCCAAACCAATCCGAACGCTTGGGGCGACCCACACTCCTACGTTGCCTACGGCCCGATGTGGGCGCAGGTTTCGATGACCCCGTTCAGCCAGTACAAAGGCAACATGGCCGAGGGCGGCATCCGCAACGCGTTGATCGTAAGCGGCCCAATCGTCAAGCGGGCCAAGGGGAGCATCAACCGCGGCGTGCTGCACGTGTCGGACATCATGCCCACGCTGCTGGAAGTCGCCGGGGCGAGTTATCCCACGACCGTCAAAGGTCAGGCGGCCCCGCCGCTGATCGGCAAGTCGTGGGTCCGGCTTCTGGCGGGCGAGGAGGAGTCCCCGCGCTCGGAACAGGACGCCCTGGCGTGGGAGATGTTCGGCAACCGCGCGGTGCGGCAGGGCGATTGGAAGCTGCGATGGCAGTACAAACCGTATGGCACAGAGCAATGGGAGTTGTTCAATCTGGCCGAAGATATGGCGGAACGCCACGATCTTGCCTCCGCGCGACCCGAGAAGGTCAAGGCGCTCCTGGCGCTCTGGGAAGACTATGTCAGCGCCAATAAGGTGATTCTGCCCAGCCGCGTATTGTGGGAGGGAATGGTGAAGAAACTGCCGGACCGATATCCGGTGAACAAAGGTTTCCCGCCGCTCGTCTACAAGCGCCAGTTCATCCCGCCCAAGGATATGATGGCTGATCCCAAGCCTTGAGCGGCGCCGATATGAAACCTAATCAAGAAGGAAGGAGATTTCATGAAAAACGATAAAGGCTCCATGAAACCGATTGCGCGGTTGTGGGTAATTGTCGCAATGATGCTTGCCGCGAGCGCGCTCTGCCCGCCTCAGACGCGGGCCCAGGCCCCGGCGCGCTTCTACTGGAAGACCCTGTCGGATGCCAATGCGGTTCCGCTCATCGTTGAGTCGGTGAGCGGCAACACGAATCCGTTCGATCCCGCCCATATCGTAACCCCGGGAGCGGACTTCGATGCCGTATTGGCCATGCCGGGTTATGCGCGCACCTTTTCTCTGTTCGATCGCTCGGCCATGGCCGCCATCCTCCAGCCCATGGGGCGAATCTCGGGCGATGTGACCGTGGCCGGCAAGACGTTCAACCAATCGGCCAACGGATTCGGCGACCCGATGCTCGAGTTCGACATCAATCTCCTCGGTCCTCCCGCTCAGAAGAACATCCCCGACACCCTGCGCTATGAGCCGGGATTTTCCGTCGATCTGCTCACTGACCTGGCGCTCCCCATCGGCGAGTACGACAGCGACAAGGCTCTGAACCTTGGGCAGAACCGCTGGTACGGGCGCCTGGGCGCTCCCGTCATCTGGCAGCTCGGCCAGTGGATTCCGGGTCGGCGCACGACCCTGGAATTCCTGCCCGCCGTGTGGTTGTTCGGAGATAACAGCGACTATCTCGGGAAGACGATGAAGACCGATCCATTATTCCAACTGGACATGCACCTGACGCGCGACTTCACCGAGCATTTCTGGGGGTCCCTCGACGGCGCCTGGTATTACGGCGGAAAAGCGAGCATAGACGGCGTCCCGGGGGAGAAGCTCAACGCCGCAGGTCTCGGACTCACCCTCGGGTACCAGATCAACGACAACCTGAACCTTACGGCTGGTTACAAATCGACCATTAACGACAGCGCTCCCGGCGACCTTCGCATGGACAATTTCATGGTCTCGCTCGTGTTTGGCTGGCACAAACTCATAGAGGGCTCGCGACGGCTCAAGGGCGAGGAGTAGGGCAATCCGGCCGTGAGCAGGCCGTCGGCAATGGCCGGACAAAGACGCCATGTTGGTGAACGTTTCTACGGAGGTCCGCGCCCAGCCGCCGGCGGTGGATCCGGCCGCTGTCGGGATATTGAAACGGATGACCGATTTTCAGATGGATTGCAACAGTTCAGCGTTCGTACGCATAGCATTTTCGAGGATTTGCATGTTTCGCGATACCGGGTTGATTACGACCTCTTGGCGTGGCCGGCACTCTGACGACCACGACGCTAAAAAATGACGTTTACGCCTTTTTCTTCAGCCAGCAAGGGTTGATGGCAGGCGAGGGTCTGCAGGGCATTAAAATCACGAAAATCGAGAAGTTAGGGGGAGTGTGAAGAAATGGAGATGATGGGTAACAATATCTTGTCGATCCTGAATCTGAGACCGTTAAAATATTGCGCTGTCCGGGGGCGAGGACGATCATGGCGCTCTATCCTGGGGATCATCTTCCTCTGTGCAGCGGCTGGTTGCGCCCACTACCCCGTCAACCAGCCCCTGAACCAGGCCGACCCGCAGGCAGGTTATCGGGCAAGGAATCTCGTCGATCCTGAAAACGACGATCAGCTTCTGGTAATGATGGCTTTTTCCGGAGGCGGGACCAGGGCAGCCGCCTTTTCCTACGGCGTACTCGAAGCGTTTCGAGACACGTCCGTCACCATCCGTGGCCGTGAAAGGCGCCTGCTGGACGAGATCGACTGGATCTCCGCGGTTTCCGGCGGTAGCTTTACGGCTGCCTATTACGGCCTCTTCAGGGACCGCGTCTTTGATGATTTCGAGGCCCGGTTCCTGAAAAAGGATATTCAGGGCGAACTCACCCGCACCATGTTTTTCAACCCCATCAACTGGATCAAGCTCTCTTCCGCATTCTATGATCGCAGCGATATGGCGGCGGAATACTACGACGAACACGTCTTCGACGGAAAAACATATGGCGACCTCCTTGCCCGCAAAGAACCGTTGGTCGTCATCAACGCAACGGATATGGTGCACGGAACCCGCATTTCCTTCATCCAGGATTCGTTCGATCTGATCTGTTCCGACCTCACTACGTTTCCAGTGGCCCGGGCCTGTGCCGCCTCATCCGCTGTGCCCATTGTGCTAAGCCCCATAACTCTGCGCAACTATGCGGGCCAGTGCGGGTTCCAACTGCCCAAGGCGATCGAGGAGGCCATGAAACCGCCCAGGGATGTTTCATCCCGCCGTTTTGACCTTGCCAACAATATGTTGCCCTTCCAGAATTCCCAAAAGAAGCCTTACATTCACCTGGTGGATGGAGGGGTGGCAGACAACCTTGGTCTTCGCGCCGTGCTGGAACGTGTCACTCTCATGGGCACCCCCTGGGCAACCCTGCAATACGCCGGGATGGAGAAGGTCCATAAAATTGTCTTCGTGCTGGTAAACGCCGAAACTGAAACCGACGACAAGTGGGATCGATCCGAAACTGTCCCTCCCTTTGCCGCCATGCTCGATTCGTATTCCTCCATAGCCATTGAACGGTACAACATGGAGACGGTGGCGCTCCTGATGAAGAGTTTCCCCCGCTGGGCCGAGGATATCCGAAAGGGCCGGTGCGGCTCACAAACGATCTCTACGGAGCCGGGTTCTTGTGGAGACATCGAATTTTACCTGGTTCAAGTCAAGTTCGAGGCACTGGACGACGAGGCCGAACGCACTGCCTTGAAACGGCTTCCCACCTCATTCGTGCTTAAGCCCGAGGAAGTGGATCATCTACGGGATGCAGCCCGACGCATTCTTTTAAAATCAAGTGAATTCAAGCGGTTAATTCGGGACATCCGGTAAGGTCGGAGGTATCATCGGCAAAAATCGAGCCTTGCTGAAAAGGGATCCGAGTCCCTTAAAGCGTACATCAGGCTTTAGGCCCCAACCCTTCCTGGATGAAACGAATAGTCCCTATTTTACAACCAAGGAGATTGGGAAAGGCACCGGAATGGGCCTTGCCGTTATTTAATGAATTGTACAGCAGCATGCAGGCGGGATTCGAGTGGAAACCGAGATCGGCAAAGGGACAACATTCGAACTCTATTTTCCGGCCATAGATTCAAAACCTGTACCCGTGGAAAAAAGTGCAGGCGGAATTTCCGGTGGGAAGGAAAGAATCCTTTTTGTGGATGACGAGGATGCCATTGTAAATCTGAACCGGCAGCGCCTGGAGCGATTGGGATATGAGGTTACGCGGTTTACGGATCCTCTCTTGAAGCCCTGGAGTTTTTTAGTGCCAATCCTGATCAAATCGACCTCCTCATTACGGACATGACCATGCCCAAAATGACAGGCGACAGGTTAACTCAGGAGATACTCAAAATCAGGCCCGATACGCCCATCATCCTCTGCACCGGGTACAGCAACAGAATTTCAGAGGAGAAGGCAAAAGAACTCGGCATTCGAAAATATATTGAAAAACCAATTGAGATGGTAAATCTGGCGAGATCGGTCCGGGAAGTTTTAGATGGGGTGAGAAGCTCATTAACCGGAGCTATTTATGAATAGACCTGAACCAAACGAGAGGGAATCCTATTGGCTCGGCCGTTATACATGGTTTATGCTGATATTGTGGACGGCGATCGTCGGAGCGCTGTTCCTCTTCAATTCCATGAGCATCAGGAAAGAATTCCACGCGTTGGCTCGCTTGGAAGCGGCTGCCAGTTTTAACAAGGACGTGGTCTATCGTCGCTGGGCGACCATCCATGGAGGTGTTTAGGTGCCGGTTACAGAAAAAACCCCGCCCAATATATACCTGAATGTCAAGGAGCGTGACATTTCAACGCCGTCAGGAAGAAAGCTAACCCTGGTGAACCCGGCTTATATGACCCGACAGGCCCACGAACTGGGGAAGGAACAATACGGTCTTAAAGGGCATATCACCAGCTTAAAGCCCATAAATCCCGGAAATGCTCCCGATCCTTGGGAAACAGAGGCGCTAAAATCTTTTGAGCACGGTAAACTTGAGGTTAAATCCGTTGCAACGATAGACGGCAAACCCTATTTCCGCCTGATCCGCCCATTTATTACGGAAAAGGGTTGTCTTAAATGCCACGCCGATCAAGGTTACAAGGTCGGTGATATCCGTGGGGGAATCAGTCTGGCAGTTCCCATGGCGCCTTATTTTGCAGCGGCACAAAGGCGTATCGTCCAGATCGCCATAGGGCTGGCTTTTCTTTGGCTCTTAGGGGTTGGTGGTCTGTTGGTGGGCATGGGTCGTATTCGGAAGCGAATTCGGGAAAAAGAGGCGGTGGAACAGGAACGGAACCAATATGTGGAGGAACTCCAGGAAGCCCTGAAAGAAATCAAGCAGCTCAGCGGGATGCTCCCCATCTGTTCTCATTGCAAACAGATTCGGGATGACAAAGGGTATTGGAACCAGATAGAGTCTTATATCGGGGCTCATTCAGAGGCCAAATTCAGCCACGGCATCTGTCCGGACTGTGCAAAGAAATTCTATCCTGAATTTGATCTATATCCTGAAACAAAATGAAAGGCCATAACCTTTTAGCGTTATTGAACCTTCACTGAGGCATTGAAGACTTTATTATCAAATACTGAGCTTTATAGCCGAAGAGGCGACAAATCGAGTGACAAAGAGAACCTGATCAAAGCCATAGATATTGGAGGCAAACATAGAAACCCCGACCTGCACTACCTGCTATATATCTGTAATAAAATGAGAAATATGACAACCACAAGATGTGGGTGTCCCGTGATTTAAAGCAATAGCAGGGTAATGATCCTTGAGTTAAATTCACGGCTAAACCGCCACACTCAAAGTGCGGAAAAAACGATGACTACGGTCGGTGTTAAGCCGAATGTTAAACAGTATCATATTGATTTGATTTTTATAAAATCCAGAGAGGCCTCATAAATAGCTCTTTCAATTTCATGTTTTGGAATCCACCATACAGTATTATCGCGCAGTTTTTTTGAGAAGATTTTATTCGCATCGATTAAATTGCCAGCTGACATTTTTCCAAAATCTGGAATGCCAGCGCTAGACACTATACCGCCATCTTTTAGATATCGATTATAGTCTAGGAATCCATCACTATCAAAAGACAAATGACTGAAAATACTCCTTATAACACTATGTGGTTTTCTATCTTTCAGTTCAATGGCAATTTCTGCATACCGTAATCTTAAGCCTGCGAAACTTGGGAATTTTTCCTCAGAATTGTGAGTTAGCATTCTATTGAACTTGGCTTGAGAGATTTTAAAAATCTGATCATTTTTGTCGATAATGAAATGACGAATAGAATATGAACTCATGTCTCGTCACCAGATCTTATTTTTCCAATAGGGTTTTCGCATTCACCCATTCTTGCAAGACCCTGGACCTTTTCTTCTTTTCGGGATACAGAAACTACTCGAAAACCAAAGCAAGCAGTGTTTCTTTTCTTTATGATACCGCCCCAGGATCTCTGACCTTTAGGCTTTGGCGATTTTATCAATTAGCGGTTCATTATGTTGTCCGTTCGAGAACTGCCTCGGTCAGGCCGGCTCAGGATACAGAACCCCATTCATATCCATTGAAAATTCCTTATTAGCACCGTATATTAATTTTTATTCCAGAAATTGCCAACAGGAAAAAAGGAGGATAAAAATGAAAACTTCAAAGGCAGGGAAAATTTGGCTGGATTACCACAGGGCAAATTCACAAAAAAAATACGGTAAGGTCTTATAACGCGATTCTGTCCAAATTCTGTGATGAATTTGGCGATGATAATCTGGCGGAACTTAACTCCGACCACATTCTGGATTTCCTGAGTAGAATAACAGAAGGATGCAAACAACAAACGAAACACCTCCGATTTGCCCACCTATCGGCATTTTTCAACTTCATCAAAATCAACATCGACAATGATTTTAAAAGCCCTTGTGATACGCCGCTATTGAAGAAAATTTTTAAAGCGAAATCTACTTCATCATGGGAAATCATCGAGAAAGATGTTATTGATGAAATCATTTTCAGAACAGACAACCAGAGAAACCGTTTGATGCTCGAATTGATGGCCCGTGGCGGTATGCGCGTTGGTGAAGTGTTGAAATTGACACCGGCCGACGTTAATGACCGAAGGCTGGTTCTCAGAAACCCCAAAAGCGGCAGAGGAAAGGAAATCGTCTTTATTCCCCAGAAAGTGGCTGACAGACTTAAAGCCTACATCAAAGAACAGAGCATCAAACCTTCTGAAAGGATTTTTCCCATATCCTATGAAGCCGCCAGGATAATTGTCATAAGTGCTGGAGAAAAGGTTGGCATCAAGCTTCGACCCCATGATTTGAGAAGACATGCCGCCACGTACGCATCCCGATCCGGTGTTCCTATTGAGATTATTTCAAAGGTGATTTTACGGCACGCGAACCTTCAAACTACCCAAATTTACTTGGGAAAAGTCCCTGACACGGAAGCCATGAGATGGATTGAAAACCTGTATGCATAGAGGAAAATGGGGTGGAAAAAAGCCGTTTCCACCCCAGATTATGGTCAAGTGATATTTTGGTTTCTGGATTGTATCTTTACTTTTGGGCTGCCTGACGTATGTTGGAGAGCACCAGGAAAAAATCAAGTTAAAAAGTTGACATTTTTTAGGCAAGACTCCCCATTCGGCTAAGCGCCGTTTTTTGAAAATGATATTCTCCGAGCATAACTGCTAAGTCCCACATTATTTGAACCTGAAAGTCCCGAAGAATGTGATTCGCAGGATTCTGCCGGAAGCATTTGGCGCACCCGGCAGAAAATGTTTTACGGGTTGATCTTATCTTCGAGGAATTCTACGGCCTCGATAAAAGAAGATTTTGTAGCGACCATGACCATGTCTATTGGATTGAAATTCTGTTTGCAACGGAACCTGTCAACAACTTTTGGACACTCATTGAAAAAAATTACTGAAGATTGCTTTTGTTCACCAACATGCTAACCGGAGGGTTGATCCATGCCGCCTTCGGCAAAACGGGCGGTAACGGAACGCCTTTCACAAATCGCTCAGGATGAGCTTCAAAAGCAGTCTTCAAAACACGCCTCCTCTCTTCAACGACATTTTCAGCCACCCCATAGTGCATGTCAGCCGGAGTAACCATACCAATTCCGCTGTGGCGATGATCGTTGTTGTACCATCGGAAAAATGGTCTGCAGAAAGAAACTGAATCCTGCAGTGATCCAAAACGCCCTGGGAAGCCCGGGAAATACTTTAAAGTCTTGAATTGACTCTCGGAATACGGGTTGTCGTTAGAAACATGAGGGCGATTGTGCGATTTGGTAATGCCAAGCGTCATGCAAAGCTGAGCTGTGGTTTTGGCTATCATTGGCGATCCGCGATCAGCATGCAAAATGATATCTCCATTTTTAACTCCCTGTTTTTCGTAGGTCGCTTTGATTAATCTTTGCGCCAAGGCTGCTGTTTCTTTTGGGGCTATCATCCAGCCGACTACATATCGACTATAGATATCCAGAATCACATACAGGTAAAAATATGTCCATGTTACAGGCCCTTTAAGTTTCGTTATATCCCAAGACCAAACCTGATTCGGTGCTTCCGCTAGCAATTCAGGTTTCTTATATTCCGGATGTTTCCGCTGGTTGCGCCGTTCTTTCACCTCCTTTCCAGCGTCCAGAATCCGGTACATAGTCCGTTCGGAGCAAAGATAAATCTCCTCGTCCAACAGCGTAGCCCAGATTTCTGCCGGAGATTTATCCACAAAACGCTCACAATGAAGCATATCCAAAACCTGCTGTTTTTCTTTTTGATCAAGCGCCCTGGGAGGGCTTGGCCTTGATTTCGCCTCCTCTTTGGGATGCTGCTTCCGAGTGCGCTTGTAATAAAGGGTCGAACGGGCCACCCCCATGCCCTCACAAGCCGGGGCAACACCAACATTCTCGGCAAGGTTTTCTGCTGCGTTGATCAGCATTTCTTGTCGCTCCCTTTTTGCTCCAGGTTGATTCCTAACATTTCCGAGAGTTTTTTTTGGAATGCAATGATCGTTTCAGCTTTCTCTAACTTCCCTTTTAACCTGCTTATTTCACTCTCTAATGTTTTCACCTTGGTGGTAAGGGGATTAGTATGGTTAACTTTTCTTCCACGTTTTTTCGGGGCCAAGCCAGCCAGTTCGCCTTTCTCACTCTGCTTTTTCCATGTGGTCAAGTGTGATGAATACAGCCCTTCGCGCCTCAACAATCTTCCCACCGCACCAGGGATACCTTTACATGCATTAGCTTCTTTAAGAATATTTTTCTTGAATTTGGCAGAAAATCGTCTTCTGGTTGCTTTAGCGGGGACTTCCGGATCGTGAAGGTTGACACCTAACACGCCGAAAAGCGGCTCCGAGGGGACCCTCCGTTCCGGTTCGCTACGCTCACCTCCACTCCGTGCCCCCTCGGCACCAATGCAAACACCATACATAAAATCAGGTATCGTTTCCTCTTTTCTCACTGAAGATCTCATGATATTATGACTCCTCTCGCCCTATTTCTACATTAATTAATCCTTTGGCGAGTGTCCAATCATTATAGGCAGAGAGGGCAATCGAAACATCTGGCGAGGTTGGTTTTTGGGTTAACGGCGGTATGGAATTTTTGGCACAAGGGGCAGCGAAATCGGAAAAGATTGTGAATGTTGCGGGCCTCGATGTTTAAAAAGGATGCTATGACTGTGTCAATGGGGACCTGGTTTCTGAGCATCCTGAGGAAATCAGATGGAAAGTAGCCTTTTGTCATGATGACACCTCCTATGGGAGTTGAAATTGCGCCATGGTATTGTTGACCAGGGCATCGTTGATTTTATGGATGCTTTGAGAGGTTGCATTGAGCAGGCACGCGGTGGCGATATTATTGATCTGGCGAGGAACCCCCGCGGCATAATCATGGATGAGGGCCCTGGCCTCCGGTTCGAAGATTTTTGCTGATCCCCCGGCCTTTATGATCCGGTTATCGATATATCCGGCGGTTTGATCCTTCGTGTATGGTTTGAGGAAGAGCCTGAAGGTAATGCGGTGGAGGAGATCGGCGTGGGAAGAGCGCTTGAGGATGTGGCGTAAATCTTCCTGGCCGCACAGGAGGATTTTGAGGGGTATCCGTTCTCCGATGGATGAGATCAGCACCCTGAGATCGGTGAGAGTCTTTGGATCGATCAAATGCGCTTCGTCAATGATAAGCAGCGTGTCCTTTTCATTCTGCTTGATGCGGTCCAGGATCTGAAGCAGCATGCGATCTTTGCCAATTCTTGGCTTCTCACCTAGACTGGCGACCATGAGCCTGAGAAAGGCATTGGCGTTTATAGGGGTTAAATGGAGATAAAGAGGTTGATACCGGTTTTGGGGCAGCTCGTGGATAAAAAGTCTCAAAAGAGACGACTTTCCGATGCCGGTCTGGCCTAAAATGAGTCCGATGCTGCCCTGTTGTTCGAAGAACTGAAGCCCGGCCAGGGCCTCATCGAAACGGGGATCTCTCATCAGCCACCGGATGGGTGGATGCTCAATAAAGGGGTGATCGTTCAGGGAAAAATGGTTAAGAAACATGGTTTGCCTCCTTTCGGATGAGTTGCTTGAGTTCCAAAATGATGTAGGCCAGTGCCGGCTTTTGTGCTTTTTCAAAGGCCTGTTCGACCATTTTGCGAGTGATGTCACGGCTCTGGTTGTAGACTTTCTTAAGGGTTTCGAGTTCCGCGCTTGAAAGGCCTGTTAACCCAGCTCTTCGGCCCATGAGCCGGGCCACGGTTTTGGCAAACTCGTAAAAGGGCCATGTCCTTTGCTGGAGGACTTTCCGGTAATCAATGCCTGCCTGCGCATTGAGGGCCTCTTTATGTTGTCTGATCCAAAGGTCGATGAAGCTGTGTTCGGGTTTTGTCCGCACGGGCGCCGGTGTGGTCGGCGCCGTGCTTCGGTTGTGGAGAACGCCGGTTCCGAGATATTCGTCTTTTAGAGAATAGAGTTTCACCCCATCCCATGAAGCAAAGGGGTCGAAACGCACTTGAACGCGATCCCCTCGAAGTTTGGGATCGACCTGGTAGAAGCGTTTGTTGAGTTGAACATCCGAGAAGGTTCTGTTGACGGTGCGAAATGCCGTTTGCATAAAGGACTCGATGACGCGGCCCATGTCCACCTGCCGGATAGCGGTAAGTCCCTGTTGATAACGCTTCTGCGGGGTTTGGCCGGTTTCGGCGCTTTTTGATTCATGGTAACTGACGGCCATCCATGCGGATAATCCCCGGTTGAGCTGGTCAAGAGAAAGGATGTCGCCGGCACGCACCTCGGCTTCAAACTGGTCCTGCACGGTCTGAAAAAACCTTTCCACGAGGCCACCCGGCGCCGGGTCAAGGGGGGGCCTGTGCAAAAGCCGGATGTTGAGACGGTGACAGGCGGCCTTGAGTCCGATGGAATGATAGACTTTGGCATTGTCCACATAGAGCTCAACCGGTGCACCGTGAATGGAAAGAGCCCGGATCCATGAGTCGATGAGAATATCCAGGTTTTGTCTGAAGTAGTAGCGGGCTTCGACCCCATACCGGCTGTGGCAGTCGATGAACGCTGAAAGATGGGTCGGAACGACATCTCCCTGTTCAAGGACATAGGGTCCCTCCTCGAAATCACCGACCCAGAGATCGTGGGTATGATTCCGGGTCCACCGTTTGCGAATTTTTTCTCGGGTAACACCGAGCTTAATGCGGGTAGCGCCGGCCTGTTTCAGGTGCCGGTACAATGTGGAGCGCGGCACGGTGGTCCCGTACCTGTCCTTAAGGAAGAAGTTGATGGTTCGGGGGCTTCGGCGGGGCTGTTCCTTCTTCAGCTCAATTGCCTTTTTGATCACCTGGGCACTGGCATTACGCGGTTTTCCGAGGTCAGCGCGTTTTTTTCGATCCAGGTTGTCAAAACCCCCTTGCTTGTAACGGTTCAGTTTCCGACGCAGGGTAGAGATCGAGGGCGTACCGGTACGCCCGTCCGGATATTGCACCGGCTCCTTTGCCTTTTGTTTGAGAAACTGGTTGGTTGCTTCCGGCTCGATCTCGCCGTAAATGACGGGACTTAACAGATCGCACCAGAAGATGGCCCATTTTTCCTGTTCTTTGTCCAAAAAATCACCTCCTTTCGATCTGTGACGCCCTCGTGGGCGCCGATGGAGGTGACTTTACTTCAGACAAAGGCGCAGGCTATGGCCAACTTGGTGAAAATCGAGAGATGAAAGACGGTTTTGAAAAGGGCCTCGGTTGCAAGGAACCCAAAGCAGTTTAACAGACACGTTTTGCGGCCTTCGGATCTGTATTTTGGGCGGGGGACGACCCATTGAGCGAGGTCGCGGCAAATAGGGGTTTTTGGGTTTTCCTGGCAGATCAGGTCCAGTGCTTTCCGGGTGGTGTTCACCAAACGGCCCAGGCTTGTGATCCATCTGTGGACGGTGGATGAGGCCAGGATCTTTTCTCCGTCGGCATAACCGGGCACGCCCTTTTCATCCTTGTCCATGACGGCCTGCTCATAGGTGTCGTCGGAGCTCACATAACGCTCGGCAAAACCTGTTATGGTCTGACGGGTATAGCGCTTATAGGGCATTGCAAAATCGGGATAGGAGGGAAAGGTCTTTCCACAACCGGGGCAACGGAACCGGAGCAGATAGGCCTGGATCGGTTGGACAACCATGTCGACGATAATCAAGAAAAGCCGTTCTCGGTATGCATGGTTCTTGAAATAGAGACTCTCAACATCGCAGCGCGGGCAAGGGGGCAGGTTCTCAGGCGTAACTTCTCCCTTTTCGCATGTCCTCAGATATGCTTTAATATCTTTCATTGTCGCTGTCGGTGGCATGAACGTATCCCTCCTGTCGTTTGGTTTTGGTGAAACCTTTCTATAAACCAGGAGGGATACTTTTTCAAAGGGCGGGATAGTCTTCTATTAACGCTTGGGCGGGGTAGCTTGACAGCGGGATATCAGAATCGTGACTACAGTCTTCCCGCAGGATGACGGGATGTCCGGATAGAACGCAGTACAATGACGGGATAGCGGGCTGGCGGGTTACCTTATTTTAAGACTTTCGGGGTCAAATATCCTGGGACTTAGGACATAACAATTGCATTTTTGGTTTTTCGCATTTCGGCGTTACAGGTGAAAAACCCCGTCCTTGTTGTCCGATTTGGCAATCTGGTATGACTAGATCTCATTCATATTGAAGGATCAGAGCACCTTGGAGCCATAAAGGTTTTCGGACGAACAGGATCACACTCTCCAACGAGCCGTCAATGGTATCCTCCTAAAGCAGGATTATTGCGGCGGTTATGCCATAGCCATCCTGTCCGCCGAAACCGCGAAAACCGCAAGCGGAACCGTTATGTTCAGATGGATTATGCCTACAGTTTAAGCTTTATTTCATATAGCTCCTGTACCATGTTTCGCCAACGGCCTAAAAAATGATTATCATCAAAAGCAGTTTCAATAGCACCTGCTTTCTTCCATTTATCCCGAAGGGCGGGCCAGGCCATAAGATAATAGCCGGCTCGTTCTTCAGGTGTTGTTTCTGCATTACGAAATTCGGGAGGTAAATATATCTGGGGTTTTCGCATGAGACACATGGCTGTGCGGAGGTATCTGCGGGCAATGCCGAAATCAGCATGTTGTCCGGCTGCCTCCCGCCGCTTGTAATCGGTCATCAAGTCCTGTGGACCGTGTAATCCCAGGTGATTGCCAGATTGCACGACATAGTCTTTAAGAATGTGGTTACAGCGTTTTGCGACTTTACCTGTATGGGTTTTGCCCTCGGTTCCACCGGTCTGTTTGACCCTGGGAATAATGCCCGAATATGAAACCAGATTTTTCACCGGTTTCTGATTGTGCGGATTACCAATTTCGCCGGTTATACCCGCAGCCAGCACAATGCCAATCCCGCGTATGCTTGTGAGAAACGCACCTTCTGTTTGGGCGAGCCAGACGGCAATTTCATGTTCCAATTGTTCGATGCTGTCTCTCAAACACCTGAAGTGCTTGACATGCTGACTCAGTGAAAGTTGAAAAGTACTGATATATTCGTTTGGCATACTAAGGACACAGCTGGCATAGCTTTGAAGCTTTTTTGCGGTATCTTCCGGTTTTTTTATGCCATAGCGGCGAAGGATTTCAATCAGTTTGGGCTGTTTTCGGCGGCGGATCTGGTTAGAACTGAATCGGTCTTCCATAAGGTATAAGGAGGTTACTGAAAATGGACAAATGCCGCTCTTTTTCTCATCCAGAAAACCGGGAAAGAGCCGGTCAACAACCGTATGAATTCTATTTCTTACCTCTGTTGACAGGGCAACGAGTTTTTTCCTGTGACGAACCACTGTGCGGAGGTTACGATAAATGCCAGATTGAGCAGGAGAGCATTTTGCCCTCCGGTTAAGCAGCATTGATGCAATGCCCATTAAGTCCAGGCGGTCCGTGCTGGCTTGCAGGTTTGCTCGTTGCTTTTTTGCGTCATGGGCATTTACACCGGCAACAATCCATCCCCCGGATCGTAAAGTATCAACAAAATTTTCGGCATATGAACCAACGTCTTCTCCGCCAAAGAACACATGTTTATGGCTTATTTGGCGATAATGACAAGACCGGGTTACCTGGTCGGTGAGGTATTCAATCCCCTCTGGGTTGTTTCTGACGGAAAAGGGTTTCTTAAGAATATGGCCATTGCCATCACAAAACATAACAATATGGTCTTTTTTGGCGTAATCCATTGGAACACACATGACTTTTGAATTGTTCCCAGCGTCTTCAAAAAGATTGAGCAATTCTTGACTTTGGTTCAGATAAATGTTTCTTTTTCTCATGGTGAGGCTCCTCCTTTCATTCGCAGCTAAACTAGACTGCTTTTTCTCTGCCACCTGTTTATTCAGGATGGCTAAATATGAAAATGGAGCTTCACCTAAAATTTGTCAAAACTGGATGAACTTTTTCTTTCGTAGTCCAGAAAATGTTCAATAACGTCCCGAGTTATAGAGTTGTGAAGGAGATAAGAGCTGATCTGAAAGGCTCCCACTCCTTCCCAACAGCTATAACTCGGAAAGGTACCAGATATACCCATCTTATGTCATGCAAAAAACGGCAACTTTCATGTCTCTCTCGACCCTCATTTGGCCCTCTCCCAATGATAATATCACAACCATTCGGCTGCGAGAAATCGTTTCTGGTATCCATTCCGACCGGGATAGTGGAATTGACCTCATGAGATGCACAAAGCATTTTAAGCCATAATTTGGAGATGTGGCTCATTACTATCCAACCTCTTATCTACAGAGAATCATGAGGTCGGCTATTGTTTGACAAAAAAAACGTAAGCAAATATAATTTTTCCCAAAATGAGGGTTTTCTATCGCCAAATCATCTTTAATGAGATACTCATCCATTTGTTGGAACCGTTTGCTCAAAAAACCGTACAAAGGCTAAAATTAATGTCGGGTTTTTTTGTAAAAGCAGGCTCAACCAGAGAACTCTGGTTGAAAAAAAGGAGGGATATCCTATGAGGCGTTCTTTTATGTGGATGTTAATTATTGTGACTTCTATCTGTGTGACCACACCGACGGCATGGTGCAGAGACAAACCCGATTTTTCAAATCCCGACGCGGTTCTAAAGGATATGCGTGGCATGCTCGATGAATGCAGTAAATCTCGCTGCAGGGATTGCATGATAAAATGCGGCTATGGGCTTAAAACCCTCAAGAATTTTCTTAAAGCCAATCCCGAAGGAGACCCGAGCATATTGCAGCAGCGGTGGCAGCCTTGCTTTGAGGCCTATCGAGATGCGGATATAAAAACTTCTCCTGACGTGGCGGAAAAAAAGGCGCCTGAAGTGAAGGCAACCAAAACCAAAGACATACCTGCAGTTGATCGCAGCAAATTTGTGGTATCAGGGCTTCAATTGGGTGGGGACATGAACGCCGAAAAGAGCCGTTTTCATCTTCTCAAAGCATATGGCTATTTTAAGAAAACCAACAATGAGTACAGCGAGGTGGTTTTTTCCAGGGGAAAAAGCAGTCCGGGCCCCGACATGATAAGAAACTATGAGGGCTCTATCAAAGAGGCCCCTGTGTACGTTTTTTTTGAGGCCACAGCCGATGGCCGCATTTATATGATCCAGTTCGAGCAGAAAGAGGACATGGAAGTCGAAAGTGTTAAAGAGGCCTTAATAAAGCGTTATGGCAAGCCCTCCAAGCACCATGGCAATTATCTGTACTGGGGCTGCGATCGGGGTCCCCAGGAGGGCTTATGCGTCAAAGCCAATGTGTCTGCTCGTTCCCTGACCATCTGGGCCTCTGACGAAGACATCAAGAAGGCTGCGTACAAGGCCTATAGGGAAAACTTGCTGAAGGCCAAGGGTATCAAAAGCGGTGCGAAATTCTAGCACTGATGAGGCCTGTATTTTTTTGGAACCATACATCGTGTGAGGGCTATCCACGGGGAGATAAACACAAGATGTAGTGCCTTTTGTGCATAATCTGGAGGGCGGTTTGAATCATACGGTGAATCAGGTACGTGGCTCTTATTGCCACCCTTCAGCCGCCGGATGTATGTACCAGATATTACCGGTCTTATGTCCTCCAAAAAGCTTCCAGTTTCACGCATCTCTCAACCCTCAGGACGTTCCCTCCAATGATGGTATAACAGCCACTCGGCTGTGAGAGATCGTTTATGATACCAGTGTCCCCTGAGCGGCAGTCAATACGTTTATTGTCGGTTGCGCCGATTCAGGGCCGGAATTGAATATTGTTAAAACGCTGTCTTGGCCTGACCCGCTGCAACTGGAAAGGTTGGGACTCATTTAAATCCTATGTCTGATCACCAATTGTCGCAGCCAATGTACTGACCATTGCCAAGGCTAAACCAGCAAGGTGACCTTTTTAAAAGAACGCCTGCTCTTGTTTTAATATTCGATGGAACAGGCACGCCTTGATTGTGCTACTTTGTTGAAGATATTTCTCAAATTTTGTTATGATGACGGCATGTTCCATTGATACGGGCCTTCTGGAAAAATAAATATGTATTATGCAGCCATGGCTCCATAAAGGATTCGGTTATAGCGATTTTCTGTTTTTTGACAATTCCATATTCCAGGAAAAGGAGAGAATTCACATGAAAGCGAAAACCATGTTCTTTTTTTCATTTCTGATGGTATTTCCCTGTGCGGTAATCGGTTTTTCCTTATGGCATTCGGCAGTCGCTGGGGCCGCCGACAGCCAGATGGTTCAACCGCTTGGAGGAACAGAGGAGGTAGATGAACCGTTATCCATGAGCACAACCGATGAGTATGACGGGGTCGTAAACCCGAACCTGACCGACAACAGTATAAACACCTTTGTAGGAGATCTTGCGGGACATAGCATTAACGCCTACGGAATGTTCAATACTTTCGTCGGTGTCCAAGCTGGATACGGGACAACCAGCGGGAATGCGAATACCTTTATTGGACATCATGCCGGACAAGGAAACACTACCGGAGCATACAATACCTTTGTGGGGATAAACGCGGGTGCCTATAATACTCAAGAAAAAAACACCTTCATTGGAAGCGAGGCCGGGTTCAGCAATACCAGCGGGGGGGAAAACACCTTCATGGGGTACTGGGCCGGGTACACCAACTCAACCGCAGGCCAGAACACATTTGTGGGATACTATGCTGGAAAGAGCAACGCCGGGGAGAAAAACAGCTTCTTCGGACGCTATGCCGGGTTCAGCAACACTTCGGGACATGAAAACACCTTTGTGGGAACAGATGCCGGATACGACAATACCGCGGGCCATTCGAATGCATTCCTGGGATACGCCGCCGGCGCCAACAATATCGACGGCAATAATAACACCTTCCTTGGAAGAAATGCCGGAAACACAAACACCACGGAAGACAACAACACCTTTGTGGGATCGTCTGCGGGAGAAAACAACAGCAACAGATCCAACACTTTTGTGGGAAGCAGTTCGGGAAAAAACAATACGACGGGGAAGGAAAATACCTTCCTCGGCATGAATGCCGGGGGAGGCAACACCACGGGAGAAAACAACACCTTTTTGGGGTGCAGCGCCGGGGGCCTCACTAACGCGGGCTTCAACATCGGGGATGATAACACCTTCGTCGGTCATGATTCAGGGATTAACAACACTTCTGGGGCAAAAAACACCTTTGTGGGGAAGGGCGCCGGAAAAGTGAATCAAACTGGATCGAATAATGTGTTCATCGGTTACATGGCGGGGGGTAATTTGACTGGCTCAGACAAGCTTTATATCGATAGTTCAGATGTTTACACCAAACCTCTAATCTACGGTGATTTCAGCAAAAGATTAATCGTTGTTTACGGTGGATTCCGGTCCATCGCAAGCCATATGTCCTCGGACCAACGGCTGAAAAGGGATGTTGAACCGCTTAAATCCTCTCTGGATAAGATATCGAACCTTCAAGGGGTGAGTTATCACTGGAAAACAGACGAACATCCCCACATGGGACTGACAGAAGAAAAACAGATCGGCCTTCTGGCCCAGAACGTGGAGAAAGAGTTGCCTGAGCTGGTATCGGAAGATGAGGATGGCTATAAATCGGTATCCTACTCGAAGCTGACAGCTGTGCTTGTGGAAGCCGTTAAGGAGCTGAAAACCCGGAATGAAAAACAGCAGGCTGAAATTGAAAAATTGCAGGCTTTAATCAAGGATTTGAAAAGTTGATAAGCCTGATATTTGAGATAGCACGCTAAACCAGCAGCCTGTCGGGCTTGAGCCTCTGATTTTAGGACTTAATGGGCCATAGGTTCTCAAAATATCCTGTCTGTTTCTCATTTGAAATTGTGCCTGAGATATGTTGGATATTACCAGTCTTAGGGAACTGGAAGAAAATAATATACGCATATCGTGCAGAACTTTTGTTCGTCTTCAAGGCGTGATGGCAGGTGCATAATGGACTATGTCTTACATTCTTTAGAAGGGGTATTGCCTCGGATTCAAAAATATTCCAGCCTCACCTTAAATTATTTTATATATCAAAAACCAAAATATCGTAAAGCCCAAAAAAGTTGTGATATCATCAAATCAGAGGCTTTGACCGAACGTTGAAATTAATCCCGTATCTCAGGTCTGGCATGGTTGATATATATTGAGAATATTGCCTTGGATTCAATTCTTCAAATACGTTGGATTTCACAACAGTTAGATAACGCAAAATTAACGAAAGCTCAGCGGCGCGGCTTGTCCGTGTCCGCTGGAGTGCCTTATTCGGCTTTGTCGCATGCTTCTATTTTGTCCATCTCGATTTTAAAGCAGTCAGGGCAAAGACCATGAGAAAAATCGACGTCCCAACTGTTTTTGAAATAGGTTTCGACCCGCATCCAGGATTCCTTATCGTCTCGCACTTTTCCGCAGACAGAACAAATGGGTATCATGCGATAAAGCTCGGCTATCTCACTGATGTCCTCAATCACAAGCAACACATGTGGCCTCTCTTGGAAGGAAAAGGGAGAAGTTGTGATTAGTGCGTAAATCTCTATCTTGTTCCCATCTCGGATGAGTTCTATTCTTGTGCGACGGCGAACAACACGGTTCCCTCGGAATGCTTTTGTTACGGAATTCCTGATAATGCAGTCCTCACAGGACGGAGATCTACCGCATCCCTCCAGCACTTCACTCGAATGTATGCAAAATAGTATTTCGCCGGCTCGCCGTTTAAGGACGGTCTTCCTCTCGCCCATCAAGAGATCGGAAGCTGCCGCATTATACTCTTGAATCCTCACATCTTGATCGACCACAAAAACTAGTGATGGTAGCGCATCAAACACCGCTCTGAGCATGTCTCTTTTTCCATTTTCATTCATAGTCATCTGATCCTGATGCGAAGAGCCAAACAGTTATTATACGGATCTGAATATCATTACATTTGTGATGTTATCCGGTGAAAAGCAGGTCGTTCCGTAATACATATACATTGAGATTATTACCTCGGATTCACTTCGCCAAATAAGTTGGATATACCCAGCTGGTGTCATCCAAAAAACGGTCAGTTTCATGCATCTCTCAACCGTCAGTCCACCCCCTCCCAATGATGATATCACAACCTTTCAGCTGCGAGAAATCGCTCGTAATATCCATTCCGACTGGGAGAGTAGAATTGACTTCCGGAAAGGCGAAAAGCATTCTGCAATCGATAAAACTGGAGGAGAGGTGGTGACCCCGTGCCAGAAGCCACCTGACGATTGATTTAATTGGCGACAGGCCAATCCTGCCGTCAAAAGGACCGTGTAATCCGTAATCGTCCCTCCCCATATTTCCTCTGCTGATCTAATAGACGTCAGCTTTTCAATTTCTTTATCATCGAACGTAATTCTTCAATCTCGGTCTGTTGTTTCCCAAGTTGTTTCTCAAATTGATGTTGTTGCTCCTTCATGAGGTTTTTCTGGTTCTGATTTTCAGTCTTCAACTCCTTAACAGCTTCAACGAGAACGGCCGTCAATTTTGAATAGGATACACCCTTATAACCATCTTTGTCTTCAGATACCAATTCAGGGAGAACTTTCTCCACATCCTGGGCGACAAGGCCAATCTGTTTGCCTTCCGTCATGCCCACATCGGGATATTCGTCAACTTTCCACTCATAGCTAATGCCCTGAAGGTTTGCAATCTTATCCAGGGATGATTTCAACGGTCTGATGTTCTTTTTCCATCGCCCGTCCGAAGAGCTAGAGGTGGCGATAGCCCTGAAGTTTCCGTAGATCACCACACTATTGGTGTTGAAGTCCCCCCAGATAAGGGGCTTTTCAATATCCGAGTTGTCGATGTATAGCAGGTTGGAACCGGTTTCTTTGTATCCCGCGTAGTAACCCAGGAAAACATTCCCCCCCCCCTCGTTATTCCGTCCGGCTCCTACCCCGAAGAAAGCGTTTTTTTCTCCGATGGTGTTATTAAAACCGGCATTAGAGCCAAAAAAACAATTGTCCGCTCCGTTGTTATTATTTCCCGCTTCACTACCGAAAAAGGTGTTGTTGCTTCCGGTCTCATTAAATCGTCCGGAAGCGTGTCCAAAAAAAGAATTGGATTGTCCGCTCGTGTTTCTGGCACCGGATCGCCATCCGAAAAAGGCATTCCCAGTCCCATTGTTATAATACCCGGCACTTGTTCCGAAAAAGGCGTTGGACCCCCCGGTGGTGTTGGTGTAACCGGCATCATTTCCAAAAAAGCAATTGGCAATTCCCGTGGTGTTTCTGTAGCCGGCATCCTTTCCGAAAAAGGCGTTAGCAAATCCTGTGGTATTGTTATATCCGGCCGTTTTTCCAAAGAATGAATTGTCAGTACCAAAAAAGGGAAACTGCCCCCCGTTGTTTTTCTCTCCGGCGTTCGCGCCAACAAAGGTGTTCCCTTCCTCCGATGTATTGGAAAAACCGGCATAGTAACCGATAAACGTATTCCCCGGCGATGTGTTTTTATAGCCTGCATTTCGCCCAACGAAAGTGTTGGCCGAGCCTTCCAGGTTGCTGTATCCGGCTTGGCTGCCGATGAAGGTATTTGACAGCCCTAGGTTAGGAGGTGGATATGGTAGAAGCATGGTTTGCCCGGCACCCGTGCCGAAAAAGGTATTATATAGGTCTTCGGTCGCCTGCGGGTGAATTATCTCATCATACTCTTGGGGTGTGTATATCTCTGAAGGCTCTCCTACTACATCCATACGCTCCTGCGTCTCCTCCATGGCAAACAAATTTCCCGAAAATCCGAACAGCGCCACCAGTGCCAGATAAAACATGATTCTCGTTTTCATCCTGCCTTCCTTCCATTTTGAATGTTTTAGGTAGAAATAATACTCCTCTTTGAATGTTTTAGGTAGAAATAATACTCCTCGAAATGAAGCGGAAACACTGCCAACACAATACACGAAAGGGGTGGGACAGAAGGCTACATGTGCAATCAGCTAAAGCCGTAGGGTGGTAAAGACGCTAAGATCCGTGCATTAAATTTCTTTATCATATTCCATAGAATTTCGTAAGACTGCCAGAACAATTCTTCACGCTTTATATGGGAATTGACAGTATCTGGAAACAAAGCCGTTTGGACGATACCCCATATATTGTGGTGGGCCTTTTCATTGAAAAGCTGTGATAGATTGAGAATATTGCCACTCAATATTCGGGCTAATTAACAAAACTGGTGGGGAGGTGGTGACTTTGAGCTATAAGCCACCTGACGATTATTCTTATCTTGTTGGCAGGCCAATCCTGCCAATGACCTTTGACCTTATCGTCCCTCCCCATAATTTGTTCTTGCTGGTTCAATGAATCAGCTTTTCAATTCCTTTAGCATCGAACGTAATTCTTCAATCTCCGTTTTCGGTCCACCCACAGAAAACCCAGAGAACCAACAAGGAGCCCTGCGCCAGGTAATAGACCAATATCAATGGAATCACTTCTTTTGGATTCAAGTGCCGCAAGTCTGTTTTCAAGTTTCGCAATACGAGCATCCCTCTTTTTGATGATACCATTCCACAATTCGTGCTGAGGCAAGCCCACCATTACGATCGCTTCGTTTAGTCCTTTTGCCTTATGGGAATTTAAGGTGCGGCCTATGACAGAAGCATATTGTGATGGTGTGATGGCCTTTGGCGAAACAGCGATTCCAATACCGTCTGCTCGGCCGGAAGGAATAATAAAATCACCCGCTGAAAATGACCCAATTACTTTTACAGGCACTTGGCCCAGGAATGCCACTGGTGCATAAGCTGAATTTATATTATTCACAGGACGGTTCCCCAAAACCGCTGGGGCAGTGCTTACCACCATGAGTCTTTGAGCATTTTCCGTCTTCTTACTGACACCTTCGGAAAACAAACCAACGATGTCACCAGGCTTCAATGCTTCATTTGGATTTGATTTTCGCAGGTATTCAGCAAAATCCCCGCCTGAGGTATTTAACTGAATGCCACCGCTTCCATTTCCTTCAATGGCGCCCACAAGTTTGGTGCTATCGCTAAAAGTGATGAAGTTATTGCCATTGTTTGGGTTTTCGATGTTCACTTTGAGCATTAGCACATCCGGACTGGCATCTGTAGATGTGTTCTCAATTGCCGCCACATGATTTTCCAAATCAGCATAGCCTGATATGTCTCTTTTGACGTGGAGACTGGTGGATGGATTGGTGGTATTGATGCCGACACCGCCGTGCTTTACAAAAAACTCAGGGGTAATATCCGAAGAATTAGTCATATATCCCACCATGAAAGAATTAACGACGTTATTTATCAATCGCAGATTATCAGCGGCGCCATTGCCGTGACCGATGATGGTCGCACCAACTGCACTGGCTTTGGTGTATAGGCCCATGGCTGTAGAATAATCGCCGCCGGCCGTGGTGTAATAGCCCATCGCGGTGGAATATTCACCGCTCGCCAAAGTTTCCCACCCCATGGCGGTGGAAGCCATACCTTCTGCTCTCGCATTACTACCCATAGCCGTCGATAATGCTTTGCTGGCTATGGTTTTATAGCCCATGGCTGTGGAAATGTATCCTGAAGCGGTGGTCTTAAGGCCCATGGCGGTGGAATTTTCACCGTCGGCGACACAACCTTCACCAATAGCTGCACTTTTTTCAGTAATACTTGCTGCCGATACATAAATGGGAAGCATAACTAATCCAAACAGTATTGCCCAAAATGAAACCTTGGCGTATTGAGTCATCATTGTTTTCCTCCATTTATTAATGCTAGCCAAAGATATTTGAAATTTTAAGATTGAAATCCACCGGTTGTTCCACCAATAATTATGTTGGCAACACAAAACAAAAGGAGGAACAACCGATGGAAACTTTAATCCAAATATTTTCACCGATGATGGGCTTCATATATCACTGTTTTGATCGCATCGTAATAAATGGGTACATTTCCATGCTATCACGCCCGGAAAATGTTGTGCATTTTTTTCGAAACATTCTCGAAGAACCCTGTATTACAAAGGAACTCCTGGGTTTGCACACCAAAGATTACAACCACTGGGTTGACTCCTATGCACAAAACCATGGGATTCCTCTGGAATGGGCACAAAAAGGTGTTCGTAAAGAGGATTACGTACGCCCTTATCTTAAAGCCATGCAACGCAAGAATCAGTTCGGCGTCTATTTCATCTTAAAGAGCATGGAGCAGGGCAACACCTTTCGGTCCGTAAAACCAAAGTATCCGACAAAAGATCCAAACTACAGGATTATCAAAAAGACCCGGAGTCGTTTCACCCACTACTATTTCTACATCTACGATCAGGTTGCCGGCCCCATGTTGATCCGTGTTGCTTCATTTCTACCTTTTCAAACCACCTCTTACCTGAATGGACACAATTTTATTGAGCAGGAATTGTCAAAAATCGGAGTCAAGTACAAGAAAAATGATAATGCATTTGTTTCCGTAGAAGATCCCTCTATGCTTCAGGCAACCGCCGACAGGTTAAACCACGACATAATCCGTGAACGTATTGAATACTGGTCTCTCATTGTCAGCCCGAAATTCTCCAAACGAGAAAGGCAAAAAATGAATCTGCGGCGATTTTATGCCATTTCACAAATCGAATATTGCCAAAATTTCATTTTCCGCCGGAATTTTCCCATTCGAAAGCTATTTCAAAGATCCTGTGAACTCAGCTTTTTTTCAATGACCGCCGATAAGATATCCAATATCTTCGGGTGGCGTATCACAAAAAGATTCCAGGGAAAATTACAAACTGTTTTAGAACGGACAGATCAGGCGCATTATATTTTTCGGGCCTATTTCAAAAACTCTTTTGTAAAACAATATGAGAAACTTCGCACATTTCTTCGAATGGAAGTCTGCTCCAACAATCTTCCTGACTTACGAATAAAGAAGTCGCTTGAACATCTTGACGAAGTTCGAAAAACATCAAAGGAAATTCTCGATCGTTTTGCTGAGGTTCAATCCCGTACACTAAATGCCCACTTTGACTTCCCTTTACTTCAGAGACTTGCATTACCGATTACATGCGGAAACACCCGCATTGCCGGCATAAAAATTCAAGACACCCGGATGATTCGCCTGATGGAAACGATAATGCACACGGGAATTTGCCTCAACGGCTGGTCCTCTGCTCAAATCCATAAAACCATCATCGATGCCTTTGAACTGCCCAACTATACCATCAACCAATTACGCTATGATTTGAGAAAGATGAAAGCACATGGTCTTGTAAAACGCAATGGTCGACAATATTCGTACATGCTGACCGAAAAAGGGGTGAACGTCGCAACCATGTTCATCTTGTTTCACAAACGCTTATTCGGTCCTTTGGCCAACAGCCTTTTTCATCACAGGCCCAACAAAGTGTACGTCTTAAACAGCAAGCTCGAAAAAGCGTACCACCGGGCTGATGACTATATTGAAAAAATTACTGAATTATTAGCAGCTTAAACATTCTGAGAGATGGACTCTCAGACTTAATTCGTAAGAATCTAAATTCAGAAAAGGTGAGTAATTGAGTTTGTTCAATCATAGCCTATTTCATTCGGATTCTCCATTAAATGACCTCATGAAAATATGGACCCCATTTTGAAAATATTACAGCTTCACTTGCACCCATTTCTTATCCCAAAACCCAAAATATCGTAAAGCACAAAAAAGCTGTGATATCATCAAGTCAGCGGGCTTGAAGAACGCTGAGATTGATTCCGTCTCTCAGGGCCGGTCGTCTCTGAGTATATATTGAGAATATTGCCGTGGATTCTATTCTCCAAATACGTTGGATATACCCGTCTGATGTCATCCAAAAAACTGTCAGTTCCATGATTCTCTCAACCCACAGTCCTCCCCCCCCAATGATAATATCACAGCCGTTCTGCTGCGAGAAATCGCTTGTGATATCCATTCCGGCCGAAAGAGTGGAGTTGACCTCATGTGACGCATAAAGCATTTCAAGCCATAATTTGGAGATGTTGCTCTAATCTGAAATTAGCTCTGGAACCAGATAACCTATATTACCATAATGGATAAAAGCCCCAGTTATTATTGACGAGCAAAGCTATCCCTACCCGCTAGTATATACAACCGCAATGAGATACCGTTTGAACGTCTCCCCATCATGCTTCACTGAATCATTTATCTGATCCCAGTCAACAGTCTCTATGGCTTTTCCAAGAGTGTAGGAATGGAGCAGATCATCATCCTGCAGCTGACCGTATCCTGGAACAGATGATGTGGTGATATAGTCTCCTGCCTGAATTTTCCCTTTGATGTCAGTTACCCAGACCCGTCCTTCACCTAGGGCATTTACAATTCCGAAAGTTTCTTCTTCTTTGGCTTCGTACCAGTGACCGTCTGGAAGAGGACATTGGCGAACAAGCACGCCAAATACTGCCTTGTCTTTTGCCTTTAAGGATAAAGTCACCGTTGGCAGTGTGGAAGAAAGAGACTTTTTTCCCGCTCCAGTATTTGATATTTCAGTCTTACCGGTTACCGAAACAATTGTTCCTGGCAATATTTCTCCCGGCATATCCTGTGCGAATTTCACCTCATGGGCACCGGTGAAAGGGCCGTAATTGGTGCTGCCTATACCGCCTGCATAAAAATCATATGCTTCCCCAGATCCCCAAACTCCAATACTGTCAGCGCCGTCAGCATATCCGTAAACGCCCCTACCGCTACCACCACTGGCCGAGAAATGTCCACCATAGTTTGTCTCATTATCCGTACTCGTAGCCCTGCCTTCAACGCCCTTACCGCGGGCGTTCCTCCCATAAAAGAACCCGCCGATACTGTCAGAAATTGCCCAAATACCAATATTACCACCCTCGGCACGAATGTTGGTAGCATTGGCACTGGTCGACACGGCGTAAATGGCATGACCCAGGTTACCACCGGCCTCGGCGTAAACGCCAACGCCTTCATACCCAGACGCAGATCCAAAAACGCCCCTACCGCTTCTGCCTCTGGACTCAAAATACCCTCCGTAGTTGGTTACATAACCGCCGTTGGAAGCATACCCGTAAACGCCCCTACCGGAAGTACCAGAGGCGTAACCGTAAACGCCCCTGCCTTTTGCACCGGAGGCTTCAAAATATCCGCCAGAGTTCGTTACATCTCCAGAATTATTAGCAACACCGTAAACGCCCGTACCGGTGGTACCGGTGGCAATACCGTAAACGCCGTTGCCGTCGGGACTGGCGGCAGAAAAATATCCGCCGTATGAGAATAAACCGGCAGTATGACTACGGTTAACACCATAAACAACAGCTCCGTGAAGAGGTATGGCGGAAGAAAAGCTTCCTATCAGGTGAGCCTCACCTGAATCGTTGGGAGATGTGATTCCACCGGGTGTTATTTTCATCTCGGCGTTTGATTGGATTGAAATGACCAAGAAGAGAAACAGTGTTCCGATAAACATTGATTTCTTCATTTTACTCCCTCCCGTCTAAGTTGATAAAGCATTGCCAACATTCGTCATGGCATCCCGGAGACAGGCCAAGTTCCGCCTCATCCTTATTGTGTCTTTATGACAGAAAATAATCAAATTTTGGTCTTCAGTAAAGTTGTGATATCATCAAATCAGAGGGTTGCAGGGACCGTTGCGATTTATGCCATTTTTCAGGCCGGGTCATTGTTGAAATATATAGAGAGACTAACAATAATCGGCGATGGCAGAATCTTGTGAGATCCATTAGTTACCACCAGCGCCATGGGTTCAAACCGCCGTTCATGATGTCACGAAACCTTGTACCATGCAATTCTTCTTCAAATTCCAAAAAAATTTAGCACGCGAAAATTTCTGATGCAAACAGAAATGCAAAAATTCCAGAGAAGCCCCGATCTTTTTACTGATGAACATTGGGGAGGGATTAGTCCAGTTTGGACGTTGACGTCACCAACCTGATTATACATGATCCTGCTATCTATCTGTAATAAAATTGAAAATTTGGCAACCACAATATGTAGTGGTCGGATCCCAGAATGATAAGGCTCAGAAATGTTCTGCTCCATCGAATTGGTGCGAATTTAAAGTCAAGCATCATTATCCCATTCTTGAATCTGGACGGATCTACATATCTCAAGAATACCGAAGGTAAGTACAACTAACGCATGTGTTTTTCCGGCGCTCCTTTTTACTGAGGAAGCCCAACATGTGGAACTGTATTTTGAAAGGATACGGAGCTATCTACAAAGTACACCAGGCGGCTGAAGACTGAAATTTGAGCCACATCTTGTGGTCTCCTATTTCATGGACAGTTACCATATAACGGTAGCAGCCTGCGCCTATCGATTTTTGAAACGGTTGGAATTTTCAAGCATTTTTGCAACTGGAAATCAATCCTTTCCCGGTTTCATGCGGTAGATCACAAATCCAGCAAACAAAGCAACACCCGCCACAAGATAAAGGGCCTGAAACCCGCCCCATTCTCCGATGTATCCCAGAATAATGGACCCTGAAAATCCCCCGGCGTCGATACCTCCCGTAAAGATGCCGTTTATCTTGCCCCGAACTCCTTTTACTTCATCTCGAAGTGCAAAGGCATTCATGGATGGAAAAAGAAGACCGTGCCCGACTCCGCTCATGGCGCCCGAAATAAAAAGGATGGCGTTTCCGCCCAATGCCATCAGCACCAGATATCCGGCTCCCGTAAGAATGAAAGCGTACGGGATAACCCGTTTTTCACCAACCCGGTCGGCAAGCCGCCCACCAAAAAAACGTGTGAATGCGGCAGCCGACGAATAGGCCACATAATAAAGAGAAATGAAGGTGATGTGTTGTTCCTGGGCAAAAGGAGACACAAAATTGCTGGAAGCGGCCAGGCCGAAACCAAAAAGCAGCGCCAAAACCGTCACCAGGAGCATTTTCTTTCTTTTTAGAACCGCAAAAAAAGACACCTCCGACCCACTCAAACGGCTTTCATAGGACTCGCGCAGTGGGAGATGAAGGCAGAACCCCAGAAACGACATGCCCGCCGCAACGAGAAATAGGGATTGAAACCCCAGTTCCCGAATAACAATTTCCGCAATCACGGGGCCAACGGCCATTCCCACAAGCGCCGTCACACCGTACATGCCGATCCCTTCATTTAACCGCTGTTCAGGAACAATGTCAGCGACGAAAGTAAATCCGGCCGTAAAACAGATGGCCAGTCCCACTCCGTGCAAAAGTCTGACGAGGAAAAGTGGAAGATAAAAGGTAGACAGGTCTCCCTGAAACAGAAGATAACTGAGCGCCAGAAGGCAGGTGATCATGCACCCGGCACCATAGCACCGCTTCCGCCCAAGCCTGTCGACCATCTCTGAAATCCATGGACGGCAAAGGACCGATGAAAGAACACTCGCCCCCATGATAATACCGATGTCCGCTTTTGATCCCTGGTGACTCAGAATAAAGATGGGGAAGAGGAAGAAGCAGCCCAGAGAGGATACCGTAAAGAAATTAGCAGTGGCTATCAGGATAAACGATGCGGTATATACGGCTGGTTTAGCGTTTGATTTCACTTTTGGATTACTTTGACATCATGGTTCTTCAATGATTCCATGAATGCTCTGCAGTAGGACGGATCATCGAATCCAAAGGTCTCGGTTTCCGTATCCAGAAGATCAAAAACAGAATGTGTGCCTTTCAATAGATCGATCGTACTCCCCACAAATCCTCCGATGGCGCTGGCCATATTTTTTTCTTTCCGCTCTTGCTCATGAAGTTTTTTCAATGATCTTAATTCATCCGTGGAGGATTTAAACCGCTTGACCACCGTGACGACAACCGGGTTTTTGGCTCCACCACTCTTGCTGGTGATCCGTTCTTTTGATTTATTGACCAGTTTTTTTGTCTGTTCATACACCTGGGCCAGATAAGACGGCGTCAGGAGTTCCACATGATCAACGAGGAGGAGCGGGTATGCCGTCAGTTCTTTTGGGGGCCCCCGAAATCCCAGACGTTTCATGACGATCGCCCCCAGTTGAGAACCGATGAATGTTCCGGCCGCGACGGGAATCCAAAGGCCGGCACTGAAGCCCGCAATGGTGGCAACCGCGGCAGCGGCCCCCCCTGCCGTCCAACCCACTGCCCAGCCCGCCCGGGATCCCGCAATCTCACTTAGGTACTGGAGTGTTTCCTCCACGCCACGGGATCGAATCATCTGAACACCCAGAAGATCCAGTATGGTTTTGGGAAACCATAAAATACCGTGATCCAGAGAAAACGCCAGGACGCCTCCTGATGCGGGCGCGAAAGTAAAGCGGTTTTCTTTCAACCCGAAATAAAGAAGCGTGGCCAGAATTTCAGGAGAGGCGGGCGAATCTTCAGGCAGAAACAACCCATTGTCAATGTCAATCATTTCATTCTCCAGCGCTTCTGTTCTTTAAAGAGAAAGCAGAACCGGGCTAATGAATTATATGGGCAAAAGCAGCGGTGCCCCTTCAAAGTTTGCCTCCTGATCAGGTTCGCTCGAAGCGCTCCAGTTTCAACGTAACCAGATTGTTATCGGGGCATTGCAGTTCAATGGCGTCGCCTTGCCACCAGGGAAGATTTCCACCAAATTGAAAGGTGGATAGACTCGGGAAAATGTCATGATAGAAAAACCCGCACAACCCGCCCGGGTTATGGCAGCTGATTTCAAAGGATTCCCCCACCTGGTGCCCGGCGCCGCAATTTCCTTTTACTCCCGTGATGGTGGCCATCACTTTCTTGCCGATCCCTGGATCTTTCGCCATTTTCATTCTCCTCCCTGCAGTAAGCCGCAACTGCCTTTAAAATAATATATCACTCTTATAACTTCAGGACTCTTGATCTCTGCTTAGATCTTTTTCAAGGAAGATCCGCAAAAACCAATTTTAATTTCAAATACTTGAAGCATTCCTGATGAGTTCAAAAAAAAGTTGCAACCGGAAAATAAGCATGGCACCTTTTACATGATATTTTTGATAAAAAAAGAAAGGAAAGGTACCATGCCACAGCTAATATTGCCCATAATCCCAAAAGGAGCAACACAAATCAACCAGTTGGTAAGTGTCTACCGTGATGAAGATCGGTGGACATATTTTGTTGGCACTTATCCGATTTTTAGCCATGAGAAAACAGACCATCTACTCTTCAAGATAATTACTGGTCAGCTGATTGAAGCAGGCGCTTGTCGTCAGATCCAGATAATAAAGACCTTCGGCGTAAGCAAGAACAGTGTTATTCGATCGGTCAATAAACTTCGGAAAGGTGGCATTGAAGCCTTTTTCAAGAAACGTCCTGGACGTCGGGGTGGTAATGTATTGACCCCGGAAGTGATTGAAAAAGCGCAAGGCTTGCTTGATGAGGGTTACAGCAGGGTTGATGTTTCTTCGGAGTTGAATGTTAAGTATGACACCATTCGCAAAGCGATAGGCGCAGGTCGGTTATCGGAACCCGGGACTCAGGAGACCGTCATCAGTAAGTCGTCGCGTACCGTTGTAGATAGAGCGGCTTCTGAAGGTATGGGAGTTGCCTGTACCCGGGTTGAGGAGCGAGTTCTGGCATCCTTGGGGAAATCTATGGGAGCCACGATTCATTTTGAATCCTGCCTGGATGTCCCCAAAGGGGGTGTTCTGTGTGCGATTCCAGCACTTCTGGCCAATGGTTTGCTGCATGGGGCAGCAGCAATTCCCGCCCAAGTCACTAATGAGATTATCTTTTAACATTTTTTTAAAAATAAGTGCCGTTGTCAGAAAACGTTGCTGAAAATCACCCGAAATTCCTCGTTTGGCCAATCAATTCTTGAAGACGAGGGCCAAAAACAAGATCTAAAACCAATCCCATATGATTTGCCGCACAGATGTCCCTTGTTGGCAAATGCCAATTTTCCTAGAATTGACGCCTTTTTTACATTTTGATAATGCATATTGAATTCACTCGCCATCATATAAAATAATCGGCGGTTGGAATTTCATCCCGTAAAAGAGAGCTTCGTAAAGCATCCTCATCGATTTGAACGCAAAATCTCTAAACAAGGATCGCATGCGATCCCAGAGTTCTCTTTTGCTACCCAGCTTATGCCATGTAGCTCGAAATAGGGGACAGCAGAGTTGCTGTGTTTGGTCAACCAAAAAAACCAGCATCATGAGCATCACAAAGACTACGCTCAGATTTTTCTTCCCGAGCCCATAGTTGTGTTCGAAGTGATAGCCCTGGTTCTTGAGAGTATTGAACGTCTCATTTTCTATCTTCCAGCGTGCACGACCGCCTCGCATAATTTTATAAGCATTTCCGTTTGTTATGGTAAAATCAGTAACCCAACTGAAATGTTGCGTTTTTTTGGGTGTAATTTCCCAGTATTCCAGGAAGTTAATCGATAGGTCCTGATTTGACTCATTCAGCGAGACTTGGTTGAGGAAAAGGAAACGATGCGTTTTTTGGGGATCATCTTTGTCGACCAAATCAAACTGAATGGCTTCGCCATTCTTTTGCGCCTCTTCCACTTTTCTGAACAGAAAGGGATGATCGCCCTTTTTCACACCCAGAATGTAACGGAGATTGTATTTTTCCGCCTCCCTTATGTGTGGCGCATTCGAACTTAGGGCATCTTCGGTAATGATAAGGGGCAGGTGTGGATGGTCCGCTCTTAGATTTTCGAAGAAACGTTTCGCAGCATTACGCTCACAATCGTTCTTGCTTTGGCCGTCTTGTTTGATTATAAACTCCGGCGCTAACGGAATTACCTCTTTGAAACCGGGATGAACAATTGCTGCCCCTAGCAACTGTTGGTAATAGGTAATTTCGCCGGTCTTTTTGTTTACTTTCTGCAAACAATTATCAGAGAAAATTTTCCTTGAGGAAAAATATCCTGTTCCGTCCAAAGATAGCAAATAACATCCCTGGAAGAAAACCATAGGCTCAAGGGCTTTGCCTCTCTGCAATTCTCGAAAGATATTCTTATATGCAGGCCGAATTTCCACAGGGTCTACTTCATCCAGAATAGTTCGCATCTGCGAGTCACAAGGTATCTTTTCTACGTGATAAATGCTTTCCAAATTCCCAACAGCTTTTCTTCGTTTGTCAAAAGCAAGCAAGGACGGATCTTAGAGAGAAAAGACGGCAAATCCAGACATCAAGGCGTCTGCCATTGAGATTTCGGGATCACCCTCACGGTAGTCTGATACTCCCAGAAAATCTTTATGCAGACCCTTGAACAGTGGATCAGCACTAAGATGCTTTCGAGAAGCTAACTTTCCCTTTTTTTGTTGGCTTTGATGTTTCATGACTTTTATGGGAGCTAATCATGAACCATCGTTCGCGTAATGTCCAGATTTTATTCAAATTTATTTGCAGTTTTGGCACTTTTTTTAAAAATAGAGCGCCATAATGCGTTTTTCAGGTATTTTTCATGCCATAGCTTTACGAAAAGCAAATCTCAAGTTACACTGATATTGGGCCTTTCAGTAGGAAGCGGGAATTGCTGATGGGGCAGAGCAGTTTCTAGGTATGGTTAGCGGTTACTATACGATTTATCATGTGCTGCTCCTCCTTGCGCTGATGGCTTTGTGCAGAATTAAGACAACAGAAAAACTTCGAGGACATGCCCCTGGAGAATTTGGAAAACTGCTGGGGTTGGATCGAATTCCCGAAGTCCGTTGTCTGCGCAAGAAAATGAGTGAATTGAGTGCCAATGACGGTGCAGAGCGCTGGGCCGCCCATTTGGGCAAATACTGGATGGAATTGGAACCTGAATCAGTGGGTGCTCTTTATATCGACGGACATGTGCGTGTCTACAACGGTGGTTTGACGCAACTGCCTCGTCGTTACGTTTCCCGTGAGCGCCTTTGTTTGAGAGGTATCACCGATTACTGGGTCAATGATTCTATCGGCCGTCCGTTTTTTGTGATCGAAAAAACCATCGATCCGGGATTACTGGAAACGTTAAGGAAAGACATTGTCCCCCGGTTGCTCAATGACGTTCCCGGTCAACCAAGCGATCAGGAATTGGATGAAAACCCATGGTTATGTCGATTTATTCTGGTTTTTGACCGGGAAGGCTACAGTCCATCGTTTTTTGCTGAAATGTGGCGCAACCATCGTATCGGCTGTCTGACCTATCACAAGCATCCGGGAGCCCCCTGGCCGGAAGAGTGGTTCAGCAATCACCAAGTCGCCATGCCGGCCGGTGAAGTCATAGATATGCATCTTTGCGAACTGGGCAGTTATGTGGGTTCCGGCAAAAATGCCATCTGGATGAGAGAGGTCCGCAAACTGACTGAGTCAGGCCACCAGACCAGTCTTGTCAGCACGGCCTTCGACCTGCCTCATACCCAACTGGCAGCCCGCATGTTCAGCCGATGGTCTCAGGAAAACTTTTTCAACTACATGATGCAACATTTTGATATTGATGTTGTTTTGGAATATGGAACCACTGAGTTTCCTGAGACCGAAAAGGTGGTGAATCCTGCTTGGCGAGAGTTGAATCGATCCCGGAACTCCTTGCAGAACAAGCTTCGATATCGGCGTGCTCGTTTTGCGGAGTTAACACTTCATCCTGAAACCGAAGAAAAGCCCGTCAAGTTTGGGAAGTGGCTCAAGAAAAAGGCCGATCTGTTAGAGGAGATCGAAAACTACGAACATCAACTGGAGAAACTAAAAGCAGAGCTCAAAGAAACACCAACGCATATTACATGGGGTGCGCTTGAACACAAAGACAAGTTTTTGCGGTTACTTCCGGGAAGGAAGCGCCTGATGGACACCATCCGAATGATTGCTTATCGTGCTGAAACAGCAATGTTGGGATTGATTAGCGGTCCCACAGTGAATCCAAGTGCAGCTCGTCGTCTGCTTCAGGATCTCTTTGTGACAGAAGCCGATATCATTCCCGAACCTGAAAAAAATCGCCTGAATGTAAGGGTGCATAACGCTTCTAGACCGGCGGCCAATCGGGCACTTGAACAACTGTTTGAACATCTCAATAATGCCAAGGTAAAATACCCCGGCACTGACATGCAACTCTTCTATCAAATTGGGGGCTTTTTCGGCTCAAATATCGAACAAGGTGTCATTTGATTTTCCTGGAGGTAAGGAGTCCTGAACTTACTTTCGTCACCCTGCAAAGGTCGGGAATTGAAATTTTTTCAAGAATTTTCCTGAAGCTATAAGAATTCGCGGGACATTTCTTTCGCTTTCTGCTATGCGCTGAATAAAAGCTATATTTTGTGCTGCAGGAGGTGAGAGTTGGAACATTTTGATGGGATCGAAAGCTATACGGTTAAACATCTCCCCATAGTTAAGGTTTACGCAGATAGGCTTGGTCTTGTGGAACTGATCAACCATCTTGTTCCAAGCGAGATGGTCTTACAGCCAGGGGTCTATTTTCTGGGAATGGTTCTGGATACCTTATCTGGCAGGAACCCGTTGTATCGACTGGAGCAATTTTTCGAGGACCAGGACACTGAATTGCTGCTGGGCAAGAAAGTTGACGCCAAGAGTTTTAATGATGTTAATGTCGGACGTTTTATTGATAAGGTTTTTGACATTGGCGCGGCCAAAATCTTTAAAGCAATCTCCATGCGGGCAGTGTCAGGATTTGGTTTGAATTGCCGGCATGTACACTTTGATACAACCTCCAGGAACGTCTATGGTGACTACGAACCATATGGAAATGATCCGTTTGAGATCACCTATGGTCACAGCAAGGATCACCGGCCTGATCTGAAACAGTTCTTGATTTCCATGTTATGTGTAGATGGCAATGTACCGGTTTTCGGGAAGATGGAAACGCATCCGATAAGCGTGTGAACAATGGTGTTCTATCGGAAATTTCACAATACATGGCTGTACACGGTCTTGGTGCTGGAACATTCATTTATATCGCCGATTCGGCGGCGGTAACAAAAAAGAATCTGAAAACGATGGGATAAAGTGTCAGGATCTCGTGCAATAGGGCCTTTCATGAATTTGGGATCAAACACTTCAAAAAGCTTCAAAGTACTGATGTCAGGAATCAATAGCCTATTATAAGGTAAGTACAACTAACGCGGGTGTTTATCCGGTTCTTTTTTTAATGGGGCCATACAACATGTGGCGGTGATTGCATTTTGAAAGACTCCTGAGCTCCAACATACATCAGGCTAACGGGTTGACATAAGAGCCACATCTCACCACTTCCAGTACAGGCCCGAAGGGCCTCTACTCCGGCAGTGCCGCCAGTACACCCGCGATGAAGGCATCCGTATCCCAGGTCTTCCGATCGGCCGTCGCCCCGAAGCGTACCAGAACGGCCTTTCGAGATGGGATGATAATGACTTTTTGTTCCTGAAACCCCTGCGCAGCATAGGCATCACGAGGCGCATTCGGCCACAGACGGTTGTCGGGATCGCCCGGCGTGCCGGCGTTGAGCCAGAAAAATGCTCCATATTCGCCTTTGGGGGCCTTTGGCGTAGGTGTTGTGCTGTAGGCCACCCAGCCCTCGGGCAAAATCCGTTCGCCACGCCAGATGCCGTCATTCAAGTAAAGGAGCCCGAAGCGTGCCCAGTCCCGGGGGGTGGCGTAGCCGTAGGAAGAGCCCACGAAGGTTCCCGACGAATCGGGCTCCATGACGGCGCTGAGCATGCCGATTCGGTCAAAGAGTCTGTCGTAGATGAACCGGTAGTAGTGAGGGGTGTCCTTTTCCACGGTTTGCCGCACAATCCGCGCGACGATGTTGGCCGTACCGCTGGAGTAATACCATTTTTCGTCCGGCGGCGTCTCCAGTTGTTTACGGGCGGCGAAGGCGGCAAAATCATAGCTGCCGTAGAGCATGTCGGTGGCATCGTAAAGCGGCTTGTAGACTTCCTCGAAGGAAAGCCCACTGCTCATACGCAGAAGCTCATCGAGGGTGATCGCTTTCCGTGGATCGTTTGCCGCCTGCCACTCGGGCACCGGCGCCGGTTTTCGAATGTCAAGCCGGCCGTCCTTTACGAGAATTCCCACCAGGGCGTTGGTGATGCTCTTGGCCATGGACCATCCCAGAAGCGGCATGTCCTTGTGAACGCCGTCGGCATAGCGCTCCGCCACCAGCTTTCCATCGTAGATGACCACCACGGCCCTTGTCTTTCTCGGATTGTCCGGCCTCGGTTCCCTGAAGGCATCCGCCAGGGCGGTATCCAGTTTTTTGACATCAATGCCCATGGCGGCGGGATCCGTAGGTCCACCGCTGCCGTCAGGCCAAGGCAGATCCGACGGCCGGACGGGGCGCGTGGCCGAAAGATCGGGCGGCACGATCGTTTGTTTACGCATGGCGGCTTCGGTGGTGCCGATGACCAGGGAACATCCGCAGCCCTCCCGGTAGATGGCCGTCATGCCGAACAGTCCGTGGGCGTCGGCGGTAACCGATTTATTCAGATAATCGATGCGATAGTCAAAAAACGGCGCCAGCGGATTCACCGGCACCACATCCTCGCGAAACACCGCCTCCGGGTCCCGGTGGGAGATAAATGTGCTGGAGCACAGATACTTGGACACGAACCCGCTGCCGATGGGACCGACTTTCCGCATGAACAAACCTGCTGCCACGATGGACACCACCAACACTATCCCTATGCCGAATATGCTCCATTTAACCCATCTTTTCATTGTGTTCTCCTGCCTTTGTAGACATGGTGGTAAAGCTGAAGAAAGATATTAGAATCGACCGTCTGGCAACTGACCGGCGGGCGGGGGTAAACCCACCCCTGCATTTTAGGACTGGGGTTTCGCTGGGGCTTGGGTCAAAGGCCATTCCGAGAGGGGTTACCGAGATTCCGGATGGTTGCTTTGTTGGGATATCCAGACCTCATCAAACAATCCAAGAGGCGCGGCGTGGGGCTCTTGGATCAGCGACTTCTCAAATTCTTCAGGCAATGGGGGCGGAATGCCATCTTGAACACAGCCCGACCCTAATTGGAAATGAAAACAGTTCACATCATGAGATACGCGAAACGCTGACCTATCAATCCAGATGGTTCCGTCCCTGGTTTTTTCTGCCTTCTGTGCCAAAAGTGTTTCATCCGGTATTTTAAATTCCACAAGGCTCATAGTCTCATACCTGATTCTGATGAAAACAAAAAATCATGGTCCTTCTTCAGAAGACGGTAGAAACCCTTTAAGCCAAACGAAAGTCATCGGAATCGGGAGTATATGGTTTGCCGCTTTTTGCGATACTGGCCAGGAAAGTCCTTCTGTCCATTTTTCTGTATTCTTCAGTTGTAAACGGTATCGCCTCAATCAGCGTATTATAATACGCGGCAATACGGGACAGGTACTGCATATTCTGGATACGGGTTTTATATCGAAACCACTCGGAAATAATGGCCAGGTCAATATCATTATGTTCTTTAGGGCTTCCATGGGCGTAAGACCCAAACAGGATAACCTCTTCCACGGGAATTTCCTTTACGAGTCTGGCAATAAAACCTTTGATAATTCTATCTACTTGATCTTTTGATAAAGCCATTTGAAAAACTCCCGGGTTTCCGGAACGAGCGAGCCAAATTTAAAAAAACTAGGCGATTCCAAAAGTTTATGCAAGTACCTAACCGGAAATTACTGCAAATAATAGAAAAACGCCGCGAATAATGTCAACGGTTTTTCAAGATTCGATCGACTGTGTGAGCTCGGGTTTTCTATAATTTGCCCCAAAAACAGCGAGGGCAATCATGATCAAAAAAAGAATTCTGGAAGGGCTAAAGGCATAAGATATCTCATCTCAATATTCATTTTTATAGCAGGAAACGGGTCGCATTTCAGCGGCCCGTTTCCTGCTTGTTTGAAAGTGAGTCATCAGGGCAGTGGCGGTTCTACCTCTCCAGGAGGCAGAACATAAATCGCCCTCATCATCTCGTTGTCTTCGTGCTCAAGAATGTGGCAATGCCAGACATAGAGTCCGGACTTATCAAAGGTGGCTTTGACCCGGCTAACCTCTCCGGGATAGGCAATGACTGTATCCTTCAAACCAGCTTCCCAGGTTTCTGGCATTTTCGGTGGTTCCTCGTCATCCGGAAAAGCGGGCGCCTCGGCAATGTCTTCCTCGTTCAGGTTTGTCAGTTTCTGTCGATTGATAAGCTGGAATCCCACCAGATGCAGGTGAATGGGATGGGCATCGGCCGTGAAGTTATAGATTTCCCACAGTTCCGTATCGCCCAGCATTGGCGTTTCGGTGATTACTTCAGACCACTTCATTGGCGTCGGGTCTCCGTCGTTATAAGTCCCCAACAACGCTGCGGCGGGGCCAGCCCACATTTCGGATTCCACCTCATTGAGACTGACCCTGCGCGTAACCGTGGGTTCCGGAATTGTTGCGGTCGCCACGGAAGAGGGTGTGGAAAAATTCTCTCCCCGGCTCAAATCGTCCTCAACCACGTTAAACATCATCACCTGGCCCGTTGTCGCTGGATCCGCTGGGTCGAAATCCTCACCCGGCTCTCCACCGCCGAAGGGCTCATCCGGCCCCACATTGACGAGGTAAACGCGCGTGTTCGGTTTGACATTCGAAAAATTCACGATAACATCAGCCCGTTCGGCCGGTCCCATGAGGAGTTGATTCATAACCACCGGCGTAGGCAGTAAACCTTGATCCGAACCAATCTGGGTAAATTCGCCCGAGAGATCAACCCAAGTATTAGGGTTGCTGATATCCGTTGCGGTCACCAGTTTCAGTATCAGAAAGCGGGAATTGCAGCCATTTAAGAACCGGAAACGGTACATGTCGGGTCCACTGCCTGGACGGGCCAGGTCCGGCCGTTCACGACCATGGTATTGAAGAATGCCTCCGGGTTCCAGATTGGAGACAGATCGGAATCGGGATCGGGAATATAGGGTCCCTGGAATTCGTCAAAATCATAACGGCTTTGCGGATAATACAGGGAACCATCTGCATTGAAAGAGCGATCCTGAACGACAATGGGAATCTCCCAATATGGCGGAACGTCCAGCATTGGGTCAGCGGGCGTCCATAAGGGTTCCCCTGGTTTTGGCGCGGGTCCTGGAAGATTGAGCGCGTCTTCAATAGCATCCCGGACCAGCCAGAATCCCGCAGGCCCGGCATAAACATTTACCCGGGTCATCCCAAGCGTATGATCGTGATACCAGAGAGTGGCGGCGGACTGGCTGTTGTCATATTCAAACACGGCCTTGCCCGGAACGAAAGATTCAACAGAATCGAAATTGCTGCCTCTAGTCGCATAATTAGAAGGGATATTTGAGGCTGCGGGCAGCCACCATGCCTCGGGATAACCGTCGCTGATAGCATCCGCATGAGCTCCGTGAACGTGCGTTACAATGGGTACTGGACCTCGGTAAAATTGCCCCAGATTATCTGAATTGTAAGGCGCAGACGGATCGGGCCTGCAATCGGTATGGAATCCCCCGTCTTTGCACTTCAGCAATTCCGGATTGGCCCAATGAAGGGTTCTGTCCACTGCCAGCAAATGCGGAAGGTATCGGCCCGATTCGTCTACAAGGCCGTTTGTCCAAGTGACCCTGGCAATTTCATCCTTTCGCACCTCGACGGTAAAGGCCGGATAGTTAAAGGTGGAACCCGGTTGTCCAGGCGCCGGTCCTAATAGATCGCAGTAACTCCACACCGTTGTCTTGGGAAAGGGAAGAGGAAGAATCTGCTGGTCGAACTGCTTGACCGCAATCTCGTATTTCGAGTCCCATGGGGTTGTCGCCTGTTGATCGGGTGGTAAATCTGCCTTTCGTTCGGCGGAAGGCATCACTGGGGGAATAATCATAAAATCCTTATATTTTGGGATGATCGTTGAATCGATTTGGGGAGATAGCTTCCCGATGACGACTTCGAGGACGTTGGAATATCCGCTCAGGTCAGAACCGTTACGGGATTGGATTGCCACATAGAAAGCGGCTCCCTCCCACAGTTGGAATAAAGCATCGGTTTGTGTCCCCATATCGATCGTCTCGATGGATGCAAGGGTTGTATAGGTGATGGGTGCATAAGATAATGTGTAGCCGGATGCACCAGATACCTGGGTCCAGGAAAGGTTGATCCAGGAGCCTGAAGTCGCCAGGTGAAGAACCGGCGGTTCGGATTGAGAGTGCGCTGTAACTGATATCAAAGATACAAAGGCAAAAATTAAGAAAAGTAAGAAATTGTCTCTTCTCATGGCATGACCCTTTCAATTTTCAGAAATCTTCTGAATAGAATTGTTGTATCCATTAATTTTTGGGAAATGGCAGCAAAAGAAAAGGGATGGTGTTGATAAAAACCCCTTACTGTGTTTGTTGTGGCCGAAAGTCTAAGCCTGAGCAATAAGACTCAGTAACGACCAGTGACGTCCATACAATGATTGAAAAATTATGCAAACAATTCCTCCCTCCTTTCATTACCTTATTTGCCATGGATACATTTTTTGTGATTAGCAGCCCAATGAATATTTCAAGGGCTTCGGTTGTTTGGTTTATGGAACCTATATTCATTGTAAGGGTAGAACGAAATAATTTACCAAGCTTGCATTCGGAATCTATTAATCCAACAGCTACCATCTCTGTCCAAATGTTATTGTCATCCGAGATAGAAGAGCTCCTGTCGACATTGACTCGGGCTTCATATTACCTACATTTCTTGATATTTCGTAGCCTCTTTCGAAAGAGGTTTCTGTGGAAGAATCGGCGGATTAATAAAGGAACTTTTGTTATAGCTGATCGTCATGACTTGAAGTATTTTTTCAGAAAGGCAAAAAACTATCAATGGGGAGAACACCCTAATCCTAATGTCCTTTCCTTCCTCAAATTAAAACGGGTTGGGGATGAAAACTGGTTTGTTTTCCATGGAGAGGCTAATACAGTTTCACGATCTTTACACGGTGCCCAACCCAGATTGTCGGCAGATAAATACGGCCACTGCTGCCGCTCAGTTTGACGGTCCTTTCAACCATTTCCTCTCCATAGATCTCCAGTTTAACGCCGCCTTTACTACTGAAGGAAACGGTTTGATCTGGATTACCCTGCTGTTTCTTATCCCTCATTTTCTTGTTCTGGAGTTTGATACAGGCGACGGTCTTTATAAAATTTCAGCCCTGTTACGCCATTTTCAAAAACCGGCTCTTCATTGGGCAGTGGCTTAATGCCGCTTCCATCTCTTTTCCCAGCAAGACAAATTGTTCAAAGCCGCACGGGGCGACACCGGTTTCCGTTACAACGCGGTCGTCGTGAAGGGAACCCGGTAACCACACGACTGCGGATGACGGTTCTTGAAAACGCCTGCATGCCAGCAGGGAAATGGTGTCCGCCACCCTTTTCTCCCGATTTTCGACCGATTTGATGTGAGATTTCTGAAAAAATCCAGACTGGATCATGCGATCCAGGAGATGGGGAAGAAGGGCTCTTTTCCGGGTTTCAACCAGCGTTTGGCTTTTCAGCCACGTGATCACGCCATCCCGCGACGGTGCCATGTGCTTGAATTGCTCGGTGAGTGGTGTGTGTCTCTTTTTGACGATGGGCTGCGCCCTTCCTTTCAAGTGTATCAAAATCAGCCTCGGATTGATGAGTAGATCACCCGCCAGGGCGAATTCACAATTCCGGGCATAGTTGTCGGCGCAAACGATTGTAAGCTCGTTGATGCGTGCCAGCGAGAGCCAGTAAAGGCTGTCCTGAAAACAGGCCGCCTCATCCAGACGGTTCACCAGCTGGACCAGTATCTCTTCATTTAGAGCGTGTACCGCTGATATCTCCTGCATATTACGGTGAATGTCAAAAATTGCATCCCGATGCGCGACGCTTGCGTCTGTTGCGAGGTTATCGTTCATGTTTTCGCTTCCCCATGGTGTTGATCATACGGCATCTGCATGCTTTTCCAGTCTTACTGCGCAGATCTTGTAGTCCGGCGTTTTAGAAACAGGATCCAGGAATGTTCCCAGGAGCTGGTTTGGATTGGCACTATGAAAATGGAAGTCCATAAAGATGGCGCCTTCAGGCACCACGTCACCCAGTACGACAGGAGTGACCAGTTCACCCCGACGCGAAATCACCTTCAGGGAATCCCCATCTTTGAGCCCCAGTTTCTGAGCGTCGCGCGTATGCACCTGGGCCATGGGCTCGGGAAACTCCTGATGTAGAGAGGGGCATCGTCCGGTCATGGTACGGGTGTGGTAATGGGCGTACCGTCTTCCCGTGGTCAGAATGAAGGGGTACTCCTCATCGGGGAGTTCTTCAGAAGGCCTGTATTCGATTGCATGAAACAAGCCGGGACCGCGCCTGAAGCCGCCCTCATGGAGAAATCGAGTGCCGGGATGGTCCTTTGATGGGCAAGGCCATTGGAGTTCCGTGGATTCAAGACGATCATAAGTGATTCCCGCAAAAATGGGGGTTAATCCGGCCATTTCATCAAATATTTTCTCAGAAGAGGAATAATCCATGGGAAACCCCAACCGTTTACCGATTTCACAAAAAATCATCCAGTTGGGTCTGGACTGACCTGGTGGCTCCACCGCCTTGCGCACTCGTTGAACCTTGCGCTCGGTGTTTGTAAAGGTCCCGTCCACCTCCGCCCAGCAGGCACCCGGCAACACCACATGGGCCAGTTGTGCAGTCTCGGTGAGAAATATGTCCTGAACCACCAAAAACTCCGCTGATTTTAGGGCCTTGATCACATGATGTGTGTTGGGATCACTTTCCGCAGAATTTTCTCCAAATATAAACATCCCCTTGACTGAACCTTCAATGAGACCGTCCATCATTTCAGGAATCGTCAATCCCAAATCGGGCGACAACGCCACGCCCCAAGCCCCCTCAAACTTGGTCCTGACCGAAGGATCCGTCACAACCTGATAGCCCGGGTACACGTTGGGCAATGCGCCCATATCACAGGCCCCCTGGACGTTGTTTTGGCCTCTGAGTGGGTTTACCCCGCTGGAAGCCTTACCGATATGTCCGGTAAGCATGGCTAGGTTGGCCAGAGATTTGACATTATCAACGCCGTGCGAATGCTCTGTGATGCCGAGGGTGTATAGGATCGTCGAGGTCTTTGAAGTGGCATAAATACGCGCAATTTCCCGCATGGTGTCTACAGGGATGCCGCAAATGGCGGAAGCTTTCTCCAACGGATAGTTCTCGATCACCTTTCTGAAATGTTCAAATCCTTCGGTTCGTTCGGCAATAAACGGCCCATTGTGCCATTTGTTTTTCACGATCTCGTTCATAATACCGTTCAGGAAGACCACATCCGTCCCAAAATTCAGCCTGGCATGAATGTCCGCCATATCTGCCAGCTGTATTTTTCGGGGATCGACAACGATCAGTTTCGCACCCTTTTCCACAGCACGGAAAATTCGGTGGGCAATGAGGGGATGGGCTTCTGTTGTGTTAGATCCTATCACAAACACACAGTCGGCATCCTCTATTTCAGGGATGGAGTTCGTCATGGCACCACTTCCGAAGGCTGCGGCAAGACCTGCCACTGTGGGAGCGTGTCAGAGGCGGGCGCAATGGTCGACATTGTTTGTCCCAAATGCCATTCGGCATAGCTTCTGGAAAAGGTAGTTTTCTTCATTGGTGGCTCTTGCACAACTGAGAAAAGCCAGGCTGTCTCCGCCATGCGCATCCTTGATGGCAGATAGACGGGATGCGACCGTCTCAAGGGCCTCTTCCCACGATGCTTCCTGCAATGTTCCGTTTTTCCTGACAAGAGGTTGAGTGAGCCGATCTGGACTGTGGACGAATTCATGAGCGTTGATACCCTTGATACACAGTTTTCCCTGATTCATCGGTGCGTACCTATCGGGCGCCGTTCTAACGAGCAAACCGTCCATCACCTCCAGCAGCATCTGGCAGCCACAGCCGCAAAATGGGCAGGTGGTCTTTACAAATTCATAGTCCATGGAAATTATCTCCTTGAAAACAATGGTCAGGGAAAAACCCTTTTTAATAATGCCGGATTATCATATCAATATTGACATATAAGATGACGTTCGACTACACATTCATGAAAGCCTTGACCACAAGTGTCACAGGGTCATCGGAATAGGTTCGAAAGTGATGTTACCTCATTGTCATCATGAAACGTGCATAGATGTGGAAAGGATTTAGCATGCGCCTTTTTATATGTCAAGATAGACATATAAGATGATTTCATTTTCGATGTTTTTGTTTTTGACGGCTTTATTCGGAATCCATGGCCGAAAATAACGGTTGGCCTTGATTTTGCTTAACACCCAAACAGTACTCCCACTTTTCGAGGGAACGCCGGTTCTCTGATCATTTTTTTCAAAATTTGCGGAAGCCTGCCGGTTTCTTTCTTGTTTTTCTCCAACTCTTGCAAAACCAATTGGCTGTCAACCCGCGCGAAACGTTGTTCTAATGTGTCGCAACCATCGAGGATAATGTTGAGTTATGTTGCCACATGGGTTATTATGAGGACCATTTTATTCCTTCCTTATCATTCCCGGATTTCATTTAAAAGGAATCCATTTAATTCCTTTCATTCCATATTATTTTTGAGATTCCAGTCGTTTCGCCTCAGATAAAAACCAATCGACGATGTTTTGGTCGAAACCCTCGTTTGACATGGCAAACCGGTAGGCTTTTCTGAAGTAATCTGCGGCCTTTCTTTTGTCACCACGCGCCTCATAAACCATCGCCACCGGCTTGGCCGTCACTTCTGCAAGTGGCGACATCCTGATCATCGAGGCCACCGGAATGAAAGGAAAAGGGGAACTGACGCTTACCGGGCACCTGGGTGATGTGATGCGTGAAAGCGCGCAGATCGCCTACAGCTACGTCCGTGCCAGGGCATCGGTATTGGGCGTTAATCCCGATATATTCAAGAAAACCGACCTCCATCTTGATGTCCCCTTAGGCGCCATTCCAAAAGATGGCCCTTCCGCCGGCGTGGCTATGGTTATGGCCATCGCCAGCTTCTTCAGCAAGAAATCGATCAGCAGCGAAATCAGCATGACCGGTGAAGTCACCCTGAGAGGACGCGTTCTTCCCCTCGGGGGCATCAAAATGAAAGTGCTAGCCGCCGACCGTGCAGGCATGAAGGAGGTTATCCCGCCGAAACGAAATGGGGCAGATCTGGAGGAATTGCCGAAGGAGGTACAAAGAAGACTGGCGTTCATTTTGGTTGACCACGTAGGTGAGGTCATCAATAGGTGTTTGGGGTTTTCACTGCGAACAGGGACGGACAACGACCAAGGCGCATCCGTCGGGGCTGTGGGAGTCCGAGGGATTAGCGGCATTCATCTGAGAGAGAATCTGGCAGAGCTGCCAATCTGGTGCGGCTGGGAGGCTAAAGGCCATGGATTTTCTAGGCATGCAACAGGGGAGGCATTTGGCTTCCTCCCCCGATTTTGCACTGCATAAGAATCAGCCGTTATAGATTTCCCCCAAATTTCGGTCTCTGTCCTGACGTCCGGATAATTCACCATCATTGGAGGTGAAAAAGGGACATAAGGAACCTCGGGCATGTTTTGGCTTACGACCCGATTATTTCTTCATTTTTTTCATGAAAATCGCTTCCGCTTTGTCAGCCGCACGTTCGGCTCTTTCCGCGGCATCCTCCGCCCGTTTTGCAGCCTCTTCAGCCTTTAATGCTGCAGCCTCGGATTTTTGGGACTCTTCGGAAACCATTGCTTTGGCGCTCTGGGCCTGCTCCACGGCCATGTCTGCCTTATCCATCGCCTGCTTCACCTGCGCTTGAACGTCATCTAGTTGCTTTGTGGTGGCACAACCCACTGTAGTGGCTGCCATAAAAGCTAAAACGACCAAGACGGCGCCCATCTTCAAAAGTTTTCTCAAATCCTTCATCTTCATTACCTCCGTTTCCTCCTGTTTTGTCTATATTTGAACTTGTTACAATTCTTCAATAAATTGGTCGGTTAGTCCATAGATGTATGGATTCATTTAGATGATGGAAATGCTGCATTTTGAAGTGGGAAAGACTCCCGGAATGTGGGGTTTCCGCACTAATTCAACTGAGGCTGCAATTTGAAAAAAAGCCCCCTGTATCTCAAAAGCACAAAAGCAGCACTCCGGCCGATTCTTCCCCACAATAAACATGGGACGAAACGTAGAGCGCGCCCCCCACCTTTCGGGATATATTCCCGTGCCAAAATGAATGCCTTCATCCAAGGGTTTGAATCTCTCAACCTATGGACATATTGACCGGACTGCGTCATCATATTAATCGACCAGCCCTTCAAAGGCGGATATGCAGACGGAAGACATGTATTAATGGTTCGGTCCGTTTGGCCCGGGCTCGCAGGAGGAAAAAGCGATTGCTTCGTCTATCTGATCGTTACGACTTCTGACCGAAGTGACGTCGGAAAAGGTGATACCCGCACATAAAAGCATGAACATCAATGCCACCATATTGATCGTGGATGATCAACCACACCTTCGAGAACTCTTCGGCGAAAGGCTGCAAGAGCAGGGGTACCGAGTCGCTAGCGTCGGCAACGCCACTAAGGCGAGAGAAGCGTTCAGACAATCGAACCCCGACCTCGTGCTTCTCGATCTTTATCTGAAAGGTTTTCAAGGATGGGATTTGCTCCGCGACATCAAGAAAGAGAATCCCGATTTGCCGGTTTTGATTGTGACAGCCTATGACAATTACAGTGATGACCCCCGATTGGCCGAGGCGGATGGCTATATCGTCAAAAATTTTGCCGCCTTTGAGACACTTAACGGCATCGTCACTAGCCTGCTCTCTCAGGAATCACCGGGAATGATGTCCCGTACCGATCGAGTTTGCAGTACATAGAGTTATAAATGCTTAAAAACAATCGCTTTACAAAACCATGAAAGGAGAACTTAGGACATGATCCAGTTTACTAGGATTCTATTTCCCATCGATTTGACGAGTAACACGGCAAAGATTTTTCCATATGCGCTTTCCCTTTCCGAGAAATACGGCGGAGAGATCTGCCTCCTGCACGTTGTGGAGGATTTAGAAAGGTGGGGCGCCGGCGTCTATCTCCCCCATCTTCCACTGAATCAGTACCGGGAAGACGCTCTTAAAGGCGCTGAAAAAGCCTTTGATCGGGTTTGTGGACAGAAATTACAGAACTACCTGAATTATAAGAAAATTGTCTACGGCAACCCTGAAGAGGAAATCCTGAAAGCCATCGAATCAGAAAAAATCGATCTGGTGGTCATGGGAACGCACGGAAGAAAGGGATTGGAAAGTGTCATCTTTGGAAGTGTTGCGCGAAATATCGTCAGAAAATCGTCGGTTCCGGTACTGACGATAAATCCATACAAGGTAAAATGAAAGAGGAGGGAAGTCATGGAAAGAAGAGATTTGGTGCCCTGGCGGGGTGGCGAGGCATCACGGTTGAAAAATGAGATGGAACAGTTGTTTGATCGCTTTTTCGACTGGAGACCATTTGGACCCATCCGCGAAAAAGACGTCTGGAGTCCGGCCCTGGATATATCGGAAACGGATGGCACATTTGTTGTCAAGGCTGAACTGCCGGGCATGGATCCCAAAGAGATCGATGTTTCCCTGAGCAAGAATGTGCTGACGCTCAGAGGGGAGAAAAAGCAGGAAAAGGAGGAAAAAGACAAGAGCTTTCACCGCATCGAAAGAAGTTATGGCACCTTCAGCCGCTCTGTTCAGCTTTCATCAGACGTAGATCCGGAAAATGTGGATGCCACCTATAAGGACGGAGTGCTTCAACTAAAGCTCAAGAAGACTGAAAGGAGTGCTGCAAAGAAAATCGAAATTAAAGCGGCCTAACAGATGATCCCCTGGCTTTTCTGGCAATATGTTGTGGTCGTGAGGGAATGTCCACACATTACATTTTGCGAACTGCTTGTGGGCTCAGCCTGGCTACGCCGGACGAGGCAGGCTGGGCCCTCTCTTTCTCCACCCTCAGGAGGTTGTCCAGCCTTCAACTCCTTTTCAATTCACTGGCATACCTCATTTCTATTTTGGAATTCATTTCATGACCATTAATGAATATCATCTCCCGAAATTGCCTGATAGGATTTCAGGCCTCGAAGAAATTGCCGCAAATCTATGGTGGAGTTGGCATCCGTCAGCGAGGATGCTGTTTAAACGCTTAAGTCGGCCCATATGGAAAGAGAGCGGGCATAATCCTGACATTACATTGAAAAGGATACCCGCAAACAAGCTCGAAGAAGCGGTTTTCGATCATCGATATCTGCGCCATTATGACATCGTTCTTTCCCAATTCAGGAAAGAGATGAAAAGGCGATCCTGTGAACTGCTTGATCATTATGATCCTCTTGCCCCGCGCATCGCGTATTTTTCCACCGAGTACGGTCTTCATCATTCTCTTCCCTTCTATGCAGGGGGATTAGGGTTTTTGGCTGGTGATTTTCTGAAGGAATGCAGCGACCTTTGCCTTCCTTTGGTCGCTGTCGGCTTCATGTATCCTGAAGGGTACCTTCGCCAAATCATACGGGAAGACGGTTGGCAGGAAAGCGTTGAGCAGTCATTTGATCGTGATGCCGCATCCATCAGCCGGGTTTTTGATGAAAAGGGAAACCAGCTTACGATCGTGGTGCCTTTGATAGAGCCCCTTATTCATGTGGCGGTCTGGAAAGTGGATGTGGGGCGCATACCGCTTTACCTCATGGATACGGATATCGAGCAGAATGATCCATGGAACCGTCAGATCTCAACACGCCTTTACACTGCGGACATGGAAATACGGCTGCGTCAGGAAATCGTACTGGGTATCGGAGGTTCGGAAGTTCTGGCGGCACTGGGAATCGAGCATGCCGTACTTCATCTGAATGAAGGTCACCCGGCGTTTGCGATATTGGAACGGATCCGCGACCGTTTTCAGGCGGGCGCTACCTATGAAGAGGCAAGCAAAACAGTGAGAGAGACCACCGTCTTCACAACGCACACGCACGTTCCGGCAGGGCATGACGTCTTCCCTTTTCATTTGATGGAAAAGTATTTTCATTCCTATTGGCCTTCACTGGGGCTGACGCATGATCAGTTTCTCTCTTTGGGCGTAGATCCTAAGGACGCGCATTCGGGATTTAACATGACCGCCTTCGCTTTGAGAATGTCCGGATATCGAAACGGCGTCAGCACGCGGCATGGAGAAGTCACTCGAAAAATGAGGACGGCTCTGTGGTCGGCAATTAATGAAGGCAATGTTCCCATTTACAGTGTCACGAACGGAATTCATGTGCCCACCTGGATAGAGCCCAAAATGCAGCTCCTTTTCAACAAATACCTTGGCCCGCAGTGGCTCGAAGACCATGACAATCCTCATATCTGGGAGCTGGTCGACGAAATCCCCGACGAAGAACTCTGGCAGACCCACTACTGGCTCAAATTGAAGCTCCTCAATGTATTGAGAGAAAAATCCCGACAAAGATGGTGCTTGGATCAAATCAGCCCCTCAGTTTTGATGACGGGTGGAGCCCTCCTGGACCCTTCGGTTCTGACCATCGGCTTTGCCAGGCGATTTGCAACCTATAAGCGCGCAGACCTGATATTCGCCGATATGGAACGTCTCAAGCAGTTGGTTAATGATCGGTGGCGGCCTATTCAGATCATTTTTGCAGGAAAGGCCCACCCGGCCGATGACCCAGGAAAGCAAATGCTTCAACGCGTTGTAAACATGTCGAGAAACCACGACATGGCGGGCCGTATCGCATTTGCAGAGGACTATGGTGAGCAGTTGGCGCAGTATTTGGTCCACGGTGTGGACGTCTGGCTGAATACCCCCCATCCACCTATGGAGGCGTGTGGCACCAGCGGCATGAAAGCGGCCTTAAACGGGGTCCCCCAACTGGGCATTTTTGACGGCTGGTGGATTGAGGGTTATAACGGGCAGAACGGATGGATTTTTGGGGAAGGTCAAACATATGAAAACAGATCATATTCCGATGCGGCATCCGTTTATGGGATCCTTGAAGAAGTGGTTCGTCCCAAGTTTTATGAAATCTCGGATCGCGGGGTACCCAACGAATGGGTAAGAATCATGAAGGCGACCATCAAAGCGGCTGGACAACGCTTCAACGCAAGACGCATGGTAAAGACATATGTCGAGAAATTCTATGCCCCTGCGATCAGCAAGCTTTAATTTTCTGTGTTATGTGGGCGTTTCGAGGCGGAGGTCATCATTATGAAAAAAAGAAAAATTGTGTCGACAAAAGCTTTATTGGCCCTAAGTTTTGGCGCGTGCATGGCAGCAGCCTTTTTGGTTTCTGCAAACGTCTCAACCAGAAAGCCGGGTTCATGCCTGGGGATATCATTTTGGAACTGGACGAGATTTCCATGAGAACTGTCCGGCAATTCGAGAAAAAACTTGGCACATACAAAGCAGGAGATACGGTGCTTTTCTTGGTCAGCCGCCAAGGGTCCACTAGGTTTATTACAATAGGCGTTCCTCGATGAATCGCAGACAAGATCCCCGGCTCGACGCGGGATCTGTTCTTTACATTTTAGGTATTAACGACAACTTGGGATAAGAGAATGAGAAAGATAAAACAAATCGGAATCGCGGTCATTCTCCTCTGTTTTTTGTTCCCTTCAAACATCTGGCGCGATAGCCCTAGCGGAGGCGCTCAATTCAAAGGGCTCGGGCTTATGACGGCCGCCTTTCAGGCTGTCGAGCCGAAAAAAAAGACCGATGAAAGTCCCGGCGAACTTGCGGTTCAATCGGTCGTTGACCTGCAGCCATTCCGGATGACGACTTCCACGGCAATCCGGAACAACAGGGGGCTTAACGGCCTGGCCACGCTCATGAACCTCAATCCCCAAATAAACGAATGGTTCCTGCTGCGACTCCAATGGGATGACGGCGGCAGCGGGACCTACCATCTGGAAAACATTGAGCCCACCCGCCAGAAGATACTTTTGGACCCCCGCTTTCCCTACGGCCTGGTCATTGTGACAAAGGATAAAAGGCAAACCTATGAGCTCTGGTCCGGTTATCCCCAATCCGCTTTGGCCAAGGCCAGGGCCCTTGGCAAACCGTATGCGCCCATATGCGACAACCGCCTCTATGTGCGAAATCCGACCAAGGGACACAAAACCAGCAAGGAACTGGTCACCGATTTTTTGCGCAATCACGTTTGGCAGGGAGAACATATCGTCAATTCCGTGCGGGATCGCTTTTACAAAGATGCGTTTTTGGCCACTTCAAAGGATGACCCCGAAAAAGCATTGTCAACCGCGGAACCGGTTTACGACAATGCCCCGGCCCCGGGGCTTCTCCAATCCGGCCATGAGAATGATTTCCTGATAGCAGCCAACCTGGGGATCAAGATCGATAACAAGATGGGAAACAAGGTGCTGGCGGGCCGGTGGTACCCGGTCAAAAACCTTCCGGGCATCTTCATCAGCGTGTTCAAACCGGCAATGGTTTCGGAAGATGTGATCAAAAGCCAGCGCGGAAGCGTCAGCAATCTGGACAAGGTGGAAAAAGAAGCCCTCGTGTATCTGGTCGCCTTCGATCTGGCGCAGTTCAACGTGGGGTACGCCCTGGGTACGGAACACCCCGGGGTGGGGTGGTCAGATCGCGTCCAGGATAAAATGCGCGATAAGTCCATGCCGGGGCCGGACGGAATCGGAACGCTGGTCCCCCTGGTGATGACCGGGATGTTGCCGCCGTCCAAGGCTGAATGGGCGGTCGCCACCTTTGCCGGTGGATTCAGGCGCTACCACGGGGCCTTCAGGTGGGGAGACCTGGGTTTGAAGAACCACGGCAGCCATTACGGATTTATCGTAAACGGGGTGGTTTTGAGCAAGCTCCAGCCGGGCCTTGCCACCGCCATCGTGTACGACGATGGAAACGTGGCGCTCAAAACCTGGTCGGAGCGGGACAACGACCAACTGAAACGCATTGCTTATGCTCGCCAGAACGGCGTGCCCATTATTGATTTCGACGAGACGAGCGGCTCTTCCCAACCCGGTGCGCTGGTGGGCCAGTGGGGCCCGGGCAACTGGTCCGGATCGGAAGAAAAACAGCTTCGCACCTTGAGGGCGGGACTGGCCATACAGGAAAACAAGGGGCGCCGGTTTCTCATCTACGGCTATTTCTCCAGTGCGACCCCTTCGGCCATGGCATTGGTTTTTCAGGATTACCAATGCAAATACGCCATGCTCTTGGATATGAACGCCCTGGAGCACACCTACCTGGCGGTATATGGAATGCAGGATTCTAAATTCCTGGTGCAACACCTGATCGAGGGAATGAACGTCTTGGATAAGATCGACGATGGGCAAATAGCACCGCGTTTCGTTGGATTTGCAGATAACCGCGATTTCTTTTATCTCTTGAGGAGACCACACTGATGGGACTATTGAAGACGGGACCTGTCGGCTTATTTGTAGCCCTGGCTTTCCTCGCCGCAACCGGGGGCGTGTGCGCTCAGGAAAAAACCACTTTGACTGAGCAGAACGAAATTCTTCTGCAAAAGCTTCGACAGGTCCATAACCTAACCGACGTACAGTTGGCGGCCATCCGTAAGATATTTGCCCGGTCCGGCTACATAGGCCAGGGGAATCCCGCTATTGTAAGCCATCCGGCAACTCCGAAGGAATGCAGGGAAAAGCTGGAAAAAGAAAAGGTGAACTACGAAAATGAAACCTTCAGGCGAATCTGCCATGATAAATATATGGCGCCTCTGTACAACCCGACAATCGAAAAACCCGAAGACGCCAAGGCCTGCATTGACATGTTCGAATTTCCTGACATCCCGTGCGAATATCCCGTGGTATGGGTGCGTGCCAGGGAGGCGGCTGAGATCTGCGAGGCCATGGGCAGGCGCATGTGCGACGCCCACGAATGGGAGGGGGCCTGCGCGGGCGCCCTCGAAGAACCCGACTACGATTTCGCCCTGGCCAAAGGCCGCAGCCCCGGCGCGGCCATACACGCCATGCGCATCAAGCACAACCGCGAGTACTCCTCCGGTAAATCGTGGAGTTACGGTCCGGAATACCGAAATGGAATCTGCGCCGCCAACAGCCATAAAAGCCCCGGCTGTCAGGGCGGGGGCTGGAACCAATGCGGCTCCAACACCTATCCCACAGGTTTCTTTCCCGACTGTCACAGCAACCTGGGGGTGTACGATCTCAACGGCAATGCCGCCGAGCACATGAATCTACCACTCAACGAAAGCCAGATGGCAAGCAGGGGGAGCCGCGAACTGGGCTACACGGAAATGAAGGGAAGCTGGTTCATTTTCGACAGGTACCGGGCCCATGAGGATTGGTGCCGCTGGCGCGCTCCCTATTGGCATGGCACCCGGGTCATGGATCCGCACAGCCACGAAAATTATCACCTGGGATTCCGGTGCTGCAAAACCCTTGAGTCCGAAGCCAACAAGTGATTTGACGGGTATTGCCTGTGCATGAGGGCATACGACTTTTCGATGACCCCTTCGTAACTCAGAAGGGAGGCGAGATCCGGGCTCTTCAGAATCTCATAGATCGAACGGGCCTCTCCGTTGATCCAGACCGTCGACCAAATCAGCCGCAGGCCATGACTGTAATCCGCGTACCGCGCTCCATGCACCGTGCTTAAGGGCTGGATCGGCTCATTTTCGGATTTGTGCCAGCCATAGATGGCAATGCGGTCGGGTTTCCCGAGCAGCCGGTTGGTGAGTACAATATCCTTTTTTTGCCCCGAAGTCAGTTCACCGCTGGGGCATCCGGCCCGCTGTTTCTCGATGATTTTCTGGTGTTTCAGAAAATAGCGGCTTGACCTCATCTGCGGACCGGGGGGCAGGGGCTGGGGTTTCAGGTGTATGGATGATTGCTTATAGATCTCGTTGACGATTTTTCGCGTCGGCAGAATGCATCCCAGTTCATTCGCTATGGCCGTGGCCGAAGGAAGCGTGAGCGGAATGCGCAGAAAGTCCTTGTCGGAGCCGATGGAAAGATAATCGGGTGTCACCCAGATCACGGCCGTGAGAGATTTACCGTCTTCGGTATAATCGGAAATCCAAAGCGGTTTTAAAACCCGTAAGAAGGAAGGCACGTTTCCCCGCCTGATTTCCTCCAGCGCCGCACGCTGTCGATCCGCGCCTGACATACCGCTGGTACGCTTCGCGAATTCGGAGCCGCTGACGGCATTTGCCGGCCGCGGCGGAATCGAGCCGAGGCGCAGGATTGTAGGGCAGTCCTTTACGACCTTGTCCGCCCCGCTATCCTGAGGAGCAAACAGCAGCAGAAATACCACTAAAAAAGCGATGTTTTTCATGATTTTGTTCTGCGAAGCCTAAATTTCTAGGATGAACGGCCCGGAACGGGCCTCTAATGCCCAAACATTGAGAAGCGATCATTTACTAGTCGAGAAATAACATTTCCATATCCAATTTGCAACTATAATTAATGAAGATGTTATGTTTGATTGAGTGGCTTCAAAAAAAGGTGTATAAAGTCCTCGGTTTGTAGAGGAGGCGGGAAGTCATTGAAAAAGAAAGTAATCCTGTTGATTTTTGTGGGTCTTCTGCTCGGCGTGGGGGGAATGGTTTACCTGGGGCAGCACCGGGAAAACGCGGAAGAGTTGTTCTTCTCCGGCATCATCGAGGCCACCCAGGCCAACCTATCCTTTCAGGTGAGCGGAAAGGTCAAGGAGGTCCCGGTGGATGAGGGATTCGCCGTTAAAAAAGGTGAGCTCCTGGCTGTTCTGGATCGGGAGGAGTTCCTGGCGCGGTGCCATGAGGCAGATGCCAACGTCATCCAGTGGGAGAAAGCGCTTCTTCAGCTGCAGACCGTCCTGGAACTGGACCAGAATCTCCTGCCGGCGGAGGTGGAACGGGCGGAAGCCGGGGTGAGCGCTTTGGAGGTGCAGTTGTCGGAAGCCCGCGCCGGATATCGGCGTCAGGATGTGGAGCGGGCGCGGCTGGCGGTCGAGGAGGCCCAGGCGGCTGTTGTGGAGGCCCGGAAAGACAAGGCCCGCTACGATGCGCTCTTTAATCGAAAGGTGGTGTCAGAGAAGAACAAAGATGCCGCGGACCTCAAACATGAACAGGCCGTGGCCGAGCACCAACGGGCTCTGCAAGCTTATCACATGATGAAGGAGGGATTCCGAAAGGAAGACATCGCGCTGGCACAATCGCGTTTGGCCGAGGGCCGTGTTCTGCTGAAACTGGCCCGCATGAATTTGAAAAAGATCGACACGGCGCAAAAAGAGGTGGAAGCGGCCGGCGCCCGCCTCGAGGCCGCAAAGGCCGCGGCGGATCTGGCGAAGATTCGGCTTTCCTACACCGAACTTAAAGCCCCTTCGGACGGGGTCATTGTGAGCCGGAACGTGGAACCGGGGGAAGTGGTGTCTCCGGGGCAGGAAGTGATTTCCATGGCCGATCTGTCAAAGGTGGATCTCAAGGTGTTTGTGGGGGAAACCCAAATCGGACGCGTAAAGCCCGGCCAGGAAGTGGCGGTGAGCATCGATACCTTTCCGGACAAACATTACCGGGGAGAGGTCTCATTTATCAGTCCGGAAGGGGAATTCACCCCGAAAATCATTCAGACCCACAAGGAACGGGTGAAACTGGTGTACCTGGTGAAAATAACGATTCCCAATCCAAAGATGGAACTCAAATCGGGGATGCCCGCCGATGCCCGTTTCCGATAGTCTCAAAGAAGGGGTCGTCACCGGCGGGTTGGAAACGGATCCACTGGTCACGGTGGATCGGGTGACCAAGAACTACGGCAGGGTAACCGCTTTGTCCAGGACATCTTTTGGTATTTCCGAAGGCCATATCGTGGGGTTGGTGGGTTCGGACGGAGCCGGAAAGACCACCCTGCTGCGAATGATGGCCACCATGATCCCTCCCACCAGCGGGGTCATACGGATCGCTGGACTTTCCGTCGTTAAAGATAAAGCGGCCGTGAAACAACTGATCGGTTATATGCCACAGCGCTTCGGTCTCTATCAAGATCTCACGGTTTCGGAAAACCTGGATTTCTTCATGGACGTGTTCGGGATTCCCCAAAAGGAGAGAAATCGGCGGCGTGAACGCTACCTGGGCTTCTCCAATCTCCTTCCCTTCGTGAAGCGGAAGGCGGGGGATCTGTCCGGCGGCATGAAGCAGAAGCTGGGCCTGGCATGTGTCCTGGTGCATGAACCCCGACTGCTCATACTGGATGAACCCACCAACGGCGTGGATCCCGTGTCCCGGAAAGAATTCTGGGACATCATCACCCAGATGCGGAAAAAAGGCGTTACCAGTGTGGTATCCACCGCCTATCTGGACGAAGGGGAAAAATGCGATCGCCTCCTTCTCATGCACCACTCCCACGTCCTGGCGGAGGCCTCCCCCGGAGAATTGAAGGAAGGGTTCGGAGATCTTGAAGAGGCCATGGTTCAGCGGATTCTGGCTGTGGAGCGTTCCTTTTCGGAGGAAGCGTTCCGTGCCTGAAGCGGTCAAAGTGGTTGATCTGGAAAAGCGTTACGGGTCTTTCGTTGCGGTCGACCGCATTTCCTTCAGCGTTTCCTCCGGCGAGATATTCGGTTTTTTGGGACCCAACGGCGCCGGGAAGTCCACCACCATCCGGATGCTGTGCGGCATCATTCGTCCCAGCGGCGGGTCCGGGCGTGTGGGAGGGCGCGATATTTTTCATGAACCGGAAAAGATCAAACAAAACATCGGTTACATGTCACAAAAATTCTCTCTATATCTGGACATGACCCCTTTGGAGAACATCCGGTTCTACCTGGGCATCTATGCGGTAGCCCCCGGAAAATGGCGGGACCGGACGGACTGGGCCCTGGACATGACGCACCTTCACCAGGTGAAAGACCGGCTGGTGAGGGATCTGCCACCTGGGTGGCGGCAGCGGCTGGCCCTGGGTTGCGCGTTGCTCCACCGCCCGAATATTCTGTTTCTGGATGAACCCACCTCCGGTGTGGATCCCATCACCCGGAGGCATTTCTGGGATTTCATCAAGGGGCTGACCGAACAGGGGGTGACCGTATTCGTCACCACTCACTATATGGATGAAGCCGAGCACTGCAACCGCGTCGTCATCATCAACGAGGGCCGGATCGTGGCGGAAGGCACGCCCCGGGGGATTATCGAAGACCTGTTTCCCGAAGACTCCGGGGCGGATCTGGCCGACGCCTTCGTCAGGCTTGTGGAGCGGGCGCCATGAACCTCCGGAACGTGCGAGCCATTGCCAGGAAGGAGTATTATCACCTGATCCGGGATTTCAGAAGTCTTTACCTGGCCTTTTTCATCCCGCTGCTCCTGATTCTCCTGTTCGGATATGCGCTTTCCATGGATGTGGAGAACGTGAAAACCTTTGTTGTGGATCACGACCGCACCCGGGAAAGCCGGGACTTCATTCAGAGAATGGGTGCAACTCCCTATTTTCATGTGCTCGGGAATCTATCCGACATTCGGGAGCTGATCCGGGCGCTGGACCACAACGAGGCCAATCTGGGGATCGTGATCCCTCCCCGCTGGACGGAAAACCTCAAATCCGACCGCCCAAGCCCCCTTCAGGTGCTCATCGACGGCAGCGACCCCAACTATGCGGGCAACATTCGGGCTTTTATCACGGCCTACATCGCCAGGGAAAATCAATTTCTCCTCACGAAATTCCTGAACCGGCAGGGACGGATGGAGATCAAACCGCCCGTGGAAGCCCGCATAAGGGTCTGGTTCAATGAAGACCTGGAAAGCCGAAACTTCATTGTGCCGGGCATCATCGCCATTATTATCATGATCGTGGGTGCGCTGCTCACGTCTCTGGTGATCGCCAGGGAATACGAAAACGGCACCATGGAGACCATCCTCTCCCTCCCCGTCCATGCTGTGGAATTTCTGGCGGGGAAAGCCATCCCCTATTTTTTTATCACCCTGATCGATGTTCTGGTGGCCATCCTCATGGGTCAGCTCCTTTTCGGGGTGGTGATGAAGTCCAGTTTCTGGCTCATGGTGGCGGCGTCCTCCATCTACATCGGGGTGGCGCTCTGTATCGGTTTGCTCATATCAGTAAAGACCAAGAGTCAGCTTGTGGCCAACCAGCTGGCCATCCTGCTGACCTATATGCCGTCGCTCTTGCTCTCGGATTTCGTGTTTCCCAGGGAAAATATGCCTCTGGTTTTGAAAGGGGTCTCCATGCTGGTGCCGGCCAGTTACTATATCGACATTCTGAACGGCCTCTATCTGCGAAACCTTTCCCTCAAGCCCCTTTGGTTTGATTTTGCCGTACTGGGTGTCATGTTTCTGGTTTTGTCGGCGTTGAACATTCGGGCGCTCAAAAAGGAGGGGCTGTGACATGAAATGGCTTCGGGTGCGTGAGCTGGTGCGAAAAGAATTCATACAGCTTTTCAGGGACCGAAAGAACCGTCCGCTGTTGATTCTATCGCCCCTCATTCAGCTCATTGTCTTCGGTTATGTGGTCACCACCGATGTGCGGGATATCCGGGTGGGGCTCTTGGACCAGTGCCGCACAGCGGAAAGCCGGGAATTGGCGGACGCCATCGACGGCAACCGTACCTTCCGCATCACCCACCACGTGACCGAACCCGGACAACTGGATGTCATGCTCCTAAGGCGCCGGATCGACATGGGCGTTCGGATCCCCCCGGATTTCAGTTCCCGCATCCGCAAACAAAAGACCGCGCCCATTCAGATACTGGTGGACGGGAGCATGAGCAATATGGCGGCCGTGAGAATCTCCTATCTGTCGGTGCTTCTGGAGCGGTTCAATGTACGGCTCCTTCGGGAACTGTACCCCATGCGCATGGATTACGGAGAAATCGACGGACGTGTTCGTACCTGGTACAATCCCAATCTGGACAGCCAGTACTTTTTTGTTCCGGGCATTGTGGCCATTCTGGTCATGCTGCTGACACTGTTGCTCACCTCCATGGCCATTGTGCGGGAGAAGGAGGCCGGGACCATGGAACAGCTCATTGTGACGCCCCTTAAACCCTCGGAGCTGATTCTGGGCAAGACCATCCCCTTCATTCTCATTGCCCAAGGGCAGATGGTCATGGTCGTGCTGTTTGCGGTGTTTTGGTTTCGGATTCCCATGGCCGGCAGTGCGGGTCTCCTGTTTGGGGCCACCTGCGTGTTTCTGATGAGCACCCTGGGAATCGGACTCTTTATCTCAACGGTCTCCAAAACCCAGCAGCAGGCCATGATGACCAACTTCTTTTTCATTATGCCCTTCATCATGCTCAGCGGCTTCGTTTTTCCCATCAGCAACATGCCTCAGGTGGTGCAGTGGCTGACCTATCTGGACCCCTTGCGGCATTTTCTGGTCATTATCCGCGGAATATTTCTCAAGGGGACGGGCATGGCGGTGTTGTGGCCTCAGTTTCTGATCCTCGCATTTCTGGGGGGGTGTGTCTTTACCGGGTCGGTGGTGCGGTTTCGAAAACGACTGGACTGATTCCTTAATATTGCCGTTGACACTAATTGAGGCGTTTGTAATATGGGTGCTCAGGAGATCTTGGGCGTCGGGTTTTTGCCCGTTTTTTGAATATCCCCCATGTGTTGCACTTTCCGGTCCCATTGGGGGCGTTCAATTTCGGTTTGATTGTTTTCGGCACTTATCTCATCAGCCGGTCCATTGTTAGGATGCGACGGTACGATCGACTTATGCGTAAAATCAAGTTGAAATATAGTATCATCGGTGAATTTATAGATTGACCTCACGCTCTCATGGGGAGCAAATATCCTCATTTGCGCAAGACACCGTGGCGAGGGAGGCTTTATGTCCATTTTTCCCTTGATTTCATTCCCGCTAGCATTTTCGAGCCTTTCTTTCCCGCCGCCCCAGGCGGGAAATGCCGATCCCCCATTTCAGCAACGGCATTCACACCCGTGCCGGTTTTCATGCAATGTCCCGCTTGAAGCCGTAAAGCGAAACCACAACCCATTGTGAGCGTCCGGAGGATCTCCCATGGCCATCAAGCCGACTTACGAAGAATTGGAGCAACGGGTTCAGGCGTTGGAACGCGAAGTTCTTGAACGCAGACGTGTGGATAAGGCCCTCCGGCAAAGTGAGGAGAGACTCCGCACCATCACCGACACGGCCTTGGACGCAATTTTTTGCAAGGACCTGAATCGCCGGTACACATTTGTAAATCCGGCCATGGTTCGATTGATGGGTTGCAGCGAGGCGGATTTGCTTGGGAAAGTCCCTGATGAGGTCTTCGATCCACAGGGCGCCGCCATTGTCAACGAGGTGGACGATCGTACGTACAAAGGTGAGAGCATCAGTGAAGTAAGGTCTCTCTCCATTGGGGGAACACCATACACATTTCACACCATCCAATACGCAAACCACCGGTTACAGCCGTGAGGAAGTGCTCGGGAAAAACCCGCGTATTCTTAAAAGCGGCGTGCAGGACGATGCATTTTACAGGAATATGTATGACAGCATCTCCAGCGGAAAGATCTGGAAAGGCCGTTTCGTGAACAGGCGCAAGGACGGGGCCCTCTATACGGAAGATGCCACCCTGTCGCCGGTGTTTGACCCTTTGGGGCAGATCGTCAGCTATGTGGCCGTCAAACGCGACATTACGGAGCATCTTCGTTCCGTTGAAAGGAAGGCCGAACTTGAGCAGCAGTTTCAGCAGGCCCAGAAGCTGGAGTCCGTGGGCCGTTTGGCCGGAGGCGTGGCCCACGATCTGAACAACCTGCTCTCCCCCATTCTCGGTTTCGGCGAAATGTTGATGGTCGATTTCGACAAGAATGACCAACGCAAAGAATCCGTTAAAGCGATCGTTGATGCGGGAAACAGAGCACGGGACCTGGTTCGCCAGCTTCTCGCCTTCAGTCGGAAACAGATCATTGAAACCAAACCCATTGACCTGAGTGAGGTGTTGGTTCGATTTGAAAATCTGCTCCGGCGTACCATCCGGGAAGATATCGATCTCAAGATCATTCCGACTCCGTCCCTCCCTTCCGTCAAAGGCGATATCGGAAAATTGGAACAGGTGATCATGAATCTGGCGGTCAACGCTCAGGACGCCATGCACAACGGCGGCCTGTTGTGTTTTGAAACATTCGAGACACGGCTGGACGGAGCCTATGCGGCCCTGCACGAGGGAGTGAGACCGGGGGACTATGTGCTGTTGAGCGTCAGCGACACGGGCTTAGGGATGGATGCGGAAACCCTCAAGCACGTTTTCGAGCCCTTTTTCACCACCAAAGCACGAGACAAAGGCACCGGGCTAGGACTGGCCACGGTGTACGGCATCATTAAGCAACACGGGGGTTACATCCGGGCATACAGCGAACCGGGCGCGGGAACCACCTTCAAGATCTATCTGCCGGTGTCCGTGCATACCGGTGCGGTAATGGAAAGCCCCGCTGTGGAACCGACGGACTTGAGGGGTTCGGAAACCGTTCTGGTGGTGGAAGATGACGGGCAGGTGCGGCATCTGGCGCGAACGATTCTTGAGCGAAAGGGGTACAGGGTCCTGACGGCTGAAAACGGAAAAGAAGCGCTGAGCGTCCTTCAAAGGCATGAAGGTCCCGTGCATCTGATCCTGACCGATGTGGTGATGCCCGGGATGAGCGGCAAGGAACTGATCCGCAACATATTCCGCGACCACCCGGGTGTGAAGCTGATCTATATGTCCGGCTACACCGATAATGTTATTGCGCACCAAGGAGTGCTTGATGAGGGCGTGCACTTCATTCAGAAACCCTTCAACGTAAGCGCCCTGGCCGCCAAGGTTCGAAAGGTCCTGAACCATGAATGACTGTCCGTTTTTGGGAAGCATCGGCATATCCGACCTTCCGCCTAAAACTCTGTCGGGGTGCCTTGCCCAAGGATTCCCCCGTACGGGCCCATTATCATTGCGGACGTTTGGTATCATCGCTTTGGGTGCGGATATCCCTCTGCGGGAAGGGAATTTCGATTTCCTCCTTTTTCAATTCGTCGAAGATCTCGCAAAGAAGATCGGTATCTCTTTCCCCATGGGCGATTATAAAAACCCTGGCGGGGCTCGTATACAAGCACCTCGACCGGGTCCCCCAAGTGGGAGAAACGGTCCAACTCCCTGAATGCAGGATTACTGTCGAATCGATGGAAAGCCACCGCATTACCCGGGTTGGTCTGGAGCAAAAGGTCGTCGCAAAAATGGTGCCCGTGGAAAAGTAAGTTGCCGATTCACCAAGTCACAATATCCCCTGTCAATGGGAGAAGAAGACCATGACCGTTGATGATCCTAGCCATGAACCCCATTGCCAGATTTGCGGCAGAAAGGCCTCTGATGTCACCCTTCAACCTGCCGCTTTTGTAAGACCCGTTATTGAGGACCTGATTGTCAAGGCCAATCCGGGATGGTCTGTTGAGGGCTATATCTGTGCTGATGATCTGAACCGGTTCAGATACGATTACATCCGATCCCTTCTGGAAACGGAAAAAGGCGAATTGTCGGAACTGGACAGGGAGGTGGTGGAAAGCATCAAGGAACATGAAATCCTGTCCTCCAATCCCAACCAGGATTACGATGCCACATTGACGTTCGGGGAAAGACTCTCTGACAAAATCGCCGAATTTGGTGGCAGTTGGCGGTTCATCATCATATTTGCCTGCATTCTGGTGGCGTGGCTGTCGATCAACTCAGCGGTTTTGTTTTTTAAGCCGTTTGATCCGTATCCCTATATTCTTTTAAATCTGATTCTGTCATGCCTGGCTGCCATTCAGGCCCCCATTATTATGATGAGTCAGAACCGGCAGGAGGCAAAAGACAGGCTTCGCGCATCCCACGACTATCAGATCAACCTTAAGGCGGAGCTTGAAATTCGAAATCTGCACCAGAAAATCGACCACCTTCTGTCGCGTCAGTGGGAGCGTTTGGTGGAAATTCAGAGTATTCAGCTTGAAGTCCTGGAGGAGATACGCACCAGGGCCTCACAAACAAGTTCCTGCAAATGAGGAGGCCACGGCCTGCATTTTTAATCCGGCAGAAATATGGGCTCATGCCGGGATGAAGGCGAGGCAAATGGATAGGAAGGTGGGTTTTCCCCCATTTTGAAAGGGTGTGACATGGCTTGGCGACGAAGAACGTTTAGAACTTGCCTGTGGGTGCTTTTCCTTTTAATGGGCACCACTCCTGCAACCGCAGATGACACCATTCGTCGAAAAGTCGAATCGTTCGGCTCCCAGCCCATGCTCAGCAACCGTTTTTTGGTCCATTGTGTGGGCTGCATCCAAAAACTCTATCTCGAAAATGCCTTTGAGCCCATATGGACAGATGTCCGATCCACAGGCGAACTCATGCAGGTGGTTAAGGATGCCCGGTATGACGGACTGAACCCCCATGATTACCACATGGGCGACCTGCAAACGCTTTCCGATCAACGTCAGACCCGGGAAGCTGCTGCCGACCGTGACATCCTGGTGACCGATGGCCTCTTCTTATATGCATCCCATCTTGCTGCCGGAAAAGTGGATCCCCAGACCCTTGATGCTCAGTGGTATGTTACCAAATCGTCCACCCAGCCCTTGGATCTGCTCAGATCGGAAAAGTCCGCCCTTTCAGCCCGTGTCGATGAACTGAGACCCAAGGACCCCCTTTACACCGGTCTTAGAAGCAAGCTGAAACGCTATATGCAGTTGGAGGCCTCCATGCAGCTTCCGGTGGTGGCGCGCGGCCCGCTGGTGCGGCCGGGCATGTCGGACCCGCGCATTCCCTCGATTCGCAAGATATTGTGGATTCTCGAAGACCTGCCCCGTGAGCCCATGGGGGAGAATCCCCTGTATGACGGTGAATTGGAGCACGCGGTCCTTCGCTTCCAAGAACGCCATGGGCTTGCAGCTGACGCCGTTATCGGCCGTGGCACCATTGATGCCCTGTCCCTGCCCATCAATCAACGGATCCGTCAGATCCGGGTCAACATGGAGCGCTTCCGCTGGCTCCCCGATTCCCTGGGGCCCTATTATCTTTTTGTGAATATCGCGGATTTCAACCTGAAAGTGATCAAGAACGGTCAGACCGTCAGCACGCATCGTGTCATCGTTGGAAAATCCTATCGTAAGACACCGGTCTTCGCTTCGCCCCTCGAATACATCGTTTTCAATCCCACGTGGACCGTTCCGCCAACCATCTTGTCCAAGGATGTCCTTCCCGCTGTGAAAAAGGGCCCCGGCTATTTGAAATCGAAGGGAATCCGGGTTTTCCACAGGGACGGTACGGAAATCGATCCAAAGACCATGGACTGGCACAACCCATCCGCAAGATCGTTTCTGTTCCGGCAGGACCCGGGCGATAACAATTCTCTTGGGAAGGTAAAATTCATGTTTCCCAACCGTTATGACGTCTACCTCCACGACACCCCTTCCAAGGCACTTTTTGACAAAACCGAAAGGGCATTCAGCTCCGGATGCATTCGGGTCCAGAATCCACTGGATCTGGCGGTCCTCCTGTTGAACGATCCCGTGAAATGGGGCCGCCCGCAAGTCGACGCTGTTGTTGCCGCAAAGGCCACCCAGACCGTTTTTGTCAAAGAAAAGCCGATGGTGTACATCCTCTACTTTACGGCGTGGGCGGACGAACACGGCACGGTGCACTTCAGAAAGGACATCTATGATCGGGACGAACGGCTTTGGCGTTCGTTGGTAAGTCCCTCCCGTTAGGCGCTCTTGTCTTTTTATTGTTTTCTTATGGCATTTGGGAAGGCGATAACTGAGGCAGTATGTGTGTCTTGGCCAGATAAACCTGATCAGGGAAATAAGCAAACACACAGGAGCGGTCCTTGATCAGCTCAATGATCTGCTTTCCCTTTTCAGGGGGAAGCGTAGGACACCCGAAACTTCGACCGAGCCGTCCGTGCCTATGGGCGAAGCGACGGGTTGCATAGTCTGCACTGTGAATGACAATAGCGCGTGTTCGCGCATTATCATTAATACCCGGCTCCACACCGTCGAGAATCAGAGAGATGCCGTGTTTTCCCTGGTAGCTTCGGCCGGTGATGAAGAAACCGAGGCTGCTCATGTGCGAATCGGGGGTATTGGAAAACCTCACCGCAAACTCATTCCCCGAGTTGCGACCGTGGGCCACCAGGGAGTGGTGTCGAATACGCTTCTCTTCCAGATCGATGACCCAAAGCCGCCGCCTGTTGGAGGAAAGGGTATAGTCGATGAGCGTCAGATATTGAGGTTTTTCAATCCGATCGTCTTTCACCAATCTGGTGTATCCGCGCATTCCAAGATTGAACAGACGAAAAGAAGGGCGCTCTGACTCAGGGGCCAGGCCGGCATACACTTTCGCAAGGGCATCGTTCGAAATTACTGTTTCCGCGGTGGCGACGAGACCGGTAGCGATGGCGGGCACGGCCATCCCCAGTATCAAAACCATGCATCCCACCGCGAAAAGGCGTGTCCAATTCAAGAAGAAGTGGCCCCATTGGGTCCACGAGGCAATGCAGACGCGGGTCACATCCTTCTCCTCCAAAAACTCCGGTGCCGTCCATTTCTGAAACCCATCCCTTTACAAAGGATGGTCCAGTCTGACACAATTGTTGAGGAGGTTAGCATTTACGGGATATGAATGCAACCAACAATGGACCGCCCCATGGAGTGCGCACCCTACCGGCTGGGATATATCCCTATCCCAAAATGAATCTTTTCATTCAACTGTTTGAATCCCTTAACCCATGGACATAATGCCCGAATTCAGACACCCTATGGATCGGAAAACCACATAAATGGCGGCTCGGTTGCTGAGACAAGGATCATTTCAAATCAAAGCGATTCCAAACTGAGGGATATTATGGCCGGGATGCTCAACATTGCATGCCTCTGATTTCCGGTTGAGGTTCCGGTCATGAAAATTCATCAACTTTCAGTTGACGAGGCTTTGAAGAGTGTTCGGTCTCAGCTCCAGGGTCTTCATTCCCATGAAGCTGCCCTTCGACTGAAGGAAGACGGCCCCAATATCGTCGAGAAGACCGCTCCGCTCGGTTTGACTTCGATCTTGGTCCGCGATTTCGGCCATTTTTTTGCAGTTGTTCTATGGTTCTCGGCGGGCCTTGCTTTTCTGACCGAGTGGAACGATCCCGGACATGGCATGGCCAAGGTGGGCCTGGCAGTGGTTGCCGTCATCATCGTGAGCGGCGTTTTCTCCTTCTGGCAGGAACGCCGGGTGGAAAAGACCCTGGCGGCCCTGCAACGGCTGCTACCTCGAACGATAACGGTTGTGAGAGATGGGATTCCCGTGGAGATCACGGTGGAAGCGCTGGTGCCGGGCGACGTAATCATAATGGAACCGGGGGACCGGGTCCCGGCGGACTGCCGCGTAACGGAAAGCCATGCCATCCACGTCAACAACGCAACCATTACCGGTGAGTCGGTTCCCAAAGCGCGCAATGTCGATCCTTCACGGGAAGAAGAGTTGTTGCGAAGTTCCAACATCCTGTTGGCGGGAACATCTTTGGTTTCCGGAAAGGGGCGGGCACTGGTCTTTGCCACGGGCATGGACACGGAATTCGGCAAAATCGCCCGACTTTCCCAGCGGTCAGGGGATGAGATCTCACCCCTTCGAAAGGAAATCGCCTACCTGAGCCGCCTGATTGTGTTCATGGCCCTTGCCATAGGGATGTTTTTTTTTGGTGCCGGCGCCGTTCTAGGAATGCCTCTCTGGCAGGACATTATTTTTTCCATCGGTATTTTTGTGGCCATGGTCCCCGAAGGGTTACTCCCCACCCTGACGCTCGCTCTGGTAATTGCTGCTCAAAGGATGGCCGTACGCAATGTGCTCATCAGGCACCTCCCTTCGGTGGAGACCCTGGGATCAGGAATGGCACAACGGTTATCTGCACCGACAAGACGGGAACCCTGACCGAAAACCATTCGCATGGGAGGGTTGGGCCACTGGATCACAGCCGATCATCGTGTTCGTCTCTGGAAAATCGAAATCCAGAAGCTTGTTCAAGAACTTAATATGACTATACACGTTTGCCATTTTCCACCCGGAACCAGCAAATGGAATAAAATCGAGCATCGCATGTTCTGCCACATTACAGAGAATTGGCGCGGCCGTCCTCTGGAGACCTGATCTTGCAAAATCCCATACGAGACGTTCTTTCGGGCGGCCAACCTTTGCCATTCTCTGATATCGGAGATACGCCGGAGGAACCTTTGCCAACGGCGGTGCTCCTTTAGGGGACCCCATGGAGGTGGCCCTGGTGGAAATGGCACGGCGCTTCCTTCCTGAGTCATCCCAACCGCGGCATTGTGGCGAGGTGCCTTTTGATTCTCACCGAATGCGTCAAAGCGTCGCTTTTGAGACCCCCGAGGGACTCGTACTGTACTGCAAGGGGGCGCCGGAGAGTGTCCTGCCTCTGTGTACGAACTGGCTCTCGCCATTCGGCCCGAAGCTCCTCGATCAGAAGACGATCGAACGCATTCGGGAGGTTCAGGAGGATATGGCAAAAAGAGGACTGCGAGTGTTAGCAATGGCAACCAGAACGTCTCCCGGTTCCTGTCGGCGTCCCTCGGATTTTTCGGATCTGGAAGAGGGACTGAGCTTCCTGGGGTTGGCGGGGCTGGAGGATCCTCCCCGTGCGGAAGTCGCCGATGCCGTGAGAAGATGTCGGGAGGCCGGAATCCGGATCCTCATGGTGACCGGTGACCATCCGCGGACGGCCGAAGCCATCGCCCGAAAGATCGGACTCATTTGTTCGGAGACCCCCAGGATCATCACAGGCGAGGAGTTGCGCAAACTTTCGGCCACCCAGCTTCAACTGGCCCTTGATGCGCCGGAAATTCATTTCGCCCGATTGCTTGCCGCCCAGAAGATGCGTATCGTCAATGCACTCAAGAAAAAGGGGCATATCGTGGCCGTGACCGGCGACGGCGTGAATGATGCTCCCGCGTTCAAGGCGGCTCACATCGGCATCGCCATGGGAAAATCAGGGGTGGATGTGGCCAGGGAATCCGCCGACATGGTGCTCCTGGACGATAATTTTGTCAGCATTGTCAATGCAGTGGAGGAGGGAAGAGCCATCTTCCAGAACATCCGAAAGTTTCTCACCTACGTCCTGGTGCACAACGTGGCGGAACTGGTACCTTACCTCGCCTTTGCCCTCTTCAGGATCCCGCTCCCGCTGACGCCCATTCAGATTCTGGCGGTGGACATGGGAACGGACACGCTCACGTCGTTGGGCTTGGGCATCGAATCACCCGATGCCGGCATCATGCGCCAGCCGCCCCGGCCCAAAAATGAGCGCCTGCTGAACCGGGCACTGGGCTTACGGGCCTATCTCTTTCTGGGACTTATCGAAGCGGCCGCCGTCATGAGCGCCTATTTTTTCATGCTGAGGCAAGGGGGATGGTCTTACGGGGAAATGCTGCCGCCAAAGGATCCCCTGTACGCTCAAGCCACCACAGCCAGCCTGGGGGCTATCATCGTAATGCAGATCTTCAGCGTCTTCTTGTGCCGAAGCGACGTCCGGTCCTTATTCACCATGCCCTTGACGAGCAACCGCCTGATCGTCGCGGGCGTGGCGTTGGAACTGGCGCTTCTCTTCTTTTTTGTCTATGCGCCGTGGGGAAACATTTTGCTGGAAACATCCCCTCTTCCAGGGGGCGTCTGGTTGTTTCTTCTTCCTTTTGCGGCGGCAATGGTATTCCTGGAAGAAGGGCGTAAATGGATCGTTCGCAGGCAAAAGGGTCGGCTCCGCGACAAGGGGACCGGGATAAGTCTGGCCCCTGCGGCGTCAAAATGATGATAGTTGCCCACAATATTTCATCCATCAGAAGAAGCCTATGGGTGACGGAGAATCCAACATATGCAAACAAACCTATGCAAAATAAAATCCATTTCCATATTTTTTTTTAATGCTTGTGGGCATTTTCTTCGGCGCCGTGCCCTGCTGGGGAGTTCAGAAACAAAAAGCCTCCGGCCCCGAAGATGTCTTAATTGTCTCAGGAACGATTACCAATGCCCAGGGCAAAGAGGTGGGTGAAGCCATCATCGATTTTTTCATTGACGGGAAGAAGGTGGCGCTTGAAGATGAACTCTTCTGCGAGAACAGGGGGACCTATAAGGCCAGCCTTTATCTGCCGTCGGGAATCTTATCCGTCGCCAAGGTCGCCATGACGGTGAAAAAGCCGTGTTATGAGGACAGAGGCCCTGTCCCGCTTGCCAGGATAGTCAAAGAGAGGCGCGACGATAAAGGGTCCACCTTCTATCTGGCGCATCAAAACGTTCTACTCAAAAGAATCATCGGTCCGGCCTTCTGGATCGCCACATCTGTCCTGATTCTTGTCTACGGTCTCATTGCCTTGGAGGTTATGCACAGGACACTGGGCGCTTGTGGTAAAGATGTGAGCATCACGGATATTCCGCGAAGAATTTTCCCCAACTGGTGTTCGCCTCGACGACCTCCATGATACGTCGTCCCACGAAGGGCCACCAGAATCGATCATGGTAAAGATAGGAGCCAAATATAAACGGATACACCACTGGGGTATGGAAAATGAGCTTCTGAATACCTTTGAGGGGGCCGAACCCGATGAGATCCCCGATGCGGCTTGCTACATTGTCACCCACCTTGAAACCGAAATTCACGGCGGAAATATCATCCCCCTTGACCTCGATCTCTTGGGGCCGGCCCACGCCCAGCCCGTCTTCATGGGCCAGCCGGATATAGGGTATTTTCATGGGATCGAATCCCATGAGCCTGGCCGCCACGGCGTCGATGGCGACGGAGTCCGCGCCGGCAAGGATAAGGTCCTTCCGTATGGGGATCATTGTGCGCGGACCGGCGCCGTTCCCACAGAGGGTGCCGTCCATGACCGTAAATATGCCGCTGTGGATTTCCCGTTGGATGACCAGAAGATCCACCAGGGTTTCGTGAATAACCGAATGGGTGTAATGACGTCGGGTGTTGAGAAGCCCCCCGAAGGCATTTTTCATGGCGCCGGTGGTCGTCGTGTAGATGTGGCACTTGACGGTGGGGAGATGAACAATATTCTTTCCCGGAAAAATAGAGGGGATCCTTATCCCCTCGGGATAGATGCGGTCCAGCACGCGCATCCGCCCCTGGGACGATAGACCTCCCACCGTGTGTCCCGGGGAAGAAAGTTGTACTTTTCCACAATGCTGTACCGATGGTAAACGGGCGCTAATTTATTCAGACGGCCGCCCTTAAAGGGATCGGTGACGACGGTGTTGTTGTGAACGGCCAAAAGATCCTTGAAACCGGCCGCCCTCAGTCCCCGTATGGTCCCCTCCAGCTGCCAGGGGTCGTATTGGCCGAAAGAAAGGGGAAATGCCAGGAGATATTGTCCTTGAGGATCGTCGCCGCCTCGAGAGCAAGGGCATCCTTCATCCCTGCCAGTTCCATGAGCTTTCCGATATCTGATAAAACCATCTCCGGTTTCGTTCGAAGGGCCGCAACCACTGATCGCGCCATTTTCAGTCTCCTTTTTCACACTTGGAAATCCTGCCCGTCAGACCACTCCCGAGAGGATGAGTACACAAAAGACTCCCCAGAGCAAAACGCTCGCAAGCAAGGGCGTATCCGACAGAATGATCTTCTCGGGAGACCCCCCTTCACGCCTCTGATAGATCAGATAGAGGTAGCGAAAGATGCCGTAGAGAACGAAGGGAAAAGTATAGATCATATTGTCGGTGTGGAACTTCTCCACGGTTTCGGGGGACGTACAATAAAGGAGATATGTCAAAAGGACCCCGCCGGTGGTCACACCCGTCATTTGATCAAGGAGATGCGCGCTGTACTGGGAGAGGACCTTTCGGTGCTTTCCCGCCTCTTCCTTCCCCAATACAAGAATTTCATGCCTGCGCTTGGAGAGGATCAAGAACATGGCAATCAGAATTGTGCAAATAATGAGCCATCTGGATACGGGCACGTCAATGGCCACGGCGCCGGCCGCCACCCGCAAGAAAAAACCGGCCGCAACACAAAAGACATCCAGAATGACCACGTCCCTCAGCCATAAATTATAGAGAACTTGTACGCCAAAGTAGAGCATCAGGACCAGGAAAAATCCCATCCCCATAAAGATGCCCCACATGAAAGAAAAAATCAGTAGCCCCGCCGCTGTTCCCATGGCGATGGAGGGAGAGATGAGGCCGGAAGCGAGTGCCCGATGCCGTTTGATCGGATGATGTCGGTCCTCCTCCCGATCCAGATAATCGTTGATCAGGTAGACGGCGCCCGTGAGCGCACAAAACACTGCCATCGCCTGGATAATCGCCAAAACCTTGACCGGATCAAAAAATTGTTGGGCGAAAACCAGAGGGAGAAAGATAAACCCATTCTTGATCCATTGGCGCGGCCGCAGGGAGAAGAATAGGAGTCGAACGGTCTTCAATTTGGATATCCTTTCCTTTGTTTGGGACGATACTTCGAATTAAAGGATTTCTGACCCGCCTTGTATTCTTCCTGCTAGTCCTGTTTCTTGGCGTCCATATATCGCATAAGATCAACCACTCGGTTTGAATACCCCCATTCGTTGTCGTACCAAGCAATGATCTTGAATGCCTTCTGCTCACCCTTAAAATTGTTCCGGATGGTCGTGAGGGAGTCGTAGATGGAAGAGCTTTTGGAATGCACAAGGTCGGTCGATACGATCTCCTCGTCCGTGTATTCGAGGATCCCTTTCAGATAGGATTCTGACGCTTTCTTCATCAAACCGTCGATCTCTTCGATCGTGCTCTTCCTGGTGGATTGGAAAGACAAATCGATGACGGAAACGTCGGGGGTAGGAACCCGAAAGGCCATGCCCACAAGCTTTCCCTTCACTTCCGGAATCACCTCATGGAGGGCCTTTGCCGCACCGGTGCTGGAAGGGATGATATTCACGGCGGCGGCCCTGCCTTCCCGCCAGAGCTTTTTCGAAGGGCCATCCACGATCCTCTGTGTGGCCGTATAGGAATGAATCGTCGACATCCCGCCCAGTTCGATACCGATTCCTTCCTTGATGATCACATGAACGATGGGGGCGAGACAGTTGGTCGTGCAGGAGGCGTTGGAGACGATATGATGTCTTCTTGGGTCATATTCCTTTTCATTGACGCCCATGACAAATGTCTTCACCTCCCCTTTGGCGGGTGCCGTGATGATCACTTTTTTGGCCCCCGCCTTCAAATGAAGACCCGCCTTATCCGCTGCGGTATACAGGCCGGTGGACTCGATCACGTATTCAACGCCGAGTTCCCGCCACGGAAGCAGATCGGATGTCTTGGTTGCGGCCACGCATTTGATTCCGTGTCCGTCAACAACCAGAATATCGTCTTCTTCTGCCGAAAATTTGCTCTTTTCGGTGGAAATGGTTTTTGGAAATCGACCGTGGACGGAATCGTATTTTAACTGATAGGCAAAATATTTTGCGTCGGTGTTCATATCCACGACAGCCACAACGTCTAACGCTTTTCCCAAAAGGCCCTGTTCCGCCATCGCAGCCAGAACGAGCCTCCCGATTCTTCCGAATCCGTTGATTGCAACTTTTGCCGCCATATTGACCTCCTCGGGGTATGCTTTTCTTTCTTTTTCCTAATAAGGATTCTGTTCCCATCTACACGGTTTTTCCATAGAGGATAGGATTCAATCTGTTGGTGGTGAAAGCTTATTTTCAGTTGGGAAAATGTCCCGCTCCATGGAGCGTTTTCCCTAGGGCTGGATACGGGCGGCTGTTTTCTTTAACGGAAGACAAAGGTTGTCTCCTCTTTCTTGATTGGCCTCTCACGCTGCCCTTCTGGATGCGGCCGAACTGTGGAAAAACGGTTTGGAAGGCGGCGATGTCGGTCCATCTGTTGAGTCATCCGGCTGCTCAGCGTCTTTCATGTCAAGATAGATCCCGGTTTTGTAAAGGGAATACAGCATTGCTCGATTGATAGGCAAGCGAAGGGTCCCGAGTGTCGGATTCAGACTGGTAATCCGCATTCCCTCTTCACTGAACAAAGGCATCATCCCGACTGGAAGATCTTCCGCAACGACAGGCGCTTCAACGCTTTTCATCACCCTGCACTGTGCCATTTGAGGTTTGCCGGTCCGATCACGGTTTCCGGCGAAGCCGAACAGCCGGCAAACCAGCCCTCGATGGCGATATTGTGACCATCCCCACATCCTCCGCCGACAAGCGCCGGCCCGATGGAGAATGTATTGTCTCACGCCGGGATATTTCTCCAGCCTTTTCATAAGCAACTCCACTTGTCCGGTTCTAAAAAGATGAAACGTAAGCGGCAGCATTATATGGTGCGCTCGGAGTTGCCCGAATGACATTTTCTCAGCTTCTCGCATATCAATAGATATCCTCGCAGGTATTTAAGATCTTATTTGGACTCAAACACATTTTCTGGCCTGGAAATCTATAATACCGTCGATTCAGATGACCTGGGACAAGGGATGAAAATTACATTTGTCATTTTGGCTTTATTGTTGGGCTTTCACTCTGAAGCTTTCTGTTCCCATACGGCAACAAAAAAAAGAGGCATGTATGTGGACAGGCTTGAGGAGATTCTAGGCAATGCGGAAGCTGAGCAAGCGTTACTTGAATTCTCAAAAATGAATAATATAAATTATTTGGCATTATATGGTGCCGGCCGATACGTCTTGTCGCATACGCCTTGCGATGGTTACCCGTTGTGCGAATTCATAAGAAAGGCAAAAAGGGATTACGGCATAAAAGAAGTGGGAATTGTTGTGGGTCACAGACTGGCAAATTTGGATGGCATCGTCAAACACGACCTGAAACGTGACCAGGAAGGGGTTAGCTCTCAAAGCCTTTCTCAGGATGGCGCCAACGTGACCGGCAATTTTCGGTGCCGATATGACGGATGCGGGTCGGCTGGAGTTGAAGGTCGGCCATGCGGGCTCTGTCCGCCAAATCCTCCAATTCCTGTTAATGGTCGCCAAAAATACGGTTGGGGGCTCCATTTGCCGCATATATTTCATCGGTCTCTTTCAAGAGTTCATATGGCGGCGTTTCTTCGACGAATTCTCTTAGGGCACCGCCGACTTCCGTGGAAAGGGTGAGCTTTCCGTCGCTGAATGCATCAGCGCCTCCCCACCCGCAAAGCCTGTCTTGTGGATTCCGCCGTTCCCGTTCCCTGAGATCCTTGCCCTGCTCCAGAAGGACAATTCCCTTTATGCCCAGGTCCGCGAGCGCCGTGGCGGCAAAAATTCCGGCGGGACCGGCGCCAACGATGACAACTTCATAATCCATAAACCCAAAGCCCAATACTTGAAAAAGCCGTCACCGGGCCAATGCCCGATGCTATTATCAATTTGCCATTGGATAATACCACCGTCTGGTGGTCGCCGCCAGTCTAAAATAGGAATGGTTCGGGTATTCGTGGGTCAGGAACAACGCAGTAGACCATCCATCACCTATTTTGCGGGAAGATTGCCCAGGCAAAGATGGGGCCGCCGCCCCATTAATTTAAGGTCCATTCCTCATGGACAATATCGTCGGACCGAAAGATGATCTAAATAAAGGGCGCTTTCATAAGCATCTGAAGGGCACCTTTTGGGATCAATAACGCCAATACGGTTTAAAGGGGTCAAAAATGACGGCGGACAAAATTAAGAAGAGAATGTTGATGGTGTTGGACGGATCTGAGAATTCCCTTGAAATTGTCAAGTACGCAGCCAAAATTTCGGCATTTCGAGAAATGGCGACGGTTTTGTTTAATGTCCACAGCAAAATCCCCGAAGGATATCTTGACCTGGAAAGGAACGGCTCGGCAGCATGGAGAGTGGGCGAAGCCAGGATTTGGGAAAAAGAGCATGACGAAATTATTCAGGAGTGCATGCGAAAAGCCAAAAAAATTCTGAAGGTCGCCGGATTTCCAGAAGACGCCGTAGAAATAGAGATCCACAACCGAAAACGCGGGTTTGCAAGGGATATCGCAAGAGAGGCGGAAACGGGTTATGAAGGCGTTTTGGTGGGCAGAAAAGGGATGAGCGATTTTAAAGGCCTCTTTTTGGGGAGTATCGCAACGAAGCTCGTTGAGATCGTCTCTTTCATTCCGATCATCGTGGTGGGGAAAGAGCCGCTCACGGGATCGGTGCTTCTGGCGCTGGACGGATCTGAAAACGCCATGCGGGGGGTGGCCTATGTGGCCAGGGTGCTGGGTGAGGCCGATTTCTCGGCGAGGCTCGTCCATGTGATCAGGAGTGATAATTCGGAATATGTGAAGGAGAAAAAAGCCGCCATTAATGCCGTCTTTGATGAGGCCAAAACCACCCTGGCGGCTTCGGGATTCAACCGGAACCGGATTACCACAAGAGTTATCACGGGGGCGCGGAGTCGCGCTGCGGCCGTCTTTCAGGAGGCCCAGGAAGGAGGCTACGGGACCATTGTTGTGGGGCGAAGAGGGATCTCCCATGTTACCGATTTTTTGATGGGACGGGTCACCAACAAGCTCATTCATCTTGCAAAAAATCAAGCGGTGTGGGTGGTAAACTGAATGGTTACCCCGTTTGACCGTGAGGAATAAATGACCATCCATCATCTGGAAAAAATATTCCGCCCACATTCCGTGGCCGTCGTGGGCGCCAGTGAACGGCCGGGGAGCATCGGACGATCCGTCATGAGCAACCTGATAGATGGCGGTTTCAAAGGGGACATCATTCCCATCAATCCGAGACATCAAACCCTTTTTGGTCTCAACACCTACGCGTCCATTCAGAAAATGAACCGGCCCATCGATTTGGCTGTCATTGCCACTCCCATCGCCGGTGTTCCGCAAATTGTTGGGGAATGCGTAAAATGCAAGGTTGCCGGCGCCATTGTTTTGTCTGCCGGGGGCAAGGAAATCGGGGAAAAGGGCCGGGAAGTGGAACTGAAAATCCGGAAAGAAGCGGCCAAGGGAGACCTTCGCATCATCGGTCCCAACTGCATGGGAATCGTGTCCTCCGGCGTCAGGCTGAACGCCATTTTCGCCAGTATCATGCCGCTTCCGGGAAAAATGGCTTTTATTTCTCAGAGTGGCGCCATCTGTGCGGCGATTCTGGATCTTTCCGTTCAGCAAGCTATCGGTTTCAGTCATTTCGTGAGCATCGGATCCATGCTGGATGTGGATTTTGGAGATCTCATCAATTATCTGGGAGAAGAGCCGGATGTGAGAAGCATCGTTTTGTACATTGAAAGCCTTACCCATGTGAGGAAATTCATGGGAGCCGCCCGCGCCATATCCAGAGTCAAGCCCATCGTGCTGCTCAAATCGGGGCGGTCCCGTGCCGGTGCAGCGGCTGCTTCATCGCATACCGGCGCCCTGGCCGGAGAGGATGCGATCTACGACGCAGCCTTTAAGCGGGCCGGGGTGCAGCGGGTCAACACCATCAGCGAACTTTTTGACTGTGCCGAACTGATGGCGAAACAACCTTTGCCTTCGGGGCCGGGACTCGGCATCATCACCAACGGGGGCGGCCCGGGCGTCATGGCGGCAGATGCCCTCTCCGCTTTCGGTCTGGAACCCGCCACTCTCGCTTCCGGGACACTTGAGAACCTGAATGCAGTTCTGCCGCCCTTTTGGAGCCGCTCCAACCCCATGGACATCCTGGGGGATGCCCCGCCCGAGCGATGGCGGCAGGCTATGGATATCGCGCTTTCAGCCCGAGAGATCGCCGCGCTGGTCATCATTTTCGTTCCCCAAGCGCTCAGCAGCGGCACCGCCGTGGCCCGGGCCGTATCCGAGCTCATTGGATCGAGGCCCTGTCCGCCTATATTTGCCGTTTGGATGGGCGGACAAAGCGTTGATGAAGGACGCAAGATACTCAACAAAGAGGGCATTCCCACATATGACACACCGGAACGGGCCGTGGCCGCATTTGTTCATCTGTTCGCCTACAAGCGAAATCTGGAGCTGCTTCAGGAAATCCCCCCACGGTTGCCCAGGAGTCTCACCTTTGACCGCGAAAAGGCCCGGGAAATCATTGGAAGCGCCCTTAAGACCGATGGGGCGCAATTGACGGAAATTGAATCCAAAAACCTTTTTGATGCTTACGGTATACCGGTCATCCCCACGGAATTGGCAAAGGATGCGGATCAGGCGGCCCACCTGGCGAGGGAGATGGGCTTTCCCGTGGCCATGAAGATCCATTCCAGAGACATCACTCACAAGTCCGATGCGGGCGGTGTCCAGTTGAATCTTCATTCGGAAAGAGATGTTCGGGCGGCCTTTTATCAGATTGTTCAAAGCGCTCAAGCGTACAACCCCGAAGCGTCCATTGACGGGGTCACCGTGCAACCCATGGTGGGCGCCTATGACTACGAAGTGATTCTGGGAAGCAAGCGCGACCCTCTTTTCGGTCCGGTGATTGTTTTCGGCATGGGTGGCATCATGGCGGAAGTCCTGAAAGACCGGGCCATTGCCCTGCCGCCCTTAAACCGTATCCTAGCCCGACGTATCATGGAAAGTACCAAAGTTTACCGGATGCTGAAGGGGTATCGAAACAAACCGCCGGCCCGACTCGATCTTCTGGAAGAGGCCCTGATCCGGCTTTCCCAGTTGGTTTCGGATTTCCCGGAGATTGCAGAACTGGACATCAATCCCATGATCCTTCAGGCGGACAGAATCTGTGCCCTTGATGGAAGAGTCCGCATCACGCCTTCCCGGGTTTCCGCACCCCAGCATCTCGTGATCAGCCCGTATCCCAATCAATATGAATTGATGACGACAACCCCGCAGGGGCTTAACCTGTTCCTGCGTCCCATCAAACCGGAAGATGCACCCCTATTGCTGGCGCTCTTTGAATCTCTGTCACAGGAGAGCATTTACTACCGTTTCTTTTCGCCCCTCAAATCCCTCAGCCACAAGATGCTGGTGGTATTCACCCAGATCGACTACGACAAGGACATGGCCATTGTGGCCATGGATGCCGCCGAACCTGAAGACGGCCTCCTCGGGGTGGCGCGTCTCATGCGCAAACCGGGCGGAACGGATGCCGAATTTGCCGTCGTGGTGAGAGATGCTTTTCAGGGCAAAGGGATCGGGGCAAGCCTCATGCACCACCTGCTATTTATCGCCCAGGAGGCGGGTTTGACAGAGGTCTGGGGAACGATTCTCTTTCAAAATACGCAAATGCTCAAGCTGGCACGAAAGCTTGGATTTAGTATCGAAAGGGATTTACACGAAAATGCTTACAATGTGCGAATTAGGCTGAAGGCAAATAAAGCACCGGAGATCCAGGCTGCTAACCCGTGAGCATCCAATTGATCGGTGTCTTTCCGTGGTTCATCCGCCTCGATATTCCTAAAGGGCGAACTGCTGCTTTTCGTCCTGCATCACCGAAATTTTAACGTTAAAGCACCCGTGGTGTGGGAACATTTCCCGGGAAAAAATGGATTCACAGCCTCATGAATTTGAGGTGCGTCCCCCTGGACAAGTCTGCAGGACTGGAAAATAATGAAATGGCTACGAAGAAAAAAGGTTTCCACAAGAAAAGGGGATGACATGAACAAGGTTTACATTCTCGAGCCGGATCGGGAGCTTGCGTTGATGCTTCAAGACGAACTGGAGTCTTCAGGGTACGCGGTGGACATATATGACCGTTCCAGTTTGTTCCTGATGAGCATCGGCAGGGAAAAACCGGGTATTGTCATCCTGGACATGGATCACGGCCATTACGATGCGCTCGATCTGCTTCTGAGGCTTCGAAATGCCTATTATGACCTGCCGATCATCCTGTGGTCCTGGAATTCTGATCCGAGGGCAATTGCCGCGGATTATATTGTCGCGAAACAATCGAATTTGACTGAACTGAAGACAAGGATGCGCATGTCCCTTGATTCGTTATGGTTCTTTCAGCCCACATCAATGACGGTCGTCTATGGGGAGCCATGCGGGAGCGGCCATGAAAACCGTGCCCGGAAGTAGCGGTGCGGGGAATCCAATTCAAAATAAACGCTCATAAGGGGGGAACCGGAACATGGAGACCCAATCGATGAAGATGAACACACCTCCTGTGGCAGTCCGTGGAGACGACGACGTCACCGTCCCGGAGGGGACGTCTTGCCTAAAAAACGCAGTCCTGCTCATTGACGATGAAGCGCGTCTACGAGCCTTATTCTCAAATGCCCTGAAATCAGAGGGGATTGCGCCGCACTTTTCGGAAAACGCTTTCAAAACGTTCGAAACCTGGTCCCAAAAGCATCCGGATGTGCTTTTCGTGGAACTCAAAATTCCAGGGGCGTGGACCTTTGCCTGCCATATCAAAAGCGTCAACCCTCTTGTGCGGGTGATTCTTCTGCTCAACCGCGATCCTAATGGGATTCGCAAGACTCTGGGGAAGGCCGGTATCGATTCTATCCTCGTTAAACCCGTGACGAGCGCAGCCATCCATGATGCCGTCTCCGGCGCTTTTTCAGCCTCCTTTACTTTTCCTGGGAGAAGTGAAGCAGAATCCGGTAGGGAAAGTTCTCGGCCTTTTTGATGATGCGACCGGAAAGATTGAAACGTCTTGGTCCGGCCGGGGTATGGATCTCAAGCCCCTTGGTTTGAAAGCCCTTGTTTTCGGTTAAAGCGGTTTTCAGGGAGCCCGCCAGTCCTATCTGCTCCCACAGTCTGGGCTGGAGACGGACAAGATCGATCCCTGAAATGTCATCTGTTGAATGCATGAGTTCGGAAAAGCCCGTGTTTGCAATGACGACCTTGCCTTCTTTGTTCAGCACGGCCATGGGATCCGTGTACATGTCAAATATGGTACGAACCATTTCTTTGGATTCCTGCATTTCCCGCATGGAGGCCTGGAGCTGGGCCTGTGTTGATTTCTGATCATCGATAGCGGCAAAGGTCAGTACGGCTCCGTCGATCCGGTTGTCCGTGGTGCGATAGGGCATGATGCGCATGTTGAACCATTCCCCCTTATCGGTCTGTACCTCGGTCTCTTTCGGACTCAGCTTTTTCAAGACCTCCGTCAGGTCCGGTATCATTTCAGCATAAGAGAGATTGCTCATCACGTGCTTCAGCGGTCGGCCGATGTCGGTCTGTATGAGGTTGACGATGGTGGTCGCCTGGGGAGTGAACCGGCGGAGCCGCATGTCATTGTCCACAAAGATCGTGGCGATTTCCGTACTGTTTAGAAGGTTGTTCATATCATCATGGGCCGCGGAAAGCTCTTCCAACTTGCTCTGGAGTTCGGCATTCAACGTTTGCAGCTCCTCGTTTAATGACTGCAGTTCTTCCTTGGAGGATTCCAGCTCCTCATTGGTTGACTGGAGCTCTTCATTGGCCGACTGGATCTCCTCGTTGGAACTCTTGAGTTCCTCGTTGGAAGACTCCAGTTCTTCAATGGTGGTCTGGTGGCTTTCCCGGGTGACCTGGAGTTCGCGCTCCAATTCTGCTGTTCGGGAGGATTCGGAAAGCGAATTCCCAGGCCCTTTCGCTTCTTGATGCGCCTCCGTAAAAGGGATATCCACGTCCTCGAATACCACCAGAAACCGGCCCGCCAGTTCTTCGGGTGTGTTCAGAGGGCACACATGAAGATCGATGATTTGCACATCACCGTTGGTCCTGACCACCAGCCGGTTCCGTGTTATCGGCTGGGTCGCTTCCCTCGCAGCCCGTAAGGCGGTGGACAGTTCTATGCGCAGGCCCTCCCTGGCCAGGTCCAGGATGTTGTTTGTGGGCGGTCCGCTGGGCGTCTCCAGATATTTTCCGGTTCGGCCCTGCACATTCAGAATGTCCCCTTTGGCATCGACCAGAATGCCGGTGGGGGCAAATCGACCCAGTATGGCTTGCCGGGTGAGCCGATTGATATTCGATTCTTGGGGAATAGGCGCTACGGGGAGGGCCTCATCGGCGGGATGCTCCCTCACAACCCCGCTGGGGAAATAGACCATCTGTCGCAGGGTGTGGGGAACTTCCTTTCGTCTGAACACCTTCCACTTTTTGTCCACGACCGCAAAAAGATTGGTGAAGCCGCCTATGGTTTCAGAGGCCCCCAGCATGAGAAGCCCGTTCGGGACCAGCGTATAGTGGAACAGGGGAAGGAGTTTTTTCTGTGCATCGCTGTTTAGATAGATCAGAAGATTCCGGCAGCAAAGAAGGTTCAAGCGGGAAAAGGGAGGATCTCTCATGACATCCTGATCGGAAAACACCACCGTATCCCGGATTTCCTTACGAATGCGAAACATCCCCCCCGTTTTCACAAAAAACCGGTTGAGTCGCTCCTCGCTCAGATCGCCTGCGATACTTGCGGGAAATAGGCCCTCACGGGCCTTGTCGATGGCCTTTTTATCAATGTCCGTTCCGAAAAGCTGCAGATTGACCTGGCCGGGGGAACTATCCAGGCACTCTCTCAATACCATTGCCAGGGAATAGACTTCTTCGCCTGTGGCGCATCCGGGAATCCAGGCTCTGAACGTGGCGTCATGGGCCATATTTTCCAGTTGAGCGGGCAGAACGCTTTTTTTCAGAACCTCGAAGGAATCGGCATCCCTGAAAAAGCTGGTTACACCGATCAGCAACTCTCTGAACAGGGCATCCACCTCATCCCGGTTTTCCCTCAAAAAGCGCACATAGGTAGAATGTTTTTGGATGTGGTTGAGCCCCATGCGCCGGTTGATCCGTCGAAGGATGGTATTGATTTTGTAATAGGAAAAATCGTGGCTCAGCTGAGTCCGCAAAATGGCAAATATCTTGTTCAACCATAGCGCCTCTTTGTCCTCGGGCTTTGGCGCAGTCTTTTTTAAGGCGGCCGTATGGGAAAAATACTGGGTCAGCTTCCTGGGCATCTCTTCCGGCTTAAGGACCATGTCCGCCAGCCCGGTGCCGATGGCGCTCCGGGGCATACCGTCATACTTGGCCGATTCTTCAGATTGCACCAGGACCAGTCCCTCATAGCCTTTGATTTCTTTAATGCCGAGGGTCCCGTCCGTACCGGTGCCCGAGAGGATAATACCCACTGCACGGTTACTCCGGTCCTGGGCCAGGGAGCGGAAAAGGTAGTCGATGGGGTGGGAGACCCCCTTCCTGATCATATCCAAGAGCTGTATCTTCCCTCGGAATATGCTGATGTCTTTGTCCGGCGGGATTACATAGACGTGATTGGATTCAATATGCTGCCCGTCCCTGGCGGCAGATACGGGAATCTTAGTGGTTTTTTGAAGCAGTTCGGGCATGATGCTGGGTTGCTTCGGGGTCATGTGGACGACCACGATGTAAGCCATGTTGCTCATTTCAGGCACATTGGAGAAAAATGCCTTCAGGGCATCCAATCCTCCGGCCGATGCCCCTATTCCGACAATTGGAAACGGTTTATGCGTCTCGTTGTCTCGGCCCGAATCCTCAAGAGGAACATGGGCGATCGTTGAGACGGGGGATGCCGGCTTTTTCCCGGTTATTTTTTTCTTTGCCATGGGGTACCTCGTGGTGAAAGGGTTGTTATGGCCCTCAATCGGGCGATACGGCATTGAGACCCCGAAACCTTTTGCATGGATTGACACACGTGATGTTTTTTCCATATGCAGTTTTCGGTATGATGGAGGCCATCGGATAGGTGAATGAAAATAATGCCTTTTGGTGCATTGACATGCGCCGAGCCCCTCGAACATTCAGCGTGGATCCGGTGTGAACGTAGCTGAATTAAATCAAAATTTATCTTGAAATATAATTTTGTATTTTAATATAATTAGTGAATTTGTTTCAACTATGATACTAAAATCCTGTTCGACGGTTCAACCCTTTTTGTCCGGGAACGGTTCAGCCCATGGGTTTTCCCATCTGCGCCGGGAGACCACGGATCAAAGCCGGAAAGCAAATCTCGGGCAGATTTGAGCCGAATGATGAACTCGCTTGGCAAGCGGAAGCCTCATCATGGAAAAAAATGGGTCGAATTCATCCAATTTTGCTAAGCTAAGGAGGCGGGCCGAGGCGTTTCTGGCGAAAAGCTCTACGGCGGCCGGTGGTTACTCCCTCAACGATATCCGCGACCTCGTGGAAGAGCTGCGAATTCATCAGGTAGAACTGGAGATGCAGGGAGAGGAACTGCGCAACGCCTGCGAGGAACTGGATGAAGCCAAGCGCATCTATGAAGACCTATACGATTTTGCCCCCGTGGGATACGTGACATTGGATGAGTGCCATCTGATATCCAGGGCCAACTTTCTCGCCGCACGCCTGCTGAACAATCCAAAAGAAAATTTATTGAGAAGACCGTTTTCCCACTTCATCGCCCCCGAGGATGTGAATCTGTTCTACCAATACTGCAACCGATGTGTTGAAACCGGTAAACGGCAGACCTGTGAGTTGAAACTGAAACCGAAAGAGGCGTCGCAGGATCAGCTCTATGTTCAGCTGGAAAGCAGAGCCTTTTCAAATGAAGCATGTGAACACACAGGGATTCGTATGGCGCTTTTCGACGTGACTGCCAGAAAGGTCGCTGAGGAACGCATTCGGACCCTGAGTCAAGAACTTCTGATGGCCCAGGAAAGGGAGCGGGAGATGATTTCCTGCGAGCTTCATGATCGTATTGCACAGGAACTCTCCGCAATAAAAATGGGATGTGATTCCTTTTTGTACGGCCACTCGGAAATCCCTCAGGCAATAAGAGACAAAGCCTCGAAACTGTCAGACAGTCTCAAAGCGGTCATCACGGCAGTCCGTGATTTATCCTATGAGTTACGCCCGCCGGACTTGGATCATGACACACTCATTGAAGTCATCGACCGTCTATGTCAGGAGTTTTCAACCGACACCGGCATCGAGACCGATTTTTATTCCACAGGCACGGGATCCCTTACGCTGGCTCCATTTACCATGACCAACATATACCGAATGTTTCAGGAAGGCCTGATCAATATTCAGAAACATGCAGAGGCCAGTCATGTTCATGCGGCCATCTCCTATTCCCACCCCCACCTCATCATCCGCATCACCGACAATGGCAAGGGATTCGATGTGGAGAAAAGGGAGGCCGCTTTGACCCAAGAAAAGCGCTTGGGGCTCAGGAGTATGAAGGAGCGAGCCCGGTTGCTGGGCGGCACCTTTACGGTCAAATCAAGTCCCATGCAGGGAACCCAGATACAGGTCCGCATACCTTACGAGGAGAAAAAAAGCAATGGTTGAACAAGTGCGTGTCCTCGTCGTGGATGACCACCCCCTTTTCAGGGAGGGCGTGGTGGCGATGCTGTCAAAAGAAACCGGTTTTCAGGTGGTGGGTGAGGTATCATCCGCTGAAGAAGGGATTAAAAAGGCCCATGAACTTCGTCCCGGTCTCGTGTTGATGGACATCTCCCTTCCGGATATGAACGGGATTGATGCGACCCGCCGAATTCGCGGCAGCCTCCCGGAAACCAAAGTGATCATCCTGAGCATACACACAAAGGTGGATTTCATCACCGATGCGTTCAGGGCAGGCGCTTCCGGCTATATGACCAAAGACGTTACCGGTGAGAGACTGCTGGAGTGCATTGCCACGGTCATGAAGGGTGAATATTACATGGACAAGAGCGTGTCTCATATCGTGGCCAAGGACCTTCTGGTGGCTCAGGACAAGAAGGGCAGAATGAACATGCCCGGCTACGAAGCCCTTACGGAAAGAGAACAGGAGATCATGCGTCTGATCGCCGAGGGCCGTTCCACAAAAGCCATCGGTCAGCAGCTGTTCATCAGCCAGAAGACCGTTGAGAACCATCGCGCCAATATCTTCGGCAAACTGAATATCCACAGCACCATGGAACTGATACGCTGCGCAGCCCGTTACGGCCTCATCGATGTGGATATGTGGAAGGAATAACCAAAGTGGACACATCCATAGGGTCAACACCTCCCACCATCGGGACATTTTCCCACCCAAAAATAAGCCCACACCACCATATCATTGAATTCGATCCTCTATGGACAAGCCGTCTTTATTTGGACAAGATATCCGTGATTTCAGGAGACGGTGACCGGAACATGAATGGGAATTCCCATGGACGACGGTTTGAAAGGCGTTGTTTATAAACGGAGGAAACAACATGCAATTCCAGGAAATACGAAAAATGGCCAAAGCCATGGATGTCAATACCTATCAGATGAAAAAGGTGGACATCATCCGCGCCATACAAAATGCAGAGAACAACATCCCCTGTTTCGGAACCTCGAGGATAGACGCTTGCGGAGAAGACGCCTGTTTATGGCGACCGGAATGCATCTCCTTCAACGGTAGCGGGACTGGCAGCCTTAAGGCCTGATCATCGGCCAGCGACCAGGGCCGTCATGGCCGAACGCTTATCCAATGGCTCAAAGGGGCAAGACGCATCCCAGAATCTTCTGGATGTGAAAGAACTGGTCAGGAGTCTGCAACGCCAGGAGGGCGTTCCGGACTGCTTTAAGAAGAGTGGTGGGGTCTGTGCAGAGGGTGATTGCTTCTGGAAAGAGTGGTGTCTGAAAGCCGACAACAATTTGCCCAAGGAATAAAAAATGGAACGGGTGATCATATTGAAAGAACCCTCGGCCCATGAATCGGATGAATATGCGCTGATGGAATGCTTGCGCATCCTGTTTCCCGATTGCACAATCGATATTCTGGAGAAATCAGACGAAATTATCCGATCCGGGGTGAGACGATGAAACCGGAGCCCCTCCTCGAGGGAAACGGATATCAAAACCTTCCCTTTCGCATTATTGTGGCGGATGACAATGATCAAGTACTTGATCTCGTGTCAAGAATCCTTTCATCCCCGAAATACTCCCTTGCCCTCGGGACGAACGGAATAGAAGCGCTCAACGAATTCCGTTCCAGACCGGCCGATCTCGTCATTACGGATTTTGATATGCCATACATGAACGGAATAGATCTGGCTTCCCATGTCAAATCCCTTTCCCCTTCCACGCCTGTTATTTTAATGACCGGAAGCGATGCCGAAACCGTCCGTGAAAAGGCGTTGGGCAATGGAATCGACCACTTTCTTTTTAAGCCTTTTTCCCCCAAGGACCTCAAAGTGATCGTTGAGGCATTCTGTTGGAGTTCGCTCCATTGGCCTCCCGGAAACTTCTAAAGTTCGATGCCACCAATGGGGGTAGTGGGCGAGACCTGACGGTCGGTGAGGGAGCAAACCGGCAAAAAACGATAATTCCAGGGTGCGTTAAGACTCAAAAATTTAAGATGCGGTATTCGGGCGCATGAGACATTTGCAAAAACCGTTCTCCTTGGTGGCGGTAATCTGTCTTTTCTCTATTGAAGCCTTTTGCATGGACAACCTACCGGCTTCGAATCCCACGACCTCTGGTCCGGAAATGGGTGGACATCCATCATCCGTATTCACCTCACGGCAACTCAAAAGCTACCGGGTTTTTTTCCCCATGATCGGACTCCCCGGAGAGCATATTGTAAGAAAGCGCGAAACCCTTCTGGATGTAGCACGGGAACATGGCCTGGGATTTAACGAAATGCAGGATCTATATCCAAGGCTGGATCCATGGCTCCTTGAAGAGGGAACGGTGCTGACCATCCCAACCCAGTGGATCCTGCCCGAGAAGGATTTCCGGGGGATCGTGGTCAATGTGGCGGAACTCAGGCTCTATTATTACTTTACCGACGGAGGTCCCCGTGTGATGACCTTCCCTATCGGCATCGGCGACCGGGACTGGCCGACCCCGGTGGGCAAATTCCTGGTTCAGGAGAAACGGATCCATCCCGTATGGTTTATCCCGCCTTCTCTCAGGGAAAAGTACACGGTCAAGATTATCCCGCCGGGCCCGGACAACCCTCTAGGTCAATACTGGATCGGCATCGGCAATGATTACGGGATTCATGGTACGGACATCCCTTGGTCTGTGGGGCGCCTGGTGACCCGTGGCTGCATTCGTCTGTATCCGGAGGACATCGAGCAGCTTTTTAGGCGGGTGAATATCGGCGTTCGGCTCAAAATCATTTATGAACCCGTGAAGATCGCCCTTGTCGGGGCAAGGTGTTATGCAGAGGTTCACAAGGACGTTTACGGAAGGATAGAAGACATGGTCGGGTATGGTTTTCGATTATTGATGGCGGAGAAGTTTGCCCAAAAGGTGGACATGGAGGCCTTTCATGAGGCCCTGGTCGAGCAGAACGGCCTGCCCGTGGACGTGACCCGGACGGAATGAACCTGCTCGAGACCGGCCCCATAGAGTTCAAACCCTACCCGCCGGGATAAATCCCCATCCCAAAATGAATCCCTTCCTTCAACGGTTTGAACCCCTCAACCTATGGACATATTGTCCGAATTCAGCCAGCATATTGTACACTGAACCTTTCGATGCGGTTCAGGGGAAAGGAAGGCGTTGCGGATGAAAGAGCAGGGAATAGACATTTTGATTTTGTTTGCGCTGGCGGCCTTCTTCGGATGGATGGGTTTCGCGTTTCTGACGATGTTCTTCTGAAGGCCCAACTCATTTTGATTGGGCCCAAAGAAGGTAAGGGCTTGTTTCTTTGAAGAGGCATAAAAGATGGATCTGACCTCATCCGCATGCTTTTTGGGAAGGCCAGTATGTTTCTCGCAACGTGGGCATCTTTGCGGCGGATGTGAATTCCTCTATGAAGACCTTTTCCAAACCGGGAAGGCCATCCATGATGCCTAAACGAACATGGCTAGGATCCAAACCTCTTCTTTTGATATCTTTAAACAGTTCTCGCCAGACCGGAGCCGATCCTCCTGCCTGCATGATGTCCTTCTTCCGTAACCCCAACCACCACCAGAACGGGAACCTTTTCTACCGATCCATCAATCCGCAAGAAAAGGGTGCCATCTATGGCGCGTTCCGGGTTCTTAAATCGAACGGGAATCTCTATGGAAACCACCGTTGCAGGAGGTTACAAATGCCCACTTACGAGTTTGCGTGTCTGAAGTGCGAGAAACCTTTTACCCTTTTGATGTCCATTTCCGAATACGAAAAGAGGGACTTTCAATGTCCGGCCTGTAAAAGCAAAAAGGTAAAACAGCAAATTACATCCTTTCAGACCAAAACCAGCAGAAAAAGTTGACGGGGGGACGAGAAATGAACCTAAGACCATTGCATGACCGGGTAATCGTCGTACGCCTTGAGAAAGATCAGAAAACCCCTGGAGGCATCATCATCCCCGATACGGCCAAGGAGAAACCCCAAGAGGGAAAGGTGGTGGCGGCCGGTCCTGGAAAGATGGACAAAAATGGCGTGCGCATCCCAATGGGAGTCAGAAATGGCCAAAAGGTCCTTTTTGGAAAATATGCGGGGACGGAGATCAAGATTGACGGCGTGGAACATCTGATCATGCGGGAAGACGACATCATCGGAATTATGAAAGAATAGCCGAAGGAGGGCTCCGGCAATGGCGGCAAAAATAATTCTCTACGATGCGGCAGGCAGGGCAAAAATGCTCAAAGGGGTGAACACCCTTGCGGATGCCGTAAAGGTGACTTTGGGGCCGAAAGGACGAAACGTCCTCATTGAAAAATCATGGGGCTCCCCCAAGATCAGCAAAGACGGGGTCAGCGTCGCCAAGGAGATTGAACTCTCCGACCGATTCGAGAACATGGGCGCCCAGATGGTCAAAGAAGTGGCTGCCAAGACCTCTGAGGTCGCCGGGGACGGCACCACCACCGCCACCATTCTGGCTCAGGCCATCTACCGGGAAGGGACCCGGCTGGTGGCGGCAGGGGCGAATCCAATGGCGCTAAGGCGAGGTATTGAGAGAGCGGCGGGTCTGATTGTGGATGCGCTGAAAGGTTTGAGCAAACCCACGAAGGAGCGGAAAGAAATCCAGCAGGTGGGAACCATTTCGGCAAACAACGACGCGGCCATTGGCGGTATTATTGCGGAAGCCATGGAAAAAGTCGGCAAGGAAGGGGTGATCACGGTTGAGGAAGCCAAAGGGATGGAAACGACCCTCGATATCGTTGAGGGCATGCAGTTTGATCGCGGTTATCTGAGTCCGTACTTTGTAACGGATCCGGAAAAGATGGAAGTTGAACTGGAGGAGCCCCGCATCCTTCTGCATGAAAAGAAGATCAGCGGCATGAAGGATCTCCTCCCAGTTCTGGAAGAAGTGGCCCGTATGGGCAAACCTCTCCTCATCGTTAGTGAGGATGTGGAGGGTGAGGCATTGGCGACTCTGGTGGTAAATAAACTTCGGGGGACGTTGAAGGTTGCGGCTGTCAAAGCCCCAGGGTTCGGAGACAGGCGGAAGGCCATCTTGGAGGACATTGCAATCCTCACCGGGGGCCGGGTGATCAGCGAAGACCTGGGCATCAAGTTGGACAAGGTAGGCCTCAGCGATCTGGGAACCGCCAAGCGGATTCACATCGATAAGGAAAATACCACCATTATTGAAGGGCGCGGAGACCGTGACGAGCTGACCGCCCGAATAAAGCAGATTCGGATTCAGATCGACGAAACCACGAGCACCTACGACCGGGAGAAGCTTCAGGAAAGGTTGGCCAAGCTGATCGGCGGGGTGGCGGTCATCAAGGTGGGGGCCGCCACCGAGGCGGAGATGAAGGAGAAGAAGGACAGGGTCGAAGATGCCCTGAATGCCACCCGGGCGGCGGTGGAAGAAGGCATTGTGGCCGGCGGAGGAGTCGCCTATATCCGCGCAGTAAAAGCGCTCGACAATGTCAGCTTTGAAGGGGATGAACAAATGGCCGTGAAACTCATCCGGCGTGCCCTGGAAGAGCCCATTCGGCAGATTGCCGAAAACGCCGGTTTTGAAGGCTCCACGGTGGTCATGCGGGTCATTGAGGGAGAGGGGGATTTCGGCTTTAATGCGGAAACGGGGGTCTATGAAGATCTCATGGCCGCGGGGGTTGTGGATCCCACCAAGGTGACGCGATTTGCCCTTCAAAATGCCGCCTCGGTGGCGGGTCTTCTAATGACCACGGAGGCCATGGTGGCTGAAAAACCTGAAAAGAAAAAGATGGCGATGCCGGATATGCCGCCGGAAGACATGTATTGACGGTTGGCTCAGCAAAGTCCGGTTTGTGGGAGGAAAGAGCAGTTGGATGTTTAACCGTGAACAATCATGAAAAAGTAGGAGGAATGTGATGGAAATGCGTGATTTGGTACCCTGGAGCCGTCCGGGGGATGTCATGGGCCTAAGAAATGAGATGAATAGCCTGTTTGATCGTTTCTTCGACTGGAGACCCTTTACCGGGGGGAGTGGCGTGTCGATTTGGAGACCTGCGCTGGATGTATCGGAGACGCCCAAAGAGGTGCTGGTCAAGGCGGAACTGCCGGGAATGGATCCAAAGGAAATCGATATCAGCCTGCACGACAATGTGTTGACCGTCAAGGGAGAGCGAAAGCAGGAGAAAGAGGAGAAGGACGAGAATTATCACCGCATGGAGCGGAGCTATGGTTCATTTGTGCGTTCGCTTCGGCTTCCTGCCGAGGTGGAATCGGAGAAGGTGGACGCTGCCTATAAGGATGGCATCCTGACGATCAAGCTCAAGAAATCGGCAAAAGCCGCAAAAAAGAAGATTGAGATCAAGGCAGGCTGATCCATAGTCTCTCTCCAGGGTGGTTCAACCGGGCGGGGATCCCAAAAGGATTTTTTCCGCCCGGTTTAAGCCACTGCAATGGACCAAGTTGATGGAAATCATGTTGAAGAAGCAAATCCATAAGGAGTCATAAGATGCCCAAACAAGTCTCCTACAGCAAGATCGAAAAAGAGGTGCGGCCAATGCTGCGGGAAAACCTCAGCCTCGCCGAATCCACTGAGGACGTGAAAAAATTTTTTATTTACGCAGTCATGGAACTCCTGGAAAAGGTTTTGGAGGGACAGGTTTCATTTGGGTACGAAGACATCGCCCTGGCGCCGGATGAGAAGAATGGATTTACACTAAGCGCTTCGCTCATGGGCGAGAAGCGTTTCCAGAAGATCTGGAAGGAATCAGATCTTCCCCATATCCTGAAGCGGATGGCCGAGGTTTCACTGAAACGACATATCCATCTTGAAAAAAACTTGAACAAAACGGAAGCGAAAATGTACCCGATACCGGGGTAATCCGCATCTAATAGAACTGGGATCTATTTCTTGATGTCCCAGCGAGCACATCAACTTCGCTCCATCTCCATTACAGAGATTTCCTCACTTTGTGTGATTCGCACATCTTAAATGTAATGTGAGCTCGTGGCACACTATCCAACGAATATTGATTCTTGGGAAATCTGTGATCACTGCTAAAAATCATAAGTCAGACACAACCCAGCGAACATTGTGATTACATCATTTGGAGGGTTTCTGACTTGTCGGTAAACGAGGTGCTTTTTGAGCCGCATTCTATGAATTGGCACCTGTGAATAATTTTGATATCCCAAGTGCGGTGGGTGTTTTCGTAGACCGCCAACCTTTTCAAATCGTTTTTCTCCCGGAAATACTGAGGGATAGAAAGTTCACTGAACTGAAAACCCAAAAAAACTGTCCGAAAGCAACCCTGATCAGCAACCTACCTGATTTCAGTCAAAAAGTTGCTTTCAATCAAGAGCCAAGAAAAGATGTTAGCGAAAGTAGGTAAAATTGAGTTAAAAATACCAAAAAAATAGCGTGAAATCAGCAAATTTCACGCCCTTTTTCTGAGAAAAAAACGACTTTGCTACCTATATGCTACCTTTTTTCGATTTCAGGCAAACGTTACAAATTTGTGTTTAAACTAAAATATTGAAATTATAAAGGATTTATGGTCGGGGCGAGAGGATTTGAACCTCCGACTCCCTGCTCCCAAAGCAGGTGCGCTACCAGGCTGCGCCACGCCCCGTTAGGTGTAACGCTTACGACAATCCCGAATCTAGTCACTCAAAATCGTAAAATCAAGGAAATATTTATGTTATATTCCCTTGACCCGCATAAAACCTTTTTTTATAATATGAGGTCAATTCGTTGAGGGGTAAAACCATGCTGAACATGCGTTTGTTATGCCGGAATTTCAAAAGAGTATTATAACAGGAGGCCTCAAATGGACCTTTGGAGGAGAATCGGTATAGGGATCGTATCACTGATCCCCGCTTTTGTGCTGAGTGGGCTTATCTGGAATATGTCGCACTCATGGTTGTCAGTGGTTGCCACAATCATCATTGTAGGGCTTTTCAGCGGCTCAGTTATTGCCGGGAAATTTTCCTCATCTGAACCAAGCGCTCATCATCATTAGAACGCTGTCCTCAGGACAAGAAAATTAGGGGGAGTCGGCTTTCACGGCTGACTCCCCCTTTTATTTTGTTCCGGATGATTCCCTTTTCGGGGAATTTATGGATTCTGCATTTCACAGGCCATAATGGTCTGTTTGCAGAGCACGGATGTGGTTACCGAACCAACGCCCGCGGGAACAGGCGAAATACGTTCCACGATGGGCTCCACTTGAGTATAGTCCACATCACCGCAGTATTTGCCGGGGTTATCCGGATCCGCGTTGATCCCCACGTCAATCACAATCTGCCCCGCCTTGACATAGTCGGCGTTGATCATCTTTGCACGGCCAACGGCCGCAATAAGGATATCGGCTTCCTGACACACCCCGGGCAGATTTTCCGTCCTGGAATGACAGATGGTTACGGTGCCGTGTTCCCGCAAGAGCAGCATGGCAAGCGGCTTACCCACCACAAGGGAACGCCCGACTACCACACATTTTTTTCCCTTAACGGGGATATCATAGTGATGGATCATATCCATACATGCCGTGGGGGTACAGGGCGGAAAACCTGTGGGATCGTCGGTGAATACCTTTGCCGCGCCGCCCAGGCTCAAACAGTCGACATCCTTTTCCACGGGTATCAGGGACCTTATCTTTCGTTCATCCAAATGTTTGGGCAGGGGAGAAAACATAAGGATACCGTTGACATCCTTTTTGGCGCCAATATCCGTAATGGCTTTCTCGAATGCTGCCTGATCAATGTCCTCAGGATATTCAAAGACTTCACTTTCCATGCCCACGGCGCTGCATGTTTTTTTTGCGCCACCCTCATAAAACAGATCATCGGGACGGGCGCCGACCCGTACAATCCCGAGCTTGGGAACAATGTTACGGCCTTTCAGGGCCTCAACCTTTTTGGTAAGTTCCTCTTTCATCGCATCCGCGACGGGCTTACCCGTAAGTCTCTCTGCCATCAATAAACCTCCTTATTTGGTTAACTTGGAAACCACAAGATCAAGTGTTTCATCGGCAAGCTTGCTGCCCTCTTCCAACAATTTGTCCATTTCCGCTTTGGTTTGTTCTATAAAACTACTGTCTTTTATGGCATTTATATTAATGATAACGTTCAGCCTTCCGGCAATAAGCGCCGACTTCAAGAAAACAACGCCACAACCCACATCGGATATGGCAATCATGGTTCCAATTTGTCCCATCCTATTATGGACCTTGATCCCCTCATAGGCCTTGCGCATGATTTCCATGGGAACGGAACAGGCGACTTTACAGCAGTTTTCCATGGTTTCCGCTTTGTATTTAGCCTCTTCGGGTGTGCTTTTGGGCAAGCCATAGGCCTTTGATAGAGGCTCGAACACCTCGGCATCTTTGTCCACAAGCGCTTCCAATTCAGCGATAATTTTCTCGCCCTGGGCCAGAAGTTCTTTAACTTCTCCTTCAACATCAGCATATTTCTTTTTTCCAACGGTAAGATTCCCCACCATATTGGAAAGGGCCATGCCGATAGCGCCACCCATAGCTGCAGCTCCACCGCCTCCAGGAACAGCGGCCTTGGATGCCAATACCTCTACAAAATCCTTGCAACTTTTATCCAACATAGACATGTTCTACTCCTCCCTTTTATTAAGTGGTTAAGATTTTTAACGGATTAGTGTCATGACAACAAATAATGGGTCAAAGATAAGCAGATATGTAATTATTTCTTGTCAAGGTCCTTACATGTCGTATAATTATTTGTCAAGTGAAAAGGGACCCCGTGAAACGACTTTTGATTAAGGATGTCTCAGGCCGCCGATTCCCCACAACCCTAGGAATTTTATGCAGTTGTATGTAATCCGGCAAGAGCCGACATCTTGAAATGTATGGATTGAAAATATCTCAATTTCGTATCAGCAAAGATTTGAAAGGCGCAAAAACCGTTGAAAGCAAACTTGGTTTATATCACTGCATCAAGCGAAAAAGAGGCTCTGGAAATCGGGAAGGCCTTGGTTTCGGAAAGGCTGGCGGCATCGGTCAATCTTATCAATCCCGTTCGATCACTTTACTGGTGGGAAGGGAAGATTCAGGACGAGCAGGAAGTGGTTATTGTGGCCAAGACTACCGAAGGGCTCGTTGAAAGAGTGACGGAAAAGGTCGTTTCCATGCACAGTTATGTTTGTCCCTGTGTTATCAGCCTTCCTATTGAAAAAGGGCATACCGCCTTTTTGGACTGGATTGAATCAGTGACTCGAAAATGAGATTTTTCAGTTCCGGTCTCCCTTTTTCACCTGCCTTCTTTTCCGGATGATCCGCAGCAGGAATATTAGAATAACCAGCGCTGCAAGAGCCAGGAATGATAAGTTGTATTGAAAAAGGATGGCCCCCATTTTTTCTTTGACAAGATCCCAGTTGTTCCCCAGTGAATACCCGATGGCGATCCAGATGAGGTTCCATGCGGCGGCACTGATCAGAGCCAACAGAGCAACCCTGAAAACCCCCAGTTTTGAAATGCCGCCTGCCAGTGAAATGATGGAACGAATGCCGGGGAAAAACCGATTGAGCAGGATCAGAAAATAACCATACCTCCGAAACCAGAGTTCAGCCTGAATAATGCTCTCGGCACTGAAAAGCTTGTAGTCCTTTTCAATGAAGAATTTTCTTCCCAGAAGGTTGCCAATCCAGAAAAGGGCCATGAACCCTGCCAGACTGCCCAGGGTGGTGGACAGATAAACACCCATGAAATCGAGTCTGTGAGCGCCCACCAGAAATGCGCCAAAAGCGGTAATGGTATCGCCCGGAATGGGTGGGAAAATGTTTTCAACAAAAGCACTCACTCCCAGCAGCAGATAAAGCACTGCGCTCGGAAGCGTATCGAGAAAATTAAAAAAGCGATCCAAATACGACAAGGGCATCCTTTCAAACCATTGTGGCCTATGTTTCTGACGGATTCTATGTTCCTCAGTTAAAGAATGTCAACGGCATTGATAATTTCTGGTACGAATACAAAAAGAGAACGCCGACAGACTGTTTTTTTTTGGTTTTTCAATAATGATAGTTGACGGCAATTCTTACATTTGTTATTGCTCTTGCCACTAACCTTAGGAGGATCATTTCCGTTATGGCCAAGAAAAAGTTAAGCCGAAAAGAACTTTTAAAAGACACCGATGAATTCCTGACACTTTCCGGAAAAGCCGCACAGTTTGTAAATCAGCACATGCGTCAGGTAAAGTTAGCTGGAATCGGTCTGGCTGTTATTGCCGTGGCCTATATTGCGATCTGGGGATACATGAAGCATACGAACAAAATGGGCCAAACGGCCTATAATGAGGCCTATAACACGTTGGCTCAGACTTTTCAGTCCGAGAAACCGGATGAAGACGCGATTAAGAAATCCGAGAAGCTTTTCGAAGCGGTAATCAGCGATTATGGCATGAGCAAAGCAGCAAATCTCGCCTTGGCCCAGGTGGGGCATGCGAAGTTTGAAACCAAGAATTTTGATGACGCCATCAATTATTACGATGATTTTTCGACTAAAATTTCGAATAATGAGGCTTATGAAACCCTGACATTTCTGGCGCTGGCCGCCTGTTATGAAGCCAAAGGGGACATGAAAAAAGCTGAAGGGATTCTGGACGGCATTATCAAAAGCGCTGACAATCCCTTTCGAGAAAGCGCCATGTTAAATCTGGAACGCATATACAGGCTTGGCAACCAACCCGAAAAGGCAAATGACCTTCTAAAAACCTTTGCCAAGGAATACGGCAATTCTCCTTTTTTCCCAATGGTCAAAGCTCGCCTCAGCTAGTTTTAGAAAACCCGCTTCCCAAAACGTTATTCTGTTTCCCCTGAATTGCCGCCTCCATTTTTGATTTCTTTTCGACCCGTTATCATTTCCCCAAATGGAACTCAGTTGCCGAAATTGAGACCAAAGGGTCTTTTTTCTTGACACTTTCCGATCCCTTTCTTTATAGTTACGATGTAGCTAAAATATAGCTTTTAGGGAGGGCAAAACAATGGTTATCACGGAGATTTTGGCAAGAAACGCCCGCAGGTACGGGGATGAGATTGCCCTTGTTGAGCGAGAGCCCGGGAAAGGGAGTCGGGCAACCTTGACATGGAAAGAATTTGATGAGATGGCCAACCGGATCGCCAACGGTTTGATTGCCAAAGGGGTTAAACGAGGGGACAAGGTCATCCATTTGATGATGAATTGTCTGGAATGGCTCCCCGCCTATTTCGGCATTCTGCGTACCGGCGCCTGGGCGGTTCCGCTGAATTTTCGGTTCACGGCTCAAGACATTCAGTATTGTGCGGAGATTGCGGAAGCCAAAACCATGTTTTTCGGTGAAGAGTTCATCGAACGCATAAACGACATCAAGGAAGACCTGGAATCCATCCGCGATTTTATATTTGTGGGCCCCGCGGAAAAAAACCCCTCCTATGCGGAATCCTATGTTGATTTTCTTGAAACAGGGTCGACCGACGATCCCGGTCGGAAAATCGACCTTCTGGATGAAGCCGCCCTATACTTTACTTCCGGCACCACTGGAACTCCCAAGCCTATTCTTTTGACCCATAGAAATCTGGAAGCCTCCTGTATCATCGAAAACCGCCATCACAATCAGACCCACGAAGACACATTTCTCTGCATTCCCCCCCTGTATCATACCGGGGCTAAAATGCACTGGTTCGGGAGCTTCATCGTGGGAGGAAAGGGCATCATCTTGAAAGGGATCAAGCCTTCCTGGATACTCGAAGCGATCAGCGAAGAAGAAGCCACCATTGTCTGGCTGTTGGTGCCCTGGGCTCAGGATATCCTCATTGCCATTGAGAATGGCGAGATTGATTTGAAAGACTACAAGCTGGATCAGTGGCGGTTGATGCACATCGGGGCGCAGCCGGTTCCGCCAAGCTTGATTAGGAACTGGAAGAAGATGTTTCCCTCGCACGACTACGATACCAACTACGGTTTAAGTGAGACCACGGGCCCGGGTTGTGTTCATCTGGGGATGGAGAACATTCATAAAGTGGGTGCCATCGGCGTTCCCGGCTTTGACTGGGAATGCAGGATTGTTGATCTTAACCAGAAGGACGTACCAAAGGGGGACCCGGGCGAACTCATGGTGAAAGGGCCCTGCGTCATGAAAGAATATTACAAAAATCCTGACGCGACCCAGAGTACCCTTAGTGATGGCTGGTTACTAACAGGTGATATGGCCCGTTTTGATGAAGACGGTTTTATCTGGCTTGTGGACCGCAAAAAGGATGTGATTATTACCGGCGGCGAAAATATTTTTCCAGTTGAGATTGAAGCGTTCCTCATGGAAAATCGGAATCTGCAGGATGCGGCGGTCATCGGCATCCCCGACGAACGTCTGGGCGAGATTGTGGCCGCTGTGCTCAAAGTAAAGCCGGGGGCTTCCTTGAGCGAGGAAGAAGCCTTTCGGTTCTGTGAGGGACTGCCGCGCTACAAAAGACCCCGCAGGATCATTTTCGATGAAGTTCCGAGAAACCCCACGGGAAAAATCGAAAAACCCAAACTCAGAAAGAAATATGCAGGTATGGTAGAAAGCTTTAAGCTATAGCCAGTCATCCAATCTTAACCAGAAACGATCGGAGGAAAAAATGCACAAATTGCTGACAGACTCTCCAGGAGAAAAAATGCTTTTGCTGGGCAATGAGGCCATTGCCCGCGGCGCGTTAGAAGCAGGAGTATCATTTGCCACATGTTATCCGGGCACGCCCTCTTCTGAGATACCCATGAACTTTTTCAACATCAGTATGGAATCGGATCTTTATTTCGAATATTCCACCAATGAAAAAGTGGCCATGGAAGTTGCCGCTGCTGCCGCCGTTTCAGGGCTCAGGACCATTGTCACCATGAAGCATGTGGGCCTTAATGTAGCGGCAGACCCTTTGATGACCCTGGCTTATGTGGGCGTTAAAGGGGGCATGGTGATCATTAACGCCGATGATCCCTCGCTTTTCTCAAGCCAGAACGAACAGGATAACCGCTATTTTGCCAGACTGTCCGGACTGCCCATGCTCGAACCGACCACCAGCCAGGAAATGAAGGACATGACGCTGGCGGCTTTTGAGATGTCCGAAACGCTGGAACTCCCGGTCATCATAAGGACCACCACCCGCCTGGCCCATGTACGAGGGGCCGTGGAGCTGGGAAGCTTGAAACCGGTTACCAAGAAAGCCACCTTTGAGAAAAATCCATTTCACTTTGTAACGGTTCCCGCGGTTTCCAGAAATCTTCACAAAGTTCTGCTTGAAAAGTTTGATAAAGCCGCCGAAATCTCCAATAGTGATGCCTATAACGAAGTGATCGGAACCGGAAAATGGGGGATTGTCGGAAACGGCGCTTGCTTCAACTACGTAAAAGATGCCGTGTCCGACCTGGGAATCGAAGACAAAGTGTCCATGCTGAAACTGGCCATGAGCTGGCCCCAGCCGAACGCCCTTCATCTTGAATTCATGAAAAAGATGGAAAAGGTCCTAGTGGTGGAAGAACTGGAGCCCATCAACGAGACCGAACTGAAGGCCCTGGCCCAGGAAAACGGCATTACCATCCCCATCAAGGGGAAAGGGGCCGGCGCCTTTTCACGTCTCTATGAATATGACCCCGGCATGGTGCGCCAAACCATTGCAGACTATTTCGGTATAGAATACAAGGCGCCCAAAAAGTTGGATCTTTCAACAGCGCCGGAAATGCCGGCAAGACCCCCCAACCTGTGCGCCGGGTGTCCCCATCGGGCAACCTATTACGCGGTCAAACAGGTTTTCGGGTCTGATGCCATTTTCCCGACCGATATCGGATGTTACACCCTGGGGCTTCTGCCGCCCATTTCCATGGCGGATTTCGTCATCTGTATGGGATCTTCCGTCAGTTCCGGTTGCGGGTTTGCACAGGCCACGAACCAGAAAGTGGTCTCCTTTATCGGCGATTCCACCTTCTTTCACTCCGGTATGACAGGCCTTGCGGATGCCGTTCACAACAATCATAAATTCACCCTGGTGATTCTGGACAACGGCACCACGGCCATGACCGGCCACCAGATTCATCCCGGCGTCAATACGGAACCCATGGGAATAGAGCGGACCCGTATCTCCATCGAAAGAGTGGTGCGGGCTCTGGGTGTTCAGGACGTACACATTATAAAGCCCTTCAAACTGAAGAAGGCCATGGAATCCATCAAAAAGGCCATGGAATACGACGGGCTGTCGGTCATCATTTCAGAGGAGTTGTGCCCCCTCTTTGCCAAGGCCACCAAGCAATTCAAGAAGGCCAAGCCCTTCCGCGTCAACCATGACAAGTGTAAGAACCACAGGGCCTGCCTCAATCTTCTGGCGTGCCCGGCCATGTATCTGGAAGGGGATCAGGTGGAAATTGACAAAAACGCTTGCATCGGTTGCACCGTGTGCGCTCAGGTTTGCCCGGAGAACGCCATTGTGCCGGTAAAAGAGGGATAGGGAGGCTCTAAATGGAAACAAAGAGATTGGTATTTATCGGCGTGGGCGGCCAGGGAAACCTTCTGGCTTCCCGGTTGTTGGGTGAAGCAGCGCTTTTAATGAATATTCCCACGGTTGTCAGTGAAATTCACGGCATGGCCCAGCGGGGCGGGATTGTAGAATCAGCGGTATTGCTGGGAGATGTATCAAGCCCCATCGTCTCCGGCGCGGAAGCGGATGTATTAATCGGGTTTGAACCCCTTGAGACATTGCGTGCTCTCGGGAAATGCAATGAAAATACGGTGGTTATTACCAACACACATCCCCTGCCCCCGTTTACCGTGGCAGTGGGGCAGGGAACCTACCCTCCGGTTGAAGAAACCCTTCAGTTCATTCGCAAAAAGGCCAAGAAGGTAATTGAGTTGGATGGGAATGCCATCGCGGAAGAGGTGGGCAACCCGCTCTCTTTAAACATGGTAATGCTGGGTGCGCTCATCGGTTCCGGAACCACTCCCATCGGCGCGGAAGAGATGAAGAAAGTCCTATCAACGTCCACCAAGAAGGCCTTTTTGGAGTCCAATTTGAAGGCCTTTGACATGGGGATGGCAAAAGCGTCATAGCCCCTGTGTCAAATAATAGAGAAAGGGCATCGGTTGAACCAATCGATGCCCTTTTTTTGGGTTGCCTTTTGGAAAACAGGAAACTGTTAACCGTCAACCGCTTTTTTCTCAGACCTGCTTTTCCTCAGGAGAATTCGTTTCATCACATCCTCTTCCATAATTTCTAGATCCGAAAGCAAGATTTTGCCGTTAACATCTTGTCGAACCACGGGGACGTTTGAACTGATATACCCGTAACGAAGGCCATAAGCATTGTTTTCGTCCACAAGTACCGCCGAGGAAGGCAATTGTGATGGTTGGTTCATACCCGACTGTTTCAGCACGTGAATCAAATAGTTCTTGCCGGAGGAAGACGCCATGTCGTTTGCGTCGAAAGATCTTTTAAGCATGGCATCCTCCGTATAAAGGAGTTCCAGGTTGGGGAACACGCTCAAAATATTCATATGCACCGCAACGCGAAACCCCGCCCCGTCCAGCCGGTCTTTCAGGGCGGCAATGCGCCGGTAATTATCCCGAACGTCGTCCGTATCCCTATAGGGAAGATCCAGAATAACGGATATCTCCAGGAATATGTCTCTGTCCAGATATTGAATCATGTTTTCCACGGCCAGTTCAATATCCTGGCAGCGATATCCCTTGGCCACGTGCTTCAGGGTGAAATCGGAGGTTGACTCCAATCCGATGAGCAGGCAGTTCACGTATTTGTTGACGAATTCTATATACTGTTTATCCTTCAGCAATGTGATACCGGTAAAAATGGTAATGTGATATTGGGAAATCTCTTTTAGAATTTCCTGAACGGCGGGTGAATGGGGACGGTAATAGGAATCGATGAAACGGATGTGTTCGGAATTGAATCCTTGCATGGTCTTATGGATTGCGTTAACGGCACTCCGGGTCTCCAGATTTTTCAGGAAATCCATGCGCGGCAATTCTTTGTAAGTGCAGAATTTACATTTTCCGTACCAGCACCAGTTGTTGAACCCAAGATGAACGGGGATGGAGGACTTTCCCTGGTAATAGGGCGTCAGGAAGTCACGACGACATTCATAAACGGTGCTGTAGTCATTCCCGGTAATTTTTCCGTCTTTCCAGTTTTTGATAATTCGGTACAGATCGGTTGTAAGATCCACATTCCCGGCAATGATAATGAGATTATCCCTGAGCGTCGATTTTTCCACCCCCATATGGAATAGGAATTGCCTGAAAAAATCGGGAGAAAGCCCGATATTGACGAGCGGCCCCCCCAGAACAACCTTTTTCCCATCCTCCAGCAGATTCCTTGCGATCAGCAAATCACAGAAATTGATACAGGTGAAAATGATGTGTTCCGCCTCAAACGATTCCTCTATAAACGCATCATAATATCCACGGGCCATGAAGACGTAAAAAACATTGTACACCATGTATTTCTGTTCCAGAAAGGAAATGACATTGGAAGAGAAGCGGGAGGTCGCTTTCTCCATAATACCATCGTACAACTCCTTATCCTTGTTTGAAGTGTAGGTTTTGACGGGAATGCTGCTGAACTGCACTTCAAAGTTTTTGTCACGAAGAAGATTTTCCGTCATAATTCGGGTTGCCATGGGATAAAAAGGCTTGAATAACGGCGGATATACATAGGCAACTTTCATTTTTTTCCATTCATTCCTGTCTTGGCGGTTTACTTAAGCTGAGGATCATACTCATAAACGATTTCGGCAAGTGTTTTGAAAATCGGTATTTTTTCCAAACCCCTTTCCCTTGCGGTATCCAGGACCTCATGGAGGAACATGAGCCTGGACCAGTCAAAGGGCTTATTCTTAAGACCCTCCACCTTTTCGACGGTCAGAGCCTCGGGGAAACTGCCGGGGATTTCATGGCCCAGGGCCTTGAACGCAAGCATGGTGCGGACGCATTTGTCACACCTGCAACAATTGGTATCGGGGAGCGTATCGTACTTGTATTGTCCTTCCCAGCAGACCTTTAGGTTCTTCAACGCTTCAGGCCATGAAAAAAGGGCTTCCAGTTTCTCCATTCGCTTAAATACCATATCGTGATGAAGTTCAAAACCGCGGCTTGAGAGGAGCCGATCGGTCAGGGGATGGCTCCCCCAAGGTCGCAGGTGAAGGTAGGAATGGCTGCTGCCCACAAGGCATCCTCCCCACATGGTACGAAACAATGAGGCAACGGAGGCAATGACACAGGCATGACTCATCCAGAATCGCTTGATGGAAAGAAGATATTTCAAGTTGGTTCTGATATTTAAAAACGTCAAATGGGGATATGCCGCAAAAAGTCTCCGGTTTCTTTCAACAACATTTCTGCACTGAATGTCGTAGTCGATGTTCACATCAAAGCCTTCAATATAAAGGATGGCATCCACTTCAAAAAGTTTCCTTTTGATGGGACCTTTTCTCAGCACATGACATAACGCACTGAAAGCGCCATCCACGCCCCCTGAAAAGCTTAAGATGACCTTGTCATTGCACTTTGTCTCCTCTCTTTCGCTTTCGGCTACAATATCAATGGGATGGTATTTATCAGAAAACCATGTGCTAAAAATCATCTGAAACTCTTCCAGATTGTTCAGCAGAGATGCGGAAACCGGCCCATGTACCCGCAGCGTCGCCTCGTCCTCCATGGCTTTGAGCAATGCGCCGATAACAAAGGGATCCATCAGATCGCAGGAAATGTAGCGCCATTGGTCCCGAGGCACCGAATACCACAATTTGAAGTCTTCAGCATAGGGCCGTTTAAGATCAACATTGATGCGCATTCGGTCGTTTTCATCACAATTTTCGACCGAGCCCGAATAGACATCCAAATACCGCATGCATACTCCTTAAGAAGTTGGCGAAATAAAAGATTGGTTAGTTGTCTTTATTGTAAGACAGTGCAGAATCGAAAACCAAACGCTTTAATGGTGGCGCGGTGGGAAAAGATGAGCATCTACTTCTCGTAGTTTTGCAGCTTTTCATGGAGTTCACGCATTCGACCGCTGAGCGCCTTACAGATATGAAGGGCAATCTGAGGATATTCTCTTACAATTTCGGTGAACTCTTGCTTATGCAGCACCAGGAAACGGGAATCCTCCGATGCTTTGATGGAAGCCGATCGGACGGCATCTTCAAAAAGCGCCATTTCGCCAAAATAATCACCGACCCCGATGCGGGCCAATTCGATCTCACGGGAAGCCTCCTCGCCAACGCCCTTGAGCACCGAAACCGTTCCATTGATAATCAGAAACATGGTCTCGCCAGCTTCGCCCTCCTTTATGACAAATTCATCCTTCCGGCAATCCATCTCTTCCGTTACCGATGCGATGGCCGCCAATTCACTCACGGAAAGCCCTTCAAATATATTGATTCCCTTCAGCCGCAGGATTTTGTCGGGGATTGTGATTTCCGTTTCCATACCGTCCTCCATTTTGTCCGAATCATCATGCCGAGCATCCATAATCATTTTTGCCATTTGGCAAACATACGGGTTTTTCGACTCGGCCAGATGATTCAAAATCCCTTCATCCAGAAGGTCATCCTTGCGATCGAGCAGCAGAAACAAGGTCAAAACCAGTGTGACCCAATCATCGTTATGCAGAAGATGAGAACAAAACGCGCGCTCATCACCTTCGAACCGGGGTAACTTGAATTTTTTTCGCCCCACAGCCAATGCTGTTTTGTTATTCTCGCTCTCCAAAAGCGGCAGCATAATGCTGGAAAGAGATCTGTCCATTGAATCATCCAGGGCTTCCAGGCTGTTGGATCTTGCCCGTTTGTCCGGCGAAAAAATACCCCTCCAGATGATCCGCATTTGTCCTGTACGGTCCTCCGCGGCCAGGACGCGAAGGATGGTTTCAAGTTCCACCTGGATTTTCTCATTCAGGTGACTTACCAAGAGTTCCTTTCCCCGGCTTTCAGGAAAATCGCTGAACCCTTCTATCTCCAAAAGATGATTATAGCACGCCTCCAGTTGGGAGCGTGCAAACCGATAAAGTTCAAGGTCTTTTATGTTCAATGATTCCAACAGACTGAATATGCCTTCACGAACGCGTCGTCTGGGGATGTTCAGGGACTCTACAAGCACCATGGGATTCTGGTGCGTGGCGTTCAGAATCTTTTCTTTTGCCAGATCGTGGATTGCCTCTGAAACATCTTCCATAAGGCTGACTGCCATTCGAAGGGCATCGTCGTCGTTGACCTCAAAGGCCTTGAGAGCCGCCAGACGGACTTCTTCTGCAGGGTGGGTCAGGTATTTCATAACCAGACTGTTGGGCGCATCCATTTTCAGGCCGTGAAGTGCGTCCAGCAGGTGTTGAATGATACCTTCATTTTCAGAAACCGACAGCATCTCCTTCAACTTTGGAATATAGCTTTCATCTTCGGTCTTGCCGGAAGCAATGATGCCGGCGCGCCTTTCTGCCAGTTCCCGGGAATTCAACCACCCATCAATTACCCCTTTGTAATTTCCCGGGGATGCTTTGTACAAACCGACGACCGCATAAGCTCTCACATCGGGGCTTTCGATGGTCTCAAAGATTTCCCCGCAAAATTCACGGGCGCCTTCACCCGAAAGGCGATTGGTGGCTTGGACCACGGCAATGGTGAGATCCATTTCCCCGGGATCAACCAATTCCCTTAAACGCGCAATGGCAGAGTCACCTGCTGCGGGAGAAAGCATGCTCAGCAATTCTATTTTTGTTTTGTCATCGTTATTGTCCAGGACCTTCAGAATTTGGGCATCCAGGTTTTCGAGATTCTGGGCTTTGAGTATCCGGGCGTGCCACAGGCAGTCTTCCCCTTTGGAGGCCAGAAACGTCTCCAGAAGCCTGTTCTGGATGCTCTTGTCCGCAAAAACGCTGTCGGCATCCTTTTCCTCAAGGGATTTGAGATCCAGCATGTTGTTGCTGATCAGATCGAGTAAAATACGGGGGTAACTTTTTTTAAGAACAAAGGTGGTCAGGACCCACACACCCACAAAAATCATGGCGGCAATGGAAAGGTACCGGGGCGGATAGAGGCCCTCTGAGACCATGATAATGCCCGACCCGATTAATATGCCCACGCGGACCACGGTTCCCCGCAAGAAAGGCCTGATCACCGCGCGGTAAGATACGGGAAAAAGGCCCATGAGAATGGCACGGGCCGGATTGTTCATGGTCGTTCTCAATATATTGGTGGAAATCCTGGCGTACATGGCGGAGAAAATGTCAAATCGCAGCAGAAACGCCAGGAAAGCGATCATATAGTTGATGGGATGAAACATGAGGACCACGGGGAGCCCCAAACGACCATACACCCTGCCCACAAAAAGGAGAATAATGAGGCTTACAATATTCATGCAACCCCGGAAATAGCCGAAAAAACTCAGCATGCCGTTCTGGGTGGCAAAGGTCTGGTTGACGGAATAGGCAAACTGGTAATTCATGATCGGAATCACAATGTTCGGCAGAAGGGTCAGGAGAATCAAAACTTTAACAAGGGTGGATTTTTTCATGAGCGGCAGAACGTTTTTGAAATCCTGCACGATATTGGTTTTTTTCCCGCCCTTCTTCCCCTTTTTGTCAGACAACAAGAGCGTGGGAAACTGTTTGCCCATTCGTCGCACCATAAAAGCGCCCAGGGAAGTGGTGATCAAATAGGCAAACATCAGGTTGTCCATGGTGATGGCTTTGGCGAGCGGCGGGGTAGCAAAACTGCCGATAATGCCCCCGACAACCCCTCCCGCGGTAATCAGCGGAAAAAGGCGCTTGGATTGCCTCGTATTGAAAAGATCGTTGGCCAGATTCCAGAAAATCAGCGCCAGAAGAACCTCGTATTGCGCTTTCAGGATATAGAGAACCGGGTAAATGAGATCAAACCCTAAAGGAACCACAAAACGAAGAGCAGCAACCGACACCCCGCAGAACAAAAGCGTATTGCCCAGCATGCGGCTGCCCGGAATCTTCGCCATGAGTCCGGTCAAGAACCCCATGATGAAAAAAGTGGAGATGGAATTAATGACATTAACGATGGGCAGGTATTCAACGCCGTACCGTTTGAGGAATGCGGTTTCCGCGAAGTTATTAAAGAGAATACTGGATGTACGGATCAGGAAGAGAAGAAGAACCACCCAAAAAAACAGCGAAATCTCGTCTTCATAGACCTTAAGCCATTTCCCCAGGATTTTCAGCATCAATTCGCCTCAGCGTCTGTGTGTAGAGTTGCTTATATCTACCGCGCGGCCCATTGAGAGTCAAGAATATTTGCAGTATCGTCTCAGGCTTTCATCGTTTTCAAGCGTGTTTTTCATGAATCCTTCGCCTGTTTCAAATAAACTTCAGCCTGTTTCTGGCCCATTTGCAGCGCTTTTTCAAAATCCGAAAGCGCCTTATCTCTTTGTTTAAGGGCCAGGTACGCCAACCCTCGGTTGAAATATATATCACCGTCCTCAGGATTCATTTCAAGCGCTTTACCGTAATCCCGAATGGCGAAATCATATTGTCCCAAGGCGTAATAACTGTTCCCCCGATTGCAGTAGGCCTCTTCAAAGGAGGGCTTTAGGACAATGACTTTCTGGAAATCCTGAACTGCCTTGTCGTAATTCTTCAGCGCAACCAGAAGCATGCCCCGGTTGTAGTAGGCATCTGCATTGTCGGAATTGATCCGGATGGCTTCACTATAGTCCTTTAACGCCTGGTCAAAGTCTCCTCTTGAAGCATACAAAAAGGCTCTGTTATAGTAAGCTACTGAATTTTCTGGGTTGCCCTTGATAAAGAGATCAATTTCTTTAAGATTCTTTTCAAAGTCTTCAGTGTTCGACTGGGATTTTGTGGGCGGTGTCTTTTGAGTTGGGTGGGGAGGGCCGCTTGGCTTCTTTCCGTCCGCTTGAGTAACAGGCGCTGACATTCTTGCATTTTCAGTGACTTTAGCAACTTTGTCAGGGGGAAGGCGGTCCGCTTTGTTCCTCACAATTCTCGATTTTAAAACTCCTTTTTCTTTCAAAGATCCCTGGTGAAATGCGTCGATTTGAAATTTGATCTCCTCAAAAATGAAAACTCCCGCGGCTGCAACCAGCAGCAGGCCCATGAGGAAGGTGATCAGCACGGCCCGCCAGCTGGTGTGGACCGGGGGAAAATGATCAACCAATTCCTTGTCGCCCACTGCCAGGCCGTCAATTTGCCATCGGTACAGCATACAGAGGGCCCAGGGTGTAAACAGCCCAAGAGTGACGCTGTTCACTATCCAGGTCAATAGACAAATTTTGACATACCCACCCAAGCCGGCCCCAAAAGAGGTGGTCTTCCCGCCATACAGGGTGTGTTCTTCTTTCCACGCGTGGAATCGGTACATGCCCACCAGATAGTAAAACCCGAAGGTGACCATCGGCAGTAAAATGAGGTGAACCAGATAGAGAACAAAAAGCCCGCCGCCCGTGCCCGAAAACCGGCTCGGTGTACCGTCCACCAGCGTATGGTCGGCTTTCCATCGAAAAATCCGACAAAATGCCCATGGGCCGTATAATCCCAGCGTAATGATGGTCAGAAGGCCATTGAACAGAAGGAGCCCGAAAGCCTCTCCCCCTGAACCTGAAAAGGTGGTTTTCTTACCTTGAATCGTGGTGTGAGAGGCCTTTAGTTTGAACAACCGCACCAGGGCCCAGGGAAAATAAAGACCGAGGGAAACCAGGCTGAACAATCCCAGGTGAAAAATCACGGTGACAAAATACTGGCCGCCGGTTGCCTCAAACTCGCAATTTCCTTTTGGCATTCACCCTCCCCTTAGTACCCGTTCACATATTGCAGTCGTAAAAACGGTGAATTGTCAACGGACAACCGTTATAAGTATTCCTCCCTTACAGGCGAAAAAACCTCTACAATCACCGCATCTTCAATGGCATTGGCGGAATGAGGCACATTTTCCGGTACGCTCCAACTGTCTCCGGGTTGCGCATCAAAGGTTTTGCCTTCCATTGTGAACTCTAATTTCCCCGAAACCAGGTAGCCGGTTTGCTCGTGGGGATGACTGTGCTCGGGAATTGCGCTTCCTGCCTCGATAATAAACTCGCACATGTGGGTTTTCTTACCATGTGTGAGGCTCTTTAACTGGATCCCCTTTAGAGGCGTATTGTAACCTTCAGAACTTTTTTTGTAAAACATATCCGCTCCTTTCATCCACTTTTCAAAAAATTTTGTGGTTGCTTAATCCCCACCGACCCCTTCAAGCCGCAATCTCAGGTAGGCTTCCGAAGCTTCAGGATGCTCCGGAGAGAGTTCAAGCACCCGCCGGTAGGCCTTTATGGCTTTTGGAATCTGATTTTTCTTCTCACTGAGCCTTGCCAACTGTAGCCAGAGTTCCATGTCCTCCGGCTTTTGTTTCAGAATCGCTTCCATCTCGCTGATTGCCAGGGTTTCCTTTCCGGTCTTCAGGTAGGCGAAAATGAGGTATTCCCTTAAAATGATATTTTCGGGATCAACCTTCAACGCCTTCTTCATAATGTCAATGATGGCCGAATAGTTCTTCCGGGCCACCAGGATTTCAAATAATTCATGAAGCAACGGCGCCGCCTGTTTCCGTTCATCTCTCAAAAGTTTTTCAATCTCGCTGATTCCCAGATCGACTTTTCCGGATTTCAGATATGCCATTGCCAGATATTCATTGAGTCGGATCTTGTCAGGATTCTTTTTTGACCCCTTTTCCAAAATGGAAATCAGTTGATCATATTCACCCTTCTTTTCTAAATATTCAAAAACAAAGTCATAAATGTCCATTTCACCGGAATCAAGTTTCATTATGTTTAAAGCCTGTTCGTAAGCGGCCTCGGTGTCATTTTCTTTTTTATAGATATCAAAAAGAATTTCCTGAACTATCGTATCTTCAGGATGATTTTTGGCATAACGCTCAAAATGGGGCAAGGCCCTTTTGAGGTTCCCCGCTTCGTATTCCAGAACGCCTAGATTATAACTCACGGCTTCATTATCAGGATCCAAAGAAAGAATTTTCTCATAGATCTGTCTGAGCGCTCCGTTATCTTTCTGTTGTTCCAAAATATTGGCCATGAGCGCAAGGGTTTGCTTTGAATCAGGCTTTTTCGCCAGGATCTGCGACAAGGCCTTTCGAGCCTCTACAAGATCTCCCTTATCCGCCAATCTTTGCGCCAGTTTCAATCGCCCATCAAAATCATCAGAATTTAAGGTGACCGCATTATCAAGATAAAAATCAGCCTCTTTTTGCCGACCCAAAGTTTCATAAAGAGCCGACAAATTATAATGAAGGTTGGGATCTTTCTGATCGAGGTTGACGGCTGAGAGATAGGCTGAGATAGCCTTTTCCCGCTGACCGGCTTTGGTGTAGAAAAACCCCAGGTTTTTGTATAGCGGCAGCCGCTCAGCGGGAGCGGTGTGTTCAATGATTATTTCATATTGCTCCGCGGCTTTACCCCATTCTTCCATACCCTCCAGAATTTTAGCGAGCCTAGTCCGTGTTTGAAGATCATCCGGTCGCTCTCTGAGCAGCTGGTTCAGAATCTCGATGATACCGTTTTGGTCCTTCAAAGCAGTATAGCAGGTTAGAAGATCTTTCAGTGTTTCAACATCCGTTTTCTTCGTGGCCTTTTTTTTCAGCATGGGAACCGCCTTTTCCCATTTTTTCTGCGCCATGTACTCCTCCAGAAGCCGATCATGGATTCGATCGTCCTCAGGAAGAAGACCGTTTCCCCGTTCGAGGATAGCGAGCCTTTTTTGATCATCGATAATGCGGTTGGCCTTATCCAGCCAGTCCTCTGCATAGGGCTGAATAACCCATTTCATATGCCCGATTTCACTATTTAAATATTTGACTTCAATTCGAAATTGGTACCGCTGAAATGCATCCTTTCCAGGCAGTAATTCGGTGAGCGTTAAGGTGTCGTATTGCAGGGCGTTGACATCGAGCCCTTCGCAGACCAGACGGATATCCACATTGAAAGGGATAGTGGTTGAAACATCGGTGATTTTCAGTTTGTCGCCGGGGCGCAGGGAAAGGGTTTCGCCTGAGAGAAGTTTACGAGGTTCTCCATTAACGGCGATTAGAATGTAATTCAGACGCGGTGCATGGAATTTCTTCTGCTGCCACAGCCACCAGCCGGAGGCTGCGACAGCCACCAGCAAAAGCGTAAGCAGCCAGAAGAATAGCCTTCGACGTGCCTTTTTTTTTCTGCGATTTACCAGCAAAGGACAACCTCAAAACACCGATCTTTTCGGCCAATGGGGGCGCTGAAGCAACCAGCAATCACAATGTCGGCACAAACTGAGGCTGTTAATGGTTCATTGACCGCTATCTGACTTATGCTTTTTTCTGTGCCTTCTTGCCGAATCTGCCTTCCCAGATCAAAAGGATGGGACTGGCCACAAAAATGGAGGAATAGGTTCCCACAACCACCCCCACCAACAACGCGAAGGCAAAGTCATGAATGACGCCGCCCCCCAGAACATAAAGGGCAATGATGACAATCAGCGTAGTGCCGGATGTCAGAATGGTTCGGCTGAGGGTCTCATTGATACTCTGATTCATGGTTTCTTCAAATGGTTTTCTTCGAAAACGCCTCAGATTCTCCCGTATTCGATCGAACACAATAATCGTGTCGTTTAGAGAATATCCCACGATTGTCAGAAAAGCCGCAATAATGGAAAGGGAAATCTCCCGTTCGGTCAGGGCGAAAAAGCCCAAGGTAATAACCACATCGTGTATAAGGGCGATGATGGCGCCCAGGGCGTATTTGAGATTCAAGAACAAACAGAGAGCGAGGGTTACAATGAGGGCAATGATAATCAGCCAGGTGACGCTGACTCCCAATCCGGAGGTAATATACACCACAAAAGCCAGACATATGGCCATGATAATGCTCATAAGCCATTTCAGCTCAAACCGCCCCGAAATATAGATGGCAATGAACAGGATTGAATAAAAGATGGCAAAAAGCGCCTTCTGACGAAGGTCTTTTCCCACTTTGGGCCCGACCATTTCGACCCGCCTGATTTCAACACTGTTCCCAAATGCGGTCTTCAAGGACTCTTCAACCCTTTCGCCCAGGGTGGAAAGCTCAATTTCCGTCTTTCGAATTCGAATAAGATATTCAAATTGTCCGGCCTCGCCGAATTCCTGAACAATGCTGTCGTCAAGATTCACTGCACGCAGCGCTTTCTTGATTTCCGCGGGGGAAGTTTTTTGTGCCATTTTGACTTGTACGAGCACCCCTCCGGAAAAATCCACACCATAATTCGGCCCCCCCTGCCACAACAGCAACACAATGGTAGCAAGGATCATTAAACCTGAAAGAGCGAAAGCGATATAGCGCTTTCCGATGAAATTGACGTTAATTCCGGGTTTTATAAATTGCATTGAATTACTCCAAATGAAAGTTGCTGCATGACCACTCTTGATTGTTCATTACCGGCATGCGAATAAAAGAGGAATCCTTTCCACTGTTTTCAGATGCTCAATCTCTTTACGTTACGTTTCACATACAGATAATCAAAGACGATTCGAGTTAAAAATATGGCTGTAAAAAGGCTGGCGACGATACCGATACTCAGCGTTACGGCAAACCCGCGAACCGGCCCTGTTCCGAATTGAAAGAGCACCAGGGCAACAATCAGGGTTGTCAGCTGAGCATCCAAAATCGTCACCAGGGCTTTGGAATATCCGCTTTCAATGGCGGTTCTGGGCGTTTTCCCAAGGCGAACCTCCTCGCGAATCCGTTCAAATATCAACACATTGGCATCTACCGACATACCGATGGTCAGGATAATACCCGCGATTCCGGGAAGTGTCAGTGTGGCGCTGAAAAAGGCAAGCCCCGCCATAATGAAAAGGATATTCAATAAAAGTGCCAAATCCGCAATGGCACCGGAGAGTCCATAATAGATGGCCATAAAGAGAATAACGATAATGCCGCCGATGAGCATGGACTTGAACCCCTTTTCGATGGAATCCTTTCCAAGGGATGGGCCCACGGTTCTCTCTTCAATGATTTTCACCGGCGCCGGCAAAGCGCCGGCCCGCAATACGATGGCCAGATCTCTTGCTTCATCGGTGGTGTAGCGACCCGTAATCTGCGCTTTTCCGCCGGAAATCTTATCCTGAATCACCGGCGCTGAATTGACTTTTCCGTCCAGCACGATGGCCAGGCGTTTTTTGATATTCTGGCCGGTCACCTGTTCAAACAGCCTTGCCCCCCTCGCGTCAAAGGAAATAGATACATACGGTTCGTTATACCGGCTGTCGATCTGAACGCGGGCATCGGTGAGATATTCACCGGTGAGTGCGGTACGCTTTTTCAAGAGAAAGGGCGTTTTCCGTTCATGGCCGGTCTCACGATCGACTGAAACCTGGTACAGAATTTCATCTCCCGGAGGAAGATTCCCTTTAAGGGCCTCCTGCACGCTGTTTTCCTCATCCACCAGTTTGAATTCCAGAAGGGCGGTTTTGCCGATGAGTGCAATGGCCCTTTTAGAGTCTTTTATGCCGGGCAGCTGAATCAGAAGCCTGTTGTCTTCCTGAGGACGAATATCCGGTTCACTGACACCGAACTGATCGATCCTGTTTCGAATGGTCTCCAGTGCCTGTTCAACCGCCATTTTCATAATCTGAATCTTGGCTTTGGGATCCAGAACCAGTTGAAATACAGGCCTTCCGTTTTGTTCGGGCATGGATTCCACACTGAAATCCGGATAGCCGGCAGCCACCATGTCCCTGAAAACCGTTTCATCCTTTAAACGCATGAGGGTAATCGTGATCCCGTCAAGGCCTTTGCGTTTCAATGTAATATACCGTACCTTGTCTTTTCTGAGATCACCCTTCATCTCGTCCACCACTCTTTCAAGATGGTTTTCAATGGCCTTTGCGGCCTGCACTTCCAAAACGAGATGCATCCCTCCCTGCAAATCAAGACCCAGACGGATCTTGTCTTTCGGCAGGATATTCGACCACCATGCAGGAACTTCACCGGTTATGGAGGGCACCAGATAAACCACTGCCACCAAGATTGCCAACAACGCAATTGCGCTACGCCAAGTTAAGCTTTTAGACACTTGCTACTCCCAGATTAAGTTCACAGGAACCGTTTCGTTGTCCGTTTCTACTGTTGCGCCTTGGTTGCCACGCCCGAAATGGAACCCCTAGCAATTTTGACCCTCACCTTCGGGGCGATTTCAACCGTCACCACATCATCGGTAAGCCCCGTGACCAGTCCATGAAGTCCCCCGCTGCTCACCACGCGATCCCCCTTCTTGATGGCGGCCAGCAGTTGTTTGTGCTGTTTGGCCTTTTTCTGTTGCGGTCGGATAAGCAAAAAATAGAAAATCGCGAACATCAAAATAAGGGGCAAAAAGGCTCCAAATCCACTGCCCCCCCCATCTTGGGTACCAGCCAAATTGCCCGCATACGCTAAAAAATTCATCCTTAAACCTCCTCTCAATCCATCCTATGTTTGTTTCAAATCGTAAAATTCTGAACAAAAATGGTCAAAATTATTGTCTTTAATAGCAGATCGCATGCTTGACATCAAGCGGCAATAGTATGAAATATTGTGTATGGAGTTCAGTCTGTACGCCAGGATTTCTCTTGCCATATAAAGATGCCTTAAATATGCCCTGGAATAATTCGCACAGGTGTAACAATTGCAATTTTCATCAATGGGCCTGTCATCTTCAGCATAGCAGGCATTCTTGATGTTCATGCCGCCCCTGGTTGTAAAGAGTGCGCCATTTCTGGCGTTGCGGGTGGGCATGACACAATCGAACATATCAACCCCACGCCGAACCGCTTCAACCAGATCTTCAGGCTTCCCCACACCCATCAGATAAACGGGAGCGGTTTTTGGAAGAAAGTCAATGACATCATCAATGACCCGGTGTCTTGTTTCGGCATCTTCTCCAACGGATAAGCCCCCCAGCGCATATCCATCAAAGCCCATTGCAACAATTTCCCCGGCACTCTTTTCTCTCAGATCTTTATACATCCCCCCCTGCACGATACCGAACAGGGCCTGGTCCTCCCGCTTTCTATGGTCCATACACCGCCGCGCCCAAAGGCTGGTCAGCTGGACGGACTTCAAGACATAATCGTATTCGGCAGGATAATGCGTACATTCGTCAAAGGCCATGGCAATATCCGCACCCAGGGCTTCCTGAATATCAATGGCTTCTTCCGGTCCGAGGAGGTGTTTTGATCCGTCTATGTGGGACCTGAACACCACTCCTCTTTCAGAAATTTCACGCAGCCGCGCAAGACTGTATACCTGAAAGCCACCGCTATCCGTAAGGATTGCGCCTTTCCAATTCATAAACCGGTGCAGCCCCCCCAATCGACTAATCAGGTTAGCCCCTGGCCTCAGATAGAGGTGGTAGGTGTTGGCCAGTATAATAGACGCTTCGGCATCCGTCAGGTCTTCGGGTGAAAGCGCCTTGACGGAGCCTTGGGTTCCAACGGGCATGAAAACCGGTGTTTCAAAGCTTCCATGCGGGGTTTTAATGACGCCTGCCCTAGCACGACAATCCCCGGCATTATGGGTTACCTTGAATTCCAAATTCAGTCAGTTTCCATTGCATTCACAGAATTATCATGGCATCGCCATAGCTGTAAAACCGGTATTCGTGTTCGACAGCCCAGGCATATGCCCTTTTTATTAGACCAAACCCTGCGAAAGCGGATACCAGAAAGAGCAAGGAACTTCTGGGCAAATGAAAATTCGTTATCAGCCCATCCACAACATGAAAATTGAATCCGGGCGTAATTAAAAGTCCGCTTCTTCCGTTACCGGCACGGACCCCCTCGTCCGAAGCCCATGCTGTTTCCAGCGCACGGACCACCGTCGTTCCGACTGCAAAAACTCTTCCGCCACGCTGCCTGGTTTCATTAATCAATTTTGCGGACCGAGGTTCAATAAAATACTGCTCTTCCTCCAAATGGTGCTCTCTGATATCCTCTGTTTCAACAGGCCTGAATGTGCCGTACCCCACATGCAGCGTCAAAGGTGTTACGCGAACACCCTTGGCTCTGAGTACGGCGATAAGGTCCCCGGTAAAATGTAATCCGGCGGTGGGAGCTGCAACGGCGCCCGCCTTTTTTGCATAGACCGTCTGGTATCTCTCGTTGTCAAGGTTACGGGCCGAAACGTCTTTCGACCGTTTGATATAAGGAGGCAGGGGGAGATGCCCATTGTCTCTAAGAAAACCGTCTATGCCCTTATCACCTCCCGTAAAAGATATCCTTGTGAGACCCCGGTCAAGAACTTCCTCTATTTTTCCCGAGACCGTTTCGTCAAAAAAAATCCGGCTTCCCGCTTTGGGCCTTCTGGACGATTTGAGCAGACACAATCTGGATTTACCGAGGGAGTCTTCACCGCCCGAATGCTCCAGAACAAGAATTTCTACCTTCCCTCCGCTCTCTTTACGCCCAAAAATCCTTGCAGGAACCACCCGGGTGTTGTTTACTACCAGAAGATCATTGGGCGCGAGCAGTGACGGCAATTCAAAAAAGTGACGATCCGACAAAGAACCCGCTGAACGATCCACCCCGAGCAGCCTCGAATGATCTCGTTTGTCAGTGGGAAACTGCGCGATAAGGGTTTCAGGCAAATGGTAATTATATTCTTCTGTTTTCAGCATTATTAAATCATTAAATCGCGTAAAATATACAAAATAGATTCTTAAGTCAAACGGTTTTATCCTCTATGAAAGCGGATTCCGCACTCCCCTTCATTATGAACCGGCGATTCAGAAAAGAGGATTATTGAATGAGCCCTATGGACGGGAAAAGTAAGTGATGAGAAGCCCGATTCCCATGGCTAAAAAACCGATTAGTCGAAGATGTGTATTGGGCATTTCAAGAATTCTTTCGACCCAATGCTTCATTTTCTCCGGAAACGCAAAATAGGGCAGCCCTTCAACAATTAGAACCAGGCCCAGCAAACAAAACAATGTTTTCATGAAAACAGGATAATCCTCGAAAAAGTTTCACCATCTTAGCGTTCCGCTTCTCCCATGTCAACTTGAGTTGTCCACCGGTACACATATTGCTTGATATAAAGAAAGGGATCAGTTAGTTATGGTGCAACAATAAATTCATTCAAAAAACATCATCCGCGGGAGAAGGCTCCAAGACAGGGATGATGGTCAAAAGGAACCACGTGTATGAAAAACAGGATAGACGAAATACTCAAGAAGACCCTTTACCGCTGTTTTGAGCAAGGTAACCTTAAGGAAACCGTATTCCCGGATTATGTCATCGAAGTCCCCAAAAATGCCGAACATGGTCATTTCGCCACCAATCTGCCCTTGACCCTGGCAGCCAGTCAAAAAAGAAGCCCCCGGGAAGTCGCATCGATTATGTTAGAGCATCTGAACGATGAAGCGCATTTTTTTGAAAAGACGGAAATAGCCGGGCCCGGATTCATTAATTTTACGATTCGTGCGGATGAATGGCGCCGTATTCTGAGTCGGATCCTTAAGCTTCATCAGGATTACGGTCGTAGCGAGATGGGACATAATGAAAAAATTCTGATGGAATTTGTCAGCGCCAATCCCACGGGGCCCCTTCACCTCGGTCATGGCCGGGGAGCCGCTCTTGGAGATACGCTTTGCCGAATTCTTTCCTTTTGCGGTCATGAGGTGGTTCGAGAATTTTACGTCAATGACGCGGGATTACAGATCAGGATTCTGGGTGAATCCATTTGGGCCCGCCTCAAACAGAAAGAGGCCACCGACGTTGTCTTTCCTGAAAACGGTTATCATGGCGAATACATACTCGATTTGGCGGAAACCATCGCCCAAAAAATCGACTTGGACCCGGAAAAACCCGATAGTGCCATAGACCTCTGCGCCAAAGCCGGCAAAGAAATCATGCTGACGGAGATTCAACAGGCATTGGCCCGTTTCCGTGTAAATTTTGATGTCTGGTCCTCTGAAAGTGATCTTCACGCTTCGGGATTGCTTGAAAAAACATTGCAGTCCTTACAAAAAAGCGGGCATCTGTATGCACAGGAGGGCGCGCTCTGGATCAAAACGTCTGAATTTGGAGACGACAAAGACCGCGTGATCAAAAAGGGGGATGGACAGTTCACCTATTTTGCCTCCGATATCGCTTATCACCTGGAGAAATACCGCAGGGGGTTTACCAAAGCCATTAATATCTGGGGGGCGGATCATCACGGCTATGTTCCTCGCGTAAAGGCGGCACTGATCAGTCACGCCATTCCGGAAAACTGGCTGTCCGTCCTGTTGATACAGTTGGTAAAGCTGTGGCACAATGGCCAGGAACTCCGCATGAGCAAGCGGGCCGGGAATTTTGTAACACTTCAGGAACTACTCGATGAAGTCGGGGTTGATGCGGCACGTTTTGTATTTCTGACCAAAAGCCACGACTCGCCGCTGGACGTGGACATGGACCTTGTCAGAAAACAGGACAGTGAAAATCCTGTCTATTATGTTCAGTACGCCCATGCCAGGATATGCAGTATTATTCGCAATGCTCGTTCGGAAGGCCTTACGGTGCCGGACGACCATGATGGAATTTCAGCGCAACTTGTGCTGAAAGAGGAAATGGCCATCATCAGGACCATGTCGGAATTCCCCTCACTTTTGGAGGATATTTGCAAGACCCTGGAAGCCCACCGATTGACCTATTACCTGACGCACCTGGCCGCATCCTTTCATCGATATTTCAACATGGGGTCCAAAAACGGTGAACTGAGAGTCATCACCGAAGACAAACGCCTGACCCAGGCCAGACTGGTACTGGTTTCGGGCATTAGAATCATCATCGCAAACGGCTTGAGACTGCTCGGTGTCAGCGCTCCTGAAAAAATGTAAATAGAACGGCATGAAGGAAAAAGAAGAAGAAAAAACAGGAAAAGAAAAAAAAAGGCTTCACCTGGAACTTTCCCGCACGGCACTCTTTTTTTGGAGCCTGGGCTTTGTGATTTTTCTGGGTTGGATTTTTACACTGGGTGTTCTGGCAGGCAGGGGACTTCTGCCGAGCGGGGCAAAAACCCTGGCTGAACTCAAAAACCAGATTGTAAGGCTTCAGGAAATGGTAGGGCAGAAGCACACGTCCGAACTGGAAGAAATCAAAGCCCTTCAAAAGGATTCCAATTTTGCATTTTACGATGAACTTTCTTCAAAAAAAGTGTCGACGGTTCCTCCGGAGAAGGAACCTCAAAGTCCCGGACATAAAGTTTCCGATTCAGACAATGTGAAAAAGGTTGAAAAACCTTCACCTGCTGCAGAGCTTTATGTGGTTCAGGTGGCTTCTCTGGATGAAGAAAAACAGGCTTTGAGCATGGTAAACCGGCTGGTGAAGAAAGGTTACCCCGCTTATCATTATAAAATTTTTATCAAAGGGCGGAGTTATTTCCGCGTACGATGCGGCACATTTAAAACCAGAGATGACGCCACCAAAACGCAACGAAAACTGGCTGCACAGGAACATCTGAAGGGTTTTGTTCAAAAAGCGAAACAACCGTCCTGATGACGATTACCAATTAGGCCAAATGCTGACAAGAAGGAATAAATTGTGGTATATGAAAAACATGAATATCCGCTTGTGAGAAAAGCGGTTATTGCGGATGTTGTGCCGATTCACGAAATATTGAATACATTTGCGGCGAAAGGGCGACTCCTGGCCAGGTCTCTCAGCGAACTATATGAACATTTGCGCGCGTATTTCGTTCTGGAAATGGAGCCGGGAGAGCGCATTCAAGGGGTCTGCGGCTTAGGGATATGCTGGAAGGATCTGGCGGAAATCGAATCACTGGCCGTTGCTGAAGCGTTTCAGGGAAAGGGCCTGGGCCGGAAACTTGTGGATGCATGCCTGCTGGAAGCGACTACCCTTGGCCTTAACAAAGTCTTTACATTGACCTATGTCCCTGAATTTTTCATTAAGAGAGGATTTTATGAGGTTGACAAATCTTGTCTTCCCCACAAAATATGGGCTGACTGCCTGAAATGTCCAAAATTTCCGGACTGCGATGAAACGGCCCTGATGCTTCAATTATAATCGCAACTTGATCCGGCTTTATCCGCCGGCCCTGTTTGACTCATGTGTGGAGGAAAAAATGTTTGGTATCGGCATGCCCGAATTGATCATCATTCTGGTGATCGCGTTGGTCGTTATCGGACCCAAGAAGCTTCCCGATCTGGCCAAAGCTCTGGGAAAAGGACTGGCTGAATTCAAAAAGGCAACCTCGGAAATCAAAGAAGGACTACATCTGGATGAGGACTTCAAAGAAGCCCGTAATGACCTGGCGGATGCTGTCAGCGGCCTGGATAAACCGCCGGATCTAAAGAAAACCGAATCCGTCGAGGAAGAGCCTCCAAAATTTCAGGATTACGACGAAATGCTGGATGCCTATCATCAGGAAAAAACCCTTTCTTCCGAAAAAACTGAAGACGCCCCCACTTCAACGGATGATAAAAAAGAAAGGGCGCCTGAAAATCCCGCGGAGAAAGACCAAGATGGAAAGTGAAGACAAGCAACCCTTTATGAGCCATTTGGAGGAACTGCGAAAACGGCTCATTGCCATCGCCATAGCCGTAGGCGTTGGTTTTGCAGCGTCGTACGCCTTTGCGGAGCAACTTTTCGGACTGCTGGTAGCACCCCTTCAAGCGGTGATGCCCGAAGGCGATCATCTCATTTTCACCAACCTTCCCGAGATGTTTTTCACCTACCTGAAAGTTTCCCTCCTGGCGGGGGTCATGCTGGTGGCGCCCTACATTTTCTATCAGCTGTGGATGTTTATCGCACCCGGGCTTTACCAGCGGGAAAAAAAATATGTGATCCCTTTTGTGGTCACTTCCACCTTTTTGTTTGTGGGAGGATCCCTTTTTGGTTATTTCGTTGTTTTTCCCTTCGGTTTCAAATTTTTCATCGGCTTTTCAAATGAATATGTAAAGGCACTCCCCTCGGTAAAGCAATATTTTTCCTTTGCCATCAAACTCTTATTTGCTTTCGGGGTGGTCTTTGAGCTTCCCGTGGTTATGTTTTTCCTGGCCAAAATGGGTGTGGTGACACCCCAGTGGCTCAGAAAGAACCGTAAATACGCCATTCTCATGACATTTGTGGTTGCGGCAATTCTCACGCCGCCGGATGTGGTAACCCAGTGCATGATGGCGGGACCTCTGCTCATTTTGTATGAAATCAGCATCCTGGTGGCACAGGTCGCCTGGAAATCCAAAAAGAAAAAAGAAGCGGATGATGACGAGGAAACTGGAGAAGCGGATGAAAAGGCTTCCAACGACCCGTAAAGCTGAATAAGGCGAAGGGGCTCGGCAAAAACAACCCTACTTATTTTTTGCCGAGACCCTAATTGCCGGGAATCGTTCTGCTTGATCCTAATCTTTCGCAACTCATCTTCTGATTCGCTCTTTTACTATTTCACGCTTGAAATCTTGATTTCAGGGAATCCCACGGTGAAAAAAGGCCCCACTTTTTTGGCGTATTTAAACATTTCCATGATCAATGACACCTTGGGGCTTTTGATCGGCTTACGCACCATGAATTTAAGGGTGACGGTGAGGGTATCCCCAGGGGGGATGTCGGTGTAGTTTTTGAGATTCACCCGATGCGATTTCCGGTCTCTGCAGCTTTTGAGCCCTGTCATATCTCTGTGGGAACTCAGCCGGATCCGTCGCCCGTCCCAGGCATCAATCACTGCCACCCTATCTTTAAGGACGATGGCCAGCGCTTCATTGGTGGTGTTTTTCATATCAAGGGTGAGTGTCAGTTCTCTTCTGTCTTTCGAGATCTCCACGGAAGACAGGTCAACGCTCAGAAAATCATTGCGGTACCGACTGCCGGACGGGACTGAGGCCACTGGGAAACCGCTGATTACCGGCGCCTGCTTGCGGATCATTGCCTCTATTGCCTCATCTTTGTCGACTTTTCGGTAAGCCGCGGCAAAGACCCGGGCATTTTCGACACTGATCACCCGGGCATTGATTTTAACGCCATGCCCCAAATCGGCAATGGAACCGGTCACAATGGCCTCAACCCCCAGCAATTCACCAATCCGGCTCACCGAGGCCTTATCAAATTTGCCGTCCGAGGTTTGCCGCTGCTCTTTGAGTACCCGGGCCAATGCCCGCCGCTCTACCACATCAAAACTGTCCATACCAGCCACGCAGAAACGGGTCACCAGCTCCTCGGAAACAAAATCTCCCAGCAAGGATTGAAAGCCGTCAAGGTTTGCAAAGGCATCTACGGCAACCCGTTTGATATTTTTTTGTTTCATCTGGCTGCTGATGTCATCGGCCAGCCCTTGAATGGCAATATCAAGACCGGAGTCGGCGACGGTAGGATATCCGGCGGCGTCATTGTTTTGTAAGTTTCCGGCGATTGATGCCTGTACCATCGAAAAAAGAGATAGCACCAGAAACATCAGTTTAATACAACCGAATCTTCTTTGTTTGTTAATCATCATCGTTGTTACCCTTCTGTAACCTTTTATGGATTGAGGAAGGCTCGTACACTCGGAATGTAGGTTTTTTTTGTAAAACACCCGCCGTCAGGATTTTTTTCAGTATTTATCTCTTTCTTTGGACCCATCAAATTTTGAGTCTTGGAATGCCTACGATAAAGGGCGTTACTCCCTTCTCTGTGTATCTGTACATCTCTATAAGGAGTGAAACAATGCCACTTTCAGACAAATCTAGATATCCAAACTGGAAGCTGACCAATGCCTCTTTGCCGGGCGCTATGGTTGAATATTTGTTCACATTGGATTCTCCTTCACAACTGTTCAACCCAATAAGGCCACTTCCAAGCTCTCTTTTTCCATTTCCTAGATCCAATATCGCACCGATACTAAAATTATTATTGCCTCTTTTATCGTCCATTGCGATCATGATTTCATTTTTCGTTATGTTTCTGAAAAGGAATGTCATTACCATATCCCGTTTGTCTTCCGTTTTACTGATAGCCACCTGGTCGATGGCAAGAAAATCATTCTTCCAGATTGTTTTATATCGATGGGCCTGGCGGTCCTCGGAACCCTGCGCAGATCCCTTATCCATAAGCACCCTGATGGTTTCATTCATGGGAATTTTTGCGGAGGCCGCGGCAAAGACCTTGGCATTTTCAACCCCGATCATCCTGGCGTTGATCTTTACGCCATTGACCAGGTCGGCAATGGAGCCGGTGACAATGGCTTCCACACCCAGCAGTTTTCCGATCTTAGAGAGGGACTCCTTGTTGAAAAGGCCGGAGGAGCCGAGCCGCTGCTCTTTCATGATCCTGGCAAGCTCCCGCCGTTCCACCACGTCAAAATTCTCGGCCCCCACCATATAGAGATTGGTGATCAATTCCTCTGAAACAAATTCGCCTAGAGTGGAAGAAAAGCCGTCGAGCTGGGTGAAGTCATCCACCGCAATCTTGGAGATGTTCCGCATTTTCATCTGTTGAACAATATCGGCGGCCAGTTTTTTAAGGGCGGATTCCAGGGGACTGGCTCCGGCGCTTTGTGCAGTTGAAGTTCCGGCTGAAACAGCCTGGCAAAAGCAGGTGATTGAAAACAGAGTGATAACCAGGAACAAAGAGAGCCGTCTCAATAACATTTTTACAGCTTTCATGCTTTTTCTCCTTTATCATCAAAAAGTTTCTTTTGGGACAGGTTCTGATTCGAGAACCGATCTTTCTTTTCTTTCAACTCTAGGTTTGGGAGGTTCATTGGGAAGCATTTTGGGGCCGGCTGTTTCACCCTCTTTTGTTTTCCCGTCAATTTGTTTTTCATATGAAACCTTTTGGGTTTCAGCGTCCTGGCGCCATGATCCCAATAGTGCAAATAGGACAAACAACACCATTAACCCTCCTATCAAATAGATTTGGAGGGAATAGGCTTTTGCAGTTCGGTAAAAAAAGATATGGATGACTTGCCAGTTAAAGCGAATCTTCTTCAAAGGGTTGCGTGTTTCATTCTTTCCTGTTTGTTCATCCCATAGGATACCTTGAAGCTCTTTGATATGATGAACGTGAATGAAATGGATACCCTTCTTTTTTAGAAGGACAAGCCTTTTCTCAATATCCGCATCCAGGTTTTTTGAAGGGAAAACAAAGATGCTGTTGGGTTTGCCTTGACTGCATATCAGCCCTATCTTTTTCCCCAGTCCGTTTATTCTCCCTACGGCACCGCAGCCGTCAGGAGGGATGGTCCCGGTTGCATAGATTTCAGTCCATTTTCCGGCAGGGCCGAACCGGGCTATTTTATCTGCCAGAGCAAGGGCCAGCCCGTAGCTCTGTCCTGAAAACAAGGGATTGTTCAAACTGGCAATGACACCATATGCGGCACGGTTGTCGGTTTCATGATACCGGGAAGCCCCGACAATCCGCTTGACCGACTGTCCGTCAATGGCCGACGTCATCTGGATCGGCCCTTTCAAATCTTGGGAGCGGAAGCAGGAGATGGTCACCAGCTCTCCCATTGTGCTGCCATGCACGCAGGGGAAAACCACTTTGGACGAGGGAGGCCGTATCATTTAAATGCTATACCTATAGATTTCACCCATCATCAGACAGGCTCCAGAATAAGAGAAAACAGCCTTGCACGATCCAACAGGTCGGTTTCTCCGTCATACCAGGCTCCTGACATTTCACCATAATCGTCCGGATTCCCCCTCATCCATTCCAGCCCACCGGAATCCACCAGCCTGAGGATTGTCTGCGGTTGAATGGCCCGTTTATAGTTCATTTCGAGCTGGACAAGGATAACCCAATGGACACCCGCATCTTTCCTGCGATAAAGCGTTACTGAAAAAGCGGTATTTTTTAAGATGATCTTCTCTTCCCGGTCCGCGGCGGCAAGCGGCAGCAATTCCGTTTCCACACCGAATTGAGCCAGCTTGTCATGAATCTCTTCCGATATTTCACGCTGAATGGAAAAGAAATCTTCCCTTGCCAGGGGAGAAAGAAGCAACAGGATTTTCTCCTGCTCCGTGAACCCCGGCCCCGTTGTCAACGCCTCGTACATGCGGCTGCGTTCCATTTCACCATAGGCGCCGCTTTCAATCTGGCTGTCAAGGATTTCAGCCAATAGTCTGGCCGTCCCGTCAGTATTCATCATCAATACCCTCCAAATCTGGCCTGCAGGCTGTTTTCAAGGCAGTCTCTCAACTTGTCAATAATCATTGCCTTTTCCTTCTCAAACTCTTTCTTTCGAAGAGAACGGGCCTTGAGAAACGCATTGAACGTGTCATACTGCTTGTCAATGATGCCTAAGCGAAAACAGGCATCAATGCCCTCAAGCTGCCCTTGGGTCAGATTGTCAAGGCACTGTTTCAATACAGCCGTGGAGACGTCATTTAAAAAATGGGCGGCATTGTGAAACGACAGCTCATCCAGCACGGAATCCTCCTCCGCATATATGTCGGCACACGCTTCACTGAATTGATGAAAATAGCTTCTCACGGTTGCCGTCCGCCGGGGCAGATTCTTGTCATTGGCATGATTTTCTTTAATATATCGTGCAACATCTTCAAAATGCCATTCGGCGCATCGCTCTGCCTCTTCTGTTCCGTCTGAGAGTTCCCGGCTGATCCGGTCAATCCGTTCCCAGGTTTTTATTTTTGAAGGAGATACGCCGCGTCCGGCCGCAACCAGGTCACGCCTTACCGCCTCAAAAAACTGGCTCAGTTTCTGCCCAAGGGCCTGACCCGGAACGATCTGTTTTCCCTCACCTGTTTTTTTCCCGCCGCACAGGGCGATCCTGTCCTTCTCCAGCCATTCCCGGAGTTGCCCCCGGTCCGCCAGAAGGGGAAGGGCGTTTTCCCACATTCCCGTTTTATCTGAACGGCCAAGCTGCGATGCGTGCCCGATCACCCTTTCTGAAAAGACATCAACCGCCTTTTCCAGGTTGAACGGCCCGGCCTTTATGGAAGCCAGCAACTCCTCCTGGTGTATTCGGCAAACCTTGATAAGACTGGAACGAAGTGTTTTCCAGTCTTTGCCGTACCAATCCCTGCCCTCTGACATTGCCTAACCCCCTATAATTTGAGGTTGGGTATGCCGACAGTGAAACGCTTTGATTTACTATTCTTATCTGTAAGACGAAACATCTCGATAGACAGGGAAAAGGTATCGCTTCCAACTTCGTCATCAGATTCAAAAGCCAGAATAGTTGAACCAACATCGCCGGTATCAAGAATTGAGCTCCTCTCTATCCTTTCGTGACCAAATTGCATGACAGCAATCCCAGTATTGCTTGGTGCTCTCAAGACTTCTCCATTATGACAATCAAGAGTCGCTTTCGGGTGATCATTACTTAAAACATCCATTGCTATCATAAGTGTTTCTTTCGAAATATTCTTAAAAACCAATGTCACAACAACTTTCTTTTTATCCTTGGATTTATGAATGGCCTTCGGTTCCACTCTTAAAAACTTATTCTGGAAAAACGCATCAAACCGCTGGATCTGAACCCCGGAAGCGTTGGAACCGAAACCGGTGGCCCGGGCCGACTGATTCAGCAGATCCTCGATCATGGGATCCATGGGTACCTTTTTGGCGGCCGCCGCAAAGACCTTGGCATTCTCCACCCCGATCATGCGGGCGTTGATTTTTATGGCCTTTCCCCAATAGGCAATGGAACCTGTGACAATGGCCTCCACACCGAGTAATTTGCCTATTGTCGCGATGCTTGTCTTGTCCAGAAGGCCGGTGTTTTGAAGTTTCTGCTCCTGCATCACACGGGCCAGTTCCCTCCGTTCGACCACATCAAAACTCCCGGCGCCTGCCGTATAGAAATTGGTCACCAGCTCTTCGGAAATAAAATCCCCAAGGGCGGATTGCCGGCCGTTGAGGTCGGTAAAGTCGTCAATGGCAATCTTTTTGATATTCCTCTGGGTCATCTGAGCGGCAATCTCTTTGGCCAGCTGATGAATGGATGCCTCCAAACCGGAGTCCGGCGATGAATTCGAATTTTGCGCCATCGCAAACTGCGACAGACAGATCAGGGAACACACAATCACCAGCACATTAGAACAAACAAGTCGAACGATTTTTCTTGCCATGTTTACACCTAATCCTTTTCTGATAATTAATATGCCGAGGTGTTGACTTTCATTGATTCAATGGCGGCCTTTCCATTTTCAGCAGGGTTATTTTGCCCCTGGGTTGTTTTTGAAGCCGCGGGTTTCGTTTTCATGACGCTGTCCATATTCTTGCTGAATGATGCCAGTGAAGGAGACCAGGCAATCACGGCGCCGGCGACTTGCTGGCCGGTTTCAGGATGCTCCAACTGCCACTGGCGAAGCACGGTGACCCCCCTTAATGTCACACCAACCTCGCGGCTGCGAATTCTACGCTGGAATTCACGCAGAATTTCCGTGCCCACCGTTCCGTCGGAAAATTCTCTGGATATTTCCCTGGTGGGCCCTTCATCCCGCATGGCCAATCCTTCCTCGATATAGTTGACGACCATGCCCCGGGCCCTGTTGGCCGCAATCTGCTTTGCGTCCGCCAGGGCGCTCTGGGTTCTTGCCGGGCTTGCCTTTCGGGGCTGGGCCTGGGCATAGGCAAGGACCGCATAATGACCTTTTTCATCTATAACGATCCGGGTTCCCACGGTCCCGAGGATCTTGGTGTTTTCAGAGGGAAGATATTGTTCCAATGCCTTGCCCGGGGCAACCGGGGGGATATTGTACTCATCATTCATAAGGCTCATGGCAAGCCTGTTGAGTTTCGGAGACCAGATGACGCTGACCAACACCTGGTATTCGTTCCCGAGTTTTCCTTCCGTGGTATACAGGCAAGTCACCCCGATCAAGGTTCTCAAGGCCATTGATTTGATATTCTGGTGGAACTTGTCTTCCACAATGGTTTTGCGCTCCTCCAGTGTCTTATTGTCAAAGGTTTCCGGATCATACTCCGGATCAAGCTTCCTCATGCCTGCATCAAGGACCGATTCAGACAAGGCCAGTGTTTTTTTCTTGATCCTGTCCAGGGTTTCCTGCACCTGGCCAAGCCGCTTTGCTTCCTGGATTGAACCGTCGGACCAGTTGGCGTTTTCCATCAGCTCGAGTGAACGCTTAGTCTCCGTGCTTTCGCCAAGAAAACGGACGATTTTGGTTTTTGCTTCAAGTTCTGCCCTGGAGAATGCAATTAACCTGGATTCAACCCAGCCGGGCTGACCGATATTAACCTTGGTGAATGCCGTTCCCGTACTGACAAAAATGTCCCGCTCCGGAATTCGAATAATACCGCCTTCATATACCCGATTTGTCCATCCCATCTTATCCAAAAACACCTGAAACCGTTCTTCCAGATTGGCTTCAGATGAAGGCGGTTTGCTGGTCAAATCGGCAGCGGTTTTGATTGTCGTCTCCGGGTTATCTTCAGATGAAGGCGGTTTGCTGGTCAAATCAGGCGCGGTTTTGACTGTCGTTTCAGGACTACTCTCTTCGGCCACCGCTAAAGCGCCGCATAGCATCAGTACGGCGAACATCAAGATTATCGTTGTTGATTTTACAAATTTCATTTCAGTCTCCTTTCATTTTTAACTCATTTTTGATTTATCCAGTGCAAGCTGACTTTATTATTCATTACCTCATATACCGCAACCGTCCACCCCATTTCGGCAAATGAGATCTCAACTGCTTTTGCAAGATCGGCCCCCCCCCTTTTATATGTGACCGCAATGGACATCCGGTTATCCCGATATGAAAGGTCGGCGCTCCCGTTAACCTGGAATAATTCGTTCACCATATCCTTTGCATTCGTTACAAAGCGCCCAGGAATTCCCTCAATTACAAGGTCGAACTCGGTTCCATTATTCCAACGGTCATTCATAATGGCTGCAATTTCTCGGAGCAGGGTCTCCGAAACATCAGGAGCGATGGACTTTATGCATCCCTCCCTGGACTGCTCCACACTGAAACCGGGTTCAGGACCGCTTTTTTTCCGGTATTCGGCAACGGTTTCCTGACGGTTCTGATCTACAATCTGAAAAGAGAGGCGGCACGAGGTTGAATATGTATCAAAACTCGCTACATGATTGGTTTTAAAATCTTCTGAGATATTCACCAGATATTGTATGTCGGCTGTCCCATTGGCCGACGGCGTTATGCCATTATCAACCAGATTATCACGGAAAAAGGACAGGGTCGGAGATTCCTGGGGTGAATTCACCTTTCCGTTATCTTTTTCCATAAGCTTAAGCCGTATGGATGGTTTCCCGACACGTTCCCAAAAATAGCCGGCATTCAGCTTATGTGCCATTTTTTCGGGCGGGTCTACCACAAATTCCGCTTTGACATAATACTGACCATTTTCACGCCATTCCTTGATGATCTTTTTCAGTCGTACAAAAGCACTGGTGCGTGAGACCGTCTTCCTGTGAAAATTGCTTTGGTGCATTGACTGCTCAGTAGCATTTTGACCGATATTTTCATACCTTTGCTCCGATCGGCTAGTATCTGCCGTTTCAACGGTAATGAGGGGACCGCAAACCTGCATGCCGGACAAATGCATGGCATTGTTGAGCGCTCTTTCCCGTAGCTGTTCGGTATCTTTTTGTTCGCGTTCAGATTGCGGTGAAGCAACCCCGGTCTGTACAATAATTTCAGCCGGGGAAGGCAAAGGAAAACATAATCCCATGAAAAAAAGAAAGGCAATAATATGAATTGTTTTCAATTTAACAGCTCCTCAAAACATTTCATTGGAGAGATCACATGGTTAACCAAAATGATCAGGTTAAGCCGAGGAATAAATGTTCATCCCTTACTGGTATACTTGGAGGGTTTTTAACAATGTTCGAAATCTTTTTTAAGGCTTGAAAAAGGAATGTCAGTCACCCTTAAGCACGTTTGCAACAATCTCATCAACCCACTCATTGACTTCACCATGGATCATTTTTTGAAACAGCGCTTTCGGCCCGGAGTCGAGAATTCTCACAGCAAGCCCCATCTCATCCTCTCAATTCTTCCCGAAAGCGGGGGGTAAGCTGAGGCGGCGGGGAGAACTGCTCTCGCCATACATTCACGGATTCAGGATCATATCATCTTCTCATGGGGGCATCACAACGTCAGGAAGTATCGAATAAATTCATCAAATGTCAAGTTGAAAAGACTGAGAACAGGCACCCACTGGTGGATGGCAAGATCAGGGACTTGAGTTAATCCACGTTTGAAAACAAGTTGCAACTGCGTTGTCCTTTTGGATGTTGATGAAATTAAAGAAATTCTTTCAACAAGTCGATAATAGAGCAATGTCCGAAATAGTGACTTCTGTGGATGGAGATAAAATTTTTTAAAAAAAGACAAAAATTCCCTTCCAAGTATATAGACAGCGAGCAACAACAGATCAATGAATGATGGGCAGTGGACGAAATCAAGGAAGGAGACATGGGAAAAAACGGAGTGGCTGGAAACGGCGTTGTCGTCCTGGGGTTCTCATTGGTGGTTCCGTTTTTTGGGTTTAATTCACATGTCTCAGGTTCCGAAAATCAAAAGCCAGCAGATCGAGCAGTGTAGATCTCCAGAAGTCCGTCGAAGAAGCCATGGGCAACAGAAAAATTGACATAATCCTTGAAAATCCCCAGGTCCTTACGATATAGGAAGTGGGCATTTTCGATCACTTTTTTTTAGATTCCAGAACAGTTACGGAGAGCTAAAATGGATATAGTGCGGATTAGAGGCCAGAAGCAGATTATGCTACGGGGGTATAAGGGATCAGGCCGGGGAGAGAGCACCAGCCTTAAAATTCAGTTTGTCGTGGGCCCGAAAAAGGGCACGTGACCGAGGGTTCTCGGGACGGCACGAACCCTACAAGCTCCGAAAGCAGGGCAAAAACGAGGGTTTGATTAGATGATGAAGCAATAGGCAATCTATTTCTAGAGTCCCTTTCAGGTTCAAATTTTATGGCAAAAGAAAACCGACCGAAAATCATGATAGTTGAAGACGAAACTTCAGTTTCCTTTGTACTAGAGGAGATGTTGACGGAAAACGGTTATGAAGTTCCGTGTGTAGCGTGTTCAGGGGAAGATGCTATTATAATGGCGAAGAAAAACAGGCCCGATCTTATTTTGATGGACATCAAACTGGCATCTGAACTAGACGGCATAGAAACAGCGACGAAGATTCTTTCTCAACTGGATATTCCCTCCGTTTTTCTGACAGGTTACGGTAATGAAGAACTGGTCGATCGCGCTTCAGAGGCTGATCCGCTTGGATATCTTATGAAGCCGTCAAAGATGGTCCAAATTTTGGCAACCATAAGATTGGCACTTCAAAAGATTAATCGAAAGAAAAGAAATGAAAATTCTCCTGAATTCAGATGCATTTCCAGTGCCTTAGTGGGATTGAGCGCTCAGCAATTACGGGTGGCCGATATGATTCGTGAAGGGAGAGAAAATGGCGAAATTTCGGAGAAACTGGGGATTGCCATTGACACGGTCAATTGGCATCGAAAAAGAATTAGAAAAAAACTCCACATTGACAAGACATCGGCAGATCTGATGGTGGCACTGCGCGTTTTGTATTGAGGGTGTATCACAAACGAACTCCTTATTGCCCTTAGTAAATCAGATAAATGAATCCAGTTTGTCATGAATGAACTTTATCGGTTATGAAAGACTTCAGAAAGATGACAATTCAAAGCTGGACTTTTGTAGGAAAGGCAATGTTTCTTCATGAACATTGCATCTATTTAGGGCAAAATGACGTCCTTTTTGAATTTACACCTACCAAACACCCATTGCAATTTTAATGTCGAACGGATTATATACGAAGCGTTGAAAAATGGCCAGTCCCTCGAAAAACGTAAAGGGCTTCAAGACTACAAAGGGCCTTGGAGGTTGCAGGTGACCCACCGAATACTTTGTCAGCATCACGAAAGGGAGGAAGAATAATGAGTCAAACTCGAATTAGAAATTATATGCTGTTGTTTTTTGTCTTCTTCGTTTCGGCATGTTCTGCGGGGGGACTGGATGGAGAATATGTTGATGAATCCGGAACGTTTAAATTCCATTTTAAGCCTGATGGAAAGGTCGAAGTGAGTTCCTTGCTTTTAGGGATATCACAGACTCGGGAAGTTGAATACAAGCTTGAAGACGGAAAGGTCAAAGTGAAGAACGCGACAAACGGGCCCACAGAGGTTTTTACCATCATTTCAGATGATTGTATAGAATGTGGGGGTTTGATCGGCACAATATGTAAGAACAGGACTGCTTTTGGAGGAAAATACTCCGATTTGATAAAAATCAACGCGCAATTCCTCAAAATACAAGAGAAATGCAGAGCATCCCTCGACAAGTCGCACAACGCAAAAGACGTTGAGGAGGCTCTCAACAAATTAGCCGATGACACGGAAGTGTTGATGCCCATATTAAGAAAGATGTACGAAAAATACCCGGAACTTGCGGGCAAGCCGTCTCACGACTATCCAGTAGAAGCTAAAGTAATGCTAGAAGAATCAGAGACGAAGCTTCGTGAGGCCGGGGAAAGATTCAGGAAGTCAGTGGAAAAAATTGAAACAGAGCCTTACGCAGACGATCCGAGAATTAAGAAAGCTTTTGAGCGATGGATTTTAACGTTGCAGTCCGGAGAGGAGCGCAGCAAACAGAAATAACAGCCGCAATTTGAAATAGGCGGCAATCACAAGTGAATCCTGACAGATTTAGAAAGGTGGAGCGATGAGAAGCAAACTGTGGGCTACGTGGATATGGAAAGTTTATTTGTCAATGATGCTGTTAAGCGTAATGATTCTGGTGGGCTGCTCTGACCCGTATCCGCCTGACGCTAAAATTCAACTGGAAAAAATCAACAAGGAGTTCGGAGGAAATCTTCGCTTCACCGGAAAGGCGATGTTTTTTCAGGACAAATTTGCCGATGCTGTAAAAACTTGTGTTGCGGAATCAAAGAAGTTGGTAGACATTCAAAATAAAAATGATCTCGTTCTCACTTTAAAGGGGCCGGAAGCAGACTTTTTCTTAAAAGAGGCTCAATCTTATTGCAACTTATTAGACAATTTTGAGAATGAATGGTCTAAATACAAATCCGAAAAGACAAATTTATATAACCTAAAACTTGATAAAATCAAAACCGAATTTGACAAGAAGAAAGCTCAAAAAGAATCAGTAGAAAGCTATATTCAAAAAGAAGACTCTGCTCTAAATCATACGAAGGCAGAAATAAAGAAAAAGGAAAGCGACATTCAAACACTATTTAGTCAGACAAAAGACAAAATAAACGATGTTATCGTATCCCAGGAGTTGCCTATAAGAAAATTCAAAACAATTGAGTTTTCATACAATTATTCACACAGGCCTGCAGAAACTTGCAGTAATAGCTTCAAAGATAGAGCTACCTGGCACGCCCCTGATGGCATTTGTTATTATCTTTCTTTACCGAATGCCGAGTTAAAAGGAACACCGGCTGAAAAGATTTTTACGGATGCATTCAAACAATATATGTTGCTCCGTGATGAGCTTGGATCGCGTTCCGGTAGCAGCAAAGACACATTATACGCCGAGTTAAAAATAAGAAACGATAAATTTGAAAAGGCCAAAATTAGAGCGGAAAACAAATTTGGGAACATCTCAAAAATCAATTCTGAATATAGAACAGCCGAAAACAAGTTGAAAGAGGCCCAACGCGAACTAGATGCCGTAGGCGACCCGAGTGAAAAGCAAAAATTTTCTAGGGACTACTACGGCAGAGCCAAGGAAAAATATAAAGGTCATCTGCTTAAGTATCTAGCAGCCTATAAAAATGCCCTTTTCAAGGAAAACATATCGGAATTGAATGTTAAATCCGACCAAGTTTTTAAGATGGCAGGGAACGCGTCTTATGTTGTCATTGATGGGGATTTTGTTGATGCACAACCCGAGACTTTCTTGATTTCAAATCATAGCCCCAAGCCTCATGGATATTTCTTTGTTTCACTCAAAGGAGAATTTCCGGATACCGATTGCCTGATCATAGGTTCTGATGATCTGGTAGTTGCTGATTCTCGATGGTCTGATGTTCTGGGCCAAGTTGCGCTTGAACGAATAAATGAACGCATAGAAAAAGAAGGACAAAAATAATTGAGGGGCGGCCAGGAGTCGTCGCCTTCTCTGGGCTTCCATAGCTCTGGACGTGCGTGATTGGATAATCCGGATCCTCAGGTCAAAGGGTGCAAGAATCATGAGACTGACTAGAATTTTGAATTAGGAGAAAACTACATGGGCAAAAGCTTTATTGTAGTGTTGGTTCTTACGGTATTCCCGGCTTTGTTCAGTTGTGCTGGGGAGAAATACTCAGATGTAAAAAAATTTATCGAGGAAACTACGGAGGCATATGAAGAATGTACGACAGCACTTGATAGGGCACAAAATGCAGAGGATGTTGCAAAGGCGTTCAACGATTTGGCCGACCGAATACAAGATTTTGGACCTAAGACTGAAAAAATAGAAAAAAAATATCCGGATCTTCTTAAAGATCCTCCAGCGGAACTTAGGAAACTCTTAGCAAACATGAGAGCGGCAATGAATAAATTCGGAAAAAAAATGGAAAAGGTCGCTATTTCACAGTTCAAAGATGACCCCCAAATAGAAACGGCTGTTAAGCGATGGGTATTGGCAGCTGGGTTGCTAGGTCCTTCACTCTTCGGGAGCAGCAACAGCAATTGAGATTTAGGGCATTGGCAAGGACGCACTATCGGCGAGAGTCTCAATCTAAACGCTTTCAAATAGAGTCAATACCATGAGATTGAGACTCGTTTTTTGGGAAGCCACAATCTGGAATAGGCGGCATAACTTCGATGTATGACTGCTGACGGGCGGAGTGCGGAAAAGTCGATATTGAGCTGCATTGTCTCTCCGTACGGAATGATTTTTTTGACATACTTCAGTGGGTAGAGGAAAGAAAATGAATGAAATATTTAAACAACGGGCAGCTGCCACTGACGATGAACAGGCCAGATCCTCCAGAACCATTACAATAGTCGTATATGTTCTTCAGGCATGTGGATTTGTAAACGGTTTAACGTTCATTGTCGCAGTTATCATCAACTATGTCAAAAGACTTGATGTGCAAGGCAGTTGGCTTGAATCCCACTTTCTCTGGCAAATACGAACGTTTTGGTTTGGCTTGATATGGGCCGTCATCGGGTTCCTAGCGCTCCTGACATTTGTTGGCGCCATTGTCGGCATTCCTGTTTTGATCGCCAACGCAATCTGGATGATATACCGGATTGTCAAAGGGTTTCTGCGGTTGCTGGATGGTAAGGAAATGTATGTGAGTCCTAACGAGGGCTAAGCCTCAACCCAAGGGCTAAAAGACTACCGCCACAAGAAACACAGTAGAGTCTAGCATTAATTGTTCCCATAAAGGAGGTCACATGGACATAAAAGAGGCATTTGTTTTCGACAAAATGTTAACCCCGAAGATCATCACATTCGTTTATTGGTTGCTATTGTTTTTCTCTGTTGTAGGAGGGATTTCTACAATTTCTGTTACTGGCCGTTATGGTGGAGCAAGTGGTCTAAGTTCTCTTATGGGAATTGGGATAATTGTCGGTGGCGTGGTGGGCGCAAGAATTTTCTGTGAGTTGTTGATCGTGCTTTTCAAGATTCATGAAAATATCAAGAAGCTTGCCGACAGGCAGGCATGAGTGAAAAAGGCATGAAATCACGAAGCCATGTACCCACGTTTCCAAAGAGAACCGGCTTGCGGTATTTCTTCATAATAACCGCAAGCCTACTAAAGTTGTCGCCTGAAGGCGATGGATTTTCTCCCTTTCACCAAAGGGGACATTAAAAGGAGGAATTAGCCATGAAAAATATATCTACCGTTCTAATCATAGCTATACTTTTAGCACTGTCCGGATGTGTCACATCAAATCAGACAAACACGCAAACGACTACTGACGACAAAAGAGAGGTAACAGGGAGAAACGATTGGTCTGGCTACATTCAGGGTAAGCCCACACCAGATAGCAAATTCAACAAACTCGAAATCGGTATGGGTAATAAGGAGGTTATGGATCTTATGGGGCCTCCAACAGACCAATCGATCAACGCTACCGGCAAAGCTTACAACCCATTTTACTTTGGATCTGGCAAACTGGAGTCATGGTTCTACTACAAGAACGTGGGCCGACTACTGTTTGCCAGTAATGCCGGTGGTGCAAACATGTTTCTCATTGGGATTGAATACGACGTGAACGAAGATGGCTACCAATAGCGGGGCCACAGGGAATAAAGGAGGATTTTTAAAATGGAAAGAAAAAGAATTGCGATTTTGGAAACGGGGGTTTTTCTTTGTCTAATTTTTGCCGTCTTTTCACTCTCAGGCGGAGCAGAGGCGGGAACATGTGAGGCGGAACCGACAGACATGTCCGTATCATATGGTGAGCTTATTACCTGTGAGATCGATACTGGCAGCGACACCGACCTGTACCGATTTTCGGGGAATGCCGATGATCGTGTTCTTATCGAAGCGGACTGGATTAGTGGCGACGATTTTGTCCCTCGGATCACTCTCATTGCGCCTGATGGAAGCAGGTTGTCAAGCCAGTATCTTGCTGCAGTGATAGATTATGTCTTGCCGCAGACGGGAACCTATACGGTAATTGTTAATGATGATTATTATGACTATCCCGGTAAATACAATCTCCTCATCTCGTGCACCGGGGGAAGCTGTCTGCCGTCTTCACCGCCACCGGAAGACACAGGATGCAATATTACGTGCAATTCCGAGCCAACCGATATGTTCCTCCAGCATGGTACAAGGGTCCGCTGTGACATTTCGTCTGCCAGCGACACCGACTTGTACCGGTTTTCGGCGAATGCCAATGATCGTGTTCTTATCGAAGCGGACTGGATTAGTGGCGACGATTTTGTCCCTCGGATCACTCTCATTGCGCCTGATGGAAGCAGGTTGTCAAGCCAGTATCTTGCTGCAGTGATAGATTATGTCTTGCCGCAGACGGGAACCTATACGGTAATTGTTAATGATGATTATTATGACTATCCCGGTAAATACAATCTCATCATAGCCTGCACTGGGGGAAGCTGCCTGCCAACCGGAAATACGGCGTGTTCGGCTCCGACCCTTTCTTCCGATATGATGAGCCTGCATATTCCGCGTCTGAATTATCAGGGCAATTCCGGTCTCACGTCATTTTGGGTTGATTTCGTATACCAGCCTGATGCAAGTGGTAATATTATGTTTAAAGTATTGGATTTTGGGGCAGTTCAAGAATAGGGTTACTCCAAATTCTAGGAGAACAAAATTTAGTTGGATTCGGCGAATTGGAGTCATTGCTATCGGCTGGCACCTGCATCAGATTTCCACCAACAGAGACAACTTGCTGATTTGGTAAAGAAATGGTCGTCAAAAGGAGGTCATGGATCTTTTAGGGCCTCCGACTGACCAATCGGCCTAAGGCACCGGCAAAACTTACATGCCATTATTTTTGAAATGTTTTGCTTCAGCCGAAATTGGAGTTTTCCTCAACGTGTGTTAGTTTAATGCAAAGGAGGAAGACCCGTGGCCAAGAGACGCAACAGATACACACCTGAACAGAAAGTCCAAATTCAGGATTCTTGATCTCTGTTAAGACACTTTTTAAGGAAGCTCAGCAAGAACCCCTTTGAAATTCCAATAGTTGAAGTCTGCTTGATGAGTCCAAAAGAATACTTGCAACCGGAAAATAAGCATGGCACCTTTTACATGAATTTTTATTAAAAAAAGAAAGGAAAGGTACCATGCCACAGCTGATATTACCCATAATCCCAAAAGGAGCAACACAAATCAACCAGTTGGTAAGTGTCTACCGTGATGAAGATAGGTGGACTTACTTTGTTGGCACCTATCCGATATTTAGCCATGAGAAATCAGATCATCTCCTCTTCAAGATAATTACTGGGCAGCTGATTGAAGCAGGCGCCTGTCGTCAGATCCAGATAATAAAGACCTTCGGCGTAAGCAAGAACAGTGTTATTCGATCGGTAAATAAACTTCGGAAAGGTGGCATTGAAGCCTTTTTCAAGAAACGTCCTGGACGTCGGGGCGGTAATGTATTGACCCCGGAAATGATTGAAAAAGCGCAAGGCTTGCTTGATGAGGGTTACAGCAGGGTTGATGTTTCTTCGGAGTTGAATGTTAAGTATGACACCATTCGCAAAGCGATAGGCGCAGGTCGGTTATCGGAACCCGGGACTCAGGAGACCGTCATCAGTAAGTCGTCGCGTACCGTTGTAGATAGAGCGGCTTCTGAAGGTATGGGAGTTGCCTGCACCCGGGTTGAGGAGCGAGTTCTGGCATCCCTGGGGAAATCTATGGGAGCCACGATTCATTTTGAATCCTGCCTGGATGTTCCCAAAGGGGGTGTACTGTGTGCGATTCCAGCACTTCTGGCCAATGGTTTGCTGCATGGGGCAGAGCAGTTTTTAGGCATGGTTAGCGGTTACTATACGATTTATCATGTGCTGCTCCTCCTTGCACTGATGGCTTTGTGCAGAATTAAGACAACAGAAAAACTTCGAGGGCATGCCCCTGGAGAATTTGGAAAACTGTTGGGGTTGGATCGAATTCCCGAAGTCCGTTGTCTGCGCAAGAAAATGAGTGAATTGAGTGCCAATGACGGTGCAGAGCGGTGGGCCGCCCATTTGGGCAAATACTGGATGGAATTGGAACCTGAATCAGTGGGTGCTCTTTATATCGACGGACATGTGCGTGTCTACAACGGTGGTTTGACGCAACTGCCTCGTCGTTACGTTTCCCGTGATCGCCTTTGTTTGAGAGGTATCACCGATTACTGGGTCAATGATTCTATCGGCCGTCCGTTTTTTGTGATCGAAAAGACCATCGATCCGGGATTACTCGAAACGTTAAGGAAAGATATTGTCCCCCGGTTGCTCAATGACGTTCCCGGTCAACCAAGCGATCAGGAATTGGACGAAAACCCCTGGTTATGTCGATTTATTCTGGTTTTTGACCGGGAAGGCTACAGTCCATCGTTTTTTGCTGAAATGTGGCGCAACCATCGTATCGGTTGTCTGACCTACCACAAGCATCCGGGAGACCCCTGGCCGGAAGAGTGGTTCAACAACCACCAAGTGGCCATGCCGGCCGGTGAAGTCATAGATATGCATCTTTGCGAACTGGGCAGTTATGTGGGTTCCGGCAAAAATGCCATCTGGATGAGAGAAGTCCGCAAACTGACGGAGTCAGGTCACCAGACCAGTCTTGTCAGCACGGCCTTTGACCTGCCTCATACCCAACTGGCAGCCCGCATGTTCAGCCGATGGTCTCAGGAAAACTTTTTCAACTACATGATGCAACATTTTGATATTGATGTTGTTTTGGAATATGGGACCACTGAGTTTCCTGAGACCGAAAAGGTGGTGAATCCTGCTTGGCGAGAGTTGAATCGATCCCGGAACTCCTTGCAGAACAAGCTTCGATATCGGCGTGCTCGTTTTGCGGAGTTAACACTTCATCCTGAACCCGAAGAAAAGCCCGCCAAGCATTTAAAGTGGCTCAAGAAAAAGGCCGATCTGTTAGAGGAGATCGAAAACTACGAACATCAACTGGAAAAATTAAAAGCAGAGCTCAAAGAAACACCAAAGCATATTACATGGGGTGCGCTTGAACACAAAGACAAGTTCTTGCGTTTACTTCCGGGAAGGAAGCGCCTGATGGACACCATCCGAATGATTGCTTATCGTGCTGAAACAGCAATGTTGGGTTTGATTAGCGGTCCCACAGTGAATCCAAGTACAGCTCGCCGTCTGCTTCAGGATCTCTTTGTGACGGAAGCCGATATCCTTCCCGAACCTGAAAAAAATCGCCTAAGCGTAAGGGTGCATAACGCTTCTAGACCGGCGGCCAATAGAGCCCTTGAAGAGCTGTTTGAAAATCTCAATAATGCCAAAGTAAAATACCCCGGCACTGACATGCAACTTGTCTATCAGATAGGGGGTTTTTCCAACTCAAATCCCGAACAAGGTACCATTTGATTTTCCTGGAGGTAAGGAGTCCTGAAATTATCAAAAAGCATCTTGTGGACAAAGTTCCGTTGTCCGATTTATGTGACCAACACGGATTACATCCGACGGTTTTTCATCGATGGCAAAAGGCCTTTTTTGAAAATGGCACCAAAGCCTTCGAAACTGACAGAGATCACGAAAAAGCCCGACTTGAGAAAAAAGTGGCTGGTCTTGAAGCCAAGATTTCCAAAAAGAACGATGTTCTGTCTGAACTGATGGAGGAGCATGTCTCTTTAAAAAAAAGTCTTGGGAAAATCTGAAAGATATCTGGGTTCCCCATGATACCAGGGATGCAGTCATCGATTTCGTAAATATGTGGTCACTCAAAGCGGATATTCGAGGGGTCAAGTTCATCAAGTGGTTGGGGATTGCACCCAGCAAATTTTATGACTGGAAGCGGCGCTACGGCAAAGTCAACGAGCATAACAGCTGGATTCCAAGGGATTTTTGGCTTGAACCATGGGAGAAGGAAAAGATCATTGAGTTTTTTTGCCAAAATCGTGATGAAGGATATCGAAGACTGGCCTTTATGATGCTCGATGAGGACGTGGTTGCCGTAAGCCCCAGCAGCGTCTATCGAGAGCTCAAAAATGAGGGGCTTTTACAACGTTGGAACCGGAAGCCGTCATCAAAAGGGCAAGGATTTAAAGGACCTTCACAGCCCCATGAGCACTGGCACATTGATGTGTCATATCTGAATATCAAGGGAACGTTCTATTATCTGTGTGGTGTCCTTGATGGTTACAGTCGGTATATCGTTCATTGGGAGATCCGAGAGTCGATGACAGAAGGTGATGTTGAAATTATCCTCCAGCGAGCCAGGGAAAAGTTTCCCGAAGCGCATCCCCGGATTATTTCGGACAATGGGCCTCAGTTTATTGCCAAGGACTTCAAAGAGTTTATCCGGATCAACGGGATGACCCATGTCAGGACATCTCCTTACTATCCGCAGAGCAACGGGAAGATTGAACGCTGGCATCGGAGCCTGAAAAGTGATTGTATTCGTCCCAAATGTCCGCTTTCACTTGAAGATGCTCGGGAGAGCGTGGAAGACTTTGTGGAATATTACAACAACCGTCGGCTTCATAGCGCCATCGGCTATATCGCACCCTATGACAAACTTACGGGAAAGGAAAAGGACATATTTATTCACAGAGATGAGAAATTGAACCAAGCCCGTCAGGACAGGAAACAAAGACGTCGGGCAGCAAGAAATTTTCAAAGAGCGACAGGCTATGTGGCTGCATGAAGCCCCAAAGCGAATGATTGACCTTACGGATCAAAAAAGCTAAAAAACAATATCCGGTGAAACGGAGGCAGGCTCTGCTGGGGAGCAACCTGCCGAGGGATAGCTGGATGCAGGTGCATTGAATAATGCTTCAGAGGGAAGTGGCTTTCGGGCTGCTTCCCTCGCCATAATCCATATTCAAGCTTTCCTGCTATGCCTCAAAAAACCCATTTAATTGTCGTACGAAGCGCACATTTTTTCTTCAAAAGAAGCTTATTTTGAAATCGGAATTCTCCAATTCACGCTGAACCAGTACAGGAAGATGAAAAGAAGGGAAATGAAGTTCTGATGAGTTGGTAAGGGAGCCAGAATAGGAAAATGCAGTTACAATATTTCAGCACCTTTTTACAGAATAAACATCTGGGAGGAACTATGCGAATTATTAGATCTTTAGTGTTTTTATCAGTAATTCTTTGTTTCGGTACGGCATTCGCTGGACCGCCGCCTTATTCATCCATAACGATTTCCGGGAAAGCCCAAGAACCCCTTACCAAAGTTGGTCTTTTTAAGGATGTTCGCCATACAAGGCCCATGGCATTTAGTGCAATAGACAAAAAGACGAGAGACTACAGCATAACAGTCGATGTCCGAAAGCAAATGAATAGCTATGGAAGTGGTCTAATCGGCGTTGACATGATTTTTTGGAATGATAAGAACGACAATGGAAAGAGGGATAAAGGAGAAGCAAAAAGCAGTTGCCACTTTGTTATGTGGGATTCAAAAAAGCGGAAGATGGTCTTTCAGGCATATGATGGACCCACGCATTATATTAAGTCAAATAATTTTAGATATGATTACGGCTATATACTCACCGAGGAAATTATCCCCCTAAAAAATATTTGCGAATATGTTAACTACAGTAAGGTCAAGACACCCATACAAGAAAAACCTGATCAAAACTCGAAAGTTTTAGATTCATTAAAGCCTCGATATGCTTTCCCTTTACGCGGAGTACTTCGTAGTGGCTGGGTTGTATTAGACTGCGGAATAAACGGTTTTCTATACAATCCTAAGTTTGTGCAATTAAGTTTGGTTCCATTTGATGTTGAGCCGTTTTCAGGAAAATTTGTTGCGTTGGAAACCGATGTTCCTATATATAGGCAACCTTCCTTGGAAGCAGAGGTGATAAGCACACTCAAAAAGGGCTACCAAAAGAAAATCGTTGGACGGGTGAAGGGTAAGGACTGGTATCAATTGGATCCATACGGATACGGCCGGAAAGGCCATATTGTATCCGATAATCCGTAAAACCAATTAGGTCCAAAGTGAGCTGGCACTGGCTCACATTTTCAGATGTGACAATTTCAGTGACGGTGATCATTGTCACGCCGATTTGCAGATCGTGACTAAGAGAAACTTGAAATTTGAGGGGACAGAGGTAAAACCGCTGTCCAGAAACAACAAATCCATGCATAAGGAGAGGTGGAAAGAATGGTTGATTTAATTTGTTGATTGGGCTTGGTTCAAACTTCGTCCGCGCTGTTCGTTTCCAGGCTCTAGCTTAGCAAGTACAGTTTGCAATATCAATAGATTGAGGGCCAAATTTGCGCTGTTGGAGGGGGCTGGAAAGACAAGAGGAAGGAAGCGAGACCAAGAGGGTCCGAAGTCAGTGAATCTCAGAAATGGTATCGACCGGAATAGGAATCGCTCTCTTTCCGGAAACCGTCATTAGCAACGGTCTTTTGGTGGCTTCTCCATCCATATCGAAGTGAAAGGGTCCGGTCAGACCCTGAAAAACGGGCAGATCGAGCAGGGCCTGCCGCAGACTTCCCCGTGTTTTCGGATCGCTTTCGGCAATGACCGTTTTCAGCAGGCGAATGGTGTCATAACCATTGGCCGCCAGAATTCCCGGAGTTTTGCCGAAGTTATTCTGATAGTCCGCGATGAAACCCATGACCTCCGGGTTTTCTGACTCCGTCACAAAACCTGAGGAGAAGAGAGCCCCTTGAAGGTAGTTTCCCGCCATTTCCAGCAACTCGGGAGAATGCCAGAGCCTGGTTCCGATCAACCGAACGCCCAGAACATCATGAAATGCCAGTTGCGGTGCAATCATGGCGACCCGTTGGTAGGTGTCGGGAATAAAGACCGCATCAAAGTCGATCAGCGGATCGTCTTCTTTCAGTTCTTTTTTGCTTTCTTCTCCACCCTCACTTGCTTTCTTGAAATAGATGCTTCTCCAGTCGGCACCCCTCGGGTAATAAAGCCCCACCATTTTTTTAATTTGATCCGCAAAGTCGGTAACATCCGTGGGATAGGACTCCACCGCGGTGACGCTGCCACCCATTTCATCCAATTTGTCCCAGAACAGGTTCATGCAAAAACGGCCATAGGTATTGTCCGGATATAGAATCCCGAAACGCTTCAAACCTAATTGAACCATTGCCATCCGGACAAGGGAATCGATTTCCTGTTCCGGAGTAAGAAAATTCCGAAATACCATGTCACCCGTTTCGACGATGTCACTTCGCTGGGTCAACGTGACTATTGGAACACCCAGTTCCTGAGCCTTTTGGGAAACAACGGTAGCGGTTTTGCTGGAAAGAGGGCCGATAACACCAACGACTTTCTCCGTGCTCACCAACGTTTCAAGTTCAGACAGAGCTTTTTCAGGGCTTCCCTCCGTATCCCGGACGATGAGCTCCATTTTTGTCCCTTCGGTGGGAGTGCTCACCATTCCCAAGGATATGCCGTTAAGCACTTCCTGACCATAGGCGGCAAAGGGACCGCTTAAAGGGAGCAGGCACCCGATACAGTTTCCACAGATGGCCATTGCCTTTTTGATCCGGGCCAGGATGTCTTCCCCCTTTGAAACCCATTCTAGATTGCGGGTGGATTCCATGAGGGTTCTAGCTGCTTTTTCTGCCTGGTCCAGGTCATTTTGGGACAGAAAAACAGAGCTCATTTGATAATATACTTCAGATGGATAGGGCCCATCCTGTTCACTTTCGAGAAGCCGCGAGAGAAACATCGGACTACCCGTCGCGATAAGGGTTTTCAGGTTGTCGTCCAGCGCTGTTTCCCTCTCCGGATCATCTTTCCGGATCCGCTTGGCGTCCACCCAGCAGAAAAAAGCCGCTTCCGCTTGTCCTATTTTGCAGAAATCGTCCCCCAGAAGAACCAGAACGTCTTTTTTGAGGAAATGACTTTGATACCGATCAAGCCAGTGAATAGCACAATCGGCGGAAGCTTGATATTTTCCAAGCCGGTTAAGAAGTTCCGAAATCTGGTATCTTACTTCCGGAATCCAGTTATAGTCCGGATAGGTCTTTGAGAGCTGTTCAAGGGTGGCAAGCGCTTTTTCCGGCTCTTTCTGTTTCAGATGAATTTCAGACATGCGCTGCAGGGCCAATGGGATTCTTTTGTCCTTCGGCGCCTGCTTCAAAAAGATTTGATACTGGACCAGTGCCTGCTGAAGATTCCCGCTTTCCTGGTATTTTTGAGCAATAACAAAAGGGTCTGCGCGAGTTTCCGCCATTTGGGGGGGAAGCTCTCTTCCGGATTGACAGGCAAATAAAAAAAGGGCCATCCCCGCCAACCCGACGGAAAAGGCCCTTCTTGAAAAGATACTGCGAACGATCACTTCTTTACTTCCTCAAAATCAGCATCCACCACATCGTCATCCTTGGGGGTATCCGCGTCGGATTCCGGACCCTGCTGCCCCTGAGGCTGTTCCTTGTTTGCATTGGCATAGATGGTTTCGGCCAATTTATGCGATGCCTGGGTCAACTCTTCGGTGAGTCTTTTGATCTCTCCCGTGTCTTCCCCTTCCATGGCCTTTTTCAACTTTTCAACGGCCTGCTCGATATTCGATTTGGTGGCATCATCCAGTTTGTCTCCCACTTCCTTGACGGACTTTTCCGTGGTATAGATCATGGAATCGGCCATATTCCGCGCATCGATGAGCTCGCGCTTTTTCTTATCGTCTTCGGCATGCAGCTCCGCATCTTTAACCAGCTTCTCGATCTCTTCTTCACTTAATCCGCTGGAAGCGGTAATCTTAATGGATTGTTCCTTGCCGGTTCCGAGGTCCTTTGCGGAAACACTCACGATGCCGTTTGCGTCGATATCAAAGGTTACTTCAATCTGAGGGACACCTCTGGGCGCAGGCGGAATTCCGACCAGCTGAAACCGTCCCAGGGTCTTGTTATAAGCGGCCATTTCCCGCTCTCCCTGAAGGACATGAATTTCAACCGCCGGCTGACTGTCGGCCGCCGTACTGAAGGTCTGACTCTTTTTCGTGGGAATTGTGGTGTTCTTTTCGATCAGTTTTGTAAAAACACCCCCCAGTGTTTCAATTCCAAGGGACAGCGGGGTCACATCGAGAAGCAGAACGTCTTTGACTTCGCCTTTCAACACGCCACCCTGAATGGCAGCACCCACTGCAACCACTTCATCGGGATTTACCCCTTTGTTGGGCTCTTTACCGAAAATTTCAGCAACCTTTGCCTGAACCTTCGGCATCCGTGTCATGCCGCCCACCAGAATCACGTCATTAATCTCGCTTGCGGAAAGCCCTGCATCTTTCATGGCCATTTTGCAGGGTCCCACCACTTTTTCAATGAGTTCATCCACCAGCCCTTCCAGTTTGGCGCGGGTCAATTTAATATTCAAGTGCTTGGGGCCGCTGGCATCAGCCGTAATGAAGGGAAGGTTCACATCGGTTTCCATGGAGCCGGAAAGCTCCGTTTTGGCCTTTTCAGCCCCTTCTTTCAATCGCTGCAGCGCCATTTTGTCATTTCTGAGATCAATCCCCTGGTCTTTCTTAAACTCATCAGCCAGATAATCAATAATCCTCAGATCAAAATCTTCCCCGCCCAGATGGGTGTCGCCGTTGGTGGACTTGACCTCGAAGACCCCTTCACCGATTTCAAGGATAGAAATATCAAAAGTACCGCCGCCCAGGTCGAAAACCGCAATTTTCCGATCCCCTTTTTTGTCCATACCGAAGGCCAGGGAGGCCGCGGTAGGTTCATTGATAATTCGCTCAACGTTCAAGCCCGCAATCCGACCGGCATCTTTTGTAGCCTGTCGCTGGCTGTCATTAAAATAAGCGGGAACGGTAATAACCGCATCGGTTACCGTTTCTCCCAAGTAACTCTCCGCAGTCTCTTTCATCTTTTTAAGGATAATGGCGGATATTTCAGCAGGGCTGTAATCTTTTCCCCTGATATTCACGTGAGCATCGCCGTTGGGCGCCTTGCTGATATTGTAAGGGAGAACCTTAATATCCCTGGTGACCTCCGGAGACTCAAATTTTCTACCGATCAGTCTTTTAACCGCAAAAACCGTGTTTTCCGGGTTGGTCACGGCTTGCCGTTTGGCGGTCTGCCCCACCAGCCTTTCCCCGCCTTCCGTAAAACCTACAATGGAAGGCGTTGTCCGGCTTCCTTCGGCATTGGCGATCACAACGGGATCTCCACCCTCCATTACGGCTACGCACGAGTTGGTTGTCCCCAGATCTATCCCTATCGTTTTTCCCATTAATCTGCCTCCCAAATCATTATTATTTCTTGTTAACAATCACCATTGCCGGCCTGATAAGCCTCTGGTTTAACAAATATCCTTTTTGGAGCTCCCTGACCACCGTTCCGGGGGCCGCGCTGTCATCTGCTTGTTCAGAAACAGCTTCGTGAAAGTTGGGGTCAAATGGCTCACCGACCGATTTGACCACTTCCACTCCTGCCTTTTCCAAAACGTCTAAAAGCCCTTTCAGCGTCAGATCAACCCCTTCACGCAAAGCCTCAAGGGACTTTTCGTCCTTTGAATGGTCCAAGGCTTTTTCCAGGTTGTCCGCAACGGGCAATAACTGCTTGGTCAAGGTTTCATTTCCATATTTAATCAGTTCCTGCTTATCTTTCTGAAACCGCTTTTTCATGTTTTCCATCTCCGCCTGTGAACGAAGATAGTTGTCCATATTTGTATCCGCCAGATCCTGAACTTCCGAGATTCTTTCAATCAACTGTTTTTTGGTCATTTCCGATAAGGGGATTTCCTCATTGTTTGTTGATCCATCTTCCGGATCTATAGCCGCGTCCCCTTCGCCGTCTATTTCTTCCGATAGATCTTCCATTGGTTTTTCTTCATCCATGACGTCAATTCTGGGCACATTTCACTCCTGCAAATACCATAAATGAAACAGTTTCTCATTTCCAACAATGGCGAAACGTTAAGCATCGGAAAAAGCTTTGTCAAGTTGAGCTCAATGAACTTTTCCGGGGCAAAAGTTGGCCATTATTTTTTCAAGGTCTTTCATCAGAAATGGTGCATTTTCCCTGGTGAGGCGATGGGTTTCATGGTCGTTTTTTCCCGTGGGTTTGATAAAAAGGCCATTCGCTCCGGCTTTGAACATAGCGACTGCGTCGCTGATCAGCGATTTTCTGGTGTAGAAAACCGCCGGTACACCCGGGTAATGCACTCTGGCCTTTCGCAAATTTGAAAGCCCATACTTGCGATTTTGTCCAACGTTATCGCAAATGCTTTCAAACAGGGTCCGCCAATTGTCCACAATGGCAAAAAAACGTTTCAGATATTCATTGTTAATATCTCCCTCAAAATCGTCCAAACCGTCATAAACATCTGCCGGAGTGGGAAAACCAGCTATTTTTTCAAGCACTTCGTCCATGGGCGTGATCTGAGGGTTGCTCACCGTCTCGTCCTGCCCCCATAGATCCAGGAGAAACAGTGACGGCGCAACACTCTCCAGTAACGATTTCGCCTCATCAAAAGTATATGCCTGAACCCACTCTAAATGCGGGGTACAAGGCGCAATTTCATGGTGAACCAGTTCATGCTCGAATTTTGAATCGTCAATAAAACAAATGATCGGTTTCATGGGGTTCCTCCGTCTGTAAGAAACAGGCATATGCCCGCAGTATACATTTTTATACCTCATATGAGGCTTTTTTGCGTATGTTATCATCGGATCGGTGTGCATTTCCAGTTCTTTATTGAGTTCCAGCAACTTATGGTGTAATGTTAATGCACGGTCCGTATCATTTCAACCGGGGCCCCCTTTGGCAAAAACACCACAATGGTATCGATTCAATCAGTTTGAACGGCCAATGTGATAAATGATGAAACATTACGGATGGAGAGTTCCGATGGAAACCATTGACACGTTTGATATCAAAGCGGCAATACTCGATTCTATCACGGAAGTATTCGATACCATGCTCTCCGTGGAGGTTGAATATGTTGAACAGGTGGGCCAGTCCCATTTATATGGCGAACGAATACTCGGTTCGGTCAACCTGGTCGGTGAGATTGCGGGTATCGTCAATATTCAAATGAGCCGTGATTGCTCCCGGGAGATCACCGGTGCCATGTTGGGGATCAAAGATGATGAAATTAAGGGAATAGACGATATTAAAGACGTCATCGGCGAAGTGTGCAACATGGTGGGTGGAAAACTTAAATCGAATCTCTGCGACGCGGGCCTCGTCTGTAGGCTTTCAACACCCGTATTAACAACCGGCAAAGACTACAACTGCAACAGCCGGGACATGACGCGCAATGAATATATGACCTTTTACCGTGATGAGCATGCCATCCTGGTTGAAGTGGGAATGAAATCCATGGAAGCGGACCGAAGCGGACCGAAGCTTTTCCCTGAAGGCATATCCCACAAGGCCGATCTTGAAGCCTTCAATGTGGCGGGTTCCATCACTAAATCGGTTCCCGAAGTCTTTGAAACCATGCTGGAAATGGAGGCTGTGGCGTGCGATCCCGAAGAGGTGAAATCGTCGAAAACCGTGAGTCAAATCGTGGGATCCATCAGCATGTCGGGCACCATTCAGGGACGGCTTAACCTTTATGTTACGGAAGAATTCTCCCGCCGGATGACGGCGGCCATGCTGGATATGGAACCGGAAGAGATCGAAAGCATAGAGGAGGTGAAGGACGTCATTGGTGAAATTTGCAACATGATTTCCGGAACGCTTAAATCGGATCTTTGCGACGCTGGTCACAATTGCGTGCTCTCCCCGCCCTCCTTTACGACGGGCAGCAATTTCGAAATGAAATTTTTGCGGCTGTCCAGACGTGAAGCGTTCGCATATTGTTGTGATGGAGAGGCGGTAAAGATTTTAATCGGTCTGGAGCCCGGAGAAAGCTAGATCATCAGCGATTGGCGTTGATCATCAGATAGATACCCAGAAAGAGAAATATGCTGTTGGCCAGCCAGGCTGAAAACACCGGCGGCAGAATTCCGGCAAACCCCAGGGTCCGGGAAAGCCCCAGGGTCAGGAGATAAACAAAACAGAGAGAAATACCGACGGAAACGGCTACGGGTGTTCCCATCCCCCTTTTCCAGAGGGCGACGGGAATACCGATAATCGTCATGATGAGGACGATAAAGGGAAAGGCGATCTTGATGTTCAGTTCCACGAAATATCGGGTGGCGTCATACCCCTCCATTTTGAGCCTCTCGGCAAATCGTTTGAGTTCGACATACCCCATCTCTTCCGGCTCAACGTTTTTTCGCACAAAATCCTCAGGGCCTTCAGCGAGTGTCACATCCAGCTTTTCAAATTTGTGAAGATTGTAACCGCCATCCTTTTCACGGTTTTGAACAATACCATTTTGAATCTCCCAGAGGTTGTTCTTCCAGAGCGCTCTGCGGCCATCGATTCTTTTGCTGATTTTGAACTTGTCATCAAAGAAATAGAATGTCGGTTCCACCATCATCATTTTCCCTTTGTCAAACTGCCTGATGAAGTAGATGCAATTCTTCCCTTTGTACCAGATATGGTTTCGACCATGGAATCGACCGGGATTCTCTTTTTGCACATCAATCCGCCATATTTCATTACATCTGGAACTGGCATAGGGCACGATGGTCTCTGAAAAGAGGAACAGGGCGATAGAGAAAAACGCGGCCAGCAGAACGAGGGGCTTTGCGACCTGCCAGGTGTTGACGCCGCTTGCTTTCAGAGCAACCATCTCGTTGTTCCGTTTCATGAGGCTGAACAGGATAATGACCGCGGTCAATGTGGCGGGGGGGAGCATCTGCCCCGCAATAGCGGGAATTTTGAAAGCAAAATAGGCCATCATGACACTTTTTGGCGCATCTGCTTTGATAAAATCATCAATGCCACTGGCAAAATCAACCATCAGATACAGGGCGATGAAAACCAGCTGGCATACGATGAGCAGCTTGAAAAATTCCCTGAGGAGATATCGGGTTAAGACATTCATGGTTTCAAACGGCTTCAGTAAGGTTTTTCTACTCCCGGTGCCGAGGCATCAACAGCAGAGGTGGCGGCGTAATGGCCGAATCAGGCCATGGCTCAAGACCGGTCAGACGAAAAAACGCCTCGTTACCGACCATGACATTGGTGCTGTTGGCGGCAACGGGTTGCAGGGTTTTCCAACTTCGAACTTTCGGCCAGGCTTCGGGACGGATGTTGGCCAATAGAGGACCCTCCTCGCCCAGACGCTTAAGACTTTCCTCACCGATTAAGAAATAGTCCTCGTGGTTGCCCTGTGAGCTGCCGTAGGCCAGTTCACCTAGTTCATCCACCAGAATGGTTCGCCTGCCGGCGTAAAAGCTCAGAGCTTGATCGTAATTATGCCATTCCGCTGTCCTGATTTCCAGGGGTAACGGGCTTGCCATGGCCTTGATAAACCCGCCCACTTTCCGGTAGTTGGCCACTGACGGCACAATCATCAGAATAGCCGGAAATAGCAGCACAATGGCAAAACCCGTGGCAAAAGGGATCAGACGGCGTTTAAAAAGGCATATCAGGAGAAAAATGCCGCCAAGGATAAGACCCGCTTGCCCTACACGAATGGCCGGCATCAGTTGAGAGATGGGCAAGGTATCCTGCCGCATAGCCAGCGGCATCAGGGCCCAGACACCCACCAGGAGCAGTATGGCCAGAATAGCGGTACCCCAGCGGACCGACCGCGTCAGTTGTTCGCGGCCTCTTATAAAATGTGCCATGAGGAGCGCCATGGCCGGGTAGGCCGGCAAAATGTAGGGGATCAGCTTGCAGGTGCTCAGGCTGAAAAGACCGATCACGGCGACAACCCAGATCACCAGGAAAAGAACAGCCTCCCCATGCCCGCCGTCGCCTCGGGGTAGCCTGACGGCCTCAATTGCTTTGCGCAGGGATTTTGCCACAGCGGGGAAAAAAAACGCCGTCCACAGTAGCATACCGAAGGGGAATATGAGCATAAAAAACCAGAAGGGTTTGGCGTGTTCCTGGCCCACCAAACGGTCAAAATGCTGCACCATAATGTAAAAATGAAAAAATCCCGGATTCCGGGAATCCACGGCCCAATGCCAGGGGACCACAATGATGGCGAAAATCAGCAACCCCGGCACCCATGCCACGGACAACAGCGCACGCCAGTCCCGGCGGCAGAGAATAAATCCGCCCGCGATCAATCCCGTCAGTGCAATGGCCGCAATTCCCTTGGTCATGACTGCCAGTCCGAGACAGGCCCAGGAAAGACAATACCAAACCCGCCCTGCTTGTTTTGCGTGGGCTTTATAACCCAAATACCAACCGCCCCAGGTGGCGGTCAAAAACATGCTGAAGACCCCGTCGATAATGGGCAGCCGCGCAAGGACCATGGGAATCACGCTGGTAAGATAAATCCAGGCTCCCAAAACAGCCGTCTGGCCGTCAAAAACCCTTTTACCCAATCCCATAATCAACAGAAGGGTCAGAAACCCCGCCACCCCCGGCACCAGTCGAACAGCCCATTCTTTTTGACCGAAAACCGCCATACTCCCTGCGGTGAGCCAGTAATAAAGCGGGGGCTTTTCAAAGTATGTTACATAGTTGAGCCGAGGGGTGATGAAATCCCCACTTTCCAGCATTTCACGGGGAATTTCAGCGTAACGTCCTTCATCCGGATCCAGCAAAGGGTAACTTCCGAGGCCCAGAAAATACAGGAGCATTGCCATTGCCAGCACGCCCATGGCCGCCCACACGGTGTTCCTTTTTTTCCAGGAAGTGGCGCCTTCAACAGGGGTTTCAACTATCGCCCCGGGCATTTTTCCCTCTTCTCCCATTCAGCGAACTTCCTTCTTTCCCGCGAGGGTTCTATCCAACATCCCCTTTATCCTTTTATAAACCTCATTAGCCGTCAATTCCATCAAACAACGGCTCCTTTCAGAACCGTCGCAACCCTTTTGGCTGCAAGGCTGACAGGGAAGGCCCATTTTTACCACAAGATGCTCATGGCCCCGTGGCGCCCAGTTTGTCCACGATGACGGACCGAATATGCCCACGGTGGGAATCCCCACGGCGGCGGCAATGTGCAGCGCCGCCGTATCCACACCGATAAAGAGCCTGCATGCCTCAAAGACGGCAGGAAGTTCACCAATGGATGTTTCGCCGGCCAGATTATACGGTTTCCGGCTGCTGATGCCAATGAGATCTTCGGCCCGTTTTCTTTCGTTGGGTGCGCCCGTCACCACCACCGCGCAGTCGTGTTCAACCTGAATTCGGTCCAACAAAGCCGCCATTTCAGAAGGCCGCCATTCTTTGTAACGCCAGAGTGAAAAGGGATGAACCGCCACAAGGGGCCTGTTCTCGGGAATTCGTGCCTTTAGAAAAAGCGTTTCAACCTTTTTGCGGCGGCGTTCCGGGACTGAGATGGTCGGCCTCGGGTTTTCGCTAAAAAGTCCGAATGGCGCCATGATATTCAAATTGTGCTGGGCTGCATATTGAATGTTTTCCTGCAGGGGCTTTACAAGATGGGTGAACAGACGGTTTCGCCACAATGTCCCGTCATTGGCATAGCGGGCAACTCGAGTCCGTGCCCCCGACAAAAACGCCATCACCGCACCGCGGGTCCCCGTGCGCAGTTCGAAGGCCAATACGCATCGGTACTCTCGAAGCGCCTTAAAGAATTGAATCTGATGGCGCAATTCCGTCCTGAAATTCCGCTTCTGTTTGTTCACCGAGAGCACGTGACGGACCCAAGGACAATCCTCCATTAATTCCCTGGCATGTTCCCTGACGCACAGGACCAGAGACCGCTTTGGAAAGGCTTTCCCCAGTTCCTCTATGGCGGGCAGTGTCAAAACCGCATCCCCGATGTCTCCAAGTTGTATGACCAGGATGGGACCGTTTTCCGTGGGTAATAGAGGGGTTCCCTTCAAAAGTTTTGCGGTTTGCAGTTCTTTCATTTATGGGCGACCCTTCATATGCCAAAGTGCCAGTTTTGTGTAAACCATCAGCTTTTTCTTAAGTCGCCCGTTTAACCCTAAGGTGAATCCCACTGCCCACAGGTTCAACAGGGTATTGGCCAACAACCTTGAAAAAACGGCTAGACGAACCAACGGATACACTTTTTTGTGCCATTTTTCAAAAAACTGATACCGGGAACGGTAAAACAAGATCCTCGCGGAAACCCCGCTGCCGACGGTTTTTCCTTGAGCATGGACGATTTCCGCCTGAGGGACAAAATAGATTTTCCATCCAGCCTGTTTCATTCGATAGGCCCAGTCCGTTTCCTCCAGAAAGAAAAAATACCGTTCATCCAGAAAACCGACCCGGTCCATGGCGCTTTTTCGAACCATCATGCAGGCACCGATACAGGAATCCACCGCTATGGGTCCGGAATACTGTTTTCTTTTACTGGGGTATTTTTGCGGAAACAAAAGCCTCAACAGGCTTTCGTTTGTAATCAAGGAAAGCAGCGAGGGAAAGGGTGCGATGGAATTCTGTTTTGTGCCGTCTTCATTAAGCAATTGCCCGCAGGCTATTGCCGATTCCGGCATATCTTCCATAAAATCAAAAAGGCTTTTAATGGCGCCATGTTGAAGCCGCGCATCGGTATTGATCAATACGGCATACCGTCCTGACATCCGGGTAAAGGCCAGGTTGTTGGCGGCGGCAAAGCCCAAATTCTTGCTGTTTTCGATAATATGAACTTCAGGATAGGCTTTCCGAACCGCATTGACACTGCCATCGGCCGAAGCGTTGTCCACCAGCCAGACTTCAAAGTTCATATTCGCGGCCGTGTTGTATATGGACTTCAGACATTCAAGCAGTAGTCCCTTGGTATTCCAGTTGACGATCACAAATGAAATATCCAAACCTAATGCTCCGAATGGTCGTCCTTCGATGGGACGGTGATGAAATCGCGGGGGGGGGGCATTTCAAAAACGGCTTTCGGAAGGCGAGTGTTGAACCGCATTTGGTCGATCGCAATTTCCAGGCTAATCTTTTGGTCGGGGATATCAAGCTTCACCTGACGCGCATAGAGGATGCCGTCCTCGTCTTGGAAATCAGAAAAAACCATTGACGCATTTTCTTTACAAAAAGAAACTTTGAACGGCAGCGGCTCACCTGAATAGAGTTCAAACACCTGAACGTTATCTCCCTCCGTGTTCAGAAGGGTGATCCGGTTTCCCACCAAGGATGCAGCCGACTGGTGCTCGAGCACGGCCGGAAAAGCCCTTGCAAGAGACCACAGTATTGAAGGGTTAAGCGGTACCCGTAACCGTTCAGAGAGATATTTGCTGGTCAGACTGCCCTTGTAAAGCCGCTTTTTCGTAAAATCGAGGATATCCACTCGTGAGCCCTCTACCAATATGTGAATGAGGGCTTTTCCCCAGGGGTGGGTGAGTTCAATTTTCATTCGCCCGTAGGGGCAGGCCCCTGTGCCTGCCAAGCATTCCGCATCCGCCACCACTTCAGCACCTGCCCGGGGCGTTGCTTCCGCAATCATCAGGATTTGAACGGAATTTTCAGCGCCCCGTTCTTTTAAGGCCAGGGTGCCTGTGAAAAAAAGTGTTTCAACCGCTTCTTCCTGTTCCGTAAAAGCAGATACAACGGACGCAACATCTTCTTGGTTTAGGGCAGGGGCGGGAGGTTTGACCGTCAATGGCGAACAGCACTGAACAGCAAAAAACACCAGGGCCGTCAGAAGTGTTTTGATTCCCGGATGGATGTTTGTAAAATTCAATTTTTTATCTTCAAACGTTCACGCACCTCGGCAATCTTTTTCTTTATCCGTGCCTCCTCCGGGTGCTTCAAAGAGAGGGCTTCCTCATAAGCTTGAAGGGCCTTCTTGTATTCTTTTAATTTAAAATAGGCGTCTCCCAGATGCTCCTGAACGGTGGGGTCTTCTCCCGTCAGGGTAGCCGCCTTCAAAAGAGTGCTTAACGCTCTTTCGTATTGGCCTTTTTGAAAATAGACCCACCCCAGGCTATCAATAATGTAACCACTGTCCGGCTTTAATTTGAGGGCTTTTTGAATCATGGATAGGGCCTCGTCCAAGTGAACTCCCTGCTCGGCATAAGTATAACCGATATAGTTCAGCGCATCGGCATTATTGGGGTCAATCTTCAGCACCTTTTGCATTTCCTGAATGCAAGCATCTTTTTTGCCGGCTTTGTCCAGCAGGACTCCCAGTCGAAACCGAAGATTAACGTTTTTTTCATCCAGTTTCAGGCCCTTTTCAACCGCTTCTACCGCCTTGTCATATTTTTCCTGTGCCTCATAAATAGCGGCCAGCATGAGATACAGATCCGTATTGGTCCGGTCTTGGTCCATCAACTTTCCGAGTGCTTCTTGTGCCGCATCAAATTGTTCTTTCAGAATCAGCAGGTGTACGATGTGCATTTGAGCATTCTGGTAATACTTTGAACCCTGATCAATCAATTTGAACTGGTCCAACGCCTTGTCGTTATCGCCATTTTCTTCATATGCGGTGGCCAGATAATATCGCGATTTGTAATCTTTGGGCCATGCCTTAACGATCAGATTCAGCTCAGCAATGGATTTTTCGATCTTACCCTGCCTGAGATAGATCAGGCCAAGGGCTTGGCGTTCCGGTTCGCCGGGCTTTGAATGCTGTTTGATCATCTCCACCTGCTGGGCCGCTTTTTCCTTTTGCCCCAGCTTCATGTATACTTCCAACAACCGTTCCCTGGCAGGGATGTTGTCGGGATAGATGGAAAGCAAATTTTCATAGGCTTTGGCCGCTTTCCGGTCCCGCTGGGTGATTTGATAGAGGGTCGCTTTGTCAAACAGCGCCGGCTCCAGAGTTTTGTTTCGCTTCAACGCCTCATTCAAAGATTTTTCAGCTGCCTTGTAGTGGCCCATCTCCAGGTTGATTCTGCCCTGATAATAATAGGCAATAACCAGCTCGGAATCCTGCTCGATCAAAATATCCAGCTGTTTCAACGCTTTTTCAAACTGCTTCTTCCTGACCAGTATGGTGGTCAGAAGAAGCCTTATTCTGGTATTTTCAGGATCCTGCTTGAGAATATTCTGGTATTCGGAAATGGCGAGTTCATCTTTGCCCGTCAGTGCATACAAGTCCCCCAGCAACGCGAGGGTGTGGGTATTTTTAGGATCCAAGCTGACGCTTTTCTGAGCAAAGGCCAAGGCTTCAGGATATTTCTTGAGCGCTTTGAGCAAAATGGCCATTTTTGTATTCAGATAGACTGAATTGGGGTCATTCTGAATGGCGCGTTCAAGATGCGCCCTTGCATCCTCATAACGGCCCTGATTCAAAGCCACTGAGGCCAACGCAAAACTCTCATAAGCTTTTTGGGTCGCATCCGGTTTTTCGGGACGGGAAATCTTAGGCTTGATCACCTGAACGACCGGTTCCGCCTTTTTTTGTGTCCCCGGGTCATTTACCGTAGCACAGCCAATCGGGCCAACGGCAAAAAAGAGCAGAATAAGCAAAGGGACGTGTTTCAGGCTATGGAACTTCAAGAAAACCCTATGCCGAAATAATGGAGCGCCAAATTCTGTAAGTTTTGATTTCATAGGTGGTTATTTAAATCGAATTTTCTGGTGCGGGATAATTCTACTTCAGAAAATCCGAATATTCCTCCTCAAAATTCGGAATCTCTTCTTTTAACCATTTCCGAATGTTCTTGATGATTTTTTCCTGGATCTGCCTTATTCTTTCCCGGGAAATTTTATATTTATCACCCAAATCCTGAAGGGTCAGGGGTTTCTCAGCCAGAATTCGATTGTCAAAAATATCGGCTTCTTTTCCAGACAGGGTTTTGCGAAATTCCCGAAGGCTTTTCGTCAGCATGTTTTTGCCTTCGTCATTGGACAGTTGGTCGTCAACGGCTATCCCCGGGTCTGGCAGAAAAGAACCGTAAGATTCTCTGGAATCCTCCCCCACCGGCGCACTGAGGGAAACTTCCCATCCTCCCAGCCGTTGGGTCATTTCAACCACTTCAGACTCCTTGACATCAAGCTTTTCCGCCAGAAGACGCGGTTCGGGCGTAAACCCCTGAGCAATCAGCTTATCCCTTTCCTTGGCAAGATTGAAAAAGAGCTTTCGCTGGCTCTGGGTCGTTCCAATCTTCACCATTTTCCAATTATCCATTATGAATTTAAGGATATACGCCTTAATCCAAAAAGAGGCATAATAGGAAAATTTTATGCCGCGATAAGGGTCGAATTTTTGAACGGCCTGCAATAGGCCCAGATTCCCTTCCTGGATGAGATCCAACAGGTTTTTTGTCCAGTACCGATGGAAATCCATGGCGATTTTGACAACCAGCCTCAAATTTGACGTTACCAGCCTGAATGCCGCATCATCGTCATTATGTTCCTGAATCCTGGTGGCCAGTTCCACCTCTTCCTCACGGGTCAGTAGATTATATTGCTTGATTTCAAGAAGGTATATTTGCAGTGGATCGTAAGGGACCAGCGCGGTATCCGAACGTTGCACCACGGGCGCAAGATCAGTGCGCTTCGTGACCGGTTTTCGGTCAGGTGTTTTGCTCTTTGTTTTCTTCGTTTCGGCCTTCTGTTTCCCTTTTGTCATCTAAAAACCCTGTAATGGTTTCACATGCGTGGCCCTGTTTACTGAACGCCGGATACAATTTTCATGTATCGTTTTTTCCCCGCCCGCAGGAGTAACCCGTTTTTCCCTAAATCATCCGCACCGACCCTCTGGTCAAAAACGGAAATCTTCTGATCGTTCAAGTAGCCGCCCCCTTGAGAAATCAATCTGCGGGCTTCCCCTCGCGTTTTACAAAGACCAGCATTTTCAAACAGGATGTAGGCTGGAATACCCGTTTCAAGGGCTTTCGGGTCAATTTCATAGCTGGGAACGGATTCGTCCGAAATCCCTTTATTCCCGCCAAATAACCCTTCGGCCGCAGCTCGCGCCTGATCCGCATTTTCTTTGCCATGGCAAAGCCTGGTCGCCTCGTATGCCAGTATTTTCTTTGCTTCCCGAATCTCCGACCCTTCCAGCTTTTGAAGCCGCTTGACCTCATCCATGTCAAGCAGGGTAAATATGGCCAGGAATCTTCCGATGTCTCCATCATCCTGATTGACCCAATACTGGTAATAGTCATAGGGAGATGTCAGTTCACCGTCAAGCCAGATCGCCCCTTCGTGGGTCTTGCCCATTTTAATGCCGGACGACGTGGTCAAAAGTGGAAAGGTGAGTGCGTGGACAATTTCTCCTTCCAAACGCCTTATCAGGTCGGCGCCGGCCAGGATGTTGCCCCATTGATCATTGCCCCCCATCTGGAGGCGACAGTCATAATTCTTGAAAAGGTGCCAGAAATCATACGCCTGCAACAACATATAATTGAATTCGATGAAGCTGAGACCGGTTTCCATTCTCATCTTGTAGCTTTCAGCGGCCAGCATTCGGTTTACGCTGAAATGTCGACCGATATCCCGCAGAAAATCAACGTATCGAAGCTCTGTCAGCCAATCAGCGTTGTTGGCCATAACAGCCCGCTCACCGCTGAAATCAATAAAATTCGAGAGTTGTTTCTTGAGACCCAGAGCGTTGTCATCAATTTCTTCGCGGCTCATGATACGGCGCATCTCGGTCTTTCCGCTGGGATCTCCTACCATGGCCGTACCGCCCCCCACCAGCACAACCGGCCGGTGACCGGCATTCTGCATATGCACCAAACTCATTATGGGAAGCAGACTTCCCACGTGAAGGCTTTTTGCGGTCGGATCAAAACCGATATAACAGGTAGTGGGCCGGGAAAGCATTTGCGAAAGCGATTCCCTATCGGTAGATTGTTCAAAGAATCCTCTGGTTTCAAAAATTTCTAAAATATTTTCCATTTTTAATCTCTTGCAGAACTCCTTTCTTCTTCCTCAGGAAGTTTGATTCGAACCACCTGCCCCTGTTTCCCGAGATTATCCATCTTTTTGCCATTGAACTCAAGGACTATGCCACCCGCGTTGCCGATCAGCAGTTCAAAACCTTTTTCCGCCTCCCATTCAGGTGTATCTGAAGGGGCAAACACATACTCTTTCGGTTTCAGGTCGTCAATTGATATTCTCAACCACGTCCTCTCCGTTACATGTCCTTTCAGCCGCAATGTCAAGGCCTCAGGCTTTACAACCTCGGAAGGGATTTCCGCTCCGAGCGTCCCTTCTCCGGCGCTCGGCGATTCAGGCGGCTTTGTCGCCGTGCTTTCCGTCGTTTCCGGTTTGATCTGCGTTTCGGGACTCACCCCTGAAGCATCTGCCGTCAATTCCGACGGCGCTACCAAGGGAACTTCCTCTTCAATGAACGGTTCCTCTTTTGTCTTCTGTTGTTCTTCGGGTTTTGCCGGCGCTTCACCGACAGCTGAACTTTGAATACTCACAGCACTTGTATCGGCGTTTCTTTCCGGCTCAATCGGCGGCAAGAACCACACATAAAAAGCGGAGACCGCCGCCATAAGGAGCAACAGGCCGACCACTACGAATGGCCATTTTTTCCTTTGGGGAATGGAAGGCAATGCGAATTTTTGTGTAAAATCATCAGAACCTGTTTCCTCCCTGTAAAGATCTAAAATACGCTCCTCGTCAAGACCCAGAACGCGGGCGTAGGATCTGATGAAACCCTTTACCAGGGTGGGAGCGGGGAGAAGATCCCATTCTTCATTTTCAATGGCCGCCAGCAAATGCGGCCTCAGCCGTGTCTGCAGGGAAATCTCGGTATAGTTGAGCCCCCTTTTTTCCCGTTCTCTTTTAAGCAGCGCGCCTGGAGAAATACCGGATGAAAAGACCCAGTCATCGGTTTCAGCGTTCTTTGGCGGTTGATGATCCTGGCCCATATAGCGTGACCTATTGGTGTTCAGAAGATGATTTTGGTGTATGCTTTTTCTCTTAAATCCTTAATCCAGGCAGCATACGCCTGATTCAGCTTTTCTCGATAAATGGTGGTGCGAATGGAATTTTTGACTTGGTCGAATGATTTTTCACCGCCTTTGTCCTTTTCCACCACTTTAATGATTTGAATTCCATTGGTTCCGACAATTGGGACCCCCACTTCGCCTGAGGAAAGATCTTTGATGTCCTGGGCCATTTCCGGATTGAGCTCGGAAATCTTGAACACCCCGAGATCCCCCCCCTCGTTTGCTCCGGGACCATTGGAGAACTGCTTCGCCAGTTTGGCAAAATCTTCACCGGCTTTTATTTTCTGAACAATTCGATCGGCTTTATCTTTAAGTGCTCGAGATTCCGCCTGGTCGGCCGGATCTTCCTGTTTCAGAAAGATCATGGCAAGATGAACTTTTCCTTTGGAACTGAATTCATCTTTGTGTTCATCATAATACTCTTTCAGTTCTTCTTCTCTGATGATAATTTTGCTTTTAACCTCAGAGTTAATAAGCCTTGCTCTTTCAAGCTCAATTTTAAGCATTTTTCGGTATTCATCATAACTCTGTCCCTGCTCTTTGAGCGCGGCAACCAGGCCTTCCTGGGTCAATTTGTTCTCCTCTTTGACCCTTTCGATGACCGCATCCACTTCTTTATCCGGTACCGTGATCTTCAGTTCCTTGATTTTCTCGCGGGCTATTTTCTCTTCAATGAGCCTTTCAAGAATTTTTCTGCGCGTCTCAATGTATTTGCTTTCCGATTTTCTTTTGAAGGCTTCCGGGGTCATACCGGTCATTTCCGACATGCGCGTATTGAGCTCATATAACGTGACCACATCCGCATTGACAATGGCCACCACACGATTATAGATTTCACCATGCGCCTTTCCCTGGAGAAAAGCATTTCCTCCCAGAAACAGAAGTATCAAGATGAATATGGTTGACTTTTTCATTCAGGAAAGCTCCAGCTTATCAATTGCTTCTTGATTTATTTTGACTCGGATATCAGACCGAAGATCTCGAAGCCATTCTTTACAGTAAGACGCCCGCTTCTGCGCCAAAAGTTGTTCTTCTATATGGCCGATAACATCTGAAAATGACCGGAATCCGCCGGGTTGATGGGATATGACCTCAAAAATATGGTATCCCGAAGGCCCTTTCGTGACCGGACTCACATCACCGGGGGCCATCGAAAAAAGTGTTTTGTCAATGTTTTCGTCCAAAGCACCTTTAATGATCCAACCCACTTCACCACTGTTTACCGCTTCCGGCCCTTCGGAATACTCCCGGGCCAGTGCCGCCAGATTCTCACCCGCGAGAATTCTTTTATGGAGCTTTCTCGCTTTCTTCAGGTTCCGACAGAAAATCTGCCTGAATCTAATTTTTTCAGGCGACTTAAAACGGTCCGGATTCGACTCAAATAACGTTTTGATCTCTCTGTAATCGGGCGGTTCCATATCTTCGGTAACTGAATTGACAACTTTTTCGATAACCAGCTGCTCTCGGACCCGTTTTATCCAGGCTGCCGGGTCACCGGCTTTTCGAAGCAGCACTTGTTCAAAGCCGCTTTCCGTATATCCTTCCTTAATGGCATTCAGATGCGTTTGAAACTCGTCTTCGGAAACCACAATGCCGTGCCGCCTCGCATATTCCAATATCAGATAACGGTCAATGACATGATCCAAAAGCCCAATTTTCATCTCTTTTGCATCCTGAGCCAAAATTGGCAAATCCTCAATGGCATGAACCATGTCCTGTTTCAGAACATTCATTGTGAGCTTCCGGTCTCCAACAACCAAAACCACCGGGCCGGAGTTCACGTTCAGATTGTCACAGCCGCAAATAAACATTGAGCCGACGGTTCCCAGCAGAAAAACCACCGAACAAAAAAATATTGATTTGCCTTTAAAAATAGCCCAGTGGCGCATTTGCCTCTCATCCTTATGGTCACCGGAATATAAGATACGGATAAACAAAATCTTAAAACCCCTTAAAGTAGCAAGCACGTGGAAAAAAGCAAGCATATTTTTCAAAGGAACCGATTAGGGTGAAAGGCCAAAAGAATCAAGGATTGAGCTGATCCAGAATTTGTTCAACTTTTTGGAGGTCTTCGGGAAAAGTGAGCGGCCTTGTGTGGATATTGAGCTTACCGTCCGGAAAGCATCGAAACCGTTTGGGGCGCTCTTCTATTAATCTCATCAGATGGTCCCGGTTCTGAATGCCATCTTCCATGAACGCAAGCGTCAGCTTCCCTTTTCCCACATCCAGTTTTCCGATACGAAGCTGTTTTAAGCGCAAACGGATGGACATTAACGCCAGAAGATTTTTCACCTCTAAGGGGGGGGTGCCAAAACGATCGTGAATCTCCTGTGTCATTTCCTCCAGTTCGGAATTTTCAATCAGCGAGGAGAGACGGCGGTACAGGTTTAACCTCACGTCCGTGTCCATAATGTAGTCCCCGGGCAGGAATGCGGGGATATCGATATTGATTTCAGGATTCACCTCGTCCTGCCATTGCTCGCCTTTTAATTCCGCAACGGTTCTCTCAATCAGTTTGAGGTAGAGTTCATATCCCACCGCCGAAATATGTCCTGACTGGGAAAACCCCAGAATGTTACCGCCCCCTCGGATTTTCAAATCATGCATGGCAAGATGCAGGCCGGCGCCCAGGTTGGAAAAATCCATCAACGCCTTCAGACGTTTTTCCGCGTCCCTCGTGAGCATGGAATCCCTGGAGATTAGCAAATAGGCATAGGCCTTCTCACTGGCGCGTCCCACCCGGCCCCGCAGCTGGTAGATCTGGGCCAGTCCCAGACGATCCGCTTCATTGATGATAATGGTATTGGCCGAAGGGATGTCCAGACCCGATTCAATGATGGTGCTGCAAACCAGAACGTCGATTTCCCTGTTCAGGAATCGCATCATGGCGTTTTCAAGCTCCCTTGGTTTCATCTGGCCATGGGCCACTTCAAAATTGGCTTCCGGAACCAGTTTTCTTAACTGATCGGCCATGTGATCGATGCTTTTGACTTTATTGTGCACAAAAAAGGTCTGCCCGCCCCTTTCCAGTTCATTTTGAATGGCTCTTTTGATGGTCGCTTCATCATAGGGAGAAAGGTAGGTTTCAATGGCGAGCCTGTCTCTGGGGGGCGTTTCAATGACACTTAGATCCCTGACACCCATCATGGACATTTGAAGCGTTCTGGGAACCGGGGTGGCGGTAATGGCCAGCACATCCACCAGGGCACGATACTTTTTTAGGGCTTCTTTCTGTTTCACGCCGAAACGCTGCTCTTCATCAATAATAACCAGTCCCAGATCAGCGAATGATACATCTTTTTGAAGTATCCGGTGCGTACCGATCAGGATGTTGATTTTACCCGATCGGGCTTCCGCAACGATTTTTGTCTGTTCCGCCCTCGATCTGAATCGGCTGAGAAGCCCGACCCGAACGTCATGGGGCGTCATGCGTTTCTTAAAGGTTTCATAATGCTGCTCCGCCAGAACCGTAGTGGGCACCAGAAACGCCACCTGTTTTCCGTCGGACACCGCTTTGAAAGCGGCCCGAACGGCAATTTCCGTTTTTCCGAAACCCACGTCGCCACAGATCAGACGGTCCATGCTTTTGTCCGATGAAAGATCCGCCAGAACGTCATCAATGGCCTTGCTCTGATCATCGGTTTCATCGTGTTCAAAGCCCGCTTCGAATTCACGGAAATAATGATCGGGGGGCGAGAACCTGAATCCTTTTTGGTATTTTCGAAGGGCGTACAGCTCTACCAATTGTTTAGCGATCTTTCTGACGGATTTTTTGGCTTTCTGTTTGATCAGGATCCACGCCTGTCCTCCCAACTGGTCCAGTTTCGGATTTTTTTCATCAGCCCCGGCATATTTCTGAAGAACACTGACACGGTCGGCGGGAAGGTAGAGCTTTGATTTGGCCGCATATTCAACGATGACAAAATCATGGGTGCGCTGTGCAATCTCCATGGTGGAAAGCCCCACATAACGGCCGATGCCGTGCTCCTCATGAACCACCAGATCGCCGGCCTTCAACTGGCTGAAAGAAGACCAGGAAAGCCCCTGGCGGCGCTTTTTTCGTTGGCGACTCAGACCGGCCCGTCTCGTGCCGAAAATCTCGTCTTCACTGACCACATAAAGGCCCAACTCCGGCCAGGCAAAGCCCCTTGCCAAACGATCCAGGCAAACGGTAAGCCCACGTCCCATTTTCATTTCCCGCCAGCCCTGCGCCACCTGGTCCACATGGACGTCATAATTACCGAGGATTTCCGTCAATCGATTGGCCTGCTGAAGGGTACTGCACGTCATCACTACCTGTGCACCTGATGAGATCCAGATGTCTACCCTTTGAGCAAACGGCGCCATGGAAACCCTTCCTTTGGCGGCAAGACGGATTTCCAGATCATCTTCGATTTCAAATCGCCCTTCAAAAAGCAACGCTTTTTCGGTCCCATGGTCAGGTTTCAGATTCAGTTCCGAAAACTCGATCTTCTGATACTTTTCCGTAAGCGCCGTGATGTCGGCAACCGGGAGAAAAAGTCCGTCTATATCCGGGAAAGGGTCGCCCCTGGCCGCGGATTCCTCTCGGTATTTCTCGATATCATTCCGGAATTGACGTTCTATCTTCTGCCCCTTGGCCTCCAGAAAACCGGGTTCCACCACCGTCAAAATGCTGTCATCGGGCAGATACCGAAATAAGGTGTCGGGACTTTCATAAAAGTGGTTCAACCAGGCTTCCTGGCCGGGAAAAGCACTGCCGGCGGTGTACAGGCCGGGAAGTCGCCCCATGGATCTGGCCCGCTTGATATTCTTGTGCCCTTTAACGATCTCGCAGGCGGGCAGAAGGATGACCTCATGAAGGCTTTCCTCGGAACGTTGATTAACAGGGTCGAACTGACGGATGGACTCCAGCCGGTCCCCCCAGAACTCAAGGCGCAACGGCAGCGAATACAACGGAGAAAAGAGGTCGACCACGCCACCTCTGATCGCATAGTCACCCCGCTCTTCCACCATGGAGCTGTGCTGGTAACCATTCATTTCGAGGGTTTTGATCAGGTCTTCCCGATCCACTTCCTCCCCTGCTTCCAGGTATTCCAGCGCATCGGAGAGCGCGCTTTTGGGCATGACCCTGTAGCAGAGCGCTTCAAGGGAGGTGATCACCACGGGTTTGGGTTCCGTCATCAACGCGTAAAGAGCATTGATTCGCTCGGTGATCAGTTGATTGTGAGGACTGAGCCCTGTTAGGGGTGACATATCATAAGGCGGAAACCGGTAAAGGCGCGTGTCCGCATCATGGTCCCCGCTTTTAGGGGAGCCCATAAAAAACCGAATTTCACGGTGAAATCGTTCGGCCTCTTTTTTGTCTGGAAAAATGACCAGGCAGGGTTTATTCAGCTCTTCCAGAAATCGGGCAAAGCCGTAGGCACGTGCGGCCCCTGAAAGCCCCACGACCCTCATGGCCCGACAGCCCTCCCGGACCCACTTGTTCAGCGAGGCCAGCGGATTTTGTGCTGTGCCTGAAACGGACAAATTCAATCGCGCACCTTGTGACGTCAAAAGGTTTTTCGCTGTATCCGCCATTGCGTTAGACAACGCTCGATTCCAACAGGGAGAGTTTCATTTGATGGGTGTCCAATTCGGCCGGTATTCCCAGGGGAAGGGTTGTATTGTCGGGGCCATGTCCCAGGGAAAATCCTGCCGCAATGGGAATGCCCATGGGTTCAAAACGTTCCTTTATCAAATCGTCAATGGCGTCCGGATCTCCACAGTTCACAAAATGGCCCCCAATCACCCCTCTTATCCCCTCAAGGTTTTTTGAGAGTGTCAGGTGCGTCAGCATTCGATCGATCCGGTAAAGCGCCTCGCCCCTGTCTTCAATAAAGAGGATACAACCCGAAAGGCTTGGCATAAAAGGGGTTCCCACAAGCATGGAAATCAGTGACAGGTTACCCCCCATAAGAAACCCCGTGGTTTTGCCGCCAAAAAGGGGGTACCCCGCCAACGGGGCAAATGACGCCGGCTCTTTGGAGGAGATCATTCGGACCAGATTTTGCCAGGTATTTTCAGGAAGTGATGAAAGGCCTCTCACCAAAGGGCCATGAAATGTAATGAGGCCGGTTTTTTTAAAAATGCCGGACAACAGCGCCGTAATATCGCTGTATCCCACAAAGATTTTCGGATTTTTCCGGATCAGGTCGTAATCGATCCGGTCCAGCAGCCGCATGCTGCCATATCCGCCACGGGAGCAAAAAACCGCTTTGATGTCGGTATTTCGGAACATCTCTTCGAGATCCAGCAGGCGATCCTCGTCATCACCGGCCAGGTAATCCCGCCGATCATATACATGCGGCGCCACATGTACCGTAAATCCTTTGGTTTCCAGAAAATGAAGGTCCGCTCCCAATTCGGACCTGTTAACGGGTCCGGCGGGCGATACAACGCCCACGGCATCTCCGGGGTTCAGTTTTGATGGCTTGATCATCGGATCAACTCCTCGACGGGCCTTTGGCGGGCTACCTGGAGTTTCTGTTAAAGAGGATGATTAGGCCATGCAGGGTCAGGAATTCCTCAACGCCCTGGATCGTCGCGGAAACTTCGGTTATCAAGGGCGCCAGACCACCTGTAGCAATGATTTTGGGATCTTCCCCCGACTCTTTTATCATGCGATTTACAATGCCGTCTACCAATCCCGCATAGCCGTAGATAATGCCGGCGTTCATGCTGCTGATGGTATCTTTGGCAATAACGGAAGCCGGTCTTGAAAAAATTTCCACTCTCGGCAGTTTCGAGGCCTCCTGAAAAAGCGCTTCGCAGCTGATGATGACCCCCGGCGCGATGGCACCCCCCATATAATCCCCGTTACGGGAGATATAATCAAAGGTGGTGGCGGTTCCAAAATCCACCACAATCAGGGCCATTTTGTATTTTTCGTAGGCGGCAACCGCATTGACAATCCGGTCGGCGCCCACCTCTTTGGGGTTGTCGTATTTAATGGGCATGCCGGTTTTAAGCCCGGGCCCCACAATAACCGGTTCCACATGAAAATAACGCCGCGAAAACTCCTCCACCGTATTCAGCAAAGGGGGCACTACGCAGCTTACGATGGTGTTTTTGATGTCCTTAAACCCGAGGCCTTCCCACTGAAAAAAATTCCCCACCAGAATTCCCAGCTCATCCGCCGTAATCTCTTTTTCAGTGCGGATTCTCCAGTGATGAAGAATTTGATCCTTGCGGGTTACGCCCAGTACAATGTTTGTATTCCCGATATCTATACAGAACAGCATGTAATGTCACCTCATGTAAGAGATGTTTCGTCTACTCGCTCTCTTCGAATGGCGTCGATTACTTGAATGGTCTCCGCCGCCATTTTTACGTTGTGCGCCCTGATGATTTGCGCTCCGTTCATCACACTGGCAGCGATCACGGCCATGGTGCCCGTATCTCTTTCGTCTGCCTCTCTGCCCAGAATGCGGCCGATAAAAGCCTTGTTTGAAGGGCCTACGAGCAGCGGTTTTTTAAGCGTTCCAAGTTCTTCCAGATGATGGATGACGCTGAGGTTGTGATCAAAGGTTTTACCGAATCCGATCCCCGGATCGAGAATGATCAAATTTTCTTTAATGCCGGCCGATTGAGCGCGCTCCACGGCGCTTTTTAGAAATTCCATGATTTCCTGCAGCAGATTATCATACCGAGGTTTCAGCTGCATGCTCTCGGGCGTTCCCTGCATATGCATCAGGATCACGGGGACATGCGCTTTTGCAGCCACCGCGGCCATATGGGGATCCAACCGCAGTGCACTGATATCATTAATCATCGAAGCGCCGGCATTCAGTGCTTCCGAGGCGACCTTCGATTTGTAGGTATCGATGCTGATGGGAATGGAGATTTCCCTGCTCAATTGGCGAATGACGGGTATGACACGCGCCATCTCTTCATCCGCGGGGAGTCTGCGGGAATAGGGCCGGGTTGATTCGCCGCCGACATCAATGATGTCGGCACCGTCCCGGGCCATGGCAATGCCGTGAGCCACGGCCTGCTTTTCCGAAAAGAATTTGCCGCCATCCGAAAATGAGTCTGGGGTGACGTTCAGAACGCCCATGAGGTGGGTTCTGCGTCCCAGATCCAGACGGTATCGGTCCCAATTTAAAACAAAATCCATGAAATTCATGCGCCCGGGAAATTCTACGCCTGGGAATCCGTTAACGGTTCTTCGGCATCAGCCTTTTTTTCGGAAGGGGTGTTTTTTCGATCCCATTTTTTGTCACCGGCCATGATTTCATCAATATCATGGCCGTTTAAAGTCTCCTTTTCCAGCAGAGCAGAGGCCATGTTGTGCATGGTTTCCAGATGATCGGTAATGAGTCCGCAGGTTTTATCATAGGCTTCCGTAACGATCCGCCGCACTTCCTCATCAATTTTTTTGGCGGTGTCCTCTCCGTAGTCCCTGTGCTGTGAAAGCTCTCTTCCCAGAAAAATCTGTTCATCTTTTTTCCCGAAGCTCAAAGGGCCCAGTTCTTCGCTCATACCGAAATCGCATACCATTTTCCGGGCCAGATCCGAGGCCCGTTCAATATCGTTACCCGCACCGGTGGTTTCCGTGTTCAAAACAATTTTCTCAGCGGCCCGGCCTCCCATCAATATGGCAATATTGTTCAGAAGGTGCTCTTTCGGGTAGGTATGCTTTTCATCTATGGGAAGCTGTTGTGTCAGGCCCAAGGCCCTCCCTCTCGGAATGATGGTGACCTTGTGGATGGGATCCGTGTCCGGCAGCAATCTGGCGACCAGCGTGTGGCCGGATTCATGGTAGGCGGTAATCTTCTTTTCGTCCTCGCTGATAATCATGCTTTTTCGCTCGGTTCCCATGAGGACTTTGTCTTTGGCGTCTTCAAAATCTTCCAGCTCGATTTTCTCCTTGCCGCGCCTTGCCGCCATGAGTGCGGCTTCGTTCACCATGTTTTCAATGTCCGCGCCTGTAAACCCCGGAGTTCCCCTGGCCAGCACGGAGGTATCCAAATTGCCGTCAACCAGTTTTTTTCTGAGGTGGACTTTCAAAATACCCTCACGGCCTTTCAGATCCGGAACCGGCACCACCACCTGCCGGTCAAAACGCCCGGGCCTCAGAAGGGCCGGATCCAATACGTCCGGACGGTTTGTGGCCGAGATGAGTATAACACCCTCGTTGGATTCAAAACCATCCATTTCCACCAGAAGTTGATTCAGGGTCTGTTCACGCTCATCATGGCCGCCACCCAACCCCGCCCCGCGATGCCGTCCCACAGCGTCAATTTCGTCAATGAAGATAATGCACGGCGCATTCTTTTTGCCCTGGTTGAAAAGGTCCCTGACCCGGGAAGCGCCCACGCCCACGAACATTTCCACGAAATCGGATCCGCTGATGGTGAAAAAGGGAACACCGGCTTCACCGGCAATGGCGCGCGCCAAAAGGGTTTTTCCCGTTCCCGGGGATCCCACCAGCAGGACACCTTTGGGGATTCTGCCCCCCAGCCGGGTAAATTTCTTCGGGTCGCTCAGAAAGTCCACAATTTCACCCAGCTCTTCTTTGGCCTCGTCAATACCCGCCACATCTTCAAAAGTGACCTTATCCTGGCCGTCGGTCATGAGCCTGGCGCGGCTTTTTCCGAAGGAAAGTGCCTTTCCGCCGCCGGCCTGCATTTGTCGCATAAAAAATATCCATACGCCGATGAGCAACAGCATGGGAACCCAGGACAGAAAAACTTGAAACCAGGGAGATTCTTCCATGGGTTTGGCGGTTATGGCCACGCCTTTACTCCTGAGCATGCTGATCATTTCAGGATCTTTGGGGGCATAGGTCCTAAAGGGTCCCTGACCGGACATGCCGGTGATGTTTTCCCCTTGTATGGTCACCTGATTGACGCCGCCACTTTCAACCATATTCAGAAAATCGCTGTAACTGATATTGACTTTGCTCCTGTCAGGGTGTTTGAACATTTGAAACAGCATGACCATCATTAAACTGATGACAAGCCACAGGGCGAGATTTTTATAGAATGGATTCAATAGTCTGTCACCTCCATGAAAAGACTGTCAGTCATTTGAAAACGTCGAAATAACGTTATATGATCTGAACACTGACAGGGCTTTTATCACACAATTTTATCATTATAGTAACAATTTTCCCAAATTCCATAGAAAATTATTAATCCGTTTTGTAAAAGAGCCCATTTACCCGCTTGTCCAACAGCGGGTGCCTCGATTTTTTTGTTGACATTCGAGCGCATCCCACAGCATTTTGGGACGGATGGCCTAACGATTTACAAAACATTTTTGAAATTCTTTTTGCTCATACAACCCGAAACCCGACCATCGATTGAAGAAGGGAAAGAAGAGATGAACGAGCATCTTTTCGACGACGATGATATTCAACAAATGAATGCCCACGGAATCTCCCTGAAGGAGACGGAGAGACAGGTGGCCCTTTTCAAAACTGCCCGGCCCTATCTGAAGCTTGCAGGGCCCTGCGTCCCCGGAAACGGAATCGTCGTTTTCAACCGTGAAAAGCAAAAATCCCTGACGGCACTTTTTGAAGAACAACATCAGAAGCGTTCTATTATTAAATTCGTCCCGGCTTCGGGGGCAGCCTCCAGAATGTTCAAAGTCCCATTGGCTTACTTGAACCAGCCCGGGGAAATTGAACAAGAGAGGGTGCACCGGGATGCACTCGCCGGTCAGGCATCGGCAAAACAACTGTTGCCTTTCATGGAAGGCCTCACCCGGTTTGCTTTTTTTCAAGAGCTCTCATCAATACTCACCCAAAAAGGTCTCTCCATTGAAGCCTTATTGCAAAAAGGCTTTTTCAGAGACATTATTAGGTTGCTGTTAACAGAAGAAGGGTTGGGCTATGCGACCTTGCCCAAGGGCCTCCTCCTGTTTCACCAATATCCGGAAAGGACCCGTACGGCCTTTGAGGAACACCTGGTGGAAGCGGTTTCATACGCCGGTGATGCTGAAAACCGATGTTCCCTTCATTTTACGGTCTCCCCCGAACATTTAGACCGATTTAAGGCCTGTTTAAACCTGGTTGAGCACATCTATGAAAACCTTTTTGACGCCACCTTCCATGTGGATTTTTCAATGCAAAAAGCCTCCACGGATACCCTTGCGGTGGATTTGGAAAATCGGCCCTTTCGGCTGGCGAACGGCCGCTTGTTGTTTCGTCCCGGAGGACACGGTGCACTGCTTGAAAACTTAAACGATCTTCAGGGTGACATCGTTTTTATTAAGAACATTGATAATGTGGTTCCGGATTACCTCAAAAACGAAACCACCCTATGGAAAAAAATTGCGGGAGGGTATCTGATTTCCATTCAGAACCGCATCGCCCATTACATGAAAAATATGGCCTCGGAATCGACCGACCCGGGGCTTCTGGAAAAGGCAGCCGCATTTCTAAAAAACGATCTCCTGGTTGCCATGCCCCAAACGGTGGAAACAGCGGAGGCGGATACGCGAAAACGCTGGATCATGGACCGGCTCAATCGCCCCGTTCGAGTTTGCGGCATGGTCAAAAATACGGGTGAACCGGGCGGAGGCCCTTTCTGGGTCGAAAGCAAATCGGGAGAGATATCCCGACAGATCGTTGAAACCGTGCAGATTGACCCGGATAACGGCGAGCAGCAGGCCATGCTGGCCGGTTCCACCCATTTCAATCCGGTGGATCTGGTGTGTGGCGTCCGGGACTGGCAAGGCAAACCCTTCGATTTGCGAAAATTTGTGGACCCGGATACGGTCTTTATTTCTCTGAAATCAAAAAATGGAAAAGAGCTAAAAGCGTTGGAGCACCCGGGGCTCTGGAATGGATCCATGGCCCATTGGATTACGCTCTTCGTTGAAGTACCGGCCATTACATTCAACCCCGTGAAAACCGTTAACGACCTGCTCAGGAAGGAACATCAACCTGCCGGCGGACCCTCAACACCATGAACATACTCGATATCATTATCATTGCGGCCGTAATCTTTTTCCTCATTCGCGGTATTTTCAGGGGAATTGTTCGGGAAATCGGATCCCTGGCCGGAGTTGTGCTGGGCATCTGGCTGGCAAATGCCTATCATCCCACACTCGCCGTCTTGTTGAAAGCCTTTATTCCTCCGGGTAAATATCTGCCCCTTATCGCGTTTGCCGTGATATTCCTGGTGGTTCTCGTTCTGTGCAATCTCCTGGGATGGTTTTTCAAGAAACTGTTTCAAAAAATATTCCTGGGATGGGTGGATCGAATTCTGGGGGCGTGCCTGGCCCTTTTAAAGGGCATTGTTCTCAGTTATTTAATTATTGTGTTGGTAACCTTTCTGGTTCCGCGGGATTCATCACTGATCAAGCAATCACGACTGACACCCGTTATCATCTCCGCCTACCAGGCCATGGTCGAACTCATTCCCAAGGGTTCCCACGAAAAACTGAAAAAATCCTTCGAAGAACAAAAAAGTAATCTTCAAGAGGTTTTTAAAGGAAAAATTTGAGTGTTTACATGAAAGACATCGATAATGAAACCATTGGCAAGGCTGTGGGCGATCTTCTCTCCCTGGTCAGACGGCTTCGCGCCCCGGATGGCTGCCCGTGGGATGCAAAGCAAAACAATCATACCATTAAAATCTACCTGATTGAAGAAGCCTATGAAGTACTGGACGCCATTGAAAACGGATCCTCCGAAGAAATCTGCGGAGAACTGGGAGACCTTTTCTTTCAAATTATCTTTTTGGCGATCCTGGCGGAAGAAAAAGGCGAATTTGATTTTGCAGAAGTCGTAAAGAAAATAACCGCCAAGATGATTCACCGCCATCCCCATGTTTTTTCGGATACAAAGGTGACATCAGCCGATCAGGTTGCCGTCAACTGGGCCAAAATAAAACGAGCCGAAGCGGATGCTCCGGAGCTTGTTTCCGCTTCGCTGAAAACCATACCCAATGGATTGCCCGCACTTCTCCGGGCCCATCGATTGAGCGAAAGGGCTGCCAAATTCGGTTTCGACTGGACCGACCGGAAAGAGATCTGGAAAAAAGTCTTGGAAGAAACGGAAGAATTAAGATGCGCCCTCGAGAGTGATGATGAACAGGCCGTTAAGGAAGAGATGGGGGACCTTCTTTTCAGCCTGGTCAACCTATCCAGGCACTGGGGCATGAACGCAGAGGATCTATTGAGATCGGCAAACCGAAAATTCCTCGACCGTTTTGGACGAATTGAACAACATCTAAACCAGCGCGGCATCTCACTGGAAAAAGCGACCGCCAAACAGATGAATGGGGCATGGGACGCGGTAAAAAGGCAGACCTAAAAAAACCGGTCGGAAAAAGGAACCGCAAGTGGTTTTATCGGGTCATAAAGTGGGGATGCGGACTGCTTGTGATGCTGTTCTTGATCAGCATCCTGCAGGTTGTTTCCCTCAAATATATTGATCCTCCCTTCTTCCTGATAAACCCGATAAGGGCCATAATCTCGGGACTCAGCGCCCAGGCGGCTGAAATACCGGTGACCTGGCGTTCACTGACGCAGGTATCACCCCATATTGAAAGAGCGGTCCTTGCGGCCGAGGACCAACGCTTTCTAACCCACAACGGTTTTGATCTTATCGAGCTAAACGAAGCGCTGAAGGAGATGGCCACGGGAAAGGGGTTCCGGGGAGCCAGCACCATCACCATGCAGGTTGCCAGGACCGTCTTTCTTTGGCCTGACAGAACCTGGATCCGGAAAGGGCTTGAAGCATATTATACGGTATTGCTTGAAATCTTTCTTCCAAAGAAACGAATTTTGGAAGTTTACCTGAATACGGTGGATTGGGGAAAAGAGATCAAAGGCATTGAAGCGGCCGCCCAGACCTATTTCCATGTTTCCGCCCACCGCCTGTCCAGAGAACAGGCAGCGTTTCTGGCCGCCATATTGCCCAGTCCCCATCGCTGGTCTCCCACAAAACCGAATGCCCAGGTGCTGAGCCGTCAGAAAAGGATTTTCAGAGATATGAACCTAATGTCGTTACCACAGGTGAAATAGACATGATGTTTTCTGATTTCATAAACCGGGTGCGGAACATCAGCCTGAAGTGGAAACTTCTGCTTCCCTTTCTGTTTTTTTCTTTCGCCGGAACAACCTCTCTGGTCTATATCGGCCTCAGCTCTCAGCAGGAAATTATCAAGGAAGAGGAAAAAAAGGAGCTGTTCCGGTTTTATGAAATTTTTCTGGCATCGGTCCGTCAGAAAGGCGAGCAGGCGCTTTCAATGGCGACCATTATCGCCAAAAACCCCAGGATTGAAACACTGCTGCGGGAACAAAACCGCCAGGAGCTTCTGAATTATGCCCAGCCTTTGTTTGACGAACTGAAAAAGGATTTCGGTATCAAGCAGCTCCATTTTCACACTTTACCCGGAAAATCCTATCTGCGGGTTCACCAGCCGGATCAGTTCGGGGAAATGATTGCCTACAGAACAAGCATTATGGACGCATTGAAAAGCGGTAAAGGCAAAAAGGGACTTGAATGGGGGTTGACAGGCCTGGGCATACGGGGGGTCATGCCGGTGTTTAAAAACGGCGAACTGATCGGAAGCCTGGAAATCGGGTATCCCTTCGGGCATTCGTTTCTGGCGAATCTCAAAGAGCATTGGGGGCCCGGTTTTGCGGTTTACGAAAAAAGGAGCCCGGATGCCTATACCCTTCTGGCCTCCACAAACGGATCCGGAAAGACTTTTGCCCTGACGAAATCAAGTGTTTCAGGTTCAATTGAGCAGACGCGCATCTTCATTGCGCCGCCCCGCTTTCCGAATATTGCCCTGCTGGTGGCGCCATTGAGAGATTACCGGGGTGATGTGGTGGCCGTGGTGGAAATTGAAGTCAACCGTTCGGCCATTATCGATCGGCTGTCACGGAACAGAACTTTGATGGTTGTTGTGGGGTTGGTGGGCATTTGTGTTTCTTTTTTTCTGGTGTGGATTGTCGCGGTTCTCTTCATACGCCCCATCAAGGAAATTGTGGCCGCGGCCCAGGAGATCGCACAGGGGAAACGGGAAACCCGTCTTAAGCCGGGTTCCAATGACGAAATCGGTGTGTTAAGCCATTCCCTCAACACCATGCTGAACTCTCTTAGGGAACGACGCTTGCAGATCCAAGATCATGCCAGGACCCTTGAGCGACGGGTTCAGGAAAGGACCGCGGACCTGGTTTCGTCGGAAGAAAAATACCGAACCCTTGTGGATAACCTTCCACTCGGCGTCTATCGGATTTTGAGTGACGGCACCATTGAGTTTATTAATCCCTATTTGATCAAAACACTCGGTTTCGATCCGGACCACATGATTGGAAAGCGGTTTTTCTGGCAAGAAAAGGTCTGGGGATGCAACAAGGCGGAAAGTGAGCAGGTAATGGACACGTTGAAAAAAGATGCGCTGGGGTTTCGCGTGGAAAGGGTGGTCCAAGACAAAGAGGGGCTCAACCATGTGTTTATGGATCAGGCTATCCCTTTCTGGGATGAATCCGGGAATCTTCGCTGGTTCGAGGGGATTATGGTGGATATCACCGAACTCAAAGAACTTCAGGAAAAGGCGCTCCGAACGGAGGAGATTCGCCTTTTGGGAGAAATATCCGCACGATTTGCCCACGAAATGAGGAATCCCCTGGCTACGGTGGGGGGGTTTGCCCATCGGTTGCAGGATACCCTTCTGGAAGATGACCGCCAAAAAATGTTCGCAAAGATTATTGTGGACCAAGTGGCGCGGCTTGAAGACATCCTTAAAAGCATTCTATCCTCCATAAAGCCTTTTTCCATCAACACCGTCACCGTGGATGTTAACGAAATCATGCTCTCTTCATTAAATGAAGAGAAGAACCGAATGGCTGAAAAAAAGATTCAGCTTGAAACCGCATTATCTCCTTCCATTCCGAAAATTCAGGGGGATGCGGGTTTTCTGGAACGCGCTTTTGGCTGTATTTTGAAAAACGAGGTCATTAACATGCCGGAGGGAGAGAAGCTGTTTCTCTCCACCGTAAGTGAGGCCGAAAATGTGGTAATCACCATTCAGCATGACGCGAAAGGTCTGGCCAATGAGGATCTGAGTCAATTCTTTTATCCCCGTTTTACCGGGAAAGCCGAAACCACCATTCACGATTTACCCCTGGCAAGAGTGGTGATCCATCGGCACGGTGGAAAAGTGGATGTCTCAAGAGACGGAGAGGATGTTGTTTTGAGGATTGAACTGCCGGTCAAGCAGCCGGTTTGACCGGTGCGGACAGGTGTGATATTTTTAAAAAAACGAGGTGCCGAACATGTTACGATATGTTGTATTAGACGCGTTTATCGGTATTTTTTCCATTCTCATGTGTATATGGGGCTTGACCATTTCCGCTTTCGGCGGTTCCGGACGGAGTGTTCATTTCGGCTGCGCTGTACCATGGTCCAAAATCATATTGCGAGTCTGCGGTATTCACGTCATCGTTCACGGCCTGGAAAATGTCAATCCCGAAATTCCCCGCATCTATATGTCCAACCATCAGAGCTTTTTTGATATCTGGACCTTACTGGCATTCCTTCCGGTGGACTTTAAATTCATCCTGAAACAGGAACTCATGAAAATACCCCTTCTGGGACCCGCCATGACCCGTGCCGAGTACATCGGTATAGAACGAAAAGATCCCCGAAAAGCGGTCAAAAGCATTGCTCTGGCAGCCCAGCGAATAAGAGACGGCGCCTCTGTGCTCATTTTTCCCGAAGGCACCCGAAGCCCGGACGGGCGCCTGCAATCTTTTAAGCGCGGCGGCTTCAACCTGGCCTTTAAATCCGGTTGTGATATTGTGCCGATGGCCATCAACGGAAGCCATCGAATCGCCACAAAGGGAAGCCTTCGCATCAACAAAGGATCTTACAGCCTCCATATCGGCGAACCCATTTCCCTCTCAGCGTATCGCAAAAAAGACATTCAGCTTTTGATGGATGATGTGCATCAGGCTATTTCAGAACATTTACCGGGATAATACCTTCAGAGTGTTTACTGCCGGAAAACTTCCCACATAAAGTTCGATATTTATAGATACTGCCGGGCGTACTGCCGTACGCCATGACCGTCCAGAACGTGAAACTGCCTGATTTTTTTGACGGTTACCGGAGATAACGTCCCCAGGGGCAGATAAATGATCTTTTTCCCCAGGTGGGCCGCCATGCTCTGGCACCAGCCTGAGGGCGGATCGGCGGCCAGGTAGACCACGTGTTTTTCGAGGCTGTAATCCAGGGCCGCCATGAGCAGTCTTTCCGGTTTGTTCCGGGCAACGTTAAAAAAGGGATCCCTCCAGATATCGTAAACCCGAAGGGGGGGATAGCTCAGCATGAAGCCCCCGTACTGACACCTGGAAATTCCAGGACCATCCATGACCTCGCCTGCCGGCGTACTGTAAAAGGCCATGTCCGATTCCTGGCTGTGCTCCCCCAGCCAGGTAACGCGCCAGGGAAAATCTTCTTCCCCCTTGGAATCGGGATCAAAAATGACCACCACGGAACCGACCTTTCCTTTCAGGGGCCGTTCCGCCTTCACGTAGAGTTTGCCGCCGGCCCACTCCCGAATGGTTTCCCGAATATCGATACCGTCCATGAGGGAGCAGGAAAAAGGTTCGATACGAGCATTTTCTTCGGCCTTGATCTGAAGCGCTTTCTTCTTTAGATAATGCCCATACCCCTCAACGGCCACATCTTCAGGCGGGTAGGAACAGATGGCATCGCCGCTAAATTCTTTCTTCCATTTTTCGGGATCCCGCCTTCTCCGTTTTTCCTTAACCGGCACGGGGATCAGGCGTCTGCGCAGGGTTTTGAACTGCCGGTGAAACCGGATCCGTTTCTGATCCAAAAAGAGATCTTCACCCCTTAGCCGAAGCACGGAGAGCCCCGGGTCTTCTGTTTGCCAGGGATAGTCGCTCCCCAAATCCCACACTTCATAGGCAAAATTATCATCCACGGCGCCCCGCGAGGCCACAATGAGTTGGTAGAAATCAGGGACCAGTTGCTGATTTAAGAGCGCATAATTCCTGGCAAACCGGTTGAGAACCCTTAACTGTGTGCGGGAAACCTTTTCTTTGCTGTTTTTCCAGTATTTTTTCTGCGCCGCCTTGAGCAGGGCCATCTGCATTTGAAGTCGATCCGGCATTTCATTTTTCAAACGATGCCGTTCGTAGGTCGCCTGCAGAAAAGGCATTTCTCCCATGATTTCCCGGCTGGATTCCTGATGCAGATGGGCCAGACCCACCTTTTTACGAACCCGTCGGCCGATAACGGGCGCCTGGGGATGGTCCAGCATTTCCAGGATTCCGTTCACATGACAGAGGCCACAAACGAAAAGGATTTTTTCTCCTGTTTCGGCCAGTTCCCGCAGGTGGTAGGCCATGGTCTTTTCCCGAAGGGTGTCCTCGGGCGAAGGGGTACGACCTCGGTGGGTCTCCATGAAGGCTCGACAGTAGGCGATGTGCCCGATGCGCGAAACGGCATATGAATCCGGCATGGGCGTATAATCAAGCGGGTACCCCTCCGTATCCCGGTCGATAAAATGAAGGGGAAGTTCAGAGGCGAGTGCCAGGCGCACCGCTTCCACCTGACCGTCACAAGGTTCCAGGGGAAGGTAGATAAAAGCACCGTCCATTCCCTCATAGTGTACCACCGACAACAGGGGAAGCCGTTTGACCCCTTGAACGATTCGCGTCTTCAGGGTACCGGGGTATTCCACGGCCACATGGTCGGGTTGGAAAGACTCAAATGCCCTGCTCACCGCCAGTGCGAACTCCAGCCGGTTATGCAGAATGGGAACCATCCGGATGTTGCGCCACCCGATTTCAACTATCCTGTTCAAGGCGGTCCACCAGCTCGGCAAAATAATCAGCGGCAGGGGCATCCAGGACCATTGATGCCGCTTCTTTCAGATAATCCACAACACGGGTCGTTGAATCCCCGGGACGTGGCCCTTTTCCGTTGGAAAGCCTTTTCAGCGCATATCGCGCCATATTGATGCCGTCCCTTACGGAATAGCGTTCATCGGCCTGGTGGGCCGCCTGAAGAAAGGCCACCACATACTGGAGGATTTCATCATCCGCAAAGGGCAGATTGCTTTGAAGAATCAATTTTTCTTCATCTTCTTCGGGGAAATCGATATGAATCTGGGGTTGAAGCCGGGAATGAATGTATTCGGGCAGTTCAAAGGTGCTGGCGTCATCGTTCATGGTGGTGCAAAGGCGAAATTCCGGATGGGCTTTGATCTTGATGCCCGCCACGATGGATTCCACATACCGCCGACTGTCCAGCAGCGGAGCCAGAGATGCCCAGCTTTTTTCACTCATGCGGTTTCCTTCATCAATAATGGCGATACCGCCCTTGATCATGGCCGAGACCACGGGGCTTGCCACATACTTGATTTTCCCCAGTTCGGAAATGACGGGGGTCACGATTAAATCCTCGGGTCTTGTATCCATGGTGGATTGAAACAGATAGACCGGCCGATTCAAAGTTTTTCCCGCATGGTAGGCCAGGGTGGTTTTTCCGACGCCCGGTTTGCCCACCAGCCTCGGGCTCAGGGGCAGATCTTCTTCATCAATGACCAGCCAGGCCGCCAGAACCTGGGTGACCAGTTCCCGTTGACCGACCCATTTCATGGGAACCTGGTCGGGTTCACTGAGGTGTAACACCACCCCGTCGATCATCACTTGTTCCATAATGCTTTTGAACCTCCCTGTTTCGAATCGTGCATCCTATTATATTTCATTTTTTTTGCAAAGGGGGTATATTTGTGATAACCATATGCAAATGAAATCAAATCGATGGGATGATCATTATACGGAAAAGGCCAGGCGTGAAAACTGGCTCGCGCGCTCCGTATACAAGCTTCAGGAAATAGATAGAAAATTCAAGCTGATCCATAGAGGCGACCGGGTGTTGGACCTGGGGTGTTTTCCCGGTTCCTGGTCCCAATATGCCATCGGGAAAGTGGGGAAGGGGGGGGATGTGGTAGGCATCGACCTGCAGATACCCAAAGACTTCAACCCTCCCAACTTTCGGTTCATCGAGGCGGATATCGAAACCGTTGATCTGGAACAATTGGCAAAAAAAATTGAACCCAGAAACCTGGTAATGAGCGATCTGGCGCCCCCCACCACGGGCATTCGGGACACCGATGTGGCCAGGTCCATGTTTTTGGCCGAGCAGGCCGTCCGAATTGCGCGAGCGGTTCTTAAACTCAAAGGGCATTTTGTCTGCAAAATCTTTGAGGGTGAAGCGCTGAAAAGCTTCGAAACCGGCATCTCGCCTTTGTTCAAGCAGGTCCGGCGCTTCAGGCCACAAGCCACTCGAAAGCGAAGCCGGGAGGTTTACCTTGTGGGAACAGGGTTTATTGTCGAGTGAAAGAAAACGAAAGATCGCAGTCCCAAAATTGATCGTCGTTCAAGAATGAATAATATGGAGGATAACATTTATGTCCGGTCATTCAAAATGGAGTTCCATCAAGCACAAAAAGGGTGCGGCGGATGCCAAAAGGGGTAAAACATTTACCAAGCTCATCAAAGAAATCACCGTGGCCGCCCGCATGGGAGGCGGTGATCCCGAGGGCAATCCAAGGCTCCGAACAGCCATCGCCGCCGCAAAAGCGGAAAATATGCCCAAGGAGAATATCGAGAGGGGCATCAAGAAAGGTACCGGCGAACTGGAAGGGGTGTCTTACGAGGAGGCCAGCTATGAGGGTTACGGTCCGGGCGGCTCGGCTGTGCTGGTGGATTGTCTGACGGATAACAAAAACCGGTCGGTAGCCGATATTAAGCACCTTTTCGAACGGCATGGCGGCAATCTGGGTGAGCCGGGATGCGTGGCTTGGATTTTTGAACAAAAGGGGCTCATTGTTCTTGAAAAAGATCAAGTGGATGAAGAACAGCTCATTGGCCTGGCCCTGGAAGCGGGTGCGGAGGATGTGAAAGAAGAAGAGACGGAATTTGAGGTACTAACGGCACCGTCTGATTTTGAAGCGGTGAAAAAGGCCATAGATGACGCCCAGCTTCCCTATGCCATGGCGGAAGTCACCAAAATCCCCAAGAATACCGTTAAAGTGGAAGGCAAAAAAGCTCAGCAGATGATTAACCTGATGCAGGGGCTCGAAGACCATGACGACGTCAGTCATGTATACGCCAATTTCGACATTGCCGACGACGTAATGGAGGCCATGAGCTGATGCGGGTGCTGGGGGTGGATCCCGGCTCAAGGATTACCGGCTACGGCCTGTTGGAGGAGAAAAACCGTCAGACATCCTTCATTGAAGCAGGCCTTATAAAACCCCCGGAAAAGATGCCGTTCCCCCGGAAAATCCATCACATTTTTCAAAAACTCGTTGAAATTTTGGACCGTTGCTCCCCTGATGCCATGGCCGTTGAGGACCTGTTCTACGCAAAAAACGCCAGGAGCTCTCTAAAACTGGGGCATGCCCGCGGTGCCGTGCTGGTTGCCGCCGGCCATAATGCTATTTCAGTATTTGAATACACACCGCTGGAAATCAAGAAATCGGTGGTGGGATACGGCAGGGCTGACAAAGAACAGGTAAGATCCATGGTGAATATCATGCTGCAACTCAAACAGCAGGTTCCCCTGGATGCTTCCGACGCACTGGCTGCCGCCATCTGCCATATCAACAGCTCCAGATTGAGAACGCTCAAAGAAAAATCCTCGGGAAGATGATGAAATGATATCACATTTGAGCGGCACCCTGTTTGAAAAATCAACCCAATCCATCATCATCCAGGTGGGCGGCGTGGGCTATGAAGTCTTCGTTCCCCTGTCCACCTTTTACGCCCTTCCCGAAAAGCAGGAACCGGTCAGCCTGCATATTCACACCCATGTCCGGGAAGATGCGCTGGTGCTCTTTGGATTTTCCACCACACTCGAGAAAAGCCTGTTTTTGATGCTGGTCTCCGTCTCGGGAATCGGTCCCAAACTTTCGGCCAATATCCTTTCGGGCATCGGTTCGGAAGAGCTCCTGCGAGCCATTGCCTCGGGAGATGCGCATCGACTGCAGGCCATTCCGGGCATCGGCAAAAAAACCGCTGAAAGGATCGCGCTGGAACTCAAAGACCGCGCGGCTACTTTTTCCCATGATGCGGAAATGCCGCCCCTTCAAACCCCGGGATCACAAACCGAACAAAGAATGGAAGATACCCTCTCAGCCCTCATAAATCTGGGCTATTCGGCCAAAATGGCCAAGGCCGCCATTGACAAAGCCAAAATTTGTGTGACGGATAATACTCTCGAAGCCCTGATCAAGGAGAGCCTCAAAATTCTGGCCTGATTTTGAATTTTATGGAAGAACGCATCACAGACCCGGACCTTCAACCTGAGGAAGTTCCCGCCGAAATCAGCCTCAGGCCCAGAACTCTTGCGGAGTATGTGGGCCAGAAGGAGATGAAGCGGAACCTGTCCGTGTTCATTGCGGCCGCAAAGGGACGTTCCGAAGCGTTGGACCATGTCCTGTTTCACGGCAGCCCGGGGCTGGGAAAGACGTCCCTCTCCCATATCATTGCAGGGGAACTGGAGGTGAACATCCGAAGCACTTCCGGACCGGTCATCGAAAAACCGGGGGATCTTGCCGCCATCCTGACCAATCTTCAACCCAAGGATGTTCTGTTCATCGATGAAATCCACCGCCTCAATCATGTGGTGGAAGAAATCCTGTATCCGGCCATGGAAGATTATGAACTGGATATTATCATCGGCCAGGGGCCTTCAGCCCGAATCATGAAAATCCCCCTGCCCCCCTTTACGCTGGTGGGCGCCACCACACGAGCGGGTCTTCTGACCCCGCCCTTGCGGGATCGGTTCGGTATGATCCTGCGTCTCGATTTCTACGAACCTGAAGACCTTTACAAAATCGTCGTGCGTTCCGCCGGTATCCTGGAGATTCCCATCAAAAACGAGGGCGCCCTTGAAATCGCCAAGCGGGCCAGGGGAACACCACGGATTGCCAATCGTCTGCTCAGGCGGGTACGGGATTTTGCAGAGGTGGAAGCGGACGGGGTCATCACTCAAAAGGTGGCCAGCCGGGCACTGGACATGCTGGAAGTGGATGATCAGGGGCTCGACAAGATGGATCGTATCATCATGCACACCATCATTGAAAAATTCGACGGGGGGCCCATCGGGCTCAGCAGCCTCTGCGCCGCGGTGGGAGAGGAAAAAGACACCATCGAAGATGTCTATGAGCCTTTCCTGATTCAAAGCGGGTATATCAAACGGACCCCCCAGGGACGGGTGGCCACGAGACGGGCTTATCTTCACCTGCACCTGGAATTCAGAGAAACAACCCGATCACTACAAGGTAAGCTTTTTTAGCAACTAAGAAACGGCAGAACAATACCGATCTTTAGGGTTAATTCAACGTCATAACGCCTTTGATATTTTGAGATAACTCATTTGGACTGAATGGTTTTTGAATAAAGGCGCTTGCAATGGTCTGAAATAATTTGTAACTTTAAGGTAATTTAAGCTATCCCTCCTTTTCAATTTGTCGAACTTAGTATCAATACCCTTTAATGAATTCAATTCACTGCTGCAAAATGATTGGTATCTTCAGCTAATTGCCAAAATATAAAGATATTCTATAAAAAAGGACGAAAAACGGGGGAAATAAGAACAGACTTCTGATTTCGGTTCATAGACCCAAAATATGGCGCGGGACATTTTTTTCATGCTCAGATACCCTCTTGATGGGGTCATCCGATGACCATTTAATCCGACAATTGAGATGAGGGTAGAGCCATGATGAAAAGCGTCGTAGAAGCCTTTTCCAAAATTGGAAATGATTTTGTGTTTGCGCCTTTTGAGCCAATCATTCAGCCAATCATTGATGAGGTTCTCAAAGAATATCAAAAAGATAAATACAGGAAAGGTACGATTTTGACCCCGTGCATTTTGGTTTGGCTGTGTTTTGCGTTGGCTTTACGTCGGGATTCAAATTATAGCAAAACTCTGAACTGGTTGTTTTCTGGATTTCGTTGGAAGTCTTTGAACTTTAAAAAAAATTGTTAGTGATGGTGCGATCACTCATGCTCGATCAAAAATGGGGGTTGATGTTTTTCGTACAATTTTTCAAAGATTTTCTTCAATTTTCAAAGATGTCACTCCCGATTTCTACGGACTGATAACCGTCATGTTTGATGGCACATCTATGACGATGCCAGATACGGAAAGCAATCGGCAAAAATTTGGAAAACACAAATCGGGAAGAGGCTATGGCGCATTCCCTCAAATCAGAGCCGTTGCGCTAATGGCTCTATGTGCTCGTCGCATTATCGATATCGCATATGCGCCCTATAAAGGCAAAAAGACCGGCGAAAGAACACTAATGTTTGAAATCTTAAAAAGATGTTCGAAAAACAAATGTTTATTCCTTTTCGATGCAGGATTTTACTCATTTTATTTGGCCAACTATATGTACGAAAATGGGGCTCAATATATCTTGAAAGTTGCAACATCCGTCAAATTAAAAGCAATTTCCGGATCTCAAATGGCTGATGGCAGTTATCTGAGCGAAATTATAGGAAAAGTTGTTGTATCGGTCAATCCGTATAGCGGCCGCAAAAGTTGGAAAAAAGTAAAAATAATTGTTCGTGTAATTCATTTTCGAATCCCAGGCTTCCGACCTGTCCGTTTAATTACAACTCTGTTGGACCCGGCTATCACTGCACAAGAGATTATCGCCCATTACCACAAACGTTGGGATATAGAAATTGCCTTCGACGAAATAAAGACGCATCAATGCGCCACCCTTAAGGGACAGATGCCGACTATTTTTCGAAGTAAACGTAGTGATTTAGTAGAACAGGAGTTGTATTGCATCCTGACCGCATACAATCTGATTCGATCTTTGATAAAAGAATCAACAGATATGGAAGGCGGTGATCCGTTGTTGATCAGTTTCCTGGAAACTGTTGATATAATAATTGAATGCGCGGCGCTCATGAGTATATCAGCAGAGAAGAGAAAAAAAAGGGAGCGGCTCTTTTTACTTAAAATGATCGCAAATTCAAAAATTGATAGACCGCGGAGACCGAGACGTAATCCAAGAGCTGTAAAAGTAAAAATGTCAAATTTCAAACGAAAGCGAAGTACCGACAAATCAGAATGTACGAATTTCATGCAGGATATTGAAATCCTATATCAGGAAGCAGCATGAATGCGATTCATTCACGGGTATTGAACTTAGTATGGTGTTTATATGCGCCCTCTTCCCAAGATTATTCCATCCGCTGAGCAACTATCTATCTTTTCCAGAAATGAACCTGGAGTTGAAATTATTCGAGGCGCTGCCGGAAGCGGTAAAACAACTACGGCTCTTCTGCGGATTCGGTCCTTGATAGGCTTATTTTCGAGTAGGAGAGAGCGACTCGGGATATCAAAACCCGTCCGCGTGTTAATCTTAACGTACAACAGGACCTTGCGTGGTTATATAAATGCTTTGGCCCAAGAGCAGGTTCCTGTATCGTCTGAAGTTGAACTTCAAATCTCCACTTTTGGAAAGTGGGCAATGAATATTTTTGGATACCCAGGAATTGTAGACAAACGAGCGAGAGAGCACTTCCTGTCGAAATCCGGAAATCGCCCAAACGCTTTTTGAAGATTCCAAAGGTGATCGTATCTTCCACACCGTCATAGCCATAAATGATCAAGTTGCGATAACGGGTCATGGACTTGAACGTTTCGACAGAGCTTTCGGGGATGATACCGGCATTGCCCAGGATTTCAAAACAGGCCGCATAGGTTTCCGGTTCTTGCAGATCCAGTCCGCTCACCAGATGACGACAGATATCGATCATCCGCTCGATGGACAGTTCGATGTTTCGTTCGATAAATCGCTTAAAGACCGTGTTGCCGGAGAATCCTTCAAATGTTGCAGGCCCCTCGGCGGGTTCCATCTCACGCAGAAACTGCTCAATCCGTTTGAGTTTCCGAATCTGTGTGGGTTGTGGGATGGCCATAGCTGAATAAATTGAATAGGATTCCGGAAAATCCCCATTAGCGCGGCCCCCATGAATGCAGGGTATCACTCATAATGTGATGACATCTTAAAATGCTTTCAATTAAACACCAATCATTAGGGGAACATAAATCTCCCCGGACACTGTATTTCGAGTCCCACGAGGTCGAAACAATTCACTGAATTCCTTGCGTATCGAAAGCGCCGTTAACAATTTTGAAGTCAATCATGCGTTATGCATGTTCAACTTATGCCATTTCATATTCCGCAATCTCTTTTTCAAGATCGGTAATCCGGTCTTCAAGTTCTTCGATGATCAATAGCTGGTGGGGCCGCACCGAGTGGGCCGGTAATGCCTTTTCCCGGTCCAGAAGTTCGGCTCTTAAAGAGTCCAGCCGTGCGGATTTTTCCTCTTTTTCATCCCGCAGCAGCGCTTCCACCTCGCGCACGGCTTTCACAAAATCACCCACTTTGCCGAAGTCTTTTTCGAATCGTACGGGGGATCCCGAACGGTCGACCCGATTGGTCAGGGTACAGCTGTCAGCCCCCGCAGCCCGAATGGACTGTAACGCCTCTTTCACATTTACAGGGGACAAGCCGCCTGCCAGGATGACCTGAATATTGCTTTGATGAACCAGTTCTTGCGCAATTTTCCGGTCCACCGTTTTTCCTGTTATGCCCACAAACCCTTCCACGGGAGCATCCTCCCGCCATGTGTCGGTCAAAAAAAGATCGCTTATCTGTTCAAAGGCCTCGGCTATTTGAAGGGATGGAAAATCAGGAACCTCCTCATTTCGCGGAATGGGAATGGATCGGATGATACCGATTTCGGGAAATTTCCGTTTCACGGTTTCTTGGAATTCGACCCGTTCTTCCAATCCGTTGAGTTTCCCGTTTCCGTCGGTCAGGGCATCACAGAAATGGATATAATCGGATTGGTAATAATCGAGCACCCGGCAAACCGTATCCAAACCCTGAAAAAGGGGAATCATACTGCTTTTGTGTTGCGTCCCCCGGGTCAGACGCACGGTTTCCCGCAAAGTCGGCAAACGCCATTCATCCTGGCTCAAAATGACGCTTCCCAGGTGGTCCACCCCCAGTTCAATGCATTTTTCCGCTTCCCGCGGCGTCTGGATTTCATATATCTGAACAATCATAATATCCTCTATTGTGCATTCAGGGGTTTTTCACCTCGTTCAATTCGCGTGATGTTTTCGCTGACGCCGGCCACAATACCCCGCATGGAATCATCGGTGCATCCCGCGATGTGCGGCGTGGTAATAATATTCTGCTCGAAGATGGGATCCTCGGGATCAGGGGGTTCCTGCCAGAACACGTCCAGCCCGGCACCGGCAATGGCATTTTTCGAAAGTGCCTCCGCCAGGGCATCCCGGTTGATCAGCCCGCCCCTGGATACGTTGATCAGAAAAGAGCCCGGTTTCATAGCCGCAAAAGCCTCATGGTCCATGAGGTTCATGCTTTCAGAGTTCACCGGAAGGCAAAGGACCACATAATCCGATCTGCTCAGCATCTCATGAAACTGCTCAGGCCCTCCGACCCAATCCAACCCCAGCGTATCTTTTGCAAGGGCCGGATCGCTCCGTTTGAGGCCCAAAATCCTGACCCCGAAGGGTTTGAGCCTTTTGACCAGGGCACGGCCGATGCCGCCGAGACCCACAATCCCCACGGTCCTCCCCCGCAGTGCCATGCCCTGGGGTTCTCCCATAAGCCCTTTCTTCAGACGCTTTTCCGCTTCACGGACTCTCCTGGAAATTCCGATCATCAAATAAATGGCCAGCTCCGCCACCGAATCCGCGTTTCCGGAAATATCGGTGGGCACGTTGGCCACCTTTATGCCCATCTCCTTGGCCGCCGCCACATCGACGCTTTCAAGTCCTGAGCCGCATTGCTGAATCAGCTGCAACCGATCTTGAGTCTTAAGAATTTCCTTCGTGATAAGGGCCATGGTGGGAATCAGCACATGGGCGCCGGCCAGACTTTCCACACCGAATTTTCCGGTGGCCTCAAAATCGTGATGGGGAATTTTGGAACGCAACATTCCGAGAAATCCGCCCCAAGCGTTTTCCGGCGCTGCAAAAAGTATTTTCATGGTTTATTGCCTCCTTCAAATAACCCTAAAGAACCCGCAGCATATTTTATTTTCTTGAGTTTTCGAAAAAAAGTACTGGACACGGTTGGAACCCTGTGAGAAAATACCCTGGTGCAGTGTTGTCATTTGCAAAATATCAGGGGAAAACCATGCAAATTCCGTGTGCCAGGCGGCTTCCATTTCTCGTTTCTGGGCTGGCATTTCTACAACCGGCCTTGACCAACGCCCAATTTTACAATTTGACGCTTGTTGCAACAGCTTTGGTTTTGGGCGCAAAATTCAGTCTTTCAGCAATCAATCGCATGTGGCTTGAGGAAAAATGTGTGAGCACATTATCGTATTTCTTCTCAGATGCGAAATTCTGTACAGATGAAATGCAACATCTTTATGCTTTACAAATCATGCATTTATACAAACTTCAGAGTGGCTATTACTGTATTGATGACACCATGAAACACCACACCAATTTCTGCAAATGGATCCACGGTGTCTTTGTTTTGTTCGATCATGTCCTAAGTCCCAGGATATTTGACCCCGAAAGTCTTAAAATAAGGTAACCCGCCAGCCCGCTATCCCGTCATTGTACTGCGTTCTATCCGGACATCCCGTCATCCTGCGGGAAGACTGTAGTCACGATTCTGATATCCCGCTGTCAAGCTACCCCGCCCAAGCGTTAATAGAAGACTATCCCGCCCTTTGAAAAAGTATCCCTCCTGGTTTATAGAAAGGTTTCACCAAAACCAAACGACAGGAGGGATACGTTCATGCCACCGACAGCGACAATGAAAGATATTAAAGCATATCTGAGGACATGCGAAAAGGGAGAAGTTACGCCTGAGAACCTGCCCCCTTGCCCGCGCTGCGATGTTGAGAGTCTCTATTTCAAGAACCATGCATACCGAGAACGGCTTTTCTTGATTATCGTCGACATGGTTGTCCAACCGATCCAGGCCTATCTGCTCCGGTTCCGTTGCCCCGGTTGTGGAAAGACCTTTCCCTCCTATCCCGATTTTGCAATGCCCTATAAGCGCTATACCCGTCAGACCATAACAGGTTTTGCCGAGCGTTATGTGAGCTCCGACGACACCTATGAGCAGGCCGTCATGGACAAGGATGAAAAGGGCGTGCCCGGTTATGCCGACGGAGAAAAGATCCTGGCCTCATCCACCGTCCACAGATGGATCACAAGCCTGGGCCGTTTGGTGAACACCACCCGGAAAGCACTGGACCTGATCTGCCAGGAAAACCCAAAAACCCCTATTTGCCGCGACCTCGCTCAATGGGTCGTCCCCCGCCCAAAATACAGATCCGAAGGCCGCAAAACGTGTCTGTTAAACTGCTTTGGGTTCCTTGCAACCGAGGCCCTTTTCAAAACCGTCTTTCATCTCTCGATTTTCACCAAGTTGGCCATAGCCTGCGCCTTTGTCTGAAGTAAAGTCACCTCCATCGGCGCCCACGAGGGCGTCACAGATCGAAAGGAGGTGATTTTTTGGACAAAGAACAGGAAAAATGGGCCATCTTCTGGTGCGATCTGTTAAGTCCCGTCATTTACGGCGAGATCGAGCCGGAAGCAACCAACCAGTTTCTCAAACAAAAGGCAAAGGAGCCGGTGCAATATCCGGACGGGCGTACCGGTACGCCCTCGATCTCTACCCTGCGTCGGAAACTGAACCGTTACAAGCAAGGGGGTTTTGACAACCTGGATCGAAAAAAACGCGCTGACCTCGGAAAACCGCGTAATGCCAGTGCCCAGGTGATCAAAAAGGCAATTGAGCTGAAGAAGGAACAGCCCCGCCGAAGCCCCCGAACCATCAACTTCTTCCTTAAGGACAGGTACGGGACCACCGTGCCGCGCTCCACATTGTACCGGCACCTGAAACAGGCCGGCGCTACCCGCATTAAGCTCGGTGTTACCCGAGAAAAAATTCGCAAACGGTGGACCCGGAATCATACCCACGATCTCTGGGTCGGTGATTTCGAAGACGGTCCCTATGTCCTTGAACAGGGAGATGTCGTTCCGACCCATCTTTCAGCGTTCATCGACTGCCACAGCCGGTATGGGGTCGAAGCCCGCTACTACTTCAGACAAAACCTGGATATTCTCATCGACTCATGGATCCGGGCTCTTTCCATTCACGGTGCACCGGTGGAGCTCTATGTGGACAATGCCAAAGTCTATCATTCCATCGGACTCAAGGCCGCCTGTCACCGTCTCAACATCCGGCTTTTGCACAGGCCCCCCCTTGACCCGGCGCCGGGTGGCCTCGTGGAAAGGTTTTTTCAGACCGTGCAGGACCAGTTTGAAGCCGAGGTGCGTGCCGGCGACATCCTTTCTCTTGACCAGCTCAACCGGGGATTATCCGCATGGATGGCCGTCAGTTACCATGAATCAAAAAGCGCCGAAACCGGCCAAACCCCGCAGAAGCGTTATCAACAGGGACTTACCGCTATCCGGCAGGTGGACATGGGCCGCGTCATCGAGTCCTTTATGCAAACAGCATTTCGCACCGTCAACAGAACCTTCTCGGATGTTCAACTCAACAAACGCTTCTACCAGGTCGATCCCAAACTTCGAGGGGATCGCGTTCAAGTGCGTTTCGACCCCTTTGCTTCATGGGATGGGGTGAAACTCTATTCTCTAAAAGACGAATATCTCGGAACCGGCGTTCTCCACAACCGAAGCACGGCGCCGACCACACCGGCGCCCGTGCGGACAAAACCCGAACACAGCTTCATCGACCTTTGGGTCAGACAACATAAAGAGGCCCTCAATGCGCAGGCAGGCATTGATTACCGGAAAGTCCTCCAGCAAAGGACATGGCCCTTTTACGAGTTTGCCAAAACCGTGGCCCGGCTCATGGGCCGAAGAGCTGGGTTAACAGGCCTTTCAAGCGCGGAACTCGAAACCCTTAAGAAAGTCTACAACCAGAGCCGTGACATCACTCGCAAAATGGTCGAACAGGCCTTTGAAAAAGCACAAAAGCCGGCACTGGCCTACATCATTTTGGAACTCAAGCAACTCATCCGAAAGGAGGCAAACCATGTTTCTTAACCATTTTTCCCTGAACGATCACCCCTTTATTGAGCATCCACCCATCCGGTGGCTGATGAGAGATCCCCGTTTCGATGAGGCCCTGGCCGGGCTTCAGTTCTTCGAACAACAGGGCAGCATCGGACTCATTTTAGGCCAGACCGGCATCGGAAAGTCGTCTCTTTTGAGACTTTTTATCCACGAGCTGCCCCAAAACCGGTATCAACCTCTTTATCTCCATTTAACCCCTATAAACGCCAATGCCTTTCTCAGGCTCATGGTCGCCAGTCTAGGTGAGAAGCCAAGAATTGGCAAAGATCGCATGCTGCTTCAGATCCTGGACCGCATCAAGCAGAATGAAAAGGACACGCTGCTTATCATTGACGAAGCGCATTTGATCGATCCAAAGACTCTCACCGATCTCAGGGTGCTGATCTCATCCATCGGAGAACGGATACCCCTCAAAATCCTCCTGTGCGGCCAGGAAGATTTACGCCACATCCTCAAGCGCTCTTCCCACGCCGATCTCCTCCACCGCATTACCTTCAGGCTCTTCCTCAAACCATACACGAAGGATCAAACCGCCGGATATATCGATAACCGGATCATAAAGGCCGGGGGATCAGCAAAAATCTTCGAACCGGAGGCCAGGGCCCTCATCCATGATTATGCCGCGGGGGTTCCTCGCCAGATCAATAATATCGCCACCGCGTGCCTGCTCAATGCAACCTCTCAAAGCATCCATAAAATCAACGATGCCCTGGTCAACAATACCATGGCGCAATTTCAACTCCCATAGGAGGTGTCATCATGACAAAAGGCTACTTTCCATCTGATTTCCTCAGGATGCTCAGAAACCAGGTCCCCATTGACACAGTCATAGCATCCTTTTTAAACATCGAGGCCCGCAACATTCACAATCTTTTCCGATTTCGCTGCCCCTTGTGCCAAAAATTCCATACCGCCGTTAACCCAAAAACCAACCTCGCCAGATGTTTCGATTGCAAACAGAATTTCAATCCAATAGACATGGTCATGGTCGCTACAAAATCTTCTTTTATCGAGGCCGTGGAATTCCTCGAAGATAAGATCAACCCGTAAAACATTTTCTGCCGGGTGCGCCAAACGCTTCCGGCAGAATCCTGCGAATCACATTCTTCGGGACTTTCAGGTTCAAATAATGTGGGACTTAGCAATCATGCGCTCAAGACAAACCTTAAAGCGACCTGTATCGTAGTACTTTATTACAACGATGGTGGAATAATCAAATTTCCCATTGCCCATCGAATCTATTACCAAGATAGCAATAAGATGCCTTGGCAGAAAGGGAAAAAGCATATTTGCAAACCCAAATACGAGTTGGCCATTGATATGCTTCAATGGGCTATCGACAAAGGTTTTCCCAGAGGTGTCGTCCTTGCAGATTCCTGGTTCGGGAGCGGGCCATTTGTAAAAGGCCTTAAAGACTTGGGATTGAGCTATGTTATAGAAATCAAATCGACTTTAACCACAAGAATTCCATGCGAAAAGCCAAAACTAACCCCCACAGGCAAAATGTCTAAGAAGCAATATGAGCTTATCAAATTGCCGGATGTTTTTCAGTCCACATCAGCCTTTAGCACATGCGGCTTTGCCGCCAATAAGAGCATTGGCAAAAAGGAAAAAGTCCTTTATCATACAAAAGTTATCACCGGCAGGCTGAACTCTATTGCCGGAAAACATAGGATTGTTCAAAGTGTTGACCCAACCAAACAAACCACCAAATATCTTCTCACCAATGAACTCACCTGGGAGGCCACCAAGATTATCTCCGCTTATAGCAACAGATGGGTTATCGAGGAATTTTTCAGGAATGCTAAGCAGTTAACCGATATGGAGGGAGCCACTATCAGGAGCGAGCAAGGCGTGACATTAGCGTTATGCCTGGTGTCCTGGATTGACTCCCTCCTCCATCTGGAAAACTACAAGCTAAGCACTGCTGGAAAATTGCCAAAGGAGCCATTAACGCTTCCTTCGATAGTCCGTTTGGCACAATACCAAAATCTTGAAGCTTTTATGGATCGAGTTCAAAAGGAAGATGGGCTACTCAAAAAGTGGTGTGATGTTGAACAAAAAGGTTTGGTCAGAAAGCGGAAGAAATCTAAAAAGTTGATTAAGCTACAAGATTCCTCTGAAGACTGCTGCAAGGAACAACTGAGAGAGGCTGCATAAAGCAAATATCGCGCCAAAAAATCAGATTTTCAAAGAACTATTTTTCGAAAACTCAAGTATTTTTTGCCGAGGGAAAAGCATAAAATTCCCGGTTGCTATGACGGAAGAGAGAGGCTATGATCTCTGCCGAGGGGAAAGGAAGGAGAACAACAAAATGAAAAAGAGCGTTTTTGATCTTGGAAAACTGGCCCATCAACTCAAAAAACAGGGGAAACTTAAACAGGCTGAAGAAACCTATTTGGAACTTCTGAATCTGGATCAATACAACACCTATGCCCTTGTGGGGCTTGGCGACCTGAAGAGAATTTCCAAACAATTCAAAGAGGCCATCGGCTTTTACCAGGAGTGTCTGTCGGTTGAAAGCGATAACTGGCATGCGCTCGTTGGCCAGGGGGATGCCTACCGGGGATTGAAGGACCTGGACAAAGCGATCGACGCCTGGACCCTTTGCCTGAAACTTCACCCCCATGATCACAAGACCATGACGCGGATGGCCGACTGCCTTAAAAAAAAGGGGGATTTTAAGACCTCAAAAAGATATTATTTTATGGCGCTCAAAAAGAATCCCTGTGACCCATATGCGTTGATGGGTCTGGGCCAAATTGCGGTTCTGGAAAAAGACGATAAAGCGGCCCTTGAATATTTTGAGCAGGTGCTTGAGACATCTCCCAATTCGGTCATCGCCCTTACGGCAGCGGCGAATATTCATAGAAAAGGACGAGCGTTCAAAGAAGCGATCCATCTCTATGACCAGGCTCTCAGAATCAATCCGCGAAACTCACACGCCTGGCATGGCAAGGCCGACTGCCTTCGCGGAAAGAAAGAATATACCTCCGCCATCGGTGCCTGGAACAGAGCGCTTGAAAACGGTATGGATAGAAGAGTAGGCCTCAGCCGAATCGGGGATTCCTACATTCGCCTGAAGGACCTCAGCATGGCGGAGACCAATTACAAAAAAGCCATGGCCATCGGGTATGATAAATATGCTTTTTTAGGCATTTCCAAGATTCACGAAATGAGGGGAGAACCGGAAAAGGCCCTGGAAATTCTATCCATGCTGGTCCGCAAGGAACCTGAAGACCAACGAATCTACACGGAGTCCAGAAAGTTCGTCAATAAATATCCCGACATGGTGAAGACCTTATCCGGAAATGCTGAAGCATAAATGCACTTGTTTAAAGGCGCTGCCATTGACTTTCAGTTATCATGTCCCTAACATGCCGCCGACTGAAATGCTCATTCGGCGCCGTTGTTCATTTCGTAATGTGGTTCGTTCCCTTTTTGGAGGAAAATTCCCCAGTTGAGCCCGTCAAAAATTATCTTCATCGCTCAAAATCAGCCCCTGAACAATGATATCCAGTTGCAGCAAAGGATAGCAGGTTCAGCCGAGAGATCAAAACGGCAATCTCACCGTTTTACGGATCTGGATCTTCACGCCCTGCAGACGAAGGTGAATGAGAATACAAAAGCCTCCCTGCTTTTTATGGAGGGGCGTTACATGGATCTACTGGATCTCATGAATTATGTGAGAAACGGTTGCCGCCCAGTGGAAATCACGCCTCTAAATGTCACCCGGCACTATTCATTGGCCAATACGGTAACCTTAAACGGCATTTACATGTACCAATACCTCAAAGCCAATGGATACGATCCCGTCATCATTCAAAACTATGCCACGGGAGAACTGGAGGGACTGCTCCGGGAATCCCCCCTGGCGGTCTGCATCTCTTCAAATTTCATCCTGATGAACGACATCATGGAAATGGCCGTCAAAATTAAAGAGACGGCGCCCCATGTTGCGGTCATTGCGGGAGGCATGCTGGTCAAAAAGGTCATGCATGCGGCTGAAAACCTAACAAAAGGGACCCTTGCATTCCTTTCCACCTTCCACCAAAAAGTAGATGCCTTTGTTGTGGAGGCCAAGGGAGAGCAGAGTCTTGTAAAACTCCTCAGCGCTCTTGAAAACGGGGACACCTTAAGCAACGTTCCCAACCTGGCCTATTTTGATGAAGACGGCCGTGTGAGGTTCACCGACCGTGTGGAAGAAGAGATTCACATGGACCGGACCGCCATTGCTTGGGACAAAATTCCATCAACCTATCTGCGCCATACCCTTCCCGTCAACAGCAGTCGGGGATGTTACTACCGGTGCCGCTTTTGCACCTACCATTGGTTGTTTCCTCAAGTGCACTACAGGTCACTGGATGTCCTCCGCCAGGAGCTGAAAGCCATCGATAACTTAGGGTTTGTCAGACATGTACGGTTTACGGATGACAACTTTACCGCAAAAGCCGGCCGAATTAAAGCGGTTCTGGAAATGATGATTCGGGAAAAATTCTCCTTTACGTGGTCATCATTTGCCCGCGCAAGCGCTTTGACGCCCGAACTGGCAAAGCTGATGAAGCGGTCGGGATGTGAGTTTGTGGATCTGGGGCTGGAATCGGGAAGCCAAAAAATCCTGGATAACATGGATAAACGCCTGAGCCGCCAGCAGTCTTTCGACGCCATTGGGCTGCTCAATGACCATGGCATTATCAGCCGTGGCAGCTTTATTATCGGTTATCCGGGGGAAACCCGTGATACATTTCTTGAAACCATTGATTTCATAAACGAAAGCGGTCTCCCTTACTATCAGCCCTACCTCTTTTACTACACCGCAAATACCCTGGTGCATGAGGAGCGCGAGGCACTGAACCTGAGGGGTCTCGGTTCGGCGTGGGCCCACGAGACCATGGATTCGGTAGAAGCATCCCATCTTTTGATGCAGATGATTGAGCTGATCCCCGAAAGCTTTACCGATGGTCAATCCTATGTGGAAGAAATCTATAAAATGCTCAGGGGCGAAGGGTATGCAAGAGAGGAAATAAGGGAACTGTTCAGGTTGAAACGACAATTGCAGCTAATCCTGAGAGAAAATCCTTCCGTAAGGGCGAAAGATCTTTCGCCCCTACAGAAAATGGAAGGCCTGATCAGATAATGCATATCGGTATTCTCAGCGTAAGGGATGATGCATACCACCCCAACAACAGGCTCATGGCGGCAGCACTTGAAATGGGACACAGAATTTCGCTCATCCATACCAGGAATTGCCTTTCCGGCCTTAAAGAGGGACAGCAAAAGGTTATATTGCCCGATGCCGAACTGCCGGATGTCCTTCTGCCGAGGGTGGGAGCGACCATCAATGACTATGCCCTGTCGGTGGTAAGGCATTTTGAGCTTTCCGGAACCCGGGTGGTCAACGGCTTTCGGTCGATCCTGATGGCGCGAAACAAATTTATGAGCCTTCAACGCCTGGCAAAACAGGGGGTCAACGTTCCCCATACTTATCTGGCAGTAACCCATGCGGGATTCGAAAGATCCGTGGAACAGTTGGGCGGCTACCCGGTTGTGGCCAAGATGCCCAGCAGCCGGCAGGGCAACGGCGTCATGCTGGTCGAAAACCGGGCCACCGCTTCTTTTGTCATGAACAATCTCATGGATAATACCAAGGGGATCCTGGTTCAGGAGTATCTCCCACCCGAGGGGCGCACCGACGTTCGCGCTTTTGTGCTGGGAGACCGGGTATTGGGAGCCATGTCGTTAAAACCCAAAGGACAGGATTTCAGGACCAATATTCACATCACCGGACAGGGAGAAAAGCTGACCCTGAATCCGGCGCTTTCAGATCTGGCGGTACAGTCATCCTGCGCCTTAGGCCTTGAAATTTCAGGCTGTGATATCATCCTTCAAAAAGATTGTTCCCCCAAAGTACTTGAGGTGAATTATTCGCCGGGATTCAGAGGGCTTGAGCACGCAACCGGCATGGACATCGCGAAACAAATCATCCATTATGTCACGGTCAAAGAATAAGGAGTCTTCATGCAAATCGCTTTCCTGATGGATCCTCTTATTTCAATAGAGCCCGAAAATGAGACCACCAGTCACCTCATGTATGAATGCAATCAAAGGGGACACACCGTCTATTTCCTGGAACCCCATGACATTTATATTCGGGAAAACCAGGTGGTTGCCAGGATGCGAAACATCTCGGTAGCACCGAATCTATCCATGAAAAGATACTGGCGGTCGTTGATACAGTGTCTTAAGAAGGATGAACTCATTTTTGAGACCATCGCGGATCTGGATGCACTCTTTTTAAGGAAAAATCCGCCCCTGGTTTATCAAACCATGGAGTTTTTATCATCGGTCAGCGACAAAGTGTTTATGATCAATAACACGACAGGGCAAATCATCGCCAACAGCAAACTCTATATCCTTAATTTTCCGGAAATCATTCCCGAGACACACGTCTCCCGTGATCCGGCGCGTCTGAGGAAAATCATCAACAACTTCGGCGGTGCCATGGTGGTGAAACCTCTTCAACGATATGGCGGTGAAGGGGTGATTAAAGTGAGCTTGAAAGACCAGGAAAATTTGAATTCTCTTATCAATTATTATGTGCGGGCCTATCGGGCATACCCGGAGCGAGAACCTATTATGGTCCAGGAATATCTGGAAGAAGTTCAAACAAAAGGTGACGTACGGATCTTGTTGTTAAACGGGGAAATAGTGGGCGCCATGCGGCGAAAACCGAGCAAAGGGGATTTCAGGACCAATATCCATGCGGGAGCCCAGGCCTTCAAACATGATATTACCGATGACGATCGCGCCATCTGCCGGGTGATTCGAGACAGTTTAAGAAAAGAAGGGCTCTTCTTCGTAGGGGTTGACGTTATCGGCAATAAGATGGTAGAAATTAACTGCCTGAGTCCCGGTGGCATCCCACGGATCAACCGTTTGGATGGCGTCAGAATCGAAGCCATGGTGGTCGATTTTATCGAGCAGAAGGTTTCGGAAATGAAAGGGCAGGGAAAGGGCCGGCCCGATTAAATCCGAACGAGCGTCGCGGGCGAATGATCAGTCGCCTCTAACCCGAAAGTTCAACAGAAGAAAGGATGACAAATGCGCCGTTTAAATGGAAAAACAAACAGGTTGTCTGCTTCGTGGGTCCTATCGATTTTGTCTGTTCTGGTGCTGATGGCGAGCGTTTTTTTTGTGAGTTCGCGCGCTTCCGCCGCGGATATGCTCAAAATGGGCGTTTTGGAGGAGCCCAAGACTCTGAACATCTGGGCTGCCGGGGATCGGTGGTCCCTGAAAATCCTTGGGTTGATTTATCAATCGCTTTATGTGAGGGATCCCAAGACCCTGGATCTGGTGCCCTGGCTGGCTGCGGCTCCCCCCGAGTATGATGAAAAAAATCTTTGCTATACGGTTAAGCTCCGACCCGCCAGATGGTCGGACGGCACGGAATTGACTTCCGAGGATGTGGCTTTTACCGGACGCACCATTCAGGAATTTAAAATACCCAGAGATCTATCCAAATGGAAGTTTGTCAAAAAGATCGAAACCCCGGACAAACAAACCGTAAAATTCTATTTGAGTGAACCTCAGGCCATTTTTGTCACCCGAACGCTTACCACGCCAATTGTGCAGAAAAAAGAATGGGAGGAAGTGACCGAGAAATTCAAGGGAGAGGAAAAACCGCTTCGTTCACTGTTGCGGCACAAGGTAACCATGCCCGTGGGTAGCGGCCCTTTCAAATTGAAGGACTGGCGGTCGGGCGCGTATATTTACGTGATAAAGAACGACATCTTTTTCGGCTCCGGTAAGACCATCAGCGGCCACCTGTTAGGACCTCACATCGACGGCATCATTTTCAAAGTCTACGGCACGTCGGATGCCGCTATCCTGGCGTTAAAAAAGGGAAGCATCGATATGTTCTGGTGGGGAATTCAGCCGGGATACATGGAAGACCTGATAGCAAACCCCGACATGGCGATCTTCACCAACGAAAAAAGCGCCCTATACTACTTGGGGTTTAATTTGAGAAAACCGCCCTTCAATGACGCCACCCTGCGGCGGGCCGCGGCAACCCTGGTGGGGGAAGACTTCATCATCAAACGGATTCTTCAGGGGTATGGCGTTAAAATGTATTCCATTATTCCTCCCGGTAACACCTTCTGGTATTGCCCGGATGTTCCAAAATACGGCGTGGGGCTTAGCCGGGAACAACGCATTAAAAAGGCGTATCAAATGCTTTCGGATGCCGGTTACACCTGGCAGATCCCCCCCATCGACGACTCGGGGAATGTGGTCAACGGTGAAGGGATTATGACGCCCGACGGAAAGCTCATGGAAAAATTCACCATTCTGACGCCACCGGCCGACTACGACCCCCATCGTGCCATGTGCGGCATGATGATGCAGGAATGGCTCAGGATGCTGGGGATCCCCGCATATTCCAAACCGATGGCATTCGGAGCACTGATCGAGCAGGTAAAAGTGCGCAGGGATTTCGATGCCTTCATTCTGGGATACGGCAGCCTTTCCCTGGATCCCGATTATCTGAGGAACTTCTTTATTTCAACCAACGACAGGCCCAGAGGCTGGAACATGAGCGGTTACAACAACCCGGCCTTCGATAAAATCGCCAACCAGTCCGCGGAAACCATGAATCGGGATGAACGGCGAAAACTCATCTGGGAAATGCAGAAAATCGTCATGGGCGACGTCCCCTACATGCCGCTTTATAACCCGAAATTGATTGAGGCTGCCAGAAAAGGAAAGTTCACCGGCTGGGTTCAAATGCTGGGCGGTATCGGTAACCTCTGGTCCTTCTGCCAGTTGAAAGCCCTTTAATCAGGTATTGGGTGTAAGGTAATGGTTTTTTGATTCGGCACCTTGAAACCTTAAGCCTTACACCTTCAACCTTTGTGGTCGGTGAATTGCCATGGAACTCAGAAAATACATTTCCCGCAGGCTGGTTCAGATCACCATTATCTTCTTCGTGATCCTGACCGTGCTGTTCCTGCTGTTCCGCCTGGCCCCGGGGGACCCTGTTTCCCGAATGGTGGACCCGGATATGACGCCCGAGGATTCACAGCGTCTCATCGTTCAGCTGGGTCTGGACAAACCCTTGGGCATCCAATATCTCATCTATCTCAAAAACTTTTTTACAGGTCATTTCGGGTACTCGTTCCACTACGGTGAGCCCGTGGTGAACATCATTTGGGACCGGTTGCCCAATACGGTTTTGCTCTTTACCACCGGCATCATCCTATCCGCCCTGGTGGGTGTTTTCCTGGGAAAAATCGCATCCTGGTATAAAGGGAAAAAAACAGACAGTATTATGACCGTGGGAGCACTGGTGACCCACACCCTTTTCCTGCCTTGGCTTGCATTAATCCTGATTTGGATTTTTGCATATAAATTCAGCTGGTTTCCCATAAACGGAATGATTTCGGAAGAGGTCTGGCTGGATCCCGACAGCGGTTTCATCGCCAAAGGCCTCGATGTCCTCTACCACATGGTGCTACCGCTCTCCACCCTGTTTCTAATCCATTTCGGCGCCTATCTCCTGATCATGCGAAGCAGCATGCTGGAGACCCTCAAAGAGGATTACATTCTGACGGCAAGGGCCAAGGGGCTTGATGAAAAAACGATCCGGAACAAACACGCCGCCCCCAATGCGGCACTTCCGGTGGTCACCAGCGTCGGTTTGAGCCTGGCCTTTTCCATCAATGGCGGTGCGCTGACGGAGACGGTATTCACCTGGCCGGGTATTGGCCGGGAACTGGTGTTTTCGGTCAGCCAGAACGATTATCCCCTGGCGCAGGCGTCCTTTCTGTTGATCGCCATTGTCGTTTTGCTTTCCAATCTGGTGGTCGATGTTCTATACGCTTACCTGGATCCAAGGATTCGATACTAAACGGGAATTTCCATGACACCAGAGCGTTCACAGAGCAATGCAACGGCCCGGGAGCGATACCCATGGCTGAATTCATTTCTGGATGGGTGGGCCATTTTCAAGCAGAGTCTTCTGGGCCGAATCGGCCTGACCCTGCTGGTTATATTTGCGCTGATGGCCATTTGCAGTTACATCCCACCCATGATTAACCCCATGTATAACCCCATGACCGGTGTTGATCCAAGAATCTCAACCTGTACGCCGCCCAGTTGGGACCACTTGCTGGGGACCGATTTCATGGGACGGGATATTTTCAGCCAGCTGCTGGCAGGCGCCCGGGTTGCCTTTATGGTGGGCGTTTCCGCCGCCGTCATGAGTGTGGTTCTGGGAACGGCCATCGGTATGACCGCAGGCTACATGGGGAAATTCATGGATACCGTGCTCATGAGAACCGCTGACATGATCATGGTCATGCCCACGTTATTGTTTGTATTGATTATCTCTTCCGTATTCGGACAGCTCAACATCTGGACGATCGTGCTCATTATTGCGCTCTTTCGTTGGCCGGGCGTATCGCGAATGATCCGCGGCCAAACGCTTTCCCTCAAACACCGCCCCTTTATCGAAGCGGCTAAAATGGCGGGGGCCAGCCACTTTCGGATTATTTTCAGACATATTATGCCCAATGTGCTCCCCCTGGCGTTCTTGTTTATGACCTTCCGTGTCACGTCCGCCATCATTATTGAAGCGTCCCTTGCTTTTCTGGGCTTCGGTGATCCGGGCACCGTCAGCTGGGGAATGATGCTGCAGTGGGTCTGGAAAACCGGGTATATGTTCAAGGCGCCTTACTGGCTTCTTCCGCCGGGGATTTGCATTTCACTCATTACCCTTTCCTTTTACATGCTGGGACGGGCCATGGACGAAGTGTTGGATCCGAGACTACGAAAGGAGGACCAGACAGATTAAATGGCCCTACTTGAAGTTGACAATTTGAGCATCGGATATCGCACCAAACAGGGGTATCTCAAGGCCGTGGATGGGATCTCCTTTTCCCTGGATGAAGGACGATCCCTCGGTTTTGTGGGAGAATCGGGTTGTGGAAAAACCACCATCGGCATGGCGCTGATGGGCTTGATGCCGCCGAACGGTTCCATCGGCCAGGGGCGGATTCTCTTTGACGGGCAGGATCTGCTGAAAATGACGGAAGCAGAAAGGCGAAAAACGCGCTGGAGCCAGATTGCCATGGTTTTCCAGGCCGCCATGAATGCCATGAATCCGGTGCAGCGGGTGGGAGATCAGATTGCGGAAGCCATTTTAGTGCACCATCCGGAAGTGGAAAAGGAGGAGGCCTTAACCCAGGTGGAAGAACTCTTTGACCTGGTGGGAATTCCCCGGGACCGTCTGAGAGGGTATCCCCATCAATACAGCGGCGGCATGAAACAGCGGGCCATTATCGCCATGGCCCTGTCCTGCCGCCCCAAACTGATTATTGCGGACGAACCGACCACTGCGCTCGACGTCATCGTTCAGGACCAAATTCTGGAGGAGGTCAAAAAACTTCAGAAGGAGTTTAACATCAGCGTTGTCTTTATTTCACACGACATTTCCATTGTGGCCGACATGTGCCAGGATATCGCGGTGATGTATGCCGGACAGATGGTGGAATGCGGCCCACGGGAGGCTGTTTTTGATTCCCCCGTGCACCCCTACACCAAAGCACTGCTCTCTTCATTTCCCACAATTACCGGCGAAAAAGGCGATCTGACACCGATTCCGGGAGAAACGCCCAACCTGATTCAGCCCCCTACGGGGTGTCGATTCGGCAAACGTTGTCCCGGTGCCTCCCCAACCTGCTCACAGGCGCCCAAATGGGTCCGGATAGGGCCCGGACATAAAGCCCTCTGTTGCCATTGCTAACAGGAAAGAAACAGTGGAATTCACCCGAGGTCAGCATGGAACCAAACGGTAAACAGATCCTCCAAATCAAGGAAGTCAGCAAAATATACAGGGCCAAAGCCGGTCTTTTCGGCGGCCGAGGTAAAGATGTGGTGGCGCTTGATCGAATCTCCCTTGAGATCAACAAGGGTGAAATATTCGGATTGGTGGGGGAGAGCGGCAGCGGCAAGACAACGGCGGGTCGTTTGATTGTGTGCCTTGAAGAGACCAGTTCCGGCGAGATTCTCCTCGAAGGAAAACCGGTTACTGGGTTGAAAGGAAAACGTCTGAAAAAATTTCGAAGCAAAGCCCAGATGATCTTTCAAGACCCGTATCAGTCCCTTAACCCGCAACGCTCCATCCTGGACACGGTCTCTGAACCGCTGACCATTCACCGCATAGGACATGCCAACAGCCGAAAAGATCGTGTCAGGGAGGCGTTGAGGTCTGTGGGGCTGTCACCACCCGATGATTTTATCTACCGTTACCCTCACCGTCTCAGCGGCGGACAGCGCCAACGGGTAGCCATCGCCCGGGCCATGGTGCTGAACCCGGACTTTGTCATTGCCGATGAACCCACATCCATGCTGGATGCCTCCATTTCGGCACAGATCTTCAATATCCTTCTCAAAATGCGCAACGATCTGGGCGTCACGCAGCTTTTCATTACGCATTCTCTTGCCGCGGCCCGCTATCTCTGTGATCGCATCGCCGTCATGTACCGCGGGCGCCTGATGGAAGAGGGTGCATCCGACCAGGTGATTCAAAATCCCCAGCACCCGTATACCAAAGCGCTCCTGGACGCACTTCCCAAATTTGGACACAGCGGTGACCGAAATCGGTATGGGACGCTTTTGGCCCGTAAACGTGAGGTTTCAGACGAGTTGGGCTGCAACTTCTTTTCGAGATGCGCGTTGGCACTTGAAAACAGGTGCAATTTGGAAAAACCCCCCTTAGAAGACCGTGGGAATCAGCACCGGGTTGCCTGTTTTCTGAGCCAGGCCTGAAAGCCCCGACATTCCCTAAAACCCCCATGTTTATCAGCGACATTCAACACATAAAAGCTTTGTTCCAGTCTTTTCCCGGAACATTTGTCGGCGTGGGGATGACCGCCTATTCCAGAATCGTACCCGCATCCTTCTTGAAAGAGTATCATATCGTCGCCCTTCACCCTACAGGAGATCTTCCTCTGCTGCGAAAACAGACACCCATTTTTTGTCTTGGCGAGGAAACAAAAAGGGGAACACTTTCACCCGAGCAGAATTCCTCGGCTCTTATGGCCCATCCTCTCACCAGGCGGTTTGTGGATGGCCTTCCCGATCCAAAATACTTCTTTTTGTACCAGGATTATCCCGAGTTGCGATCCCTTGCCGAGACACATGGCTGGCACCTGTTGGCCAATTCACCACAACTTCGCCAGACTGTCGGCAAAAGAGCATTTTTCAACAAAATGACGGCTCAATTGGGCCTTCCTCAAATACCGGGCGATATTTATCCCATAGAGGCCATTCATCAAAAAGGGTATGAAAAATGGCGCCACTTAATGGGGCCCGTTTTTGTGGTTCAACTTCCGGAAATTGAGCGCGGCGGCGGCAGGGGAACATTTTTTGTGCACACGGAGGAAGATTACCTAAAGCTTCAAGGGAGGCTTGCTGAAAACCGGTGGCGGGACACACCGCTAGAAACGGTTTCCGTAAATCGGTTTGCGGAAGGGATACCGGCCAGCGTGGCGGCATGCGTTACCCGACATGGCATACTGGTCTCGGCCCTGCAACGGCAACTGCTGGATCTTCCCTATTGCAGGGATTTCGCTGAAGACGGGGTCTTCTGCGGCCATGCCTGGGGCGTCTCCCCATGGTCTCCGGCCGCTCAAAAATCTGCCGTTGAACAGGCGTTCAAAATCGGCGAATTTTTAGGCAACCTCGGGTATAAAGGCATACTGGGCATTGATTTCATTGTTCAGGAAGAAAAAGTCTATCCCATTGAAATCAATCCGCGTCTGACCGGGGCCCTGCCCATGCTGAGCCTGCTCCATCTTCAATCGGGCACCATTCCCCTGGAAGCCTTTCATATGCTGGAATTCCTGAATATCCCCTACCGCATAGACCTCAATGCCCTAAACAGCCGCTACTCGCAAACCGTACGGGGAAGTCACTTGCTCATCTTTCGGCCTCAGGGGTTAAGCAGGGGTGACGCATCCTTAGACCCGGGGCTTTATAAATATGAACCGAAGAACGGAAAGTTTCATTTCTTGAAGGAGACGTTGTCATACGGGAAGATTCAAAGCGAAAAGCAGTTCATTTTGTCAGATGGCCCCAGGGTCGAAAAATCAAAGCAATCGGCTCCGCGGGATTCCCACAGCCGCCTGTGCCGCCTGCTTTTTTCCTATCCGGTGGTGGACATAAAAGGCGCCCTTTCTCCCCTGGCGCTTCTGGCTGCCGCTTGGGTGCGTGAAACAGCAGCAAGAGGGAATAGACCATGAAACTCCCTTTTGTTATTTCTTTGCCGCACTGCTCCGGAAATATACCCGAACCGATCCGGTCCGGCATCGTTCTGAACGAAACGGAAATCGTTGACACCATTGATCTGGGAACCCGGGAAATTTTCAGTGATCTGCCCGCTGAAATGATTTTATGTGCACAATGGAATCGGCTGGTGGTAGACCTGAACCGCCCTCCGGACCAGCGGGATGCCAAAGGACCGGTCGCCCTGGTGGATTACCATGGTCGTTTCATCTATGGACCTGAAGCCATTCCTGATGAAAACGAGATCGCCCGACGCCTTTCGCTCTATTACAACCCTTATCACCGACAATTGGAAAATGGGGTTCAAAAGCGAAACATCAAAGGGCTGCTGGACTGCCATTCCCTTAAGGGGATCGGTCCACCCGACTCGCCTGATAGAGGAAAAAAAAGAAAGGATATTACGCTGGGCAACAATGGGGGGGCCGGCGGAGAGAAAGATCCCCTGAGAGGAGAGACAACCTGTACCCCGGCACTCTTGCGCTTTATTAAACAGGTGTTTGAAATGGCGGATTTTTCCGTATCCCTCAATGTTCCCTATGCGGGGGGGTTTATTGCCAGGCATTATGGCCCCGCCCTGAAGGCCAGGGGCAAAATGGCCCTTCAAATCGAAATCAATCAGGACCTCTATTTGGCGCCTGAAACGGAAAAAGTGCTTCCCGAAAAGACGGCAGACATCAGATCCCGGATGCTTGAATGTTTAGCAGAGATCGGTGAGGCCATCTGAAAGGATGAACGAATGCTTTTCGGGTTTTTTCTTTTCCTCCCCTCTATTTTTTGATATCCTTAAAAAGAAAAATAACTTTTCGGCTCACAAGGAGGGTCATTGTGTCTAATCCATTTAAATCCGCCAAAAAAGCAACCATCCTTTTTTTGATGGCCTTCGTTTCAGCCCTCTTTTCACCCATGGCAACATGGGCTCTCGAAAAACCCCTGACCAATTCGCTGGGTATGGAATTTACCCTGATCCCGGCAGGCACTTTTACCATGGGCAGCCCACCCGATGAGCCCGGGCGGGAACGGGATGAACTTGCCCATACAGCCACAATCAGTCAGCCCTTTTATCTGCAAACCACCGAAGTAACCGTCAAGCAGTGGCAGGAGATCATGGGAAAATCCTTTTTTGGCGGCAAAAAAGGGTCTGCGGATATGCCGGTGGTCACGGTTTCCTGGCAGGACTGCATCAAATTCATCAAAAAGCTGAATGCCCGCAAGGACGGCGTTTACCGACTTCCAACCGAGACGGAATGGGAATATGCGTGCAAAGCCGGCACCACAACAGCCTACGGAATAGGGAATACCATCGACTGTAACGCCGCCATGTACGCCAACAATACCCTGAAATACCCGGAGTGTGTGAGCGTCGTTAAATCAAAGGGATTACCGACGGATCAGCCGGCGCCGGTGAAAAATTACGCGCCCAACGCCTGGGGGCTTTATGACATGAATGGAAATGTCTGGGAGTGGTGCGAGAACTGGTTCCATCCTTACAAACCGGACGTTGCCGTTAAACTCCAATCCCAGGCCGAAACCCCATCCCTTGAGACGGGGACGGATAAAGTAAGGAGGGGCGGGAGCTGGTACGCATCCGGCTCCCGGTGCCGTTGCGCCAACCGAAACTACAGCCATTTCGCCAACCGGTATCAAACCACCGGATTCAGACTGGTGAGGGAAGTTCATTAGGGCGCTGCCGGAATTAAACTATTTTCCCTCGGTGGCGTTCAGCGTTTCATTGTACTTTATTACATTTCACCCGGACAGTAACCGGCCGGTCTATTTCAAAGCAGCAGGACGAATATAGTAGCTGTCGCCCACCGTGGCGCCAAGGTATGGCGGCGCCTTTTTGACCCCCTTCATTTCATGGGTCAGCATGGTGCTCAGATAGACGCGGGCCAAGTTCTGAGCCTTCTCGCTTTTCGTCTGAACCGCCGTGGCAATCGGCAGATTGTACTGAACGGGCTCCCCCAGAATATTCTTTTTAAAGACCCGCCAGGGCCCGGTGACGACAACCGCGAGCACTTGGCCCACCTCCTTGCCCTTTTCCGCGGCCAGCTGGTCTTCTTCTTTCTGGAGAAACACCTTCGCTTCCTTGGCCAGCTTTGCGGCGTCCTTGGGCGCATCCCCTGATGTCTTTGGAAAACCGGCCTTGTCGATCTTTGTGTTCAGCGCCTTGGTGTCGGCCGCCACCCAGGCCTTTACCCCGTCATTGAATTCCTTGACGCGCGGGTTTTCCGGATCGAACCGGGCCGCCATTTCTCCCCAGGCGATGATTCGGGCGTGCTGTTTTAACCTGGCAAAATCATGAATTCCCTTGGACGTACGCGTCTTCATCTCCCCGGCACGTCGAATGAGGTCATCCGCCATGACGATCCGGGTCTTTTGCACATTTTCCATACCCTGGGCTAGTTGGATGTAAAAGAAGCTCGCGCGGTAGTAGTTGTTCACGTACCCCATGGCGTCAGCCTTTTCATCGATCTCATCCTCTGTGGTGCCGTACTTTTCTCCAAAGGCCGCCATTTTCTGCTTGATCTCCGGCAGGTCCGTTTTTTCGAATTGCTCGATTTGTTCGAGAATAGTTTTTACCGCTGCCAGGTCATTGTAGTAGATGGCCGAACCCGTGGCCTTTTCAAGGACCGGCTGCACCCGGTCGTATGACACCTTCAGCGCCTCCACATCCGTGTTCACTTCGCCGGCTGCGGCAGAAGCCTTTTCCTTGGATTCCGCAACCCCCTTTTCCGCCCGGGCAATCTTCTCTTCCGCTTCCTGAATGCCCGCTTCCAGCGCGTCAAAGTCCGGATGGGAATTCACTTCCTTCTTGGCGGCCTCGGCCTTTCCGGTTTGGAAATTCTTTCGGGCATTTTCCAGGTATTTGTTCATATTCTTGATAAGCTGGTCTGCATTCATTTTGGGATTGCCCAACTTCTGTATGGAACTGTCCACCATTTGGAGATCCCGGTTGGCATTCTCGATGGGTCGCCTGGCATTGTAGGGTAGTTTGGCGGCGGCCGCAGATTTTTGCGAGGTTCCCTCAATCGCTTTGGCACTCTCCGATGCTGCACCTTTGGCCGGTTCTGAAGCTGCATTCTGCGTAGCGGCCGGGAAATCGGCTTTCTTTTCGGTTACGGGTTTCACCTTTGGGGTGGGGGGCAGATTTGCCTGTGTGCTCGCTTGCGCCGCTGTGAGGGTTTCCCCTCCCAAATCTTGCCCTGTTCTTCGTTCCAGATCTTTCACCAGTTTCTTATATTTGTTCTCATAGGACATAACCTGAGGGTTGTTGGGATCCGCTTCTTTCACTTCAAGGAGTTGCTTCTTAATATTCTCAAGGGAGGCGATGGCTTTTTCCGTTTTTCCGCCGAACATATCCTTATTGGCCTGCCGCAGGTCCTTGTTGATCTGCTTGATCATGGCTTTGGCATCCGCTGCATGAACTGACGGAACAAATCCCTTTAAAAAGAACAGGGTTACCAGGAACACCACCCACCACGTAGCATGTCGTATGGCATTTGATCTCATTCTCTCCTCCTTTAAGGGACGGCCCATGGCCTTTTGTTCACGGGATTTAAAAGGGTTGTGTGACGCCATTGTGTCACTTTGTTCCGACGGCGGCGCAAACAGTGAAAAGATCCGTATTCCTAATCCTTTCATTGGAAGTCTCGTAGAAAAGGGCTTAAACTGTCAAGAAAAACATGCCCCCATGACGCTGTTAAAAGAATCGATTTTAAAGAATTGTTGCGACAAACCCTCGTAAAAAACCGGTCGGTATCCGGCTGACAAGACGGAGAGAAACGCTGTGCACGGTAATCTGTTATTTTCCGGATCACCAAATTCTGCTGTGGACAAGCGTCGGTGAGTCGAGTAAAATTTGAATTATCGTAAATTTGTGCAACAGACTCGGTAATTTTAGTGGGAGGTAAATACCATGTTTATACTGAAACACACGAAGCCAGAAGAGGCCACCGGTAAGGTGGCGGATGCCTACGCTGTTTTTCCAAGGAGATGCCGGTCCCGGACCCCCTTCTTCTCATGAGCGTCAGCCCTGAGCTTACAGAGATACAGAGTGGCATTATCCGCCATTACATGACCCATGAAAAACTGGACACGGGACTTCTGGCCATGATCCGCTTATTGGTGGCCAGTGAAGAGGACTATAAGTTCTGTGTCAACATGAACACGGGACTCCTCAAGATGGCCGGTGGTATGACCGACGAGGAACTGAAGGCTTTGAAAGAAAATCCTGAAAATGCCCCGTTGGAGGATTTCCAAAAAGCCTTGCTCCTTTTCGTCCTCAAAGTGGTTAAGACGCCCGAAGAGGTCACTGAAAAGGACGTTGAATCCCTGCGCCAGCTGGGCTGGAGCGATAAGGACATTTTTGAGGCGGCTTTTCACGGCACTTCAATGATTGGCGCCAGCAAACTGTACAAGGCATTTGTTAAATAAGAGCGCGGTAGCCGTAGGAAGTGGAAGTTAGGGAAATCCTTTCAAACCATTATCACTGGTGGCACCGGCTTGATAAAGTTTTGACGGAGGCTGTACGTATAAGCCCCTTGCGTCGGAACCATCAGGACATCTTCGGGACGGATGTCATCCCCCCAGTAGGAATAGCCCCATACATCATGCGGCGTGCACAGGGATCCCAGGATGTCGCAAGCCCGCTCCTTCAGGATAGGCCGTGTAAGATTCAGGATCGGGAAATAGTCGGTTTCAAAGCGCTCCCAGCCGATGGCATTGGTGCCAGCATCGGTAATCACCAGATCCGGCGCCTTTTTGTCGACCACCGTTATGAACAGGTGCATGGCATCGTTACAAATCCAGCGGCCCGGCTCAAGGCAGATTCGGCAGGGAACACTACCAAAGAGATGCTCTCGAATCGCTAAGCCCAGCTGATCGGCAAAGGACTCGATGGGTGATGCGGGAAGTCGGTAGTGATTTGTAGCGGGTTCAGCCCCTTTCCCCAAAGCACTTCGAATTCTGCCTGCCGGGGTTCCGGCTCCCTGCAGCCACTCCCCTTGCGGGGGCCAATAACCGCCGCCGATATCAATAAACAGAATCTCCTTCCTGAACAGATCGGACTTTTCCGCCAACAATTTTCCGAGGACTTTTATGAAATCGATTTGCGCTTCGGGTGAAAGATTCCAGCTGGTATGGAATTGGAGGCCTTGCAGCATTACGTGAGGGCATTGTCCGGCTTCCTTCCAAAAAGCCGGGAGGGTGTGCGGCAAAATCCCGAATTTTCGCCAAAGCCCGTTTGGGTTGGTTGTCAGGCGGACACCTGCTCGAACCCTTTTGTTCCGGGATGCCGCAATGGCTTCCAGTCGATGAAGTTCTGAAAAGCTGTCCATGAGAACGGTGACTTGTTCAGTATGCAGGGTCGCCAGTGCCAATTCCCGGTCTGTTTTGCCCGGCCCGCTGAAAACAATATCATGGGCATTGAGATTTAACGCCATTTTCAGCTCAAGGCCGCTTGAGACGTCCAGCCCGAAATTCGATTGGATTAGGATTCCGGCAACTTCCGGGTTATTATTGCTCTTAACGGCATAATAGAAAGAAACTTCGGGGAGGACTCTTTTGAAAGCATCTTGAAACTGTCGCGCCTTTTCTTTCAGGACATCGGATTCCAGAATATACACCGGGGGCGGGTACTGATCGAGAATCGGGAGATATTTATCCCGACGGCTGAAATAGTGCTCCACAAAGGAACGGAGTTCCGCCAGGGGCATCAAAGGGGTCTTTTGCTGAAGGATTGATTGCAGGTCACTTAAAATCTTTGAGTCTTCAGTAGCCATGAAATATTATCCAACCTCAACAATAACCTGTTTGAGAATCTCCGCACATTGACTGGCCAGGTCGGGAGCCCTGCCGGGCTTGAAGATAACATGACCCAGCAGCCAGGAGTCGTAATCTACAGGAGGCATTTTTATGATATGCCCCGGCGCGCGCGGCAACTGAATTTCGCGAACGCGAGGGTCTTGACGTAATGGCGCGGCATCAATTCTTTTCAGAATCCCTCCTTTTTTTGCATGCAGACGCAATCCGATAAACGGATCGAGAGTGTCGGGATGTGGCGTCCGGATGGTGATCTGCTGAGCAAAATCAAGATTCAGTTTCAGCATATCAAGATTGAATCTGTGCCGCATGAGCAAGGGGAGGCAATCTCCTCCGGGCCTGGGCGACATCTCCAGCAGGACCATGGCGCCATCCCGGATTAAAAAATCGAGCATGCAGACAGCCCTTGTCAGCCCCAAGACCTCGGCGCTCTGATAGAGGGTTTCTTGAAAAGCTACGGGATCAATTTCGCTTGGAAGCGATGCCGGCAGAACATAGCCCATGGTCGTTCCAAAAGGGCCCTCTTGATCCGGGATTTTCCGTGAAATCCGGATTGCTTCGACCCGGCCCTTTTCCATTAGAAAATCGCAACTGAATTCATCCCCAGCGACAAATTCTTCAGCGAGAACCAGGAGATCATCCCCGGAAGGCATTTTGTACAGCCTATTTCCTCGGCGATCCATCAACCCGCTGAAAATTTCCTTATACCCTTTTTCGCATTTTTCCTCGCTTTCACAGTAGAACACCAATTCACTGCCACTGCCGGTGGTGGGTTTGAGAACAATAGGGCCGTCCATCTCTTTAAAAAAGCCCACGGCATCTTTTTCGCAAGAGAGCAGCCGGGTGCGGGGACAATTGATACCGTGCCGGCGCCAGAGGATTTTGGAACGGAACTTGTCGCGGCAGTTGCCGACAGCTTCTACCGACGGATAGGGCAAAGAGAACTCCCGGGCAAGGCGAGCCGTCATCTCCATGGATTCGCAATCATAACTGGTAATCCCATCAAGGGAAAGACCCCAGGTTTCAAGATGATGTTTCAGGGCTCTCCTTGTTTGATCATGGTCGGAAAGATCGCACAGAATCTCTTCGTGCGGTTCCGGGCTCGCCTCCCGAGCCCCATGTCTGATCCAGGAATCCGTAAGGAAGAGAGCGCGCTCAGGGCATTGGTAACGGATCCAGTCAATGTAGTCCGTTGTGGTGCCGACGACCAGCACTCTTGGAAGGTCAGGCACAGGCGACTCTCTCTTCGGCGTGATGGCATTGCAGCATTTCAGGTTCCAGAGGAAGATGCATCTGATAGAGAGGACGCGGGGTTAGATGAAACCGCTCTTTCCACCCGAAATTTCCGCAAAGAAAATCGACCTCTGCCAGGCGTTGACAGCAGGCCCATTCAAGGTGGTGGAAATTGATCAGTTTGGCAACGCCCGGGAAATCAGGATGGGTCCCGCCGGCAAGTACCGTATAGGAAGAGCCCCAAAAAGCACCCACATCAACGGCAGCCGCTTTGCCGCCTAGCAGGAGTGTTGTGACGCGAAGCAGCCCTTTTTTCTGTAGCCGGGCAAAGAGGTCTTCAAAAGCGTTCAGGAACCGGGAATCATTGAAGTAAGACCATCTTCCAAAAGCTTCCAGATTCATTTGGAGCATAAGGCCCACATCCGAAAAATTGTCATACCTTATGGAAAGTCCGAGTGCCCGCAGGCGATCCAGTTCACGACCCAGCTTTTTGCGGGATTTCCCCGAAAACCGCTGCATATATTCCTTAAAGGAATAGCCGTACTCTACGGGAAAAAAGAGATACCCGTTTTCATCTAAGCTCGTACTTTCTTCATCCAGAAGCATCGATTCATGGGTCAGGTACCGGATGTCGGCCACACCCGGTATACACCCCAACAGTGTTTTGAATACATCCGTGTCGCTGGCGGCGATTTTGTTTTGTTCCAGCCATGTTTTCCCCTGCCACATTTCTCCGGGAAAGTGAGCAAAACATTGTCTTTCTTCAATCCAGCTCAATGCAAGCAGCCCACATAACCTTCCGTGCCTCTCAGCGACCAGGAAATAGGGCCGGTTATTGTATTGCTTTTGAAAGCACTCCCGTACGGACCAGGAATCAAACAGGCAGGCATTGGGCCAGGTTTTCCGCCAGATCTGCCGGCACGCGTCCAGGTCCTCATAGGCTCTGACTTTGAGCAATGCCTCGCCTCCTATCTACGCAACGCCACATGCAGGGTGCTGTGGCTTCCGCCAAAAAATTCTTGTGCAAAAGCCTTCACATTTTCGGGCGAGTAGGGCTTGCAGCTGAAGACATCCAGATAAACGGCATTCGTCAGGTTTGCGAAATGTGCCGAGATCAATGAGGTTTCGATCAACTGAACCATGGAATAACCGGCAACGCGTTCGTCTTCCCCGAAATGAACCACCTGGGTTTCCCCAAAGCGTTTCATTTCAATTAAGTCGCATAATTCAACAACAAAACGCTTGATTTCATCGGCATTTCGAATCTTAATCGGATGACAGTTATAAATATCGATGGAAGAGGCCACTCCCCACACTTTTTGTTCAATTGCCATTTCCATAACAGTCGGTGTCATTCTGCCATAACGATCCATAGTGTGTTTTAATGTATTCATATCTCTTTTCCTTATTCCCGGTGGGTTGTCTTAAATTCCTATCCCGAAGGAGAGTTAATCTTCATCGGATGGATATCCATAGAGTATGGATTTTAGGCGGGATCAGAAGCAATACTCGTGCCATGCTGCGGATTTTTCCTGTAAGTATCTAAAATAATAGCAACAATATCACCATAAAGCGGTAGGCTTGAACATCAGAAGCCCATAAATCCGTATAAATGTACCGATATTGTTTGACATCCGCATTGGAATACCATAAATTAGGTGCCATGGCCTATGTGGATGGCCCGTGGGTCAGGCATTATGGCTTTTTCGGAGACAAAAAACCGCGTTATCATGGGGAAACGCCCTTAATTAAAAGGGCGTAGGCCTTTCCTTTATTTTTGAATTGGTAATTTGATGCCGATACTACCTTCAAATCAAGATGCTCCCGGGACAAACAGTATTCATATACCGTTTTCATGGAGACTCATATGCTGATACGGCTGGTTCTCGCAATTAAACAAAAGGACTTACAAAAGCATCTTGAAAGGAAGTTTTCTCTCCACGATGTCAGAGTCGAATGTTTCGGGGTGACGCAAGATATATGGCAAAAAGTTGTCCGCAGTTGCGGGGACATTATTGTTATCAGCGAGTCTCTTATCCCCGGCCCCAGTGATACGGGGATCGCCATTCTCAACGATCTCCCTGAGAATCCCACAACGGTCGTCCTCCACGACAGAGACTCGTCTGAAGTATCCGCCCAATTGGTGGCAGCAGGGGCCGATGTGGTCCTTTACGCCGGTACTTCCAAAAAGAACCTTACAGAAGCCATCGAAACAACCCTGGAGTCCCGGCGGCAGCTCAGCCGGAAAGAGCGACTCGGCCCGGCCAATCTGGAAAAGCCCAAAATTACGGATTTTTTTTCAGCCAACGAGGGAATGCAGATATTTATTGACGAAGTTCAGCAGGTGATTCCCAGCTCTTCCCCTATTCTGATACTCGGGGAAACAGGCGTCGGAAAGGAGCATCTGGCAAAGGCCATTCATGCCGAGAGCCCGCGGGCCACGGGCCCCTTTATTACGGTTAATACGGCTGCATTGCCTGAACAGCTCCTTGAAAGCGAACTCTTTGGTCACGAGCTGGGCGCTTTCACAGGTGCCGTTCGCACGCGCAAGGGCGCTTTTGAATTGGCCCACAAAGGAACCATCTTCCTGGACGAAATCGGAGATATGCCCTTACATCTTCAAGCCAAATTGCTGCGCGTGCTTCAGGATTATGAGGTAAAGCCCATTGGCGGGGAGAACTCTTTCTGGGTGGATGTGAGGGTCATCGCTTCCACGAACCGTGATCTGGAAAAAGAAGTCGATAACGGGACTTTTCGAAAGGATCTGTTTTACCGTTTGAGCGTGGTAACACTCACCATCCCGCCACTGCGCCGGCGCAAGGAAGACATTCCTGACATGGCACGCTATTTTGTTGAGTATTACCGACATAAAATTGGTCGCGACATCAATCGGATTTCCGAACCGGCACTGGAATCCCTTCGTCTCTACGATTGGCCCGGAAATGTTCGGGAACTCATGAATGTCATTGAACGCGCCATGCTCATTTGCAAATCCGACGAGATCTCACGGATAGACCTTCCGAATGTTGTGAATGCGAGAAGTTCCAATACGGAGCAGATTTTTCCCTATGTAAATTTCAACCCGAACGCTTGGGTCAACAAGACGCTCCATGAGGTTCAAAAGGAGGTGCTGGATCAGGTTGAAAAACAGTATCTCGGCATGGTCCTTAAAAGCACAAATGGCAGGGTCGGCCAGGCCGCGCAGATTGCCGGGATTCATCCAAGAGGACTATATAACAAGATGAAGCGATTCGGCCTCCGTAAGGAGGATTTTAAAAACGGTTCTCTTTATTGAATTGCTTCGCCTCTCACACTCCCGCTCAATCGTTCCACAAACATGTGGGCAACTGAACTGGCGAAACGGCATTCTACAGTGCCCTTCCATTCTTCATGGAACATATGTGCGTCGAATTTCACCATCAACGCCTTTCGGCGATCAACCGTTATGTCCAGCAAATTCAACCTGGGGTCCCTCAGTGGAACATTGACCACGGGTCGAGAAAATGCAAAGGCCGCAAACCGCAACTCGGTCACAACGAGGGACCCGGCAAACAGCGTTTTTTTGTAGCCATGAATCCTGCCGGGCGCCCTGAAATTTCTGAGCGTAACGGAGCCCGGAATTCCCTCATCCAGCAGCACAATTCCCTCGCCTTGGAGTATTGGCGCCATACCCTTCGGGAGTCGTCCCATGCCAAACAAGGTATACAGAATGCTCTTTCTCATTTCCCTATTGCCAAAATTCGTTCACCGGAATCGGGACTTGCGCCTCTCGACCCTGCCCTCGAAACACGCCGGAATGTCACCCCGTCCGCACTTGGGCGATCTGGCGGGAGATGGCGACCAGGTTCCCCTTCTCGTCCCAAACAACGCCATCCGCTTCAAGCAACCCGCAGGTCACGAAGCGGGTCCTGAGGGAGCAGTTGAGCCACCGGGACTCGGGCATGTTTCGAATGCTCACCGACAACTCGATGGTGGGTACCCAGGCGACCATGCCGTGTGAGGCGAGGATCGCGGGAGGAAGGGAGTCCGCCACGAGGAGGATCGAGCCCATGTCGTACGGATGGTCGTCCCGGAGCCGCATCCAGCCCCGGGTCTCCGATCGCTCCGATAATCGGTTCCGCAGCCATCCGGCGCATGCGGGGTCGAGAAGGAGTTCCACTTGGCGAAAGAGGGTGTAGGCCGGAAGGTCGGGAAGCGGCACGCATCGATCCCGCGGCGGGAGTGGCGCCGGGCCGGTTTCATAGCGTTCGTTGGAGCAGTTCTCTTTCTCCGAGGAGAAGGTGGCCAGCGCGCGGACCTTCTCCTCGCCTTCCTGTAGAAGGCGCATCTGGAACCGTTGGAACTGCCGGGAGTGGGAGATCTCCTCGACGACAATCTCAGCAAACCCCGGCGTTCCGCGGGAAATGAAGTTCGCCGTGACGATGGGGGTCGATTTCTTCTCGCTCTTTTGAAGGGCTGCGCCCACCATGATTCCCATGAGGTATCCGCCGTTGGGATTGCCGTTCACGGACCAGTTCCCGGAAATCCTTCCCCGGAAAGCTCCGGGTGATTCCTCGATGGATTCGGTTTCATCTTTGAACAACGACATGGGCATCCCTTTCGTTTCGGTTTTGACGGCATCCGGCTCCCGGAAATGCTCGGCAAGCGCTCCGTCGCTCTCAGGGTACGCAATAGAAAAACCCCTGTCAACAGGCACCGCGCAGTCGTTTGGCTGCTCGGAGCCACTGAATTTCCGAAACCACACGGGATGCCGCAACGACCCATTAATCGCCAATCAATTAGAAAAGGTGGGCTACTTGAAGTAATGGTCATACATTATTGGTCGGTTCCGACGGGCAATTTATTCAGCTTTCCTTTCCCGGCAGGAAAAATATTCCCATCTTTCAATTTTTCTTTTTTTATTTAACATATCGAAATATTGACACTAATTTCAAAAATCTTCTTTTGGTACGTATTGTGCAAGGCAGGAACTCTTGATACTTCCGGAAATTTAATTTAGGAAAGCCATGATGGAGGATCACTCTAAATATAGAATTAATCACTTGCGGCCATGCTTTTTTGCAGCGTTGTTTATGTTATTTTTCGTTTCAGCCCCTGTTTTGGCTGGAACGATCGTCGTGAACAACGAAATTCAGAGACAAAGCGAATATGTTAGTTTGGGTAAGAACAAAAAAGTTGGCGCGGGGTATGACTCGCTGGGTTCGAGCGGTGGATTTTACTTCACAAATTCAACCTATAACAACAATATCCTTCAAAAGCCATATGACAACCGTTCGAAGGCATTTGTCCCGGAAACCAAAAATTTAAGCGACAGATTAAGTTACGGGTTTTGGTTTGCAGACAGTAGGTCTTTTGAGATCTCTGGAAATGCCATTGTGGACTGGATTGAAGAACAACATTCGACGGGAACCTATAGTCTCCTTGCTGATATAAAATATCATTTTGTCAACGAGTCCATCTGGGTGCCCTACCTCGGCCTCCAGGCCGGTGCAGCTCTCCCCTATTATAAGGATGCGCATGACAAAAAAACTCAGTCTACCAGTATTGGTGGAGGGGCTCTGGCAGGAGTTGAGGTTTTCGTTACCGAAAGGGCTAGCCTATTCGCCGAATATAACTTTCTTGCCTTCCGACAAGGATCTCCACTGGGCAACGGCGATGTTAACGGTGATAATGATATGGCTTATCAGAATGGAATCCTCTTTGGTTTCCAGTGTTATTGGTAGATCCCCAATTCATTTTTTGAGGCGCTAAAAGGCCACATTGGCGGATGATCGACCACACCGGAACGGACCATGTTGGCATCATATAGGCGATGCATCGCGACAGATGCTCGCCACTTTCCACAGCCGTGGCATGATAACGGTCTTCCCAGTAGGCTCCCTTTTGTCCCTTTCTTTGATTGCATTCCTGCCCGGTTCTTCCGGCGACTAAGTGCATTGATTTGAGAATCACCTCTTTTTATCCAGAGTCTACAACGAGCAGGTGAATGTGGTCCGAAGCAATCATGTAATTCAGGATCGTCAGTTTGTACCGTTTCTTGGCCTAGTACAGCCACTGTAAATAATGGCGGCAGCCTTTTGAAAACTTCAGTAGGAGCTCCCTCCAGCGTGGCCACGAGAGATGCCAGCAATTTCCGCAAGCCTTCGTTGCGTTTGCTCTCCGGGAACACAAAACTAACCAGCGGCGGGAAGATGGTCGCAACCGCTGTTGGCTAGCTTGGCATCGTCAGCGGATAGGTGACCGAGGCCGTAGTTCAGCCCCTTTCAACAACGAATGCAGGATGTATGGGGCCCTTTGTGAAGTCTTAGAAGGACTATCACTGATGCATATCATTTAATTCCAATTAGTTAGCTTGGCCCCCATTCCACCATTCCACAAATTCTTCGGAGGCGGCCTTTGCAGCATGTCGTATTTCAACCCCAATGCGAACCGTATGACAGGCACCGCCGAGAGACTGTTTCTCGCATCCCCCATTTTTTCGCGCGACATGGACGGGGACGGGATCAGAGAACTGGTTGTCTGTAAAAACGAATCCAATACGGGGAGAATGTTATCCACCTTCCGCTGGTTCGGCAAGGGCCGGGTTCATTTTCTGGCGTGGGACGAAGTGGGTCTGGTATCACGATGGACCTCTCCCGAGCTGTCCGGACCGGTTGTCGGATACCTGGTGGGCGATTTGGATGATAATGGCTTGAACGAACTGGCAATCGCCAATGTGACGCGTGACACCTTCGGAATTTCGAGAAGCAGACTGGCCGTATATGATGTGGAATAGGCGAGTTAAGCCGTTGCCGTTTGTGTTTTTCTGGAATTCCGGTAACGCCTTACTTATTTCAATTGAAATTTCGTCAGTCCTTTCTCAAGACTTTTAGGACAATGCTCCGATAACCCTTGTAGTCGGTAAATACCGGGGAGAACGATCTGTTTTTGAGAAGCACGTCCAATCCTCCGGAATGCTTGTACCGGATGAAATTTCGATGGTGGCTTTTCCCGGCCAAGAACTCAATCCAGCCGATGAAACGTTCGGCCGTCTTCGGAGCCCCCTTCCCCAGCGCATAATCCACGACCAGCAAATGTCCTCCCGGTTTCATTATCCTCTGAACTTCATCCAATATGGCATGAGCATTATTCCACCCCGTTTCGTGCAGGGAAAAGGTGATCATGGCAAGATCAAAGGTCTCGCTCTCGAAATCAGTGGCCCTCGCATCCCCCAAAAAACAATCCGGCGCATTCATCCCTCTTTTCGCCACCTTCAACATCGATTTGGAGAGATCGATGCCCACGACGTGAAAACCATATTTTTTCAACAGGCGTAATTGATTGCCCGTACCGCAGCAAAGATCGATTGTTCGGTCCGGTTTTAAATCAGCGACAATTCTGAGCGCCTGGCGGCGTATATTCCGAAGAAACGGGAATAGCAGGACATCATAAACAGGCGCTATGAAAGAATATTCGTTCAAAATTAAACACGTTACGTTTTATCTCTGGGCGTTACAATCAAATCGAGCAAATGCCCATACAATCCGCCCTGTCTTGTGGCCCACCAGAAACCCAACACCTGAAGGCCTTCCGCCCATCATTTCACGGTTCATTTAAGAGTGTTTACCACACTTGCGCCAGAGACGCCAACCCGCATCAAAAGAAAAGGGCAGCCTCTCAAAAGAGAAACTGCCCTTTCTTAAAAAAAAAAGGAGGTGAAACATGATTGGAATTCTGTACCAGGGTCGAAATCCAGCAAAAAGTCAAAGGATGGCTTCCAAGAGCGCCATATCAACGTTTGTGCTGGTTTTGTCCCCACGTGGTTAATTTAATTGTGTGTTAAAATTTAGCGCGGGCACTCGATAACGTAAACAAAAACACTAATCTAAAATGATTTCAAATAAAATACGTTCTTTAATCTTTAATTTTGTTTAACATTTCATAAGATTGTTTACTCAAATCGTTGAATATCGGTTGTGTCAGAATGCCCTCCTGTCTTTCTGAAGAATTGGTTGTAATGCTTACTGCGTCCGTTAATTTTTTAAAGTGGCATCCCCCCCCTTCCGTTCTGTGAGGCTCCTGGTTTAAGTGATTCGCCTTTCGGCCAATCTGACGGATACTGTCTTTTATATTTAGGAAACCTCCGTTGATGTTTGGAACTTTATAATGCGAAAAACATGCCTGAACGGTTGACGGGAAGTATTTATTTGATAAAAGCCAAAATTCCAGCAGGTTATCAATTGAATTTTCCAATATTGCTGCCGTCTGGAATATTACAATAGTGTATTTTTTGAGCATCATTATGCCAATAATGTATATTATTGTCAGAAGTTGGCCCCTGGCGTACATTGGTTTTCGGCGTTTTCATGATTCCGGGGATACGGTGCTAAACTCAAAAAACCTGAGCACATCTTTTGGGAATAGAGTACGGCGTCCCTCGAACGCCAGGGGCGACTTCCTCGAATTTGTCGTACATAACTCAGGGCAATAGAAACCAAAAGAGCAGGACACCGCACAGTCCAAAACAGATGGAGGGTGCGGCCACTCTGCGCCAGGCGCCTGCCAGGTCGGTAGCAAAGTAATTGCAGGTAAGAACGAAGCAGATATGAATCGGGGAAATCATAACCCCGGTAAAACCGGAAAAAGACCCCAAAACCAAATAGGGCACGATTTGATCCTCCATGCGAGCGAATGCAGGAGACCGAGTAAGAGTGGAAACGTCGCTCCAACAAAGGCTACATTTATGCCTGCGACCATCCCCACAAGGAACGGCAGAAATACTGCCGCGGCAAACAAAGCAACGCCGCCGCCGGCACTTTCGGCCATCGCCTGAGCAATTCCAGCCGCCTGCATCACATCCTTGAAAACAAAGATTGCCGCCACAACCATGAGCATGGTCCAAAGGCTTCTTTTTCTAAGGACTGAGGAAAGAAAAGCGACGCCAAGCTGATTTTGGACCATAACACAGAGAATTGCGCCGACGAGGGCGGTAATGACGCCCCACTCAAATGAAATACTTGGAGCATATCTGGAAAGCAGGGTTTCCAGACCAATTGCACCGACGATGGCGATGATCAGCGGGAGTCCTTCTGTTGCGATCTTTCTGAGACTCCCTTTGGCCCGGGCAGCCTCCTGCTGTAAAATGCCGGTATCCAACACTCCCGGCCTCAAGAAAAAGAACCAGCCGATGGCGAACATGGCGACAACCCCCGGCCAGGATCTGCTGATCAGTGCACTGATCGGAATATCGGCAAGGGCAACGGTCAGAATTATTCCCGGATACAGTGGCCAGGCCATCTCCCAGACATGCCTGAACCAATAATTGATGACGACCTTGTCTTCATTACCAAGACTCATGTTGGCGCTCACCGCCTTTACCATTGGCGCCGAAAATATGGCCCCGCCGGGCATCGGCAAAAGACCGATTAGGGCCGGAAAAAATATCAACCGCAATCTCGGCCGAACAAGATAACCGGACAACACCTCCATGAGCCGTGTGGACTGGCCGGATTTTTCCAGGGCATCGGAGAGAACGAGTATCGCGCCGACGATGGCAACCAGAAAGAGAAATTTTTCCTGCGTGAGAGCCAACCCGCTGGTCTCAAGCAACACCGTGGCGGGAAGCCCGCAAACCAGGCCCATAAACCAGCCTCCCGCCAAAATGGATAAGGCCAGGCCCAGTCTGTTCCTGATGCCCACCAGCATGAGGCAGAAGGCGCCAATTACTTTCACAAAAGGGAGGGCGATCGCAATCAATTCCATAGATCAAACTCAAAAGGAGGATTCAGCGTGTTTCAGGTACAAGTTTAAAGTCATATGGGATTTCTTTCGGCAGTCAATTTGGGGAGGATACCCCCTGGTAAATAGAAAAATCAATAGTAACAAAGTGGAGAGTAGAAGGCGACGTCTTAACTGAGGTCAAACATATTATCTGTATAATATTCTGAAGGCTGGGATGTTGGCGAGACTTGATATATCTTTCAAAAAGACCTCCCGGGTTTGTGATGATCGGGTCGTCACGCTGTTGATCGGTTTGGTTCCATCGAGCGCAGCGTCACTTCTTCGAGATGCTTCACCAATATGGTATTTCCGGCGAACACGGCGTCGGCCACATGAGTCTTTCCCTCGCACCAATCCACCAAGGATCTGAGATTTCCCGGTCGGATGCCCTTATGGGGTTGCCAGAGATGAACCAAATAACCATGGTCGCAACCGCTGTTGGCCAGCTTGGCATCGTCTGAAGATAAATGAGCGAGGCCGTAGTTCAGCCCCATTTCAACAACGAACGCAGGACGGATGAAGCCCTTTGTGAAGTCTTCGACGGTATGTTTCGGTATATCCTTCGGGTCAAGAATCGCCAGATCGAAATTTCCGCGCCTGCCACTTTTTTCCGGCCTCACATTTGTTTCGGGCCATTCTTTGTGGATGAGCGTCGTACCGCGATTGTCGGAACTTTTTAAAGGGTAAATACCCTGCAGTGCCCTGTGAACGGTCAACATGGTGTAGAGTTCACAGTGGATCGAATGCTCGCAGCGATGGATGTACGGTTCACGAGAAAAATTATCAATTAGACTATCGATAGCAGTTTCAAGGATTTCCTTCACAGTCGAATTATCATACACGTTTTTTCTCCTGACACAAAACTAACCGGCGGCGGGAAGATAGACGGAGTCTGGCTGAAAGCTGTTGAAAATGTAAATCTCAATGAAATTCAATTTGCCCGCATTCAGCCGTGTAAGTTTAGTGAGGGGTCATGCTGCTTTTTGAATTTCTTTCGCTTCGTATTCCGGAAACATAATAATAGCAGGGTGTACATCAAATGCCGTAGCGAGTTGTAGCGCTCTCTTTTTTCCGATTTCCACCTTATCATTTTCAAGCATACTGATGTTTTTTGCATTGATTGAACAATATTTAGCCAATTCCTCCTGAGTCCATCCTTTCAACTCGCGTAACATTTTAATCACTTCTCCGGTCGTTAGGACCGTATGTTGTTTTGCCACTTTAAAATCGGATTTTTTAATATTCATTGTTACCCCTAATATTTATGTATGAAAATCGGACTGAAAATGGGCGCCGAACTGGCCCAAAAGAATGTGTCAATTTGACCTGATGATGGAAGGATTCAGGTCAGGTTTCTATAGATATCTTTCCGGTGTCCGATTTTGACGATCAAAATCAGGAGGATATGCTCTTGGATTTCGTAAACGATCCGGTAATCTCCCACACGCACTTTATGAAAAGGATTGTTCCCTTTCATTTTGGTAAGTTCCGGACTTGGAGGATTTTCAGCCAGACTGTCAATCTTCTCGGCAATGCGCGTTCGGTCAGCCTTCGGTGTCTTTTTAAGCGCTTTTGCAGCAGCTCTTTTGACCTCTACCCGGTAACTCAAAGTTCAAGTTCCTTTTTCAACTCTTCCCAGGGGATAGGCTCACCGGGTTCATTTTTCGCCTTCCACGCATCCTCTATATCGATTTGGTCCTCTAACTCCTGCAAGAGTTTGAGTTCTTTCATCGAAACGAGGGCGGCAACCGGCTCGCCTCGGCGGGTAAGAACAAACGATTCGTTTCCGAAGGCTACTCGATTGATGATATTTGAAAATTTCTTTCTGGCATCGGCGGTTGTGATTTTATTCAGCATAACAAATACCCAAAATGTACGATTTTTATATTTTGTACCAATTGTACATATATGACTGAAAATTGTCAATCAGCAAAATGCCAATAGTAAAAGCTGGATATAGCCTTGCTGCTCTAAGGGATCCGCAAAATGCCCGCTCCCGATCAACCCATTAGGTGACGCATGAACCCAAAACCCAAAACCGTTCGCCGAAGGCGACCCGTGGATCCCTGAGGCCATTCTCCGGAACCTCCCGCACGGCCGTCCCGTCACGGTGTCGGCGCGGCTGTCCGAAGGCGAACGCCTGGTATTGCGGAGAAAGAAGCCCATACGGCCCAGCAAATGGTCGGAACGGCACCGCATCGTCACCACGAGCAGCTTTCCCGGCCCGTGGCGAAACGACCTGACGCCGTACCTGGTGGGGGTCATGGACGCCGGTGCATTGCCGTTCGTGAGGGTCGTTATCGTCTGCAAGGCGCCGCAGGTGGGGGTGAGCGAAGCGGTGAACAATTTCGAGGGGAACCGCATCGACCGGGATCCCGGCCCCATGCTTTACGTCTACCCGGACCGCGACACCGCCAGGGACAACAGCAAGGACCGGATCCTTCCAATGATCACATCGTCTCCCCGGTTGAGAAAATATCTGACCGGATATGACGATGACGAGGCGAGCATGCGCATCAGGCTGAAGCACATGCCGCTCTATCTGGCATGGGCCGGTTCCGCCGCGCGTCTGGGCAACAAACCCATCAAGCACCTTGTTCTGGACGAAGTCGACAAGTATCCGCCCCACGCGTCCAAACGGGAGACCGCCCCCATTCGCCTCGCTGAAAAGCGGGTCATCACATACCAGTACGATCACAAGATCTGGAAAATCAGCACGCCCACCGTGGAAAAAGGACCCATCACCCAGGCCATGAAGACGGAGGCCCAGGTGATTTTTGATTTCTGGGTGGAATGCCCCAAGTGCGGCGAATACCAGCCCATGATTTTCGACCAGATCAAGTGGAACAAGGAAACCGGCGAGGACGGAAAACCGGTCCATCCGGATCCCAAGCGCATGAAGGGCCTCAAGCTGGCCTGGTACGAGTGCATTCACTGCGGCGTTCATTGGGACGATGGGTGGCGCGACAAGGCAGTGGCCGCAGGGGAGTGGCGATCCCGCCGGACCGACGGCGAGCCGAAGTCCATCGAACTGATGCATTACCTGACCACCCGACGTCCCACGGCCGTCGGTTTTCATATTCCCTCATGGATCAGCACCTTTGTGAGCCTGGACGCGGTCAAAGCGGCCCGGTCGGTCCGGGTCGGACCACGACAACCTGTTAATTTCTCATAAATAATACTCCCAAAACAAGCTTTTTCAGACCCTATATCGCTCTTTTAGCCCCCAAAAACGGCCATATAGCCCCGGTTTCAAGACGGATTTCTATAGTATATCATTTAATTCCAATAAGTTGGCTTGGACTGATAATCATATAAAGGGCCTAGAGTCATCAAAAGAGCCGTGATGCTCCAGAACTGACATTCAAATAAAGACACCTCCGCAACCACAGCACTTTGTGCTATGGAATAAGGATCAGCAAAATCCATAAATTTAGGAGGTGTCGCAATGGAAACATACGCTGGAATTGATCTTCACTCAAGTAATAATTACATAGGAATCATTGATGGTAACGATAAGCGGCTTTATAGCAAACGGCATGAAAACCGATTGGAAATCGTTTTGAATGCGCTTGCCCCATTCAAAAAGACACTCAAGGGAGTTGTCGTTGAGTCTACCTACAACTGGTACTGGCTCGTCGACGGATTGCAGGAACAGGGGTTCAAGGTACACTTGGCAAATCCTTCTGCAATTCAGACGTACAGTGGGTTAAAGCATACTGACGACAAATGGGATTCGTTCTGGCTGGCCCACCTCTTGCGTTTGGGAATTCTGTCTCAAGGATATATATATCCGAAGGAGCAACGGCCAGTTAGAGATTTGCTTCGTCGACGGCTCTTGTTTGTTAAGCAACGGACGGCTCAGATCTTGAGCCTGCAAAGCATGATTTCAAGAATTCTAGGCCTCGATTTTTCGGGAAATTCCATTAAGGATTTTGACATTGGTTTTATCGAAAAGCTCTTCGATTCTTATCATCATCGATTCACAGCAGAAAAAAACTTGTCAACAATCCATTTTTTAGGCAGCATCATCACGGAAATCGAAACTGAAGTGAAATCTCAAATTCATCTCAGAAAAGACTTTCAGATGCTTTTAACCACGCCGGGTATCGGCACTATCTTGGGACTGACCATCATGCTGGAGGTCGGAGATATTGGGCGTTTTCCCAAAGTCGGCAATTATTCATCTTACTGTCGCTGTGTTGAAAGCAAAAGAACTTCAAATAAAAAGAAAAAAGGAGAAAACAATAGGAAAAACGGAAATAGGTATCTGGCATGGGCCTATGTTGAGGCCGCTCATCATGCCGCAAGGGTCTGTCAGAAAGCTCAAAGATTTTTCCAACGCAAAATGGCCGAATGCAACACGACTCTTGCAACCAAGGCACTGGCTAACCTGAAGTTCCTTTTTTAAAAAAGCATAAATATCCTACAAATTCATGCCGTTAAAATTAGATTTTGTGTAACGCTACTGTCTACAACCCTATTGTCTGGAGCAAATCAAATGCTCTCTGTTGCTTGGGGTTACGCCTGGTAGTCATCATGAAAGTCGCAGAAGCATCTCTTTCGTCTGAACAACGGCAAGTGGCGCGAACGATTGCCCTTAGATGATCGAGAAGGCCACGGAAGGAGTAGACTTCCGAACCGTCATCGAGTTGCTTGGTCCTTGCTTTTTTCATTGCCGAATCTGAGCGTTTTGCAGGGGCAACCGGATCACGGAGGGCTTTACCTTTTTGATCCTCGTCGGCATAAAGCAGGGGCCTCCATGCTTCCATCATATGCCACTGCACATAGTAGGCGAGCATGCACAAAAATATATGAGCCCGAACACGGTCTTCGAGACGGTGGCGAATGGGACGTACCATGAGGTCTACGGTTTTGAAGGAGCGAAACGCTCTTTCAGCCTGGCTGAGCAACTTATAACTGCGCACCGTCTCGTCCGCATCCATTCTATCTTCAGGCAAGCTGGATCGTACGATATAGATTCCATCGAGTGCGGCCTCTTTTTTAACCTTCTCTTTATTGATTTCGAAGCTGAAATCGTTGTCGCGAATATCGAGTTCGAAATGCTTCCCAACTTTGTACTTATTGATAACCTTGCCGACCCGTAATCCGATCTCGTCCTGTCCGTGCAACCGGCCCCTATCGACCTTTTGGGCAAAATTTGCCAATTGTTTTTCGATAGACTGAATGTGATGCCGGCTCTTTTCAAGCCTCTTTTCGATTTGTGCCGGACTGCCCTTTGCCGTTATTTCAGCAATGAGTGCCTCTTCATTGACTTTATAATTAAACCCGTCTTCGCGAATATCAAGTTCGAAGTGTTTGCCGATTCGGTACTTTTCTAATATTCCGCGTACCCGTACTTCAATCTCATTTTTTCCGTTCAATCGCCCCCGCTGAACCATGCCCCGGACCTTATTCAGTTCCTTGGCAGTGGCTTCAAGCAAACTCTCTCGCTTGGCAGCCCGCCTATGAGCCAACTCCACATTCCGGCAAGCAATAAGGCGTTCTCCCGGGAAGTCCGGGTGCTTGAGTTCAAAAAGATTCCGTTCATCAAAAAGGCCCATTTGGATGGCGCCACTGGTGGCCAGCTTCTTGATCGCCTCGGGACGAAGTGCACCAATCCAATCAATGCCATCAATATCCTGTAATGCATCGACTTGTTTTTGGGTCAGCATCCCGCGATCCCCCACCATCACAAACTGTTTTATGCCGAATTCATCTCGCACTTTCTCCACCTGTGGCATGAGGGTTTTCGGGTCCCCGGTATTGCCTTCAAATATCGACACAGATACAGGGATGCCCTTTCGATTGGTAAGCAGGCCATAGTTGACCTGAAGCTTGCCTTTCTTTCCATCCCGGTTGTGCCCCAAAGCGGCCAGGGGGCATGTCTGGCCTTCAAAATAGCTCGAAGTCAGGTCGTACAAAGCCAGAGCATCGTTTTCAAGGTGGCGATCCGCCAGCTTGTTTTCAATGCCGCTTTGACGTCCCAAGAGCCAGTCCATAGCATCGTAAAGGTCGTCTTCACTTGCATCATTGACATCCAGCATTTCCGGTAACGTTGTATCAGCCCACCAAAGTGTCGTTGCCAGCTTTGATTTTGGTTCGAGGATGCGCGCAGCAACCATGGCCACAACCAAATCCCGCTGAGATGAACGCCTTGAGCAAATGAGCCTTGAGAAATCCAATCGCCTCATGGCTGTCATTACCGCATCGACGTGACCATGAGCGGGAGATCCATCCTCTATAATTTCAAAGGAATCTGTCGCAACAAGGTTTTCACCCTTGAGGGAACGACGCAGCACTTCGATAGATTGTGGCGGCAATTTGGATAGATTTGCCAATGTGCGGTTCTTGACCTTTCCATCTTCGCGATAGCTTTCGCGGAGCAAAATGGCCGGTGGTGAGTTGCGATTTGGTATCGTAGCGATGTACATGTCGACCATGCCTAGCACATAAACACAATTATGTCAAGTATAATATGTATATATGTGCTATATTACATGCCTACGTTTTCGCACCGAAAATGGCCAGGGCAGTCGTATATATCCTTTATTTTCAAAGTGTTATGGTGTATTATGGACGAAATTGCCCCAGGAACTTCAGGCTAACAAACTGAGTAAAGCCACATATTACATTATGCGTGATCAAGTGGCCTATGATGTTAACATGCTTTTCCGATAATTGATTTGGGTGCAGCAGTGATCCGTTTTGGGGTCTGGTAATAATCCTTCTGGTCTGATTGGGAACTGCTGCACCCACTACCTGTTATCTATTTTGCTCCGCCCATGCCGATAACCAGGAAGGGGTTGGCTCAAAGCCATATGGTCTGAAATCATATATTTGGAATCGGCATGGCACCGACGATTTTCTGGGGTCCGATTGGACCAGGGGCTATAAGAATAAGGAAGGGTCGCTCCGTTCCGAGCTGTTTGGGGGCTCTACACTCCGCGACCCTGACAATTTTAATGGCCTTGAGCCTGATGGGTGACTGAAGCGGGTCAAAAAGACCACGCACAATTCGTAGTCTGAAGTAACGGGTGCGGAACGCAATAATAACAGGGTATTCCGGAGTCCAAGAAAGATCCAGTTGTCAAAGAAAAAATATTTTTATTTTTTTCTGATGGTGGAGTGTGTTTTTATTTGACAAGCCCTTTAATGGGTGGGCGACCCCATTCCACCCTTGGGGGATACGGCGGTCGGTTTTATTACACCCGAATTACGCAATTGAACACCAGCCCAGCGCATATCGTACTGCCAGGTGTAAAACAACTCTCCTGATGCTCGCAAATCTTGCTCGTAGTTTTCCCAAATATATTTACATATATGGGCAATGCTTGCGCTTCCGTTATGTTTTTCAAGAGCTTTAGTCACCCAATCAACAAGGTTATTCTTTGTTGCCATTTCCATTTCCCCTTTCCTCAAAAGATTTTCACCACATTAACCGTCGAACCGGCTGGCAGGAGACAATATTCACCCGCAAATGGCACGCAATTGTTGACTGTCAGCGTCCCAGTGGTAGCTGATGTGGCTGTGAATGTGGCGTTAAATTGAGAAAGGTCGCTTGCATAGACAATTTGCCCTGTATTGCTGGAAATGTCTCCCAACATGTAACCCTCTCCTTGGCCAGGGACAAATGTTATAATTATGACCGAGGAACCCTTGATGTATAGGGAAAAATAATAGGCTTGGCCGACTACCTGCCATATGCCTGTGAGGTCGTATTGGGATGGTTCGGTGGGGCATTCGCCTGGGCTAGAGATGGAAGCTGTTAGGGAGTATGCCTCAGGATAACCGCCTGTAACTTTGATGTAATAGATTCCCGCAGCAGTAACGGCAGTATTGAATGTGGATTCAGTGGCATCCCCCACATCGCCTTTGTGCCTATATTCCGATAGCTGGTTTCCGTTAACGTCTTCTACACTAACGAACCAAGTGCCGCGTGATACACCCCCAACCCCAAAGGTCGTTTCAATCAGATCAGATCCTGATGTGCAAATATAGAACCAGTCATCATCATTATATTTGTCAGAGCATTGCCCGATGATAGGCACACTCGATACCAACGCATCTGCCTGGGATTTGTCATTGTTCGGCTCAGTTTCGTATGAATCAGCGTAGCAGGTTGCTCCGAATAAAAGAACAAGCGATAAAGCCATACATAAATACAATAATCTTTTCATTGTTCGCCCCCATGTTACAGATTCATTTGGTATAATTATTTAGTACTTAATCTATATTCTGTTTAGTATTTTGATAGACCAATCAGGGGAACGTGTCAAGCAGGACGATTTCATGGTTTTCAGCCTGACCTGAAGATGGGGTTTCATTTGTCGAAACACCAACCAGATGACACGCCCCGTGCGGACACGCATGCGGGGTGCCGTGGGGGCTGGGGGAGAAAGACCTCCGGCTACCCGATTGGGCAATAAGTTCTCTTTGAACAGAGCATTTCTTCTATTTTCCAAGCCCTTCAATGACCTTGCCATTCTTATCTGATAAAACGATGACGGTCGCGTCTTTTCTTACTACTAATGAAATGCGCTCAGTGCCTTCTTTGCCGAGAAGTCTAATTGATGTATCGTCATTGTACACTGCTGCCATTATCCTTTGGGAATTCTTTCCACTCAGAATAAGCATTGAGCCTTCCTTTCTTGAGAATAATCCAGCAGATTGCTTTTCATCTCCATCCAACAACATGAATCTCGGAGTGATCTCGTCTCCAATCTTATCCACGCCAATGCTGGTACGGGCTTTCCCATTATTGTCGTAAATTTGAAGAACAGGATTACCCTCATTAGAGACGCCCCACATACCGCAAATCCTGCCATCCTTATCCTCAAGAATGAAAGTTTTAGATCGAATGACCTGCTGGCTATTGTCAACTTGTTTTGCCTCCACAACAGGTATCATCGTTGTCGATTTCCATGCAATAGCCCCCACGATTATCAAGATGACGAATGCTAGCAGCCACCGTGTTAAAGATAACTGACGCTCCAAACTTTTGAAGCGTTCTTCAATTGTCATTGTTTTTCCTCCTTTATGGTTCAAGGATTGAGACAAGCAAGCGCATGTCGGTTCAACTGATCAAAGAGGCCAGAGTACCCTTTCGACATCCTGGAAGCCTTAACAAACGTCTACAGTTTGCTTTCCATCTTGCTGGCAACTCATGGTCATATTCTTTGCAGTAGTTCATCAACACAGCTTCAAGTGACGCAATTGAGGCCGGAACAAGCACCGCATTTTGCTTGAGATCCTGCAACAAAGCACTTTCTGCGTGCACCCAATCGACTGATAGGAGGTCGTACTTCTTTCCTTTAAGGGATTTCGTGGGGAAAGTTGAGGGGATTCTCGCCAGAAATGAAGCCTCAAGCGTTAAGAGCGGACCACGAGGTGAATCTTTCGCTACCTTTATCGAATTGATCAGAGCTGTGCCCATCACAGGAAAGATAGTCATCAATCCTCTGCCCAAGCGAACACGGTTGTCTTCCCCAAGATTATCCATAACCTCCCTTGGGTAACAGCCCTTGATATCAGGTAGGTCTCCCTCAGCAATGGTAGCCTTAGCAAATCGTCCAGTTGACGCAACATGCTGCATGAGGGCAACTGCGATCGATAGAGGTCGTTCCAGATTCTCTTCGTGGATATCACTCTTTACGATGAATCCATCTCCTATTTGGTGAACAAACAACCTATCACCATAATCGGAATAACACCGCCGCCCGATGCGGAATATGGCACTCATAAGTTCGCCCAGTGACAGAAGGATTCTATCCTCTCTTTCCCAAAGATAACTGAATCCTTCCATGTCTATATTAATGACCCATTCATTCATAATTGTTTGATTATGCCTAACGGCCCCGCCGATGGTGCGGCGCGTAGCATCGGCGCCATCGGTTGAACTGTGCCACCCGGCATTTTGGGTCGGCACCACTGGTGGGTTAGCACCAGTCGGCTGCCTTGCGATGCTCACAAGCAAATTGTAATGTTCGTAAAAGTGGATACTGTTCTGGTACTGCTGCTTTAGCCACTTTTTTGCCTGAAATTTCGGAGACTATTTCCACAAATAACTCTGAGGTCGTCATAACGCGACCCCCGGCCAATGTCTTCACATTTCTATTACTAGCAAAGCCGAGCAGTGCTATTTGTTCTATATCGTTTGGCAGATCGATTCCTTCAAATAAGGCGGGAATGTATTTTCGACCAGCCTCAAACTTTTTGGTATAACGCGCCTCTCGTTTCGCCCAAGAATCGGCATCCATTGACGGTTCAATGTGAACTAGATGATGCTTTGTTGGATGAAAAGCAACTACATCAAGTTCACATTCATATCCTCCCTTTGACCGTGGGCCAACCTGGATATTCCGACGAACAAAGTATCCTCGATACTCATACCACTCTGCTACTAATTGTTCTAAATGATTCATATTTTAAGTGCTAACAATGTTTATATAGTTTCTCGGTAAACCCCTTAACGGGAATATCGCATTATAACACCCCTTAGCAAAATGCAGTAACTCAAACGCAAATGCAAGAAGTTAAAATAGATTTTACCGATCACTCGGGGGGATATATGGTTTCTGCATAACACATTCGCTGCTCATTCAAGAAGACGCGTAAGGACAACTGACCCTATTCACACCGGTAGGCTCTGCCATTGACAAAGGAAACATAACCAGCAGAAACTTGAGTCCAAACCACATGAGTAGCCCCTAGGCTCGCTGCTTGCTCAAGGGCTTCGTTTTTGGCGTTATTTACTCCGGTTGATGCCGCCAAGTTTCCCCATCCTGAAGTGCCGGTTACATCGCCCAAATACTTGCAATTAGTGATCATTCTCTCGTCGGCCTGAAGTACTTTTGCTGCCATCTCAGATTTAGTCGTTGCACAACCTACAAAAGACAACAAGTCGAGAAGCAAGATAACTGCAGTGGTAAGTACAATCGTTTTCATTGTGTTCCCTCATGCACCGCGAACAATGTTTATAATGTTTCTTTATAAGTCCCCTCAACGGAAATAGGGCAAATAACATTTAAATCCAACTTGTTAACATAGATTTTACTGATCACAAAGCGCGTACGACGCCAACATGAAGACGTGCGGGTTTACACCTTCCATCATATCGGCTCCTTTGAAATGTTGAATGGTCTATGGGACAAGCAAGCCACCCAGGGAGGCCCCAGAAATAACGAAATGAACGGAATAACTTAGAGCAGACCATGCAGCTGATGTCAACGATGACGCATCGATTACGGAATAGTTATGATTTTGGCATCTAATGTTATGTTTCCCTTTTTATTTCAGTCTGTTCAATGCACCTGAAAAGCAAGAGGTTTTTGGTGGGAAAATGTGCTTTTGGGTGATCTTCTGAAAAGCCGTATACACAATTACCCTTTTTGAGGACGGTGTCATGCTACCGGGATACAGCCTAAGCAAGGGAAGAGCTTTTTCTTCTGGTTGGTCAATCCTGAACATGATACGGTTCTGGTATTGGTTGGTGGGAATTTTGAGGGGTACGGTGTGGGGTATGTATTTTTGATATGATGGCAAGGCTATGAATGGCTCATTTACTCCTTTGAGGTGGGAAATAGGGTGGGAAACTGGCTTTCAACCCAACAAAAAAGGGCTTACGAAATCAACGTAAGCCCTTTAAATAACTACTGGTAGTCCCAACGGGAATCGAACCCGTGTCTCCGGCGTGAGAGGCCGATATCCTAGACCGCTAGACGATGGGACCAGATAAGTGGCTGGGGGACGAGGATTCGAACCTCGGTTAACGGGGCCAGAACCCGTCGTATTACCCCTATACGATCCCCCAGCAGAAACGGGAATGTTATCAGGTTTTAAGCAAAAGTCAAGGCAAAAAAATCGGAAAGCCGCAAGTCACAATACGCCCGCAATCGAAGGGGGTTATGGGCTGACCTTCCAGCATCTCACCCAGTGGTTGCCGTCAAAACGGGAAAACTGGATCTCTTCCTTTCGACATTTTTCTTCCACCCGGGGACATCTTCCCTGAAATTTGCAGCCCGGCGGCGGATCCAAAGGGGTGGGGACGTCCCCGCTAAGCGAGGTATATGCCGCAGAGGTGCCCATCGCTTCAATTTTCGGAACGGATGAAAGGAGCGCCAGGGTATAAGGGTGCAACGGCTTTTCAAATAGACTTTCCGTATCCGCGTACTCCATGATGTGGCCCAGATACATGACGGCCACCCGGTCGCTGAGGTAGCTTACCACGTTGAGGTCGTGGGATATGAAAAGGTAGCTGAGGCCAAGCTGGTCCTGCAGGTCGTTGAGCAGGTTGATGATCTGGGCCTGTATCGACACATCCAGGGCCGAGATCGGTTCGTCGCAAATAATAAGGGACGGATTGACGCTTAAAGAACGGGCGATTCCCACCCTCTGGCGCTGTCCTCCGCTGAATTCATGGGGGTATCGGTCGGCGCTCCCGGGCCAGATGCCCACCATTTCCAGAAGTTCATCACGACGGGGTTTGCGCAAAGCTTTTTTGAGACCGATGCACCGAAGCCCTTCGTCAATACTCTGGCCGATGGTCATTCGAGGGTTGAGAGACCCATAGGGATCCTGAAAGACAATCTGAATCTCTTTCCTCAAGGGGAGCATTTCTTTGGGTGAAAGGTCGCTGATATCCTTTCCCTTATAAATGATCTTCCCGGCATCGGGTTCCAATAGCTTTAGTATCAGACGGCCCACCGTCGATTTGCCGCAACCGCTTTCCCCTACGAGCCCCAGACTTTTTCCCGTTTCGATTTCAAAATCAACACCATCCACGGCCTTGACTTGGGCGGCAACCCGTTTAAAAAATCCCCTGTGAACGGGGAAATATTTCTTAAGGTTCTCCACCTTCAGTGTAAAAGAATTATTCTTGCCTGTTTCTGCCATTATCTCTATTTTTAAATCGTAAACAGTGCGCCCTTTTAGCAGAGAGCTTTTTTAGGCCAATACAGGACAGCGGCTCCAATGTCCTTTCCCCAAATCCATGATACGGGGCAGCACGGTTTTGCAACTCTTCACCGCATGAGTGCATCTGGGATGAAACGGGCACCCTTCCGGTTTGTAAGCGGGGTTGGGTACCGTACCGGGAATATTATGAAGCCGCCGCCCCCGCTTTTCCCGGTTGGGAAGGGATGCCAGAAGCCCCTGGGTGTAGGGATGAGCGGCATTGCCGAAAACCTGGCGCGTATTCCCCTCTTCCACAATAAGCCCCGCATACATCACATACACGCGGTCCGCAATCCCGGAGACCACCCCCAGGTCGTGGGTGATGTACAGAATGGACATGGAAGCCCTCTCCTGCACGGATTTCAGAAGGTTCAGGATCTGGGCCTGGACGGTGACATCAAGTGCCGTTGTGGGTTCGTCGGCGATCATCAAATCCGGGTTGCAGGCCAGTGCCATGGCGATCATGACCCTTTGGCGCTGCCCGCCGCTCAACTGATGGGGATAATCTTTCAATCGCGCTTCAGCAGACGGTATCCCCATCTCTTTTAACAGCTGAACGCACCTCATATTCAGCGCTTCCTGTTCGATCTTTTCGTGGGTTCTTATGGCTTCCCCGATCTGGTCTCCGATGGTAAAAACCGGGTTCAGGGACGTCAGGGGCTCCTGAAACACCATGGAAATCTGGTTGCCTCTCAATTTCTGCATGGCGGCGTCATCGAACTTCAAAATATCCCGGTCCTTAAAAAGAATGCGCCCGCCCACGATTTTCCCGGGCGGACTGGGAACCAGCCCCAAAGCGGAGAGCGCCGAGACCGTCTTTCCGCACCCCGACTCTCCCACCAGACAGACCGTTTCCCCGGAATGAATATTGTAGCTCACCCCGTCCACGGCCCGTGAGATTTTATCCCGTCCGTAAAAATAGACCTTCAGGTCCTGTGTTGAAAGAAGTGGTTTTCGAGAGCTCATGCGTTCAGTTTCCAAAATTCAAAACGACCCCTATTCCTGCCTCAGTTTGGGGTTCAAGGCATCTTTTAAGCCTTCCCCAAAAAGGTTGAAGCAGAGGACCACAACCAAAATGGCGATGCCCGGAACGAAGGTCAGCCAGGGCGCATCAAAAATAAAGCGTTTGCCGTCTGAAAGAATATTTCCCCACGTGGCGTACGGCGGCGGAACGCCGAAGCCCAGGAAACTGAGGCCGGCCTCCGTCAGAATGGCCGTTGCAATGCCGATGGTGGCGGAGACCAGCACCGGCGCAATGGCGTTGGGCATCATATGTCTGAAGATGATTCGAAAATTCCCCACCCCCAGGGCCTTGGCGGCACTCACGAAATCCTGTTCCCTTAAAGAGAGAAACTCGGCCCGCACAAACCGGGTGGTTCCCATCCAGCTGGTGAGCCCGATCACAATCATGATGTTGTAGATGCTGGCCGGCAGGAGCGCCACCACTGTGAGAATCAGAAAGAAACTGGGAAAGCAGAGCATGATGTCCACCATGCGCATGATGAGGGTGTCAAAGGAAAAAGCGGTCTTTTGAAGCCAACCGGGCACCAGGCGGTTTCCTTTTGCCCGTCTGGTTTTGAAGGAAAGGATCATCATGAAGACCCCGGCTGCAAAAAAGGTGAAACCCAGCTTGCTCCATCCGAGAATAAAAAAAATGATTCCCGACAGGAGAATCAGGAAGCCCAGGATCTGGTCATACCCGATACCCCCCTGGCCGTAGTACCCCGCAAGCCCGCCCAGGAAAATGCCCACGATGACGGCGATGCCCACGGCCACAAACCCAACCGTCAGGGAAACCCAGGCGCCTTGCAGCATCCTTGCAAACACATCGCGGCCCAGGTCGTCGGTTCCCAGCAGGTAGATGCCGAGGGTGGGCGCCTCATGGGTTTTAAGGGTCGCCAGATTGGGTCGGCTGAAAGGGGGCAGCAGTTTTTCCTGAAGCCGAACCTGAGCAGGGTTGAATACGGGATCCTGTCCGGAGGTCAAAATAACCCCGGCTACCGCGGTGATGAAGAAAGCCAGAAAAATCACCAGCCCCACAATGGCCAGGCGATTCTGGTTGAACCGTTGAAAGCGCTCATGAAACCAGGATTGCCTGGGGGCCTGAGGGCCTTCCAGCATTTCGGTATTTTCGGTCAGGGTTTCTTCCGTCATGGCTTACAGTCGTATTCTCGGGTCCACCGCCAGGTAGAGCAGGTCTGAGAGAAAAGTGCCTGCCAGAACCAGTACGGCGGAAAGGAAATTAACAGTCAAAATAATGGGGTAATCTCTGGCCAGAATGGCTTCATAGGCCATTCGCCCCATCCCCGGCCAGGAAAAAATACTTTCGATAATGACGGATCCGCCGATGAGCCCGGGCAGAATCAATCCGAACATGGTAACGAAGGGGAGCAGGGCATTTCGAAGGGCATGCTTATAGTGAACCTGATCCGGAGAAAGCCCTTTGGCTTTGGCGGTGCGAACATAATCCTGCCCTTCCACCTCCAGCATCTGGCTTCGCACATATCGTGAAAGAACGGCGATGCCCGCCGTGGCGCCCAGGACGGAGGGGATCAGAAGATGCCAGATGCGATCCATGAAGAGATTGGGCCAGGGCGCATTTCCCATGCCGTAGGTTTCCATGCCGATCACCGGCACATGAAAGACGGTCACCACCAGTATGATGAGGATGTAAGCAAAAAAGAATCCCGGGATTGAAATGAGAAAATAGGAAAAAAACGTGGCGCTTCGGTCGTAAATGCCCCCTCTGTGAATGGCCGACCGGATGCCCACGGGAAAAGCAAGGGTCCAGGTGAGAAGCGTCCCCACAATAAAGAGAGGAAGGCTGTTTAAAAAGCGCTCCCAGATTTTTTTAAGCACCGATTGATTGTCCTTCCACGATACGATTTTTCCCGTAAAGAGATCCCGGTAAAAATAGAGATACTGGGTATACAAAGGCTTATCCAGGTGGAACTGCTTTTGAAACCGTTCCACCATTTCCGGTGTGAATTTCGGGTTCATGGGATCAATCTGACTCGGTTCCCCGGGCGCCAGATGAATGATCAGAAACGACACCACGGAAACAAAAAAAAGCGTGATGGTTTTTTGAACGATGCTTCGGCCGATGAACGAAAACATAAATCTTTACCATCCTTCCGTGGTCATCTGGGGCATATTGGGCACCTTGATCCATTTGTTGAAATGGAAGGTATAGGATCCCGTTTTGGTGGGTTTGATCTTTTTGTACAGCATATTGCCGTCCTCATCAAAATCCTTGATCACGACCCGCTTGTCCAGAACCGCCGTCCATTTGCCCACATACAAAAAGGTATAGGGCTGTTCATAGGCGATGATTTTATGGAGCTCATGGCAATAGTCCACCTGTTTTTCATGGTTATACTCTCTACGAATTTTGATAATCAAATCATCCGCCGCTTTGTTTTTAAAACCCACAAAGTTTAATTGATAGGGATGGGTCTGGCTGGAATGCCAGATCTGATACAGATCCGGGGCGATGCCCATGACCCAGCCGAGCACCACGGCGTCAAAATCCCGCTTGTCCACACGCTCCTGTATAAAAACAGACCACTCCAAAAGGTCCGTCCGTACATCGATGCCGATCTGACGCCATGCATCCTGGGCGATGGCCAGGACGGCTTTACGAATGTCGTTGCCGCTGTTGCTGATCAAGGTGAATTGAAACGGTTTGCCGTCCCTTTCAAGCCAGCCGGCTTTGTTTTTTTGAAATCCTGCTTCCTGAAGCAGTTTCAGCGCCCCTTCCGGATCATATGGCAGGGGTGGGATCTTGTGGTCATAGTAATCGGTCTGCTTCACAAATGGACCGGTAATATCCTCCCCCTGCCCATAAAGCACATAATTGATAATTTTGTTCACGTCAATGGCCATGCCCAGGGCTTTTCGCACCCGCACATCGTCAAAGGGGGGTCTTTGCATGTTGTAGCCGATATAGGTGTACCCGAAGGACGTCCCTGAAAAACTCTGAAACCGCGGGTCATCGGTCAACCGTTTGACCTGGTGGGGCTGCACATTGTAGGCATCGAGGGTTCCGGCGTAAAATTCCATTTCCTGGGTCAGGAGATCGGGGATGATGCGCATGACATACCGTTTATAATTGGGAGGTCCTTCCCAATACCCCTCAAAGGCGTTTAGGCTGATAAACTGATCCGACTTCCATTCTCGAAAGGTGAACGGCCCGCAACCGACGGGCTGTCGGTTAAAGCGGCTCTGGCGCATGGAATAGGTCTCCGGGTCTTTACCCGAGTCCAGTGCTTCTTTTTTAAGGGCTTCGTCATTCAGCAGGTGCTGGGGCAGAATGCCCATGGCCCAGGTGCCGATGGCGGGTGAATACAACCGCTTGTAAACGATTCGAACTTTCAGGGGATCCAGCACTTCCACCGATTTAACGGGTTCATAGTCGGAAACCCTCGGCGAAAGATTCTTGGGGTTCATGATGGCTTTATAGGTAAACCGCACATCATCGGCATCCAATACGTGCCCGTCGTGAAATTTCACGTTGGGGCGAAGATTAAAGATGAGCACGGGGTTATGTTCCGTTGCGGGCAGAATCTCCTTCGCCCACGTGGATAACATCGTTTCCGCCACAGGGGATCTGGCCGTCACATATTCGGCGGGATCAAAGGTGGAAAAATAGTCATTGCCAAGAATGACGGAAAGGTTATCGAAAAGATCCTGGTCCACTTCCGAAAGAACGAGTTTGATTCGGGCAGGTGCCTTGACAGAAATTTCTACGGACTCGGGTTTTGTTTCGGGCCCGGTGGCTTTGAGGTTTTTGATGACCGTCGAACCTTCAGGCGGCAGTGGAATAATGGATTCGATTCGATTCAGGGAATCCGCGACTTTCGGCGGAAAAGTGGCGCTCTTTTTCTTTGCATTTTCCAGTAAACGGACCAGCGCCTGGACATCCGGCACTTCCCCATGGGATATTTTCGCCTGATCGTTTACATAGAAATAGGCTTCCTCGAACACCTTCCACGAAGTCGCCAACCGACCCCGGAACCGAAGTTCTTCATCATAGTCAATGAGACCTTCAAAGACCATGGACTCGATCTGGCTGCTGCTGCTGTTGGCCGAAAGGATCGGGTTCAGAAGCGTTGCATCTCCCAGGGATGCGGTTACATATTCACGCAGACGGTTGGGATTCCCCTTGGTCTGCTCCTCGTAGGTGGGGACCCACAGGTAAGACTGGAGCAGGAATAAAATGATGATCGTAGGAACGAGAATCAGAAAACGTTTGGTGGTCATGGAAAATCAACAGGTGGTACAAAGATCGCTAATTTGTCTCTTTCGTCTATGGCTCACGATGCCTGAGGAAAGAAAATCCTTCTCTACTTGAGGGCCTTGATCAGTGCCCCGGCAAGTGCTTTGGGATTGATAAAAAGCGTCTCGTGGCCACCCTCCAGTTCAATTACATCATGTTCACCCAACCCCTGCGCCATACCCAGATACGCGCCCGGCGGAAGGGAGGCATCATCCTTGCAGAAGAGTACCGTTTTTGGAATGGCAAGAGCTTCAAAAGCGCCGGTGCTCACGGAAGTGGTAAAAAGTGAAATGGGCTGGGGCACCAATCGGGAGATCAACGCGTCCTGGATTTCCTTGGATGCATCGCCCATAAGGGCACCTCGAACAAACCCTTCATCTATGGGAACGCAGCTGTCCGGTGAAGCTTTTGCGGCAGCGGTCATACCTTCGGCCACCTCCGGCGGGACCAGATCAAACTGGCATTTTCCGTCCGGCAAAATAAACGCGTTATGAAAAATCAGCTGGGATATTTTTCCTGAGGCTTTGGGCGCCGCCGCCTGCATCATAAAGCCTGCAGAGGAATGCCCCACCAGAACCACCGGCGCCGGTTGTTGCGCCACCACACGGACGATCGCCTCCACATAGTCTTCGAACCGGATCCCGGACCGGTCGTCTTTTGGTTCATGCCCCGGCATGGTGGGCGCCTCCGCCGTATGCCCGGCTTCTTCCAACGCTTTAACAACCCCGTCCCAGCACCAGCCTCCATGCCAGGCCCCATGCAGCAATACAAAATGCTTGGCCATTTTTTTTCTCCTTATTATATTCCTTCTTTATATTACCTTCAGTTGTTTGAGCCAGCCCGGTCGTTTTTTTTCCAACGCTTCCATGGCGCTGGAGGAACCCAAAACCTTGACCACGCCCTTTTCCGCCATTTCCCCTAAAACCCGGGCCATTTTCCTAAAATCGGAGACCGTGGTTCCCAGGAGTTCTTCCCGCATTTGCCGGCGCAGGCTTTCGGTATCACCCGTAAGGTAGCGGGCCATGGAAATAAATCCTTTGGCATCAGGCAACCTGTAACCGTCCAGATCTCCAATAGCCCCGATAATGCTTTTGGTCAATTCATCATCCGTGAGGGTTTGATTTTCAAGGAATTGCGCCGATCGGTCGAATATATCCAGAGTCTCTGTCAGGTTGGGATCCCGATAGGAAACAAAGGTCAATACCCCGGAAATACGATCCAGCAGGCAGAAGGCCCCATAGGCGCCCCCCTGAACCCGAATGCGATCCCACAACCAGGCATTGCGAATATACCGCGTAATGGCCAGGGCCGAGCCGTGAAAATGATAGCCCAGTTCTTTAAGATCCGCACCTTTGCCCACGTAGTTGACCTGGCTTGGGATGGTCAATCCTTCAAAAACAGGTTCGCTTCGAAAAGGCCAATCCGTCTTCGAAATGTCGGTTGAGGAAACCGGAATTTCCGGCATGGACTGCAGCAACCGACGTAAACGGGGTTCAATGCGATTTAATCCGGAAGTATCTGTGGTGACATTGGCCAGAAGGGTCTTTCGGTTCACCAAAATGCGGTGAATATCTTTCAGTACGGCAAGGACCCGCTCCCAGTCTTCTTCCACGTCCCGAGCGAGTTGTCGAATAAAAAAGAGATAGCTCACCCCCCCCATTTGTTCCGAAGCCCAATGGGACTGGGAAAAATGGGCTTTCAGACGCTGGTTCACCATCTGGTGCCCCGAGGGGATCAATTTCTGCTCAACCCGGGACTTTTCCTCCATGACCATTTGCCTGAAGCGCTCCCGATTGTTCAACTTGATCTTAAGCAGCACGTCTTCATAAATCTCAAACAGCTCATCGGCCTGGTGAAGCATGGCTTTTCCCCGAAGAAAAAGCCACGCGGCACTCTCCTTTACGCCCTGCACATCCGATGTAAAGGGTGTCGGATGAATCCCTCCGGTTTTTCGGCTGATGCGTTGGCCCAGCGATACAAAATCTTCCTTTTCCGTACCCATTTCAACAAACGCCCGCCCCAAAAGGGGAACATAGGGCACGTACCGTGCGGGCAGAGATTGAAGGTTGAGACCCAGATCCACATAAACAATGCCGTTGGTAAACAGATCGTGAAAGAGAATCGGAGTACCCTTTTCATCCATCTCGACCAGTGGAATGATTTTATTTTGCGGCTCCAGATCTTCCCGCTTCAACATGGGGATGGTGGCCAAGGCCTCCGGGGAATCCGGTTCTTCCTGGAGACGTTTGAGCCGAACGGTATTTTCCTGGACCGCTTTCAGCGATTCTTCATCCATGCCGGCCCTGGCTTTTAAAAGCCTTCCTTTTCAGCTTCCGCTTCCCTTTTCCGAAGCTCGGAATCGGGTTCCAGCACCAGGGTGGTTCGGTGTGGATTTGAAAGAAATGCTCGGTCGATCAGCCGTTCAAAATAGTGGGGATCGGTTTCAATTTGCTTTTTGAGCCTTTGGAGAGGTCCTTCAAAAGCCAGCAAATCCAGTGGGTCGCCACCATATAGCCAGGTGGTGAGGGACCGCAGCATCAGGGAAAGGCCCCGGGGGAAACTGCCGGTATTGTTTTCCCGCAGGCGGAATTCAATGGTATTCATGGCCGCCGAAACCGTATGAGGGTCGATCCCGGAAAGGCTGAGGGATTTCAAGGTCTCCAGAATTAGATTCTCGATTTTCTGAGCATTCTTCGGTTCAATGCCCTTCAGGCCGGTGGAAAAACTCATTTGGCGAAGTTCGCTTTCCAGTCCGCCGCCCGTGACGTCCTCGCCCAGCCCCGAACCGATGAGCGCCTTTCTCAATGGAGAGGCGGGCATGCCCAACAGAATAAAATCCAGAACCCGCAGGGAAAAATTGGCATCCACCAAGGTTGTTTCCTCCAGCAACCAGTTCACGGTGATCATTCCCCTGGCCGCCGTCCCATCCGCTTCACCCGCCATATAAGGGCGAACCAGTTTTTTGGGCTCATCAAAGGGCGCCTGCAACCGAACTTTGGAATCCACCAAAACGGGCTCAAATTCTTTCAGAACAAACTCCAGGCGGTTCAGGCGTTCCAGAGGGTCATCATCCCCGCAAAAAAAGATCCGTGCGTTGGACGGGTGATAATACCGTTTGTGAAAGTCATAAAACTGCTCGTAGGTAAGGTTGGGAATCTCTTTGGGATCTCCCCCCGAATCCAGGCCGTAGGCATTGTCCGGAAACAGGGACTGGAGGGAGTATTCCGAGAGCACATTATCCGGTGAAGAATAAGCCCCTTTCATTTCGTTATAGACCACTCCTTTGAAAACCATTTCGGCATCCATCTTCTCCAGTTCAAAATGCCATCCTTCCTGCTGAAAAATATCCGGCGTGATCCTGGGATAGAATACCGCGTCCAGATAGACATCCATGAGGTTATAAAAATCCTGAAGATTCTGACTGGCCACGGGGTAGCAGGTCTTGTCCGGATAGGTAAAGGCGTTTAAAAAGGTCTGGAGCGACCCTTTTAGAAGTTCCACAAAAGGTTCTTTCACCGGATATTTTCTGGATCCGCAAAGAACGGAATGCTCGAGGATATGGGCAACGCCCGTTGAATCAAAGGGGGGGGTTCGAAACGTAATGCCGAAGACCTTGTTTTCGTCATCATTGATCATGGATAGAATCTCCGCCCCTGTCTTTCTGTGGCGGTACCAATAAGCTTCGGCTTTCAGTTCAGCAATTTCCTGTTTTTTAACCAGTTCAAACGGCTTTGGGACTTTCATGGACTCCTCCGGTCAACGCAGTCGGTTTTCTGCGGGGCTCTTTTCTGAATCGGATGACCTGGTATGCCACAAAAGCCAGGAAAATGACAAGTCCTATATAGTTCAATGTGTCATCCGCCCAGATGAGCAGAACAGCTGAAGCACCGAACAAAATGGTTTCAACCCAAGTGAGGCGAACCAGGCAAAAGCGTTCCATGCACACCACAAAGGCAATGATGGAGAGGGTGCAGAAAATAACCGTCTGGGCCACCTCGCCGGTAGGGCCGTTTAACAGCAGGGGATGGTAGGCCATGACGACAGGCAGGATGTAGAGCCCTTTGGCCAGTTTCCAGGAGGTAAATGCCGTCTTCATGGGGCTGGAACCGGCAATACCCGAGGCGGCAAAGGATTCCAGGGCCACGGGCGGCGTGACGTTGGCATCCTGGCTGTACCAGAAGACGATCATGTGGGCCGTCAAAAGGGGAATCCCCAAATCCATCAATCCCGGTCCGGCAAGAATCACCAGGACGATATAGGAGGCGGTCACCGGCAGTCCCATCCCCAGCAGCAAGGATGTCAGGGCCACCAGACCGAGCGCCAGGAGGGGAATCCCGTGGGAAAGGGAGACCACCAGAGAAGAAAACCTCAGCCCCGTCCCCGTCAGATTGACGATGCCCACGATAATGCCCGCAGCGGCGCAAGCCACGGCCACCACCACTGCGTTTTTCGCCCCATCCTCAAGGGTTTTGAGAAGGGTCATAAATGAAATCCGTGAGGCTTTACGAATTAGCGCAGTAAGGTAAAGAGCCAGGATTGCGATGAAACCCGCCATCATGGGGCTGTAGTTCATGACGAGAACCGTGATCAGGATGCCCACGGGGATAATGAAATGGATGCCTTTTTTGAGCGTTTTGAAAAAGCTGGGGAGCATCTCCTTGGGGAGCCCCCATATACCGTCTTTCTGCGCCTCCACGTGAACAAAAAGGATCACGGAAAAGAAATAAAGCACCGCCGGTATGAAGGCGATTTTTATGATCTCCAGATAGGGGGTCTGGGTGAATTCGGCCATGAGAAAGGCACCGGCGCCCATAATGGGGGGCATGAGCTGTCCCCCGGTGGAAGCGGCCGCCTCCACGGCTGCGGCCACATGGGGTTTGTAGCCGATCTTTTTCATCATGGGAATGGTAAAGGACCCCGTGGCCACCACATTGGCCACGGCACTCCCGGCAACGGAGCCCATGAATCCGCTGGCCACAACGGCGGTTTTGGCCGGTCCCCCTGAAAACCTTCCGGTTATGGAATAGGCCATGTCGATGAAAAAGTTGCCCGCCCCTGTCTTTTCCAAAAAGGACCCGAAGAGGATGAAAATAAAGACAAAGGTGGCCGCCACTCCGGTGGGCAGACCGAATATGCCTTCGGTGGTCAGGGACAGGGTGGTTGCCATCCGTTCAATGGAATATCCCTTGTGGACCAGAATTTCGGGCACGTAGGGGCCGTAATAGCCGAAACAGAGAAACGCCAGGGCAATACAGGTTAGGTTCAATCCGATCACCCGTCGGGTCGCTTCCAGGACCAGCAGAATGAGGACAATCCCGGTGGCGATATCCCACTGGCTCCAGTCCCCCTGGCGGCTGAAAATCCCGGTTAAATCGATGAAAATGTATGCCCCAACGGCCACACTCAGACCGCAGAGCATAATATCGACCCAGCGCAGCAACCCATAGGCCTTATGGTTCTTATTCTTGCACAGGGGACGGGTCAGGAAAGCCAGCACCAGAATACTGGAGAGAAAAACCGCCCGGTGCCGCATGGCGGTCATGGCAACGATACCGGCCGTGTAGAGTTGAAAAAGGCTCAACCCTATGCCGATCACAGCGACGGCGCCTGTAATGCCTTTATCCATGGGGGAAGAAGATGCGGTCTCATTTTTTTCCGTCATGGTCGTCTCCCGTTCATTTTCTAAGGTGTTGCGGAATGGGGAAAAAACACACGATAAATCCGGTACAGCAAACTCACCGGGCGAGCACTGAACAGAACCGCCACATGGGGCGCCAGCGCGGAAAGGTTCGCCTTACCCCCGCGCCACAAAACCGTGTGGTCGACCCCCGGGCTCCCGATGCGCAACACAAAATCGCCCGTAGGCATATGCATGTTTTCGATGACCTCATAGGGGCCTTGTCGCACCATGCGCCCGATTCCCGGCATGCGGCCCATGCCGGCTCCGAATTTCAGGTAGCGCTCTTCTTCAATATAGATTCGCCCCTCGCGGTCCACACTGTGGGTTTCCCAGATGGGCGCATTTTCCACCGAATGCATATAGTGGAGGGTAAACCGCTCCCCCGGTTTCAGGGGCAAAACCAGCATGGGATCGGCTTTCCCCACCGGGGTAACGCGCAACTCCAAATCGCCCGGTAAAAGCCAGGCGGCGAACACACCCAATGGGACCCAAATGGCCCACAAGGTTACTCGCAACGGTTTTTTCACATCCCCCCTGACGTTTACGGTATCAGGTTTGCGGGTACCTCAATACCCTTTTCCTTCAAATACTTGATGGTGCCCGGATGGAGCGGTATGGGAGAGTATTTCACCGCATTTTCGGGAGTGGTATAGGCTGCGGACGGATGTATCTTCTTGAGAAGGTCATTGTGCTCGAACAAGGCCTTTACCAGCTTGTATACCAGCTCCGTATCCAGAGATTTCTGGCAGATCATCACATTCCAGACACCGATGGTGGGGACGGGTTTATCCACCCCGCGATACACGTCGCCTGAGAGCTCAATGGCGGAGTAGGTCTTGTTGGCAGCCAGGATTTTTTTCGTTTGCTCAGGGGTAAAGGGGAGGATTCGAATATCATGGGTCGTGGACAGATCCATAATAGAGCTGGTACCGGGCCCCACGCACCAGGTTCCCATTTCAATCATGCCGTCTCGAAGAGCGTTGGCGCTCTCGGTGAAGGAGAGCCGCGAGTCCTTGTAGGCGTCTTTGGCAATACCCAGAGCCTTGAACACCTCTTCCGCCATGAAATTGGTGCCGCTTCCCGGGCTCCCGGTGCTGACAGTCTTTCCCTTCACCTGCTCCACGTTTGTAATGCCGCTGTTTTTGAGGGTTACCATCTGAAGCAGATTGGGGTACATGATGGCCATGGACAAAATCTTCTGCTTTTTTCCTTTGAATTTACTGGTTCCGTTGTAACCGGCAACGGCCACGTCACCCATCACTTCTCCGACGACAGTTTCACCTTTGGATGCCAGCTTGACGTTTTCCACACTGGCGCCTGTCACTTCCGCCACGGCTTTGACCCCCGGTACATATTTGGTCCAGATTTCCGCCACGCCACCCCCATAGGGATAATAGATCCCGCCGGTTCCTCCGGTACCGATACCCAGAAATACGGTTTTTGAAGCGGCCGGTGCGGCAAAGACCAGCAGGAAAATTCCAAAAAGCGCCACCAAAATGCTGAGTTTTTTCATTTTCATGTGAACCCCCTTTCTTAAGTCAAAGGTGCTATTGCCCCATTGTGGTAACTCTGAGGTCGATGGATCCAGCTTTATCGGTCATATCTTTGACCGGATAAACAAAGGAAACGGTCTGTTCCGGCTTAACCAGTCCCTTCTTGGTCTTTTGAGGGATCAATCCGCCCACGGCCTTGCCGTTATCCATAAAGATATTGACCCTGAAGCGTTGGGGCCTGTCGCTCACATTCTTGAGGGAAACCTTGAAGTGAAGTGTATTGACGCCTTCCCATTTCTTAAAGAAACATTCCAGGGAAACCAATTGGGCCTCGGGGGAAATCTCTTTGTCGATCTGCCCGGCACAGGCGACCGTTTCTTCAGCGGCGTGGGCTTTTACCCCCGTACCGCCGCACAGGCATAAGACCGCCGCAACCCAAAACAGGACACAAAAACTGCCGAATCGCTTTTCTCGTTTCATGCTCCCTCCCATTTCAAAAAAGGTTAACTGTTGAAAATGCCACTACAATAAGATGGCATAACATCACAGATTCACGATTTTTGTCAAACGGATTCTGTTTTCTTGTCATTTGAGTGACTGCCGCAAGAAGGAGATTACGATGGAAAAAGACTGTTATAAAGAGATCATCGAATAAATCAGCAAGAAATTGGCAGCTAAACCCTCATGACAAGAAGGAGATTTTGTCACCCCCGCGCATGAAAATGGAAAGATGCTTATCATAGTCATGTAGGCGAATGAGCAAGGGGAATCGAGATCGAGTTACTTTATGGTGGTATTATACCCCGTGAGCTAAACTGATCCGGAGATTTTCGGCACGTACCCCCGATTGTTTCATATGCATTTTGATATTGAACGAATGGTAAAAAGACCTATTTCCGATTCGGATCTATGGATCATCCGAAAGTCCTCCCCGCTCATTCTTCCATTAATTTGACTATGGAGGATGAAATTATGTTCGAGGCGATTGTAAAGCGGGTGGCTGGTCTTGATGTCCATAAAATGGTCATCGTGGCACAGTACTTCTAACTCAGGAAGATGGCGAAACTCGAAAAGAAACCAGAGAATTCGGCACATTCCGGAAACATGGTCGTCAGTTGGCTCGATGGTTGACCCGTTTGGGTATTGAACTGGTGATGGAGAGTACGGGAATTTTCTGGAAAAGCATCTTTTCTATGATTGGAACCTGAATCATTGACGGGTTCGTATCGAGGGGATGGAGAAAACGATATAATCTCCGGAGGATATTTCCCCTGAAATTAAGGACGAAAAGGAAAATCAATCCGTAACGGTCAAATCCTTTGAAATGCCCAGATAGAAGGTTGCTCCAATGGTTGTTGCGGGATCAACCCACACCCGCCCGTTATGCCTTTCGGCTACTTCTCTCACAATGGCCAAGCCCAAGCCGGATCCGGATATCCCTTTTGAACTCCCGTTTCTTTGAAACCGCTCGAAAATCCTTTCCCGATCCTTTCCTTCGATGCCCACCCCATCGTCACTGAAAGTCAGAACATGGAATTGTGGATCCTCGTCATATCCGATCCTGATATTTTTGAGGTTTTCCCCTCCATATTTAAGAGAATTTTCAACGAAATTTCTGAAAACCCTTATCATGGCCATCCTGTCAGCCACAATTTCCGGCAGGTCTTTTGTTACCGACCACACGACGCCACGTTCCTTGAGCATGAGTGAAAATTCTTTTCTGATCTCTTCCACAATTTCTTTGATTCCAATTTTTTCGAAAATCATCGGTGCTTCTTTGCTGGCGATAAATGAATTAAGACTTTCCACCAGTGTCACCATCTGCTCGGAAGTTTTCAGAATCTGCCGACAATAGTTTCGGCCCCGTTCATCCAGTTGTTCGCCGTACTTTTTTTCAAGGAGCCGGGTCAGACCATAAACACCGATGGCCGGGCTTTTCAAATCATGGGCCATGGAATAGGTGAAAAACTTTATGGTCTCCTGTTTTTCTTTCAGCTTTTTGATGGTGCATTTAAGATCGCCATAAAGTTTGACGTTGTTTACCGCAACGGCGATCTGGTTGCCCACAGCGGTAAGAAGGTCAATTTTGTCCGGATCCAGATGAATCACCTCACTGCTTGCCATGTTCATAACACCCTCCACTTTGTTGCGTGAAATCAAAGGCACACAGATGTTGATCAAAAGACCTTTCCCCGCAAGAAACGCGGCTCTTTTCTTGTCCTCCAATTGAGAAACAAATTGAGCAATGAAAGACTTGGTTCGAGCCGCCTTACCGGTAAACCCCTCACTGATATGAACTTTTTCAAGACCCGCCGCCTCTATTCCCTGGTGCGCTGCCAGATACAGGTATTCCTGGTCCTCATCCATGAGGTATATTCTTCCGAATTGCAGGTGAAAATATTCCAACGCCCTGGATAGGACTTCTTTCAGAAGCGCTTCGAGTTCCATGGGGGTGGCCAGAAAGTTGCTCATGTCAATCAAAAGAGACAGCGCCTTGTTCCTCTTTTTCAACTTAGGCGCGTCTAGTTTTACCGTTATACATCGGTTGTTTTTAGGCATTGGAAGTCTCACCCTGTCCCGCTAACAAATGCCTGCAAGGCTGTAAGTATTTCCATTTGATCCACAATCCGGACCGTATGATGTTTTGGAGCTTGCATCAATTTGTTGCTGACACACCCTTTGAGATAATATCTCTCCCTAAAACAGGCTGGCCTTTTAAGGTCATATTGATTTTTATCCAAGCATTAAACATGCCAGGAGAGCGATGCTTGCGCATTTCACGCCAAAAACGCTCTTTCACCGTCAATACCTTCCCATTGAACCGGTCGATATGGAGAAACCCGGAATTTTACTTCCCAAATTTCTTATAAATTCGGGTTAATTCCGAAGGGGAAATGGAGTCGGTTCGGAAATTTTGCGGCGTAGGGCATTGCAAATTTTACAAACTGTAAAATCCCCTGACATGCCACCGCCATGGAAAGAATCGGATTCGGTTGTCGAATGGTCATAAATTGTGGAATTTATCCCTTTTCCGGTAGCAAACACTGTTTACAAAAGGAATGTTTCAAACCATTTGACTTGAATAGAGTGGATTATTAGCGTATTTTAACGCAACCACTTACCGCCAAGGGATGTCCATGTTGCTTTTTGACCAGCGGGACCAACAGCTTCTAAACATCGTCAATGAGGTGCTCAACAAGGATCCGACGCGCCAATACCGACAGGAAATGGTGTATCCCTATCTCCATCCCCGGGGCATCAAAGAACTTTCTGAATCTAAAGGACTTCGCATCGCCTTCGCCGTCATCCATCTTCTGGAGTCCATGGAAGCGGGGGCGGTGAATGACCGGTTAAATGCCCTCAGGTCCCTGAGGGATGAAGTTCTTCTTACGGCCGCGGGTCCGATTCCCAAAAACACCGCGCGGGTCCTGCTTCAGATCATGAAGGAGCTGGTAAGGGCCCATGGCAGGGAGCAGCGGCAACTTGAGCTGGCCCATGATTTCAGGGCGTGCGTATCCGGGAACCCCCGTATTATTCGAAAACAACTTCGACAGTATCACCTTCTGGAAATGCCGGAGGAGTGGAACCAACTCTCCTTTGATGACCATGTCCACGACGCCAACACCAAGGGCCGGAAATCTTCCAGCCACTTGATCATGGATGCCTGGATCAAAGGCATCCGCCGGTTAAGGGTTGTCTATTATAATTGTCTGGAGGCCAGGTTTGCGGTTGAGATTCTTGAAGCAGCGCGGATCATGGGCATCGACATTCGAATCGGCATAGAGTTTTACGCCAGGTTTCGAGACCGATACGTTCAACTCATCTGGGTGCCCAGGGGATTTTCCGATGCTCAGGATTTTTTGTGTTTTCTTGAAGAGACTCCCGTTAAAGAACTCATGAGCGAAGGAAAGAACGTCTGCACCTACCAGCGGGATCATGTTTTAAAGGTGTTGGAATCGTTCAATCGTATCCACGGACCGGCCATTGGGAAGGCCCTGGGTTTTGAAGTGCCGGCTCTGGATGCCGGGGAATTTTTGTCCTTTGTGAGAACGGGGCAGCCGTCCCTTGTTCATCTGGCGGAGTTCGCACATACCAAAATGCTTCCCCATATGAGTTCCAGGGTGAAAGCCCTTCGGGACCACTATGCTGAAGCGCGGCACGAAGAACGCCTTAAAATTGCGCGGTTTGTACAAACCATGAACCAGATGGATTCGGACACCATCCTGGAAGAGTACCTGGGGTCTGAAAAAAACCCTCAAATCCCTGATCCCGATACCCCTCAAACAGGACCGGAAGTTCCCGACATGCTGCGACTTTCCCCGAGAGAGATTGTCAATCGCTTGTCAAAACTCCGCTCAGGTTACCGCACTACGTTGAACCTCACCGGTCTTCAAGTGGAAGATGTGCTGGAGTTGCTCTATGATTGTGAAGGGATGATCAATCGCCTCGAAATTTTCAACCTCAAGGATTATGCCGCCGGAAAAACGTCTCAGGTGGCCGAGATCAGCCGTCTTCAACAGGCCATCAATGGCGGCAACGTGATCCAATTGAAAAAGCTGACCCGCGACATGATTTCCAGACTGGCCTCATCGGAAGATCCGGAACGAAACGATCGCATCGAAAAACTTTCCGATGTTCTTCACGATATCGCCACCCTGCGGGATTATTACAAAGGGACACCGTTAAAGGCACGAATCGGGAGCGATTCCACCGGGCGAAGCCCTCGAGTGCACGGCATGGGGCTGGCCGTTTTAAATACGCTGCCCCGCCGCGCTCAAAATGTCGTTAGGCATACCGACTCTCCCCGTGATCGGATTCCCATTGAAATCGGGGTGCTCAAACGCAGAACGCTTCATCCGAAGACCGGACCCACGCCGTTTACAAAAAGGTTTTACCGGTGGGTTCGCCGCATTCCCGCAATGGAATTTTTAGGGAGCCGAAAGACCCATGACTGGCTCATTGAACAGGTCTCCACGCGCTTCACCCGCAACGGCAACGTGATCACCCTGGGGGGTGTACAAAAATATGCCGACAACGGTTTTTCCCTTACGTCCAACGGCGCCCTTAAAAAGACCCGCCGCTTCTCCTGGCGCTATCTCAACACGGGGCTCAAGAATGTCCTGAAAATCTTTATCGGTTTCGTACCGGCCTTTGCCACCTTTGCTTTGACCAAAGACTGGTGGTTCCTGGCCTACTTCGGAGCGTTTATCTGGTTCGGCATTACCGGCTTACGGAATATCCTTCAATCGGTACTGGGTGGCGGCGGCTTCAGGCGTTCCCCATTGCTTAGGTGGAATGATTACGTGAAATGGGAGCGCCTGTCGGATTCACTGCTGTTTACGGGGTTTTCAGTCCCCCTTTTGGATTATGTGGCCAAGACTTTGATTTTAAGAGAGGGCTTTGGAATTACCACCGCATCCAACCCCGTGGCGCTTTATACTTTCATGGCCCTCACCAATGGATTATATCTGTGCAGCCACAATCTTTTCAGAGGACTCCCGAAAGGAGCTGTATACGGCAACTTTTTCAGAAGCATTTTAAGCATCCCCGTGGCGCTCTTTTTCAATTGGGCGACCGCCGGTCTTTTGGTGGCCTTTCACGTCCCCGGTGTTGAAAGCATCCTTCAGAAGTGGGCCGCGGTGATCTCCAAAGGGGCATCTGATCTGGTGGCCGGCATGATTGAGGGGTTGGCGGATCGATATCAGAACATTCGAACCCGCCTGAAGGACTACCGCACCAAATTGGACCAGCTATTTGAAACCTACTCCAGGGTTGAACTCCTTTTTCCGGAAACCAACACCATGGAGATTTTGAAATCACCCGGCAAACTGAGTGCCGCAAAAAGCGGCGAAATACGGGATCTCGGGAAAGTTATAATCATTTTTTCGCTGGACCTGCTCTATTTCTGGATGTATCAGCCCCGTGCCTCAAGTGCGCTGAAGCTGGTCATGAAATCTCTGAGCCTTGAAGAACGCCGGATCCTGATAGGTTCTCAACAGATTTTGACACAGCAGAAGAAGATCAGTTTGCTGATCGTTGATGGATTGCTGGGCAAGAGCTTCTCGCGTGCGCTCTCTTTTTATCTGGACTGCCACCCGGGATACCTGGAAAGCCTTAGCAAGATGGCGGAGAAAATGAAAAAATCGCAAGACTCTAATGGGGTGTGATCTCAACCGGATCGCCATCCCTGAGCCCTGAAGGATTGGTGACCACCTGTTCTCTTTTTCCCAGGCCCGAAAGGATCTCCACCCGGTTGTCATAGTAGGATCCCAGGCGAACCGGTTTGAAGACCGCTTTGCCGCCTTCGACCACCAAAAGGCCCACTCGCCCGTTTTGTTCGGCCAGCCAGCTTGCGGGAATCTTAATGGATTTGGGTTTGCCTGAAATGGGAAATTTTATTCTCGCCGTCATTCCGTCCGCCATTCGGGGGTCAGGCTTTTCCACCACCAGCTCCATTGGAAAGAACCGGGTTCCCGCTTCCGCCGCGGGGGATAGGAAGGAAACCTTGGCGGAAAATTTCTCTTCGGGAATGGCATCCACCGTAAAAGCAAAATTCTTCTTGTGTGAAAGGATTTGAAGATCTCTTTCGTTCAGGGAAATCTTTATTTTCAGGCGGTCCAGATTGATGATGGATGTAATGGGGGTCCCGGCCGGAATGACTTCACCCTCCTCCATATCCCGGTAGGCGATGGTGCCGCTGATGGGCGCACGAATAATCGATTTTTTCAGCCGGTCTTCCATAAGTGCCAGAGCGGCTTCCGCCTGCCCCAGTTGAGCACGGGCCGCATTTACATCTTCAATGCGGGGACCCTTTTTTGTCAGATCGAGCTGCTGTTTTGCGGAATCCATCCTGGCATTGGCCGTACTCATCTGCCGTTGTGCCGCATCGTAGGCGCTGTTGGATACCGCTCGAATTTCATGGAGCCGGTCTATCCGCTTGAAATTCTTCTCTGCTTCTGAAAGAGCGGCTTGGGCTTCCTGCACCACGGCTGTGGCAATTTCAATTTCCTGGGGCCGGCTCCCTTTGACCATTTTCCGGAGGTTGCTTTTGGCCGCATCCCTGGCGGCCTCGGCTTCCTGAACCTGAAGGCGCATGCTGCTGCTGCCGATTTCCGCCAGAAGAGCGCCCTTTTCCACCCGTTCCCCTTTTTCGAAATCAAGTTTTTCGATGGTCCCACCCATCTCATTTGATATTCGGACCTTGAGAAAAGCTTCCAGCACACCCACGTACTCAATGTCTCCTTTTGGTGGATGGGATTCAACGATCTTGATGTTGACAAGAGGGCTTCTCTTTACGGCAGTCTCTTTTTCAGCCTGTGCGCTTTCCTTTGAGGAAACCGGTTCATCGCTGCATGCGCAGATTGCCGAAACAAGAAAAATTCCGAACACCATAATCTTGATCATGTAGCATTTCACCATCGTTTGAGGTGTATCTGGATGGCCGTAATGGCCGCCGGCGTGATCCCTGAAATTCTTGCGGCTTGCCCCAGGGACAAGGGTCTGATCCTGCCCAGTTTCTCCTTTACCTCATTGGTCAGCCCATGGACCGTCTGGTAATCGATTCCTTCGGGAATTTTTTTCGATTCCAGGCGTTTCATTTTTTCCACCTCTTTTTCTTGCCGCAAAATATACCCATCATACTTTATTTGCGTTTCCACTTCCATGGCCACGGCTTCATTTTCCTCTGCCAGGTCCTGATCAAAGAGGTGGAGGTGCTCAAAAAAGAGTTCACTTCGTTTCAGGAGCTGTTCAAGGGAGGTGGTTTTCTTGATGGGTGCTGTTCCCAGCTTTTTGAGCCTGTCCTGAATTCCGGGGCTGGGTTTCAATTGCACCCCCCTCAATTTCTCCAGCAGATTCCGAACCTGGTCTCTTTTCCGGCGGAAACCGGCGTAGACTTCATTTGAGACCAGGCCCAGATCGTGGCCCAGATCCCGCAACCTGAAATCGGCGTTGTCTTCCCGCAGCAGAAGACGGTATTCCGCCCGCGAGGTGAACATGCGGTACGGTTCTTTGGTCCCTTTTGTCACCAGATCGTCAATCAGCACGCCGGTGTAGGCTTCTGCGCGGGAGAGGATGATCGGCTCTTCACCGCGAATTTTCATGACGGCGTTGACGCCCGCCAGAAGTCCCTGGGCCGCTGCTTCCTCATACCCCGAGGTGCCGTTGATCTGACCCGCATGAAACAGGCCTTCCAGCCGTTTGGTTTCCTGGGTGGGTTTCAGTTCCAGCGGATTGATATAATCATATTCAATGGCATAGCCGGGGCGCAGAATTTCGGCTTTTTCAAGGCCCGGGATGGACCTTACCATCCTGACCTGGATATCGATGGGGAGGCTTGTGGGAAGTCCGTTGGGATAGATTTCAAGGGTCTCGAGGCCTTCGGGCTCCAGGAAAATCTGATGTCGTTCTTTTTCCGCAAAGCGGACGACTTTGTCCTCGATGGACGGGCAGTACCGAGCGCCGGTTCCCTCAATAATGCCGCTGAAAAGGGGGGATCGGTCCAGGCCCTCACGGATGATATCGTGGGTTCTGGCGTTGGTGTACGTTATGTGACAGGGGACCTGCGGCAGTGGAATCCGAGTGGTGGTAAAGGAAAAGGGCTTCGGGTTTTCATCCCCGGGCTGTGCCACAAGGCCCGCATAATCGATGGTTCTGCCGTTAAGCCGGGGAGTGGTGCCGGTTTTCAGTCGGCCCAGCTCAAAGCCCAACGCTGCCAGCTGTTCGGGCAACCGCATGGATGCGGGGTCCCCCATTCGACCCGCGCTGAAATGATCCAGCCCCACGTGGACCAGGCCCCGCAGAAAGGTACCGCTGGTCAGGATCACAGTATGTCCCAGAAATTTTTCGTGAATCTGGGTTTCAATGCCGTAAACCTTTGCATCTTTGACCAGCAGGCGGTCTACCATGGCCTGACGGATATCCAGGTTGGGGGCGCTTTCAACCACCCGCTTCATGCGTTTTCGGTACAGGTCGCGATCGTTCTGGGAACGGGATCCCTGCACCGCCAGACCTTTTCGTGTGTTGAGGCGCCGGAATTGAATGCCTGTCTGATCGGCATTTTTCGCCATCTCACCGCCAAGGGCGTCGATTTCCTTGACCAGATGCCCTTTGGCCAGGCCGCCGATGGCCGGGTTGCAGCTCATGGCCGCCACATGATCCAGGTTGATGGTTAAAAGAAGGGTCGGATGTCCCATTCTTGCGGCGGCAAGCGCAGCTTCACAACCGGCGTGGCCGGCACCCACAACGATGACGTCGTATTGCTTATCACAGGTGCTCATGATGAGAGATCACCGACTATGACCCCGGTTTTTTGACCACGATGGTATCATTGCGGCCCGGTCCAACTGAAATAATGGAAATGGGCATCCCGGTGATTTCCTCAATGGCGGAAAGGTAATCGAGAGCCGCTTTGGGAAGATCCTTTTTCTCCCTGGCGCCGGTGATGTCTTCTTTCCAGCCGGGCATTTCTTTGTAAACCGGTTTGCACAGAGCGGTTTTCCTCAGGCTCGCCGGTCTTTGCTGAAAAATGGTGCCATCGATCTCATAGGAAACGCAGATTTTAAGGGTTTCGAGGCCTGTGAGAACATCCAGCTTCGTAATGGCCATACTGTCCAGGCCGTTCAATCGTACGGAATCGCCTACGACCACCAGGTCCAGCCAGCCGCACCGCCGCCGCCTGCCGGTGGTGGCGCCGAATTCTTTCCCCTTTTCCTGGATGAAATTGCCGGTTTCATCTTCCAGTTCCGTCACGAAGGGGCCCGCGCCCACTCTTGTGGTATAGGCTTTTACGATTCCCAGAACGTGATGAATCCGGTTGGGCCCGACTCCCGACCCTGAACATGCGGTGCCGGCAACGGGGTTTGAGGAGGTGACGAAAGGATAGGTGCCGTGGTCAATGTCCAGATGGGTCCCTTGGGCCCCTTCAAAGAGAATGGATTTTCCATTTTTTGCACCCTGGTCCAGTTCGACGGAAACATCCGTGATGAACGGGGCCAGCTTCTGCCCCATCACCAGATAGTGGTCCAGAATCGGTTGCGCTTTCAACGGGGATGCCCCCAGGAATTTTTCCAGAAGAAAATTTTTCTCTTTCAGATTGCTTCGAATCTTTTCTTCCAGAACATCCGGTTCCATGAGGTCGATGGCGCGAACCCCCGTTCTGGTGATTTTGTCTTCGTAGCAGGGGCCGATACCGCGTCCCGTGGTGCCGATCTTATCCTTCCCCTTTGCCGTTTCCCTCGCCATGTCCAGCGCCTTGTGGTACGGCATGATCATGTGCGCTTTTTCGCTGAGAGAAAGCCGGTTGGGACCCACGGTGATGCCGGCTTTTTTCAACCCTTCCATTTCTTCCAGAAGCACCTCCGGGTCGACCACCAGACCGTTTCCGATGAGGCATTTCTTGTTTTCATACAAAATCCCGGATGGAATGATATGAAAAATGAATTGCCGACCATCCACTTCCAGGGTGTGGCCTGCGTTGTTTCCCCCCTGAAATCTTACAACAAACTCCACATCGGCTGTCAGAAGGTCGACGACTTTTCCCTTTCCCTCGTCGCCCCACTGTGTTCCGACCACTACGATATTGGCCATTGCTTCTTCCTTTCTTTCAGATCCTTTTGAAACTTGCGATAGTCTTCCATTGTATCAATATCCCGATGATCATATTCCGTTTCAGGCGTTATGAAACATATCCGATCACGGTATTTCCTGAGAAGCGCCCTGGCCCCCGTATCACCGGTCAGGGTTTCCAGTTCGGGAAAAAGATCCCGTCTGAAAATCACGGGGTGAGCCGCGTGTTCACCCACCTTAACAGCCCCGATGGGCGATTGGGACTTCAAATAGGCCTCTAGTAGCTGATCGATAATACACCTGTCAAGAAAAGGCATGTCCGCCAGAAGAATCATTGCGTGATCGTAGCTGTGCGGAATTTTTTCTACACCGGCAACCAGGGAGGAACTGATGCCTTTCCGGTAATTCGGGTTATGAACAATCGTCAGTCGGGAATTCCGGCTAACAGCAACAGCGCCCAGCGCCTCTTCAATTTCACCGGCGCGATGTCCCAGAACCAGTACAAGGCGATCCAGACGGGATTTAAGGGCAGCGGTCAGGGTTTTTTCAACAAGGGACATGCCGGCCACCGGCAACAGCTGTTTCAGTTCTCCCATACGGGTGGATGCGCCGGCCGCAAGAAGAATGCCGGCCACTCTTCGGCCAAAAGAAACCTTGTGCATTGTTCTTACGGTTCCTGTTCTTTGGCTTTCTTGGCCTGTTCGATCAGTTCAAGCAGCGACAGCATTTTGGGTTTCAACGGGCGAGCAAAGGTTTTCTCCCATTGTTCGGGGGTCAATACCGATCTAAAGTGGGATTCTACCGGAAAATGAGCATACCAGCAATCCAATGCCTTAAAACAGGGCAGGCCTTTGTTCTCAATCCGACAAAACGAAAAAGGTATCTGGTGTCCCAGTCTGGGACACCGAATGGTTTGTTCATCGGCGGGCAGGACGATTTCGTTCATGTTGTATCCGTCTGTTCCGTGCTATCAGGCCCCGGCAAAAACTTTTTTTACCGGGGCCGAGCCTTGCAGTTTATGGCCTAACTGAAGTCGCCGGCCTTGTATTGTCTTGGTTTAGGCAGCGGGGCGATATCCTCAAGGGCCCGCCTGATTTCTGCTTCCGGCAAGGGATGATCCTTAAGACGTCCCTCAAAATAAGCCTGGTAGGCGGCCATATCCACGAGCCCGTGGCCGCTCCAGTTAAAGAGGATGACCTTTTCCTTCCCTTCTTCCTTGGCTTTCAGGGCCTCACGAATGGTCATGGCCACAGCATGGTTGCACTCGGGTGCGCTGATGTAACCTTCGGTTCGGGCAAAGGTGACGCCGGCTTCGAAGGTTTCCATTTGATGTATGGCCTCCGGCCGGATCAAATCATCCATGATCAACTGACTGATGATGGGCGCCATGCCGTGATACCGCAAACCGCCTGCATGAATGGGCGCCGGCACAAAATTGTGCCCCAGGGTATGCATGGGCAGCAGAGGGGTCATCTGGACCGTGTCACCAAAATCATAGGCAAACGGACCCTTGGTCATGGTGGGGCATGAACTGGGTTCTACGCCGATAATTTCGATCTCTTTTCCATGGATTTTATCCCTCACATAGGGAAGGCATATGCCGGCAAAATTGCTGCCGCCACCGGAGCATCCGATGACCACATCCGGATAGTCCCCGGCGATAGCCATCTGTTTTTGGGCTTCCAATCCGATGACCGTCTGGTGCAACATGACATGGTTCAGAACACTGCCCAGGGCATACTTGGCGCCGTCAGTGTTAACAGCCTGTTCCACTGCTTCACTGATGGCGATACCCAGGCTTCCCGGTGACTCCGGATCCCTCTCCAGAATGGCCCGTCCGGAGTTGGTCTCCGAACTGGGACTGGCAACGCATTTGGCGCCCCAGGTTTCCATCATGAGACGTCGATACGGTTTCTGATTGTAGGAAATCTTGACCATGAAGACCTTACATTCCAGACCGAAAAAGGCGCAACACATGGAAAGCGCGCTTCCCCACTGGCCTGCTCCCGTTTCCGTGCAGATGGTTTTGGTTCCCGCCACCTTGTTGTAGTAGGCCTGCGCAATGGCCGTGTTGGGCTTGTGGCTTCCCGCCGGGCTCACACCTTCATTTTTGAAATAGATTTTGGCGGGCGTATCCAGGAATTTTTCCAGGTTGTAGGCCCTGTAAAGGGGGCTCGGCCGCCAGATGGTATATTTTTCCAACACCTCTTCCGGAATGTCGATCCACCGCTCCTGGCTCACTTCCTGCTCGATCAGGTTCATGGGGAAAATGGGCGCCAGATCGTCGGGACCGCACGGTTGTCCCGTTCCCGGGTGTAAAGGCGGTTCCATGGGGGTGGGCATATCCGCCATAATATTGTACCATTGACGCGGCATTTCCGATTCGGGTAAAAAGATCTTTTTGGTTTTCATGACATCTTCGCTCCTGAATATATTGGTTGACATATTCAATCGCGGCACCAGCGCCACGACCGATTCCCAATTTACTGCCCCACAGACAATCTGTACATGTGGCTGATAACCAAAGGATGCGTTTTCCGTGAATCCATCAAATGACTTCTCGATGGTGTTGAAAAATTCTGGTATGCTCATGCCTTTAAAGGCATTTAGTAAACCAATAGAAGGCTAATTTGTTTGGCCCATAAAGTCAAGCATGGAACTGTCGTGAAAGTTCCAGGAGGTTTCAGGATGCACCTTACAGCAATAGAATTGTTTCCGGAAAAATATCCCACCGTCCGGCATTACCCCTTTAATTTAAGAATTTTTCACGAGACCAGGCGCCTGACATTCACCACACCGGTGACCTTTCTGGTGGGTGAAAACGGTGCCGGAAAATCAACCCTGCTTCGGGCACTGTGCCACAAGTGCGGCATCCATATATGGGAAAAGGAGCGAGGAGACCGCATGGAATCAAACCCTTATGATGAGCTGCTTTACCGGTATATGGATGTTCAATGGAAGAACGGACGGGTATACGGATCTTTCTTCGGCTCCGAAAACTTTCGAAATTTTGCTGAATACTTGGAAGAATGGGCCGCATCAGACCCGGAAAGCCTGAAATATTTCGGCGGTAAATCATTGGTCACCCAATCCCACGGTCAATCCATGATGACTTATTTCAGGGCCCGGTATCAAATCAAGGGCCTTTACTTTTTGGATGAACCGGAGACGGCCCTCTCACCCCGGAGCCAACTGGAGCTGGTTCGAATATTGAAGGAAATGGGAGAAGCGGCCCATGCGCAGTTTATCGTGGCCACCCACTCCCCCATCCTTCTGGCGTGTCCTGGTGCTACCATTTTCAGTTTTGATCACATCCCGGTTCAACCCATCCAATATGAGGAAACCGAGTACTACAAAATTTTCAAGGGCTTTCTGGAGGACAGGGATCAATATCTATAGCCTTTGAATCTCAAGCCATTACAGACTTGAGCTCTTCCTGAATATATTGCAACTGGTCGATCTGCTCCTCTCCCATTTCTTTTTCAATGGCTCCGGCCTTCACCCTCTTTCGCAATGCCTTGAGCTCATTTTCAAGATCGATGATGTTGTTGAGCAGCGTGGTTGTCACGTCAGGGCCCTCTTCTTCCACCACCGGTTCATCTACGGAGACAGCTTTTGATTTGAGGATCAAATGCTCTTTCCATTTGGGGATGTGGGTCACCAGGTTCAGTTTTTCCGCAATTTCCTGAGCCAGGGTTTCGCTGGCCGTAATTTCCCCATGCACCACAAAAACCTTTGGGTTGGATTCAAAATGGGAAACCCACTCGAGGAGATCCGCCTGATCGGCATGGGCTGAAAATCCACCGATGGGATAAACTTTGGCGCGCACCGCCACATTTTCCCTGAATATTTTCACCTGCTTTTCACCGTCCACAATTTTTCTGCCGGTGGTCCCTTTGGCCTGAAATCCCACGATCACAATACTGGCCCCAGCACGCCACAAATTGTGCTTGAGATGGTGCTTGATTCGTCCGGCGGTGCACATGCCGCTGCCGGCGATGATGATGGCGGAGCCGGGCTTTTCATTAATGGCCATGGATTCCTGAGTGGTGGGCGTAAACTTCAGGTTGGGCATGTCAAAAGGATCAAACCCTGCATCCACAATGGCCCTTGCCTCTTCATCGTAATATTTTTTGTTTTTTCTGAATATTTCGGTCGCTTTGATGGCCAATGGACTGTCCAGGTAGATGGGGATATCCGGAACAAGCCCGTTGCGATGGAATTCGCCCAGGACATACAGAATTTCCTGGGTTCTCTCCACGGCAAAAGCGGGGATGATGATTTTCTGGTTATGGGAAACACTGTACTTGATGGCTTCCACCAGTTCCAACTTGCTATCTTCGAAGCTTCGGTGGAGACGATTCCCGTAAGTGGATTCCACAAAGAGATAATCCGCATCAAAAATTTCATGGGGATCCCTGACAATCAACTGGTCTTTCTTCCCCAGATCTCCGGAAAATACCACTTTGATGGTTTCATCCCCCTCTTCCAGCCACAATTCCAAAATGGAGGACCCCAGAATATGCCCTGCATTCCGAAGCCGGGCCTTCATCCCCGGTCCGGGGGTCACCATCTGATCTCTTTCAATGGGCTTGAAATACTTGAAGCTTCTTTCGGCGTCTTCGGTGGTGTAAAGAGGGTCCACGCCCCCCTTGGCCTGGCGGGAGTTCTTGCGGGTCTGCCATTCCGCATCCATTTCCTGAATGTGGGCTGCATCCAGGAGCATGATTTTGCACAGCTCAGCGGTGGGTGGGGATGTGATGATTTTCCCCTGAAACCCGTCCTTGACCAGTTTGGGGATCCGCCCGCAATGATCCACATGGGAGTGGGTCAGAAACAGCGTTTCAATCTCTTTGGGATCAAATCCCCACGGCTCCCAGTTGCGGCTTTCCATCTGTCGGCCCCCTTGAAAGAGCCCGCAGTCCACCAGTATCTTCTTATTACCGGGCGATTCCACCAGATAGCAGGAACCGGTTACGCTTCCGGCCGCCCCCAAACATGTAATTCTGATCATAACGTGGATCTCCTTTCAACGCTCATCAATCATCACTTCCGTTGGGATGACGATAGCATTTCCCACCGTAATTGGTCACCAGCAGGGAATTACCGTCCTGTCCCGTGATGTAATCCGGCAGAAGCGGCACCTTGCCGCCGCCGCCCAGAAGATCGATGGCAAAATGGGGAACACAGAGACCGGATGTATGCCCCTGCAGTCCCCGTATGATGTTCAAACCCCGGTTCACTGACGTTCTGAAATGGGAGGTTCCCCGGGCCGGATCTCCATGAAAGAGATAGTAGGGTTTTACCCTGATTGTCAAGAGTTTCCGCATCAGGGTTCCCATAATACCCGGGTCATCGTTCACCCCTTTTAGCAGGACCGTCTGGCATCCCAAGGGAATGCCCGCATCGGCCAGACGGTTGCAGGCCAAGGCGGCTTCCGCCGTAATTTCAGTGGGGTGATTGAAATGGAGGTTGAGATAGAGGGGATGAAATTTTTGAAGCAAAGCGGCAAGTTCCGGCGTGACCCGTTGGGGCAGGGCGCAGGGGATGCGGGTACCGATCCGGATGATTTCAACATGCTTTATGGCACGAACGGCACTCAGGATTTTCTGCAGTTGCGCATCCTCCAAAAGCAACGGATCCCCGCCGGAAAGCAGTACGTCGCGAATCTCACCGTGTGTTCTGATATAGTCAATGCCTTGCTCAATGGAGGTATCGGTTACCATTGAAGGCTGCCCCACCTTTCGTTTTCGGTTGCAGAACCGGCAGTACATGGCGCATTCCGATGACACTAGAAACAAAACCCGATCGGGATACCGATGGGTCAGGCCGTAAACCGGGGAATGCCCTTCTTCGTTCAGGGGATCGGCTGCCGCCCCGCTATCGTCCAGTTCTCGAACATCCGGCATGCACTGCCGGTATATGGGATCGTTTTCCTCCCTGATAAGCCCCAGATAATAGGGGTTGATGCGTATGGGATATCGGGCAACGACACGCTCAAGCTTTTCCCGGTTTTCCCGGGGAGGCTCTGGCAGCGCATCGAGGCTTACGATACTTTTCGAAAGGAGGCGTTTCCAGGCAGGCCTATGGTTTTCCGGTTTGTCTTCACCCATGGGCGCCCCGTTCCTATTTTGAGACCATTTGAATGATCTTTTTGGATGTGTATTCCGCCACATCGGCCAGACCATCCAGCGGCATGAAATCAAGAGCGTTTGCCGAGAAAAGAGACGTGGCCGATGGGGGAAATTCGTCGTCGGCCAGGTAGAAGATGGTGCAGAGGGCAATTTTGGGGAAAGGAAAGAGCCGCATGGAAAAATCGCCGTTTTCTTCCGTCACTCCCTGAAAGGCCGACATGATTTCCTCTTTTTTTGACAGAATTTTAGTCACGTGGGGGATTAGAACCCGCTCGCTGTTGGCAGCAAAAGCCCCATGGTAAGGCATGCTGCCCGGAAAGTCCTTGAACGCCTTGTAAGGCTGAATCTGAATTTTTGTCCGGCTTGCGTTTCTGGCATATAGGGAGACCAGAAGTCCTCTTGGCGTCACATCCTTTTGGCCTGCAACCGTCACCTGCCGGTGATCGAACCATACCGCTTCGCCAAAGGCCTGAAGGGAAAAACCGTTACCGCTTTTGGAAGCCCCCAGTCGCGCTTCCAGATCACTGGGGAGTTTTTCAAAAAGGGCCGAAAGATTTTCCTGAATTATCTTTTCATAATGGGTTGTCATGGCCTGTGGTCCTTAATTCAATTGCTCCTCACAATACCGTCCGTAAATGCAGAGCGCGGCCATGGTTCCCACCGATTCAATAAGCTCAGGCAGGGATATTCGCTGGTTGAAACCGCCCAGGTGGGGGCCGGTATAAAGGGTGATATCATTTGCCCCCTTTTTCATTTGCATGGCGGTTACTTTCGGTACGCGCCGCCGCACCAGAAAATCAATGAAAGCCTGCTCCGTCATTTCCCGCTGGTCCACCACCCTCAAAATTTCTTCCATGTATCGATCCACACCCATTTCATCCACCATGCGATCCGCCAAACGAGAGAAATCAAGCGGCAGGGTGCCTTTGAAAGACTTTCCCACGAACCCTTGATAGTAGTGGTGGAAAACGCTTGCAAGGATCTTCACCAGCAGGGGTCTGTCAAAAAGTTCTCTGGCATCGACGGGCCGACCCTCTGGCCCCAGACCCACCTTGCGGTTGTCTTTCATGCGAAAGTAGCTTCCCGCCACCAGAAAAAGGCTCAGCAGCTGTTCGCCCATGGATGAATAGGCCTTCCGGGCAGGACCTTGAAACGCTACCAGGTGTTCAAAATCCCGAATGCCCGAGCAGCCGAAATTGGGGTAGCGGCAGGACCACAGCCACTGGTCCAATCGCCCCCCTTGCTGCCACAGGTAAACGCCGCCGTCATTTCTTCTGGGGCCTTGCACCCGGTTGTGAAACAGGGGCACCGGTGCCTCATGGATTATTCCCAGACCGGTGAGCCTGCCGAATAGAAAGGCGTTCCGGCGGATGGTTTCCAAAAACGTTTCCGGATCCAGCTGTTTGTTTTGATCCGTTTCGTTGGGATAGCGGAAATAATCAGGGTGCGCCAGAAACGAAATGGCATAGCCCTCTTTATGACGATTTTTTGTTTCAGGGTAAGGCACCGGCAAATCCAACAACCGAAAAAGGGATCCGTTTTGAACCGACAAGGGCTCCGGAATGTGGAATTTCATCGCAAAAGCATCCGGGAAGCTCCCCAGATGATGGAGCCAGGCCGCCTCCTTACGCAGTGATTCGGGGGTATCCGTTTCACCGGCCAGTTTAACCACCAAGAGGCGGTCTTTTACGTCTGTTTTCACCACAAGGCTTCTTCCCATGAAACAGGGGATGCTCTCACAGGTTATTCGGGTCTCTTCCAGAAATGTCTGCCAAGCGATGGCCGGGGGTTCCCTTCGCTTTTCCGGCTCGGGGGGTGTGCCCGAAATGGTGAAAGGGAGCGATCCGAGGGCCTCTGCAGCGGCCCGTTGAGCGTGGCCCGTGGTTCGGCCGAGCAAGTTCATAAAGGCGTTATGGGCCTTATGCGCGCAGGCATCATGGGGAAGGCGATTAAGGATGGAACAGAGAGCGCCGGCGGCTTCCCTGAAGAAAAAATAGGCCTGTGTCTGGCCTGACACAGAAGGATCATAAAAAGTACTTTCAAGACCGGCAATGGTTTCCGGCCTTATTTTTCCGGGCCGTTTCATGGCCAATTCATTCAGCTGACAAACCGTTAGATATTTGGCTGAAAAATCGTAACTTCCGCTGTTCAAGACGGTTGCCGAGTGGGCCGGATCCGTTTCAATTTCCTGGTGGCTAAAACCCATAAACATTGACAAATTCAATCAATTCATTTAATCAAAACAGTAACGTCAAAAAGAAACCGTCTTTTGGATCTGATCAAGCTCACCCGCCTGATGCTGAAGGTCTTTTTTAATGTGCCAAACCCTTTAACTCTTTTTTTCCTGAGCCGGATCAGCATATGACAAACGCCTCCAATTTGCAATCATCCGTTTTTGAAGACAAAGCATCAATACTGAAACATCGGAGACTGATTTTCATGAACCATAAGCCAACCTATGAGGAACTGGAAGAAAAAGCAGCACAGCTGGAGAAAGCCTTGGCACAGTGTCGTCAAGTTGAAAAAGGCTTGAAACAAGAACTTGCGGAAAATACAGAGGGTATTTTAAGGGTCATGTTTGATGCCACCCACGACAATGCGCTTTTGCTGGATCTGGAGGGAACCGTGCTGGCCATTAACGCCACTGCGGCCCATGGACTCGGGAAAACGCCTGATGAGATGGTCGGCGGGAACATTTACGACTTTCTATCTGAAAGGGTGGTGGCCTTAAGAAGGGAACAAGCTTTGAGAGTCGCCTCGGAAAAACGACCCGTTAGTTTTTCGGAGGAAACCCATGGAATGTTTCTTGATTGGAAAATCTACCCGGTTTTTGCTGAAAATGATCGTGTGGTCAAACTGGCGGTGTTCGGCCAGGATATCACGGGGAGAAAAACCCTGGAAGCACAACTCCAGGAGGCTCGCAAAATGGATGCTTTGGGCACCCTGGCCGGTGGTGTGGCGCACCAGTTCAACAATGCCCTCACCGCCATTACCGGGAATGTCGGCCTGTTGGAGATGGATTTGCCCGATGGTCATGGTTTTTCTCGAAATATTGAGGATATGAAAGCGTCGGCCCACCGAATGGTCCACTTGACGAAACAGCTGCTGGCCTACGCCCGGGGTGGGCGTTATCATTTGCAGGCCACACCCATACGGAATTTTCTGGAAAACACGCTTTCACTGGTCGAGCATACTTTGAAACCTTTCGTGCGTCTCGAAACGGATTTGCCCCTGGATCTGATGGAAGTGAAAGCGGATCGAACGCAGTTGCAGATGGTTATTTCGGCCATCGTGGCCAATGCCAATGAGGCCATCGAAAAAGAGGGCCGTATTCAGGTTTCCGGCCGGAATGTGGTGCTGGGTGAGGCATCCTGTCAAGGGTCCATGCGGCCGGGGCCTTATGTTCGCGTGACGGTTAAGGATGACGGCAAAGGTATGGATGAGGAAACCCGAAACCGGATTTTTGAACCTTTCTTCACCACCCACTTTATCGGCCGGGGCCTGGGCATGGCCGCGGTTTATGGAATTGTCTCCAACCACGGCGGTTCCATAACTGTGGAATCCATTCCCGGTGAAGGAACGCGCGTTCAAATAAACCTGCCCGCCATGGGAAAATCCAAACCGGCGGTGGAAGATGGCCCTCGGAAAAGGAGGACGGAACAGGGTGTGGGAACCGTTCTGGTAATTGAAGACGAGCCGGACGTGATGGAGATCACCCGTGAAACCCTCAATAGACTCGGATATACGGTGATTGAAGCGGCTACCGGCAAGGAAGCCGTGCAGAAAGCCCTTGACGAACCGATTGATGTGGCGCTTCTGGATATCAAACTGCCGGATATGAGCGGTGCACAGGTATATCCGCAGATCATGGAAGCAAGACCTGAACTTAAGGTCATTGTTTTTAGTGGGTATGCTCTCGATGGCCCTGCTCAGGAAATTCTCGATGCAGGGGCGAACGGTTTTGTGCAAAAACCCTTTTCCGTCAGCGGCCTGTCGGAGAAGATAAAAGAAGTCTTGGGAAAATGATTGAAATGGAGCTCACTTCTGCTCCGGAAAGGATACGTCGTGAAAGTACTGGTGGTGGGCAGCGGTGGCAGAGAACATGCCCTGGCGTGGAAACTGGCCCAGTCAAACAAAGTGGAAAAAGTATGGGTAGCGCCAGGCAATGCGGGAACGGCCCGGGAACCCGGCGTAGAAAATGTTCCGATCGGTTCGGACGACATTGATAAAATTTGCGACTTTGCACTGAAAAACAACATTGAATTGACCATTGTGGGGCCGGAAGCTCCCCTGGTTGAAGGGATTGTGGACATGTTTGATGCGGCGGGGCTGAAATGCTTCGGTCCCACTGCAAGTGCGGCTCAGCTGGAAGGGTCAAAGGTTTTCTGCAAGGATTTTCTGGCCCGCCACCACATTCCCACAGCCCGGTATCAGTCATTTACGGACCTGGCTTCCGCAAAGGCCTATATTCACAAAATGGGCGCCCCCCTTGTGGTAAAGGCCGACGGTCTGGCGGCCGGAAAAGGGGTCATCATCGCCCAATCCGAGGCAGAAGCCATTGATACGGCAGCACGGATGCTTGCCGGAGAATCCTTTGGTGAGGCGGGCAAACGGATTGTGGTGGAGGAATGTCTGAAAGGGGAGGAGGCCAGCTTTATTGTGATGGTGGACGGACTGCACATTTTGCCGCTGGCCACCAGCCAGGACCACAAGGCGCGCGACGATGGCGATTTGGGTCCCAACACGGGTGGCATGGGCGCCTATTCGCCGGCCCCCGTGGTGACAAAAATTCTCCATGACCGGATTATGAAGGAAGTCATTGAAACGACTGTCAAAGGAATGGCATCCGAAGGAAATCCTTATAAAGGCTTTCTCTATGCAGGTCTCATGATTTCGGGTGACGGAACGCCCAACGTTCTGGAGTATAACTGCCGGTTCGGGGATCCTGAAACCCAGCCCATTATTTTGCGGCTTCAGTCGGACCTTGCGGACATGTGCATGGCGGCCATGGAACAACGCCTGGATCAGATAGAGGTCAAATGGGATGACCGGGCCTCACTGGGGGTGGTGATGGCGGCCGGCGGCTACCCGGTTGCGTATGAAAAGGGTGATGTAATTAACGGGCTCCCTGAAACAGAGACGGAAGGGGCCAAAATCTTTCACGCGGGGACCGCCTTAAAGGACGATCAGGTGGTGACCAGCGGCGGCCGGGTACTCTGCGCAACGGCCCTGGGAAACACCGTCAGTGAAGCCCAGTCAAGAGCCTATGATCTGGCTCGAACGATTCAATGGAACGGGGTGTACTACCGGAAGGATATCGGTTACCGGGCGGTTGAAAGGGAAAAGAATGATTGATTTGGTCACGCAAAGCCGCAAAGCCGCCAAGAAAAAGAAAATTTCTTTTAACACTTTGCGTCTTGGCGCCTTTGCGTGAGGCCTATTGGTTTTGCCTCATCCGCACTTGCTGAAACCACAGAAGTGACAGGTCATGCACCCTTCTTCAAAACTGATGGTCTGGCCGCATTCGGGGCAAGTCTCCCCCAAAAGACTTTTTCCATTCTTGTTCCCATTGATGGCAGGTTGACCCTGCAGATATCGTTTTTCAAGGACACGGCTGATGGCATCGGGAATGGAGAGAACCAAACCATCCTTCTGGAAAATGGGATGCTCGCCTCCGATGCCTTTGAGTTGTTCCACGATTTTTTCCACACGAACCCCGGACCGAAGGGCCAGAGAAACCAGCCTTCCGATGGCCTCGGTTTTGGCGGTGGTGGACCTTCCTGATTTTCCGATGGTGGCAAAGACTTCAAAGGGGCGGTCTTCAAACTCGGTGACGGTTACATAAAGGGCACCCATGCCCGTGGTCATTTTGGTGGTAAACCCCAGGAGGGTTTCGGGTCTTTCCTCCACGGCGGTCATGAACCGCCCATGGGGCAGCTTCTCCTTTTCCGTAAATGAGAGAACCTGATTTTCCTTGCTGCCGTCCCGGTAAATGGTGACGCCCTTGCAGGAGAGGGCGTAGGCCAGGTCGTAGACTTTGTTAACATCTTCAACGGTTGCGTCCCGCGGCAGGTTCACGGTCTTGGAAACCGCATTGTCCGTATATTTCTGAAAGGCCGCCTGCATGCGCAGGTGCCACTCGGGCACCACGTCATGGGCGGTTACAAAAACGGCACGGTCTTCTTCGGGAATCGCTTCAATGCCGTGAATGGTTCCCCGCTGTGCGACAATGTCCATCAATTCCGAACTGAAATACCCTTTTTCCTTGGCCCTTTTTTCAAAGTAGGGATTGGTTTCCACCAGGCGATCATTGTCCATGACATTTCTGGCAAAACTGAGGGCAAAGAGCGGTTCGATACCGCTGGAACATCCGGCGATGATGCTCAAGGTACCGGTGGGTGCAATGGTCGTGGTGGTGGCATTCCGGTAGGAACAGTCTTTTCGCCCCTTGAAAACGCTTTTGTCGAAATTGCCGAAAACGCCCCGCTCTTCGGCCAACTGCCGGGACGCCCGGTGGCTCTCTTCCTGAATAAAGGACATGACCGCTTCGGCCGTTTCAAGGGCCTTTTCGGAATCGTAGGGAATTCGCAGCTGGTACAACAGATCCGCAAATCCCATGACGCCCAGTCCGATCTTGCGGTTTCCTCTTACCATGTCGCCGATTTCCGGCAGGGGATAGCGGCTCATGTCGATGGTGTTATCCAGGAAATGAACGCTTTCCCGGACAACCTCCTTGAGATCCGTGTAATCAATGGCCGGTCCGTCATCGGTGTTCGCAACGAACTTGGCCAGATTGATGGAACCCAGGTTACAGGCTTCCATGGGCAAAAGGGGTTGCTCTCCGCAGGGATTGGTGCTTTCAATTTCGCCCAGGCCTGGTGTGGGATTATCCTGGTTTATTTTATCCAGAAACACGATGCCCGGATCTCCGTTTTCCCAGGCCCGGAGGGTAAGGGCATCGTAAACTTCTTTTGCGTTCAATTGTCCCGCTTTTCGACCATTCCGGGGGTCAATAAGGTCATAGGTCGTATCCGCTTTGACACTTTCCATGAAAGCGTCGGTGACGCCAACTGAAATATTGAAATTGTTCAGTTCTTCATTGTTCTGCTTGCAGTGAATGAACTCCATAATATCCGGATGGTCGACCCTCAAAATGGCCATATTGGCGCCCCTTCGGGTCCCTCCCTGTTTCACCTGTTCCGTGGCGGTGTTAAAAATTTTCATGAAGGAGACCGGCCCTGAAGCAATGCCGCCGGTGGTGCCCACCCGGGCTTTCTTGGGCCTCAGTCGGGAAAATGAGAATCCGGTGCCTCCGCCGGACTTATGGATCAGTGCGGCATTTTTGAGGGAATCAAAAATGCCGTCCATACTGTCTTCAATGGGAAGCACAAAGCAGGCGGCCAACTGCCCCAGTTCGCGGCCTGCGTTCATCAGAGTGGGAGAGTTGGGGAGAAATTTGAATTCCGTCATTAGCTTGTAAAAGGCCGCTTCAACCTCCCTAATTCGTTCTTCACCGCCGTAGCGCTTCTCCGCCTGGGCGATATGATGGGCCACTCGGGCAAACATATCCTCCGGACTTTCGATGATCCTTCCTTCTCTGTCCCGTTTAAGGTATCGTCTCTCCAGTACCTGAATGGCGTTGTCGGACAAATCAAGCCATCGTTTCACAAAAAAAGATTTGTCCAATCGTACCGGCGAGGTCTTGGAAAGCCCGAAATCCTGCAATTTGGCTTCAATCATGTGCTCGATGATCGGCATGGTAATGGTCTTAAGTTCAAGCCGGGCGATTTCTTTTCTGAGAAACCGGCTGACGTCCATGGCCTGATCCGGATTAATGGCATTTCCTTTGACCAGAAGATCGGAAAATCGGCGGTCATCCCAGCTGTAAGTACCCAGATCAAGAGCTTCTCCTTCTGTAAAGACAATCTTACTTTTTTGACCCATGGACATTCTCCTGTTCATGTTTATAATTTTCGTTATGATTTTGGTGAGTCAAGACTGGAACGGGCTTAAGGCTTTTTAATGGTTTCAGAAAGCATTCCGCCTGACGAGACTCCTTTTCTACACCCACCATATATTGTGTGTCAAGCGAAAAACAAATGCAATATCTTGCAAAAATGTCCATATGGAGGCTAATGTCTTGAAAGTCCTTAAAAAAAGAAAACAAAGGCATAATTTTTCGTTCTTCGTTTCTTTTCTCGTCCTATGCGCCATCCTTGGCATGTTCTTTATTGCCCCGGTTTATGCGACTTCCGTTACCGAAGGGGCAAAGCGATTTGTTCTCGAAAACGGCCTTACCGTTATCCTTAAAGAAGACCACAGTGCTCCCGTGGCCGCCGTACAGGTCTGGGTCAAAACCGGAAGCGCCAATGAAACAGCCGCGGAAGCAGGGATCACCCATCAGATCGAGCATATGATCTTCAAAGGGACTCCCACCAAGAACACCGGCGAAATTGCGCGAACCATCGAGACGTCGGGCGGTCGCATCAACGCTTACACCTCCTTTGACCGCACCGTTTATTATGTGGAAATTGACAGCGCCCGATTGAATACGGCGCTCGATGTCCTCCTGGATGCGGTGCAGCATTCCCTTTTTGACCCGGAGGAACTGAAAAAAGAAAAAGAGGTGGTCCTTGAGGAGTATCGGCGTTCCCTGGATATTCCCGAAAATCAGCTCAATTGGGCCATCATGACGCTGGCTTACCAAAAACATCCCTACGGCAGGCCCATTATCGGCTATGAAAAGACCATTTCCTCCTTTGACCGGGAGATGATACTGAAATATGTGGATAAGTGGTATACCCCTCGCAACATGGTGGTGGTGGCGGTGGGGGATTTTGAAACATCAAAAGCCCTTTCGTCCATCCAGAAACTGGTTCAGAATTTTCCCGAGAGAACCGGCGCCACTCAGGACAGGCCCAAGGAACCGCCCCAAACCGAACTCAGAAAAACCATTCAAAATGCTCGCGTCCAACAAGTCTACCTGGATCTTTGCTGGCATATCCCGGGGTTAACCCATGAAGACATTTATGCGCTGGATATACTGGAGATTATTTTGGGCCAAGGCAAAACTTCAAGGCTTTACCAGGCGCTAAAAATGAAAGCCAATATGGTCTATGATGTCAGTGCCGGTGCCTATGCGCTGGCGGACCCCAGCCTGTTCTCAGTGGATGCGACCCTGCATCCGGAAAAACTGGATCAGGCCCTTGCCGCCATGGGAAAGGAAATATCCACATTGACCCGAACCCCGGTGAGCCCAACGGAGCTCAGCGAGGCCAAAGCAAAGGCTGAAGCCGCATTTGTTTTTGATATGGAAGACATGGCGGGGGAGGCCAAAACATTGGGTTTTTTTCAGACCATGACCGGAGACATGTATAATGCCGATGTTTATCTGTCCAGAATAAAGCAGGTTGCCGCTGATGACATCCTGCGGGTTTCAAGAACCTATCTGAGGCCGGAAAACCTTTCCATCGGCCTCATGGCGCCGGAAGGCGCAAAGATCGATCTTGAAACGGATGCTGTCATGTCGCTTTTTAAGCACCCGCCTGCCGAGGAGCAAATGCGGGAACATATGTTCAGAGAAGCCAAAAGCGCCGCTGAAATGATTGTCTTCAAAAACGGCATGCGGGTTATCATCAAGGAGAACCATCGCCTGCCGGAGGTATCCGTGTCCGGGGCCTTTTTGGGAGGTAAACGGCTTGAGAAGGGTGGAGAATGGGGCATATCCGGGTTCGTGGCCGAAATGCTGACCCGGGGGACTCAAAAGCGCACCGCCGCCGACATTGCCGCGACGGTGGAATCGTGGGCAGGAAGCCTGGAAGGATTTTCCGGGAGCAACAGCCTGGGTGTTTCCGGGAAATTTCTGAGCAAGGACCTTTATGCGGGCCTGGAGCTTCTCTCCGACCTCGTCTTGCATGTGGATTTCCCCTCAGGCGAAATTGAGAAGGTTCGGGAAGACATTTTGGCCGCCATTCGGGCCAAGAAGGATCGCCCCACAGCCCAGCTTTTTGAGTTATTTTTCAAGACCCTCTATCCTCATTATCCCTACGGTCATCCGGCGACAGGGACAAGTGAAACCATTTCCGGTATCACCCGAAATGACCTCAAAACCTGGTATGAATCCATCCGGATTCCTTCCAATTTCGTGCTGGCCGTTGTTGGCGACCTGGACCGGGACCAGTTAATTCCTTATCTGGAAACGCTTTTTGAGCCCTTTCAACCCTCCAACAAAACCCTGCCGGAACCGAGGCCGGAACCGCCGCTCACAGGCCCCAGGAAGGCGCATCTGAACCGCCCGGGGGCGCAGGCGCATCTTTCGGTGGGCTATCTCGGAGCCGGCCTTAAAAGCAGCAACAACCCACCCATGGCCCTGGTGGACACGGCCCTGTCCGGTATGGGGGGGCGGCTCTTTACCAAACTGAGAGATAAGCGAAGCTTGGCCTACAGTGTTACCGCTTTTAGAAGTCCGGGACTCGATACCGGCGCATTCGGCGTGTACCTGGCCTGTGATCCTGAAAAACTGCCGGAGGCTCGGAAGGCTATTTTTGGTGAGCTGACGCTGTTAAGGGATAAAGGGCTGACCGACAAGGAGCTTGCGGCCGCCAAACGGTATCTTTTGGGCAATCTCAAAATCGGTATACAGACCAACGGCAGTCAGGCCATGCAGATGGCGCTGAATGAACTCTACGGCCTGGGATATGACCACATGTCAACGTACATTCAGAAAATCGAATCCGTGACGCAAAAAGACGTCAACCGTGCGGTTAAAGAGATTATCCTTCCCGAACAATACATTCTGGTGACGGTGGGACCGGAGGAAGATTGAAAACCTATGTAATATGATCATTTATGCTGATCCTGTAAAATCAAGGCTCAATTTGGTCTGCATCCGCTCAATCCGTTTGAAGATTTCTTTGAGCAGGGTCTGGTCCATGCGCGAGAGTTTGTTGGGATCGATATAGTTGTCCGGTTTTTTCTCCTCTAAAATGTTTTTGATCTGACAGTTCAGTCTTTGATGCATGAGATAGCTGTAGGCATGATCCAGGTCGTTGTAGGTTTCTTCGTCAAAAACTTTTTCCAGGTAAAGACGGTAGAGCCTTTCCTGGGTATTGGTTTCGGAAATGTTGTTGTTGAGGGCGTAGATTCTGGCAATATCCACAATGGGCGTCATGGATTTTTTGATATCCAGTTTATGACGGTGCTCCCCTTTGGATTCCACAACAAAATTCCTGAAAAACCCCAACGGGGGTTTAAAGCCGAGGGCGTTGACAGCAAGATCTCTGAAAAACCTTGTCCAGCCCTCGAGGGATTCAAAGAGAAAGAGCCGCAATTCATCCACCAGTTCGTTATTGCCGCACCCGCCTCTCAAATCGAAGAAGATGTTGGACTGCATCAGGTCTTTAGGCGTTGAAACACGGACCCAGGAATAAAAGTATCGTTTCCACAGACTAAGGGGCTGACACCATTTGGGGTTCTTGGCCATAACGTCCCCTTTGCAGAAATCGTATCCCGCTTGGTCCAGCCATGTGCAGACCCGTTCCCCGAATTTCAGGAAATAGGCCTTTGCAGCGCTGGATTCAGATTTACCGACGTCCGCATAAATGATGGCATTGTCCTGGTCTGTTTTCAGCGTCTGCTCATTTCTGCCTTCGCTCCCCACGATCAGAAAAACAAACTCGGAAGGGGCGGGCCCCAGTTCATCCAAGGCAAATCCCACCAGTTTCTCGAGGATGGCGTCCGATATGGAACTGATGAGCCGGGTAATGGTCTTGGCTTTGGCGCCGCTGTTGAGCATGTTCTGGATCAGCCGGGGAATTCTGGTCTGGTTTTCGACAATGTCATCCATACCCGAGGCCGAAGCGATTTCACGGACTACAAAAAAGGGCGACTGTTCCTGGGCTGTCAGCATGTCCCGGTTGGTTAAAATCCCCACAACATTGCTTTGAAGATCCCTGACCGCCAGGTGTTTCAGGTTGGTGTCCATCATTTCCAGCAGGGCTTCGGATACCATGGAATCCATCTGAACACTGTGCAGGGGCGAACTCATGATGGTTGCGATGGGGGCGGTTATATCATGCCCCTTTGCGATCACCTTGCCGCGAAGATCCGTATCGGTGACAACACCCGTATACTCCCCTACTGAGTTTTTGATGAAAATGGAACTGCATTTTCGATCGCTCATGAGAGAAGCTGCCTGCTGTATGGAGGTATCTTCGCTGCAGGAAAGAATATTTTGATGATAAACATCCTGTACCTGAAGGTTGAAAAACTGTGTTTCCGATTGAACAGGATTCGCAGTGTTTTTAATGATGGAGGCATAAGAGCTGTCCATCATACTCTTTCCAAAATCACCGGTAAAATATTCCGCGAACGCTTTGTGCTCATTGCAAATTTTCAGAAATGCGGCTTTTGGAAGGATGTAGAAGTAGGTGTTTTCAAGAGTGCTGATGGAGCGAACCGCAACGCCATTGTTTACCAGCATGGAAATGCCGCCGTAAAGATCCCCTTCTCCCAGAACCCCGCGCAGGGTTTTCTTGTCGCTTTCCTCAAAATAGCGTTCCACGGCCCCTCTCTGTATAATATACAGATGCTCAACTTTGCTCTTTCCCTGATAGAAAAGCCTGGTTTCGCTTGAATAGTGCACAATGGAAATTTCTCTTGAGATTTCCTTGAGAACCGGTTCCGGAAGAATTGAGAACGGCACAACACCTGAGAGAAAATGGGTGATCTGGCTCGACTGAAAGACAGAGGCATAGGATTTGTCAACCATTCGGTCTTGAAAGGTTTCCACAAAAAAGGTGTAAAAAGGCTGGTGCCGTGTGCAGATGTCTATGAAATTTTTCTTGGGTATCACCAGAAGGGTGGCATCTTCCTTTACCACGACGGTTCTGGCAGACTTTCCACTGTTCATCAGAATGGCAATACCGCCGAATACATCCCCCTGGGTGAGGGTTCCTCTCAGACTTTTCTCCTCGCCTTTTTCAAAATAGAGTTCCAACGATCCATTTACGATAATGTAGATTTTTTCAAGAGATGTTTCATCCTGCCGGCACAGTATAAACCCCTCGTTGTACTGCTCCTTCGCCATATCACTGCACATGTTCCGCAGTTCTTCTTTCGGCAGAGTTTTAAAAACACGGGTTTGCGAGATAAAGTCGAGCATTTCTTTGTCGCAGTTTTTCTCGGAAGTCATGATGAATCGCCCCACTCACCAGATGGTATAAAAAAACGGTGTGCCTGCTTAGCAGGCACACCGGTCTTTTAAAGGATTTTAAAATCAGTGGCTGACAGCGGTGCCCGCACCCTTGGGAATCCGAATGTCTTCCACAAGCGCCTGAATATGCTCAGGCGGCGGTGCCGTCATGCTGGAGATCGCGAAAGCCACAACAAAGTTCAAAACCGCTCCTACCGCGCCAAAGGACTGGGGATTGATTCCCAGCATCCAGCCGCTCGCATTGTCTACCAGCGGCGCGGTTCCTTTGATGAAGAACCACCCCTTATAGAGAAAGATATAAATGAGGGTGGAACCGATACCGGTGAGCATGCCGGCGATGGCGCCCGCTCGGTTCACTTTTTTGGAAAAGATTCCCATCATCAATGCCGGAAAGATGGACGAGGCGGCCAGACCAAAGGCCAAGGCCACAACCTGGGCGGCGAATCCCGGCGGATTAAGCCCAAGGTACCCGGCCACGCAAATGGCGACGGCCATGGCGATACGGCTCACCAAAAGTTCCTGCTTTTCGTTGATGTTCTTAGCGATAACGCTCTTAAACACATCATGGCTGATGGCGGAAGCGATGGCCAGCAGGAGACCGGCGGCCGTTGAGAGCGCGGCGGCAATACCACCTGCGGCCACCAGTGCTATGACCCAGAACGGCAGATTGGCGATTTCCGGATTTGCCAGCACCATGATATCCCGGTCCACCTTGACCATCTCGTTGCCTTTCCATCCAAAGCCTTCGGCCTTTTTGGCAAAGGCCGCGTTCTTATCGTCGTAATACTGAATCCGACCGTCGTGATTCTTATCCTCCCACTTGAGAAGTCCGGTCTTTTCCCAGTTGGTGAACCATGAAGGCCTGTCCACGTAAGCCAGGTTCCCCGTGGGAGACCCCACCGGACCGATCTGAATGGTATGCATCAGATTGGTGCGCGCCATGGCGCCCACAGCCGGTGCCGTGGTGTACAGAATGGAGATGAATACCAGGGCCCAGCCCGTTGAAAAACGGGCATCCCGAACTTTCGGGACCGTAAAAAACCGAATGATCACGTGGGGGAGCCCCGCCGTGCCGACCATCAGGGAGAGGGTCAGCAGGAACACATTCCAGGTTGACCACTTCTGGGCCGTGTATTCGGCAAAACCAAGTTCAGTGCAGATGGTATTCAACTTGGCCAGCAGATGTATCCCGCTCCCATCCGACATGGTGCTGCCCAGGGCGAGTTGGGGAATGGGATTTCCCGTCAGTTGAAAGGCGATGAAGACCGCGGGCACCGTGTAGGCGAAGATCAGTACACAATACTGGGCGATCTGGGTATAGGTAATCCCTTTCATGCCACCCATGACGGCATAGATAAACACGATGCCCATGCCGCAGAAAAGGCCTGTTGCAAAGTCCACCTCCAGGAACCGGGAAAAAGCAACGCCGATCCCTTTCATCTGCCCGATAACGTAGGTGATGGAGCAGATAATCAGGCAGACCACCGCAGTCAGGCGGGCGCTGTGGGAATAGTACCGATCCCCGATAAATTCCGGGACGGTGAATTTTCCGAATTTACGCAAGTATGGCGCCAGCATCATGGCCAGGACCACATAGCCACCGGTCCAGCCCATGAGGTAGACGCAGGCATCATACCCCATGAAGGCAATCAGACCCGCCATGGAGATAAAAGAGGCCGCCGACATCCAGTCGGCGCCCGTGGCCATTCCATTAAGGACCGGATGAACGCCCTTGCCGGCAACGTAAAAATCCGACGTGCTCTTGGCCCGGGCCCAGATGGCGATGGCGATGTAGATGGCGAAGGTCAATCCGACAACGAGAAAAGTGGTTGCTTGCAGGGTCATTGTTATTCCTCCTCTACATCGAATTCACGGTCGTATTTCGTCATCGTGTTGGCGTAAAAGAAAATCAGAATCACGAAGACATACATGGACCCCTGTTGCGCAAACCAGAACCCCAGCGGGTAACCGCCGAGCATGATGTTGTTGAGTGGACCCACGAGCAAGATGCCAAATCCGAATGAAACAATGAACCAAACAATTAAACAGCCTATCATAAGTCTGAGGTTTTTCTTCCAGTAAAGTTCACCGCTAGTCATAATCTACCCTCCTAATTAAAAAATCGTTTTAATTGGATTTCTTGGTCACCTTGCCTGTATTTGCTTTTTTGGCATCCCCCCTTCCCTTGATTATGATAGCGTTTAATAAAGTTTGCCGTTACAGCAGATTTCCACTGAAAGTATCAAATGCGTCAGGTTTCAGGTATTTTGAGCCAGAAACGCTGCTTGGCTCTGCGCGGAGCCGGGCGCCTGAACCCGAACACCAGGCACCCGAATGCGGGTTGAATGGAAAGAAAAAGATTGCCGTGCATTTCAATATACAAAGGCATCCTCGATTGAAAATGTTGTTTAGGAATCCTTTTTTGCGCCAGCAAAGCCTTTTTGAATCAGCGCTTCTTCGATTTCCTTCAAAATAGCCGGGTCATCAATGGTGGCCGGTATTTTAAATTCCACATTGTCCGCAATCTTGCGCATGGTACCCCGCAAAATTTTCCCGGACCTGGTTTTGGGCAGTCGCTTTACGGTGGTGGCGATTTTAAAGGAAGCGACCGGGCCGATGCGCTCTCGAACCATCTGAATGACTTCCTTTTCAATCTCTTCGGGGGTGCGCGTCACGCCGGCATTGAGCACCACAAAACCGATGGGGATCTGTCCTTTCAGTTTATCTTCAACGCCCAGCACCGCACATTCCGCCACATCCGGGTGATCCGCCAGGACCTCCTCCATGCCGCCGGTGGACAACCGATGCCCGGCAACATTGATGATGTCATCGGTGCGGCTCATGACAAAAACATAGCCGTCATCATCGATATACCCGGCATCCGCTGTTTTATAGAACCCGGGAAATTCTTCCAGGTAGCTCTTGATAAAACCGTCGTCATTGTTCCAGAGGGTGGGGAGTGTCCCCGGGGGAAGCGGCAGCTTGACCACCAGGGCGCCTATATCCCCCGGCTTTACCGGCTCGCAATTGGGATCCACCACTTGTATGTTCCATCCCGGAACCGGTTTTGTGGGGGAGCCCTGCTTCACGGGGAATTGTTCAATGCCCAGGCAGTTGGCTGCGATGGCCCAGCCGGTCTCCGTCTGCCACCAATGATCGATGACCGGGACCTTAAGCTTCTTTTCAGCCCACTGAAGGGTATCGGGGTCCAGCCTTTCCCCCGCCAGAAACAGGGCCTTGAAGTTGCTCAAATCATAATTTTTAATGAGTTTACCTTCAGGGTCTTCCCGCTTGATGGCACGAAACGCGGTGGGCGCGGTAAACATGGTCTTGACCTTGTGCTCGTTGATGACACGCCAGAAGACCCCCGCATCGGGAGTGCCCACCGGTTTGCCTTCAAAAAGGATGGTGGTGCACCCTTTGAGAAGGGGACCGTAAACAATATAGGAGTGCCCCACGACCCAGCCCACATCGGACGCGGTCCACCACACGTCGCCCTGCTGCAGATTGTAAACGGCGCTCATGGTCCATTTAAGGGCCACCATGTGCCCACCATTGTCTCGCACGACGCCTTTGGGGATACCGGTGGTTCCCGATGTGTAGAGAATGTATAGGGGGTCGGTGGCGGCAACGGGAACACAGTCCGCGGGTGCGGCATTTTTCATTTCCTCATGCCAGTCGTAGTCGAATCCCGGTTTCATGGAAGCGGTTTCCTGGGGCCGCTGAAGGATGATGCAGGCATCCGGTTTTGCATCCGCTATTTCCATGGCTTCTTCCAGAAGCGGTTTGTAGGAAATAACCCTTGCCCCTTCAATGCCGCATGACGCGGAAACAATGACTTTCGGTTTAGCGTCATTGATGCGGATAGCGAGCTCCTTTGAAGCAAATCCGCCAAACACCACCGAATGGACCGCCCCAAGCCTTGCGCAGGCCAGCATGGCCATGGCCGCCTCCGGCACCATGGGCATATACAGCAGGACCCGGTCCCCTTTTTGAACCCCTTTTGACGCCAAAACGCCTGCAAATCGGGCGACTTCATCCCTCAGCTCGAGATAGGCGTATTTTTTGATGGTGTTGGTGACCGGGCTGTCGTAAATAAGGGCTATCTGATCTCCGATGCCGTTTTCCACATGAATGTCGAGGGCATTATAGCAGGTATTCACCGTGCCGCCGGTAAACCACCTGTAAAAGGGCTTGTTTGAATCGTCCAGTACCCTGTCCCACTTCTGATACCAATGGCAATCTCCAGCAGGTTTGCTCCAAAAGCCGTTGGGATCCTCAATTGACTGCTTGTAGTTCGCCAGATATTCGTCGGTCATAGGCCCCTTCCTTAATCGTAAAGATATGCTTTAGGGTTTAACGGACTTCTCTATATTTAGTTGTGGCAACCCGTAACCTGCCGACCCGAAAGGGACGGCAGGTTGAGAACAGGTTTTATTCGAGGATCACTTCTTTTTCATCATCTCCTGAATTTCGGTTACGATCTCGGGATTTGCAAGGGTGGTGACATCCCCCACATCGTTGTTATTGGAAATGGCGGAGAGCACCCGGCGCATGATTTTTCCGGAACGGGTCTTGGGCATATCCTTCACCAGCAAAACCAATCTCGGTTTTGCGATCTTTCCGATTTCTTCGCAGATTTTATCGGATATTTTTTTGGCCAATTCATCGGAGGGCTCAACGCCCGGTTTCAGGGCAATGTACAAATCCGGCTCTTTGCCCTTGATTTCGTGGGCCACGGGAACCACGGCGGCTTCCGCCACTTCCGGTACCACCAGGGCAGCCGATTCAATCTCCTTGGTGCCGAGCCGGTGGCCCGACACATTGATCACGTCATCAATTCTTCCCAGGATTCGGTAATAGCCATCCTCAGCCTGAACGGCTGCGTCGCCTGTCAGATAAGGCCAGTCACGCCAGTCTTTGCTGTTGGGATCCTTGTTGTACCGCTCATAATAGGTGCTGACATACCGGTCCCGGTCGCCCCAGATGGTTTGAAAACCACCCGGCCAGGGGTTCTGAATGCAGATATTCCCCGCTTTTCCGGAACCTGCCGCAAGAATTTCGCCGTCCTCATCATAAATCACAGGATGGATGCCGGGAAGGGCCGGGCCCGCGCTGCCCGGCTTCATGGGGGTTATGGCCGGCATGGTGCTGCAGAGAAAACCACCGGTTTCCGTCTGCCACCAGGTATCCACGATGATGGCCTCACCCTTGCCCACATCTTTGTGGTACCACTTCCATACTTCCGGCTCGATGGGTTCCCCCACGGTGGTCATGTGTTTGAAGTGATAATTATATTTGGCGGGTTCATCAGGTCCAAGTTTTCGAAGCGCCCGAATGGCGGTGGGCGCCGTGTGGAAGATGTTGATATCCAGATCCTGCGCGATCCGCCATGATCTGCCGGCATCGGGGTAGGTGGGAACCCCCTCGTAGATAACGGTTGAGGCGCCCAGGGAAAGGGGGCCGTAAACAATATAGGAATGCCCGGTAATCCAGCCGATATCGGCCATGCACCAGTAAACGTCCTCCGGGTGGATATCGAGAATATATTTGGCGGTTCCGGTTACATATGCGAGATACCCGCCCGTACTGTGCTGGCACCCTTTCGGTTTTCCCGTGGTGCCGCTGGTATACATGAGGAACAGGGGGTCTTCCGCCGCGATGGGGACAGGCGCAACTCTTGCTCCGTAATACTCTTTCAGAAGATCATTGATAAAATAGTCCCGGTTTTCAACCATTGCCGTCGGGCTTGAATATTTCCCCGAGTAGCGCTGCCACACCAGAACCTTATCCACGGTCTGGCCGTCCGCTTCGGCCAGTTTGAGGGCGATATCGGCGTTTTGCTTATGATCCAGAAGCTTGCCGTTGCGGTAATAGGCATCAATGGTGATCAGCACATTACTCTCGGAGTCCACGATCCGGTCGGCGCAGGCGCGGCCGCTGAAGCCACCAAATACTTCCGAATGAATAACGCCCAGCCTGGCGCATGCCAGCATGGTAATGGGAAGCTCGGCACACATGGGCATGTGAAGGGTTACCCGGTCCCCTTTTTTGAGGCCGGCAAAGTCTCTCAGAATGGCGGCGAACTCATTGACCCGAACATAGAGTTCCTGGTAGGTAATGTGTTCTGTTTTTTCATCCGGCAGTTCCGGAACGAAGTGGATGGCAGTCTTGTTTTTATGGTTCTTGAGGTGCCGGTCAATGCAGTTATGACTTGCGTTGATCTTACCCCCTACAAACCATTTCCAACAAGGCGCGTCACTGGTGTCAAGGATAGTATGCCAGTACTCGTACCAGTCCAGAAGGTCTGCATATTCCTTGTAGCAGTTGGGGAAATTCTCCAGACTGAACCTTTCATAGATGGTTTTGTCCGTCATATTGGCCTGGGCAACGAATTCCGTTGATGGATAGTAATATCCCTCTTCCTGCCAGTGAACAGCGATCTGCGCTTCTGAAGTTTCCACACGTTCTTTGTCCGCCATGCTTGCACCCTCCTCGTTCAAAAAAACAGGTTTGGTTGTGAAAAAACGGTTGCCTTGGGGGATCATCAGAAACATCAAAAACGGCCATGTTTTCCCACAACATTTCTCAGGTACTTCTCTAGGCCGTTTACGTTTTAAATTGAATCAATTCAATTTGTCAATGAAAAATTTGGCGGAATATCGGGTGGATATTGTGAAAAAAATCTCATGAGGCCTTGCCTTTATGACGCGTTGACGCGATTTGAAATGCGGATGAAATGGTATGAGATAAAAGGCGTTCAGGGCATGAAAGAGTGGTATTCCCTAAGCGTATTACCGGCAAAACGACACGGGCATTTCGGGAAAATAGAGGGACAAATTCGGATCTGATAAAGGGCCTATCATAGCGGTTCTTGAAAACGGCAGCTCAATACGACCATATCGTCTTCAAATACGCTTTTTACCTTGTACGGCAGGGTTTTGAACAAATGAATCATTCCCAGATTGCTTGGCGAAGTGACGGCAAAGAGCCCGGAAATTCCGTTTTCAAGTGCGGCCTGGGCCAGCTTGAGCAGAAGGATTTTTCCGATTTTCTTGCCCTGATATTCACGGCTGACGGAAAAGGCGACTTCCGCCATATTGGTTGAAGGGACCAGCAAATATTCGCCCAAACCCACAACTCTACCAAAACCGACTTCTCCAACAACTGCCAGTATGGTCATGTCGTTAACGTAATCGATCTGAAGAATCCCCGAAAGGTCGTCTTTGAAAAAGCTGTGTTTCTCGTGAAAAAAACGAGCAACCACATCATCTTTCTCCAAGCTATAGAAATGTTCCTGAATCCGTCTTTCATCCACCGGTTTCGCGGGCCGGAAAACGACTTCTTCATCGTCGATTTCCCGGGTTTCTTCCAGCCTGAAGGGGTAAACCCCATGAATGGATTCTTTCAATGTGCGGTCCGAGCCCAGCAGGCCCATTTCTTTTGCTTCCAAAAAGAGTTCTTCCCTGAAATCAGGGTGGGCGATGCTGATCATGGCCATGGCGCGTTCCTGGAAGCTTTTTCCGAAAAGATTTACGACCCCGTATTCGGTCACCACATAATGGACATCCCCTCTCGGCACTACGACCGCCGTGTTTTCAAGCATGGCTACGATTCTGCTCCCTTTTCCTTTCGCAAATGTGGATGTCATTAAAATAATGGATTTGCCTCCCGGTGAACGTGAGGCGCCCCTCATAAAATCCATTATGCCGGTGACAGCGGAGTAATAATTTTGCGAAAGCGCATCGGCGGCCATCTGTCCCGTCAGATCCATGGCCATGCCCACATTGATGCACACCATTTTGTTGTTTCTCGCGATGATGCCGGGATCATTGACATAATCTGAAGGATGAAAATCGATGGAAGGGTTGTCATGGATGTATTCGTAAAGCAGCTGACTCCCGACGGCACTGCTGGCCACCAATTTTCCGTCATTAAACCCTTTTTTTCGGTTTGTGATGACTCCCCGTGCCACGAGGTGCATGATGTCATCCGTAATATATTGACTGTGAACACCCAGATCTTTCTTATTGGAAAGTGCCAGCAGGGCGGCCTGGCTTGAAACGCCCGGCCCGATCTGCAGGGTTGATCCATCATCGATCAATCGGGCAGCATACTGCCCGATGGTATTGGCCGTCTCTGTTTCGGGCATCTGGGTGATGGTCAACAGCTCTTCATCATGCTCAACAATCACATCCACATCGTTTACATGAATAAAGCTCTGACCCAAAACGCGTGGCATTCTCGAATTAACCTGGGCGATGACCATATCCGCGTTCAAAGCAGCCGCCTGTGTGATGTCTACGGAAACGCCCAGACTCATCCAACCGAAGTCATCGGGAGCTGAAACCTGGATCAGGGCCACATGAATGGGCAACTGCCGGCTCTTGAAGAGTCGCGGAATCTCCGAGAGATTGATGGGCGTCAGGAATCTCATCTCCTGCCGGATGCTCCTGGTTTTAGCGGAACCGAGGTAAAAGGAGCGGATGTTCATGGCCCTGCTCATGGTTTTGTCCGCGATCAGACTGAGCGGGGATTTCTCGATCGACATCAACCTGACGATTTCAATGTCCGAAAAGCAATTGGAGGTTCCCGCAAGGGCCTTTACAAGATGCTGCGGCTCGCCGCAGCTGGAGGCGATAAAAACCCGCTGGCCTCCCTTAATGCGCCTCACCGCCTCGAAAGCATCTTTTTTCTTCTCTACATATTGATCTGCCCAGTGGGTTTTGGATGCCATATTTTTACCTGTTTTCCCATTTGGTAATGGGATCTTATGGGTTCAACAGCCAAACAATGGGTCTGCACCGGTGCATTGCTCCCGGAAGAACGAGTGCTGAAAATAGCATGATAAACCATAATTATCAGAAAAAGAAGAAAAGTTGTACTTTTTTGTGATTCTATGATATCCCTTTTCGTCAAATCGGGTGGTGGCACCTAAAACTGATGAAACATTTCACCTGGATTCTAATGAAAGATGAACTGACTCAGCAAGTTGATAAGCTGCTTTCAGAAGGCAAAAGCAGATTTCATATCTGGAAGCGGCTTAAGAGCAGCGAAAATACAGCCGCTCTCAGGCATACTCTGAACAATAAGGCCCTCCTGAAGGATAAGAAGGCGTATCGATATCTGAACATCTTGCTGACCTTAATCCTTCTGTTTGTAACCACCAGTAAAATCCTGGGAGTTGTTCTTATCGCACTGGGATATGAGCCGATTCCGGTGGGCGTTCCTCTTCCAAAAAGTATCTATGTTCTTGTTTCCCTGATTGTCCCCATGATCAACATGTATCTCCTCAAAGAAGTCTCCTTCTTTAAGCGCAGTGGGTATATGTTTCTTACCATACTCACCACGCTGTCGCTCGTATATCAGGAAAATCGGCATTTTCCAGAGATTCTGTTTGTTCTTGCAATAATTGGGCTTTCTTCGTTTTTATATCATAAACTGTTTCCGAAAAAATTACTCATTCCGGCGCCTGAGGACAGGAAAGACTAAGCAGTAGAAGCATTTCAACCGGCATAAATCCTCAACTCTTCAATTTGGGCGGGTTCATGAACACAAATACTGTTTCCCTTGCAGTTGTTCTGGATTTCCTCGGCAACAAATTCCCTTTCAGCGAACTGGATCGACAAGCGCTGATAAAGTTCGCCCAAAAGGCCACCATTGATTTTTTCCCTAAAGGGACACTTATCCTCAGGCAGGGCGAGAGTGAGGTCACCCACTTTTATGTGATTCAAAGGGGTGGCGTCAGAAGTTACCGCCTCAATAATTCGGGGGATATAATTTTAAAGGATTTCCGGGGCGAAGGGGAGCATTTTGGTGCCCTTTCCATTATTCAGAATACCAGGGCAAATTTCAGTGTCGAAACCCTTGATGATACTTTTTGCTTTCTCTTTGGCAAGAAGGATTTTTTGAACCTGATTGAAACCGATCAGAAAGTGAAACGGTATTACCTGAACACCATGTCGGAGAAGATGCTCCAGCCGGTCTATTCCGAGCTGCGGCAGCAGAAAATTTCACCCCGCGCGGAAGGCGCCCTCTTCCTTTTTAACACCAAGGCCGGTGAAATTTCCAAGGGAAAGCTGTTTACCGCATCATTAAATACGTCGGTCCAGCAGATATCCCAGATGATGACGGAAAAAAGAATCGGTTCGGTCCTGTTAACGGACGAACGGGACGAGGTTGTCGGCATTGTCACGGACAAAGATATCAGGGGCAAAGTTGTGGCCAGGGGGCTCGATTATCGCACAAAGGCATCGAAAATCATGGCCTCGCCGGTTCAGACCATACCCGGCCATGCCATCTGTTTTGACGCGTTGCTTGCCATGATAAAGAATCGGATTCACCATCTTGCCATTGAAGAAGATGGGAAAATTTCCAAAATGCTCACCACTCACGACATTATGGTCGCCCAGGGAAGTTCCCCCTACTTCCTTTTTAGAGAAATTCAGGCACAACGGCGGATCAGTGGATTGTACGAACTGAGTCGAAAGATTCCCATGATCGTGCGGCCGCTCCTTAAAGAAGGGGCAAAGGCCTGTAATGTGACCCGAATGATATCGGTGTTGAATGACCATGTTTTGGGCCGACTGCTCAAACTCCTTCAGGAAGAAATCGGCTCGCCCCCCTCGCCTTTTTCCTGGTTGCTGTTCGGCAGTGAGGGGCGCCAGGAGCAGATTTTCAAAAGCAGCCAAGCCAACGGCCTCGTGTACGATAACAGTCCGGATGAAAGTGCCGCCGAAGAAGCCGGGAAATATTTCAGCGCGTTATCCAAAAAGGCCGTCAACCATCTTTCTGCCTGTGGATACCCATCGGGCCCGGACGAGTATACCGTATTAAATGCCAGATGGCGCCAGCCCCAGCCCGTGTGGGACCGTTACTTCCGGGACTGGTGCAGATTCCCAGAGCGGGAGGTGGATTTTGATCCTGCCCTTTTTTTCGACTTCAGGTCCGGAGCCGGAAGTGTTTCCCTGGCGGAAAAACTGAAAGAGCGGACACATGCCCTGGTCCGGGAAAATGGAGGGTTGTTGCGTCATCTGGTCCGAAACAGCTGTTCGGTGAAACCGCCGTTGTCATTTTACGGCAATGCCGTGGTGGAAAAGGATGGTCAGTATCGGGAGACCCTGGATTTAGAAGGAAAAGGTCAGCTCTTTTTTGTTGATTTTGCACGGGCCATGTCTTTGAAATACGGGATCGGCAAAACCAACACACTGGAAAGGCTGCATGCCCTTCATGAAAAGCACCTTATTCCCAAGGAGTTGGGTCCTGAACTTGTTGAGGCCTATGAAGTGCTGATGCATATAAAGCTGGTTCATCAGCTCCATTTGGTTGAGAACGGGCAGGAGCCCGACAATCACCTTCACCCGGATGATCTCTCGGATCTGGAAAAACAGACGCTGAAAGAGGTTTTCGAAGTTATCAGGCGGTTGCAGGAGTTGGCGCGACTTGAGTTTCAAATTCCAGGCAGCGGATGAGGCATTTCGCAGCCATTTCTTTGAATAGCAAGACCCTGTTCTTTCGGTTATTGACGATTCATGCCGATTAGAAAATTAATAAAGCGTCTTTTTTCATCTCAGCAACCCGCACATCCCGCTATCATTGCCAACAACATGATCAGCGTTGCCGCCGATAAAGATTTGCCGGTCCGGGACTGTGAATTTGTGGTTTTTGATACCGAGCTGACGGGCCTGAATCTTCGCAAGGATGAAATTATCGCCATTGGGGCCGTCCGCATCAAAAATGTGCGGATTTGTTTTGAAGACACCTTTTATGCATTGATCAAGCCGCGGGGAAAACTTCATACGCCCAGTACCCTCATTCATCGGATTACGCCCGGGGAGCTGCTGGGAGCTGAGCCCATAGTCGAAGTGCTGCCTCGCTTCATTGACTTTTGCGGTGGGGCCTTTCTGGTGGGGCATCATGTCTCTCTGGATCTGAGCTTTCTCAATCGTGCCTGTCAGAGTTACCTGGGCGGCGTCATTGGAAGTTCAAGCCTGGATACCTTGCGGCTTGCCATGGCCTACAAAGCATCTCTAAACGGCCCCTATTTCGATCATCGCGAAAAGCAGGGTGCCTACAGGCTTTCATCTCTGAGTGAAGAATTTCATCTCCCGAAGTTCCCGGAACACAACGCCTTTCAGGATGCCCTTCAGACCGCCTATCTGTTCATTTATTTGATTCGCAAAATGCCTTATGGGGATGCCGGAACGGTGAATGACTACATGAAAATGAAGGGGAAAAGGAACAACTGAAGCAGGCTTACGGTTAAGGTGTCTCTTTGCCGAGTGCGATTTTGTTGATCAGATTGGCCTGGTAGCCGGCCCCAAATCCGTTGTCAATATTGACCACGCTGACACCCGAGGCGCAACTGTTGAGCATGCTGAGCAAGGCTGCCACACCGCCGAAGCTAGCGCCGTAGCCCACACTGGTGGGGACACCAATAACCGGGCAGGAAACCAGCCCCCCCACGACGCTGGCAAGTGCGCCTTCCATACCGGCCACCACAACCGCCACATTGGCGTCAAAGATAGGGTCACAGGAATCCAGCAGTCTATGGATGCCCGCAACGCCCACATCAAATACCCTTGAGACATTGTTGCCAAGGGTTTCCGCCGTTACACAGGCCTCCTCGGCAACGGGGATATCCGATGTCCCCGCACATACTACGGCGATTTGCCCTCTTTTCGGAACATGTCTCGGTTTAAAAACGGCCATCCTGGCCGTTTCATAATAGCGGCAATCCTCGAACTGCTCAAAAATAGCGGCAAAAATTTCCTTGCTAACCCGCGTGCCCAGGATATTGGCATGGTTTTTCTCCATTTTCTTGACAATTCCGACGATCTGGGAAATGCTTTTCCCCTCGCAATAGATCACTTCCGGCACACCTGTTCTGAGACTGCGGTGATGATCAATTTTGGCGAATCCGATATCCTCATAGGGGAGCTTCTTAAGCTGTGTCAAAGCCGATGTCACCGAGCTTCGGCCCTTTTGAACCTGTTCGAGAAGTTCCTTCAGATATTCAAAATCCAACGCTTATATTTTCCTCTAAAATTATCGCCTGTTTTCGACAAAGCCTGGTAGGACCGTAAAAAGGTCGACCTTTTTGTTTCCGGGTATTATACTTAGAAATCACGAAATGTCCATGAGGGATTTTTATAGCCAAGTATTATGTATGCTGTAATCTTTATCGGTCCAGGCCCTAATACCGTACTGCGGCAATTCCATAGGAGTTTGAAACGTGGCAAAATCAAGAGGCCCGTATAAAAAGTATATTTACTGGCTCACCAAAGATGAACAACTGGAACTTGAAAATATTCTTAAGCGTAAGGACATCAAGTTGAAGCAGGCCAAAGGGGTTGTCTGCACTCCCTTGGATAGAATCAACAAAATTACGAGTGTTTCACCCGAGGTATGGAATGGAAGCTGCGACAGGCAGGGCAGTTGGTATCGAACATCAGAGAAAAACGGCCTTTATCTGATCGTGAGTGCATTTGAACTGCAGGGGTTTGAAACCCGTAAAGCCGCCGTGATCACCGAATCCGATTTTGTGCTCCCGAGGGTGGCCTCCGCGGCCGAAAAACAGCTTCTCCTCGAAGACCGGGAATTTCAAGGAAGAATGCCCTCCCGATGGGGGCAGGTAGGAGTAAAGGAAGAAAAAATAGCCTTGAGATGGGCTAAAAGACTGGGTTCCTCGTTAAAGGAGTATCGTCAACTCTACCTGACCCAGACCGCCAACCATGCCAACTTTATAGTGCCGGCGTTCTTCATTGAAACCTCTTCTGATGGCATCATGCCCTACTCTATTGACAGAAGCGCCCATTTATGTTCTTGCTGTGTGGAGCTGTTTCAGGTTCTGGGTGAAAAATTCAAAAAGAAACTGGTGCTCCCATGCCCCGGCGCCGCAATCTTTGCACGTCTGAAGCCGGATCGATACCTTCTGGTAGAAAAGCCTTGAGATCGTTTTTTAAAAGATCTTATATGTTGACAGCCGTATCCATATCCCTTAGATTTTCGCTCGTGTCGCAAATGGAAATGTGCCTGTGAGCAGAGCGGCTCAATAAATGGCGTTAAAAGGTTATTATTGTTATGCCAACGACAAAGACCAATCAACTGCGCAAAACCCGGAACCTGGGCATTATCGCCCATATCGATGCCGGCAAAACCACCGTAACGGAAAGGGTCCTTTTTTATTCCGGTCGTGTTCATAAAATGGGCGAAGTTCACGACGGTGAAGCGACCATGGATTGGATGGTGGAAGAAAGGGAGCGGGGGATTACCATTACCTCGGCGTTTACCTCCTGCGATTGGCGCGGGCATGCCATCAATATTATCGACACACCGGGGCATGTTGATTTTACCATCGAGGTGGAGCGGTCATTAAGGGTCTTGGATGGCGCCATCGGTGTTTTCTGTGCGGTGGGCGGTGTAGAGCCACAGTCCGAGACGGTTTGGCATCAAGCGGATCGCTACCGGGTCCCAAAAATTGCATTTGTCAACAAGCTGGATCGCGTAGGCGCTGACTTTTTCAGGGTTGTGGAAATGATGAAAGAGCGTCTTAATGCGGTCCCTTTGATGCTTCAGATTCCATGGGGGTTGGAGGACCAGATAAAGGGTATCATCGATCTCATCTCCATGGAGGCCATTTTGTGGGAAGATGATTCCCTGGGTGCGAATTACAGCAGAATCCCCATTCCCGATGAGATGGCCGAAGAAGCCTTCAAGTACCGGGAGTTTCTCCTGGAAATCCTGGCGGACCATGACGACGGGATCATGGAAAAATACCTTGGAGAGGAGGAAGTTTCGGATCAGGAACTGAAAGAAGCCATTCGTAATGCCACCATAAAACTGGCTCTGGTTCCCGTTTTCTGCGGTACGGCACTGCGGAACAAGGGGATTCAACCCCTCTTGGACGGTATCGTGGACTACCTGCCTTCACCCCTGGATGTTCCTCCCATTGCGGGAGTCAATCCGGTGACCGGCGAGAAAGAAACGCGCTCCGCAAAGCCCAGTGGGCCCCTCTCCGCCCTGGCGTTTAAAGTGATGATGGATCAGGGGCGAAAGATGACCTACCTCCGGATCTACTCGGGCACCTTGAAAGCAGGCGGAGCGGTCTTTAACCCCGGGAAAAACGTTACCGAGAAACCGGCGCGGCTTTTGAAAATGCATTCCAACAAACGGGAACGGATCGATGATGCATCAGCCGGGGATATCGTAGCGGCAATGGGTCTCAAAATCACCAGCACGGGGGATACGCTCTGCACGGAAAATGACCCGATTCTACTGGAATCCATGCAGTTTAACGAACCGGTTATCAATGTGGCAGTAGAACCCAAAAGAGTCCAGGACAGTGACAAGCTTATGGAAGCGCTGCAAAAACTGGCAGACGAAGATCCCACATTCAAAACCAAAATAGATGAAGAAACGGGTCAAACCCTCATTGCGGGCATGGGCGAACTGCATCTGGAAATCCTGACGGGAAGGCTTAAGCGGGAATTTTCTGTTGAAATCAATCAGGGAAAACCCCAGGTGGTGTATCGGGAAACCATCACCGCACCTGTTATCCAGGAGGAAATATTCCAAAGAGAGCTGAGCGGTCAACAACATTTTGCGGGAGTTGAGGTCGAAATATCACCGCTTAAAAGAGGATCCCAGAACGAATTCGTTAACCAATGCACGGCAGAGGGGCTCACCCAGGAATTTCTTGAGGCGATAGAGCAGGGAATCAATGAGGCTGAAGGGGGCGGGTCCGTGATGGGTTATCCGGTGATCGACATCCGGACAACCCTTTTAAACGTTCAGCTAAAAGAGACGTCCGCTGCCATGGCGTTCAGGGTTGCCGCCAACATGGCTTTCAAGCAGGCCTTTTTAAAAGCGAACCCCATTCTTCTTGAACCGATTATGAAAACGGAAATACTGGTGCCCGAGGAGTTTACAGGAGAAGTGATCGGCGATTTGAACTCCCGCCAGGGAAAAATTGCTCAGATTGTCAGCAAGGGATCCACCCAGGTGCTGACAGCCAATGTACCGCTTTCAAAAATGTTTGGTTACTCAACGGCGTTGCGGTCCGCTTCTCAGGGAAGGGGAACCTTTTCAATGCAATTCAGTCACTATGACCAGGCTTAGGGCTTCGGAAAAAGGTGAATTTTCACTTTCTCTTGACTTTGAGTAGCGCTCTACCCTTGCCATAATCGATGACGACCCCATTGGATGTAATTTCTACCAACTTATAGCCGCTCTCCCCAATAACATCTCCTTCTCTGTACCCCCGCATATTAATGAAAACCCGACGCTCCGAAGGCTTGGGGGAATACATGTGGACATTGATTTCCAGTGGTCCTGGAACGGATTGTATGTCTTCGGGAAGGTCATCAAACGACGGCAGGCCCTCTTTTGGCTTAGCTCCGGGAACAACTTTTACCTCTTGCGCGGAGCGCTTTTCTCTAACCGGTAAAGCCACGGGTTGCTTGACCGGTTCGGGGGCCGGTTCCGGGTCTGCAATAGTTTCATTGGGTAGCTGAGCGGCAAAGCCGGTTGATTCGGGTGCTTGTTCTGCGAATACGTCGTCGGAAACAGGGGCCATTTTTTGCGTTTTCAGCGGCCTTTTCTTAGAGGAGAGCGCAGCCGATGTCGGGGAGACGCTCTTAGCGTTTTGCTTGGCCGCCGGTTTAGGTGCGGAGGAGCTTTTGGGCGGCGCTACCTTTGCCGACGTCGATGCCGTCAGGGTAGGTTTTGGTGGCTCTTTGGGCCAGAATACAATGGCCAGGGCCACGAAAACGACCAGAACCGCACCCCCCAGCCAGAACCATTGTTTGGCTTTACGTTTGTGGAGACCTTCTTCCTGATAAATGGCACTCAAATCAGGTGCTTTTTCCAACTTTCGCTCCCGTTCAGCGCGTTTCAGGGCATCTAAAATCATTGACATGGGGTTTCCTTCCGATCAGGGGCTCTTGCGATTCGGCTCAGGGAAGAATGGTTCGCGCTCCGCTTTCGTGAGCTGAATCAGGGTCTGCTCTCCCACGATGCCGTCCGCTTCTACGGCGCAGGACCGTTGAAAATTCATGACCCGCATCTCCAGGATATTGTCAAAAACAGCCTTTTCAGTTCCGTCCGACACATCGCTCACACCCTCTATGCGGTTTAATTGCGCTTTCAGCCAGCGTACATCAGGACCTGTATCTCCTTTCTTGAGGATCGAAGATTTGATGGGGGGCGGTTTCCAGATCAAAGTGAAGTCTCCGAACCAGAAAGGATCCAGGTCGTTTTTTGAAAGCGACAACCGGCTGCCTTTAAAATCGAGGAGCACTTCCTGGTCCTTAATCTCCATGGCGGCCACATAATGTTTTCGGCCCTGGCTATCGATAAGCTCCAGAACCGCCGGACGATTGAGGTGTTTGAGAGTGGTCCAGTTTCCCCTGTCGCTGTAGCAGCGATAACCGACGCTGGGCGCCCATTCACAAACACTCATGTCCGACATGGCCGGATAAGCCAATCCCCAGTGCTTCAAGAGAGGTTGAAAGGCGCTTTGAATATGGATATCGCTCTTTTCAAATATCTTATCAAGGGGGTTTGGGGCTTCCTGGGCTTTTGCCGAAATGTTCACTGATATTTCAGCGGTTGGGTTCGAATCTCCCTGCCACTGTGTCCACCATTGGCCGAGATCCGGGTTCTGAAAGAAAACCCATCCCGCTCCCAGCAGAACCAGGCTGAGCAACGCCAGCAGCCATCCTCTAATACCCGGGCTTCGAACCAGGATCTTTTTTCCCATGACCTCGGTGGCGGCCTTTCGGGCCAGGTCTCTGTTGACCATCATGCGTTTCCTGCCGTAGGCGCCGAGCAAAGCCCGATCACAGATGGTATTGATCAGCCTGGGGATCCCACCGGACAACCGGTATATGAGATGCAGCGTACCGCGGGTAAAGAGCGGGCGTTTACACCCCGCCACCTCAAGACGGTGCTCAATGTAGGCGGCCGCTTCATCAGAGGAAAGCGGCGTGAGATGGTAGCGGGCCGTGATCCTCTGTCCGAGTTGGCGCAATTCCGGTTTGGTCATCATGGCGTGAAGTTCCGGTTGGCCGATCAGAAGAATCTGGAGAAGCTTCCGGGTTGTGGTTTCCAGGTTGGTCAGCAACCGAACCTGTTCCAATACATCGGTACTGAGGTTCTGTGCTTCGTCAATAATCACCACCGTTCTTAGCCCTTCGGCATGAATCCCCAGCAAATGACGATTCAAATGGTCGATCAGGACCTTTAGGCTATCCGCGGGTGTCGGGTAGGAGACTTTCAATTCGTCGCAGAGGGACGCCACCAGTTCCACGGAAGTCTGTTTGGGATTTAAGACTAGGGCGACCTCGACCCCTTCGGGAACCTGTTCCAGCAAGCTACGGCACAGAGTGGTTTTTCCTGTTCCCACTTCGCCGGTCAGCAGCATAAATCCACCCTTGTCTCCCATTCCAAACAGCAGATGGGCCAGGGCCTCCCGATGGCGCTGGCTCAAAAAGAGGAACCGGGGATCAGGGGTCAGGGCAAAGGGGTTTTCAGTGAGCCCGAAATATGAAAGGTACATGGCTTTCCAGCTTGAATTAAAATGATACCCGATGACACTTAATTTCCGGACGGCGCCTCAAAGACCGGCGGTCGTTTCTCCAGAAAAGCCATCAGGCCTTCCACACCGTTGGGTTGGCCCGCCACAAAAGACAATAGGTTCCGCTCATTTTCAAGATGCGTTTCGAAACTGGTATTAAACGAATCGGTCATCAGTTTTTTGGACGCGGCAAATGAGTCAAGAGACCTTTTCTTCAGTGTGTAAATGATCTCAGATGCTGTTTCAACGGTTTGCCCGTCGTCCACCATCTCGGTTATGAGCCCCCAGTTCAACGCTTTTTCCGCATTGATGGGCCGATCAAATGCGGCAATTTCAAGTGCCCTTGCCATTCCCACCAGTCTTGGCAACATAAAAGAACCGCCACCGTCGATGCTCAGGCCGTTGGACGTATAGCCCTGTTTCAAAATGGCGGATGTTGCCATGACCCTGAAATCACATGAAAGGGCCAATGAAAAACCACCGCCGGCAGCCAGCCCGTTAACCGCCGCCACAACCGGTTTATTCATTCTCCGGATTTCAAGGATGGCTTGGTGAAACCGTGCCGCCAGTTGGTGAAAAGCTTTTGAAAGGTTGTCATTGTGCTGATTGACCCACCGTAAATCGCCGCCGGCGCAAAACGCCTTCCCTTTCCCGGAGATGACAATGCCGGCAATACTTCGGTCGAGGGCAAGGTCGATAAGCGTCTCGGCAAGCCTTTTCACCATACTCAGGTCAAAGGCATTATAGGCCTCGGGACGATTCAGGTAAACCAGCGCAACGGCGTTTTTTTCTTCAACATGAACCGGATCTGTCATTGGAGACCTCCCAACTTTTAGGTTGAATCAAAGACGCAATAACCCAGATCACGCGTCTTCAGGGTCGTCAGAGTGGCAATTATGGTTGACTCTACCATCCGATTCCGATATGGATAACAGCGCTCAACCAAAACATGACGACGCAATGTGCGGAACATATCCTAAACTAGAAATGATTTCAATGGAAACCAAACACCACTGCTTAATCGATCACTACGAAAGGCGCCTCAATTACCTCCGCATCTCCATCACGGATCGCTGCAACCTTCGGTGCCTTTATTGCATGCCCCCCGAGGGCCTTGAAAAATTGCAGCACGAGGATATTCTGACTTATGAGGAAATCCTTCGCCTGACCCGCATCGCCGTCGGTTTGGGTGTGGATAAAATCCGTTTGACCGGGGGCGAGCCCCTTGTGAGAAAAGATTTCCCCCTCTTGCTGCCCGAGTTGATGTCCATCCCGGGACTCAAAGATGTGTCCATTACCACCAATGGGATTTATTTGAAAGAACATCTGGAAAACATTCACCTGGCCGGCGTAAAACGGATCAACATCAGCCTTGACACTCTCAAAAGAGACCGATATCGGCAGATTACGGGCTTTGACGGTTTTAGCCGGGTCCGTGAAGCCATTGTGCTGGCACACGAAATGGGCTTTTATCCCATCAAAATCAATATGGTGGTCTTAAGCGGCATCAATGACGACGAGGTGACCGATTTTGCTCAATTGTCGGTACGCTATCCTTTCCACGTGCGGTTTATCGAGTATATGCCCAGCGGGCTTTTGCTCCATAATGAGCCTTTGTGCTACGTTTCCAATACCGTCGTTCGGGAAAGGCTTGAGAGCGTAGAACCGCTGATGAGGCTCCCCAGAAAGGCCACGGACGGTCCCACGGTGCGTTATCGGTTTGAAGGCGCAGAGGGGGAAATCGGTTTTATCAGCCCCCTCACCCATCATTTTTGTCAGGTTTGCAACCGCCTGAGGCTCACCGCCAAAGGACATTTGAGACCCTGCCTCCTTTCCGACCAGGAACTGGATTTAAAAGGCCCTATGCGGGCAGGCGCAAGCGACCGGGATCTGGAAAGGATTTTTGCCAGCGCTGCTGACCACAAACCCCGTTCTCACCACTTGAATTCAAAGGAGGAAACCTCCCTCTCCGGGCGGATGTCGGCCATCGGCGGATGATTCGATTGCGGAATTCCAAAAGCTGCTAGCCGAAGTAAGTCAGGAAAGTAGTTTTTGGGCGTTCAAACCCATGATCTGCTCCATTTGATCAACGGACAAGCCAGCGTCGCTCATTTCCTTGAAGTATCGTTGCGGTTTTAAAAGCGGATAGTCGCTACCAAACAGTATTTTATTAAAACCCACCACTTCCCCGGCAATCCGGTACATTTCCGAGCGGTATAAATATGGGGATGCGGCCGTATCAAACCATACATTTTGAAGTACGGTTTTCACCTCTTTTCTCATCAAAGCATAAAAGAGAATCCCACCCCCCCAGTGCGCCAGAATGATGCGGTTTTCAGAATAGGTTTTGACAAAATCATAAATTTGAGAGAGGGTATTGACGGTTTTTCCGGGATATTGATGTCCCACCGGTTCGTTGGTATGGAGCATAAAAAGGCGGTTTCGCTCTTTGCACAAGCCCATGACCGGCGCAAGGGCCTGAACCACCCGGGCCGTGATGCCCCCGGTGTAAACCGCCAACTCCCCCACGCCTGACAGTCCCTGATCGAGACAACGCCGGGTCTCTTGAGCGCTAAGCGGAGAAAGAGGGGAAAAACAGGCCAAACCTACCAAGCGGTCGGGATATCGGTTGACGGCCTCAATGACGTAATCGTTATTGAGTTTGAAATATTCGGCGTTCCCCCAGGGAAACCCGAACACAATCGATTTTTGAACGCCTGCTTCGTCCATGGCTGCAATCAAATCATTTGCTCCCACCAGCTTGGCTTGAGGAGAATTGTAAAGCGTTGTGAAGGCCTCTTCGCCTTTGAAAAAATCTTCGCGGTTTCCTCTAATCGTTGAAGGAAAAATGTGAGTATGAATATCAATAATCATTTGAGTACCCCCCAATATAAGTGTTTGCAAACATTTCGGGCAGGAACCACCCGGGCGCTTTCGAGACCATTTCCCTATTTTTTATCAATCTTTGCGCCGCAATTCTCAAAGCATATCATAAGGATCCACGTCCACCAACAATTGCACCCGGTTTGATCCCGGCATCTGCTCAAAAATATTTTCCGTTTCCTGAAGAAAGTGTTTCAGCAGGGAAGCATTCCCGCATTTAATCAACAGTTGCCATCGGAATTTGCGTTTCAGCCGGGCCATGGGTGCGGCGACCGGACCCATCATCTGAATTTCCTTCCCCCTGGTGGGCCAGGCTTTCAGCATCTCTCTTAATCTTAATCCCAGTTCGCGAACGGTTGCTCCGGCTTTTGCAGCGTCGCTGCCCTGGAGTTTCAGGCAGGCCAGGTTGGAAAAGGGGGGATAGCGAAGTTGCTGCCGGATGTTTTTTTCCTTTTTAAAAAAAAGATTGAAATCGTGTTTTACCGCCGTTTGAATGACGTAATGATCCGGGTTGTAGGTCTGAATGATCACCCTTCCCGTTTGATCGCCCCGTCCCGCCCGGCCTGCCACCTGGCTCAACAGCTGAAAGGTTCTCTCCCCCGCCCTGAAATCTGGAAATCCCAGCGATAAGTCTGCCGCAAGCACCCCCACCAGGGTAACCCGGGGAAAATCATAACCTTTGGTAATCATTTGTGTTCCCAGAAGAATATGGGTTTTTTCACTGGCGAATTCCTTCAATATAGTCGAGGCTGCGCCCTTCTTTCGAGTGGAATCCGTATCCATTCGGGCGATGCGGGCATCGGGAAAAAGGGCGTTCAGTTCAACTTCCAGCTTTTCCGTTCCGAATCCAAAGGGTTTCAGACTGTGACCCCCGCAGGCTTTACACGAAACATTGGGAGGCGATTTAAAACCGCAATAATGGCAAACCAGGCGGTTCGAAGTGAGATGAAAGGTAAGGGAGACGTCGCAGTTGGGGCAGCGCAGGGCTTGGCCGCACGATCTGCACAGAAAAATCTGATGAAAGCCCCTTCGGTTCAAAAACAACATGGTCTGGTTGCCGGCATCGAGGTTTTCCTGAAGCGCCTCGTGCAGGGCGGGGCTGAGCATGGGTTCCTTTCCGTCCGCATCCTTGACCTTCCGCATGTCTACAATTTCCATGCGGGGCATGGGCCGCTGTTCCACCCGCTCCGGCATTTTGAGCAGCTGGTAGCGTGACGCTTTCGCATTTTGAAAAGACTGAACAGATGGCGTGCCGGATCCGAGAACCACCACGGCGCTCTCAAAGCGTGCCCGTACCACAGCCGCGTCCCTGGCGCAATAGGGCGGCCCGGCACTTCCCGTCTGCACATAGGCGGTATCGTGCTCCTCATCCACAATGATAAGTCCCAGCCGAGGCAGCGGCGCGAAAAGGGCTGACCGGGCACCGATGACAAGATCCACATCCCCTGCCGCCATTCGAGACCACTGGTACTGTCGTTCACTCCTGGTCAATCCACTGTGATAAAGGGCCACCCGGTCACCCAATCGATGTCTGAAAATTCCCTCCAGGTAGCCGGCCAGAAGAATTTCAGGAGCCATGAGAATCGCCTGCCGGCCCGATTTGACCACCTCGTCAACGGCTCCGGCGTAGACCTCGGTCTTTCCGCTTCCCGTAACACCATAAAGCAAGAAAGAAGCAAATTGTCCCTGTTCCAGCCGAACCTTGATTTGTGAAAGGGCCTCAAGTTGATAGGAATTCAAAGCGTGTGGCCCGGTGGGTGGCGAAGTCTCCAGCCTTGCCGGTTTTTTGTGGGTTGATACCGTATGGCGCTCCAGAATGCCTTTTTTGATCCATTTGTCGACCAGATAAGATGCGTTTTTGAACCGGCCCGTTAGATCTCTTAAAGAGACAATTCGGTTTTCAAAAACCATTTTGAGAAATTCGGTTTCTTTTTCAGCCGTTGAAGCCGTGCCCCGTTTCGAGAGGGCGCCGTTATGATCGACACTTCCTTTGGGTCTTACGCATTTCACGGGGAAGCCACTTTTCAAATTTCTACGTTTATGCTGGTTTTCCAACCGAATCCAACCCTTTTCCTGAAAAGGGTGAATCTTCTTCATGGGCCAGGGAAGTCTTTTCCCAGGGTTTTGGCCGACCCAGCGCAATATGCGAATATCTTCAGAATCAAAAAGAGTGCTTTCAATAAAAGTCTTCCCTTTCGGGGTGAGCGTTGCCGATTTAAAACGCTCTCCGGGGAGGGAAGCATGAATCACCATGCCCAAAGGGTGACGGTAGTAGTCGGCGAGCCATTGGAAAAAAGGTACCATTTGAGGGTGAAAGAGGGGTTCCGGGTCCTCTATATCCTCAATTTCCTTGAGATCGTGTAGGGGTTCATGAAATACTTCTTTGACCACATAACCGGTCATTTTGCGACCGTTAAACGGAACCAGAACACGACTGCCGATGGAAACCACGGATCGGAGTTCGGCCGGAACGGCGTAAAGAAAGGTATCTCTGAGGGGTGCCGACACGGCGATGTCCAGGCAGTGAAAAGTTTCAGGGGCGGTCTTCTTTGTCATCCCGCATCCTTTTGACCTGATTGATGACCGCCTGTGCCGCCGCTTCGATCTCCTTTAGAGTATTGCTTCTGCCCAGACTGAACCTGAGGGTTCCCATGCCCACTCGGGAAGAGACTCCCATGGCGGAGAGCACATGGGAGAGTGTCACCCGCTGGTCGTGACACGCGGCCCCGGTGGAAGCCATGAGGTCGGGAATCGCGGAAAGTATCCGGCTTCCCTCAAGCCCGGGAACGGATACATTAAGGGTATTGGGCAGTCGCTCCATTGAGGGGCCGTTTAAAACGAGGTCCCCAATACCCTCGAAAAGAAGCGCCTGCAACCGGTCTCTCAAACGGCGGATCTCTTTTTCGTCTGAGTCGATCCGTTCCCGGGCCACCCGGCATGCGCCGCCCAACCCCACTGTCAGAATGGTATTTTCAGTTCCGGCTCGCCTGCCGTTTTCCTGCCCGGCTCCGTGAATTAGCGGTGTGAGGGAAAGGCCATCCCGCATGTAAAGGGCTCCCACACCCTTGGGGCCGTAAAGCTTATGGCCTGCCACACTCAGGAAATCAACACCCAGATCTTTGACCCGGACGGCTATTTTTCCCACGGCCTGGGCCGCATCCGTATGCAACAAGACGTTATGTTCCCTTGCTATTGCGGCAATTTCCTTGACGGGCTGAAGGGCACCGGTTTCGTTGTTGGCCAGCATGATGCTGATCAGTCCGGTATGGGGTGAAATGGCCTTCTGAACCCGATCCGGATCGATGAGACCTTTTGCGTCCACCGGAAGAATGGTTACTTGAGCCCCCAGTTCGCTCAAAAAGAGCGCCGGATTCAGAATGGCCGGGTGCTCGACGGCCGATGTAATCAGGTGGAATTTTTCGGGATGTCTGAAATCAACCAGCCCTTTGAGGACCATATTGTTGCTCTCGGTCCCCCCGGATGTGAACACAATTTCATGGGGGTGACACCCCAGAAGTGCCGCTACCGCTTCCCGTGCGCTCATTACCCCGTTCTTTGCCCTTTGGCCCAATGAATGGGAGCTGGAAGGGTTGCCGAAATGCTCTTCCATGAAGGGCGTCATGGCGATAATGGCTTCCGAGGCAATGGGGGTGGTGCCGTTATGATCCAGGTAAATAATCTTTTTCAAAACCGGTTCTGTCATGAAAACCGCCTTTCAATCAAAGAATTGGGTCCACCGTCTTCTGCTTTTAATCAAGGTGTTAGAGCGCCGATCAATGGTTCTTTCCACACTTTTTAGAATAAATTTTGCCAATTGACAACATATTACACAAATGCTAGAGATACCATCCCAAGGATGGGTCTGCCAATCTTTTAGGAAGACCTCACCAAAGCCAATCGGACGTCTTTGTGGAGAAAAAGCAACTATGCCATCCGTAAGAATTCTGGGAACGGGATCTTATGTGCCGCCAAAGGTTCTGTCCAACTTTGATATTCAGAAAATGGGGCTTGATACCTCCGATGAGTGGATTGTTAAAAGGACCGGTGTCAGCCAGAGAAGGATCGCTGAGCCCCATGTGACCACCTCTGATCTAGCCCGTGAAGCAGCGCTTAAAGCTTTTGAGATGGCGGGCATAACCCCCAGAGAGGTTGACCTTATCCTGGTCGCCACCATCACGCCGGATACCTGCTGCCCATCCGCCGCCAACTGGCTTCAGGCCAAGCTGGATGCGCCTCAGGCGATTACTTTTGATGTTACGGCGGCCTGTTCCGGTTTTATTTTTGCCCTTAATGTGGCGGAACAGTACCTGCGGACCGGCGCCGCAAAACGGGTCCTGGTGGTGGCTTCCGAAATAATGACCCGCACGTTGGACTGGACGGACCGAAGTTCCTGTATCCTCTGGGGAGACGGTGCCGGTGCCGCCGTGCTGCAGCTGGGAGATACCGGACCCGAGATTTTGTCCACCCATTTGCATACGGACGGCCACAACGGCCAGGATCTTCTGCTGCCCGGCGGAGGTTCCAAAACCACCCCCATTTCCCATGAGAGCGTGGACGAAAAGCGCCATGTCCTTCAACTGATTGAAGCCAATGCCAGTTTCAGGGTGGCGGTGAGGCATTTCGTTGATTCCATCAAAGAATCGGCCCGGCATAACGGGGTGGACGTCCAGGATATCGACTGGTTTATTCCCCACCAGGCCAACTTGCGCATGTTTCAAGCCATTGCCAAAATGCTGAATATCCCAATGGATAAATTTTATGTGACCCTCAACAAATACGGCAACATTTCCTCTGCCTCCTGTGCCATCGCCTTTGATGAAGCGGTTCGGGACGGCAGCATAGAGAAGAAGCATCTGGTCTGCCTTCCGGTTTTCGGTGGCGGTCTCACGTGGGGGAGTGCCCTGGTCCGGTGGTAAACCCGGGCTCTTTAGACGATGGACCGATACTAAATGGACCTTCAAGCACTGCAAAAGGCCGGCATCGGATTTGAGGCCGGTTTTAAAAAATTTGAGGAAGACCTTCCGACCCTTCTCATGATCCATGGCGCCGGAGGACAGGCACAGGTCTGGCGCAACCAGATCCATCCACTGAAATCATCCGTGAATACCGTGGCGGTTGACCTGCCGGGACACGGAAATACCCTTCAAGGCGCCATGGGCGCCATTGATGACTATGCGCGATGGCTGATCGAAATCATTGAAAGATTTTTCCCCGAAAAACCCTTCCTAATGGGTCATTCCATGGGGGGTGCCATTGTGCAAACGGCGGCAGTTCAAAGCCCTGCTTCGATGAAGGGAATCATTCTGGCGGGTACGGGCCCGCGTTTAGGCGTGGCACCGGCATTTCTGGAGGGCCTGTTGCATAATTTTGAAGGCATCATTGACACCATCATGAACTATGCCTACGCTCCGGGGGTGGATCCTCGGTTCGTGACAGAGGGTGCGGCCCTCATGAGGGCGACCGGAGGAGCGGTGGTCCATGGGGATTTCATGGCCTGCAACCAGTTTGATATGCGGGACCGGATCGAAAAAATAAACCTCCCCACACTTATCCTTTGTGGGGAAAAAGACTTGTTGACGCCGCCGTCCCTTTCCGAAAAACTGAAAAAATCCATCGAAAAAAGTCATTTTCACATTGTCCCTTCAGCCGGTCACATGGTCATGATTGAAAACCATAAGGTCTTTAACAAGTGCGTGCTCGATTTTATTGCGGAGACTGAACGCTGACCCGATCATGAAAGAAACAGCGCAATTGAGTGCGGTTCACCCTTCTTTGAAAAACCGCCATCCCCTAGGGCTGACGGCCTGCCCCGACTGTGACCTGTTACTAAATGAAACCAAAATACGGGAGCGGGCGTCAAAGGACTGGAAAAGCCGTTGCCCCCGATGTGGGAGCATCCTTTATTCCCCCAGACAAAACACGGTTGAACGAACTCTGGCGTTGAGCCTGACCGGGCTGATCCTTTTCTTCCCTGCCATGCTGTTGCCGGTCATGCGGTTGGATGCCATGGGGTTGGAGGCGGCAACCAACCTGGTCCACGGCATATCCGTTCTTTTTCAATCCGGGTTTCACGCGGTGGCCGTTTTGACACTTCTCACCGGCGTGGCCGTCCCCTTCATCAAACTATTGCTGCTGTTCATTGTCTCTCTTGGCATTTCATCAAAGTCCAAATCATCCCTGCTGATGGATTTTTTCAGACTGTACCAGGCCCTGGATGAGTGGGGGATGCTGGAAATTTATATGCTGGGAATCCTGGTTTCCATCATGAAGCTTAAAGATCTGGCACAACTGTCCTATGGATTAGGTCTTTTGTGCTTCGTGGTGCTCTTGATTATTTCGCTCTGCACCGCCATCAGTTTGGATGAACACCGGTACTGGTCTCTGATGGAAAGAGACCGGAAAGGGGAGGTCTCTTGAGTAAGAGAGCCATCACAGCCCGACAGGCAGGATTTGTCCTGTGCCAGAAATGCCGACTGCTCAGCGCTCAAAAGGCACTTTCAAACAAACGCCACTGCCCCCGCTGCGGCATGCGGTTGCATTTGAGAAAACCTGAAAGCCTGGCGAGAACCTGGGCTCTGCTGATCACCAGCCTGATTCTGCTGTTCCCCGCCAATCTGCTACCCATCATGACGGTCACCTATCTGGGTGAAAATGAACCGAACACCATTTTGCAAGGCGTTCAATATTTTATAGAATCGGGCACCTATGTGATTGCATTTCTGATCTTTTTTGCCAGTATACTGGTACCGGTCTTCAAAGTGGCGGGGATTATGCTGGTGTTGTTGTCCATCCAGCGGAATTGGAAGGGATGGCTCAGGCATAAGACCCTGATGTTCAGAATGATCCGGTTCATCGGGCGCTGGTCAATGCTGGATATTTTTGTGATTGCCCTCATGGTGGCCATTGTGGAATTCGGTACCCTCAATTCCATTCATGCGGCGCCCGCCGCCACCTATTTTGCGGGGGTTGTGGTGTTTACCATGCTGGCGGCCAATACCTTTGATACACGGCTCATATGGGAGGAAACAGACCGATGACAGATGACCCCTTGTCAAGCTCAACTATCGGCGAACCCGAGATCAGACGCCGTCGCGGCATTTCACCCGTCTGGATTCTTCCCCTCGTGGCCCTTGTCATCGCGGGGTGGCTGATCTATAAAAGCGTTGTGGATGCCGGTATTCAGGTGGTGATTACATTTGCGACAGCCCAAGGTATTGAGAAGGGAAAAACCCGGGTGATGTTTCGGGGTACCCCGGTGGGGATGGTGGAGGACCTGGTTATTAACAAGGATTTTAAGGGGGTTGATGTTCAGGTGAAATTCGTTAAGAGTGCACAACGACTTCTGACCGAAGATACGCTGTTCTGGATGGTGGAACCGCGTATTTCCGCCCAGGGCATCACCGGACTGGAAACCATTTTAAGGGGCAATTATATTGCCATGCGACCCGGCAAGGGGGAAGAGACCCAACAATTTACAGCCCTTTCAGAGCCGCCCCCCATGACATCAACCGAACAAGGGCTCCAGGTTCAGCTTACCGTAGACAATCAGGGTTCTTTAACCACCGGCAGCATGGTTTATTTTAAAGGGATTGAGGTGGGCCGAATCGAGAGATGTGCTCTGGGTAAGGACAACAATGTGGTGATAGATGTCTTTATTCAAAAAGAACACGCGTCGTTGCTCAAGAAAAATTCACGGTTTTACACGGTGAGCGGTATTACGCTGGAGGGCGGACTTTCCGGTTTTAAAATCCGCACCGAGGCTCTCAGCGCTCTGGTCAAAGGAGGGGTGGCATTTTTTACGCCGGAGGGCGGAAATAAGGAGCAAAATGCTCGGAATGGGGATACGTTCAAACTCTTTGAAAACAGAGACGCGGCGCTTCAGGAAGGGAGCATCGTTACCCTTGTCTGCGAAGACGGTATGGGGATTTCAGGTCAGACCCTTATTAAATACCGGGGTCTGGAAATCGGCAGGGTTTCCGATGTGAGTCTGGATCGGGACATGATTCATGTGGTGATCAAGGCATCCATTCAGAGAAAATTCCAAACCCTCATGAGGGAAGGCACAGTATTCTGGCTGGTGAAACCGAAGCTGGGGCTCGCGCAGACAAAAAACCTGGAGACTCTGGTCACCGGCACCTATTTGACCGTGAAACCCGGTAAGGGAAAGTCGAAGGGAACGTTCAAGCTCCTTGCCCAAGCCCCTGAGACCATCGAGGTCAGAACGGGCCTTCAGATCACCCTGGAAGCGGAAAGGGTGGGTTCCATCAAACCGGATGACCCGGTTTACTATCGACAGATTCAGGTTGGAAAAGTAACCTATTGCCGTTTATCGGAAAACGCCATGTCCGTTTTAGTAGGCGTGGATATTGAAAGCCGTTATGCGCCGCTGGTACGAAGTGATTCAAAATTCTGGATGGCATCGGGAATCAATATGAGTTTCGGCCTTTTCAGCGGTGCCGAGGTGAAAACCGAAAGCCTTGAAGCCTTGCTGGAAGGGGGTATCGCCTTTGCCACTCCCGAAAAACAGTCCGAAACAGACGCTTACTCCAGTAAAGCAAAAAGCAGAGGGGTAGAACTGGATGAATCCGGTTCGGAAAAAAGCACTTTCCAAAAAAGCCGAAAAACATCGTCTCCCTCGGGGCGGCCCGCACGGAAAGGCGACAAATTCATGCTCCATGACAAGCCTGAAGATGCGTGGCTCAAGTGGCGGCCCGCTATCATGCTGTCCAAATAGAGGCGTCATGAATCAATGGAAGAGGCCCTCTCCCGAGACCGGCTTATTATTTTCGGGCGATACCCGGTGCCCGGGAATACCAAAACCCGCCTGATCCCGGTTTTGGGACCCGTTGGAGCCGCCAGGTTGCAGCGTCATTTAACGGAAAAGACTTTTCTTGCGGCGAAAGCGTTTAACGCCCGACATAAGACCACCATTGAATGCTGTTTTGAAGGGGGCACACCCCAAAAGATCCATCGGTGGTTGGGATCCGGTCCCCGGGTCACTTTTCAGCGAGCAGGCGGTCTGGGGCTTCGCATGCGTGCAGCAGTCTTTGATGCATTAAATGAAGGATGCAGGCGGGTGGTTCTGGTGGGGACGGACATCCCGGAAGTAACTGCACCGATTCTGGAAGAAGCTTTTAATGCGCTTGCAAAGCACGATGTTGTTTTGGGGCCAAGTACGGATGGAGGGTATTGGCTCATCGGGCTGAAAAGGCCCATTGACCTTTTCGGAAATATCGATTGGGGGAGCCCTCGGGTGCTTGGGCAGACCTTGGCCCAGGCCCGGCATCAGCATCTAACAGTCTGTATCCTCAAATTTCTCTCGGATGTGGACACGCCTGAAGATTTTAAGAGTTGGAAGGCCGTAGAGAATTTTCCCGAGATGTTTCTGACGGTTGTGATACCGACCGTTAACGAGGAAGATAATATTCAGCGATCCGTTTCGAGTGCCATCAGCCCGAATGCGGAAGTGATTGTGGTAGACGGAGGAAGCACGGATGAGACTGTCCCTCGGGCCGAATCTCTGGGTGCGTGCATCATCCAAAGCCCTTTGGGCCGTGCTCGGCAGCAGAATCGCGGGGCGGCGTTAGCCAGGGGCGAAAACCTGCTCTTTCTCCATGCGGACACCCTATTGCCCAAAGGTTATTTGACGGAGGTTTTTGACATCCTGATGGCACAAGGGACCGTGTTGGGTGCTTTTCGTTTCAGAACGGATTTCCAGCGTCCTACCATGCGGCTTGTGGAGCGGATAACCCAATTTCGCTCTGAATATCTGCAACTTCCCTATGGAGACCAGGCACTTTTCATGAAAAAGGCCACTTTTAAAAAAACCGGCGGATTTCCTTCGGTTCCCATCGGGGAAGACCTTTTTCTGGTTCGCCAATTGATCAAGCACGAAAATGCACGAGTGATGATGGCAAAGAGCGCAGCCGTCACATCGGGCCGCCGGTGGAAAACTCTGGGGCCGCTTAAGACCACATGGATGAACCAACTGATGCTGGCGGGTATGATCCTGGGAATTTCGCTTAAAACCCTTGCCCGCCTTTACAGGTGGTCCGGTTAGTGGATTTACTTGACTTAAAAAGGACCGTCAGCTTAAATAGTTGTACCGATTTGGCGTTTCAATCCATACACGACAGGTGAAATTTTATGAAAGCACCCGATTCAAGCGGGGAATTTGAAGTCCTCTATGAAGCGCTGGGATATCAGTTCGAAGATACCGAGTTGGTCGTTCAGGCATTCCGGCATTCCTCTTATGTGAATGAACAGGTGGGGGCCGACCTTAAAGACAACGAGCGCCTTGAATTCTTAGGAGACGCTGTTCTGGATTTGGCGGTCAGCCATTTGCTCATGGAAAGAAACCAAGATGCCAATGAAGGGGAACTCTCCCGCTTCAGGTCCATGGTGGTCGATGAAGCGGGTCTTCATGATGTGGCTTCAAGACTTGAACTTGGCCTCTATCTGCTGCTCGGGAAAGGGGAAGACCAGAGTCGGGGACGTCAGAAACCATCTATCCTTGCAAATGTGACCGAGGCTCTGATCGGGGCTATCTACCTGGATGGTGGATTCGACGTCGCCAAAAGGGTTGTTGAGAAAGTGTTTGCCTCCCTTCTCAAAAAAGTGGGGACCGATGATCTGGTTCAGGATTTTAAAAGTCTGCTGCAGGAATTTACCCAACAGGCTTTCAAAAGCCTTCCAAAATACCGGCTCACCGAGGAAACGGGGCCTGACCACGATAAGGTGTTTCGCATTGCATTGGCCGTTAACGGCATTGTTTTGGCCGAGGGGAAGGGAAAAAGCAAAAAAGAGGCGGAACAGCGTGCTGCAAAGGAGGCGTTTTTGCGTCTGAAAGAAGATTGAGACCCCTGATTGTTCCCATATTCATTTCCCACGCCGGATGTCCGCATAGATGCCTTTTCTGTGATCAGGAAAAGATCACCGCCCAAGCAATTCATCGAACGGGTCCTCAGGAAGTGCGAAATATTCTGGATGCGGCCATTCAGGGAAAGGGTTTTGCGTCGAATCAAAATAGGGAGTTGGCCTTTTATGGTGGCACATTTACCGGGCTTGAAAAAGCCCTCATGGAATCCCTGCTGAATGCTGCCGCACCCTATGTGCGGAACAATGTGGTGCAGTCCATCCGGATTTCAACGCGCCCCGATTCATTGGATGCGGAACGGCTGAGCATTTTGAAGGCATATCACGTAACCACGGTCGAACTGGGGGTCCAGTCCATGGATGACCGTGTGCTGGCGCTTTCACAAAGGGGACATACCGCTGATGACACCATAAAGGCGGTTCGAATGTTAAAGGACCACGGCTTCCAGGTGGGGGTCCAGTTGATGCCGGGGCTTCCCGGTGATTCAACAGAAAATTTTCTGGCCACCATAGACAAAGTGCTGGCCCTCAATCCCCATATGGCACGCCTGTATCCCGCCTTGGTCATAAAAGGCACCGGGCTTGCCCGCTTGTATGATGAAAGGTCGTACCGGCCTTTTTCTCTTAAGGAGGCCGTCAATCTGTGTGCGAAAAGCGTTATCTTGTTGGAGAAAAACGGGATCCCGGTCATTAGGATCGGTCTGATGAATTCGCCGTCCCTTTCGGAAAAAGATCGCATCGTATCGGGCCCCTGGCATCCCGCTTTCGGATTCCTGGTTCGTTCGGCCATTCATTTCAAGCGCATTGTCCCGGACCTGCCTCCTCCTGGCGAGGAGTCACGGGCCAGAATTTATGCACCCATGCGGGAAATTCCCCTGGTAAGGGGCTACAGGAATCAGAGTATCCGGAAAATTGAAGAAATGACGGGAGCAAAGGTCGTGGACGTTGTGCCCGATGACACAGTTCCCGCGGGAAGGATTCGGTTGGAGAAGATATGAGCTTTAAATCTGGTTTCATCGGCATTATCGGCCCCCCCAATGTGGGAAAATCGACCCTGCTAAACCGTATCACTGGGACGAAATTGGCCATTGTCTCCCCTAAACCCCAAACCACGCGAAACCGTATTCTGGGCGTATTACACCAGGATGATTGCCAGATGGTCTTCATGGATACCCCGGGGATTCACCGAACCCGGACAGCGCTTCATAAATCAATGGTGGACGCCGCTTTTGCGGCCTTTCATGAAGTGGATATTATTCTGATGATGATTGAAGCAGTGCCTCGTGATGATCCCGCGGTCCCTTCAATCATCAAGGGTTTGAAATCAATTAAAAAGCCCTTGTTTCTGGCCATTAACAAAATTGATGGTGTTGAAAAACAAAGAATCCTCCCCATTTTAGAGGATTACGGCCGGAAGTTAAGCTTTGATGCCATGATTCCCATCTCTGCGCTCAAGGGGTATGGCGTGGATACATTGCTTGGCGAATTGAAACAGCGCCTGAAGCCAGGGCCTCAGTTTTTCCCGCCCGACATGAACACCGATCAATCGGAAGCGTTCATGGCGTCTGAAATCATTCGGGAGAAAATTTATCAATACCTCAGCCAGGAGCTTCCCTATTCATGCGCTGTAACCGTTTTACGAATTGAGGATGTCCCCCAAAAAAATCTGGTATCCATCGAAGCCAGAATACACGTTGAAAGCGACTCTCAGAAAGGTATTTTCATAGGACGCAGGGGAGGTATGATTCGGAAAATCGGTCGTTCTGCCAGGCTTGAGCTGGAATCGCTGTTTGAGACGAAGGTTTATCTTGATCTAATGGTAAGCCTTGAGAAAAACTGGAGTAAAGACACCCGTGCGTTACGAAGGCTGGGATATTGAGGCCTGATTGCACCATTTTTTGGAGCCATAAAAAAACCAACCCCGCAATGCGAGGTTGGTTTCTTAGGAGGAAAGAGTAATTTTTAGACTCTATATGGCTTTTCTTAGATGCAATTAGCTTGCCAAAAAAACAAAAACCTGTATTTTTTTATAATACATTGTTTTTATAGGGTTATTTCGGATCGGTAAGCATTTGCCCCATGAGATGGAAATTGGAATGGTATAAAATTTTGTACTCAAAATCGGCTCCAAAATCGGTATTTAATGTAACTCACTGTAATAGATTGCGATTTCAGAGTGCAAGATCTTTTACCGTTAAAGAGTGATGTTGTACTTTTTCATTTTGTGCTGGATCAGGCTCTTGGTGATGCCCAGGTTTCTGGCCGCGTGGGACTGAACATTGTTGCATTGGGCCAGGGCTCTTCGAACAAGCCTTTCCTCAATCTCTTCCATGGCTTTGGGCAGTGGGATGTGTGAAGGAACAAATCGCTCCACATCAAATTCGGTTTCCGTTTCGATGAGTGTTTTAGGCAGATCGTCCACGGTAATAACACCGCCCGTATGCAACACCATTGCCCTTTCAATCACATTTTCCAACTCCCTGACATTTCCCGGCCACGAGTGTGTATAAAGTGATTTCCACACCTCGGGGCGAAGCTCGATTTTCTTTTTGTGGTCCCCCTCTTGAAATTTTTCTATGAAATGGTTCACAAGCAGCGGTATATCGCCCGTGCGCTCCTGAAGAGATGGTGCATCAATGTGGATCACATTCAAACGATAGTAAAGGTCTTCACGAAATACGCCATTGGCCACTTCCTCCTCGATGTTGCGGTTTGATGCCGACAGGACGCGGACATCCACTTTTATGGTCCGGGTTCCTCCAACCCGTTCAAGCTCCATTTCCTGAAGGACCCGCAGTAGTTTAACCTGAAGTGCCGGCGGCATCTCTCCCACTTCGTCCAGGAAAATGGTGCCGCCGTCCGCCAATTCAAATCGACCTTTTTTCATGGCGATGGCGCCTGTGAAGGCCCCCTTTTCGTGCCCGAACAATTCACTGGCCAGAAGGGTTTCCGTGAGCGCCCCGCAGTTGATGGAAATAAGGGGTCTTTCTTTTCGGGGACCCTGATAATGAATGGCTTTGGCAATGAGCTCTTTTCCGGTTCCCGATGCTCCGGTGATGAGAACCGATGCCTTGGAGTTTGAGACCTTGTCGATGAGGTCATATATCTTTTTCATCGGTTTGCTCTTGCCCACCATATTGCCATATCTGAACCGGTCGGAAAGAGCTTCCGCCAGCAGCCGGTTGTCTTTCAACAGACGGTGATTTTCTATGGCCTTTTTGACCGTCAGCTTGAGCGTTTCGTTTTCAAAAGGCTTCTGGATGTAATCGTACGCATGCTTTTTCATGGCTTCAACCGCCATTTCGATGGTGCCAAAAGCGGTCATCATGATGACGGGAATTTCCGAATTGATTTTTTTGCACTCTTCAAGCAGTTCCATGCCGCTCATTCCGGGCATTTTCATATCCGTGATGACCAGATCGAGGTCTGCTTCACGGAGGATGCTGACGGCCATTTTAGCATCGCTGGCGGTTACGATTTCATACCCCTCTGCGCTCAGAAGCGCTTCCAAGACCACGAGATAGTTTTTTTCATCATCAACAATCAGGATGGTTTCCATGGTTTTTCAATAACTCCGTACTCAGAAGACTCTGAATTATCCTTTTGGCAGCCGAATAAATACCCGTGTGCCCCTTTTTGGAGCAGTAGATTCCAGGTTCTCAATCCATATTCTGCCCTTGTGCCCTTCGATGATGTTGCGGACAATGGAAAGCCCCAACCCGCTCCCCTTGTCTTTGGTGCTGAAAAAAGGATCGAAGATCTTTTTGATATTTTCTTCATCAATGCCGCCACCGTCGTCTTCAATAACCACCTGGTAATGCGCATTTTCTTCAGAAACATTGACCGAAAGGATCCCTGGGTTTTCCATGGCTTGAACGGCATTCATGATGATGTTTAGAAAAGACCGGTAGAGCAATTGAGGATCCGCTTTTAGCGGCAAAGGCCTTTGGGGCAGGTTGTCCTTAAGCAAGATTTTTTTTGTTTCAAGCTCTGTTTCGAGGAACTGTAAGTTTTTGCGTAAGATTTCATTTAGGTCGCAATCCTGAAAATGAGGCGCCTGGGGCCGTGCAAAGTCCAGGAACTCTGTTACGATGTTGTTGAGTCGACTGGATTCTTCAACGATCAGGCCTGAAAGCTTGGCTTGGGATTCATTGCCGGTCGACATGCTGCCCATGAGCTCGGCAGTGCTTCGAATAATGCCAAGGGGGTTCCTGATCTCATGGCTTACACCTGCGATCATCTGGCCCAGCGTCGCCAGCCGTTCCGCCTGATCCAGCTGAGTTTCGAGTTCCCGTTGCTCTCTGGCCCTTTCGGCAATGGTTTTTTCGGCTTTGTGCACGATAAAGAGAAGTGCTATAAAAATCATGCCCATGATGAGGATGGAAAGCCCAAAAATTAAATACTGAAAGCGAACCAGGGATTCATATTCCTGGGTGAGGTCCTGGATCAATTCGAAAACCCCTAAAACATGTCCGGTTTCCCCCATAAAAGGCCTGGCGCCCTTGAATGGAATATAGGTTCTCAGTTTCTTTTCACCGCCTATTCGTTGAATGCCGGTGCCCCAGATACCGTCTCCTCCGGACACGAGCCTGGAAGAATTCTGTCCCAGGATCGCCTTTTTGTAGCCGAGGCTTTCCCGTACTTTTTTTCCAATGAGACTGGGATCGGTGCTGTATGCGATGACACCCTGGTTGATATCATAAATATTCACCAGGTCGATTTTGAAACTGTGAGTGGTGTTCCGCACAATTCGATCCATTAATTCCTGCTGCCGTTTTTCCCTTAATCGCATTTTCCCGAACTGTTGGGTGACAGGCAGTACAAAATTCTGAAAAACCTGGTGGTTCAGATTTTCACCCAGCAGCAGTGCATAGGTTTCGTGACTTTTCATAAGGATGTCTTTGGCCCGTTGCGAGATGACCATGGAGAAGGGCAAACTGAAAATGATAAGGACCACAAAACTGGCATAGGCGAAAAACTTGACGAGCCTGAATTGCTTTTCCTTTTTTTCACTCTCTTTTTTGAAAAATAACATTTATTCCTAAACCATGTTCGGGCAGAGTTCTTTTCCCTACGTTCTTGCCGGGATATGATATTTTTGCTATCTTAAGCCCGCAAACAGATCGGAGTCAATAAGTTAGGTACCAGAAAAGGCATCCATATGACAGCCCTAAACTTGAAACACCTGCCGTTTATGCTCTATGCAGATCCTAAAGGCAGAATTTATGAACATCCCTATCTTAGAATGGCCGGGTTTTCCGGATCAAGCCTCTTTGCCATTAAGCCCGAAGACCTCATCGTCATGCCGGAATTCAGTAAACTTTTTTACATCCCCGCTTCCCCTCCCATCGGTCTTGACCCCAATACGGGGCGCCTTGAAACCGTTCATGATATGGATCTGGGCGGGCATTTTGTTCCATGCTCCGCAGTCGCTGCTTTTCTCGAACCGGGATTTGTCAGAAGCCATCTTCCCGCGGCGGATTACCGCAAGAAATCCTTTATACTCCCCTCATGGGCCTATGGCGCCGTCGGTTTCAGAAATGATCAATATTGGTCCGCCGGATTTGAGGTGGAGTACAATGAACGATGGGATCCACGCCATTATGACGACCGGGACCTGGTCCCTGCCATTTCAAGTTTCAAGAATAAAAATTCCGATGGTCCCCTTGTTCATCATTTGACCGTTTGTGCAACGGAAAACCATTGCTTTGCCGCAAAAAATCTCTTTTTAAAAAGGTGGGAAGCCCCTTTACCAGTGAGCCGAAAATGTAATGCCGCATGTCTGGGATGCCTCTCCCTTCAGCCGGGTGCCTCCTTTGAAGCGTCCCATGAAAGAATCCGCTTTACGCCCAAAATAGATGAAATCGTAACCTTGGCCGTGGCACATCTGGAGCACGCGCCTGAAGCCATAGTGAGTTTCGGGCAAGGTTGTGAAGGAGAACCCCTTACGGAATACAAGCTGATCGCGGAAAGCGTTCAAGAAATTCGAAAGCAGACCCTAAAAGGGACCATCAATCTCAATACCAACGGCAGCTTCCCTGACAGGGTTCAGAAAATTGCCCAAAGCGGGCTTGATTCCATCCGCATCAGCCTAAACAGCCCAAGGCCTGAATTTTATGAGGCTTACTATCGACCCAAAGGTTATGGATTTGATGATGTGGTGGAATCCATCGGTCTGTCACGAAAACTGGGGTTGTATACCATGATTAACTATTTGGTATTCCCTGGGATTTCAGATCAAGCGGCCGAAATGGAGACATTAACGGCACTAATTTCCAAGACCGGTGTGAACTTCCTGCACCTGAAAAACCTCTGTATCGATCCGGCTTTCTATCTGGAAAAAATGCCCGTAACCGGTGATAAATGTGTCGGAATGCGAAAAATGGCGGACAGCCTCAAGAGCCACTTTCCGGATCTGAAATTAGGATATTTCAATCAACCGGTTCGGTAATGGTAGAAACACCTGATGCCAATTGCGCTTTTTCGGAAACCGTGATCCCTTTTTCCCGAGCCCACAGTGCCAGATTTTCTGGATTAAGGATTCTGAACGTTGCTCTTGAAAAACGGGGATGGGTGTGGGAATCCCCGATAAATTTTTTTTCTGAATTTTTTCCTCTCCGTGAAAAATACCCAAAGGCTGATGGACATTGAAAAAGTCGGCTTTTCGAAAAAAACAAGTTAAAAAAATTGAAATTTGTAGAAAAACAGAGAAAAACGGATTAAACGTGAGAAATAGATTGTGGAACCTTTTTTAAACAAATAGTGGATAGCGAAAAAGATATTGATATTATGTGTTTTTTTTTAGAAAAAAATGCATCGCGTTCTCAGCACCTTAGAAACATGAGCCGGAATTTTGCTGTAAACGGAATGGGTTAGCCAATGTCGAAAAGCCTGGTGCCCCTAAATATTGATTGCGCAAAAGCCTCTTTGACATCCCTTCTGCTTTTGCTGTAGATATTTCATCATTCAATTTCGCCATAATTCGCCATAACCTTTCACTTCATTTTTTTCATTTCAGCGGGAGCAAACCATGAAAGTCGCCTGGGGCGAAATCAAAAACCAGATCAAAGCGCGGGTTCCGGAAAATACCTTTTCTCTTTGGATAAAACCCATTGAGTATTTACAGGCCGAAAAGGGTGCGGTTGTCCTGGGGTGTCCCAATCGATTTTCAAAGGACTGGGTTGCGGAAAATTATCTGGACCTGATCCGGGAAAAGTTTAACGCCCTGGGCGACAGGTCTATAAATGTTCAGCTTAAGGTCCAGCGCCAGAAAAGAGAGCCGTTTCCCGTGACCCTTCCGCAACATGCGGATCAGATGACCCTTCCTGGCATGCCCCAAAAAAAGCGTCCCAGGAATTTGTTGTTGAACAGTCAGTTTACCTTTGATCGTTTCATTGTGGGACAATCCAATGAATTTGCCTATTCGGCTTCAAAAAATATTGCCCTGGGAGACCCTTCTGATTATCATTCGCTTTTGATGCTTTCCAATACCGGTTTGGGAAAGACCCACCTCTCTCAAGCCATCGGACACACCATTCTGAGCGCAAACCCTCGATCCCGTGTATTTTATATGACGGCAGAGGACTTCACAAACGAAATGATCGCTTCTTTACGAAACCGGCGTATTGAAGAATTCAAAAGCCGATACCGGCGATCGTGTGACGTGCTCCTTCTGGAAGAAGTCCATTTCTTGGGAGGAAAAGAAAAAATACAGGCTGAATTGGGATATACACTGGATGCGCTGGCGCAGGATCACAAGAAAATCATTTTCACCAGCTCTTTGCCGCCAAAGGATATTCCACAGATGTCCAAAGAGCTGTCTTCCCGCCTGACCTCAGGTCTGGTGACCACCATCGGAGGACCGGACTATTATACGCGAGTGAAGATACTGGAGGAGAAAGCAAAGGGGTATAACGTTCTTCTTTCAAAGGATGTGGTTCATTTTCTGGCAAGCCGGCTCAAACGTGACGTTCGGCAGATGGAAAGTGCTCTGAAATGTCTTAAAGCGCGCTCCGAGCTGGTGGGATCGGAAATCGACATGGAACTGGCCAAAGAGGTCGTCAGTTCATTGGTCTCAGGCGAAAGTTCCATTACCACCGAGAAAATACTGACCCTGGTGTGTGAATATTACAAGGTTGATTTTGAGATGCTCAAGTCCAGGTCTCGAAAGAAAGTGTATGCCCATCCACGTAACATCTATGCATATCTTTGTCGAAAACATTCCGACGAAACTCTGGAGTCCATTGGCAGGAGCATCAACCGCAGCCATTCCACCGTTGTGTACGCCACTGAACTGGTGGAGAAGAAAATGAAAATGGACCGCGGTTTGAAACATCAGGTGGGCTTGCTCAGTAAACGCCTGGATGACACCCAGCAGTAATTTTCAGGTCTGACCGTGCGGATTCTTCACATCGGAAAGTACTATCCTCCCTACGCTGGCGGCATGGAAAATTTTTTGAGGGATCTTCTGCGGTCGCTTCAGGAAAATGGCCTGGAAGTTGCGGGTCTGGTCCACCACCAAAACAAGTCATCATTAAAAGAAACCATTGATGGGATCCCCATTTTTAGAGCATCCTCTCTGGGCCAACTCCTGTATACGCCCGTTAGCCTATCTTTTCCGCTGCTGCTCAGAAAAATGCTTCGATCCTTTCGCCCCCATCTCCTACATTTACATTTTCCCAACCCATCAGCGTTCTGGTGTCTGACCCTGCGGGAAGCCCGCGCTGTTCCCTGGGTCATTCAGTGGCAGTCCGACGTGGTCCCTTCAACCATAGATCGTCGCCTGCAGCCGGCGTACCGATGTTATCGGCCGTTGGAACAACTCATGCTGAAGCGCGCCAAAAAGATCCTGGTTGCTTCAAACCCCTATTTGACCCATAGCAACCCTTTGAAATTCTGGGTTTCAAAATGTGCGGTTGTCCCTCTGGGTGTTGATCCCGGCCGCCTTCCGTTGCCTGAAGCGACTGCACTTAAGCAAGCGGAGAAAAGTTGGCAGCCGGGCAGTTTAAGAGTGCTTGCCGTAGGGCGTCTTACGTATTACAAGGGATTCGATGTTCTTATAAACGCAGCTGCGAAAACAGAGGGGATTACGGTACAGATCGTGGGGGATGGAAATCTCGCGGCCGATTTGCAAAGAGCCGTTCGCCAAAAAGGTTTAAAGAACCGCGTACGGCTCAGGGGAGGGCTTTCAAATGAGATCCTTCAAGCGCTTTTTGCCACATGCCATGTGTTTTGCCTTCCTTCCCTGGAAAGGACGGAGGCTTTCGGCGTGGTGCTGCTGGAGGCCATGCGATATGGTAAAGCACTTGTTGTCAGCGATATTCCCGGTTCCGGCCCCGGATGGGTGGTGAGGGAAGGGGGGTGCGGTTGGTTGGTTCCCCCGGGAGATGTTGATGCCCTCGCAGTGCAACTAAAAGATCTGGCAACAAATTTTGATCTATGTCGGATGATGGGCGAAAAAGGGCGTGAAAATTTCAACAGGAAATTTCACATTCGTTCTGTTGCCCAAAATGTGAAGGAAATTTATCAGGATATATTGACTTCCCCGGAGTGACCCTTCCTGACGGGTTCATCCGGTCCATTTGGACCATTGTGGGCTCTGGAGCTGTTTTTGAGCGTGGATTCTGAATGTGCTATCCTTTTTTCCCGTAATTCATCCACCAGTTTGTTCAGTACCGCCACTTCCTGAAGAAGTTCTTTTATCCGCACCTCGTTTTGGGATGCAAAAATGAAAAGGTAAAGGTTTTGAATCAACAAGAGCCCCACCGCCATCACAAAAAGCAGCGCCGGGGCATATGAAACGCCGGTAACCTTAGCGATTTTATCAAGAATCACCGGAAACACTCCCAACACCACCACAACAAGGCCAATGGCAAACCAGGTCAAAGCGTATTTTTCCTGAAGTTTTCCCCGGCGAACCAGACTAAGGATAATCAAGAAAATGACGGCGCCGATAATACTTGTGGTAATTTTGTAGGAGATCATAGCCTTCTCGCAATAATGAAGGTCAAGGTGATAAAAAAATATCGCATGACACTGGTGAAATTGGGGAAAACTTTTGATTTTTCTCCTACTCGTGCATCCATTCTGACCGGCACTTCCACGAGTTGAAGCCCTTTTTTCTTTGCGATAAACAAAACGCCCAAGTCCTGGTAATCGAGGTTCAGAAAAGAACCCTGTATAAAATGGCTCATGGCGACCCGACTGTATCCCCTAAGGCCGGAGGTGAAATCACTGATGTCAAGCCCCGACAATCGGTTTAGGATTCCCCGACAAAATTTCCTGGACCATCCACCCCGGTCGTTGTCTTTTCCGATGACCACATCAAAGCCCTGATCAAGCAAGGGAACAATCCCCAGCGCGCCTTCCGGCAAATGCTGTCCATCGCCGTCAAAAGCAATGACCGCTTCGAATTTTTTGGCAAGCGCGTACTTGAAACCCGTTTGAATAGCCCCCCAATGCCCCAGATTAAAAGGGAGGTCGATGTATTCAAATCCTTCCCTCTTAAGAAGTGCAAGATAGTTTTTGTCGTCACTGCCGTCATCAATTACCAGAATCTCGGAAAAATGGGTCCTCAGGTTCTGCAAAACCGGCAGAAGATGAGGCCATTCATTAAAAACCGGTACCAGGATGAGCAGTTTATGGCTTTTCATGTCTTCAGTAAAAACCAAAAGGGAATTATCCCCTCAATAAGACGATTATAGGAATTATACAGTTTGTTCAATAGTTTAAATGGAAATATTGAGTAGTCGGATTGTTTCATGTTTATTTGTCTGATGTCAAGAAAAGAGTGAAAAACCAAGGGTTTTGTTTTGAAACATGATATTTTGTGTGCTATAGGGAGCATACTGAAACGACGTTTCGAATTTGAATCCAGGATTCTACCTGATTGCATTTTGTAAATTTGGAAAAGTTGACGGTGCAGTTTTTCATAAACAAAGGGATTCGTTGATGAAATTTAAATCTCTCGAAAGCGTGTTGGTAAATCCGTGGGTTTCTTTGGTACTGATTGCGGTGATGACTTTTGTGATTTACAGCAACGCATACGACGGTCCTTTTGTTTTTGATGATAAAATTCAAATCGAAGACAAGATGAAAATCCGGGATCTGAGCAACTACTCCTCATTAAAAGGGTTTTTTTCCCATAGACCCCTTACATCCTTTTCCTTTGCGCTCAATTATCGAATGGGAGGGCTGAAACCCTTTGGGTACCATTTGGTCAACATTTTCATACACATGTTCAATGGAATGCTTGCATATCTGCTAGCCCTATGCGTTTTTGGACGTCTATCATGTTTTTCTGTGCTTAACCACAATGAACAACGTATTTCATGCCAAAGGCCTGTAACGGACGCTCCGATCTCCAATAAGGTAATGTCATTGCTGACAGCTTCTATTTTTGTTGCCCATCCCATCCAGACTCAGTCGGTCACCTACATTGCTCAGCGATATACTTCCATGGCGGCACTGTTTTATATGGTTTCCGTGCTGTTTTATATTCAGGCTCGAAAATTGCTGACCAGTTCGAAATCAGGGCCGTCGTCCGCTAAAGGGTTATCACAACCCGATCGAAAAAAATCCGCTGATTCTTTTTTCAAGGCGTTTACGTGTTTTTTCTTTTTTGTTGTTTCCGGAGGACTTGCCCTGTTGTGTAAGGAAAACGCGGCAACTCTCTTTGGTGTGATTCTTCTGGTTGAATATTTTCTTTTTGACAGAACATGGGGTGGTTGGCGAAAAAAACTAATTTGGCTCATTCCTATAACCTGCCTTGTGATGATTGGGGTATTATATTTTTTCGCTTCAACCCGCGGCCTGAGATTTGGGAATCTTTTAGAAGATGTTTCGATTCTGACAAGAGAAACCAGAAGTGTTGAGCGTTTCAGCTACCTGTGTACCCAATTTTCGGTTTTTGTGCAGTACGTGGCACTGCTTTTCTTTCCGCTTGGCCAAAATATCGATTACATGATGCCTTTTAAAACCGGGCTTTTCGATGGGACTACGCCGTTCGCTTTTCTATTTGTGCTTTTTGTTCTGAGCATTGGGTTCTGGAATGTCAAGAAAAGGCCTGCCGTCAGTTTTGGTATTTTCTGGTTTTTCATCACCCTATCCATCGAGTCAAGCATTTTTCCCATCAGTGATGCCATGTTTGAACATCGGCTCTATCTGCCCATGTTTGGTTTTTCGGTTGCCTTGGTTTACGGGATGTTTGACTTATTCAGAGGTCGAAAAACATGGGCATTGACAATTTTGACGGCGGCTATTGTGGCCTTTTCCATCGGTACTTATCTGAGGAATCGGGTCTGGCAGGACCCTCTGGCCTTGTGGTCGGATGTGGTATCTAAGAGTCCGCGCAACTATCGGGCTTATTACAATTTAGGGAATGTGATGCAGCGTCGAGGATATCTGGATGAATCACAGACGCAATATGAAAAGGCTATTAAGCTATACCCCGACTTTGCCGTTGCCCATGAAAATCTTGGGTTAGTTCTTGAGGAAAAAGGCAGGCTTTCCGAGGCCTACCAACACTATAAAAAGGCTGTTCAAATTAATCCTGGGGATGCTAACATCCAGAACAATTTTGGTCAGATATTGCTGCAGAAGGGACGTCTCAAAGAAGCTGTCGAGCATTTTTCGAGGGCGATTCGTATCGATCCAGCTTTTGCAAAGGCCGAAAATAATTTAGGGATTGCTCTGGCCCAACAGCAAAAGCTGGAGGAAGCGAATAGGCACCTTTCAACAGCTGTGCGTCTTGATCCCGACAACAGTGAAATTCAAAATAATCTGGGTCAGGTTTTCATGCTGCAGGGAAATAACATAGAAGCAACCGAACATTTTGAAAGGGCGGTTCGGCTGGATCCCGATTTCGCTCAAGCTCAAACGAACCTTGGTTTTATGCGATTAGACCAGAACCGGCCGGATGATGCGGCGCAGCACTTTCTGAAGGCGCTCAAGATAAGCCCACAGATGAACCGAGCACGACAGGGATTGAAACAGGCAATGGAAAGAAAGGGCGATTGGGGACCGCGTAAGTAGTAAGAATGGAGCCAAATACAACTTTTATCAAATTTTGAAATGGAACCCTTTTTGGGCTTCCAACTGTGCCGAGTGGAGAATCACACAATGAATCAGGCAAAACCTATTATGGAAAATCATGTGAAACGGTTGGCAAGGACCTTGGCGGAAACCGGGGCATTGTTTTTTGATACGGGGCTAGTGCTCAAGGACGGGCGGCCGACCCCTTATTTCGTCAATATGGCCATGTTTAAAACCGGACGTTTGAGCCTTTTGATGGGGTCTTTTTTTGCCGAAATGATGGTCGCCAGGGGTCTTGAAAAACGGGTTGACGTGGTTCTCGGTCCTTCTTATAAGGGGAGTGCCATTGCCCTTTCAACCAGCATTGCCCTGTGGCAGGAATATCAAAAAGACCTCTTTTTTGAATATGATCGAAAGGAAGCCAAGACCCACGGAGAGGCCACCGGAAAGAAAGGCATGTTTGTCAACCAGAGCTTTTTTGACGGTTGTCGTGTGTTTGTGGTAGACGATGTGGCCACCTCCATGGGTACCAAATATGATCTTCTTGAAAAGATTGAAGCTGAAGCTCGCCTTAAAGGAATTACAATTCATGTGGAAGGAATCGGCATCGGGATTGACAGGGAGCAGACGACGGCGGTTTATAACGAAGAAGGGAATGTGGTGCTTGGACGTAAGGGAAACAGCGCTATTGACGATTTTGTTTCAAAAAGCGGCATCGGGGTATTTGCTGTCGCCGGCATCAAAAGAGTGGTTCAATACCTTTACGAAAAAGGCATTCCGTTAATGGTGAAGGGAAATCGCATTCCTATGGATGACAAGACCAAAGCCGAATTCGACCTTTACATGGGCACATATGGCATTGCAAGTACCGGAAGCCGGGGATACTGAAACGAACAGCGTCCCTTTCTTTATTGAAAGCCTCAGGCAATTGCTGGCTTTGCGGTCTGCCAAAACCTTTGTGGTAGACGAGCGTGAATTGAAACACGCTGGCGTTTTGGTTCCGTTGCTACTGGAAGATGAAAGCTGGAAAGTCGTATTGACCCGCCGAAGCAGACAGGTCTCCCATCACAAGGGGCAGATTTCCTTTCCGGGAGGTGAAGTGGATCGCCAGGACCAAACCTATGAGGCAACCGCTCTAAGGGAAACTTTTGAAGAAATTGGTTTGGCAAAAGATCAGATTGAGATCCTGGGCAGAATGGACGATATTCGAACGGTGGCATCCAGGTTTATTATTCACCCTTTTGTCGGTCATATTTTTGAGGGCAATGGCTTCATTGTAAATAAAGAGGAAGTTGACAGTATCATCAAAATTCCTTTGGCGTTTTTTTTAAAAGCCGTTTCCCATGAAGAGAAGTGTTCCGTTAGGTATGAAGGAAAAATCTTCGAAACAGTCGCTTATCGGTATTATGAGGATCTGATCTGGGGGGCTACCGCGGGAATCATGAAAAAATTGGCGCAGATCATCGGCGACAAAATAGACTTGCTTCAAGGAAAAAAATGAAGTATGGTCCTTCGACAGTCGGGACGTGGCTCAGTCTGGTAGAGCACCGCGTTCGGGACGCGGGGGCCGCTGGTTCAAATCCAGTCGTCCCGACCACCCCCCTTTCGATCGTGTTTGAGCGGTCGACGCTCTGGTTCATCAGATTTTTCGCTGCTGGACCAGACGCGAAAAATGTTCAAAAGACCGATCATAAGTTGCTTCCGCGTCCTTTGAAAAGCAGCACCCGGGGAGTTGCCGCATTTTCAGATGATAGGCAATGCATTCGCAACAGATCCCTTTTTTGTTGCAGGCCTCATAACTGCAGTTACATTTCTCAAGGTTTTTCTCCCGATTGCATTCCATGATTTTCTTCTCCTTCATAATGGTTGAATAAGCGCAGTGAGAACTTCCAACAGGGGTATATGCAAAAACTGATGGTGGTCATTTTTGAAAAATTTATATAAGGTATTATTATATTTTAACAAGATGGTAGCGTCAATTTTTCCTTGACAAAGCCTGTCGTTTCTTCAACATTTCCGCCATTAGAAGATTCGATGATAGGCCTCCACTCGCGCCAAAGGGAAATTTTTGATGAAGAGGAGCGGTAATCATTTTGGAAACTGATACCATGACGGATTCAATGGTGGCGCCGGTCCAATGGTGGGCACTTCATACAAAAAGTCGTTTTGAGCAAAAAGTCCATACCGGGCTTTGCGGAAAATCGATCGAGGCTTTTTTGCCGAAAATTCAAGTGATGAGTCGCCGGAAAGATCGGCGAAAGAAGATAATGGTCCCCTTGATTCCGGGCTATGTTTTTGTTCGCTCGGCCCTTGCGCCGGAAGAATATCATCGCATTATCCAAACGGTTGGCGTGGTTCGAATGGTGGCGTTTAAAGGGAAGCCGGTTCCCGCCGATGATCAGGAAATCTCTTCTCTGATGATCCTGAACGGCACGGACCGAACTGTTCAAAACCGCTCCTACATGCGAAAGGGGGATCGCGTAATGATCATGGAAGGGCCACTCAAGGGTTTGCAAGGTTTTTATGTGCGGCATAAGGGAAAAAATGATCTGGTTGTGGTTTCGGTTGAACTGTTGCAGCGCTCTTTGGAAGTGGAAATTGAAGGATGGTCGCTGGAAAGAACCTCCGCATAAGGCGCTGACTCTGAAACCAGGCGACGTGGCTTTTTGCTACCGATTTACAATTATCAGTTAACGTTTTTAGCGTTTTTTACATATCAATAGAATATTTTAACGGTTCAACCCTGTAACCGAAGGAGCGGAGCTTTATAAAGGAGCGGGTTTGACGGAAAGGGCAACATCATGAAAATTTTGATTACGGGGGGCGCGGGTTTTATCGGTTCCCATCTGGCGGAGCGGTTGCTCAAAAATGGTAACGAGCTGTTTATTATTGACAATTTGTGGACCGGTAAGCTGGCCAACATTTCCAAAATCCAGAATCATGAACGGCTGCACCTGGTGATTGATACCATATTAAATGAGTCCGTCATGAACGAACTGATATTTAAGGCGGATCACATCTACCACCTGGCGGCAGCGGTAGGCGTCCGGAACGTCATGGACCATCCGGTGGAAACGCTCGATACCAACGTCAAAGGGACGGAAGTGGTGTTAAGGCTGGCAAACCAATTCAAGAAAAAAGTCTTTATTGCTTCCACTTCTGAGATTTACGGGAAACATGTGGAGCATGATCTCTCGGAAGATGACAATCGGGTCATGGGGTCCGTCAAAAAACGGCGGTGGGCCTATGCCTGCTCCAAGACACTGGATGAATTTCAAGCCCTTGCCTATTTTGACGAAAAGAAACTACCCGTATTGATCTGTCGTTTATTTAACACCGTGGGTCCCAGGCAGACCGGGCAATATGGTATGGTTCTACCCAATTTTGTTCAAAGTGCTTTGCTGGAAAAACCGATCACCGTTTACGGTGACGGGACTCAGAGCCGAAGTTTCGCCCATGTTAGCGACGTGGTGACAGCCATTACGAAATTGATGGATGAACCGGCAGCGGAAGGCGATATTTTTAATGTGGGCAACAATGAGGAAGTGACCATTAAAGATCTGGCACTTAAAGTTAAGGAAATGACGGGGAGCCATTCCGAAATTGACTATGTCCCCTATGAAAAGGCATACGGACCGGGTTTTGAAGATATGGAAAGAAGATGCCCGAATATCAGTAAACTGAAAAAAGCCATTGGATTTGAACCGTCATATGACCTGGAAGGCATTATCAAAAGTGTCATCGATTATTTCAAAGAGTAGGCGGTGGATAGAGTTTTCTGGAATTTCACAAAAAGCCATGTTTCAGTTGTCATTGAACTAAAATCTTGGATTTGAAATGATCTCTATTTCGTTTAAGGATTATCCCAAAGAGCCGGTGGTCCTGGACAACCTCACCGATAAAATGATGCGGGAATCCGTATTTGTTCCATTGGAAACGGGTGATGATTTCCTCAAAATCGCCATGGCCGATCCGGAGGATTTCTATACCATTGACGCCCTGAAGGTCAGCTACGGCCTGAAGATTGAGGTCTGCAAGGGAAAAGAAAGTGACATCCTTGATACGGTTGAACGATTGTACGGGGCCGGCAGTCAATCCCTTGAAACCATTATCGAGGAAGCCGGAAAAGACGTATATGATATTTCCGATGAAAACGTTGAAGATGAAGATCACTTAAGGGACCTGGCATCGGAGGCCCCCATTATCCGGCTGGTGAACCGGTTGATCTTTAACGCGGTGGAGCAGAAAGCCAGCGACATTCATTTTGAGCCCTTTGAAAATGAATTCAAGGCACGCTACCGTATCGACGGTGTTTTGCATGATGCGGAATCACCGCCTCACCGCTTGCAGGCAGCCATCATCAGCAGGGTCAAAATTATGGCCAAGTTGGACATTGCGGAAAGAAGACTGCCCCAGGACGGCCGTATCAAGCTGCGGATTTCGGACAAGGAAATTGATTTCAGGATTTCCACCATCCCCACCCTTTTCGGGGAAAGCCTGGTCATGCGAATTCTGGACCGGGATACACTCATCCTTGACCTTGATAAACTGGGATTTCCCGATGATGTATTGGAACAATATAACAAGCTGGCCATGCAGCCCTATGGTATGATTCTGGTCACCGGTCCCACCGGGAGCGGCAAAACATCCACGCTATACACGACCCTTGCCAAGATCAACTCTCCGGAAAATAAGATTATTACTCTGGAGGAACCGGTTGAATATCAGCTGAACGGCGTGAATCAGATTCAGGTGAACCAGAAGATCGGCATGTCCTTTGCCAGCGGACTTCGGTCCATTGTACGGCAGGACCCGGATATCATTTTGGTGGGTGAAATTAGGGACCGGGAAACCGCCGAGATTGCCATTCAGTCAGCCTTGACCGGGCACTTGCTGTTCAGCACGCTTCATACCAATGATGCAGCGGGCGCCATTACCCGGCTTCTGGATATGGGTGTGGAGAGCTTTCTTTTGAGCTCAACCCTTCTGGGGGTATTGGCCCAGCGCCTCGTGAGGGTCATCTGCCCGAAATGTAAACAACGGGTGGCACCGGAAGAAAGGCTTCTTAGATCCATGCAGATAAGCGCTGAGGAAGCAGCTGAAATACAGTTTTTTGCGGGTAAAGGGTGCGAGGCGTGTCGATACACGGGGTTCAGTGGCAGGTCCGCCATTTTTGAATATTTGCCGGTGAATGGGCTGATTCGCAAAGAGATTATCAACAAGTCGAGTGCAGAACGGATTAAGGAAGTGGCTGTCAAATCGGGAATGTTGACGCTCAGAGAGGACGGGTGGCGGAAGGTAAAAAAAGGAATGACCACCATTCCGGAAATATTAAAAGTCACCCTTGAAAACTGAGAATGGCCACATACTCATATAAAGCTGCTGACAGTTCCGGCAAAATTGTGACCGGCGTTCTGGAGGCGGATACGGAAAAAAAGGTTGTGGCTGAGCTGCAGACCCGCGGGTTGATTCCCATGCGGATTACCCTGGCAAAAGGTAACGGCAAAGGGTTGGGATTGAATCTTTCAGAGCAACTCCTCAGCCTTTTTCACGGGGTTTCTTCCAAGGACGTCATGGTTTTTACCCAGGACTTGGCGACCCTTCTTGAAGCCGGTCTGCCGGTGGATCGCGCGCTCACCCTGTTAATTGAGTCTGCTGATAAAGAGCGATTTAAATCGGTGGTGGGTGACATTCTTAAAACCGTTCAGGGGGGAGGATACTTGTCGGATGCGCTTGCAAAACACCCCAGGGCTTTCACCTCATTTTACGTCAGTATGGTGCGGGCCGGTGAGGCGGGAGGGGTTCTGGAAGCGGTGTTGAGTCGATTGGGAGAGTTTCTGGAAAGTGCTCAGGAACTCAAGGACTATATCAAGAGCGCCATGGTCTATCCTATCTTTCTGGTGAGTGTGGGAGGCCTGTCCATTATCATACTGTTAACCTTTGTTATTCCGAAATTCTCAATTATTTTCTCGGATATGGGCCAGACCCTACCCCTTAGTACACGGTTTTTGCTGGGGACCAGCCACTTGTTGCAATCTTACTGGTGGGCTATACTGTTGGTACTGGGGACAGGTTATTTCTTCCTGAGAAAGTATCTGAAAACGCCTGCGGGACGTTTGAAATTCGACCGAAGAAAAATGAAATTCCCACTGGTCGGGGAACTCATCAAAAAAGTTGAGGTGGCCCGTTTTGCAAGAACCCTCGGAACCTTGACCAAAAGTGGCGTTCCGATTCTGCAAGCCTTGATGCTCGTAAAAGACATTTTGGGAAACAAGGTCGTCTCCAGGGCCATGGAAAACGTCTACGCACGGGTGAAAGAAGGGGACCGTTTGTCAAAACCCCTTCGGGATACGGGGATTTTTCCGCCCCTTGCCATTCAGATGATTACGGTGGGGGAGGAAACTGGACGACTGGACCGCATGCTTCTGAGAGTGGCGGAAAGTTATGAAAAAATGGTTCGAAATATGGTAAAACGTCTCATCAGTCTGTTGGAACCGGCCATGATTCTGTTTATGGGCCTGGTAGTCGGTTTTGTGGTGGTTTCCATGCTCATGGCCGTATTCAGTATGAACGAAATGCCTTTTTGATGAAGGTATGGGAAAGGAGTTGTGATGAAAAGAGATAAGAAGAGGGAAATGGGATTCAGTTTGATTGAACTATTAATCGTTATGGTCATTATGGGCCTTCTGGCTGCGCTGGTGGGTCCCCGCATGTTTGGAAAGGTGGGCCAATCAAAACAGAAAGCGGCCCGCTCGCAGATGGCCCTTTTTGAAACGGCCTTGGATACCTACCGGTTGGATATGGGCAAATACCCTTCGACGGAACAGGGACTTCAAGCCCTGAGGACGAAACCATCAGACTCTGAAAAATGGGACGGTCCCTATTTGCCCAAGGCTGTGCCCAAAGACCCATGGGGCCATCCTTATGTGTACAGGCTGGCTGATAACGGCGAAGTTGAGATCATTTCCCTGGGGGCCAACGGCGCCGAAGGGGGAGAAGGAGAAGACAAGGACATTTCCAACCGGGAAGGGGAAGAGGAGACTGGTTGAGAAGTGGTGTGAGAACAGGCCTTTTTGTCCGGTCGGGTTTTTGAGATCGTCCAACCATCAACGAAAAATGTATGAAAAAAGGATTCTCGCTCATCGAACTACTGGTGGTTCTGGTTCTCATCAGTGTCTTTTCGGCGTTTGTGGGTATCAATGTTGCCGGCAGCCTGGGGAACATGGAGTTGAAGACCGCATCCAAAAGGGTGGCGGCTTCCTTGAGATATGCCAGGAGTCGTGCCATAACGGAAAGCGTTCCTTATGTGGCACTATTGGATCTTAATCGAAACCGGGTGACCATCAAACCCGATTTACCGTCTTCCGGTGGTGAAAAAGAAACTGATGACACTTCGGCAAAGCCTATTGAAAGCGGCGTCAAGCATTATGATTTGCCTGAAGACGTAAAATTCAAGAAGGCGCTGGCTTTTGACGGGTCCGAATCCGATTCAAGGTTTTTCGCCGTTGTCTTTATGCCCAATGGTTGCAGCAGCGGGGGAACCATTTTTTTAGAAAACAAACGGGAGCGTCAATCTACTGTAACAATTGACTTTGTAACCGGCACGGTCCGTGTGGAGATATCTTGAGGACGGATTGCCGAAGCGTAAACTCTTTGCCGAACGCCGACGGCGGTTTTGCACTGATTGAAATCCTTGTGGCGGTCTCGGTTCTGGCCATTTCTCTGGTGGTAATTTTTCAGCTCTTTTCAGGAGGTCTCAAATCTCGCAAATTATCAGAACAGTATGCACGGGGTGTATTCCATGCCAGGGAAAAGATGGGCGAAACCCTGCTGACTCCCGATCTCTCAGAAGACGAGACCCAAGGGGAGTTTGACGATGGCTATGAATGGCAGATGACCATCACCCCGGTTCCTCCCGAAGAAGACGAGGAAAAAATGTCCTTTGGTTTGTTGAATATCAGGGTCCGCATCACCTGGCACGAAGGCGGAAGAAAGAAATCCTTTATGGTTGATACCCTGAAAGTGGTTAAGAAGGATAATAATTCTTAACCAATGGGCCGTCAACGCTCCATCTTTCGGGGTTCCCATTCGGTTTCCGATTATTCCGGTTTCACACTCCTGGAATTGATGCTTTCCCTGGCCATTATGGGCATCGTGCTGTTGATTATTTTTGGCGCTCTCAGAATCGGCACGCGGGCATGGGAAAAGGGTGAAAAAGATGTGGCGGTTCATCAGCGGCAGCGCGCTGTCTTGAGCCTTTTGTTCCAGCAAATCGCAAGCGCCTGCATCTATGAAATCAAAATGGGGGATGATAGCTTTTATTTCAAGGGGTCTGAAAGCACCATGGAATTTGTTTCCCGCAGCCCCATTGTGCCGGGAGCGCTTACCGGCGTGGTATTTGCTAAATACAAGGTCCGGGAAGCCGGTGCGCAAGGGAAAAAAACGCTCGGGCTTTATGAGAAAGATGCCGGGTTCCTGAAAGAAGAAGATCTTGAAAACAATGAAGATTTTTTGACATTGATTTCAGGGATTGAAGAGCTTCAGTTCGAATATCTTAAAGAGGGTGACGATGGGGTCGAACCGGAATGGCAAACTGTGTGGGATCCCTCCGAGAAGGCAGGGTTGCCCCTTGCCGTCAAGATCGTCCTGAAACAAGATTCGGAAACGGCGCCCATTAACCTTATTATACCCATTCATTGCCGAAAGGAATAAAGGGCGTTTTGTGAAAAAAAGAGTGGCTCAAGAGAAAGGGATTGCACTTTTTATGGTGTTGTGGGTGTTGATTCTCCTCTCAGGCATTGCCACTGAATTTTGTTTCGCCATGCGGACCGAGGTCAATATGGTCCGCAACTTCAAGGAGCAAACCGAGGCCTATTACATCGCTTTGGCGGGCTTGAACCGTGCCATAATCGAATTGCTGCGAAATGAATCGTCTCCTGAAAAAAAGAAGTTACTTGCCGATGAAAGTGAAAAGGCCCCTGAAAAATCTTCCCGCTGGCGGATGAATACGGATATCCCGCCGGTTGCTTTTGCCGAGGGGCGTTTTAAAGTACGCATCGGAAATGAAGCCGGGAAGATTAACCTGAACACCGCTGATGAAATACTTTTGAAAATGATGCTCAATGGTTTTGACATGGAAGAACAGGAGAAAAGCGTCATTGTGGACTCCATCATGGACTGGCGTGATGAAAACGACGTTCATCGCATGAATGGTGCGGAGAATGACTACTATCAGTCTCTTCCAAATGCCTATGATTGCAAGAACGGTGATTTTGATACCATAGAGGAGTTGTTGCTGGTTCGCGGCATCACGCCGGATCTTTTTTACGGGGGTCTCAAGAATAGGCTGACTGTTCTAGAGGACAGTGGATCTAAGCAAGGGCAGATCCGGCACGGTTCCAGCAAGGCGGGCGGGTCAAAAATTTGCATTAATGCCGCATCCAGGGACATGCTGCTCGCTTTGCCGCAAATGACCGATGATTTGGCTCAGTCGATTCTGGACTTTCGAAAGGAGGCGGATTTCAAATCCCTGGGAGAGGTTTCCACGCTTCTGGGGGGTGATGTATATGGGGCCATATCTTCCCATATCACGCTGACACCCAGCCCGTATTATCAGATTGTGTCTTTCGGAAGCATTTTGGACACCAGGACCCGGCAAGGCATTTCGGTTACGGTAGAGATCAATGGAAACATCGACAAAGGGTACCGGGTGGTTCAGTGGAACGACCGTGCATTGATGGAAATCCCAACGGCCGAATTAAGCCAGTGAACAATTTTTGAGGAACACCGAATGATTTTTCAGACAAGCTTAGGGATTGACATCGGAGAAAATGAACTGTGTCTGGCATTCCTGAAAGCGTCATCCAGAGACATTGAGCTGGCGGCGGCGGCTGTTTATCCGATTCAAGAAAACATCCATGCCGAGGAAAAATCAACAGCCATTTCGGAATTGATTAAAGGGTTCCTGCGGGAAAACCGCCTTTCCCCCGCATCTGTTTTTCTGGGAATCCCTAGGCGTAATGTTATCCTGCGATACCTGGAATTACCCATCACCGTAAAAGAGAATCTCAGGGAAACACTAGGCTACGAATTGGAAAAATACGTGCCCTTCAGTCCCGAAGATGCATATTTCGACTTTCAAATCGTTTCAGAGGATAAATCCTCCGATCGTCTCCAATTGCTGCTTGTGGTGACAAAAAAACAGGCCTTGTCCCCTGTTCTGGCTGTTGTGGAGCATTTAGGTATCGGTATTTCAGGTGTTGGGATCACCGCCACGGCGCTGGCCGACTATTTTTGCTGGCGTAGCAAAAAAGACAACGGGGCCGTAAGGTCTTTTATCCATAAAAGTGAACACCACATTGAATTGGGTCTCGTCAAAGAGGGTATGCTTCGGTATTCCAGGGACCTGTCAGGGAATGGGGAATTCACGGAAGCCATTTTGGTGGCACTTTCCAAAATGCGGCTCGATTTTCTTCAGGACAACCAACCCCTCCATACCGTTTTGTGCGGAATCGAAAAGGATGATCCCCTGCTGGAAAGTCTTAGTGAGATGGAGGAGATTGTGTTTCATCCTGTGGATCTCTCAGGGGCACAAATACCTTCCACTGACATCATACCTGCTTTCGGGCTTGCTTTAAAAGGGGTTCGAAAGACTTCCATGAACATCAATCTGCTGCCGTTAAATCTTCGGAAAAAACCCAGTAAATTTAAGTATTATACCCTGTTAGGGCTGGTATTTTTGGTTCTTCTGGGAGCACTGGCCTGGGGGGGGGGCGTTTTTTTCCAACGCCAACGGGCCTTGGATCAGTTGGGGGGAGAGATCGAAAAGCTGGGGTCTCAGGTAACAAAAATTGAGCAAATAAAAGCCCAAAAAGAGAGATTAGAGGAACGTATCAATTATCTGAACACGGTTCGCCGGGGAGGCTTGCCGGTTCTGGATGCGTTGAGAGAATTATCCGAAAGGGTCCCAGAGGATGCGTGGGTCAATCGGCTCGACTTTTCGGAAAAGGGACTTCAGATACAGGGGGAGGCAACGTCGGCGTCAGAGCTCATCCCGCTTCTGGAAGCTTCACCCATGTTTGGTGGCGTGACGTTCCTTTCAGCCATCACCAAGATCGGTGGCGGCAAGGAAAGGTTTCGAATAGGACTGAACCTTAAATGATGACAATGGTGAAAATAGATAAGAAAAGGAAGTATTTCTTAATGGCAGTGGCCTTTCTTCTGATTGCGGGCGTCGCTTACAGAATATGGCCGCAAATGCAGGATCTTCGAGGGACCGACGGTGAAATTGAAGTAAGGAAAAAACAGCTTGTCAAGTACCAACAGTTGTTTCAGGCCGGCGACGATCTGGATAAGGAGGTTGCTGCTTTAAAGAAAGCGCTTAAACAAGGGGAGTCTGGGCTTCTGATCGGCAAGACCCCCGCTTTGGCTGCCGCGGATATTCAGAAAGTCATGTATGAGATGGCGGAAAAAAGTCAAGTGGAGATCAAAAGGGTTCGAGTTCTGAAGCCTGAAGATGTGGGTGGAAGCCATTATTTAAGCATACCCGTTCAATTGACCCTTAACTGTTCCACCAGACAATTGAAGAACTTCCTGTACCAGATCAGGGCCTCTTCGAAATACTTGACAGTGCAAAAAGTGCTAATTACTGTCAACCGAAGGCGATTGCGGCGAGATGCGACCAAGCAGGCGGAAAGCGTTAGCGGCGATATTACGGTCAACGGGTTTTTGAAAAAGTCGGATGCCCAAAGCTAAGCAGAAAGGCTGTTAAATTATATGGTTTCAAGGATATGGCTCGTCAACGCTATTCTCGCGCTATTTGTTGCCTTTTTCTTTGTAAAGGCTTACGAGGTATGGTTTGAGGAAAACAAAGGAATGGAAATTCCTAAAACGGTGCAAAACCCGATTCCGAGCGACCCAAATTCTTTGGAAGTGCTGGATAAGATAAATATTCCGGCTGAATCGGAATACAGCGTGTTGATGACACAAAACCTTTTTTCTCCGGAACGAACTGAAATTCTGCCCGATGAAGCGAAACCGGCCGAGGGTGAGGAAACCATAAGCGCTGCACAACAGAAAAATCTGGAACAATCCCTAAAAAAAATTACCCTTTATGGAATGGTCATCACCGAAACCACAGCTGAAGCGCTGATCTCCGATGTTGTTGTTGCACCAGCGGTCCAAAAGGGGAGGACCCTTAACCGTAATAGAATTAAAATTAATAAGACCAAATGGGTTAAAGTTGGAGATGCTTTGGGCGAATTCCAGATAGCGGACATCAATCCGGAAGGGATTCTTCTGAAAGCCGGCTCCGCGACCTTCGATCTGCGGCTTTATGATGCGGAGAGGATCAAGAAGCGAGTGCCCGTCAAGCAAAAGGAAGGGCCCACGGTTGTTGGGATAGCCGGAGCAAAGCCGGAGGTTGGGGGTGACACCGTGAAGGGCGCACTGCCGGTTCCGGTAGAAGGAAAAATTGCACCGCCTCCGTCGGCACCGCCTCCGTCGGCACCGCCTCCATCGGATGATAAGGTGGCTTCGGAAAAAGCAGATAACTATGAAGATTTCCTGAAGCGAACAGGTAATAAGAAAGCCCTTGAAGCTTTTAGAGAAAAAAAAAGGTAGAAAGATATGCGAAAATGGTTGAGGGGCAGAATATTTTTTGAGGGCTTATTGATATTGGCTGCGGTTTGTGGCGTCGGTTGCGCGGGAAAGACGACAACGGACAGTCCGGAAAGCGGGAAACGGGGAGCACCTGCGGAAGCGGAGATTATGAAAGATGCTCAAATAGAATACCAAAAATCAGGGGAACGTGCTGGAGCGTCGACCGAACCTCAGAAAGAACCGTCAGGAACAGCTTCATCAGTAATGGGGTCTCCTTCTGCCTCCGGAAGAACGGCAATGATTTCCTCCAGGGGGCAAAGCGGTTCCCCCGCGGGGATGTATAATAAACGAAATGCCTTAACCAGAAGACTCGCGAGAACATCTTCGCTATCCCATAAGGACGGACCTCAAGAAGAAGGTCAAATTATTTTTAACTTTGACGATGCAGACCTCTATGAAGTCATCAAAACCATGGCGGAACTTCTTGAAATCAATTATATCGTTGATCCTGGGATTCAGGGAAAAGTCACCATTCACACCGCTCGAAAGCTTAAAAAAACCGATCTGTTTCCCGTTTTTTCCGAAATTCTGGCAGTAAACGGCCTGACCGCCATGAAAGAAGGCAAACTTTATAAGATTGTCCCCATGAAGGATTCCCCTCGAATGCCCATGGACGCCGTATTTACCTTGGGGCAGAAAGACGTTCCTCCCATGAACCGGGTCATTATTCAGATTATTCCACTTCAGTATATTTCCACCGAAGAGATGACCAAACTCTTGACCCCTTTTCTTTCTTCCGGTGGTACTATCGTGGCCAGCGTGCCCACCAATACTTTGGTGGTGGTGGACAGAGGTGCCAATATTTTGAAGATTCTGCAGCTGGTGGGGACTTTTGATGTGAATTTGCTGGATCGGGTCTATTATCGGTTTTACCCACTGGAATACCTGGATGCGGAGGAAGTGGCCGCCATCGTAAAAGAATTTACCGCTTCTTATGCGGGGAGCTCCGGAGAGATGGTGAAATTTATCGCTTTGGAACGATTGAACACCCTCCTGGCGGTCAGCACGACCCCTGAGGTTTTTGATAAAATTGAAGAACTGGTGCGTCAAATCGATATTGTGGATGAATCGGTGGCCGCCCGAATTTTTATCTATTTCGTCAAGAACGGCGGTGCCAATGAACTGGCCACCCTGTTAAACAACGTGTTGACCGGCAAGGAAACCAACAAACAGGAAAAAAAGAAAGCGGGCGGTGAATCGAGCGTTCCGGGGAATCCCTTCTCCAAAGCGAAAATAGCGGAGAAAAAGGCTGAGACAAAGGCGGCCAAGGCCGGTGAATCCACTAAAAAGGAAACTTCGGGGAAAAAGACCGCGGGCGCCCCCGGTGAAGGGTCCGGTACCCTTATGGGAGAGGTCACCATCACCCCGGATGAGGTTCGAAACGCTCTCATTATCGAATCAACACCTGCCGATTACAAAATCATTGAAGGGATACTGAAAAAAATAGATATTATGCCCCGTCAGGTATTAATCGAGGCGACCATTGCCGAAGTAACGCTGGATTCATCCACCCAATTCGGGGTGGAGTACGCATTCGGCCAGGGCGCGGGCTCAGCGGGTGCCGGTTTCATGGCGACCCTGGGGAGTGGTGGGCTCAAGTATTCCGTCGGAGTCACCAACAAATGGTTTGTCGAATTAAACACACTGGCAAGCAAGGGGAAGTTAAATGTTATTTCATCCCCCCATGTGCTGGCTTCCGACAATCAGGAGGCCAAGATCGATGTATCCAGGGAGATTCCCCTGGCCAGTGGTTCAACAACCGTTAATACTGGTACCACCCTCAGTGAGACCACCATAGAATACCGGGATACGGGCGTGATTCTGTCGGTCACGCCCCACATCAACGAGCGGGGCCTGGTGACCATGGATATCAGCGAGGAGGTGAGCAATTATGAGGGTGATATGGCTGTGGGTCGCCAAGTGGGAGACGCTAAAGCTGTATACCCGGTTTTTTCCAAACGGGTGGTCAAAACCACCCTTACGGTGGGGCACGGCCAGACCATCGCCATCGGCGGGTTGATCAAAGACCGGGAAAAGGTAGAAACCCGAGGACTTCCCTGCCTCATCGATATTCCGGTGGTTAAATATCTGACCGGCAACTGGAGTAAAGAAACGGAGAAGATCGAACTGATCGTTTTAATTACGCCCCGGGTGGTTGACGACATGGATGATGTGGAAGCCGTGACAAACGAGTTCAAGCAAAAAGTGCAGAGTGTGATGAGGCAATTTTATCCGCAGCCATAGAAATGAGACTTTTCAAATGATAATTCATTAGCAGAACATGAAACTCACCCCATTTTTTTAAAAACTCTATATGTATTTTTTTCGCATTTTCAAACGCTGGGTTGAAATTCCATTTCATCATCGAACCCTTTTCTGGGGGTTTGTCAGCAACGAAATCAAGGGCCGCTTTGCGGGATCCATCGGTGGATTTGCGTGGAGTCTGCTAACGCCCCTGGCCAATCTGATCATCTATATATTTGTTTTTTCAATGGTGCTCAAGATACGACTGAAGCCCATGGAGACGGGCACCGATAGTTTCGCGGTCTATTTTTTGGCGGGACTACTGCCATGGACCGCTTTTGTTGAGTCTCTGAACAGCGCTACCGATATCTTTTTGAGCCGGGCCAACCTGATTACAAAGGTGGCTTTTCCCCTCGAGATTCTGCCTATTGCGGGCGTTTTGGTTCCGTTTTGCTTGAATGGCCTTGGGTTTGTCATGTATCTGGTCTATTTGAGCTACATGGGCTACTGCCATGTGGGATGGCTCTGGTTGTTGGCGGCCATTCCGGTTCATATGGTATTTACCCTCGGGCTTGTGGTAATGATTTCCAGCCTGAGCGTCTTTTTAAGAGACTTGCGGCAGTTCATGGGAACTCTTCTCTCCCTTTGGTTTTTTTCGACGCCCATTATTTATCCCTTGAGCATGGTGCCGGGTCGCTTTCAATGGCTTATCAAGCTGAATCCCATGTATCCCTTTGTGGAACTCTACCATCAGATTCTCTTAAGTCACAGCATTTCCCTGAATGTGCTTGTTTGTGCGATGGGGCTTTCTCTTCTCTCGTTTATTTCAGGTGTTTTGTTTTTTGAGCATTCCAAACATGCCTTCTCAGATGTCCTTTAATTGCGATTCAATTTTTTTTAAAGGCCATCGTCGTAAATTTGGATGTTTGTATTCTGTATTCGGATGCCGCATGGGTATGCCTTCGCCAATGGGTTGGCATGGTGCCATTTCGGCTTCAGCCTGGAGTGGAGAAACATTGTGAATGCCATCGAAGTCGAAGGGTTAACCAAACATTACCGAGTCTATCTAAAGCCGTTTGACCGCCTCAAAGAAGCGGTTCTTCGGCGCCCCTGTCACGAGCGCGTGGATGCGTTGAACGATGTTTCTTTTACAGTCCCCACAGGCGGTACGCTGGGGATCATTGGAGAAAACGGGGCAGGAAAATCCACCCTTCTGAAAATATTGGCGGGCACTGCCACCGCGACCCGGGGGCGGGTCGAAAAACGGGGAAGAATGGCGGCCCTTTTGGAATTGGGGTCCGGGTTTCATCCGGAATTCAGCGGACGGCAGAATATATACCTGAATGCGGCCCTAATGGGCCTGAAAGAAAGCGAAATTCGGGATCGGGAATCATCCATTGTTTCTTTTTCCGAGTTGGGCGGTGCCATTGAGCGGCCCGTCAAGACCTATTCGTCAGGAATGTATGTTCGTCTGGCCTTTTCAATCGCCACCAGTGTGGATCCGGATGTGCTGATTATCGATGAGGCTTTGAGTGTTGGAGATCATCGGTTTCAGCAGAAATGCGTTGAACGGATGATCGGATTCCGGGACTCGAAAAAAACCATCATCATCTGCAGCCACAGCATGTATTTGATTAATGAATTGTGTGCGACGGCGATTTGGCTGAAAGGGGGGAGTGTTTGTAGCATTGGAAAAGCATCCAGGGTCATATCTGAATATCTGGTGTCGGTGGATGATTGCGAAGAAACAGCGCCGGTCTCTGAAAAAAAGGAAACGGTTCGGCAGGCCGATGCGGCCGTGCCGGAAATTACCATCGAAGCGTTGTGCTTGCTGGATGAAAACGGTGTTCCCATTGAGCAATTCAGGCAATTTAATCGTGTGGTGGTCCGGGTGGAGACGCTAAGAGTCGGTCTTCCCTTGAAGGGGCATTTGAGTGTGGGAATTCTTTATGAGAACGGCAAGCGGGTTTTTGAAACCACCACCAAACTGGCTCGGAAAAAAAGCATTTTGTTTGAAGGAAAACAGGTTACGGAACTCGTTATTCCCCGAATCCCCATTGCCGGCGGAAAATACCTTGTTCACGTGCGGGTGGGAGACGAACATGCTTTGAGGGTCATTGATGAATTGAAAAGCCCGCCATTTGCGATTGAGAGCGAAAATCCTGAAATGGGCATGGTGTGGGTCGAGCATTTCTGGAAGGTTCCGGGTCAAAATATTGTCCGGTAATTCAAGTATTCTGGCTATCCTGGTCAATTATAATAGCGCCGAGTTGACCCTTGCCGCCATCCAATCAGTTCTGAACAGTGAGTTTTCGGGCCCCCTTCGGATGGTGGTGGTTGACAACAGCGAACAGAAAAATGAGGCGGAACAGTTGCGTGCTCATTTACCGCCATCCGTGGAATTGGTGGTGAACCCTTCAAATGTGGGGTTCGGGAGCGCCTGCAACCAGGTATTTGAAAAGGATGAAAGCGAGGCGGTACTTTTGATTAATCCGGATGCCCGGGTGTTGCCCGGATGTCTGAAAAGCCTTCAAAAAACGCTTTTTTTCACCTGCAAGACGGCGGCTGTGGGCCCACGGTTATTTTGGGATGAATCACTGGAGTATTATTTTCCTCCTCCATGTTCGCCGGCGTTATTGGAAATCAGGGGTCTTTTTTCGGGACGAAACGGCTACGGAATCGGAAGGCTTCTGGATGAACTTTGGCGACGTTACGCCATCCGGACATGGAAATTGGAACATTCGGTAAAGGTTCGCAATCTATCAGGAGGTCTGGTCCTGTTGAAACGGCAGGCCGTACTGGATGCGGGCGGGCTTTTCGATCCGCAATTCTTTCTCTATTTCGAGGATACGGATTTGTTTATTCGGTTGAGAAAAGCGGGATACAATCTACTGCTGGATCCTTGCGCGAGAGCAGTTCATTACTACGATCAGTGCGGAAAAGAAGACCTGGAAAAAAAAAGGACATTAATGCTTGAATCCATGTCGGTTTTTTTTCATAAGCACCCCCATCGCTGGAAACGATCTTTGGCCCGGGGCGCGGCTCGTTTTACGCGAACTGCTAAAGAGGAGCATCCCCTCCGGGGCCATCGGTTTAAAACCCCTTTTTCTTTAAAGGTCCCGGACAAGCACCGCGGCCAATGGCTGTTCGAATGGAGCCCGAATCCAAATTTCATGCCGGCGGCCCTTCGGTTCGGGTCGGGTCCGAAAATGGAATTTTCGATCAAGCATTGGAATATGCTGGCACCGGGGCGGTATTATGGAAGAATGGGGAGTACAAAAGGGTTCGACGGATGTTTTTATCGGATTACCTGGGAGGTTCAATGAACCCTGAAATAAAATTCGACCGTCAAATCGCCTCGAGGGTCAGGTCTAGGGACAGTGAAGGATTGGTGACATCCGCGAAAACCCTTGCTGATGGATTAAAGCGCTATTTCCCGCCTTCTCCCGCGGCCATACTGGTTGTTGGAGGTGATGCCGTTAGTTGGGGGGATTTTTTGGTTAAACAGGGATACCGGGTAACCCGGACGGATTTTTTCAATGGGAATTTACCCAAAGGGCCTTCCAACGGGTTTGACGGTATTTTCCTTGCCGGAGAACCGGGGGAAGCTGCGGGGTTAACATCCCTTTTCAGCCGTATTCGCGATCTCCTGAAACCGGGCGGGATGGTGGCTATCGGAAAGGGGCCATATGGCCAAGATAATTCTCCGGGGGCACAGGGGGAAGCAAACAGCAGGCAATTGATAACATCCCTCTATGAAAACGGATTTAGCGTTCAAGCCAATGAGCCACCCATGACCATTGCCAGAAAAAGCTCAATTTTTCTGGCGCCCTACCGGCGGGGTGACGAGGTTGGGATCCTGGAGATGTTTCAACAGGTATTTAACGCGCACAGAACCTCTGACCATTGGTATTGGAAATTCAGGGACAACCCTTTTGGGGCTTATAAAATTGTTCAGGCCGCTGACCGGGACGGAATTCTGGCGGGACATTATTCAGGTTACCCGGTCCCTTTTTATGCGCCGGCCAAAGGCGGTGAATCCTTCCTGTCGCTTCAAATCGGAGACATCATGACCCGGCCCGAATTCAGAAATGCGGGTCTCGGTAAAACCAGCGTTCTAGGGAGAATAACAGACTATTTTCACCACCAATTCTGCATTGACCAGATCCCTTTCATGTACGGGTTCGTGGCGGGAAATCACCGAAAGTTTGGTGAACGGTTTCTCCATTACCGGTATATGCCGAGCATTCCCTATCATGTGCTCGATCTCGGGCATAGCAAAATGCGAATGCGAGGCCGGTTCAAACGGATCCTTTCCGGAGTTCGTGTCACAGAGATTTCACATGTGACGTCCGATTTCGATCTCTTTTTCAAGAAAGCAGCCAAAGATTACGGCATGCTGGTCAGACGGGATGCCACCTATCTTAAATGGCGCTATATGGATTGCCCGGATGGGGGCTACCGGTTTTTCGTGGTGAAGCGGTTCGGCAAGCTGGTGGGCTGGAGTATTTTTAAAGAACGGGGGAAGGTCCTTTTGTGGGGGGATGCTCTGTTTTTAAAAGACCATTTGCATTTGGTTGAAACCTTGATGGCAGAGGTGATCGCGAATCACTTTCAATCTGTTCTGCGAATTGAGGGGTGGTTTTCAAAAACCCCACAATGGTGGTCTGCCATGCTGTTAAACATGGGTTTTGAGATCTCGGAGGAGCCCAACGGACTGGTTGGGGGGGTAACCCTTTTCGACCCTTTCATGTCCGCCGATTTTGTAGCGGACCATCTCTATTACACCATGGGCGATAGCGATCTTTTCTAAAAAGAGCACGAAAAAACCAGAACAGAATCACTGCGCGCGCCTATTGCCAGCTCTAAAATCCGTTGACAATTTCCATTGCCGCTGTTAATTTGCATCGTAACTCATTTTTTCCGTCAGTGCGGAGAAAAGTTGATGAAAAAACCCTTGACAGAACCACCATCACGTGCTAAAAACACCCAACCGAAAAGCGTTATTTTCGATTTGCTGTGTGCAATGCCGGGCAGCTGGATGTTAAGAGGGTGGAGGCAGTAGGTCTTTATTAAAGCAGGGCGGAGACCGATTTTAAGTATCTGTACGCAAATTCTTAAAGTATCGATTTAGGGCTATGCCTTAAAAAACCAGAATGTGATCAGAAGTTTTGGAAGTCGTTTCGACCATATTTTGCTGAATGGCAGAAAAAAGCTTGACAAAAAATATTGACTTGCTGATAATGTCGGAAGCTTATGTTAAGAGTTTTGGGGGAAAAGCTGAAATCAATTAAAGATTGGCTTGAAATTTCTAGTTATAAGGAGGTGATAAAAGCGCTGGTTTGGGTGGGCAGTCTGTTGTAATTGTGGGTATCTAAAACAATGGAGATGAATTTTTTCTAAATTTTAATGGAGGAAAAGAGTATGAAAAAGATTTTTATTGCGCTTTCATTTTTGGCGGCTCTGACGTTCGGCGTCGGATCAGCGCTGGCGGTACCAGGAGTTCCGGACAACACGCCTGGAACCGATTTTACGACTCCGTTTATGGTGAGTCACGATAGAGTCTCTCCCACCGGCGTACCAGGTCCCGGCCAAACGACTCTTTTGAACCTAAGCGAAGTCCGCGGTTGGGCCACGGACTTTCACTTCTTCTTTTATACCACTAAGAGTGTGTATATCGCAGATGCGTGGATTCCCATTACCCATTGGGGAACCATCATGAAAGATATAGGGACCATTATTGAGGGTATGTCCGATCAAGACCGAACCAGACTTACCATCACCTTTGAAGGTCAAGACTATTATGCGGGTTACATAGTCGCTGACAATTGGATTTACCAGTGGAATGCACCGGCGGGTATATGGCAACGCGTACGAGGAGCAAATGACAACGTTATCGGCAGCATCTACATGCTTGACCTTTCCCAAGGAATGGCCGCGGCTTCCAACCTGCCCATGAGAGAGGTCTTCACTCCCGGTTTTGTGTCATACCCCGACACCCTCGTTGTTGACCCTGACTTGGCCATCTATCAGGACTACTGGACTAGGTGGGCCATTACCGGTTCCAACCCGAACCTGTCGATAACCGACCAAATGCCGACCGTATTGGGTACCTATGAAAGATGGTCTGCCGTGGCGCTGCATGCGGCCACCGCCCGAGTTTGGAACCTGCCGATTGATGTCGGATTCTACGCCACTAATTGGGCCCCAGGGACCTTCCCGAATCAATGGTGGGCACCCGCCTGCGGCCAGTGGTCACTTTATCCGGAATATTACATTCTGAATGCAACGGGTAGAACGTACTTCATGATTTACCAGAGCGGTCTGCCCAATGGCACGACGTTCCATATGTTTGTCATCAATGCCGCCGAAGATTATCTTTCAACCACGATTCCCATCGACGAAGTCACATTTCTTAATGCCGAGTTTTGGATTCCAAGCGGTTTGAAAGTTACGTACCCCTACTCAGGTATATTCAACTGGACCAGTGCTGACACTAGTGCCACTGGTACTCAGTTGACGTGGGCTGAGTTCCTGGGTTGGAGTTGGCAGCAGGCTGATAATGGCGCCGCCAGTGCCGCAACCAACTGGCAGATCATGAAAGAGATGGCTCGCGATGTCGGTACTTCAGGGACCTTCGCGCCGCAACCTGTTCACATCGTTCCGTAACATGATGTAGACGTAACTCTTTGTTACAAGTAAAAAAAGCGAACCACATCGGTGGTTCGCTTTTTTTTAATCCTTACAAAAAGAAGCAAACATAACGAATGGCCCTATGTTTTGAGGATCTCATGGCGAGAACACGAAGATGTGCAGTATTAATTCTCCTGGCATGCGTATTTCTGGAGATGTTTTTTGGATGTGAGTCTAAAAAGGAATTGACGGATAAAACTGAAAAGAGTGTCTTGGCGTTCATTGAGGCATCAAACGGGTTGCCTTCAACCGGACAGTGGCGCCAGAATCTGGCGTTTCAGGATATGAACGGGGATGGCCATTTGGATATTCTCGCGGCTCCCCGCAGGTTGCCGCCGCCTGAGGAAAACAAACCAGCCATTTGGTATGGCAATGGAAAAGGGGAATGGTCTACCGCGAATTATTTGAATCTCCCTCCTCAGTATCCCTGCAATTACGGCTCTATTGCCGCAGCGGACTTTGACGGGGATGGTGTGCCGGATGTGGCCTTGGCGATGCACGGCATTGGACTAAAGGCGCTGAAAGGGCCAACGGACGGAAAGTACGTCGATTTTTCCAAAGGGTTCCCGTCATCCGGAGATTTTTCCACAAGAGCGCTTATTTCCGCTGATTTTAATAATGACGGCCTCCAGGAAGTTGTTGCTGTTTCGGAGTTTGTTCAAAAAAAGACGCTGTATACCTATGGGGGGTTGATGATGTGCTCTTCCGATCAACAGCAATGGCGGTGTGAAAAAATTGGTGATCCCAAAGAAACCGCCGGACTCCTCTCCGATCAGTTGGCTGTTGGTGATGTGAATGGCGATGGAAACAAGGATTTAGCTGTGGCCAGTCGGGAACATAAGAGAGACTTGATCATTTGGCTGGGCGACGGCAAGGGAGGGTGGACCTTTTTTAATAAGGGCCTTCCACAGGAAATGCACTATCTTTCGGTCTGCCTCGCCGATATGGACGGGGATGGGCGGGATGACCTTATTGCCAGCATTTCAGGCATTGGTGAATCTTTCAAAGGGCTCAAGGTATTTTTAAGTAGGCCGGATGGATTTGTGGATATGTCCGATGGGCTTCCTTCGGGGGATTCGTGGAGTTATTTCTGTGCCGCGGGTGATGTAAACGGTGATGGATCCAAGGAAGTGATCGCGGCCACCAAGGAGGGCGGCCTAAAGATCTATGGAAAAAAGGGGAGCAAATGGGAAGAACTGAAAATATCAGGGCTTCCTGAAACCGGCCTCTACAGGATTTATGGGCTCTACTGTGTGGATTTTAACAAGGACGGTCGAGATGACATTGCCGTGATCCATTCCAATGCTCAGGAACAGACAGGCGGCATTCAGGTTTTTCTAAGTGAATCTGGGAAAAATTAGGTCGAAAGGTTTTTATCGATATGAATAGGCTGGCATCATGATAAAACAAAACAGGGAAATCCGCAAGAGTGCTTGCATCCTTTTTCTTGCAGTTGCGTGTTTGGCTTTTTTGTGGGGATGTGAGAAGCGTGATGAAATTGAGGGCAGACAGGGCGATCAAGTTGTTGCTGAAGCCAAACCGGATTTGGCGGTGCTTCAAAAGACAGCGCTTGCTTACTGGACGGATCGGCTGATAACCCGTGATTATCAGGCCAGCTATGCCCTGGAATCCAAGATCGGCTTGCCTTCATTTGAGGAGTACGCGAAACTTGTTTCCAGAAATGAAAATTTCACGTTTTCTGCGCTTAAGACGGAAAATGCTGAAATGGTGAAGGATGCAGGGACCGTTGATATCAGTTTGATGGCAAAAGGACCTGGAATGCCTGCTGCCTTTGATCGAAGATTCAAGGATAAATGGTCCTTCTCCCCACCGGTCGGATGGCGACATCAATTTTCCAAAAATCAACCCTAATGGTGGCAGAGGGCTTTAGCGTAATTTCCCCGGTTTGATGAAAAACCTGCCGTCATCCACTTTACCACATGACCAGGGCCGCCAAACCCCAAAAGAGATATTCTGGGTCTGGGCAGGTTTGGGGGGGCTCATTTTTGCCGTTTATGGGCATTGTATTTCCGGGTGGTGGTCCTTTGACGATCCGCAGATTTTAAAATCCGCCTTCCTGCACGCGCCCCGGGGGTACTTTTTTGTACCGGAAGTATGGAAAAGCTTTCAACCCGCCAATCTAAACCCCTTTATTCTATTCTCTTTTGATGCTGACTTGGCCTTATTCGGCCTGCGTCCCCAAGGCTTTTACGCCCACCAATTGATCGTCCTGTGGATGGTTGCCGGCATGACCTTTCAGTTGTTGAGATCGCGGGTAACCCTCTTTTGGGCTGTGGCGGGGCCTCTTTTCTTTATTTTCACCGGGCCCGCGACGAATACTGCATACCAATTGATGACGCGGCATTATCTTGAAGGGCTTCTTTTTTCCATCTTCGCTTTTCATTGTTATCTTATAGCACTGAGAAAAGGTCGATTCCTCTGGGCGTGTTTGGGGGGGATGTGTTATTTTTGTGCGGCCAGTGCTAAAGAGGTGTATGTGGTGCTGCCCCTGATGCTGCTGCTGATTCCGGTGGGTGGCTGGCAGGAACGTCTCAAGTGTGGCCTCCCATTTTTCGGGGTGATGGGATTTTATGTTGTGTGGCGTCGATATATGCTGGGAACATGGGTGGGGGGATACGGCGAGTCACTTGACTTGTCGGCCGTGTATCACGGAATTGTTCGTCTTCCGTCCAGCATTTTCGGGGATTCCCTGTTGGGTGTTTTCGCCTTTTGTATCATCGTGGTGGTCTTCCTGTCGGCGGTGTGGAAAGACGGTGATTTGAGGCTTTGGTTTACCGGCTCGCTTTTATTGATTCTGGGACCCATTGTTCCTGCCGTCAATATTTCCGATCCGCAACGGTTGCTGCTCTTCTTTGTGTGGGCCATGAGCGTGGGGTTGGCTTTATGCCTTGGGAAGTGCGTTTTCGCAATGAGGCGTTTTAAGCCGGTGTGTATATTTCTGGCAGCCGTTGTCGGCGTTTCCGTTGCCGGCCAGGGGATGGCTTTGAGGCCCGGATTGGAAGCAGCCTGCCATGGTTATGAAGTGCACGGCCGTTTTATTCTGGAGCAAAATAGGGAACAGGTATTGCTGCCGGCGGCGGCCTACGGCAACTGGTTTACTGCCGGGTTGGTATGGTTGCGGATTCATATGCTGAACGAGCAACCGCCAAAAGTGGTGTATGATGAAATTGATCTGGAAAATCTTGATGGGACTGTTCAAAATGCATTCTTTTTCGACCCGGCCGTCGGGGAATTACGGAAGGCGACCGGCGGCATTGAAGGTATTCTCTTTGGTTGGTCTCAAAAGGTTCGAAAAGAACCGATTTCCGTTCGTATGGTCTATGAGAAGGGAGTGGTCTCCTGGGACTTCGGGCCTTACCTTTCAGGTCGATACTGCATCATCACCTATGGCGAAAACAAAAGTAAAATTATCCTCCCACGGTCCGGTTTTCGGCGTAAGGATATGGCCCGCCCGCTGATCTTCCGGGTCCGTTATGATGCACCGGATGGATGGATCGCCTATTCGGACCTGTTTCAATTTGATGGCAAAGCGCTCTTACCCATTGGAAACCCAAGTGGAGACATCGGTTTTGACCATAGCCTTTAAAAGCGCAATGCCACCTGAACTTTCCGTCGTCATCTTATGCTACCGGGCTGGAAAAGAGGCGGAGCCTTTTGTTGAGGATGTGATAGCCTGTTTGGACCGTGTTGTAAAGCATTGGGAAATTATTCTGGTGGGCAACTTTATCTCCGGCGCACTGGATCCAACGCCCGGGATTGTTAGTGAAATTGCGGCAGGGGATTTCCGCATCAAGGCCATTACCCTAAAAAAGGAGGGGATGATGGGCTGGGATGTTCGCTCCGGCTTTGAGGCGGCCACGGGGGAAATCATTGCGTTGATTGATGGCGATGGTCAGATGCCGGGCAAAGATATCATACGCGCCTACCGGATGATTAAAAGAGAAGACTGCCACATGGTTAAAACCTACCGAATGGTCCGGTATGACGGACCGTATCGTCGAATTATATCCAGGGTTTACAATGCTGTTTTTCGTCTCCTGTTCGCGGGGTTGTCTGTTCGGGACATTAATGCAAAGCCGAAACTCATCACCCGAGAGGCCTATGAAAAACTTCAGCTGAAATCGGATGACTGGTTTATTGATGCGGAAATGATGATACAGTCACGGCGGCTGGGGTTCAGGATTGTTGAAATCCCGACAGCCTTTTATGCTCTCAAGAATCGCCGTTCCTTTGTTCGAATACCGGCGATTTTTGAATTCATCAAAAACCTCACTGTGGCTCGGTTCCGTGAGTTTGGCAGGTGATGCGGATTTTTGTCACGGGCATATCGTCTGATATCGGTCAGAGCATTGCAAAGTGCCTCGTTTCAAACGGCCATGATGTTGTGGGCCTGACCCGGAAAAATAAATTTCGGATCAAAGGATGCCTTGTTGTTGGGGGTGCACTTGAATACCCCATATCTTATTCGGAATATTTGAGAGGTGCGGATTTAGTCATACATGCCGCGGGAATTACGCACAGCGATAAAACAGACCGGTATTTTGCAGTAAATGTCCAAGCCGGCGCCAGGCTGATCCGTTTGGCGGAAAAATACAGCGTAAAGAGATTTATATATATCAGTACGAGAGCCATTGGTCCTGGGTGCGGCGCCTATGGTGTATCAAAACGGATGCTTGAAGAACGTCTGCAAGTGTCCAGTCTGGAGTGGGTGATCTTGAGGGTCGCGGAAGTCTATGGCGTTACAAAAAATGAAGGGATCAACCGACTGATGAAACAGGTGTTGCGTAAGAAGGTCATTCTAATACCTGGAGATGGTGAATTCATGCTGACACCGATACATGTGGATGATGTTTCAGGCGCAGTGTGCACCGTCACAGATAAGGCGACAATCCGTATGAAGACCTACACGCTGTGTGGTCCGAAAACGTATTCTATAAATGAATTTATCTCTGTAATGTGTCAAATGATGGGGCTGGATCGAGTGGGAATTCTGATCCCTCTTTTTATCATCAGGTTGGCTGTGGTGCTCAAACGCATTTTTCCCCTGCTGTTTAGTGTGACGAAAGATCAGATTCAACGGTTGGCCGTGGCAAAAGAAACGACCTTCTCAGAGGCTGAAAACGATTTTGGATTTTCTCCCATGAATTTTGAATCGTGGTTTCAAAATGAGGTGGAAGGAAATCATGATATCAAGATTGGAATGCGTGGAAAAGTTGGGATAAGATTTTTTTCAGGAGTGATCTTTTTCAGGGGATCAGCTGACTTCGAACAAAGGAAATGCCAAGGCTAACCCAATATTTCAGTTCACCTCTCGTAGGATTCTTGGCCAGAGTGTTCAGCAGGTAGGAAGGTCGTAGAAGGTATCTGCAGGTGATCTGTTTCAGCATGAGCCTGATTTTCCGCATGGGAACGTTTCCCAGTTCCCAACTGGGATGGCTGAAAAAGAGCACGAACTCGTCCCAGTCTTCAATTTTTAAAATGCCTCTTTCTTTTAAGATTCGGTTGAGTTCGGTTCCAGGATAAGGGATGGAAATATTCACTGCCATGATGTCCGGTTTCAACCTGAATATCAGGTCTCTTGTCAGTGCCATATCTTGAAGGGTTTCATCGGGATGACAACCGATCATGAAAGTGGCCTCGATGGTATGAAGACCGGCTTTTCGAGCAATGGTGAAGGCGTTCTCGATTTGCGGCACAGTGATACCCTTTTTGATGAGTTTCAGTACGCGCGGGCTTCCGGATTCAATGCCGAAACTGATTTTTCTGCAACCGCCCGAGATCATCATGTCCATTTTTTCTTCGTCGATATCGTTTACTCGAGTATAGGCGTCAAAGGATACATTTCTTTTGCCCATATATCGACAGACCGGGCCCAGGATGTCTTTTCTCAAGGTAAAGGTATCATCCAGAAAAGAAAAATGCTCGATATGGTATTGGGTTACAAGAGAATCTATTTCGGCAATAATATTTTGGGGGCTCCGAAATCGAACTTTCCGTGAATGGACTACCTTGCTGGCGCAGAATATGCAGTCATAGGGACACCCCCTGGAGCATGTAATCTCGGCAATACGCTTCGTTTTTCGGCTGTGCCCACGGCTCACGTGACTTTTTCGATAGTTTTCGATATTGATCAATGTTCTGTCCGGAAAAGGGATGCTGTTCAGATCTTTTATCATCGGGCGTTGCTGGTTTATCTGAATGTCGCCTCCTTCCGTTCGCCATGCAATGCCGCTCACCTGATGCATTGGGTTGTTGTTTGTAACTCTGCCATAAAGTTCAACCAGGGTTTGCTCCCCTTCCCCCATAACCACCACATCAAACTCCGGAAATTCATGGAGGGTTTGTTCGGGGATTGCAGAGCCATGCACGCCACCGACGACGGTCAATATTTCAGGAAAGTGAGTTTTAACAATCCTTGCCAAGAAGGCCCCGTTTTTGATATGGGGTGTCATACAGGAGAATCCGACGATCCTTGGGTTGGCTTGATCGATGGATGCCAGTAATTCTTCCTGGACAAATGCTTCAACTTCAAAGTCACGCACGAGACACTTAATATTATGGGCTCGCAAATAAGCAACCAGGTAGCCAAGATTAATGGGATACTGTACCGATACGAGTCCTGATTGGCTGGTCTTGGGGGTCATTGGCCGTATCAAATAGACCGACATAGGTTGCTCCAACAGAGATTGGCGTTGAACACCGAAATTGCGTGAGGCAATTTTCAGCAAAACAAGCGTTGCATACTAGCATGGAATGGGGACCATGGCAAATGATGTATTTAAAAGACTTGAAAAGGTTGAAAGCATGGATCCACTCCATTTGAGCGGGATTATATCGTGATAGCGAGGAGCGCCCTATGATTGCAGTTACAGGCATGCACCGCAGCGGTACCAGTTGCTTTGCCGGGCTTTTGTCGCGATGCGGTTTGTCTTTGGGGAACGCATACCCGTTGCTCAATGAAAGTCGTATGGACAATGAAAAGGGCCATTTTGAAAATCTGGGGGCTGTTGCCATCAACGAGACGATTTTGCGCTGTGCCGGAGGATCCTGGTTAAACCCGCCATCAGCTGAGGCCATCCTCCGCACCAGCGAAAGGTTCGGCGGGCATATTAAGCAATTTTCGTTAACCTTTGATGGCGCCATGTTCAAAGATCCACGGATGTGTCTCACGATTTCTTCATGGGAGAGATATTGTTCCGAACCGCTGAACGTGGTTGTTTTGTGCCTTCGACATCCCGCAGGGGTTGCCCTGTCCCTTCAAAAACGCGATAACATGCCTGTCGAGATTGGCTTGGAGCTGTGGCTGCGATACAATCGGTCATTGTTGGACGGGATTACCAAAACTCCCATGATTGTGACAGACTACGATCAATTGGGAATTGAGTTTCCGCGTGAGTTAGAGCGATTAATAGGGGCACTGGGTGTCAGGATGTCAAAAGAGAGAATCTGTCGACAAACCGGAAATTTCTATAGTGAAAGTCTTAACCATGCTCCTTTAGAAGAGATTGCGGCAATTGATCTGCCGGCTGAAGTAGCTGGTTTGTACCGGGAGCTTCGCTCTAGGGCATCCAAATCGGGATTCAAAAAACCTATGACCACAAAATTCAGTTGGATCAGGCCACTCGGCGTTCTTCATGTGCCGCCAGCCTAATAAAATAGTCCGGCAATGCCGGAAGCTGTATGATTTTTCGAAACCCAGGGAGGATACGATCTACCCCGGATTGGAGTTCGCTTTTTAAGGATATGGGATTCATGCTGGCGAAGAGCTGTTCCAGATCTGTTTTCCCGTTCAAAAGCAAATTCATGTAATCGGCATTTGCGAGGTTTTTTACCAAAGGTGTATCAGGCAGCATGTTTTTGAGCATGCGTTGTTTGGAATTGTATCCTGTTTTCCGCCGGTTTTCACGACTCAGCTCTCTAAAGAAATGCTCAAGGATGTTATTTGTGCGCTGAGGATATAGGATAACGAATCCAGAGGGTGTATCCACCATAATTGGATCGTTGAAAAGTTGATCGAGATACTTGTCGATCTGTCCGGCCATTTTGCCGCAAAGGGAGTCAGAAGCGAGTTTTTCATTTTGATCGAGACTCTTTCGGAATTTCATGACACCCTCGCGGATGCTGATCATGTTTGTTGCACCTTCATCATTGAGCCCGTTGGTGCCGCCGGGTAAGGCAATACGCATGGCCTTGCGAAGTGAATCAAACGTAGCACTGCGCCACCGCATTTCTTCGATCAGGCTTTTGATCTCGGGATCTTCGGCAACTTCAGCTGCCGCCCAATACAACTTGTACAGATATTGAAGATTGTTGGCTTTGTCGTTCTTTGACAATTTTATGAGGCGAGGCATCTGCTGTTCCAGTTCCAGCAGGCGTTCGGCAAAACACAGCAAAGGCCGGTCAAATGGAAAACCGTAACCGTCGCCACGCTGTTTGCCTTGTAATGCCCACAGGCCAAGGCCGTATGCGGATATCAACGGCAGAAACGGTGTTTCTTTTTTGACGTTCAGGATTGTTCTTGCCAACCCCATTGGATTCGAAGATTGCTCGCAGGCGGCTTGGCGTGTTTCCCGCACCAATGCGGATAATTTCTTAGTGATTGCATGGAACTTCAGACGGTTTCTCAGCTTTCCGTATGCCGGATCGAGAATGTCTTTGCCAATGTCACGCAGAAAATGGAAGTGACAGATGTAATCCGGTACTCCGGGAAACACCTCTTTGACCGCTTTGCAGATGCCTTGCCCCATGTCATGTACGCAGGCTCTGGGTGTTCCGTAGGCATCTTTGATGTCTTTCAAAAAAGGGATGATGTGATCGGAGTTTTCCGACGGGATTTTCACATTGGCCAATACGATCCTGCTGAGACTGTCAATACCCGTCATCAAAGCCGGGGCATCACCCGCGTGTGTCGCGTCTAGATGGAGGATATAGCCGCCTTTAAGCGTCATGCTCTTTCGAATCCGTGGGATTGCCTGCCGGTGGGCATGGGCCAGATACAAAATGAACTTACGCCCCAGGTAATCGATTTCCGAAGGACACAAGTGAACGTTTCGAAGGGCCAGTTCGGCGCGTATCTCCTCGGTGGTCTTGTACCGCTCATACATGGATCGTCCAACGAAAACCAGCACATCGTATGCCACGTTTGATCGGACGGGTACTACCTGGCGTAATGTATCAGAGCCTAAAACAGCACCGCACCCCGGGCATTTTCGAACTGTTTCATGGGCAAACATGGGGCCGGTCATTGTCCACACCTTCTTTTGCCGGGTTTTCTGCACCAGAAGCCGCTTTCCGCAGGAACATACGTTCCTTGATGGGATGAAACGGATGACCGGGGGCTCTGGAAACAATGCCGCGGGTGATGTATCCATCGACAATCTTTTCAGGGCGGTACTTAATACTTTCAGGGCACGGACACCCCGGTTCACATCGTTTTTTTTAGACCGTGTCGCTCGAAAAGGTGCTCGATCTGGTGCGGACTCACGGTCACATTTTTGTTTCGGGAAACCTTTTCGGCCAACTGCTCGAAGCTGGAATTCGGGTTCCGGATAAACGCTGCCAGAATCAGGACCGCCATCTCGGCTGAAAAGCTTTTCGGTGAATGCTGAGCAGTCAACGCACGGTACTGATTGGCTGACTTGTGAGGATCGCTGGCAAAATACACCTGACATCGCCCTACTTTTTCCCGGGTGATGTCTCCCTTTCGCCACAGATTCACCAGCAGACCGTGGCAACGGCATTGAAGCATCTTCCCGAGCATCTCCGCACTCATGCCAGCCGGACTTCCGCTGATCAGCGAAACAAGGGTTTTCGTCAATGTTCCTGCGCGGGAAAAACCGATATCGCGGTAAAACCACAGACCGTTTCTTCCGAAGCGGGGTATCGAACGAAGGGTGTACCAGGAACCGTTGTGAGTGAAGCTGCTGTAATACCCGGTTTCGGCCAGAAACCTGCGAACCGATGGAATGGCATACTGCATTTCGGCAGCCAACGGTTTGATCATCCAGCAAGGTGTCTGTGTAAAAAGGGAAACCAGATGTTGTTTTGGTGGGAGGGGCTTTGTCATATCGGGCCTCCGATAAAGTATTGCAATTGAAATCAAAAACTTCCAGTTTATGCAATACATTATCAGATGCGGCGCCCCATGGCAACATCCTTTTTTCCAAGTGCGGACCGGGCAATTTGCTTTTCATGTTCAATGAAATTGACATGTTATATCCGAATTGGGTTCCAAGAGTATCAAGAGCTTTTCGTATGTTTTACTCCGAAATTTATGATAAAGTATGGCACAGTTTATCGCCTAACTGGTTGAAATGTTTATGTGCCAACTGAGTTTTGTGGTCATAGCAAAAAACAATTAAGTGAATTTACGAGGCGTTCTCTGAGTAAAGTTATGCGAAATTGGGGATGATAAAGACAAGTGTGACGATATAAATATTGTTAATTTATATTTTTTTTCAAAAAGGATCACCCATTGGCATTTTGGCTTTCAGAACGTACCGGAGATCATAACAATAATTTTAAACTGATCAGGTTTATTGCTTCATCCCTTGTTATTTTCAATCACTGCTATATTTTGACAGGGACTGAAGGAGAGCCGCTTTACTCCTTTGGCTTGTCCTTTGGGCATGTTGCGGTAGATACTTTTTTTATTGCGAGCGGATTTCTGGTAACGGGCAGCTTTTATTCAAGGAAAGAATTCTTGTCGTTTGTATGGGCAAGGGTGTTGCGCATATTTCCGGGACTTATGGTCTGTGTTCTATTTTGTGTGTTGGTCGTCGGATTCTTTTATACTGACATGCCCATGGACCTATATTTCAAGAATGAATTGACCTATCACTTTCTCTTTTATAATGTGTTGCTACTATATAAGCCCCTTCAATATTTTTTGCCCGGCGTCTTCATAAACAACCCATACCCATTCGCCGTAAATGGATCCCTGTGGACACTCCCATGGGAAATTAAGATGTACACAATCCTGGCATTGTTCAAAATTCTATATTTTGTGAAAAGTAAGTTTATTGATCAGATTGTCAGGGTTTTGATCGTTTCCCTTGCGATTTTGTCTACCTCATTTTATCTCTATTACTATTATACGGAATGGGGATTGCCGCACCACCTTCTGAGATTTTCGTCCATGTTTTTTATCGGGTCTTCGTTCTGGGTTTTCAAAAATAAAATTCCTTTTTCATATAAAATCATTTTCCCTTTGATGTTCATAATGTTATGTCTTACTTTCCAAGTAAAGATCTTTGTCCTCATGTATAGTCTTTTTTTAGCCTATTTTGTTATCTATTTGGCTTATGGGCCCAGAGGATTTATCCTAAAATTTAATCTGTTGGGGGATTATTCCTACGGCTTGTATATTTATGCATTTCCCGTCCAACAATCAATTGCGGCCTCCATTCCTGGAATAGGTGTCTTGAAAATGTTTGTGTTTTCGTTTGCTATAACGCTCTTCTTATCCATCGTGTCATGGCATTTGGTTGAAAATTGGGCTCTTAAATTGAAACGAAATCCAAGAGATAGGAAGTTACAGCATTTCGATTTAATGTATCGCAAGTGAATCAAAATAAAGATCAAAGCAAATTCTTTTTGGAGTATTCTGATGGCGGATGTTCTGTTTTGGTATTTAACGCATGATTCTTTGTATCATAAAGGAATCGCATATATCTCAGCTGTTTTGAAACAACATGATCATTCAACAGCCCTGATTACGCTTGACTTGCGCAAGAGTGAATTGGAACTGCAAAATGAGATTCACGCCAAAATAGCGGCTGAAAAGCCATTGCTTATCGCTGTGTCCGCAATGACATGCCATTGGGATCAACTGAAGAGTTTGCTCGCCTATGCAAAAAGCATAAGTGATATTCAAATTTTGGTTGGCGGATGGCACCCGACTCTTTCTCCGGAAGAAGTGATCAGCGAACCCTCCATCGATTTTGTATGCCTGGGGGAAGGTGAAAAGCCTTCTCTTGAACTGATTGAACATCTGAAAAGGGGCGATGACTCTGACAATATACAAAATATATGGACAATAAAAGACTCTGCAATTGTCAAGAACTCTCTTCGCCCCCTTATCCAAAATATTGATGATCTGCCGTTGCCTGATCGGGATTTATTTTCTTTCCAGGATTTAGTTAATGATGGGGCTCTTAGTGGTGTTGGACCGGAGGGTCCCAAACGGGTTGCCGTGCTTAGCACGGGACGCGGTTGTTTATATAGCTGTGCCTACTGCTGCAATGCTGCATACCGCAATCGATATCAGGTAAAACCCCGAAATTTTGTGCGAAAGCGCGGCGTCCCGAGCATTCTTGCCGAGATTGAGCAGATTGTAGACCAATATGATCCGGATTGGCTGGAATTCTGGGAAGAGAATTTTATCTTTGATCATCAATGGCTTAAAGAGTTTTCAAGAAAATATCGCCAGCGTTTCAGCCTTCCTTTCAGTATTCCTGTTCGGCCTAACGAAGTTCTGAAAGACGAATTTAGGTTGCTACGTGAGGCAAATTGTAAACTCGTGTATATGGGAGTGGAATGTGGCAACGAAGCATATCGGAAAAAGCTCATAAACCGTAATTTGTCAAACGATCAAATCATAAATGCATTCCGGTTGGCTCGCGAAAACGATATTGCGACCTTGTCCTTTAACATGGTGGGACTTCCTTTAGAAACAGAGTTAAATATAGAAGAAACCCTTCGAATCAATGAAATCATTCAACCCGATTTTTTCGGCTGCTATATCTATACGCCATTTCCGGGGACAGCATTATATGATCTTGCGAAGCAGGCCGGTCTACTCAAAAGAGAAGTCTCGCCCGTTTATTACGCGGCGAATACACCAAATGTTAAAGGTCTTGATGACAAAGTATTTCAAAAGATGTGGCGGCGCATTGAATCTCTTCAAGCCCATTTCGGCGATCTGAGACGAAAGCGATATCCCGCCTTTTTTTAGTGCGTTGGGTGTTCACAGAGATTGCTCCTATTTCAAAAAATTTTTTCAATTTAGGTAAAGATTGGGAGGTCTACGTTATGAAAAAAAAGATCAAAGTCGTTTCCACCTTTTTAGCCGCCTTTTTTTTCTTCCCGTTTTTCTTTTCGATTGCCCCGGCCGCGGTTTTGAATGTTCCGGGAGAGCACGCCACTATTCAGGCCGCCATTGATGCCGCTGGTGTGGGGGATACGGTCCAGGTGGCAGCGGGAACCTATTTTGAAAATATCTCTTTGAAAAACGGTGTTACGATTCAGGGAAGCGGCGCTGAGACATGCGTCATTCAAGGAAACGGAACTTCAAGTGTCGTTCTTGCCAACAACATTACAGTGTCAGCCGCCCTTTTCGGGTTTACCATTACCGGTGGCTCCGGCTATGTGGTTTCCTGGAGTGAGAATCGAGTTATGGGAGGTGGTATTTTTGCCGATCAGTCCGTTTTGACCATTGGAAACAATCGGATTTCCGGGAACAGCGCGCAATTCGGTGGGGGCATGGCATTCATGAACAGCAATTTTCATATATTTGGCAATACGATTGATCTCAACAGCGCTAACACCACCAATCCTTCCTCCACCAATATGGGGGGTGGTATCTATCTTTTTGATTCCATGGGAACGCTCGAAAGAAACACCATTACAAACAACCTGGTGTCTTCAGGCCCCCTAAATCCCACGCTTGTGGACCCCAATGGTAACATAGCACCCGGCGGCGGTATTTGTATGGTATTTTCTAAGAATGTGGGGGATGTGAATCTCGAAGCAAATCTGATCAGCAATAATACGGCAACAGGTTCCCAGTATTATGGTGGCGGCATTTATTGTGATCAGTCGGGCAATGGCCTGACCAACAGCATCAGCATTACAGGCAATACCATCACGGGAAATCAAGGGCTGGACGGCGGTGGGATTGCGGTTGTCCACTGCTCCCCGACCATCAGCGATAATACCATTACTCAAAACGCCGGGCATTGGGGTGGCGGGCTCTACGGTTTTTCTGGCGCCGGGACGATACTGAACAACACCTTTGACAACAATCACGCCATCACCATCCGCCCCGGTTTAAACTCGGGTGGTGGCGGTATTCTTTGCGACGAAGGGTACAATCCCACAATTCGAGGGAATACCTTTTCGTCCAACACCGCTGCGGACTATGGTGGTGGCCTGGAAGTTTATAAGGCAACAGCAGTGGTGCAGGAAAATGCTTTTGTAGGGAATCTGGCTCAATTTGGCGGTGGCATTGCGGTGCAGGATGCCGGTGGCAAGGTCGAAAGAAACTACATCAAGGCCAACCAGGCCACCACCCAGTCCGGCGGGGGGCTCTTTGTTTCAAATACTGCCTTGTTTTCATGCAAAAGCAACCTGATTGTCGAGAATACCGCCGCGGGCTACGGTGGGGGTATTTCATGTTTCAATAAGGGTATGCCGGAATTTTACAATAACACGCTGGCGGGTAATACGGCCGGGATCTGGGGTGGGGGGATTCAGAGTTACGGCAGTGATTTTTCAATCATGAACAATATCATAACGAACAACTCTGATTATGGCGTTTTCGCGGAGAGCAGTGCTCTAAATGGCAGCTATAACAATGTTTACGGTAACGGCCAGGAAGAATATTACGGAATGACAGCCGGCACCGGTTCCATCTCTTCAGAGCCCCTCTTCAGCAGCACCGTTACATACCGGTTGGGTGCGGGTTCTCCCTGCGCCAATACGGGCAATCCTGACCTTTCCTTTAATGATCCCGACGGCGGCCGTAACGACATGGGGGCCTATGGCGGGCCTTCGGCAGGATATATCCCCGCACCGGGCAACCCTCTTTCAGCCCCTGTTTTGGCCGTCACAGTGGCAGGTAACCAGCTGACCCTTAGCTGGACGGCTTCATCCCGGGCGGACGGCTACACGCTCTATTATGCGCCTTATCCAAATGCCGAATCTATCGGGAGTATTGACATGGGAACCAAAACGCGCATTTCCACGACTTTGGGGGCGGGGGCGTGTTTTTATGTGGCCGTGAAGGCCTACGGGGGCACCGGGGACAGCGACTATTCCAATATCGAACATTTTTGTATTCCCTGACAGCAAAAAGAAAAACGCAATGATCTGTTATAGACAAACGTCATGGTCTGGCCAAATGCTTAGCTGAGAAGTTGGAAAAAATCAGGTTTTTGGAAGGAAATTGTTGCTGTCAAGGGAGAGACAGGGATTGTAGTAAGGATCTCCTTTTTCCAAGACCTTTTTCCATCTGGTTTGAAAGCGGATCATGTCTTCCGGATGAAGATGCAGGTCGTCACCGCCCTTTCCCCGTGATGCGGATTCGTAATGGATCAGGCGTGCATAGGGGGTCCAGAGGTTGGTATATCCTTCGTGCAGAATCCGAAGGCAAAGGTCCGTATCACCAAACCCCACCACAAAATCCTCATCAAATCCCCCTACTTTTTCAAAGACGTCGCGTCGCACCATCATACATGCGGCGGTAACTGCCATACATTCCCGTATACATAGCAGTTCGTCCAGATGGCCTCCGCAGGGTCGCCAATACTCTTTTTCAGGAAAGAACTGGTGGCTGTGCCCGGCACAACCGTTAATGCCCAAAATAACGCCTGCATGTTGAATAAGACCATCTGGATAGAGGAGTTTGGCGCCTACGGCGCCTATTTCCGGTCTTTGAGCGTGCTCCAGAAGGGCAACAAGCCAGTCATCTTCCACAATTTCCATATCATTGTTTAGGAAAAGCAGAGTGTCTCCACCGCTGGATCGAGCTGCGATGTTGTTGATTTTGGAAAAATTAAACGGTCCTTCACAGTTGATTACGGCATGTCCCTCCTTTTCAAGTTTTCTGAAATAAGAATAGGTTTCTTTCGCCTCTGACCCGTTATCCGCAATGATGAATTCGTATTGAACGTTTTTCGGTATGAGGGTCTTTTTTTGAAGCGTTGTCACGCAACGGTCTAACAGGTCCAGACGGTCACGGGTGGGGATGATGATGGAAACGAGAGCCGGCCCAACGGGGCGGTGTACTCTGAAGAAATTATAGGATAACCCCGGCTTAGCAACCGCATTCGGCTCATTTTTGAGGTTCAGATGGCCTTGAAGCGCACGGATGGAGCTCCCCATGGTGATTGCTATTTTCTGATGTCCCATGCTTCCCGCATGTTGACGCCAGCGGTAAAGCACTTTGGGAACATGCGCAAAACGATCCGTTGCCGCTGCCATACGAAGCAGAAGATCATAATCTTGACTGGTTTTGTAGGATGTATCAAATCCCCCGACTTCAAGCGCAAGTGATCTTCGAAATGCAGTCAGGTGAACAATGTAGGGATGGCTCAAGAGTCGGTTGTAAGAATAATCCGGTCGAAAAACCGTTTGCTTGACTTCTCCGTTTTCGCTCATCAGAATTTCGTCCGAGTAAATAATGTCCACATCGGGTTCCGATCTCAATTTGGACACCACATGGTAAAGGGCATCGGGCTCCAGAAGGTCGTCATGGTCCACCACGGCGACAAAAAGGCCGGAAGCGAATTTCAGCCCTTCCTGGCAGGCCGCGGCCGCCCCGCCGTTTTCGGTACGTTCGATGAGTTTGAATCGATTGTCCTTTTGTGTCTGTTGCCGCAACAGAGTGACTGTTTGAAAGGAGGTGGAATGATCATCCACCAAAAGGGTCTCCCAGCGATCATAGGTTTGATTTGAAACAGACGACAGAAGGTCTTTCAACCACCGAATGCGGGTATTGTAAACAGGTATGATCAGACTGATCAATGGACGGTCGCTCCAGCCTAAAACTTCTTGGCGCTGCCAAAGCAGTTGACGAAGAGAAGGCAGATGCGTACAGCGATGGGCCTCGTAATCTTCGGGCAGGGGCAGAGAAAGGGGATTGTGGAAGCTGGAGGTTTTCCCTTTTCCCAGGAGATATGTTCCGCACTGCACGGCTGTTGTAAACAGGCCATCCATTTGGATTTTGTGAGAAGTCCTTTTAAAGGCCTTTTTTGGGTTTGTGCAGAAAAGTGACTTCAGTCTGGCATAAGCACGAAGATATTTCCAGAATGTGGCTTCACGAATCTTGGTGAGCTCACTTTCAATGGATTGCACTTGTTTTTCTTTGTAGCTCAATTTCTGGCCCATGTTTATCAGCTTGGTATCCTGGTCTATTTGCTCGAATTCACTTTGCTGCAAAGCGGATTCTAATTGAATAATTTTTTGGTCTTTTTCTTTTAAAGACGATTTTAAACGCGCTATTTCCCCATGCATTTGCTCAAAACGGTCGATGAGGTTGCTTTCTTCCGTCTTCCAGGCCTGTTCCGGAAGGAGGAGGGCATCTGTCAGTTGCGGGATCGATGGATGATTCGTTTTCCTATTTTTGACATTCATTTGAATTGATTCTTTGTATGTATTTTCGAAATGGGTTCAATGGGGTTTTCGTGAAATATTGTTTTTCCGAGCGATGAGATAAACATAGTCGCTGGAAATAATTCCGGCCTCGATAAGGGTCTGCTCCAGCAAAATGATCATTTGCAGAAGATTCCGCGATGCTTCAGTCTTTTCAAAATTTCCGGCGATCCCATGCAAAAGTGGATTGAGCAGCGTTCCTCCAGTCATTTGGCAGGCCAATACATTCAAGCACTTTTTTGCGATGGGTAATATCTCGCTGCTTCTGACCGCCTCCGAGGGATCATCTGCGACGATTTCACTCCGTGTCGGCCGCCATGATTGATTTTTTATCCTGTTATGTTCATCCAGCTTTAAATCATCGGGGATAATAGACAGAATTCTGTTGACCAAGTTCACCGTCTGAACCGTAAATTGAAGGTAGGACGGTCCCACATATTCCCTCATGGAAAATATACCGTCGTCGCTGAGCGCATCATTGATTTCAAAGAAAAGTTTTTCCAGCCTCTTTATATGATGGATGGTTCCCCAAGCGTGAATAAAATCATAGCCATCCTTTTTGGGCAGGGACTCCTTGTTGAGATCCAAGCATTCAAAATTGAACATACTTTCAAACCCCAATTCTTGGGTCAGTGATTTCTGGCGTGCCAGCAAGTCTTCAGCAATGTCTATGACGGTCAATTCTTTGAAAATATGGGATCGGGCGATGGCCGTTTGTGAGGTGTCTTTTCCATAATTGCAGCCAATAATCAGACCTCTGAGATCGGAGAGTCTTTTGTTTTCGGGAAAAAATGAAAAAGTGTGCTCCAGGTAACATCTCCCCCCACTGATCATCATGACCTGATATCGCCAAACCTCCTCAAGGGTTTCCCAATACCTTTTGAAACCGTCCCTGGCCACATAGACCGTGTCCGACTGGTTCCATTTTGATACGATCTTGTTCTCTGCCCGGGCTGGCTTTTCTTCCTGCGGCAACAGGGGCTCGGGAATTTTCTCTTCGGTAAGGGCGTTGGGAAGCGTGGCCGGTATTGAATTCCCCATTCTATTTCCGAGGACTCCTTTTTTCAAAAATCCGCCGATACCCTGCCATAATTTCATTTCATGGCCTCTTCTATCATAAAGCATATTCGAGGATATTTTGGATTTCCCGAATTTGGAAGTAAAAAACTCATTCTTGGGGATTTACATCGGTTTTGATAACCAGATTTTGCAGGTTTTTGATCTTATGCTCCAAGCCTCTGACGAAGGCTATTCGTTCCGAATTCATTTCATGCCATCTAATCTGTTGCTGTTGAAGTTCCTCAATGTATTTCCCCTTGCGATCGATTTCCTGGCCCAGTTCATCTATATAGTTCGCTTTTTTTGAAATTTCCTGGGTCAGCTCTTCAATATAAACATCCTTTTTAGAAATTTGGTTCGTCAATTCGTTTATGAAATTCTTGCGCTCATTGTCCATTTCCCACCATTCTTTTCTTTCCGCCTTCAATTGAGCAAATTCCGCTTCCAATTGAGCAAATTCGGGTAGAAATTCATGGCTTGGATCTCGCATTATTCTGTCATAAAGCGTTGCGATAAACCGGGGTGTGTATTTTTCCCAGTGTTTTTCCAGTATCCTGACGTGGCAATCCTTTTGAAGTTGCTGGTTGGCTCCGAGAATAAAGGCATTTTCGTAGAGCCGGTAGTAGGCAACCAGAGCGGGGTGGTACACGAATTTGGCCTTTTCACTCAGTTTAAGGTAAAGGTCCCAGTCTTCAAAAACCTTCAGCTGCGGGTCAAGTCCGCCCACTTCCATGAAAAGACGTCGCGGAATAATGGCGGCGTTAAACGGAATGTAATTTTCCCATAAAAGCCCGACAGGGTCGAAATCTCTTCCAAAGACGTGATAGGTTTTATTTTTTGTGCCATCCTGATTGCAGTGAAACGCTTCAACCTTGCCGTATAAAACCAGGTTTTCCCGCGGATCATGTGTATCAAAACATTTGAGCAGAGACAGAAAATCCGGCGCCAACAGGTCATCATCGTCAAGGAAAAAAATATGGGGGGCGTGGGAGGCGTCAGCGCCCAGATTTCCTGCTTCCGATCTTCCTTGATGAGTTTTTAAAAACAGGTATGTGGAGGGAATTTCTTCAGTCAATGTGGTGGTTATAATGCTTTGGACGTCCACTCCTGCATCATTGACCACAACAACTTCCATGTTCGGGATTTGTGCCTCCGCTATACTCCTGAGGGCCTCCTCCAATAGTTTGGGCCGGTCTTTAGTCCTGATAATGATGGTGATGCTCAACGGGTTCATTCCATGTTTCCTTAATAAACATCATTTACCCCAAAATTTTTAACCACAAATTATAAAATAGAATCTTAAGCAGAGCAACAGAAAATTTTTCTTCATTTCGGGGAAAAATGAAAACTTTATCGCCCTAAAAAGCTTCTAAAATAGTCTTTCCAGCGCCTAAACTCCGCGTGGGCACGGGAAGTTGCAGGTCTAATATTTGACCCAAAAGCTCGTACGGATTTGGTATAGCGCCAGATCAGACTATTTTCAATGTCTTTGCAGCGTTGAAGCCGTTTTTCTGTTTCGTTATGGATCGAAATAAGCATTTCGTTCAAATTCTCTCTAAAGTCATTTTCTTCTTCCCGGGAGGAGAAACTGTTAGACCAGTAAGGACGAAGACTGTCCAGGGTGAGCAAAGATAGATCGGTTTCCCCGATTCTCTCATAAGAAAAGAAAGCCTCTGCAAAAAGGACTTCTGGCGGAAGCGTGTAGGAACGTGTTCTGTTCAGTGCCAGCATGGCCGACAGGTAATCTCTTTCCGTTATCTGGCTTTTGTAAATGGCTGCCAGCGCACGTTTTTCATTTGCAACCGCGGTAATGTCAACTAGTCGATTGGTAGGGCATTGAACGCTGATTTCGTAAGCATAAGCTTTTCCGCTGAATGTTGGACAGGCCCTGAGTCCCTCCCAGACGAGGGTGGCAGCGGTTCTATGGTCCGGATGCAACTCCATTGGAGAAGGGAAAAAGATGCTGGCCGGTTTCAGTTCTCCAACCAATTCAGCTACGCGCGCTATGAGATTTTTTGAAACTTTCAATCCCCGGTCCGGCTGTCGCCAAAACGAAACAGCTTCCAGGTGGAGTCGTTGCGAAACTTCCGCCGCCTCCTTTTCCCGAATGGAAACCATATTGTCCGATTCTGTTTTTTGACCGCCCATTGAACCGTCGGTAAGCACAACCAGCGTTATTTTCACAGCTTTTTTAAACGCCAGGAGCAGCGATCCCCCCATTCCGAACGTTTCGTCATCGGGATGGGGGGCAAATACTAACCAGGGACCTTCCGGAAGGGAGGATGTTTGGTAAGGAATCAGCATCTCTTCCTGAATCACGTTGCGATTTTCCTTTCTTTCCGTTTATAAGAAGTTGGATCCCGGTTAAGTTGAATTCCAGCGCATCTGCGGTGGCGTATTTTAGAACGCTGCAATCTTTCAAATCCCCTGAACAATTAGAGGGAAGTATTCCAAATGGGTGATGGTGTGTCAAGATCCAATTGAGCGAACTTAAAAGAACCGTTTGAAAAGACAATGAGAAAACTGCTTTAGCGCTAATTTCTCAAAGTTTGGGTTGTTTAAAAAAAAAAATAATTTTAAAATATTCTGTTCTAATGGAAAGCGATCTTCTAAAGTCTGTTTTTCTGGAGGAATTGACCGATGTTTTTGCAAAAGAGAAAAATGTTCTTATGAAGGAAGAATCTTTGCATCAAGTTTCTGTAATCATTGTAAATTGGAACGGAAAGGCATTGCTTTCGGAGTGCTTGGAGAGCTTGAGAAAGCAAAGCTACACCCGTTTTTCCGTGCTTCTGGTTGACAATGGTTCAACGGATGGTTCTGCCGAATTCGTCAGCGAGAGTTTCCCTGAAGTTCAGATTATTTCCCTTCGCAATAATACGGGATTTTCGGTTGCCAATAACGTGGCAATTCGAACAGTCAAGACCCAGTATGTGGCGTTATTAAACAACGATGCGGTGGCGCATCCCTTTTGGCTGGAGAATCTTGTGGCGGCATTGGATTCGACTCCTGAGGCAGGATTTGCGGCCTCAAAAATTTTAGTATACCAACAACCGGATGTTATCGACCGGGTAGGAGATAGTTACACCACTGCGGGGACAGGTCTTTTGCGCGGGCGAGGTCAAGGTTCCAGCACTTATGATAAAAGAGAATGGGTCTTTGGTGCTTGTGCTGCCGCTGGACTCTACCGCCTTAAAATGTTTAAAGAGATAGGCCTTTTTGACGAAGATTTCTTTTTGTTGTACGAAGATGTGGATTTGAGTTTCAGGGCTCAGCTTAAAAGCTACAGATGTCTCTATGTTCCAGAGGCAAAGGCATACCACAAAGTCAGCAGAAGCATTGTCCACGATTCGCCGATTTCGGTATATTACAGCCATCGGAATCTGGAATGGGTCTATTTCAAGAACATGCCAGCGGGATTAATTCGAAAAACCATTGTACCTCATATGATATACAATTTGGCGGCATGTTTGTATTTTCTGGGACGTGGGCGTATTGTTGAATTTATCAGAGCCAAATGCCATGCACTCAGGGATATGAAAGCCGTTTTTCAAAAAAGGAAAAGCATCCAAAGGAATTGTTCTGTGAATGAGGTTTATATATGGCAGTTGCTAGAAAAAGAACGTTACTGGCCCCGATTGCATTTGAGGTTTCGCAATTCGTCCTCGACAAGAAAACTGAAACGGAATGTTTCGCTCTGTAAACCCGATTCTTAAAGGTAATTTCAGTGGTCTCGATTATTATTGTTAATTACAATGGCGTTCACCATTTGAAGCATTGTCTCCCTTCTCTGTTCAAGACGCGATACGAATCCTTTGAAGTTATCGTTGTCGATAATGGTTCCCAAGATGAGAGCTGTTCCTGGATACGCAAAAACTATCCCCAAGTCAGGCTATGCGCTCTTTCTTCAAATATCGGATTTGGAAAGGCCAATGAACTGGGGGTGCAAAAAGCCAAGGGCCGCTACATCTCATTTCTGAACAGTGACACCGTTGTTACGGCAATGTGGTTGAAGCCTATGGTGGAGGTCTTGAAAAAAAGATCTCAGGTCATGGCTGTATGTTCCCTGCTCTGTCTGCTAAAAACGCCTTATCTGCTCAATGCTGCGGGAGGAGGGATGTCTTTTTTGGGATATGGTTATGATCGATTTTTCAGATGTCCCAAAAAGGCCTTCTTCGATCGGTATAAAAAGGCTGAAACGCTACCGGTGTTTTTTCCCACGGCCGCGGCCATGTTGATGCGACGCGATGATTTTATTTCGCTTGACGGTTTTGACTCAGCATTTTTCATGTATCATGAAGATGTCGACCTGGGTTGGAGGATTTGGCTTGCCGGAGGAGAAGTGCATGTGTGTAATGATTCCCTAGTCTATCATCTTTTTGGAGGCACTACACGTCGGGAACAGAGTGAACGGTGGCGAAGTCGTTTGGGCATGCGCCACAATGTCCGTTCGTTGATCAAATGTTATCGTAAGCGACGGGTTTTGAGGGTACTTTTCCGGCACTTGGAGTTATGGATCAGGCGGCGGGCATTTGCTGAAATGATAGATGTGACGGCATGGAATCTGATGCATCTTCCGGGCACCCTCAAAGAGCGGGGTCATATCCAGCGTCAACGTAAAATATCCGATGAAGAGTTATTGGATCGCGGATTGATAGCGAAATCTGATTACCCACCCGCGCCCCCCGTTTTACAAGGAAGTCGGCCCGTCGAGATGGTTTCCTGGGCTGTTTCGTCTCCCGAAGTGGTGTTGGGACATGAGTCAAGCTGCGGGCGTTTAGGGTCAGGATGGTATGCGCCGGAATTGGCGCAGGACAAGTTGTCCAGACTGGTTTGCGGTCGAGGTGTTTGTTATCTGAAAGTATCACCCCACATGCGGGGAGTCCTCAAAGGCAGCTGTCTTTTGCCCGAAGCGCTTCCGGGTCATCATTTTTACCGGGTTGAGATTGCCTGTGGGAAAAGCCGTACACAAGTTGAAACGGATACGATAGGCCAGTGGAATGAATGGTCTATGCAGGTTCAAGCAGACGCAAACGGCATTCTGAAGATCGTTTTCAGTTCCCCTCTCTGGTCTCCTGCTCACCATTACAATTGGCCGGACTATCGATGGTTTGGATGTGCCGTTGACAGAGTGGTATTTGAGGACGAAAGAGATACTCCAAGCCCTTTGCGCCCAGACTGGAAATCAGTTGATATTTCGGTAATTATTCCCACTTTCAATCGATATTCGACTCTTGTTAGGGCTTTGTCCGCCCTGGCTGCTCAGAGCATCAGCGGTTTTCAGGTCATCGTTGTGGATGACGGTTCAACGGACGGCACATGGGAGGTCATAAACCACTGGAAAGCATCACATCCGGATATTTGCTTTCGTCTGGATATGGTCAGGCAGGCTAACTTGCTTCAAGGGCAGGCCCGTAACAGAGGCTTGAAGATGGCTCGGGGACGTTTGGCCATGTTCATCGGTGATGATATCCTGCTTGCTCCAGATTGTTTGGCCCACCATCTGGAGGCCCACCAAAAATGGAACGTTCATGAAGACGTGGCGATTTTGGGCTTTACCGACTGGGATCCTGAGACGGTTCGGAAGACCCCGTTTCTTGAGTTCATCAACAGTGATGGGCCTCAATTCGGATATGCTCACTTAAAAAAGGGAGAGGAGGTTCCATTCACCTGTTTTTACACCTCCCATATATCATTACCTTTGAAAACGCTGGGCAATGAACCCTTCAGCCCCCTATTTACTGCCTATGGATGGGAAGACGCTGAAGTTGGATACCGTATGACCCGTCAGGGAATGCGTATCCTTTACTGCCCGACAGCCCGCGCTTTCCATGCCCACCCCATGACCATGACCTCTTTTTGCAGACGTCAGGAGCAGGTCGGAGAAAGCTTTAAAATGCTTCTGAAGATTCATCCTGAAATGATCGATTCCTTTTTTATGCCAAACCGGGATTACACGTTGATTGCTACCGTAGGTGGGTTGTTTCTACCATGGGTTCTTCCATTTTTGAGCACCTTGGATCGCCACAGCAGGCGATCGTGGCCTATCAATTGGTATCGTTCTCTGGCTCAGATGAGTTTTCTCCGCGGCTGGAAAAATTTTAAAAGATAAACTGTTTTTGAGGGATTGCTCTGCCAGGTGGAGTATGTGGCAGAATCCGAATTGATTGTTGGGCCTCATCCGTGATATAAAAGACCAAAGTTGAAAAGGTTCCATAACTTCTTAATTATTGCAAAAGACGTTTTGGGATAATGGATATGGAGGAAAAGCGATGAAAGCATTCAAATCTGGTTCTGGGATGTTGGGAAAAGCAAAAGAGAATCTTTTTCGTCTTCTTATAAACATATCGATCGGTCTGGTTCTTACTTTCCTTCCGTATGTATCCTTTTCGGAGGAAGCATTTGCTGAGGATCGATTGGTGGTGAAGGATGCCTCGGGAAACGCAACGTTCACTGTTGAAGATGTTGGGCTCGTTTATACAAAGGCGTACTATCAGTCTCAGAGCCCGACGCCCGGGTTTTGGCTGGATGAAACGGGTTCGGGAAACAAAGGTGCCTTTTTGGTGCTGGATAATAAATGGCTCCAGGTTCAGCGCAGGAGTCAGAGTTTTGGTGATTATGAAGCATCCCCTGTTTTTATCAATATTGATGCACCAGGCCTCTCTGTTTTTGTGAGTCCCAGTGGCAACGTGGGGTTTGGTGTGGCTGCGGGGTATCCATTGGAAATGGCCAGCGGTGCTCATGTCACAGCGGGTGGCGTATGGACCAACGCTTCCAGTCGAGAATATAAACAAGATATCAAATCCCTTACCAGGGAAGAAGCGGTGGAGACGTTGACGGCCCTTCAGCCCGTTCAATTCAGCTACAAAACTGATCCTAAAGAAAAACATGTGGGATTTATTGCTGAGGATGTTCCGGATCTCGTGGCATCAACGGACCGAAAAGGGATGAGTGCCATGGATGTGGTGGCGGTTCTGACCAAAGTGGTCCAGGATCAACAGAAAACCATTGCGGAACTGTCCAGAAAAGTCGCTGCGCTTGAGCAGAAGTAAACTGTCCGACGAACCCGAAAACCATTGGGAGCTTATCCGAAAATGAAACGGAGGATTTATATAAAAAGATTCATCTTTGGCATATTGCTTTTTTCTGCCCTTGGTTTTTCAAGGGCAGGTGCGGCGGAAAGGGAAAACGTTCCTGAAGGCTTGGTCGCAACCGTCATAAACCATCTGCTTACTAGTTCAAAGCTCAAAAGAGCAGATACGGTTTTGAAGGATTTTTTGGAAGGGAGTGCGACAACCACCAAGGTGATTGTTAATCTGCGTGAAACGGAAACGGTTGACACAAAAATTAGCTTTAAAAAAACCAATAAAAGGGAACAGTTGGCCAACCGCATTCATGATTTTGTGGGTCGTATCCTCCAGGGCGTCAATCCGGTTCAAATTCAAAACGCCCGGTCTTTCAAATATATGGCCGGTTTTTCCGCCAGTGTAACCCTTGAAGGTCTGGAAACGCTGGTTGACGACCCCGATGTCCTTTCTATTGAGAAAGATGTGATCCTCTACCCCAATCTGGCCCAGGGAATTCCGCTCATGAATGCATCCGTGGCAAGATCGACCTATAGTGGCGAAGGATTGTCGGTGGCGATTTGCGACACGGGGATTGATTACAACCATGTGGCCCTGGGGAACGGCGGTTTTCCCAACGGCAAGGTCATCGGCGGCTATGATACGGGAGATGATGACAGTGATCCCTTGGACCTCGATGGGCATGGGACCGCCTGTGCCGGGATTTCCGCAGGGAACCTTGGATCTGATGGAGACTATATAGGGGGTGTTGCCTGGGGGGCCAAACTGTACGCGCTCAAAGTTTCCCACGGTAGTGGCGGCAGCGCTTATGTTTCAAACATGATCGAAGCCTGGGAGTGGTGTATCGCTCACCAGTATGATGACCCCAACCATCCGATCCTGATCATCAATACCAGTTTTGGGGGCGGCAGATATACCGGAACTTGTGATGCCGATTCCCTCGCCATGACAACAGCCGCCGCCAATGCCAAAGCCGCCGGCATGACCCTGTTTGTTTCTTCAGGAAATGATGGTTATTGCGATGCCATTGGATGGCCGGCCTGTATTTCCCATGTGGTTTCGGTGGGTGCGGTTTATGACGCCCATTTCACGGCTGATAGCATCGGGTGGTGCGTGCAGCAGCAATCATGTGCCGTCAAGAATCCCACCTCGGGTTGTTCTTCGAGATATTACTCGCCGGATGTGCCGTATGAAGATCAAGTGGCCGTTTATTCCAATACCGCGTCATTTTTGTCCTTACTGGCGCCCTCCAATTGGGCGACGACCACAGCACTGGGTGGTGGTTACTGGACCGCAGCCTACGGTTTTGGGGGCACCTCGGCCGCGTCTCCCTATGCCGCCGGAGCAGCTGCCTGCCTTCAGAGCGCCGCCAAAGCCATTACCGGTACTTTTCTGACACCGGATCAGGTCCAATCAACGCTGATGGAGACCGGTGACAGTATTACCGATACGAAGGTCGCCATCGCCAAGCCGAGGATTAATCTGGGCAACGCCGTGGCGTCACTGGGTGGAAGCAGCGCCATTTATGTGGAACCTTCCGGATCATGTGGTGGCAACAGCCCTTGCTATGCAGACATTCAGGCTGCCATCGATGCGGCTGCTTCCGGAGGCACCATTAAAATTTCTCAGGATGCAACTGCACAGGCGCTTAGCCTGGTTACCGCAAAAAGCCTTTCACTCCAGGGCGGGTGGAACCCTGCATTTACCGTTCAAACATCAGTGACTACAATTACTTCCCTGACTATTCAAGAAGGGACAGTTGTCGTTGATTCCCTGGTTTTGCAATGAAATTCCAGTGCTGAAATCCTTTCTAACCTTGGAGAGATTCGAGTTTTTTGACAATGAATAAGAATTCCAGAATTTATGTGGCCGGACATGGCGGTCTCGTCGGGGCCGCTATTGTGCGGCGCCTAAAGAAGGATGGCTACGACAACCTCATTCTCAGAACCCATGAGCAAATGGACCTTACCCGTCAGGTGGCTGTTGAAGCCTTCTTTGAAAAAGAGCGACCCGATTACGTATTTATGGCGGCTGCAAAAGTGGGGGGAATTCTGGCCAATGCTTCATATCCAGCAGATTTCGTTTACCAGAATCTGGCGATGGAAACCAACATTATTCATGCGGCGTATATCTATGGAGTAAAGAAACTCATTTTTCTGGGGAGTTCCTGCATTTATCCCAAACACTGCCCCCAGCCTATGAAAGAAGAATATTTGCTCTCCGGATATCTGGAGTCTTCCAACGAACCCTATGCTGTGGCGAAGGTTGCCGGCATAAAGATGTGTCAGTCCTATAACCGCCAATACGGGACCTGTTTCATCAGTTTGATGCCCACCAACCTCTATGGACCTGGGGATAATTTCGATTTGAAAACCTCCCATGTTCTACCGGCGTTGATCCGTAAGTTTCATGAGGCCAAGACTAAAAATGGTGAATTTGTGGAAATATGGGGAAGCGGTACGCCTAGGCGGGAGTTCCTGCATGTGGATGATCTCGCCGACGCCTGCCTATTCCTGATGGATTCTTATGATGCTTCAGAAATCATCAATGTTGGTGTTGGTAAGGATTTATCCATCCTGGAACTGGCTCGGATGATTGCCAATGTGGTCCAATTCAAAGGGGATCTTCATTTTGATGCCGGCAGACCTGACGGAACGCCTTTGAAGCGATTGGATGTTTCCAGGCTGACAGCTCTGGGCTGGAGGGGAAAAATTCCGCTGACGGAAGGGATAAGAAACACCTATCAATGGTATGTATCTCATCTATCGCCTCGCCAATGATCACCGTAGATATCATCATCGTTAACTATAATAGCACTGAAGAGCTGTTGTGTTGCATCAGGTCTTTATATGAGTGCTCGCCCGGTATTTCGCTTTTGATTCACGTTCAAGACAATGCCTCTACAAGGGGTGACGTGGGACGGGTGACAAGGGATTTTCCGGAAGTGTTGTTATCCCGGAATAGCTACAACATGGGTTTTGCAAAAGCTGTGAATCGTGCCATCAAGAATGGAAATGCCCCCTATGTTTTGATTCTCAACCCTGACACACTGGTTTTGCCAGGTCTGCTCAAGGCGACCTTGAGGTATATGGAAAATCATCCGGAGGTGGGCGTCCTGGGACCTGGGATACTGGACAGTGATGGCGTTGTTCAGGGATCCGCCAGATCCTTTCCGAACCTGTTGACGGCGCTTTTTGGCCGAAAATCCATTTTATCAAAGATAATGCCCGAAAATCCCATTACGCGGGAAAATATCCTGACGGGTCGAAGTGACGGCATGAACCCCATGGAAGTCGGCTGGGTCTCCGGTGCTTGCATGCTGGTGAGGCGGGATGCCATAAATAGTGTGGGTCCTCTGGATGAGCGCTTTTTTATGTATTGGGAGGATGCCGACTGGTGCCGGAGGATGTGGCGGAAGGGATGGAAAGTGATCTATTTTCCGGAATCTTCCATGATTCACCATGTGGGTGTCAGCAGTGAGAGCAACATTTTCAGGTCCGTTCTTGAGTTTCATCGAAGTATTTACCGGCTTTTTGACAAGCACGCCGAAGGATGGAATATATATTTAAAACCTTTTGTTTTCTGGGGGCTGCTCTATCGCTTCTTCTTCGTTTTTTCGTCCCAATTGGCTCGAAAGAAGCTCTCGAAATCCGAATCCTTCCCTATCGGGAAAAAGGAACCGAATAAGCTGAGGTCTGAAGATTTCAGAATCAGGATTTTGCGGTTCATCGCGCGGTTGAATGTGGGCGGGCCTTCCATTCATGTGTATTTACTGACCACGGGACTTGATTCAAGAAGATTTCGTTCAACCCTGGTTACGGGAAGGATTTCGCCCCAGGAAGGGGATATGGGCTATCTTTTTCAATCTGCTCTAGAGCAACCGGTCATTATTGAAGCACTGCAACGGGAAATAAGCCCTCTTACGGATACCAAGGCATTTCTGCAAATCTTGAGGCTTCTGCGCAAAGAAAGGCCCCATATTGTTCATACCCACACGGCCAAAGCAGGGACCACCGCAAGGCTGGCCGCCATTATCTATAATCATCTTTTTAATGGGAACGCTCATACCGTCCACACCTTTCACGGGCATGTGTTTTCAGGCTATTTCTCCCGGACCAAATCGTCGATGGTCATCTGGGCAGAACGATTACTCGCCCAAAAAACCGATGTGATTGTTGCCATCAGCCAAACTCAAAAAGAAGATCTTGTCAATGAATTCCACATTGCACCTGCTGATAAAATCCGAGTTATTCCACTCGGGTTTGATCTGACGCCTTTTCTGAAGGGTGATCAGAGAAAGGGCTTTTTTAGAAAATCAATTGGGGAAGGCGATATCACGCATCTGGTCGGAATTGTGGGTCGGTTGGTCCCGATTAAAAACCATGCCCTTTTTCTGAATATGGCTGATATCTTCCTGAATGAAAATGTTGATTTGAATGTGAAGTTTGTTGTGATCGGTGATGGTGAATTAAGCGATACGCTTCAAGCGCATGCTGAAGACGTGGGGCTGACAAATCATGTTGAATTCTGCGGCTGGAGACGGGATTTACCTGAAGTCTACGCGGATCTGGACATCCTGGCGCTGACTTCGATAAATGAGGGGACACCAGTCTCCATCATCGAGGCCATGGCTTCCGGTACTTCGGTGATTTCAACGGATGCAGGGGGTGTAAGAGATCTCCTCGGGCCGCCTTTACTGGAGATTCCAGAGGCAGAGGGATTTAAGGTCTGCAAAAGAGGGATCCTATGCCGCAAAAATGATGCGGTTGGGTTTGCAAGGGGTCTCAAATACTTGATGTCGATGGACATAAAGCAACGTGACCAAATGGCGGAAAATTCCAGAAATTTCGTGGTGCAGACTTTTTCCCATGAACGTCTGCTCCATGATATGGAAGTGCTTTATCTGGAAATACTCAAAAGACTCCCTATCGGAAACCACTGATATTCAGAAATGATGTTTTCTCAACCCAACAGGACATGGATCTAAAAATCAGATCGTGGTCTTATCGTATTTTCAACGCTAAAGCGGAGGTGCTCTGGGTATTGCTGGGGCAAACCGGCAATGCATTGGGCATTTTGCTGGGCATGAAAATTCTGACGCAGTTTCTGAACCCCTTTGAATTCGGAAGGCTATCCATTGCAAACACAGTCGTATTATTAATTTCCGTCAGCATATTTGGCCCCTTAGGCCATGGGTTTATGCGATTCTGGTCCATTTCCCATGACCGGGGCCGGATAGAAGATTTTCTTTTCATAACCGATCGTTACGCCGGTTGGTTATTCTTGATGGTTTTGTTGGGCAGCCTGGTTTTTGCCTTTATATGTTCCGCGACCACCTGGCATGGATATCAGAGTTTAATGGCGATTGCTTTGATGGTTGGGGCTTCAAGGGGCTATTTCGGACTCAAGCTTGCGGTTTTACTGGGTGCCAGAAGAAGAAAAATCGTGGCACTGATGAATAGCGGCACCGCAATTCTGAAACCCCTGACAGCCGCACTGGTGGTTATCCTCTTTTCCCCAAGCGCGGGCTGCGCCATATGGGGTTATCTGATAGCCACATGGGCTATTTTGTTGGTTGTTGAACACCATTATAAAAACTTTCTAAAAGAAGATTTAAAGAATTCATTAAGTGGTTCGGGCAGCACCGTTGGCGCCCACAAAATGGGAAAAGAAATTCTTGCCTTTTCCTGGCCTTTTTGCGCCTGGGGGATATTCGTGTGGATTCATCAATCCTGCGATCGGTGGTCACTTCTGGCTTTCCACAGTGCTGATGTGGTGGGTGCTTTTTCCGTAGTGGCGCTCCTGTCGGCATATCCATTGATGTTTGCATCGGGTTTTATGCTGAATCTTTTTATGCCGGTGGCCTATGCACGAGCGGGAAACCTCAGTTCACCTGTTGCCCTCAAATCCGCCTATAAATTGATTCTCATGATGAGCGTTCTCTATGGATTGGGATCATTGGGGCTTATTGTTTTTTTTGCCCTATTTCATGAAACCGTCGTGTTATTAATGAGCCGTGCGGAATATGTCCGATTTTCCTATCTGTTGCCGACGCTAACCCTTTCGTGGGCCTTCTTTTACTTGGGCGAATCTTTGGCGGCTTTCGGATTTGTTGCCAAAAAACCGAAGATCTATATTCTCCCAAAGGTGATCTCCGCCATAATGGCGGCCTTGGGATCCTTATATCTTTCTTTTGAAATGGGTGCCCGAGGGGTCGTATGGGCTCTGGGTATTTCAGGAATTCTTTATGCCGCGTGGTGCGCGATCATAGCCTATAAATTATTTGTCAAAATGTCGGTTCATTCACCCAATTCCGACCCATTGCAACAGGCACTGTAAACAAGATACTTGAAAAAAGGAAACTGTGGTGTGTCTGCTAAAAACAACATTTTAGATAATCAAAATGAATTTCATCCCCATGAAATTGTCTGGTCCGATGAAAAAATCGATCGCCTTTGGGGTTATTATTCCGGTAGTGAATTCTTCCAAGAGGAATACTTCAGCTACCAGGCCGGAAGGACTGTGCTCAAACAGATCGAAAAACACGTGAACGTTCGGAAGTTATCCACCATACTCGATTATGGATGCGGTCCCGGTTTCCTGATTGAAGTCATGTTGGAACGTCTGCATGGGGGGCAAAAGTGCTACGGGCTTGATTTTTCAAAGAAATCGGCAGCGCTGGTGGAAAAAAAATTTGCCCATCATCCATTGTACGGGGGAACATTCTGGGCCGAAAGCCTTCCATCCGTCTACCAAGATGAGAGCATGGACATGGTGATTTCACTTGAAGTTATCGAACATCTTGATGATGATCGGTTATTCTCTATGGCCAAGGAAATATATCGGATACTGAAACCTTGTGGTTACCTTGTTATAACAACCCCTAACCGGGAAAATTTTATGAAAAACAAGTCCATCTGCCCTGAGTGTGGGGCTATTTTCCACCGGTGGCAACATGTCAGAACATGGACCGCTTCCACGCTGGAGCAGTTCATGGCTGAATGTGGTTTTAAAAAGATACATATTGTGGAAAGTAATTTTGCTACCAAACACCAAAGGCTCATAAAGTATTTCCTCAGGGTATTTCCCCATAAAAAAGACAGGCTGTTTTTCATCGGAGCTAAATAGAAGTGTCAAAGGAAACTTTGTGATCAAGGTAATGCATGTCATAACCGACCTGGATATGGGTGGGGCGGAAGTCATGCTTGCAAAACTGATCGGCGCCACAGATCTTGGCCGATTCAATCCTTCGGTTCTGTCCTTAAAAAGAAAAGGCGCTGTTGCCGGCCGGATTGAAAGATTGGGTGTTCCGATTCTTGAACTCAATCTGAATCACCCTCTTTCCAGTCCTCAGGCGATTTTGAAATTCAGAAAGGTTTTATCTCGACAACGACCCGAACTTATCCAGGGATGGATGTACCACGGCAACCTGGCAGCCGGTATCCTGCATTTTCTGAATGTCAACGGCCCACCGGTTATCTGGAATATAAGACATTCCCTAAACCGTCTGCATCAAGAAAAAAATTCCATGCGTTTGTTGATTCGTGCTGGCGCTATTTTTTCCAAGAACCCGGCAGCGATCATTTATAACGCTCAAATCAGCCTAACACAACATGCGGCGATAGGCTATTTCTCTGAAAAAGCCCATGTTATTCCAAACGGCTTTGATTTAGAACGTTTTCGACCGGACCCCGATGCTCGGCAAAAAGTGCGATCACAGCTCGGTGTTCCGGAAAATGGAATTCTGATAGGATTAATTGCCCGTTACAATCCCATGAAAGATCATGTCAATTTTCTGCAGGCGGCATCTTTGATGGCAAAAAAAAACGCAACTGTTCGATTCCTGCTCGTCGGAAGGGATGTTGATAACCCTTCATCCGGTTTAGCCGGGATTATTGACGCCTTGGGTTTAAAGGGCAGGGTGATGTGTCTGGGCGAACATTCGGATGTTGCTCCGTTCTATGCCGCACTCGACATCGCATCGCTTTCCTCAGCTTATGGCGAGGGGTTTCCCAATGTCATCGGAGAGGCCATGGCATGTTGCGTCCCCTGTGTGGCGACAGATGTGGGGGATTGTCGGCGACTCGTTGGCAACACCGGCATTATCGTTCCCGCAAAGGATCCGAGGGCCTTAAAAAAGGGATGGGAGCAAATTATGGATATGGGATCGGTTGCAAGGGGTGATCTTGGTTCGGCAGCGAGAAAACGAATACGTGAGAAATTTACCATCTCAAAAATCGCTGGGCAATATGAAGAACTCTACGAAAGCGTAGTTGATTCAAAAAACCCCAAAATTATGTGATAAACGTCAAATACTTCTTGCGAAATTAAGGCGTTGAAACAAAATTATCTGTAATAGTCCATGAAATTCCTTTATCGAGGATTCACCCATTATGTGCGGTATTGTAGGCTTTAAGACAAGCCGGAACTTTGACCTTTTGAAGAACTCGCTTCCGGAAGCGACATCCAAGCTGAGCCACCGGGGCCCGAATGATTCGGGCTTTTTTTTTGATGAAAAGTCCGGGTTGGGGCTGGGGCACCGACGATTATCCGTTATCGACTTGTCAGAGGCCGGGCATCAGCCCATGGCGGGAGATGGGGGGCGGGTACAGGTCGTTTATAATGGTGAAGTGTATAATTTCAAGAAGATTAGAAAGACACTGAATGAGTTGGGGCATGTTTTCAATTCCGATACGGATACGGAGGTCGTACTGAAATCTTACGTTCAGTGGGGCACTGATTGCCTGGAACGGTTCCGGGGTATGTTTTCGATGGCCATTTGGGATAAAAACAAGCAATCCCTTTTTCTGGCCAGAGATCGGTTGGGGATCAAACCGTTATTCTACTATTATAATTCCGAGGCTCTGTACTTTGCCTCGGAGTTAAAAGCGTTGATGGCGCTTTCAACTTTTCCCCGGGAGTTGGATTATGGTGCGCTTTCTCTCTTTCTCCATTACCAATATATTCCAGCTCCGAGATCCGTTTTTCAAAATACTTTTAAACTGTTGCCGGGCCATTTTGCCATCTATTGTAAAGGCCGTCTTGAAACACAACCCTACTGGACGTTCCCCGATCTCCGGAGGCATTCGCCGATGGTACAAAACCGGGAAGAACGTGCTTTGGAAACGTTGGATGACCTTTTAACGAAAGCCGTATCCGATCGAATGATCAGCGATGTGCCGTTGGGAGGACTCTTAAGCGGCGGAATTGATTCTTCGCTGGTGGCTGCCCTGATGCAAAAGGTGAGTTCTCGTTCCGTAAAAACCTTTAGCATCGGATTTAATGAATCGGGTTATGATGAAGCACCTTGGGCCTCCAAAGTGGCCGAGCATCTGAAAACCGACCACACCTCTTTTTATGTGACCCCGAAAGACGCGCTTTTAACAGTTCCGCAATTGCCCGAAATATATGATGAACCCTTTGCCGATGCATCGGCCATACCCACTTTTCTGGTATCCAGGCTCGCCCGCAACAACGTAACGGTCGCCCTTTCCGGCGATGGAGGGGATGAGCAATTTGCCGGCTATGTGCGCTATTGGAGTACGCAATCAATGGCAGGTGCTTTGGGCCGCGTACCGCAATGGTTTAGAAAACCTTTGGGGTCAGTAATGGGGAAAATACCCGCCCCATGGGTTCAAAACATTTATGCCCCCTGGCGAAAACGCCTCCCCCAACGTTTCAGAGTGGCCAATTTTTCTGAGCGGTGGCATCAACTGGTGGATATGGTGGACAGGGGTGACATGGCATCGCTGTATCGCATGACGGTTCACGTCTGGCCCAAAGAGATGTTGCCGAATCTTTGTTCAGCGGGGCTGGAAGAGAGTCGCTTTGAAGAGATTTTTCGAAATACGGAAGGTTGGCGGATTCTTTCGCGGCTCATGCGAGTCGACCAGATGACCTATCTGCCGGATGCCATGTTGACCAAGGTGGACCGAGCCAGCATGGCCGTAAGCTTGGAGGTACGCGTTCCTTTTCTGGATCACCGAGTCGTTGAATTTACCGCTCATTTGTCGGATCACTTGAAGTATAGAGGGGGCGAAGGAAAATATTTGCTTAAAAGGCTTCTTTCCCGTTATGTGCCGGAACGGCTTTTTGATCGCCCCAAAAAAGGTTTTAGCGTACCCCTTGAAAGATGGTTGCGGGTTGAGCTTAAAGAAATGGTTTCCGATTATCTGTCGGAAAGCCGCTTGAAAAGTGAAGGGCTTTTTAATTGCGACATTGTCAGTACTCACTTGAAAAATCACTTTTCCGGCAAAGCCAACCATCACCATCGATTGTGGACGCTTCTCATGTGGGAGATGTGGCGAGAAAAGTGGTTGGGTTAACGGTTCGCTTTTATAAAACAACTGCGGATAAGTTCAAAGTGATTCTGGTGGGTTCTTATTTTCCACCAGACATGGCCCGTTTTTTCGATGTTCCAGCGGGACCGTAATCCATTCTTGCGACCGCTCAAAATGTCCGTCACATTCTTCACGCCATCTCCGGAATAAGACCCCTCATGGGTCCCTCCCAACCAGTTTTTCGGCTCGGTCACGTCTTCCGACCATGAAAGAGGATCGGAAAATAGGAATTGGGCCTGATTTGATTTGGCCGCTCGATTCATCTCTTGGAGGTGCCTCAAAGGCTTTGGAACCTTGTCCACCAGGTTCAGCGAGGCAAGAGAAGAAAAAGTCTCGGATCTGAACGGCAACCGCTGAGCATCGCCCACCAGGAATTCCGTATTCCTCTTTTCCCAGCTCTTCGGTAATACGACAGTTGCTTTTCGGCTTACAAGGCCTTCCTGTAGCAATTGAATTTCCTTTTCCCTGTTCAGCATCAACTCTCTGGCCGTTCGAATAAAGGATACCGAGTTATCAATGCCGATTGCAAAATCACTTTTCCGGCTCAGTTCAAAGGTGAAGCGACCGACCGCGCAACCAGCGTCCAGGGCGAAGCCGGGTAACGGTTGCATCAGATGATTCCAGTCCTGATATGCGGCCGAGGCGTTTCCGTCCTTGAGAAGATCGCCGTAATGGCTCCACATGTAAGATGACAGAACCGGTGCTGCTTCGTATTTTGAAATTGCACCCTTTGTTTTGCCAGGTGAGGCGGGATCCAGAAAGGCGATTCCTCTTTGAATGGGATATTCCCTGCCGCAATGCATACAGGTCAAAACCCCTTCAACAATATCCTTTTCTTCTTCTTTCGAAATAAGCGGGTCCAAACCGTGCTCTTCGGGCAGGCATACGGGGCAAACCAGCATTTCAAGAATTCGTTTTTTCATGTTGGTCTCATTATTGATTTACAGAATTGATTTACAGAGAGATTCAAAATAAATTATGAACGATCCGTATATAGAAATTTTTAAACAGGATCAAGAATAAAATTCACCGGAAAACGGCTTGACTTTAAATGCTTTTCTTAGCATTTTTCATCTGAGTTGGTAAATAACCTATTGAATAGAGGATTGTAATGGTCAAATACAATGGTGTTAATCATCTCGCCATGGTGACCAATGACATGGATTCAACCATCCGCTACTGGCGGGATCTACTTGGCATGCGCCTGGTGGTCGGACTGGGCCGAAAAGGATATCGACACTATTTTTTTGAAGTATCGAAAACCGATTTAATCGCATTTTTTGAATGGGCTGATGTGGAAAGAATAGAATTGAAAGATCATGGGGTTCCCGTTAAAGGGCCGGTTGCATTTGATCATATTTCCATCGGGGTCGATGAGATTGATGACCTCCTTGAAATTAAGGATAAACTGGCGGCCGCTGACTTCTGGGTTTCCGAAATTATCGACCATGGGTTCATCTATTCGATTTATTCTTTTGATCCCAACCATATTCCGGTGGAATTCAGCTTTAATGTCCTTGATGTGGACATTCGAAAACAACCCCGAATGAAGGATAAACAACCTTCCGCCATAGCCCTTGAAGGTTCAGAACCTCAGTCGGACAAATGGCCCGTGCCCGATGAAGGTAATGGGGTCGAGAATGCGCTTAGAATTTATCCCGGTGAAGGAAAAACCATTGTGGGAGATGAATACTGACACGACTCCGGCCCTGAGGGGCTTAATTAAATGAAATCCGAGGAGTTTCGATTTTTCTTGACACAAAAACCGATTTTCACTACATTCGTTTGTAATTATAATGTGGCTACAATATAGCTCTGCAAAACAGGTGTATCCCAAATGGATGGGGCACAATTTTTGGGAAGAGGAAGACAGAATGAAACTTAAAGACAAAATTGCATTGGTAACCGGCAGCAGTCGGGGGGTGGGAAGGGCCGTGGCTCTTGGCTATGCCGAAGAAGGGGCAAAGGTCGTTGTCAATTACACTTCCAACCAGAAGGCGGCCGATGAAGTGGTTCACGAAATTCAAGCTCTTGGAAGCGATGCAATAGCGGTAAAAGCGGATGTAGCCCGAAAGTCTGAGGCGGAGAATCTGGTGACCGCCGCTGTTGAGAAATTCGGCAGGTTGGATATCCTTGTAAATAATGCAGGATTTACCCGGCCCTCGCTGATGCTCAAGATGACCGAGGACCAATGGGATCAGGTGGTTGATATCCATCTGAAAGGCGCTTTTCTCTGCGCTCAGGCGGCGGGCATTCAAATGAAAGAGCAGAACAGCGGAAAAATCATCAATGTGACCTCTGTGGCAGGTCTTGTGGGAACAGTGGGGCAGGTCAATTACAGCGCGGCAAAGGGGGGTCTTCTCAGTTTGACCAAATCCATTGCCCGTGAATTGGCCCGGTATAAGGTCTGCTGCAACGTCATATCTTTAGGCATCGTGGCCACCGATATGACGGAAAAAATTCGATCGGATGAAAAACTGAGAGAAATCTATATGAACCGGATTCTTTTGAAGCGCTTTGCCGAGCCCAAAGACATTTCCCCGGCCTTTGTCTTTCTGGCGTCCGATGACAGCGATTACATCACAGGCCAGTTGCTCTGCGTCGACGGGGGGTATGGAATGATTTAGTTGTGAAACAGCAGTTCAACCACACAATCAGTAAGGAGGATAACAATGGCAGTACCGGATAAAATTCAAACCTGGCAGATGGTTCAGCCCACAACTCGTGATCGGGAAACCGGTGAAGTCACGCCGGGCAAATTGGAAAAAACAGAAATACCCGTGCCAGCACTACAAGCTGGAGAAGTATTGGTGGAAGTGGCCGGTTGCGGTGTTTGTCACACGGACCTCGGATATTTTTACGACGGTGTTCCGACGGTTTCAAAACCCCCTTTGACATTGGGTCACGAAATTGCCGGTATCGTTGTTGATGGGGACGAAAAGTGGCTGGGAAAAGAAGTCATTATTCCCGCAGTCATGCCTTGCCGGCAGTGTCTTTTATGCAAAACCAGACGAGGGAACCGGTGCCTTGATCAAAAAATGCCGGGCAACAGCATGGGCGTCTACGGTGGATTCTCGAGCCACATTCCCGTACCCAGCGTCGATCTCTGCGAAGTGAAAGACCGTGGAGACCTTCCCCTTGCCCATTTGTCCGTTGTCGCGGATGCGGGTGCAACGCCGTATCAGGCCGCCAAAAGGGCTGAAATTGAAATCGGCGACAATGTCATTGTCGTTGGGATTACCGGCGGCGTCGGCCAGTACATGGGCCAGATCGCCAAGGCCCTAGGCGCTAAGAACGTGATCGGCATCGCTCGAAACCAGGAAAAACTGGACCGGGCCCTCAACTATGGTGCCGATTTCGTCATCAACTCTTCGGGCAAGGATGCACGTGCCGTTTCCAAAGAGTTCAAAGGTCTTTGCAAAGAAAAGGGTCTGCCCAATTTTGGATGGAAGATTTTTGAGGTTACCGGAGTGAAGGGTGGTCAGGAAATTGCTCTGGCCCTGTTGGGATTTGTAGGGAAACTGATTGTCGTGGGTTTCGGCATGGCCAAGACTGAATACGCCATCGGCCGTTTGATGGCCTTTGATGCTGAAGTGATTGGAACATGGGCTTGTCTCCCCGAATATTACCCCGCGGTACTGGATATGGTGCTTTCCAAGAAAATCGATATCGGGCCTTTCGTTGAAACACGTCCCATGAGCACCATTGTTGAAACATTTGAAGAAGTGCACAAGGCGGGATCTCCTGCCAAGCGCATCGTGCTTACGCCTGATTTTTGATGCAGCAAAGGCGTTTTGACGATTGAAAAACCGCGTTGTTAAGAACAAAACGACGCACTTTATCGTACATCATAAGGTAACGAAGGAGGATAACAACATGGCTTTGGAATGGATGCCGAGAGAAAATGAAATAAAAGATCATGCGCTTCACGCGGATGCTCACTGGGGCACGGAAGCACCCTGTGTGGTCTACGAAAAACGCCCTGTGACCGATCCCAAGGGAAATGTGGTGGACGGGCTTTATGTGGCCTGGATTCGCTTGAATAATCCTAAGCAGTATAACTCCTACACCACGGAAATGGTCAAGGGGGTCATTGCGGGCTTTGAAAATGCATCTTTAGATCGTAGTGTTGTTGCAGTCATTTTCACCGGCACGGGTCCCTATGCTTTCTGTACCGGCGGAAACACAAAAGAATACAGCGAGTTTTACAGCCTGCGCTGCGATGAATACGGCCAGTACATGGAACTGTTTAACCACATGGTGGACGCCATTTTAGCCTGCAAAAAGCCGGTGATATGCAGGGTGAACGGAATGAGGGTCGCCGGTGGTCAGGAAATCGGCATGGCCTGTGACCTTGCCATTTCTTCCGATCTGGCCATTTTCGGGCAGGCGGGACCCAAACACGGTTCCGCGCCTGTTGGCGGGGCTTCGGACTTTCTCCCCTGGTATCTGAGCATTGAAGACGCTATGTGGAACTGTATTTCTTGTGAAATGTGGTCAGCGTACAAAATGAAGGCCAAGAACCTCATCAGCAAGTGCATTCCCGTTCTGAAGGTGGATGGCAAATGGGTGCGCAATCCCATGATTATTACCGAAGAGTATGTAAGGGATGGCGAGATCGTTTACGGTGAATATAAAACCGGTGATGCGGCCAAAGAAGCCCGTGCCTTTGTAAAGGAACACCAGGCCAACGCCGATTTCGAGCTGCTGGATAAAGAGATTGAACGCATCACATGGACTTTCGCGAATCTCTTTCCCGGATGTCTGATCGAATCCATCGACAGCATCCGTCAAAAGAAGAAATTTTTCTGGGATACCATGAAGAACGCCCACAGGCACTGGCTGGCGGCCAATATGGGTGGAGAGGCCTTCCTGGGATTCGGCGCTTTCAACACCAAGAAGATCACTGGTCAGGATACCATCAACTTCCTGAAGTTCAGGCAGAACATCGCGGAATGTAAGACCTGGGATTTGGACATGTTCGCAGAGGTGATGGGAACCCCCAAGGAATAACTTTTTCCGCAAAAACCAGGAATCATGAACGGCGGGCGGGTCCGTGAACAGGCCTGCCTGCCGTTTCTTTTGATAAGGAGCGAAACGAAATGGCATACGAACACATTGAAGTTAAATTTGAAAATGGCCTGGGAACCATCACTTTGAACCGGCCCCCGGTCAATGTCCTGAACATCGCCATGATGGAAGAAATAAACGGGGTCCTGGCCTCCTGGAAGGGCGAAAAGGACCTGAAGGTGGCGCTTTTTGACGCGACGGGGAAATGCTTTTCCGCGGGCGTTGATGTGGGAGAGCACATGGGGGATATGGCGCCGAAAATGATAGAAGCCTTTCACCGCATGTTCCGACTCATGGATGGCTTGGGCATTCCAACCGTTGCCTCAGTTTACGGTTCGTGCTTGGGAGGCGGTTGCGAGCTCGCCGTCTTTTGCGATCTGGTTATCTCATCTGAGGATGCCAAATACGGCCAGCCTGAAGTTCAGGTGGGGGTATTTCCCCCCATTGCAGCACAGATCATGCCCCGCATCATCGGCCGAAAAGCCGCCATGGAGCTGATTCTGTCGGGAAGAATTATTTCCGCTGAAGAGGCTTTGAAGATGGGGTTGATCAATAAAATTGTCGCAAAAGCCGACTTGAATTCCGCCACAGAGGATTTCTGTAAACCCTATCTCAAATTGAGCGCTGAGGTTCTAAGAAAAACAAAGAAGGCCATTATGAAAGGTTTGATGGATGATTTTGAGCCTTCACTCAAATTAATTGAAGATATTTACCTGAACGAACTCATGCCCACGGCAGATGCTCAGGAAGGGTTGAACGCCTTTATGGAAAAACGGAAACCGACCTGGAAAGACCAATAAGGGTGGTTCTTTCTCCCTGCAAGGGATTTTGATTGACACAGCCTTATGCCTGTATTATTCGTTGATTTTTAGGCCAACTGTGGTGTGCCTGGATGACGCCCTTGAAATGCAAGGATATTATTGTACGATTTTAGAAGGATTCTGTCATGACTGCCAATGAAATACTTGATATGTTGTATGGGACTCTCCATACAACCGGAATTTATAATTTTCAATGGAATATCGTCATCATGTGGTGCGTGGGGAGTCTGTTCATCTATCTGGCCATTGCCAAAAAGTATGAACCCCTTCTTCTGCTTCCCATCGGTTTCGGGATTTTTATTGTCAACTTTCCCCTGGTTCCCCTTATGGGCTATTCATCAAATGGCCATCCTCTTCTCCTAGAGGTGTTCTACAAGTACGGACTCAAATGGGAGGTTATTCCCTGTGTTATTTTTTTAGGGCTGGGCGCCATGACCGACTTTGGGCCTCTTATTGCCAATCCCAAGACGCTCCTCGTGGGTGCCGGTGCTCAATTGGGTGTTTTTATTACCTTTACCGGTACGGTGTTGGTCGGTTTCACGCTCAAGGAAGCAGCCTCCGTCAGCATTATCGGTGGTGCGGATGGTCCCACCACCATTTATTTAACGCAGCATCTGGCGCCTCAGCTGCTGGGTGCGAATGCGCTGGCGGCCTATTCGTATATGGCCATGGTCCCTCTGATTCAGCCCCCCATCATGAAAATGATGACCAATCCGGAAGAACGAAAAATCCGCATGCGTCAATTGCGGCCGGTTTCGCGTCAGGAAAAGATTCTTTTCCCCCTCGTCACCTCAGGCATTATTGCCCTTCTGGTGCCCTCGGTGATTCCGCTGATGGGCATGTTCATGCTTGGAAACCTCATGAAAGAAAGCGGTGTGGTTGAACGGCTGGTGGGAACTGCCAAGGACTCCCTGATGAACATCGTTACCATATTCTTAGGTGTTTCGGTGGGCGCCACAATGCAGGCGGATAATTTCCTGAGCTGGAAACCGCTCTTCATCTTCAGCCTGGGGTTGGTGGATTTTGCTGTTTGCACCATCGGCGGCATTCTTACCGTCAAAATCATGAATCTTTTTCTCAAGGAAAAGATTAATCCCTTGATCGGATCCGCCGGTGTTTCTGCGGTTCCGATGGCGGCAAGAGTTTCACAGATGCAGGGACTCAAGTATGACCGTTCGAATCACTTGCTCATGCACGCTGTGGGGCCTAACCTCGCGGGCGTTATCGGATCCGCCGCGGCAGCCGGCATGTTTATCGCAATGTTTGACTAAGCGACCAAGCTGCGGCATAAGCAAAAAACATGCGGCAATAACGATGAAATGAAGCTAAGAACTCAATTGTTAAAGGGTCGGAAAATGAAAAAAATAGCACTATTGCTTCTGATTTTGTTGATGTTTCCAGCGTCTTCAAACGCGGAAGGCTTTCTGGGGGCTCCAGTCATAAGCCAAGGCAAGGAAAATTTGAGAACCGATGCCCGTCTGGAGATGAAATCGTCTCTCTCGCATGATGAGGTGCTCTTATTCTACAGAGAGCAATTCAAGGATGTTCCCAACATCAAATTTCGGGATTGGAAGGATTCTACCTATATTGAAGATGACGGGGCCGCGCCCTGGCACTCCATAACCATCTCAAAAGATGAAAAAGACGGCGCGACCATCGTCATTGTCAAAGACAACTGGACGTGGATTATCGGAACCCTGGTTTTGCGATACATCGGCGTATTTGCGGTCTTGATGATTGTTTTTGTGGGAATGGTTGTTTCTGGAAAAATCATAACCGCCTCTGTCAGACGGATGGATGGGAAAAAAGCGGCCGGATAATCAACAACTGAAAAACACGGGCAAAAGAAAAGGCCTCCATTTACAAACGGCGGCCTTTTTTTTGTGACGGTATTCAGGAACAACCCGCACTCAGTCAAGAACGGAATTACTCCAGTGTAATCAGTATGCCTTCGGCTTCAACCGTATCCCCATTCTTGTAGTTTACTTCCTTAACCGTACCCGATGCCTCAGATACAACCGGGAGTTCCATCTTCATGGCTTCCAGAATCACCACTTCATCGCCCTCGTTCACTGCATCACCCGGTTTCACTTTCACATCAATAACCTTACCCCCCATGGGGGCAGAAATTTCACTCACAACCAATACCTCCTTTTATTCATTAATTTTCCCAGCTGCTTATGGTGCAAATGGGTTGATCAAAAAAACCCTGATAATGAATCCGATCCGAATTCTTCAGAGTGTATTGAATGATATGGATCTTTTAATAGCATTTGATACGAATCCATATAACATGGTCTCTCCACTTCTTGTCAAGCACAATATCTGCAATCCAAACAAAACTGAGTCCTTGACAGGGCTGATCAAATTATCTATCTTCCGATAACTGCCTATTTAAATTAAAAATTTATCAAACAGCGAAATGCGCGGGTCGTAATTTTCGATTTTTACAGGCCGTAAAACTGGAAGAAACCTTTAAAGATTGAACCTTTGGCAAAGATCTCTAAAAGGCGGGTCTGGGGTATAGGATAATGCCGGAATACAAATGGGTTGGTGAAACGAAAAAGGGGAAAACCATTCGTGGAGAGCTGGAAGCCGCTGATGAAAAGATGGCGAGACTGCAGCTGAAGCGCCGCAATCTCAAAATCAAAAAGATCAAAGAAAAGCCGAAAGATCTCTTTGCAAACGTATCGTTCATGCAGCCGAAAATAACCAGCAAAGACCTGGTTATTTTCACGCGGCAGTTTTCCACAATGATTGATGCGGGTCTTCCACTGGTGCAGGGGCTTACGATACTGGCCGACCAGATGGAAAATAAAACATTCAAAGGCATTCTGAAACAAGTGGTCACGGATGTAGAGGGTGGCGCCAGTCTGGCTGAATCACTACAAAAACATCCGAAAGTGTTTGACAGTCTGTTTGTGAATCTGGTGGCGGCAGGTGAAGTGGGCGGTATCCTGGATACGATTTTGCAGCGTCTGGCAACCCATATTGAAAAAGCGCAAAAACTCAAGTCGCGCATCAAGGGCGCCATGACATACCCCGCCATTGTGGTCGCTATCGCCATTCTGGTGATTACTGTGATTATGATTTTCGTAATTCCCGTATTTGAAGCCATGTTTAAAGATTTCGGTTCGGCGCTGCCGCTCCCCACGCAGATTGTGGTCAACATGAGCCGCTTTATCAAGGGAAATGTCCTTTACATGATCGGTGGCGCGATTGTCCTGTTCATCGCCTTTAAGAAATTCAAAAGCACCAAGGCGGGGCGAAAAAAAGTGGATACCATTGCACTGAAGCTTCCCGTGTTCGGGCCACTGCTCAAGAAAGTGGCTGTGGCCAGCTTCACCAGAACGCTGGGAACCATGATTGCCAGCGGCGTACCGATTATTTCAGCCATGGAAATCGTTGCCAAGACTTCCGGAAATGTCGTTTTGGAAGAGGTTATTCTCGATGTTCGGTCCAGCATTGCCGAGGGTCAACCCATTGCTGAACCCCTTTCCGAAAATGACATATTTCCCAATATGGTTGTTCAGATGATCGCTGTTGGAGAGGCGACGGGGGCGCTGGAAACCATGCTGGAAAAAATTGCGGATTTTTACGATGATGAGGTGGATACGGCAGTTGATGCATTGACGGCCATGCTGGAACCGTTGCTGATGGTCTTTCTTGGCGGCGCCATCGGCGGGCTTGTGATTGCCATGTATCTGCCTATTTTCGGTATGGCTGCGGCTATGGGTAGTTAACAGGCAAATGAAGGAAAAAGAATCCGGCCACCGGGATTTAGAACTGCAAAAACGTCTTCATATCCTGATGTTTTTGCGGGTACTGTTCGTTTCCGTAATTCTGGGTGCGCTCATTATCATTCGTTTCAAGGAAACCCATGCGGAGATTAACAATGTTCAAACTGCACCCTACATTCTTCTTGCGGTCATATATTTCACCAATATCATCTATATTTTTCTCATCAAATATTTCGGGAGAATAAGGCTCCAAGCCTATTTTCAGCTGTTTTTCGATACCGTCTTCATAACTGTATTCATATACACCACAGGTGGTATCGACAGCCTTTTTTCATTCCTTTTTATTCTGAATATTCTTAGCGGCGGTATCATCTTTTCTCGCAAAGGCGGCATTCTTATCGCTTCAGCAAGCAGCATTCTGTATGGGCTGATGCTGGATCTCCATTACTACGGTTTGATTCACCCAATAGGCGCCAGGACCGATTTCAGTTCGGAGAGTTATAACAGCGCGTTTTTGTTTTATACGATACTGGTGAATATGGCCGCCTTTTACCTGGTGGGTTATTTGAGCGGCTTTTTGGCTGAGCAGACAAAAAAGAGCCAGGCCGAACTTAAAGAGACCAAGCTGGACCTAAACAAATTGGAGGTCCTTCATGAAAGTATTATTAATAGCATCACTTCCGGTCTCATTGTTCTGGATGACGAAGAACGCGTCATACTCTTCAACCCCACGGCGGAAAAGATTCTCGACGTCCACAGCGGCCAATTTTCCGGGCTGACGCTGGGGTCAGCCCTTCCTGCCCTTGAAGCGCATTTTCAAAGGGTTGCGAAAATGCGTCCATCAGCCAACATGCCCCCCTTTATGGACATGTCATACCAGAAACCGGATGGCGGAAAGATTTCTCTTAGACTTTCTATTTCCCCCCTTCGCTACGGATCCACCGACAAAGGTGGGACCATCCTCATTCTCCAGGATGTAACAGAAATAAAACGGATCGAAGAAAATATGAAGAAAGTGGAAGAGCTTGCCTTGGTGGGAGAAATGGCTGCCGGGATTGCCCATGAAATCAGAAACCCCATGGCGTCCATCAGCGGTTCCATCGAGGTGCTGAAAGAGGGGAGTTCTTGGGACAGCACTCAAAACAGATTGATGACAATTGTGTCGCGGGAGGTCGATCGATTGGATAAGTTGATCAATGACTTTTTGCTTTTTGCGCGGCCGAAGAAATCAAAATTACGAAAATTTGACCTGAACCGGATCATCACGGAGTCTCTTGAGCTTTTCAAGAACGGCCAGCATTGGAATGAAAACATTACTGTTATGAAACATTTCAAGGACTCCTTGATGATTGAATCAGATCAAGACCAGATCAGACAGGTTTTATGGAACCTCTTTCTCAATGCCCGTGACGCCATGGCCTCGGGCGGTACGCTTCACATTTCCACCGGGTGGGTGTCTGAAAGGCCCGGATCGACCCGTAAGGAAGTGTCCATTGCCATTCGGGACACAGGAGGTGGCTTTGAGTCCAGATTGCTTCCCAAACTTTTCACCCCTTTCTTTACCACCAAAGAAGGTGGCTCCGGTCTTGGGCTGGCCACCGTAAAAAGGATTGTTGATCAGCTTCATGGCACGGTTTCGGGAAATAACCACCCTGATGGAGGAGCTGAAATTGTTATCATTCTGCCCGCGCTATCCGGGGCGGAGCATTAGCGCCCGGAATTGGAAATAAGGCAGGCTTTTAGGATCCGCACCTTCCACAAATTGAAAAGACGACATTATGAAAATATCTGAACAACCTTGGTTTTCTAAACTCAACCGCCCCAGTCGTTATCTGGACAATGAAATCAACACGATTTGCAAAGATCTTTCAAAAACCGAAATATCAATGGCGCTGGTATTTCCGGATGTCCCTGAAGTGGGTATGAGCCATTTGGGGTTGAAAATAATCTATCACCTTCTGAACCGCCGGGATTGGCTTGCTGCTGAAAGGGTTTTTTCTCCCTGGCCGGATCTGGAAAATGAGCTCAGGCGTCATAGTGTCCCACTGACAGCCTGGGAATCGGGACGGGCACTGCGAGAGTTTGATCTTGTCGGCTTTAGCCTTCAGCATGAACTGTCCTATACCAACATTCTAAATGTTCTGGATCTTAGTGGAATTCCTTTTCTGGCCCGGGATCGAGGGGAAGATTACCCGCTTATCATCGCAGGCGGGCCGGCGTGCTTTAATCCGGAACCCGTTGCGGATTTTTTTGATATCATGGTCATCGGCGATGGGGAGGCGGTTTCCCAGGAGATATGTAACACTGTTCGGGACGCCAAACGTGGCATTAACGTTGGAAAGCGAGACATCCTGGATCGCCTCTCCCATATTCGGGGTGTCTACATTCCTTCCTTTTTTGAGCCTCGATATGAACCGGATGGAAGAATTGCTGAAATCATGCCAAAGCGTAAGGACTATCAATGGGTCGATAAGGCGATTCTTTCACGTCTGGATACATATCCATATCCGGAAAACCCGATTGTTCCTTTTACGGAACTGGTTCACGACCGGGTCGCCGTTGAAATCTCCAGGGGCTGCACCAGAGGGTGCCGGTTCTGCCAGGCGGGCATGATCTACAGGCCCGTACGGGAGAGAAGTCCCGAGTCCATTGTTCACATTGCCGAAAAGACCTTGAAACACACCGGTTATGAAGATCTGTCCCTTCTGTCGCTCAGTTCCGGGGATTACAGCCATATCGGTTCGCTGCTTTGTGCCCTCATGGACCGCCACTCCCCCGATCATACCGGCATCAGCCTCCCTTCCCTTCGAGTGGACAGCCTGGATGCTGAAATGATGGCACAGATTAAGCGGGTTCGAAAAACAGGCTTCACCCTTGCCCCCGAGGCGGGAAACAATCGTCTTAGAAGGGTCATCAACAAGGGGCTGACACAGTCGGACATCCTGGAAACGGCAAAAATCGTGTACCAATCAGGATGGAAGCTGATCAAGCTCTATTTCATGATCGGGCTCCCTTTTGAAGAAGATGAGGACCTTCAGGACATTATTGATCTTGCGGGGCAAATCACAAAATTACCGGGCAAACAGGGCCGTCGGGACAATGTGAATGTCAGTATTTCCACCTTTGTTCCCAAAAGCCATACTCCCTTTATGTGGATACCGCAAATCACCTTGGAAGAAAGCCGGCGAAGGATAGAACTGATTCGAAATGGCCTTAGAAAAAGCCGTGTGCGGGTCAAATGGAATGAGCCGGAATTGAGCTGGCTGGAAGGCATCATGGCCAGAGGGGACAGGAAACTGAGTGAAGCGATTATTGGGGCCTGGCGGCTTGGCGCGAGGTTTGACGCCTGGAGCGAACATTTCAAGATGGCGGTATGGGAAAAGGCTTTTGAACAATCGGAAATTATACCGGAATTCTATCACAGAGAGAGAGAGGCCAACGAGATTCTACCTTGGGACCATATTCGATCCGGAGTGACAAAGGCCTTTTTGAGAAGAGAACGGAAAAAGGCACACGCGGAACAGTTCACCCCCGATTGCAGGGAGAAATGCCATGAATGTGGTGTATGTGACCATAAAAATATTGATCCGGTTCTTTATAAAGACCTGTTGTTTCAAGCGAAAGGATCTTCACCGGGGTCACAAGACGTGCAACCCGGCGCCAGGTTTCGTCTCATCTTTACGAAAATGGGAAGCACTCGACATCTCAGTCATCTGGAACTGGGGCGCGTGCTGAATCGCGCTTTCAGGCGTGCAGGTCTGAAACTGGCCTATTCACAAGGATTTCATCCCATGCCGAAGATCTCTTTTTTTTCAGCCTTGCCGGTGGGTACCGAAAGCATGGCGGAATTGGCGGAAATTGAACTGACTGAGGGAGCAGATGATCTCAAAGATAAAATCAACCGGGAACTGCCTGAGGGAATCAAGATAACGCTTATTGAGAAGCCTCCTCCTTCAGAAAAAAAACTTCGTCTTAAGGCTTCCCGATTTCTCATTACCCTCAAAGGGAGGACTTTCAACGAAGAGTGCCTTACGACTTTTCTTGGATCAAAACATTTTGAGGTTGTCAAAATCAATAAAAAAGGGGAACATACCATTGACGCCAGAAGTCTTGTGAAAGATATGAGGATTGTTTCGCCGGAGCAAATCGATCTGATTGTCAGGCAAAAAGACACATTGACCTTGAAACCTGCGGAAATCGTAAAAGGCATATTTTCTTTGAAAAATGATGATCTTTCCAATATGAATATCCTGAAAACAGAACAGATTTTTTATTAACGCCCGAATACTCGGAGAGCCGCAATATGTCCAGCGAATTGATCATCAATTCAAGATCTTATGAAACCAGGGTCGCACTGGTTGAAAACGGCGTTGTTGTTGAACTGCATATTGAGAGGGACAGCGGAAGAGAGTTGATGGGTAATATTTATCGGGGGAGGGTGGTTCGTGTTCTGCCCGGTATGCAGGCGGCATTTGTGGATATCAGTCTCGGAAGAACCGCCTTTCTTTATGTTTCAGACGTTTACAGAGAATTTTCAGATTTTGAGCAAATGATGCTGAACACCAGTGAGACCGGTGAAACACTGGATTCTGGTGAGATTGAGGACTCCCTCAAGAAAGAATCCAATCACAGCGGTTTTCAGATAGAGGATCTCCTCCATGAAGGCCAAAGCATTATGGTTCAAGTTTCGAAAGAGCCTCTTGGAAACAAAGGGGCTCGCCTGACATCTCACGTATCACTGCCTGGAAGGCATTTGGTGCTGATGCCCACCGTGAACCATATCGGGATATCCCGAAAAATTGAAGACAGAGAAGAACGGGAACGGCTGAAAGGGATTATCAAGGATATTAATCCCGGTTCCTATGGTTTTATTGTCAGGACGGTAGCGGAAAACACCTCCAAGGAAAAACTGGAGGCTGAGATGGATTTTCTGCTGAAGCTCTGGGAAAATATCCGGGGAAAAATGGATAAAGGAAATAATCCAGGGCTGTTATATAAGGATCTGACCATTACGCTGCGCGCGGTGCGAGACCTCTTTACCAGGGAAGTGGATCGTCTTATTGTCGATTCCGATGAAGAGTACGAAAAGATCATGACCTTCATCGAGACGTTTGCTCCCAGGCTGAAATACTCGGTCGAGCTGTATGAAGGCGCCGGCCCCATTTTTGACGCATTTGGCATCGAAATCGAGATTTCCAGAGCTCTCGGCAATAAGATCTGGTTGAAATCGGGAGGGTATATCGTCATTGAACTGACCGAAGCGCTGACCGCCATCGATGTCAACACGGGAAGTTATGTGGGAAAGAGAAATCTTGAAGAAACAATCCTGAAAACAAATCTTGAAGCCGTTAAAGAGATCGCTTACCAGCTCCGGTTCAGGAATATCGGTGGGCTGATCGTCATTGATTTCATCGATATGGAAAAAGCCTCAAATCGTGAGCGGGTGTCCATGGCGCTCAGGGAGGCGCTCAGTAAAGATAAAGCCAAAACAAATGTTTTGGAGATGTCTGATCTGGGGTTGATCGAAATGACCCGAAAAAGAACCCGGGCCAGTTTGAACCGCCTGCTCAGCGAACCATGCGCTTACTGTGAAGGGCGGGGAACTCTGAAATCGCCCAAAACGATCTGTTATGAAATTTTCAGGGATCTGGAACGGGACTACATTCATCCCGAAGAAGGAGGCAGCATTCACATTCTGGTGAACCCTGAAGTGGACAAGATTTTGAGGGAAGAAGAGCAGGGGTCAGTGATTGATTCGGAAAAGAGAACCGGGAAACGAATCATCATTATTGGAAAAGAAAACTTTCATCAGGAACAATATTCTATCGAACTTTAGTCTCTTTTAATCCGCGCTTTTCTTAACCGGGTTAATCCCGATTCTATTTCGCCTCTGGAAAATGTTTTTTGGCATTTCGTACACTGAAACCGTTCCCCCACCGTCTTGTCGTAGATGAGATCGTCGGAAAAGTTCACGCCGTGAAACCGCACGCAAAAATTGTAAACGAGTTTGAAATCTTTGCCGGCACACGCGTCACACAAAAAGTAGTCCAAGATGTCATCCATCAGAATCTCCCTGAAAAGCCATTTTTTTCCAAAAAATTACGCAACCCTTTTATACTTTTCCATGGCTTTTGACAACGACTTTTTTAGCCATTGCCCATGGATCGGATACCGTTTGGCAAAACCCATGCAGATATAATCGTTAACTGGAGGCTTTCGTGTTCATCATCAAAAAGATGCTCGGTTCGGTTCTCATGCCTTTACCCTTTTTTCTCTTGATTTCCTTTCTGGGTTTGTTCCTTTTATGGCGCGGCAAACGGGTTTCAACAGGAAAAATACTGACCACACTGGGCCTGGTCGGGTTGACCTTGATGAGCTATAACTCTGTTTCAAGGGTCTTGAACGCACCTCTTAACTGTAAATATCAAGCGTATGTGCCACAGCAATTGCTGAAAACCGGAACCGAAACTGAAACGTCGATAAAATATGTGGTGGTGCTGGCAGGTGGCCATAAATCCGACCCGAATATCCCTGCGACCAGTCAATTGAGCGGAGATTCGCTAATCCGGCTGGTGGAAGGAATTCGCGTTCTGAAGAAGAATCCCGGTGCCAAATTGATCCTATCAGGGGGTGGCGGCGCTGATCCTGCCCCTGAGGCCACGGTTATGGCCGAAGTAAGTCGGTTCATGGGCGTTAGCCAGGATGACACGATTATTGAATCCGCTTCCAAGGATACAGAAGATCAGGCCCGGTTGATCAAGCCCATTGTCGGAACGGCACCCTTTGTGCTGGTCACCTCCGCCATCCATATGCCCCGAGCCATGGCCCTCTTTGAGAAACTGGGAATGTGCCCCATTCCCGGTCCGGCAGGAAGCACCTCACGGGTAAAATCGCCCTTTGCCCTTCAGAATATTTTTCCGAGCGTGAGCGCCCTTGACGATACGACACAAGCCCTTCATGAATATCTGGGGATCCTGTGGGGAAAGATGACGGGACGAATTTAAGAAGTCGCCTGATTATGAATCAATCAACATCTTTTTGACTTTCCCGAGAGCCGTTCTCGGAAACTCCTCGCAGAAAACAATTTCCCGGGGCCATTTATAACGGGCCAATTGCCCTTCGCAGTGAGATAGAAGGGATTCGCATGTGGTATTTATCCCTTTTTTCAATACAACAAAAGCCTTGCCTTTTTCTCCCCATTCATCGTCCGGAACACCCACCACGGCAACGTCTTTAACAGCCGCATGATTTTTCAAAACCCCTTCCACCTCAGCGGGGTAAACGTTTTCTCCACCCGATATGTACATGTTCTTTGCCCTGTCCACCAGGAAATAGTACCCATCTTCATCCATTCTGGCCAGGTCTCCCGTGTGCAGCCAACCGTTCCGGATGGTTTCTTCCGTTCTGACCGGGTCCTTCCAATACTCTTTCATCATAATGGAACCCCGGACGGCAATTTCTCCCACTTCACCGGTTTTGACGGTTCGGCCGTTATCGTCCATGAGGAGCACTTCCGAATGAAAAACAGGACGACCCACCGTCCCCGGCTTTTTGATGGAATCCTCTTCGGAGGCCCAGAAAAGAATCGATGTTTCCGTTTGCCCCATTATTTGTCGGACCGGAAATCCGGCCTTACGGCACAATTCCTGAAGTTCAGGCGTGACCTTTTCACCGCCGATGGCTGACACCTTCAGTGTTGAGACATCCTTTTCAACCGGCAGATCTTTTTCCAGAAGCGCCTTGTAAATGGTCGGAACGCCTAAAAACTTGGTGACCCTGTACTGTTCAATATCTCCGTATGCTCTGACGGCATCAAATCTGGGGTGAATAATCATGGTCCCCCCTTTATAGAGGATCGGTGAAGCTTGTATGAAGAGTCCGCCGGAGTGGAAAAGAGGCAGAATGATGAGCATGATATCATCAAAATGGAGTTTAAAAAATATATCGGCGTTCAGGCAGTTAAAGAGTGTTTTTCGATAGGAAAGCACGGCCCCTTTGGGTGCTCCGGTAGTTCCGGAAGTGTACATGATCACATGGGGCTCTTCAGGATCGCTGGGCGCCAGTGATTTGGTGAGAAACGGCCTTTTTCCATCAAATTTGCAGGTTTCAGATTCAAACCCAAGAATTTTATCCCGACTCTGTTCAAATCCCAGACAAGCCAACAGCATATGTGGTTTTTGATGGTGAAGTTCCAGTTCACAGACGCTCCGGCAGTGCGCTTTACCAAACACAAACAGCCTGGGTTGGGCATTTTTCAGGATGTAGTCCAATTCGGGGCCGGTCAGCCTGAAATTAATGGGAACAAAAATGGCGCCCAGCCGGGCACATGCCAAATAAAGATCAATGAATTCAGGGCAGTTCCTCATCATGACGGCCACCCGGTCTCCCTTTTCAATTCCCAGAGACTGAAGCCAGCAGCTCACGCGGTTGGCCCGTCGATGAAGTTCATGGTAGGTGATGGTGGATCCCTCGAAAAGGACGGCAGCCTTCTCCGGATGCAGTTCTTTCCACCGCTGCACCCACCAGGCGATATTCATGGATTTGATCATTTCTATTCCTTTCACGCCGATTTTGCCATGTTTCCCATGAGCTCTTGATTAAATCCTTTTCTTTATGTCAGGACGTCTCCCGCTATGGATGGTCATGGTTCCAAACATGAGCAACTCGCAACTTACGGATTCAAACCCCGCTTTTTGCATGGTGGCAACCATTTCATGGGGTTTCATAAAGTTTCGGGTCGTATCCGGCAGATAGGTGTAAGCCGCCTGGTTGCCGCCCACGAGACGTCCCAACAAGGGGATGATAAGTTTGAGGTGAACCAATATCAATGGCCGCAAAAGGTTTTGCTTCGGTGGCGAAGTTTCCAGGCACACCACTCGGCCCCCCGGTTTGAGGACCCGCAACTGCTCCTCGAAAGCCTTTACCGGGTTTAACACATTGCGAATCAGATATCCGGAAGTGACCGCATCAAAAGTCATATCGGGAAAGGGGAGTTGCAGGGCATCCGCCGAACACCAGGGGATTTGATTTCCCTCGGGCCGACTCCGCCCTTTCCGGATCATTTGATAGGAAAAGTCGGCGGCGGTTACCTGTGCGAATGGTTCCTTTCGAACAGCGGCAAGAGCGATGTCCCCGGTGCCCGCACCCACATCCAGTAAGCGTTTGCCGGAAGAGAGATGGGCCTTTTCGATGACGCGACGGCGCCATGTTGCATCAAAGCCGAAGGTGATCATCCGGTTCAGGAGATCGTAGTGACCGGAGAGCCGGTCAAACATGGTTTTTATTTCCGCACGTCTTTCGGATTGCCGGTACTGTTTCAATTGATGTTGTTCCCCCGATCTTTCTGAAGGCTTGAAAGATCCGCACTTCGCGTGAGAAGCTCTTCCTTGAAATGCGCAAGATCATTGAGAATGGTTTCAATGCTTTCAATCCACACACGGACCAGGGCTTCCTTCAGGCGGCCGATGTTTTTTTGCGTGTTTTGAAGGAGAATATTTCGATAACGTCGGTAAAAGATAAATCCGGCGCAGAGATTGATGATCAAAAAGCTTCCCAGAGCGGCCAGACCTTTGCCACTGAAAAGCGTACTGATGATGGAGAGCACAAGATTCGCTAGCGTTTCCACCGATGGGGCCGAAAAGATGCGGTGCCACGCATCTTCTCCTCCCGCGGAAAACAGAAAAGCCGCCAATATGAGCCCATAGATCAGCCATTGCAAAGAGCGGAAGCCCCATAACGCGGACCGCCGTTTTTCCTCCGCGTAGGTGGCGGTGGTTTGAAAGAAAGTTTCCCCCAGATTTTCAAAACGGCGGTTAACATCCAGGATTTCCTTGAGTCGTTCCTGAAGAAGCGGGGAGAGGTTTTCATTGAGGAAACGGTGGCTAAAATGATCCTCAAGCCATTGATATCGGTGGTGAAAGGCTTTCGAGATCGGCTCTGGAGGTTCGAAAACGGAAAGCGCAACCTGGCTCTCGGAATTTCCAAAGGACCTCTTGCCAATGGAAAACAACAAGGCGGCCACCCCAAAGCCGGGCCCCACCAGCCGGGAAGGGTCTCCTTGGGAAAGGGAGATTTGCTCCTGGATTTCATGACCGAACCAGCGGTCCACGATTTCTTTGCCGATCTGTACCCACTCGGACCGCTTTTCATCAATGTGGTTTATGGTTTCATCCAGTATGCGAGCGGCACTTTCAAGGGTTTGAATTTCTTTTTCAAAAAGAGTCGTCAGGGACTGGATTTCCACATCCAGGTTCTGAGCCTTGATGGCCGAAATCTGCTTGGCATTTCGCTCCCGAAAAACATGCTGCCGAAAAGATGGGAATTGATTCCAATTAGAGAGGGATTCACCTTTAAAGGCCTCTTGGGAGGAGAGTGCAAAAAGAAGGGGCTCATTGATGCCCTTTTCCTTTAGAAGTTCGTTGAATCGGGTGGTGGCGAGATTGAGTTGATGGTAGCCATTTTCAAGGGTTTCTCCCTGAAATAGCAAATCCACTTTGTTGAGCACAAAAGTGAAATTTTCCTTTGATTTGGGGGCCTGCAACAGAAAATCGTAAAATTTTTTGTCCGCGTATTTTTCAGGAGACGTCACCCACAAGAGAAGATCCAAATGTTCCATGAAAAGAATGACCCGTTCCCGGTGCTCCCCCACGAGGCTGTCGAAATCCGGCAGATCGCACAGCAGGATATGCCTGGCGCCGTCTCCCTGGTGGAGAATCTCCCGGCGGGGCACATCAACCGGTCTGGGAATGGGTGGTGCATCGGCCTCCGCATGACGGTATATGAGTACCCTGTCCGTGTGGGGGCGACGATGACTGGTTGAGGCAATATCCTCTCCCGTCAAGGCGTTCATCAGCGTTGATTTCCCTACACCGGTGCCGCCCACCAGGCCGATGGTCAGGTAACGGGCTTCCATGGCGCTCAGTTTGCCGATGAGCTGTTGAGCCCTTGTTTCCATGGTTTGCCGGTTTTCCGATGAAAGGGAGAAAAGGCCCCCTTTTCGGAGGAGATCGAGGGTTTTTTCCAGGCGGAACTGATGCTGCTCAATAGGATTGGTCATTTCTTATGTTTCCCGGTCTTTCATGTTTCAATTGAATTTTTGTTCCGATATGCTGGCTAGAATGCGGTCAAGGGCTTCCCGGGCTTGAGGCGTTGTGGTCAAAGACTGAATGCAGTTTATATAACGTTCCTCCTGTCTATGCAATACGGACAGAAGCCCCTCCTGATAGCGTATGGCCAGTTCTTTTGCGATTTTTCGAATTTCATGGTAGGCAAATATTTCCACGGCCCCTTTGGTCACGAAGGGCGCCAGCGCGGAGTCCAGGGCCGCATCCAGCATGGTGAAGCCTCCACCCACCACCACTTCAAAGGTCAGAATGAGAATGCCCCACAGGACTGATGTGGAGTAAATTCCGACCTTTTTTCCCGTGGGAATCCCTTTTGCCAGTTCCTCGAAGGTCGCCTCCAGCCATCCCGCCAACTCTTCCTGGGCTTCCAGAAGGTATTGCCGGATTTCCGATTCCGTGAGTGCCAGGTGGGGATTTCGCAGGGATTGAAAAAGCGGAGCATCTTCATGGGACGGGGAAAGGTTTTTCACGACGGAAACGTTATATTTTGCAAGGGTCTCTTGGACCGGTGTAAACGCCACGTTTTCCCGTACTTTCAAAAGTCCGGCCTTGTGATCCGCATCCCGGTTTTTCCGGCTCAGGCCCATAAGCCTGAGAGGCGCTTTAATAATGCTTCGAACCGCCCGCCGAGGTTTGGCCAGAAGATCGTATCGAGAGAAGAGTTTCCTGATCTCTATCCTCAAATATTGCCCGCTGTTTTTGGAAAATCTTTCCTTTTCGTGTTGGACATATTCACTCGATGAATGGTGCGTGAGTTCATGAAGCTGCTTTAGCCATTCATTGACGGATCGGGCTTCAAGGTCCAACAATGATTGAAGGCTGTTAACGTTCTTCTTCAAAGCTTTTCCCGTTCTGGCACCGGCCGTCGATTTGATGCGATGGGCTTGTTCCCCGTTAAAGGATTGAAAGAAAGCATCTTTTAGGCGAACAAATGGTTTCTGAGCGGCTATCTGGTCATAGGCCGCGGGGGTCGTATGCGGGATCAGCCACAAGTTTGCCCCATGAATCGAAAGTCCCTGTAGTGCGTTCAGTATGTCTTCTTTTGTGGTTTCCTGCGATGCCTTGTTCAGCACAAAAAAGTAAGGTTTTTCATCTTGAACCACTTTTATGAAAAAGTCATGCAACACCTCATCGGCATATTTTTCCTGGCTGGCCACAAAGACCACTACGTCGGAGAGTAAATAGAGATCCCTTGCTATAAAATGGTTTTTTTCCTCCACGCTATCCAAATCCGGTGTGTCCACCAGGACCAGATGTGAAAGCGGGCCTTCGTTGGCCGTCAGAACCGATATCTGTCCGGCTTTTCCGGAAAAAGGAAGTTTTGCCTTTTCGAGGGGAAGTTGCTTCGATATGGATTTCAGGAAATGGAAAAGCCTTTCCAAGTGGACATGGGGTATGGGCATATGCCACGGGCCCGGCGGTTTTGGGCCGTTCCACTCCGGTTGCGCTCAAAGGTCTTTCGCAGAGGGCGTTGAACAGGGTCGATTTGCCCGTTCCGGTGCCGCCGAGGAAGACCACCCACAAACAGGGGTCAGCCTGTTTGTAGGCATGAATGGCAAGGCGACTTAGAATATCCTTTGCCAGTTTCGGTATTTTGAGCCCATCGGAAGTCAGGCCGGTTGTTCTAAAAGCCTCAGGTGCCGGGGAATCAAAGGTGTTGTGGTCCATGGGGGAAGTCATTTTGAGCTTTCTTTAAGTCTGTCCCAATACCCTTGAAAATATTGCCAACCGGACCACACGGTGGCCGCCAGAATAACGGTCATGATGATATTGGCTACCGGAGGAAGCAATAGACTGACCTGTCGGCTGTAGTCCCCGGAAGGGATCATATACAGCAGAATCGTACCGCCGACCATCTGGGTGATGGTTTTGATTTTTCCCCATGGGCCGGCGGCAATGGCGATTCCGGCCTGTTGGGATACGATGGCCCGCAGGCCGGTAACGGAAACTTCCCTGGCAATAATGATAATGACCATCCAGGCGGCCACCACCTGATATTTCACCAGGATGATAAACGCACTCATGACCAGCAGCTTATCCGCCAGAGGATCCAGAAAGATACCCAGGGTACTGACCTCACTTCGGCTGCGCGCAAAATAACCATCCAGGGGATCCGTGGCACAGGCCAGGACAAAAATGGTAGCGGCCACAAATTTCGTCCAGGTGGCCGCCGGAATGGTGAATATGATAAAAACCGGAATCAGGACAATCCGAAAGAGGGTGATTTTGTTGGCGAGAGTCATTTTTTTCCGTACCTTTCGTGGCGATTGGCGGACAGCGTTAGCAGCAGGCATTGGCTCTTATAGCCCGTGACCTGCAGAATATCAAGATTTCCCTTGCGATTTCATAAAGAATGGGATAATTGCCGACCATGCGCCCAACCCCTGGAAAACTGATGATTCTTGCCCAGTGGCTCTTAACGCGGTGGCCCACCTCCGTTGCCATCGACATTACCCACAAGTGCAATCTCAAGTGCCTTCACTGTTACTGGTGGCAGCAGGAGCACCCACCGGAACTGGGAGATGCCGAGATGGTCGCATTTCTCAAAAAGCTCAGGGCCTCCGGCCTTCGGGCGGCCATCCTGTACGGTGGCGAACCCACGCTTCGCCCGGAAATCTGCCGGGCTGCTGCTCGAATTTTCGATGCCACACTGGCTTTTACCAATGGTGTAAACGGCTTTCCGGAACTTCTAAACGGCCAGTGGATTCTTTCCCTGGATGGACCCGAAAGGGAAAATGATCGCATTCGGGGAGAAGGGGTATATCAAAAGGCCGTGGAGAATCTTAAAACCGCTTCCCGGCCACCTATCGTCCATATGACCATCTCCAAGTTGAACCAAGGTAGCCTGTGGCAATTCGCACGGGAAATGATGAGACTGCCCATCAAAGGGATCGGATTTTCCTTTGTTACCCCCAACCGGGGCATGAAGGATGAAGACCTTTTTATTCCCCTGACCCAACGGAACCGATTGGTGATGGAACTGCTCGAACTCCGGAAAAAGTACGGTGAAAAAATCGGTTTTACGCCGGCCATGGCCAGGCAGTTACTGACCCATGGCGCTTTTAACCGGTGGAACAGCCTTTCCACCTGCCCGGTCAGCCGGCGGGTTCGCTGTTTCCGATCGGATGGTCGAAAAAAATCCTGCACCTATGGAAACCAGGCCGATTGTTCCCGTTGCGGCTGCGCCGCCGTCGTGGCCTACCTGGGCGCTTTCAACCCCCTTGACTACCGGACCCTCAAAGTGATACTCGGTTTGGTAACCCCGGGATATGAGGCACGGGGGCTCACTTAAAAAAATAACTGAAAGTATTTTTAAGAGACAAATGGTCCATAATACCCTTCCTTCAACGAACCACAATTCTGAAACCCTGATCAGTTGCAACCGGTGCGCACGCTTCAAATTTTTTGAAAACAACGCCGAACACAACAGCCCCCATGCCCTGGGAGAATGCAGCGGTGAGCCCTGGGACGGCAGCCGGGGCCAATGGGCCATGTTTCAGCATCATTGCAGCGCTTTTGAAACTGCTCGGGATTAAACCTAGCCCAAAGCTTTGAGCGCTTTTATGTCTTTTCCGCCTCCCAATCCCAGCGTCCCGGGATAGACGTCCCGCAATAGGTGCACTTGCCGTCCTTGATGTGGATTTCCCTGATCCAATATCCGTTTCTTTGAACAATCACCTTTTTGCACTGGTGGCAGTAGGTCTGGGTCCCCGGGTGACCCGGAACATTTCCCAGGTACACATACCGGATGCCCTCTTTAAGGGCGATTCGCCGCAGTTCCTCCAAAGTGGCAATGGGGGTGGCGGGAAGCCGGTTCAGTTTATACTGGGGGATGAACCGCAGTAAATGCAGGGGATAATTGGGTCCCAGGTTCTTGAGTATCCATCCGCACATGCGTTTGATCATTTCCGGCTTGTCCACATATGTGGGCACCACCAGGGTGGTCATCTCAAACCAGACCCCCTGGTCGTGCAGGGTTTTGAAAGTCTCCAGAACCGGGCGTAGCGTTCCGCCGTTCAAACATTCATAGACGGTGTTATCAAAACTCTTGAGGTTTATGTTGGCCCCATCCAGGTATGCGCAGAGGTCCACGAGAGGTTTACGATTGATGTAACCGTTGCTGATCAGTGCATTTTTGAGGTTTGCCTGCCGCGCCAATCTGGCGGTATCAAACATGTATTCATAAAAAGTGATCGCCTCCGAATAGGTGTAGGCGATGGATCGCGCCCCTTTTTCAAGGGCGGCTTTTACCACCGCTTCCGGGAAAAGGGTCATATGTTCAACCTGTTCCGGTTTCTTCTGTGAAATCTCCCAGTTCTGGCAGTTCAGACACCGGAAGCTGCAGCCGGTGGTGGCAATGGAAAAGGCCTTGGTGCGCGGATAAAAGTGGGCAAGGGGTTTTTTTTCAATGGGATCCAGATGAACGGCACAGGGGTTGCCGTAGGTCAGGGAGTAGAGTTTCCCCCCCATATTGACCTTGGAACGGCAAATGCTCCGATCCCCTGGCGCCAGGACGCATCGATTGGGGCACACCTGGCACTCCACGTTCTCGCCGTCCGATGCATAATGAAACCCTTCTATGGACCATTTCCATAGCTTTTCCGGAGCATCCTTTTTCGTGATCCGCCCTTTGATGGTGCCCGTGCAGTCGGTTCCCTTTCCCAGAAAACCATAACCCGTTCCGGCACACAGAAGGGCTGACGCCCCTAGAGCCGCGGATCTCAAAAATTCCTTGCGTGTCATCATTTTATTCATGGTCTTTTACCTGAAAAACAACAGAGTACTCGATGCTTTCACCAGTATGATCAGTAATATGGCCATTCCCACGCCCCACAAGGGAATCAGGAGGGTCCCCATAACCAGAGCACCCACTGCGGCCCCGCATAAGTCCGCCGCCAGGAGCCCGGCCGCAGGACTTTGCTCCTCGCCGATTAACCGGGCTGCGGCGGGAAACTGAAACCCGGCAAAAAACGACAACACAAAGCAGAAAACCAGAAACCAGGCCGGGTGGAGGGGAACCCTGAACCAGCCGGCCCAGCACAGAAAAACCGTCGACATGGCGAGCAACGCCCCTTCCGACACCCCTATCTTCACGCCACTTTCCCCGCGCCATTTCATGCCCACCAGGGCGCCCGGAAAAAGACCGAGCAAAAAAGCCGTAATGATGGCCCCGATCATCAGATAAATATAACCATATATGACTTGAAATGCAAAAATGATGGCCATTTCCAGGCCCATGACCGTAAAACCCGTTGAAAAAAGGATGTATTCCTCCTTTTTCATGAAGATGAAATAGAGCAGCACCCCTCCCGCCAGAACCCAGATGAAACCGGTGGGCGTGGTGCCGTAACGGGTGAACCATTCCCTGAAGACCGAATGCATGAGCCGGGGGTTGAAATCGGTATTGATGGGGCTGTTACTCCCCAGCTTTTCTCGAAGATTCAAAATCCTCTCTTTTGTGATATTGCCATTGAAAAAGCCGTCAACGTAAGCGGTTTGGATCCCCTTTGATTTCAGTTTCCCGGGGATTTCAGCGGTAAGGGGACCGTCGCTCATCAAAAAACAGGCCTGCTCTCCCGGAAGCACCAGGATATTCTTAAAGTGCCTCTCCAGCGTATGGTAAAGGATGGATAGCTTCTCTTTTTGAAGTCCACTCAGATAGTTGTGAGAATAATCCACATTTAGCGCCAGAACGCCCTTTCTCTTAAGGACCCGCTTTGCCAGGGCAAAAAATTCGTCGGTGTAGAACCGGTTGACCTGAAATGTATCGGGTTCCGGTAGATCCAGAATCACCGCATCATACCGGGTGTCGGTGGATTGTATGTGGCGCCTGGCATCCGTGTTGATGATGTTTAAATAAGGCGTTTTCGGAATCAATCCCAATTTAGCGGCCGTTTTTGTCAGCGTCGGGTCCAGTTCCACATAGTCCACCAGGGCGGGGTTGTATTTCCCGATCTCCGGAATGGTTTCACCGAATCCCCCCGATACCAGCAGCACCTTTTCCACGCTACCAAGCTGGCTTAAAGGGTAATGCACTTTTTCTTCGGCCTCAATCACGTTGGCATCGGAATAAAGGGGCGTCCCCGATTCCCAGAAGGTGTACTGCGACCCCTCCCTGGACACCACAATACGCCCGAACGGGGATTCCACATACTCTGAAATATCGCCGTACTGGGCTTCAAGGGTGCGCATTTCAAGGAAAGGCATCAAAGCCGCCCCATAAAAAAGAGCGATAACGGGAAGGGCGGCCACCAGGAAACGCCGTTTTTCAAATAGGACCATCATCAACAGCGTGACCAGGATCAGAAAGGAGGCGCAAATGGTAACGGCGGCAAAGGGCTTAAACCAGTAAACCAGCAGAAAGCTGAACAGAATCCCCCCCAGAATATCCCCGGCACTGTCGGTGGTGTAGAGTTCCCCGCTTTCAAAGGGGATCTTGAAATGATGAAAAAGTTTCTGTGTATAGGGGAGGATAAATCCGGTGAGAAGGCAGTAGGGGGCGATGGTCAGGATAATATAGCCCAAAATGGGGTAGAATCCCGGACTCACCCCATGGGTAAAAAACATTTCCCTGAAGATCCTGATACCCACGATCTGTAAAAGAGGCCACACACCGACGGTGATCGCCAACACCAGATAGGCCGCAAGGGATGAATTTCGAAAGGGTTTGGCAAGAAGGGTTCCCAGTCCCGTCAGGACCAGCCAGCAGAAGACAACCAGGCTGATGGTTATTTCATTTCCGTGGAACTGGCTCAGAAATTCCCGGATGGTGATAATCTGGGTGGTGACGGAAGAGATGCCGGCTCCGATGACGGATGCCACCGCCAACCGACGAAAATGTGAGCGAAATGGTTCCATTCGGCGGCATTATTCTTCAAAGGCCTGGACCTGGTAGGTGGAAACCTCAAGATTCCCTTTTTCCCAGGCATTTCCATCCAGCCCCGCTTTGAGGCAGAGATGATTCAAAAATGCCCTCTTGTCCGGCAACTGCTCCCACACCTGGGGCAGAAAGGTGGACTGGTGAAACCCCTTTTTGATGATGACGCCGTCAACGCCGGGTCGAAGTTTGCCGAGGAGATCTTTTCCATCGGTGTAGGAGAGGGTTTCAGGTTCGGTCAAAATGCTGATTTCAATGTGCACATTTTTCCATTCATTTTGAGTCAGGGGCGAAAAGCGCGGGTCTCTGAAGGCGGCGTTGATGGCATTTTCCCGAATTCCCTCTATGAGGGATTCCTGGGGAATGATATGGCCGATGCAGCCCCTCAGGTTTCCATGACTGGTAAGGGTTACAAATGTGCCTCTTTTTTCATTGAAAATTGCTGGCAGATTCTTTGCTTCTTCTGAAGGGTCTGTTTTGTCGGAAAGGCGCGCTGCAATCGTTTTTCTGGCCTCTCTAAGCAAATATTTCCCTTGCGTCTCGGTCAAGTCTCCCTTTTTAGTCATGCCCTCCTCCATTTTCTCGCCTGCATTTGAAACCGCGCTCATGGATGGGCCGTAAACCACCATGAAAATCAGCAGTATTTTGAAAAGATGCACGGAATGGAAAATTATCTTTTGATGTTTAATGGTTTCCACAATTAACACCCGTATTTTATGTTCGATATTAGCGCAAACATGGGCGGTGTCAACCAGGAAATACATTATTTCCAGAATTGATAGAGAGGGCGTATTCCAGAGCACCCTAAGAAACGGAAATCCATTTGAGATTGACAAGCGCATCACAATCGTAGTATCTGCGGGTCATAGGGTTGCCATAAGGTCCGTTTGGGGGCCCCTTATGAAAGAGAGGAGATTGTGGAAAGCAAAAAGCGCAGAATCGCCAGGGTAAAGGAAATTTATGAAATTCTGGACCCACTTTATACGCTGGAGAAGACCGCCCTCAAGTATAAAACCCCCTTTCAATTGCTTATCAGTACCATCCTCTCGGCCCAATGTACGGACAAGCAGGTAAATTCAGTCACCAAAGCTCTGTTTAAGAAATATAGTTCACCCCAGGACTTTTTGGCCGTCCCCATCAATGAATTGGAAATGGATATTCGACCCACCGGTTTTTTCCGAAACAAGGCCAAATCCATCAAGGGATGCTGTCAGGGATTGGTGGAACGATACGGCGGAGAAGTTCCCGCCACCCTGTCGGAGTTGATCAAACTGCCGGGGGTGGGCAGAAAAACCGCCAATTGTGTCCTGGGTGCCGCCTTTGATGTGCCGGGGGTCGTGGTGGATACCCACGTAAAAAGGCTAGCCCTGCGACTGGGCCTCACGGAAAGCAAGAATCCCGACAAAATTGAGATGGATCTTCAAGAGCTTCTTCCCGAAGACCGATGGCGGCGGTTTTCCGATATTCTGATTTACCACGGTCGCGCCGTTTGTAAGGCCAGGAAACCGGATCATGGGGCATGTGCTGTGTTTGCCCATTGTCCGACCAATGCCGTTTAATTGGAAAACCCGGGGAAAAAGACCGAACCGTAGTAGCATTTCCTTCTAAGGATCAGAAAGGCTGAACCGATGATGAAAAGGATTTTGATTTGCGTTGCTTTAGGCGTTTTTCTGCTAACCGGATGTGCGGAGACCCAATACCGGGAATCCAAAATTCGGGTTCAACACCGCGACTGGAGCGATGCAGTGGTTGAAAAGGTGGCCAAACGGCAGGTGGTGCCCGACATGACAGGGGATATGGTCAGATTGGCCATCGGTCTGCCCGATAAGATGTTCCGCGACGGGAACGTTGAAAAATGGGGATATGCCATTATGGAAGGCGACTATCAACCAACCGAAAAATTTGTGTATTTCGTGTTTTTCAAAAACGGCAGGGTGACTCGGACCGAAGGAGACATCAGCAAGCTTAAGACCTTTGCCTGGTATGACTGATGGAGGAGGTCCACGAAAAGAGACAAAATGTGTTCCTGCCCTTTTCTACGGAAAAATTTGATCAGAAAAACCGATGGGAGGGATTGTCATGAAAAGAAGATTTTGGATTATTCTTTTTTGCGTGCTTATGGGGTTGTGTATTAGATTCGCGCCGTTCGCACTGGGAGAGGAAACCATCAAGGAAGAAGTCTCCATATCACCTGGAAAACCCCTTTCATTTCCCCAGCAGGAGCGGATTGCGACCCTGGCGGTCAAAGCCCTGAAGCACATTGCCAAAGCGCGTGGTTTCATTTACACCCATAATTTTGCCGATGCGAGAGCGGAACTGGCCGATAGCCAGAAGTTTATGGAAATGATTCGTGCGTCTCTCCCCACCACACGCATCAAAGACCATATTTGGGTGGCGAAAAAGCATCTCTCTTATGAAGATTCGGAAGAAGTCATCCCTGATTTGGTTCCTATTTACGCCTCACTGGATGAAATTCAGAGCTTTGTCAGCGTTGATAAAACCCGTGGATATCTGGATGAGGCGAAAAATGCGCTGAAAGCGGACGACAAGAAGAAAGGCGCACAGGCCCTGGAGCTGGCCGGTGAGTCACTGGTCTATGTTGAAGTTGATCTGCCCTTGGGATACACGGAACGGAAAGTGGCGAACGCCCTGTACCTGCTGGCGGAGGATAATGATAAGGAAGCCGATCAGCGTTTGAAGGAGGCTGAAGACGGGGTTCAGGTGATTTCCATTTCTTCCTACGGTCCCATGGTGCTGGCTCAGGAGAGCCTTTGGCAGGCCACCAAGGATTATGCAAATGGCCGATATGAGGCTGCCAAGAGATCCCTTGCGGACGCAAAGGTGTTTTTGAAAATGGCGGCCAAACAGGCTGATGAAAAGACTCAAAAAGCCCTTGCCAAATTGAATTTGAAGATCGACGAGCTGGAAAAAAAGATGGCGGAAAGCGGCAGTGATTTCAGCAAAGAGATTAAGGGCCTGTGGGATAAAACCAAGGATGTTTACCACGAGACCGTGGAAAAATTTAAATGATTCAAAAGTATTGAAAAGGGAAGAGACCTCAAAAGGGGCAAGCGGTTCGCCATGAACCCCTTGCCTTTTTTTTCACCATTGGAGCGTTATGTCGGGAAAAGAAAAATCACGGTATGTTTGCCAGAGCTGCGGGTATGAAACTCCGAAATGGCTCGGACGGTGCCCGGAATGTGAGCAGTGGGGAAGCCTATCGGAAGAATGCGAGACGCCCCGGCGTAAAAATGCGGTTCGTTCCACCATGAGTAAACCGGAGTGCATAGACGCCATTTCCCTTTCCTTTGAGAAAAGATGGGGCACCGGAATTGCGGAGTTTGACCGCACCCTCGGAGGAGGGCTGGTTCCCGGTTCCCTGGTGCTGATCGGGGGGGATCCCGGTATCGGCAAATCGACCATGATTCTTCAGGTGCTGGACGGGTTCGCGCGGCAGGGGCTCAAATCCCTGTACCTCACGGGTGAAGAGTCCGCGCAACAAATCAAAATGAGGGCCGATCGATTGAACATTCGGGGGGAAAACCTCTATGTCATGACCGGAACCTGTATTGAAGATTTCTTTACCCGAGTCGCAGAGCTGGGGCCGGACCTGCTCGCCGTTGACTCCATTCAGACGTTTTATACACAAGATGTGCCTTCCCCTCCCGGCAGTATCAACCAGGTCAGGGAAACCGCCTCCAGACTGATGGCGTTTGCCAAGAGTTCAGACATTCCGGTGTTTCTGGTGGGACACGTCACCAAGGATGGTGCCATTGCCGGCCCTAAAGTGCTGGAACACCTGGTGGACACAGTGCTCTACTTCGAAGGAGATCGAGGCCACGCCTTTCGAATATTGCGGGCTGTTAAAAACCGTTACGGCTCCACCAACGAAATCGGCGTTTTTGAAATGAAAGGATCGGGCTTGGCCGAAGTGAGCAACCCTTCCGGTATTTTTCTGGCGGAACGGCCTGAGGATGTTCCGGGATCCGCCATTATCTCCTGTATGGAGGGAACCCGGCCGCTGCTGGTGGAAATCCAGGCCCTGGTGAGTCCGAGTCCCCTGGGCATGCCCAGAAGAACCGCCAGGGGTATTGACCAGAACCGTATATCCCTTCTGGTGGCGGTGCTGGGGAAACGTCTGGGAATGGAGCTGGGGGACCAGGATATTTTTGTGAATGTGGCCGGTGGCCTGAAAATTGATGAGCCGGCGGCGGATTTGGGTATTGTTTCCGCTATGATGAGCAGTTTCCTGAACAAACCCGTGAACCGAAACCGGGTGGTTTTTGGTGAGGTGGGGTTGGCCGGCGAAATCCGGGGGGTCAGTCAGCCGGAGTTACGCATGAAAGAGATTGATAAAATGGGTTTTTCCACCTGTCTCCTTCCCAGAAGTAATCTGGAGGGATCAAAGTCGTTACCCGGACTGAAACTCCGGGCCATCGGATCGATTCGGGACCTGCCCGATTCCCTTTTTGATGATCATTTATAGGGATCCCGGGTTGAGGTAATACCGGAGAATTTGCAGTGAGCTGGACGTATTTTGATAAAATCTACTGTATTTCACTAAAAGAAAGACCGGACCGGCGGAAGGAAGCCAAAACGCAGTTCGATGCTGTCGGCCTGTTAGACAAGGTTGAATTCGTCATCGTTAAAAAACACCCCGTTGATTGCGAACAAGGGATTTTTGAATCTCACCTTCTCTGCATGAAAAAAGGACTTCATGCCGGTGCCGATAACATGGTCATTTTTGAAGATGATATCTGTTTTGATCGGTTCAATCCTCAAACCTTCAAATCCGCTATCGATTTCATTTCAGAAGATAAAAATTGGAAAATGCTGTTTCTGGGATGTATGGTCAAAGGAAGTAGAAAAACAGAAAACAAATCGGTGCTGAAAATCAGCTTTCGCAGTCTATGTCACGCATATGTTATCAACAAAGACTTTGCACTGCGGCTCGTAAACACGCCTTGGCGGAAAATACCTTTTGACGACATGCTACGGAACCTGGAGGATCACCACTTTTACGCCGTCTATCCGTCATTTGCATTCCAGGGGAATTCCCCTTCAGACAACCAACGGTACCTGGCCCTGGACAGATTCAGAAGACTTTGCGGAGGACTAAAACGGCTACAAAAGATGAATGAACGCTTCCATTCCAACAAGCCACTGATCGTGATGATCCATGTTTTGTTGATATTGATGTTGGTGGTCATTTTGATGGGCTGAATTCAAAAACGCTGTATCTGGTCGAAAATGTGGATTTTTCGGAGTCTTACACTTGCCAAAAATTGAATTCTCTGTATCATAGAGCCTCAAGCACACGATGCAGGGGAAGCTCTTAAAAAAGTTTCTCATATAAGGGAGGTTAATCTTGATTCATACAGCCAACTCTCAGCAAATACGGGACGGTCTCGTAACGGACATCTATTTTGAGAGGACTCAGGAAATTCTGAAGGCCAAAGGCGTTAATCCGGTGGTGACCGCTGAATTTCTTGCCAAGGGTTTTCCGAGGGACTACCCCTGGGCGGTTCTTGCCGGCATTGAAGAATGTGTGGCCCTGCTCAAGGATTTGCCGGTGGATGTTCGCCTTATCAGCGAAGGCACATTCATTTATCCTTTTCAGCCGGTTCTGGAGATTCGTGGTAGATATCTCGATTTTGGTCGATACGAAACCACCCTGCTGGGATTTCTCTGCCAGGCATCCGGAGTCGCCACCATGGCGGCCCGCTGCCGTAAGGCTGCTGGAGACCGACCGCTCACCAGTTTCGGCGCCCGCCGCGTGCATCCAGCCATTGCGCCCATGGTGGAACGAAACGCCTATATTGGCGGCTGCGACGGTGTCGCCCTGGGCCTCGGCGCTGAGTTGGTGGGAATTGAGCCCTCCGGCACCATGCCGCATGCGCTGATTTTGATTCTGGGGGACACGGTTGAGGCGACCCGGGCCTTTCATGACATTATTGACCCCAAGGTGAAACGGGTAAGCCTCATCGATACCTTCAATGATGAAAAGATTGAAGCTTTAAACGTGGCAAAGGCCCTTGGAAAAAACCTTTATGCCGTTCGGCTGGATACTCCGAAATCAAGACGGGGGGATTTCAGGAAAATCATGGAAGAGGTGCGCTGGGAACTGGACCTTCGGGGTTTTGACCATGTGAAACTCTTTATCAGCGGGGGCTTGGACGAATATCGAATTCGGGAATTTCAAGACTGTGCCGATGCATTTGGCGTGGGTACCGCCATTACCGCGGCACCCGTCATCGATTTTTCCATGGACATTGTGGAAGTGGAAGACAAACCGCTGGCCAAGAAGGGGAAACGTTCCGGGTCCAAGAGCGTCATGCGCTGCGATGACTGTATGATGACGGTGGTGGTCCCTCAGGGAAAAGCTTTGAAAGCATGTTCCTGCGGGGGTAATAAAATGGTTGAAATCCTGAACCCTTTTCTCGCTCAAGGTGAAATGAAAACTCCGTTGCCCACCCCCCTCGAGATTCGTGACCATGTGATCGGCCAGCTTGCCAGGAGCGGAGAGTTGTAGGAGATAAAAAACTGAGCAAACGGCATCAACAAAGAAAAGTCACTGAACTCAGTCGTATGCTGACCTATATTCTGGCGTACCGACCCGATGAATTCGGGTTGGTTCCGGACGAGGAAGGATTTGTGAGATACAAGGATCTGCTCAAAGCGCTTCATGAGGAAAGTGAGTGGCGCCACGTAAGGATCAGCCATATCAACGAGATGCTGATGGGCGAAGACCGGGCACTCTTTGAGTCTGAAAGTGACCGGATCAGGTCTCAGGAGCGGCACTGGGTCCTGAACAGCCATGGCAATGTTCCATTGCCGGGCCTGCTATATACACCCGTTCGCAAAAAAGCCCACCGCGTTGCCATGGACAGGGGGCTGAAGGCAAAGGACGGTTCATATGTGGCCCTTTCCACCGATCGAAAAATGGCGTTACGCATGGGCTACCGTCGGGATCAACATCCCGTGCTATTGGAAGTCCCCGCTGTTGCGGCAGAAAGAAAGCGCGTTGTGATCTTCCCCTTTGGAGATCTGTTTCTGGCGCCGGAAATCCCCGCCGAGTGCATTTCAGGGCCGCTTCCATCGAAAGACCTTTTGGAAAAAGAGGAAAAGAAGGTCGGCAAAAAGCAAAAGCCCCGTCCGGAAATCAAGACCGCCACCCCCGGTTCATTCATCCTGGACCCTCAAAGGGATCCGGATCCTTCAAGAAAATCCAAAGGTAAAAAGAGAAAGGGGTGGAAAGAAGAGGCCCGGAAAATGCGGAGAAGGCAAAAGGGATACGGACCTCCCCTTCACCCTTGATCGGTTTTTCGGGAATACTCGGAAAGGGGTTGCTTGAAACCGCACCCTTTCATTCTGCAGGCTAAAATCGGCCCATCGGTTTTCTTGGGCTGTTTGATGTTGAGTATGGGTGTGCCGCATTTGGGACAAATGCCGTCATAGGGTTCGTCCCAGGTGGCAAAGCGGCATTTGGGGTATTGGTCGCAGGCGTAAAATTTTTTGCCTTTTTTGCTTGTCTTCTCCACCAAAGTCCCTGAACAATCGACTTCGGGGCAGGGGACTTTGGTGCTCACCGGTTCCGGCGCCCAGATGTTCTTGCATTCCGGGTACCCGGAACAGGCCACAAAGGGCCCGTAACGTCCATTTTTGGAGACCATGGGTTTGCCGCATTTTTCACAGGTCCCTTTTTCTTCGCCCGAATCGGGAGCGGCTTCGATGATAATCTTTCCTTTTTCATTCCGGGTAAAATTGGCGGTATTTCGGCATTCGGGATAACCGGTGCACGCCAGGAAAATGCCGTTTCGACCGGATTTAATGGCCATGGGACGTTGGCATTTTTCACAGGTTATTTCCGTTAAGACCTCGCCTTTCATCCCTTCGGTTGCCTTGTCCAGATCTTTTTCAAACGAAAGATAAAACTCCCTCAGCACATCGGTCCACTTCACCTTGCCTTGCTCGATCTGATCCAGGTTGTTCTCCATCTGCGCTGTAAAGGTGGTGTTCAAAACGTCGGGAAAATTCCGGACCAGGAGATCGGTCACCAGAAACCCCAATTCAGTGGGAATGAATCGTCTTTTTTCCACCGACACATATTCTCTTCCACTGATATTGGCGATTATGGCGGCATAAGTGGAGGGCCTTCCGATGCCGTTTTCTTCCAGAGCCTTAACCAGGGAGGCTTCAGTGAATCGCGGGGGCGGCTGCGTGAAATGTTGTGCCGGATCCAGCTTTATAAGATTCAGGATCTCACCCTTTAATAAGGGTGGCAGTGGGGTTTCGGAATCCTTTGGGCGATCCTCCTCCACGGTTTGTTTTGTGTCCTCATCAAGGATGGTAAATCCTCTGAATACCATCACAGTGCCGGTTGCCCGAAAACCGGCGCTTCCAGCTTCTATTTCCACCAGGGTCTTGTCCAGCTGTGCGGGGCTCATCTGACAGGCAACAAACCTTTTCCAGATCAGGTCATATAAGGCCAACTGATCCCGGCGCAGATATTTGCCGATGGTTTCAGGCGCAAGGTCCACGGAAGTGGGCCGAATGGCTTCGTGGGCTTCTTGAGCCCCTTTGCGGCTCTTGAAACGGTTGGGCTTGTCCGGTACGAAATCCTTTCCAAAAACCTTTTCAATATAGGTGCGTGCCTCATTGATGGCATCATTTGAAAGATTAAAGGAATCGGTTCGCATGTAGGTAATCAGACCCACCAGCCCCCTGTTTCCCAAATCAACGCCTTCATAAAGGCTTTGAGCAACGGACATGGTTTTCTTGGCGGAATACCGCAGTTTTCTGAAGGCTTCCTGCTGCAGAAGACTCGTGGTAAATGGTGGGAGGGCATTCTTTTTGGTCCTTTTTTGGGTGATGTTTGAGACTTCAAAGGGAAGATCCTGGATTTCGGAAACAATGCCGAGGGTCTGTTCCTTATGGGTCAGATCTGTCTTTTTCCCCTTATATTGAAAGAATTTAGCGTCAAACGGGGGAGGCACGGAACCTTTCAGGTGAGCTGTCAGGGACCAGTATTCCTGGGGCTCAAAGGCCTGAATTTCCCGCTCTCGGTCGCAGATCATCTTAACGGCCACCGACTGAACGCGTCCGGCGCTTAACCCCCGTTTAACCCGTTTCCAGAGAAGCGGGGAGATTTGATACCCGACCAATCGATCCAGGATACGCCTGGCCTGCTGAGATTCGAATTTATTGCGGTCCAGGGTTTTGGGTGATTTAACCGCTTCTTGAATAGCCTTTTTGGTTAGTTCGTTAAAAAGCACCCGATATATTTTCTGAGCATCCTTCCCCTTGCCCAGTTCCTGAGCCACATGCCATGCAATGGCCTCTCCCTCACGGTCCGGATCCGGCGCCAGGTAAATGGTTTCAGCGTTTTTCCCCGCAGTTTTCAGGTCCTTGAGGATTTTCCCCTTTCCTTTAATGGTGACATAATCGGGTTCGAAGTCTTTCTCAATATCAACCCCCAGTTTGCTGACGGGAAGGTCTTTGATGTGCCCCACGGAAGCCATGATGGTGAAATCAGGTCCCAGGTATTTTTTGATGGTCCTGGCTTTGGCCGGAGATTCAATGATCAGAAGATTTTTCGGCATTCTTTCGGTCCAGTCTTTCTCTTTTCAAGTTAAATTTTAAATGGTCAACACCGTACATACATTTTTCCAGGGAGTTGCCGAATGGTTCCGTTCAACTCCATTTTGAGCAAAATCATGGCCAACCGTCCCGCATCCATGGAAATTGTGCGCGCTATCTGGTCAACATGGATGGGATAGTCCTCGATGAGATCGTATATGCTGCGCTCAACGCTCTCCATTCGGCCCTGGGGCAAAGGTGGCTTTCGGGGCATTTTTACCCGCAATCCTCGATTTAAGAACCACAATTCATCCAGGATATCATCTGCGTTTTCAATTAGTTTAGCCCCTTGTTTGATGAGCCAATGGGTCCCGGCACTCTTGAAAGAATCGATGCTTCCGGGAACGGCAAATATTTCACGGTTCTGTTCAAGGGCAAGGGCGGCCGTGATGAGAGATCCACTTTTTCGTGCTGCTTCGATCACCGCAACCCCTCGGCTGAGGCCGCTGATCACCCGATTTCGAATGGGGAAATTCCTCGGCTCAGGGGCTGCCCCAATGGGAAATTCCGATAAAACCGCACCTTTCTCGATCATTTCTTCAAACAATTTTCGGTTGCTTTTGGGATAAACCACATCAATGCCCGTGCCCAGTACACCGATGGTGAACCCATCCCCCCGAAGGCAGCCGCTGTGGGCGGATGCGTCGATCCCTCTTGCCAGGCCACTGACCACGCCGACCCCTTTCTTGGCCAGATCAAGGGATATTTTTTGAGCCGCCTTCAAACCGTAATGGGTCGGATTTCGAGATCCGACCAGGCCCACAAAGGTTTGTTCCAGGGGTATTTTTCGGCCTTTCACGAACAAGACCATGGGTGGATTGTGAAGCTCACGCAGCAGAACGGGATAATCAGGATCCTGATAGGTGAGAACCTTCGCCCCGGCATGTTCAGCCTTTAACATCTCCTCTTCGGCCCGTTCCCGCAATCCACCGTCCAGAATTTTCCGGGCGATCCCCTTTCGAAGCCCTTCAACTCCCATTAAATCAAAAAAATCCGCTTCAAAGATGGTTTTGATGTCGAGAAATTTCTCAAACAGTCTTTTCAGAACAACATTCCCCAACCCGGGAATCATATAAAGGGCCAGCCATGCTTGTTCTTGATTCTGCGGTATGGTCATGGGGCATCAAAAGGCTCGAATTCAAGGCTGGAATGGCGGGATATAAAACAGGATAAAAAAGATTAGTCAAGTATTTTCTCAATCAGTCAGCCTTGATGTTAAATTTACCGAACATTTCACCATGGTTGACAATAGATAAAGGCTTTCGGGGAAATCCTGTTTTAAATCAACGTTTTCCTTCATTTTTATCAAAACCGGAACCAGTTCATTTTTAATATCGATTTCTTTCATGTCTTCATAGCCCTGGGCCGCCAGTGTTTTTTTAAGGACCTGATTCAGATCAACCGCTTTGATGACGGTTCCGTTTGGAAAATCTTTTCTGGCGTTCAATACAACCGCAGTTGCCGTTTCCAGCCTTGATTCCACAATCATAAGATAACCCAGCACCAGGTCCGGGATTTCCGCCCCGCTTGAGCCGGATGTTTCCATCCGGGTGACGATAGCAAAAAGATTGCCCCGTTCAAGGCCTTGTTTGTACCCTTTATTAATGTACACCACCGAGTATTGTCCCATTAACTCGTATTGATCTTTGGAAGCCACAATCGCCGCGGAGCATTTGTTTGTGCCATCGCATTTATCCCAGTCCGGGTTTGAGGGCTGTATGCACTTTGAAACGGGTTTGTATGGCAGAAGCGGATCTCCTACCCGCATGACCCGGTAGCTTTCGATGATCTCGGCCTTAAACGAATCCTCACCGACCTTTTTTTTCAGAACAAGCTTTCCCAGAAACAAGACCGCGGTTCCCACACTACTCCCGCCAAGCGGGTCGTCCAGAGCTTCGGACGCTCTGTAAACGTTAAAGATGTCTCCGGGTTTTACCTTGCGGTCTTTTTCAAACGTTACATACACATTGTCGTATTGGCCCAGGAAGATCCGTTCTGTTTCATCAGAGGCGATAATGCCCCAGGGTTTTACGCCGTCCGGTGATAAAAAACCGAGCGCCTCAAAATCGCAAAACTCCGAGATATCAACTCCGTTGGTTGCCCAAGTGGCATCGTCAGCACCGATCAGGGCCTGTAATCCGCCCTGCGGCGAAACCGTCCGGACGGGAACATCCTTCAGAAGAACAATAATGTCACCGGGATTAAGATGGCCGGGGTCTGTCACAAAGGGATTCTTTTCCCACAGCTTTGGCCAAAGGTCCCGGTTCCCATAGTACTGAAAGCTGATGCTCTGAAGGGTATCTCCTTTGACCGCAGTGTGAGTTGAGGTCTCGGCCCGGCTGAACGGGGAAAACGAAAAGACGCTCAAACTGATCCAGAGAACGAAAAAAAGTAAATGTCTTTTTTCCAAGGGACCCTCCTAGTAGGATCATTTGTTGTCAGGTATCAAACGATCAACGCCAACCTCTTACACCTATACAGATCTGTTCTTCAATTTGTCAAGCGGTTCAAAAATAAAAATCACCCTTGTTTGATTCAAACATGGACGGAAACGGAGTGTTTGGGTTACAGTTTTGCATCAATGCCCTAAGTTTATCGATATAGCGGTCCAAAAAGATGGAGCCCTTTTTGATTTGAAGCGACTCTTTATAATCTCCTCCCTGATTATTCTGATGGGAGTTCTCATATTTAAGGAAAACCGCTTAAAACGTCCTGAAGGGTTTTCCGGTGAAGGCTGTCTGTTCTGTCATAAAGAGATGTCGGACCCGGACCGTTCCCATCCGGCATCCGCCTTTGGGTGCAGCACCTGTCATCTGGGCAACGCCTTTTCCCTGGATGAAAAAAGAGCGCACGCTAACCTGATCAAAAACCCGGGAGATCTTCGCGTGGTGGACGTGACCTGTGGCAAATCCGGTTGTCATGGAGAGATTGTAGGGCGTGTGAAAAAAAGCCTTATGGCCACCAACCGGGGGATTCTCAAGATTACTCAGGAAGAATGGAAAAATGGCCCAAAGGGGGAATTTGTTTCGACAAAGCCATTGAATGTGAGGGATTTGTATGGAAAACACGCTCCCCGAAATGTTCCGCTCGATCTCTACCGCAAAATGTGCGGTGGGTGTCATCTATGGAAAGAAAAAGAGTTTCTGAAAGGCGAAGTGGGCAGAAGGGGTGGTGGGTGCAGCGACTGCCATGTGGTGGATGAGGAAAAGCGGAAAAACCCGGAAGGTCTTCTGATCCAACATCCTAAAATGACCACAAGAATCCCTTCTGAAAACTGTGTGAAGTGCCACAATCGATCGGCCAGAATCGGATTGTCCTATTTTGGAAAATTTGAATCAGCCGGCTACGGAACACCTTACGAAGGGGACAAACTGAGCAGCAGGCGGCTCTCCGGAGGGCGCTTTTATCTTGATCTTCCGGCCGATGTCCATTTTGAAAAGGGCAAGATGGCCTGTATCGATTGCCACACGGCTACCGGGTTGATGGGAGACGGTCATTCATACGACAAAATGGCGGAGCAGGTGGACATCACCTGCAAGGCATGCCATTCACCCAGGTTCGCCTCAAATCCAAAGGCGGAACCTTTGGCAAACCGGCTCGCCTTTCTGAACGGAAAAATACCCAAACCGGAAAAGAGACCCATTGCTCTTACCCGTAAGGGAACCCCCCTTTACAACCTTCAAAGGGTCGGCGGAAAACCGGTCTTTTACCGCAAAACAGATGGGCGCGCTTTAGAACTTCAGTTGCTAAATGGCCTGGAAAAAGCCTACCACAACCTGAACGGACACGACCGGCTTTCCTGCCAGGCCTGCCACAGCGACTGGATTCCCCAATGCTATGGATGTCATTTGACTTACCGGAAATCCGTACTGCAAAAAGATTGGATTACCGGGAAAAAAACACCCGGGAAATGGAAAGAGGCCCGTTCTTACTTGCGGTTTGGAAAACCCGCCCTGGGGCTTCGCGGGGATCGCATTTACCCGCTTTCACCCTGCCAGGTCTTTTTTTCCGCCTTTGAGGATTCCGGCCAATTTATAGCAGCCGATTCTTTTACAAATCTCAACCTTTCATCATTCGATCCCCACACCACCAGCGCCAAGTCCCGAACCTGCATCGATTGCCACACGGACCCCAAAACCATCGGATTGGGTGAAGGGATCCTTTACCAAAACGAGGGAAAACGCGTTTTCAGGCCCACCTATCGTGCTTTAGACCATGGAACGGGCTTGCCCTTTCCGCTGGACGGTTTGGTAACCCTGGACGGTAAAGCCCTTCAAACCGGATCAAGAAACAATGTAAGGCCCTTTAATCAAGAAGAAATAGGCCGGATTCTCGCAGTGGATCCTTGTCTGGGGTGCCACAAAACCTATGAAGACAGGATTTACCGGAATTTTCCAGAGTCCATGAAACGTTTTGAGACGGATGAGGGGCTGCCATGTCTGAACTAACCCTCTCCCTTCGCATTTTCCGCCGGTTACCCTCGACGGTGCTCATTTGTCTCAGCTTCGTAATGTTGGCACCACTTACGGCCATTTCCGCATCAAAGGAAGATTTACATCAAAGGGATTACAGAAACTGTATGCCATGTCACGAAGGGATCGAGGCCATCAGCCCCAATCACCCCTTTGCCTGTGCCGCATGTCATCTGCGGCCCAAAGATCGACATAGCAAGCCTCTTGCGAGCCACCAGGCCATCCTTCGTAACCCTTCCGACCCCCAATTCGCTCGTCAGTTCTGCCTTCCCTGCCACAGAGCGGAAATTTCAACCCTTGAACACTCTCTCCACTGGTCCATGGCCGGTATCATCAACCAGACCCGCTTTCTTTGGGGAGCTCAGAAGACCGCTGCACCGGCCACCTACGGCATTAAGCGTCCTCTGAACCCTCTCCCCGAAGCCGATTTTTCAAAAACACCTGAAAAACCGGCTGATCTCGTGGATGATTTCTTGAGAAGGCGCTGTTTGAGGTGTCACATCCATATGAAGGGGCCGGGAGGGATCGGCCTTTATCGGGCTACCGGGTGTGCTGGGTGCCACATGCATTACGGTGATGACGGCCTTTACAGGGGAAAGGACCCGGCCATTTCAAAGGCCAAAACCGGATATCCCATCAAACACACTTGGACCCGTCATATCCCCAACGAACAGTGCCTTCACTGTCATCACCAGAACCACGTGGGTGCAGACCATGAAGGACTTTTTGAGCATGACTACAACGATGTCTTCCGTTCGCCGCTTTTTCAGGGAAAACCGAAACCCAAGGACCATGGTTTGGATTATCACCACCTGTCAAAGGATATACATGCTGAAAAGGGTCTATGGTGTATTGATTGCCACTCAAAAAAGGATGTCATGGGAAACGGGGTTTCTTACAGTTACCAAATGGAGGTTCCCAAACGGTCCTGCGGGGATTGTCACGGGGGATTTAAGGAGCATTTACCGGACCCGTCAATTTCGTCCATTTCCAAGGAAAATGGCGGGTATTATTTTGTTTCCAGAAACAAAGAAGAAAGGCATTTTCTGCCGCTCTTTTCCCATACTTTAGCCGCTCATCGCATTGGCGCACATAAAAATGTCCGCTGTAGCGCATGCCATGCCCAGTGGTCTTACCAGGATTACGGTTTGAGCGTCATACGGGAGGGAATCATCCAGGACTACAAGTGGATTGAACGGACGGTTCAAGGGGATCCTCAAATGGAAAAGGAGCTTAAACTGCATACGGAAAAGGATGTGGTCGGATACCCTGTTTCAATGGACTGGTTGTCGGGCGAAAAAAGACCGGGAATCTGGTCCAAGGGTTGGCGGTTCAGGCGATGGGAACCCATGCCCCTGGGTGTGGATCAAGAAGGGCATTTTGCCGTCCTGCGGCCCCGATATCAATACCTGATCTCCGAGGTAGAGCGTGACGGTCATGTCTCCCTGGACAGTGTGGTGCCTCAAAGGGGGGACGGAACAGGTCGGGGATGGGCTTTTATGCCTTATGTGCCGCACACAATTGCCCCGTTTGGGAGAGGATGCCTTTCGTGTCACCAGAACCGGGTTGCAGCAGGGTTGCCGCCGGAGGAAACGCCAACCATGGACACCCGTCTTGCCGTTCCATCACCGCCGGCGATCAAGGCCATGCGGTTGCTGAATGCCCAAGAGCAAAAAAAACTGTTTCAACCCGGGGCAATTTGGCACAAAGAAAGGCTTAGAAATCTGATTCAAAGAAAGAATCAGTAAGAAAGCTGGTATTGCTGATTCGTCCCTTCCCGTTTGATAAACACGCTGGCAGCGGTGGATGTCATGTACAGGTTAAGCCTGGATTCCTGGTCTTCGTAGTCGTCTGTCTTGTAGCCTTCGGGAGAGCTGCCTTGTTCTTTTAGCCAACCGTTACCCGTCAGCTCAACGGGCCGGTTTGCCGGTTGGTGGACAACGAAGGCGCCAGCCGTGGCCGGCAGGCTGATCCTGGCGCTGCTGCCGTTCAGGTTAAAATCCGCATTGTAATCACCGGCAGCGTAAACCCCCTTAAAATCAAGATCAAGACTGCTGCCCGCAGCTTTTAGTCCAAACGTTTCAAAACCGGTGTTCCCAATGTTGGCCAATGTGAGAAAGGTTCCCTCGCAGGCTATTCCGAATTTTTGCACACTGAAAAGGGTCGGTTCGCTGAAATCGAGTGTTGTTTGTGACCCTTTCAGAAGCAAAAATAAGGAGTCCAGTGGCATTCCCCCCAGATCCATGTCCGCTTGAACACCGGTAAAATCAAGGGTTAAGTGAGTTTCGAGATCATACCTTCCAATCTGGATTTCCCATTCGTGCAAGGGATTGTTCACTTTCTGTTCAGTCGGTTCGCCCGATGAAAAATCGACCGAAAAGGTCCCTTCGGAGAAGTTTTCAGAGGATATGGGGGCAAGATCGCCACCATCGTATTTCACCAGGACTTTTAAAATGAACCCAGGGTCTTCGGATATTCTGAAGGTGACTTTTGCATGGCTGATGGTGAAACGCAAATCCAATCGATTAGCACCGCCTGAAAGGATGGGCTCCGGCCGCAGCACAAATTTCTGATCGTAAGCCGATGCCGGCACATACCCCAAGCCTAAGTACAGGCAAATCATCAACAGAGCAAAGATGACGTCGATTTTTTTGATCATCTTCAATTTACCTCAAAAAATATATGCTTTTAAGTACTATAATCAGGCTAGGCGGCAGCGTCAACAATTCGGACCGTTTAAAAGGAAAATCTCACGTTTCCGGGTTTTTGGGTTGGGTCAGTGCAGGTGATCCCTGATGGTCTTTGCCAAGGTGAAAATTGATCCACGAGGAGGTTCGGTCCAGTTCCCAATTGCGGGGCGGAATAAATCCCTGATAGATTTTGTCGGGTCTGCCGATGGCCACCCAGCGCTTGTAAGCCTTAAACCAAACGCAATGACGGTCCGGGTGCACTTCACATCGGCTTTCCCGGCTGCCGCCGCAGGGACCGTTTCGGGTATGTTTGGGGCATTGGGATTCGGGGCAGAAAAATGCCACATGTTGCAGGCTGCAATCCCCACATTCCCGGCAGGAAAAAAGCATTTTCTTTGACATGTCCTCCAGAGTTTTGGTGAAAAGGTACCCGAAGGGGCGCTTTTCAAGTCTGGCGCAGAGATTTCTGTATAGGCCTGAAAATGCTGCATCATGGCTGAAAAAAGTGCGATGAAGTTCCCGATATACCCCGAAAAGCATTTTCTCCGCTGATGATATGCGGCTAGTTGAGGGGTTTGTTTCCGTACTGCAGAGGCCGGTTTCCGGGTCCCGGGCATACCGGTAAAATCCGTCTCTTTGCGGAAAATCGAATTCGGGCACAAAGTCCCGCCACCGGTGTCCAATCTGCTCCATGCGATCCAGAATCTGCCCCAGGGTGTCGAATTTATGGTTGATGCCCCCGAAATGGGCCCCCTTGTATCCGAGGCCTTTTAAGACCACCGCCAGCTTGGCCGAACGTTCCACAGCGGCCAAATGTCCGCTTTTCTTGTCTTGCCATTCCCACTGAACCCTTTTTAACAGTTCAAGCGTCACCACAACGCCGGGTATTGTTCCCCTGGCCATTATTTTGGCCGCCCCTGGCGTCAGCACATACACCGACCCCAAGGTAGGGGTTCGAATGTTCCACTCCTCTTGAATGCAGCGCAATTCATGGAATTTTCGTATATCATAACCCAGTTGAGTGATGATGAAACCGGCGGAAGCCCGCACTTTTTTTTGCATTTTGGCGTATTGGCAAAAGATTTCTTCCTCTGTCTGTTTGAAGGGGGAGACGGCGCATCCCACAAAAAAATTCTCCCGATCATCCAAAGCGAGGGTGCCTTCTCCCATCATTTTGAGCATGACGAGAAGACTGACGGAATCCAAATCAAAGACCGGTGCTCCTTTTCCGGCAAAGCCTTCTCCTGAAAAATCACCGGTGAGTGCCAGAATATTTCGAATTCCCATATGCCCCAGTTGAAGGGCACGGCTTTCGAGGCCGACCCGGTTCTGGTCACGGCATGTAAAGTGAACAATTACATCCATCCCCTTACGGATGATATCCCTTCCCAGAACATCGGGGCTCAGTGAAGGGTGGCCCCCTGGATTGTCCGTGATGCTCACAGCCGAAACCCGGCCGTCTGCGAGGGCATCTTCCGCGATTTCCATCACCGTATCGACGGAGCGGCCTTGGGACTGCTCTCCCGGAACCAGCTCCAGTGTGATAACAAAGCTTTCAGGTTTGGAAATGTCTTTTCGAAAAGTTCGGGCCGGCCTCTCCATCATGGGTTCTCCCTGCTCATTCGCCGTCATCTTTTCTTATGGTACAATTTTTCAGTAACAAATTTAGCAGATTTAGAGAGAACATTGGAATAAAAAAGGAAGCAGCCCAAAAAAACTGCTTCCCATGGATAAACGGACCTCAAGGTATTTCGTTGATGTTAAGCCTTTTGAAACAACAAGGGCACCTTCTCAGGTGTTCTCCCAGTTCATCGATCCTTGACCAGAACAGTGGTCGGCACTGGGAACCTGAAAAACGATACTGCACCCACACAGGAAATCCACACTCACAGAACCTTTGTTGCATTTTCAATACCTCCTTGCGATCATTTAAATAACTATTGTTAATCTATATGAACAACCCGGGCAAAAAAAATCAGCGATATTCCCGGCCTACCCAAACCACTTTTCCGATGATTCTGACCCTATTCATTTCATCCGCTTGCAGAAAAATCGGAGCATAATCTTTGTTGTCGCTTTGTAGCACCAGGTTGTTCGGGTGCTTTTCAACCCGTTTGACCATCACCGTATCCTCAATGCCCACCGCATAAAGTGCACCTGCTATGATGGCCTTCTGGTTTTCGTCAACCAGAACCGTATCTCCGTCCTTTAATTCCGGGGCCATGCTGTTGCCGAAGATGTCCATCAAAACCATTGAACCGGTGCTTCCTTTCCGATTCAGCCAGTCTTTCCTGAAAGCATAGAATCCCTGGATGTCCGATCCCACCTCAAAGGACCCGTCGCCCGCGCAGAGACGGGCATTGACTTTCGGGATTTTTTCGAATTCGGGATCATGATCAATCCTGCTTTGCCTCGGATCACCCGTTCCCCTTTCAAGCCAGTCGGGGTTCAAGCTGAACTTCCGTGACAGGCCCAGAATCCAATTGGCGGGAATGGCTCCCTTCTTTTTGGCCTGGGTGATGGCGGACCGATTGATTCCCAGAACGGTGGCCAGTTCCGTTTGAGACCGAATTCCCGTTGCAGCGGTAACCCGGTCAAAAAATGATTCGAATCGTTGGAAGGTCATAAAATTCATGAAAGCGTATAAAAGTAAACAATGTGTTTATGTAAATAAACCATCTCGAAATTTCTGTCAAGTTTTTTTTCGGTTGGAGGCAAATACTTTTTCTTCATTTGAATCAAATTCCCGAGTCATTATCGGTTTTCCGATAAGTTCTGAAAGAGGAAGGGCCCTATATCCGCGTTCTTTGATGCCCTGAAGCACTTTTTCAACTTCTTTCAGCCACAGCTGCTTTAATGCGGCGTGCCCTTTCGGCATGACGTCATGGAGAGCAATGATATGATCGGCCTCCAAATGTCTGAGCACGCGCTTTGAAAGACCTTTGAGCCGTCTGTTCCCGGCATCCATTCCACGGCAGCTGAAGTTTACGGCAATCATGCCCAATTCCTTGAGAACCCCCCCCAGTTTGGGATTCGTAATGCCTACGGGGGGCCGAAACGCCAGGGTTCGGATGTGAAACCGGGCTAGGACTTCCTGGGCTGTGCTGATTTCCTCAACCAGTTGTTTTCGGCTTCTGAGCATGAGGAGGTTGTCGTGGCGGTAGGAATGGTTTCCCAGCGAATGCCCCTTTTCCAGTATGTTCTGAATCAATCGAGGATGGGCGGCGGCCTTTTTTCCAACCACAAAAAAGGTCGCTTTAACCCCGTGCCGGGCCAGAAGTGCCAGGAGCGGTTCAGTGGTATATGGATCCGGGCCGTCGTCAAAGGTAATCGATACCGCTTTTTGGCCTGAATTCCCGCGGCTGATGACGGGGAGAAAAAACCCAAATCGGGGCAGGAAAGGCGCCGCCATGCAGAGAATCACGAACAGAAATAGCGGTAGTACCACCAGGGAAACATCAATGAAAGCCAGGAGTAATGCAATGAAATAAGATACAAATCCCAAAACATGGGCACGGGAAAAAGAATAACGGGCCACGACAAAATCCTTTTCATGGGAAACTGTCAATCACTTTCAGCCATCAACCAGACCGATTCCCCCTTTGACCCGGAAGAGGAGTTGCGTTTAATTTGAAATCCGGTTTTTTTAAGCATGTCAATGAGTTTATCAACGGGCCGATAATACAGGCAAAGACCGGAAATCCTCGATTTGAGGGCTTCCAGTTTCCACAACCATGAATGATGCCCTTCGGCCGGAGAAGCAACACGAATTAGAAGCCATCCGCCGCGGGCAAGATTCGTGTGAAGACGCTCGAGGGTGAGAATCAAGACATCATCCGACAAATAGTGAATCATGTCCAGCATGATAGCGCCGTCCGCCGGTTCCGGTGCCATTGGAATTTGTGGAGCCGCATCCTCTGTTATCCGTCCTCTTTTCCCCACAACCCTTGATGCCACCCGAACCCTTTCACCATCAGGGTCAACGCCGAAAATCTTAGCGCCCGGAAATCGTTCAAGGAGCCAACTGGCCGGCACACCGTAACCGGTACCGATATCGAGAATCGTTTTCGGATTCAATTCCATACCTAAAAACCGGGGAAGTTCCTTAAACATGGGGTCTGTCATCATTTTAAATCGCGCAAAACATCGTGCATAGGCCTCCGTGTTGCGATATCGCCTTAGGACTGCCCGGTGAAGCGGCAAAGGCTTTTGGGTCCCTTTTGTGGGTTCACGGAAAAGGAATTTCAAAATTGGTGGCAAAATGATAAAGGCGCCCGCCAGGGAGTAGGCAATTCCCAGGAGTGATGTCAGCCCTGCGCTTCTGAGAAGGGCGTGACGGGCAAAGCACAAAACACCGAAACCGATCATAGTGGAGAAGGATGCCATAAAAACGGCTATCTTAATCAGCTGAAAAGAGGAGTGATTTTCATCTGTATATCGCTGGTAACCCCTGACCATGAACAATGAATAGTCAATGCCCATGCCGATGACCACGATGGAAAGCATCAACCCGGGAATATCCAGCGGGTGACCTATGAGCTTCAAGGTCCCCAGGGTACAGATCAGCGCAAACAAGACGGGGATGAGCGCAACCAGTACCAGGCGCAAGTCGAGAAAGTAGATAAAAAGGAGAAGGACGACGCTCAAACCGATAATCCACAACATGTTCAAGAATGTTGAAAATAAGAGCCCCCCCAGCCTTTGGGAAAAGAAGGTGGGATCAAATATCTTGCCGATTTTTCCGTATCGGTCGTAAAAGGCCAAAGGGTCATAGGCCGGTCCGGGTTTCAGGTTTGAAAACTGAACCCACGGGCCGGTTGCGGAATTTCCGGTAATACTCAGCATCTCATGGAATTCCGGCGGGATTTCAGTCGATCCCGTCGGGTAGCGCGTGAGGGTTTCCAGAAAAGGCGCGAAAGCTTTTGGCGCAAAACCCGCCTTTGCGGAAGCCTCCTTCAGGGTTTCCTTCAAATGCGCAATCCGCTCCGAATTCCAGAAAGCCTGCCATGATGTGAGATTCTCCCTCGCCTTTTTTTCCTCCGGAAAGAGCATGGACGGTATGAATCCGGAAACCAGCACGCCTGAGGCAAGGTCCTGGTTCAGCAGGGGCAGTAGAGTGTCTCCCATGGCCTGAAGATCCGAAACTTTCTTACCTTCCATCATCAGAAAAATGTTTTCAAAAATCCCTTCTCCCCAGATTCGGCCAAAGGTTTTCTCGGCGCTAAGGGTTTCTTCACTGACGGTGTTCATGGCGCTTAAACTGACCAGAAATTCAGGCCTCGCAAAGAAGACCATGAAAATGGCAAAAGCGATCATTGCCAAGGCGCCTTTAAGGCCAAAACCGGTAAGCTGTTCCAACCCTTTTCGAAGCGGTAAAAACCGCGCGGGGGCCGGCGGCATTTCAGGGAAAATCAGCGGAAAGACCACATGGACAAACAAGAATGAGAACCCGACGCCAAGGGCGGTGAACCGGCCCAACTGTTGAAAAATGGGAAAATCACAAAACATCAGGGCACCGAACGCTCCCATGGTGGTAAGCGCCGCCAGAAGGCCCACGGACCATATTTCCCGGGCAGCATCTTTTCCTCTTGTGGGTATGGGGCGGTCCAGAAAAAGCAGAAAGGCGATGCCGTGGTCCACGGTAATGGCAATGATGGCACCTCCGAAACCGAGGGCCATGATGGAGATGGATTTTTCCAGGAGGGCAAGGACAAAAAATGCGGCGACCGACCCGAAAAGTGCCGGCAGAAACGCAAAGAGCCCCAGAAGGGGTCTTGGGAAGGCAAATATCAGCAGCAGCGCGATGCCCAAACTGGCCAGAAGTATGGCTCTTTCACTATCCTGTCTGGCGATGATTTCATTGTCCAGCGCCGCCCGATAGGCGCCCATGGGTGTCAGAACAACGGGATTTTCAGCAGTTCCAAACCGATCGTTCAATTCCCGGTCAAGGGTTGAGAGCAGGGCGGAGAGTTTGCGCGCCAAAGCGGTATCCATTCCAGATCCCGAAGGTGTGGCCATTAAAAGGAGGTGTTTTCCATCGGGAGAGATGAGGTGCCCCCCGTGAAATCGAATATTTCTGGACGGAGAAAGAGAAGAAAGCCTGGCCAGAACCATGTTTGAAAGTCCCAAAGGGTCCTTCGAAATGGTTTTCACACGTCCAATTCCCTCCAGATCCACCAGTTGGTTGTAATGGTCTTTCAATATGCTATCGATTTTATCCGGTGCCAAAAGCGGCGCCACTTTTTCTTCCAGTTCCGGTTCGTCGAACATCATCGGCAGATGATTCAAAACATGGTTCATCAGATCCGGCATTATTTTTTGAAAGTCTTGAATCCCCACGTGCTTAAACATCCCGCTTTGCTTCAGCTTTTCCTCCAAAAACCGACTACAAGCGATCAGAAGCGGTACATTTTCTTTTTGAAGACCGATATCGATAACCAAACGGTCCTGGATGGGATGATGCTTGAAAACATTCTCGGCATCGGTAATCACTGGATCTTTTTGAGGCAGATATTTGGTGATGTCCGTGTCGATTTCAATGCGAAAAAAGGCGATTGCCAGAAGTATCGCCATCACGGCCAACACGACGATCAGAGCGGGAAAATGGATTTTAAAGGATTTCATAATGGTTGCTTATATAGCAGGTTTAGGGTTATAAAACCATTTCGTTTGAGGTTATTATGGGATTCTCCAAAAATTAGGTAAATGAACCGCATCCGTCAGAAAATCCTCAGGAAAGCCGCCGACACCCGGTTTGTACAAAAAGCCATCGCCGATAAGGCCGACTTGAGCGCTTTCAAAGAACGGCCGAGCCCCCGTGCCATTGCGGGCATTTCAGCCATCGGCATCAGCTACATCATCGGCTGGCCGGCGGTGGTGCTCCTCGGGGCTGTTTCCGTTCATCTGGGAAAGCCGATGATCGCCATCATCGGAGGTCCTGTGACCTACGGCCTGTCTCATCTGGTGTTTATTCTGGGAATGTATCTGGCAGGGGCCGATTACACAAGAATCTTTTTGCGGTGGGCCGCCCGAAAAGCCATGGAAAAATTGATGGGAAATATCGATAAGGAAAAAAGGCAAAAACCGTAAGTCTCTTTTCTATTCAGGAGAAGATTTTGCCCGGATTCAGGATGCCTTCCGGATCAAATGCCGCTTTGATGCGCTTCATGAGGCGAATGCCCTCAACGGGAATTTCCATTTCCAGATAGGGTGCTTTGGTGATGCCGATACCGTGTTCACCCGTAATGGTCCCGCCCATGTCAATGACTTTCTTGAAAAGCGCTTTGACGATGGTGTGCCCGTTTTTCAGTTGAACAGGGTCTTCTTTGTCCAGCATGATGTTCACATGAATGTTGCCATCTCCGGCATGGCCAAAGGCGGGGATGGGGAGCCCATATTGCCGGGATACGGTTTCCAGAAATGATACCAGTTCCGCCAGGCTGCTTCGAGGCACCACAATATCTTCGTTGATTTTGTGGGGCCTTAATTTGAGAAGAGAGGGTGATACGTTTCGTCGCGCTTCCCAAAGTCCTTCCGCGCTTTTTGTGTCCGTTGCGGCCCGAAATGCCATGGCATCCCCCGCACAAGTCCTCGATAATCCGGGCCTGGTGGGCCACCAAATCGGGGTTGCCATCCACTTCAATTAAGAGCATGGCGCCGGAATTCTCAGGCAGATCCAGGTGTATCTCTTCTCTTACGCAGTCGATGCAGAGCCGGTCCATGAATTCCAGGATGGAGGGAACAATCTTATTCCGGATTATCTTTGAAACCGTTTGCACAGCTGAAGATACATTTTCAAAAAACACCACCATGGTGCGTTTTGCCTCGGGTTTCGGCACCAGGCGAAGCGTCATGGCGGTAATGACTGCAAGGGTTCCCTCGGAACCCGCAATCAATCGCACCAGATCGTAACCCGCAACGCCTTTCCGGGTTTCCACACCGGTCTTGATGATTTCCCCGGTGGGCAACACAATGGTGAGCCCCAGCACATAATCCCGGGTGACGCCGTATTTCACGGCTCGAAGTCCACCGGCACATTCCGCTATATTCCCACCCAGGGTTGAAACCTTCAAGCTTGCCGGATCCGGCGGATAAAAAAGCCCCAACGCTTCAGCGGCCTGCTGAAGATCGGCCGTTATGACACCCGGCTCGGCTCTCGCAATGAGATTGTCCCGGTCTATGGAGAGAATTCGGTTCAGGCGGTCCATGGCCAATACGACGCCGCCCCGAACCGGTATGGCGCCTCCGCTCATTCCCGTACCGGCGCCCCTGGGAACAACCGCAAATCCCTTTTCCGTTGCCAGCCGAAGGATGCGGGAGACCTGTTCGCTGTTTTCCGGAAAAACCACCACATCAGGCATGTGAGCGATTTTGGTGGCATCGGTGGAAAATTCGGCCATCTCCTTTTGGGTGGATATGGCATTTTTTCGGCCGACAATTCCGGATATCTGTCCTATAAGGGCCCTTTTAATCATCGCGGAATCTGAACACGACGCTTAAGGGCATGCTGGAGGGTCATGGTATCCATGAATTTGAGATCTCCCCCCATGGGGACGCCCAGTGCAATTCTTGAGATTCTGATCGCGGGATTTTTTTCGGAAATTAATCCGGAGATAAATGAAGCCGTGGTTTCACCGCCGGTGGTGGGATTGGTTGCCAGAATAATTTCTTCAATTTTCTCGTTTTCCAGCCGCACCAGAAGCCTGTCGATCTTAAGGTCTTCAGGGCCGATGCCGTCAAGGGGAGAGAGAACGCCATGCAGCACATGGTATCGGCCCTTGTAAACGCCGGATTCCTCCAAGGCCATCTGGTCTCCGGGGGTTTCAACCACGCAGATGGTCCCGTCGGCACGCTGGTCGTTCCGGCAGATGGCACAAGGATCTTCGTCGGTCAGATTGAAGCAAATCGAACAGAAACGGATTTTTTCTTTAACTTCCATCAGACTTCGGGCCAGGTCTTCCGCCAGTCCTCGATCGCTGCGTAAAACAAAAAGCGCCATGCGAGTGGCGGATTTCTGTCCGATTCCGGGGAGTTTTGAAAATTGGTCAATGAGTTCAACTAAAGGTTCAGGATAAATTCCCATGGTCTTCTTTAATATTGTTTGTTTTGAATTTTGGTGTCGTCCTAATCTTCCGCGCCCCTTACATGAGACCGGGCATCCCCGGGATGTTCATCCCTTTGGTAAGTTCTCCCATCCCTTCATTCATCATGTTTTTGGCCTGTGTCAACGCGTCATTGGTGGCAGCCAGGACCAGGTCTTCCAGCATTTCCACGTCTTCCGGGTCCACCACTTCACGATCAATCTTGATGGAAATGAGTTCCTGTTTCCCGTTGGCCACCACGGAAACCATACCGCCTCCGGCGGAAGCCTCTACGGTTTTCTCTCCCAACTCCTCCTGAAGTTTCGTCATTTTAGATTGGAACTTCTGGGCCTGCTTCATCAGTTGCCCCATGTTCGGCATGCCTTTCATTTGATTCCTCCTTGGTTGTGCATTATTTATTGATCAATTTTCCTTCAAACAAATCCAGGACATTCTGCGCCACATCTCGAACTTCAGGCGGAAGTTCAAGTGGCTCGGCTGTCCTGGTCTCTCTATTTTTGCCTTTAAGACTGTCATTTTCGGAGTTTGATGCCAGCGGTCTGGCGCTTATATTGACCCGTATGTCCCTTTCAAAAAAGGTACGACAATATCCCGCCAGTTGATCCCGTTTTTCCTGTTCTTCGAAATAACCGGAAGAAAATTTATGATTGCCGTTTTCGATTTCCAATACTTCTTCAGTGAGTTGCTTGAGGTGCCAGTCTTTAAGAACGGTGTAGAGCATCTTGCTTTTGCCCAAAACAAACTGAAGAAAATCCTTCCAGGTCTTTTCGCCGTCGCCCGATGGTTCAACGGCGTTTTTGACCTCAGTAGTGCCCGACTTTTCAATCGCCTTCTTATCGTTAGTTGCTTTTTCACCCTCAACCACTTCGATTTCTACGTTATTTTGGGCCCAGCTTGTCGAAGCTTCGGATAGCGTTTTCCCGTTTCTCTGAGGTTCTCCGGGTGAAAAGGTCGACAACCGCTCTTCCAAAACGGCTATTTTTTCCATGATGTCGCCGAATGACAAGTAGTCTCCGAGACTGCACAGCTTAATCAGGGTGGTTTCCAGGACCAGGCGTGGATAGGTCGTAAACCTGAGGCCATCCTCTCTTGCGATCAGAAAGTTCAATATCACCTGCAGTTTTTCCTCGCCGGCCATTTGTGCTTGACGGCTTATTTCTTCCTTGTCGCTTTCACTCATGTCGATGAGGTTTTCTTCAGGCGCAATCAGGCTGACCAGCAGGTTCCTGAACTGCGCCATGAGCGCCCGATAGAATTCTTTGATGTCGTATCCCTGATTGTAGACTGTTTCGACCACCTGAAGACATCTGGGCGAGGAACCTTCAATGATAGCGGAGGACGACTCGAATATGAGACCGCAGTCAATGATGCCCAGGATTTCCGGTACCTGACTGTCTTCGACGGTTTGCCCGGCAAAGGAAATCACCTGGTCCAGAAGGCTCTCCGCATCCCTCATGCTCCCTTCCGCTTCCCTGGCAATCATGGCCAGCCCCGTAGTGCTGATGGTAACGCCTTCATGTTGTGAAATCTTTTCCAGATAGGCGACAATTTTAGGCAGGGGAATCCGTTTAAAATCAAATCGCTGGCAACGGGAGAGAATCGTAATGGGAACTTTGTGGCTTTCGGTGGTGGCGAATATGAATTTTACATGGGCTGGCGGTTCTTCCAGGGTTTTCAGCAGTGCATTAAAGGCCGGAAGGGTCAACATATGTACTTCATCGATGACATAAATGCGGTACTGGCTGGCGGAAGGCATGTATTTGGCGTTTTCCCGAAGCTCCCGAATCTCGTCAATGCCCCGATTGGACGCGCCATCAATTTCCTGAACATCTACTGAATTACCCGCTGTTATTTCAAGGCAACTCCGGCATTCGTTGCAGGGTATTCCCGGTTCGCCCTGGGTGCAATTGATGGCTTTGGCGAAAATCCTGGCCACGGAAGTTTTGCCCACGCCTCTGGGTCCGCCGAAAATATAGGCGTGCGCCAGCCTGCTGGTTTTGATGGCATTCACCAGTGTCTGGGTAATGTGCTCCTGGCCGATGACATCTTCAAAAACCTGTGGACGCCATTTTCTGGCAAGAACTTCGTAGGGCATTTCTACATACTCACGAGGGACTGAAAAAATCTGTGGAAAGTCAACTGGGCGGGTCGGCCCTTCAAGAAAACCTGTGGATACTGCAGTTCTAAGTGAAGGCAATACATTAATAGTATGGCGGAGAGAGAGGGATTCGAACCCTCGGTACCACGGTTAGCAGTACACGCGATTTCCAGTCGCGCTCCTTCGGCCAGCTCGGACATCTCTCCGTAATTTATTTCTCAAATAAAAAACCGATCCACCCATCATTTAAGGGACTTGGCAAAAAAAGACAAAACCGCCATGGAAAAAAATGGCGGAGAGGGTGGGATTCGAACCCACGTGCCCCGCTATTCACGGGACAAATCGATTTCGAGTCGACCCCGTTACGACCACTTCGGTACCTCTCCTGCATTGGGCGTACTGTTTTTTTCCCTGCGGGCTTGAAAAAAACTTCTCATCAGAACTCGGCACTCATCTTCCATAACCCCGCCTATGACTTCCATGCGGTGGTTGAGGCGATTATCCCGGGGAAGATCATATAAAGACCCCGCGGCCCCAGCCCTAACGTCGTGGGCTCCGAAAACCAGTTTGGAAACCCTTGCATGAATGGCCGTTCCCATGCACATGAGGCATGGCTCTATGGTTGTTACCAGCAGACAACGGTTCAGCCGATAATTTCCTTTGATCCGGCACGCCTCTCGAATGACCAGAATTTCAGCATGTGCCGTGGGATCACACAGTGATATGGGCTGATTGTGGGCCCGTGACAAAATATTCCCTTCAGGGTCGGCCAGCACCGCGCCTACGGGAACTTCACCCTTCAAATAGGCCTTTTCCGCTTCCAGCAGTGCCTGCGCCATCAAATGATAAAGATCAAGTTGCATTTTTCAATGCTTTTACATTATTTTTTTCGGGTACGTCAAGGTGAATAGTCCTTTTGGCACATGAAAAGATTAGTCCTTAAACGTATTCCATTTTTTCCTTGCGCAACAAAGGACGTCACCCGACATATCCATCGAGTGCCGGTTCAGCCCTTTTCAAGGGGCATCAGAAAGTGAAAACCATCGGCCCCCAGTTTGGCGGTGAGCGTATCGATAACTTTCCTTGAAAACTGAGCGCTGTCGTTGGGGCCTGCCAGGTACACGGGTTTTCCGTCCCGGCCGAAAGTAAATGTACGGGGACATTGCTCTTTCTGGATGTCTTTTAAGATCTTTTTGGCGAACTCGTAATCCCTATGGGGAGAAAACCCCAAAGTTTCGGCGTAGTTTTTCGCGTCTTCCACCAGTTTCTTGGCGCACGCGGGCTCAACTTTTACCAGATTTTGATGTGTTCCAATCTGTTGCAGGCGAAAGCGATACTCATTTTCCCCTATGAGCATGCAATGGGCATTTTTCACCCCCAGGCAGAAAACGTCCACCAGAAATGCCGCCATGAGGATCTGGTTCCTAGATGTTTTACGGGTTACTACGACGGTCCCCATACCGCCATCGGATTCAAAAAGAGATTCTCTTTCCCAGCATTCATAAAGAGGCGCCTGCAGGGCTTGTGCTGTTGTGAGCTGGTTGGTGATGTTGGATAAAGCCGCTTCACGGCGAATGGTGGCCTTTCTTTTTTTTCTGGTAACGGTTTTTTTTGCCTTTTTGATCTGATTATTTTTTCGGCGCAACGCCATCATTCAATGCTCCTAAAGATTTAAAATCTCGTCGTCGCCTATTCTTCTGTCTCATGGCCCAGAAGAATCATGCGCTCCCTGGCCGCGGCGTCTCTTTCTTCTTCCAAGAGCGTCCATTTCTGCTTTAGACGGGCCATATCCCCTTCCAGTGAAGCGATTTTTACGGCGTGGGTATCGTTTTTAAGCGCTCTTAATTCGTCGAGCCGTTTTTTGATTTCACGAACGCTCTCTTTGGTGGACTTCATAGCCGCCAGAGCGGTTCTTTCCCTGGGAGTGGGAATCTCCATCTTGCCGGTACAGGTGTTTACAGTGTCCAGGCCAATGGGCTTTCGGGTGTCATCTTCCATTGTTTGACCTCCGTTAAGCGATCCTTATAAGCCCCGGCCGGTCAGCCGCTTCAAAGCGTCCAGGTATTTTTCTCTTGTCTTCGCAATAATTTCCGCGGGGAGTTTCGGAGGCGGAGGCGTTTTGGGCCATTTGATCCGGATCAGATAATCCCTCAGGAATTGTTTGTCAAAGCTTTTTTGCGGGCCGCCCGGCGCATATGTATCCATGGGCCAGAAACGGGATGAATCGGGCGTCAATACCTCATCAATCAGGATTAATTTGCCCTCCTTAGTGCCGAATTCAAATTTGGTGTCCGCAACAATAATGCCTTTTTGAGCGGCCAGATCCCTGCCGAACTTATAAATTTCGAGGCTCAGCCGACGCACTTCCTCGGCCCTGTCCCTGCCCAAAAGCCCTACGGCGGTTTCGAAATCAATGTTTTCGTCATGCATACCCTCTTCGGCCTTGGTGGAAGGGGTAAAAATAGGTTCAGGAAGCTGTTCCGATTCGCGGAGTCCTTCCGGAAGGGCGATGCCGCAAATACCCCCCGTTTTGGTGTATTCCTTCCAGCCTGACCCGGAAAGGTATCCCCTGACAATACATTCAACCGGCAAGGGTTCTGCTTTTTTCACCAGCATGCTGCGGTGTTCAAGTTCTGCCGCGTATTTCCGGCAGATTTCAGGATACTCGGCCGGAGAACTGCTGATGACATGATTCTCAACCATTGATTCAAGCTTTTCAAACCAGAAAAGGGATATTCCCGTGAGGATGCTGCCCTTGTCGGGAATGGGGTCATCCATGACCACATCAAAAGCGCTCATGCGGTCGCTGGCTACAATCAGGAGCTTGTCTTCTATTTCGTAAACATCGCGAACCTTGCCCCGTCTTAAAAGGGTGATGTCGTTGAAGTCGGTCTTTGTAACAACCTTTGAACCCATGTTCCTTTACCTCCAGGCTTTATTTTTTTGCTAGCATAAATTATGGAAGCAAAAGCCATCTGCCAGCTTCCCAATTTTGCGAAATGCTACTATAATAATTCGTAGAATGCAAGCTGCTCACGGTTTTGAGAAGGCGGCTTTTTTCTCATAATATCTTTGTTGTTTAATGGCTGAAAAGGTGTTTTCAACCCTATTTTTTCGGTTAAATCAGGAAACGGCAATGCGGTTCGTCGCAGACCTCACATTAGGCAGCCTTGTCAAATGGCTCAGGGTTATGGGTTTCGATGCCTATTATCAGCCTTTTGATCCGATCATAGATATTACCAATATGGCACACCGGGGACGGATTCCATTGACCCGCCAGCGGAAGATGATGCAGTTCCTTGAAGGTGCCGTTTTTATTCGGTACAATGGTGTAGGCGAGCAATTGGAACAATTGAAACACGCTTTTATGCTGGAAACTCGCCATGCAAATTGGTTCAGCCGATGCATTCGGTGCAATGTGCTCTTGATAGATGTGCCCGAGGGGGAGGCCCGTGACGATGTTCCGGAACATGTCTTCTACGAAAACATGAAGAGTATCCGTTCCTGCCCTTCATGCGGCCGGTACTTCTGGCCTGGGAGTCACAGAATCAGAATGGAGAGACAACTCAATCAGTGGGGTTTTTTTAACCCTTTTCTTGACCTTAGCAACAAAAGCTGATATTCAATGCCGTAATAAGGGCGATTAGCTCAGTTGGATAGAGCGTTGGTCTCCGGAACCAGAGGTCGCGCGTTCGAGTCGCGCATCGCCCACCATAAAAAAATCAAGGACTTACATCATTATTATAGGTCCTTTTTTTGTTGTCCTGTTTTTCCGTTTCCAAGCCTATTTCTAAACTCCACCAATAAAATGGGCCTTTCCAAAGGGGGTAGGCTACCGCAAAAAGAATGTCAAATATGATGATGCAGGCTGGATACACCTGCTCTTGATGGTGGGGGAGGGTGAAACCTGAACCATAACAGGGCGGGAATCTGTGGAACTATCGGCCGGGTTGGAGCTGCATTCTGATTTCTGATTTGGACAAACGGACCTTTTAGGTGCTGGCGGGTATTATCTTGCGCATTTCAATAAAATATAGCTTTTAAGAAAAAGATTTTGGGTTAATCGGGACTCTACACTTCCACCAGGTTCATGTAGAACCAAAAAAGTGAGAGGACTTCATTTTTCAAGTCTTTAAAATGAAGAAGCGCTTCTTCTACTTTGTCTTTCAGAGAATCGAAAGTCGGAAAATGATGAAGGTGAATTTCCTTTTCCTTGATTTTTTTCCAGAGCTTTTCGATTGGGTTATAGTCCGGTGAATAGGACGGCAGATTATAAACCGTAATGCGATATGCTTTCTTGTCGAAGAATCGGCTCCTTTTCTAATTCTGTAGCAATATTGGTTGTTTCGCCACTTTCAATATGCTATACAAAGAAGAAAAAGGCCACTGCAAAATGCGCTTTCTTTTTGTATTACAGGTCGTTATTCCTGTGGACGGGCGCTATCTAGCATCAATTCCAAGATGCAATTAGCTTGTTCGCATAATCAATATGACCTTTTTATTTTTCAAGTACTTTCATGTTTATGAGAATGCAAGGGGTTTGAAGAAAACATTGACCACCGCCTACTCACACACATAGGATCGTGAATGTCTTAGACTGTCACCAGTGGTCGTTGTGGGGGTGGCCTTGTTTTGGTTTATATGTGGTGGATGTATTTGGAGTATTTCAAGAATTTTTTGCCGTGTTGGATGACTGATGACTTTGATATTAAAAGCATTTTCTTTGTTGACGCATCGGCCCATAATAAAATTCACTACCTTGAAAGAAGTAATGAAATGTTCATTTTCGCCTATAAGAGGCCTGATTTCTGAGGCGATAATTCGATCCATGGAATAGGTGAGATAAATGATGAAAGCAAGAATTCTGGTAGCCGACGATGAAAGGGACATTCTGGATATGCTTTTTGATTTCATGACAGGTCTTGGACACCAGGTAGACCTGGCGCAAAGCGTAGACAATGCCTTGGCGTTGATTAACAAAAATGAGTATGACATATTGCTGACCGACAAGAACATGCCTGATCGCAACGGTAACAGAGAGGGTGGAATGACGCTTTTGCGGTATGCCAGGGAATATGCACCATCGACCGAAGTTATCATGATCACGGGGTACGCAACCGTGGGAACGGCCGTAGAAGCCATGAAGCTGGGCGCCTTTGATTACATTATGAAACCTGTTCCCCTCAATGATTTGAGTGCGAAAATCGAAAGGGTTCTGCAATACAGACAGTTTATTGACTCCGAGAGAACCCTGGGCACTTACAAAAAGCTTCATCATCAAGTGTTGGAATTGTTGCTCAACCGAGAGGATCTTCCCGATGAGCGGCTTCAATCCTTATTGAGGTCATTGGGTGGAAAAATTGACCATCTCTTCGGCATCCAGAAAGAATATGAGACCATCATCGATGTTCAAGCAAAGGCACTGGAAAAGATAAAGGGTTATGCAGCGCTTCTTATGGATGCCTTTCCAGAAAAAAGCCCTTACGCCGAATTAGTCGAAAAAATTCGTGAAGAATCTGAAAAGCGGATTTAAAAGTGTGTTTCTCGCCTATTGATAGTGTTCACGAATCCAATCCTCATAGACCCCGCTCCTGATGCGATTGATCCACGGTTGATGGTTCGGTTCCATTTAAGGTTGGCTTCAATGCCAATATGAAATGGACCACCTGCGTTTAAATTTCAGCTCAAAATAACATATCGCTATTGATAAGGTGAAAATTGGCTTTCCGCCCTCATCAAAATGTTTGGCATCGAAACGTGACTCTCAATTCTGATGTATCGTTTTTATTCCAATAAACAATAGCTTAGGAGGCAAACAGTCACGTCAACCCACGAGTTTTTTGTTCAGTATTTCAACAATTTCCTCTGATCGGTTTTCGTCTTCCACTTTTTGTCCTTCCAGGTCCCGCACATAAAAAATGTCGGCAACCTGATCCCCTTTGGTGGCGATTTTGGCAATTCGAATATCCAACCCCAGTTCAAAAAGGGTTCGCGTAATGTCATAAAGGAGTCCAATGCGGTCGTCGGCAAACACTTCGATCAGGGTGAAAAAATCCGAAGCGCGATTGTCTACCCTGATTTTGGGTGGATGGGAAGGTTTGTAGTCATTGTTCAAAATGGATGGCTTGGATTTTTCTCGAATGCGGTCTTCGAGAGGCAGATTTCCCCCGAAGACGTTTGCCACATCCCTTTCCACATTTTTCCATATCTCGAGGGAGCGGTGTGGGTCGGGATCAGGGGTGGCCCTGAAGATATCAACCGCGGTTCCGTCTCCCCAGGTATAGATATTGGCAGCCACAACATTTACATTGTTGATGGCCAGTACTCCGGCCATTCGGGAGAATATTCCCGGTCGATCCTTGGAAATGAAAATGATATCCACACAACTTTCCATCTCATTTTCCTTGATTTCAACCGTGAATTGAGCGGTTTCTTCATCCTTTTGAAGAGCCCTTAACGCTTTTATCATATGAAGATGATGAATAATTTCACGGGGCGCGCAGTTCAGAAGATACCGGGGGGACATGGCTGAAAAGAGTTCGTCCCGTTCCGTGTCCGTCAGGTTCGGAAAAGCGCTCTGGACCTGCAGAAGGGTATCCCTGACCCTTTCAGAGGCGTCGCGTGTGGCCAGTTCTTCTCCCAGAAAGATGTTTAAAATTTTGAAAAAAAGTTCCTGAATCAGGTTGGCGGTCCAGGTGTTCCAGGCTCGGGGGCCGGTGGCCCGGGCATCCGCCCATGCCAAAACATAGAGCATTTTAAGTTTGTCAATGTCCCCGATGGTGCGTGCACATTGAACAATCACTTTTTCATCGCCCAAATCCCTTCGAGTTGCGGTTTCCATCAAGATGCGATGGTGTTTGACAAGAAAGAGCGTCTGTTCGGTTTCCATCTCGGGATAATGGAGCCTTTTCAGTATGCCTTCAGCAATTTCCGCGCCCCTCCGTGAATGGTTTTTCCCCGTTTTTCCAATGTCATGAAGGAGACCCGCCAGAAATAGCGGTTCCGGGTCGGGCAGGTCGCTGAAGATATCAAGCAGAAGAATGTCTTTTCCCTTGCCCACGGTTTTAAGTTGTTTGAGCGTTTCCAGTGAATGCCGTCCCACCGGAAAAATATGGTACGCGTCAAACTGCACCCGGTCCCTTATTTCTGAAAATTCAGGCACAAAAGCCTCCAGAAAACCGAGTTCAAACATTTTATCGATGGCTTCAAATGCCTTTTCACTGTTAAGAATATTCCGAAAAGATTCTCCCATGCGTTTGGATGATCTGAATTTGCCGTCCACCAGGAATGAAAATTCCCTAATCAATCTTTCGGTTTCCATGGAAAGGGGACAGCCGGATCGGGCGAGTTGATCAAATACATCCATCAGCAGGAATGGATCAGAGACGATGGCTGTGGCGGAATCAAACTGGATTTTGCCCTCCTGAATGTTCAACCCTTTCCGTAACGGTTCGTGCCGCTCGATTTTTTTGGGGGAACCGTGACGTCCCGGGAGATGGGCCAGGGAAAAAGAACGGTTCATATTTTTGATGGATGCCATGGCGCGATGAAGTTTCCCCATAAATTGTTCCACCGCCAGGAAACTGCCTTCATCACGATAACCGAGCCATTCGGCGATATCCTCCTGGTACTCAAAACTAAGCCGGTCGTTCTTTCTCCCGGCCAGCTGATGCAGCCTGTTTCGAACCGTCCAGAGGAAGTCGAGATTTTCCCTGAGGCGTTCATATTCTTTGTGGGAGAGTTTTCCATGATATTCCAGATCTCTTGGGGTTCTCAGCTCGAAAAGTGCTTTCGCATGCCACAGGATCTGATGGTAGTCCCTTAAACCGCCAATGCCCTCCTTGAGATTGGGTTCTAAGAGATGGCTCGCATCGCCGAAGGTCTCCATGCGGATTTTGTGGCAGTCCTCCAGCCAGTGCGATATCTCAACCGCTTTTTTCTTGGCTATTTTTTTGTCAAGGGATTCCATCAGTGAGAAGTACAATGGGGAATCGCCACATACGAACCGGGCGTCCATCATGGATGTCAGAACTTCAAAATCATTCTTGGAAAGGCTGAGGCAATCCTTGATGGAGCGTACCCCGTATCCCAGGTCGAAACCCAAATCCCATAGCGGATAAAGAAATTCCTCAACCAGGTCCTTTGCCAACGCAGGTATTTTTGAGGCAAACAGGATAAGGATATCAATGTCTGAATGAAGGTCGAGTTCCTTTCGCCCGTATCCGCCCACAGCCAGAAGTGCGAAAGCACCGCGTGTTTTGAACAGAAGCCGGCCTGTTTTGCTGTTTTGATGGCTTTGTCTGAAGTATTGGTCCATTATTTCGGTATAGGCTTCTGAAAAGGAATTTTGCGATTTCCCATTTCCAAACTGCGTGATCAGGCCATGCCGGGAATCCTCCAGCGCGGCCGCTGAAGCTGTTTTTTCGGTAGCATTATTGCTTGTTCTTTTTGCGGACAACATGATAAGGGGTCTCCTTGACGCTTTTACTGTTGCAAACGCACGAATAGTTTTGCGTCTGATCGCATAAGGAAGCCTTGCAACCGGTGTGCCATATTATGGTGATCGCCAAAACAGGGAATGCGGTCAGTTTTCGGTTGCATATTCATTAGGAAAAAGTTAGAGTGTGTCGTTTATTCAACTTTAGCGATACGTTGGGGCCCGAAACCCAGTGTGAAACCCATTGTGGATTTTTCGAAATGGGATGTCTGAGGAGAGGTCGAATATGTGTGGGATTATTTGTTATGTTGGACAGAAGAGTGCAAAGCCGATCCTGCTTGAGGGATTGAAACGGCTTGAATATAGGGGATATGACTCGGCGGGTTTGGCGGTTCAGGCCGGCAACAAAATTTCCTGCTTTCGAGAACTGGGCAAAATTGCGAAACTGGAAGCGCTGGTAAGCGGCAAGCCCATGGAAGGCACCTGCGGCATCGCCCACACTCGCTGGGCAACCCACGGTGAGCCGTCGGTCCAAAATGCGCACCCGCAGCGGGATCAGGCTGAAGACGTGTTTGTCATTCACAACGGCATTATCGAAAACTACCATTTTTTGAAAAAACAGCTGGAAAAAAAGGGCATTACGTTCCGTTCAGAAACCGATACGGAAGTTCTGGCGCAGCTGATTGCCCTTTACTTTGACGGAGATCTGGCGGACGCGGTCAGAAAGACCATGAGCCAGGTGGAAGGAACTTTCGGACTGGGTGTCATTCATCGCCACGTGCCGGATCAGATCGTTGTGGCCAGACGGGGAAGCCCCTTGATTATCGGGGTGAGCGATGAAGGCCATTTCGTGGCGTCCGATGTCTCCGCTATGGTACGGTACACCAATAAAGTGGTGCATCTTCAGGAAAACGAGCTGGCAACGGTTACGGCCGATGATTTTTCCATTTCAACGGCTTCAGCACAACCCATTGAGCGGGGCACGGAAACGGTTGAATGGAGTGCCGAAGATGCGGAGTTGAACGGGTTTCCCCATTTTATGCTGAAAGAGATTTATGAACAGCCCCATACCATCAAGAATGCCTTCCGTGGCCGCCTTGAGCCGGGGGAGGGGGTGCCCAAACTGGGTGGCATCATGCCTGTGTGGGAGGATCTCAAGAACTGCCGGCATATGGTTCTGGTGGCTTGCGGAACCTCTTATTACGCGGCCTGCGTCGGGAAATACATTTTTGAAAAACTCACCGAAATTGATATGGAAGTGGGCCTGGCTTCCGAGTTCCGTTATCGAAAATTAAACTTTCCTCCCAATACCTTTGTGGTGGCCATCAGCCAGTCCGGGGAAACCGCCGACACCCTTGCCGCCATTAAGGAAGCCAAGCGCAAAGGCGCCCGGCTTTTAGGTATCGTTAATGTGGTGGGCAGCACCATTTCCAGGGAAACGGAAGCCGGCATTTATAACCATGCGGGTCCTGAAATCGGCGTGGCTTCCACAAAGAATTTCACCTCTCAACTGACCACGCTCATTTTGATCGCGCTGCTTCTGGGCCGTCATCAGCATCTTTCACTGACTGAGGGGATTCAGGCCATTCGCGCTCTGGAAGCCCTTCCCGAACAGGTTCGGGAATTACTGGGTCAATCCAGCCATATTGAAGCGATTGCAGAGAAATATCATCATTGCACGAACTGGCTTTTCCTGGGCCGAAAATACAATTATCCCATCGCCTTGGAAGGGGCTCTGAAACTGAAGGAAGTCTCTTATATCCACGCCGAGGGATATGCCGCGGGAGAAATGAAGCATGGCCCCATTGCGCTCATCAACCCGGATATGCCCACTGTGGCCATTATCCCCAATGATGAGATGCACGAAAAAATGCTCAGCAATATCCATGAAATAAAGAGCCGCAAAGGTCCCGTGATTGCCATCGCGAGCCAGGGGGATGAAAAGGTCAGGGAACTGGTGGATGATATCATCGAAGTGCCGCACACTCTTGATTTCTTGGGACCCATGCTATATGTGATCCCCTGTCAGCTGTTGGCTTACTATTGTGCGAAATTTCTGGATAGGGACATAGACAAACCCCGTAATCTGGCAAAAAGTGTTACTGTTGAGTAGGAACGAAAAGGTCTTCTCCATATGGGCCAAGCACATTTTTGTAGGTTTTATTCCCTAAAACCAACATAAATGTGTCTAGTTGCGGGGACGAAAAGGCGGTTTGCGCTTCTTTGTCAGGAAGAAATGCGGAGCGCAGTCGTTTCGGTTATGCCGCTTCGTCCGGGTATTGTTTCCCATTCCGCAGCTCCCGGGCCGGATCACACAGTCATCATCCAGGGAATTTCCCAGTGCTCTTCATTTCCATCCGCGGCCCATCGGATGCGATTTTTGGCATTTTATTTGCACCTTCCAACTGGAATGCTCTGAAATTTGCGAATCGTAACCCCCGAAGGGTTGTCTCAATGATGAATGGAATTCATATGCCATGCAGGGAGGTTGAAATTGGATTGGAAGTGCCAGTCATATGATGACATAAAAAAGATCGTGGCGGAAAAGGGCATCAGCTTTGTTCAATTCTGGTTTACGGATGTTTTGGGAATGCTGAAAAGCTTTGCCATTACGCCTTCCGAATTGGAAGAGGGCATGATTGAGGGAATGGGGTTTGACGGTTCTTCCATTGAGGGTTTTTCGCGGATACAGGAAAGCGACATGATCGCAAAGCCGGATCCCGGCACGTTTCAGGTCATTCCCTGGAGAAGCGGTGATCGACCGGTGGCGCGAATGTTTTGCGACATCCTGAATCCCGATGGAACACACTATGAAGGCGATAGCCGGTATGTGTTGAAAAGGCTTTTGAAGAAGATCGAGGAAAAGGGATACACCTTCTATGTGGGGCCTGAGGCCGAGTATTTTTATTTCAAGGATAACAAAAGCACTGAAGTGCTGGATCGGGGTGGGTATTTTGATGCCCGGCCCATTGACATGGGAAGTGATCTCAGGCGTGACACCATCTTTGCGCTGCAGGAGATGGGGGTTCAGGTGGAATACAGCCACCATGAAGTGGCGCCCAGCCAGCACGAAATTGACTTGCGGTATAAAGACGCTTTGACCATGGCGGATAATTTGATGACCTATCGGCTGGTGGTGAAGGAAATTGCCAGGCAGCACGGGATCTACGCCACGTTTATGCCAAAGCCTATTTTCGGGGAGAACGGCAGTGGTATGCATGTGCACCAGTCCTTGTTCCAGGGAGATAAGAATGCCTTTTATGATGGTTCCGATAAATATAACCTTTCGTCCGTCGCCAAAAGCTATATCGCCGGATTGATGCGGCATGCGCCTGAAATCACGTCAATCTGCAATCAGTGGGTCAATTCATACAAACGTCTGGTGCCCGGCTACGAAGCACCTGTTTACGTTTCCTGGGCACGAAGGAATCGCTCGGCCATGATTCGAGTGCCCATGTACAAACCCGGCAAGGAACAGGCAACCCGAATTGAGTACAGGTCGCCCGATCCCAGTTGCAACCCCTATCTGGCTTTTGCCGTCATGTTGGGCGCGGGTCTAAAAGGAATTGAAAACAATTATGAGTTGCCGGCGCCCATTGAAGAGGATATTTTTGAAATGAACCCGGCCGAGCGAAAAGCCCATGGGATCACCGATCTACCCGGTAATCTCTACAGTGCCATCCTCGCCACCGAAAAGAGTCAACTGGTAAAGGGGGTTTTGGGGGACCATGTATTTAACAAATTCATTGAAAATAAACGTATCGAGTGGGATGCCTATAGGATTCATGTGAGTCAATTTGAGCTAGACAAATATCTTCCAACCCTGTAATATGATGAGTTATCATGAAAAAGATGCCGTCCGCCCTGCTCAAAACAGGGAGCGGCGTTAGGTCGTCCAACGAAAGGGAAAGGAATAAAACAGGAAATGATAAACCCAAAGAGGCGCAGATTGGCGCTTTTTTATTGTCAGAATGTCCCTGAAAGCCGGGAAACGGATCGACAGGCCTTGGAAGAGGCCGACGGCGAAGCAATAGCGCTTTTTCCCATGCCCTGCAGCGGAAGGGTTGAACCGGTGCATCTGCTCCGAGCTTTGGAGGAATTTGCCGATGCCGCTTATGTGATCACATGTCCCCAAGGGGCCTGCCGCAATTTTGAGGGGAATTCGCGGGTCATGAAACGCATGGAAAGGACAAAGTCGATCATTGAAAGCATCGGTCTTGAGAGGGAACGGGTGGGGCTGATTGTCTGTTCCAAGAAGAATCCCAAGTCTCTGGCGGCACTGGCTCAAGAGATCATGGAAGAGATTTCATCCCTTGGGCCATCGCCCGCGTTGGGTCCTTATGGGCGGTAATAGGCCACGGATCGGCCAAGTAAAATGATGAGGAGAACAGGATTATGATCACAGGAGAACAAAAACCTGTTGACGAGATCAGGCGGATGATTGCCCCATACAAGCGGATACTGGTGCTGGGCTGCGGTTCGTGTGTTGCCGAGTGCGCGGCGGGTGGGGAAAAGGAGACGGCCATGCTGGCATCTGCATTGCGCATGGCGGCCCGAATGAATAATGAGGACGTCGTCATTGAAGAGATGACGCTGGACCGGCAATGTGTCATGCAATTCGTGATTCAACTAGACAAACTTATCGACCCCTATGATGCGGTGCTCTCGCTGGGGTGTGGGGCAGGCGTTCAGGCGGTGGCGGATATGTATCCGGAGGTGCCGATTATTCCGGGGCTCAACACGGAGTTTCTGGGGGAGACCAAGGCCCAGGGCGTATGGGCGGAAACCTGCCTGGGATGCGGCGATTGCATGCTCTATCATTTCGGCGGCATCTGTCCGCTGGCCCGATGCTCAAAGCAGATCTTAAACGGTCCCTGCGGCGGATCCGTGGACGGTCGTTGTGAGGTGAACCCGGACATACCGTGTGCATGGCAACTGATTATTGATCGTTTGGATAAATTCGGCGGCCTGGATCGGCTGGAAGAAATCTATCCCCCCAAGGACTGGTCTACGAAACAGGGTGGGGGCCCCAGAAAGATTATCAGGGAGGATCAGCAAAAGTGAACCATGAAAGCCAATTGAAAAAAGTCCTATCAAAGGGCGAATTCGCCGTCACGGCGGAATGCGGTCCTCCGAAAGGCGCGGACCCTGACGTTATCTTGAAAAAGGGTGAGTTACTCAAAGGGGCGGTGGATAGCGTAAATGTAACCGACAACCAGACGGCCATCGTTCGCATGTCGAGTCTGGCCGCCTGCACACTTCTGAAAACAGCCGGTCTGGATCCGGTGTTGCAGATGGTGGTCCGGGATCGGAACCGCATCTCGCTTCAGTCGGATATTTTGGGCGCATCGGCCTTGGGCATTCGCAATGTGCTCTGCCTGTCAGGCGACCATCAGATTTTCGGCAATCAACCCCAGGCCATGGGCGTCTTTGATCTCGATTCCATTCAATTTGTTCAGGTTGTCAAAGGGATGCGGGATGATGGTGTCATCACGGGGGGCGATTCCCTGGAATTCAAACCGGACATGTTTATCGGTGCCGCGGCCAATCCTTTTGCGGATCCCTTGACCTTCAGAATTGTTCGCTTGGCCAAGAAGATCAAGGCAGGGGCCGATTTCATTCAAACCCAGTGTATTTTCAATCTGGATCGCTTCGAGTCCTGGCTCTCCATGGCCGAGGACCGGGGATTGACGGATAAGGCGTATATTCTGGGGGGTGTGACGCCGCTTAAGTCCGCGGGAATGGCCCGTTACATGAAAAACAGGGTGGCGGGCATGGATATCCCCGACGAGGTGATTAAACGGATGGAAGGGGTTCCCAAGGAAAAGCAGCGGGAGGAGGGAATCAACATCTGCGCGGAAACCATTTTACGGCTGAAAGAGCTGCCGGGTGTCAAAGGTGTGCATATCATGGCCATCGAATGGGAAGAAGCCGTGGGTGAAATTGTCAAGCGGGCGGGACTCTATCCCAGGCCGCTTCAGGACAGGGCATAGGGGGAACAGGTTATGCCGTCCAAATATGTGATTCATACGGAGACCGTTCCCCGTCGTTTTCAGCCCCTGAAACAATCGGGCATTATCGCCTGGGAGGAGGGGTGTCTCAAATGCCCGGTGTGTGTGAAAAAGAAATGTGTTTACAGCGTTTACGACCATCGGGGTTTGCATACCCGCCAGATGGTGGAGTCCATTGACAATGAGTGCATGAACTGTCTCAGGTGCGTGCAAGGTTGTCCCAATGAACTCATCCATAAATCCATCAATCCCGAATTCATGGCCATGGGGGATGAACACTGGACCCCCAATATCATCGCCAGTCTGTGGGCTCAGGCGGATAGCGGCAAAATTCCCGTTTCCGGGGCCGGTTATCCGGGACCTTTCAGCGGGCCCGGTTTCGACGCCATATGGACCGATATGTCCGAGATCGTGAGACCCACCCGGGATGGTATCCACGGCCGTGAGTATATCAGTACGGCCATTGATCTGGGAAAAACGCCGCCACATCTGGTCTTTGATCCTGAAGGCGACCTCCTCGAAGGCCATGCGTCGCTTCTGGATATCCCGTTGCCCATTATCCTCAAAACCCCCGGTTTCGGAGCCATCAGTGAAGATACCATTGCCGGATGGGCGGAAGCGGCCAAAAGGTTGGGAACGCTCTTTTCCGTAACCCCTGAAAGGCTGGAATCTTTGCCGGAAGAATACGGGCCTTGGCTTCTCCCTTTCTTTCCCGCCGACCCGGCTGCTCTCAAAAATCTGCCCGAAGGGTGCCGCATGGTGGAATTGACCTCCGGGGATGATCTGGATGGAATGGTTCGGAAAATCAGCGACGTCGATCCTTCTATTTTGATTACCACCCGAATCCCCATGGCGGATGGCATGGCGGAAGAAGCACAACGGTTGGTTGAATCGGGCGTTTCCATTGTTCATCTGGAGGCGGATTATCAGGGTCGAGGGTTTGATGATCGTGAAAAATTCCTGAAAGACGGCATCCGTTCCGTTCACATGAAACTGGTTGATGCGGGAATCAGGGATAATGTGACCCTTTTGGCCAGTGGCGGGATTTCCATGGCCGAGCATGTGGCCAAGGCGATTATCTGTGGTGCGGATGGTGTTTTTGTGGATTTCCCCATGCTTGTGGCCCTGGAATGCCGTATGTGTCGGCGTTGTGAAAAGGGATTGAGCTGCCCGGTGGATATTCAGGACGCGTCGGTGCAATGGACGGCCGGAAGGGTTGTTAACCTTATGGGGGCCTGGCATAATCAGCTTCTCGAAGTCATGGGAGCCATGGGCATTCGGGACGCCCGCCGTCTGCGGGGCGAGGTGGGCCGTGCCATGTTCTTTGATCAGTTGGATCGGGAAACATTTGAAGCCTTCGGGACGGTTGAGGAGGAATGTGAATTTGAATAATCCGGAAAAGTTTCAATTACCTGAAATTAAACGCACGCCTTCCCGGTTTAGAAATCCCATCGGGAAATACCGGTTGAACCGGAGCAGTGCCTGCACCGCTTGCGGAAAGTGCGTGGAAATATGTCCTTATGACGTGCATGTGGCCCGGCGGGGCCGGGTGTTGATCGAAAGTGCCTATCGTTGCGTGGGTAAAGACTGCGAGAATCCCTGTATGGATGCCTGCCCGGAGCAGGCCCTGTCATTACGGCGAAATTCGGATTTTGATGTGTTGGGAGATCGGCGGTGGCCGCCGGATCTGCTGGCCAGCGCCTGGCATATGGCTGAATTCGGTGAAGTCCCCGAGAAAGGCCTTGAGTACAAGATCGGTGCCTCCGAAGGGGGATTCGACAAGCTCCGCATCGCCTTTAGGAAGAGCAGGATCGGATCGGCCGACTGGCATGACGACGACATGGATTTGAGTGTCCTCTTGAACCGGCGGGGGGATAATGCCCACCTGGCCAAAATTGAAGTCCCCTTTTACGGCGGCGGCATGAGTTACGGCTCCGTGAGTATCAACACCATGCTGAGCCGCATGAAGGCGGCGACGGCACTGGGCACTTTTTGCTGCACGGGCGAAGGAGGATATCCGGACGAGCTCAAACCGTACGATGATCATGTGATCACCCAGGTGGCCACTGGGCTTTTCGGAGTGCGGGAGGAGACCCTCCAGCGGGTCAAGATTGTTGAGTTCAAATATGCGCAAGGGGCAAAACCGGGACTGGGCGGCCATCTGCTGGGCGACAAAGTAACGCCCGGTGTGGCGCGCATGCGTGAGGCGGTGGTGGGATATCCGCTCTTTTCGCCCTTTCCCTTTCACAGCGTCTATTCGGTGGAAGACCATAAAAAGCACGTGGATTGGATCAAGGCCATTAATCCTAAGGCGCTTGTCTCCGTCAAGGTCTCCACCCCCACGGATGTGGATATGGTGGCGGTGGGGAGCTATTACGCCGGTGCCCACATTATCCATTTGGACGGCAGCTATGGGGGGACGGGGGCCGCACCGGATATCGCCAAGAAGAATATCGCCATGCCCATTGAATATGCCCTGCCGAAAGTACACCGGTTCTTGACCGAGGAAGGGGTACGGGACAAAATTACGGTCATCGCCAGCGGAGGGATCCGAACACCCCACGATGTGGCCAAGGCCATTGCCATGGGCGCCGATGGGGTCTGTACGGGAACGGCGGACCTGGTGGCCCTGGAATGCATCAGATGCCACAACTGTGAAAGTGGCCGGGGCTGTGCCAGGGGTATTGCTTCCACGGACAGTGAGTTGATGAACCTGATTGAGATAGAGTGGGGGACCCAGCGGATTCTGAACCTGTTTCTCGCCTGGCGAAAAGAACTCGCTCGTATTTTGAAGAAACTGGGCATGAAAAGCCTCAAAGAGCTGGTGGGACGTACCGATTGTCTGGTACATCTGGACTATATGAAATAATTTTGGCGGAAATGATGAAAAATACGAACGTGGAAAGAATTATTCGATCAAGGAAAGCCCTGGTTGAGGATTTTCCCTCAAGAGCCTGTTTCGAAACGGAGACCGAAGGGGGCTGCGGCGTTACGGGATTTGCGTGCAGCATTCCGGTCAGGGGAAGGCATATTTACGAACCCAGCAAGCAGATGCACAACCGGGGTAACGGCCGCGGCGGAGGGATCGCCGCCATGGGGTTTGAGTCGCGTATGTTGGGTGTTTCAGATGAGATCCTTGAAGAAAACTATATTCTTCAGATCGCCGTTTTGAATGAAAACGTGGTTCCGGAGCTTGAGAAGCGGTTTATTGATGCTTTTTTTGATGTGCATTTTTCCGAGCGGATTCCCCACGTGCCGGATTACCGGGACATTCGTGGATTGGATGTGAAACCACCCGAAGTACTAAGGTATTTTGTGCGGGTGAAACCTGAAGTGCTGAAGCATTTTCAAACCCAAAACGGCTTGGAAAAAATGCCGATGAGGCGGGTTGAAGATGAATTTGTCTTCCAGAACAGCTTCAACATCAACAAAGCCTACTATGACGCTTATAAAGACCAGCACGCTTTCGTGTTGAGTCACGGCCGGAATTTCTTTATCCTCAAAATTGTGGGGTATGCGGAAAAGGTGGTGGAGTATTATCAGCTGGACAATTTCAAGGCCCATGTATGGATCGCCCACCAGCGCTACCCCACCAAGGGCCGCGTCTGGCACCCCGGGGGCGCGCATCCCTTTGTGGGTCTCAACGAGGCCCTGGTACACAACGGCGATTTTGCCAATTACCACTCGGTTGCCGAGTACCTGTGCCAGAAGAATCTCTATCCCCAGTTCCTGACCGATACGGAAGTCTCCGCGCTTCTCTTTGATCTTTACAGCCGGACCTATCAATACCCGCTGGAGTATGTGATCGAGGCGCTTGCGCCCACCATGGAGCGGGATTTCGACCAACTGCCAGAGGAAAAACAGAAAATTTATCGCGCCATCCAGGCGACCCATGTGCACGGGTCCCCCGACGGCCCGTGGTTCTTCATTATTGCCCGAAATGACACGGAAAACGACCGGCTCCAGTTGATCGGGATAACCGATACGGCCATGTTACGACCCCAGGTGTTCGGCCTCCATGACGGTCAGGTCCAGGTGGGACTTGTCTGCTCGGAAAAACAGGCACTGGACGCCACTCTCAAAAGCCTCGCCGATGAAGATCCTCGCGTGGGTACGGTGGCGGATCGGTGTTGGAATGCGCGGGGCGGCAGTCATACGGACGGCGGGGCCTTTATTTTTAATCTGGACAAAACCGACAACGGGACCGATGAGCGAAAGATCACCTGCATGGATAAATTCGGCCGGGAGATCAAGGCTCCTGAAGGACACCAGAAGGCTTACCTTCCCGGACGGGTCTACTATCTGGATGAAGCGGAAGAGAAAGAGCGGTTTAATGTGGCCCGGTTTTTTGAGCTTCAGCGGGCTGATCTGCTGTTTGAATACATGCGGGACGAATTGCTGAACTGGGATTTTTCCGACTTCATGGATTGCCTAAAAGAGGTCAAAGCATGGGCGCTGAAAGGAGACGCCCATCTGGAGGTTTCCCTTTCCGCATTGACCCACTTGCTGGACCGGCGTTACCCCACTTACGACAAAAAACGGCGCTCTATTCTGCAGATGGTGAATCAGACGCTGGAAAATATCTTTCGTCATTTTCCGTCCCTGGGCCGGGACGACGTGAAGTCAAGCTATCGCTTGATCGACTGGGAGACCCGTCAATTTTTTAGAGGTCCTTCCTATGATGAAAAGGTCCTGATCATTGACGCCTCTCTTTTTCCGTCGGAAGGGGATCATTGTGACAGCCGCCTGTTGGCGGAAGGCTTTATGCGGGGCTGGCGGCGGTTTATCGTATTCGCTCTGAAAGGTCAACGTTTTCACGGGTGTGGTCTGGGGCCCGAATCGGGGGGCGTTCGCATTGATATTTACGGTTCTTCGGGAGACTACCTGGGCAGTGGTATCGACGGATTAAGCATCCACGTTCACGGCAATGCTCAGGACCAGCTGGGGCAGATCATGAAGACCGGCAAAATGGTAATTTACGGTGATACGGGCCAGACGTTCATGTACGGCGCCAAAGGGGGTGAGGTGTACGTCATGGGAAACGCCGCGGGACGTCCCCTCATCAATGCGGTGGGTCGACCCCGGGTGGTGATTAACGGAACCTGTCTGGACTACCTGGGCGAGTCCTTCATGGCGGGAGATCCCCACAATGGCGGCGGATTCGTGGTGTTAAACGGCATGACCTTTGATGACTTAGGCAACCTGATACCCCAGGAGACGCCCTATCCGGGCTCGAACCTGTTCAGCCTGGCTTCGGGTGGTGCCATCTATGCCCGGGACCCCTTCAACATGATAGACGATCAGCAATTGAACGGTGGCCAGGTGGTAAAACTTGAAAAGAAGGACTGGGAACTTATCTTACCCTACCTGAAAGAGAATGAGCGCCTGTTCGGCATTTCCATCGAAAAGGATCTTCTGGTGGTGGATGGGGTGCCTAAAAGTCCGCTGGAAATCTACCGAAAAGTGAGACCCATTCAGGCCGTTGATCTGCAAAAAGACGGACTGGAGGAGCAAGGAGACTGCACAGTATGAAGAAAATCGAAGCCATTATCAAACCGTTTAAACTGGATGAAGTCAAAGACGCCATTCTCAAACTGGGCGTGAGCGGTATCACAATGACCGAAGTAAAGGGTTTTGGTCGGCAGAAGGGGCACAAGGAGATTTACCGGGGTGCGGAATATGTCGTTGATTTTCTGCCGAAGATAAGGCTGGAAGTGGTTGTGGCCGCCGATCTGGTTTCCGAAGTTGTGAGTGCCATCAAAGAAAAAGCCTATACCGGTGAAATTGGAGACGGAAAGATTTTCATCATCCCCATTGAAAAAGCAATCCGCATTCGAACGGGGGAAGAAGACCGGGACGCCATCTAGGGCGGACATTTTGTTAGGATCTGCAAAAAGGGTCGAAACGTTTATCTCGGAACGGAATACCTTGGCGGAAAAGGCCATGTCGTCTGAAACCGGCCTGAGGTTTTCCCATCTGTATACCGACGTGGTGGATCGATTCGTCCGGGATCTATTCAGGATGGCAGGACTCAGAAAGGGGGGGCTGCCGGGAGAAGCGGATGAACTGGCGGTAGTGGCCTTGGGCGGCTACGGGCGTCGGGAGCTTTGCCTGGGTTCGGATATCGACCTGATGGTGATACACCAGAGCGGGTTGCCCCCTCGGCTGGAAAAGGTGATTAGCCATGCCTTATATCCCCTATGGGATGCCAAACTGGAGGTGGGGCATTCCATCCTGACCTTTCAAGAGTGCATGCGGTTGGCCATGGAAAATTTTAAAATGGCCACCGCTTTGATGGACAGCAGGTTTCTGCTCGGTTCCCACTCCTATTACCGACTCTATCGGGAAGCCTTCTGGTCCCGCATGGCCCGCGAGAAAGGGGCTTTGCTGGGCAAATTTTTGATATCAAGACGGGAGCGGGCCGAGCGCAACCAGGGAGAAGGGTGTTTTGTAGAGCCGGACCTGAAAGAAGGCCTGGGCGGGCTCCGGGATATCCATATGATGGCCTGGATGGCCCGGATATGGCTCGGCTGCAAAGGGCTGGGCGAAATAAAACGCTTTGCGGCCTTCCGACATTTTGAAATTCAAAAACTGGCAATCAGCCGAAGTTTCCTGCTGAAAATTCGAAACCACCTGCATTGGTTGGCCCATCGTAAAGAAGACAGCCTACGACTCTCCTATCAGGACCAGATTGCAAAGATTTTGGATTATCGGGACGGTTCCCACATTTCAGTGCCCGAAAAGCTTATGCGGGACGTCTATTTGCACCTCAACCGGATTCGCTACCGGCATGAGGAGTTCCAGACAAAGATCCTCGATATGATCGATCCATCTCCCGTTGAGCAGAGCCGGGAAGATCTCCCTTCCGAATTTGCGGTTCGAAAGGGGAATGTGGTTTTGCGAGAAGGAGTCCTGTTTGAAAAGGACCCCCTGGTGATTTTGCGGGGCTTCGTGGAGGCCAACGAGCGGGGACTTTTCCTGGGGTCCGGATTCATCTGGGAAGCCAAGAAGATTATCAGCGAAAACGGTAAGACTCTGGCCGGTTCCGAAGGGGCAAAAGCGCTGTTTCGGAATTTGCTCCTGAAGCCTGAAAATCCGAAGATCATTCGTTTGGCCCTTGAAATCGGGCTTCTTGGTCTGTTTATCCCTGAGTTCAAAAAGATCCGAAATCTGCCCCAGTATGGTTTTTACCACGTGATGACCGTTGACCTTCACTGTCTCCGGGCGGTAGAGGTGATCAGCAAAATCTTCAAAGGCGCCTATGATGAAAAATGGCCTGTTTTTAAAGCCGTTTTCGATGAGGTTGAAAATCAAGGGGCACTTTTTTTGACGGCCCTGCTGCACGATATCGGGAAAGGTTTCGGAGGCGATCATTGCGTAAAGGGACCGGAGTTGATTCCGGGGATCCTTGAGCGTTTGGGCTTTGATCGGTCTTGGTCTCCCCTCATTTGTTCCGTGGTCCAACATCATCTGCTGTTGCCCCGGGTGGCGCAACGCAGGGATCTCGGAGAAGAGAAGACCTGTGTTCAGGTGGCCCAGGTCATCCAGGACAAACAGTTGTTGAAAATGCTTTTCCTGCTGTCCGTGGCGGACAGTTTCGCCACCGGACCCATGGCCCGCAGCGACTGGAAAATTATGCTGTTGGCCGAGCTTTTTCAGAAGGTGCAACGCATACTGGATCGCGGTATCCTGGCAACGCCCGATGCCACGGAAAAGATCAAGGGCAAACGGGACTATATCCGGGAGGCCCTGCTCAAGGATTTTGATGAAAAGGCGATTGGGCATATTCTGGATCAGGTGTCATCCCGGTATATGTTGAATACGTCCCTTTCGGATATGGCCGTCCATTTCTCCCTGGCACTGGAACTGAGAGACGAAAAGCATGCGTGGCGTGTCGACAGGCGAAAGGATGTCCCCGTTACCCGCGTTATTCAGGTGACATACGATAAACCGGGTCTGTTCAGCAAAATGGCGGGGGTTTTCGCATTGAACAATATGGCCATATTATCCGCCGGCATCTTCACTTTGAAAAACGGGCTCGCTTTTGATACCTATGAGGTAACCAATCCGCCGGATCTTTACCAGGAAGCGGAACAATGGGAGAATACCCGGAATGATCTGGTAAAGGCGCTGGACGGGCGGCTGATGCTGGACCGGCTGATTCAGGAAAAGAGAGATGCCGGAATGTTGAAAGTATATGAAAGGCCCATCAAGGAAAGAATTGTAATCAACAACGATGAAAGCGATTTCTTTACGTTGATCGAACTCCGGGCGGGCCCAAGACTCGGACTTCTTTACGATTTGGCTTGTGTGATGTTCAAAATGAATCTGGATATCCGAGCGGCAAAGGTCGACAGCGACGGCGAAAAAATGACCGGCGTTTTTTATGTAAGGGATTCGGCCGGGGAAAAAGTGTATGAACCGTCCGTCATGGCGGAAACCAAGGATCGTCTGATGGCGGCGTTGAGTGAGCATTGAAAACCGGAAAGAGAAGTTGATGAGTCAGTTCGAAAGTAAATTCGGCGCGTATCCCCACGCCCAAGGCCTATACCACGGCCGATATGAACACGACAGTTGCGGCGTGGGGTTTGTGGCCAACATGGATGGTTGTAAAGATCACGATGTGATCATTAACGGCCTCAAGGTGCTGGAAAACCTCATGCACCGGGGCGCCGTCGGCGGCGATCAGACCACTGGGGACGGGGCCGGCATTTTGCTGCAATTGCCGGAGCTGTTTTTCAAAAAAGCATGCGCCGGAGAGAACATCTCCCTGCCGCCCATCGGCCGATACGGCGTCGGCATGGTGTTTCTTCCCTTGGATCCCCGGTTGGGTAACAGATGGGCCGGAGAGATTGAAAAAACCGTATCCCATGAAGGCCTGACATTTCTGGGGTGGCGCGATGTCCCGGTGAATGAAGGCGTCATCGCCGGGCAGGCCAGGGCGACCCGGCCCTGGATTCGTCAGTTTTTTGTGGACGGGGGGAGCCTTGAAGGGGCGGCCCTGGAGCGAAAACTCTATGTGACCCGCAAGGCCATTGAGAAACGGTCCATGGCATTGGGGGAATCCGCGGGCAAATGCTATCTGCCCAGTATGAGCTGCCGTACCATCGTGTACAAAGGCTTGTTTACGGCCCAGCAGTTGGCCGGTTTTTACGAAGATCTAAAAGACCCGGAAATGGTCAGCGCCCTGGCGGTGGTGCACCAGCGATACAGCACCAATACCTTTCCGTCCTGGGAATTGGCGCAACCCTTTCGTTACATGGCCCATAACGGCGAAATCAATACGCTTCGCGGAAATTTGAATCTGGTGCGTGCTCGCGAACAGGCCCTTTCCTCCCCCCTGTTCGGGAAGGAAATCAAAAAGCTTCTGCCCATCATTGATGAACGGGGAAGCGATTCCGCCTGCCTGGACAATGCCCTGGAACTGCTGACCAGCGCCGGCAGGTCTCTGTCCCATGCCATGCTCATGTTGGTTCCGGAAGCATGGGGCGTTAAATATCCCATGGGGCCGGATCAACGGGGATTTTTTGAATACCATGCGGGTTTGATGGAACCCTGGGACGGACCGGCGGCCGTTGCATTTTCGGATGGGAGCCAGGTGGGGGCCATGCTGGATCGAAACGGGCTCAGGCCCGCCCGTTACACCATCACCCGTCAGGGAATGGTGGTGTTTGCTTCGGAAGCGGGCGTGTTGGAATTTGCGCCGGAAGACGTTCTTGAAAAAGGGGCCTTGGGACCGGGCAGAATGATCTTGGTCGATTTTGAAAAGAAACGGGTGCTCAAGAACGGAGAAATCAAGAACTTGAACGCCCGGCGCCAGCCCTATCGCCGGTGGGTGGAAGAAAACCGGATCAGCCTGAGGGGATTCTACGGGGAAGTGGCGTCCATCAAGCCGGATTTCGAGCGGCTTCCTTTTCAGCAGAAATTGTTCGGTTATACCCGTGAAGATCTTCAAATGATCATGGCCCCCATGGCCGCCACCGGACATGAGCCGGTAGGGGCCATGGGCGCGGATACGCCGCTCGCCGTCTTCAGTGAAAAGAACCAGGTGCTGTTCGGGTATTTTAAGCAGCTCTTTGCCCAGGTGACCAATCCGCCCATCGATCCGGTAAGGGAAGAACTGGTCATGAGCCTCATGACCTTCATTGGAAATCCCGGAAACATTCTGGCGGAAACCCCCCGTAACAGCCGGTTGATCAAATTGCTTCATCCCATCGTGACCAACGAGGATCTGATCCGATTAAAGGACCTCAACCTGGAGGGGTTTCGTGCCAGAACCGTCCGGATCGGATTCCCCGTGGAAGAGGGGAACGGTGTTGGGCTTGAAACGGCGCTGAACCGCATCTGCGAAGAAAGCGAAGCGGCCGTCAGGGAAGGGTACCAACTGATCGTCTTGAGCGACCGGGATCTGCCTGACGAAATGGCACCCATCCCGTCCTTGTTGGCGGTGTCCGCGGTCAATCAGCACCTGATCGGGCTTGGCGTTAGAACTTCCGCGGGTCTCATCGTCGAGACGGGGGAAGCACGGGAAGTAATGCATGTGGCCCTCCTTCTGGGTTATGGGGCCACGGCGGTCAATCCCTATCTGGCCTTCGAAATTGTCGCCGCCATGGCGGTTCGAAAGACATTGGGGCGGGAACTGGGTACGGCCGTAAGCATCGAAAACTACATCAAGGCCCTGTGCAAGGGGCTGCTCAAGATCATGAGCAAAATGGGCATTTCAACGCTTCGGAGTTACCGAAGCGCACAGGTTTTTGAAGCGGTGGGGCTCAATACCAAGGTGGTGGACAGGTACTTCAGGGGAACCGATTCACGGGTCGAGGGGATCGGCTTGGATGAGATTGCAAAAGAGGCCATGGATCGATACCAATCCGCCTGCGACCCGTCCCCCCATGTGCCGAAGATTCTGCCCAGCGGCGGGCATTTCAATGTGCGGGTGGATGGGGAACGGCATCTCTGGACACCGGAGGCCATTTATCATCTCCAGCGGGCTGTCCGGGAAAACGATGCCGCTCTGTATGTCCGTTATGCCGAAGCCATTAACGATCAGTCCGAAAAACAGTCTACCTTGCGGGGTATGTTCGCTTTTCGAAAAACCGATCCGATCCCCCTTGAGGAAGTGGAGCCTGTTTCCGAAATCGTCAAACGTTTTTTTACGGGTGCCATGAGTTTCGGGTCCATCAGCCGGGAAGCCCACGAAACCATTGCCATCGCCATGAACAGACTCGGCGGTTGCAGCAACAGCGGCGAGGGCGGTGAGGATCCGGCCCGCTACGTACCGCTGGTAAATGGCGACAGCCGTTCAAGCGCCGTCAAACAGGTGGCCAGCGGTCGCTTCGGCGTGACGGCGGAGTATCTGGTGAATGCCCGGGAAATCCAGATCAAGATTGCCCAAGGGGCCAAACCCGGTGAAGGGGGCCAGCTCCCCGGGCACAAAGTCAATCTGGAGATTGCACGGGTTCGGCACGCCACACCCGGCGTCACACTGATTTCACCGCCGCCGCACCACGACATCTATTCCATCGAGGATCTCAGTCAGTTGATTTTTGATCTTAAGAATGCCAATCCCCGGGCGAGAATCTCCGTCAAGCTGGTTTCGGAGGTGGGCGTGGGAACCATTGCCGCAGGCGTCAGCAAGGCCCATGCGGATATGGTCCTCATCAGCGGCTATGACGGCGGGACCGGTGCCGCCCCTCTTTCCTCCATACGCCATGCGGGTGCACCATGGGAACTGGGTATTTCAGATACGCAGCAGACCTTGATCTTGAACGGTCTCCGAAGCCGGATTCGGGTGCAGGCGGACGGCCAGATGAAAACGGGCCGGGATGTGGTGGTGGCCGCTCTTTTGGGAGCAGAAGAGTATGGCTTTGCCACCGCCGCTCTGGTGGTTCTGGGATGCGTCATGGTGCGAAAGTGTAACAACAATCGCTGCCCGGTGGGCATTGCCACCCAGGACGAAGCGCTTCGAAAACGCTTTAGAGGGGAGTCTGTGCACCTGGAGAATTTCTTTACCATGCTGGCGGAGGAAGTACGCGGATACATGGCACAATTGGGGTTCAGAAAAATGGACGATATGATCGGGCGGTCCGATCTCCTTGAAATGTCCCGTGCCATCCATTTCTGGAAAGCCGGAGGATTGGACTTTTCAAAAATCTTCTATTTTCCCGAAGTCGAAAACGGGTCCCCCAGACGCTGCACCGAATCGCAGGATCATCCCATTTCAGATGTGCTGGATCATAACCTGATCGCCCGGGCGCAAAAAGCGCTCGATCACGGCGAAAAAACGGAAATATCCTCCCCCATACGGAATGTAAATCGGACGGTGGGCGCCATGCTGAGTGGTGAAGTGGCCAAACGTTACGGAAACCAGGGACTTCCGGCCGATACCATTTTGTGCCGTTTTCAAGGGACCGCCGGTCAGAGTTTCGGTGCTTTCGGTGCAAAAGGGCTGACATTTGTATTGGAAGGGGAGGCCAACGATTATCTGGGGAAGGGGCTATCAGGCGCAAAGATTATCGTCAAACCTCATGAAGACGCCACCTTTGTGCCGTCAGAAAATGTCATTGCCGGGAATGTGATCCTTTACGGCGCCACCTCAGGCGAAGTATACCTCCACGGCAAGGCGGGGGAACGTTTCGCCATTCGAAACAGCGGCGCGCTCGCCGTGGTGGAAGGCGTGGGAGACCACGGTTGCGAGTACATGACCGGCGGAAGGGTGGTGGTCCTGGGAGAGACCGGTGTCAATTTTGCGGCGGGCATGAGCGGCGGAATTGCCTATGTCTACGATCCGAACCGGCGGTTTGACCGTCGTTGTAACCTTGATATGGTGGACCTGGAGCTGGTGGTAAACGCGGAGGATGAGGCGGAATTGAAGAGCATGATCCTTCAACACCTGGATCATACGGGAAGTCCCAAGGCGCGGTCCATATTGGATAGCTGGGAGTCCAGCCTGCCCTTTTTTGTCAAGGTATTTCCCATGGAGTATCGACGGGTTCTCGGAAAGATGAGCAAGGAAGACGAGGAGACCGAGCGGGAAGAGGTGCAGCATGGGTAATACAGCCGCCATGATGGAACCCAAACGAAGAGATCCGGGCTACCGACCGGTGTCTGAGCGGTTGAAGGATTATGAGGCGGTTGAACGATCACTGCACGATGACGATGTGATGCTCCAATCATCCCGTTGTATGGTGTGCGGTACCCCTTTTTGTCATGCGTACGGCTGTCCCCTATCCAACATCATCCCGGAGTTCAATGACTCTGCCAGACGGGGAGAGTGGCGGGAAGGTCTGGAGATTTTATTGAGCACCAATAATTTTCCGGAGTTCACCGGGCGTATCTGTCCTGCGCCCTGCGAGGCGGCATGCGTGGACGGCATTCACGATGATCCCGTCACCATTCGGCAGATTGAACTCTTTTTGATTGGAAAAGGCTTCTCAAAGGGATATATAACTTCTACGCCGCCGAAAAAACGAATGGACGGAAAAGTAGCGGTGGTCGGCTCAGGCCCGGCAGGTCTGGCAGTTGCCGACACCCTCAACAAAGCGGGATACTTAGTCACGGTATTTGAGAGCGCCCAGCGTCCGGGGGGGATCCTCAGATACGGTATTCCCGATTTCAAACTGGAAAAATGGGTGGTGGAACGCCGGGTCGCACTGATGCGAAATGAAGGGGTTCTCTTTGAAACCGGGGTGTGGGTGGGAGAGGATCTCTCCTATCGATTTTTAAAACAGCGTTTTGATGCGGTTTGCATGGCCTGTGGTGCGGGAGAACCCCGGAATCTCAAAGTTCCCGGCCGGGAGCTTCAGGGCGTACATTTTGCCATGGACTACCTGTGCCAGCAAAACCGTCGAAATTCGGGTGAGCCTATTTTGTCTTCCCAACAGATTCATGCCGGCGGGAAAAAGGTGCTGGTCATCGGCGGTGGGGACACCGGTTCCGACTGCGTGGGAACGGCCCTCAGACAGGGTGCCGAGGAAGTTTGGCAGTTTGAGATTCTCCCCGAACCACCCGTTGAACGTCCGGCATCATCCCCTTGGCCGGTTTGGCCCCGGATTCTGCGCACCACCCACGCCCACAAGGAAGGCGGAAAGCGTCGCTGGGCCGTGATGACGCAGGAATTCTTTGGGAAAAGGGGGACGGTCACCGGCGTGGAATGTGTTGAGGTGGATTGGAAACGGGGGAAAGACGGACGTTTGACTCGACCCGTTGAAAAACCGGGGACCCGGTTCCGGCAGGATGTGGATCTCGTCATACTGGCCATGGGGTTTACGGCGCCCACCCTGAACAAAATTGTGGACAGCCTGGGGATTCAGTTAAATGAGCGTGGTCATATACAGGCGGATCATTGGGGCATGACCAGTGTCGAGGGCATTTTTGCAGCCGGGGATATGGCACTGGGCCAGTCTCTGGTGGTCAAGGCCATCGCCGACGGCAGGCGGACCGCTGGGGGCATCATGAGGTTTTTGGGAGAGAAGAAAAGGATATGAAAGCGTTACTCGCTCTGGAAGACGGGACCATCTATAAGGGTCGCTCCTTTACGGGCCGATGGGAAACCACCGGTGAAGTGGTTTTTAATACCAGCATGACCGGCTACCAGGAGATTCTTACCGATCCTTCCTACTGTGGTCAGATGGTCACCATGACCTACCCGCTGATCGGTAATTACGGGGTCAATGAAGCCGATGTTGAATCGGACCGTATTCAGGTTAAGGCTTTCCTGGTGAAAGAATACCAGCCCTATCCCAGCAACTTCAGATCGCGGAAAAGTCTCGGGGATTATCTGAAAGAAAATGATATTCCCGGGATTGAGGGGCTTGACACGCGGGCTCTTACGCGTCATATTCGCCTTTCCGGCGCCATGCGGGGGGTGCTCTCCACCGAGGACCTGGATCCCGCTTCTCTGGTTCGAAAGGCTAAAGCATCGCCCCAAATGACCGGTGCGGATCTGGTGAGGGAGGTGACCTGCCGGGAACCTTTTCTGTGGCAAAACGGGAAACCGGTGCCCACCGATTTGTCCTTGTTCACCTGGCCGGAAGGCAACAAGGGCTATTGCGTGGTGGCTGTGGATTACGGTATCAAATACAATATCCTTCGGTCTCTGGAGGCACGGGGCTGCCGGGTGTTGGTGGTTCCGGCGACCATCGAATCGAATGTTATCGATCAGCTCAACCCGGACGGTCTTTTTTTGAGCAACGGCCCGGGGGACCCGGCAGCAGTGACCTACGCTGTTGAGACCATTCGCAAACAAATCGGCCGACGGCCTATTTTCGGCATTTGTCTGGGACATCAATTGCTGGGTCTGGCTATGGGGGGGGAGTCTTTTAAGCTGAAATTCGGTCACCGGGGCGGCAATCAGCCGGTAAAAGACCTGAAAACGGGCAAAGTGGAAATCACTTCCCAGAATCACGGTTTCAGCGTGGATCACGGCACGTTGAAAGACCCCGATGTGGAAGTCAGCCATTTGAACTTGAACGACAATACCCTGGAAGGCCTGGCACACAAAAAACATCCCCTTTTCTCGGTTCAGTATCACCCCGAGGCATCGCCGGGGCCCCATGATGCTGCATATCTGTTTGACCGGTTCATCGAGATGATGGAAAAAGCTTCAAATACCTTAAGCCTTAAACCTTAAACCTTACACCTATAAAACTATGCCCAAACGCACCGACATTCATAAAATTCTCATCATCGGCTCCGGTCCCATTGTCATCGGTCAGGCCTGCGAATTCGACTACTCGGGCACTCAGGCCTGTAAGGCCCTGATGGAGGAAGGTTTTGAGATTGTGCTCATCAACAGCAATCCCGCTACCATCATGACCGATCCGGGAACGGCCCACCGCACTTATATCGAGCCCATTACCGCCGAGGTGGTGACCAAAATTATCGAGCGGGAGCGGCCCCAGGCCATCCTGCCCACCCTGGGAGGGCAGACCGGGCTCAATACGGCCGTAGAAGTGGCGGAATCGGGGATTCTGGAAAAACTGGGCGTGGAAATGCTGGGAGCCTCCTTGCCGGTGATTCAGAAGGCGGAGGATCGTGAGCTGTTCCGTAACGCCATGGAAAAAATCGGTCTCAAAGTGCCGGATAACTTCATTGCCAGAAACATGGAAGAGGCCAGGTATGCGGCGGAACAGATCGGCTACCCCGTCATTATCCGGGCCAGTTTTACCCTGGGCGGCATCGGCAGTGGCGTGGCTTACAACCGGGAAGAGATGGAAGAGATTGCCAAGGCGGGCCTTGACGCCAGCATGATTTCCGAGGTGATCATGGAACGATCGCTCCTCGGCTGGAAAGAATATGAACTGGAAGTCATGCGGGATTTCAAAGACAATGTGGTGATTATCTGCTCCATCGAAAATTTCGATCCCATGGGCGTTCACACGGGAGACAGCATCACCGTGGCGCCGGCCCAGACCCTTTCCGACCGTGAATACCAGGTTATGCGGGATGCATCTCTCGCCATTATTCGGGAGATCGGCGTTGAAACAGGCGGCAGCAACATTCAATTCGCCATTCATCCGGATACGGGGGAGATGGTGGTCATTGAAATGAACCCCCGTGTGTCCAGAAGTTCGGCCCTGGCCTCCAAAGCCACGGGATTTCCCATCGCCAAGATTGCCGCCAAACTGGCCGTGGGCTACACTCTGGATGAGATCCCCAACGACATCACCCGGGAAACCCTTGCTTCCTTTGAGCCCACCATCGATTACTGCGTGGTCAAAGTGCCCCGGTGGACCTTTGAAAAGTTTCCGGGCACAAAGGATTTCCTGACCACGTCCATGAAGTCCGTGGGCGAGACCATGGCCATCGGTCGGACTTTTAAGGAATCGCTTCAAAAGGCGGTGCGCTCACTGGAGATCGGGCGATTCAGCATGGGAACCGATACTCCCGAGTGCGCCCTTTCAAAAATGGACGACTATGAACTGGAAAGAGGCATCATTCACCCGGGCTCTCACCGGCTTTTTTATATTTACGAAGCCTTTAACCGGAGTATGACCATCGAGAAACTTCATGAGCTCTCAAGCATCGATCCCTGGTTCCTCTATCATATTCAGCAGATTTACGCCTTTGAAGCCCGGTTGCGTCAAATGGCCCGTGAAGGGAACGGTCCGGATCAATGGGACCAGGATTTTCTGAAAGAGGTTAAAGCATACGGTTTTTCGGATGTTCAATTGGCCGGCATTTTTGATATCACCGAAGAGGCGGTTCGGCAGATCCGAAAATCAAAATGCGTTGAACCGGTCTTCAAACTGGTGGATACCTGTGCAGCCGAATTTGAGGCTTTCACCCCCTATTACTATTCCACCTATGAGCAGGAAAACGAGATTCGGACATCCCGGAACAGAAAAGTGGTCATCCTGGGAGGTGGACCCAACCGCATTGGTCAGGGGATTGAATTTGATTACTGCTGCGTTCATGCCTCTCTGGCCCTTCGGGAGATGGGCATTGAAAGCATCATGGTGAACAGCAACCCGGAAACCGTGAGTACCGACTACGACACATCGGATCGGCTCTACTTTGAGCCGCTTACCCGTGAGGACGTGCTGCATATTGTGGAACAGGAGAACCCCGAAGGCATCATTGTGCAATTCGGCGGACAGACCCCTCTGAACCTTTCCGTTCCCCTTTCGGATGCGGGTGTCAAAATTCTGGGCACCAGTCCGGACAGTATCGATCGGGCCGAGGATCGGGAGCGTTTCCAGGTGATGCTCAAGAAACTGGGGATCCTGCAGCCTGAAAACGGCATTGCCGTGAACAAAGAACAAGCCATTCAAATAGCAGACCGGATCGGATATCCCGTGGTAGTGAGACCCTCATTTGTGCTGGGGGGGCGAGCCATGGAAATCGTTTACGACCGGAAAGATCTGGAATACTATATGGTGACGGCGGTCCAGGTTTCCCCGGGAAAACCCGTGCTCATCGACCGGTTTCTGGACGGGGCCATTGAAATTGATGTGGATGCCATTTCCGACGGTCACGACACCATTATCGGCGGCATCATGGAACATATCGAAGAGGCTGGGATTCACAGCGGCGACAGTGCCTGCGTACTGCCCCCCGTTTCGCTGGAACCGGAAATTCTTAAGACCATCATGGAACATACTCGCGCATTGGCCAAAGAGTTGTCTGTGGTGGGTCTCATGAACATTCAGTATGCGGTGAAGGACGGTATCATCTATGTGATTGAAGTGAATCCGCGGGCCTCGCGGACCGTACCCTTTGTGAGCAAAGCCACCGGTGTGCCGCTTGCCAATATGGCCACCCAGGTGATCATGGGGAAAACCCTTCAAGAGTTGGGTTTGACCCGGGAAGTGGCCCCCGAATATGTATCCGTGAAAGAAGCGGTCTTTCCCTTCAGCCGGTTTCCCGGAGTGGATACCATACTGGGGCCGGAGATGAAATCCACCGGTGAGGTTATGGGGATTGATCGCAATTTCGGTCTGGCTTTCGGGAAGTCCCAGTTGGCCGCCGGCCAGAAAATCCCCCTGATGGGGACAGTGTTTGTGAGTGTGAAGGATACGGACAAAGCGGCTGTCCTCCCCGTGGCCATGGGACTCCACGGTCTGGGGTTCAAGATCCTGGCCACAAAAGGTACTTCCCGCTTTCTGATGGAAAACGGCGTGGCCAATGAGTCGGTCAACAAGGTAAGAGAAGGACGTCCTCACGTTGTGGACATGATCAAAAACGGAGAGATTCACTTGGTGATCAACACCACGAGCGACAAAAAGGCCATCGCCGAATCGTATTCCATTCGCAGGGCCTCTTTGACGCTTAATGTTCCTTATACGACGACACTGGCCGGCGCAAAAGCGACCCTTGAGGCCATCCGGTCCATGTCGGAAGAAGATCTGAAGGTCAAGACTATACAGGAATACCACAATAACTGATTGCGGAACGAGGATCCAGCCGTCGTAGCATTTGCTACTTTGGCGGAGTCGGCTTGCGGAGGGCGGATTTTTTCCAGCGACCCCGCCAACTGCCCTTCGCCTTACGTTTCCGGAAATCTTATCCTTAACAGCGGGTATGAGCCATGAGCGATACAGAATTTCAATCCAGACGACCCAGGGATGAATGCGGTATTTTTGCCGTTTACGGCCACGAGGATGCAGCCAAGCTGACCTATTTCGGGCTTTACGCCCTTCAGCACCGTGGCCAGGAAAGTGCGGGCATTGTGGTTTCCGATGGGAAAAAAGTGGTGGAACATAAGGCCATGGGTCTGGTTCCCGAGATCTTCAACGAACAGATCTTAAACGGACTCGAGGGCAACATGGCGTTGGGGCATGTGCGGTATTCCACCACGGGCTCTTCTCTGTTGTGCAATGCTCAGCCCTTTCGCGTCCGCCATTCGGGCCACTATATGTCAATCGCCCATAACGGCAACATTGTCAATGCCCACCAGATTCGTTCGGAATTGGAACAAAACGGGTCTATTTTTCAGACCACCATGGACAGCGAAGTGGTCCTGCACCTGATGGCTCGGCGTTTGAGCCTGGGTATGGAACAGGCCATGGCCGAGACCATGGGCCAGCTTCGGGGGGCCTATTCGGTGGTGGTTATGACCGAGGACAGTCTTATCGCCGCCAAGGATCCCAACGGCTTCCGGCCTTTGTGTCTTGGAAAGCTCAATGGTGGTTATGTGTTGGCCTCCGAAACCTGCGCCTTTGACCTGGTAGAAGCGGAATTTCTCCGGGTGATTGAACCCGGCGAGATTGTGATCATCGATAAGAACGGCATCAGAAGCATTCCTTCCGGCATTCCATCCCGGCGCAGCCAGTGTATTTTCGAGCTGATCTATTTCTCCCGGCCCGACAGCAATGTATTCGGCGAGAACGTCTATCTGTTCCGAAAGCGGCAGGGAGAACTTCTGGCCAAGGAATTCCCCCTGGATGTGGATTTTGTGATGCCCTTTCCCGATTCCGGGAATTACGCGGCCATCGGTTATGCTCAGGCGTCCGGGATCCCTCTTGAGATGGGCATGATTCGAAACCACTACATCGGCAGGACCTTCATCCAGCCATCCCAAACCATGCGGGATTTCGGGGTCAAGGTGAAACTGAATCCGGTGAAGGAATTGCTCAAGGGAAAACGGGTGCTGATCATGGAGGATTCCATTATCCGTGGCACCACGGCCAAGACCCGGGTGAAGACGCTCCGCGAGATCGGCGCAAAAGAGGTCCACATGGTTGTAAGCTGTCCGCCCCACGCCTACCCTTGCCATTACGGCATCGATTTTTCCACCCGGGGCGAATTGATTGCGGCCCAGAAATCCGTGGATGAAATTCGGGATTTCGTTGGATTGGACAGCCTGGGTTACTTGTCAATCGACAACCTGAAGCAAGCGACCGCCATTCCTGATCAGGATCTCTGCTTCGCCTGTTTTAACGGCGAATACCCCGTGCCTATCGAAAAGGAAACTTCCAAGTTCTGCCTCGAGTAAGACGTCCGGATTTCGGCCCTGAGACATGTGAACGAGGGGCGTCTGCCATTAACATACTGTTCACCGCGTTTCTTAAGGAGTGTTACATTTTTGTATAAAAAAAAGTCTTATTTATACATAAATGTCGGTGAATGGCGGCCGTTTTTTCACATTTCAGCGTGAAGACTTTCTTAACACCGCGTGAAGACGCTGGAATTGGCCACCCTCCAATTCCGTGGCATGCATTTTGCTGTTAACAAAAAAGGACAGCTTCAAGAGGATATGGTAAAGGAAGCAACCGAGTTGACAGATCTGTTTAACCCGCTTCCAATTGTTTGGTTGTACGATTAACATATAAAACACAAAAAGGAGGAACAAAAAAATGAGCGAATTGAAAACGCCCAAAGATGTTATGGGCCTGATCAAGGCGGAAGGGGTCCAGGTGGTGGATTTGCGGTTTATGGATTTTCCGGGGCTTTGGCAACATTTTTCCATTCCCGCCAGGGAATTCGAGGAAGCAACCTTTGAAGAGGGCTTGGGTTTTGACGGGTCCAGCATCCGTGGATGGCAGGCCATCAACGAGTCGGACATGCTTGTCAAACCGGTGCCGGAAACCGCGTTTATCGATCCCTTTTTCGCAGCCAAAACACTGGTCATCAGCTGTAATATCTGTGATCCCGTGACCGGCGAGGATTACACCCGTGACCCCCGTAACATCGCCCGCAAGGCGGAGAATTATATAAAGTCCCTGGGGATGGCCGACACCGCCTTTTTCGGGCCCGAGGCCGAATTTTTCGTCTTTGACGACGTCCGTTTCGATCAGAACGAACACGAGGGGTATTACCATCTCGACTCCGTCGAGGGCCGATGGAATGCCGGCCGAAAAGAGGATCCCAACCTGGCCTACAAAGTGCGTTACAAGGAAGGTTATTTTCCGGTACCCCCCACCGATAGCATGCAGGATCTCAGAAGCGATATGATGTTGACCCTGGAGAAGATCGGGGTGCTCATTGAAGCCCAGCATCATGAAGTGGCTACGGGCGGTCAGGCTGAGATCGATATGCGTTTCGCTCCTCTGGTCACCATGGCCGACAATCTGCTCAAGTACAAGTACGTGATCAAGAATACGGCCCGCAAGTACGGAAAAACCGTCACTTTTATGCCCAAACCCCTGTTCAACGACAACGGCACAGGCATGCACGTACATATGTCCTTCTGGAAGGATGGCGTCAACCTGTTTGCGGGAGACGGCTATGCGGGACTGTCGGAGATGGCCATGTTTGCCATCGGCGGGCTTTTGAAGCACGCGCCGTCACTTCTGGCGTTTACGAATCCGACCACCAACAGCTACAAGCGACTGGTGCCCGGATTCGAGGCCCCCGTCAACCTGGCATATTCCATGCGGAATCGAAGCGCCGCCATCCGTATCCCCCTCTACTCGCAGTCGGAAAAGGCCAAACGAATCGAATTTCGCTGCCCAGACCCCAGCTGTAATCCCTTCCTGGCATTCTCCGCCATGCTTATGGCGGGCATCGACGGTATCCAGAACAAGATCGATCCGGGCGAGGCCCTGGACAAGGACATTTACGATCTGCCGCCCGAAGAGTTGGCCAAGGTGCCTCAGGCGCCGGGTTCCCTGCGGGAAGTTCTGGGGGCACTTGAGGCCGATAATGACTATCTGCTGAAGGGTGATGTGTTTACATCGGACGTCATCGAAAACTGGATCTCCTACAAAATGAAAAACGAAGTGCTGGCCATTGATCGGCGGCCCCATCCGTGGGAGTTCGCTCTCTACTACGATATTTAATTTCCAATCCCCCCCAAAATGGCCTCCGCCGAATCGCGGGGGCTTTTTTTGTCCAATCAACCGGGACCCCCCTGTTTGGAAATTTGACATTCCTTGTACGATATTCCATATTCCCTGTAAGTTATTTTTGTTACAATCAACCAATGACAACGACTGCCATCAGCGTTTTGACGCATCATGGCAAACCCGTGCAATCTTACCCTCGAACGGAGAATCGAACAGATGAAGCCCGACCTGATAAGTCTCAAGTCCGCATGCCCTGAAGTGGATGAGCGCTTCCTCAAGGAACACCGGGACCGGCTCAGCGACGACTATTTCGGTAGTTTTCCGAAAAAAGAAATTTATCGCCACATAAGGAGCCTGGCCGGACTGGCTTCGGAACGGCCGCTGGAGGTGACGGCTACATCCCGCCGGGATGGGAGCGTGGACATTACGGTACTGGCATTCGACTATCCTTTCGAGTTCTCCATCATTACAGGGGTCCTGGCGGGAATGGGTTTCAGCGTTCTATCAGGTGACATTTTTACCTATGGACAGGCGGCCGCCATCCCATCAGCCCCGGGGCCCGGCAAAGGGAACAGGCTGCAATCGCGACCCCGGGTAAAATTTGTTCCCGATCCGCTAAAAAGGCGTCGAATCATCGATCATTTTACCGGTCATTTGGAAACGACCCTCTCTTTCAAGGCTTGGGCCTCCCAGTTGAAGGAAAAGCTTCAAGGCATTTTTAGGCTCATGGAAAAAGGTGGGGATGCCGCAACCGGTGAGGCCCGTACCCTGGTTAACAACATGGTGGTGCAGCGTCTGGCGCAAACCGGATCCGATGGAGCCGCTTTCCTTTACCCTGTGGAGATCCACATCAACAACCACCACGAGCATTTCACCCGGTTGCGGGTGATCGGGGAAGACAATCCTGCTTTCCTCTATTCCCTTAGTAACGCCCTATCTCTGAACCGTGTCCACATCGAGCATGTTCGGATTCGGACCATCGGCAGCCGAATTGAAGATCGAATCGATATGGTGAACGCATCCGGTCGGAAGATTACCGATCCCGACCTCCTGGACCGGGTGCGCCTGTCCGTGCTTCTGACCAAGCAATTCACATATTTTCTCTCCAAATCTCCCGATCCCCATGCAGCGCTTTCCAGGTTTGAACAGCTGGTAAGAGAAATTCTCGCCCTCCCGGAAAAAGGGCGATGGATGGAATTGCTGGCCAATCCCCATACGCTCAGGGATCTGGCGCGGCTCTTAGGCGCTAGCGACTATCTGTGGGAGGACTTCATCCGTCTGCAATATGAAAGCCTCCTTCCCATGTTTGAGCCTCACGTCCGTGGACATCGTTTCAGCGAAAGTGAGAAGACTGTTGAGGAACGGTTGGCGCAGGCCACTTCGGAGGGCGAGACCCTGGAGGAACAAAAAGAGGCCCTCAATCGATTCAAGGACCGTGAAATCTTTCTGATCGATCTGGACTACATCCTTTACCCGGACACCGGATTTGCGGTGTTTTCAGAGAAGGTGTCCGTGCTGGCTGAGAGCGTCGTGCGTGCAGCTACACGTTTCATTTATGAGGACCTGGCCGGTCGGTTCGGAAAGCCCAGAACCGTTGCGGGTATCGAGGCAAGACTCGCCGTGTTGGCGCTGGGAAAGCTCGGCGGCAGGGCGCTCGGCTACGCATCGGACATCGAACTGCTCTACGTTTACAGCGACAACGGGCAGACGGACGGCCCTGAGGTCATTACGAATCTGGAGTTTTATGATCGGCTTGTGAAAGGGGTGTCTCGCTTTATCGAGGCCAAACGGGAGGGCATCTTCCACATTGACCTGAGACTCCGCCCATTTGGCAGCGCCAGCCCCCTGGCCTCCAGCCTGGAGAACTTCTGTAAGTATTATGGAGCGGGCGGTGGGGCCCACTCCTTTGAGCGGCTGGCACTGGTCCGTCTACGCGCCATCGGCGGAGATGCAGCCTTCGGTGCTCAGTTGGAACGTTTGCGGGATGAGATGATTTACGGGTCCGACAGCGTCGATTTCGAGGAAGTGCGCAGCCTAAGGGAAAAGCAATTCGCGGAAAAAGGGAAAAAAGGCGGGCCGAATGCAAAGTTTAGTGCCGGAGGGCTGGTGGACCTCGAATACGGCGTTCAAAGTCTCCAGGTGATGCACGGAAAGGATGATCCCGGGCTGAGATCCCAGCGGATCCACGAGGCGCTGGTGGGGTTGACCGAGGCAGGGGTGCTGGAGCCGGAAGAATTTTTGCGGATGGATTCTGCATATGTGTTCTTGAGGCGACTGATTAACGGTATGCGTATGCTTAGAGGCTCTGCGAAAGACCTCTTTTTGCCGGAGCCGAATTCAGACGAATTCGATCATCTGGCGCGGCGAATGGGTTACGAAAAGGTGGGGGGATTGATTCCGGGCCAGCAGTTGAGAATCGATTATGAGACCCATACGGCAGCTGTCAGAACCTTTGTGGAGCGTCAGTTTGGCCGTGAGACATTGCCTGATCCCAAGACCGGAAGCGTCGTGGATCTGGTGATGTCTGAAGGCCTGTCTGAAGATGTGATCGGCCGGGTTCTGGTTGAAGCAGGGTTCAGGAACATCCGGCGGGCCCATTCCAACCTCAAACGTCTGGCCGGAGAAGGGGAACGGCGGAATGCCTTTTCCAGATTGGCTGTGCTGGCCTTTGACATCCTGTCCACGAGGCCGGACCCGGACATGGCGCTCAATAACTGGGAACGGTTTATTCATACCACCTTGAGCCCGGAGTTTCAGTACGGGCTATTCCTCTCCCAGCCCATGCGTCTCGAGATTCTTCTGAGTGTCTTTTCGGTGAGTCAATTTCTGGCGGACACACTGATCCGCAATCCCGGTTTCCTGGATTGGTTGACCATCCCGGAGATGCTTCATAAGACCCGCCGGAGCGAAGATCTGATGGCGGAGCTGCGTCAGGCAGCATCCATCAGCAGGCGACACAGAGAGTGGCTCAATAAGCTCCGAAGATTTAGGAGGCGTGAGATCCTGCGCATCGGGACGCGGGATATCTGCCTGGGGGTCGATACCCGGGAGGTGATGGCGGAGTTGTCGATTCTGGCCGACGCCATCACCCAGGCTGTGGTGGAAAAGACCTGGCAGCGCTTAGGCGAGGAAGGGAGCCTTCCTGAAACTCTGAAAGACCCGGAAACCCGTTTTTGTGTCATGGCCTTCGGAAAGCTGGGGGGCAATGAACTCAACTACAGTTCGGACATAGATCTCCTGGCGCTTTATGAAGACGCCCCCGGCCAGAATGCGCCTTCTCCGCACCCGGGAGGTTTGAAGCGGGGAGGTATGAAGCGGCTGTACACGCAGGTTATGGAATCGGTGAGATCCGACCTGTCCGATCATACCGAAGAGGGTTATGTCTATCGCGTCGATCTCCGATTGAGACCTTTCGGCGCATCAGGGGACCTCGTGCCCAGCTTGAGCCGCTTATTGACCTATTATCGGGAGCATGCGGCCCTTTGGGAAATTCAGGCAGCGTTTAAGTTGCGTCCCGTGGCGGGCAGCATCGCCTTAGGTTACCGGTTTCTGGAAAGCCTGAAACCGGTCCTGGTGGAGAAGAGGGAGAGACCCTTTATCGTAGACTCCATCGAGCACATGCGCCGTGAGGCGGTTCGGGCCACTACCCGGGGGATTCAGCGGGGAACGGACGTGAAAAGCGGCTTCGGGGGACTGCGGGATGTGGAGTTTCTGGTTCAGGGGCTGCAGCTGATCCATGCCCCGGAAAATTCCATGCTGCTTCAGGGAAACACCCTGCTGGCGCTGGATGTCCTTCTCGAGGCGGGGATCCTTGAAAGGAACATTGTCGGGCAACTCAAGGAGGATTACCTCTTTTTGAGAAGAATAGAGCATTTTCTGCAAATACTGGAAGATCGGCAAATTCATGTGCTACCGCGGGACCCCACTGAATTGGACATCCTGTCGAAAAAAGTGCTCGGCCCCGATGCCACTGCGAACGCCTTTCTGGATGGTTTGAACCATCGTTTCAAGCGCATCAACGACCTCTATAAAACGTATTTGCTTGAACGGGAAACAAGGGATGAAGAGGGATCAGGACAAGCCGGGCTATCCATTGTTCGAAAACTTTGAAAGGGCAACTATCATGAACTAAACGTCGGCAGAAAATCGTCATCATTCACAGAGCGTGTGTTTTTCTCAATAAACCCATCCCAAAAACCCGAGGCAGACGGTGTTGGCGATGATGGCGGCGATGTAAAGGGACGCAACCACAAAGATTCTGGCCGTGTGGCTTCTGAGCCAGAGCACAAATATGATGGCCACAAAGAAATGGAAATAGCCGAAAAAGAAAATGAGCCAGATCCCTTCAAAGGTGCGGTTCCACCAGGGGTACTCCCAGACCAGCAAGCCGCCCATGTTGAGGGCGCATTCCACGAATACGCAGAAAGCTGAGTAGGCGATGGCCCAGAACCAGCGGTTCGGAATGCCCAGGATACGTTCCGCCGGGTCTTCGGACAAGGTATGGTAATAGATGATGCCGGCGATGGCGAACATGAACATGATTTCGATGTTCCAGCCCACCATGGTTCGTAGCGCCGTTTCACCGGGCGCGGTCCAGCACGCGGAACGGTCTGAGAAATGCAAGACCCATCCGTTCCACGTCTCATTCACAAAATCCATTCCGAAAAGGGTGAGCCCCGCATAGACGGCATCCCAGTTTCCCGTGGAACGTGCTTCCTTAATCTCCCGAGCATAAACATACAAAACAATGGCCAGAAGCGGAATGACGTACCATTTCAGTGTAGAGAGATCTCTTAAGTGGGTGAGCGAAAGTTCGGATGCCCGTGTCATGGCTTTTCCCCTTTTCGAATATTTCTAGCTTTTGAAATAGAGATTTTTCAGACGGTTCAAGAACTCACGATCTCTTTGTTCAATGGCTTTATCCAGGTCTTCTTCCGAGAAATCGGTGGTATAGTCGTAAAATCCCTTGCCGCTCTTGATGCCGTCATGCCCTTGGGCGATCAGGTCTTCCAGTGCTGCGGGGGCTTCGGTGCCGCTTTCAATATGGGGTAGCAGGTTGGCGCAGACGCTGCGCCAGAGTTTTACACCTCCCAGATCAATGGTGAGCAATGGCCCAATGCTGGCCAGTCGAAAGCCCATGCTTCCTTTAACGGCCCGGTCAATATCAGAAGCGCTGGCAACCCCTTGTTTATAAAGGTTCAGCACTTCCCGAACCATGGCAATCTGGATGCGGTTGACAATGAACCCCGGGATTTCCCAGTTGATTTTGACCGGGGATTTTTTGATTTTCTCCATCAATTCATAGGCGACATCGACGGTTTCATCGCTGGTGTCCTCGTTTTTCACCACTTCCACCGTGGGAACGATGTGGGGGGGATTAAACCAGTGGGTCACCACCAGCCTCGATTTGTCTTTGACCCTTTCCCCGATTGCCTGAAGCGTCAGGGAGGAGGTGTTGCTGGCAATAATGGCATTATCACTGCAAAAAGACTCGATCTTTTCAAAAAGGTCCTGTTTGAGATTTATGTCCTCGGGGGCCGCTTCGATGATGAAATCAGCCCCTGAAACCGCCTTTTCAAGGTCCGTGGTGGTGGAGAGCCTCTGGAGGGAGGCTTCGATATCCGTCTCTTTTATGATGCCCGATTTAAAAAACAGCTCAAGGTTCTTTTTGACATGCGCTTTGGCGGTTGCCAGGATAGCATCCGAAATGTCAAAGAGCATTACCTTGTAGTCGCCCATTAAGAAACTTTGGGCAATGCCGTGCCCCATGATGCCCGATCCCAGAACCGTTATGTTTTTGATGTCTTGAAGTTTCATTGTTTTGACTCCTATTTTTCAGCTTAAAACGTCAGCCATAGCTGATGGCCTTAGATGTTGTCTTTTCTTGCGAGAAAATCATCGCGAATGGTCCGTTTCATGGTTTTTCCGGCCGCATTTCTGGGAAAATCTTCCAGCAAAACGGCCCGGCGAATGCGCTGGAATTTGGCGCTGACCCGTTCGTTGGTCCATTGGACCAATTCCTCGGCGGTGAGTGTTGCGCCTTTTGCCAGGGTGACGGCCGCGACGGGGGTTTCACCCCATTTTTCATCCTGAATGCCGATTACTGCGGCCTCCATGACGTCCGGGTGTTGAACGATGATCTCTTCGATGTCCTTGGGATATACGTTGACGCCGCCGGATATGATCATGTCTTTCTTTCGATCCACCAAGTAGAGAAAACCGTCTTCATCCACATACCCCATGTCCCCGGTGTAAAGCCATCCGTTTACAATGGCCTGGCGGGTCATTTCGGGGCGCTTGTAGTACTCCACCATCTGTATGGGGCCTTTGCCCACGATTTCCCCCACCTGACCCGCTGAAACCGGGTTTTTGCGCTCATCCTCGATACGAAGATCAAAAAAGGCGGTGGGTGCTCCCACGGAGCCGGTTTTTTGTTCGTAATCGTTTCGATCCAGAATGGTCATGAATCCTTCGGTGAGACCGTAAAGCTCGTAGAGCCGGTTGGGTAGGTGCCTGATCAACTCTTCTTTGTGCTCCTTATGAAGCGGCGCCCCCACGGAGCAGATCATTTCCAGGGTCGAGAGGGCTTCGGCGGAGAAATTCTGGGAATGAAGCACCCCCACAACCTGGGACGGCACCATCATCACATGGGTCACCTTTTCCCGCCGGACTGTATCGATAAAGGCTTCCGTATCGAACTGACGATGAAGAATGAAGGTGCTCCCGAGGAACATGGAGGCCAAAAGGGTGATGAATGCGCCGTTAAAGACCAGTGCTCCCGAGTGGAGCATGACGCTTTCGGGGGTCATGCGAAAGATGGAGGCGGACAATGTGGCGTAGGCGACGCGGATCTTGTGGCTGATCACAATCCCTTTCGGGTCGCCGGTGGTGCCGCTGCTGTACATGATATTATAGATATCGTCCTCATGGATTTCGATACCTTGCGGATCGGCATCACTGGCAGCTGAGGTAAGGGTATGATAATCCCGGTACCCGGGTGTCTCAGCACCATCTATCAGCAGAAATCGATCCTCCGAAATGGCGGGGAGGTCCTTCCTGATCCGGTCCAGTGTTTCCACCATGGCGGAACAGGTCACTACCGTCGATGTGTCGGAATCGTTCAACAGGGACTTGAGTCCCTCGGCCAGCAGCAACATGCTGTGGGGCACGGCCACGGCGCCGATCTTCGCGGCGGCCCAGTAGACTTCAAGGATCTCCATACCGTTGGGAAGCAATGTGGAGATCTTGTCTCCTTTTTTGACACCCATCCCCAGCAGGGCGTTTGCCAGACAGTTCACATTCCGGTTGTATTCTTGATAGGTCAGGCGCCTGTCTTCAAAAACCAGCGCCAGTTTGTCCGGTTGATACCGAGCATGTCTGCTTAAAAGGTTTCCGATGTTCATAGATAAAACCTCGCACAAAACTTCGTTTCCGTAAACCTCAATTGCCGTTTACATCAGCACCTTCGGCAACCACAGGCACAGCCCGGGAAAGAGAATAAGGGCGATCACCACCAGGATCTGAAGAAAGACAAAAGGAATAATCCCCCTATACATCTCCATCAAATCCAGCCCGAGATCCAGGCCCTTCAAATAAAAAATGGAATAGGCGAATGGCGGTGAAAGAAATGATATCTGCAGGCTGGTACAAATCACCAGGCCTACCCAGAGGGCATCAAAACCGAGATTGAAAAGTATTGGCGAGAAAATAGGCACGACAATCAGTAAAATCCCGATCCAGTCAATAAACATGCCAAGTAAGAGGATAATCGCCAGCATGGTAATAAAAATCCCCCACTTGCCCAACCCCAGGGACATGAGAAAATCGGTGATCACCTGACCACACCCCGCACTCAGAAAAGCGCCGGTAAACAGGTTAGCGGCAATGGCGATGAAAATAATCATGGAGGTAATCCGGATTGTGATATAACAGTTTTCCTTGAATCTCTTCCAGGTCAGCTGCTTGTACATGATGCTCAGGATGATGGCGCCTATGGAACCTACGGCGCCAGCCTCCGTGGGAGAGGCAACCCCGATCAGAATTGAGCCCAGAACGAGCGCCACAAGCAGGGCGGGGGGAATGAGAAACTTGAGTCCCATGATGAAAGACTCCTTGGAAAAAAACGGCAGCCTCTCTTCCGGGGGTAAGCTTGGGCCCATCTCGGGAGAGATATAGCATCTCACCAGGATATAAACGATATAGACGACACCCAGAAGAATTCCCGGTATAATGGCGCCGGCAAACATCTGGATCACCGATACCCCGGCCATGGGGGCATAGAGAATGAGCATAATGCTGGGTGGGATGAGTATTCCCAGCGTGCCGCCGGCGCAGACGCAGCCGCTGGCCAGGGACTGCTTGTAGTTGGCGTTGAGCATGGCCGGAACAGCCAGGAGTCCGATAGCCGTCTCCGAAGCGCCCACCACTCCCGTGGTGGCCGCAAACATGATGGCAAGGGCGACCGTTGCAACGGCGAGCCCACCATTGAGTCCGCTCATCCATTTATGCAGCACCTGAAATGCTCTCTCCGCCACCCCTGAAGTCTGCATCATGGTTCCCATAAAAATAAACAGGGGAACGGCCGCCAGAATATATTCAGAGAGGGTCCCCGTCATGAGCCGCATGGGCATCATGTAAAGAAAGGCCTGCCCGGAGGTAATCAACCCGAATACAAGCCCTACCGTGCCGACACCGAGGCCAATAGGAAAGCCCGTCAGCAGGATAAGAAGACTAAGGAGCATAAGAATGGTTGTCAGCTCAGGACTCATGTTTTCCTCCCTTGACCACAAAAATGACATTTCTCAGAAAATCCACCAGCCCTTGCAGGAAAAACAACACCAGCCCGAGAACAATCGTCATGTTGAACGGTCCGAGCACGGGTCTCCATGCGCTGGCTGATGACCGCTCTCCGTTCATGAGCGACCAGAGCGCATAGTTTCCGCATTTCCAGATCAGCACGGTAAACAGGGGGAAAAAAAGAAAGATATAGCAGATGATATCCATGATGGCTCTGCCCCTCTGGGACAAACGGCTATAGAGCAGGTCCATTCTCACATGTCCGTTGCGATAATGGCAGTAGGCGGTTCCCAGAATAGCGTAGCTCCCATAGAGCATGATCGTCATGTCATAGGACCAAAAGCAGGGGATGTTAAAGAAATATCGACCGGTGATGTCGTACCCGATGGCGATCACAAGAATCACCACGAGAAAGCTCGCCCCTTTGCCCACCAGATCGCTCGTGCGATCGATGATGTGAAAAAATTTTTCCATTTTTGCCTCTGCGGAAGGCGAAGGCCACTGCCCCAATACTTTCGAGGGACAGCAGCCTGCCTTTAACCCTTTAATTTTGGTAATGAATTAATGGCGGAGATAATAGGTGTCATGGTATGGATACCACTTTTCACCAAATGCTTTCTGTGAATTCCACACCTTAGCAAAAAATTTGTCTTTGGACGCCAGTTCATCCAGGTAGTCCCGCGCCCATTGGTTAAACGTCTTGACGGTCTCAGGATCCAGGCTCACAAAGGTTACGCCCTGCTTTTTCAGAAAATCCACCGCCTCAATATTCTTCTTTTCCATCCAGAGCCAGTTGTTCAGGCGCGTTTCGTTGACTGCAGATTCCAACTGGGCTTTCAGATCATCCGGCAGGGCCGCATAGGCCTTCTTGTTGACCACGAGCTCAATCTGCGAAGTCGGTTGATGGATGCCCGGAAGCATCACATACTTGCAGACTTCCCAGATGCCCAAGGTCTTGTCAAAGGCGGGAATGCTGTATTCCGCCGCGTCCAGAACGCCCCTCTGCAGATTGGGCATGATTTCTCCACCGGGGACGAAAATCACGGACATGCCATGTTTTGCCAGCACATCTCCCATGAGGGGCATCATACGCATTTTCAACCCTTTAAAATCGTCGATGGTTTTCAAGGGTTTTTTGGCCCACATGAAGTCTTCCATGGGGATGGGATCACTCACAAGAACCTTCACATTGAACCCATATGTGTCATACATCTCCTGCCACAGTTCCTTGCCGCCACCCTCATTGAGCCACATCTGCATATCCATGGGGTTAAATCCGCCGGGGACCGAGCAAAACAATGGGGCAACGGGGATTTTCCCCACCCATTGGCCCGAATACCCGTAATTGGCCTGGTAGACGCCGTCGCTGACGGCTTTGATGCCTTCAAAGGGAGGGACCAGAGAACCGGCCGGATAGACTTCAAAGATCAGTCGTCCGTTTGTTGCCTTCTTTACCGCATCCGCCAGGCGGACCAAGGTGTCGTGGTACAACATGCCGGCAGGCACAAATCCCTGTACTTTCCATTTGATCACTTTTTCCTTTGCTATACAAGGCGTGGCAAGAAACAAAAATGCGGCAACTACCAAAAATGCTTTAACCCAAATTCTTTTCATAAGAAGACCCTCCCAAAATTGATTGTTTGTTTGACCTGCTATCCTTTCCCAAAATGAACGCTAAAAAAAATCACCTCCCTTCCTTTTAGGGGAAAACGAACCGATTCACTGAGATTACTGAAAAGCGCTACACGTCAGTGCTGTCTCAAGGGGTCTTAGGAATACTAATCCTGGCGCTTTTTGTCAAATAGGGATTTTGAAAACCCAAGGTATGATCACCGTTTCGGTTCCTGATGGGCCTATTTTTCATCTGGAGGTTTCTTGACAATGGCATACCCCTCTTTTTCAAGACTCTTTGCCAAGGCCTGAACCAGCAGGGGTTCGAGGAAATTGATCCATTCCTCGGCCACCACCATGCTCTCTTTTGCGATTTGGGGCCTGAGGGCGGATACTTTCTTGCCAAGGGGCGTTTCATAAAATTGGATCAATTTTTGTATTTCACCCTGAGTGTAGTGCTTGTCGTAGAGGGGAACGACCCTGTCCATAAGTCCTCCTTCGGCGGAAACCTGCCGTTTGACAAGTGACAGGGTGCTCCCTTTCAAGATGGCAAAGACCGTTTCCGACACCGCTTGGTTGTTCTGGGCCGTTGCCTTTTTGAGAATGGGGAAGAAGCGCTCAAGTGTGTTTTCCGCGGTGAGCATGACCACTTCCTCAAACCGGATCAGTGCCAGTAATTTTTTGATATCCTGGATTTTTGATGGATCGATGGGCTTGATTTCGGCCTTAACCGGACCGGCAGCCAAAAGGAGAACGAGAGCGGTGCACCATATGGTCCGGAACGTAATTCGATTTTTTTTCATTACAATATACACCTCTTAACTGAATATGTTATGGTTTTTGAACAAAATGGTTTTGTTCGGAACTCTATGCTTCGTTTTTTTGGGATAGGCTTTTGCATCAGTTCCCATGAAGCACGTGGGGGAGATCAAAATATGTCTGCATCGAAGAGATTAGTCAAGGATATTTGCCGGTCTTCGCTTTTGGAAACCGCAGGGTGCAGATTTATTGTCCAATTTAAAGGGATTTGTACAAACAATAGCCAGGGAGGGCCATTTTTAAAATGAAAAAGTTTGTATTCTTGTTAACCGGTGTGTTCCTTTTCGGTTGCGCTTCAGGCCAACAGCCGCAAACCACCTCTCCGGATATCATTTTTGAGACGGGTAAGAGTCGGGAAATCGTCATGCGCGCCATCATCAGGGTGGCCCGGAATGATGGTTTTGAGGTCGTCTACTCAAACGAAAAGAAAGGAATTGTGGTCTGCAAACCCCGGGAGATGCTCGATGGTGTGTTGAAGGAAGAAATCCAGGGAAGCCCATGGAACGTTCAATTCAACCCCTCTACCTTCAATCATCGAATCCGGTTTTCCGCCAATGTTAACCCGGATGGTGTTGTAAAACTGAAAACCCTTGTCATGGCGACAGACGCCGCCGATTCAGTTGACGGCCAGAAAAGCGAAAAGTTGGCCAGATATTATGAACATAAAGTAAAAGAGGCCCTCCAGAGAGTGGTTCCCCGGTTGATATGACGGATTGCGGGAGACCTGATGCCGGCTACCATATGCCCTGGATACGGTTCTCAATCCAACTTATGGGCCCCGTATTACTGTTGTGTCTGCTCTTGCTGGGGTCAGGATGCCGTCTTTCCTATCTGTTTCATGTGGCCAAAGGCCAGATAGAATTGTTGAATGGTGCCGTACCGATTGAGGAAGCCCTGGATAAGGAGCCCTTTAACCAGGACCAACGAAACAAACTTTTGCTTGTGGCGCAGATCAAGTCATTTGGTGAAAAGGATCTGGGGTTAAAAAAGACCAACAATTACGAAACCGTATATCCCCATCCGGGGCGAAACCCCATCTATATGATTTCTGCTTCGAAAAAGGACCGCTTTTTATTGCAGACCTGGTGGTTCCCCATTGTGGGGGATTTGCCGTACCTGGGTTTTTTTGATTTGAAGGAGGCCCGAGCAGAGCAAGCGCGTCTTTTGCATGAAGATCTGGATGTATTTGTCGGCAGGGCCGGGGCTTACAGCACACTGGGATGGTTTCAGGATCCGGTCACCATGAATCTCATTGATGGGACGACCTTTCAACTGGTGAATACCCTCCTTCACGAGATGACCCACGCGACCCTTTATGTGAACGGGCAAGGCGCGTTTAATGAGGGGCTGGCCGTGCTGGTGGGAAAGATGGGCGCGGTTCAATTTTTTGAGAAGACTTTTGGCCCGGCAGACCCTTTTACGGAGCAGGCCCGAAACGCAGTTGAGGATGAACGACTATTCTCACTGTTTTTAAACGAATTTATGGCTGCCCTTGAAGAGGTTTACACTCTTCGGGTGGATGATGAAAAAAAGATGGGTCTCAGAAGGGAGGTCTTTGCTGCATACCATGGCAAATTTGAAGCGCTGAAAAAGAATTTCAAAACCCGCCAATTTGTCCATTTTGGAGAAATGCCTGCCAACAATGCCTACCTGATGACGGTAGCGTTGTATCACCGGCATTTTGAACTCTTTGAAGCGGTCTTGAAGAAAGAAAAAGGCTCAATCAGAAAAACGATCCTCTTTCTTGAAAGATTCTCTCAAGAAGAGGGAGATCTGATGGCGCGGTTAAAGAGCAATTAAAAATGACCTCGCGCTGAATCTGTGAAATTCTATTTAGCGCTTCTTCCACCTCGGCCAGATTCATTTCTAGGTTTGTCAGAAGTGTGATCTCTTCAGGCGATTTGATCTCAACCCATTTTCTTGAGAGGGAAACCGTAAAACCGTAAATCCTTCCATGTCTTCTTTTCCAACATCCTTCGGAGAACTCAAGGTGAACCTGAAAATTGAAAGAGGGAGCGTTTTGGAAGATGCAGGTTTCATAAAATATCCTTGAAGCGAAGGGCCTAACCCCCTTTATCCCATCAAAGGAAACGCCATTGCATAATAAGGGCAACATTTTCCATCTGATGCACAATTCTGCCTAGTAAGGATTTCAAATTTCTTCCTAACGAAGAATGATATTTTTTGCTAATTTTGATGTAAATCCGATGGGATAGCGATTCTTTTGCCTGCCAGTTAGACCACCAAAAAAGATTCTGCGTTTCGGTTCAGTTTTTGCATGGTTTTATTGCCCGATTGATAAAGCCTGAACCCGTCGAATTCTAGGCGCAAAACACGTTTCGGATATTTTATTTGTGTTTCCTTGTTTGAATTAGGAAATGCAGTTTCCAGCCGTTTCACTTTGGAAACAGCTTTTTGAAAGAACCAACTTTGAAAAAAGGAGAAACACATGAAGAAAAAGCACGCTCTAATAATGGTCGCTGTTTTTTGTCTGCTCTGTCTTGTTGTTCCCGGCATGGCGGCGGACAACCCGCTGACAATCGATGTCAATGCTTCTGGCGATGACTACGGTTCCAATATTATTTACACGCAAGGAAGCAATAGCTCGGAAGAACTCGAGCTCGACTGGAAAGAAAAGGTTTACTACGATGCGGAAACGTATGAATATTTTCATCCGGCAATCACAATCGAAAACACAGGGAAAAATGATGGATTCCTGATTGTTAAGTTCGACATTCTTCAATACGGGACTTTTTTGAGTGCTGAAACATATTATTTTTCGTACTCGGGCACTCAATTGAAAACCCCTCTAATACAAGCTGCGAGCCAGTTCAATGTCAACAATCCCAAAGAACTGACGTTCACCCGTCTTTGCGCGGAACAAAAGATCACGATTTTGGATTATCTGGACCAAGCAACATACGAGATCAATGGTCCTGTTATCATCACAGCCATGTTGTACGAGAATACGGCCTCCCCGGGAACCCTGACCGCAAATTGGAACAATGTGGAAACGTTGGGCATTGACGTGAAAACAGTTTTTATCAATACAGATTTCCCAACTTGGATGCAGTAATTGGCCATAATGTGTCAAAATCTCCATATTCAATTTGTTGCACTTTTTGATGAAAGGAAGCGTCATGAAATCCAAACTGTTTCTCTTGCTGTTTGTATTGATATCTCTATTCTGTTATTCAGGATCAAGTCCGGCTGCTGAAAAAAATGCCATTCAGCTTGATGTTAATGCGTCAGGCGTAGAGGAGGGATCGAATATCGTTTATTCCGACACCTCCGAAATGGCGATGGATTGGACTGAAAAAGTCTACTATGCGCCTAAAGACGCAGCTAGTGGCGGCACCGGAAATTTCCATTGTGCCATAACCATGGAAAATACAGGCAGTGCTAACGGCGATCTTTATGTAAAAATCGATTTTCTGTCGCCTACCGACACAACTGTATTTCAAATGCCAAGCAATTTAACAGGAAATTATAAATGGTGCTATTTCGATAGTAGCGGTGTAATACCTACTTTAGGCCTGAGCGATACAAAACAGAAACTGCTGACCCTTGGTGCGGATGATAGCCTCACCCTTTTTGACTTTGTAGGGACCGATACTTTCAAATTCAACGGACCCATCCTGGTGACGGCAATGTTGCTGGATACTGAATCAGGGGTCATGTTGGGGGTTGATTCGGAAATGATCTTTTTTAACACCGAATTTAAGGACTGGATCCGAACACATGCAACACCATGAGGTTCATTTGGAATACCCCATGGGAAAAGCCGTGGGAGTCTCTGCCAAGGAAAATGGGGGCGTATAATCCGCTATGCAAATGACTCCAGCCGTTAAATCGCACCCATTTTTTTGAACTGGTTTACAATGTCCGCTTCCGCCATGAAGCCCATATGTTGATGCACTTTTTTCCCTTCTTTGTCAAAAAAAACCTGCACCGGCACGGCCCGAACGTTAAACCGGTTTGCCAGCATCTGGTGTTCCATGACGGGAATGTAAATGATGTTGATGGTTTCGGCGTATTTCTTCTTGAGTTTTTTAACAATGGGTTTCATCATTTCGCAGGGTGCGCATCCGGATGCGCTGAACTGAACCATGGTGGGTTTTCCTGAAAGCCGGGCATGATCCAGGGGATTGTCTCCCGCCATTGCCGCCTGCTTCTTGACCCAGTCTTCGTTGAGGCGCATTTGCGCTTTTTGGGCAATATCCTGAATATGGGCTTGAAGCGCTTCCTGCTTTTTTTGCTGGAGCAGAAGGCCCAAAATGCTCTCCTTTACTTGATCGAAGGGCATTCCGCCAACCATATCTTTGTTCTCGTCATAAAAAGTTTTGGCGGCGATTTCCGGAACCGTCACTCCTTTGGTGACGCGGTCGATGTAGGCTTGAAACATTTGTTCATTTGGGGGCTCTGTCGCGATGCCCATGGATTTCGCATCCTGTGTGATGAGTTTTTCCATCGCTTCCTGGTCCAGAAGAAAAAGCAGGTTTTTCTCAAGATCCTTTTGGGCGTTAGGGGGTAACTGGCCCAATGACTCTTTGATGAAAGAGCCTTTGATTTCAAACCCATCGGCTTTTAAAAGCAAGCCGTTGTCCATTTTTTCCAGTTTAGCGGATTTTAGAATCCCCTCTGAAAACTCGGGGTATGTCTCGCCTAAAGTATTTGCTTCTGCGGAGAAGGGTGCTGAATAAGCGATTGTCATGCAGGCAAGGGTTGCAAAGGCGATGATGGTGGCAAACCATTGTAATCGATTTTGTTCTATCATTTGTTTTTTGACTCCTGTCTATATGATACGGTTATCCTTGGAATATAGACCCTGAGGTCGGATTGTCAACCGTTTTTAACGAACGGAAGGTTCCGTATTATTTGACAGCCCGGAGCAATAACGGTACAAATCACGTTTGTCCTTTCATGGCTCGGTTAAAGGAAAGTGATAAAAAGCTTTTTCCATGATGTTCAGAAATGTGAGGATTTGATGTGAAAATAAAAGTATGGGTCGGCAGCGGGCTTCTGTTCTTACTTCTGGCGTTTTCCCTGGTGAGTATTTACCCGGATTGGCTCTGGTTTGAAAATCTCGGGTTCGCTTCGGTTTTTCGGACCATGGTCATCACCCGATTCGGATTCGGTGCGGCCGTCTGGCTTTTCCTGATTCTGATTATCACCATCAACCTCCATGTGGCCAGGCGCCTCAGTCCGGCTCCCGCACCCGGAAGCCCTTTTAAAGAGGGTCCCGGTTATGCGGCTCAGATCGGGCTTTCCGTAAAAACCCTGAACCTCCTCTTCCTGGCCCTGATCCTTATTGCCAGTTTTGTCCTGGCCTCCAAAGGGGCTGTGAAGTGGGATTTGGTGCTGCGCTATCTGTATCAGGCCCCTTTTGGGCGAACGGATCCCATTTTTGGACGGGACATGGGGTTTTATGTCTTCGTTTTGCCCTTCTATGTGTTTGTCCGCAGCGGATTGATGGTGCTCTTTCTGTTTGCCGCGGGTCTTACGGTGATCTGGTATCTAAAAAACGGAGCGCTGCAGCTTACAGGTGAGATCACCCAGGTAGAAGGGCAACCGCCGACCCTTCCCAAAATTACGGTTGCGCCCGGAGTCGGCAGACACCTGGCTTTTTTGGGGGGCATTATGGTGCTTCTGTTGGGCTGGGGGTATCAGTTGAAGATTTACGGCCTGCTATATTCGACCCAAGGGCCCGCATTCGGCGCCAGTTTTACGGACGTGCATGTGAAGGTGTGGGCCTACAGGGCCTTGATCGTTATTTCCACTGCCTTTGCAGGCCTTCTTTTTATCAGTGCCTTCAAACCCGCTGTAAAGCGGGTGCTTATCGGGGGAGCGGTCTGGGTTGGGTCCGTGCTGATATTTTCCATGATTTTGCCCATGACCATTCAAAAGGTGGTTGTGAAACCCAACGAATTTGCAAAGGAATCCCAATATATTTCACACAATATCAATTGTACCCGGGAAGCTTACAACTTAAACAAGATCCGCGAGGTCAGTTTTCAGGTCAATGACAACCTGAGCCTGGAAGAGGTGCGGCAACAAAGTGGCACCATTCAGAATATTCGAATCTGGGATGAACGACCCCTGCTCAAGACCTACCAGCAGATTCAATCCATAAGGCTTTACTACGATTTCAATAATGTGGATGTGGATCGCTATGTTATCAATGGGCAGTACCGGCAGCTCATGCTGGCCGCGAGGGAACTGGTGGTAAAGCAGCTTCCGGCCCAGGCCAATACGTGGGTCAACCGCCATCTTACCTATACCCACGGCTACGGCCTGGCGGCAAGCCCGGTCAACGAAGTCACCCGGGAGGGTCTTCCCCGACTTTTTATCAAGGATCTGCCGCCCGTGTGTGAAGCAGGACTCCAGAAAATCGAGCGCCCCGAGATTTACTATGGCGAGATGACGGACCAGTATGTGCTGGTCCAGACCACCAGCAAGGAGTTCGATTTCCCGAAGGGTGACAAAAATGTCTATTCCATATACCAGGGCCGTGGCGGAGTGCCCATCAGCTCGTTCATAAGACGGTTTCTCTATGCGGTTAAGTTCCGCGATCCCCAGATCTTTTTCACCAATTATCTGACTCCTGAGAGCCGCATCATGTACAACCGACGGATTAAAGGTCGGGTCAAGGCAATTGCACCGTTCCTCTCCTATGACCAGGATCCCTACCTGGTGCTTTCAAAGGGAAAGCTCTACTGGATTCTCGATGCCTACACCACTTCAAATATGTATCCCTACTCCACGCGAAGCCACAGCCCCTTTGACCGAGGCATCCTGAATTATATTCGAAACGCCGTCAAAGTGACCATAGACGCTTACAATGGGGATGTCTGTTTTTACCGCCTGGACGAGAAAGATCCCATCGCCGGGGTTTACAACCGGATTTTCCCGGATCTTTTCAAGCCCTTTGGTGACATGCCGGAAGATTTGAAACGCCATATTCGCTACCCCAAGGATTTCTTCAGAATCCAGGCGGCCACCTACACGCGGTATCACATGGAAGATGTGCAGGTTTTTTATAACCAGGAAGATCTGTGGCAGCTTCCCGATGAAATGTACGGGGACAGCCGACAGAAGATGGAACCCTATTATATCATCATCAAATTGCCTGAAGGAGAGAAAGAAGAATTTCTCCTGATGCTTCCGTTTACCCCTTCCAGAAAGGACAACATGATCGGGTGGCTGGCAGCGAGAAGCGATCTCCCCGAATACGGCAGTCTGATCGTTTACAAGCTCCCCAAGGAAAAGCTGGTTTACGGACCCATGCAGATCGAGGCCAGAGTGGATCAGCAGACTGAAATTTCGCGGGAATTAAGTCTCTGGGATCAAAAAGGCTCCCGGGTGATTCGCGGAAACCTTCTGGCCATTCCCGTATGTGACGCTTTTGTTTACGTAGAGCCGATTTATCTGGAGGCCAAACAGGAGGACAATTCCGCACCGGCTACCGGAGAGAACCCTGAAAGAGGGCTTCAAAAACTGAAATCGAAACTGGCCCCCGGTTCAGCAGGTGTTGATCTCTCGCGGGCGGCATCCCTTCCGGAGTTGAAGCGGGTGATTGTGGCTTTCGGGAACCAAGTGGCCATGGAACAGGATCTTGACCTGGCTCTGAGCCAGGTGCTCGGAAAAGGGCGCTCGGTAGAAATCGCCGATGTGCCCGCCGCTACAAAGCTTCTTGAAACCTCCGACCTGGGCAATATGGCGCTTCAGTATTATAACCAGGCAAAAGAAAGCCTGAGACGGGGGGATTGGGCCGGTTATGGAGAACGGCTGAAAAACCTAGAGGAAATTTTAAAAAAACTCGCTGGAAAGAGCGATGAAAAACAATGATGACTAGAGATGAGTTTGGTGAAGATCCGGCTGTTCAAACGATGCGGCGGGTCTTTAAGCGGATGGAGAAAGTGCAGGAACGATTGATTGAAAGCTCGGGTATTTCCCCCTTTGATGAAAGGTTGAGAGAGGTGCGTGAATCGGCACTGCGGGCCTTTGAGCAGACTTGGTCAGAAAGGGCGGGGCAAGGTGTTTCTTCGTCTGAAAATGACTACGCCCCTGTTTATGAGGCTTGCTTTCTGAAAATTCTTGAGCAGAAGGGCTGTGCAAAATGATCACACTTCGTCTTTTCGGACGCTGCCGAATATATAACGATCCCGTGAGTCCCGTGTTGAAAGCGCCGGCACAGATCGGCTGGGATGCGTGGTTCCGGAACATCGATCTGGTGACGCCCCGACGCCTGAAGGGAAAGGAACTGCTGATGCGGACTCGCGGCTGGTGGACCCGGGAACCCTCTGAAATTGCCGAAATCGTGGAGCAATATGGGAAGCTGGTGGTGGGTCCAAAGGGAGAATTGATGGTGGAACTGAGTGATGAAAGGGTTGCCGAGGCTCTTTCGAGTGCATTGAATCAAGCCTTTGAAGACCAGGTGTTGTTGAGCCCTTAATGCATGATATGCCGGGTTTGTGAGGATTTCAGAAGTCAGAATTCAGAAGAAAAAGGGCGTATTTATTCTGAATTCTGTCTTCTGACTACCGGCTTCTATTCTTCCGCTACACTGGCCTTGATGATGGTGATGGTTTCGACCGGTACATCGGCGTGAGGGCCTTTGTTGCCGGTGGCAACGCCTTTCATTTTATTGACCACGCCGTGACCCTTGGCAACCTTTCCGAATACCGCGTATCCCCACCCCTGGGCTGTCTTGGCGGTATGATTCAGAAAATCATTCTTTTTCACATTAATGAAGAACTGGCTCGTAGCGCTGTCGGGGTCCGGCGTACGGGCCATGGCAACGGTATAGGCATCGTTTTTCAGCATGTTGTCCGCTTCATTAACAATGGGGTCTTTTGTGGGCTTTTGTTTCATATCTTCAGTGAATCCGCCCCCCTGAATCATAAAACCGTCGATGACCCGGTGAAAGATGGTGCCGTCATAATGACCGTCATTGACATAAGCCAGAAAGTTTTCCACGGACTTGGGGGCTTTCTCTTCATCGAGCTCCAGAAAAATGTCGCCCATACTGGTTTCTAATTTTACCATTTTTTATAAATCCTTTCCTTGCGGGCAGCGGCCCGCGTGTTGAAATAGGCTGAATTTCCCCTACCGCATCAAGGGGAACCAGCCTAAGCGATATTTTTTGATGTCCGGTAACGGCATCAATCGTAAAGTAACTAAAATAGTCACGATCGCCCAAAATGCAAATCCACCCTCAAGGTCCGGACCGCATCACTACTTGGAAGAATCGGTACGGAAGCGATCGCGGCCTTTTTGTTTGGCCAGGTATAGCCGTTTATTGACAACAGGTTTTTTTCGGTATTATGGGTTTTTCAAATGCTCCTGGTCCAGAATTTCACCCAATTTAAACGCAAAATCACCCACCAACTGAGTGCACAGTTTGCGCTTGCTTTCGGGATTTTTGTAAAAGTCCCGGGTCGCCTCCCTGTCGCTCCAGTTTAACCTGGCGATGTCCCGGCAGTTGATGCTTCCGAAAGATTCGGTGAGATTTTCGAAATGTTTGAAAAGCTTATAACTCAACCGCCACATCCGGGGGTCGTCTTTTTCCTCAAGGTTCCCTTTGCTGTAAAGGCTTGAGATCAAGGCCACCCCGCCTGTAAGGATACCGCAGACGTTTCCTGAACTGGCCACTCCGCCGCCAAAGGCGCCCATGGCCTTGATAACGGTTTCATTGATCGTGCCCAACTTTTCCTGACCAACTGCCAGAATGGCCTGGCTTCAGTGAAACCGTTTAAGAAACAGCTCCATGGCCCTTTCTCTCATCTCCTGCGGGGTCATAATCCCTCCCAATTCAATTTACCTTTTTCATGTATGTGTCCAAGTAACCCTGGGGACTTCTTCCAGCGTAGTTTTGCTCTGCGGGAAGTCTTTTGACAGCGTTCTGTCCCAGGGTATAGTATGCATAGCCTTGAGAGTTCAAGGATTTTTAGTTCATAACACGGAAACAGGCGGGCTTGATATGCCTTTTCGCCGTCATTTTCTTGACCCCATACGCCATGTTCCCTATAATCCGTCCTGTTAAGCGGCCGGTCAAACCGTAAGAAAATCCATTTATCAAAAGAAGGAAAGGAGCGAGAAAAATGAGAAAAAAAGCAACGGTCATTGGGGCGGGAAACGTAGGCGCCACTGCAGCCATGCGTCTTGCCGAAAAGGAATTGGCGGATGTAGTGCTGATTGATGTGCTGGAGGGAGTACCGGCCGGCAAGGCATTGGATTTGATGGAAGCCGCCCCCATTGAAAAGCATGACGCCACCGTTATCGGTGTTACAGGGGACTATTCACAGGCGAAAGATTCCGACATCGTGATTATTACGGCCGGGATCCCCAGAAAGCCGGGTATGAGCCGGGATGATCTTTTGACCACCAACATGGGGATTATGGATGCCGTCACCAGAGGCGTTGCGGCTGTCGCTCCCAATGCCGTGTTGATCATCGTGAGCAATCCGCTGGATGCCATGTGTCATGTGGCCTACAACGCCAGCGGTTTTCCCAAAAACAGGGTCCTGGGTATGGCCGGTGTTCTGGATTCGGCCCGTTTTCGCGCCTTCATCGCCATGGAGTTGAATGTTTCCGTGGAAAATACCCACGCCTTTGTTCTGGGAGGGCACGGTGATACCATGGTTCCGCTGCCTAGATTTTCAACGGTTGCGGGCATCCCCATCACCCAGCTGATGTCGCCTGAAAGGATTGACGCTCTTGTGGAGCGAACACGAAACGGGGGCGCCGAGATCGTAGGATTGCTCAAAACCGGCAGCGCCTACTATGCGCCGGCTTCCGCCGCTGTGGAGATGGCCGAGGCCATTCTCAAAGACAAGAAAAAGATCCTGCCCTGTGCCGCCTGTTTAAATGGAGAATACGGTATCAACGATCTGTTTATCGGAGTTCCTGTAAAGCTGGGGGAGAAGGGTGCCGAAGAAATTATTGAAATCGAACTGACCGATGATGAAAAAGCCGCCCTTAATCATTCAGCCGATGCGGTTCGCGGTCTGGTAGAAGATTTGAAACGGCTCAAAGCTTAGCGGTTGAACGAACCGCTGGATCAGAGGGCGCAGACAATGGTTTTTTAAACGTGACTAATTCTTGCGCCCTTTCTTTTTTCCCCGAAATTCGCTTCGATAGTAAAATCCGAGGTATTTTGAAACACATCTTTTCATGTCTTTCCGTTCACAGATTTCCTGGATGCCCCTGATATCATGATAATAGTCAAGGTCTTTGTAGATTTCTCCGGAAATTTCGTGAAGGGACTGGGATCTTACCAGCTTTTCATCGACGTCGAATCCTCTTGATTTCATCACCCTTGGCCCCGTGAAAATCACCAGGGCTCCGGGTTCGGCGATGACAACGTCCCCCAGGGCAGCATAGCTGGCAATGGCCCCGCCCGTGGCCGGGTCCGCGAGGATCGATATGTAGGGCAGCCCGCTTTTTCTCAAACGGTTAATGGATTCAATGGTTTTTACCATCTGCATCAGGGCTGATATCCCCTCGTAGAGTCTTGCGCCTCCCGAACAACATAGGCTGATAAACGGCAGGTTCTCCTGGATGGCGTAATCCACTCCCCTTCTGAATTTTTCACCGAATACCACGCCCATGGATCCACCGCAGAAATAGAAGGTGCTCAGTGCCATCACGGTGCGCATCTGGTTTACGCGAGAGCTTCCCACCACCAGGGATTCGTTAAAATGGGAATGCCCTTCTTGTTTGGCCAAAAATTCCCTGTAGTAATCCGTGATAGCGGACTCTTCCAGAAGTTGGTCAACGGTTAAATTGCGAAAAAGTTCATGAAAGCTCCCCGTGTCGGCCAGGCAGTCTATCCAGCCGCTGGCGCCGAGGGTATAGGAAAAACCGCATTCCGGGCATACGTTGAAGTTATCCAGCAGCTCCTTCAATGGAATCAGTTTGCCGCACCCTTTTCGCCGCTTGTCGCCCTGCCTGCCGGCGCCGCATTCGATCATCTTCTTGTCGGCGGGTGCATGCTGAAGGTTGCCGTACCCTTCACCCACTTCCGTCAGGCTTGTATGATGAAGAATCTGGATGTTTGGTGGTGGTTTACGAAAGGCCTTTTTGACGGGGGTTTCGATATATCGTTTGATGTCATAAAGTTTTCCGCTTCCCTTTGAAACCCCGTATTTCTTGGCCCTGATTTCCCGCCGCTTGATGAGTTTTTCAATCTTGGAGCGCGACAGATCTTTTATGGCCTTGGTCAGAAATTGGTCAATGTTCTGACACATGGCAGTGGTATCGGTAACGTCCTCGGGTGCCGGGACGATGCGGTCGATAACATCCAGGGCTTTAAGGTCTTTTGCACCCGGCTTCAATATGGCGAGTGCGTCTTCAATTCTTTCAGGATCTCTAAAAACAATAGCGGCCATGCTTTCGGGGGGAGCTGTGGCATAAAGGGCATCTTCCAACTGGCCCCGAACGTCGGTAACCTGAATGGCCAGGGCGCCGCCGCTTCCTCCTTCTCCCAGAACCAGCGAAATGGTTCTGATGGGGATGGTCAGAAATTCCAGAATCAGTTGGGCGATAAAAAATGCCTGAAACCGCTGCGCCGAGTACATGGAAATATCGGCCCCGTATGTATCGATAATGGAGAAAAGGTATGTGTTCTCGGGGTCCTGTTCACAGGCCTCTTTTAAAACGGAAAGGATCACCGAGTGATCATCGGAAGTGAGCATGCCGTAGTTTAGCTTTTTGAGATCTTCGTCGCTTCTCAGATCCTCGGGCTTGGGTTTCTGCTGTGCCACAACATAGAGCCGTTTTTCAGCATATTTACAAGACCCGGCAATAAGGGAGTCGCTTCGATAGGAACCAAACGGCAAGAAATCGGAAAACAGCCTGTTGATGACGTCTGAAGATCTGGGCCTGAAAGGGTGTCGGGTTCTTTTTTTGAAAATGTCTACAAGTTCTTGCTTGGCCATAATGGTGTCCTCTGGTTGTTCCGGCCAAAATCAGCCGGCGGCAATGTTCCTCATCAAAGGGTCTTTTTCTGCTGATGGGTTAAGTTCAATTTCTATCAGGCTTTCATCTTTTTTGCAACATTCGGGAGTTCAATTTGCCATGTCACGTTCAGGTTGAAAGGTCTCGTCCGGCAACGGCAGGCCCCTACGGTCAAAGTCATCGGCCGCTTCACTGATATTTTGAAAGAGCCTTTGAGGGGATAAGAACAACCGTTTGAAAAAACTGTAGGTGCCGTTGCTCATGCTCTTAAAGGTCATGTATTGAACCGTTGGATTAGACATCTTTCCGTTCACTTTGAAATATTCGGCCACGATGGTATTGTCGTCTCCACTCAACAGGTATCCCAAAATGGGAATTTTGCTGACCAGAAGATCCGCTGTGGTCAGGGGATGGACGCCAATTTCCGCATCCATTACTCCGGTGCGAAGATTCGCCTGTCCTTCCGCCACAGCGTTGAAAACAGGGCTTTCCATGGTCAGATTGCCGGCTTTGGCAACCCCTTTGTCGATGTCCAAGTGCCCGGCGATACGACTGAAATAAAGACCATCTGTTGATAGTTTTTCGGGCCTTGTCTCAAATACGCGGGTCAAACTCATGGAATCGAGAATTTTGATGAACACGTTGCTTTTTCTGACCACCCCCTTTTCAAGAAGAACATTTACGCTTCCAGTGAGGCTTTTAAGCAATTCTTCTTTTGTATTTCCTTTGGCAAAGAGCAGGGATTCCAAGGTCAGGTTACCTTCCAGTCGATTTTTGACGAACGCCAGGGGGGAAGGTAAATCTTCCATAGGTTGCCGGTCCATTTCGAGGTAGCTGGTAAAAAGCATCTCCGGTTTCTCCCCTCGTTTCAGATGCCCCCGAAGCCTGAGTCTGCCTCGGTTGAAGCGTATGCTGGAGCGGTTGATATAAAGGTCTTTGGAACGTAGGGCGCAATCAATTTCGAGGGGACCGAATTTGGCTCCCTCCCACTGGACGCGGGGGGCTGTTATGTCCAGGTGGACGTCCGATGTTTCGACAAAATGGTGTGCGCCCTTTTTCCAGCCGGGTTTCATCTGGCGGCTTTTGTTTTTTGCGAAATCGATGGATTCAAAATTTCCTTTCTTGAATTTTTGTTCCATTTCCGGGGGGATCAGATCATTTAAGTCCAGGAAATCGGAGTGAACGGAAATATCCCCCCTCATGCCCTCCCATCCCTGAAACTCGCCTTTTAGCTCAAAGGGGCTTTTCCCCAATTTGAGTGCCAGCGAGTCAATCAAAACGTCATCTCCTTCAAATCTTAATTGAAAACGACACTCCTTTATGGGATGGGGAAACGCCTCTGTGGCAAAAGAAAGGTCTTTTCCTTCCATATGTCCCGTCAGCCTGGTTTTCGATGGGTTCTTGCGTGAAGCGGTCACCGAAATTTTACACTTGACTTCCCCTTCGGCGGTGAAATTCCCCTTTCTAAAACGAATTCCCAGATCCCCAAGCCGCAATTTTTTACTGGATATTTTGAAGTTGAAAGCGTCTTTGCTGGAAAGGTCGTAAGCACCGCTCAACGTGAAAGATGATTTTCCCAGATTGCACTGAAGGTTTCTCAAAAGGAATTTTTCTTTGGGTAAAACGCTGCCGTTAAAAAGAACGCCGCCTTCATCGGAAAAGGGGTTGACGGTAATCGATTTCGTTTCCAAAATCGCCTGTTTCAGGTCAAGGGCGCCGTGGAAGTTCCAGCCCTTGTTTTTGGAGAGGCTTACCTGGCAGGGAACGCGGCTTTTGAAAGTGGTGGTTGCTCTGAGATCCGGATAAAAATGGCCGAGCAGTTCATCCATGTCCGCCATGGCCACCAGGTGGGCTTCTCCTGTTTGCCAGTTGTCCCCCAAACTACCTGAAGCGCTGAACTTTGATTTACCCCATTGACCTTCAGCAAGAAAATCCTTTCCATTCCCATCACTGATGGTAAGGGCGCCTTCTTTGATTGAAATCGGGAAAGGAATATCCGGGTCATCAATTCTGCAATCCATAAAAGTGATCATGCCGTTTTCGATTCTTGGAAAATGCCACCCCGGTTCATAAACGATATTCAAATCGGCATCCAGTTTTCCTGAGGCGCCTTCGAGCTGTTGAAATTTTGTTCGGACTTCTGAAGGTACCAGTTTCAGGTGGGTTTGCGTCAGAAGATCTTCCACCCGAAATGATCCCGAAGCCGTCACGCGGACATACGGATCGGTCACATATAGATCTTTTAAAAACAGGCTCCCAGTTTCGATGGTTGATTCTCCGAAATGGCCTTTAACGCTGGAAACATGAATTTCCCCCTTTTTAATATCCAGGTCTCCTGAAACGCGATCCACCGGTAACGTCTGTTCATCCTTGAACGCCGTGAGCCCTTGGCAGGTAAGGTGTAACCGCAGCAGATCGGCATTTTCCCGAAGATCAAGATTCTCCAATCTGTGCCATGGACCGTTTAGAGAAAAGCGGTTCACGCGAACATCGCCGCCGGAAAAAATGGGAAAAATACGGGTTTCCACCCAGCTGGGCAGTAAAGATGAAGGGAAGATCCGCTTGAAGGTGGCCAGCGCCATAAAAGGGCCTTTAACCGTCAGATCCAGGTGGGGATCCGTGGGATTGATGAAACTGATGGTCGAAGCACAGTTCAGTGTGAATGCGGTGTTTAGAACTTGAAAGGCGGGGATTTTCAACAAATGGTCCCCATAGGATGCATTGAAAGGGACGGTGAGTTGATCAAAGGAAAAGGCTTTCTTGTCCCCATCATCAATCAAAAGAAAATCGAGCCCTTTGAAAACCAGTTCCCCATCAATGGATAGATTTCCGTTCAGGGACCCTTTGACCGCTGCCGTTATTTCCGCATACCCTTTTCCGACCCTCAGCTCTTCCGGCAGGGACAGTCGGGTCAGGGGTATTGCCTTTAAATTGCACCGGCCGTCAATGGATAGCCCGTTTTGAGTGTCTTCCTGAATAATGCCGGTGCCCGAAAAGGAAGCCGTCGCGCCATGGTAAAAGGCCGTGCCGTGTACGACCGTTTCCAGAATTACCGGATCCGTGGATTTCCGGGTCAGCCGGACGCGCAGCTTCTTAAAAGTCAGGCCGGTGTCATTTAGAACAACATGGGCATTTTCCAGGGAGACCAGTGGAAATGCCGCCAGTATCCGGGTGTAGGACTCCTCTAAAGCCGTGCCCTTGCCCTGAAAGGAAAGTCCCCGGCCTTTTTTCGCGGCAAAATGGATTTCAGGGTCAAGAATTACCAGGTTTTTCGGAACGATCCGGCCCCTTAGAAGATCTTCAAGGCTGAAATTGATCCTGATTCTGGCAGCTCCAGCGGCCTCAGTGCCTTCAGGGGTGTAAACTTTGAAATTTCGGGCTCTGATGCCGATGCCGTTAGCAAAGTTGAGCGCCATTTTTTCGGCACTCAACTTGTATCCCGTGGCTCTTGAGAGCTGTTCCAGAAGATAACTCTGAAATGAATCGGAGTGGATGAGAAAATTAAGGAGAAATCCCAGTAAAACCGTCAGAGATAAAAAGAGGAGCACCGGCAGAAGGGCGGCTTTCAGCCTTTTTCGCCACATTTTGTGAAATAGTCTCTCAGGATTTCTGCATGATCGAAAACCAGCGATTTCGGAAGCGTATCAGCCCAAAAAATGCCCACTTCCTGCGCATCATCGGCTGCTTTGGGGCGCCCGGAGGCTTTTGCAACGAACACCACTGAAATTGAATGATGTCTGGGGTCCCTCGAAGGATCGGAATAGGCGCCCAGTTGATATGAAAGGGCCACATCCAGACATGTTTCTTCCCGAGCTTCTCTGACGGCAGCCGATTCGAGGGTTTCACCATAATCCACAAAACCGCCGGGAAGAGCCCAGCCATGGGGTGGGTTTTTTCGCTTAATCAAAACAATGCCGCTTTTTTCCCTTCGCTTCGGTTCACCGGTGGCGGTGTTTGAAACACCCTGTTCGGTTTCAATGATGATGTCCACCGTCGGAAAAGGATTACGGTACCGGAAAACCGGTTTTCCACAGTGTGGGCACAGGAGCTGATCTTTCATGATTGTTTTTTTCTGTGAAAATCAGGGGGCAACGTTTTTTTTAACCACGAGGTATGCAGCGAGCAAAACCTGACCATATTAACATCGCCAAAATAGTAATTTTAAAATATAATACATAAACACAACACGGGCAACAATAAAACTTCAGTGATCCCTGACTTTTGAACCAGGTAAGTTGTGGATGTGAGCTTCAGGACTGGGTTTCCAAAACGAGACTTAATGTGTTACACTGATGCGGTAATGATCGTATGTAGGAGAAAGCTGATTCGGAGAGAAAGGAGATAGGACATGTTTAAAAAATGGGTATGGACGGCTTGTTTTATTCTTGCTGTGACATGGATGCTTCCGGTTTCAGTCTTCGGACTCAGCCGAGACCGGTGGACCAACGATAAGCCTTACGGGGTGTTTTTCAATAACTACGATCCCAATTTTTACACGGGTTTCGTACCTCGAGTGCAGGAGCAGGAGCGGGTCAAAATTCATTTGGGAAAGGGCAATCAGCTTCGGGTTCGAATGATTCTGTCCGACAAAACCATCAACAACTATTTGCTCGACCAGGTAGCCCGCCACGATCTTTATAAGGAAGTCATCGACAAAAAAATAGTTAAACTCACGTCCAATATGGAGTGGGAAGCCTATCATCAAAAGGTGATGGATGAAAAGCTTCATGATCTGGCCAAGAAGAAGGGGGAAATGGATGAAAAAGCCTGGCGTGAGTTGAACCTGGCCTACATGGACAAACTGGTGCCGGGCAGGCTGTATCATATTCAAAAGGATTTCAACAAAATGGTGAATGACTTTGCCGAGGCCCTTAAAAAATCCCCGGAGTCTGCCAGCGTTCAAGCCAAACTGGACCTGGTCAACGGGTTTTTCCCGCATCGCATTTTTCTGACGGAACTGACACCCGCTCAGGATGCGGATTTCAATAAACTGGTAGCGCTGGCAAAATCCGGTGATATGAAAGCATTCCAGCCGTCGGCCAAAGCCTTTTTTGATACCATCACCGACGGTATCTATACCATAAAGGACGGCAAGTTGGATTATTATGAGTTCACAACGATTTACCCGGCCGGAACTTATGACAAAACAACCACCTACAATGGCCAGGTCATACCCGAGTACACCACCACCGGTGTCTGGTGGCTGATTCCGCGAAAACATGGAAAAGGCATTCTGGGGATGGTGGACTACATTTCATCGGCCGGTTACTATGGCATGATGCCCATGCTCCCTTACGAGTACGGTGGCGGCATAGCCTATAACGCCATTCACAACCCCGGCATCAGCTGTTGGATTGCAGGGCACCACCTTCTTCCCGAGGGGTGGCGTAAGATTACCACCGGGAGTCGCAACGGCAAACCCTATAACCGTGTGGCCATTACCAGCCGGGGGCCTGTCTCCCATGGCTGCACCCGCCTGAACTCCGGACATTTGACGGAATTCAGGGAGATGCTGCCCTCCACGTCGGAAGGCATGGAAGGGATTATGCATTATCGAAGTCTTTCCCACTGCTACGATGTATTCGACCTGAAAGGGGACGGCAATGACCAGGTGATGGGAGTTCAGTACTATATTGCTTTTCGCCATACCAAGAGCCGGGTGGCCCAGGAAATCTGGGCGCAGAACAACCGTAAGGATTTCTATGCCTGGCTTTACGGAAATGATCTGAATTTCGCCCCCGTTGGCGAGGCCACTTTCAAGGAGGTCTACGATTATAAGTTCAATAAGCGAAAAGCCCTTCAAGGCAAAAAATATGAGAACCTCAAACTTCATGAAGCCCCTTACGAACCGGAGTATCTTCAGTTTTATGTGATTGACGGCGTCGATAAGCTTTCAAAAGAGGGGATGGATTTCAACCGGGAACTGCGCCGGGTAGGGTACGGCTACCAGGTGGACCGGAAGAAATTGCGGTTGGAATAACCTCTCACAACGCAACGCTTTTTATCCTCTGACATGTCAATTTTGGCTTTGCCTGCGGTTGATTGACGCAATGCGTATGAAGCGTTTCAGGTGGTGCGGATTTTCTTGGATATCTTTTGGAAATCAAACTGTAACGGCGGAGTGAGTTACGGTCGCTTTTCGTAGCTCCGCCAAATTCCCAAAACTGGGGTATCTACTTAGCTCAAGTCCATACTATATGTTGTGGTCGTTTGTTTGGGCGCCATCTGTATCGAACTCGTCCTCTTCGTCGTCTTTGCACAGGCCAACAAGCGTTGGACGAGGAACAGGATCTACGGCAAGCAGATGTTGAACAAGTCTGAAAAACAGCTTCCCTCTCGAAGTACTGGTCCGGCGATTGAACCTGAAGGTGAACTCGTCCAAGTAATAAGGAAGACAACCTCGTCGAACGGCTCCTTGGTACGTGCCAAGCAGCCATCTCTTAAGCAAGGAGGCAACGAGATGCGGCAAGGCCAAATCTTTGGGATCTTCACATATCTCATGGCGATAGCCTTTTGCAAGAAGACCGCTGTAACTCTTCCACCCATCGGTAATTACGGTACTACCCGGCGCAACAGAGTCCTCAATGAAAGCTTCCAACGAAATCGAACTCACGTCCGAGAGAGCAGCCATACGAATTCGCCCGATTCCTTCAAGGTCCTTGTCTTCAACAGCGATCCCCACGGGGACTTTTCCCGCTGCTCCACGGCCGCGTTTTCCTGGTTTCTTTTTCCCTCCAATGTAGGTTTCATCGATCTGCACAGATCCTGTCAGCCGGTCACGGCCAGGCCGCACCATCGCACGGCGAAGCGCCACAAACTGTAACGGCGGAGTGAGTTACGGTCGCTTTTCGTAGCTCCGCCAAATTCCCAAAACTGGGGTATCTACTTAGCTCAAGTCCATACTATATGTTGTGGTCGTTTGTTTGGGCGCCATCCCAAGCTTCAGGTGGTGCGGATTTTCTTGGATATCTTTTGGAAATCAAACTGTAACGGCGGAGTGAGTTACGGTCGCTTTTCGTAGCTCCGCCAAATTCCCAAATTTAAAATCCAGGGTGCTCCCGAGGAAAGCACCTTTCCCGAAATCCCTGTCAGGGATCGCTTTAAGTGTTGGCTGAAATGCAACCAAAAAGAGGCCCGAAGCAGGCGGTCTCTTAGTAGAAGGGGTCAAGGCGTTGTGTCAATCATAGTGCCATAGAGCGCTAGCGATTCATCAATTTGGTCTTCAATTTCAGCAATGGTATCAGGCGTTATGCCCAAAAGGCGTGCAGATTTTATGTCTTCCATCGCAACGCCCATTTGCGCAGGCAGGTCTTTAACAACCCTAGTTTTCGCCAATATGTTGGCAAAATGAACAATCAATAGTTCTTTTGAAAATGAACTGCAACTTTCTAATCTATCGTGGTTTAAAGCAACATGAATGGTTTGGAAGGGGAACTTCCACCTTTTTAGGACGTTTGATCCCACCCTATTGTGATATTTATCGACAAATTGGAGTGTTTTGTTTGTGGTGATCACGCGAAGACAGACAAGCATCTCCCAATGATCCATATAGCGTTCGGGAACCTTGATGCATGGTTGTTGGGGACTCACCACGGTGTGTCGCCGAAGCATTTGCAGGCATACCTCAATGAATATGTCTTTCGGTTCAACCGTCGGTTCTGGCCTATGGCGGCATTTGATAGCGTTTTAGGGATCGCCATCCGAGCTTCTGCTCCCTCTTATAGTGAGCTGTACAAAGGAGAGTGGCATCACCCTGGAGAATGGGAAATTACATGACCCGTGTCTTGGGAGTTAACCGGATAGGCATGCCTCGAATGACCGGTGACAGACTGGCAGCAGAAGTTCTGAAAATTCGGTCGCACATGCCGGTGATCATCTGCACCGGCTACAGTGAGAAGATGTCGGCAGAGAAAGCGGAGGCCCTCGGTGTGAGCAAATACATTGAGAAACCCATCGACTTGCGAAATCTTGCTTCATCGCTTCGAGAGGTTTTGGATGAGAAATAATCCATTAAGCGTTACTCAGGGTTCTTCACTCGGGTCCCCATGAGGGAGAGGTCTGTTTTCCTTTTTCAAAGGTCACCTGTCTCTGGTTCTGACCGTTGGCGTTCATGATGTAGATGTGGTACTGCCCGGCTCGGCTGGAGCTGAAGGCGATGTACCGGCCGTCCGGTGACCAGCAGGCATCCTCGTTATTGCCCGTGCCGGAGGTGAGTCTTTTTATTCGGCTGCCGTCCGGGTCCATGGTGAAGATGTCGAAATTCCCATCGGTCTTTCCGACAAAAGCGATCCGGTTGAGCTTTGACCATGCGGGAGAGGTGTTGTAGGTCCCTTCATAAGTGAGGCGCTCCACTCTTCCGCTCGATATTTCCAGAACATAAATCTGTGGAGAGCCGGATCGGTTGGAAACAAAAGCAAGTTTGGTGCCGTCGGGAGAAAAAGCCGGCGACACATCGATTCCCCAGCTTTCCACAAGCTGTTTCAGGATTTTCCCCTCAAGATCGATGGTGAAGATATCCGGATTTCCTTTGTGGCTCATGGTCAGCGCCAGTTCTTTGCCGTCGGGCGCCCAGCATGCGCCGATATTCAATCCTGATCGGCCTGAAAGGCGCTTGACAGCGCCCGTAACCAGGTCTCTCAGGTAAAGCATGGGTCCACTATTTTTCATTTTGTAGGAGTTATAAACAATTTTTTTCCCGTCGGGAGACCATCTGGGAAGCAACGCGATGCTCTTGTCCTTTGTCAAAGGCCTGATGTTGTGTCCATCGTAATCACAGGCGTAGATTTCTCTTTCTCCGGTGGCGGTTCCAACAAAGGCCAGGCGGGTCAAAAAAATGCCTTCATGTCCGGTCAGCCGCAAAATGATTTCATTTGAGAGCCGATGCATCAGAAGGCGGTATTGGTCCAGCTTCCCCAGTGCCCGTTTTCCCAAGATCTGACGCCCCCAGAAAACATCGAAAAGTCTGATTTCAACTTCTATGCGGTCTCCGACACAAGTGTATCCACCCTTTAGAAGAAGTTCGGCGCCGATGACGGACCAGTCCTTGAAATTGATATCATTTCCTTTCATGGGACCGTCCTTTTCCGCCAGAAAGGAAGCCTTGTCCAGAGGGAGGAAATAGCCGCTCAGGTCGAGATCGTCGCTCACAACACCGGAGAGTTCGGTTGACAATGCCGGGCGCGTGTTCTCTCCACCTAAGTTCTTGAAATCGGGTATGGCGATCTTAAACTTGGGTACGGAAGGCGAATTGACATCAATATAGATGCGCGCAAAGGTTACGTCTTCAAAACAAAAGAAGATCAGGGCGCAAACCAAGAGCCAGCCAAAAAGGGGACGTCTGAGCTTCATCAAATTACCTCCAACACTGATCATACGGGTAACTCCTTAATTATCTTCCAGTTCACTGAGATTGAACCTGACTTCCACCTCATCCTGGCGCTTGTTATACCCTTCCGGGAAGGGAGGGAGGGGATTTGATCGATCCACCGCTTTCATGACCGATGCGTCAAAAATGGCATTTCCCGAACGGTCCATAAACCACGATTTCAATATGGTTCCGTCCTGGCTGACCTCGACGACCACAGTGGCCACAAGGTCTTTTTGTTTTGAAGGACTGGTCAGATTAACCGGATACTGCCAGTTGCTCTTGATCCTCTCTTCCACTTCCATCTGGTAAATGCGGATGGCAAACCCCTCGACCGGCGCGCCGCCTGAACCGGCCATTCCTGATTTGCCGACATCCTTCTCGATTTTGGAAATAGCCCGGTCCAGATGTTGATCATTTTCTTGAGTTCGAACATTTTTCTTAATCTTGGCCACCGCCTGATCGATGAGCTTGGACGGGGATACTTTCGGCTTTTCAGGTTTCGGTGGCGTTTCGGGAACAGCTTTCTTTCTTTCAACGGTTCTTTTTCCAATGACGACGGGCTTTTTCTCTACGGGTGGGGTGCTGATCCTTTTGGCCGCGACCGTTTCTTTTGGCGTGGGCAACACTTTGGCGGCGCTTTCCGATTGAACGGTTTTTGCAGGCGTCTTCGCTTTGGCGGTGGGTAGGCTGACCAGATCAACTTCGTAAACCGTGGGGCCACTCATCTTTCGGGCGGAAAAGGGGTCGAGCGAGAAGAAAAGCAGGGATAAGACCCCCATGTGAAGGAGAAGGGATAAAAGAATAACCCCGGCCCACCTGGGTTCCATTGATCGATCCGACATGGTTTTTGCCTGTAACCCTTCCATCAAAATCAATCCACAGGTTCGGTAACCATTCCCAGCTTTTCGATTCCGGCTTTTTTTACGCTGGCAATGACATTAATGACAAACCCATAGGGAATATCCTTGTCCGCCCGCAGCAGTACCTCCTTGTCCCGTCTGTTTTCAAAGATTTTTCGAATTTTCACTTCAAGGGATTCCAGGGGAATTCTGTGGTTTTCCAGGAAAATTTCCTGCTTATTGTTAACCGTCAACATGAGCGGTTCGTCAGAGGTTTTGATGTTTTTGGCCTCGGTTTTCGGAAGATTAACATCTACGCCCTGTATCATCATGGGGGCGGCGACCATAAATATGATCAACAGGACCAGCATCACGTCCACAAGGGGGGTGACGTTGATTTCCGACATCAGTTGCCGGTTATTGCCACGGGTATTAAATGCCATCGTCACAACGCGTCCTTCCTGGTTGTCGGTTTTTTGAAAAACTGCCGGACCACCATGCTCAAGAAATCCGTAGCAAAAATATCCATTTCCGCTCGAAGGCCCGTAACCCGCTGCGTAAAATAGTTGAACGCCACAACGGCCGGAATGGCGGCCGCCAGCCCGGCGGCAGTGGCGATAAGCGCCTCGGAAATACCGGGGGCGACAACGGCCAGATTTGCAGACCCTTTCAGGCCGATGCTGTGAAATGATTCCATGATGCCCCAGACGGTCCCGAAGAGACCGATAAAGGGCGCCGTGTTTCCTGTCGTGGCCAGAAAACTCAAAGCCTTTTCCAATCGCTTGTTTTGGTCAATTTCCGCTTTTCGGAGCGCTCTTTCCAGGTTGTCCATAAGGGTCTGCTGAGAGCGCAATGGAAAGTCCGATTGTCCGGCCGGGTCAGCTTGTGATAGGGAATCCATGTCACCTGCCTGAATCTTTCTAAATCGCGTGAATTCGGCATAGCCCGCGCGAAAAAGCCGTGCCACCGGGCTGTGTTTCATGGACTGACTTGTCATGTAAATTTTTTTGATGTCTCTTGATTCATAGAAAAGTTCCAGAAAATCGTCGGTTTCATCTCTGGCTTTTCTCAGCATCCTGAATTTCAGAAAAATGATGGCCCATGTGCCGATTGAAAACAGAAAAAGGACCAGCATAACAAATTTGACCATGGGCCCCGCATGGAGAATCATCTGAACGATATTGCCGTTAAGGGCACTGTCAAAACTGATTCCCGCGGGGATGAGAGCGGCTATGGGAATACTCGTCATTGGTTTTCCTCGTAATTAAAGAATTAGGGGCGACGTAATTCAAGTCCGGCCCGAATTTCAGCATTCTCTAGTTTTATAGTGCTTGGGGGTAAGGTTTCAAGAAGAATCTTTCAAGTGTCCATCCACAAATGACCAATTTGCCCGATTTCGGCGTCAGACTCAAATTGTAATCCTCGAAATACAATACTGTATTCCTGCGGTTACAATTATCAATTTCCTTGAACTCGAACAAATTATCTCATTTCTGGAGAGGCACTTTCTGAATGCGAAATGTGGATTTTGGGAATTTAGTGGGTCAGGTTGAATTTTTCCACAAGAAAATCGACCAATCCCTCCACGTCCTCCAGTGTGAATCGAGGGGTCTTTAGGTCAACCGGAATATCGCTCATGATGGCCACGATATTGTCGTCATTGCGGCAGAGGGGTTCATGGTGAACCCGGGACCTGAAAATTTCCACTTTCGGCCGGTTCTGTTTTTTGTACCCTTCGGTCAGGATGACATTCACATGATTAAAAAAAACCTTCAGTTCATCAGGGCTGTGATCGTGATCCACATCCATTACCAGGCCGATCTGGTGCGGGGATGAAATGAGCGTCGTGGAAGCCCCGGCCTGTTTGTGCCGCCAGCTGTCCTTTCCCGGCTTATCCATTTCAAAACCGTGGACATCATGTTTGATGCTGCCGACCCGGTAACCGCGGCGGGTCAGTTCTCCGATCAGTTTTTCCATTAGAGTTGTTTTTCCCGCCCCCGAATAGCCCACAACGGAAATAATGGGGGGTTGCTTCATTTCATTCAAGCTGCTTCTCCTCTTTCTTGCCTTGGGTTCATTCGTCGAAAATATCGCTGAAACAACGATTGTCTTCTTCCAGACAGCGCTTTTTCAAAATACGGTATTTTTCCAGCAGTGCCTTGCCCTCCGACGTCAGCCGGCTGCCGTCTCTTCGGTCCGCATGAACAATGCTTTTACCCAGGTATTGCTCGGTGACTTTGATTTTGCTCCAGACCCCTTTGTAGCTCATTTTCATTTTCTTTGCGGTTTTATTGATGGATCCGGTTTTTTCGATGGTTTCCAGGATTTCCTTTCGCCCTTCCCCCATGATGATGCGATTCTGGTCGTCAACGACCCAGTGCCGGCTCTTCAGTCTTAGTGATACCTTACCCACTTTTCACCTCCGCGAAACGTTCGCCGCTTCTGGACGGATCATATCCGCCAAGAGCCGCAACGCGTTTTCGAAAATTGTCCGTCCCCATCGTTTTCAGCGTGCTTTGAATGTTCGGATGATCCAGCATCTCGGTCGGTACAACCAGATCATACTGCTCCTGTTCGATGGGCACAAAATCGAGGTCAAGGGCTTTGGCCGCCGCGTGAATTCCCATGCCGCAGTCGGCAGCGCCGCTCAGAATGTCCACGGCCACCGCCATGTGGGTGAATTCCTCGTGGTCATACCCTTTGACCGCATCCGACGTAATGCCGGCCTGGTCCAGTTTATAGTCAAAAAGGACCCGGGTTCCGGAGCCGGCCTGCCGATTGACGAACATCACATCCTCCCGAACCAGGTCCTTAACGGTTTGAATAGCCTTCGGATTTCCCTTTTTGACCATGAGCCCCTGGTCCCTCAGCACCAGATGGAAGACCGTTACATCCATGTTGGGGATGTAGCGCCTGACGTAAGAAAGATTATATTCCCCGCTCTCCGTGTCCAGCAGGTGGCTCCCGGCCATGTGGCATGTCCCTTTGCGAATGGCAAGCAGTCCGCCCAGACTCCCCACATTCCCTGAGGAAATACGAATATGCCCGCTGTTTCGGCGCACTTCGTCACCCAGGATATCAATGGCCATATCGTGGCTGCCGATGATCACCACCGTGTTATTGAGCGCCTCTTCATCCACCAGAAGTTCAGCCATAACCTTCTGCCCTTGGCTGATCCCCTCTGAAAGGGCGGGTATGCGGATAATCCCTTCAGCTCGGGTGAGCGTTGTGATGGAACCGGCCGCCCGGGCCAGCGGGGTGGCCACATGGCGTTCACCCACCCTGCCGATGTTGACTCGAAGAAATTCTTCAGTGCCCACTTTGGACGGGATATCGCGTGTGGGGTAAACTTCAATGGTCGGTTTTGGGGGTGGCGAAACGCCTTGAAGGGCGTAAAGAAGCGGTTTAACGAACTGTTCAAAGGAGAGCGCCGCGGAAACCGCATAGCCGGGGTTACCGATCACCGGCCTTCCCTCTACAATGCCCAGAATGGTTGGTTTTCCGGGCATCATGGCAACGCCATGGACCAGGACCTCACCCATTTTCCCGATAGCGTGAACCGTAAAATCCCGGCTGCCCGCTGAAGAGCCGGCATTGATGATGATCACATCCGCCTCTGAATCAACGGATTGGCTCAAAACCTTTTCGATGTCTGTCTGAGAATCGGAAACAATAGGGTGGACCAGCGGTATGCCGCCGCATTCTCTGACCAGTGCCGCAAGAACCCGTGAATTGTATTCCACAATTCGACCTTCACCCAGCGTTTCGCCTTTTGAAACATCGTCATGGCAGATGAGTTCGGACCCGGTGGGAATGATGGCCACGCGGGGCCGTTTGCGCACGTTCAGTGAATAAACCCCACCGCTGATGAGCGCTCCGATATCATAGGGCCTGATCGAATGGTTCTGTGGAAAGAGCAGCTGTGTGGCCACAATATCTTCCCCCACTTTGCGCACATGCTGCCACGGGTAAGCGGAAGAACGGATTTCAATGTGATCGTCATCCACCCGGTGCACGTCTTCAATCATGATCACGGCGTTAAAGGGTTTGGGAAGCGGTTGACCGGTGTTTACCCAAACAGCATCCGTTTTCAGTGCCAGGGTGATGGGATTGCGTTCGGTGGCCCCATAGGTCTGCTCCGCCTTTATGGCAATGCCGTCCATGGCCGAAGCATGATAAGAGGGGGCCGACCGCGTTGCAAAAACCGGCTCCGCCGTAATACGCCCGTCACTTTCCTCAGCCTTGACAAGGGTTTTGCCCGTCTTATGATCCGGTCCGAACCGGGAGCGGAATATATGTTGAGCCTCCTCGAGAGACTTCATGGAAAGGTATACCTGTCTTTTCATTTTTCCTCTTTTTCAGGTGTGCGAAAAAAGCATCACGTCTATTTCATCGCCTTCATAAAGGCCTTCCGTATTCATGTCGATTCTGACCAGCCCATCCGCCTCCACCAAGGTAGAAATCAATCCGGATTTGCCGAATATGGGGATGGCTTTTGGATGTCCTTCACTCTTTTCCAGTCTGACGCGGACATAGTCCTCCCGTCCTCCGGATGAAGGGATATTCCGTATGAGAATGGCCTTTTGAACGGTATGAACCCCTTTGTGGGCATCCATGTTTCCGGAAAGGGTCCTGAGCAGCCGGGTCATGAAAATCTCCGCCACCACGAGGGCCGAGGCCGGGTGTCCGGGCAGGCCGATGACCGGTTTGGCCCCGGAGCGCCCGATAATGGTCGGTTTACCCGGACTGAGGGATATCCCGTGAACCAGAAGCTCAAAATCCGGAAGGGTTTCAAAGACCTTTAGGGTGAAATCCCTGGTCCCCACGGAACTGCCCCCGGATATCCACACGGCATCCGCCGATGAAAGGGCTGTTTCCACCATTTCCCTGAGCGGCTCGAAATGGTCGGAGCAGATGCCCAAATAGACCGGATCAGCGCCCATATTTTGGCAAAGGGCCCCCAGGGTATACCGATTGATGTCTCGAACCTGTCCGGGCCCGGGATTTTGGGAAATCGGCACCATTTCGTCACCCGTGGAGAGGATGGCCACTTTCGGTTTTCGAAAAGCCGGAACTTGTGAAAACCCGAGACCCGCCAGAACTCCAAGATCCTGGGGTCGCAGTCGCTTCCCCGCAGGGAGTATTACCGCACCTTTTCTTAAATCGTCTCCGGGCTGAATGACGTTCTCCAAAGGGGATATGGCCCGACTGATTTCCACAGTCCTTTCATCCAGGAGGCTGCAGTATTCAACCATCACCACCCCATCCGCACCCTCAGGGAGCATGCCGCCGGTGGGAATCTTTACAGCTTGGCCGTTTTCCACTGCCATGGTGCCCCGTTCACCCATGGAGATTTCACCGGCTATTTCCAGCAGGGCGGGCAGGCTTTCCGTGGCGCCGAAAGTGCTTTTGGCCTGAACCGCATAGCCGTCCATCGTGGATTTGAAAAAATCGGGTAGATCCTCGGGTGCCGTTAAATTAACGCTCAACACACGGCCAAAAGCATCTTCCAGGGTAATGGTCTCCTCGCCCACCGGGAGAAAACCGTCAATAATATGAAAAACCTCATCGGGCCTCTTGAGGCTGAAAAAACCTTCCATTAATGTTCTTTTTTCTTCTTAAGAGTTTTCGAATGTGTACTACGGCAGACAGCTTCAATTTAAGATTTTGGTAAATATGTCACAAGCGATATAACACTGCAACCAGAAAAAGGGGTGCACCCCTCTCAATGGTAATCCCCCACCAGCACAAATGCCCCCCAATAGCCAGGGTGGGGAAAACGGTTTTTCACATGTTGCATGGCGCGTTTCAGGCTTTCAGCTTTATTTAAGGTTTTGAGTTCCCTGTAGAACTGTTTCACCAGTAGCGCCGTTGAGATATCGCTCACCCGCCACAGGCTGCTCATGATGGCATTGGTTCCCGCGTAGAGAAATGCTCGGTTCATGCCGATCACATCATCGCCGCTGGTGATTTTCCCTAAACCCGTCTGGCAGGCGCTCAGCATGACCAGGCTCGCCTGAATGTCCAGACCGAATATCTCAGACGCCCGCAGGTCGCCGTCGTCCTGATCGTCCCGGGCCAGTTTGATCGAGGAAAAGAGCGGGTTTACGGGATCGAACTCTCCATGGGACGCCAGGTGAATAATGCCGAAATCCGATATGTTGCGGACCACCCACCCCTCGGTGGCCTTCTCTCCCGTGAGCACGGTCACATTGGGGAATCTCCAACCGATGGAGGCCACTTCTTTTTCCGCAAAAGGGAGTGCCAGGGCGGGGTTTTTGAGATCCGGGTTGCCTACGGCCAGCACTCTGGTGTTTTTTTCCATATCCCGATTTTTCGCGGTGTGCCTGAGTATACTGGCACTGGGCAAGGAAAAGAGGGGCACCTGTTCCACCAGATAAACTTTTCCGTCAAACAGGGTGGCGAAAGAGAGGTGATGCAGGATGTGATGGGGGACGATACCCAGGGTTTTAACCCCTTTCAGCCGTTCTTTTAGCGGTGACAAGAGCCAGGTGTAGAGCTCCCGGGATTGTCTTTCGGCAGGCTCCAGGTTCTGAAGAGTGCGGCGGTAGTCCAAGACAGACTGGGCCAGGGTTTGACGGCCCAGGGGCGTTCTGAAGAGTTCCGCCTGGTTATGGGTGATGAACCAGCAAAGGATTTCATCCGGTACCAGATAGTAGGCCAGAATGGCGGTTCCCGGCTCAAGGAGTTCCTGAGCCTGCGGCAGGGTCAGGGGGTCCACGGAAAGAATGGAGGCCAGACCCGGGTTTTTGAGCTGGATTTCCAGCAACAGATCCCGATACCGGTCCCGGACCTGATCCAAGGCTTTCTTGTAAATCGCTTTTTCTTCCGGATCTGTGCCCTGGGCCATGAGGGCTTCATATTCGGAGATCTGATTTTTGAGCGCCTTTTCCTCGTCGTAGAGTTTCTGATTCACGGCTCCGTGAAGGGAAAGCCGCTGGTTGCCCAAAAGATCAATGAGATTTCTGGCTCTGGACCGTTCCGCAACATAAAAAGCCTCCGAATCGAGCCCCATGTCCACCAGCAGGCTCACCAGGGTTTCATAGACCCCCATTTTGTTGGCGATAAACCCGTCTTTCAACTGATCCAATTTGATCTCGGCCCGCATTTCTTCAATCACTTGAACGGCTTCTTGAAGCAGGGTTCGGGCTTTTTCTTTATTTCCCTCTTTCAGTTGGAGCCGTGCCAGACCGAACAGTGCTCGCCACTCTACCTCCCGAAGGGCCATCTGGCGGGAAAGATCGAGGGCCTCATCAAAACGGGTTTTCGCCTCGTTAAGTCGTTTGAGTTCCATGAGGGCATCCCCGTATCCCACCAGAATCTTGGCCTGGTTGATCCGGTTGCCGATGCTCTTAGCAAGGGCAAGGGCTTCCTCAAAGAGCGAAACGGCCTTTTCAGCATCGCCCATGCGAAGGCGCGTGAGTGCCAGATTTTTAAGATCATAGGCAATGGCCCATCTGGAGTTGATTTTCCGGTCGATGATCAGGGCTTGATCCAGTGTTTCAAGGGCCTTTTCATAGTTGCCCATGTCCCGGTAAACCAGCCCCATATTGTTAAGGGTCGTGGCCGTTTCATCCCGTCTGGCGCGCAGGTTTTTCGCCAGTTCAAGGGCTTTTGCAAGTTCTCTTAGGGCTGCCCCATGATCTCCCAGGGTCCACCAGATGAGACCGGCGGTATTGAGGCTGTTGACCTGTTCCAGGGTCCAATTGTTTTGGAGCGCCATTTGGTAGACTTTCAACCGGCCTTTAAAGGCTTCCTGGTAACGGGCCTGAAACCAGTGGTTGTTGGCCTGTTCCATGAGGATGCCCGCCAGGATTTTGGTGTCGGTTTTCTGCGCCGCTTCTCCTTCTCGAAGAAGCGCTAGAGCCTTTTCATACCGGTCTTCAGCACCTTTGAAGTTCCCCAGCAGCCGGTCGCATCGACCGGCGTCCAGCAGCGCCTGTGCGCTCTCTTCGGTTTGATGAAGGGTTTCATAGAGTTCAAGGGCCTTCAAATAATGGGTTTTGGCTTTGGCGAACTGGCTCATGCGAAGGTCGTAAATCCGTCCCATGCGCATATGCTGGCGGGCCAGATGGTCCTTCTTGTCCAGGTTCTTGCTGAGTTCCGCCGCCGTTTGAAACTGCGTAAGCGCCCGGTCGTAATCGGTGGCGTTTTCCATTACGATCCCAAGATCGTTCAGTGCCGCCACCTGCAGGTCCTCCAGTTCCAGGTTGGCCATGATTTCGGCCCCTTCCTCAAGGGCGGATATGGCCGAATCGTATTGTTCCATGCGGCCGCGGATCAGTCCCAGTTTTATGAGCGCTTCCGCCTGGTCTCTGGAGTCGGGCTTTTTTTGAGCCCAGTATTTGACGAGATCCTGGGCATACTTCGCGGCGGTTTCGTAACGTTCCGCGGCGTAGGCGCTTTCACGGGCGTAGATGAGCAATTGCGGTTCATAGTGCGAGAGTTTTTCCACCTGGCGCGTCACCATCAGCGCATTTTCAAAGGAAACCAAAGCGTAAAGAGGCTCCTTTTGTTTGAAAGTGGTGATGCCATTCTGCACATAAGCTTTGAAACGCCGGTTGGCGAGATTAAGGGCTTCTTCTTCGGTCATGCCCCAGTATCCCAGGCTGATCCAACGGTTGTTTTGGGCCTGCGGGTTAGCAAGGGCTGTTTGAAGGGCTTCCTGAACCGGTTTTTTCCCGTAAGCGTCGAAAAAAAGCGTTACCACCGGACTGTGGTCCCGGGGTTTGTGGGGCAGTAGCAGGGATGGAACCCCCATAAGGGAAAACAGATGCCCGAGCATGGCGGTTTCTTCGGCGGCTGCCTGAGGCGCCATGACCAGGGAAATATCGGAAAGGTCATGGAAAAGGGTGAAAAGGGGCAGGGTTCGCCCCTGGTCCAGCGCCATGGCCGGCCCGTAAACGGGGAGCTCTTCCGGTCTTGTTGGAACCGTGTTGGCGGTGTAGACAGGGCCGCCCAGCAGAAGCCCTTGAGCAACGGGCAGAACCGATGAGATTTCTTCTCTATCCGTCGAAGCCGGCAGTGCGGTTAAGTCAAAATCTCCTGGAAGTTTATAGGTGCCTGCGATTTGTACAATCCTCTTTTTAAAGGGTTTGCGGCTTTCAACCGATCGCACCAGATGGGTGGCGTTCAGAGCCACAGGCCAACCGGTTTTCAAGGGGAGTGACCACGGGTCTTCATAGATGAGGATGTTCCGCTCGCCCTTTGACCCGGAAAGAATATGATTTAGAGAAGACTCTTTGACCGAGATATCATCCGGGGTCACCACAAAAGCGGTCCAACTGCTCGTTTGTGGATTCTTTTCAAAAATCCGTATGGTGCGGCCCCCATCCGGCAAGTTCTCCATGAGATCGATGGCCTCCGCCGGATAAGGGCTGAACAGAGCGGCCACGCCGGGAGTGCCTTCCCGGGTTGCCAGGGTTTTGATCCCTTGTACCGTACGATCATACAATACCCGCAGCTCACGATAACGATTTCCGGGAGGGTTTTCACCATTGGCGGTCGTTTCCGCCACTGCCGAATCCGCCACACGCTCCATTTCAAAAGAGAGACTCAGCAGAAACAGCGCCTGTTCCTGAAGGGCAGCCGACCGGGTGAGCAGTGAGGGAAGGGTCACCCTATTGTTGAGGGATGCATCTTTCGGGTTTGGCCCCAAGGTTATATTCAGCAGGCGCTGCTCTTGCGCGACACGTTCTGTCAGATGGCGCTTTTGGCCGTTTTCAACCCCGTTTAATTCTGCTCCAAGACGCAAAAGGTTCATGAGCCGGGGAAAGATGTTGATCAGAAGCGTTCTCTCAGGCGGGGTGACTTGTGCCGTGACAACGGGTGCCATCCGTTGGAAACGCTCTATTTCAGAGAGCTTTTCAAGGAGATTGAGGGCCCCCTCCGCATCGTCTTTTTGAATCAGGGAAGAGACCATTCCAGCAAAAGCCATTCGGATTTCGCCTTTGGCGCACCCTGCATTTGCCAGCGGAACCGCTGCCAGGGTTTTGAGCGCCCCCTTAAAATCGCCCAGGAGCAGTTGCGCCCGCCATTCATATTGCGGCAGAAGCCCTTTTTGAGCTGTTTCAAGGGCCTTTTGAGCGAGGGCTTTGGCATTGGACGGCTCATCAAGATCCAGTGCCACGTGAGCCAGATTTAACCGAAGGGCTGTTTCCAGGGCCAAAGCCTTGCGGGTCGGCGGGCGCTCCCCTGTGTCTGTTCTCTTGAGGGCCTCAAGGCCATGGGTGAAATGGATACCGGCCTGTTTCAAACGGCCCAGGTTCCGGGCGGCCCCATCAGGGGATGAAAACTCAATCGGTTCCGCTTCACTTAAAATCAGGGCGCCCATTTTGTTATGATAATCCGGCAGCACCAGTGGCCCCAGCACTTCCCGGGAGCGTTTCAGCAACCGGAAGGTTGTTCTGTCCAGCACGGCCAGCTGTTTCTTGAAATTCGAATAGTCGGGATCTCCAGTGGGAATGCGGCCCAGGGCCCAGGCCATGTTCACCACGTTCATGGCGGCGCTGACCGGGTTTTTAAGTTTAAGGGCCAGCTCCGCCGATCGCTTAAAGGAGTGAAATGCCTTTACCGGTTGCCTGAGGGCAAACCGTAGCTGTCCGTCCCGGTGGGAAATAAGGGAAACACCATATAGGTCCTTGTCGTTGACGCTCTTTTTCTGCTGGTAAGGCAGAAGCTGCGCATCGATGGCCGCCTGAGCTTTCCCCAGAACGCCCAGCTCCGTTTCGATCCGGGAAATAAAGGCCTGCGCCAGGCGCTGTTCCTGTTCCCGGCTGAACCCGTATACGGCCTGTGAGCCCGAGGTCTTGTCGAGTGCCAGATCCAGTGACACGTTCAACAATGCACCCCCTTGGTCCACCCTTTTGCTTCCGGCCTTTTTTTCATGAGGGGCCACTGTTCCGTATTGTTTCAGAAGGGTTTGCACTTCCTGAAACTGTTTGAGGGCATCTTTAAGAAGTCGCTCTTTCTCATTTCCCGACCGTTCGCCGGCCTCCATATAGGTGTTGTAGGCGACGGATCGCCGGTTGGCTGCGAGGTTTTGCGTTCGGCCGATAGTCAGGTTTAACCCAAACGCCTTTTCAAATGCATCGGCCGCCTCATCCCATCTTCGAGCTTCCTGGTACGCCAGACCCAGCCGGTCCAGCATTTCAGCTTTGAGTTCTATCATGCGGTCGGGAAATTTGAGCGCATCGCGAGCGCGCGTCAGCATGAAAGAAAGGGTCTTCGTGGTTTCGCTCTTCTTCTCCTCCGTTATCAGTGGAGAAAGGTCTTCGATCAGCTTTTCTTCCCGGTCCATAATGGATCCCATGGCCTGCTTGTATCGTTTCCATCGCGGATCCGGGGGAGGTCCGAAAGGATTTTGTGTGACACGAAAGAGATCTTTATGGATATCACTCTGTTGCCGGACCAGTAGCTGAGCCTTTTCGCTGTTGTTGGTCCGCTTCAACGCTGGAGTGAGTATTCGGTCAAAAATGGCGGTGTTGAGTTTTCCCATCAATTTCGATGTGCGCTTGGGATCGATGCGATTTTCGATGAGTTCAAGGGCGCGGGTGTAGGCGTTAATGGATATGGTGGGGTCATCCATCTGAAAGGCGGCACCGCCCAAACGACGGTAAAAGAGAATTTCCGTATCCTCGTGGTCGAAAGGCACCTTCGATTCGAGCCTTTCCAGGTACCGTTCAAGGGCCCTGCCGTATTGCCCCAGAAGAAAATGGATGTTGCCCAGGTTGAGGGCCAGATTGGCATTGTTCCGGGGGTCCTGCTCCGGGTTGTTCAGGAAGAAGGCCTTCTGGTAGCTTAAAAGCGCCTTTTCAAGTCCTCCCGGGTCGCCATAAACGGTTTCCGAAACTTCAAAAATGTATCCCAGGGTCTGGTGAAAATACGGGTTCTGCCCCTGTTTTCGGATGGCTGATTCAATGAGCCCGCGGCCTTCGTCCAGGGACTTTTTCCCTTCACGGTAAGTTAGGCATAGACCCGTGGCATAAAGCAGCACCGGATTATTGGGGTCTTTTGCCAGTTGTGCTCGATAAAGATCCAGGACCGGAACGATTTGTTTCATCAGAGCGGCGCACTTGATGTAACCGCGATGCGCCTGAACAAGCCCCGGGTCTTCGCGAATGAGATCCCCGTAAATTTTTTGAGCGGCCGGAATTTCGCCCAGGTTGAATAGAAAATTTGCGGCGGCCATGGATTTTTGCACATAGGCGGCCCGGGCCAGTCCGTAGAGCCGGTCTTCATAAGGACGGTAGGCCATCTCCTTTTCATAGAGGTCCAGGGCCTGACGAAAAAGTTCCTCCCGGTACAGGATTTCCGCCAGCGCCAGCCGAGCTGCCGCCACTTGTGTAGGGGGCTGGTTGGGGGGCGGTTGATCTTTCTCTCCACCTGTTTCTCCATAACGGTTCAGCACTTCCCGATACCACCGTTTGGCCTGGGGCCAGTCGCCTTGCTGAAAGGCCATATCCCCCAGTCGGTTCAGCGCCCCCATGGAGAGTTGTGGGGTACGTTCCCGGTGGGTTTCAGCCAGCCGGGCCAGGGATTGCATTCGGCCTTCATCTTCTTCCAGGCCGGAGTCTGAGAGATGAATATCGATAACCTCTTTAACGGAACGATCGGCCCAGGGAGTGTGGGGATATCGGGTGATGACGGAAAGATAAATGGGTGACACCGCAGAGGCCCGGCCCATGCGGCTGCTCAGGCGGGCCTTTTCAAAGAGGGCTTCCGCTTTGAGATTGGGGCCAGGATCCGACAGGGTTCCGATTCGGTCCAGAAGTGAAATGGCTTTTTCGAGAGATGCCGCATCCTGACCCAAATTCCCCAGCAACCGCGCCTGGGCCATGAGGGCTCTTGCCTGGATTCGAGATGCGTCTGAAATGCTAGCGGATGTAACGGCAGAATCTGAAATTTTTTGAATATTGATGATGGCATCTTTCAAGATCTGTTTTCGCTTAAAATCCGTGGGTGCCGTTTCCCAGGCGTTTTCCCCTTGAAGTGTCGCCAGTCGAATGGCGGCCAGGCCATTTTCGGGAGGGGACTCATTAAAATCCCGTACCACCTTTTTGTAAGCCCCAATGGTCAGATCCCGGCGCCCCATGCGCTGGTACAAAATGCCTATTTCATAGGCGGCGTCCGCCGCCGGTTTTTCGTCCTTTCCAAAGACCTCCAGCACCTTGTAATAGGCCAGCACGGCCAGAGAATCCTCTTGAGGGATGCGTGAGGCCAGGAGTCGGGCCACAGCCATCTGATCTGATGCATTTTCTTTTAAGGGAATCTGTCCGCCCAGAGGGAGGGCATAGATGTTTCCGGTGCCGTTCATATTTGAAAGAAAAAGAATCTGTGAGGGCGTCAACATGGGTTGATAGGCAGAAAAACCCTCCGATGTCATGGGGTAAACCTGTAAATCCGATCCTTCGAGAGCGACACGGTTTATGGTCGCATTGTCATCAAAGCTGATGATGCCGTCCCCATTGGTGTCGGCATGGAACCGTGAGAAATAGATCCATTTTCCATCCACGGACCAGGTGGGATAAAAATCTTGCGCGGGACCCTTCGTGATGGATTTCGTTTCTCCCGTTTTAAGGTCGAGTACGGAAATGTCGCCACCCGGGTCTTCTTTGAAGGATACAAATGCCAGTGCTTCGCCATTCGGGGAGACGGCGGGAAAGGCGCCTTCAGCCAGGGTTTGAACCTTGGGGAGATCCTGGTCGCCTGAAGTTGAGCCAACGTCTATTGCCGCCAGTTGTGGTCGCGCTTCGCCGGGTAACAGCCGCTGAAAATAAATCCGTTTGCCGTCCGGAGCGAATGTGGGTGCGCCATCCGCCGAGTCCCTTCCGGTGAGTCGCCGGGGGGTTGATGTTTTACTATCCGGTGAAAGCACATAGATGTCCCCCTTGGCGTCATAATCCGTCCCCACGAAAGCCATGGATTTCCCATCCCGGGACAGTGCCGGCGCCGAAATTCTGCCCAGGTCCTCCAGCCGTTTTCGGGGAGGTGCACCGAGGGCGGGATCCCTGGGGCTGAGCCATAGGGATGATCTTCCCTCATTTTCCAAAACATAAGCCAGGGTTTTGCCATCCCCCGAAAGGGCGGCGTAGAGCATGGGGTCGGATTCAAAGCTCAACTGTACGGGCGGGATTACGGGGAGCGGCCGTGGCGGTTTTCGGTCTTTTTCGGTTTCGGCAATGAGGGCCGAATCAACAACGGCTGTTTGATCTTTCCGCGTTTCTGAAGGCTTTGGACCGGCGCATGATATGAAGTTCACAAAAGCCGCGAAAAACAGGATCGCAATGAGGGGCTTAACTCTCGGCCCCCGTCTTCCGGCTACTGCGTGACCCATGAGCCGTCCTCCTTTTGTATTTTTTCGCCGGGCAGGGCTTTTTCACGGTTGAGTTTTGCAAATACCCGTTTGATTTCCGGCAGGTCCTTTTCCGTAAAGGCCGCATTGGTTTCCACTACCCTGACCATGACCACTTCCCGGGATTCATTGACCTGTTTCACCACCGAGAGAAATTCATCCCGCGGATACCGGGCTGCAAAATCCTGAAGGTCGTCGGGGGCCTTTTCCCTGGTTGTGGGGAATGTCGTCAGCAGACCGACGTTGTTCTCACCCACCCAGCCCAGGCGTTTAAAGGCATCCACATCGTCTTCATGAAAGGCCAGGGTTTCCATGGCCGTAACCGCATTCTGGTATTCACGGCTCTTTCGTGGGGGTGTTTCGATCTTTCCGGTGGGGTCCACGCCCCTGACCGAAGCCACCAGGAGGACGTCGTCCGAAAGGGCGTTGTAGGAGCCCAGCACCTGGTTTTCAAGTGCCGTGCGTTGGCTGACCACGTTCACATCCACTTTGGCCAGGGTACAGCCGACCAATGCCCATAACAACACGATCAGAAATAGATCTCTTAAAAAAGAGAATTTTTTCATTTTCCGTTCTCCGTAAAATGGATGGTGCCGTCCTGATCCACCAAAAGCGTTTTCGCGGAAAGGATTTTCAGCCCTTTCAAGAGGGGAACCAGGTGGCCGGCCAGGGTTTGAAGTTGCTTTTGAATGGGAAGAGAAGCCATATTCAGACGTTTGATGGGCGGCAGATTGATGCGGGTTCCGCCCACGGAAACTTCTCCCGTTAGTGAGAGGTTGCCGTGTTTGACCGCCACCTCGATCCAGCGGGGCGTTCCCCTTCGCAAGAGAGCCCGCTGCCCAACAATGCTTTCGTTGTTTTCGTGGGGGTCCATGGCGTAGAGGAGTCGTTCCAGGGTGCGAGCCCCGATGTGGGTGAGTCGGAATACCGCGTCCAGGTTGCCCATGACGTTTTCTGCATTGGCGGTCATGGGCACTTGAAGTGACATGCGCCCCGAAATTTGTGTATCCTCATTGATGCCTTTTTGATGCTGTGAATTTCCGGCATTGCCGCTTTGGAGAAGCCGGTTCGCGTCCAGGCCGGAAAAGGCGCCATTCATTTGAAGACGGTAACGGCCTTGATATTCAAGAATCCGCAGTGCCCCCAGCAGCGTTCCTCCCATGGTATCCGCCTGAAAATAGTCGATGGACGGAAGGGAATGAATGAACCGCATTTGCACTTCTGCGTTTCTGAGCTGGATGGGAAACGGCCCGCCATTTACCCGGGCCTCTTTAAACGAGAGGGTGGGCTTTTTCGTGAGACGCCCGCGAAGATCCTTCACCAGTCTTTGAGAAAGGGGGTTGGCCGCAAAGGACTTCAGCTCCGGCGGTTCTTCGGGCTCCAGTACCGACAAGGAGAGGGCTTTCATGGGTTTTTGAATTTCGGGTTCTAAAGGACCGAAAGCAAGGCCGTAGGTCTTTTCCCATTGAAAGTCGGTTTTCAGGTCGTTGATGGTGAACTTGGGGGGCAGGGCAGCATTAAGCCCCTCACTTTCAAGACTTGTTGTCAACGAAACAGATTTTCCGCCTTCCAGTTGCAAGGCCAGGTGCCCGTTCAGAGGTCCTTGCACGGTTAACCCCCGGGTGAATGGAGCCAGCTGAGGCCCCGTGTTGATATTGATGCCGGCGTTGATTCTCGCTTCCACCATTTTCAGAAGGGCTGACAGATCGGGTTTCTCTTTTCGCCTCAACAGGCGATTCAGCCGGTTCAGGCTCATTTCAAGAATCTGCTTTACGGCCAGCGGCGACAATTGCAGGGATTCCTTCAACTCCAGAGAATTAAGGTTTCGCATTACGGCATTGAGCGAAACATCAGCGGTCAGCGGTTTTTGCAGTTTCCCCAGGGACGGCAGGGTCTTGATTTTGTCCACCGTCAGCCTTCCCAGAATGGCTACCGATTCCAGGCCATGGGTGGTGCTGACGCTAAGAGGGCTTTTAGAATTGATCCCTCGGGCAGAGATCGTTTCGCCGGAAGCCAGGGGGAGCGTCACTGCCACATCGGTCAATTTTGTTTCAAGGGCCAGGTTTTCCAGAAAGCCCGAATGCCGCATCCGTTTTTCGAGGGACTGTGTGTTATCGGTCAGTCCGGTGGTCTCCTTTTCGGTTGGGCGACGGCCTTGAAGCTGCCATGTGGTTTCCATGCGCCCGGCAAACTCCCCTTTGGGTTTTAACTTGGCCGGGGCCAGTTTGAGCGCCTGCTTGAGATCCACACCCATGAAGCCTTTCGTTTGAAATGACTTCATTCCCGAATCCAAAGCCGCACCCTGAATATGAAGCGCCAGAACATCTCCTGAACGAATATCCGCACTTATTTCTCCCACATCCAGCTTGAAGGGGTTACGGTGGCTAATCAGGACATCTTTTACATGGCCTTTTAAGATCAGCCCCTCCTTCAAGGGATGGGGCAGGAATGCCGAAATTCTTAAAGGACCTGTGGAAAGGTCGGCTTGGGCAAGTATCACCCTGGCTTCGGGGGCTCGGGGCAGGTCAATACGCGCCTTAAATCCGTGGGATGAATAATCCGTTCCGTCATTTTGAGGCGACAGGTGAATGCCGCTCAAAACGCCCGATTCTTCAAGGGTGATTTGACCCGCCATGCCCCAGAGGGCTTCCGGTGATGATGACAGGTCCCGGATGCTTACATTCACGGATGATATTCGGCACTCATCCAGATTAATGGTCTGTTTCCCCGGGATGCGAATGTTTTTTGCGCCCAGGCTCATGTGCATTTTCAGATCTTGGGGGAACCGGTTTTTCAGCTGAACCGACGTATGGGGCACCAGAAGGGTCAGATCTTCAACGTTCAGGGAGTCTTTTGAGAGTTCCAGATGCAATTTTGACAGGTTCAGAGCCATGTCCTGTATGGACAGGTTCGCCGTCCCGTTCGGAAGGGTGCCGGTTAGTTTCACTTCTTCTATTTTGAAATCAGGAGTTTGAGCGTTATTCATCCCCTTCCATCCAATGCTAGGGGGAATAAACCCTTTGGCCAGGTCTTGAATTTCATCCAGATGAAGGACGACCTTGTTCAGGGCCAGGTTGAGGTTCACTTGGTTTTTTTCTTTGATTTCTGCGCTCCCGTTGAAAGAAAAACCGCTTTTTTCCATGAAGCGGATTTCGCCCTTCTCCAGATTCATAGTTTTGTTATGGGGTTTTGTGCTGCCCTTCTGAGATAAAACAAAGGAAAAAGGACCGATTTTCTTGTCTTTCAATGCCCCTCCCTCAGCCAGGATGTTTTTGCAGGTGAGGTTCAGATCAAAAAGGATCATTTTGTCCGCTTGAAGCTGTGCGTTGGTTTGGAGCAGAATCTCGCCGGAGAGTTTGGGGATGGCGGTGGGCATAAAGGGTAGGACAGCTTCCGTCAGGGGCGCAAGGTCAATTTTCACCTCTCCTTTCAAACCGTTTTGCACCAGGGATCCCTGCATGGCCATATGGAGACCGGGCAGGTCTGTGTTGATTTTAACCAAAGCGGCTTGGGGATTGAGGGCACCGGCTTCATTTACCAATTGGTCCACGTGGACGGCAAGGTCCAGGGGCGGCAGAACCTTTCCATCCAGGGATTGCCGTGAGCTGACAGTGAGGTCCACCGGTTTTGATAGAATGGAGGGCATATTCAAGGTGAAAGTCCCGTCATGGATTTCGAGCATACGGTTTTCCATGCGGTCGTCCAGCCGCAGTTGGGCGTTCGTGAGACTGATTCGGGCTGCAAGATCTCCAGGCAGGAGGAGCCGGTCGGCAGGCTCTTTTGGCGCTTGCGCCTCGCGGGCGGAGTCGGTGGGTTTCGAAGGGGGTCTCAACTGGGAGAGCCATGCCTCCAGATTGGTCCGGCCGTCCTTTTCGCGAATCAGATTCCCTTTGAGCCCATCCGCCTCCAGATCGACCAGGAGACGTCTGGGCTTTACTTCAAAATCAACATAAACAAGGAGTTGATCAATGGATACGAGTGGTTCTTTGCCGTATCGCGGGTCGTCAGCCACCTCAAGCCCATTTATCCTGATCCCCTCTTTCCAGGTCCACCGAAGATTTTGAACGGTAATTGAACGGTGAAGGGCGTTGGAGGCTCGGGTTTCAAACTGGTGGCGGAACCAGTCGGTGGAAACCACATTGGGCGTAAAATAAAGTCCCGCGGCCACAAGGAGCAGCATCAGAAGCAGCAGGCCTGCTATCCAAAACAGCCATTTCAAGATTCGACGAAACATAAGTGCGCTACCATTTTTCGCGGATCTGAGCGATACCGCTTATAACTGCATTGTAGCACAGTGAGCCGAAACGTCACAAGGGGTACCCGGACCGCATGGGATTTTCATAACGGGTGCGTGGGTGTCCAACCAGGCAGGGCAACAATCCAAAATCCATTTCCTGTAAGTCATTGATATATTGAGCAGCTAGCTTATTGATTTTTGATGATATTCTGTCCTGCATGGCAAAATTTCTAGGCATGCGTGTCTACAACCTTCATCCGTCCTGAATGCTGGTGTGTGACTGTGGTGGTTTTTGAATTGATAGGTATTGTTGTTAAGTTTTGATGAACAAGCGGAGTTACGAATAGATAATTATCATTGACTTTCAACGTGCTCAAAGCTCAATGAACAGACACTCGCTGAACCCTTCTCTTTTCTGGCCTGACCACCATATATTGTGGTTGTGAATTTATCGTATTAATTTCAAATATATAGCAGGATTATGTATGATCAAGTTGGTGAACGTCAGCACCCAAACTGGCCTCTAGTCCTCCCCCAACATTCATCAGCAAAAATATCGGGCTTCTCAGGAATTTTCACATTTCTGTTTGCATCAGAAATTGCCGCGTGCTAAATTTCTTGGAATGTGATGATAAAGGGCGTGCCACAAAATTTCTTGACATCATAAACGGCGGTTTGAATCCGTAGTGCTGGTGTTATGTGATTGATATCACAAGATTTTGACATCGCTGATTATTGTAAATCTCTCAATATATTACAGGTTTTCAATGAAAAGGCCCACCACAATATATGGGCTATCGTCCAACCGGCTTTGTTTCCCAATTTTGTTTCCAGATACTGTTAAGAGCTATTCCCAGATAAAGCGTGAAGAATTGATCTGGCAGTCTTGCGAAATCTTGATGAATGTGCAACGCTAACATAATGCAAGAAACCTGGAATGGGAGGTGCTGACAAATATCACGGAATCCTGACCTTGCCCAAGGCTAAAATCGTCCGCTCGGAAGTCATTTAGAAAGCCGATTTGTTTTGACATAAGGTATCTTTTGTCATTTCATCAACTGTAGCTATTTCCACCATTCATTCAACCTCAAATCAGGGGTATCCTATGGATAACAAACTCAAAAGGGACGGGATATGGTCTGAAAAAGTTCCAGCAACAACAGATAGTTCGTTAATGCAAAGCGGCTAAAACCAGGGAACCAACCAACATAAAAACCTTTCCCAGCCTTATTTGGGCAATAGCGCGTCGAGATTTGGCCCTGTTCGCTGACAAAAGAAAGGAGAAACCACATTGACCAGGCAAAGACGTAAGAAAGAAACCACAGCTTCCGTAACCAAGGCGAGGGAGCTCCAAAAAGTAGCGACCGGCGTTGCCGGGCTGGATGATGTCCTGAATGGAGGCATCCCCAGGGGCCGGACCACGCTCGTCAGTGGTGGCCCGGGATGCGGAAAGAGCATCCTGGGCATGGAGTTCCTCTACCGGGGGGCAGTGAATGGCGAGCCGGGCATGTTTGTGACCTTTGAAGAGCGGGCCGCAGCCCTACGCCAGAGCGCACTGAGCCTGGGTTGGGACCTCCCACCTTTAGAGGAGGCAGGGAAGTTCTTCCTCATGGAGTCACGCATAGACCCGGAAGTCGTCCTCTCCGGTGATTTTAACATCAAGGGGCTGCTGGCCATCATCGAGGGAAAGACCACCGCTCTAGGAGCCAACCGCATCGTGATTGATGCGCTCGATGTTCTCCCGCGCCTCTTCGATGATCCGGCCCGGGAACGCAATGAGCTCTATGCCCTGAACGATTGGTTACTTGACCGTGAGATGACTGCAGTGCTGACCGTCAAGGCCTCGAATGAAACTTCCACCGTAGCCCGCTATGAATTCCTCGAATTCATGGCAGACTGCGTCATTCATCTTGACCAGCGCATAGCCCAGCAGATCAACACGCGCAGGCTGCGGGTAATAAAGTATCGCGGCTCCGGCTTTGGCTCCAACGAACACCCCTTTGTGATCACAGAGACCGGCATCAACATCATCCCCCTGTTAACCGCCGGGCTTCGGCACAGGGGACTGGAGAGGAAGGTATCCACTGGTCATCCCCGGATCGACTTTCTTCTGGAGGGAGGCTACTACCGCGGCGCCTGTATCCTGATCACAGGCGGATCCGGCACGGGCAAGACCACGCTGGCCAGCACCTTTGCACAGGTTTCCTGCGAGCGAGGCCAAAAAGTGCTCTACATCAGCTTTGAGGAGTCCCAGGAGTCGATCGTATCCTATATGCTCAGCCCCGGCATTGACCTGCGCCCGGCCCTGAACGACGGTGCACTCCAGTATCTCACGGCCATTCCAGAATCAATAGGCGCCGAAGAACACCTCATCCGCGCCCTCAGAGCCATGGAGGTGTTTCGTCCAGACCACGTGATCCTTGACGCCATCTCAGCCACCAGGCGCATGGGTTCAGAGGCTGCCGCCTTTGACTATGTGATGCGCCTCATCAATGCCTGTAAGGAACAAGGAATAACTATTCTGCTCACCAACCAGGCCGAAGGCCTGAAAGAAGAGCAGGAGATCAGCGGTATCGGTATCTCCTCCCTGGTAGACACGGTCATCTTGCTGCGCTACAACGAGATCAGCGGCGAGATTAACCGCACCCTGCTGGTCCTGAAATCCCGCGGCACCAAACACTCCAACCAGTACCGCGAGTTTCTCATTACCGACCAGGGCATTGACGTCGTTGATGTGTACGTGGGTGAGGGCGGTGTGGTGACCGGCACGGCCCGGAAGGAGCATGAGGAACGGGAAGCAGCGAAGCAACGAGTCAGAGAACAGGAAATCAAGCGCAAGGAGCACGAAGTCATTGAAAGGCGAGCAGCGCTCGAGGCGCAGACAGCACATCTACGGGCTGAACTCGAGGGCGCTGAAGCAGAGCTGGAATCCCTTCAGATGGAAAAGGAGGAGTACAGGCGTGGCAGAGAGGCTCGGGGGAAGATGCGGGGTGAGGATTCGGTCAGTTCTTTGAGCGGAAGATCTGCACCTAAAGGTATGCGGAGAGGTGAAGGAGGCAAAGGAGGTCCAAAATGAGACAGCCTGCCCAAAGAACAAAGAAAGAGGGCTCTGGAACTCAGGGCAAAAGGTACATACTACGGCTCTTTGTGGCCGGTGACGAGTCCAATTCCAAACAAGGAAGAGAGAATCTCCTGAAGATCTGCGAAGAGCACCTCAAAGGAAAATATAAGATTGAAGTGGTGGACGTACTTGAGGATTTTGAGGCTGCACTTAAAAACAATATCCTGTTGACGCCGGCACTGGTGGTGGTCAGCGCCTCGCCGCCGGTCAAGATCTATGGCAACCTGAGCGATACCCAAAAGGTCCTTGGCGCCCTGGGGCTATTTGGAGGTGAATCATGAGCAGCAAAAACCCAACGTATCAAGAGCTCAAGGCCAAACTAGCCGAAGCCGAGGAGATTACTTCAGCCTTGCGCAACGAAGAGGTGGACGCCGTTATCGGCAAGAATCGGCTCCTGTTGTTACGGCTGAAAGAGGTCGAAGAGACACTGCGGGAGAGTGAGGAGCAATTCCGGGCGATTGCGGATTACACCTATGACTGGGAGAGTTGGCTTTCTTCGGATGGTCATTTGATGTGGATAAATCCCGCAGTTGAAAATCTGACCGGGTATAGTGCAAAAGAATGCCGGGAGATGCCTGACTACCCACTCCCAATTCTATTGGAAGACTACCGTGAGGAGTTTGCCAAGCGCCTGCAAGAGGCCCTAAAGGAGCAAACCTCGATCAATGATTACGAGTTCAGCATCTCCCATAAGAATGGGGCAGTTCGTTGGATGTCGATATCATGGCAGCCAATCTATAGTGAAAAGGATCAATACATCGGCCAACGCACCAGTATTCGCGACATTACCGACCGCAAGCAGGCAGAGGAAAAGCTTCGGGAGAGCAGCAATTCCCGCTTCCTACTGAAAGGCCCAATATCAGTGTAACTTGAGATTTGCTTTTCGTAAAGCTATGGCATGAAAAATACCTGAAAAACGCATTATGGCGCTCTATTTTTAAAAAAAGTGCCAAAACTGCAAATAAATTTGAATAAAATCTGGACATTACGCGAACGATGGTTCATGATTAGCTCCCATAAAAGTCATGAAACATCAAAGCCAACAAAAAAAGGGAAAGTTAGCTTCTCGAAAGCATCTTAGTGCTGATCCACTGTTCAAGGGTCTGCATAAAGATTTTCTGGGAGTATCAGACTACCGTGAGGGTGATCCCGAAATCTCAATGGCAGACGCCTTGATGTCTGGATTTGCCGTCTTTTCTCTCAAAGATCCGTCCTTGCTTGCTTTTGACAAACGAAGAAAAGCTGTTGGGAATTTGGAAAGCATTTATCACGTAGAAAAGATACCTTGTGACTCGCAGATGCGAACTATTCTGGATGAAGTAGACCCTGTGGAAATTCGGCCTGCATATAAGAATATCTTTCGAGAATTGCAGAGAGGCAAAGCCCTTGAGCCTATGGTTTTCTTCCAGGGATGTTATTTGCTATCTTTGGACGGAACAGGATATTTTTCCTCAAGGAAAATTTTCTCTGATAATTGTTTGCAGAAAGTAAACAAAAAGACCGGCGAAATTACCTATTACCAACAGTTGCTAGGGGCAGCAATTGTTCATCCCGGTTTCAAAGAGGTAATTCCGTTAGCGCCGGAGTTTATAATCAAACAAGACGGCCAAAGCAAGAACGATTGTGAGCGTAATGCTGCGAAACGTTTCTTCGAAAATCTAAGAGCGGACCATCCACACCTGCCCCTTATCATTACCGAAGATGCCCTAAGTTCGAATGCGCCACACATAAGGGAGGCGGAAAAATACAATCTCCGTTACATTCTGGGTGTGAAAAAGGGCGATCATCCCTTTCTGTTCAGAAAAGTGGAAGAGGCGCAAAAGAATGGCGAAGCCATTCAGTTTGATTTGGTCGACAAAGATGATCCCCAAAAAACGCATCGTTTCCTTTTCCTCAACCAAGTCTCGCTGAATGAGTCAAATCAGGACCTATCGATTAACTTCCTGGAATACTGGGAAATTACACCCAAAAAAACGCAACATTTCAGTTGGGTTACTGATTTTACCATAACAAACGGAAATGCTTATAAAATTATGCGAGGCGGTCGTGCACGCTGGAAGATAGAAAATGAGACGTTCAATACTCTCAAGAACCAGGGCTATCACTTCGAACACAACTATGGGCTCGGGAAGAAAAATCTGAGCGTAGTCTTTGTGATGCTCATGATGCTGGCTTTTTTGGTTGACCAAACACAGCAACTCTGCTGTCCCCTATTTCGAGCTACATGGCATAAGCTGGGTAGCAAAAGAGAACTCTGGGATCGCATGCGATCCTTGTTTAGAGATTTTGCGTTCAAATCGATGAGGATGCTTTACGAAGCTCTCTTTTACGGGATGAAATTCCAACCGCCGATTATTTTATATGATGGCGAGTGAATTCAATATGCATTATCAAAATGTAAAAAAGGCGTCAATTCTAGGAAAATTGGCATTTGCCAACAAGGGACATCTGTGCGGCAAATCATATGGGATTGGTTTTAGATCTTGTTTTTGGCCCTCGTCTTCAAGAATTGATTGGCCAAACGAGGAATTTCGGGTGATTTTCAGCAACGTTTTCTGACAACGGCACTTATTTTTAAAAAAATGTTAAAAGATAATCTCATTAGTGACTTGGGCGGGAATTGCTGTCGGGAGAGTGAGGCGAAATATCGTTCTCATTTCGAGAATGTATCCGATATTATTTACTTTATTGATCTTGAACTTAAGGTTCGCACCGTATCACCTTCTGTGGAAAAGATATTGGGACATAGGCCCGACGAAGTGATAGGGCTGCCATTTCAGGAGCTAAACATCCTGGCACCCGAGTATCTGACAACCGCATTGTTTGACGTAAAGAGAGCGTTAGCCGGGGAAAACATAACTTCCTCGGTGTATGAGTTCATTGCCAAGGACGGTAGCAGGAAGATAGGTGAAGTTAGCGGAAGTCCCTTGAGTAAGCAGGGCGAGATTATCGGGGTAATTTCCGTTGCAAGAGATATTACGGAAAAGCGGAAACTTGAAAACCAACTCCAGGAAGCCCGTAAGATAGAGGCCATTGCAACCTTGGCCGGAGGCATTGCCCACGAATTCAACAACGCCCTTAGTTCCATCACGGGCCACGCCGGATTGCTTGAGATGGAGTATCCTGAAGACGAGAAGATAATGGATTATGCTAAGGCTATGATGCAATCAGCCCATCGCATGGCCTGCCTCACCAGTCAATTGCTGTCCTATGCAAGGGGAGGGAAATACGATCCTCAAACCACGTCACTGAGTAATTTCGTGGAAGGTGCCCTGCCCATTATCCAGCATATCCTGGATCCTGACATCCGTGTGGAGACCGACCTGCCCTTAGATATCATGAATGTGGAGGTGGATCGCACCCAGATGCAGGTGGTCCTCTCTGCCATAGTGGCCAATTCAAATGAGGCCATGGATCCCCCTGGCCGTATCAGGATTTCCGCCAGGAACATGGATCTCGACAAGGAGTTCATAAAGGATCATCCCGGTCTCAAGCCCGGTCCCTATGTCTGCCTATCAATTGAGGATGAAGGTAAAGGTATGGATGAAGAGATAAGGAATAGAATATTCGATCCTTTCTTTACCACCAACTTTATCGGTCGAGGGCTTGGTATGGCATCTGTTTACGGCATTGTCAAAAACCATGACGGCACCACCATCGTGGACTCAGAGATAGGAAAAGGGACTGTGGTCCGTATCTATCTTCCTGCCATTGAGGCTGAGGAAGAGGTCGAAGAGAAGGTGGTTTCAGAGCCGAAGGTCGAGCTGGCCGGGGGTGAAGGTACTATCTTGGTTATTGAGGATGAAGAGGCTTTGTTGAAGATGAACAGACGGATACTGGAGAGGCTTGGCTATCGTGTCCTTGAGGCCAGAAACGGACAAGAGGCCGTTGAATTTGCCAAGACCTTTGATGGCCGGATTGACCTTGCTCTCCTGGACATAAAATTGCCTGATATGAGTGGCAACCAGGCCTATCCCCTTATCATGGAGGCCAGGCCGGATCTCAAGGTGGTCGTGTGCAGCGGCTATAGCATAGATGGCCCTGCCCAGGAGATACTGGACGCCGGTGCCGAGGGATTCATCCAGAAACCGTTTTTTATTGCACCTTTTGCTGAAAGACTGAAGGAGGTATTGGAAGGAAAATAGACCAGAAAGTCCCCCTGATTTCCTCGTCAGCTACAGAAGGATACTTCTGGCAGCCTTCCGTTGTGGGGGAGTCCCCGGCTCACCAAGCGGTTCTCAAGCCCGACAACAAGGCTTTTCCAATATTGGGCGGTCATACCAGATATTGTGGTTCCCATATTTTTGGAGAAACCTGCATAACTGGTACCTTTCCGAGTTATAGATGTTGGGAAGGAGTGGGAGCCTTTCAGATCAGCTCTTATCTCCTTCACAACTCTATAACTCGGGACGTTATTGAACATTTTCTGGACTACGAAAGAAAAAGTTCATCCAGTTTGACAAATTTTAGGTGAAGCTCCATTTTCATATTTAGCCATCCTGAATAAACAGGTGGCAGAGAAAAAGCAGTCTAGTTTAGCTGCGAATGAAAGGAGGAGCCTCACCATGAGAAAAAGAAACATTTATCTGAACCAAAGTCAAGAATTGCTCAATCTTTTTGAAGACGCTGGGAACAATTCAAAAGTCATGTGTGTTCCAATGGATTACGCCAAAAAAGACCATATTGTTATGTTTTGTGATGGCAATGCCATATTCTTAAGAAACCCTTTTCCGTCAGAAACAACCCAGAGGGGATTGAATACCTCACCGACCAGGTAACCCGGTCTTGTCATTATCGCCAAATAAGCCATAAACATGTGTTCTTTGGCGGAGAAGACGTTGGTTCATATGCCGAAAATTTTGTTGATACTTTACGATCCGGGGGATGGATTGTTGCCGGTGTAAATGCCCATGACGCAAAAAAGCAACGAGCAAACCTGCAAGCCAGCACGGACCGCCTGGACTTAATGGGCATTGCATCAATGCTGCTTAACCGGAGGGCAAAATGCTCTCCTGCTCAATCTGGCATTTATCGTAACCTCCGCACAGTGGTTCGTCACAGGAAAAAACTCGTTGCCCTGTCAACAGAGGTAAGAAATAGAATTCATACGGTTGTTGACCGGCTCTTTCCCGGTTTTCTGGATGAGAAAAAGAGCGGCATTTGTCCATTTTCAGTAACCTCCTTATACCTTATGGAAGACCGATTCAGTTCTCACCAGATCCGCCGCCGAAAACAGCCCAAACTGATTGAAATCCTTCGCCGCTATGGCATAAAAAAACCGGAAGATACCGCAAAAAAGCTTCAAAGCTATGCCAGCTGTGTCCTTAGTATGCCAAACGAATATATCAGTACTTTTCAACTTTCACTGAGTCAGCATGTCAAGCACTTCAGGTGTTTGAGAGACAGCATCGAACAATTGGAACATGAAATTGCCGTCTGGCTCGCCCAAACAGAAGGTGCGTTTCTCACAAGCATACGCGGGATTGGCATTGTGCTGGCTGCGGGTATAACCGGCGAAATTGGTAATCCGCACAATCAGAAACCGGTGAAAAATCTGGTTTCATATTCGGGCATTATTCCCAGGGTCAAACAGACCGGTGGAACCGAGGGCAAAACCCATACAGGTAAAGTCGCAAAACGCTGTAACCACATTCTTAAAGACTATGTCGTGCAATCTGGCAATCACCTGGGATTACACGGTCCACAGGACTTGATGACCGATTACAAGCGGCGGGAGGCAGCCGGACAACATGCTGATTTCGGCATTGCCCGCAGATACCTCCGCACAGCCATGTGTCTCATGCGAAAACCCCAGATATATTTACCTCCCGAATTTCGTAATGCAGAAACAACACCTGAAGAACGAGCCGGCTATTATCTTATGGCCTGGCCCGCCCTTCGGGATAAATGGAAGAAAGCAGGTGCTATTGAAACTGCTTTTGATGATAATCATTTTTTAGGCCGTTGGCGAAACATGGTACAGGAGCTATATGAAATAAAGCTTAAACTGTAGGCATAATCCATCTGAACATAACGGTTCCGCTTGCGGTTTTCGCGGTTTCGGCGGACAGGATGGCTATGGCATAACCGCCGCAATAATCCTGCTTTAGGAGGATACCATTGACGGCTCGTTGGAGAGTGTGATCCTGTTCGTCCGAAAACCTTTATGGCTCCAAGGTGCTCTGATCCTTCAATATGAATGAGATCTAGTCATACCAGATTGCCAAATCGGACAACAAGGACGGGGTTTTTCACCTGTAACGCCGAAATGCGAAAAACCAAAAATGCAATTGTTATGCTCGGAGAATATCATTTTCAAAAAACGGCGCTTAGCCGAATGGGGAGTCTTGCCTAAAAAATGTCAACTTTTTAACTTGATTTTTTCCTGGTGCTCTCCAACATACGTCAGGCAGCCCAAAAGTAAAGATACAATCCAGAAACCAAAATATCACTTGACCATAATCTGGGGTGGAAACGGTTTTTTTCCACCCCATTTTCCTCTATGCATACAGGTTTTCAATCCATCTCATGGCTTCCGTGTCAGGGACTTTTCCCAAGTAAATTTGGGTAGTTTGAAGGTTCGCGTGCCGTAAAATCACCTTTGAAATAATCTCAATAGGAACACCGGATCGGGATGCGTACGTGGCGGCATGTCTTCTCAAATCATGGGGTCGAAGCTTTATGCCAACCTTTTCTCCGGCACTTATGACAGTTATCCTGGCGGCTTCATAGGATATGGGAAAAATCCTTTCAGAAGGTTTGATGCTCTGTTCTTTGATGTAGGCTTTAAGCCTGTCAGCCACCTTCTGGGGAATAAAGACGATTTCCTTTCCTTTGCCGCTTTTGGGATTTCTGAGAACCAGCCTTCGGTCATTAACGTCCGCCGGGGTCAATTTCAAAACTTCACCAACGCGCATACCGCCACGGGCCATCAATTCGAGCATCAAGCGGTTTCTCTGGTTGTCTGTTCTGAAAATGATTTCATCAATAACATCTTTCTCGATGATTTCCCATGATGCAATGGGTTTCGCTTTAAACATTTTCCTCAGCAGCGGCGTATCACACGGGCTTTGAAAATCATTGTCGATGTTGGTTTTAATGAAGTTGAAAAATGCAGATAGGTGGGAAAACCGGGCGCGTTTCGTTTGTTGTTTGCATCCTTCTGTTTTTCGGCTCAGGAAATCCAGAATGTGGTCGGATGTAAGTTCTTCCAGATTATCATCGCCAAATTCATCGCAGAATTTGGAAAGGATCGCGCAGTAAGACCTTACCGTATTTTTTTTGTGAATTCGTTCTGTGGTAATCCAGCCAGATTTTGCCTGCTTTTGATGTTTTCATTTTTGCCCTCCTTTTCTTTGGGTTGACGATTCTTGAAACAAGAATCAGTATACGGTGCTAACAGGCAATTTTCAATGGGTACGGGGGGGTTCTGAATTCTGGACGAGGCAGTTTCTCGAATGGGCAATGGGTGACATCATTCACAAATAAAAAACCTATTTCCACTTCCAGGGAGCTCTTTTATAAAAATCATAGGGCCACCAGATATAGTGGTTGCCAAATTTTCGATTTTATAACAGATATATAGCAGATCTCACGTTTCGGGTGCCACTGATTTTTAACCATATCCAGGAGGCAGTCCCTGGTCCATATGGTCTACGGAAGCCATTGATAGAGCCTCAACCAAAATGGTTAGTTGGCACTCCTTCTGAACTCTGAACGTGTCATCACAGTAATCATTCTCAAATCCTTTTCGACAAACGGCTGCCTCCCCAATTGTGAGAGTTCCGACCTGTACTTGACCTTAAGAACCGTCATGATCTAAATACTATTTTGGCACAGGGCTCTTTTTGTTGTATAAAATGGGCGCAGCTCAAAAGTCATTATGCAAAGACGGAAATCGAAGAGGGAATCCGGAGGAAGAAAGTGAATGAAAAGGCTCTGTCTGATCATTGTTAGCATTTTTTTGATGATGTCCTGCTCTGACGATATTTCGACATCGCCTGGAAAGATTGGCTGGACCATCGGTCACAGACCCGACCGGACAGCGGCCATCCTCTTTACGGATAATGGTGGTCAAAGCTGGGAAGAACAGGGAGATCCAACCTTGTGGAAGGGCATGGATGGAGAGGATATCAGTGCGGTGGACGAATGGACCGCCTGGGCCGCAGTCGGGAACGAAGGAAAGGGCGCCATTCTGCATACTTCGGATGGGGGCTTCACCTGGAAGATTCAGCCGTTTCCCGAAGGGGTTGAAGACGAGGTAAAAGGGGTTAAGGGGCTGTCCCGGGATGTGGCATGGGCGGTGACGCTCAGCGGCATTGTCATGAGAACAGGCGATGGGGGTGAGACATGGACGGTCATCCCCCACGAAAATGTCCCCATTAAACAGGTCAATCGCATGGACGCCAAAGGAGAAGATATCTGGATCGCAGATTTTGGCAATGCGACTTCCATGATACATTCGCCTGATTTTGGAAAGACCTGGAGACTGGAACCCCTTCCCGAAGATCCCGACCTCACGGAAACCCGGCCCATGGGTATCACGATTGTAGACTCTCAGACCGCTTGGTCCGCAATCAAATCCTATCCCAATCTGTATAGAACGACGGACGGCGGCGATGTCTGGCATGATGATGCCCGAGAAGTCAGTGGGGAAGGCGATATCGATGATATTTGTGCATCCAGCGCTGATGCTGTGTGGGCGGCACAAAACCAAGGCCAGACAATCGGCGCCATCATACGGGTACGCTTGGTCGATGGAGAGATGATCAGCGAAATTATGAAACCCATCGAGAATTATGCGTTTGAGGGCGTCACATGTTTTGATGAGAAAACAGCGTGGGTGGTGGGAATGAAGCCACACGCTCTCGAACAAGACCTCCCCGATGGTGTCATTCTGCATACCACTGACGGCTCCCATTGGAAGAGTCAGCCTTTGCCGGTAAAAGACGTCGCCCTGTGGAAGGTATCTTTCGTCGGCGCTCACCGTTAGTAAGCTCATTGTCGCAGACAACTATTTATTCAATTATTATTGACATTTATAACTTCAAAAGTGCGAACCGAATGGCATATATCATACCGATATCACACGTGATTGCTGGTTCAAAACGGCTGAGAGATATAGCAGGTAGTCAAACCCTCCCGTTTTCCCTATTAGCCAGAAAAAAGGCCACCAACATCGTTTCAGTCAAACGTTTTGCCCTTGATAGAGCGGCCCTTTTGAGAATGCTGCCCCAGTCTATTTGTTTCCAGCCGCACTCTGTGGTAAATTGGCCACAAATCGGCTTATATTTAAGGTGCCCTTTTTCAAGGTTAGGCCTTACAGATTTATTGAGATCGGTCCCGTTTTCTGCTGATGTGCGTTGCAAGGTAATGCAATTATAACCGGAATTTCAGCAAATCTTTGAGCGCGCCTATTTGTGTGTCTCCAAAATAGTTTTCAGGTGGATGTATGGATTACCAAGTTGTCATTGTGGGTGCTGGTCCTGCTGGTATTTTTTCAGCAATGACCCTCGTAAACCTGGGCATAAAGGGGATCTTGTTGCTGGAGCAGGGAAAGGATCTCAGCAAAAGGGAGCGACAAAATCCCGAAGACAGACTTTGCGGGTGGGGAGGCGCGGGTGCATTCAGCGATGGGAAGCTCACGCTTTCAACGGAAATTGGTGGAGTTCTGAATGAATTCGTCGAAGAAGGGCCTCTGTACGAACTGTTGAAGAACACGGATGAAATTTATGCTGCTAATGGGGCACCTGACCGCATTTTCGGTGAGAGTTCACCGCAATTGGAAGCATTAGCTGATAGGGCCCGCATGGCCGACCTTCAACTCCTGCCGAACCGAATCCGCCATATCGGTACAGACAATTGCCAGGCTGTTCTGGAGAGTTTTAAGAAGTCTCTGGCTGGAAGGGTAGACATACATACAGAATCTGAAGTCCAAGAGCTCATTGCTGACCATGGCAGAATTCAAGGCGTAAAACTTGCCGACGGTCGAAGTTTTACTTCCAAGTTTGTAATAGTTGCCCCAGGCCGCTCCGGGGCGCGCTGGATGAAGAAACAGTCAGAATCCTTGGGGTTAAGAACAACGGCCACTTCTGTGGATATAGGCGTGCGCGTTGAGCTTTCAGCCCCTGTGCTTAGAGAAATCACGGACACGGCTTATGAAGCAAAGCTCGTTCACTACTCGAAAACATTCGATGATAAAGTGCGCACCTTTTGTATGAACCCATACGGTGAGGTGGTGACGGAATTGAATAGTGGAATTGTTACGGTGAACGGGCACAGCTATGCTGGTAAGAGAAGTGAAAACACCAACTTTTCAATTCTGGTGAGTAGCGCGTTCACCGAACCATTCGATGATCCCATCGCCTATGGTCATTACATCGCCCGATTGGCGAATTTACTTGGTAGAGGTGTAATCATTCAGAGGTTGGGTGATCTGTTGACAGGCAGACGGAGCACTCGGGGGCGTATTGACCGTTGTCTTATCAGACCGACCCTCAGGGATGCAACCCCGGGTGATCTAAGTTTTGTTTTTCCTTACCGCCATCTCCTGAGTATCATCGAGATGCTTCAGGCTCTTGAAAAAATAGCACCAGGGGTATACTCGAGGCACACTCTTCTATATGGAGTGGAGGTCAAATTCTACTCCAACAGGATTAACGTATCACCCGAAATGGAAACTGAGATAGGAAATCTATTTGCCATCGGCGATGGTGCGGGCATCACCAGGGGTCTGCTTCAGGCTTCTGCAAGTGGTATTCTTGCCGCCAGAGCCATCGCTGAACGATAATTCGTAATCCGTGTCGCCACTCTTCAGTCCCAACCATTAATCTGCTCCTGATATCCCATCAGACAAGGTAAATAAACCTCCCCGGGACATTTATTAGATCAAACCCCAGCTTTCACGTACGACTTGAAGTCTGCATATGCCTTACGGTTCAGCCGGAGATTGTTCCTGTATGAGAAATTGCCCACCAAGCTGATCAACGGTTTACGGCTTTGCCACAAGCTGCTCCAAACCCTGCGCAGAATGCGCGGCATGGAATAGAAGTCCCGGTCGCAGGAGGTCATCTCTCCGATAATGCCGTCCAGAGACATATTCTTGTACCGGGCCACCGGGAAGGTCAGCGTGTAATATTTCCAGTCCTCCGGGAACGTATCGAGGGCGATGCGGTCCTCCGATGTCATCTGGTCCCACAGGCGAGTGCCGGGCAGGGGAGTCAGAAACAGCGCGTTGAGAATGTCCACGCCGTACCGGCTGGCCGCCTCGGCGATAAGTTTGCCAATGCCCGGTTCGTCTATGTCCAACCCGATGATAAAAGAGCCCGCGACCAGTATGTTGTGCCGCTGTATGCGCCGCACGGAGGCCCGAAAGTCCCGGCCCTTCAGAAGGTTGAATTTCTTGCCGAGTTCCCGAAGCCCTTCCGGTGTGGGGCTTTCAAAGCCGATGAACACGCCCATGCACCCAGCCTTCGCAGCCAACCTCAGGAGTTCTTCGTCATCGGCAAAGTTAATGGAGGCTTGTGCAACCCATTGCTTTCGCAGGTTCGCCTGTGCCATTGCACGGAACAGGTCCTTGGCGCGGGCGATATGGTCAGAGCGTGTTCCAATGAGGTTGTCGTCCACCACCAGAACATGTTTCTCACGGATCGACTTGAATTCCCGCACAACATCCGCAATGGATCGCTGCCGGTAGTGTGCCCCGTTGAAGGCCGTCACGCTGCAAAAGCTGCAGTTCAATGGACAGCCCCTTGTAGTCTGAATGGCCCCACAGGCATATCCCGTAGCCAGCAAGTCATGACGGGCGATCGGCACATCGCTTATATCTGCGAGCCCTCCGTCATACCGGCGCTTCAGTCCGCCATTCCGTACGTCCTCCAAAACCTGCGGCCAGATGCCCTCGGCTTCCCCCGTGAGAACCGAGTCCACACGCTCCATGGCCTCCTCCAGGCACATGGTTGCATGAATGCCGCCCATGACAACAGGTACGCCCAGACGCCGGAAGTGAGTGGCCACTTCATAGGCGCGGCTCGCCTGGGAGGTAAAGGCGGTAATGCCCACCAAGTCCGGCCGGGGCATGGCCCGATAGTCCTGCGCGCCGAGGTTCTCGTCCACGATCGAAATTTCCCACTCCGGTGGGGTCAGGCCCGCGAGAACCATGAGGCTGAGCGGTTTCCACACACGGTAGCGGTTCCAGCGGCTCTCCTTGACGTTGACGATGCTTACAAGCGGATTGGATGGGTTGATCAGATATAGTCGCATGCCGTTCAGTCACTCCCTTAGAACTGAGAATAGACGAAAGGAATCCCTTCGTTTTTTCTGATAGAAGCCTGTAAGTACCCCTCTTTTCTGAAACATATTTTTTCATGACTTCATCAACGTCCATGACCACAGCCTTCATATATTATTGAAACACTGACTACCAAGAGCACTTCAAAGACTCAGACCAGGGGCCTTGAGAAATGAAACAATATGGTCAGGATTTTTTTGCGATTTGGCAACGGCTCCAGGTTGAGGTTAACGTACATCTTTCGTAGCACATCAGCTAGATCCATGCAAGACTGCCAGAATAATTGTTCAGCATCGTCGACAAGCCGCTGCAAAAACAGCGATATTGAGGTTGCATCAGAAGTTCTTCCAGGACTCGAACACAAATGGTGAATTCTAGGTCAGTGAAAAAACGAATCCTTCCCTCTTGATTCTGGTTTTATCAGACTTATATTATACGTAATGAGTGAGTGTCGACAAACTTCAACTCCTATAAATGAACCACGTGATGGCCAAAGGCCTCCAAAGGTTACTCTTTAAAAAAGGAAGTTAGACAAGGCACTTAATCAACGAGGCTCTCGGATGCACGTGCATCTTTTAAACTGATCATCTTCAACTCAAGAAATTGAGACATTTGATTCAGGAAATAAAACGGCATTCTTGAGGCTCGACAAGACAGGCAAAAGACACGGAGATCGTTAGCGAATCTGCGTGTCTTTTTGTTCCAGTGGCAAATGATCCCTTCGGGCAACTTTTCCTACATCCTCCTCTAAAAACCTCCAAATCTACGCGAATAATAGGCAGAAAAAGTGACTTTGAAGCTTGAGCCAAATCTTGACATGTTCAAAGCATTTTTCGCCGAAAAATCTCCATTATATCATATTGATATTGCAGTTATTTTTAGCGGTGACCCACCTGAAATAGATAGCAGCTATATCAGATTCGCCAAGGTCAATGTACGTTGGAGATAGTGCAAGTCAAGCGCCATCCAAAAAGCGGTCAGTTTCATCCATCTTTTAACCATCAGCTGGCCCCTTCACATTGAGGATATCACAGGTGTCGGCTGCGAGAAATCGGTTGAGATATCGTTTCGACCGAAATCGTGGAATTGGCCTCAAGAAACGCGCAAATCAGTTTGATCAATAATTTGGAGATGTGGCATTTAGGTCGGGTAACAGGAAAATAAACGTGTCGTCCGTGTCCATCCCACCCCATAATTTCCACAAATATGATTATAATAGGCGGCGCTTTATTGGGATTCTATCCTCAACCCCCTCTCTAATCTGGCGTAATTATTTTGATGCTTGGCTTTATTTTCAAGACCGCTTCTCCGGTTACCTCAGGCGCATAAATTTCAGTTACTCCCGTTTGGGTTGTAAATGTATAGTTCCACCCCCCGCTGATACTGACTGTTCCCACAGAACTTTTGGTTGGGGCTTCTTCGTAAGTCCCCCTTTCTACCTTAATCACTCTACCGTTTCCAGCGGCATAAAGGGCCGATTGTATAGTTCTGTAGCAAGGACCATTGTTTTCGCAATTACCATCACTGCTGACATAGCGAGGTCCAGGGAGCCTGAAAACCAATGCGAGGCTTAGGCCACCAGGAACATCGCACTGGCCGTCACCGTTGGCACCCCAGGCGACCACCGTCCCGTCCGATTTCAACGCCAGATTGTGATAATTGCCGGCAGCTATCGCTACCACATCAGTAAGACTGGCGGGAACATCGCACTGGTTTTCAATGTTGCGTCCCCAAGCCGCAACCGTGCCACCATAGTAGTCCAAAGCCACACTGTGATACAGACCTCCAGCTACGACCTCGAAATTGTTCTCATCCGGGACCGTACATTGATAATAACCGTTAGCACCCCAGGCCCTCACCGTGCCTGAGTATCTCGGGGCCGCCAAACTGTGAAAACCACCGCCGGCGACCGCCCTGACGTGGTCAGCGTCATCCGGTACCGTGGATTGGCCGTTACCATTCGCACCCCAGGCGACCACCGTCTCATCCGATTTGAGCGCAAGACTGTGAAAACCGCCACTGGCGATCGCCACCACGTCGGTGAGGTCGGACGGAACGGTGCACTGGCCGTTAGTATTGAGTCCCCAGGCGACCACCGTACCATCTGATTTCAGCGCCAGACTGTGATACTTGCCGCCGGCGACCGCCACCACGTCTGTGAGGCCGGACGGAACGGTGCACTGGCCGTTAGTGTTGTTCCCCCAGGCGACCACCGTACCATCTGATTTCAGCGCCAAACTGTGAAAACCACCGCTGGCAACCGCCACCACGTCGGTGAGGTCGGACGGAACGGTGCACTGGCCGTTAGTGTTGAGTCCCCAGGCGACCACCGTACCATCTGATTTCAGCGCCAGACTTTGATACTTGCCACCGGCTAGGGCCACAACATCCGAGAGGCCAGCGGGGACATCGCACTGGCCACTGCTGGCGCCCCAAGCGACCACCGTCCCGTCCGATTTCAACGCCAAACTGTGATAATCACCGCAGGCTACAGCTACCACATTAGTGAGGCCGGCCGGGACATTGCACTGACCGTCAGAGTTCTTCCCCCAGGCGACCACCGTACCATCCGATTTCAGCGCCAAATTGTGATAATTGCCGGCAGCTATCGCCACCACACCAGTAAGACTGGCGGGAACATCGCACTGGTGGTCATCGTTGTCACCCCATGCTACTAGCGTACCATCCGATTTCAAGACAAGACTGTGATCAGTGCCGGCAGCTACTCCCATTATGTGCCCTAGACCCGCAGGGACATCGCATACGTGGTAAACATTGTTTCCCCATGCCACTACTGTCCCATTCGATTTCAGCGCCAGATTGTGATAAGCCCCGGCCGCAACAGCTACCACCTGGGTCGCGTCATCAGGAACATTGCACTGGAAGTAACGATTCTGTCCCCAGGCGACCACCGTACCATCCGATTTCAAGGCCAGACTGTAATACCTTCCGCCGGTCACCGCCACCACATCAGTAAGACCGGCGGGAACATTACACTGGCCGTCAGTGTTGAGTCCCCAGGCGACCACCGTACCATCCGATCTGACGCCCAGACTGTGATCCTCGCCGGCGCCGATAGTCTCAGCTTGGCTCGTCGCCGCCCAAAAAATTATGACCAGCATGGCCATGAGGCTGAAAAATCGACTGAAAAAACTCCTTTTGCCCTTCTTTTGATACTTCTGGTACTTATGCGTCGTTCCTGTAACGCTACCATGTAAAAGCACAGGGTTCATGGCTTGACTCCTTTCCGGTTTTACCGGTCATGGGTTGCCATTTTTTGGCTTTTTCCATCCTTTGCGTATTCTCGTCCCTCCCTATAATTGACGTTCCTGATACGGGTTTTCAACTCTTCAGTTCTTTTATCATCAAACGCAGTTCTTCGATTTCAGATCGTAGTTCCTCATTCTGGGCCTTCAACTCTTTAATAGCTTCTATTAAATATGCATTAAAATCGTGGGGGAAAAAGATGGATTTGACTTTCTCCCCTTGAGGGACAAGAGACTTGTCTTTACCTTTGGGTTCAACATCACCAACCCAATCAGGGAAAACCGCTTCCACCTCCTGTGCCAGAACGCCTGCGTGTTGTCCTTCAGCATGTTCCTCTGGATTTGTCCAAAAGAAGGTAACACCCCGAAGTTGAATGATTTTTTCTAAGGCTTCCCTACTTCCTAATGCTGCTATGTCTTTCTTCAGCCTTTCATCAGAGGAATCCTCCCATGAACCACCGCCCGGCTTACCCGCAGAGCCATTGACTTCTAATGCATATCCAGGATCGGTTGTTCCGATCCCTACTCCTCTATCTTCTACAAAAAATTCAGGCACAGTGTCTGCCTCATTGCTCATATATCCAACCATGAAGGAATTCGGTGTGTTATTTATTAATTTTGCCCAAGCACCAACCCCTTTTCCAATTATGGTTGAGAGTGAGGCTTCAGCAGTAGTAAAATATCCCGCAGCGATTGAATATGTTCCGTTGGCTGTCGTGTAAAGGCCAAGGGCAGTTGAGTAGTCACCGTCAGCTATTGTGCCTAAACCCATTGTAGTCGAAACTTTGCCTCTTGCTTTTGTACCCTGGCCCATCGCTGTTGAATTGTATTCGCTAGCGATACAACCTTCACCTAAAGCGGTACTCTTTTCGGTAATGCTTGCTGCCGATAAATAGCTGGGGAGCGTAAGTAATCCAATCAGTACGAACCAAATGGAACCCTTGACGTATCGAATCATCATTCTTTTCCTCCATTTCTTAATGTTAATATCTCAGAAAAGTTGAGCGGAACAATTCGCCGGAGTTGAAGGGGGTGCTCCATGAAATGACCTCCTGGGAAGAGGTTGTTGATTTGTTATGGTTTTGATTCTACGAAAGAATTGCCATTAAGTCAATGAATGCTGTTCAGTCGTTGAGAATCAAAAATTTGAATGCTGGTCAATCTTTGGAGCACGTCAAACAATAGAATCAGCCGGAAAGCCGAGATAAGCCTTCTGTTCTTTGACGAGAATATTGCCTCCCGCACCTTGATTCATTTCGTATACCAAAACCCAAATATCGTAAAGCTCAAAAAAGTTGTGGTATCATAAAACCAGAGGGCTTGAACGAACATTGAGATTGATCCCGTATTTCGGGTCTAGCGTTACTGAGATAGTGTCCTTCCAGAAATAGGGTTTTTCGGCAATCGAAATGCTGAATAAGATTCACTATTGGCGCCGACCAGACCATTGTAACGCAAAGCGTCATGCAAGTGGTAAGAATTTCATTCTTTTGCCGAACCCCGAAAACAGCTGTCCCTTTGTTTTATAATTCGCCTCTATGCCCTCCCTGGGTTAAGCCATTTCGTGTCTTGCCAGAGTAAATAAATTTGCAGAAACCACACTGGACCATACGTAACTTTTGAAAGACCGAAAGGACTTCCAGGTGCATTTCCAAAAGCCAAAACTTCTCTTGAGCCACGAAATGCCTGATTCTATGCCTGCTCTGAACCGTCGAAGTCTTCTGTATACCCATTGGCTTTGGCACATGTCCTTTTCCTTCAGACCACGCTTTTTGGCAAAACACACATTTTTGATGCCCTTTGATTTGGCTGCTTTTAGATTGTTCGCTGAAGCAAAACCGCCATCAAATGAGACATTTAAAGGATATCTCCCAAAGACCTGATCATGGCGATCCAGCATTTCGCAGGCAAGGTCAGTATCCGCTGGATTGCCCTTAACGATCAAGCAATCTGAAATGAAGTTGGAAGGACCGCCAGTCAAACACACTTTATGGCCAAAGTAGTCGTCCCTATTGTCCTTTATAATAATGTCGGTATGGGGTTCAAAAATGGAGAGCACTTTCTCCTGAGCAGGAACTTTTTCACCATGAATGACACGTCTTGTGGTTTGATTGATAACATTCTCGGCCAGTGGGATAAGCTCTTCAAAATCTTTCAGTAGGCTCAATACAAGGAGCATGCCGCGTGTATCAGAAGTGCCACAAGTTTGAAGCACATTTACGGCCGAATTTGCATAACCCACTGTCTTTTTTGTAATTTTCAAAAGATCTTCGTAGGCTTTAACCATGGCTTTTTTACTCTTTGCATTGAGAATTTCAATAGCCCTTCTTTTGGCGCGACGGGTATGATCTGTAAAAATGATGTCTATGCCAACTTCATCCTTGATCTTTTTTAGAAGCCGTGTCAGGACCCGCTCACAATCCCAAAGCAAGGATGAATCGGTGGGGTAATGAATATTGCTGCAGACAACCGTACAATCAATCCGGGCTTCTTTGCCTTTTTCGATCTGCTTATCCTCCCCGTAGGCTTCCAGCAGTCTATTGATGCTTTCCCAGGTTTCAGGCGAAATCGCTTTGATATTGCTGCACAGAGCAGATTTCTTAAAACTTTTCTGGAACAGACCAATACGACAAAAATTTCGGTATGTGGCTGAATCAACTAGATGAAAAGCAAGCTCTGCATAACTGAAGCCTTCGGACTGTTTGATAATGGCGGCACGCAAAACCTGCTCGGCAGTCATTCCCTCTGCTCCGCAATTTCTGTTTTCAACGCCATGCGTAAGATCTTGCAAAACCAGATCCAAGATGGTAGGAATGGAGTCCAGAATTTGGCTTATTCGTTCAAATTCTTTCGCCCTCGGGTGGTCAATATTATTGGGCATGAGTGGCAGTTGTTTTTGATAGATTTTGCGCATTTTGGGGTGGCTCCTTTCCTTTTTTTGTTGAAATTTCAATTGCTTGAAAATATTCATAACAAAAAATAGGGGATTTTGTCTACCTCAAAATGCGTTTTTTTTGAGAAAATTCAGAACTTTATCCTTTCATGGATGGACACGAGATATATTGGGACTAACACATAAGAATGATTTTTGTCAAAACCTGATGTATCTTGACAGTATATGGAATCGAAACCTTCTGACTGCCACCACAACATCTAGTGGTGCGCCGGTCGATAATTCAAGGAGTGAAATAAGGTATCCACCAAGTCAAAAATTCCAGCATATAATCTGTAAATGCCGCTGTCATGTATGAATACACTCCCTATAATTGACTTTTTGTTTTCCCTGCCAGACCAGGCAAATCAGTCATACAGAATCAATAAGTTCGGACGGATGATTTTGCGCACAGTAACCACAGGCTTTGGATGTGATCAGCGTCTCCACGACATTTTCAAGGGGAAGGAGGTACAAAGGCGTTACAAAAAAATCAAAGAGGGGGCCGCGAATTATGCTGTCCGGCATGTTCAAACGGTTATGATAGGCGAACTGCAAGAAGATCCTGAACCCGTTCCATCATTTCAGGGTTTGGCTGACTGTCCTTTGATTCCTATCTTGCAACAGTATTACCTAAAAGCAAAAAGTTGTTTTTCTGTTCCGTATGGATGAAGGCTCGTTTGGTGAAGAGGGTGAAAGGATGGAAAATAGAAATGGGGGAACCGGGAAGTTCCCCCATGGGGCCGTCGAAGACGCCGGTTCAAAATTACGGTCTGCAATCAAACCGGAAGGGCTTAACAATTAACAATTCGACTATTTTCTCCCGGACGGAACATTGTCGATCACCATGATATCCTGTGTTCCTATAAATGCCTCATCACCAGTAGTGAAACCGTTTAATGTCAACGTATTATAACCGCCGATGATCAGCCCATCCAATGTTTTGATTTCATCTGAAACGAACTTGGCCACAAAATTACCCCGGTCATCGGATTTCCACCAATCGATTGCAACACCGTTTAAAAACACTGACGCTCCAACCACCAGACTATAGGCGATGTCCGTATGAACGGTAACGATAGTGCTCTGGCTCTGAATATTGAGGACATTGGGTGAAACATCAATTTCGATTTCAAAGGCGTGACATTTGGCGGGCGCCTGGAAAACAACCAGGGCCAGTGCCATCAAACACAACGCGGGCAAACAAAGGGTTTTCACTTTCTTAAATATCATTTTTTTCTCCTTTCGAGATTTTGAAGTTTATTGATTAGCTGTTAAAAAAACTTATTCCATAAGCGATAATATAACCTTTGTAAACGCAATGTAAATCGGCCAAAGCCCCTTTCTTTTGTAGGTGTTTGTCCTACAAGGCCCCTTAAAAGAAAAACCGGCAGACTTCCGGAAATACTATTTCACCAGTCCGTGTTTGATGGCATAAAACGTTAATTCCGAGTTGTTTTTCATTCCCATCTTTTTAAGGGCCCGAATACGGTTTGTGCTGATGGTTTTAACGCTCAGTGAAAGCTCCTTTGCGATTTCCGATACGGTTTTCCCCGAGGCAATCATGACCATCACCTGGTATTCCCGGTCAGAAAGGGTTTCCTGAATCGGCTTATCAGAATTTACCTCCACATGGAATGCCAGACTTTCAGCAAGGGATGGACTGATATACCGCCCCCCTTGAGACACTTTTAAAATGGCCTCGATTAATTCCTCCGGAGCGCTCCCTTTTGTCAAATATCCCGACGCTCCCGCTTTTATCGCCCTAATTGCGTATTGTTCTTCCGGGTACATGCTGAGTATGAGCACGGGGAGTTTCGGCTTTTCAGCTTTCAATTCTTTCAAAGTATCAATACCGCCCCTGCCCGGCATGGAAATATCCAGGAGAATCAGGTCCCATTCCTCTTTTCGAACTTGTTCCAGCACTTCCTGACCATCCACGGCTTCTCCGGCAACCACCATGCTGGCGTCATCCGCTAAAATCTGTTTCAGGCCTTCGCGGACAATGGTGTGGTCATCCGCCACCAGTATTTTTATCATGTACACCTCCCTCCTCGGCGACTGGGATGGATACCTCCACGGTAGTCCCATTGCCGTTGCCTTTGATGCTCAAGCTCCCGCCAAGATAATCCACCCGTTCCCGCATCCCCATAATCCCGAATGAGCCAGGGTTCAAAATCTCCTGTTCTTTGATCCCTCTCCCGTTATCTTTGACCTGCATCTCCACCCCTTTTGAGTCCCGCTTGAGAATGATCTCCGCCTTTGTCGCGTTTGCGTGACGCGCAATATTGGTGAGGGTTTCTTGAAATATGCGAAAGACAGCCGTTGAAATCTCCTGCGGCAAAGTCAAGTCTTCGGGTTCCGATAGGATTTTGGTTTCAATGTCCGTCCGTTTTGAGAATTCCTGCGCCTCCCACTCCATGGCCGCTGCAAGGCCGAAGTCGTCGAGAAGTCCAGGTCTCAATTCCGCACAAATTTTTCTCACCGATTGTACGGTCCAATCAATCACCCTTGACATGGCGTCGACTTTGTCGATGAGCAATGGCTTTTCATCCGGCAACCGTTGACGTAACCAGTGCACATCTATCTTCAGGGCGGTCAATGCCTGCCCCAATTCGTCGTGAATTTCGCGAGCGATACGGGTTCTTTCTTCTTCTCTCACAACCTGCAGATGGCTTGTCAGATCACGCAATCGTTCGTGAGATAGCATAAGCGCCTGTTCTGCTTCCTTTCGTTCTGAAATATCTTTAAAATCTTCCACAATACCGATGAGTTCTCCGTCGGCCCCTCGAAAAGGCGTGGCTGACACAATGCAGGGGACTCTGACGCCGTCTTTGCGCACCTTTTCCGAATCATGTTCCACACGTTCCAAATTTTCGAGAATGCGGTTTAGTGGACAGTCCTCGGTATGGCACAAAGGCCCCCAAAATACCTCGTAGCATTTTTCACCGATCGCTTCTCCCTTTGTCACGCCCGAAAGGGCCGCAAAAGTCTCATTTACGCGAATAATACTAAAATTCCTGTCAACCACGCGCATGGCATCTGCGGCCGTATCGAATATCTGTGTCAGTTCAGCATTGGCGCGTAAGGCTTCCCTTTCGGCCCGCCGGCGGGCAACAATGATCCACTGGGAATAGAAGCCGAAGCCGACAAACATCCCCACAATGGTCACACGCATCCATGCTTCATGGGGTTCCGGGCTCAAAACCTGTTCGAAAAAGCCTACATCATGAAAGACCAGGACATGGACGGCCGATTCCAGTATCCAGAAAACCGCGCCAAGCCCCATGCCGATCAGAATAAAACCCACATGGGATAAACAGGTGTGCCCTTTACAATCTTTCTTCCTCATTTTTAAAATCGCTTTCAAACAGCGGCAATTTGCTTGAAACGACGTCCATGGTCATGTTAATTAAACAAATATTTGGGGAAAGATCTTCGCTGCCATCAGTATAACACTCAAAAGACGGAATTGAAACCGGACACCGAAGCGACGGATTTGATCGAGCATCGGATTTTATCAAACAAGGCCGGATAGAAAAAAGCTAGTGCATAATATGGAAATGAAAAGAATACCGTTCACTGCCATTGAAGGATTGCAGGTGGGTCATGCCCAGAACCTGGCGGGACCCACCGGGGTAACCGTAATCATTGCCGAAGCGGGTGCCGCCGTGGGGGTTGACGTACGGGGCGGCGCGCCGGGGACCCGGGAAACGGACCTGCTGAACCCGGTCAATCTGGTGCAACAGGCCCACGGGGTCTTCCTGGCCGGAGGGAGCGCTTTCGGACTGGATGCCGCAGCCGGCATCATGCAATATCTGGAAGAACGGGAGATCGGTTTTGACGTTTCCGTGACCCGGGTGCCCGTTGTGTGCGGTGCCGTGCTGTTTGATCTGGCCTTGGGGGATCATCGCATCAGGCCTGACAAGGAAATGGGGTATGAGGCGTGCCTCAACGCGGAAACCGGTGATTCGGTTCAGGGCAATGTGGGTGCCGGGGCCGGGGCCAGCGTGGGGAAAATTTACGGCATGGACCGGGCCATGAAGAGCGGCCTGGGCAGCTATGCCCTGGCGGAAAAAGAGCTGAAAGTGGGCGCTCTTGTGGCCGTGAATTGTCTGGGGCATGTCATCGATCCCCTTACCAACGAAAAGCTGGCAGGACCCTTATCGGAAGACCTGAAGACCGTTGAGGATACGGAAACAATTATGCTCAACGCCTTTTCAGACAAAAAGAATCTTTTCAGCGGCAATACCACCATCGGAGTGATTGCCACCAACGGACGGTTCTCCAAAACCGAAGCCACGAAGCTGGCATCAATGGCCCAAAACGGTTATGCACGCGCCATTCGACCCGCGCACACCATGTATGATGGGGATACAATATTTGCCATGTCCACGGGAGATGTTCAGGCGGATCTGAGCGTGGTGGGCTTTCTGGCGGCAAGGGCCATGGAACGGGCTGTCATCGCCGCGGTAAAAAATACCGGCGGCATTTGCGGGCTTCGCTGCCATGGGGATTTATGTTATAACCCGTGAGCTCTTTATTTTAGATAGGCCAGGGCTTCCGGAAGGGGCACATCTTTGCCTTTTTCCGTCTCTCCATAATTGTGTTCCGCCAGGATTTTGAGATCGTCCAAAGCGCGTTTGTCCCCGCAAAAATGAACGCGATCCAGCCTTTTGGTGACCACATATCCACCGGCGCTCAGCAGCTCCAAAATGCTGCCCGCATCGAAGGTCTGATCATCCACCAGCATCTTTACGTGCCCCCCGTGCTGTTGCACCACCTTGGCCACAAGGGTTGAGGGACGCGCATGAAACCCAAGGCTTTTGGGGACAGGAAGCTCATAGGTGACTTCTTCCAGCATGTTGGGCAAAACCGCCTCGGCAAACTGCCTTGCGGCCTGAAAGCACTTTACCTGATACTCGATAGTGAAAAAGAGTGCATTTTCCAGCAGTCTGGTGACGGGCACCAAGTCTTTCAGCTTGTGCAAAACCGGGGATGGCAGCATGAGATGTCTTTCATAATAATGAGCCAGAATGGTTCCTATCTTAGAAAGATTCAGCTGAACCGAAAAGCTCTCCCGCATCTTTTTAAGTTCCGGGAACTCTCTTTCAATGCTATGGTTCACCACGTATGAGTCGTACCATGACACCAGGTTGTGGAGACGAGTACCGAGGCGTCTCAGTTTTCCTTCATTAAGCTGGCGGGGAATTTGAAAGGCCAGACCATTGGCCTTTGATTGAATGACTCTCTCAAGGAAACCGGCTTTTTCTCCAAAGGCCACGCATCGATGAAGGATTTTCTGGGTGGTGATAGCGTTTTCGCTATTGGCCGACTCTTCGATGGTATGGGGAAGGATGACTTCTTTTTCAAGTTTCAAGCCGTAATTGGAAAGGGGCTCTTCTTTTGGAATCGTCAAACCCAATTTCCGGGCTTCTTTCTGCAACTCCAAAAAGATGTTGACGATAACTTCATTTAGAAAGAGCGAGACTGATTCGGCTTTTCGAATAAAAGTCTCTTTTTTTTCAATGATGACGGATTCCCGGATTAAGTTCTCCTGGAGTTCCTCAAGGAGAAACGAGGCTTTGCCGAAATTCTTCGCGCTCGCTGTAAGTTCTCGAAAATAGATCCAGTTCAGGTTGTACCGGGCGCGATACCGGTCCAGTAGATGTTCGGCGTCGGATGCGGAATTGATGACATTGGCCAGAAAGCCCATGTGCAGGGGCTTGGAATTCTTCCTGTCCGCCGATGCGCCGGCATGGTGAGACAGGGATAGAAGCGGACTGGCAAGGGGTTGCAGAATGGCGGTAAAGTCCTTTTCACTGACAATTTTTTGTTCTGTTGTCATGGTCGTGCCCCAAAATAAGCGACTCCGGATTATTTGGCGTAAGGTATCAGTGATGGGCTTTCTTGACAAGCACTAAGAGCCTGTAGCGGCTAATTGTTTTAGGATGCCGTTGCGTTTGTTCCTGGAAATTTTGTTTTGGCCTTCAAAAGAGGCTGTGATATAGTTTCTGAAATAACAGGTGCACTACGAAAAGAGATAAAAAAAACGGGTTCGGGGAAAAGAATGAATAATTTTAGAATTATATTAATGGTTTGCGTATGTTTATGGCTGATGCCCGGCGAAATTTTTGCCTATGTCATGCCCTTGGAGCAGATTCTGACAAGAGTTCAAAAAAGGTTTGCGACGCTCAATACCTTGATTATCGAGCAGGCCACACATGTCATCCAATCGAGGGATCCTCTTCGGGAAAGGGTCTTCAGGGAAAAAGTGTGGCTCAAAACACCTCGATATGAGCTCACCGAGGAAATGGGCGCGTCGCGTCTCCCGAATGCGGGCGCCGGTGCTCCGAAAACCGTCTCCGGTAATTCAGATGAAGCGGTGAACGGGGAAAATTTACGGGATCAAAAGATACGGCAGCCGAATCATGATGCCTTATACCGATGGGTTTTGATGGCCAATGCAAAAGGCGAATTATCCGCTTTCTTGTCAGAGGTGGGAATACAGATCTGGGATTTGGGGTACGACCGATGCGACGGTGTTGTGGCCTACCGAGTGGGCGCCCGAGACCCTGACAGCCCAAAACTTCTGGTGGACAAAGAACGGTTTTTTCCGCTGCTCCTCTCTTATGCGCTTCCGGGGGACCCGGAAGGCCGACTCGTAACGGTCCGTTTCAAAGACTACCGAAAAGATGATGCCGGATGGTATCCCTATGAGATCGAATATGCTTTGAAAGATGCGCCCACGGAAGAGTATCATATTTTGAATCTGACGGCGAACGCTCCCCTACAGGCCTCCTCTTTTGACAGAAAATTTGAGTCTCCCACACCCCCACCGAAACCTACGGAAAACCCGGTAAACGGGGATGATCAACGGTTAAAAGTGATCATGCGAAACCTGGAAAAAAAGTATCAATAGTGCTCGAGGGAAATTCTCACATGGCATTTGATTCAGGTGGGACTGACGAAAAGGAGATCCGGCGCGAAAAAGAGAAGGCCCGGCGTATCAGGCGCACCAACTGGTGGTATACCCGTATTCAAAAGGGTGAATGCTACTATTGCGGGCGAATAGTGGGCCGCGAAAACCTGACTATGGACCATGTGGTGCCGCTCGCTCGAGGCGGGAAAAGCAGAAAGGGAAACGTGGTTGCCGCCTGCAAGGAATGCAACAACCAAAAAAGGTATCTGCTTCCTCTGGAGTGGGAGGCATATCTGGAAAACCTGGATAATCGGCCCGGTTAGCGTCTATGCAGGAAGCCAACACTCTAATTGGCCGATTTAAGTGCACTCTTTAGGCAGGGGTAATCCTTTTTCGAATGCCCAATTTCTTGATTTTGGAGTGAAGTGTGGTCGGCTTAAGCCCCAGCAATTGGGCCGCCCCTTCCTCCCCCCCAACTTTCCAGGAGTATCGCTCAAGAATTTTTATGATGTAGGACCGTTCCATTTCCTCCAATGTCAGGTCTTTGCCGGGTTCGCCCTCTTCTCGGCCGTCGGTCTGGAAGCTGGGCAGCGTCAACGCGTTTTTTTCGCTGAGGATAACGGCCCTTTCAATGAAGTGGCGCAATTCACGCACATTTCCCGGCCAGGGATATGCCATCAACCGTTTCATGTTCCGGTTCGAAATCCCCCGGATTTCTTTTCCGAGGTTGTTATTATACATATCGAGGAAATGGAGGGCCAGCGCAGGAATATCTTCTTGACGGTCTTTTAACGGGGGAACCTTGATGGGAAAGACATTAAGCCGATAGTAAAGATCCTCTCGAAAGAGCTTTCTGTGCACCATGTCTTCGAGTGGTCGGTTTGCCGCTGCAAGGAGTCGGAAATCGGCTTTCAGTGTCTTTGATCCTCCCACCCGTTCAAACTCCCTCTCTTCGAGGATGCGCAACAGTTTTGCCTGGATATCCCGGGAAAGATTCTGAATATCGTCCAGGAACAGCGTTCCGCCCTGGGCAAGCTCAAATCTGCCCAACCGTGACTTAGAGGCACCGGTAAAAGCGCCCTTCTCATGGCCGAAAAGCTCACTTTCAATCAGACCTTCGGAAAAAGACGCCACATTGGCTGTGATGAACGGCCCGCTGAAACGCCCGCTGAGCCTGTGAATCCCGCGAGCCACCAGCTCCTTGCCCACTCCGGTCTCACCCATGATCAGGACTGTAGAATCCATGGGTGCCACTTTCTGCATCTGATTTTGCACCAGACGGATCGCTTCCGAGCAACCGACCATGTGGTCCAATTGAGGTGACACCTCTGAATCCATTCGATAGTGGCGTGTCTCTTCCTCGAGACGCTCTTTTAAGGCCGCAATTTTTTCATAGGCTCGGGCATTGTCTAAAGCGACGGCCACCTGTGTGCTGATTGCCCGCAATAAAGGCAGGTCATTTTTCAAATATTGTTGGGTCACTTTGGAGGCCAGATACAGTACGCCCAATACGCGATCCTGAAGAATAACCGGGCTGCAAATCATCCAATTCGGCTGGGAATCCAAGGGTCGTTCCGTTTCCTGAAACCCAATGGTCTTCTTTATGGTTTCCTTTTCCAACCGCGCGACGTCCTCAATTACCTTCAGATAAGGCAAGAAACGATCTGAACGCACCATATCCAAATCCAAATTACGGCTGGCGGCAAGCTCTAATTGACCGTTTTCATCCATGAGGAAGAACCCGCCCCGCTCGGCGAAGGTAAAACGCATGGTCAACTGAATAATCAACTCCAGCAATTTCTTCTTTTCCCTCACCGTACCCAACACATTGCCTATTTCAACAATGGTGCTGATCAACAGATCTTCATGGCTTTTTTCTTCAATATGCAGTTTCAAGTCTTCGGGGAAAAGGGTGATATTGGAACGGGACATGGCATCCCACGCTTCTTCGAGAAGTTTTTTCGCCCTTTTTTGATTCCCCTCCCGGATGAATGCTCTGGCCAGAATAATCTGAGTCCTCGCCAACTCCAATCGGGCGCCGGAACGGGTCAGCAGTTCCAGGCTCATTTCATAATCCTTTTGGACGTCTTTTGAATACCCTGAGGCTTTCTCCTTTTTTTGCCCGCTGAAACGGTACGCCACCCCTTTCATAAAAATGTCGGGCCAGTTGATCAAACGTTGCAAATCGGATTCCAATGTCATGGTGGGATAACTCATGCCGGCCGTTTCAAGACCTTCCAGATATTCAAGGACCCAACCCCCCCGATGATGTAACCTGCCGTATTTTCTAAGAAGTTCGCAGCCCCGAATATGCTCTTTAAGGCAGCCTTCAAGGTCTCCACGACAGTATGCCACATATGCCACGCACCAATAGGTTGCCCAGAGGATGGAATGTCCCACAGTACCTTCAGGGCGGCTCAGGATTTTATCCAGATAGGTCGTCGCTTCTGAAATGCGCCTGGCCTCAAGCAGCGTACAAACCATCATTAAATCGGCGTAAGCTTTAATGTCTTTCATGTGATGCTCTTCCGCCTTTATCCTGACTGCCTCAATAAGTCCAACCCCACGGGATGTCTGGCCGCAAACCCCATAGCACCAGCCCAGGGTGGCGCATCCCCTGAGTGTCGCCTCATCCGAAGAAAAATCCTCCAGATCACCGATGACTTCTTCATATCTTTTAACGGCTTTGTCCACGCGACCCTGTCGAAAGAGAAAATCGCTGGTCATGAGGGCCGCTTTTTTCAGCAGATTCTCGTTCCCCAATTCTTGGGCAAGGAGCCAGGCCTGCTCCAGATGATGGGCTGCTTTTTCATAAAATCCTTCCACTTCCCGGGTTTTGCCCAGGGCCAGGAGAATGGAAAGAAGCCGTTCCCGATCGTCCAATTCCTCGGCAAAATGTTGTGCCTTTACAAGGAAACCGCTTTGCTCTGACAAAGAGAGCGTATGTCCGTAAGCGGTGGTGATGCCGATAGCGGCTTCCACGTATATTCCTTTCTGTTCGCCCGTTTCTATTTTATTTCCCGGATGCTCCAATATGCTCCGGTAATAAGAAATGGCTTGGTCACTCATTTCCTCCGAGGTGAAATGCACGGCCGCCGCCAGGAAATAGTCCAATCTGGGTGGGCTTGCGCCTGAGATTTTGCACAGGTGAGCCAGCGTTAGAAAGTGTTCGTGTCCGGTTTCCGCGGTGACTTCATAATAGGAAATAAGATCTTTTCCCTTGGCTTGAAGATCCTCCGGTGAATTCTGAGCCAGTATGAACTTCACAAACCGGTTTTTCGCAAAGAGATAGTACCCTCGCCCCAGAGACGAATCGTTACACAGCACGCGCAGGTTTACCAAATTGTCGAGGAATTGCAGGATCTCAACAGCCCTGAAGCGGCTTACGGCGAGCAATGTATCCAATGAAACCGGGGGTGGGAGCATGGCTGCAAAAAGCAAAACCTCCCTTTTTCCCTCATCCATCTGTTCCCACCATTCGTACTTTTCCATTGTTCATCTCCGCCACAGTCCTGCCTGATGACATCAGACGCCCTATGGGAATCGATCATCTGAGCATATGTGTTGTCGCATACGATAATTAGCGTTTATACGAAATATCGTATTTTTTCGCGGCCGTCAAGAGAGAACTACTATCAGGTCAATTATTATCATTTCAATTGGTTAAAATATTTATGATCCGGTTGGTATACCTTGTGCACCCAAAATTTCAGCTTCTCACGAGAAATGGGGGAAACCATCAACGATTTTTGTTTGATCCGGTAATTTCCAAGAAAGGCTTCCATGACACCCCCATCGCGTAATGTTCCGGCTGATCGATCATGTGTGGAGCTTCTATGTAATGAACTGGTCATGCAGGCACTCGCATGAAAAGGAGGTTTTAAATGAGTGAAGTTCTGATGCTGGGAGAAATAAAGGCGGGTTCACTGGATACAAGAACCCTTGAACTACTGGGGGCGGGGAAGAAGCTGGCCGGTGAAACGGGTGGGGAATTTTCTCTTCTGTTAATGGGGGCGGATATTTCCGGACTCGCCGATCAGGCCCTGCCATATGGACCCGCCCGCGTCTATAAAATGGAACATCCATTGCTGGCGGGCTTCAAACCGGATCTTTGGGTGGCGGCCCTGGAGCAGGCCTGCCGAAAGATCAATCCGAAAGTTCTTCTCATGAGCCACTCCTTTGTGGGCATGGAAGTGGCTCCGAGACTTTCCGCCCGGTTGAACAGCCGGCTGACCACCGACTGCATCGACCTTGCCATGGATCCTGAAGACGGTCTGCTGCTGCGGACCAAGCCGGTATCCGGCGGAAATGCCATCTCCGTTTTTAAATTTCAGGGAGAACCGCAGCTGGCAACGGTGCGGGGAAAGGTTTTTCCAGCTCCGGAACCGTCTGAAGCCACGGGCGAGATCCGGGCCATTACGCCCGACTTGGATGACTCCATGATCAAGGTGGCCTCTCTTGAAATCGTCAAAGAAGACTCCGTGGCGCTTGATAAGGCCAGTGTGGTGGTGTCCGGCGGTGCGGGCCTGGGCGAAGAAGAGGGGTTTGAACTTCTTGAAGAACTGGCCGAAGCCCTGGGGAACTCTTTTGACAATGTCATGATCGGGTGCAGCCGCGTGGCCGTGGACAAGGGGTGGATCTCTTCGGATCACCAGGTGGGACTCACGGGCACCATGATTGCACCGGACATCTACATTGCGGTGGGCATATCGGGGGCCATTCAACACCTGGTGGGGATGGTGCACGCCAAGAAGATCATCGCCATTAATACGGATAAGAGTTGCAACATGTTCAAGGTGGCCGACTACGGCATAGTGGAAGATTATGAAGAGGTGATCCCCGCGCTCATCGAAAAACTGGAGGAGTTGTCATGACGGATATCAAAATCATTGTCTGCGCCAAGCAGATTCCCGATCCGGAAGCGCCCCTTTCCGATGTGCGGGTGGATACGGAAAAAATGGAAGTCATTGTGGATGCGCCGCTGGTCATCAGCCCCTTTGATGAAAACGCCCTGGAAGCGGCGATTCGCTTAAAAGAGGAGATGGGCGGCAAGATAACGGTCTTGAGCCTGGGAAAGAAGGTGTCCGATACGGTGCTTCGAAAGAGCCTGGCCGCCGGTGCCGATGAACTCATCCTGCTGCAGGATGATGCCTTTGACAAACTGGACAGCTATTCAACGGCAACGGGCCTGGCCGATGCGATCCGCAAGATCGGTGATTATGACCTGATCCTCACCGGAAGACAGGCCGGGGACTGGGATTCGGGACAGGTGGGACTCATTATGGGTGAAATGCTGGGATTGCCATCCATCAGTCTGGCCCGGAACATTCAAGTGGAAGAGGGCTCTGTGGTGGTCGAAAAAAGCGTTCCCGAAGGATATGAACGGGTCAAAGCGCCCATGCCGGCACTGGTAACAGTGAGCAATGAGGTGGGGGAACTCCGGTATATTTCAAGGACCAAAATGTTGAAGATGATGAAAGGTGCGCGCATCCCCACATGGAATGCCGGTGAAATCGGCGTAAAATCTGATGCACTTCAAAAAATGGGGATTGTAACGCTTTCATCTCCCCCTGATATGGGCCGGAATTGTCAATTTCTGGAAGGATCGGTGGATGACCAGGCGGAAAAACTGGCGGAGGTCTTCATGACTCTCAGATAGGGCTTGGTTAAACGTAGGGGAGAAGGGTTTTCGACCCTATCCTTAGAAAGGAAGAATCAGGGAGGACCAACATAATGGCGGACAAATCTTACGATGCTGTGGTAATCGGCGGCGGACACCATGGAACGACCATTGCCCCATATCTGGCCAAAGCCGGGTTGAAAGTGGGGGTTTTTGAACGGTTGGATCATCTGGGCGGCGGCGCCGTCACCGAAGACGGGCCGGCGCCGGGTTTTCGAATGAATTTCTGTGCCCATTTTACGCGCTTTTTCGGTCATCCGGCCTACAAGGAATTCAATCTTCGGGATGAGGGGCTGGAATATGTGTTTCCCGATACCAATGAAGCCATCGTTTTTGACGATGATACGTCATACCTGGCCTATTCCGCCTGGCGGGTGGTGGACCCGCAGACGGGAAAAGTGGAATTCAGTGAGAAAAACGTTCAGAAGACCTATGAGCAGATTCTTCAATTTTCAAAAAATGACGCGGAAACTTATCTTCGCCTGACGGAACTCTACAAAGAGAAATGGCGTCCGGCTTTTAAAAAGTACCGCTACTCGTCGCCCACTCCCTGGGGAACGCCGGATGCCTTGGAAGAACTGCTGACCGATCCCAAGAGCGGACTGGATCCGTCCATGCAGTTCATGAACTGCAAACAGTTTGCCCACTATTTTTTCGAAAGTCCGGAACTGAGGATCCTGACCCTCAGGGGCTTCATGACTTCCGGCGGCATCTTTCCCGACGATCTACCGGGCATCGGACTCATGATTGCCACCATTCATCTGGCCCTCGGTTGGGAATCGGCGGCCATTGCCAAAGGGGGGACACAATCCATCACCAATGCCCTGGTTTCAGCAGGCGAGAAACTGAGCGTCGAATATTTCATCAATTCCGAAATAGATGAGGTCATCATCAAAAACGGCAAGGCCAAAGGAATACGCCTGGCGGACGGATCTGAGATTGAGGCCAAACAGATGGTGGTGGGCGATATCGGAACCCCGCAGATGTATTCCCGTTTGATCGGTGAAAAACATACCAGCAATGAAATGAAACGCAGGCTTGAAACCAATTTATACGACAGGGGACATGTTTGGTGGGGAACCATGGGGATACATGAGCTTCCCCAATACAAAGCGGCGAAAAACAACCCCGATATCAACGCCACACCACGCACCTATTGGGCGCCAAAGGATCTGGCCTACATGGAAAATAAATATATGCATGAGATTTTCCTTCTGGGTATGGCCAGCAAGTTTTTCTGTCTGTCGGCCCCTGACAGCATCTGGGATCCCACACGGGTGCCGGAAGGGAAACATTCTGTGGTGTTTGAAGAATATACCTGCCCCACCCCGTTTTTGTCCAGGCGGGAGTGGCGCCAGACGGGCAATGAATTCATGGAGGACCTGGTTCGCCAATGGAAAAAATACGCGCCCAACATGACCAAAGAGAACATCATCGGGAGCCGCCTCATTACACCTGTGGATGTACAGGATACGCACTTGGATATGAAGGATGGGTCGTGGAGCGAGGGGAGCATGGCCGGGAGCCAAAGCGGACGGTTCAGAGGAATGCCGGGCGGCTTTAAGACATTTATCGACAACCTTTACATGTGTTCATCGTCCATCGTCGGGGGAGGCGGTATCGGGCGGGGTTCCAGCTATAACTGTTACAAGGTCATAGCGGAGGATTTCGGCCTGCGTGAACCGGAATAGCTCACAAAGGAGAAACAAGATGTCTTCAGGAAAAGATCTTTTCAATCTGGAAGGGAAAACGGCCCTGGTTACGGGTGCCAGTTCAGGGTTCGGGCGAAGTTTTGCCCTGACTCTGGCGGAGGCCGGGGCGGCTGTGGTCATATCGGCCAGGAATCGGGAGCGTCTCACTGAAACAGAAGAAATTCTGAAGAAAACCGGCCGAAAGGTCCTCAAAATTGTCGGTGATATGTCCAACCCTGAAGATGTTTCCCGAATGATCGATGAAACGGTTTCAAATTTCGGGGCACTTCATGTGGCCGTCAACAATGCGGGGACCCTCACCCAACCGGTCCCTTTCCATGAAATGCCCTTTGAAGAATGGAATCAAGTCATTTCCGTGAATTTGACCGGTGTATTTTTGTGTATGCAGAAGGAAATAGGGGCAATGCTGAATCAGCCCGAAGGGGGTAGCATTGTCAACATTTCTTCGGTCCTGGGACTGGTGGGCCTGGATCCTGACTTGAACCCGCGCGTCAATTATATTGCTTCAAAGCACGGCGTGATCGGTCTCACAAGGCAGGGCGCCGTTGAATATGCACAAAACGGCATTCGTGTAAACGCCATGGCGCCGGCCTGGCATTCCGGCACGTCCCTTGCCAAAGCCAGGTCGGATATTCAAACAACCCAAGAGCAGGAAGAACGGGAAAAAAGGATGTTGGCCCGAACACCCATGAAGAGGCGGGGGCGGTTGGATGAACTTCAAGGGATGCTCCTTTTCCTCGCATCCGATGCTTCCACTTATACAACGGGTCAGGTATTTGCGTCCGACGGCGGATGGACTGCTCGTTAAATGCAGTTGATCCGATTCCCCCCCGGGCTTTGCCCGAAAGGGCAAAGCCATTGATTTTTTGTTGACAAATAGGACACCCATTGCTATTGATGTTTTCGTTTCCTGTTTCTTGTGCTGTAAACCAGGATTGTGTTTTTTCATCCCTCTGATCGGAATCAATTTTGCGAGAAAACCATAATAAATACTTATCAATACCATAGTAAATACTTATATGTTGAAAGCAGAAGATTTCGTCTCATATCAGCTACCCGAACTCAAAGACTTCGCTCTTGCGCGAAACTCCGGACGTATCGAAATATGTTGACTTTTTGGCAACATTTGTAATGCGTAAAGGTTTATGCAGGGTCCGGATTTCACGCCTTGCGATTTTGGCGCGGAAGAAAACCGACACGATGTTTCCTAATCAAAATCGGCTTTTTGGAAATCTCAGCAGGTAATATTCTCCTACCTGAAAGAGAGGAGGTGGTGGAATCCGTTCATTCAACGAATAAGTGAAGGGGAATCGGTCAAACAAGGGGCAGGAAAATGCCGCCAGGACAAAATCCTTTAAATGGTTAAGGAGGAAAAAGCATGGGAGATGAAAAACAAGAAAGAGTGGCAATATGGGATCAACTTCCGGGATACGATCTGATTGAAGAAGTGGATATTCCCGCGATGCATTCATGGTTTCTGGATGGGACCCATAGCGTGCCTCCCTGGACGCCCATGTACGGCTGGTACTGGATCCGTTTCTGCAGCCACGGCCTTAAGTACGCGGCAGCGGAATTCAGCATACCCACCTGTAAAGGTTGGGAAATGCGTTACAAGGACGGGGGGTCCTACAACGCTTTTCATGTGGTGCGGGATCCCGAGGAGATCAAGGCGAGAAGTATCGAATTCCAAAAAAGACTGCGTCCCTGGATTGAGGATTTTGACGGCCTTTGGGGCAAGGGTAAAAAAGAACTCCTTGGCATGTATGAGAAATTAAAAGCTTTGGACGTGGATAACGCTACAAATTTTCAATTGTACCAGCACAACTACGATCTGATTGCGACCTATAAACGCATGTGGGAAATCCATTTCCTGGGCATGTACTCGTCTTACATGGGCTGGATTCTGGCTGAAGACTTGTGCAAGGAACGGTTCGGCATGAGCGATCAGGCCCCCGAGTTTCAGGACATGATGAGCGGATTTGACAATAAGATTTACGAAATGGACAAGAAAATGTGGGAATTTGCCCAGGAAGCGAGCGCAATGGGTCTGGAAGCCACATTCAAGGATAGTGCCACCGATGCCCTCATCAGCAAGCTACAAGAATCGGAGAAAGGGAAAGAATGGTTCAAAGGGTTCATGAATTATCTTGAGACCGATGAGGTCGGCGGGTGGAGAATGAGAAACATGAATGAACTCACCGAGCCCTATTGGCTGGAAGACCCCAGTACCCCCTTAGGTGTTGTAAAGAACTATCTGCTCCGAGGGACCTCTTATGACCTTGAAGAGAAAAGGATGGAACTGACAAAACGGAGAGAAGCGGCCATTAGGGCGTTTCTTTCCAGGGTGGAGCCTGAAGAAAAGGAATTTTTTGAAGGGCTCATCGGACTTGCCGGAAAGGCGAGTTCCTACAGTGAGGAACACGATCTGTATTGTGAACTGATGTCCCAGGCCCTGCTTCGACGCGGCTATTTGGCCATGGGGAAACGCCTGGTTGAACGTGGTACCATCGACGACCCGGATGATATCTTCATGTTGAACCCGGATGAGATCGACAGGGTCATGATGGTGCCCGAAGCCCATGATCTCAGGTGGATAACCAAAAGACGGCGTGCCGAATGGGAAGAATGGAAGACCCGGCCGAACCCCCCCCTGATCACGGATCGAGCCAGTTTTGAGGAAGCGGCGATGCAAGACTTACTTCCCTCGGGCGATCCTATTGCAATTAAAATCGTCGTGGGAGATCTGCCGCAACCGAAACCGGAACTGGGTGCGGATATGTTCGGCATCTGCGGATGTTCCGGAGAGGTCGAAGGAACGGCACGGGTTGTAATGACCTATACGGATTTGAAACAGGTGCAGCCGGGCGACATTCTGGTTTGTCCCGGCACAAATCCGGCCTGGACCCCCGTTTTCGGTATCATTGCCGGCGTGGTGGCAGACAGAGGCGGCACCCTGTCCCACACCGCCATTATTGGACGGGAATACGGCGTCCCCACCATCATCAATACCTTTGAAGGCACTGCCAAAATAAAATCAGGACAACGCATTCGAATAGATGCGGGCCAGGGGGCCGTCTTCATTCTCGATAAGTAAGGATTGTTTCGGGATTGAGGCAACATGGGTTTTTCGAGGATGTCCCCGTCATTCATTTCAATAAATGACGGGGCATTTTTGACGATCCCACTGGTTGAATGTGCAAATTCCGTTAGAGGATAATGAAGAGGTGCGAAATGGTAACAATGATATTTACGTATGACATCCCGGTGGAAAAACAGGCCGATTACGTCAGAATCACCCAAGAGAAGATCAAACCTCTTTGGGAATCCATCGGATGCATTGCCTACGATATCTGGAAAGTGGCAGAGAGCGAAACCGGATTCATCAAGACAATGCTCTTTGAAGACGCCGCCCAATTGAAAAAAAGCATGGCCCGAAAAGAGGCGGACCCGGTGAAAGAAATCTTCGGAAAATTTGCCGAGAATGTTTCCCGAAAGATGTGCACGAAAATGACCTAGGTTTGGAAGGAGATTTTTGTGGCCCAAGCAACGGATGTCCTGATTATCGGCGGTGGCATTACGGGCTTAAGCGTCGCCCGGGCGCTTTCCAAGTATGATGTGTCCGTGACCCTCGTGGAAAAAGAACCGGACGTGGGTTGGGGGCAGAGCAAGGCAAGCCATGCCATCCGGCATCCGGGCGCCAGATGGGCACCCGGAAGCATAGCCCAGCAAATGATTGCCGAGGGCAATCAACTGATGGCGCAGCTGATAGAAGATCTCCACATCGAGTTTAAAAAGACGGGCGAGTTGGTTTTAGCCTTTTCCAAAGAGGAGCTGGCATCCCTCAACATCATGAAAAAGCAGGCGGAAGCCATAAAGGTTGAAGGACTTGAGATTATCGGCAAAGGCGAGATCAGGCGTTTGGAACCGAATATAAATCCGACCGCCGTTGCTGCGCTGTACATGCCCACAGCAGGCGTCTTCAACCCCTTTGATCTGGTATCCGCCTTTTTTGAAAATGCACGGGAAAATGGCGTCCGTATGCTGATGGATACGCGAGTAATCGGGATCGTATTTGAAAAAAACAAGTTCATTGTTGAGACCGGTCGCGGTGAAATCCGGGCGAATTATATCGTGAACGCGGCGGGGCTTTTCGCGGAAAAAGTCGCCCGAATGGCAGGGGCCGAAGATTTCCATATTACCTATGATACCAAGGCCACATGTTTGATCCTGGATACCCTTTTGGGAGGCATTGTTCAACATATTGTGACCGCGCCAAACGACCCGAAGACATTTCTCCGCTACAAATTGGCGACTCCCACCTTTCATGGAAAACTCTTGATTTACACCTCCTATTCCGAACCGGCAAAAGGGATTGAAGACCGCGCCGTTTCAAAAAGGGTTTTTGATGCCACCCTGAAAAGCGCCGAAACCCTCATTCCCGACGTTGATTTTGAGCGTCATGTGGTCGTTTCCTACGCGGGGCTGACGGCTCGCAACGACCGGGGTGATTTCATTGTGGAAGCCTCACGAAAATATCCCGCTTTCGTTCATGCCGCCTTGCCCCCACCGGGTATTACCTGCTCTCCCGCGGTGGGCAGGCGCGTGGTTGAAATACTCCAAAATAATGGGTTGGATATGACTGAAAAGACAAATTTCAACCCATATCGGGCAAGCATCGGCTCGCTGGTAAAGTCAACGCCTGCGCAGATAGAGGAACTCGTCAGGGAAGATGTCCGTTATGGCCGAGTGGTTTGCCGCTGCGAAAAGGTAAGTGAAGGAGAGATCATTGAAGCCATTAAAAGAGGGGCAACGACGCTGGACGGTGTGAAATTCAGGACGCGAGCCGGAATGGGAAGGTGCCAAACCAATTACTGCGGTCCGGAAGTGACCGCCATTTTGGCAAGAGAACGGAATCAGGCCGTTGAAGCCATCACCAAGAAGGGATACGGTTCAAATTACGTCCACTAAAAACCGGAAGAAATGATGAATCCCATTGCTCTAAAAGAACCCGTTTCCCTGGATGTGGCGATTGTGGGGGGCGGCCCGGCCGGCATCTCGGCAGGGCTCGAATTGTTCCGATGGACATCGCTGAATATCGCTCTTTTCGAAAGAGATGAGCAATTGGGGGGGATTCCACGGTTTTGTCATTTTTTCTTTGGGATGCGTGATCTTAAGTGCATCTCCACCGGACCCGCCTATGCGCGAAAATTGTGCTCCCTGATTCAAAAAACGCCCACCCAGATCCACACGGGAGCCACGGTTCTGGATATTGTTCCAGGGGGGGCGGAGAAGATTCATGACTTCCATGTCTTGTCTTCCCGCGGTTTAATCCCCTATCAAAGCCGGTTTATCCTTTTGGCCACCGGGTGTTTTGAGCGCTCCCGCCAGGCAAGAGGCATTCCCGGAACGAGACCCGCGGGGATCTTTACCACGGGGACCCTCCAGGAACTGGCCAAATTGCGGCATCTCCGTCCAGGCAGGCACGCTGTGATTATCGGAAGCGAGCATGTGGCACTTTCCAGTGTTTTGACCCTCAGACGCGCAGGGGTATCCATTGCGGGAATGGTGGAGGGACAGCCGGAACTTCAAACCCACGCCTTCCCCGCGGAGGTGTTGCGTCGACTTTACGGCTTTCCCATATACAAGGACACATCGGTTAAGGAAATTCTGGGAAATGAGAGGGTGGAGGGGATTGAGCTGTTCAACGAGAAGACAGGGGCGCATTTTCGAGTGGATTGCGACACGGTCATTCTAACGGGAAAATTTCGACCGGAGTCCAGCTTAATTGAAAATACGTCCATCAAACGGGATACCGCAACCGATGGCCCCGCAGTGGACATGGACTTCATGACGTCGGTGCCGAATATCTATGCCGCGGGGAATTTGTTGCGCGGGGCGGACATGCATGATTTATGCGCCCTTGAAGGAAAATTGGCGGCTCGAAGCATCATTAAGAGGCTGACTACAATGGGCGCCGGACCGGAAGCCGGAATCTCCATGAAGGCGGAGCCGCCCATCCGGTACGTGGTTCCACAAAAAATTGTTCCAGGAAAAATCCGAAAGCGTCCCTTTTCCAAGCTTTTTCCCTGCCCGGCCGTTCAAGTGGACTCGACACTCAAGAACGGGATCATGGAAGCCTGGTCGGGCAACGAAAAATTGTGGAAAGGTCGTTTTCGAAAATTGATCGCCAATAGCCGTTATTCTCTTCCGGTTGATGAGTTTCACTGGAATCGGGCGGATTTTAATCATGGCGTGTTGTTGAAGATCAAGCTGCAGGATAACCCGGATTTATTCAAAATTTAAGGGAGGGGAAGAATGTCTGAAAAACTGATTTTTTGGTTTGAAGAGCTGGAGGAAAAGCACAATGATATCGTTGGAAAGAAATGTGCGAACCTGGGACAGATGATTCAGCTTGGCATGCCGGTCCCGCCGGGATTTGCCATCTCCATAGACATGTATCGAAAATTCCTTGACGAAACAGGGACTTTAAAGGAGATGCGCCAATATGTGGAGAGTCTGGGGGAACTGAAAGGGTCGGGGATCGAACTCTTCGATGAAGTCAGTCAGCGACTTCAATCCATGATCGAAGACAGGGAAATGTCCGCTGAGGTGGAGACCCGGATTCTACAGTATTACCAACAGCTGTGTGAAAAACTGGGCATGAAAGATGCGGCGGTCTCCGTCAGATCCGCCGGAACGGAAAGCCGACCCGGAATGTTTGAAACCTATCTCAATGTGAAGGGTAATGATGATCTGTTGAAAAAAGTAAAGAAGGTATGGGCCAGTGCCTATACGGCCAGAGCCGTGGCTTTTCGCGTTAACAAGGGCTTTCCCGTGATCGGTGATGAACTGGGCGTTGCGGTTCCCAAAATGGTGAATTCGAGATCCTCCGGCGTCAGTTTCACCGTGGACCCCATAACGGGAGATGACAGCAAAATCATCCTCGAAGCCAACTGGGGCCTAGGGGAAGGCGTGGTTAGCGGATCCGGAAGCGTTGACGGGTTTGTGGTGGACAAGGAAAGTCTGAAGATTATTTCCAGGGCCGTAGGACAGAAAACCAAGTGCGTAGTCAATATGGAGAAAGGGGCCGAGTGGGTTGATGTCCCTGAAAAAATGCAACGGATGCCCTCCCTTAGCGATGAGGAAGTTATTGAAATTGTCAAAACCGGCAAGTCCGTGGAGAAACAACTGGGCTGCGCGCAGGATATGGAATGGGCCGTTGATGGAGATCTCCCGTTTCCACAAAATATTTTTTGGCTTCAGACGCGGCCTGCAAAGGTTCAAGCCAAAAAACCCGTTTCGACCACCGACAAAATCATGGATCTGCTTGCCAGGAAATACCGTTAAAACAAAGTGTTCCGAATAGGAATAAAGGACAAATAAGGAGCCAAAGATATGATGAATTCAGAAAGCCCACTGAAGGGGAAACGGATTCTGGTTGTCGATGATGAACCAGACGTATTGGAAACGCTCCAGGAAATTCTGGACATGTGTATCGTCCACCAGGCCGGGGATTTTGACGCCGCCATAGAGTTTATGGCAACGCAATCCTATGACGCGGTGATTTTGGATATCCAGGGCGTCAACGGGTTTGAGCTGTTGAGATATGCCGTTTCGAAAGATTTTCCCGCCCTGATGCTGACGGCCCACGCGGCAACCCCCGAGTCATTGAAGAAATCCATCGAGCTGGGGGCCGCTGCCTTCCTTCCAAAAGAGTACATTATTGAACTCAAAGAATTGCTGGAGGAAGTGGTGAGCGGGGGCGGAAAGCGTTTCTGGTGGATGAAGTCCATGGACCGAACCGATGCCTTTTTTGACAAACGCTTCGGGTCCGACTGGAAAGAAAAAGATGCGTTTTTCAAAGAGTTCCATGAATCCCTGAAAAAAGAGAAACCGTAATTTAAACCTTCAGCACGGCGGATTATTCCTGAGTCGGAAAGGGACCCGGTATGAAGAAAAGTATAGTTCTTGTGGGAACAGCCGATACCAAGGGCGAACAATTGCAGTTTTTAAAGGAGAGGATGGAATCGAGAGGTCACCAGGTCATCCTGATGGACATCAGCATGGGGGGGACTGGTAAAGTGAAGGGTGACATCTCTCCTGAAGAAATCGCAGGGTCCGTGGGGAAGGATATGGCGGAACTCACCGCCTCAAGAGATCGCATGTGGGTGACGGATGTCATGACCCGGGGCGCCATACAGACGGCCCTGAAACTTCTTTCAGAGGACCGCCTGCAGGGGATCGTTGCTTTAGGCGGCGTCACCATCGCCCTCGTGGGGGCCCGAATCATGGACAGACTCCCTTTCGGAATACCGAAAATCATTGCCACACCGGCGGCCATGCCCGTTTATGTGGGGCGCTGGTTCGTACCCACCAACATGGTGGTGATGCAGATGATCATGGAAGTGGCGGGGATGAACGATCTGGTGAAAAATGCCCTGGCCCAGGCGGCAGGCGCCATATCCGGCATGGTGGAAGAGGTCTTTGACCACAAAGAACTGACCCTGCCCGCGCCGTCCGTGGCGATCACCGAGCTGGGGTTCTCGGATGCTTGCGCCAAGAATGTTGAAAGACTCCTGACGGAGAAAGGATATCACGTTTATCCCTTTCACGCCAACGGCACCAGCGACAAGGCCCTGGATCGGCTCATCTCCCAGGGCTTTTTCGATGCGGTGGTGGAAATTGTTCCCGCCGGACTGGTGGAGGCAAGATTCAAAGGCAATCGGGCAGCCGACATGGAAAGACTGGATGCGGCCCTTGAGCGGGGCATTCCTCAGGTATGGGCGCCCTGCTGTCTCAATCTCACCGGTGTAGGACCCACACGGCACAACCGTGAAAAATATATGGCCGACGGCCGCATTCTTGAAATTGACCAAATGAGGGCCATGACGCGTTTTCCGGAAGACGAACTGCTGGAAGGGGCGTGCATGTACGCGGAAAAAATGAACAACGCCAAAGGACCGCTCAAAATGATCGTCCCTAGTAAGGGATGGTCTTCCATCGATCAAGAAGGGAGCGTCCTCTACGATCCTGAAGCGGACAGATTGTTTATGGATGAATTGAAAAAGCATTTGAAGATCGACATCCCCTTTGAAACGGTGGATTGCAATCTGGAAGATCTTCCCACGGCCCAGGCCATTGTGAACAGCCTGGATCAGATGATGAAGGAAAGACAATAAATTAGGTTTTATGTATTTCGAATTTTCGGGTGCCAGCGTGGGAGCCCATAAGATAAGGAGTTTTTCATGGCAGAGAAATGGAAAAAGCTGTTCAACGAAGAAATGGAATCAGTCACCGCGGAAGGCCTGGCCGCTCTTCACGAGGAGAAATTTCTGTCCCAGGTGAAATATGTGTCGGACAATTCAATATTTTACCAGGACAAATTCAAAGAAGCGGATCTGGATGTGGGCCGGATAAAGAGTCTGGACGATATCGTCAAGCTGCCGTTTACGGTCAAGAGCGACCTGCGGGAGGCACAGATGAAGCATCCGCCCGTGGGCGCGCACAGGGCTTGCGACGTCGTCGACTTATGCCGCGTCTATTCATCCAGCGGCACCACCGGCATCCCGACCTACCTGGGACTTACGGCCGGGGATATTCATGATGTTCACGGGGAAGCCATTGCCCGGTTCTGCTGGGGCGGCGGGATTCGGCCGGACAGCATCGTGGTGAACATTCCCACGGCGCCTTTCATCGCCGACACTTTCAGGGAAGGGATCGAGAAAACAGGCGCCGTCAACTTTCCTACCGGATTCAATACGGATCGCGTTCTCAGCGCTTTTCAATACCAGGGCGCCAACACACTCCATTCAACGGTTTCATTCTGGAGTTATCTTCTGGGTGAAGTGGAAAAGGCGGGATTAAACCCCAAGGAACTGGGGATTCGCACCATCGTGGGCGGCGCCGAAGGGGGGACCAAAATTGTCCGTCCCCTTATCGAGGAGAGTTTCGGGGCCACGGTGGTGGAAGGAATGGGTATGGGCGAACAGTGCTGCATTATCTGGGGGGAATGCGTTCAGAATCGCGGTGCGGGCATGCACTACCTGGGGCAGGGGTTGGTTCATGTGGAGATCATTGATCCGGAAACAGACGCGTCCCTGGAAATCAAGGAAGGGGTCATGGGGGAACTGGTCTACACGGGGCTCATCCAGAAAGGGATGCCGCTGCTGAGATATCGTTCCAGGGACCATGTGAAAGTGGTGTCAACGGAAACATGTCAATGCGGCAGGGGCGGGTTTCGCATTGAGGTGTTGGGGCGAATCGATGACATGCTGACGGTCTTAGGCGTCAACGTGTATCCGCTGGCCGTCAAGGATGTGGTGAGCAAACTGATCCCCCGGGTGAGCGGAAACATCGAAATCCAGCTGGAAAACCCGGGACCCGTGGTGGCGCCGCCCCTGAAAGTCAAGGTGGAACTGGGGGAAGCCCCCGGGGACAAGGCTGAACTGAGAAAACTTGTTGAGCACGAAATCCGATCCAGATTGATTTTCCAGGCCAAGGTTGAGCTGGTGGAGGAACTCCCGCAATACCAATACAAAGGGAAGCTCATTCGCAAATGCTATGAGGAATAGTCGGGCCGGGGGAAACCAATGAAAGAAATACGTTTTGTGGACACCACGCTGAGAGATGGCAACCAGAGCCTCTGGGATGCCACGGGCCTTACCACCGCAATGGTTTTGAAGGTGGCGAAGGAGATGGACGGGGCCGGATTCAAGGCCATTGATTTTACCAGCAGCATCCATATCGGCGTGTCCGTTAAATATCATAAGGAAAATCCGTTTGAAAAGATCCGGCTTGCCTCCGAAGCCATGCCCCGCACTCCCTTGAGTTTCGGTACCACGGGAAGGCGGTTTATCGGTTTCATCTGGTCTCCGGACGTCATTATGGAACTGGTGATGCGGACGGTGGCCGCAAACGGCATCCGAAGAGTATGGCTCATTGATGCGGCCCATGACATTGATGTCATTGCGAAAAACGCCAAAATGGCGAAGCAGGCCGGCATCGAGGAATTCGTGGTGGCACTTTCCTATTCCATAAGTCCGGTCCACACGGATGATTACTACCTCGAAAAGACCAAGGAAATCGTGGCTTGCCCGGAGGTGGATACGGTATATCTCAAAGACCAGGGGGGGCTGCTCACGCCGGATCGCGTCAAGACACTGGTTCCCCTCATACAAGCGAATCTTGAAGGCAAACCGCTTGAGATCCATACCCATTGCAGCGCAGGTCTCGGACCGGAAGTCTATCTGGAGGCCGTTCGCCAGGGCGTGGATACCCTTCATACGGCTATTCCGCCTCTCGCGGACGGGACTTCCCAGCCCTCAATTTTCCAAATGATGGACAGAATGGAGGAGTTGGGATGCGAAACCCGGGTCAACCTGGAAGCCTTAAGGATGGCATCGGAACAATTGTACCGGATTGCGGAAAAAGAGGGCAGAAAGCCAGGGGAACCGGTGGATTACGACCCGGCTTACTACGAGCACCAGGTTCCGGGAGGAATGGTTTCCACCCTCAGAAGGCAACTGGCCGAGGGGGGGATGGAACACCGGCTTCCCGAAGTCATGGAAGAGATCAAACGCGTGCGGGCGGATTTGGGGTATCCCATTATGGTGACGCCGCTCAGCCAGTTTGTAGCGACCCAGGCATCCATGAACGTTATTTCAGGCAAGCGCTACAAAATGGTGCCCGATGGCGTCATTCAGTATGTTTTGGGTTATTTCGGTGATTCTCCCGCACCTGTGGACCCGGAGGTGCTGGACAGGATAAACGCGCTGGAAAAAACGAAAAAGATGGGACAGGAGGAACGTCCTCAGCCCACCCTGGCGGACCTGCGAAAGACCCATGATATCCCTTTGAACATTTCCGATGAGGAATTTCTGCTCCGCTATTCCCTGAAACAGAAGGAAGTGGAGGAAATGCTGGCGGCAGGTCCCGCCAAAACCGAATATCCCTGATCAACCATGGAGCTATGAAAATGAAAAATTCCCAGTTTTTTGACGTCATCGTGGTGGGGGCGGGACCCGGAGGGGCCGCAGCCGCCAAACGCTGTGCGGATCGCGGCTTGAACACTCTGTTGGTCGAGAAAAAACGACTGCCCCGGGACAAGGTCTGCTCAGGCATGATCATGGGGCGTTGGGCCCTGCGGATCATCGAAGAAGAGTTCGGTGAAATCCCCGAGTCCGTGCTTACAAATCCGCCATTGCTTTCGGGCCATCGGTTTTATGTGGGCGATGCAGACGCTCAAACGCTGAAATGGCCTACCGCGCTCTCATGGCGAAAAGACCTGGATTTCTGGATGGTTCAGGGGGCGGTTAAAAGCGGCGTTAAATTGAGGGATGGCGTGCGCGTTGCCGGCATAAAACCGGAGAATGGAGGGGCTCGGGTCTTACTTCGAAAGACGGAAGAAACCGAAGAAGTGCATGCACGGTTCGTCATAGGCGCCGACGGCGCCGCTTCCGTGGTTCGCAGGTCCATTTTCCCGGAACTGAAAGTTCGATTCTCGGGTCCCATCCGGGAATGCTATCAGGGGTCTTTGGATCTTCCAAAAGACATTTTCCACTGGTTTTTCCCGAAAAGCCTTCCTCGCCCACGGTTTAACGTGAATCACAAAGATAATGTATTCCTGATCGAGGGCTCCGGACTCAGTGAACTCCGAGGCGAAATCGGCAAAACCCTTTCGCCCTACGGTTTTGACCCTGACACAAAACCGATCTGGAAAGACGGATGCACCATTGCCCTATTGCACGATGACCTGCTGTCGGGTGTGTTCAAGCCGGCCGAAAGGAACGTTCTGCTGATCGGCGATGCAGGTGGGCTCATTCTACCGATCACCTTCGAAGGGATCGGATCCGCTCTCAAGAGCGGCATTCAGGCATCGGAAGCCATTATCAAACATTTTAGCGATGAAACAGAGGCTGCGTCTTCATATTTAAGAAGCCTTGAACCCATGTTGCAAACCATTGGACGACTCTGCAAGGTTCAAGATGAGCTGAAGGTTGCATCGGATGGTGGTCCGGACTTTTTGGCAAAGGCATTGAGAGACGCTTACCGGGAAACCCTGACCATTCAGGAGGGGTAATCCCGACGTGAGGAGAAGCCGATGGTGGAGGAACGGATTGCAAAGAATATCAGAACCCTTCGTGAAAAGAAAAAGATGACGCTTCAGGAAATTGCCGATCTTACGGGCCTGACCAGAAGTTATCTCTCCAAAATCGAACGGTCTAAAAAAGCGCCGCCCTATTCCACCCTGAACAGAATCGCGAGTGCTCTCGGCGTCGATGTCAATTTTCTTTTCAAGGTAATCCTGGAAGATGACATCGATACCCGAATTACCTTTACCAAGCGTGGAAGAGGTGAGATCGTTGAGACGGCAGGCGCTTTCTACGGGTACGGATATGAAGCGCTTGCTTCAAACAAACCCGGGAAAAACATGTCACCCTATATTATTAAACCCGCCTTCGAGGAGACGGGGGTTTTCCAGCATGAAGGGGAAGAATTGCTCTTTGTGCTGGAAGGCCGCCATGAGTTTTTCTATGACGGCAAAAGTTATATGATGGAGCAGGGGGATTCCGTATACTTCGATTCAGGGATACCGCATTCCGGTCGCAGCGTGGGAAAAAAGAAGGCCAAACTCCTTGCCATCATGTTCAACTACAAAAGATTTTGATGGGTAGACCGGCTGCCTCTCCCGCAAACATTTGAAGGGTTCAAGATGGCCAAAAAAACCGTAACCGGCATATGCGGCATTTGCCCCGGTGGATGTGGGGTGAATGTGGTGTTGATGGATGGCAAGATTGAGAAAATTTTGCCCATCAAGGAACATCCCGTGGGTGTGGTGTGCGTTCGGGGGCTTCATTCAAAGGAAATCATCTATTCCAGAGACCGTTTGAAATACCCTTTACGGCGTGTGGGCGAAAAAGGTGACGGAAAGTTTGAACGTATCACCTGGGATGACGCCATAGACGGCATTGTCCGTGCATTCCGAAAAATCAAGAATGAATACGGTGCACAAGCCGTCATGAGCTATTTCGGCCGCGGCAGCTTCGACACGAACCTTGTGGATATCTTCGGGGCTCCGGACCCTACCAGCAAGGGCGTCACCGGATTTTTATACCCTTTTGGCTCACCCAACGGTACCGGCGTCTCCTCCCTGTGCTCCGTTTCCTATAATCTTCTTGCGGCCATACCGACTCTCGGAAGCTCCATGCATGCACTGTACCCGGATTTTGCCAACACGGATCTGATGGTCATATGGGGCGCCAATCCGCCCACGGATTCACCTCCCAGCAAAGTTAAAAAGATCCTCACCGCCAAGAAGCGAGGCGCCAAGCTGGTCGTCATCGACCCCATGCGATCCCACATGGCTAAAAAGGCCGACCAATGGGTCGGTATCCGCCCAGGCACGGACGGCGCACTGGCACTCTGTCTGATCAATGTCATTGTGACCGAAAGGCTCCATGACGAAGCGTTTGTGCGGGACTGGACCCTGGGTTTTGAGGCCCTTCGAGACTACACAAAGGAATTCCCCCCGGAAAAGGTTGAAGAGATTACGCGCGTGCCGGCGGAAACCATTCGCGAGTTGGCGCGACAAATCGCCGGCGCCAAAGGCGCATCGCTACTCATGTACACGGGACTCGAATACAGCAACTGCGGTGTGCAAAGCATCAGGGCCGTGTTGTGTCTCTGGGCCATAACGGGGAATATGGATGTGCCGGGGGGACTCATGTTCCGGCCGCCCAGTCCCGTGAAATTTCCGCGCATCAAGTTGGACCCGCCGCCCGACGTTAAACCGGTTGGAGCGGACAAATACCCGTTCTTTTGCGATATTCTCAATTCGGCACAATTTATGGAAGCGCCGCGGGCGATTTTGCGGGGGAAACCCTATCCTATTAAATCCCTGCTAATCTTCGGTGCGTCACTTTTAACCAGCCTGCCCGATCCGGAGATGTGGAAGAAATGTTTTCAGAAACTCGATTTCATGGTGGTATTCGACCGATTCATGACGGCGGATGCCATGTACGCGGATATCGTGCTTCCCGCCACGACCAATTACGAAAACTTGGGGTATCAGAAATATCCAGGGGGATACTGTCAGTTGCGGCGACGTGTGATCGATCCCGTTGAGGAGGCAAGGTCCGGATACACGTTCTTGGCGGACCTGGCCAAAGGGCTTGGCTATGGGGATCTTTTCCCGCCAACGGAAGAGGATCGTCTCGAATTTGTCTTTGCGTCCGGCCCCGTCTCTTTGGCGGAATTAAACGCCCATCCGGAAGGCGTCAAATATGATGCCGGCAAACAGGAATACCGCAAGTACGCCAAGGGATTCTTAAGAAAGGATGGCGTTCCCGGATTCAATACGCCTTCAGGAAAGATAGAACTGGTTTCGAGCATGCTGGAAAAATACGGGTATGACGGGCTGCCCGTATACGCGGAACCCGCTGAAGGCCCTCTCGGCAGACCGGAACTTTACGAAAAATATCCGCTGATCTTCAATAGCGGAGCGAGAATCCAGTCCACTTTTCGGTCCCAGCATCTGAATATCCCGGGGCTGTTGAAGCTGCAACCCGAACCCCAGGTGTTGATTCACCCGTTGGACGCAAAGGAAAGAGGAATTGAAAACCGGGATAGGGTATGGGTGGAATCTCCCAGGGGCCGCGTGGGCTTTTGGGCCAAGGTGACGGAGGACGTGATGACGGGACAGGTGGAGGTCAACGTGGGCGGCGGGAGCCCCATCCATGCCGCACCCTGGCGGGAAGCCAACGCCAATTATTTGACCGATCCTGAAAATCGTGACCCCATTTCGGGTTTTCCCGTATACAAGGCGTTGCTTTGCGACGTGAAAAAAAGGCATTGACGCCGAATTTTATAAATTTTATCGTTGATTTTATACAATGTGGGCGCCGTCTGCGACAGACGGCCGCCCGTTGCGTAGAAAACATTTTTCGCATAGAGGCCCTTCTGTTATTTTTTTCTTTGACAGGGGGGGAGGCTTTTTTATTAATGTATACAATATACAATAGACAGTCGCCCTATCCGGATGTCGATTCGTCAACTCCCGGGTGATACAATTCCTGAAACCGTTTTTTATAAACGCAGGTCGCAAAGGCTCGGGTAACAAAATTATCGAACCAAAAGGAGGAATTCAAATGCTCAAAAAATTATCGCTCATTTCCATGCTTTTTGTTTTCATGCTGTCCGGTTTCATAGTGGTTTCCGCCCAGGATGCGCGTGCTGAATTTCCCGAAAAGGCCATGACGCTGATCGTCCCTTGGTCACCTGGTGGATCAGGTGATATGACCTGCCGGATCCTGGCCGCCCAGATGAAAAAGGAACTCGGAAAACCCGTGGTGGTCAAAAACATGCCCGGTGCGGGATCCATGGTTGGGGCCAAGGCACTGGCGGACGCAAAGCCGGATGGCTACACCATGGGTTTCCTGGGAATCAGTGCCGTCATCGCCCAGTATACATCCGTCTCACCGGTGATGATGAAGGAATACACGGCCGTTAGCGGCGTGATCAATCCCTCCCTGTTTCTCCTGGTCAATTCCAAGACGCCCTGGAAAACGCTGGAAGAATTTGTTGCCTTTGCCAAGGCGAATCCCAACAAGATCAAAAACGGGAATGCCGGGGCCGGTGTCATTGACCATCTTTATTCCACGGAATTCGCCAAGACAGCCGGGATAGAGTTCACCCAGGTCCCCTACAAGGGATGGGGACCGTCTCTTGCCGCCCTGGCCGGTGGTCATGTGGACTCCATGTTTGTGGCCATCGGACCGGCAAAGGCCATGATCAAGGCCGGCAAGATTCGCCCCGTGGCCATCGCCGCTGAAAAAAGGCATCCGGCCTATCCGGATATCCCCACCATGAAAGAGGGAGGAGTGGATATCGTGATGCCTTTCTGGGAATCCATTGTGGTGCCTGCGGGGACGTCTGAGGCCGTCATCGCAAAGCTGAACAAGGCCATCCAAAAGGCCTTTGCCGATCCCGGCACACAGAAGAAGATCAAGGCTTCCGGCCTGGATGTGACCTATATGGACACTGCGGACATTGACGCGCTGCGCGCCAGTTCGGATCAGAAGGTCAGATCCATGGTGGAGGCATTGGGCCTGAGGCAGAAATAACGCTTCAAGGATACAGGAAATACCGATCGATCCCTCGATCAGCAGGGGATCGATCGGCAAACTTGAAAGGAATCCATGTCTTCCAGGAAAAAAGATGCCTGGATAACGTTTATCGTTTGCCTTCTTCTGGGCGGGTCAGTGTTGGGGGATACCCTCCGTTACCCGGATGTCCAGGGGCAGGGCTTCGGGCAGGGGCCGGGATTTTATCCTCAGGTCCTGGCGGGAGCCCTTCTCTTGTTGGGCGTTCTCTGTCTGATACAGGCATTCAGGGGCCGGACGGAAGCAGGGCCGGAACCGACCGAGCCCGGGGACGAAACAAAGATCCGGTATTTCGCCGTCATTCTCCTTCTCGTTCTCTGCGTGGTACTCGTTGCGGTGATGAAATATCTGGGTTTTCTTGTGGCCGGTTTTCTTCTGACCTTTTTATCGGTGCGCCTGATCCGCGGGTTCGGATCGCGGCAGCATCTCTTTCCCGATCTGCTGTTCAGCGTGGGCATCCTGGTTGTGGTGTATCTTGTTTTTGAGCTCTTTGTGGGCATTGAACTTCCGGGTTCCATCTTAATGGATTAGAGTACTTCATGGGCACATTCGATCTTCTCACCGCCGGGCTGGCCAATTTCACCAGCCCCTATTCCCTTTTTCTCGTGGTGGCCGGTTCGGTCTTAGGAATCATCTTCGGCGCTATTCCGGGGCTTACGGCGACCATGGGCATGGCCATCTTTCTACCCATGACCTTTGCCATGAACGATATCAACGGGATTCTCTTCCTTATCGGGATCTACGTGGGGTCTTGTTATTCAGGGTCCCTCTCATCCATTCTGGTGAATATCCCGGGGACTCCATCGGCCATCGCAACCGGATTCGACGGATATAAGATGGCCCTGAAAGGTGAGGCCGGCCGCGCCATCGGCTATTCCACCGTCTCATCGGCCCTGGGAGGGCTTTTCGGGGTTCTGGTCCTCGTGTTCGCCGCCCCGATTCTGGCCGGACTGGCCCTGGAATTCGGGGCACAGGAATATACCGGAATCGCCCTTCTCGGCATCAGCATCGTGAGCTATATCTCCTTCGGCTCCACCATCAAGGGACTCATCGGCGGCATTATCGGCCTGATGTTGGCAACCGCGGGGCAGGACGTGATCACGGCCTATCCCAGGTTCGTCTTCGGTTCCAAGGATCTTCAGGCCGGTCTCCAGATGATCCCGGTGATGGTGGGATTTTTCGGGGTGACCGAGGTGCTGACCAAGCTGGAACAGGAAAAAGAGATCCGGATCCCCGTGGCCAAGATCCGAAATGTCCTTCCCAGCGCCGGCCGTCTGCTGCGCATGTCACCCATGATGGGTTTTTCTTCCCTGATCGGAACGTTTATTGGAGCTGTCCCCGCGGCGGGCGGAGCCATTGCCTCCATGGCGGCCTATGGGATCCAGAAGCGGTTTTCGAGGCGATCCAAGGAATACGGAACCGGAATCGCCGAAGGGGTGGTGGCGGCGGAGGCGGCCAACAACGCGGCTGTGGGGGGTGCCTTCGTCCCCATGCTTTCCCTGGGGATTCCCGGAGACCCACAGACCGCGATTCTGATCGGGGCTCTGATGATCAACGGGCTGGCCCCGGGACCCATGCTCTTCGCCACCCGTCCGGACCTCATCTCGACCATCTATCTGGGGAACGTGGTTGCGATCATCGCTTTCACGGTGATCGGGCTGGCCGGGGCCCGCATCTTCTCTCATCTGATCCGCGTGCCCAGACACTACCTCCTGCCAGGCATCATGATTTTCTGCATCATCGGGGCGTTTGCCATTCGCAATACGGTGTTCGACATCTGGGTTCTCCTGGCCTGCGGTGTCATGGGATACCTGCTGCAGAAAATTGGAATCATGCCTGCCCCCATTATCCTGGGTTTCGTGCTGGGGCCGATTCTGGAAGACAACTTCCGCAGATCCCTGATCATGTCCCAGGGGGACTGGACCACCTTTTTTACCCGTCCCATCAGTCTTGCGCTCCTGCTCATCAATCTGTTTATTCTCACAGGGCCTTATCTCATGGGGCTTTTTAAGAAAAGAGGATCTGCGTAGAAAAAAGAGGGCTTTTTCCATCAGGCAGGTGCTCGGATCCTGTTGGCCCCCCTGAAACGTCCGGATTACGCCGGATTGCTTTTTTCGATTATGAACGGGTTGCCCCCAACCCCTATCCAAAGTCATCAATGGCTTTTCTAATGGCCCACACATTACATGCGGGCGCCGTGGGTGGCAGTTCGCAACCGGGCCCCAGCATAAAGCCCCTTTTGGCCTTCTTCCCCTTTTCAATGCATTTTTTGGATGCTTCATAGACTTCATCGGGAGAGCCCATCAGGATCAACCGTGGTTCTACATTGCCCACGATAATACACTTGTCTCCCAAGAACTCGATGGCCTTGGTCAGATCCACTTCGTGGCCAAAACTGGCAATGCCGGGGTCCCCAAACGGAACTTCTCTGTAATACGGCAGGTTCAGGTTTTGGTCTCCGCAGATGTGTGTGTACAGATACCGAACACCCATCCCCAGCACATTCTCATGAAGCTCCTTCAAATAGGGGAGAGAAAACGCTTCAAAATGTTTTGGGGAAATGACCTGATTGGACGAGGTGGGCGTTGATGTGCGAAATTCTATGTTTAGAGGACCGAAGGTTTCCACCCAATACCGCGCAAGCTGAATGCCGTAGTCCGTAGCCAGCCGGAGAAGGTGGTGCGCGAGATCCGGCTTTTTGTACACCCATTTCAGTAGGTTCTCAAGACCGCACAAATTGGCTGCATTCATGAAAGGAGCGCCGATACTGATGGTCTTCACAAGACCTTCTTTTTCCTGCAGCCGGCAAAACGCCATGTTCAGCGGCACCATCCCGGCCTCCGCCAAGTGAGGAATTTCAAGTTTCCATCCCTCCTCCTCAGACTGCACGGGATATCGGACGACCATCGGTGTCTGATCAAACTCGGCAGCGGGCATCTTGATATCACCGCCGAAATCCCATGCAATGGAAGACGCAAATCCGAACTTCAGATTTTCATCATTTCCATACATCCGCGCAGTCCAGATCTGGGCTTTCAGGCTCTTTTCGGGGTCTGTGTAAAACTCCCCGAGGGATATACCCGTGTTCCTGGCGCAAAATCCCCGTGCAAAGAGATATAGACCCATGCGGCCAACAGATTGGCCCCGCAGGAGCGCCTCGATCCTTTCACTTGGGCCCATCCTTGGACTGTCGAATTTCCTGATTGCCATTGCTTTTTCTCTCTTTCCGGTTTCTTGAAAATTTGCATAACGTATCATCATGAAACCTTTGCGGCAAATATTTATGGCCTTATTGCGCTCAATTTTTTGCTATTTTCTAATATTTCAGGTATTGAGAGCACTGACTTAATGAAGGCATTCCGCTGAGGTTCAAAGTAGAAGGCCGGGGGCAACACCTATGGATCGGAGAAAAACGGAATTACTGAAAAAGATTGGTGAGCAGGCCGTAGGGCAGCTTTGGCGAGAAGCCTTTGGAGGCAAGGCGTATGGGAGCCGACACCTTTACCGAGTCAATGAAATTGCCAGGTACCTTTGGGAAAGGGAGGGGGGCGACGAATTCCTGATCCTTGCAACGGCCTGGGTCCATGATGTGTCTTTGGCGCAAGGGGATGACAGTGATTCAGCAAAGGTAGAGGCATTCACAATGGGCTTTTTGAGAAAATTTGAAACCCTGTCGGAAGCGGAAAGCCGAATGATCGCCCGATGTGCCGGAGCTCATGAGACGGGAGGAGAGGATTTGCCCCTGGAGGCCAGGATCGTCCACGATGCCGATGTGCTGGATAAGAGCGGCATGCTGGGGGTTGTGCGGCATATCTGGAAGATGACCCATATGCTGAAAGGAAGGGTTCTCATTACAGAAAATGATCTGGATGAATTAAGAAACCATCTCATGGAAAGAGAGGGAAAGCTTTTTTCCAAAACGGCCAGGAATCTGGGAAAGATATTGAATGAACCCGGGAAGTTATTTTTTGAGGACAGGGAATTTGCCGTTAAGACCATGACTTGGATCTCAAATTTGGACCAACGGGGAGTGATTTGCGAAAAAGTGGCCGAAATGTTGTTGAAAAAAGGCAGACATCCCTGTCTCGTCCTTCTTAAAGACCAACTGTCCTGCGATTTTCTGTCATCATTCAAGAATCAGGAAGGAGAAAAACCGAAATGAAACCCCTTGCGGAATGCGCGCTGTGTATCCTGGAATGGACCTTCGGGAGAACGGTATCTTCTTTGGGTGAAAACCAGAAGGTCGAATTGATGAATGCCCTGTTGGGCGTGCTGCATGATGAATTCAGGGTGGATCGAAACGTGGCGCTGATTGCCAGGAAAACCCTTGAGGCAGTTCATCCCAGAGTGCTGGCCGCCGCAACCGTTTACGATGCCATCAAAAAAGCGAGCAACGATGCAGCGAAAGCGTTATTGCCCGAGGCCAGACGATTCGTTCAGAAGGGGAAAACGCCAAAAGAGTGTTTCGAAAGAGCCTGCCATCTCGCATCAACGGGCAATGTTTCGCCCATTGCCGCTCCTTCGGGGGCGCTGGAATTTTCAGACGCGGAAAATTTGATGACGGGAAGGGGCCCCTTTCCGAAGGTGACGGGGGATGTGTATGAAGCCGTCCGGGACAAACGACAAGTCTTGTATCTTTTCGATAACGCCGGAGAAATCGGTTTTGATATCTTGCTCATAGAACAATTCAAAGCCATGGGGGCCGCAGTGACCCTGGTCCTCAAGGAGGCGCCCTTTTTTGAAGATGCCACCCTTCAAGATGCCGCTTACTTTGGCCTGGATAAACTGAGCGACCGTGTATTGAGCGTTAAAACCCTCTTTATCCCCGGCGAAAGCGGCTCTGCAATGGATGATGCTTTTGAGGAAAGCGATCTCGTGATCGCAAAAGGCACTTTCAATTTTGAATGCCTTTACGGGGAAGATCTTGGAAAACCGATTATCTTCATGCTGAAAAGCAAATGCGGGCCCATTTCAGAAAAATCCGGTGTTGATCAAGGCAATTTCTTTGTCAGGCTCGAAAACGGCTAACCCTTGAATTATTCAAGGGCCGATCTCTCTGGCGCCACCCGATCCACCGCCACCACCGGAAGGGCGTGCGTTTCATCCAGATTCAGGACACGGTCCGCCCGACCGGAATTAACGGCGATTTCCAGATGGTCGGTGCTACCGAAAAGTGCCAGCAGTTTCCCTTTTTCCCCATCGGCGTAGGTCTTTTTAATCCCCTCAATGGTTTCTTCACTCACTCGAATAACCGTTTGGTTATTCTTCACAAAGCGGGTCAAGTCCTCCCGACGAATGTTGGTGATGACGTTGCCGAAATGATCGATTCCGACAACCCGGCCCAAGAGGGTATCCCCTCTTTGAACGGGTGCCGTATCGGGGAGGGTTACAGGATCTTTCATAATTTCGCCCATCTGCGAGGCATCGATGCCGAGGGAGAGGTGCCCGGCGACCGGTGCGAAAATATCGCGCCCGTGAAAGGTACGGGAGATGTGGGGCAAGAAAAATTCTTTGTGGGTGAGGTGGATCAACAGAACCTTTGGATCAGTCTTGATAATGGGCCAGAAAAGGCCGTTGTCCGGCCCCACAAAGAAATGATTTCGGCTCTTGACCAGGATCGGTTTTCTATTTGCCCCCACTCCGGGGTCCACCACCGCCACATGAGTGGTGCCCGACGGGAAAAAGGAAAAGGATTCACGGAGGATGTGGGCCGCCCGGGCGACGTCCCCGGGCCCCACCTGATGGGTCAGATCTACAAGGGCGGCTTTCGGGTTCAGGCCCAAAATGACGCCTTTCATGATCCCCACATAGGGATCCTTAAGTCCAAAATCGGTCAGGAGCGTTATGATGTTCATGGGTAAAGTCCTTATCAGATATCTTTCATTTATGATACGATTATGGTTTATGGTAGGTTGAACATGGATCCAGCCGAAATATAAAACATAAAATGATAGCCAAAAAGACTTTATTGATAATATTCGGTATTTTCCTCCTTCTCCTGATACTGGGCGTCGGTACAGGCCTCTACTACTACACCCATCCGCCCGAAGTGAAGGCGCTCATGGAAAAAGTGGTCTCGCGGGTAACCGGCGCCGCCTTTTCCATTCAACATCTGGACTACTCGCTGAACCCCATACGGATCAATGCAAAGGGGATTGTTTTTCAGCCTGTCGAGGAGAAAGACGGCTTTTCCGCTGAAATTCAGGATTTCATGGCGGACTGTGTTCTGGAAGGCTCCTTCGGCCAGAAGAGACTGGTGTTCAGAACCCTTACGATCAACGGTTTAAAATGTCGGGTTCCCGAAGGGCCGACCGCTGTTTCAAAGGGTTCCGGGAGTGGCGGGGCCTCTTTTTTGGGTTCCATGGCCAGAGCTTTCGTATCTCTATTTCTTTTCAAGGATATCCGTCTTGAAGCGGCTCACATGGAAAAAGGATCTGTGGTTGCTTCATGGGGCGGGCGGCGAATTTCGGTTTCGGACCTCTCGGGACGTCTCAATGCCGACCATTTGGTTCATCTGGAAGGGAGTGTTCTGGTGGCGTCACCAACCGAGCATGCGACCCTTTCCATTCCCGATTTTCATATGGACACCACCGGCGCCGTATCCCTTACGGATCCCCGCATCGATTTTAGAGCCGCCTTTTCAGAGGGTACGTTCAGCACGCCGGAAGCGAAGATTGAGAATATTCAAGGGGGGGCGTCTCTCCATTATGACGTTTCAGGAAAAAAGATCGGTTTTACCGACTTAGATCTCGTCTTTCACGGGGCGCGGTTTGCACGGACGGAAAAAACGCCCTTCGATATCACTTTAAAAGCAGGCGGGGATATTGATCTTAAAAAGCGAAGGGCGAGGGTTCACGGTCTCTCCTTTAATTTGAAGGATTTTCTGCAGTTTGATGGGAAGCTGGATGCGAGCTTCGGAGATGAGCCTGGGTTCAAACTGTTTGTGGACGAGGGACGGGTATTTTCGCGGAAATTAGTGTCCCTGGCCCCCCTCGGGGAAAATTTGACCGCCCTCACCATTTCAGGCCCCGTTGATTTTCGAGGAATATTCTCGGGCAAAGAAAAAGAGGGTCAATGGGCGCTTTCTTGCGGCATGAAGGGAGCTATGAAAAATAGCCCGGTTTCATACCGGACCGATACCATCAACCTGAAGGGTTTCATGGCGGGACAGATGGCGGTTCAAGGCCCTGTTTCCCATTTGGACCTGTCCGGAGAACTGACAGGGAGCGGGATGAGTGTTCACGGAAATGGTTTTTTTGTACAATCCGCCGAAGGAACCCTTCGTTTTGCAGGGACATATCCCGAATTTAACGTCACCACGGCTTCGTGCCGCATGCCCCATATGGAGTTCACGCTGAAAAAGAAAATGTTTTCCGTTGCTCACATGGAAATTGATGCCGCAGAAGGGCGCGTCAACGTGCTGGAGCAATCATTGCATTTCCCTGAAATCAGCTTCAAATCTTCTCTTGTAAACAACATGATGGCTTCATTTCAAATGGATGGCAGGCAACTGACCCTCACGGCAAAAGGAAAAGAGACGGGTTTGCTCCATGGGGGTTCCGCATTGAAATTGCTGCCCCCCGATTGGACCTTTAAGGGAACGGACACCCTTGCAATCACGGCAACGGTGGACAAAACGGGCGCCACTTCTTTTTCCGCCAGATTGGCCATTGAGAAACTTCATTTTCAAAACCCTCGGCAAACCCGTGCGGGCGAAAACATATCCCTTCGCGCCGATGTTTCAGGGCAAATAAAATCTAACCCATTCACCATCAACGCGACATCCGAGATCACAGCCGACAAAGGAGAGGTATTGATGGATCGGTTCTATTTTGATCTTGGGGAAAACGTTCTTTTTGCACAGTTTAATGGCCGCTACCGGGGAGATGATAACCGTTTAAGGGTGGATGCGTTATCTCTGGGAATGAAGGAAATCGCCACGGCCCATGTGACGGGAGAATTGTTTCAAAAGGCGAATGAATATGAAGGGGAACTGTCCGTCACGATTCCGGACACCGATTTGAAATCGCCCTTTCAACGGTTGGTTCGGGAGCCTTTTCAAACGGAAAAACCGGCCCTTTCAAACATCAAGGTGGAGGGAATTGTCGGGGCGGCCGTGACCCTCAAAGGCAAGCGGTCCGGTTGGATGGCCACGGGTCGTTGCACATGGAAAGATGGGGGTCTGGTTTACGGGGATTCATCTGTTGCCCTCACCGGTATCCAATTGTCTCTTCCGGTCTGGTTCGCCCATGAAAACGGTGAGGGATTCACCCAGGATTCGGAAGGACACTTGTCGGTACATTCCATGCGCATTCCTCGCCTGCCGGAACAGGGGTTGAGTGTCCCCATTCAGGCCACACAAAATGGTTTGATCATGCCAGCCCAAACAAACCTTCTGGTTCCGGGAGGAACGGTTCGCATCGGCCCTTCCGGGATCGTCGGACTTATGGGGCCGTCACCGGCCATTGATACGGCGCTTCATTTTGAGAATCTTCAACTGAGTTCGGTGCTTTCAGGAATATGGCCGCGGGCGATAGAGGGGAGCGCCGATGGCCGTCTGGACCCGATCCATATTGAAGGGGGAGAGCTGCAAAGCAAGGGGGAAATAAGGGCAGATGTTTTTGATGGAGCGGTAACCCTATCCCATGTGGGCGCCAGAGGATTGTTTACGGCTCTTCCGGTGTACCATTTGGATGCTCAGTGGCATCATTTGAACCTGGCTGAAATGACCGAAGGCACCTCCTTTGGTAAGATAGACGGCATTTTGAATGGTTACGCAAAAAACCTGGAAGTCTCCAATGGCCAACTGCAGCGTTTCGACCTCCTCTTAGATACGGCCAAAACTGATGATGTTCCTCAGAAAATCAGTGTAAAAGCCGTGGACAATATCGCTCGTCTAGGCGGCGGGCAAAGTCCTTTTGCCGGGTTGGCGGGAATGTTCGTCTCCTTTTTCAAGGAATTTCCCTATCGAAAAATCGGCATTCGTGCCACATTGGAAAATGATGTGTTCAGGATTAACGGCACCATACGGGAGAACGGCAAGGAATACCTGGTGAAAAGGGGTTTTTTTTCAGGGGTGGATGTGATAAATCAGAGCAAAGAGAATCGGGTTGGGTTTAAAGACATGCTCTCAAGAATTAAACGGATTACCGATTCCAAAGGAGGTCCCGTTATTAAATGAAAAGCTTCCAGGGAGGTTTAACCATGAAAAACTTTAGAAGACCCGTGCGGATGACGCTGTTGATTTTTACGTTAATGGTTTTTGCCTGTGTCACCATCAACATCTATTTTCCCGCTGAGCAGGTGGAATCCGTGGCCGGGGAAATCGTAGATGAAATCAGAGGGCAGAAGCCGATCAATGAAAAATCCCTTCAAAATAAAAAGAGCAGCCTCTTCAATAAATCCCTTTTTGCTTTTCTTGCACCCGTTGCCGCAGCGGCTGAACCCTTAACAGTGTCCAATCCCAGCATTCGAATGCTGAAACAGCAAATGAAAGCCCGTTATGCCCAAATGAAACCCTTTTATGAAAAAGGGATTCTCAGGGAGGACAACAACGGGTATGTGTCACTGGCCCAACCGGCTGGCCTGGATCTGAAGGAAAAGAGAAATCTGACAAATCTTGTGGCCGCGGAAAACGGAGATCGCAGAAAACTCTACGGGGAAATCGCCAAGGCCATGAAAATCGACCCGAGCCAGGTGGGTCGAATCGGAGAGATTTTTGCCAAGGAGTGGCAGAAACCGGTTCGCTGATTTTACGATTCAGCCGGTTTTTTGAGAAAAAACGAAAAGACCATACCCATCAGCGATATGCCGCCCGCCACCAGGAAGGGAGCGGTAAAGGAATGGGTGACATCGGCCATGTACCCCCCCAACACCGGCCCTAAGGCCTGGCCGATGCCGAAGAAAAGCGTAATAAACCCCAAGCCCGCCGGTGCCAGCCTGGGTCCCACATAATCGCCGGCGGCCGCCGCCATAATGGTGGGAATGCTCCAGGCGGTAAACCCGAACAGCACGGCGGAGAGATAGAATCCGAATTTGACCTTGACCAGCGCATAAATAATATAGGAGAGCCCCAGCACCAGATAAGCCAGTGCAGACCCCCGGCTCCTCCCCAGCCGGTCGGATATGCTTCCCCAGATGACACCGCAAAACACGCTCAATCCGCCTACCGTGGCCCACAATGTTCCGGCCCATGCCTGAGATAGGCCGATCTCCTTGACCAGATAGGCGGCGAAAAAGATCATATAGATAATATAGGAAAGACCGTAAAAAAAGTAGATGAGGCCCAGGTACCAGACGGAGGGCATTCGGTAAATCCGGGTCCAGTCAAGGGAAGAAACCTTGTCTCCGGTGCCTGATGTGGCTGCCGTGACCTCTTTTTTTCGAATACCGATGGGAAGGAGATTCTTTTCCTCGGGCCGGCTCCGAATAAAAATGAACACGATCCCCGAAATCACCAGCACGGCCCCACCCAGAATATACCAGGACATGCGCCACCCTTCAGGGCCGAAGGCCTGAAGGATGGGGGGGACCACCAGTCCGCTGATCAGGGTTCCCGCGCCGATGCCTCCTGAAACGATGCCTGTTGCAAACCCCCGTTTTTCCATGGAAAACCAAGCCGACCCCAATGTCATGGCCGGGACGTATGCCGCACCGTTACCCAGACCCGTCATCAGACGCATGCCGAACGCAAACCCAAAACTTTCCGCAAGACCGGTCAGCGCCATGGTGATCCCCATGAGCACCAATGCCAGGGTAATGACAATACGGGTTCCAAAGCGGGCCGCCAGAAATCCGCCAATAATGGCCATTGTCAGGTATCCGATGAAATTTCCGGTACCCAGCAATCCCAATTGTGTGTAGTCAAAGTGAAGCCCGTCCTTCATGGCCGGCAGGATAATGGTGTAGGCCATACGGCCGAAACCGTGGGCGGCGATGGTGGTGAGCAGACCCATGAAAATGACGATCCAGCCGTAGTGCATTTTTTCCCGTCCCATGCTGTTTCTCCTCCCCATTGGGTGAAAGATTTTCCTGTTTTTGTGGCACACATGATACTGTAGGAAAATTTGCGTTGCAAGGGTGATCCCACGGTGATTTTGTTCCGGCAAATCAAGATAATGATAATGTATGAGGCTTTGAATCGTTTGTCATGTGGAGATCATCAAAGACAGGTCAATAGCCCCGGTCGGTTGCTCTTTGGCCTTTGATAAATCTTCCTTCCATGGCAGCCTTCCCCGCAGAATCTTTTGCCTTGAGGATTGTCAGGCTGACATTTCGGGCACTTCATGATCAAAAGTCTCTTTCGGAAATCGGATGGAAAAGGTGCTCCCGCCGGAATTATAACATTCGCTCTTGGTTTGTATGTGTTCGCAACCGGAGACTTTCCCGGGGCATTGATCGGATTCAAGCATGATAAACTCGCACCGTTTGCTCACAAAGTCCACGACGTAACCGAATCTTTCGGAAAGTATCTTGATTCGCAAGAGATCAATACCCGCGCCGCCGGCATTGAAGGCAAACGGCTTTTTGGTGGAATACATCTCAGTTATTTGTGTATGAAAAAAACCACCGAAAATTTGCGCCTGGTTTTCGCGTGTTATGCCGACGCCATGATCCGTGCAATCTATCACGATATCTTTATCCGTGGCATAGGCTCTGATTTCGATTTTACCTTCATCCGGTGTATTTTCGATGGCATTCTTTAGCAATCCGGATAGGATTTTATCGAGAACGGCGCTATCCATATGAAGCGTTAAGGTTTCATCCACATCTTTTTTAATCATAAAGGTTTTTCGATGGCTTTGGGATAATGCACGCATAAAGACATTTTCAATAAAATCCCTGAGATAAATTTTTTCAAATTTCGTTTCACCCACCTCATAAATAGCCGCAATGCGATCATGGATTTTCTCCAAAATCACATTCCTATTCTCTTCTTCCGCCATAAGATCCGAGACAATGCTCGCCGCTTGTTTTACGACGTTTACAATCAGATCTTTTTCTTTGACTGGCCGATGCGAAACGATATCAACCACCTTATCCTGCAGGGTCAACAGTTTTCGGACGTTTCGTTGGCCCATTTCTTCCAGTTTATCCGCTTTGGCGCTATCGTACCGTCTCAACTTCTTTGCCAGGTTCATAATAACGCCCCCAACTACGGATATGGGCGTCTTCAGTTCGTGGGCGAGGTGGTTGATCACCCTTTCTTTTGCCCTGTCCATCATCTTCAGTTCTCTATAAAGGGTGGCGTTTTCAAGGGCAATGGCAACATAATTGGACAGATGGATTAATACGTCCAGGTCATCACCTGTAAATCCTACCATTTTCTTGTTAACGATCTCCAGTGCGCCGATACACTCTCTTTTTCGATTAATCAGGGGAACGCAAAGGATATTCCGGGTGCGAAGAGCTGATTTTTTATCGATTTCAGGATAAAAACGCGTATCTTCCCGCACATCGTTCACCAGTGCGGGCTCGCGATTGCTATAAACCCACCCGACGATTCCTTCTGATTTAGGAACTTGAATTAATAATCCTCCCACACCGGCAGAAGCAAATGCGTTTAGCATTTCGCCTTTTTCATCCAGCAGAAAGATGGAGCATCTCTCAACGTCCATGATTTTGTTGGTTTGTTTGATAATGACATCAAACAAGACATCGTAGTCAATTTCCGATGTGATGATCTGACCGACTTTGAAAAGTTCGTGATATTGACCGAACATCTTTTTTGAGAATCGGTCTTTCGGCGCTCTTTGATTGTTATTTTCTCCACGCTTGCTTTGCATCTGTTTTTCCACCTAAGAAGTAATTTGCTTCAAATCATCCAGGTCCCGTTCCAATCCCATTTCTTCAAAAAGGATTCGGGCTTTTTCCAGATAGCCCCTGGCGTCGATGCTGTTCAGTTTTTGATGTTTAGAGTGGGATTCCAATAACCGTTTCCCTATCTCGAAGTAGGTGCGGGCCAGATCCATTTTGGCACCGAGCGCTTTTCCTTCCTTGATGGCTTTTTCCCACCACGAAAGGGCTTTATTTTGTTTTCCCGCGAGCCAGTAATATTCGCCAACCGATTTGAGAATCCACGTCCGATAAAGGGCATGCTTCCTGGAAACCTGAACGGCCTTTTTTGCGCTTCCAAGTGTTTCCCGTTCGCATTGCCGGATTCGTGTCCGCGTCTCACTTATCAGGGCTTCTTTAAACCGATCAAGATGCATCAACAGACGGCCCAGCATGAATGGCGCACGGTACAGAGGTCCCACAATCCCCAGCTCAGCCAGCAAAGTTTCTCCCTTTTTCACTGACGAGGCCGCTTTGTCAGGGCGGCAGAGGAGCGTCTCCACAATGATTTTGACTCCCAAAGATCTCAGCTTGGGCGGGTTCATGTCCGCCTGATCCGCCGCGGACACGCTCTTTTCCGCCTCAGTCAACGCTTCATGAAAGGCTCCCTTTCTGATCAGAATGTTAGCCGTTACAAAGTGGTAGTGAACCCGCGCGAAATCGTAACCGTAACTCTCGGTGATTAGATGAAGCTTTTCCGCATACAGCCCAGCTTGCTCAAACACTCCAAGTTCCAGCTTGATGCATCCCAAATGAAGCAGATACGCCGTCAGTTTGTAGAGATCACCTTGTCTCAGCCCGATATCGACTAAGGAGACTCCCAAATCAGGCAATGAGTTCCATGAACCGACATTAACTGCTAGGGTTACACGTGACAAAGCAAATCCTAATGCTTCGTTTAAGTCCTCACCGTCGGAAATCCGCTCTGTCCGTTCCAACAGCTTTGCCCCAAGGGAACACAACCCTGCGACGTTCAGACCCGCACTCGAATACGCAATCCATTCCGGACTTTGCGGTATTCCTTTTAAATCCCACCCCAGATACGTTCTGAGCCATGCACTGCCTTCAAGGAGAAATCTCCTGCTGTTAACGTGCAAAAGGCATAATCCTTTCCTGTAAAGCAGATCGCAGTTTTCGATCTCCCTTGCTTCCGGGACCCTGTTTCCGGACTTGAAAGGGGAATACAAGATTAAGGTGAAGGAAAAAATGTTCCATAACCCTTTTATGGTAGATATCCATTTGCCCTTGGGAAACTTGTAGCCTCTGCTATCCAGAATCTCCTCGAAGTAGTGTAAGCCTTCCGAAAACTCTCCTCGATTCAAGTGAGCCTGAGCCAGGTTCTTTTTAAGAGACATGATTTTTCCCGGATCAGCCTTTTCTCCGTGTTGGTCCACATAGAGTCTAATCGACTCCCTGAAATAGTGTAAGGCCTCACTGGAAGCTGATGATCGCAAAGCTTCCTCGCCGGCCTTGACCATGTATTCCTCTGCCTTTTCAGGATCATCCCCGTTGCCGTAATGGTAGGCCAGCATACCGTAGAATTCGTGCAAGCGTCCTTGAAAGATATTCTCGATGGATTGGGCCACTTTGAGGTGGAGCGCTTTCCGCTTTTCCAGCAGGGTGGATTCATAGGCGGCTTCCTGCGCAAGGGCATGTTTGAATAGATACTCCAGCTCCTGCATGCGCACGCGATCCCTGATCAGTTGGATATCTTTGAGATAGGTAAGCCTTTCGTCCACGTCCCCTATGGAGGCGGCAACGTCTTTCAGGATTCGGTCAAAGAAGCTTCGGCCTATGACCGAGGCGACCTTGACCAGTTCCTTTGTTTTCTCTTCCAGGCGATCTATCCTCGCCATCAGAACATCGTTGATGGTCGGCGGAATCACAACGTTATGAATCCTCTTGGTGACCTCAAACCCACCTTCTCCCTCAACGACGGCTCCCTCATCGATGAGAGAACGTATAACCTCCTCAATAAAAAAAGGGTTTCCGCCGGATCGATCCACAATCTGATCTCTGAGACTGTGGGGTAATCCCTCTATGTGCAGCATATTTTCGATCAAGTTTTCGCTGTCCACCTTTTCAAGGGGCCGGATCTCCACTTCCGCATAGCAGCCGGGATATTTTTGACCAATGGTGGCTATCTTGTTATTCCCATTCTCCAGATAACCCGGTCGAAATACATTAATAAAAACGATTTTATAATTCTCAGCGAGGCGATAGAGCGTCTCCAAGAGATCAATGGAACTGGTATCCGCCCAATGGAGGTCTTCCATGAGAAATACCGTCGGCCGCAACGCACTTCCCTTGATCAGGAGTTCTCTTACGTTTTTCAAGATGAGCTTTTCCAGCGCCTCACCTTTTATGTCTTTTATCCTTTGCGCATGTTTTCCCGTCAGTTTCATGCCCATCAGGGTCGCCAAAAAAGGGAGTATCTAATCGATTTCTTCGGGATGGACTTCTTTGACAGCGTTTTCCAGTTTGTGAAATGCTGTGACCTCATTATCATCTTCAGCGATCCCGGCCCATTGTTTCAAAAGGTCGATAATGGGATGGAAACTCAAATTCTTGCCAATGGAAATAGCCCTTCCTTCAAGGAGGCTAACCCGCTTTATCACATCCTTTTTCTTTAGCTCGGCCATCAGGCGGGATTTCCCGATGCCGGCCTCCCCGATCACATTGACGATGGAACCCTCGCCGTTGATGGCTTTCATGACCTGAAATTCCAACTTGTCCATCTCGCGGTCTCGGCCTACCATCTCTGAGAAAACCTGTCTGCCGCTACGGTCAGAGGAAAGATGTGCCTTATGGGACAGCAGCTTATAAATGTGGATGGGTTCGGATTTGCCCTTTACCTTCACGGGCTTCGGTGCCTCGAAAGTGAACTGCCCCTGAGATGCCCTGTAGGTTTCGGCGCCAACCAGGATATTGCCGGCACCAGCCAGGTCACTCAGCCTGGCACCCAGGTTGATGGCTTCCCCGGTAACGCCATGGGTTCCTTTCTCCGGGTCCACATCGGCAGTTACGGCGAGTCCCGTATTGATGCCGCTGTGCATTGTGAGGGCGCGCCCCACCTTGGTTTCATAGAGAGGGTTTAAAGATTCAACGAAATGGTGAATCTCCAGTGCGGCCCGGATTGCACGGATGGGGTCGTCCTCGTGTGCGCTGGGTACGCCGAAAAGAGCCAGCACGCCGTCGCCCGCGAATCGCTCTATGAACCCATCGTATTTCTTCACAATCGCTCTCGTCCCGTCAAAAATACGGCTGGTGATTTCTTTCACTTCTTCCGGGTCAAGTTTTTCCGTCATGGCCGTGTAGCCGCTGAGATCGGAGAAAAGCGCCGTGATGCGTTTTCGTTCCGCCTCACGGAGGGGCATGGCATCGGAAGTTTGTACTTCTGGATTGATCGCCGCTCCGCATTCATTGCAGAATTTGGCGCTTGCAGGATTTTCGTTACGGCATTTCGGGCAATCCATTGTATTCGCCCTCAAAGTCCAAGAGATGTGCAATTCCAGCGAAGAAAGATGAAAATTCTGGTAGACACTATAGACGAAGCCGGATTTCAGGTCAATTCAGAACTCCTTTTCACGGATGGTCGAAACGCCGATTAGGCAATGGCGCGTTTTTGGATCTCACGTTTGCGCCAAAAAGGCTTTAGAGGGAGAATAGAATGACAGGACGTTCGCGGTGGGAATTTGATTATTGAATTGATGCTTTCATAAATGAGGCGCTGGAGCCTTGGTAACGTGGCTTCCAGCGCCTCAATTTCAACCCTTTAAGTTATTTCGCACTTTCAACGGGATATCCGGCCCCTTTCCAGGCAAAGATGCCGCCGGGATAGCGGTAGACGTTTTTGTATCCGAGCTTCTTGGCCCAGGCTGCCCCGTTGTGGCTCCGGGTACATTTTACAAAACCGCAATAAATCACAATGATTTTATCCTTATCCGGACCCAGGAGGGCGATAAAGTCTTCCTGACTCTTTCCGGCCGTCTCCTTCTTGTCCCAGGTATTCATATCCGGGATGGGAAACAGAAACTGTTTTGCGCCCGGCACATGGATCTTCTGGTAACTGGCCTCAAAGGGCATGGTGTCGACGATCAGCATATCTTTTCCTCCGTCGACCCATCCTTTCAGCTCCTCCGTGGTGACCACATCGTAACCGCCGCGCTGCACCTCGCGCACCAGCTTTACGGCCACTTTTTCCTTATCCACTTCCTGCTCGAATTTGTCTTTTCCCGCAAAGGCGGCCGTCCCGGTTCCCGCCAAAAAGGCTCCCAAAGAGAATATCACCAACAACAATTTCATCCGCTTCATCATTCACATCTCCTTTTCAAAAAAAATGAATAGATCTCCACAAACCGACCGGTTTCGCCGATCGAACAAAACGCCACAGGTACAGGTACAAAATAGCCAGAGCCATCACTCCATCCCGGTAGAGTGCGGAACGGAGGCCGTGGAAGGCTTCCGCTTCCGGATCTTCGGGGCCGAAACAACCACAATCCACGTCGAGTCCCATATGAATCCCATAAGCCAGGATGGCCATAAACAGCGCCAGTAAGGCGGCTGTGCCGGCCAGACTGCCACGAATATCCAACAGCAGCCCTATTGCCAGGATCACTTCCAGCCCAGGCAGTGTGATGCTTACCGGTATCAACCAACTCTCCGGAATGATGCCGTAGGCTTCAATGATGGCTGCGAAGGACTCGGGGGAAAAAAGTTTGGAAATGCCGGATACGAAAAACACGGCGGAGAGAAAGATCCGGACGGTGCGGTAGAACCAAATGGAAAAACCCCAACTCAGGGCTGCCCGCTTCGAAATACCAGTCGCCGCCAGCTTATGGTATTGAGGATGCTCCAGCTCTTTCATGGCACTCCAGCCTGCTACTCATTTTGAAGTGCCCTTTATAGGAGGGGGTACCGCGGATTGTCAAACTGGAAGATCCGATAAAAAAGCCGGTTGTTTTCGGCACAACCAATAAAGACAACTTCAAAAATGCCTTTCAAAAAAACCTAAACGAACAGACTCATACCCCTCAGGCGGATAGTCCCACTTTTCCCCGTAAACATTGATCCGTTTGGTTTCGCCTTTTGTATCGTATACTTTCCCCCCTTCCAACACCCAGGCGAGCAATCCGCCCCGCAGGTTGAAGACCTCAATCCCTTCTGCCGCCATCTTCCGGGCAAATATCCCGCTGCGGTAACTGATGGTGCAGTAAGCGACAATCCGCCGATCCTTGAACTTTCCGGGATCTTTAAGAAATGTCTCCAGAGTTATGGCGCTGGGGAGCATGGAGACCGCCATTTCCGTCGGTTTGCGAGTGTCTACAAACAAAATCTTATCCCGTGCCGCTTCTTTCATGGCCTCTTGTGGGGAGATTTCCCTGACATGGGGAAATTCCTGTCGATAATCCTCATACATCTTGTAAACAATCTCTTTTTTCTGTCGATCGGTAAGCGTCTCGTCGCACTCTCCCGGTTTCGGCATCAAACCGATCAAAAAAACAAGGACCATCAGAGCCATGAGAGGGTAGCAGCTGTTCATTTTGTGTCACTCCTTTTGTTCGGGATTTTCATTGCCATAATAGCTTCGATACATGTCGCCGGTCTCAGGGGTTCCTCGAAGGCGCTTTAGAAGGTACGATGACACGCGGGCCATTACCGAAAACGCATTTCCGAACCCTTGGGTCTCCCAGCGCCTGGGGGAAACCAGGGCGTTTCCGAAAAGAAACACCTGGGGTCCCAGAGTGTGAAGGCGGATGGAGAATTCCACATCTTCCATGAGGGGAATGCCGGGAAACAGGCGCCTGGAAGCCACAGGTTTCCTCCTGAAAAACTGTACCTGGTCCCCGAAGCTGATACCGAAAAAGACCATCCGCAAATCGTTGGCGAAATTGATCAATCCCAGCCAGGGATTGTGGCTTTCAAAAACACTTCCCAGGGCGCCGCCGGAAAGGTGGGGCTGTTTAGCGATGACGTCGCACATCCCGGTGAAAGCGGGTTTTTTAACCACGGTATCCGCGTGAACCACGGCCACCAGATCCCCCCGGGCGGCATGGATCCCCGCGCAGATCTGTCCGCCCCTGCCGCCGCCCTCCAGAATGGAACGTGTATCCTCCAGAACCCGGGCCCCGGCGCCCAACGCTTTCTCCCGGGTTCGGTCCGATGATCCGCCGTCGATGACGATCACTTCACTGACGGCAGGGTCCTTCAAGGCTTCCCGAATGCAGGAAACAATATGCAGTTCCTCGTTTCGGGCCGGAATCACCACCGACACCGTACCGGGGGCATCCGTCTCCATGGGGGACCGGATCTGCTTTAGAAAAAACGCCCCCTGCAATATCAAGAGTCCGTAAAAGGGAAGCCATTGACACAGATAAGCCCACACCGGCAGCCGCCACTCGCCCGTATGATAATAAATGCCGTAGGTCACAAAGTAAAAGGCAGTTGAGAGAGAGAGCATCAGCCAGGGTCTTGAAGGGCGTAGTACGAGAAAGGGGATGACCCAGGAAATATACCAGAAATGAACTGTCGGCGCCAGGACGATGACACAGCCCAGAGAGTAGAAACACCCTGCAACCGGGTCGTTTCGGTACCGGTTGTTTCTTGCGGGGTGAAAATGGAAAATGCCCCATCCCAGCAAGACCGCCAGCAGTACTTTGCAGGTCGTTGTGGCGGGTTCGATGCCGCCGAAAATAACCCTCAGCAAGCCGTGAACAGAACCGTTAAACGCAAAATTTTCACTGAATCGGGTTATGCCGGCAAACATGCCCAGGGTGCTTTCATTGCCGAATACCCACAAAAATATCCCATAAGGAAGGATGGCGGCGACGACCGGAATCCAGGCCCACCGAAGGTTTTCTCGGTTCAACAGGAAGAAAAGGGCCAGGACGGACACATACTTTACCTGAATGGACAAACCGGCCAGGAGAAACATCCACCCCCATTTTTTTCGGTCGAAAAAAGAGATGGCCCCGGTCAGAAGAAAGCACTGGATCACATCAAAATGGCCTTCGCCCGCAAACGCCCAGAGGATCACCGGATTGAGACCGTAAAGGATCAGCCACCGGAGATCCAGATTGCGGTATGTCAGAAGAAACGCCAGAAATACCATGGTCCCCATATCGAATAGCATCAATATCCCTTTTATGGCCAGGGGATGATACCGGGCGCTTCCGACCAGCGAGAAAAGGGCGACCATCAGGGGAGGGTAGGCGGCGGTTATATGGGGATGATTGATCTTTCCATGGAAAGGATCATTTTCAGCCAGAAAATTCATGAGGGGATCATCCGGTGCATGATGGTAAGGACTGATGCCATGCGCCAGAACACGCCCCTCCCAGAGATATCTGTTCACATCATCAGAAGGGTCATGGGGCAACAGCGCAAGACGACAAAGCAGTGCCAGGGTGAATATGAAAAGCACTTTCCGGTTTGCCGGGAAGGATCTCGGGACCAGCAGAAGCAGGGCCATGCAGAGCGCCCATTGAAAGGCAAAGAGCAAAATGAAATGCCCGGCCGGAAACGCGTTTTCATCCGTCCAGCCGCTGGCCACACAGGAGAGCAGCATCAGAAGTGTCGCAAGGCAGGCAAAGATGGAATTGAAAGAAACCGGTCCGCAACCCCGCTGATCTCCCGTCATTTTGAGCGGCCCGATGCATGAACCAGGGTCAGAAATCCCACAAAAAGAAACCCCGAAGCGTAAGCGGCAAGAAACGGTCCCACCAGATATTTTCCCGCCGCCAGGTAGTACCCTAAAGACCCCGCACAGTAAATGCCGAAAAGGATTTCCAGAATGCCGGACCAAGGCAGCCTGACCCGATAATGCATCATTTCCCGGTCCCCCTTCTTGGGTGTTCTGATAAAAGGGCTTTCATGACCGATCAGGGCTTCCAGAACCGCTCGCGAGTTGGAAAGGGCAATGCCGATCCCCACCACCACCAGAAAAGGGAGGAAGACCACCCGGCGCCCCCATCCTTTCCCGTATGAGGCCCGCTGGCTGACCATATACAGGGTGCTCGGGGCTGCCATGGCCAGCCCCAGCAATATGGCGACGCCGGCAAACACCGCCGGACTGGGTGAAAACTGCAACATCATGAGCACCGGCAGCGCCAGAATGGCCATGATCACCATCAGGGGATGGACCAGATAGTGGGTGAGATGGAAAAAGGCCTCCACCTTTTTAAAGACGGATTCCTTTGAGACGAAAATACCGGGAAGCAGTTTCAAAGCCGTCTGAATGGAACCTTTCGCCCATCTGAATTGCTGATTTTTAAAGGCACCCACATCTTCCGGAATTTCAGCCGGAACGACCACATCGGGCACGAAGAGGGTGTGCCATTCGTGAAACTGAACCCGGTAGGAAAGGTCCATATCCTCCGTCAGGGTGTCCCATTGCCATCCCCCGCTTCCCTCTATGGCCTCTTTTCGCCACACGCCCGCCGTTCCATTAAAATTCATGTACAATCCGCTCCAGCACCGCGCCGATTGCTCGATCATGAAATGCCCGTCGATGCCGATGGATTGCACCCGGGTAAGAAGGGACTTTTTTCTGTTCAGGTGTCCCCACCGGGCCTGCACCAGCCCCAGCCGATGGTTTTCCATAAAAAAGGGTACAATCCTTTGCAGATAATCCTTTGACGGGGCAAAATCCGCGTCGAATATGGCGATCAGTTTGCCCCGGGCCGAATTCAGTCCTTCAGCCAGCGCCCCCGCTTTAAACCCTTGCCTGGTATTTCTGCGGATGACGTGAACAACATGGCCCTCCCTTCGAAGCTCATCAGCCACCTGATCAATGAGGTCACGGGTTTTGTCCGTGGAATCATCCAATACCTGTATTTCGTGTTTGTCTTTCGGGTAATTCATCCGGGCGACCGACCGCATCACCCGGGCCGCCACATTATATTCATTGTAGATGGGAATCTGGGTGGTCACTCTCGGCCAATGTTCCATGCTATTCATGTTTGTGTATCGGTTCAGAGTGCGCCTCCGCCATGTCTCAGCCCCTTTCCTCCCCTTTTGAAAGAGAAACACCATCAGATAGCAGTTCAGCCCGTAGACCATGAGCACGAATGCAGTCAGAAAGTAAACTCCGATAATGATGTATGAAATAACATTTTCCACGTCACGTCCTTTCAACGGCGACGGGCCGACATCATAAAACGGATTTTTCGATGCCAGAATCCCTTTCAATCGGATAATATAATGAAATCAGCAGGATGATTATTATACAGATACGAACGGAATTATCAAGGCAAACCGATTTTTACCATAAATGTTGACATCAAAAGAAACTCATGGATAATCAGACTATAAAGGCTGTTTATGAAAGCAGCCGCATTCAACTTTCAGTGTTGAATCTCACCCTATATCACCTTTAAGAAAGGGGGACCCCATGAAAAAGAGCACCATCAACATCAGACTCATGAAGGCTGAAGATTATGATGCGGTGGTTGGGATTGACGAGAAAGTACTCAAGGCTTCACGGCCGGATTATTACAGGATGAAATTTGAGAAACTTTTCCAGACCAAAGACTATCTGCCCGCGTCTCTGGTGGCGGAAGACGAAAAAGGGACGGTGGTGGGTGTTGTCATGGGGGAAATCTTTATGGGAGAATACGGTATTTTCCAGGAAGAGGCCACCCTTGATACCATCGGCGTTGATCCCGATTGCCAGCAAGAAGGGATTGGTGAGCAGCTGATTACTGAATTCATGGAACATTTGGGGAAACTCGGCGTAAAGAAGATCAGTACGCGGGTGGCCTGGAATGATTCAAAGTTGATACACTTCTTCAGTGCGAACCGATTCGCTCCCTCAAAGACTATTTACCTGGAAAGAGAAGTTTGATTCAAGGGGGAAAGATGACACCCAAAGAACGCGTCATGGCTCTGTTTGCGCGAGAACCCATTGACACCATGCCGGTTTTCAGCGGTTTGTCCATGCTGGCCAAACCGGCCCTGGACGAAGCGGGATATTCCTTTTCAGGTATCCATACGGATCACGAGCGCATGGCTTGGTCGGCCATCCGATCCTCGCGAATGATGAATGTGGATGCCATCGTGGTCCCCTTCGATATCACCATGCAGTCGGAGGCCCTCGGAAATCGCGTTAATTACTACGAAAACGCTTCTGATCCGGTTTTCCCGACCATTCCTCAAAAGATCTGGGAAACCCTCGATGATATCAAACTTCCGGACAATATCCTCGAATTGGGGAGGCATCATCTGATCCCGAAGGCGATTGAGATCATCAAGCGGGAGGCTCCGGAATACCCCGTCGGCGTCTGGCTCCGGGGGCCCATGACGCAATTGGGGCAGATTCTGGAGCTGGAAACGGTTTTGAAGGCGGTCTTCAAACAGAAAGACAAAATCGCCGATGTCCTGGACAAAATGAGCGACATGGCCATTCAAATCGGTCGGGCCTGGCAAGAGGCGGGTGCCGATTACATTACCCTGAGCGAACCGGGTGCCAATGGGGAAATTCTCCCCCCGCGAATGTTCAAGAAGCTGATCCAGCCCAGATTGAAGCGGATCCTCGAGGCGTGGGAATTCCCGAGAGTCCTGCATATGTCTGGTGCCAGCGACCCGTTGGTGGAAATGTTGGGCCAATGCGGTGCGGACGCCATCGGCGTGGATATCAAGAACAGTCTTTCCGAGACACGGGAAAAGCTGGGGCCCCATGCGCTCCTGTTCGGCAACTTTGACGTCTACGAACTTCCCTGCAATCCCGAGACCCCTCTCGACCGAATTGTGGAAAAAATCAAGGAAATCATTGACGCAGGTGTTGATGCGGTATGGCCCGGATCGGATTTGTGGCCGGATATCATACCGGAAAACGTTCGGGCCATCGTCGATACCGTGCGTGATTACGGCAGAAAACCGAGCCCCGCCGTGGGTCGAAAAGGCTGAATTTCATGAAAGCGATAAAAGCGGTAGGGTGACAAATCCCATACTGATCCATGCGGCGGCGCATAGCAGCCACATGGCTCTGACGATATCCGATGGGGTCGCATCTCCGAGGCCTTCCCCCAGCCACGGTTTATCTTTTGTTTTGTTCCCGTAGGTGGTGGGTCCTCCCAGACGGACATTCAATGCTCCGGCCACAAAACTCTCTCCGTGGGCCGAGTTGGGGGACTCATGCTTCAGCCGGTCCCGAAGACCCACCTTGATCCCCTGGACCCCCTTTTGCCCCGTGAGCACGGCGCCCAGAAAGAGGAAAAGAAAGGAGAGGCGTGCCGGAACAAAATTCATGACGTCATCCAGTTTTGCGCCGGCCCACCCCAGGGCCGCGTATTTCTCATTTTTGTACCCCACCATGGAATCCATGGTGCTGGCAACCTTGAACACCAGCAGGGCGCCAAGGGCGAAAAGGACCGGGTCCCCTTTCAACAGCCACCCTGCGAGCCCCCCCGCCATATACCAGAGGAGCGGGGAAACAAAGCCGTCAATGAAATTTTCCGCCAGGGTTTCAACCGCGGCCCGGCAAACTCCCTTTTCATCCAGGACCGACACATCTCGACCCACCACAAGTGACACTTTCTTCCGGGCGGTCTCCAGATCCCCGGCCTCCAGGGCATCCACCACCGGGTTCAGGTGCACGGTCAAATCCCGCAGGGCCAGACAGGAAAAAGCGACATAAACGTGAAAAAGAAAGGTCAGGGGTGCAAAAATGTTATTCAGGATTCGGGAGAGCAGCAGAAAAATCAGAAGCGTTACCATCAAAAGCATAACCGCCAGAACGATCCCGCCCATGCGGTTCGCAAGGCCCGCTTTTCGCAGCCATTTTTCTCCCAGGGCAATACCGGCCCCCATCAGCCGGATGGGGTGGAAGCGGTATTCCGGGTCACCCAGGAACACATCCAGCAGAAATCCTATCCATAAAACAACAACGCATTTGATCATCTCAGCATCCTTATGTTAGCGGCTAACGGAGCCAGAACCATCCTGTCACCGACATAATCCCCTCTCCCCAGGCGGCACAGAACAGCAACAGCAACAGACTGACCATCTCGTTGGCGGTGCCCAGCAAATCCCCGGTGATGCCGCCGAATTGTCTCCGGCACATTCCGCTGTACAGCTTTGTAACGCCCCATCCCAGAACGAAAAGTCCGACCCCCAGCGGTCCGTAGAGCAGACACACCATCAAACAGAGGCAATGGGAGAAAAACCAGTGGTCCCGGGAGGCGCCGGCGATGAACGGCCCTGCCATTCCTTCCCCGGCACGGGCGTAGGGCAGGGTGGTGGTCAGCCCCACCAGCATATTTCTGGAAATGGCGCCGACCGCCGGTATCCATATGAGGGAGCCCGAGCTCATGAGCCGGGAATATATGATAACGCGAAAAACCACATCCAGAATCAGGGCCAGCGCGCCGAATGCGCCCACGGAGACGTCTTTCATAATGGCCAGCCGTCTTTCCCTTCCGAACCCGCCGATGGAATCGGCCCAGTCCGCAACGCCGTCCAGATGAAGGCCCCGGGTTAGAAACACCTCCATGGCTACCAGCAGGATGGCGCCGCCCAAGGGCCACGGTGTGGGCAAAATCCATTGCCACAGGGAACCGACCGCAAAGAGCATCAATCCCAGCCCGAAACCCACCACCACGAACCAGTAGAGGCTGTCGGACAGTTCTTCTCCTTCCCGATGAGCGCATGGGATCAGGGTCAGGGTCCGGAAGGCCGAACTGAGTCCTTTCATGATATCTTCCTTTCGCCCAAAACAACGGACAGAATGTGGTCCACCCGACAATGGGCCTCAAAGTGGTCGGCCAGGCGGTCGTACTGATGAAAACGTGCCTGACGACCCTGACGCGGGGCTCTTTCCCTGAGCCCCTTGGCCCTTCGAAGGCGGTTTAAGAATTCTCCTCGAAAACCGGAGGCGTCCAGGATTCCGTGAACATAGGTGCCGGCCACCCGTCCTTTTTCGGTATACCAGCCGTCCTCCCAGACGTCCTTTTTCCCCGGCTCGTGTATTCGAACAAAGGGTTCTCCTTCACCGCTTATGGGAACGGTTCGGCCCATATGGATCTCGTAGCCCCGAATCCGTTTCTTGTTGGCCGAGCAGAGGCCGGTTACCTTTCTGACAATCTTATCTCCTTCAAGCCGTGTCTTAACGGGGAGGAGTTGAATCCCCGCCACTTCCTTTTGCTTCGATTCCACCCCGTCCGGGTCTTCCAGGCGTTCACCCAGGATTTGATAGCCACCACAAATGCCGAGGATGGTGCCGCCCCCTTTGGCAAACCCGCGCACCGCTTTTTTCCATCCCGATTTCCGGACCCACAGGGCGTCTTCCATGGCATTCTTGGTTCCGGGTAGGATCAACGCATCATAATGGGCGGACAATTCTTTGGGTTGGGAAAGGTAATTGATCACAACTCCCGGCTCCCGATCCAGGGGTTCCAGGTCGGTGAAGTTGCTGATGGCCGGCAGCCGAAGGATGCCGATGTTCAGGGTATTGGGGCCCACGGACCGGATATCGCGTTTATCCGTCTGAACCGCCACCGAATCTTCCGAATCGATATGAATATCCTGATAAAAGGGGGCCACCCCCAGGACCGGCCGCCCTGTTTTGTCTTCAATAATCTTGACGCCCGATTCAAAGAGTCGCGGATCCCCCCGGAATTTGTTGATGAGAAAGCCCATGGTCATGGAACGCTCTTCGGTTGTCATGAGATCATAGGACCCGATCAGTTGCGCAAACACACCGCCCCGGTCGATGTCGCCCACCAGGATGCAGGGGGCATTTGCCCATTTGGCCATGGGGAGGTTGACCAGGTCGTTTTCCTTGAGGTTCATTTCACAGCAACTGCCGGCGCCTTCCAAGACAATAATATCATACTCTTTTGCCAGGTGCTGGTAGGATGACAACACCACCTCTTTCAACCGGGATTTGTAGGCATGGTAGTCTATGGCTTCCATTTGCTCAAACACCCTCCCCCGCAACACCACCTGGGAGCCGGTCCCCGAGGAGGGCTTCAACAGGATGGGGTTCATGTGGACGTTAGGCAGGAGTCCCGCCGCTTCCGCCTGCACCACCTGGGCGCGGCCGATCTCACCTCCGTCCACCGTGACATAGGAGTTGTTGCTCATATTCTGAGCCTTAAAGGGCGCCACCTTGAATCCCCGTCGCTTGAAGATGCGGCAAAACGCCGCCGCCACGATGGATTTCCCCACATCACTGCCGGTTCCCAGAACCATCAGAGCCTTTGCCATTTGAACTCCCCCCCCCGGAACAAATCCGGCGCAAATTCTTGTTTTTCTCTTCGAGTACTGACCTGCAAAAGAATCCGAACCCTTCATATGACAAATGAACCGGTGGAATCAAGCATCATTTTTCTCTTTCGGGCAGTAATAAGCCAATGAGAGTTGCTCCCGGATTCGCAACTTGATTCGAATCGTTCTGTTGTGTTAAGTCTGACCAATACAGATTGAAAAGAAATGGCAGAGGACAGGAATGAAAATCCAAGTGCGAATTCTGATCATGCTTCTTTCGGCGATTCTGATTGTCGGCGGCACTACCCTGTTCATCAGTCGAACCGTTTCAAAAAGCATTGTCGAAGAGCAGATATACCTGCACCTTGAGACCGTTGCTCATTCAAGGGCTAAATCCGTTGAAGCTTTCCTTGAAATGGAAAGTGAAACCGTCAGTCAATTATCGGGAAGTACGGTCATCCGGAAACTGCTTCTGGCAGATAAAGGGCACGAGGATTATGCTCGGAGGTTTGATGATGTTCAAGAACGGTTAAGACGTACTGCCGGCCTCGGTCGATATACCTACTCGCTTTTGGTTTTGAATAAGGGGGGAATCGTTGTTGCTTCGACCCTTAAGGCCGAGATTGGAGAAGACAAAAGGGCGGATGCTTATTTCCTGGCTGGGAAACAGACCGTTCACATAAAGGACGTCTATCTTTCTTCCCATGAAAACATCCGAACCATTGCCTTTTCAGCCCCTGTTTTTGACGAGAAAGATGCTGTTTTCTTAGGCGTGGTGGTCATCAGGGTTTCCACGAAATCACTGGACAAAATCGTGACCCACCGAACGGGCCTGGGAGAAACCGGAGAAGTATACCTGATAAACGAAGCCGGTTATATGATAACCCCTTCAAAATTTCAAAAAGGGACCTTTTTGAAAGTGCGGGTTGACAGGGAAAAGGCAAAGCTCGGTCGTAATGTCCCTTTTGGTCCGGACAACGCAAAACACGCAGCGTTTCTTTACAAAAACTACTCTGGATCCAATGTCCTGGGTTTTCATGTCCTCATCCCGGAGACAGGCTGGTGGCTGCTGGCTGAAATGACCACCCAAGAAGCCTTTGCGCCCCTTTCAAAGTTGACTCGCGCATTGTTCTTGATTCTCGGGATTCTTCTGATTTCCGCCACAGTCGCCTCCGTTTTCTTGGCAAGGTCCATCACAAGACCGGTTATAAACCTTAAAAGCGGCGCGGAACAGATTATGAACGGGAACCTGAATTACAAAGTCGGCACCCGTTCAAGAGACGAAATCGGAGATCTGTCGAGGGCATTTGACAAGATGGCCGCCAATCTTAAAAAATCAATCGAAGAAATAGAAGATCACAACAGAAACCTCGAAAAGAAGGTTCAGGAAAGAACCAGAGATCTATCCCTTGCAAAAGAAAAAGCCGAGGTCGCCAACAGGGCCAAATCCGAATTCCTGGCCAATATGAGCCATGAAATCAGGACCCCCATGAATGCAGTCCTCGGTTTTTCAGAGATGTTGCTGGATACCGAATTGAGTGAAGACCAGGTTGACTATGCCAGCACGATCAAGAAAAGCGGAGAATCGCTTCTTTGTCTCATAAACGATATTCTCGATTTCTCCAAGGTTGAGGCCGGGCAACTCGATTTTGAAGAAATTGAGTTTGACCCGGAACTGATCGCCTACGATGTCTGCGAACAAAGCCAGCCAAAAGTCGGAATAAAGCCGATCGAGATCCTGTGTCATATCAGCGACGACCTTCCATCCTTGGTGTTGGGTGACCCGGGCCGGTTCGGCCAGGTCCTGACCAATCTGATGGCAAATGCGGTAAAATTTACCGAAACCGGTGAGATAGAGCTTTCACTGGATGTTGACGATGAGACAGACGACCGGATAAAGATTCATGCCAAAATCAGGGATTCAGGCATTGGCATACCTGAAGATAAATTGGAGACGATTTTTGAACCCTTTCAGCAGGCGGACGGTTCTACGACCCGAAAGTATGGCGGTACGGGTCTGGGGCTCTCCATCTGCAAGCGGATATCGGAGCTTTTTGAAGGAGATGTCTGGGCTGAAAGCCCGGTGAACCGTCAATTGGAGGGTGGAAGATTTGAAACCCTTCCCCGTGGAACCGTCTTTCACTTCACCGCATGGGTTAAGAAGAGCGTATCGAAAAAGATCAAAAGAACCGCTGCCGTTTCCCTTAAGGGCAAGAAGGCCCTGATTATTGATGACAACCGGGCCAATTTGAACATCCTGACCCACGTTCTGGAATCAACCGGCTTGCGTGTCGTTTCGCTCTCAGGCGGAGAAAAGGCCGTTAAGGTATTGAAAGATGCCTTTGGCCATGGAGATCCTTTCGACATCTGCATCCTGGATATTCAGATGCCCGGCATGAGCGGGCATGATGTTGCAAGGCAGATCCGCAATTTTAAATCCTCAATGGAAAATGAAGAATTGAGAATCCGCAACATTCCTCTCATCGCCCTCTCCTCTTTGATGGCGCGGGACGCCAGGAGGTGTGAAGAAGCGGGCTTTGACGGGTTTTTAAATAAGCCGATCCGACGAGAAAAGCTGTTCAGGATGATAGAAAGAATCATGGGAGCGGGTGATCGTACGGGGCAGTCAACCCCTTCGACGTCTCACACGCCCATAGCGACACAGTTTTCAATCAGGGAGGAGTTAAAGCATTCGGTACGGATCCTTCTGGCGGAAGACAACCCCGTCAACCAGAAGCTCGCAAAGATGATGCTGAACAAGGCCGGATACCAGGTTGAAGTGGCCAATAATGGAAAGGAGGCCGTTTCTAAATACACGGCATCTCCCGCTGACTTTGATTTGGTATTCATGGATATCCAAATGCCGGAGATGGACGGCCTTACTGCGACCAAAGCAATTCGGAAATGGGAGTCTCAAAACTGCCGGGAGGCGACTCACCATTTACCCATCATCGCCATGACCGCTCATGCAATGAAGGGCGATCGGGAGAAATGTCTTGCGGCGGGGATGGATGATTACGTCACAAAACCGATCAAGCGAGAACTTGTCTTCGAGATGCTGGATAATTGGGTCTTTAAACGAAAATGAACGGTCTTATGATCGGGCGCGGATATGGGCAATAAAAATCCATTGGACAAAAAACTTCCGGAAAATCTTTCCCAAGGCGGAACCCTCCCGAGGGACGGCTCGGGGAAAAACGCCATCAACTGGGATCAGCTCATTCTGGGCATGAAAAAGACCACCAAGGAATTTGTGGAAAATGTTCTCGGAAACATCATCGAGTCCATTGTGATCACGACCCTGGATGGCTATCTGGTTTTTTTCAATAAATATTCAGAGGAGATGTTTGAATTTGAAGCCCGGGAAGTACTCAACCGGCACATCGTCATTCTGGGAGCGAAAACCCCCGATGTGCTAAACCACATCCGAAGCGGTAAACCCTTCAATGGTGAAATCGGACTGAAGACGCGATCCGGTAGACACTTTCCCGCCCACGTCCGTTGTGTCCCTCTGCGGGATGAACAGGAGCGTCCCATCGCCATGGTCGGTGTTGCACGGGACCTGACCAAGGAGAAAGAAAAGCAGCGGATTGATTATGAAATGAAGCGTCTGGAAACGTTTAACGAAAATCTGATTGACTCCCTTAACGATGGAATACAGATCGTGGACTTCACGGGACATATGGTATTCGTGAACAGGCGTTTGGCCAATCTTCTCGAATATGAGCCTCAAGAAATTCTGGGGAAACACTACACCAAAATTGTGACCATCGAAGACCGCCCCCTGTTTCAAAAGCTCATCGATTCACGGGCGGCCTCCCTTGGAAAAGCGACCTTCGAAACCAGTTTTATCTCCAAATCCGGGAAGAAGATCCCATTTTGCGTGGGGAGTTCACCTCTCAACGGGGGGGGTGTATCGGGCATCGTGAATGCGGTAACGGATATCTCCGAAATTCAAAAACTGAAAGAAGAGCTTTTTCAATCTGAAAAAATGTCTCTCATCGGCACCCTGGCCGGTGAGGTGGCCCATGAAATCAATAATCCCTTAGGAGGTCTGATTATTTCGGTGCAAATGCTTCTGGAAGATATCGAAAAGGGGGAACTGGATCTCAAAATGGCGCTGGAAGAACTTCGGGGGATTGAAAATGACGCCAGACGTTGCAGAGAAATTACCCGGAAGCTGCTTGATTTTTCTCGTCGTATGCCGGAAGAACGAAAATCGCTGAATATGATAAGAGTGATTGAAGACGCCCTTATTCTGATTCAGCGTCAAGCGGAAATTGAGAATATTTCTTTTGTAAAAGACTACATTGAAGACCTGCCCCCGGTTTGGGGGAATTCAAACAGTCTGCAACAGGTCATCATCAACCTGATCAAGAATGCTTGTGATGCCATGCCTGGCGGGGGGCGGATTACCATTTCCGCCCGAATTTCAACGGTGGGTGAGCAAGAACCGTGGATACGCATTTCCATTGCGGATACCGGACCCGGAATTCCCCGTGATCTTGTGAACAGGCTCTTTGATCCCTTTTTCACCACCAAGGAGAGCGGCAAGGGAACGGGCCTGGGCCTGGTCGTCAGCAGACGGATCGTCGAGGAACAAGGGGGACGGCTGACCTGTGAGAACCTTGAAAAAGAAACCGGCGCTGTTTTTCACATTCTGCTTCCCGCTTCAAAGGTCCAACCGGATGGTGAACGCCCATGACGAATAATTTCCGAATTCTGGTGGTGGATGATGAAGACTCCATCCGTAAACGGTGTGTCCGCCTTTTGTCCAGGCAGGGTTACCATGTGATCGGCGCATCCAGCAGCGTGGCTGCATTGGATCTTATTCAAAAGGAGGGTGGATGGTTCGATCTGTTGCTTGTGGATATCCGGATGCCCGGAATGGACGGCATTCAGCTGCTGGAAAAGGTCAAGGCGCAACGGCAGTCTATCCAGGTTATTATCATGACCGGTCATGCCACGGTGGAAACCGCGGTGAAGGCCATGAAGAAGGGGGCCTATGACTATCTTTCCAAACCTTTTGAAATGGAGGAACTGCTACACCTGGTAAGAAAGGTCGTCGAGATAAGGTCTTTGCAGCAGGAGATAAAAGAACTCAGGAGCCAACTGAAAGGCAGCCGGGAACACCCTTTGGTGTTTGGAAATTCGGAAGCCATGAACCGGGTCATGCGGTTCATCGAAAAAGTGGCCCCCGTTGACTGCAATATATTGATCCACGGCGAGAGCGGCACCGGCAAGGGGCTGGCAGCTAAAGCCATTCACGCCCGAAGCAGGCGGGAAGATGGACCGTTTGTGGTGGCGGACTGCGCGGCGTTGTCCGGAACCATACTGGAAAGTGAGCTTTTCGGGCACGTCAAGGGGGCCTTTACCGGCGCCCATCTGGAGCGGAAAGGGTATTTTGAAAAGGCGGACCAGGGGACGCTCCTCCTGGACGAAATCGGTGAAGTGCCCCCGGACCTTCAGGGCAAGTTGCTGCGGGCCGTCCAGGAACAGTCCGTTGTCAAAGTGGGTTCCGCCGAACCGTTGCACATAAACACGCGGATTATTGCCGCGACCAACCGTAATTTGGAAGAGTTGGCGGCACAAAAAAAATTCAGGGAAGACCTCTTCTATCGGTTGAACGTGGTTACATTGACCATACCCGCATTGAGGGACCGACGGGAGGACATCCCTTTGTTGGCAAGGCATTTCCTGAAGTGGTATACGGCCCGGCTCAACCTTGACCAAATCATTCTTCCTGACGAAATCGTAGCGGTAATGAGCACCTATGATTGGCCGGGCAATGTCCGTGAACTGGAAAATGCCATACAGCGGGCCGTTGTCATGGCGGAAGGCGGCGTCATTTCCCTTAAGGATCTATTTCCGTCCTCAGTAGGAAGAGAATCGGCCTCATTCAACCCTCCCGGGTCCCTTCATGGAAAAATGAGCTTTCAAGACATGAGACGGGAAGTGGTGGGTAATTTCACCCGGCAATATCTGACACGCATACTCGCCGACCACAACGGCAACATTACCCGAACGGCCAAAACCATGGGGATGCGCCGCACATCACTTCAAAGGCTCATTCGTCAGAGTGGTCTCAACAGCCAGGTGTTTAAGGACCTCAGCAATAAACAAGGCTAAGGATCAATCCGAATTTTGGCTTCCCCGTTTTATATGAGATCGGGCAAGGCACATTCTCTGATAAGAAAATTGGTGTTTTATTCAGGGAGAGTCAAAGGCGATGATTTGTGGGCCTAAACCTCTTTGATGTCAATCTGATTCCAGAATGCGTTTTGGATTTTCACCTTCCTCTTTCATATGCTGCTTAACGCTTGATAAAGCCCTCTCTATACTTTTGCCAAAGAAAATTTTACCAATCTTTCCAACACGATAAGTCCCTGAAGCCGTGAATAGGCAAGATTCGCCTTTTTGCTCAATTAAGAATTCATTTTTTGGAAAGAATTTCCTGATAAAGCAAGATGTTGGGCTGTATTCAATTTTTTCGTTTGGAACAATTTTTGTGATCTTGAATTTCAATTTATGCAGCTTTCCATGAATATACTCTTCAGCATACAGAACAGACCCTTCCGTCCACGGTTTTCCTTGTAACCACCTGAAACCAACATGGTCGCCTTTATGCCAGGCCCTATAGGTGTCACCATCAACGATACTGGTCAAGAATTTGAAAGCTTTTTCAGGACTTGTTTTGACTTCTATCGAATCCCGAAGAACAACATCTTCAAATAGGGCCATTGTTGATATCCCCCATAGATGGATTTTAGTTAGCAGACATATCAAATTTGATTGGCGTTATTATGAGGTCAGTACTATCCGTGAAAAAAAGACCACCGGTTTTCGAGTTTCCATTTAGTTTCGCGAATGAAACTGCTCCTGATATACGGTCGAGATATACCCATTTTATGTAGTCCAGAAAACTGCAAATTTCATGCATCAATCGGCACCCATTTCGACCCCCTCTCAATGATGATATCACAACCATTCGGCTGCGAGAAATCGCTTGGGATATCTATGATTCCGGAGATTATTGCCTCTCAAGATTCGGTCCAATCATCAAAACTGGTGGGGAGGTGGTGACCCCGTGCCAGAAGCCACCTGACGATTATATTTAATTGACGGCAGGCCAATCCTGCCGTCAAAAGGACCGTGTAATCCGTAATCGTCCCTCCCCGTAAATTATATATTCCAAAATACCCTTTTTACTCCTGTCTTATACGAACCGTGGCCCCGCTTTCCGCATGAAACCCAGGTTGTAGATTCACTGTCGGGGCTTTAAAGGTCACCATAGCCTCGCTTTTGACTGTTACCCCAGGGCCGATTGTGATGGAGGTTGCGGCATTGCATTGGCAATCAGTGCCCGAAATAGTCACGTTATTAAGGACAACCGGATCACCGGAACAGACTGGGCATCCATTGAAGGTCTCTACATCTTTCACAATAATCAGTGTTCCTCCCGTACCGGATTGGTAGAGAACCGTTCCTGCTGGATTGACGACGGTGTAATTATTATTGTTGCCGTTGACTGTTAAGTTGTCTTGGCCCTCACCGCCATCTATAAAAACCACATCTTCGCCGAGACTCACTTCATATGTGATGGTATCATTGCCCTCTCCGGCATCTACGATAATTGAGTCATCTCCATCGCCACCGTCTATTCCAATGGTGTCATCTCCTTCTCCGCCTCTTTGAGAAATCTTATCATTTCCAGTATCACCAAATACATCCAAATCATCATTACCTGCTCCACCTTCCTGATTTATCCAATCGTTGCCATCACCTCCATTAGTATAGAGAGTATCATTGCCCAACCCGCCTTCCTGGGAGATGATGTCATCACCCGCCGCGCCAAGTCCGTGAATGCTATCACCACCCGTTCCCCCCTGCTGTATGAGCCAATCATTAGCCCCACTGCCTGAAGCAAACTGGGTGTCATTCCCGCCCAGTCCTTCTTGCATAAAAAACTCTTTAGCACTCGTGCCAACGGTTATCTGATTATCATCCCCCGAAGTTCCCACATCATGGTAGAAGGTGCTGAAGGCCCCAGCAAGGTTAGGTTCGCTTTTTGCCGAGGCTATGCCCCGGAAGCTCAAGGGAGAGGGTGACAGGATAGTCGTTCCGCCATCGGGTTCAACCACGGAAATGTTTTCCATATGGGTGACCACAATCACCGACCCACCAGTTCCTTCGCTGTAAAGGACGTTGCCATCAGGATCAACAACAGAGAAGTTTTCCTGGCCGTTCTTGTTGATGGTCAGTCCGTCCGTACCAGGCCCTCCATCGATGAAGACTTCATCTTCACCACCGCCTACTTCATAGGTGATGGTATCATTGCCCTCTCCGCCGTTAATAAGGAAGGAATCATCACCATCGTTAGAGCCCGCCTCAATTTTTATAAGATCGCCCCCCCCCTCGCCATTAACCAGAATTGAATTATCACCCTCGCCACCATCAACTCGGATGACATCATCCTCACCTTCACCATTGACCCAAATGTGGTCGATTCCGCCGCCACCGTACTGGCTGATCCAATCGTCGCCATCACCGCCTTGAACATAGTGAGTATCGCTGCCTTCTCCTCCGTCCTGAAAGATTACATCATCTCCGCTCCCGCCTCTCCCGGTCATTGTGTCGTTACCCGTTCCTCCCTGTTGTATGACCCAATCGCCCTCATCATTCGCACTCACATACTGGGTGTCATTCCCTCCTTTACCATCGTGAAGAATGAAATTCTGAAAAGCAGTGCCTATGGTTACCTGGGTATCATCTCCCTCGGTCCCTTCCTCATAGGTGTAATGATCAAATGAGGCAGCAAATCCAATGGAAGGCGAGAAAAAGAGGAAAAATAGAGTGGGGAGGAACGGCCTCAAGAGCCACCGCAATCGAAAGGTTTCCATGGCTTCACCTCATGGATAGAGGTTAGATGGTTGGTTGGATATTAGCTGATGAAATGACAAAAAGCCCTTGGTGTCAAGAAAAATCGGCTTTGGGAAAGGTCAGGATTTCTTTGGTATACAGCAGAACACTCAGGTGAATGGTACGTGCAAAGGTTCACTTTCACAAAATATGATATTGGTTCGCATGCTAACCAATTCCAGCCTCATTTCAAACCTCTTTATGCTACAAGAAGTCCAAGATTTCAGCAACCTAGAATCTGTGATATCCTCAATTCGGGTTGATGTGTGAATCCGTATTGTTGATTCCCTATTTCACGCTTGGCCGTAACTGTGATACAATTGAGAATATACTGGAGGGGAGGTGGTGACCCCGTGCCAGAAGTCACCTGACGATTTTACTTAATTGGCGACAGGCCAATCCTGCCATCAAAAGGACCGTGTAATCCGTAATCGTCCCTCCCCATATTGGTTCCTCTGCTGATCTAATAGACTTCAGCTTTTCAATTTCTTTATCATCGAACGTAATTCTTCAATCTCGGTCTGTTGTTTCCCAAGTTGTTTCTCAAATTGATGTTGTTGCTCCTTCATGAGGTTTTTCTGGTTCTGATTTTCAGTCTTCAACTCCTTAACAGCTTCAACGAGAACGGCCGTCAATTTTGAATAGGATACACCCTTATAACCATCTTTGTCCTCAGAAACCAATTCAGGCAACTCTTTTTCGACATCTTGGGCAACAAGGCCGATCTGTTTGCCCTCTGTCATTCCCGCATCGGGATAATCTTCTCGATTCCACTCATAGCTCACACCCTGAAGACTGGATATTTTGTCCAGGGATGATTCTAATGGTTTGATGTTCTTTTTTAAGCGCACATCCGAAAGGCTTGAAACTGCGGTAGCCCGGAAGTTCCCGTTTATCACCACGTTGTTGGTGTTGAAGTCACCCCAAATAAGAGGGGTGCTGATGTCGGAATTGTCTATGTAGAGTTTGTTGGAACCCTTTTCGTTGCTGCCAGCCCTGGCACCCAAAAATACGTTACCCGATCCGATTTCGTTATACTGCCCTGCTGTCTGGCCGATAAACGTGTTCAAGCTGCCGGTTTTGATATAGGAGCCCGCGCCAGCTCCGATAAAGGTATTTCTAAGACCGGTTGTGTTGGACTGGCCCGATGCCGTTCCAATGAAAGTGTTTTCCTCGCCTGTCGTGTTGGATTGCCCGGCTCCAGCTCCCGTGAAAGTGTTTTCAGGGCCGGTCGTGCTATATCGGCCGGCTTGCCATCCCGTGAAGGTGTTCCCAAGGGCAGTAGTGTTAACGTAACCAGCCATATATCCGCTGAAAGTGTTGTAGGCGCCAGTGGTGTTGGCCCTTCCAGCATAGGATCCACTGAAGCTATTGAATTGTCCAGTGGTATTATGTTGACCTGCAGTATATCCGGTAAATGTGTTAAAAGCCCCGGTGGTGTTTTCAAATCCGGCATAAAGTCCGAGCATCGTGTTATAATTACCAGTAGTGTTTCTGTAACCTGCAGCACTCCCCATAAAAGTATTTGAGGAACCAGTTGTATTATATTGGCCCGCTTGTGCTCCGATAAATACATTTGTAGACCCACTGGTGTTTGAGTTGCCAGCAAGAGCTCCAATAAAAGTATTTAAGTTACCACTGTTAACATTTCCTGTATAAGACCCAAAAAAGCTATTATTGATTCCTGAAGCGCTTGCGCCAGCATTTAGGCCATAATACGTGTTGGACGTGGTGTCACTTCCCTGAGGTATTAGTGACTGATTCACTTCGTATTCTTTCCATCTCTCCGTCTCCTCGGCCAAAACCGAATCATCCTCAGGAATTGTCAGAACGACCTCTCCAGGGATTGTCAGAAGAACCTCTCCAGCCCACGTTGATCCAGAAAGCGCCCAGAACAGCAACATTATCGCGAGTATGCCTTTTTTCATTGTCTTCCCCCTGTGATATCATATTAATTAAGTATCTGAAATATTCCTCATCAACAGAAACCTGCAATACGCCTTACGTTCTTTGGAAAGAGTATTGCATCGGATTTGAAAATATTCCAACCTCACCTTATTTCTTATACCAAAACCCAAAATATCGTAAAGCTCAAAAAAGCTGTGATATCATCAAATCAGAGGGCTTGAACGAACGTTAATATTGATTCCATCTCTCAGGCCGTCGGCTCTGGGAATATATTGAGAGCACCAGGAAAAAATCAAGGGAAAGAAATGATTTTTCTTTAGGCAAAACTCCTCCATTGCGGCTCAAGCCGATTTTAAAAAATTTTATTGACTTCACTTAACAATTTCACGCTTGGATATTCGCATTCCGGCTTTACAGGTGGAAAACCCTGCCCCTGATGTCCGATATTGGCAAACTGGTATGACTAGATCTCTTAATTTTTCAAGGATCAGAGCACCTTGGAGCCATATTTCAAGAATTCGGACGGACAGGGTAGCATTCTCAATAGAGCCGTCATTAATGTCCACCTAATCAGGGGAACATTGCGGCAGTTATGTTAATAGCCATCCAGTCCGCCGAAACCGCGAAAACCGTAAGCGAAAAGATTAAGTTCAGTGGATTCTGGGCCTACAGTTTTAGCCTTATTTCATATAGATCCTGTACCATGCATCGCCATTGACCTAACGGACGATCCTTTTGAAAAGCAGCCTCGAGTGCGCCTGCTTTCTTCCATTTTTTCCGGAGATACGGCCAAATTGTGAGATAATAGCCCGCGCGTTCTTCCGGTTCGACTTTTGTATTACGGAGGTGCTCGGGCATATATATTTGGGAGGTCCGCATCAGACACATTGCAGTACGGAGATATCGACGGCCAATTCCAAAGTCAGCGTGTTGCTCAGCTGCCTCTCGGCGTTTGTAATCGGCCATCAATTCTTCTGGACCGTGTAAACCCATGTGATTGCCAGATTGAACAACATAGTCTTTAAGAATATGATTACAGCGCTTTGCTACTTTGCCGGTATAGGTTTTACCTTCGGAGCCACCGGTTTGTTTGACCCTGGGGATAATGCCTGAGTATGATACCAGATTGTTCAATGGCTTTTGCTCATGTGGGTTCCCAATTTCAGCTGTTACGCCTGCAGCCAGAACGATTCCGATACCGCGAAAAGTTGTCAGAAATGCACCTTGAGTTTGCGCAAGCCATACAGCAACTTCCTGCTCCAGTTGCTCTACACTGTCTTGTAAACATCTAAGATGTTTGACATGTTGAGTAAGTGAGAGCTGAAGGGTGGAGATGTATTCCTTTGGCGTATTGAGCACACGTGCTGCGTATTCCTGAAGTTTAACCGCAGTACTTTCAGGTTTTGATGTCCCGAATCGTTTTAGGATCTCAATGAGCTTTTGTCGTTTCCGACGACGGATCTGGCGTGGACTGAATCGGTCTTCCATTAGGTACAATGAGGTCTCTGAAAAGGCCAAAATGCCACTTTTCTTCTCATTCAGGAATCCAGGAAAGAGCCGGTCAACAACCGTATGTATTCGATTTTTTACTTCCGTTGATATGGCCACCAGTTTTTTCCTGTGACGAACCAGCGTACGGAGGTTACGGTAGATGCCGGATTGAGCAGGAAAACAGTTGCCCCGCCGGTTGAGGAGCATTGAAGCGATGCCCATTAAATCCAGTCGATCCGTACTGGCTTGCATATTGGCTCGTTGTTCTTTCGCATCACGGGCGTTGACACCCGCGACGATCCACCCGCCAGATCGTAAGGTGTTGACAAAGTTCTCAGCATAAGAACCCACGTCTTCGCCGCCATAGAAGACATGTTTAAGATCTATTTGGCGATGCTTGCAAGATCGGGTTACTTGTTCGATAAGGTATCTGATCCCTTCGGGGGAGTTTTTAACGGAAAACGGTTTCCTGAGAATATGACCATGGCCATTACACAACATGGCGACATGGTCCTTTTTAGCGTAGTCGATTGGCACACACATGACTTTCGCACCATTACCGGCTTCTTCAAATAAAGTGAGCAGCTCTTGACTTTGGTTGGTATAAATGTTCTTTTTTTTCATGGTGAAACTCCTCCTTTCATTCGCAGCTGGTTCATTCCAGACTGCTCTCAAATCTGCCACCGGCATATCCGGATGGCTAAATCTGAAAATGGAGTTTCACCTACCTTTTGTCAAAACTCGATGACCTTGTTCAGTACCAAAATATGTAATGATGTCCCGAGTTATAGAGTTGGGGAGGAGACCCGAGCTAAACCTAAAGGCAATACCCGTGAATGAATCGCATTCATGCTGCTTCCTGATATAGGATTTCAATATCCTGCATGAAATTCGTACATTCTGATTTGTCGGTACTTCGCTTTCGTTTGAAATTTGACATTTTTACTTTTACAGCTCTTGGATTACGTCTCGGTCTCCGCGGTCTATCAATTTTTGAATTTGCGATCATTTTAAGTAAAAAGAGCCGCTCCCTTTTTTTTCTCTTCTCTGCTGATATACTCATGAGCGCCGCGCATTCAATTATTATATCAACAGTTTCCAGGAAACTGATCAACAACGGATCACCGCCTTCCATATCTGTTGATTCTTTTATCAAAGATCGAATCAGATTGTATGCGGTCAGGATGCAATACAACTCCTGTTCTACTAAATCACTACGTTTACTTCGAAAAATAGTCGGCATCTGTCCCTTAAGGGTGGCGCATTGATGCGTCTTTATTTCGTCGAAGGCAATTTCTATATCCCAACGTTTGTGGTAATGGGCGATAATCTCTTGTGCAGTGATAGCCGGGTCCAACAGAGTTGTAATTAAACGGACAGGTCGGAAGCCTGGGATTCGAAAATGAATTACACGAACAATTATTTTTACTTTTTTCCAACTTTTGCGGCCGCTATACGGATTGACCGATACAACAACTTTTCCTATAATTTCGCTCAGATAACTGCCATCAGCCATTTGAGATCCGGAAATTGCTTTTAATTTGACGGATGTTGCAACTTTCAAGATATATTGAGCCCCATTTTCGTACATATAGTTGGCCAAATAAAATGAGTAAAATCCTGCATCGAAAAGGAATAAACATTTGTTTTTCGAACATCTTTTTAAGATTTCAAACATTAGTGTTCTTTCGCCGGTCTTTTTGCCTTTATAGGGCGCATATGCGATATCGATAATGCGACGAGCACATAGAGCCATTAGCGCAACGGCTCTGATTTGAGGGAATGCGCCATAGCCTCTTCCCGATTTGTGTTTTCCAAATTTTTGCCGATTGCTTTCCGTATCTGGCATCGTCATAGATGTGCCATCAAACATGACGGTTATCAGTCCGTAGAAATCGGGAGTGACATCTTTGAAAATTGAAGAAAATCTTTGAAAAATTGTACGAAAAACATCAACCCCCATTTTTGATCGAGCATGAGTGATCGCACCATCACTAACAATTTTTTTTAAAGTTCAAAGACTTCCAACGAAATCCAGAAAACAACCAGTTCAGAGTTTTGCTATAATTTGAATCCCGACGTAAAGCCAACGCAAAACACAGCCAAACCAAAATGCACGGGGTCAAAATCGTACCTTTCCTGTATTTATCTTTTTGATATTCTTTGAGAACCTCATCAATGATTGGCTGAATGATTGGCTCAAAAGGCGCAAACACAAAATCATTTCCAATTTTGGAAAAGGCTTCTACGACGCTTTTCATCATGGCTCTACCCTCATCTCAATTGTCGGATTAAATGGTCATCGGATGACCCCATCAAGAGGGTATCTGAGCATGAAAAAAATGTCCCGCGCCATATTTTGGGTCTATGAACCGAAATCAGAAGTCTGTTCTTATTTCCCCCGTTTTTCGTCCTTTTTTATAGAATATCTTTATATTTTGGCAATTAGCTGAAGATACCAATCATTTTGCAGCAGTGAATTGAATTCATTAAAGGGTATTGAACCTAAAGGGCTCACTCTCTTCTCCAACATCTATACCTCGGAAAGGTACCAGTTATTGTTGCACTGCTTTTTGGCTGATTTAAGCCGTTTTTCAGGCACCTGTAAACCAAAAAAGGAAAATTCCAGACGCAACGATACCTCTGTCAGCCCAGGTCATCACAACCAGTGCCCTTAAAAGAGGCACCGGGTGCCTCCCATAAGGAGACATGGGGTGCTGCTGCAACGTACCTAAAAGCCTGAAATCCTTTGTTTTGATCGAATATCAGGATCTATTTGCATCCGGCACATTACTTGCTTTATACTGATCCGGTTAGACAATATCATCGCATACAGAGGAAAAACCATGCATCTGCCAAAGTTTTTGATTGAAAGGCCTGAATCATCCGAAGAAGCGGCCACATTGCTGAAGGTCCGTGGGGAGAGTCACCTGGTAGCAGGGGGGACGGAACTTTTCCCCCGAATGAAATACGGGCTGTGTTCTCCGGAATTCATCGTCAGCCTTAAAGGTGTAAAAGTTTCCAAACCCGAGATTACACGGGAAGGCATGCTGATTCTGGATGCAAAAATGTCGCTCACGGCCGTCACCGCATCTCCGGAAGTTCATGCAAAAGCCCCGCTTCTGGCCATGGCGGCCGCCAGGGTGGCCACCCGGGAAATCAGGAACATGGGGACCCTGGGAGGGAATCTCTGCCAGGAAACCCGGTGCCTCTATTTCAACCAGAAACATACCTTTCAGTTCCGGGAGCCCTGCTTTAAACGAGGGGGAAAAGAATGCTATTTCATCCCCAAGGGAAACAAATGCTGGGCGGTCTTCATGTCGGATCTGGCGCCGGCCCTTTTCTGCCTCGACGCCGTCATCGGCATTGTGGGAAGCGGTGGGGTGCGGCAGGTTGAGATCGACGAACTCTATACCCATGATCCTCAGAGGCCCCTATCTCTGAATCGCAATGAAATCATTACAAAGATCCTGATTCCAAAAAAGGAGGGTCCATCCGGCGGCGGCTTTGCCAAATTCACCATGCGTGAAGGCATTGAATTTGCCGGGGTGAACGTGGGGGTGTTTCTGATCGCTGAACAGGACATGATTACCTGTAAACAGGCGAGAATTACCGTTGGTGCGGTTTCAGGCGGACCCCAGCGGTCGCCGGAGGTGGAGGCCTTTTTAAAGGGCAAAACCCTGTCCGATGATGTCATGGATGCGGCTTCACAAAAAATTGCAAAGAGCCTCAAAATCGTCCCCCATCATGGATATTCCAAGGGGTACCTGGCGGAGTGCCTCAAAATCCAGACCAAAACCGCGCTTACGGATGCCGGAAAAGCCATCATGGGCGCCAAACGGGAGAAATAGAAATGTCCTCAAAAAATCAGAAAAGACTCCTTGAACTCTCCATCAACGGAGAGGTCTATGAGCTGGCGGTGGCGTGTCAGGAAACACTCCTGGAGGTATTGCGAAACCGCCTGGGATTCACGGGAACCAAGGAAGGTTGTGGAACGGGGGAGTGCGGATCTTGCACTGTACTGTTGGAGGGAGAACCGGTCCTTGCCTGCCTGTTATTGGCGGTTGACTGTGAAAAACAGAGAATCGAAACCATCGAGGGCCAATCTCTGAAAGGCCGCCTGACGCCGGTTCAAGAGGCATTTCTTGAAAAAGGGGCAGTACAGTGCGGATTCTGTACGCCCGGAATGGTGATGGCGTCAACGGCACTGCTCAAAAGAAATCCCGACCCGACGGAAGAAGATGTCAAGGAAAGTCTGGAAGGGCATCTATGCCGTTGTACGGGATACAACAAAATCATGGAGTCGGTTCTGCACGCATCCAAATCATATCCGGAAAAAAATTAAGGAGCAAAGGAAAATGGGTGACCTGGATTATGTGGGAGAACGGATACTGAGAAAAGACGGCCCCGATAAGGTAACGGGAAAAGCCCTCTATTCGGTTGACATCCAATTGAAGGGGAAACTGGTGGGAAGGATCCTCCGAAGCCCCCACGCCCACGCACGGATCCTCAACATCGACACAACACAGGCCCTGCGGGTACCCGGGGTCAAAGCCATTATAACGGCCAAAGACACCCTGGGTATCAAACACGGGTTTGTTGAAACACCGCGCTATCCCGCGGATCAGTATCCTCTGGCCATGGACAAGGTCCGGTTTGTGGGAGAGGAAGTGGCGGCGGTGGCGGCAACGGATGTGTATGCGGCCGACGAGGCCCTGGAACTTATCGATGTCGCCTATGGGCCGCTGCCGGCGGTGTTTGATCCTGAAGAAGCCATGTTGCCCGGGGCTCCGGAGATTCATCCCACCCATCCCAAGGTGAAGGAGGGATTGCTGAATATCGGTGGCAAAACCACCTCCGGCTGGGGGGATGTTGAAGCGGGATTCCGGGAAGCGGACTATGTGCGGGAAGACCGGTTTGAAAGCCATCTCAGGACCCATGGATATCTTGAGCCTCAGGCCACCGTCGCCAGTTTTAATCCGGACGGAAAACTGGATGTGTGGACATCCAGCCAGGGGCCTTTCATCAAGCGGGCCAAACTGGCCAAGACCCTCGGTCTGCCCCATTCGGCGGTAAGGGTCAGAAAAGCCTATGTGGGGGGCGCCTTCGGGGGAAAGATTGATCTCTTTTCCCACGAATTCTGTGCGGCGCTTCTATCGATTAAAACATCCCGACCCGTGGAAATTATCGCCACCCGTGAAGAGATATTCACCGCTTATCGTCATGGTCAGCCCATGATCGTTACGGTTAAGACCGGCGTCAAAAAGGACGGCACCATCGTGGCGCAACAGTTTAAGACCATCAACAACTCCGGCGCATTCCGGGGGAGCGGGGTGGTGGTCATTTTTCTGGTATGGGGGTTTGCCATGGCCCCCTACCGAATACCCAATCTGAAATACGAAGGATACTCTGTCTATACCAACAATCCCATCCGAACACCCCAACGGGGGCACGGCGCCCCACAGATGCGATTCGCGGTGGAATCTCAACTGGATATGATCGCTGAAGAGCTGGGCCTGGACCCCATTGAAATTCGACTCAAAAATGCCCGAAAATCCGGTGAAATGCTGCCCAACGGCGACAACGTCCATAATTGCGGTCTCAAGGATTGTATACGGGATATTGCCGAACACACGAATTTCCAGGCGAAATGCGGTCACGGCCGAAGCGGCAAAAAAGATCGGTATCGCAAGGGGATCGGGATCGGGGTCAGTGCCTACTTCGGGGGCTCGCTCATTTACCCCAACAGCTCTTCCGTTCTGGTGAAGATGAACGACGACGGCAGCGTAACGCTCCTCACCGGGGCCATGGACATCGGCCAGGGCGCTGAAACCATCCTTTCCCAGATTGTGGCGGAAGAGCTCAAGATATCCATGGATGAGATCCAGGTGGTGGCGGCAGACACGGAAACCACGCCCGTGGATATCGGAAGCTGGATCAGCGGCAACGCCTACGTGTGCGGCAATGCGGCCCGTGTTGCGGCGGGGGATGTGCGGCGGAAATTGAAGGAACTGGCCGCTTCCGAGCTGGAAGCCAACATTGAAGATTTGAGGGTCGGGGATAAGCAGGTTTATGTGGCGGGTTCCCCGGATCGGGTTCTCTCTTATGCCCGTCTGGTAGCCCTGAGCATTCAGAAGCACAGAGGGGATCCCATCATCGGAAACGGTCACTGGCGAACCATGCGGGACGAACCGACCCACCCGAGTTTGGCCACCACAAAGGGGCGATGGACGGAAAACTACGCTTTTGATGCCCAGACCGCCGAAGTGGAAGTGGACACGGAGACGGGAAAGGTCCGGTTGCTGAAAGCCGTAACCGCCCATGACTGTGGGTTCCCCATTAATCCCTTGCTGGTGGAAGGGCAGATCGACGGACAGATCTCCATGGCGCTGGGCCACGCCTTTTTGGAAGAGATCATGATGAAAGAGGGGCGGACCCTGAATCCCAGCTGGCTCGATTACCGGATGCCCTCCATTCGGGACATGGCCGATTCCGAACATCTGGATGTCATTACGGAAGAGTACCGGATCGGTAAACCGTACCGGACCAAGGAAGTGGGCGAAGGGTATGTGTCGGCCATACTGGCGGCCATCGCCAATGCCATCTACGATGCAGTGGGCGTAAGGCTCTTCTCGACGCCTTTCACACCCGAGAAGATATTGAGAGGTATGGGTAAATTAGGGAGATGAAAATGAAGCAGGTGCAATATTGGAATAAAGAACTGGAAACCATGCCTCGGGAAAAACGTGAAGTCCTGCAGCTTGAACGGTTCAGAGAACGCATGGCCTATGTGTATGCCAAAAGCCCCATGTACAAACGCAAATATGATGAGGCCGGCATTAAACCATCGGATATCAAAACCCTGTCTGATATTTCGAGAGTCCCTTTTACGGTGAAGGAAGAGTTGCGTGAAAGCCAGAAACGGAAACCGCCATGGGGAGATTTCATGTGCGTTCCCCCCGAAGAAGGGGTTCGGGTCTTTCAAACCACCGGAACCACCGGCATCCCGGTGAAGGTCATGCTCAACAAGGAAGACTGGACCGTCCACTTCTATGAACAATTCATGCACTTCATGAACGCGTACGGTATCACCTCATCCGATATCCTTTTTGTGCCCTTCGGTTACGGCCTTTATATCGCCTGGTGGGGGTTTCAGGCAGCCCTTGAGCGGGCAGGCGTCATGATTGTTCCGGGCGGCGCCCAGTCGTCAAAGGACCGGGTGAGAAATATCTTTGAGTGGGGCGCCACCGTGGTCTGCGGGACGCCCACCTATCTCCTTCATCTTGGCGAAGTGGCCGATAAAATGGGGGTATCCCTGGCGGAGTCCCGGGTTTCGGTCATCGTGGCGGCGGGAGAACCGGGCGCCAACGTAAAATCCACCAAACAGGCCCTGGAGGATATCTGGGGCGGCAAATGCTATGATGATATCGGTTCCAGCGAAATCAGCAATTTTGGCTTTGAGTGTATTTTCCAGAACGGGACCCATGTGAATGAAAACATGTTTTATGCGGAGTGTCTTAATCCGGATACGTTGGAACCGGTAAAGAATGGCGAAGTAGGAGAGCTGGTGCTTTCCAACCTGTGCACGGAAACCATGCCGCTCATCCGTTATCGCATCAAGGATCTGGTTAAATTCAACCGTGAACCCTGTGAGTGCGGTCGAACCTTTCTGAGGTTGGATGGGGGCATCCTGGGACGCTCCGATGATATGTTTCAGTTTGCCGGTGTGAATGTGTTTCCCTCCGCCATTGAAAATGTTATTCGTAAAGTGGACTGTTTCTCCAATGAGTATCAGATTGTCGTTCCCAAAATGGGAAGCGAAAAACGTCTCAAAATCCGCGTGGAACCGGCAACTGACCAGGTGTCGCCCGAAGAGATGAAGCAGGCTCTCGACCAATTCATGGAAGAATTCAAATACAGAATCACCTTCACGCCGGAAGTGGAAGTGGCCGAAGTGGGAACGCTTCCCCGGTTTGAACTGAAGGCCAAACGCGTCATTCGTGATGCTTGAATCAGGAATTAAGGCATTAAACCATCAACTTAAGGAGTTAAGGAGGGTATTATGAAAAAGAGAGTCCTGTTTGTTTGTCTGGTTGCAGCCGTGTTGATTGGAATTCCTTTTGCCGCCATGGGCGCACCCGATGCCGTTCACATCGGGGCTACGGTTTCTCAGACCGGCCATTTTTCATCGGAAATAGGTCCCTTCAAACGGCTCATGAATGCCTGGGCCGACATGGTGAATGAAAAGGGCGGCATCATGATCAAGGAATACGGCAAGAAGCTCCCGGTGAAATTTACCATTTACGATGACAAGAGCGATCAGGCAACGGTGAAAAAGTATTACGAGCGCCTGGCCACCGTTGACAAAGTCAATCTCATGCTGGGGCCTTACAGCAGCCCGCTGACGTTTGCGGCCAGCACGGCGGGGGAAAACCATCAGATTCCCTTCATTGCCATTTGCGCCAATTCACCCAAAATCTATACCCGTGGTTTCAACTGGCTCGTGGGGGTGATCGATCTGGGCCCCCGTTATACCTACCGCTACTGGGAAATGATCCAGAAGGAAGGAAAAGCCAAAAGCGTTTCCTTTGTGGTGGAAGACACCATTCACCCGCTGGGTGTCTTTAAGGGTTCCAAGGCCCTGGCGGAAAAGGCCGGATTGAAGGTCCTGACCAGCGATGTGGTTCCTGCCAAAACTAGGGATTTCACGCCGATCATCACGAAACTCAAGAAGGAAAACCCGGACATCATCTACGTCTCTTCCAACATCCCCTTTGCCATCAACTTCATGAAGCAGGCCAAAGAGATGAAGCTGAATCCCAAGGAATACCACTGCATTCACCACAGCGGAATCTTCAGGGATGCACTGGGAAGCGCCGCAGAAGATGTTATCGGCCAGTCCTACTGGGTCGAGGGAATGAAACTGGGGGATACCCAACTGATCGACGACGTGCTTAAGAAGGCCGACATCAGCGAACCCATGTACCCCTGGTCCCCGTCCTACGTGGCGGCCTTTCAGATTCTTCAGAAGGCCATCGAAGATGCGGGAACCCTGGACAACAAAAAGGTGATGGAGAGCCTGAAGAAATTGAAAATGGAGACGGTGCTGGGTGAGGAAGTTTTCAGTGATACCGGTTACGGCTCCATCAACACCTACCCTTCACAGATTCAGGGTGGCGTCTACAAGGTGATTTATCCGCCCGACGTGGCAACGGGGAAACACATCTATCCCCGCTCGCCTTTTAAATAGAACCTGCCGGAAAGGACTGACGTGTCTGCTGATTTTATTCAGCTCCTGGTAGGCGGGATTCTGCTGGGGGGTATTTACGGCCTGGCGGCTTTCGGGCTTTCCATCACCTTTGGGGTTCTGAACGTCCTCAACCTGGCCCACGGGGAGTTTCTGATGCTGGGATCTCTTTTGAGCTACGGGCTCTTCGTGGGGCTGGGTATTAATCCGTTCATTGCAGCCATCCTGGTCATACCGGTCTTTATGTTGCTGGGCGTCGGGTTCTATCTGCTTCTGCTCAAACCCATCATGGACAAGCCTCCCCACCAACTCCTGGTGGCATCCATTCTGGTGACCCTGGGCGCTTCCCTTTTCATTGAAGATGTGACATCCTTTTTCTGGGAGCGCCCGGTCACCGGGATTTCCTATTCACTGCCACCCATGGAACTTGCCGGCGTGGTGATTTCATCCACGCGTCTTCTGATCCTCCTGTTTATTTTTGCCCTTGCCTGCGGAATGCAGCTTTATTTGAAAAAGACCTTCGTGGGAAAGAGCATCCGGGCCATTGTTCAAGGGAGAGAAGGCGCCAAGGTGGTTGGGATCCCCATATCCCGGGTGTCCGCCCTTGCCTTCAGCATCGGCATGGCCCTTGCCGCATCGGCCGGCGCCTTTTACGTGACGCTCTTTACGGTCACGCCGGTCATGGGGATCCCGCTCACCATCAAATATCTTTGCGTGGTGGTCCTGGGAGGCCTGGGCAGTATCGTGGGATCGGTCTTCGGCGGACTCATTCTGGGGGTGGCGGAGACGCTGACCGCTTACTATTGCGGTGCCGAATGGTCTCCCACCATTGCATTTATCCTCCTGATTCTCATACTGATTATCAAACCTGAAGGTCTTTTCGGGGCGAAAAAATGAACCGTGGCGAAAAAAAACTCCTTTGTTTGATTGCCCTTCTTCTGTGGGCCTTTCTGGCAGCGCTTCCATACTTGGGATTTTCCTACGGTGTTGTCTGGGTTTTTCTCCTGACGGTCTATTTCACCCTGGCGTTGAGCTACGATATCGTGGGCGGATATTTGGGGTACATGAATCTCGGGCATTCCACCTTTTTCGGCCTGGGGGCCTATACCACCGCCATCTTGCTCAACCAAGGATTCAACCTGTTTTCCGCTCTTTTGGGGGGGCTGTTGCTGACCGCCGCCTTTGCCGCCGTGATCAGCTACCCGTTGTTCAGACTGCGTGGGGCCTATTTTGCTCTGGCCACTTTCGGGCTGATCAGCCTGGTTGAAGTCCTGACCACCAATCTGCGGGATCTTACCGGGGGTTCCGGCGGCATTTCCACGCCGCCGGGCGACCATATGATCCCCTCATATTACCTGGTGCTGGCAGTGGCGGGCGGAACCATGGTGCTGAGTCAAATCGTTGCCCGAAGCAAATTCGGGCTCGCCCTTTTCAGCATTCGTGAAGACGAAGAGGTGGCCAAAGCCTTCGGGGTGCCGACATCCCTTTATAAATGTCTGGCTCTGGTCATAAGTTCGGTCCCCGCCAGCCTGGTGGGGGGGATCTATGTGTGGAATATGACCTACATCAGCCCGGAGTCAGTGTTCGGCCTTGAAATTGCCCTGAGCCCCATTATCATGGCCATGCTGGGGGGGACCGGGATCATGATCGGCCCTCTGGTGGGGGCCGTCTTTATCACAATGGTGCAGGAATTTCTGTGGACCGAAGTTCCTTACTTTCATCTGGCCATGTACGGAATTGTCCTGGTTCTGTTGGGACTCTTCATGCCGGGAGGACTCGTGCGGACACGCTGGTTGAAGCCGGTTGTTCAATGGCTGGGGTTGGGGGAAGCGGTCGATTATTTCAAGAACGCAGACGCCGAAAGGATTCCGTAAATGAGCCATTTTCTGGAGTGCCGGGGAATAAGCAAAATCTTTGGCGGCATTGAGGCCCTGACGGATGTGGATCTCAAAGTGGCTGCCAACAGCATCACCGGGGTGATCGGTCCCAACGGCGCCGGAAAGACAACGCTCTTCAACATCATATCCGGGGCGTTGCTTCCCACCCGAGGGGAAGTGATTTTCAAGGGAAAAAAGATTTCGGGCATGGGTCCGGCCCGTGTGTGCCGTTTAGGCGTCGCCCGGACCTACCAGTTGGTCCGCCCCTTTAATTCCCTGAGCGCCATGGAGAATGTCCTCATCGGTCTTGGGTTCGGAAGGACCCAACCCATGGCCAAGAAGGATCGCGTGGCCGAGGCCTTAAGGATCCTTCAAATGGTGGGATTGGAAAACAAGATGAACCATGTTGCCGAAGGGTTGACCCTGGTGGAAAAAAAGCACCTGGAGATTGCCCGTGCCCTGGCCACCGCACCGGAAATTTTACTGCTGGATGAAGTGGTTTCCGGACTGAATCCCACCGAAGTCTCCCGGACCATCCAAACCATACAACAGATTCAGAAAAGCGGCATCACCGTCATTATGATCGAACATATTCTGAAGGTGGTCATGGCTCTGTGCCAACGGGTAGTGGTGCTCAATTACGGAATTCAGATTGCCGAGGGTTCGCCCAAAGAGGTGGTCAGCGATGAGGCGGTCATCGAAGCTTACATCGGCAGATTCGAAGATGCCGGGGAGGGGGAACATGCTTGAGATGTCGGGTGTCAGCGCCTTTTACGGCTCCATTCAAGCCCTGTGGGATGTCTCCTTTCGGGTCGAGAAGGGCGAAATCGTCACCCTTCTGGGTTCAAACGGCGCCGGCAAGACCACCGCCATCCATGTGGCTCAGGGCCTCATTCGGCCCACCTCGGGGGAGACCCGATTTCAGGGAGAAGTCATCGGGCGTCTGGGTCCACATCAGGTGGTGGAGCGGGGTCTCTGCCTGGTGCCGGAGGAGCGTCATCTTTTCCCCCACATGAGCGTGCTGGAAAATTTGGAACTGGGTGCCTACCCGCGTAAAGCCCGGGCACTTCGCCATCAGACACTTGGATGGATTCTGGATCTGTTTCCCAACCTTAAGAGACGAAAAAAGCAAAAAGCCCATACGCTTTCCGGTGGTGAACAGCAGATGGTGGCCATCGGCCGGGGCCTCATGGCCAAGCCTTTACTCCTGATGATGGATGAACCTTCCCTGGGGCTGGCCCCCCTTATCGTGGCCGAACTTTTCAGAACCATTTCCGAAATCAATCGGCACGGTCTCTCCATTTTATTGGTGGAGCAGAATGCCACCCATGCGCTCCACCTTGCAAAGTGCGCATATGTCATGGAAACCGGCCGCATCACACGGGAAGGCTCCGGCAAGGAACTGATGTCGGATGCCTCCATCCGGGCCGCCTATCTGGGGATGTGATCCTATCCCTTAAACATCCCAAAAAGTGGGACTTGTCCCAAAATCAGGAAACCCTATCCTTAAAAATGTCCCGAAAATGGGACGATATTTTTCCTTTATCAACAATACCGCGCCCCCTCTAATTTCATAACCGTCCAAAAATACAGATAAACAACATGATAATAGCGTGTCCTGAAGAAACTGGCACGGTATTTGGATGTTTGCCGACCAGAAAGCCGGTGCCAGGGAAATTCCATTTGAAACCGTCATGAAAGAATATTTCCCTCGAAAATAATGCTCAAGTTGAATGCAAAATCAGACGATATAGCTACTAATCCTCTCCCGGCGCTAACGGGCATACCCTTTTCTGTATTACGACGGCGATCCGTTCCCACGGCTTTGCCCGCAAACGATTGTTGAAATGGAGGTTTGAATGGAATGCCACGGCAATGACACCCAAGGCAAGGAAGAACGCCTTTTCGCAACGTTCTTCCTTGACCAGCTGGAATTTGCGCTGGATGTGGCATATGTGCAGGACGCCATTCCCGAACCGAACAACATCGTTCCGCTACCGGCCACACCCGATTACCTGTCCGGCATCATCAGCCTGCGCGACAATATTGTTCCCATCATCGACACCCGCAAACGTTTTAGAATACCGGCCCCTTCCGGACCCCGGGAGGGTCATATCGCCATTACGCGCTGCAAGGCCCGCTTCATGGGCCTGACCTTCGACCGGATAAACGAAGTCATCCGTGTGAACTCCCGGCAGATGGAAACCCTGGCGCCGGAATTCCAGGCGGAGGGAAATTTGGTGGCGGATGTGATCAAGCTGGATGAAGGGAGACGGCTGGTTCAGGTGATCGATCCTTTGTCCATGTTCGATTTTGAGGAATTGCCGCTGCAATTGCAGCAACAGGCGACGCGTCAGGAGGACCAACAGGCGGATACCCGTCGGCAGGTGCTCAGTTTCCATATGGGGGATGAACTCTTCGGCATGGATGTCGACCAGGTCCGTGAAATCATCACGGTTTCGGAAATCAGCCAGCGGGTTCTGGTGGAGGATTACATCCTCGGGGTGATTGCCCTGCGTGGTGAACGGATCTCCATCATCGATCTCAGGAAGTTTGTGGGGGAAGGTGCCGGCGTTCTGACCCCTGAACATCGCATTATCATCTTACGTGACGAATCCCTTCGGGTGGGCGTCCTGGTGGACGACATCAAGGAAGTCTTTTCCTTCGCCTCCAAGGACCTGGCGCCCATGCCGCCTCTGGTGGGGAGCCGCCATTCCGGAGGGTTCAGCGGGGTTATCGAGCAACCGGATGCCGCCGTGGTGCTCCTGGACATGATCGAGCTGTTTCGCATCGTCCGGGAACGCATTGCCGGGCATTTGCGTATTAACGATGAGAATGTTACCGCAGAAATAAAACCCGGCTTCGGCCCTGCCCGGGCAGTGAAGCACGAGGGAAATAGACAGACCTATATCACCTTTGCCCTGGATACGGTTTACGGCGCGCCCATCGAGCACATTCGCGAGATCGTACCGGCCAACGGCAACATCCATCATCTCCCGGGCCAGGTGGATTACATCGAGGGGTTCATCAACCTTCGCACGGAAGTCATTCCGGTCATCAATCTGAGGCGCTATTTCCATGTGGCCGATGATCAAGGCCGTGATGGACTGATCATGATCTTCGTCTGGAATGACCGCCGTGTGGGAATTCTCATCGATCGGTTGTTCAGAATCGTCACACTTGACCATGTTGAGGATCAGAAAATTCCCAAATTGCTCGCACGTCGCGAAGAAGCCCGTTTTCGGGGTTTACTGGCGAAAATTATCGAGATAGACGACGCCGACGGCAATCCGAACCCGACCATGATCATCGATGTGCCCCTTTTCATGGCAGCCGTAACCGCATTGACCGAAGGTGATGATGTGAGTTCCGAAACTTCCTTTTCGGTCCTTGCCGATGAGGAGCCGCTTTCTTTGACTGAATCGGCGATGCAGGTGTGAGTGGGCATGTGGGTGAATTAAATATTATTGAAATCCAACTAAAGCAAACAGGAGAAACCCATGGGAACCGAAGAAAATGGGATCAGACGCAACGACACTGAATTTATTGATCTTTTAACCGATCCGAGTTTTATCGTGGATGCCGACCGGACCATCATCAAGGCTAACGAAGCGTTTCTGAAGAGCTTCGGTCTAAAGGCGGATGCCGTCATCGGCCGGATGGTGTGCGAGGAAGCCTGCCCCTCCTCCCACTGCGGTACCAAAGAGTGTCCGCTGACCAAGGCCCAGCGGATCCGCAAACCGGCTGCCGCGGACGTGATCCATAAAAATGGAAATGGGGAAGTCCGGTATTTCCGCTCTACGGCCAGCAGTCTCAATGGGGACGGGGGTGGGGCCTTGATTACCCTTGCCGAAACCACCGCTCAGAAAGAAACCGAAAGCCGCCTGCGCCAGATGGAAACCGACCTGGATGTGATCCCTACGCCCATTATAGAAGTGGACAAATTGTTCACCGTTACCTACATGAACCCGTCCGGCGCGGCCTTAGTGGGCCTTATGCCGGAAGAGACCGTCGGCAAGAAATGTTACGACCTGTTCAAGACGCCCCACTGCAAGACGGAGAAATGCGCGTGCGCGCGCGCCATGAAGACGGACAGCGTGGTGACGGAGCAGACCATCGCGCGTCCCGCTGACGGTGTGATCATCCCCATCAAATACACGGGAGCGCCCATCAAGGACGCCAAGGGGAACATCAAGGGAGCGCTGGAATATGTCCTTGATGTGACGGAGGAAATGAAGCAGCGCCAGGCGGCGGACGAGAAGATCGAAAACCTGAACACCATTCCCACGCCCATCATGAGTATCGACACGGAGTACAATGTGACGTACATGAACCCTCCGGGAGCGGGTGTTGTGGGTTTGACGCCGGATGAGGCGGTTGGCCGCAAGTGTTACGACCTGTTCAAGACGCCCCACTGCAAGACGGAGAAATGCGCGTGCGCGCGCGCCATGAAGACGGACAGCGTGGTGACGGAGCAGACCATCGCGCGTCCCGCTGACGGTGTGATCATCCCCATCAAATACACGGGAGCGCCCATCAAGGACGCCAAGGGGAACATCAAGGGAGCGCTGGAATATGTCCTTGATGTGACGGAGGAAATGAAGCAGCGCCAGGCGGCGGACGAGAAGATCGAAAACCTGAACACCATTCCCACGCCCATCATGAGTATCGACACGGAGTACAATGTGACGTACATGAACCCTCCGGGAGCGGGTGTTGTGGGTTTGACGCCGGATGAGGCGGTGGGTCGCAAGTGTTATGACCTGTTCAAGACGCCGCACTGTAAGACGGAGAAATGCGCGTGCGCGCGCGCCATGAAGACGGACAGCGTGGTGACGGAGCAGACCATCGCGCGTCCCGCTGACGGTGTGATCATCCCCATCAAATACACGGGAGCGCCCATCAAGGACGCCAAGGGGAATATCAAGGGGGCGCTGGAGTACGTTCTTGACGTGACGGAGGAAATGAAGCAGCGCCAGGCGGCGGATGAGAAGATCGAAAACCTGAACACGATCCCCACGCCGATTATGTCCATTGATACGGAGTACAATGTGACGTACATGAACCCTCCGGGAGCGGGTGTTGTGGGTTTGACGCCGGATGAGGCGGTTGGCCGCAAGTGTTACGACCTGTTCAAGACGCCGCACTGTAAGACGGACGTGCGCGCGCGCCATGAAGACGGACAGCGTGGTGACGGAGCAGACCATCGCGCGTCCGAATCATTCCCATTAAATACACGGGAGCGCCCATCAAGCGCCAAGGGGAATATCAAGGGGGCGCTGGAGTACGTTCGACGTGACGGAGGAAATGAAGCAGCGCCAGGCGGCGGATGTGAAAACCTGAACACGATCCCCACATGAATACGGAGTACAATGTGACGTACATGAACCCTCCGGGAGCGGGTGTTGTGGGTTTGACGCCGGATGAGGCGGTGGGTCGCAAGTGTTATGACCTGTTCAAGACGCCGCACTGTAAGACGGAGAAATGCGCCTGCGCCCGTGCCATGAAGACGGACAGTGTGGTGAGTGATCAGAGCGTTGCAAGGCCTGCCGACGGCAGGATCATTCCCATTAAATATACGGGAGCGCCCATCAAGGATGCCAAGGGGAATATCAAGGGGGCGCTGGAGTATATGGTGGATATCACCGCCGAGCAAGAGGTCGCTCAACTGGTGGCCAAGGCCTGCGAAGATGTGAGTTCTCAGGTAGACGCTTCCAAGGAACGCATGGACCGGGCCGGCGCGGATATGGCCCGGATGAACACCCTGATTGCCGAAGAGGTGGACAAGCTGGACCACGCTGCGGGGCGGGTGAGGGCCATGGTGGAGAGTTCCGAAGCCATGCTGGCCCTGGCCCAGTCATCCAACGAACTGGCCGCCGATGTGGCCAAAGAGGCGGAAATCGGCCAGGAAGCGGGCCGGGACGCCGGTCATAAAATGGCCGACATCAATACCACCATGGAAACGAACAACCGGATCGTCACCGAACTGGTGGATCAACTGGAGAAAATCTCCGGGTTCGTGGACATCATCAAAGAGATCGCTTCCCAGACCAACCTGCTGGCGTTCAATGCCGCCATTGAGGCGGCCAGGGCGGGGGATGCCGGCCGCGGTTTTGCGGTGGTGGCCGACGAGGTTCGCAAGCTGGCCGAAAAGAGCGCCAAATCGGCGGTGGATATTTCCAACATCGTTAAGAATGTGGAAAGTGAATCCCGCCATACCATCACGGCCATGCAACAAGGGATGAACACATTGGGCGAAGGCGGACAAGTCATCAATAAAGCGCTTAAATCCATGGAGAAAATCAGCGAAGGGATCGTCAACATTTCCGGTTCGGTGGACAATTTGCGGACTTCCGCCGACGCGCTGAACGCCGATGGTCGGGAAGTCATGGCGCATATCGAGACCGTTGCCGATTCCTCCAAGGAAAACCAGCAGTCCACCGAGGCCATCAACCAATCCATCGGAGAAACGGTGACGGCCCTGGATCGCTTGGTGGAATCCGGCAAGAATTTGCAGGAATCCATTGCCAACCTTTCCTGACGGTTGACCATGGGCGCAAGAAACGCGTTTGGGCGGCGGACCGACGGTCGGCAACCATGAACCTGTGCGATGAGCTCATATTCACGCGGCGTTTGGTGTTGCGTAAGATGGAAGCGGAAGACCTCCCCCTGTTTGTTCTCTGGAGCAATTCCAGAGAGGCCTACGGCAGCTATCTGACCCCCGAACGCCTGATAGACGCAGAGGCCTTGGAAGGTCTGAAATCGGGTCTGTTCTGGAACGGCTCCGGTCGAACTTATATGATTGTTTTGCGCCAGGGGCCACCCATCGGAACCATCCATTTCTGGCTGAGACCCGAAAAGCAGCGTACCGCCGTCTTTTCCCTCAAGATCGCCTTGCCGGAATACCGCAATGGGGGCTACGGTACCGAGGCCCAGAAATTTCTCATCATGTACCTGTTCGAACGGATGGAGATTCAGAACGTGGAAGTTTACACGGATATCGACAACCATGTCCAGCAACGCTGCCTTCAGAAACTCGGTTTTGATATTGCCGATACCCTGGCCTATGAAGACCAGAAAGTGATCCGAGCCGGTCATCTGTTCCGGCTCGATATGCCTGGCTTCAAGCGTCACCCAACCTACAGGTACCACTATGAATAGGAAGCCGGGACTCATCCTCGATCGCCGATATTTCGACCATACCATCGAACAGCATTCCCTGGAGAACCCGGATCGTATCCGCAACCTCTACCTGTCACTGGACTCTCCGGCTTACAACGGCCGGTTCAAGCGTTACGCGGGTCGGGAGGCCACCACGAACGAAATATCGGCCGTCCATTCAAAATTCTACATGGAACAGATGCGCGAATATGCCGTTCACTGCGACCCCTACGCCTATGACCGGGATACCTACCTCATGGCCGCCACGCCGTACACGGCCCGTCTGGCGGCCGGTGGTTGCTTGACCCTGGCGGATCGTATCCTTAATGAGGAGGTTGACGCCGGCTTCGCTCTGATACGTCCCCCCGGCCACCATGCGGAACCCGGCCGCGGAATGGGGTTCTGCGTTCTGAACAATGCCGCCATCACCGCCGCCTACCTGGAGCGGGCCTACGGATTGAGCCGTATTCTGATCTGCGATTTCGACGTTCACCACGGCAACGGCACCCAGGAAATCTTCTATGATTCGAACCGGGTGTTGGTCATTTCCCTTCACCAGAACGATGTTTTCCCCTTTTCCGGTAAAGCTTATGAACTGGGGCGGGACCAGGGGGTGGGTTACAATATCAACGTGCCGGTCTATCCCCAGTTCGGGGACCCGGAATATACTTATCTGCTGGGACAAATGGTGGGCGCCGTGGTTGAACAGTTTTTGCCCCAGATCATTATCGTTTCAGCCGGCTACGACGGCCACGCGGACGATCCCATCAGTAAGACCCTCCTGTCCACCCGGTGGTTCGGTCGGGCCACCCACATGTTCAAACAATTCGCCCGGGACGTCTGCGATAACCGGCTTCTGTTCATCCTGGAGGGGGGGTACAATCCGGTCGCCCTGGAAGCGGGGGTCCTGGCAACCCTGGACAGTCTGCTCGATCCCAAAATGCACCGCATCGGCATCGTGGCCGCCGAGCGGGCCCAACGAATTCTCATTGATCATCCCGCACATTCATTCTGGAGCTGGTAAGGAGCCCAAACCCCATGACATCACCACCCCTCAATTCCACGACCCTCAATACGATCTTTTCCGACTGCCGCCAATGCGGCGCCTGTTGTAAACGGTACCGCCGCATTCGACTGCAACCGGAGGAGGTCCCCTTCATCAAGCGGATGGGGGGGTATGTGGGAATGAATTTGAGCCTCAACGAGCTGCGAGGTCATTCCCTGAAGGAACTTACGGCGGCGGCGAAAGCTCGGGGGGAAATCTACATGGTCCATCCCGATGACAAAGGGTGCATTTTTATGGAAAAACGGAACGGCAAGCACTTCTGCAAGATTTACCATTACAGGCCCCGCACCTGCCGGGGATTCAGGTGCAACCTTGCCGACAACAGCTTTATGGACATTCTCGGCGACGACGCCATCTGGCTCCTGAACCAGAACCGTTTCGGCCTGGATCTGGAATAGTCCCTTTACCCAAAAAACATATTCTTTCATGATCCCATGTAAAATTCTTTGACTTTAAATGAACGATCATTTACTTTAGAAGCATGAGAACAAGGGATGAGGAAAAACAAGCGGCCCTGTTCGAGGCCACGGTCAAGACGGTGAACGCCGTGGGGTTCGCCGCCGCCTCGGTATCCAAGATTGCCAAGGAAGCCGGCGTATCTCCGGCCACACTCTATGTCTACTATAACAACAAAGAGGACCTGCTGGTCTCAACCTATACTGACATCAAAAGAGATTTCAGCCGGGCCATTCTGAAGGATTTTGACGCTGGTTTGCCCATACGGGATATTCTGCGGAATGTATGGATGACCATGTTCGAATATATCTCCAGTAATGCCGAATACTTTCGGTTTTCAGACCAGTTTGCCAACTCTCCCTATTATGCGCAGGTGGACAGGTCGCAGGTGGAAAAATACTTTGCCCCCTTGATCGAAGTGCTAAAACGGGGTATCCATCAAAAAATTCTTAAGGATGTGCCCTTCGATGTTTTGACAGCCTTTATGGTATACCCGTTAATGGCCCTTTCAAACCCGCGCCTGTGCATCGATTTTGATCCCACTTCGGAGAGTATGGAAACGGCCTTTAATTTGGCATGGGATGCCATCAAGCTTTAAAAGCAAAAAATATGCCTTTTTAATAAATGAACATTCATTAAAAAACGCCAACCCGTACCGGAAACCATGAAATTATCGCTTTTATTGACCCTTGTCACAGGAATTGCCGCCATGACCTTCTCACTGTCTTGTACCTCGTCGAAGGCCGGTTCGAACCCGGCCATTCAAAACAAGATCGAAGCATCCCCCCAATTTAAAGAGAGCGGATTCAACCCCTATGGAAATCCCTTGGATATGTCGGTCCTGGATAATGTCCGGGTTGCATGGAAGTTCTTTTTTACCGATAACGACCGCACCCCGGATTTGCCTATTCCCGTGATCTCCGGGGATTTATCCGGTTTTAACGGTGGTGGAAACCGCCTGCTCAATGCCATCTGGTTTGGTCATTCCTCGCTGTTGATCAATATGGACGGCTACAAAATTTTGACCGATCCGGTGTTTGAGAAAAAAATTTCCATTGTGGGTCCTACGCGCTTTTGCGGCGATCCGCCTCTAACCATAGATCAGTTGCCCCCTTTGGATGTCGTCATCATTTCACATGACCACTATGATCATCTCAACAAATTCTCGATTCTCAGGCTTAAGGAGAAAACCTCCCGATTCATCGTTCCGTTGGGGGTGGGGGCTGTCCTGGAAAAGTGGGGGGTCTCAAGAGACCATATCTGTGAGCTCGATTGGTGGGAAGAATGCCATTTGGACCCCAACATGACGGTGACCGCCACGCCGGCCCAGCATTTTTCAGGGCGCGGTCTCTTTGATCGCAACCAGACCCTGTGGGCCTCGTGGGTGATTTCCAACTCCGCCCACAAGGTTTTTTTCAGCGGCGATTCCGGTTATTTCAAAGGGTTCAAGGAAATTGGAGACCGGTTCGGCCCCTTTGACATCACCTTTCTGGAGTGCGGCGCCTATGATCTTCTGTGGCACAAGGTGCACATGCTTCCCGAAGAAACCGTCCGGGCCCACCTGGATTTGAAGGGTAGGGTGCTGCACCCCATCCATTGGGGGGCGTTCAATCTGGCACTGCACTCCTGGTTCGAACCCATGGAGCGGATCACGGCGGTTGCGAAAAGAAAAGAGATTCAGCTTATAACGCCTAGAATCGGAGAGACAACCCGGTATGATCAACCCCTGCTCAAGGAGAGATGGTGGCGGGATATTGTGAAAAGGAACAATGAAAAATGACCCTAGAGATCGATTTTTCCCATAAATCGAGACAAAGGAGATGGTGCGATGGCGTTTCTTTCAGCAACGGTATGTACGGAAGTGGTGGGCAATCGAGAGGATGTTTTTGAATACACGGTGCCCGTTGACCTCACCTCCATCTTTACAGGCTACGGCCCCCTGCCTGCCGTTACTGGCACGGAAAGCCAAACCGGCCATTGGGACGGTGAAAATCAAACACGAACAGTGATCCTGTCCGATGGCAGCTCCGCCCGGGAAATGCTTACAAAATACGATTACCCGACTTATTTCAGCTACACGGTCAGCGAATTTACGGGATTTTTGGGAATTCTTGTGGCTTCGGCGACCGGTGAGTGGTAGTTTGACGGCGCTTCATCGGGCAAGACAACTATCAAATGGCGCTATACGTTTCATACGCGTTATTTTTGGTCCGGGCCGGTCCTATGCCTTATTACCCACTTGGCATGGCGTGGTTACATGCGAAAGGCCTTGGAGCTTTTGAGAAGGCAACTGGTCCAGATGTAGCCTAGGGATAACTCCGGTAAACATCTGGGTCAAAATGCCGGTCAAGAAATTGACAAAAGGCGAAATAACGATGCTTGTGGCGGTGCTTATTTTTTCCATATGAGTAGAGGATTATTCCTAACTAATTGTAATCAATATTGATATTTCTAAGGCCCCTTTTTGGTATAATTTTTGCTGCCTCTCCATTCGATGTGACCTCTTTTTTTGGAAAGCCCTTATAAACCTTTCTCCCCGCCGTCATGAAAATCAGACAGGCGGGTGCTTTTGCTTTTCCTTTATCAAAGTAGATGGGTGTGATGAAAGTTTTGGGCCTGCAACACTGAAAATGGAGTGAGAAAATGGCTGAGATCTTGATCGTAGATGATGACGAAGGGATGAGATATTCGCTATCTGCGGCGGTAAAGCAGATTGGGCACATCCCATTTTGTGCCACCACCCTGGCGGACGGACTTCAGGCCGTGTCATCCGGATCTTTTGACGTGGTGTTTCTGGATGTGAATCTTCCCGATGGGGACGGACTCGCCGCATCGCCCGAGTTCAAGTCCGCACCATCCCATCCTGAAATTATCATTATCACAGGGTATGGAAATCCTGACGGTGCTGAATTGGCCATTCAAAGCGGTGCCTGGGAATACATTGAAAAAGGGACCCGATTGAGCCAGATAAAGCTCCGTCTGACGCGTGCGCTGGAGTACCGGGCGGAAAAGAGAAAATACGAAACACCCGTGGTTTTGAACCGGGAAGGCATCATTGGAAAGAGTCAGGCGCTACAAAATTGCATCGGTTATCTGGCACAGGCTGCGGCATGTCACAGCAGTGTGTTGCTTACCGGGGAGACGGGCGCCGGAAAAGAGTTGTTTGCGCGCGCCATACATCGGAACAGCGCACAAAGAGACCAGAGCCTTGTGGTGGTAGACTGTGCGGCATTGCCTGAAAACCTGGTTGAAAGCGTCCTGTTCGGTCATGAAAAGGGGGCTTTTACCGGCGCCGACCGGGCCGAGGAAGGGTTGGTCAGGCAGGCGCACCGGGGAATACTTTTTCTCGATGAAGTGGGAGAGCTTCCTTTGAAAGTTCAGAAGGCCTTTCTTCGTGTTCTTCAAGAGCATTCTTTTCGCCCCGTTGGATCCCGAAAGGAAATTCAGAGTGACTTCAGACTGATTTCCGCTACCAATCAGGACCTGGATCATATGGTTTCAAAAGGAAGGTTCAGGAAAGACCTGCTGTTCCGTTTGCGATCCCTTTCCATTAAATTGCCCCCTCTAAAAGACCGTAGAGACGATATCCGGGAACTGGCGACCCATTACGTGGACAGGCTTTGCGATCGATACGGGCTGCCCACCAAGGATTTCTCTCCGGAGTTTCTGATGGCGATTGAAACCCATGATTGGCCGGGTAATGTGAGAGAGTTGATCAATGCACTGGAGAGCTCCATTTCCGTGGCCCAACGTTTGCGGACCCTTTTCCCCATTCATTTGCCCACCCATATTCGAGCACTATTGGCTCGTGCGTCAATTCAATCCCCCGGAAAGACCCGGCAACCCCAACCCGTGAGTTCTAAAGAAGAAAATGACGGGTTATCCAATCTTAACGCCTTGCTTGAGACCACGGAACGGCAATATATTGAAGACCTTCTTTCCTTTACGGCGTGGGATATGCAAAAAGCCTGTGCCATTTCCGGGCTCTCCCGGTCCCGTTTATATGGGCGTCTGAAAAAGCACGATATTAAACGACCCGCCTGATTATTTTCAGAACGACCCTCTTTTTTCCCAAAAATGGGACATCCCATGAGCCAAGGATGTCCCTGTTTCGGGACAATGCCATTTATTTCTAATTGGGAATCTTTTCTCCTGAATCATCTAACCTGTTGAAATTATAATTTTAAAAGATGGGATTCCGTCATTTGAAAGCTTTGGCACGATAATTGATAGCTGCCCAGTAAGGTCCAAAACTGAAAACCGGTCTCGATCAAAAGGATTGAGCTCGTGGAAACTTTAATAATGTGCCGGTGCAATCGGAACAAGAGTTGGAGGCACTCCATGATGATCGTCTTTTATTATGACGCCAAAAACGAAGCGGCGAGGGGATTGCTGAAAGATATTCAAATAAAGTTCAATGGCCACCAGGTCGAAATTGTGCCCACCATAAAAGCCCTTTGGGAACGGTTCCATCAACCCCGTACAGAACGTTCCATATTGATTCTCGTGCCTCAAAACAGACCGCAGTTGGAAGAGCTTACCCAAATGGGTGAGTTGATCAACGACCACCCCATTCTTCTCGTCCTGCCCGACAGAGACCTGCAAACCGTTTCAACGGGGCACAAACTCTATCCCCGGTTCGTGAGCTATTTGGACAGTGATTTTTCATGCCTATCGGCCGTATTGAACAAAATGATTGAAAATGTCGGGCATGATGAAAGGTGCAGACAGATAAGAGGTTATCAATAGCCTGAAACCCATAACTTCACCTCTTCACTCACCCTAAAACGTACTCGCAGTGACCATCCGCTTCATCAAAAAACGCAAGTAACGCTTGACTTTGATTTTCATCGGTGCTTCTTTTTAGAAGGGACTACCCTGATCACCTGATTCGTGAAAACTGTAAGAAATACGGATAAAAATATGGATCAAAAACCTTCCTACGAAGCGCTTGAAAAGAAAATTGCATCGCTCACCAGAGAAAATCGTGAATTGGGTTTGATGCTGAAGGAAAGAAACAGTTTTACTGCAAACCTGATTGCAAAAGCACCCAATCCCGTTCTGGCTTTCAATCCCGACCGATCGGTTCGTTTCGTAAATCAGGCCTTTGAAAAACTGACCGGATTTAAAGCAAACGAAATAATCGGTCTGAAAGATCCTTTTCCCTGGTGGGCGGATGAAATGATTCAGAAGATACAAGGGGATTTTGACGGAGCCCTGGTTCATGGTATTGAAAAAACAGAAGAATTATTCCAAAAGAAATCGGGAGAGGTCTTTGCGGTCGAAGTTTCCTTTAAACCGATTTTTGAAGGGAAGAAACTAGTTTACCATTTGGCCAATTGGGTTGATATCAGCGATCGCAAAAGAGCAGAGGCCTCGCTGAAAAGAAGTGAATCAAAATACCGAACAATGATGGAAGCCATAAAAGATCCCGTTTACATCTGTTCTGAAGATTATCGCGTGCAATATATGAATCAGGCCATGATCGAAAGAATCGGAAAGGATGGCGCCGGGGAATTCTGCTATAAAGCGTTGCATGACTTTGATGAGAAATGCCCGTGGTGCCAAAAGGAGAAAATCCGTCGGGACGGGTCTGCCAACAAAGATATTGTAAGCCCCAAAGATAATAGATCTTTCAGCGTATCGAGCGCAATTCTTAACGATGACGACGGCTCCCTTTTTACCATATCCGTTTTCAGGGATACCACCGATTTTAAGCAATTGCAGGATCGGCTCCAACAAGCTCAAAAAATGGAATCCATCGGCAACGTCGCCGGCGGCATCGCACACGACTTCAACAACATCCTCTTTCCGATCCTCGGTTTATCCGAATTGCTTCTGGAAGATCTTCCACCCGGCAGCGTGGAATATCAAAATGTCCAACAGATACTGAAATCGGGCCAAAGGGGGAGGGCGCTCATTAAACAGATTCTGGCCTTCAGTCGCCTATCCGAACACCAAATGATGCCTGTTAGGGTACAACAGGTTGTTCGGGAAGTGCTCACCCTGTGCCGTTCAACCATACCCGCGAATATCGAGATTTCCCAGTTTGTTCAAGGCAACTGCGGTTTTGTGCTGGGGGATGGGACACAACTGCATCAAATCATCATGAACCTGATAACCAACGCCTACCACGCCGTGGAGCAAAAAGGGGGAGGGATATCCGTCCGGTTGGAGGAGCAAATACTGACGTCATCCAATCTGAAGACCCTTTCCCTCAAACCCGGCAAATATGTGGTGTTAAGTGTTTCCGATACGGGCCACGGTATTGCGCCCGCCGTAATGGAAAAGATTTACGATCCCTATTTCACGACAAAGAAGAAAGAGAAAGGGACCGGCCTGGGACTGGCTGTGGTTTTCGGAATTGTCAAGGCACACGGCGGGGATATTGAGGTTCAGAGCGAATTGGAGAAGGGGACGACGTTCACTGTCTACCTGCCTCTGTTGAAGGACGTCACTGAAACGGTGCCTATTGAGAAAACCCGGATTCAGCCAAAGGGAACCGAACGGATCTTGTTGGTGGATGATGAAGAGCCTATTTTGCGACTTGAAAAAATGATATTGGAGCGCCTCGGTTATAGGGTGCAGGCGCGAAACAACGGTATCGGTGCTCTGGGGGCTTTCGGGGCCGATCCGAGGTCTTTTGACCTGGTGATCACGGATATGGCGATGCCGAGAATGACCGGCGATCAGCTTGCAGAACAGCTCATGGCCATCAATCCGGATATCCCCATCATTCTTATTACCGGGTTCAGTGACAGAATAAATGGCCAAAAAGCAAAACGGCTCGGGATCAAAGGTTTTCTGCCAAGCCGGTCAAAAAAGCCGATTTGGCGAATCTGGTGCGGAAACTTTTGGATGAGGCCCGAATGTCCCATCTGTCCTAAAATCAGGATGTTCATGCCCAATAAGAGTCCCAATTCCGGGACAGCCTTTTTTGCCCTCCCTGCTGTCGGATCTGTTAGAAAATCCATAATATCTTGAATTAAAAGTTAAAAAAGATCCGCCTTGCCTCCCTTAAAAATCCGGCATGATTCTTGAATATATAAGTATAACTAACGTTTTTGGATTGCCTATTGCCAAAAATGACATTCAACGGCGTTTTAAATGAGAGAAGGAGGGGGATGATTAATGAAGAACATGAGCTTGAAAATGAAGCTTCTGTTGGCGTTTCTGGCAGTGGGGTTGATTCCATTCGGTGTCATTGCGGCTGTATCCTACTTTAAATCGAGCAGTGCGCTGTCACAGCAGGCTTTCGGGCAGCTTGAAGGGGTTCGCGGCATCAAGAAAAACCAGATCCAGAATTTCTTCAAGGAACGCAAGGGAGATATGGGTGTTCTGGTGGAAACGGTGGGGACACTTAGAATAGAGTCCTTTGATAAATTAAAAGCCGTCGCGGAAATCAAGCGGAATCAGATTGAGGCTTACTTTAAAAGCCTGGGTGGTTCTGTTCGGTCTCTTACGGAAAATACCGCTGTGGAAGAAGCCATTGTTGAATTTGAGACATCGCTATCTCCTGATCAGAAAATCAGCGGCACCGTCTGGAAATTACTGGCGGATAAATACGAGAAGATATTTAAAAATATTACCGAAGATTTCGGTTACTATGATCTGTTCCTCATTACAAAAAACGGGGATGTGGTTTACACGGTCACCAAGGAATCGGATTTCGGTGAGAACCTTGTGAAAGGGAGCCTCAAAGATTCGGGCCTAGCCAAGGCGTTTCGAGATGCAAAAAAGGCAGACCTGGTTTTTGCTGATTTTGCGCCCTATGGACCATCCGGAGGCGAGCCCGCGGGGTTTATGGCTTGTCCCATACGTCGCGACGGTAACTTTGAAGGCGTCGTGGCCATCCAGATCCCTTTGAACCAGGTCAACGATATCATGAAAGGACGCGATGGCCTGGGTAAGACCGGTGAAACCTACCTGGTTGGCCCGGACAAGCTGATGCGGTCCGATTCATTTTTGGATCCCGCGAACCATTCCGTGAAAGCCTCTTTTACAAAACCGGAGCAGGGGAAGGTAGATACGGAAGCGGCCAGAGAGGCGCTCTCCGGGAGATCAGGAGCAAAGGTCATTATCGACTATAACGGCAATCCGGTCCTTTCCGCCTATTCCCCCCTCAAAATCTTCGGCCTTCAGTGGGCCATTATTGCCGAGATGGACGTGACGGAGGCCTTTTCTCCCGTGGATGAGAGTGGGAAAGAATTTTTTGCCAAATACAAAGAGATGTACGGCTACTATGATCTGTTCCTCATGAACCCGGACGGTTACTGTTTCTATACCGTTAGCAAAGAGGCCGATTACCGTACCAATCTGGTGAACGGAAAATACGCCGGTTCCAATCTGGGCAGGCTCGTGCAAAATGTGCTCAAAACCAAAGCGTACGGTATGGCCGATTTCACCCCTTACGCCCCCAGCAACAATGAACCGTGTGCCTTTGTGGCCCAGCCGGTGATTCATGACGGTAAAACAGAACTGGTGGTGGCCCTTCAGCTGTCGCTCGCATCCATCAACAACATCATGCAGCAACGTGACGGCATGGGCAAGACCGGCGAAACCTACCTGGTGGGGCCCGACAAGCTGATGCGATCCGATTCATTCCTGGATCCCGCCAACCATTCGGTCAAGGCCTCTTTCGCCGATCCCGCCAAAGGGAAGGTGGACACGGAAGCCGCCAGGGAGGCACTTGGCGGCAAGACCGGCTCAAAAATCATTATGGACTATAACGGCAACCCGGTTCTTTCCGCCTTTGCGCCCGTAAAGCTAGGTGGCACCACCTGGGCATTGATTGCGGAAATTGATGAATCGGAAGCCTTCGCCTCGGTGAACCTCATTGCGTGGCTCATCGGCATTATTGCCATTATCGGCATCATTTCCATTATTCTGGTCGCCCTGTTGATCGCCAGGGTGATCACCAATCCCATCAACGCCATCATTGAAGGATTGGGCGACGGCTCGGAACAGGTGGCTGCAGCCTCGGGCCAGGTCTCCGCTTCCAGCCAGTCCCTGGCCGAAGGGGCTTCGGAGCAGGCGGCGGGTATTGAGGAAACCTCCGCTTCCCTGGAGGAAATATCCTCCATGACAAAACAGAATGCGGACAATGCCAATCAGGCGGATAAGCTCATGGGAGCGGCAACCGAAACTGTCGGGAACGCCAACGATTCCATGGAACGGCTTGCCGCTTCCATGAGAGAAATTACCCGGGCCAGTGAGGAGACCTCAAATATTATCAAGACCATCGATGAAATCGCCTTTCAGACCAATCTCCTGGCTTTGAATGCGGCTGTGGAAGCGGCTAGAGCCGGTGAAGCGGGTGCCGGATTCGCCGTTGTGGCCGATGAGGTGCGAAACCTTGCTTTGAGAGCGGCCGATGCGGCCAAGAATACCTCCGCGCTCATTGAAGGCACCACCAAGGAAGTAAAGGAGGGATCGGCGCTCGCCGAAAAGACGAACAGAGCATTTGGTAGAGTGGCCGAGAGTGCCGGAAAAGTCGGCGAACTGGTCAGTGAAATTGCGGCTGCTTCAAAAGAACAGGCTCAGGGCATCGAGCAGGTCAATACGGCGGTAACTGAGATGGACAAGGTGACCCAGAGCAATGCCGCCAATGCGGAGGAATCCGCATCCGCATCCGAGGAGATGAATGCCCAGGCGGAACAGATGAAAGCGTATGTGAATGATCTTATCATGCTGGTGAGAGGGAAGACCGCACACGCCTTTGAAAGCCATGCCACGGAATCCGTCCGCCATATACGACCGTCCGGATCTTCCCGAAGGGCAACCCAAAAGGCCTTGAGGGCCCCCAAGAGAAAGAAAGCGGGTCAGAAACCGATAGATCCTGAAAAGATTATCCCTCTAGATGATGACGATTTTAAGGATTTCTAATCATAACCTTTCCACGTGCTCGTTCCCACGTTCCTGGTGGGGACGAGTTGTGGGATTATAATCTCAGGATTTCCTGTTCTTTCGAGACCCATGTCGTTTATTTTAGGCGACGTGTATGAATCTTCCAGCGCGATAGCGTTTGTCCTGAAATTGGGACCGTTACGCTACTAATCAATCCCAATTTCTGGACAATTCTTCGCCCCTCCATGACAGGCTTTCTTCTTAAAATTGCATAACCTGCTGTTTAATATAGCTAAAATATTTCGCAACAGGCAAAAAAAATCAGGCCCAACATTTGCAGTAGAAATGTGAAGAAACGTCGATTATCCCTCTTCTCGATCAACAGGATTGACTTCGAAGGGGGTGGCGGAACCATATGGGATCGAAAAAAAGGAGACAACAAATGGCGGAAGCAACGAAGATTGTCGATCAGGCAGTGAAAGTCATGACCGAAAGGGAGGGGAAGTACCTGACCTTCAGTCTGGCGGATGAGGCCTACGGCATCGGTATTTTGAAGATCAAAGAGATTATCGGCATGTTGCCGGTGACGTCCGTTCCCAAGACGCCGGATTTTGTGAAGGGGGTCATCAACCTTCGGGGAAAAGTGATTCCCGTGGTCGATTTGAGGTGCCGGTTCGGAATAGAAGAGATTGAATACACGGACAGGACCTGTACCATTGTTGTGGAGATTGAGGGTCAGGCAGGCACCATTATGATCGGCATCGTTGTGGATTCGGTTTCCGAGGTCCTCAATATCAAGGGGGAGGATATCGAGGAGGCCCCCGCCTTTGGCGCCAGGCTCGATACCAACTATATCCTCGGCATGGCCAAAATGGACGGGGGCGTCAAGATTTTACTCGATATCGACCGAGTGCTGAGCGCGGAAGAGGTTTCCGGTTTGGAGATGTGAAAAGCCTTTGATGGGCGGAGCCTCATTGGTTGGAAAGTCTGAATATAAATGAACGCAGTGATGGAGGAAGAAACCGTGTGGAAGAAGTTGTCTTTAAAGGCAAAATTAATTGGGGGAAGCTGCGTTACGCTGATCTTGATCGTGATACTGGGCATTGTGAGCATCAACGCCACCACTTCCCTGACCGACACCGCCAAATGGGTCGATCACACCCATGAAGTGATTGGAGAAGCAAACGGCATATTGGCCTCTGCCGTCAATATGGAGACGGGCATGAGAGGCTATCTCCTTGCGGGCAAGGAGGAATTTCTCGCGCCCTATACGCAGGGAAGAAAAGATTTTCACAAAGAAATAGCGGTGTTGTCCAAGACCGTGGACGACAACCCGGTGCAGGTGCAATTGCTCGGGGAGGCCAGGAAGACCATTGACGAATGGGTTCAACAAGTCACCGAGCCCACCATTGCCCTTCGGCGGGAGATCGGCGACGCCAAATCAATGAATGACATGGCGGATTATGTGAAACAGCAGAAAGGGAAAGTCTACTTCGACAAATTTCGAGAGCAGATTGCCACCTTCGTCGGCAGAGAAAAAAAACTGATGCAGGAGCGGCGAAAGGCGGCGCAGGAGGCTGCGGCCAATGGGGCCGAGAACAGTGCCGATACCACCAAATGGGTGATGCACACCTACGACGTGATTGCTCTGGCCGACGAGCTCCTGGCCTCTGCCGTCAACATGGAGACCGGATCGAGGGGATTTCTCCTTGCGGGCCACGAGGATTTTCTTGCGCCCTACAAGGAAGGCGGGACGCGGTTTAACGAATTGATCGCATCCCTGTCGGACACCGTCAAGGACAATCCGGCGCAGGTGAAGCTGCTGGGGGAGATGAAGGGAACCATCGATGAATGGATCAAAAACGCCGTTGAGCCGGGCATTGCCCTCAGGCGGGAGATCGGCGACGCAAAAACAATGGATGATATGGCGGATCTCGTTGGTGAGGCCAAGGGAAAGGTCTACTTCGACAAGTTTCGGGAGCAAATCTCAACCTTCATCGGTAGAGAAACCAAACTCATGAATGAACGGCAAGCCTATGCCAAAAAGACGGCCAAGGATGCTTTCTATATGATAACAGCGGGCATTATTCTGGCAGTTCTGCTGTCCCTGGGGATTTCCTTGCTCCTTGCCGGTTCAGTAACCCGCCCTTTCAAGAAGATATTCCAGGGTCTGAAATCATTTAGTTCGGACGAACTTGATCGTGTCAGGACCCAATTCTCCGAGGTGATCGGCAATTTGTCGAGCGGTTCCGAGCAGGTAGCGTCCGCAAGCCAGCAAATGGCCGAGGGCTCCAGTGAACAGGCCGCATCTCTTGAGGAAACCGCTGCTTCCCTGGAAGAGATAGGTTCCATGACCAGTTCCAATGCAAATAATGCAAAAGAGGCCGATAGTTTGATGAAGGACGCCAATCGCGTCGTGGATCAGGCAAACATCTCCATGGACGATTTGACCACCTCCATGAATGACATCACAGCCGCTAGCGAAGAGACGTCCAAGATCGTCAAGACCATCGACGAGATTGCTTTTCAGACCAATTTGCTGGCCCTGAATGCAGCAGTGGAAGCGGCTCGCGCCGGTGAGGCGGGGGCCGGTTTCGCGGTTGTGGCCGATGAGGTCAGGAACCTTGCCCTAAGGGCGGCGGAGGCGGCCAAGAACACGGCGAACCTCATCGAAGGCACCGTCAAAAAGGTAAAGGGCGGATCCGAACTGGTGGGGAAGACCAACGAGGCCTTCACGGAAGTGGCTTCGAGCACATCCAAGGTGGCGGAGCTTATTTCCGAAATTGCCGCCGCCTCCCATGAGCAGGCCCAGGGAATAAGCCAGGTCAACACGGCCGTAGGAGAGATGGACAAGGTGGTGCAGTCCTCCGCCGCCGGGACGGAGGAGCTGTCCTCCCAATCGGAAGAACTCAATAACTTGGTCGAGATTTTACTGGAGATCGTGGAAGGGAAGAAGGGTTCGGGCAGAACGCACGAAACGGCCTCCCGCGCGCTCGGATCAGGCCATACGGCACAACCCGGAAAACGTTCGAAAAAAGCATTGCCTTCCCCTCGAAAGGCCAGACCTGAGGACGTCATCCCCATGGACGATGATGAGTTCAGGGAATTCTAGTTGCCATATGAATAAAGCGGATGGTATGGCAACGGTTGGAAGGAAACAACCGCTGCCTTCCATCCTTTTTATGGCACCACAAAATCCGCCTTAAGAGCCGATCTTATGTTATCCCGCCGCCCCGCGCACACCATCCGGGAACTGCATCGGCGGAATCGGAGAATAAATCATGTCCTGGTTGTTGCCATCGATTATCGCAACGGCAGTGGGAACTGCCTTGCTTTCATTTGTATATTGCTACCTCTATTTTATCGATCGCAAAAGATATCTGGCCATCTGGGCCCTGAGTTGGTTTGTTTATTTTATAAGATTTATGTTTATGCTTGGGTTGATAACCGATCAAAGAAATGAGGCGTTTCTGATCGGCAATCAGTTGGCGTGTCTCTTAAGCGGTATCATCCTTCTGTGGGGTACCTACCAGTTTATAGAGAAACCGTTTCCGAAAGTCTGGTTCTTCTGTTCCGGCATCGGTGTGGTGTGGATTATTGTCAGTATTTCATTTCACTTCAGTTTTCTGAAAATGGCAATTCCCACGTTCACATTTCTCGCAATGGTTTATATCTGGACCGGATTAACATTTGTAAAATCAGGCGTAACGCCTAGCTCTGAAATAAAAATAACAGGGTTTGCCTTTATTGCATGGGGGCTGCATAAGGGAAACTACCCTTTCTTACGGCCAGTCGTCTGGTTTGCGCCCTGGGGCTATCTATTGGCTGCAATGCTCGAATTTATCGTCGCACTGGGAATGCTGTTGGTCTACTTTCGAAAAGCTAGAGATGACCTGAAAGAAGGGAAATATTTTCTCCAAAAAGCGCAGGAAATAGGAAAAATTGGGACGTGGGAACTGGATGTCAGGAAGAACGAACTGTCCTGGACGGAAGAAAATTATAAAATATTCGGCATACCGTTGGGTACGCAACTCACCTATGAAACATTTTTGGCCTGTGTGCACCCTGATGACAGAGATTATGTGAATAAAGAATGGAAAGCGTCATTTGATAATAAATCCTACGATATTACGCATCGTCTGTTGGTGGATGGCAAGGTAAAATGGGTCAGGGAAAAGGCAGAGCTTGAATTCGATGAAAACAGAGAATGTATTCGTGGCGTCGGTGTTGCCCAGGACATCACGGAACTAAAAGAGTTGGAGGCGCGCCTTCAACAATCTCAAAAAATGGAATCCATCGGGAATCTGGCCGGCGGCATCGCACACGATTTCAACAATATTCTATTTCCCATTGTCGGGATGGCGGAGTTGTTAATGGAGGACCTGCCCGCTGACAGCCTGGAATACGAAAACGCTCAGGAGATCCTGAAAGCGGGAAGACGCGGGAGTGAGCTTGTGAAGCAGATCCTTGCCTTCAGCCGTCGGGCGGATCATAAAATGATACCGTTCCGAATCCAGCCCATATTGGAAGAGGTCCTCAAACTGAGCCGTTTCACGATTCCCGCCGATATCGAAATTTCTGATGATATTCGAGACGATTGTGGTTTGATTCTGGGAGATGCCGCTCAAATCCACCAGGTTGCCATGAACCTGATGACAAACGCTTACCATGCGGTGGAACAGTCGGGGGGAACCATATCGTTTCATTTACGGGAAACGGTTTTCGGGATTGAGGATTTGCCGGCCGCTTCCCTCGACCCGGGTCCCTATGCGGTGCTTTCCATATCGGATACCGGTTGCGGCATCGAACCGGACCATATGGGCAGGATTTTCGACCCCTATTTTACCACCAAGGAGCAGGGCAAGGGTACGGGACTGGGGCTGGCGGTGGCGTATGGCATCATCAAAGAGCACAGAGGGGATATCAGGGTAAAAAGTGAACCGGGGAAGGGGTCGACCTTTGAAATCTACCTGCCGTTGATGGAAAAATCCTCCCAAACCGAATCCGTAAAAAGATTGGAAACCCATCCAAACGGCACGGAAAGAATTCTACTGGTTGATGATGAGGAAGCCGCGGTGCAGGTTGAAAGCCTGATGCTTGAAAAGCTCGGTTATAAAGTCACGGCTTGCTTCAGCAGCGGGGAAGCCTTCAATACGTTCAAGGCCGATCCCCATGCTTTTGACTTGGTGATCACGGATATGGCCATGCCCAAAGTAACCGGGGATGCGCTTGCCCGGGAATTGAATGCGATCAGACCGGATATACCGATTATCATCTGTACCGGTTTCAGTGAGCGGATAAACAAACTGAACCCCAAACTCACGGCCGTCAATGGGATTTTGAATAAACCGATTTCAAAATCCGAAATGGCACATATGGTCAGAAAAGTCCTGGATGAGGCGAAAGATTCTTCATAAAATTGACGAACTTCGGGATATCTCCATATACTGAGTGGCCAGGTATAGCAAAAAAATGAATCCGACTTACATTATTTAGGCGTAACATTCAGGTCACAGGAAGTGAATCCGATTTGAGTTGGGTTTCCTGTATCTTTTAAAAACCGTAAAAAATATAGCGGAGTTTTGGCTTCAATCGTTCAAACTTCCGCGTTGAGGGGAAATATAAGTGAAAGAAGTAATTTCAGTACTGATTCTGGAAGCCGATCCGGATGACTTTTTTCTTTTGAAGAAAGTCCTGGATTCCTCTGAAGAAATGAACATCAACAGTATTCATGCCGATGGGCTCCAGAGTGCTTTTGAGAAAGCGGATGAGAATTCCATTGATGTGGCGATTCTCGATCTTTGTCTGCGGGATAGCTACGGGCTTGATACGTTTTCGGCGTTTAATGAAAGATGTCCGTCGATACCGGCCATCATCATGACGGACAACAACGACGTTGAAATGGCGCTTTCCGCCGTTAAGGGGGGGGCTCAGGATTATATACGCAAGGGGGATACTTCCGCAACAGAGGTTATCAGAACAATTCGGTATACCATTGAGCGGCATCGGCTAATAAGAAAACTAAGGAAAACACAATTCGACCTGCAACAATCACTCCAGGAAACCGAAAGCAGGGTGAACGAAACAAAAGGATTCTTAAAAGGCGCGCGGGCTGTTCTTGAGCAGACTGATTTTCAGACAGCCGCCAGAAAAGTGTTTGATATCTGTTCAGAACTCATCGGTTCCACCTCAGGTTATGTTGCTTTGTTGTCGGAGGACGGGGCGGAGAATGAAGTGCTGTTTCTGGAAGCAGGTCGGCTGGCCTGTACGGTAGATCCGGAGTTGCCCATGCCCATAAGAGGGTTGAGGGAAAACGCGTATCGAACCAATAGCGCAGTTTATGATAATGACTTTATGAATTCCCATTGGGTTAAATATATGCCCAAAGGGCATGTGCGACTGAAAAATGTTCTATTCAGCCCCCTTGTTTTGAACGGAAAGACCGTCGGTATAATGGGATTGGCCAACAAAAGTGAAAATTTTACGGAAAACGATGCCAAAATCGCAAGCGGATTTGGGGAGCTTGCGGCAATTGCCCTTCAAAACAGCCGAAATCTGGATAAACGGGATCAGGCGGAAAAACATAATGTGGAACTCATTGACGCTTTAAGGGAAGCCTTGGCAAATGTGAAGCAGTTGAGCGGACTACTCCCCATTTGTTGCAATTGCAAAAAAATCCGTGATGATAAGGGATATTGGAACGAGATTGAAAAATATATCCACGAACATTCCGAGGTCAAATTCAGCCATGGTATTTGCCGGGAATGTGCCAAAAAGCTCTACCCGGACATAGATATTTATGATGATTGAGCACGGAAACGATTTCCTTCAAATCCCGATGAATTTGATCCTGGGAAACCCCATAAAGGTTCAAAGAGATGATTACTGATCAGCCCAATGGCATTCCCCACCGGGAAATTATGCTTATTGGCAGTAACGCCTCCGACCTCGGATTCCTGTCGAATGCTCTGAAAACGGCCGGCTACCGGGTGCGATCCGCAACCGACGGCCGATCGGCTTTGCGCACCATACACCTGAACTTGCCGGATCTCATATTATTGGATATCCGGCTGCCGGACATGAGCGGCATTGAGGTGTGCCATGAGTTCAAGGCGGATGCCGAAGCGCGGGAGATCCCGGTCGTATTCATCAGTGCCAAAGAAGAATCCCATTTGAAGGAAAGCGCCCTCAAAGCGGGTGGCGTTGACTGCCTTACCAAACCCATAGACGCTTCCGAGCTTTTGGTCCGAATCGAAAACCATTTGGCCGTGTACCGGCTTAGGCAGAAATTGGCGCTACAGTCCGAACAACTCCGGGCGGAAATTGAGGAGCGGAAACTGGCTGAAAAGGAGCTCCATAAACATCGAGTGCATCTGGAGGAATGGGCCGCGGAACGTACTGCCACATTGAAGGAGAGCGAGTCCCGGTTTCGCGCCGCCTTCATGGGGACTTCCAATGCCATAACCATCAGCACGCGGAAAGACGGCGTCTGGATTGATGTTAACCAGAGTACCCTTGATATGTTCGGCTACAGTCGTGAAGAAGCCATCGGAAGCAGCCCTTTTATGACAAACCTGTGGGTGGATCTCAAGGATCGAGAAAAGCTTATTGCAGCGCTGGATCGAGGCGAGGCGGTTCGAAAACAAGAGTTCCGGCTTCGCCGTAAGAATGGCGAATTGATAATGGCGTCTTTGTCCATCAGCAAATTTGAATTTAAGGGAGTGGAACACCTTCTCTTTAACACGGAGGACATTACGGACAGGGTGAAGGCGGAGCAGAATTACCAAATGCTGTTTCGCGAGATGATTGATGGTTTCGCATTACATGAAATCATCTGTGACGACAAAGGAGAGGTGGTGGATTATCGCTTCCTGGCCGTCAACCCCGCCTTTGAACGCTTGACCGGATTAAGCGGTGAACCCCTAATCGGGAAAACTGTTCTGGAGGTCATGCCACAAACGGAATCCCATTGGATTCAAAAATACGGTCGTGTGGCAACGACGGGAGAACCGGAAACCTTTGACGGCTATTCACGGGAACTGGGTCGTCATTTTCAGGTGAGGGCTTTCAGGGTAGCAGCCGGCCAGTTTGCCTGCATTTTCGTGGACATCACCGATAAAAACCGGGCCGATGAGAATCTGAAAAAACTGCAGATGCAGTTGTCCAACGCTGTTGAGATCGCGCATCTGGGCCATTGGGAATATGATGTCGGTTCCGACACCTTCACTTTCAACGACCATTTCTACCACATATTTCGTACCACAGCCGAAGCGGTCGGCGGGTACAAAATGTCATCCGCCGAATATGCCGAACGCTTTGTTCATCCCGATGACAGATTTGTTGTGGAAAGGGAAATCCTAAAAGCCATCGCAGCCACCGATCCCGGTTTCAAAGGCCGGTTGGAACATCGCATAGTTTACGCCGATGGAAGCATCGGCCATATTACGGTCATGTTTTTTCTGGTTAAGGATGCCCAAGGGAATACCGTCAAAACTTACGGCGTGAACCAGGACATCACCGAGCTCAAACAGAACGAAATGCGCCTGCAGGAAGCCCAGAAAATGGAATCCATCGGTAACCTGGCCGGCGGTATCGCCCATGACTTCAACAACATCTTATTCCCCATTATCGGTTTGTCGGAAGTGATAATGGAAGATCTTCCTCTCGATAGCATACAACGCGAGAATATGCAGCAGGTCTTGAAATCCGCCGAAAGGGGGCGTGATCTCGTGCAGCAAATTCTTGCCTTCAGCCGCCAGTCCGAACATCAGATGGTGCCGCTTCGGTTCCAGCAAATTTTGAAAGAGGCTTTAAAATTGATGCGGGCAACCATTCCCGCCAATATTGAAATTTTCCAGGACATTCAGAGTGATTGCGGTTTGATTAGGGCGGATGCCACGAAGTTGCATCAAGTCGCCATGAATCTCATGACCAATGCCTACCATGCCGTGGAGCAAACGGCTGGGAAGATATCCGTTCATTTAGCGGAAGTAATGGCTGAGGGTTCCATGGGAATTGCTCTCAAAGCGGGACCATATGCCAGGCTGAGCATCTCGGATTCCGGATGCGGCATCGATTCCGAGGTTATGGACAAGATTTTCGAACCCTATTTCACAACCAAAAAGAAAGGAAAGGGGACCGGGCTGGGGTTGGCAGTGGTTTACGGGATTGTCAGGGGACACGGCGGTGATATCAAGGTTTACAGCGAAGTGGGCGTCGGATCGACCTTTAACGTATACTTGCCCTTGATGAAAAAAAGCTTTAAAAGAAAATCCACGGCAAAAATGGAAAAGCTGCAAGGGGGAACCGAACGGATTCTGCTGGTTGATGACGAACAACCCGTTATTTTTCTCCTGGAACAAGTGTTGAAACGGCTCGGCTACCGGGTTACTTCCTTTGTCAGCAGCGCTGATGCCTTTAACTTCTTTCGAACAGACCCCAATGGATTTGATCTCCTGATCACCGATATGGCCATGCCCCATATGACCGGTGGAGACCTCGTCAGGAAAATCCTCTCCATTCGCGCGGATATTCCGGCTATCCTGTGCACCGGTTTCAGCGAACGGATAAGCCGTGAAAAGGCTGAAGCCATCGGCATAAAAGCATTTTTAATGAAACCGGTTGCAAGACCTGAAATGGCCCGGACCGTCCGCCGGGTGCTTGACAATCCGTAAACGTTGCCGTGGATGCGGTTTACGTTATACCGAAATCAGCCTCCACCTCTGAAGGGCAATCCCAAAGGCCCTGAGGGCTCCCAAAAGAAAAAAAATCGGATCAAAAAGCGGCAAATTCCGTGAAGATCAACCCTCTGTATAACCACGATTCAAAGCGATCGGTCTGAATTCTCCCCCATAATATATTTCGTCCCGGAATTGGGATCTCTACTCCGGTAAAGCGTCCCAATTTCTGGACAGCGCTCTTTTTCCCCAATACGACTTGTCTTCCGAAGACTGCGTAACCAACAGATTTAAAAGCTAAAACATCTAACAAAAAGGCTGCGGGAAACTTTGGCGCGATATATGCTTCTGAAGTCTGAACACACGTCGATTGCACTTCGCATCAAAGGTGACCACCGTGGTGGATCTGAGACGCCGATGAGGTCGTTATATTGGGTCAGGGTTTTTAGCCCGGCGGGCAAGTATGAACTGAAATTCAATTTAATTAGGGGGCGCGGAAATGAAGAACATGAACCTGGGTGCAAAGATTGCGTTGGGATTTGGAATCTTGATCGTGATTGCTGGAATCCTCGGCGGGGTAGGTGTCGTCCAGATGGGAACCGTGGAAACGGAAACCATGAAGCTTGCTCAAGAGTATGTTCCGGAAGTGGAAATGGCGGTCGATTTAAGGGGTGCCGCCGACCGAGTGATGTATGACATGCGCGGTTACGCCTTTACGGAGAATTCGAAATTTCATGATGCGGCGCAGAAGGAATTGCAGGCGGTTGACAATGCGCTCGAAAAAGGCCGCCGGCTTGAGACGAAGTCCAAAAACCTCAAAGCGCTGAAAGGACAACTTGAAGTCGTCACCCGAGCCGTGAATGCATATAAGGATCTGGTCAAACAGTCCGTTGAAACGGTGGGCAAGATGCAGGAGGATCGGAAAATCCTTGATGCCTCGGCCGGAAAATATATGGCCAACTCCAATGACTTCCTGGCGGCTCAGAACGAGGCTTTCAAAAAAGATCTTGTGGGACAGCAGAAAAAGGTGGAGATCGTCACCGATATCGTCGGCCTGGGCACGAAGGTGCGGGTCAGCAACTTCAAGGCACAGGCGACCGGTGATGTGGGCCTTATGGTGGAAGCTATGAATCTTCTGGCCGGGCTGAAGAAGCATACGGGAGAACTCCGAACCATCACGACGAGTCCCGCGGATATCAAACGGATTGACGATACGGAAGCGGCCGCTGAAAAGTATGCCCAAAACATGGCGGCCTATCTTGAAACGGTCAATAAAATGACCACCGACGAACAAATGATGAATGCCGGTGCCGCCAAGTACATGAAAAACTGCAACGATTTATTGGCCAGCCAGAATGAAGCCATGCGAAAGGAATTTAACCAGGTCGGGGCGAACCTTGAAGAACGTTTGGAAAAAATTACCCTGGCCAACGACATCATCGACTTGGGCAACGCGGTCCGCGTTATGAATTTCAAGGGGCAGGCGACGCAGGATCCCAAACTCTTACAGCAGGCGACTGTAAAGCTCAAGGGCTTGGAAAAGATCACCGGGGAGTTGCGCAAGATCACCCGGAAGGCTGAAAATATAAAGGATATCGACAACATCGAGTCGGCCGCTGAGGGCTATCTTTCGGCCATGGACGAATATCTGAAAAGTTACCAGGGGCTCGAATCAATTCGTCGTGAAATGAACGCCGCGGCCGGTCAATATGTGGCCCAGTGTGAAGCCTATATGAATGATCAGCAAAAGAAACTGGCCAATGACATGTATGAGCGGAATACAAAGATCACCCTGGCTAATGACATCATTAATTTAGGAAACGATACCCGGGTAAAGAATTTCAAATCACAGGCGCTCAGGAGTCCCGCGATTATGGAAGAGGGCCTTAAAAACTTCCCGAAAATCGCAGACAAATTTAGAGAACTGCGCAAGATTACCAGGCGGGATGAGGAACTCAAGCGCATCGATGCGGTTGAAACGGCCGGCAATACATACAAGACCACCATGGTGGAATTCCTGAGCAATTGGAATCACATGCAGGATCTCGGAAAAGAGCGTGAAGATGCAGGCAAAAGTGTTATCAACGCTTGCCGGACCGCGGCGGATGCGGGCATGAAAGCCACCATGGGGATCGCCGATGAGACCATGGATCTTTTGACCACGGCAACCTGGGTCATGGTTTTCGGCTTGACCGGCGCCCTCGTATTCGGCATCTTGATCGCTTTCTTTATTACCCGCAGTATCACGGTTCCCATCAGAAGGATCATCGAGGGCTTAAGTGACGGTTCAGAACAGGTGGCAGCCGCGGCGGAGCAGGTGTCCGCCGGCAGCCAGTCCCTGGCGGAAGGAGCCTCCGAACAGGCGGCCGCCCTTGAGGAAACCTCCTCGTCCCTGGAAGAGATGTCCTCCATGACCAAGAATAATGCGGATAACGCCAATGAAGCCAAGACCCGAATGAGCGAAGCGGGGCGGATCGTGGACAAGGTGAACCGGCACATGGGGGATATGGCCGATTCCATCGGGGAGATTACCAGGTCCAGTGAAGAGACGAGCAAGATCATCAAGACCATCGATGAAATTGCCTTTCAGACCAATCTGCTGGCGTTGAACGCAGCCGTTGAGGCGGCACGGGCCGGGGAGGCGGGCGCGGGTTTTGCCGTGGTGGCGGACGAGGTTCGCAACCTGGCCATGAGGGCGGCGAAAGCGGCCAAGAACACCACCGACTTAATCGAAAATACCATCAAGTCCGTCAAAAGCGGCAACGAACTGACCCTGAATACCCAGACGGCTTTCAAGGAAAACATGGAGATCGCCCAAAAGGTGGGGAGTCTGGTGGATGAGATCTCAGCAGCCTCCAATGAACAGGCCCAGGGGGTCGAGGAAATCAATCGGGCCGTAACGGAGATGGACAAGGTGGTGCAGCAGGTGGCCGCCAATGCGGAGGAATCGGCCAGCGCCTCCGAGGAGATGAACGCCCAGGCGGAGCAGATGCAGGCGTTTGTGGGGGAACTGGTGAACATGGTGGGCGGGAGTTCGTCCAGAGGGAATTCCCGGCGGCCTAAGGGAAGACCCGGAAAAGCCGGTGCCAAAAAGTCAACCCAAAGAAAGGTGAAGGTCCTTTCTTCGCCGGCCGGAAAAGATTTAAGGCCTGAGGATGTCATCCCAATGGATGATGAAGATTTCAAAGGCTTTTGATTTACCAGGAGAAGGAGAGTGACGGCAAAGTGAGTCAAGACGGAAGGGGTGTTCCCACTTTGGGGGAAGTGGTCAAACCCCTCATCGATTAGGATCGACGCAAAGGGAAAGGCAGTTAACATGCGGTTTTTGAAACTTGACAAATTGGAAGTGACATGGGACATTCTGAAGAAATGAGTGTTTTCATGGTACGACTAAACCCGCCCAAAGAGCCACTCTTATGTTTTCCACTCGCGGCATAAAAAAGGAGAGACGCCTGCTCGTCAGAACTGGGGGAATGATGAAAACGAAACAACTTTTTATCTGCATATTAGCCCTGTGGATGTTTTCTTTCCCCTTTGTATCAGGGGCCGGGCAGAATCATCTCAAGATCAACTGCACCATTCATTCTCCCTACGAAGCATTTTTCTTCAGGCTGGTGGAGGAAGTTTGCGCTCGAAATAATATTACGGTATCATCCAACACACCGCCTGTCGGCCGATCCTTGATGAATGTCAACCAGGGAATTGATGACGGCGACGGCCCCAGGATCGGCGGATTGTCATCAACCTATCCGAACATGGTCTGCGTCCCTGAGCCGTTCGGCAATTTCGTGTTTGGAGCGTTTGCCAAGAAAATAGGGATTCGAATCGACGGATGGGACAGCCTATCCAATCTAAATGTGGCCTATATTACCGGCTGGAAAATCTTTGATCGCCAGGTGACCAAAGCCAAATCCATTACAAAAGTAAAGAATAAAGACCTGCTGTTCAGGCTTCTGGATGCCGACCGGACTGACGTTGCTTTGATTACAAAGCTATCCGGTTTTGCCGTGGTTCAGGATCTTCATCTTAAGGGGATTCGGTTTCTCGAACCACCCCTGGCGGTGGTGCCCAACTTTTTGTATTTGAATAAACGTTATGAAGCTCTGGTTCCCAAACTGGCGGAAGCCTTAAAAGTGTTAAAGCAGGACGGCACCTATCAGCGATTGTATGAGGAAATGATTTCACCCCATCTGCCCAAATGAAAAAGTGAAAAAGACGGTTTACAATTTCGCTGCGAGCATTCTTGCAAAACGATTGATATGGAGAATTTTGCTCTTCGGATCGGTGCTGATGATCCTGTCGCTTCTTGTTACCGCTTTTACAACCTGGTTGCATGAAAGAAGGGATTTGCAAAAACAGTTGTATGATATTCAAGAGAGCTATTCGGATATCATTCGCGCAGCCTTATGGGTGGATGATAAGGAGAATCTCGAAATTATATCCATGGGGATTTCACGTCTACCAGGTATTAAATCCGCCCGTATTTATCATAAGGGTTCAACTGCATTAGACGCCCACCATAAGGAATCACATGACGCCTTAAGTCGCATTGTGCCGATCGTTCATACCTATAACGGCAAAACTTATGAATTAGGGGAATTGCATCTGGAAGAAAGCCCGGAGTATGTGCGCGAAAAAATCGTCAATAAAGTATTGAACATCGCAATATCACAATCCGCAATCATCATTGTGGTGTGCATTCTCTTGTTCTTCCTGATATATCGATTGGTCATCAGACGCTTATTGACGATAACGGCGTACAGCTCTTCGTTGTCGCCGGACTCGTTGGGAACACCATTGGTGATAGGCCCCCCAAATCGCCGTCCTGACGAATTGGATGATCTGGCTGCTGCCATCAATGGAATGCAAACAGATCTCTATCAGTCCTTTGCCGGTCAAAAGGCATTAGAAGACCGATTGAGGCAACACCAAGAAGATCTGGAAAACATTGTCGAACAAAGAACCTTGTCCCTCCGTACCACCAATAACCAACTCCAATTGGAGATCCATGAACGAAAGAAAATCGAGGAAGAACGGGAAAAACTGATTGTTGAACTGCAAAACGCGCTTGATGACGTCAGACAATTAAGCGGTTTGCTCCCCATTTGTGCCAGTTGCAAGAAGATTCGCGATGACAAAGGATATTGGAATCTATTGGAAAGTTACATCAGTCAGCATTCGGAAGCGGTTTTCACCCACAGTATATGCCCGGCCTGTATTAAAAAGCTGTACCCTGACATTGATATTTCCGTTGATTGAGCGGATTGTCGTATGCCTCCACCTATGTGCAGCTTCTGAAGGTTTAAATGGTCTATAGACATCAACCCGGAGGCGTAACATGAAATACAGACTGCAAGATCTGATTGACATGGAACATTTCCAAAACCTACAGGACAGATTGAATGAAATCTATTCCTTCCCTTCAGCGATTATTGACAATGATGCCAATATTTTAACCGCTACCGCATGGCAGGACCTTTGCACGCAATTCCACAGAAAAAACAAAGAGAGTGAACGGCTCTGTATTAAAAGTGATCAATACATTCAACGTCATATTCATGAGGCGAACCCGGCCGTGAGTTACCGTTGTCCGCACGGGTTGGTGGACAACGCCACACCCATCATCGTTGACGGCGTCCATTATGGAAATTTTTTTACCGGGCAGTTTTTTTTGGAAGCACCGGATATGAATTTCTTCAGTGCCCAGGCCAAGAAGTATGGGTTTGACGAGGATTCATATCTTGAGGCCGTAAAACGAGTGCCTATCTGGACCCAAGAACAACTGAACCACTATCTTTTTTTCATCAAAGGACTGATTTCGATCATCACCGAAAGCGCGTTGAAAAAATTTAAGGAAGTGGAAAGCCGGAAACAAATTGAAGAGAGCGCGAGTCGTCACCAATCCATCCTCCAAACAGCAATGGATGGCTTCTGGCTAACGGACATTAAAGGGCAATTGCTGGAGGTCAATGATTCCTATTGCAGTATGAGTGGTTACAGTGAAGATGAACTTTTGATGATGCGCATTTCCGACTTGGAGGTTAACGAAAGCCCCGAAACTGTGAACACACACATGCAAAAAGTTGTTGCAAAAGGCTCAGATCGTTTTGAATCCAAACATCGCCGCAAAGACGGAACTGTTTTTAATGTCGAAGTAAGTGTCCAATTCCGGAATGAGGGCGGTGGGCAATGTGTTACTTTCCTGCGAGATATCACTGCGCGTAAGAGGGCCGAGGAGGCCCTTAAAGAATCAAAGATGTTTCTGGATAACATGTCGGATATCGCCTATATCGCCGATGATCAGGGGAATATCACCTGGGTTAACTCCGCCGTCGAACGGATAACAGGCCTTTCACCTGAAGAAATTATAGGGCAACCGCTTTTACCTTTGTTTATCAAGGCTGACCACGCTTCCCTCATAGATGTATTCAAAAGAACATTACTGGGGGAATCGCTGGAAAATACGCTCACCTTCACATCGGGGGTTAGCTGCCATGTCACCAGCCTCCCAAAGCGTAATGGTAAGGGAGAAATTATCGGCACTTTTGGTGTTGCTAGAGATATTACAGATCGTCTCATAGCGGAAAAGGCGCTTCAGGTCAGCGAGGGCCGTCTGAAGAAAGCCCAGAAGACAGCCAAAATAGGCAGTTGGGAATATGACGTATCAACCGGACGGGTATGGGGTTCGGAGGAGGCCTTTCGGATATATGGAATAGAGCGAACCAGTGAATATCTGCCGCTTGATGAAGTGGAGGGGCACATCATCGAGGCCAAGAGAGTCAACCAGGCCCTGGTTGATTTGCTAACCAAGGGGGAGGATTATGATATTGAGTTTCAAATCACACAAAAAAACAGCCAAAGATTAATCACCGTTCATTCGATCGCCGATCTAATTAAAGATTATCAAGACAATCCGGTCAAGGTCATGGGGGTCATCCAAGACATCACGGACAAAAAGGCAAAAGAGGAAGAAAATATCAAACTCCTTGGCCAGTTACAGCAGGCCCAGAAAATGGAATCCATCGGCAGTCTGGCGGGTGGAATTGCGCATGATTTTAATAATATCCTTTTCCCGATCATCGGCCTGGCGGAATTGCTGCTGGAAGACCTTCCTTCCGACAGCCCGGAGCATAAAAACATGGAAATGATTTTCAATGCAGCGGAAAGGGGGAATGACCTTGTTCAGCAAATCCTTACGTTCAGCCGCCAGCACGAGCATAAAATGATGCCTCTTCGGATCCAGGATCCAATTGAAGAGGTCCTCAAACTGAGCCGCTCCACCATTCCCGCCAATATTGAAATTTCTCCGCATATAGAAGCCGGTTGTGGTCTGGTTATGGGCGATGTCACACAGATTCACCAGATTGCCATGAATCTGATCACAAATGCTTACCATGCCGTTGAAGAAACCGGAGGGGAAATATTTGTTCATCTGAAAGAAACCGTTTTCGGACCGGAGGATTTGCCCACCGCGTATATCGAGCCGGGGCCCTACGCGGTCTTGTCCGTCTCGGACACGGGTTGCGGCATTGATCCGGGGCATATTGAAAAGATTTTCGAACCCTATTTTACAACCAAGAAACAGGGCAAGGGGACCGGGCTCGGGCTGGCCGTGGTCTATGGCATCGTCAGGGAATACGGCGGGGGTATCAGGGTCTACAGTGAAATGGGAAAGGGCTCAACCTTTAATGTCTATCTGCCGGTGATGGGGAAAACCGTTCTGGCTGAATCCGTGGGGAATTTGCATACACTTCAAATGGGAACGGAAAGAATTCTGTTGGTCGACGATGAGGCGCCTGTCGCCGGACTTGAAAGGCTGATGCTTGAAAAACTCGGGTATAGGGTAAAGGCCTTTACCGGCAGCTTGGACGCCTTGGCCGCCTTTAAAGCCCGTCCCCATGATTTTGATTTGGTGATCACCGATATGGCCATGCCCAAAATGGCCGGTAGTCAGCTTGCCGAAGCGCTGCTTTCCATTCGGCGGGATATTCCGATTGTCATCTGCACCGGTTTCAGTGAGCAGCTAAATGAGCAAAAGGCCGCGGCGCTCGGTATTCGCGGGTTTTTGAAAAAACCGATTTCAAGATCCGAATTGGCCCGAATGGCGTGAAAAGTCCTTGATGAGAACAAAAGGCCGATACGGGAAACCTCAATGTGATTTATGCCTTAAACAGATTTAGAGAATAGGCCCAAGCCAACGGGTCTTTCCTGGATTTTCTCAAACAAGCCGGTTAAGATGACGCACCTGCGGTATGGCCTGGAATTTTAGGGCATAGAGACGTGAGGGCAATTGGAGGAAAGCATGAAAGAGATAAAGAAAGTGGCGATTTTGGGTGCGGGGGCCATGGGTTCATTTTTCGCATCCAGATTCTTTGAGGCATCTGAATTTTCCACATCACTGGTCGCCAGGGGCAGGCGGAGAGAGCGGCTTGCAAGCGACGGTCTCATCGTCAACGGAAAGCATTGTGTCGTGCCCGTTGTGGATCCTGAGCAGGTTGGAGAACCCGCGGATCTGATCATTGTGGCACTCAAACATCACCATTTGCCTGACGCCGTGGGGGATCTCAAGCATCTGGTGGGGGAAGAGACCACCATCATTTCCGTCATGAACGGTTTGGACAGTGAACCCTATATCGGATCCGTCTACGGAATGGACAAAATCCTCTATGCCGTTTCAGTGGGGATTGATGCCCTTCGCCAGGGGAACCGCGTCAGTTTCAGCAAGCCGGGAAAGCATTTCTTCGGCGAAGCCGTGAACGAAACCATCTCTCAAAAGGTGCTGCGGGTCCAGAAAGCCTTTGAGCGGGCCGGAATCGATTTTGAGACGCCATCGGACATGACCCGTATCATGTGGTGGAAGTTTATGATCAATGTGGGTATGAACCAGGCATCGGCCGTGATGGGCGCACCCTACGGGGTTTTTCAGACGTCCCCGGAAGCCAGGGTGGTCATGACATCCCTGATGCGGGAAGTCCTTCAGTTGGCCGGGCCCGCCGGAGTAAATCTGGTGGAGCAGGATTTGGAAGAATGGGACAAGGTTCTTCTTACCCTTTCGGCGGACGGGAAAACATCCATGCTTCAGGATATGGAGGCCGGGAGAAAAACCGAGGTGGAGGTTTTCGGAGGAAGGGTGGTCGAACTTTCACGGCATTATGACGTTCCGGTTCCCGTAAATGAAACCCTTTTGCGCGTCATACAGGTTATGGAAAAACAGCGGCAGAAGAAGGGGCATGCAACTGATTCTTGAGTCGCCAAACATATCTCTTGAAAGCGGGTGCGGGCGGCATCATAACGGGTCTCGATGGTTTCTCCGTCTCAAAGGCGGGTGATGCTCATTTGCCACAGGTTCTTGGCGCGGGGTTCCGTGCTCTTGCTCTCCTGGACTCTAACTCGTTGAAAATCTTCCTCAACTTCAACGGATGTTAAAGGGCCTGAAATGACGGTGCGGGATGCCAACGTACCATAAACCTTTACCAGCGGGATACCCGGATCCTTTTCCAATTCCGCAACAAGGCGGATGATCGTCTGCTCCAGCCTTTCAATCTCTTTTTCCTGCGACGCAAGACCTTCCCGGGTGCTCTCAACAGCCTCTGTCGTGCGCTCCTGTTCGTTGAATCTTTCTTCCACCGCGCCCTGAATCTCTCCCAGTTGGATGTCCAGCTGTTTCAGGGCCATCTCTGCCTTGGCAATCTGCTCCGCGGTCAACCTTTCTCGAGAGCCTTCCAGATTTTTGCGCAGGGAAATCTGTTGGGCCATGCACGGTCCTTCTTTTTCGGCAAGGTCTTCGATCTCCTTGTCCAACGCTTTGACCTTCTCCTGAAGCTCCTTTTCGCGCTTTTGAAGCGGCGTTAGCTCTTCCTTCAGTTCGGAGATTTGATGATTGATATCTTCTATTTCTTTTTGGAGTCTGTAGGCAACCCCCACGGTCAGGCGGCAGGGGCTGGAGCCGGTGGAGCCCAGGTGCAGGACCTCGACCCCTTTTTTGGCGATGATCTTGGAATTGATGATTTTGCCGCGCTCGATGATACAGGCGCCGCTGGTCAGGATCGTCGAATCATAGATTTCCCTTTGAACAACCACATCCCCGCTCACGTCAAGGGTTGAGTTGTGGATATGGGTCGATGTGACCATCCCATCGGCCTTGATATCAGCGCCGATAATCCCTCCACGGGCTTCGATGTCCCCGGTCATCTTCACTTCGGCTTTTCCGATTTCCTCCACGCTGAGGTTCCTGCCCAATACCCGGAAACCGTCGTGTATGGAACCTTCGACTTTGATATTGCCGTCAAAGGCGATGTGACCGGTTTCAAGGCCCACATCCCCGCTGATTCTGAGATCGGGAATGACGGAGAACACCGTCTCCCCGATGACAACGGGCCGACCGGACTGTCGGGCAAAGATTTTCAGGCCGTCCTCGGAACGTTCGGTTCCTTCACCGTATTTGAGCTCAATGTCCCCTGGCGCAGGCGGCGGGGCAGCGCCGCCGAAGACATCCTTTCCCGGTATTCCCTCTTCGGGCGGAATTTTCACGGCCAGGAGATCGCCCTCTTTAACCTGAGGAATTTCTCCACGGTCTCTAAAATCGATCCTGTCCGATTCGTCAATGGCGCCCGCTTTGAGCGAGTCCGTCTCAAAATGAATCTCAACCCGTGCGTCTGTTCCGGGTTGCGGGGGGGACCCTTTGGCGATCCTGAGGGGCTCTTCAGGGGGCCACCCTGAGGAAAGGTGCTCCAGGATTTCCTCATCGCTCAACAAGCCGTGCCGGATGCCATGGGCTTTAATGGCCGCCTTCACCTCCGTAAGGGTGGGTGTTTCGGTATTTTGTTCATCATTGGGGTGAAGATGGGCTTCCATCCTGTCCCATGAAACTTTAAGATGAAAGGCCATTGGGGATATGGGTTCAATTGCCTCCTCTTCCTCCACGGGCGCGGGTTCAAGGGGCTCACTGGGTTCCGAGGGTGCTGTGGGTTCCTGGGACTCTTGGGGTGGAAGGCTCTCCTGCTCCGGCTTCCGGTCCTTTTTGGGGAAGAGGATGGATTCCTTTTGAGCTTCGGTTATGATCTCAAGGTCGACCAGGATCTCCGCGATGCCCATATGGGAGTTGGTTTTTCGGAGGAGTCCCTGTTGTACCTGTTGTGCCCGTTCCAACTGCTCCTTGGAGGCAAATCCCCTCTTGAGGCAGATGTTGTAGGTTCTTCGGTCCAGCATTTCGTTACTTAACATGAAGTCTCTCCCTTCAATCCTTTCCCCAAGGGCAATGGCGCCCTGTGTTCACCCCTGCTGTAACATGCTTCTGCTTATATTGTCGACATTTCCTCCCCAAACTTGAACAACAAACGTCCTGTGCAATCAAAAGAAAAAGGTGCTCGACTCCTTGTCGCCGGCCCAATTCCGATACCCACCACATTAAATCCAGACTCGAAACTTCTCCAGCGAATCCCACAAAAGGTTTTTTTGGCACATTATGGACAAAAATGTGTCCATTTGCAAGAAAATGTGAGCAAATATTCCTGGCTGCAGTTCACATGGGTCTGATTTTCCAGTGTTTTGGGAAATCTGCTCCTCCAAATCATAACGATCATGATACCGATGTGGCCCTTTAATCAGGAAGGAGATTGTAATAGTATCGCATGGTATCGCTTCGGGTGATAATGCCGATCAGATTCCCCTCGTTAACCACAGGCAGCCGGCCGATATCCTCCCGAACCATGAGCTTGACAGCGCTGATGACGCCGCTCTCCAGATCGACTTGGCGGACTTTGGTGGACATAAACGCTTTTACCGGCGCTTTCATCTGGGATTCTTTTCGGACTTTGCGAAAATCTCTTCTGGAAATGATCCCCACCACTTTACGCTCCTCGGTAACGGGAAAGCCGGTACATCCCTTTTTGCGCAAAAGGAGCGCCACCTCTTCCATGGTGGTATGAGGGGATACGGAAAAGACGGGATAGCTCATGAGATCGCTGATTCTTACGGAGGCACGGTGGTTTCTTTTCAATAGGTCAAGGACCCATTGTGCCGCATCCGCAAGACTAACGTTTCGCAGCAGCGCACTTCCGGCATTGGGGTGTCCGCCGCCGCCCAAAACCTGCATGACAGCGCCCATATCAACGGTATTCTGAGCACTTCTGCCGATCACCAGACAACGATCCCTGGCTTTTTCTAAAAAGATGCCGACGGCTATATCGACATTCAAAATATCCCGATACATGTCAACCACCAGGGAAAGCCCCGGCACGTGACCTTTGATCTCCAACACGCCGATGCTGATCGTAAATTCATCCAGCTTTTCTCTTTGGGCGGTTTTTAGCATTTCATAAAGCATATCCTTCTGTTTCGGACCGTACGTGGGACGGAGGAAATTCTGGATCATGGAGAGATCTCCTCCCTGCTCCAGAAGAAACGACACGGCTTTTGCATCCTTGGCGGTGGTGGAGGGAAAACTCATGCTTCCCGTGTCCTCATAGATGCCCGCCAGAAACAGGGTCGCCTGAATGGGTGTAATGGGGGTTTGATCTTTTTCAATTTGAAGGACCAAAAGTGTGACGGTGGCTCCCACTTTTTCAATGAAAGCCTTCGTTGCGCAAGAATCGCCCGAGCTCTCATGATGGTCCCAGATATGGATATCCAGATCAGTTTTATCCTGAAGATTCTGTAAACCTTCAAGACGGGACCAACGGGGTGCATCAACCGCAACCAGCCTGGATACGGTGCCCAAATCCACTTCTCCCGGCGTCTTGAATGTAAAGAGGTCTTTATGGAGAGAGATAAAGGCTTTCACATTGGGGTTTAGGCTTTTGGGTAGGACGGCCAATGCCTGCTTGTAAATTTGGGTTGCGGCAAAAACGGAGGCCACCGCATCAAAATCGGAATTCTTATGGGTTGTAATAATTTCCATTAACGGAATCCTTTTTCGGGAGACGGTCTGAAATGGGTTAACCATGTTCAATAACGGTTCGGTTTACAGACCTATTACCTTAATTATCCGCTAAATGGCCATAATTCTTTAATAGAAAAGTAATCATGATCTCCCAACCTCTTGACCTTTTACAACCGGCTAGGTATCAAATCCGTGGATCCATGGCGTCATCTCCCGGCGGAAAACCGGGATCAAAACTAGGAGACGAACCCATGCTCACGGGATTTCAGTGGTTTTCGTTGATCATCATTCTGGCCGGTACCTTCGCAGGCGGTTTCATGCCGCTTCTTTATCCTGAAAGAGCGCGGCAGGTTCAAGGCTTTCCCATGGGGCAGGCTTTTAGCGCAGGTGTCTTTCTGGCCCTGTCCCTGACCATGATGCTGCCGAGCGCCTTTCATTTGTTCTCCCACGCGTTCCCCGAACTCGACTTCCCCGTAGCCTCGGTCATCACCATTTCGGTCTTTCTGTTTCTGCTGTTCCTTGAACACGCCGTGGATCGCCTGCGACAGAGCAAAAAGAGCGAAGAAAATGGATCCAATTCTCCCATCATACCTGTTATCATGACGTGTATGATTGCCGTTCCTTCTTTTTTTCTGGGAGCGGCGTTGAGCGTCAGCAACACCGAGGCGGCGGTGTTTATTCTCATCGCCATATTGGCCCACAAGTCGTCGGCCGGGTTTGCCCTGGCCCTTAAGATGGTCAGAAGCACCCTTTCCCGGACCGGGGTATTTGGGTTGTTCATCATGTTTGCCTGTGCAACACCCGCGGGGGTCATTGTGGGAGAACACGTCCACGCCATGCTGGGCGCCCATGCCATGGCGGTGGTCAAAGGGTTTGTGCTGGCCGTGGCCGCCGGTGTATTTCTCTACATGAGTACCCTTCATGAACTGAAAGACACCCCCTTGATTGTGGATTGTTGCCACAGAAAAGGATTTGCCGTTGCTGTTTCAGGCTTTGTTCTGACGGCCCTGGTCCGCTTGTTGATCGGTGAAGCGCATCGGCTGGGCGGATAAAGGCTGAGACACTAAATAAAAAAAGGGACCCCCATGAAGAAACAATTTATTCTCTTTTGTACGGTCATCTTCTTCTTGCTCAGCGGGTGTGCCGCGACACAGTCCCGAAATATCATCATCCAGACATCCACCATCGATGCCCTGCTGGCAGGCGTATACGACGGCCAGATGGCCTGTGCTCGACTCATGGAATACGGTGACCTGGGGATCGGCACCTTTGATCATCTGGACGGCGAAATGATCCTTTTGGATGGAGAAATGTATCAGGTGAAATCCGACGGGAAAGTCTACCGGCCCGGAGGGCAACTCCCCACGCCTTTTGCCGCAGTATGCCGGTTTTCCAAAGATGAGAGCTTTGAACTTAAAAGCCCCGTCGACTACGCCGGGCTGAAAGCGTTGCTGGATAAACGGATTCCCAATCAGAATCTGTTTTGTGCCTTTAAGATTGTGGGTCGTTTCAAGGATGTTCGAACCCGGAGCGTCCCGGCCCAGAGAAAACCGTATCCCCCCTTGGCCCAAGTCACGGCCCATCAACCGGAATTTACGGCAACGGACATTGAGGGAACCATTGTGGGATTCCGGTGCCCCCCTTTTGTGAAAGGGATCAACGTGCCGGGGTATCACTTACATTTTTTAAGCGATTCCAAAAAATTCGGGGGGCATCTCCTGGCCTTTGAAATGGAAGAGGGGCACGGTGGGGTGGATGTGTGCAACCGATTTGTTTTGATCCTCCCCGAGAATCGGGAGGCGCTGAAATCCGTGGATCTTTCAAAGGACCGAAGCAAAGACCTTAAGCGGGTTGAGCAGTAGGCGCTTAAGTTTTTGCGCGGATGATTTTGAAGAATCGGTCGACCCCCGTTGCGCGGGTCGACCGATAATTTGATCCCGTACCATAGGTACGAACCGAAGGGATTAGAATCGCCAGGTCAGCCCCAAACTGAATGCATCCTGGCTCATGGTCGATTCCATGCTGGCCAGATTATAGGCTGAAGACTCTGAAATGGTGTTTTCAAAGGCGTGTACATAGGAGAGGTTGATGACCAGGGAAGAAGTGAGGTCATAGCCCACGCCACAGGTGAAATGGGTTTCGGCTATGGCGGGGAACCCGATAATCCTGAACACCTCGTAATTCACGTTGCTGACATTTATTCCCTGAACATTGGTTGAGCCCATGGGGTTGAAGCCGTTGTGCTCATTCACGGGGCTCTGTCCGTAGTTGAATCCGATCCGAAGGGCCAGAGGGGTAATGGGTCGGTACTGTGCGCCGATGGCGAAGACCCACTGATTATCCCAGTCAAAATCATCATAGCCCGCGGCATCGGCCCAGTTGTACCAACGGGCGTTGAATTCGATGAGCCAGTTGTAGGCGGGGGTCATGGAGACGCCGAAGGCAAGCGTGTTGGGGGACTCCAGTTTCAGGTCATCATAGTTTCCGTCACCGTTGAAATCAAAGACGTTTTCATGGGTCACCGACTGCGGGGTGATATAAGAGAAGCCTAAGTTGAACATGCCGATGTGATAGAGTGCTCCAAATTGAAATCCGAGGGTATAGCCGTGGGCACCGCCCGATCCCAGATCCAGGTTGGCGTAATCAACACTGACGGAGATGCCCACGGAGAGGTCCGGGGTAATCAGGTAGGCCAGGTTCGGAGCGAATTTCATGATCTGGTACTGGGTGTACAGATTCTGATAAAGGGGGTCGGTGCCCTTATAATCCACCCCCATGCCGGAGACACCGTATGCGCCCACACCGAACCTCAGTTTATCCGTTATGGGAGAGGTAATGCCGATGGCCGGGGAGACGAAGGGGTTCATCTGGCTCTCTGCCGACCCTTTTCCCATGCCGAATCCTGAAAAATCGAGCTTGCTTTTTACAGTGGGACTGAAGAACGTTCCCGAGAAGGTCGCCTCGGATCCCGGGCAGTAGGGACCGAAACACATGGCCGCCGGATTGGCGAAAATGGCACTGATGGCATCCTGTGGAGAAGCAACCCCCACGCCGCCCATGGCTCTGGAAATGGGCCCGATACCGATGAGATTGTCACCATTGGTAGCGAAAGCCGCCGGAGCCAGCCACAGGATCGCCGCCAAAAAAATAAATGTTATCTTGAACCCTTTTTTCATCGTTCTCCTCTTCTTTTTCATTATCTTGCCTCCTTTTTTTGATTCTTTAAAGTTTACGATATTAATCCCTTCCGCTACTGCACGAGCGCATCCGCCACCATGGAACTCAAAAATTGAACATCCACACCCATTTTGTAGTGATCGTTCAAATTACTGAGCTGGGTGTGGCAGTTCTCACAGGCCGTTGTGAGAATGGATGCGCCGGTCTCCTTTATCTGGTCCACTTTGACCTTTGAGGATTTCATTCGGAAGTCGAGGGTCTCTTCCCCCAGGGCCACCAAGCCTCCGCCCCCGCCGCAGCACCAATTGTATTTGGGGTCCGGGGTCATGTCCCTGAAATCATCCGTCAAATGGCTCAGAACATATCGGGGTTCGTCGATAATCCCGCCGTTTCTGACCATCTGACACGGATCGTGATAGGTGACGGTCCCCTTGTGCTTGGATTTGTCAACTTTGATTCTGCCTTCTTTCAGGTATCGGGCGTGCACCTCCGTGATGGAAGATACCTTGAAGGGCTGATCTCCCGATTGCTGTTTCATGACCCTGAAAGCGGTGCCGCATTCGCAGATACAGACTTCCTTCACCTTAAGGCGCTTGGCTTCATCAATAATGCGTTTTAAAATCAATTTGGTTTTTGTGGGGTCCCCCACGAATGCACCGAAATTAACGGCTTCAAAAAAACTGAGAGTCCAGTTTTCTCCTGCTGCATTAAAGATCGCCGCCGAGGGAATAATGGAATGGGCTCCGGCCAGGGCAACATAAAGAAGATCGGCGCCTTCCTTGTCAACGGGGATGGCATAGGCTCCCGCTTGGGTTTTCCACTTTTCCACCACCTGGGCTTCCAGGTTTTTCATCCCCTGAAGGAAACCTTCCTTGAACACTTCAAGACTTTCCCCTTTGGCGATGGAAGTGTCCGCGAGGAGGGTGAGAATTTCCGGCTCCGCATTGGCCCCCACCAGGAGCAGCTTGGCAATTGACATAATCATCTGAGTGTCGATCCCAAATGGGCAAAACACCACGCATCGCCTGCACCCGGTGCAGCTGTAAGCCGCTTCGTAAAGCTCTTCCAATGCCATATCGGTCAATTCCTTGGACTCGCCGACTGTGGAACAGAGTTTGCCCTGGGCTTTGAAATACCGTTTGTAAATCCTACGGACGATCTCAGCCCGATAGGCGGCAATGTATTTGACGTGCGGCATGGATTCGTGAACATGGCATGCTTTGGTGCAAACGCCGCATCGTGAGCAGGTCTCCAGATAAAGGGTCATGGCCTGATTCAGTTTGCTCTCAAACAGCTTTAACAATTCGTCTTTGGTCTTTTGATCCATGATTAACCTCTCCTTAGTTTGTTCAGGGGCAGCGAGAAAAAGGAGTGCATGATCTTGCTGAATGGGAAGAACATGAGAAAGAGATTGGCAAAAAACACATGAAGCACCAGCATGAAAGAGTGTCCCGACAAAAGAACGCTCTCCGGCAAGACCGGTCTGAAGAGGAACAGGCTCGAAAGATACTCGCGGTATTCATCCACCGACATTTCCCCGTAATCGTACCAGGTTCTCGCCCAATCCATTTGAGCACCGAAAAGAACCGTTAAGAAGAGAAGTATTAGAAGGTAGTAATCTTCGGGAACCGACAATTCTCTGTTGGGGGAAACCAGGCGCCTGAAAAGGAAGTAGAGTAAAGTGATGCACAGAATCAGACCCAAAAATCCTTTGCCTATAAAAATCTCGTGTTTAAAGATCTGCAGAACTCTGAAGTCGTCAATGAGCTCCAGGTGACCGATGATCAGAAGCAGAAAACAGAGATGAAAAAACATGAGGAAGACCCACAGGACCGGATTATGTTTCCGAATGGTGGGGAGGAGAAAAGAATCATATAATGCCCGGGGCCAGTGTCCGCCTTTATCGGGAAAAATTTGCAGTGTTGAGGGGTTTTTCGGCTTTCGAAGCAATTTGACGATCTTTATGATCGTGCCGAAAATAAAAACGGCAAAAGCCACATAGACCATGGGCACCAGGATAACGTAATAAAGTGTTTGTATGGATGCCTCCATGAAAAAAGAGTGAAACTAACGGGGGATTGCGGCCCCCTTTCATGGGAAAAGGGGCCCCACAGTTAAAGTATTACGCAGCTCTCTTGATATAAAACTTGATTACCCCGTCACCCTGAACGGTTTCCAGGATTTCATTGCCGCTGGTCTTAGCCCATGCGGGGAAATCGGACAGGGACCCAGGATCAGTGGTGATGGCTTCAACCACCTGTCCAACCTCCACTTCCTTAATTCCCTTGCTGATCTTCACCACAGGCATGGGGCAGGCAGGGCAGCCCTTTTAAATCCATTACTTTGTCCGCCTTCGTTGCGTCTGCCATTTTTCTACCTCCTTAATGTTGTTTCTTAAGATGCTATTAACGTGATAACTCTTCTTGTCTCAGCACGTTCAGTGCCCGAACCTAGATAAAGAGCTGAACCTTGCTTGAAGCGGCTTCTTCCAGGAACTTGGCTACACCACAATAGGTCAACCCGGGGTAGTCCACCATTTCTTCCCGTTTAAAACCCATCAGATCCATGGACATCTCGCAGACAAAAATCCTGACGCCCAGTTCGCCCGCCAGTTCCATGAGTTGTTCCAGAGAGGCCACATTCTTCTTTTTCATGAGGGACCGCATCATGGTGGTTCCCATTCCCCCCATATTCATCTTGGAAAGTTTTACGCCTCCGGCGCCTTTGGGCAGCATGGTGCCGAACATTTTACCCATGAAGTCTTTTTCTCCGACCGTCTTGCTCTTGTCTCGCAACACGGGCGTGCCCCAGAAAGTGAAAAACATGACCACGTCCATTCCCATGGCGGTAGCTCCCGTTGCAATGATAAAGGAGGCAAGCGCCTTATCCAGGTCTCCGCTGAAAACGATAAGGGAGAGTTTGTCTTCGGGGGCGTCATTGGCAAGGGTTTGGAGTTGCACTTTGATTTCTTCAATCTGTTCGCTTAACTGCTCAAGGCTCAGCTTTTCTTTCTGAGGTTCGATAGTCTCTTTCGTGACGGTGTTTTCTGACATGTTGTCCTCCTTTAAAATCTATTTCGTTTATAGTGTTAACTATTTGGTCGAAAAAAATCCCAGCTCTTTGCGCCTGATGCGCATGAACTCTAAACGAGTTTCTCTTTTACCGCTTCCATTGCGCTGCGAAGCGTTTCAAGGTAAATTAAGGCGTTTTTTCTTTCGGCGGGCTCCATCTGAAGGAGTAGCTGTCGATGGATGTCCGTTTGAAAAGCTTTGATTTCCCGGGAAAGTGTAGCTCCCGCGGAAGTGAGACTGACCAACCTGACCCGGGCGTCCATGGGGTCATCGATCTGGCGGATAAGATCTTTACTCGTTAAATTCTTTACAAGTTTCGTAACTCGGCTCTTTGCCACATCCAGTTTTTGGGCCATGTCCTTGACCGTTAGATAATGCTCCCCGTTGAAAAGCATCAGGCACTTGATCTCTGCGTAGGGAAGGTCGAATTTCTTCGATTCATACAATTTTCGTCCATCACAGCATTCGATCATTTCCGCGACCAGGAGTTCGATCTTCTCGGTCTGGTAATCGAGTAACTCGTTGTTAGGTTTGTCGTATTGACCATTCATAGTATGAACAATATAATCTCGAAGGCTATGGTCTGTCAAGTGAAAATTTAAGAAAAAATGTCATAAAATTATAACCATATGAAATGATGTATTATTTTTTTGGTATATTTTATTGAAATGATTTGTTTGTATGGGACACAGAGGTAACGATAAGAAGGATTCGGGGTATCTCCAATGAAATTATCCGGGAAGAAAGGAGGTTCAGGATCTTTTCAAGGGTGGACGTAACAGGGATTTACGAAAATGTTTCTATTTGTTAAAACCTTGCTCAACTGAAGGCCGTCAAAAAAAGCAACGTTTCACAGTCTGTGGGGACTATCCGATATGCTTCAAATCTCAGAAGACATTTCCATTCCGGAGAGCGAAATTGAACTTCATGCCATTCGGGCTCAGGGAGCGGGCGGTCAGAATGTCAATAAGGTTGCGACCGCTTTGCACCTGCGTTTCGATATCCATGCTTCATCCCTCCCGGATTTTATTAAGGAACGTCTTGTGACAATGAAAGATCATCGCATTACCGGGGAAGGTGTTCTCGTCATCAAGGCTCAGCAACACCGCACCCAGGGAAAAAACCGAGCCGAGGCCCTATTGCGGCTTCGAGATCTGATTCGAAGTGTTCTTGTGACACCCCGAAAGCGTAAACCGACCCACCCCACTCGAAATGCAAGAGAAAAACGATTGCAACACAAAATTCAAAAAGGGAGAATCAAGGCCTTAAGGAAAAAAATAGGCCGATCTGCCAGGGATTGGGATTAGCCTTTTTCCGGCTCAAAATTTCGCTTGGCGCTCAGAAAACTCGGTAAATGGCGCAGGAAATAGGATAGGCTATGGCGGTGCTCCCATAAGCGCTTTCGAAACCGTTTTCGCCAGGCGGGGTCTGTATAAAATCGCTTCACGTGCTGGTTGTAGAGTTGTTCAAGCACCTCTTTCGAATCGATGCCCCTGGGTACAAAAACAAAGTTCAGGCAGTTCATTTTGCGCCAGTCCTCATCGAGTGTGCCTTCATCCTGAATGGAGTTCCACAAGGGTGCACCGTGAAACGGTGTGAATTTGCTCATATTCATGTCATCAAGGTCCAGGGAAAGGGCGAACTCGGTGGTTTTAAGAATTGATCCGCGGGTTTCACCCGGAAGTCCCATCATAAACAATCCCTTGGCCCTGAGCCCTTTTTCCTGAATGCGCTGCACCGTATCGCGGACCGCTTCCAGGTGCACACCCGGTTTGTGCAAGGCCATCTGATGTTCATCGCCTGTCTCAATTCCGAGTGAAACCTGCAGGAATCCAGCCGCTTTCAGCATCTCCAACAGTTCATCATCGCAGTGGCCCACGCGCACGGCGCAGTTAAACTGCATGCCCAGCGGCTTGGACACCAGAAGGCTGCACAGTTCAGTAATACGTTTGCGATGGGTGGTAAACAGATCATCATAGATATTGACGTGACGAACGTCGAATCGTTTTCTCAAATAAGCTGCATGATCATAGATGTAGGCCGCTGAATTGTAGCGGTATCCGCGGCTGAAAACGGATCGGTCGCAAAAGGAGCATTGATACGGGCATCCCCGGCTGGTGACCATGGTCGCTCCGGGCGTATGGATATAACTGAAAAGGGGCAGGTTGTACCCTTTGGGAAACCCTTCAAGCTTTTCGTAAGCCGGGAAAGGGAGATCATCCAGGTGGGAAATTTGGGGTCGTGGGGGATTCAGCATGGTCCGGTCGCCATCTCTCCAAGCCAGTCCTTTCACATGGGCCGGTTCTTTTCCCGAGGCCAGTTCAGTTAGGGTTACTTCCCCTTCTCCCATGCAAAGATAATCAATAGCTTCATAATCATCCAGAAGTTTTGCCCCCAGAGCGGATATGTGTACGCCGCCAAAAACTGTTTTCACGTGAGGGCTTTGAGCTTTGATTCGAACCGCCAGATCATAACCATCCAGAAATCCGGAGGTGGTGGCGGAAAAACCGACCAGATGGGGGTCTTTTTGAAGGATACTTTTAGCATGGACGTCATTGTCTTTTTTTGAGGCGCGAGGCCCCAGACAATCGATAACGAAAACTTCGTGGCCTTCCCGCTCCAGATAAGACGCAATGGAAAGCAACCCCAAAGGGGCCATGCGGTTGGCAACGGCCGTTATGTCTTTTTTTCCGGGAACCCAGTTGGAACCCGCCGGATGAACCAGTACGATTCGCATAAAAGTCTCTACACCCTCTAAAACACCAGAACTGCGATTGTTGTCATGAACGTTGCTTCCGGTTTTCTGTCAAGTCAGTTTTCGGTGTGGCCACGGAAGCATGGCCCTGAGCGTCAGCCTTGCGTTCAGCGCGCTGAGCCTAATGTTATCATGGAGGAGATGAAAATGAGAAACCCGTTCTTCGTCTGCGGGATAAAAGGACGAAATATTGACCTCCAGAAGTTCGATGTCGGCCCAGGCCCCCTTTGCCAGAACCTCATTTTCAAAGGCGTAACGGCGTTCGCGCAGTTTCAGTGTATTGAGCACTTTGACGGGATAGGCACGATAACCGCTCTGGGTGTCACCGAGGAAACGGCCGGTTTGAACCCATAACCAGAAATTTGAAATACGGCGGCCGATGCGCGATCCGGACGGCACATAGCCGGTTTCAAAATTACGTTTGCCGACCACGATAGCCCTGGGAGATTGTTTTATGGCCGATATGAAAAGATGGAGGTCATCGGGGTCGTGCTGCCCGTCCGCATCCAGGGTGACCATATGGGTCATTCCCAGTCTTTCGGCTTCTTTTGCAGCAGACAAAATGGCGGCCCCTTTGCCGAAATTGCGGGAATGCTGAATCCTGTGAACATCAAGATCAACAATGCTCTCCAATCCACCGTCCGTGCTGCCGTCATCCACCACCATGACGGTGTCGTGCAGTCGGCATACCTTTTCAACTACTTCCCTGAGCGTTTGTCCGTGGTTATAAACGGGAATCACGACTACGACCCTCATCCAATTCTGGGTTGCGGGTTGCGGATTGCGGATTGAACTGCCGGTCATGCTGTTATTCCCATATCTGTTGTATACAGGTCTCTATTAACGACCTGAAATCCGATACTTTGCTTTTGTTGAAGAGAATCTCCCGCGACCGGCTCAGATGAAGGGCTCCATAGGGCTTTTGGCTGATCACGGGGTCTTTTTCAATCACCATGAAAGCGGCTCCCGGAATGATATTGGCATTGGTGGGAAAATCGGGTGGACAATCCAGATCACAGATTCCGGCTAACGCTATTTCCAACCCGGTGCAATCCATATCCTCCAAAGCGGCTTCGACACTCGAAAGGGAGGTGCTATTCTGTTGGCTGACCACATAGCCGGGACCCGTCAGCCCGAAGCTGGCCGCTGCTTCTCCCAGAAAGCAATTGGGCAGGGTGTATGAAAAAAGCGCCGGACTGGCAAATACGCCGTCCTCCGGCAAGACGGTTTCAAAATAATCCAAATCCGTCTGAAGACACCCGTAAACCGTGGCCACAACAATGCCAATTTCCCGTTTAGACATCCATTCATTCAGCCCTGCGTCTTGAAGGGCAAGGCCGACAGCGGAGACGCCCAGTTTGGAAAACTCATCCATTCGGCTGAAACGGGGGTAGGATGTTTTAAAACCAGTTTTTTGTGAGATGGAGGGCAGCTCTCCTTGCGCCATTTTAAAGTTATTGTTTTTTCGACCCCTTCCCATATTTTGCGCTGAAATCCATCCGACCCCTGTAATAAACGACATCTATGCCCCCTCACCTTTCTCCAAAATCAGGGCGGCATTGATACCTCCGAAACCGGAGTTGGTGGATAAGAGATGGTTTCCGATGATCACCGCGGCTTCGGAAGAGACCCTGCCCAGCGTACGGTCTTCACCCTGTGAAAAACCGACTGTGGGGGGGGCAACGCCGTCTGAAAGGGCTTTCAGGCCCAGGGCTACTTCGATGCCGCCGGCCGCTCCCAGTGTATGCCCGATAGCGCCTTTGATGGAATAAACCGGCAGCCTTCGGCCTTCAAAAAGTTGTTCAAAAGCCGTCAATTCCATGTGATCGTTGTAAACCGTTCCCGTGCCGTGGGCGCAGACGGCCGGAATGGCCTCCGGCTCCAAATGGGCCTGATTAAGCGCCTGTCTTACCGCCGCCACCAAACCACATCCGTCGGGAGATGGGGCGGTCACATGAAAGGCATCATTGGCCACCCCCCATCCCAGAACCGTTCCAAGATGGGGCCGTCCTTCTCTTTTTGCGCGCTCGGACTTCATCAGTAGCAGGGATGCGGCGCCTTCCCCAAGTGTGAGGCCGCTTCGTTCACGGTCAAAGGGCGTACACGGTTTCGGGGAGAGTGCCCCAAGGGCGGAAAATCCTGAAAAAACAAATTCCGTGACCAGGTCGATGCAACAGACCAGAACGCATTCCGCACGACCGGCGGCAATCAGGGCAGCCCCTTTGGCCACGGCAATGGCCGATGAGGCACAGGCCGCTGAAATATTGGTTCCAACATTCGTCAACCCGAACTGACGGCGCACCTGTTGTGCAACCGCCGTTAACAGAACATTCGAGGCATCAACAGGCTCATACCGACGCATCCGTTCCAGGTTGTCGATTCCGGCCTTGGTGGTAGCGGTGTAAAGACGGGCATCGGTTGGTACGGGTCCCATTTGGTTGAACAGGCGGGTTAAAAGGTCGTGAAATGCTGAAGAGTTGCCCGTGCACTTGAGGTCTTCAATGCAGGCGGCGAAATGGCTCCTGTAACCCTTTACCGAAAAACGATTCACAGGGGCAATGGCGGAATGCCTCGACAAAAGCCGCCGCCACAATTCCTCCAGGTTTCGACCGAGCGCCGTCACCGATGTGGCATCGGTTACCCAAACCGCTGCAGTCATTTAACTCCCCCACTTATTGGGCCTGTGTTTTCTCCAACGACTTGCAAGCCCCTTTCCAAAAGACTTTCTGCACCTGATCTTTTTTGCCCACCTCGAAATAGGTGATGCAGTAGTCCATGGCGGAAACCGACTGGCCCACGACGGTTGGCGTGACTTCGCCGGCGCCTGATTTTCGCGCGTCAACATTTGGCGGGTATTCAATCAATGCGGAATGGGCCAAGGGGTTTATGCTGTACTCACTCATTGTATCCACATAAACAAACACCTTTTGGCCGTTGGATGCGTTGAATATCCTTCCGGGAGACCCCCAGGAATTTACCAGTGTGCTGCTGTCATGCCCCACATAGGTTTGGCACAAATTCGTATAGCCTTTGCCGGTTGCCAGTTCCAGTGTTTTGCAGCCTCCGAAACATAAACCCAAAGCGCCCAGAACAACAAAAGGTAAAAAGATAGAGAATTTCATGGAACCTCCTGAAAGAAGCGATATAATGGAAAACAGGGATTTTCAACTGGCTAATATAGCTTCTATGCTGCGGGGCCGCAACCAAAAAGGATAACCGTTTACAGTTCCCCGTTTACTCCTAAAAAGAAATGTGTTAGCCGTTCTCAGAAAAAAGGGCCTATGCAGCCACTGTCAACCGTCGGGAAAATTATGAAAATGAAAATTCAGGAAAGTACCATTGGAGATCTCTTGAAAAAGGGTGTTGATGAAGGGGTATTTCCCGGTGCAGTGCTGCTGGTTGCGCACAAAGATGAAGTTGTTTTTTTTGAAAAAGCCGGGAATCGCGCCCTGGTGCCCGAGCCGCTTCCCATGAAAAAGGATACGCCCTTCGACCTTGCCTCCCTGACCAAACCCCTGGTCACCACACTGTCGATGATGAAACTGTTTGATCAGGGAGTTGTTCATCCGGATCAAACCCTTGGCGACCCGCTGCAAATATCCATCCCGCGAGACAAGACAGGCATTACCCTGCGATATCTTCTAAGCCATTGTGCAGGGTTCCGGGACTGGATGCCTTTTTATCTTGAGCTTGTGAACGAAAAGCCGCAAAGAAGGAAGTCTCTCTTGAGGGAAAGGCTTTTGAAAGATCCGCTTGAATATTCACCAGGGAAACGAACGGTATACAGCGATTTGGGCTTTATGATGCTTGAATGGGTTATTGAGAAAGTTGCGGGAGGTTCCTTGTCCCGATACTTCCATGAACAATTCCTGATGCCCCTCTCATTGGAAAAAGCACTCTTTCTTGGTATTAATGATTCAAAGCGAAAAAGAGTGGAATTTGCAGCCACGGAGGTGTGCCCCTGGCGGAATCGGGTTCTTCAAGGAGAGGTGCATGATGAAAATGCCTCGGTTTTGGGTGGATATTCGGGGCATGCCGGTCTTTTTGGTACAGCGCAAGGGGTTTATGGCATTGCCAAATCCCTGAAAGAGCATTTCCACGGACTGCGGGATGATTGTTTTAAGCCAAAAACCGTCAAAACTTTCTTTGAAAAACAATCCCTCGTGCCCGGCAGCACCTGGGCCTTGGGGTGGGACACGCCGTCCCCTGCCGGTTCAAGTGCCGGGCGCTATTTTTCATCTGACTCCGTTGGCCACTTGGGGTTTACGGGGACATCCCTTTGGATGGACCTTCATCATGATGTATTGGTTGTTTTCTTAACCAACCGAATCCATCCATCGAGAAAAAATACAAATATCAGGGCATTCAGGCCCCAACTCCACAACATGATAATGGAACAATTGGGGAAGAACCACAGCTAGACATGGAAAAGCATATTATTTGGGAGAAGTAAACATGGCAGAAATCAGAAGCACGCTCGATATCATCATGGAAAAAGCCAAAAACCTGAAAGTGACGGAAGAGGACAAAAAAGAGTTTGCAGAGAAGGAGGTTCAAGGTCGAACTCAAGGTCTTTTTCAGAAATACCTGGATGGGATTCTGTTAACGGAACAGTTGAAAAGGGAAATGGCATCTTTTGATAAGGATCTAAAACCCGTGGCGGAGAGAGAACTGCTGGGGGCATGTCTCAGCACTCTGACGGTGGAAGGGGATAACCAATCGCTTTTTGAGATGCTGGACCAGCTCCTTGGATGCGACATAAAACCGATTCTCGATCTGATTGATGAATTTCAAGACCAACAAGACGCTGAACGCAGCAAAAAGAGTGCGTCCCGGATTCAGGCATTGAGAAAATGGGGTGTGTCCGGATCAGCGGTAATCCCCAATCTCACGGCAGACACTGCTTGGCGTGACTTTCTTTTGGAGATGCAGGAGAGATTTCAGGAAAGGCTCAAAGGTTTAAGGTATAAGGTCTCAGGGGGAAGAGCTTTCAATTGGGACTGATGTTCCGGGCCATATGCCGCACCACTTGACGAAAAACGCCCGTTGGAAGCCAATGCTTGATTTTTTCTCTCTTTTTTTCTAACGTCCGAATCGGGATCAAATTGAAAAGGGCTTGAAAAAATGTCGTTAAGGCGGGAGTTTCTCAAGAAGAGTGTTTTATGGGGTGGATATGCGCTGGGTGCCATGGCCTTGGGGGTCCCGGTTTTTTCCTTTATTGGATTCAGGAAGATTCTAGAGAAGAAAATCATTTTTCCGCCGGATTCCCAACATGCCGCTATTTTCAAGGAAGGCGTCTATCTGATGTCCTCAACGGACGGACTTCTTGCTTTTTCCGCCAAATGCCCCCATCTGGGATGTACGGTCAATTTTGACGCGGTTTCAAAAAAATTCAAATGCCCGTGCCATGGCAGCATCTTTGACGCTTCGGGAAAATGGATCTCGGGACCTGCCAAACGAAACCTTGAATCCCTTCCGATTCAAAAGCTCCCCAACGGCGATATCGAAACCGTTATAAATGTCTGATCGAGGATAGGCTTTGCCATTCGCGAACAAGCCCGGCAACAGAATCTCTGCAGGAATTTCCGCATATCTGCCCCGCCTGGGGCTTTCAGCCCTGTTCATGTGTCTCTTTTCGGGCATTGTACTGACATTTTATTATCGCCCCATGGGGAACGTCTTTCAGAATGTGGAAGAAATCACCACCCTTGTCCCCTATGGCTGGTTTTTCCGGCAGTTTCATTTCGCGTCCGGCCAACTTTTTGTGATCCTGATGCTGATCCACGCCGTGGATCACTTCCACGGAAAACGGTATCGCCTTTACCCCGGTGGCCAATGGCAGCGGCTCATTTTCTCTCTGGGCCTCTGCTTTTATACTCTTTTTACGGGATTTATCCTGAAAGGAGACAAGGAAGGCCTCTTTGCGGCAAGGATCTTCATGAGCATTACCGGGAATATCCCCTTGGTGGGAAAACGCATTTCCAGTCTCTTTATTCAGCCCGGGGACGCCCTTTTTTTTCTACCCTATCTGTACCACTGCTTTTTTCTACCCATTCTGATTTTATATCTTATCAGAACCCATATTAGAAAATGGTTTCCGGAGCAGGGATTGCTTTATACGGGTGCGGCGGGACTTTGTCTGTATGCATTGTGGGTCAAACCCTTTATGGACATTCCCCCCGATGCTTTCGCCGTATCCGTAACAGGTCCCTGGTTTTTTCTGGGGCTACAGACGTTGTTGAAAACCTTTCCGGCGACCCTGGCGGGGATTGTGTTTCCGGGACTTTTCCTATGCGGTGTGTTAATCCTGCCGTTCGTTGAAAAGGCGGGCGTTAAATCGGAGACTCCAAAAAGCGGGCTGAGGATTTTCTCCGCATGCCTGCATTGGTTGATTGTGCTGGTGTTTCTCTCATACGCCCTTTTGACGCTAAAAGCAGCCTTTTGGGGGCCATGATTGGAAGACCGAGGACGGAGGAGAAGATGAAAGAGAAGATCAAGATCGTAAAAGGGGATATCACGAAACTGGAGGTTGATGCCATTGTCAATGCCGCCAACAATTCGCTATTGGGAGGCGGTGGCGTTGATGGTGCCATTCACCGTGCAGCCGGTCCGGAACTGCTTAATGAAACACGAAAGATAGGGGGATGCCCCACGGGGGAGGCACGGGTCAGCAATGGATATCACCTTCGGGCGCGATGGGTGATTCATACGGTGGGACCGGTCTGGAAAGGGGGCGCCCAAAACGAGGAAAACCTGCTTGCTCTTTGCTACAGAAACAGCCTTGCCGCCGCTGTGGAAAAGGGGGCAAAAACCGTGGCATTTCCTGCCATCAGCACCGGGGTTTATGGATTTCCTCTCGAAAAGGCCACCGAAATTGCAATCACGGAAACCATTCGACTCCTAGAGAATGACGATTTCCTGGATCAGGTGATATTTGTCTGTTTCAGTGAGAAGGCATTGGGCGTCTATCAGGAAACTCTTTCCAGAACATCCCTGAAAAGTTCATAAATGTCTTTCCTGTGCCCGACATAATGGATGTAGACCATATGGCGCTGATGGTCGATTTTGTAGATGACCCTGAACCGTTTCATGCGCAATGAATAGTAACCGGAAAGCTCTCGCTCAAGCCCTTTGACGAGGTAAGGGTTCTCCTTTAGTTGCTCGATGTGAGATTTGATAAACGGTTTTATCTGAGGGTGAAGCGACTTTATCTGGTCCCGGGATGTCCGGGAATAGAGAAGCGTATAAACCATCATTCTTCCCAGACGTCATCATGGGAGAAAACCCGGCCGGTCTTGAAATCCTCTTTCGATTTTTTCAAAGACCTCAGAACTTCTTTATCGCTGAGGACCTCGATGGTTTCCATGAGTGAATCATAACGAGCGAGCGACATCATGATCCCCACCGCTTCTCCATTCCGGGTAACGGCGATGGTTGACTCTTCCTCCTCCATGCGCTTTAAAATATCCAGAAGATCTCTTTTCACCTTGGTCACGGGCAAAATGTGTTGAAATTCTTCCATTGCTGGCCTCAAGTAATTTTTATGACCATAATAATTCCCATGGGTGGTTGTGTCAAGCGCCCAAAACCATCAAGTGCCGTTTTCTTCCATTGCCATAACATCAATGATGATGATCATCTTTCAGGAAATGGCTATGATATTCCTCTTCGTTCAGGTGTTTTTTCAGCAGGTAGGTCAAGAGATCGAATAGACGGGTCATCTCTTCCTCGCTCATGCGCTCCCGCATCAGGGCCATCAGGGTGTCGTCGGAGAATTTCTGAAGGTAATAGGTGATGGTGTGTGCATCCCCTTCTCTGTCAAGCCCGAAACCCACGAGGCCATCGTATTCTTCCACAAAATTATGCGTATGCTGTGCCATTTAAAACCCCATTGGCTGATTTATCAAGACGACCGACATGTCGGTCATCATCGGTTTTCGGTGAAAAATGGCAGTAATCCGGCAGATTCGCTGCGGCGCGTTGCAATCGCTGCAGACACCGGTTTCCGCGCAGGGAGTCTCCATGCTGAGGCTTTTGGCCCGCATGGGGGCAGCCACCTCTCTGACCCGGGTCAGCGCCGATTCAAGATCATGGGTGACCTTGTTCATGCCCGCCACCACCACCACTTTCTTATTCCCGAAACTCATGGCATTGGTTCGGTTGCCCACGCCGTCCACATTCACGATTTCACCGGTTGCGGAGATGGCATTGGCGCTGCAGAAAAAACAATCGCACCGTCCCTGCAATAGTCGGATCTCCAAATCCTCTTCCCTGGAAAGACCGGTTTGCCAGTGATCGTAAATCGTTTTCCCGTCCCCTTTAAGCGCTTCGGTGATTCCCAGCGCCCGGGTGGTGTCGGAACCCCCGAAACCGAAGGTCTCGAAGCCTGAAACCATCTTCAGAATGAGTCTCTTCGCGTCCTTTGGTGTGGCTGCGAAATGGGCGTCGAAACCATGCTTTTTCAGGTTTTTAACGCATTTTTCGCCCAACTTTTCCCAGAGCCACGACTGGTAGCTGTTTTCCATTTTCATCTCCTTGGTGATGCCGTAATTTATCATCAGATTTTCTCCCGCTGAGTGGTTGAAAATTCATTGTTTCGGAACGACCCCAAGACAACCCGCTCCACGAAAGGGTGTTCCCGGATTATATGACGGGCCAGATCCCGTGCCGCCCCGGGATCGGACAGTATGTCCACCTGGTTTAGAAATACCACTCTCCGGGCTGAAACCGGTGTGTTTTTAAAAAGCCCCGCCTCTTCATCAAATGTCTTTGACAACCCCGTGGGAGTGAGGATGTCTCCCTCGGAAAGTCCCGTCAGCGCTTCAAACAACGCAATTCTGAATACCACCTCCGGCCCCAGGGGTTTACCGAGCGCCGAAAGGCCCATGAGGGCGATCACCAGGGTTGCCGATTGGGGAATCACCGGTTCATGGGCTGCCGGTGTTTTCACCGGGCGACCGGCAGCACCATCGGCCTCGACGATCACGTAATCGACATCCGGCATCCGGAAAAGATCATCGGCCAGGGCCGAAGCAATACCCTCGACTTTCCCGTTTTCCAGGAATTCTTGCCCCACAAACACCATGCCGGTCTCATCAAGCCCTTTTTTAAGGGCGTTCACACCCGGCAGGCTGGAAGCACAGAGCGCCAGCCGGGGAAATGCCTTGGCTTCCTCCTGTCGGACTTTGGTGGTGGTGCTTGAGATCACTCTTGCTCCGGCAAGGTGCAACGCTTCCGCCAGTGCGAAACAAAGGGTCGATTTACCACCCCCGCCCACAACGGCCACATGTTCTTTCGGGCCGAGATCGAGAGCAGCCAATACCCCATTATGGGATTCTTTCAAGTCAAAACGCTCCCGTTATTTTTTTCTCAAAACCCTGCTGTCCCCCACCCGGACCGTTATCTGGGATCGGTCGAAATATTCGATGAGGGGGATGGTGTATTTTCGGGAAGTGCCGGTCATCTCTTTGAACTCCGGCGTGGTGATTTCTTCGTGGGATTTCAGGAATTCCACCAGCTTTATCTCCAGTGCTTCCACAGCGCTTCGGTGAAAATAGAGATCTTCCTTAACCTTCAGCAAAACGCCGTCCTTCACCATCACCCCCAACACTTCCGATGCCGTATTCCCTTGAAATTGCGATTTGATATCCTTGAAATAGGGGGGTTGGAGGCCGCCTTTTTCATAGATGTCTTCCAGTTCCCGCCGCGCCTTTTTCTGGTCCTGGGCCAGGGTGACCTGATGGTCTTTCAACCGGACCACCTCTTTTTCCTGAACCAGTACTTCTTCTTTCGCCAGTTGATGAATGAGGTGGTTGAAAAGCTTGGGGTCCTTGGCCCCGATCATCCTGGAGCGGAGCTCCTCCTTGACCAGGCCCTGCTTCAGGGGAAAGTCCTTATGATATTGAGAAAGGGTCTCCAGGAGCTCTTTCCTGGCTTTTTCCATGAAATCCGCATGAATCATGGTGCCCTGTTCTTTATCGAACCGAATAATTTTTTGTTTTGCTTTGAGGGCGTTGAGTTGTTCCGTCAGCTTCTTTCGGCTCATGTTCACCAGAAACGAGAGTTCCTCCTCCCCGACACCCTGAAAACGTCCCAGGGAGACGAATACTTCAATGGTTTCATGTTCCTCCCCCTTATCGAGCATTTTGAGTTCGTTAAGCACTCTCTCCTGAAAACGCTTTTTCTTTCCGGGGAGGGGGTGCAGGATCTGTCCGCCGCCGATGGTGCGGACAGGCGAGTAACTCCTGAGCACATATCGGTCGCCTTTCAAAACGGTGGTGGGAGCATCCAGTCTGATCTGGGCCAGGCAGGTTTCACCGGGATTGAGTTCATCCCGGTCCAGCAGCACCAAAGTGGAGATGATCTCTGCGGTACCAGCATGAAAGCGCACTTTCGTCCTGTTTTTGAGTTTGCGGGGTGCGCTCTGAAGAAGATCCAAAACCACATCCAACATATAGGTTGACCGAAGGGCATCTTTTGTCGCCACCACATTTCCCCGCTGCAACATCATTTTTTCGATGCCCTGCAGATTGATGGCGGTCCTCAGCCCAGCGTGAACCTCTTCCATTGACTTATTGTGAACATGAATGCCCCTGATCTTTGATTCGATGCCCTGAGGGTAGATGGTCACCTCGTCCCCCGTGTGAATTGTTCCCGAAACGCTGGTTCCCGTGATCACGGTACCGAATCCTTTCATGGTAAACACGCGATCGATGGGGAGTCGGAAAAGATGCCCCATATCGCGCTCGGGAATTTCTTTGGTCATTTGGCTGATCAAATCAACAAGTTCCGGAATTCCCTCGCCCGTGACGGAGGAAACCTCCATAACAGGTGCGTCGCCCAGAAAGGTTTCCGACAAGTATTCGGAAACATCTTCCCGTACCAGTTCAAGCCAGTCGGCATCCACCATATCCACTTTGGTGAGAACCACAAAACCGTATTTGATTTTCAAAAGCGAACAAATTTCCAGGTGCTCCCGGGTTTGCGGCATGACGCCCTCATCCGCCGCAATGACAAGCGCCACCAGGTCGATCCCCGTTGCGCCGGCCACCATGTTTTTGACGAATTTTTCATGACCCGGCACGTCAACAATTCCCAACAGTCGCCCATCGGGCAGTGCCAGATGGGCGAATCCCAACTCAATGGTGATACCCCGTTCCTTTTCTTCTTTCAAACGATCCGTATCAATACCGGTCAGCGCTCTGATCAGTGATGTCTTTCCGTGGTCGATATGGCCGGCCGTGCCTAGAATAATCTGTTTCATAGAAGGATCCTTAAACGGGTTCGCAGGCAAACAGTGTATCCGCCAAAATAAAAGGTATGGGCATGGGTGTCAAGCCGAATAGCGGGCAAAAATTGTTTGAAATATTTGTTGACCCATAAACGGATTTCTGATAAAAGACGTTTTTCATTGATAGGGCCTCATATTCAATTGGCTTGATTAATGGATTTTATTCCCCGGTAGCTCAGCTGGTAGAGCAGGTGGCTGTTAACCACCCTGTCGGCGGTTCGAGTCCGTCCCGGGGAGCCAGTAAATTCAAGGGCTTAGCTAAAATCGGCTAAGCCCTTTTTTCTTATGTGTGAGACTCTGTGTGAGACTTTTTGCGGAAACGTCCTCTCCACCCAATAATTCCTGTTTAATGCTAGATAAGGCTATCAGCCTGATATGCCTTCTCCCACTTCCGTACGGCGTTGTCACTGACACCGTATTTTCGGCCTGTGGCTGAATAGCCCAATTGGCCAATATCGGATTTCAAAACATCATATGAGGGCCGCTGAACCTTACGGTTCCAGAAACCCATGTGCACGTTGGTAGGAGCGGTTGAGTCTGCGGCCATCACAACTGGAACTTGAAAGAGAGCTGTGCTTTCAAGCTTTGCCATGGCTTGTCTTTCAGCCTCTCCTATTGAGTGCAAATAAATTTCCGTCGTGCGACGATTCTGATGTCCGAGAATGCGCTGTATGACCCCTATTGGGATTCCCAGGTCATCCAAAATTGATGCTGTCAAGTGGCGGAGAGCATGATAGCGAAAATATTTTACATCCGCGTTCTTGCAAAGCGTGGACATCAATCGGCTTCTTTCACCGTAAGGACCTCTGACCCAATCGTTGGCTTTTCGACTCCAATAAGTATGCCAGAAAACCCAAGGCAACCCTTTATCGCTCAATTCCCAACGGAGACGGAGTACATCGTGGAGCTTTTGAATCATCGGAATCTCCCGAGGCTCTCGATGGCCACCTTTTCGTTTTCTGGTCCAAAGAGTTACCGATCGTCTTTCAAAATCGACATCATCCCAAGTCAGGTTATTGATTTCCCCTACACGGCCAGCTGTCAATAATATTGTCCACAAATATTGCTGAGCTTCAGGATTAGCAACGGATAACACTTTGAAAACATCCTCTTTTGGGGGGACATACTTCTTTCGCTTATCAACAGGAAAAAAATCGATGGCATCAGTTGGATTAGACTCAACAAATTTCTTTTTGATCCCAAAATTGAAAAGTGCGCGCAAGTACTGCAATTCTTTATTTGCAACATATGGGCTAACGGCTAGTCTCTTTTTCAGATAGTTTTCTATCATCTCCGTTGTAATTTCGTTGCAAAGATCTCCTTTCCACTCCTTGACCCATCTTTTGCAGTGATACCCAACATCGCGATAGTGACTACTGGAATTGTAAGCCTGAACGTGGTCAAGCCTTCGATTAGCCAAGTCCAAGAAGCCCATGCCGGTCGGCATCTCCTCGACTTTCGGGTTTTTGATTTCCTCCCTTCTTTTTTCCTCGGCCTGCTTGGCTTTTCTTTTCGTTTCGAATCCGGCTTCTGTATACCGAATTCCCAGCAGGGTGAAATCGTACCTCCACCCCTTCCCTTTTACCGAATATACGCTCATAAAGGTCCTCCTCTCTTGGAAAAAACAGAGAACCCCCGAGCTTTCTGCCGCCAAGTTCTTCCGAGTTCTTATAAACCCAACTCGTACTCTTCCGGAAAAACTGGGCGACCTCCTCAGGAGTCAGTATTGCTGATTTGGTATTTTTGTCAAGAACACGTGGCATATTTTTTCGGTCTCAAGGGCAAACTGGCTCAATCAGAATTCCGCTCTTTTTGGTGTCTGAGGTTTTTTTCGAAATATCGCAGCTCCGCCCCTTGAGTTAGGCTCTCATCCATAACTTCTGCTGTTTTTCCTTTGGCAAAAAACATCGTCATCTGATAAAGATACAAAAGATAAATCGAAGGCGTTTCAGACCTTCTTCCATTCTAATTATTTCATGAGTTATTTCAAATGGATAAAGGTGTGCGCGAAATGATGGACAAAGGTGGACAAAAGAAAGGACGCACTGGGTTTCATTCCGGGAAGCGGCTCAACTATGCACGAAACCTGAAATTTCTGACTATCGATGAGTTGGCTGTAAAGTTTAAACGCGAAACTGACACGATCAAAAGATGGATGGACAATCGTGGCATACCCAAAGGCCTAATACCCGGGATTGCCAATTATTTTGGTGTTGACAAAAGACTATTCTCTGACGATCATCCCATGACAGAAGAGGAATTTGAGGATCAATTCAGTTTAGGCAAAACTGAAGCACCCCCTCCTTCTCGAAAATCCCGTTTGGCTCTTTTCCCTATTCAGTCTTTCCTTCAAGGTATTTCTCAGTACCTTTCTAATCCGAAGTCCCTTAAAGATGATATTTCCGGAACAGAAAAAGAAGCCAACACTGATTTATCTTTGCCATACGAAATTCCACAGGTGCCCTGGGATTGGGAACAGGTTATTTCCAGCGCACATGATGAAGCCGAATACTATTTTTGGGAAGGTTGTAAATGCAATGAAGAGAGTAAATACCAGCAAGCTCTTTTCAATCTGAACAAGGCCATTCGAGCAAATACCTTGCGCCACGATTTGATGGTTCAAGCGTACTATGAACGTGGGTTCGGTTGGTACAAGAAAGATAATCTCGAAAATGCTTTACAAGACTATCTGAAATCCTTACAGACCGAGCTGGATAATTTATTCCAAAAGTTGACGTTCAAATGGTATCACAGTAATAATGGATCAGAGAGCATCAAAGAGTTTACAGAATTGACAGAAACCTTTCCAGACCGTGCCGTGCTCTATTATTTGCGTGGGCTCCTGTATTTTGATACGGGAGACTATGATTCAGCAGTGACTGATTTCGACCGAGCAATTGAACAGGAACCTGAATCCGGCAACATCGAAGATTTTCATGCAGTAAGAGGATATGCTTTGTACCAGAAAGGGCTCTATTCGGAAGCAATTAACGACTTTGATTATTTGGCAAAAGAAAAGAACGTTATTATTTCAGAGATTCTCTTTTTTCGGGCCTTAGCCTTTGAAAAAGAAGGTGAAATCAGGAATGCTATCCAAGATATAGAAAAGTGTCTTCATACAGACCCAAATCACAAAGCCTTTTTGCAAAAGTATAATGACCTGAAAAAACATAAGGACACAGAAAAATCAATCAAAGGCACCGGCAACCACCTAATGACCAATCAGTAGAGGTTTTTCTGTACGTTTCTGATGAAATAAACGAAAGCATGGAGGATGTTCAAAATTCTGTGTCAGTTAACCGAAAGCTGATATAGTCAGCGATAAAAGGAGAACTGACATGAATGAAGAAGAAAACAATTTTGATTTTCAAGCAGCCCTGAAAGCCATCCAGGAAGGCCAACCCCTTCTCGGAAAAGAAGGGATCCTCACATCATTAATCAAAAATTTAACAGAAGCCGCTTTGGAAGGCGAGCTGGATTCCCATCTTGGTCAGGAAATTGCTCGCAACCGCCGTAATGGGAAGAGCAAGAAGACCATTAAATCATTGGACGGAAATTTTGAGCTCAAAACCCCTCGAGATCGAGCAGGCAGCTTTTCACCCCAGTTAGTCAAGAAACATCAAACGACTCTCAACGACGAGATTGAACGCAAAATCATCGCTCTTTACGGCTTGGGAATGAGCTATAAAGATATCTCTCTCCACCTGCAGGAAATGTATGGACTTGAAGTTTCAACCGGTACTCTATCAGCCGTTACCGACAAAATTATCCATACTGTCAAAGAGTGGCAAGCACGGCCCCTGGATTCGATTTATCCAATTGTCTGGCTTGATGCCATTCATTATAAGATCCGTGAAAACGGCAAGGTGCACGGCAAGGCCGTATACACAATCCTCGGAGTAAACCTTGAAGGCCGTAAAGAAGTCCTTGGCCTGTATATTTCAGAGAATGAAGGTGCTAATTTCTGGCTTCAAGTCCTGACAGATCTCTCGAACCGGGGAGTTACCGACATCCTGATAGCATGTGTAGACGGTCTCAAAGGTTTTCCAGAAGCCATAGAATCCATTTTCCCTGAAACGGAAGTCCAGCTTTGTATTGTCCACCAGATCCGCAATTCCCTCAAATACGTCGGTTCCAAAAACCAGAAAGAATTCATGGTTGATCTCAAACGCGTATACAAAGCGACCAACAAGGATTTGGCCGAACAAGAACTGAATACCTTGGAGGATAAATGGAATGATAAATATCCCATCGTCATCAAATCATGGCGAAATAATTGGGAACGGCTTAGCCAGTATTTCAAGTATCCAGCGGACATTCGCCGGATCATTTACACGACCAACACCATTGAAGCGGTGCATCGCCAGTTTCGGAAATTGACCAAGACCAAAGGAGCCTTTCCCAACCAGGATAGCCTGTTAAAGCTACTATATATGGGCATTCAAAACGCCAGCAAAAAATGGACGATGCCGATTCAGAACTGGTCCCTGACAATTTCCCAACTAGCGATATTTTTTGAAGGCAGACTGGATAAGGAATTAAAACTCTGATAGGTTTAAAACAAATGAGAAAAATGCCAGGAAAACCGCTCCAGCAAAAGCCTGTTCCTCCGACGAGTTATCCTTCGGCCCATTCTCGGAACAGACTTTCGCTTCCGCTCTTTTGGGTGGTAAAATTGGCATCAAAATTTGACACAGAATTATGAAAACTTCCAAAGCATGGTCAATTCTTGCCGCTCACTAAACCAAACCCCCATCACCACATCCCCTTCTCAACACACACCTTCCTCACAAAGGGGTTTTCGTTTTTTTGAATCCCTTCAATTCTTTTATATCTCTCGCATTCCCATTCATCAACCGGGTCCTCTTTATTCCAAGCTTTGAATAATTTCTTGTTTTTGTTTGATATAACCCCATGACCGGGATACGCCCAGTCCATGTAAAAGTACGTTCTGGCGATGTTTCCACGTTTCTCTGGAGGCGGTTCAGCTTTTCTGCCTTCAATCTCCATGTCGCATTTCCCGAATGCTCTTTTCTCTCCTGGAATCATGGCATAGCTGTAATTCGATCGTAAACCATTAATTTCTCCAACCGCTGGAACGAGAATGTACATGTCTGCTTCCATATACCTGAATGGAATGGCCATTTTCCTTGCGCAATTTCGTCCTTTAAAGGGTTTTCCTTTCTTGGAGACACATTCCGGGTGGCCGTTCCTCCATTCAGGGAAACTCTGACCAAAGGCATGGGCCGGAACAATATGTTCCCATTCCAGACGGTGAGCACGTTTATTGTCTTTTTTCAAGGTGTAATTGTCACAAGGCAGTATCTTCCTATCAGCGGAAAACGGGCAGCCACAATAGAAGGTTGTCCGGTGGTCCAGATAGATTTGTCTTTCGAGAATTTTTTTGGCCTTGTTGAAAGAATCGTTAGTGGTGTTTCCGTGGTCGGCGGAATGACTTGGGACGGAAAACAGGAACAGAAAGGACAGGATGAATATAAATGATGTGAGTTTTTTCATTAGGAATCCTATCTTAAAGATTTCTTTTTCAGCGATTCATAGATTCTGCTGGGTTTCTTACCTTTGTATTTCTTGAGGGCTGCAACGTATTTGTCTTTGTCAAATGGCAAATTCTTTTGCATCGAGTTTAACATTAAAGGGGTCAGAATAAGCCCTATCAGATGAATAGTATCATGACGGGAGACCTTCTTCTTTGTCATCGAGTTATAGAACTGAAGGGCTTCAATGGGCTCTTTTGATTCCAACTGACGCTCAACGACTGAATGAAGCATAATATGCAGGAAAGGGTTTTCCTCTGACTTGGGATCGTATTCGCGGTCGTATATCTGATCAGCGTTTTCGAAGTGGGTTGAATACTGATCTTTATGCTGGATCATTACTTTGGCAAAGCGTTTCTCTTCACCGGAAAGTGATTCCAGATCTCCTGTTTTCGCGATTGCCCAGATATCATGCAGCCGTTCTCGGTTTTGCTTTCGTTTTTCTTTGAAATCGTCATCTGACATGGAAGCCTCTTTCTGGAAAGGTCAAAATATTACCCCTTTCCATTAATTCGGTCCCTCAAGATATTGGAACATTTGAAACTCACGACCCGCCTCGAACCCAGCATCATGTCTTCCCCGGTGTGAGGATTTCTGCCTCGCCGTTCTCTCTTTTCTTTAGCGGAAAATTTTCCAAAACCGCTGATCAGAATATCTTCCCCGGATTCCAGGGTTCGCTTGATGATTTCCAGGAGGGATTCAATCGTAGATACGGACAGTTGTCTCGGTAGTTCACATTATTCGCAAATAGCATCAATCAATACGGTTTTTGTAACGGCCATCTTCGTAACCTCAATTCAGAATATTTGTCGAGTTGTTTTCTAAAACCCTTTTCGCGACTTTGTTTATCTCGGATAGTCCACCTGGGTAAAGGATTTTTTTCTCCTCTTACAGGTCGGTTCAATTAATTGGGTGAGGAATTCTGGTAAGTTTCTTGACCATCAATATCATATATCACTGTCAAAAAAGGGCGCATAATGAAGCTGAGCAGCTGAACCATTAAATAGCTTCAGGATTCGGAAGCGTCTAGACAAATTTTTCATATTTCCATATATTTTATGATGAACGTGCTTACAAGGAAAAAGGAGGAAAATCATGAAACCCATTGGACCCGTGAACGCCCTTTATCCAATGCTCACCACCCTTGTCGGTGTTACCGTAAACGGTAAGCCTAACTTCCTGACCATTGCTCATGTGGGCATTTTGAACCATGGAACCCCTCAATATCTTTCCATCGGACTTGGAAAAATCCACTATTCCAACGACGGCATCAAAGAGAACAAGGCTTTCAGTATCTGCCTGCCTTCTGAAGACCTCATGGTGAAGACCGATTACTGTGGTATCGTGACCGGCAAGAAAACGGACAAGGCCGCCTTATTTGATGTCTTTTACGGAGAACTCAAAACCGCCCCCATGATCCAGGAATGCCCGGTCAATATGGAGCTTAAACTCTACGATGTACTCGATTTTCCGACTCACGATATCTTTATTGGAGAACTGGTTGAGACATACGCCGATGAAGGGGTAATGGATGGCGAAAAAATTGATATTCAAAAGCTGAAGCCACTGCTATTTGATATGGCAAGCGTCAAATATTATGGCCTTGGCCAGCCTTTGGGTAATTGCTGGAGTGCGGGAAAAGAATTGAAAAAAACAAGGTGAAATACGCTAATACTCTACGGTTCATAAAACAAAGCATTTTTCGCCGTTAAAAATAATCCCTGCGCACGAAAAGGATTCGAAAGGATCAAGAAAATGCATCTTCTCAACTTCACCAGTCTCTTTCAAACCATCCTCCTCGGAAGCCTTATCATCTTCAGCGCATGCGACAGCGGTGAAAAAGTCATCGATAAAGCCACAGGAAACCAGGACATCAAACAATACAAAAAAATGAAGAAAGATATTGGAAAGATAGCAGACCAAAAAGCTGAACGGTATAAACAGATTCCAGATGAAAGCAAAAAATAATGAGGGTTTAAAGATTTTCTGTTGTCATGCGATGGGAAATTTGTGATGATGCTTCGGCTCTTTTTGTTGTGGAGGATGATCTGCGTTGCTCTTTCATGTGTAATTGATAATAGTCAAAATGATATCTGACAATAAAAGGCAGACTGTTACAGCATGGTAGGGAACCTGAGGAGGGCCGGTGGAAATATTGGTCCTTAGGAAAATTTTCCGTGGAGTTCGAAATTAGAGAAAAGGAAACCAAATTATTCCGCTCCCACTAACTTGCGTTTGCGGTCTGTAAAAAAACGTTTCGTAGAAAACTTTTTGATTACAGCCATTTAAATGATTTCCAGAGAATTGGCGTGTGTCTACAAAATCGGGTGGTTTTTACTAAATTTTTTCTATTTCCAGAACCTTGTTAGGTACCTTGATCTTTAGTGATTTTAATATCTTATTCGTTTCAGGGTTTAGCTCGTTGCGGTGAATAAAACGATGAGAAGAGTTCTCAAATTTTGTCGCTTGCATACCAGCGTCTTTTAGCGATCCTTTTGCTGTACGTCTACTATTTCGCGGGGGCAGCCAAATTACTTGGGGTTTATCGTAAGACCCTCAAAAAAACGTGTGCGAAAGCATGCTCAAGAACTGACTTAATAACAAGAGAGCGATAAAACTGGAATTGAAAGCTCTTTTAAGACCAAGTCTATGACGTGGGAAAACTTTGAAGTGAAAGGAGGTGGACTAGCATACGCTTTTTATAGCATTTTGGATAGTCGCAAATAAGCAAACCTTACATACCATATAGATAATCAGGAGGGTGGCATGAACAAAAAAAGAAGACTAGCGGCATATATTAGCGGAGTTCCGACACATAAAGCGAAAGCGCTTTTTAAGTTTATGCCCTTCGGGGCTTCCAAGTTCTTGCTGTCGATCATTTTGATCCTTTCAACTTTGAGTTCCTTAGGTTGTGCTCAAATCCTTACTAGAAAACTTTCGTTGGGTGACGAATACGCTCAATTCAAAAATACTTCGGGGCCTATTAAGCCCGGGTTTGGCCGTGTCATTGTATATTTTCCAGGAGGTGGTCCGAATATGGTTAACTTGGAGGGCCGGTATGCATTCTGTACAATTGACGAAGATATTTACCGCCTTTTTGGGGAGAGTTTTTGGAGTATCGATGTTCCGGTGGGGAAACATAAGATAACCGCGCAAGATGTGCGGCCTGTGTATATCCGAAACCCCTTGCGGCCCACGGAACCGGGGGAACCGGAACCTGAGGAGGGCCGGTGGAAATATTGGTCCTTAGGAAAATTTTCCGTGGAGTTCGACGTTAGAGAAAAGGAAACCAAATATTGCAGAATAGAAAACGCTTCTGGCATGCTTAAACCCGCGATAGTCGATCCCGGTCTGGCTGAGATTGATCTGACCGAGTTGAGCTTTTATAAGGAATCCAGGACTGGATGGAAAATTGGTGACCATTCATTACATGGTTACACCCCCGGTTAGTTGACAAACAAACAATCAACGCCGTGATACTGTCGCCCACGGATAGAGATAAAATTCAACCAGGAGGCGACAGATGAGTAATTTTGAACACAGCTATTGCCCCAATCGTAAATGTAAAGATCACGGACTTCGCAACCACGGTAACATCGCTGTACGTGGCCAGTATGGCAATTACAAACAGCGAGACCTCTTATACTGCCGTACGTGCGGCAAACGTTTCGCCAGAACACACGGTAACGCATTGTTCGGCATGCACATTCCCGCGGACACTATCCGTGCAATTATCCACCATGCGGCTTAGGTATCTGTGTGCGAGCGACAGCGCGGCTTCTGGGTCTGGATAAGGACACTGTTAATCGGGTAATTCTCCGAGCTGGAGTGCACTGTGCTGCTGTGCTATCGAGTCTTCTGGCATCTCTCGAATTGACTGAGGCGCAACTCGATGAGCTTTGGACCTTTGTGAAAAAAAGAAAGTTCTGGGAGCAAGGAAGACACCGAAGGGCAATATGGCCGCGCGTGGACCTGGACAGCTATAGACTCCCCCACACGCTTGCTGATTGCGTTCTGGATCGGCGGGCGCGAATTGAGGGACGCTCGCCAAATGCTGCATGACTTGGTTAAGCGGACTGTCGGGCGAAAACCGCTTTTTGTGTCCTATGAGCTTCCGCATTATGCAAAATATCTTTGCTCAATTGTACCACAAAATGGTCCCTGTTGGGCCGACAGGCAAGCGTGGACGTCCAAGAAATCCTCAGTGCATTGACCCAGACCTGGATTACACCACAGTGCTTAAGACCCGTGAAGGCGGTCGTATTACAAAGGTCAGCTGCCGGGTAATCGTCGGTACAGAAGAAAGCATAGATCGCCAACTGGCGAATTCGCCAAGCCGTAAGATTAACACCTCATATGTTGAAAGGTCTAATCTTGATTGGCGAATCTGGGATGCTCATCTGATTCGAAAATCACCAACGGTGGCACGATCCATTCGTTGGTTGAAAGCAAAGTTCGCCATATATGTGTCCTTCTACAATCTGATTCGTCCGCATGGAACTTTGAGTCGTGGCCAAGACCCTATATTTCGACCCAAAACTCCAGCGATGGCAGCGAACGTTGCAGACCATCTCTGGAGCGTTAGCGAGTTGCTAGAATACACCGTTCCGCGTCAATGAAATGGGGACATCACCGAATCTTGAGATCTGCCTAGTTTCACATGCTGCCGTTATTTGCACATAATGGCTTTCCAATACAAGAAAGGCTGAAGAAGGAGATACCAAAATGGTGCATAAAACAATCCCATTCCTGGTGTGGGGGGCTGTCATGATGCTGGCATTCACATGGAACGTTCCCCTCTGCCATGCCCAAGAATCAGGTCAGGCTTTGATGGATGATGCTGCAAAACGTGTTCAGGATTTCAAGTTTGATGACGCCACAAAAAAACTCAACAAAGCCCTGGGGCTTTTCCAGGCAGCCGGTGACAAGGTTGGGATGGCCTCCTGTCTGGAAAAAATAGGAGAGCTTTCTCGTACCTTAGGCAATTATATAGTCGCCATTCAGGCTTATAAGAGAGCATTGAATTTGTATTCTGAGCTTGATCAATCGAACAGTCGCTCAAGGGTCCTTTCAGCAACCGGGGACGTCTATGAAGATTGGGGGGATTTTCCGGGGGCCGTTCAATACTATGAAGAATCCTTGAAATTCAGCCCCGGCCTGAATGAAAGCATTCGTATTAAAGCAAAATTGGCGGCAGTATACATGCTTCTTGGTAATCAGCCCAACGCCATTGATCTCTTAAAGCAGAACTTTGTGGATGCTCACAAAAATTCAAACCTGAGGCAGTTAGGGGCAACGCTCCTACAACAGGGGGAAACCTATGAAAAGTCCGGATCAGGAGAAAAGGCCAGGGCAAAATATGAAGAAGTGCTGAAATTAAAAACCGAGAAAAATATGGGTATTGAGGCGCACATCCGTCTCGGGAACCTTTGCATTGTTTCAGGCGACATTCAGAAGGCTATATCACATTATAAAGCCGCACAATATGCCATCGGCTTGGGTCGCGCCGCACTGAAAAATGGTGATTACAATAAGGCATTAAAAGCATTTTTTCAAGTTCTTAAGAGTGGGGAGAGGTTAATCCCGCCCGACCGGACCTTTGCCGCTAGAGCGGGGATCGGTCTGGTGCGTATTGCACAGAAACGAAATGTGGAAGCCGAAAAGAACCTTACAAAAGCCGTCGAAGCACTTGAGGAAATTCGAATCCTTCTTCCCATGGGAAAAAGGATGTATTTCTTATCGGGATCCACGCATGGATTCAAGCACATGGCAATCTACGAAGCACTCATGACCACATTGGCATTACAGGGCAAAAACGAAGATGCCTTCAAATTCGCCGAATCCACCCGCAGCCGGATTCTTACGGAAGGGCTGGTTTCCAGATCAAATCCAGAAAACCAGTTCACCGAAATGCGTCAATACGGAGATGGTTCGGCCGATTTTCGCGCCAAGTTGCAGGATACTGGAAATCGCTCGAATACGCCTATCGAGCTTGCCCCTTTCAGTGCTTTAGCGGCCTATTTCAAGAATATGACTCCCAACGACCATAATGCAGCCGTCTATTCTCTTCTGGTGAAAGCGACATTCCAAGATTTTGACAAAGCAGCCCGTATGGAGGCAATGAAAAAAGGAATGGAATATTGCCGAAATGCGGGTTTCGACCCGAAGGCTGAGGAATCGCTCAAAAGGAAGATTGGCGAATTGCATCAGAGAGGTCTTCGAAACCATCTTACCGCATTTGTTACATACGAAGAAAAGTCAGAAAACATGAATGAAAACAATATGCCCACTCAAATGAACTAGATCTCAAATGGATGATTAGAGTTCAAGACGAATTTGCTGACATGCCTCTGTTCGCGATTAGAACAGAAAATTAGATTCATTATCATTACGAGGAGAACTCAGTATGAAGTTTTGGTTCCTGAAAATCAGCCTGTTGTATTTGGTGTTGTCAATGTTTGGGTGCTTAGGGCATACAAATGAAACGATCTACAAAAAAAACCAGGAACATGACCAGTATGTTAATAAACTCCAACAAAAAGCGGAATCCATTCCTCCCGAAACATTGAGGAAGACAAAGGTAACGGCCGTAATTCCAAAACCGTTGCCTGAGGTTTACAAGTCTGCGATACCTTTGCTGACAAACCTGGAGGGGATGTCCTCTGTCAGTCCCCTTCCTGCCGCACTCGCGGATGGAACGAAAGTTTTTCGGATCATCTACCTGGACATTGAGCCCATCTACTATAACAAAAAACCTATTGAGTTTGATGAAGCTCTCGGCACGCAAAATTTGGGTATTTATGTCACAGTTCTGTTGGAATCCCAAGGAGCAGATACGACGGCCGTCTATTTTTGTCCTCACAATCGACTCTGTTCCAGAATACCCAACAATCTTAAAAAGGTCGTTGAAGAAAATATGACTTACCGAGGGAAGCTTTTCATCACAAGATTGCATACACAGTTTGAAAGTGATTCAAAATGGTCCTGGATTTCGAGATAATGGAGGTTTCTTATGTTCCGCAGACAATATTTGATGGCTATTGCAGTTATTCTTGCGGGTCTTTTGATCCAACATTCCAACTTATATTTGAAGGAAACAATGGCCGCGGAATCTGCGGACCTTGTCGGAAAACATTGTGACATATTGATTAAAAAACAGTATCCGTTGTTGACGAACAACGCCTTGAAAGACTCTTTGCAAAATATTGTGAGGGATCTCACAAAGCATTCCAGTATGTCCGCCCAAATACCTTCTGTAGAGGTTCTGAATGACCCGATCCCGAACATCTTCTCATTTCCCAACCGGATCTACATCACCACGGGCTTGCTCGATATTCTGAATAGCAAGAACGAGTTGGCGCTCTTACTGGCAAAGGAAGTTGCCTACCTCAACGATAATACCCATGTCGATTTCTACCAAGTACAGAAAAGTAAAAGGAAAATCAGCCGATGGGTTACCTCCGGTGTTTCTGTTTTGCTTGTATTTGGCGGTGGACTGGCTGGCAATTTTATTAATTGGGGAAACACGGGGATGGCTTTTTCGGCGGGCACTGCTCTCACCGCGCAAGCGGTCAACCTGGGATTCGTCTCCCTTTCTGCGGTAGTATGCCGAATGGGCAATGAAGTTGTAAATGACTATGATGAGGCGCTCGTGGTTGAAACAGTTTTTGAAAACCAGATTGCCGGATTAAAGCGCCAAGCCATTCTTGCCAAACATCAAGGCCGCTACGATGCCTTTAAACGCCTGACTGACAACGCTGAACGTCTTACTGAAGAACGTGAGGAGTATATCCGGAATATGCGCCTTAAAAACCCGCGTTACGCTTCCCTGAGATTTCCACAGCCGGTAATGCCCGCACAGGTGCCGATTCGCCCTGACGAGTATCTACTCCGTTACAAGGTCACCGACGCCTCACTCCTGATATGGCTGCTCAAAAACGGGACTTTGCTTCACAGCGAAACAGTTCACCTTAAAAGAGATGTTCTGAAAGAAAAGGTTCAAAGATACGTGGATGCTTTCAAACACGTAGAAAACACCCCCGATCTGGCCAGATTTGACATGAAGCTTTCAAATGAACTTTACCGCATCCTGTTCGCGCCGGTTGCCGACAAAATCCCCAACTCCGCACATCTCATCATCGTCCCTGACGACATTCTGGAGGTCCTTCCATTCGAGAGCCTTATCGTTCAATTGAAGCCGGAATCGAAAATGGTTTCTGGAAAACACGGCCCATACCCTGAAGGTGTGGAATATCTGGCCGATTGCAAACACATCAGCTACTACTATTCGGCAACGTTCCTTCGCCTGACCCGGGAATCGGCTAAGAACTCGAAACCTTCCAAATCCGTTTTCATGATGGCCGACCCGACAGACCGTGAAAAACCCCAGGGTTTTGCACGGGCAAAAACGCAGGATGAGTTGCTGCTTCAGGCGAAGAATGAAGGCTGGGGTGATGATATGCAGTCATTGTTTGATCCTCTTCCCCATACCAGAGAGCTAACCAATAGAATTAAAGCTCTCTATCCCGATGGCCGCTTTATGGTTGGAACCGATGCCAACAAAGACAACCTGGCCGGTATTGAAAATCACAAATATGTAGTTTTTGCAACCCATGGCATTCTGGCAAATGGACTCCCGCATCTCCTGGAGCCGGCGTTACTCTTGTCTTCCGGAAAAGCTGCTGGCAATGAAACCTGGTGGCAGAAGCACTTTCTCACAATGAGCGAAGTAATGAAATTGGATCTTTCGTGTGAGAATGCGACGCTTAGCGCCTGTACGACAGGACTCGGCCGCAGTGCAAAGGGTGAAGGTGTTATGAGTATGGGTTGGGCGTTTCAGTATGCCGGTGCCAAATCCGTGTTGGTTTCCCTGTGGAGCGTTGATGAATCATCTACCGTTCTCCTCACCGGCAGATATTTTGAAAATCTGAAAAAAGGAATGGATAAGATGGCTGCACTAAACGATGCCCGTTCCGAGTTGCGGCAAAAAGGCTATGATCACCCCTTCTACTGGGCACCCTTCATTCTGATTGGTGAGATCATTTAGGGAGCGCAAACGGTTAATGTTGTTAAAAACTGTTCAAACCCGGATCAAAAACCCAGATCTTTTTAGGTCCAGGGGTTGCAGAATCGAGTTTCTGAACTGATATAAGATTTAAAGGCTTGAACCCCAAAACCAGGAGGTTGGAGAAATGACGAAAAGCAACAAGGTTGTATTGCTGGGCGCTTGTTCCGTTCTCTTTTGTCTGGTTACAATGGACGCGGGATGGGCTGAGCCTGTCCCTACTAGTGAGAGCATGACAGAAGGATTGCTACCGGCCGACCACAATGACGAAAAGATTAAAACAATGGCCCCACACCGCAAACCCCGGCACAAGAATCCTGTGATTGATCTGCAAATTCCCTTTGAGTTGAATCAGTATCAGATTTCGCCCAATGCAGTCCCATATCTACAGAACCTGGGTAAATCTCTGAGCAGCGAAGCATTAAAAGGTTATGTTTTCGAGCTTCAAGGCCACACGTGCAGCAAAGGAGATGAGAAGCACAACCAGTGGTTGTCAGAAAAAAGGGCCGCGTCGGTAAAGGAATATCTGGTGAGTTTTTTCAGACTATCACCGGATCAAATCAAAACAACCGGCTACGGTGAAAGGACGCCCGTAGCGGATAACGAAACTGAAGAAGGCCGAAAGAAAAACCGAAGGGTAACGGTGATCAACACGTTGACACCCTTTAAGGTCACATCAAAGCGTCCTTTTCTAAAAACAGAGGCCAAGTTCTTGCGGGGAAAGGAAAGAAGAGACATTCATCCCGGACAGACATTGACATCCAGAGATAACTATTATCTGTCATTCATCCCCGACCAAGCCTGTCATGTTTATGTCTTTCAAATGGATTCCCATGATGTCTTGACTAAGCTTTTTCCCAATCCGGAGTTCAGTGGAAAATCCAATCCGGTGTCGGCAGGCAATCTTTACAGAGTTCCCGAAGGAATCAATGATTGGATATTTCTGGACGAAAACAAGGGGGAAGAGGAAATCGTTATGATAGCCGCGGAGCAGCCCCTTGATGATCCGGAAATGGTGTGCCGCATGCTGATTGAAAAGAATTCTCCCGAACCAAAGGTTGAGAGTGTCAAAATTGGAACAATGGGACCCAAAGGAATCCGTGTGGGAAAAGTTGTGACTTCTAGAACCCCGAAAAAATTTAGCGGAGAATCCACTGCGAATATAGATGTGGATCGCCTGTTCACATGGCGGCTGCGCTTCAGTAATCAATAAGAACAACAAAGGAAACAATATCATTGTTTTCACCTATTGGAGGAGGAAATAAATGGAGAGCCCATCAATTATAACCCTTCTGTTAATGTGTGCGGCAACAATCTTTCTTTTTGGAGTTGCAGCCAGATTAATGTATTGGGCTTCCAACAGACAGATATACCTAATCAAGCGAGCATGTGCCTATGTTCACGACAACCTTTCCATCTGGGTGCGCCACGAGGGCGCAAATTACCAGCGGGTGAAAGTCCCGTCCGGGAAATTGTCGGTTCATCCCGGTAGCTACCCAGGCAGTGGGGTGGGGAGACCTCCTTGCTGAAGCCCTGGGGACAAATGTAAACTTTTAGGTTGCAGCAACCTGACAGGCCGTAACGCGAGTGAACCTTGAGCAGGCCTCGAAAGTACAGTCGTGGAAGCCGACCCGCCCTAGATTCGGGGAAGGCCGCAGTGGGATAGGGAAGCAACCGTCAAATGCACCTATTCCAATCCACCGGGGTAATGAGGACAGCATGTCAGGAAGGTAATTTGGGCAACGTGGGAGACCCGTCCCGGGTTCGGGGTAGCGACCCGTAACAAAGCTTTAGGCGTTGGCCTGGGCGGGAGTCGGAGAGGGGCATAGTACCTGTGAAACCGGGTAATGCCGGTGGAGGGAAGGCCCCTTACTTCTGGAGCGCTTTTGAAGAAGATGAGACCGGGTGAGTGGCCTTGGCCTGAAACCACCTGAAAAGGTTCGGATTCTTCAGAAAAAGCTTTACCTTGAGGCGAAGTTGGACGGCACAAGGTGCATTCGCAAAGCATGCATTGGTTTCTTTGACCGATGAACCCTGTCGTCTTTCGTGTGCTCTGAGGTGAATCCAGTCGGAAAGCCGTGTGCGTTATGTTACGTTCATAATTATGTGATCTTCAATTAATAAATGACTGAGTTCACGGGAATAATATTTATTACCACATCACATAAACGCTACTTGGATGCGTTTCCGCTTATGCCAATTGGTACTGAAATAGTCAAAATTGAGGCCATTTTTGATTCAAAAGAGGCTCTCTGAGCATTTTAGGCCTGTCATAGCATTCACAGTTATGTTAAGAAAATACCGAGCAAGTGCTTAAAAAACTGTATGTTACACAGGGTACTGCACATAAGTACGAACGTAACATAACGCACATTATGTGCTATAGCACATAATGTGCGGCAGATCCGCATGCACGGTTTGATGAGCGGGGATGGGAAACGGGGCTATATGCTACCGCGCCCGTCCTCGACTCTACTGGCAAAAAACCATAGACATAATTGGCGGTACTCCCCAAATAAAAGTGTTGGGAGGACTTCTTACTCCCATCTGGGTCTTTCTGATCGCTTTGAACATATTGATATTGGCCCAAGTATTTGAGCTTTTCTTTCCTGGCGGAACGAGTTTACCCCTTCCCCTCGTAGGTACATATAATGTTTTTCCAATTGTACACGGCATATTGTATTCTATCGCAGGCCATGATAGCTGGGAGAAATTGTTAAACACATGGATCCCAATTTTCCAGATCGCAGGGCTAAATTATAAAAAAGAAGACGGTACACACAACTTTGTTGAAAAGGGAAAAACCAAAATTGTCTTTAACAGGGTGTTTCCGCCACATTAGAGAGGGAAAAATGCCTTCTACATTTAATTTGAGACTAACATTATTATTGGACACGTTCAAAAGGCCGATAATCGCAGTTTTTGCATTTTGGCGGTCGGAGCGGCGCTGGGTCTTTTTGATCTCCTATCAAAGTCAATCAAGAAAAGCTACTGATGCGCAACTCCAAGGCAATAACAACGTTGGTGACCTTTCATCAGTGGCTATAGATAATGTGGAGTTTGATTCCGAACAAACTCTAACTCTTAAGGACAAAATCAATCCTGTAGATGAGATACGGAACTTGATTAATGCAGGACAGTATGATACCGCCCGACAGAGGTTAGGACTAGCATTAGGAACTGCCCCTGATAATACGATGTTAAGCGATCTACTGTCTCAATTAATGGAAGAGCTCGAGGTAGATTTTCAGTTCAATTATCTTCCTGGCCCGAAACGCAAAGAAATGACCCGGAAACCATCGTCTGAAATTGGTTTGACGGAAAATGACCCCTACTTCTTTTTGGTCAGTTCTTCTGGAAAATGTTTTCTTTATATGTTTCAACTACAGAGTTCTGGGAATCTAACCATACTGTTTCCAAATTCAGGGTATGTGTCAGAAAGAAACCCATTTCCTGGCGGAACATTAAGGATGCCAAAGGACTATCAATGGTTTTATCTGGAAGCCTCTGAAGGAGGTACTGAAACGATATATGTGATTGCCAGTCGCTGGAGGAACGAGGCGCTTGAAGATCTAATCAAAAGATACCAGGAAACCACTGTATTAGATGAAAACCTTCAGATCAAAGACCAAATTATAAAACGACTTGAGCTTGAAGAACAGGAAACAGATGCCTTGCCAGGCCTGGTTGTGGGGAAACACCAATTCACTCATATTGCGTCAGCTGCACGAAGAAAGAACTAAAGCTGTTTACGATTGCAGGAAAAACAACACAAGAAACCAAATTGGAAATCCTTGAAAAAGAAATTTACGGCAAGGCTTCTTCTGCGAAAACCAGGGAAGAAAAAGAAGCGATTTGGGGGAAAATGGGAGATTATCTTCAAAACAGGCTTTCTATACTGAATGTTAAAAAACACCCTGTTTACCAGAAAGACCTCAAGATCATTGACGGATTTCGCAGCCAATGCGGTCTTCACGCCCCGGATGGACGGAGGAGTTGACAATGAAGCTGAAGAGGGAATGGAAATGCAAGTGCGGTCATCCGAATGATCCAGCACAGGAAGAATACTCCTGGCGGCGGTGCAGTGTCTGCGACAAAAAGCGATGGCCATGGCTATGGTGGGCGGTCGGTGGGCTGGTGACCCTTGTCGCTGTGATTGTCTTGCTTTCAACCTCGGATTTCATTTTTCCGGATCCTGAGAAGGCTTTTACCGAGCAGTGTCGCAAATATCTGGAGGGCGTCGAGGGGAAATCCGGCGAAATTACGCAAAGGGAGCAGGATCGGATTGACAGAATCGGGAAGAAACTGGGGATAGCCAGGCAAGAGATGGACGCCATTTGCGAACGGGTGAAAAAGGAGACTGCCGAAGGAACATCCGGCACAACAACTTCTCCTTCTGACCCAAATTCACCTGAACAATCCAAGCCAATTCCCCTCCAGAAAGCCATTGCGGACGCGAAGCAGTTATTGGAGCAAGGCCGATTTAGAAAAGCCGATTTGTTGTTGTTAAAGTATCCGGACAGCCCGGAGGCCGTTTCCCTGCATCAATCGCTGGAAATGCCGCTTCGGGTTGAGGTCGGCATGCAATATCAGCGCACCGGAGAGAAACCTTCGGCAATTTTTTCACTGGAGCACAAAAGCCTGAAATCCCTTGTTCTGACTCACATGGACAATTATCGCCTGTTTTTCGCCTGTAGTGACACATGTTACCTTCAGATATTTCAAATCGATGGAGACGGTAAGGTGGCCCGGCTTTTTCCGAACCTGGAATACAATCTCAAAGAAAATCCCATTGAACAGGGAATACGATATCCGTCTCCTTCCAAAGGTGATGACTGGTTCTATTTGGCTGAATTACCGAACCGGCAAACATCCATTAATGAAACCATTTACCTTGTTGCTGCCCGCTGGCCGGCAATTGACCTGGTTGAAGCCTACGGGTCTGTTATCAAGGCCACAACAGAGACGGAAAGAGAAAAGGCGTTTCAAACCCTGATGGACAACTTGAGGTTCAGAAAAGACTATGGGTTTCCAGGTGTATTCTTCCAAGAAATCACTTTTTTGCATCAAAGATGAACTGGGGTCTTTTTGAGAGGGCATTATGGACCGTGATGAATTTGTAGAAAAATATGAGCCTTTGCTTGATAGCCTTGCGGGGGAAATTCAAAAGAAATTTTCCAACTGTTTGAAAAAAGACGAAATACAGCAACATGGAATAATGGTGATGTATCGGCTGTACGAAAAAGCGGATTTAAGTAACAGAGGAATCAATTCTTGGGTGAAAACGAGCTTGCGAGGCAGACTGGTCAACTATGCAAATACGGTTGTCAAGATTAACAACAGAGAAATTCCCGTCAGCGGGAAATCCGGATCCGATGATAATCCGCTTGAGGCATATGGGACATCGCACGATCCGTACTTCCATGTCGTACGGAAGGAGCTTCTGGAGAGCCTGGGACTTTGCCTTGATGACATGACCCCTGTGAATCGCTTCATTTATGTAACCAAGATATTAGATGGAAAGAGCAATGATGACATCAGCAAGCTTGTGGTTTCTGAAATGAACGAAAAGAAGGTGAGCAGGGAAACAATACGACGAAAAATCGAACCCCTACAAAAAAAACTTAAAAAATGTTTGGAGGGAAAAGGATGGACACTGAAAGATATCGAAGCGATCAAATGATCTCAACAGGAGAACTGGAGATAATGAGCCTTAAGGAAGCACTGGCCGCGTGGCAGCAGCGTGAAGACGGCTATCTGAAGAGGCATCCAACACCGGCTGATTTTCGAAAGGCCGGCATGGGGCTTATTCCGCCCAAAGAGGTGAATGACTTTTTTGGCCATCTTTCACGCTGCACCAAATGCAGGCGCCATTTCTGGGAGGTTGAAGAAAATATTCAGCAGCAAGTCCTTTTGGACGCAGCCCTTCCGAAGGCGGCGACATCTGAACGGCCAGACTCCTTTTCGTTTCTTACTGAAGGCGGCAAATGCCGCGTTATTTTCAGCGAGCTTCTCGAAAAGGAAGGCCAAGGGGTTGTAAGCTTGAAAATAGAAGCGCCCTACCGAAGCGAAATGGAAGGAAAAAGAGTTGTGGTAACCGATTCAAACGGAAAAGAACTCATCCGCGGGAAAATCATTAACGGTGAGTCACCCGCAAATCTTGTGAATGCCAAAGACATAAATTGGGAGATCATAACCATTGTTGAAGAGGCATCTTAAATGGGTGTTAAAATCCTTTTTGAAGATGCAACAGTCGGCTCGATCAAGTTGTCCGTGGCGCGCCATCAGCCCGCTTACGAAAACGCCATTCATCTGCTTCCGTTTGGAACCGCTTCCGACGACGTTCGTGGAATAGCATTGCCCAAAGCCTGCATCGCTTCAGAAAGAGCGCTAACAAGGCGCGGATCACTGAAGCCTAAAGACCGTTATGCCTTTTATTATGAGGTAAAGGACAGGGAGGAAAACGGCAAGGATATTTTGAAAAAAGTGATAGGAGGAAGTTGCGGACTTCCTACGGCCCTGGCCCTTTGCCTTGAAATAATAAAAGATGAAAAAGAAAGAATTAAATACGACAAACATAAAATTGCCGCGACTGGGGAAATATCAAATTTAGATGATGAAGAATGCAAAATCGGAAGGATTGATTCACTTATAAAAAAGCTTCAGGGGGCTGCAGACTGTCTGGAAGATGGAAGCACGGTGTTTTATCCTTCTGAAAACGGAGAGTTTGAAGCGATCAAGAAGACCCTGCCGGAGGATTTAAAAAAGAAAATCCGGGGAAAAAAACTAGAGGTGATTTCCGTCAAAACCCTGGCCGAAGCATTGGATCACATATTCCCGCATGAACCTATCATGCGGGCCTTCAAACTCAAAAAGGCCCTTATCGCTGCCAGCCTGCTTGTCGCCCTTGGGCTCTTCTACTCAATCATTTCTTATCCTCTGGCAACTTATCTTCTCGAAAACGGCAACTGCAAGTTCGCCCAAATACATGTTAACGTCGCCAGCCGACTATTGCCCTGGGATTCCCGACTTATTTACCTGAGGGATTTGATGAATAAGCGGTTTCACCCGGGGCTGTTCTTCAATTACCTGTCACAAAGCGGCGAGGAGAATTCCTACATCGTTGAGAAGGTTCCCAATGGCCTGCCGGTAAGCGCATCTGACAGCTATGCATTCAGGGTCCAGTCCGATGAACCGATTTATTTATATATTTTCGAGATTGGCGCTCTCCAAGCGCTGAAAATTCGATTTCCCAACGAGTCACTTTTGTCTTCCGACCCGCCTGCTTGGGAACAAAAGACGTATGTCATACCTAAAGACGGTGGCTGGTTTTTTCCTCAGGGACCCAAAGGAATTCTGCAAGTCTATATTATCGCTTCCCTTTGGAGATGCAAAGAGTTGGAGGACATGCTCTTTAAACAAAAAAATAAAGTCGACCTGACTTTTCAACAAGATGACCTGATTGAACTATTGAATAACAGACGCACTCGCTGCGGATTCTCTACGGTTGCCAGAATTGTTTTATCGCATGAATAAAGATGAGACCCTTTTCTTGGTTTCGGGCAAAAAAAGTGTGCGAAACGGTGTTCATACACTGATTTGTTATTAAAGGCTTAATAATCCGGGATGTAAGCGCAGTAGAAGTGACCTTTGTTAAGGTTGAGACCGAACAGCGCAGCGATGCAACGCAAAACGTTTGAAGAGGCTAAACAGAGAATGATAAGTTGGATAATGAGAATATTTCGACGGTCGGGGCCTCCGTCACGTGAGGGCAGGAGCGAACTCGAAGATGTGATCGCCGACAGGAAAAAGCTGCTCACCAAGCACATCAAGATTCAGATAGACAAGGCCAAGTCGCACTCGCAGCTTGTGCCACGTGAGTTTGTGCGCCACTGCGCGCGGCTCTTCGCCGACCACCTCGATGACATAGCTGAGAAAGTGGTGGATTCCGAGATGCGTGGAAGCCCCCAGAACCATGGCTACCAGGACACAGAGTCTGGGGTCTATATGGTCATTACTGTCTTCCCCTGGGCGACCGAAGAGGCTGTCCGTAAGCTGGCAGATATGTCCGACGAGAGGCCATTCGGCTATGTAAACATGATGACGAACATCTTTATCAACAACTGGCCATCACCGGAGCTGACCCATTTCTTCCACGTCCTTCTATGTCTCGGCGGGAATGTTTTAAAGATGCACACGGCGATGGGCGACTACGGTGGCTTTCCTAAGGCTCCGCGTGACTTCACGGTTTTCCCAGTGGAGTTGCTGAACGTCGAAGAGCGCCGTATAGCCGGACTTTGAAAGGAAGGAGGAACTTCACCATGCCCTGGCTCAAGAGAATATTCGGCGGCGAGAAAGACAACCGATTGGAACGTCTCGTTCGCAGACTGATCTTTTATCAGGACGAAGCCACAGTTCTTGACGCCTTGCGGGAGGCTACGGCACTGGCCCCGAAAGGCGACGATCTCGGCGTTCGGGCGTTGAGCGAGGCCATCCGACGAAGATGTGGGGGTAGGGGCATTGTCTTTTACGCTCCCTCCCTTGGTGGCCTCACGATGCGATCCGGCGGCGTACTCATAGAAGCCGAGGATCGTCTACTTGAACTCGCCAAGTCCAACAAACTGCTTGACGATCCGGCAGCGACACAAGGCCTTATATCAGCAGCGCTGTCTTTATCGCAGGATGGCTTGAGCGGTCTTGTGAGGACTATCTTCGCTCTCGCAGGCCCGGAGCAGGGCTACGATTTCCAGTTGCTGTTCAACCAGATGCACTCTTCAATCAAATTGCGGTACGCTCGAGGAGAACGCTCCTGGACTCAGCAGATGACCGATGAGGCTCCCTAACCAAAACCGAAGGAGGACCAAATGAAACCAAACCAAATGTTTAAGTTCGCAATTCAAATCTTAATTATTATGATGTCGTGCATATTAGTAACCTCTGCTTTTAGCCAAGATGATAAGAAAGTTAATGAAAGCACAGCGAATTCTGATCAAAGCTACAAATCGGTTGTTATTGGCACACAAGAATGGATGGTTGAGAATCTCGACGTGTCAACATTCAGAAACGGTGAGGCTATCCCAGAAGCCAAGACCGCAAAAGACTGGTTGGCTGCTTATCAAAGTGAAAGTCCTGCATGGTGCTACTACAACAATGATCCAAATAATGGAAAAAAATATGGAAAGCTTTACAATTGGTATGCGGTTAACAACTCAAGAGGTATTGCACCCACAGGGTGGCACGTTGCCACTGATGCTGAATGGAAAACATTAATCGCTTCAATGGGAGGAAATAATTCGGCATACCATAAACTCAAAGATCCTGGTGGATTCAATGCCTTGCCCAGTGGGGCACGATATTACAAAGATGCATCGTTTAATCATATGGGGAATATTACATTCTGGTGGACGGCAAACAAAAATGATAAATGGAACGCTTGGTATCACGCAATGCATTTTGGATACAAGCAAGTTGCCAGAGATAATGGTGGGATGAATACTGGACACTCAGTAAGGTGTGTCAAAAATACAAAATAGAAAAAGGAGATGAAATGGTGAGAAAAAATGCATTTTTTTTAGCTGTTTCCTGCGTAGTACTATCCATTCTGCTTCATAATACAATCGCTGCTCAGGAGAAAGGCTCTTTAGGAAAACAGGTCAGAGTCGGCCATTTCTTAGTAACAGTCCCGCCAGGATGGAATTCTTTTTCGGATAGCGAGAAAGCGGGAGCAAGGAGAGAATTTTCTACAGACCTTGCACCTGGGCTAAAGCAATATGTGAAAGCAGGTGAAATCAAACCGCACATGCGGGATTTCGAGATTTTGCAGAAACCTCCAACTGGGCAATTGATTGGCTGGACTCTGATTATTCCCGATCAAACGGAGTTTTTGAAAGAAATTCTTAAACGCGAAAACGTCCAATTCGAAAAGGGCAAAAGTCTATCAGGAGGTCGCATTAAAGGGGGTTCATGCAGGCTTGTGAATCTAAATGGTTTTGATGTCGTACGGGTCGATGTTGAAATGGCTAATGGAGGCAAGAGCACAAACCTTCAATTTTGGTCACCAAAAAATCCAGGAGTTGTATCCGTCATTATGGTCGGCCTAAAGCAACACGCGTCTTCACAGACTGAAAAAGAGTATGAGAGTATTATCTCAACACTTGTGGTGAAGGATGATTTGTAAAAAATTGGATAAATATTTGAGAAGAATAGAGCAATTCCTTTGTAGATGTTGTTGCAAAGCTGTTAATAGATAATCTCATGAACGCTTTATGTCTTACGGAATGTGTTTCATGGGGAATTAACCATTTTTCTGTTTATCATGCATATTTGCACGCTATGCGGTTAGCAGAACATTAAAATGACCGCAAATGTTTGTGAAGAATTATTTTTCATGAACGATAAACAGAAAACTATACAATCAATGGTTAGGAGAAAATACAATGTTTAGGAGAAAATACAAAATGAACATGATGGCGATCTTTCTCGTAATCCTGACCCTAGGCGTTCTTCCGCCTTTTGCCTATGGACAGTCGCTTCGCGAGGCCCAACAGCAACTTTCAGACCTAGGATATACCCCGGGGCCAGTTGATGGGACCATGGGCAACAAAACACATGGGGCACTCAAGGCATTTCAGCATGATCACGGTTTACCGCCGAGCGGAACCCTAGATACGGCAACACGAAATGCTCTAAATATTAATGCATCGCCTACTGCACAAACGCCTTCCCAAGAATCACCTAGCATAAAGGGCGGGTCAATCTTAGCTTCGGTTTTGGGAACACCTACCGAAAACGAAATCATTACCGCTATTAAAAATGATATACGGGCAAACGCTTTTCCCGAAGGTCCAATCGGGAGTTCTTGGCGCATTAACGTAAGCATTAAAGACATTCGCCAAAGCCCAGACCATATGGATACATTATACGTCTATGCTAGCACGAGCATGCGGAGTAACGTAGCTCTTATTAAACATGGTTTCATTGACCATTTTGTTCTCCGCAAAACTACGGAAGACAATTGGATTTCTGAAACCGTGTTCAAATAACAAACAACCAGGTGGGCACAACTTTATCGTACCCACGCAGGATTGAGATGAGGGCAAAGCGCAAAGGCAGCCTAACCTGCGCTTAGAGTCCGACCCGCCTGATATTGACGGCTTTTTCAAGTTTATCGTGGCTTGCTGGTTGTCGGACTTGAAAAATTGATATCAACTAAACTATTGAATTTCCAGCATTTTATTTTTTGGAGCAAAATGCTGTGCCTAATGATTTCAAAAACTTAGCAATTAAGTCCCACAGACTGCTAGGGGGGTTATAAAGAAACAATCTCAACATAGTTCGACTTAAATATGAATTAGCGTTCGCGTTCACAGGAACTACGAAATTTTCACTCTTGGGAGGAACCTTTATCGAATCTCTTTCTCGACAAAAACCTTTAGATAGGCGTTTGGAAGATTTTGTATCTCGTTATGCAAAGCCCGATGATATTCTGATGGCTGCAATTGGGTTTACTCGCTCTTGGGAGACAAAAAAGGACCATAGTTTTATAAAATTTGTTGCAGCCAGTGCTCTTTGGGACCATTGGCTGGTGGACCAATTGCCCAAGCTCTTAAGGATTCAAAATTTGAAGGTAAATATATAATTATTGCATGTACTCAAAATGATTTATTTATAGAGGACTTAGGTTGGTTTCCAATTGGTGGGGTCTCCAGAGAAAGTTTAGAGATGTCAGGAGATCTTGTAGAAGTAGTAATTTCTGGTTCAAAAGAAAAAGAAGCAAATTTTAAATCTGCTAAAATTGAAAATATTTCTATAAGTATAGTAAGCCTTCGTGATGGAGGTTCCGCGCTAAAGATTAGAGGGGCAATAGAAAAAGAATTGATTATTCTTAGGTGCAAAGGCGACAATTTTGGCAAAAACAATAAACAATCGGCGATTCATATGACTTATTTAGAGAAGGGAATCTATGGATTTCCTGTGCCCGAGGAATTTATAAAATCTCTCAAGGAAGGAAAAGAGCCTTTTTCAAAAGAACTAAGCAATACAATTGCTGAAAATATAGAATATGTGAAAATCATATCAGATAAGCTTATACAGATCAACAATTGGCCAGGTGAGTTAGGTGTTAGAATATTAAAAAAATATCCGAAGAATTTTAGGAAATCTATTACTATTACTCTAACAAAATTGATTGCACCTAAAATAAATGTGGCTATTTGTTTTGCTATAGTGAGTTTTTTGCTTGGGTTGGCGTTAATGTCTTGGGGTTTTCTAGAGGAAAAAGAAATCATATCCTTTCAAATCATATCGGGGTTTTTCGCACTAGTAACTTCAATAGGTATTTTATTTTTTATTAGATCTCAGAAAAAAATTCAAATTGAAGTTAAAAAAATTTATCATCCATTAGACGATGTAAAATTTTAATTGTTAGTAATTTCAGATGAATCATCATTTCATACTTGATTTATTGACTTGAATTCTTGTTCTAAGAATGAATTATGATTCTTCATGATGTAAATTTGATAGGCTATTGGATTTAGAAAAGTATTTCCATCAGGATTAAAAAAAAATCATAATAGAAGGTGTCAAATGGCTTTATTAAAATTATTTTTAGAGCATCCGTTATTGACTATTATTTGTTGTGTGATTGGTTGGTTTCTTTTTAGAGCATTATTAGATGCAATTGACAAATGAAATAATCGCGATCTGAAATCTTAAAACCGGAAAAAGAAAATTAAAGGAACATATTTATTTAAAGTGGGTATTCAGTTTTATCAACCATATACCATATGTGGTGTCTTTGCCACCTACAATCATTTTGCCCGACACGGGACTGCAATCTACGGCCTGTTCTCACAGGGCCAGGCGGTAGAAGGGAAGACCACAGGCTTTGGATGTACGCCTGTTAAACCTGAATGTAAATTCGTCGAGATAGTAATCGAGATGCGAGGGTCTAATCGCTCTTTATCCAATTTTTTACAAATCATCCTTCACCACAAGTGTTGAGATAATACTCTCATACTCTTTTTCAGTCTGTGAAGACGCGTGTTGTTTTAGGCCGACCATAAGGACGGATACAACTCCTGGATTTTTTGGTGACCAAAATTGAAGGTTTGTACTCTTTCCGCCATTCACCATTTCAACATCAACCCGAACGACATCAAAATTGCCTATTTTTACAAGTCTGCATGTGCCACCTTTAATGCCGCCTCCTGATAAGCTTTTCCTCTTTTCAAATTGGACGTTTTCGCGTTTCAGAATCTTTCTTAAAAAATTCACTTGGTCAGGAATTACCAAGGTCCAACCTATTAATTGTCCGCTCGGCGGTTTCTGGTAAATCTCGAATTCTTCCATGTGTGGCGTGAGACCATTTACCTTTCCATATTGCTTTAATCCTGGTGCAAGGTAGGCAGAAAACTCTCTTCGACTCGCAGCCTTTTCGCTAAAAGAACAGAAGTTCCACCCTGGAGGGAATCTAACCACAAAATGCCCGATTTTGACATGCAATGGGTCAGTGCGGTCCGACACTAAATCACTAAAACTAAATTTCATTTCAATGTCATCGGAACTTTTGTTATACCCGGCTGGGAATGGGGGGAGCAGGTTAGATCTATCAATAGCCTTGAGAAGGGACGCATCAAAAGCTGGGCACGATGACTTTTTCTTCACCGATGTTCGAATGATAACCCCATCTTCCCTGACTGTCATAACCAAAACGGCCTCAATACCCCGATACTCTCCCAGATTGCTTATGACCACAGGAAAGTACCAATTCTTTAAGATCATTTGTTCAATTTCCACCTGAATTTCCAGCTGGTAGATCCTAGCTTGAAGTCCATCTTGCCGTTGACTACTGTTTTTCCGTTTTACTGTTATCGGTTTGTCCAGGTCCTGCAGATTATTGATATCTTCACCAATAGAATCACTACTGTCTTTTCTATTATCTGGCCCCTCAAGTCTTAATCGTAGGTACTCATGTGATGCCTCTTCATTGTCGGGCGAAATCTCCAGAATCACCCTATAAGTTTTTATCGCTTCAGCGAATTTGCCTTCTCTTTCTTGATGCTTCGCTAAATCCAGCAATGCACCGATTTCAGCATCACCTTTCGCAGACGTCATCATCAGTGGAATAATCCCGCATTGATTTCTTACAGTTCCAGTGGGTCCGGCCTGTATTGATTCTAGCATTTTGGTTGCATCTTCAGTGGTCATAGATTCAGCAAAAATCCCCAGCTCTATTTTTGCTGCCTCGTTTATCGGTTTTTCAGCAAATGAACCGCCGCTGAAAATACAGATAAAGAACAAAATCGCTAAAGCCACTCTGGATCCTTTGCAATAAATGAATGTTACAAATAATGGCTTTTCCATTGTTTTTTTCAATACCTCCTAACCAACTATCCAAAGGTAATTCATTATTAACATCCAATTCTAAAATAATCGAAATATCTATTATTCGTTTTCAATCATCTTCAGGGGAAGGGAACAACTTGATTTCAAGTGGACCGTTCCAGTTGCCTAATAGATTAACTATCTCAGCTTGTGCTTTCTGAATCTCTTTCAAAACTGTATTTAGTTAAAGAATCCAAAAACTTTTCTGGTCTCTTTATCGACTGCTGTGGCATATGCATCGCTGGGATCAATTCCTCCATAAGCATTAATTACATAGGAATGCCCTGGTTCGAGAAAAAAGATGCCATTTAATGTCTTGAGCATTCTTTTCGTAAACACCATTAATATTGATCCTCCACCCCACTCAATTGAAAATTTTACCCTTATAATGCCAGGATGGCAATCAGAACCTGGATGGCCACTTGAAAATCCCCCACTTGTGGCCGGGTCAAAATCCCCCGGCGACAGGACAATTTCAGTTTACTAATCTTCTTTAAAAAGGTCTATATTCTTTCCTTTTTCATCCTGTTTTTTTTGTTTGATTTGGGACAGCCTCAATGCCGCCTCTTTGAGGCGGTAGCTTTTCCCCTCAAACTTCAGGAGATGCCCGTGGTGGAGCAGGCGATCGAGCATCACCGAAGAGGCTGTATTGTCTAAGAGAAGCTTTCCCCAGTCTTCGACCAGTCGATTTGAGGTAAGGAGCGTACTTTTTCTTGCGGAGTAGCGATTTAGAATGATCTCCAGTAGATCGTCAGCAGCTTGTTCCGGCAGTTTTTTTCGCAAAAACAAATCATCGATAACCAGAAGATCCGTTTCAGAGAAGAGCTTGCTGATCTTTTTCCGCCTTTTGAGCTGCGTGGCTTCGAAAAAGTCCTCAAAAAAGGTGTGCGCTTCCCGGTAAACCACTTTGTATCCCGCGAGAATGGCAGCGTTAGCGACCGTTTTGGCGATGTGGCTTTTTCCTGTTCCCGGCGATCCGATTAATAGAGCATCATGGCCGTCTCGAATGAATTTCCCGCTCACCAGTTCATAGATTTCCATTTTGGGGAGCTTCGGGTTGAACCCCCAATCGAACTCCGTAAGGGTGGGTTGTTCCGTGAGACCGGATGCCTTGAGACGCGTTTGGGTGAGACGACTTTTTCGGTAATCCAATTCGTCCTGAATGAGGCAGGCAAAGACTTCCGTGAAAGAACCGCCCTGATTGGCCTGGACAATCCGGGTATCCAGAGTGGCGATCATGCCATGAAGGCGAAGGGCTTTGAGGTATTTTTCCATTTCAGCAGGTGACATGTTCATGGTTTCTCCTTTTTCATCATTTTGTTTAAAGCATCCCCTGACTGCGCAGCACTCGCAGCTGTTCCACAGGCATATCCGCCGGGTCCTTTATGGATTCTGTAATGTGCTGGGGTTCCCGACCGTTGAAGGAAACCCTCTGATCCCAGTCAAAAACACTGACAGACAGGCCGTGTCTGGAAAGCTGTTCCCTTACTTGCAAAGTGGCGTTTTTTCCGGCTGAATCCCGGTCCAGAAACAACACGATGCGAGGAAACTGAACCCGTGTATGGATCCATAGCAGGCGCTCAATCTGTTCCACGGAGATGGTGCTTCCCATGAGTGCGACGGCATTTCGGCAACCGGCTTCCACGAGCTTGGCCACATCGAAAAACCCCTCCGTCAGGATCAAACCAAACATATTTGTTTGACGACAAGCCTCTTCATCCAGCAGGATGTGATCCTGGTTATAGATCTCGAAGCCCTTTTTAAATGGATAACTCCAGTATTTCCCAATGCGATTTTCCTGTTCCAGACTCAGTGCCCGTCCGGTGTGGCTCACAATGATCGGCTGAGGACCGTGCCCGTTTTCTTTGATGCCACGGACCTGAAACACCAGCCGGGAGTTTAGCGGGGAACCCTTTTTTGCTGATCGCTGGGGTAGAAACCCACATCCCAAATACCGGCAGGTGGCGTTTGATATACCCCGGCGGCCTAACTCCGGATGATCGGTTCTCAAATACCGACGTAAATCGATCTTGATGGCTGGGTTCGTTCCCGTTTTTGTTATTTGCTTGCTCTGACCAACCATAGCTGAATGATTTGCGCTGGAAATCCCTTCGGAAACCATCCACCGGGCCACCTCGAACATGGTCATTTCCCGGCCTTTTTGATACAGCATCTCCCGGCAGAACTGCATGATGCCGCCTCCTTTGCCGCTGCTGAAATCCTTGAAGATGTTCTCCGACAAACTGACGTGCATCGATGCCTTCTCTTCGTGTGTAAAAGGCGATTTGATCCAGATCTCATTGTCCCGGCGGCTTCTTTTAGGGTCCACTTCCAGTCCAAAAACCTTTATGACCTCATGCCAGCTGGCCTGTTCCCAGATCTGCGGCAGTTGCACCCGAGTTTTTGACTCGGAAGCAATGGGTTCTTGAGGGGATGATCCCCCGGCAGCATGTTGATCCCAGAAAACCGCATAGTCTTCTCCCGGCCGAATCAACGGGTGCTCCTGGGTGAGACGTTCTGTCTTTCTTTCATCGTCTGCCATACGTTTCACCATGGACCGCAATGCTTTGGAGCTTTTCAAATCGTTTGCTTTTGCTATTTTGGCCGCTTTCTCCACGTACCGGGCCGGGTACTGCCGGACCAGATTGATCAGGCCATACATTCGGCGCTGACCGCTTCGGCCTTCCTCGTTAAACCACGTTTCACATAAAGAGAAGGTATTGGGGCCGATGGCCTCGGCCCGGGCCAGCAATTGGTCCGTTTGGCGGGAGGGATTGAATATCCTCTCCCCGGGTTCCATCATCAGGGACCCTGGCCGCCGGCCCTTGAGATGGCGACGAATGATCTCCATCCTTTTCGGATCCAGGATTTCGATCTCTTTGTCGTAGACCCTTACCACCACTTTGCTGTTCAAAGGAGCCGGATTGGCGGCGTAGTAGCAACTGTCCAACTGTATGGTACCGTCATCGTAAACTGTTCGGGTTTCCTGGCGAAAATATGCAAACGGCATAAGGGGCAATGGCAAAAGAAAGGACTTTTCTTCCTGGAACATTTTCTCAACCTGTCTTTTGGCTCGGCCATGAATCCGAGGTGCCGCCCAGCGATTCTCCCAATGCATAAGCCAGTCATTCTGAGCTTCAATACACTGGAATTTCCGGCCTTTCAAAGCGGTATTCTGAGTGTACTTGACCCCATTTTCCACTGTCCCCTTTCGATTGGGATCTTTCACTCGTGCCGGATCCGCCGCAACGTCATAATGTGACAACATCGCCGCATACAGCACGTTGAGCTCGGGGTCATAAATATCCGCTTTGATGACGCCCTCTTTTAGATTGTCGAGGGTTACATATTGGGGACATCCTCCAAAATACCAGAATGCTTCCTCATGCAGTTTGCACCACGTTTCGCTGCTCGATTTCCATACCACTTTCCGGAAGGCCCGCCCGGAGTATTTCAACACCATGACAAAAAGCCGAGGTTTTCGATATTTACCGCTGTTATGAAGCGTTGGCGCTCCTGCACCATAGTCAACCTGAGCCTCCTCTCCGGGAGGAAATTCCAGGCGGTCATACTGGTGAGGGTCTTTTTTTCTAAGCCTTCGCACGAAACGCTTTACGCTGTTGTACTGATGCGTAAAACCGAACAATTCCACCAGATCCTGATAGATGGACATAGCGTTTCGCCCAAGGCTCAGTTGTTCTTCGATCCACTTTCGATACGGCTCACAGGCAGAACAAGTCGGAAGAGGGTCCCCAATAGCCGGTGGCCGGCGTGGGGGATTTTGAGCAAAAGAGCCGGTGGCCACCCCTTCTAAGGTGGGGGATTTTGAATGATCATTGACTTCAGTTTCACCCAAACGGCATAGATGCTCATATCTTCGAATGGTCTTACGATCAATCCCGGTTTTTCGCTTGATCTCTCGTTGACTGATTCCCTTTTCCAGTAACGTTATGACGGTTGCTTTCAAATTCGGCTTCAAAACGTTCATCCTTTCTTCTCCCATTCATAAATTATACAAATGAGAGTAGTTACGTTCTGTCGCCTTTTTCAGCAATCTCTACTGGAAAATCAGACTCGCTGGGTGGGGGATTTTGAGGTGGCCACAGGTGGGGGAGTTTGGGTGGCCCTCAGGGATCAGAACGTTCATTCAAAAAAAAACCATTTCCTTTTTGATCGTAAACACCTTTTATAATAACAGATACAGTGTTATCAACAGCAAAGTATTTATTTGATTTACCGCCATTCTTATCCAATATTTCAACAATATCCGTTTTCCCTAAAACACAGGCCATATCTCTTGGAGTAAGCAATTGGATATTCTCAGCATTAACATCTGATCCGTTTTCGATTAAAAATTGTACAACATCTTTTCCGTAACCGTTAAAGACGGCACAATGCAGCGGTGTCATTCCCGTTCGATCTTTTGCACTGGGATTAGCACCATGCTCTAGCAATAATGAAACGTCTTCTTTTTGTGTGGCGAAGTGAAGTGGCGTATATCCCTTATCATTCACAGCATTAGGATTAGCGCCTCTTTCAAGCAGAGTTTGAATAATTCTTGTTTGCTTATAATAACATGCAGTAAATAATGGAGTTGACAAATTACGGTCTATTGTATTGGGGGATTCACCTTTATCAAGCAGTTTAATGAGTGCGCTGACATTCCCTTCCTTAGCCATTTTGTGTATTGGTAGAGTAGTCGCACAGCCACAAATCATAAATAGTGAAATACTGACAACCAACATCATACTCAATTTTTTCATTTTCAGATTTTTTCCTTAAGTGAAAATCAGCCTAAATCCGTGATTTATTATTTACGTTTCCCCGTCGAGAGCACCAGTGAAGAAATGAAGCGAATGAATTAATTTTTCTTGAATCTCGTTCAGTTTTCCCTCACGGATTCAGGATAAGATTTCTTTCTTTGTCGCACGACTAATCTTGAGAATGTGTAATGATCAGACAACTTGAATGATTTTTGACCCAGCATAACCTAACATACGATAGTGGTTCTGTTCCGGAGGCAGGACCTTATATTCCTGTATGATTTCACCAAGCGACCTCTTGAACAATCTTTGTTCAGTCGCTAATCAGTGAGCGCGGCTTACCTGGCCCGTACGATCTGTTCTGTCGGGAGGTGGTCGCTAAGGCCACTTCCTACCCGGATTCCAAATACTGAGATTTCGCAAAGATTGCAAAAACGGTTTGAGTCTTATGTTACTGCACTTGCATTCATGATCGTATCCTCCTTTATGGTTATGAGAGCCGACACTGCGACCTTCCGGGAAAACAAATCCATCACTATCGGCAGAGGCCTTTTTTTTGAAGATGTTATAGGCTTCACAAATCCCGAATTCACAAGCCCGTTTGAAATCTTTACAGGCCTTTGTTTTATTCCCCAAGCCCGACGCGTAGGCAATCCCCCGATTGTAGCAGGCCTCAGCAACTTTTGGGTTGATCGCGATGGCATGGTCGTAATCGGCGATGGCGCGATCATACTGGCCCTTGCCTTCTGCGTTTTTTGAAGTAGCTTTTTGAAATTCTTAAAATATAAGCTGTTCCATTTGTCTATTAACGGCGGTTATTTTTCGTTATTTTCAAGGGTATAATAGAGATATTAATAGATAGTTCTTAAATCATAATTATGACTGATTTACTACACCTTCCTGGGATCAGGAAACCCGTCTTATCCAACCGGTGCTGACGGGTTTTCTGATTCTTCAGCCCCAGCCTCCACTACGCCATCTTCATTCAAAACCCCCGGTTGGTCAAAATAAATTCAAAAAAAATAAACCATTCACATTCAACATTTTGGAAATTCTATCCGACCATAATGAACCAATTGAGGTTCGTCAAGGATAGGCGACTGGAGGAGTCCAGAAAGATGCCAGGAGAGGCTTTCAGGACTAATTGGAGGGTAACCAGAAGGGGAGCGAGAAATTGCTTGCCCTATTTAACTAAGGAGGTGGGAAGATGACTGATCAAGAATTGCAAACAATGTTTATGGCGAAATTGCCAAGTGTTCAATCACATCTAAAGTATTACGCCGAAGGCGATGATGACCGTGTCCAGGACGGATTAACCAACATGTATTCGTCCATCGTAACCAACGATAAAAAAAACAAAAGCAGGAAAGAAAAAAAACATCTAAATACCAGATTTCTCAAGAATTCGATTCGATGGGGAATCATTAGTGGCGCAAGTCGTGGCCGTTCCGTTGATTCAGATATCAAAAGTTTTAAACGTCGAGAACGACATATTACGATCATTCAAACTGATGCTTTAGAACAAGAAGTTGCAGAGTTTATACTTCAGGATAAAGCTCTTCCGGTTGACGAAAAGGTATTTGGAAAAATTGCTTATGAGCGTTTCTTAGATTCATTGAGCAATTTGGAAAAACGGTTTGTCCTCTCAAAGCTTCGTGAAGAATTGAGAGACAAACTCTACAAAGAACTTGGTCAGTACAAATTCATGGCAACATTTCGCACATGCCGGGAAAAGTTCAGAACGGCTTTCGAGTGTTGAAAGGAAATGGACGGATGTTAGGTGTTTGCCGTTACAGGTGAACACCGAACATCTTTTTTTTGATTTTTTATACCTATCTTTTAGAATACATCTCGGATCATCCTTGGTTAGATTTTTTTAAGGTATTGTGACAAGAATACATTTTCTTTCCATATTTATTAGTAATGCATTTTTTTTTAAAAAGAGTAGGTCCTTCTTATCTCATGCCTGAATTCTGAAATGGGCGTCCTTTGGCATCTAGGCCTGATCTGTTTTTTTGTTGTGAACGGGAAAATTAAAGTTCCATATTCGTTTCATGGGTTTTTAATCCGGATAAGCATCATTTCATCCTGGAATACCTCGAACCCACTGAAACACCATAAAATCTCCCAGAGCCACGAGAATCAACGATCTCCTCCAAAAGAACGTCTTACCCTGACCTTTTTTGCTTTCTTACTCGTTAAATGGACCTGTTTCTTTCGATGTCCAATAAGATTACTCAGGATAAACCGGTGTGTCTTTCAATTGAAATTGATGATTTTAGGAACGGAAAAATGCAGGCGCCTGTGTATTTTCAAATAAAAATCTTACTATTGATGGGATGAAAGGGTCCAGAAGGTTTCAGGTTTTACGTTCCTGTGGTTCTTGTGGCACTCTGATATTGATATCGGGCACCACATCAATTTCATTTTTCTTCATCCAGTTATAAAGATTGGCCGGCGTCGTTCCATACCTCTTGGCGATGAAGGTTTTTGGTGATCCATTCTTCAGCAATGCTTCGATCTCCGGTCTGAATTTGTCCAGCTTTGACCTCCCAGGACCTTTAGGACGACCCAGTAGCTTCCCTTTTGACCTGGCTGCTCTTAACCCCTCCTTCGTCCTCTGGCTGATCAAATCTCTTTCGATCTCAGCCGCCATTGCATAGATCGTCATGATGATTTTGCTTTCAATCGTTCCGTTCAATGACCAATTGCCCTTGACTGCATGAACATCGATCCCTTTCTCTTTGCAAACGCTCAAGAGCTGTAGAATATCCAGCATAGACCGGCCTAACCTGGACATCTCTGGAACTATTAACCGATCCCCCTTTTCAAGATCATCAATGATCTAGTCGGATTTTGCTTGACACACAAGGCCGAACCACCTATAGTTTGCCCTCAAAGAAGTCACTTCTTATCACTTGTCCTACTTAATTTGCTTTTTTACCTACGTAGCCCTAATATCTCAAAGCAGCAAAATGGAGAGATTCATGAAAACAAGGAGAATTACATTATCCATCATATTTTTGTTTGTTCTTGTTACATTTTTCGCATGTGCAACAGCCGAATCCCAATATGAAGGGGCTCGGAAAATCAACACAATTTCCGCTTATCAAGAATTTCTCAGCAAAAACCCCTCGGGTAAATATGCCAAGGATGCTAAAACATGTATTGATGCACTCAATTTTGAGAAAGCCAAATCTGTCAATTCCGTTTCGGCCTATCAAAGCTTTATTAATTCATCAAATAGTGAGCTGTTCAAAAACTATGCGATACAGCGTATTCAAAAAATTTATTCAGAAGAAGAATATGTTAGAGTAAAGGAAAGCGACACGGTGGAAGCCTATGATACTTACATGAAAAAGTATCCTCAAAGTATCTATTTAAATGATTGTAGACTGAGAATTGACTATCTCGAATGGAGCAGAGCCATAAAAGGCAATGATGCTGTCAGTTATTATAAATATCTGAATAATTGTACATCCTGTGACCAACATGATAAACAAGCACGGGATCGATTTAAAATAAAAATTAAATCCGGTGTTGTGATGGATCTTTCGATGGTTAAAAATAGGATTCGGAGGATAATGAACAGAAGCGATATTGTGGTGATGCAAGTCGGGTCAAACAATATATCATCAGCGCAAACAATATCAACGCAAACAGGTAAAATGAAACTTGAGGACCTTTCAACTGCGGATCAGGTATTGGTCAACATTTTAAAGGATGAAAAATCCATTAGTAGTGGTGACCTTTTAAAAGGAAAATTTGAATCTGTGAGAAAATTACGGCTGAAAAATCGTGTGCCAATTAGTGACGTCAATACAATCGGCTTCAATACTATAATTATCTATTCAGAAGAAAAAGAGTCAACAGATGTTATTTTTATTGCCGATGGGAAAGGATATTATTTTAAGGAAACCGATAAGGACATTTATTAGAAAACAAACGAAAAGGGAAATTAACTGCTCAGTATACATAATACATATATCGAAGGGCCATGAAACCCCTTGAGCTGCAATAAGGTGATGGGGCCACATCTTGCTATCTTATGGCCTCAAGAATATGAACACCTGTAAATATGAGAAAGAATTTATTTTACTTTAAAGCCTCCCTTTTCCTGACCTCATTAATAAAATAACATTGTTTCGCCTATTTCAATTATGCGAATGATTGATTTATGATAAGTCAATAGACTGCTAGGGATAAGGAACATCTGTTATATTGTCATCTCCAGTTAAAGAATTGTCTGAGGATTTGCAACTGTGCCTAACTGGACTTATGAAGGTCTATATGCAGAATTTATAGGATAGGTGGTAATGTGGTAATGGGGACGCTGGTAAAATAGTAAAATGCTATCATAGTAGACGATACTTGTTCTCACGGGCGATGGCTTCAACCCTTTCAACAGAGTATCCAACGGCGGGAGAGCTTAATTCCAACTGCCTCGACAGTTCCCTAAGCGACATTCCCAACTCCTTTACAGCCCCAAAACAAAAAAGACTCCTTGCTTTCACCTTCAGCGGCTGTTTGCCTTTTGATAAGAAATCACGCGGTTCCATATCATATATCTCGCCTACCCTTTTTGCGATCCTTTCCGCATCATACCCCAAACGCTTTAATTCGTAATGCCGTTCGAATGCTTCATCGGTCTGTATGAGTAATTTTTCGACAAAAGCGGTCCACTTTAGAAGCATCAGAAAAAGTTGCAGTCGCCATGGCAATAATTGTCTGGAATGTTTCCCTCCTTCCCGAAAAGGATCAAGACCAGGAAATCCTGAAAATGTGTTCTGAATTAGATGGATCGGATGATGCAAAACAGATTTCAGAATTGATGGACTATGCAATTATCTTCTTGAACGAAAGAAAAGATATTATGCTGGAAATCAGATGTTAGCGCCGGCGTGAAAATGCCTCGAAATAACCGGTTTGAAAATGTTGGTCAAAAAAAAGGGAATGGCGGCGAAAAATTGTTCCCCGCCCATTCCCCAGCGATTACTGCCTTGTTACTTTTCTCATCCTGTAGCTGTCACCTTCAATCACAACGGCTTCGGTATGGTGCAACAAACGATCCAGCAAAGCTGATGTGAGGGTGCTGTCATTGTTGAAGATCTCTGCCCAATCCTTGAAAACCCGGTTGGTGGTAATTACAATGGAACCTCGCTCATACCGCTCGCTGATAATCTGAAACAGCAGGTCGGCCCCAGACTTGTCAATGGGCAAATACCCGAGTTCATCCATGATCAGCAATGACGGTTTGTGATACTTTTTCAGTTCCTGTTTCAGCTGCCCCGCATGTTGTGCTGCAATCAGATTGTTGACGGCATCAATGGCTGACGTAAACAGCACCGTATTATTTTTCAGGCAGGCCATGCTTGCCTTCCGCCAATTGTTCGTAAAATGTTAGCTTTAACTCAGGTCGATTATCGAAGCCGTTCAGTTTGTTTCAAAAAGATATTTTCAACCATCGATATTGACAAGAAAAATATTTCAGTCCCTTAATGGCGAACTTAGTGCCCTTTTACATAGACCGATGAAAACAGCAGCCCGACGTATACCTTTAGGTCAAGCCAAGTCGGAAAGCCGTGAGCAGGCGATCTGCATACACGGTTTGATGAGCGTGGATGGGAAATGGGGTTATATGCTACCGCGCCCGTCTTTGACTCTACTAGGTTAAGGTAGGTGCTTCAAACTTTAAGGAATTTTTTGAAACTTTGACGATATAACCAAGAACAGATAGATAAAAACATTGCGATACCAATAAGATAGACAAAAAGCCGTCTATGCTACTCACACACCTTTAAAATTCATTTGATCACGGGATATGTGAATCTGTTTCGTCATACCCACCTAAATTGATGTGAAAATAAAAACCTCCCCGTTAAAAATATCAGAAAAAAACTTCCTGTCAAAAAACCGAAAAATCACATACAGAAATCAATAAAAAATAATTTTCATGAATGGTGCCCACCTTTATCGGCAGACACCATCCATCTCTTAATAGCAGCAGAGCGAGCAGTAAATTCTATACGTTTTTCCATTATATATCATAATGTTGCTCCCTAATGGGTGACCAAACGTTACGTGATGGCCACATTGTAATTTAAATTTCCTGCCCCGTAGTTTTTCAATTTCCTCTCTTAATATTTGTACCTCCTCATACTTCTCTTTCTCTTCTTTGGTCATGTTTTTTCCTTTCATATTCTTTTAAAGCGGCAAGATTCAATAGCGCGATGATTGAAATTGCTTGGTGGTTCCGGGATTAAACATGTTCCGGTAAACCCAGGTGCCACCTATCCCGATACTCAGTCCCACAGCGAATGATGGCCATATGTTCAGCAGTACATAAACCACTACTCCAGCGATCACTATGGGCAACCACCTGGCTTTCCTGTCCATCAGGTCATCCTTGATGTCCTTAATTGTATCGATCATTTTCGTTCTCCTTTTCTAAATATTTGAACGGAAATTCATCTGTTTAGGTTTTCCGTTCGTCAGTTTTCCTGTGTCTGCCAACCTCTTTTGCCAGTTCATACTGGCTGGTGAAAAGGTCGGTCAGTTCTTCAAGCCGGCGTTTCTGCCAGTCATTCGGGTTTGGTTCCCTTTGAAGGCTTCTTAATTCTCCTTTCAGGGACGCATGTACGAGAAATGCCCATGCTTCCGGATATTCCTTTTTTACATGGTCCCATGCTTCGACTGAAATTGTGTTGAGCATTTGCTTTCTCCGTTTATGTTCTTTTCACGTTCAGAGACACTTCACGCAGATTGATGTTAAATCTCTCCACAGTATTCAGCTCCGAGAAACTCAAGATATCTCGCCATCAAAACTCGATGGCAAAAGTCTCCTGGAGCACAGTAACAGACAAGGGTTACCCTTGGCATATACAGTACATCCAACCAGAAACGGTAGTTTGTAGCAAACGACTCCACCATTAACTCCAAATACATATTTGAGTATTGACTCTGAGAAATCCCACCTGTTTTGTAGTCCTTAACCATTTCCCAGGTTGGCGAGAACGGTGTTTTGTTTTTGGCCGTTATATCCATCCGATCGCTTCCGGCATATCCGAACTGGGAGGTATAAACCTTAAGCATTTCTCATCCTCCATTGTTGTTTTTCCAACGTCTTATTCGTCTAGCATCCTGTTAAATGCGCAATCATCACATCGGGTTTTGTCCCGGCATCCGTTACAGACTTTCTCAGGATCAAGAGTTTTTACGACATGCTCAAAAACCCTTTCGATGGCTTTGGTCATGGGAATACCCAATGCCCAAGCTATTCGCCTGAGGGTGCAAGATGATTCGTCACTTAACTCGGGTGTGTAAGCCATTTGCAGGTCCTCCTTGTTCTCCACACTGCCCACATGGTGCCAGTTTTGATCCCTCGCTGAGGACGGTGGCACGAATAGCGGCAGAGCTGTCGCCTTGATTGAACACAGGCATTTCTTTCTTTTCTACTTTTGATTGTTATGCGTTTTGAAAATTTACAGAAGTGTCTTAGTAAGGCAGGTCTTGATGGTCTATAATTTCATCAAGGAATGGTGAGAGCTTTACTTTCTTTCCCATTAGAACTTTGGGGCATGACAGGTAGAGAATTTTCATTGCGCGGCTCATTCCGACGAACGCCACGCGACGTTCTTCTTCGATATCACCTTGCCGGTTGGGTAGAATTCCATCCACCATTCCGATCAGGAAGACCACCGGAAATTCCAATCCTTTGCTTTTATGAATCGTCATCAGGTTGACGCCATCTTTATCATTTGAGTTTTCATTATTGAAGGTTTCAGTGTATTTCAACAAGGACTTGATGTCGTTATACTTGCTGGATACCATCTGAAGTTCGTTAATGTTCGCTGTCTTTGCATCATCCGGACTCGGAATGTCGTCCTCACAAATGAACTCGTCATAATTCAAGGATTCTCTCAGAACGGCAATGACCTCGGCTGGATTCATCTTCGGCGAGTCCCTTATCAGAGGTTTCAGAATTTCCGTAAAAACCCGGACGTTGTGCCTCAGATAAGGTACCTCGACAGTCATGAAATTCAACCCATCCCACAGGTTCTTATCGTTCTGGATTGAAAAGGCTTCAAGCTCGCTAATGAACTTTCTGCCGATGTATCTGTTTGGGATGTTAATAATGCTTTTCAGCGCTTCATCTCCTTCTTCAGAGTTTGGATTGTCAATGACCTTCAAATAATCCAGTAAAATCTTTACCTCCCTTCTTTCGTAGAAATTCATTCCATTTTCAATATGGTATGGAATCTTTTCTTTCGTGAATACTTCCTCGATTGCTCTTGATTGAAAGTTATTTCGGTATAAGACAGCAATATCTTTATGCCTGAAACGTTGTCTTTCAACCATGTCCAGAATCTCAAGGGCGATCAGATTTGCTTCGTCCTCTTCGGTCTCTGCGTGGAACACGACCGGTTCTTCCCCTTGTGGATTTTCTGTCACAAGGGATTTTTCGATCTTCCGAACATTATGGCTGATCAGGTTCATACACGCTTTCAAGATTTGAGGCGTTGATCGGTAGTTCTTTTTCAATATGAACTGTTCCGAATCAGGGTACATGGTATTGAAATTTAGAATGGTACCAACAGAGGCGCCGGTAAAGGCGAATATGGCTTGCCAGTCATCTCCACAGGCCCAGAAACTCTTTTTCCCATTGGAATTTCCAATCAACAATCGAAGTAATTCCATTTGGGCAGGATTGGTGTCTTGAAATTCATCCACGAGTATGTGGGTAAAGGTTTCCTGATACTTTTGCCTGATCTCGGGATTGTTCTCCAGAAGTTCATACGTTGTGGTTAACAAATCATCGAAATCCATCAATAATCTAATTTTCTTACCTTCTTCGTATTCCCGAAATACCTGAGCAATTTGAAGCATGGTTTCGTCTCCTTCGTAGATAGCCTCAAATTCATCCAACGGAACGAGATTGTTCTTGGCGAGACTGATCTCTCTCAAAATCATCCCGGTTGGAATATGAATTCTTCGTTTTCGAATGATTTTTTTTATGAAAATGATTTGTTCTTTTCCCTGAAGGATTTCAAACGACATGCCTTCATTTTTCAAAAGCTTCATGCAAAAGGAATGGATGGTTGACAGATGTACTCGGGAAGCCTTTTCTTTAAGTACCGTGTGCAACTTTTCCTTCATAGCCTGGGCTGCGTTCCTGGTGAAGGTCAGGCCCAAAATGTTTGATGGGTTTACCCCTTGCTTTACCAGGTTCCCTATGCGGTGAGTCATGGTGCTGGTTTTTCCACCACCGGGGCCACAATGGACAGCCGCTATTCCGTTCAAGAAATTAGCTGCGGCTTTTTGCTCCTCGTTTAATTGTATCATACCATTTCCACCTCCTTGCTCTTTTGAATCGTTTCAATCGCCATATTGAGTCTGAAAACCGTTGCAATGGTTTCGTTGACCATTGAGGACGTTTTGTCTTCCGCCAGCAATTCCTCCAACACATTTTCTTTCTGTTTTGCCAGTTCGTCCAATAGAGAAACAACGGTTTTCAAGGGGTGCCTTTCTATTAGGGGCCTGACATCAACGATCCTCATGACCCGGTTTTCACTGATCATGGTCAGGTAATCCTGAACCGTTTCAATGATCTGGTTTGTCATTTTCACCTCCTGTTAATCATCCATGTGCTTCCAATGCTGTTTCCGACCATTCCTGGCAAGCTGTTTTGAAGCCACAATTAGTACATTTCCAGTGACCGTCTGCCGGCAGGAAAACTCCCTTAGATATTCCCTCCCAAACGCCAATAGCCTTTTTCGCCAGTCGTTTTTCTTCAAGATCTGTTCGCATGGCCCAGTATTGCAGCACTTTAGGAACCTTGGTTTTAATCAGACATATGAAACGTACCATGATCTCTCGATCTTTGAATTGACTTGCTTTCATAGCCATCTGATAAAGGGTCAGCTGCATGTCACTGTCGATTTCTTTTTCTGAATATGCTTTAGACGCTGTTTTGTAGTCGGTGATGATGATCGTTCCTGACTCATCTTCCTCAATACAATCAGTGATCCCGATGATTGGCACTGAAAGGCCCGGGATTGTGAAACTGAAAGGTTCTTCAATAGCAAGAACTTTGAACCCGTCATCGACACCGTTTTTGAAATAGGCGGTAAGCAATCCTTTCCCTTGATTCAGCAGAGACTCAAAATCCTTACCTTTTGAGTATTTTATATTGGGCGTCTTTTTGACGGTCGATACCCATTTCTCTTCGAAACACTCAATGACATCGGGAAGGTCCAAAAGACATTCCACTTTTCTTCCCTGGTTGATATGGGCAATGGCCCAGTGAATCGCTGATCCGAACAGCAATACATCCGGTGTAAACTCTGGTTGTAATTTATCAATTTTGCTGAACCTATATAGTAGCCCACAATCAATGTATTTATTGATGCTTGATGCGGACAAATGCGGTCCTTCAGATATTTCCTTGAAACTCATTGAAACCTCCTTACCGGCAGGAACAGGACGTACAAATCCATGAACGTCTATTGCTCCTGTCGGTTTACTTCAAATTTTAAATGATTTTGTTCTTAGGCTGCTTGCTGCAGATGACGGATGAATGCTGATGCGTCTTTGGCTGGAAGGTTGTTGAAAGAAACCCCATATTGTTTCTGGCTTATTTCTTCCAACTGACCGTCATTAATCCCTCTTCGCTTTGCAAGATTTTCAATGGCTTTTGCCTGGGCTGCACTCATGGCACCGTTACCTTTTGCGGGATCAGACTTCGCATTTTGTCTTGCCGCTTGTACAGGTTTTGGCTTTGGTTCCTGTTTTGCCTTCTTTTCTCTTGAAGGTCTTGCATCAGGTTTAGAGTTTTCCGTTTTACCGGCATTTTTTTTTGGTTTCTTGGAATTTCCTTCCTCAATCCCGTTGATGCCATCGATTTCTTCAAGACAGGTCATCCCGATATTGGTGAAGCTCCTGAGGGCTCTTGCGATCGCCCTTGTGCTTGCCATACGCAAAATATGTTTTGCTACCAAAGGATCACAGTTTCCAGGATCAGCATCTCCAATGTCTTTAAAAACCTCACCAGTTTTTGAAACGATCTCCGCCATACAGATTGCAAGCCTGCCATTTTCGTTGTTGGGAAACTGAAGAGGTGTAACTTCGAGTTTTGAGATTCCCATCTTGTGACCTAGATCTAACAGCCCAGGATATTTCACAAAATCCTTTCCTTTGATTTTTGTAATGAACCTTTCATCAAGTCTTGGAGTATCTTTGATGCTCGGACCGATCTTCTGGTGGTTACCATTGCCGTTGAGTGCGGCGATCAGGTGCTTGCACAGAAATTCCGGGTCTTTCGCTTTGTTGGATAGGAAATCCGCGCAGGTGCAGGAATTTCCTTGACCGTTGACGCTCACTTTGTAGCAGATCTTTCCAGTTGAATTTTCAACGTAAAATTGATCGTCAGTTACCTGAAAGACATGGAGATTGTTTGAACCTTCTTGTCTCTTGGCAAGTTCTGCTGATGTCATTTGATTTCCTCCTTTTCTTTAAAAGGATGTTTCTTCATCAGGCTGGGATTCACCATTTTCGAACCCGCGGCCATCAGTTTTGATAAAGTCGATTTGATTGGCGAAGATCTGGTGAATGCTCCTGTTCTGGCCATCATCAGTTGTCCATTTGTTCTGGACCAGGGTGCCGGATATTGCAATCTTGGCACCTTTGTGAAGATAGGTTTCCGCCACCTCAGCCATCTTGTTCCAGCACTTCACTTGAATCCACGAGGTTTTTTTATCCTTACCCGATCTGAAAGCCAGGCTGAAGGTGACGACCTGAGTTCCCTCGGTGGTGAAAGCGCTTTCCGGGTCTCCGCCGAGATTTCCCGTAAGAATCACTATGTTCATTTTATTTTCCTCCTTCTTATCTGAATTAAGGGATGGCTTGAACGGTGACCTATTGAATAGAATCACCTTCCAATACCATCCCCATCTGTTACGCAAACGCCAAAACCTTATCTTCCCTTTCAAGGATCTTTTTCTGCTCAACCATGGCCCTTAACAGGGACAGGTAGACCCGAGCATCTTTGATCCTTCCTTCAATAGGTTCTGACATGACTGATCCAAACCGGATGTAGGTCCGGATTGCATCCATGTGCTTCTCCATATAAATAAGGAGGGCCATTTGGGGTGTGATGTTAAGATTCTCCGCCACCCGTTCAAAGTTGCCAGGATGTTCAGGCCATTTCTGTCGGCGTAGTCGGCGTTCTTTTTCAGGTGTTCCTCTTTTTCTTCCTTGTGCATGCTCTCCATCAAATTGATGAAATCATCCTTTTTCATACATTTCTCCTTTTTTAATTTGGTTATCATTTCCTGGGATTTATAACGGCTCATCACATTTGAAACATCTAAGCGGCCAGCCTGAGCTTTCTCCGAGGAAGATCGACCAGGATATTTTCCACAGTCTCTTTGATGTTTCCCATGGAATCGCTTATCCTTTTCCTCATGACATCATTATATTTGAGGCCATATGGTGATATTCCATCCACCACGGAATGCGCTTGAGTAACAACCTCATTCAGCTTTTCATCATCGAAAAGGTTCTTTGTGCTGAATGCATCCAGGAAATCCCGAAGCTTGCTGAGCATGGCACTGTTGATGCCTTTTGCTTTTCCATTGCCATTTAAACGATCGGTAAGGTTCTGTACGATCTCTCCCAGTTCTGTCGCCAGCGCTTCCGTGGCCATCTGCCTGGTTTCTTCCATCATCGTCTCGAACTTCTCTTTTTCCCTTTTGTAAATCTCAGGCGTTAGAATCTTCGATTTCGTTGGAAGATCAAGCGTCAGGAACCGCCATTCAAATTTGAATTTTGTGGAGATGTCCTCCGGGTAATCCGTTTCATTGAATAGGTCTCCCAGAACGGTCCGAGCTTCCTCGCGTGCCAGATCATACTGGTCCACGAAGTCATTGACCTTGATCCAAAAGCGTTCCCTGAAACCTTCAAGGGCTTCATCCACGATACCCAACGATTCCTTTGGAATGAGGTACAGGGATGTGATAGGAAATGGCAGGGTGTGTTTCTGGACTGTGTTTCTAGCCTGGTGGACAGAGGTTTTTACCGGACCTAACAACTCAGGGTTCACCAGGAATTTTCGTCCTTTTAACCATTCACTTTGACCAATCTTTTCCATGAGTCCCTGTTCAAGCATTCTGGACCCCATCCAAACTGAACTTGATAGTTGGATCAGACACGCCTTTTGGAATAACTCTTTGTGATTGATGTCTTCCGTCATGATTTTTTCTCCTTTCGATTTTTACCCACATAGATTGAGATATTTCTTTGTTTCCTGTTTTTGGTTTACGTAATAGGCAGGGGTCAACTGCTGGAATGTTTCTTTTCCCAACAGGTCTTTCAGGAATTTTGTTTCCATCAAGCATGCCTTGCCTTTAAAACCTTTTGTTTCAACGCGGACCTCTCCGTCGTTGGAGAGGGTTAAAACTATTTCCTTCATTGGTTTCTCCTAAATGTTTTGATTGATTTTGAAATTGGTTTTGAAAGATGAGATAGGGGCGGGTGTTTAGAAAGACAGGACCAGCCGAATGCCATTTGTTACCTTTTTCTGAGTTACACGGTATCCTTTAATCCGTGCCTCTCTTTTGATTCTCTGGACGCTGTATGCCTGTTTCAAAATACCAGCATCCTTTCCGATTTTTTCTTCAAGACCGCCAGTGTAATAGCTGTCCCAAAGAAGATTGTAATGCTTGTCTTTCTTGACAATCCCAATTTCATATTTTGCTCCCGGTACCTTTATGGCATGGTCACATTTTCCAAGGTCTATTTCTGTATTGTTTTCAGACTCTTTATTAGTCCCATACCATTTATGGGTTTTCTGATTTTCTCGGAATTGGAAGCCAAGCTGTTCACAGGCAGCTTTCAAGTCCTCAAGAGACTGAATTTCAACCTCGATTTTACTGATATGACTCACAATTGCCTCCTTTCAATTTTTTTAATGAAATCGCTGTAAGTGCTTTTTCGATACGGGTAACAGTATGTCATGAAAATCGCCTTGAAAGCGTTGAGCATTTCACAAACGTGCTGATCTTGATTAAACTCAGACTCCAGCAGTGCTAATGCTCGATCAATTGCGAAATATCCTTTGAAAGACTTTTTAATAAGTTGTTTTGGGGTCAAATATTTACCTCCTTTCTCAAGACTCAGGACTTTAGCGCCCTGATCTTTCTTTGCTTTTGCGGCCCTTCATCCAGGGTGTTGGCGATTCTTGCTCTGGTTTTCGACCATTCTCTTAAGGAATTGATTTCCTCCCGCATGGACCTTGACAAGGGCACCAGATTGTTGAGGGCTTCCTCAAGGCCATCAAACAAGCTATCTTTAGCCAATTGTTCAATTTCGGCTCCTGTGTAACCGCCTAATTTGTTGTCAGCATAGTTAAGCGGGATCTCCGTCTTATACTTCCGGTTCATGATTTTGATGATTTCGAGTCGTTCCGATTTCTCAGGTAAATCAACGAAGAATGTCGCGTCAAATCTTCCAGCCCTCATGAATTCAGAGGGCAACTGTGAGATGTTGTTTGCTGTCGCCATGATTAGCACCGATGTTGTGGTTTCTGCCATCCAGGTAAGGAAGTGGCCGAACATCGATGCACTGGTTCCAGCATCCGTTTCTCCACTCGATTTGCTTCCGGCAAATGCTTTTTCAACCTCATCGATCCAGACCACCGCTTCTCCAAAAGCATCGATGATCTGTGTTGCCTGTCGCATTCTTCTTTCCGACTCTCCCACGAGGGAATTTTTCAGTCCCCCGATGTCCAACCTTATTAGAGGCCAACCGAGTATTGACGCGGCTGCCTTACATGATAACGATTTACCAGTTCCCGGTATTCCGACAAGCAATATTCCTTTCGGACGTGGCAGATATTCATTCTCTGGAGAGAATGCTCTGGCTCGGTTCTCTATGAATAATTTCAAGTTCCCGAGTCCTCCCACATCTTCAATTGCTGCAGGTTGCCAGAACTCCATAAGACCGCTTTTCCGAATCATTTGACCTTTCTGGTTTGTAATGATCCTGGTGGAAAAGTATCCCTTCTTTATTAATGAAAGGGCATAAGCTGTTTCAGTTTCAAATTCCGTTAATCCTTTTGCTGCTCGTGCTGCTTTGCGATTTGGTTTGATGTTAAGGTTCTTCCCTATCTCGATTTGAAGCGTAAACAACTCATCGTCATTAGGCAGTGGAAGGTCGATTACGTGAAAGAACTTTTCCACTTCCGGTCTCATTTGGATCACAGGTGATACCATTACCAGGGTGCATCCGGTGCTTTTCCAGATATACCCATTCTGTATCGCTTGCACTACTTCTGGAATTTCCAGAAACATGTGCAGGTTGTGGGCTAAAAGAACAGTATCCTGAAGTCCGTTCAGCCATTTGACTGCTTCCACTGGATCATGGATTTCATCAATGATTTTGTTGTTCTCAAGGTCTTTTATACCTCTGATACAGTCCCATGCGAAGAACCTCCATCCCTCGCACGGAAGCATTTCTTCTGCCCTCTGCGGTTCCTGGGTGAGTAGGCATAGTGCAGGGTATCCTGCTTTCAAGTATTCCCTGATCATTCATTTTCTCCTTTCTTTGATTTATGGGTTTACTATTTGTCAGGTGACCATCAAATTGGCACCTCCAACGAAAACAGAATTCAGATCAACTCATTGGCGGTGAGATGATCCGAATTCTATTTCCGGAGAGAGGGTCATCTATGGGTTTAAGGGGATTAAGTCCATAGAATGATTATATATATCTATATGAAATCATTGAAAACAACTAAATAATCTGCCATTTCAGAGGAAGTAAAAGATGCATTTAAATCACCCTTTATCAAAAACTCTAATAACAAAAAAACGACAAAAACATTTAATGGGGGTGGTTCAGGAGGGGTTGTGTCTTAGATGGTAGGTGAGGGGTGGACGAGATGGGTAGATGTATCGAGGAAAGGCCTGAGAATGGCGTTGTAAATGTATAAAGGGGATTGGTTGGCTTTATTTTAAAATTTCGAAATTCAACTGTAATATAGATAATGCCGCCTCCGATGGTAATGAACCATTAGAGGTGTGACCACATGATGTTGGGGCAAATAAGAATAATTTGGAGGGGGGTTAACCATGTAGAGGAGAGGTGGCATTGAGCTATTAAGGCAACCTTCTCGCTACCTGATGTATGTTTGAGAGCACCAGGTATTGCCAGTCTGTTGTCATCCAAAAAACGGCCAGTTACGTGCATCTTTCAGCCCTCTCTCCGCCACCCTACGATGATGATATCACAACCATTCGGCTGCGAGAAATCGTTTGCCATATCCTTGCAGTCAAGGTGACTTGGCTGACTTTAAAAGGACAGTTACGGGCTTCCGTTCCAACAGTGGATTCATGGCTATATCTGCAATGCCTAATAACGACATATGCTTAAGCAGTATCCCTGAATTGCTGTCCCTATTTGTTTAACAGTCCATAAGCGTGTCAATGCAGCAAAACTAAATTTAACCCAAGGATAACAAGGGCGCTAACCGGAACGGGTACAAAACCAGTTATAACCCAGGAGTTCTTGGAGTTGGCACCTTGTTTCAACCTCCACTGACAGTGATTGAAAACCCATGTATTCCCCGATTTCGCGCCGGATTGGGGTTTCAATTCCTTTTTGTTCCAAATCCAGGTGTTTGATGAAGTCGCACCTGATTTGGGATAGAACTTGGATCCTGTCCATACATAGGTGTTCGAGGATTTAGCGCCGGCCACCCTCTTGACTTCCTTTCCGTCAAACTGCCAGGTATTTTCTGAGTTAGCACCGCTCTTGAGCTTCAGTCTCTTACCGTCCCAAACATACGTGTTCGAGCTGGTGGCACCACTTTTCGGTGCTATTTTTCCAGTGCAACAATCGGCAAAGCAGGTTGTGAAGCAAGTCGGGTTAAAAAGGAAAGTGAGGGTGATAATGCATAGCATAGATGCCGATCTACGTTTCCTGGAACAGAAATCAAATATTTTTGATTTTATTGATTTTTCCATTTTTCAAATTTTTCCAAAAAGGTTTTGGCCAGCCCACTGGCTTCGGCGGCATCCATAATCCCGGCTTTGTAAAGCGTCTTCGCCAAAATCCAGAAATAGATGGCCCTGTAATGCTCGTCACGAAAACCTCTCCGACGTCCGGCAGGATGTGGCAGTTGTTATACACAGTAGACACTTGATGCAGTATAGTTTAGCAGGGAGCCTTAAAAAAAGTCACGAAAGTAATCACGTGCGGCACCCTGCAGAAAGACCGCATTGGTCATCCCATTCTTGCCCCAATTCCAGCCGTATGCTGGGCCGTTGAGGTAAAGGAATTCCACAAAATCTTCGCAGTCAAAGTCAGGCTCTCCCAACTCTGAGAGAACTTGAGCTTTTTGGGCCTGATCTATGGGAGAATCGTATTCTTTGTACACCACATCTCTGAGCCTTAACATCAGAGGTGTCCATGATGGACCACCGCTGCCGTCACCCCAGGTATAGGCATAGACATCCAACAGCTCGACAAGCCCAATTCTCCAAGTGGCTTTCGGATCAAAATCGATAATCAGACGCCTTGTTTCGTAATTGTATACCTGGTCGGTCAGAATCTTAATCAATTCATTTGCGGTTGCGTGCCAACCTCTATCGACAGGACTTTCGTGGGCCAGCCATGAACGATAGATGAGGTTGTAACCACCCAGGCTGAAAGTGGTTCCCGTTGGACGGATTATGGCCTTGCCATCGAAAATATTTTTTTCAAAAAGTAAGAATCCCATCAATCTCTCCTCTATTCCTTTTTCAAAGGGCGATTTTGTGGCTTTTATCAAAATGACTCAATCAATCCACTCAAAATATGCGCTACCGATCCTTTTGTTTCGATTCCCATAGCCCTTAATTGAGTATGTGGCCCCGCTGAAATCTATGGATTCATATATCTCTCCCATCTTGAAAAAATCATGGCCATGAGGACAAACAACCTCTTCACAGCCGCAGCCCATGTATTTGAGCTTCCGGACACAAGGCCGTATCTCAAAAAGGCCTTCAAGAAAGTCAGGTGCTACATGGCCAACGATTGACTTTACTGTCCTGGCTTTGAATTTTGGGCAGTCTCGGAGAGCTAGTCCCAGTATGATATGAAATTCTCTCTCCTTCTCAAAACCTTCATAATGTTTATCGTGCATTTTACACTCCTGTTTTTGTTGTCAGACATCATAGCTGCAAGGCCGATCGCTTTCTAATCTGCTTTTTTGAAAATTAATAGATCCCCATTTCCAGGTAATGATCTTCACCCCTCGGAAAAGGATGTTCCTTTTCATTCCAGCCTTCCTGTTTCAAATCTGAAATAATATGTCTCCTGGCAGCTTCTCCTGCTTCTTTTCCGAATACCTTGACGATTTCTCTTATACCCGCCTCATGGTGCCGAAACCGCCGGTGTTTCATACCTATACCCGGCGATTTTTGGAATTCATCCAGCCACCTGTGAAACTCTTCATAAGGCTTTCCAAAAAGGATACTGGTTTCTTTGCAATGTTCTTGAAAAGTCATTTTCTCCCTCGTTTTTCCCGTTTTCCCAAGGCTTCCCTCAAAATGAAACGTCACAGGTGGAACAAACCGGAATGCGTCTTCAATATCCTTCTGACGTAGCGCACACAGTCTTCACCGCCAGAAGAAATTCAGGCAGCGGAAGCATTCCTCTGAAATTTGATGATCAAATTAGCTCTTTTAACACTTTTGGCAATTCTATCCCAACGAGCGTTTCTTTGTAGCAATCATACAAAAGGCCCAGAATCAACTGGATCAACCTGAGACAGGAATCGAGAGCTCTTGAGGCCTGATTGATATCTGTGCCTTCATATTCTTTCAGAACGTTAAGTGATTTTCGATAAAGACTCAGAATCGATTCTATTTCGTTCTCATCAAAGAAAATATCGTGATCCATCAGAAGACCGTAGAAATTTCGATCCAGGAATTCCAGGACTTCGAGGGCTGTATGAACTTCCTTTTGAGCAGCGATATGGATTCTTTTCAGCTTTTTGATTTCTTTAATCAGAGGGGTATTTTCTTCCCACCAGTTGAATTCTATATTTTGAGTCTTTTTGATTATCTCTGAAGATTTATATGGCAAAACAATATCCTCCTCCCCAATTAATTCAAATCTAGGACGGGATCTCAAAAGAATGATTTTCCACACTCTTCCTGGCTCAGTATTTCGGACATAATCATGGTTAATGTTCCCGGTTACAAATTTTACAAAATACAGCACCCATTCTAAATCTCCTGGTTGATTCATCCACGGTCAGCCCCTTTTCCAAAAAGAATCTTGGCTGATTTCCTGCCCTTCAAGCGATTTAAAGTTTCATGGACGTCTTCAAGGTTGATGGTATTATTTCCGTTTAGAAGAGCGGTTGTTTTGGAGCTCTTGATGATTTCGGAAATCTCGTTCAAATGTAGGGGGTATTGTTCTACTAATTCAACGAGCCGCTGCTCAATATCATTCCCTTTTCCCAAATATTCTTCCCACTTTCTGATTTGAAGCTCTTCAGAGGGTGGATGTATTTCTAGGTAACTGCTGAATTCAAGGGGCAGGGAATGAGTCCTAACCTGGTTTGTCACCAAGAAAAGAAGACCTTTGAAGCACCTGAGTTTCCAGTAAAATCTTATACAGTAATTTGAATAGCTTTCGGCTGTTTCATTCAAAAGGAGAGGTTCAAAAAGGCCGTTATGGTCAACCAGGAGGGTCATGGAGCGATAGCCGGTCTCAGTTCTGAAAACATAATCGAACAGATCTATTTCCTGGCGGGTCATTGGATCGATGATCTTCTGGTTTTTTTCTGTCCCGAGCAAGAGATTATCAAGATTGAATTCTCTGATCCTGATTTGGCATTCCCCAGCCACAGCGGCAGCAACTTCAATACCTGTCTGAACATTAGAGCATCCCAGTAATATTCGAAGGCCGGTGGTTCTGTCATTATTATTGATACATGCATTGGAGAGCGTTGCAACCTTTCGTTTATCAAATGAACCAATTGGCAGAGAATTAATTGAGCTGTCCGGCAAATAACTCTTTCCAACAGAGTTAAGATCAAACATGCTCGCAGTCTGCCATTTTGCGGCTTCCTCAATATCACCTGCGTTCAGACGAACTCTGGGTCGGCCGTTTCCGGGCATGGCGTTGGTGATAGCCGTAAACATGGTGTTTTTGATAAGACCGCCGCTGAAGACATATCTTTCGGCAATGGATTTGAAATTCACATCGTTTTCAAGAGTGACATTCGGAGGTACCAGGGCCTTCCAGATTTTTTCCCGTTGATTTTCATCCGGCAGGAAAAACGGTATTTTCATGGTGATCCGCCGATCCAGGGCCGGGTCCATTTCAATCACCCGGTTGCTTGCCAGGATGGTGATGCAATCGGATTTCTCAATTTCAATTAAAAGGTTTCGGCTGTCCCGGGTATTGGCGTAAAAAACTTCATCGCATTCATCGAAAAAAACGATTCCATCACTTAATTTGGCCTCCTTGAAGAGATACTTTATCAAATCTTCAGAGGAAGCCGAAGCCCACTGGTTCCCAGAACCTTCCATGTTGACGGATAGAAGTTCCATATTGAGACTGGTTGCCAGGGCGTGGGCCAGCATGGTTTTCCCGGTTCCGGAGGGGCCGTGAAACAAAAATACCAGACCTGTTCCGTAGCCGTAGAATTGATCTACAAGGGCTTTGCTGGTTCGTGATTTGTTGGCGGAATAGTTCCTGGCCAGCTTCAAAACCTTTTCCTTGATTCCTTCTGAAAGAACGACCTGATCAAAATTGACCGAATCCCTGTCCCTGGAAATGCAATGAAAGCTCATGTCATAGATGTTGTTGTCTCCGATCAGGTATCGAACAATCCGTTCATGCAGATAGACATAGACATCCAGAATGTTGGTGGTGTTATCATAATGACCCCAGGGAATCACAATTTCCTGTTGTATCAGAGATGCATCAACGTTGAAGTATTGTCTGCTGGTTATCTGCTCCCGGTAATTCGGGTGGAGAATCGATAGGATTGCACCGATGCTCATGCCGCCGTCTTCTCTGGCATGGGGATCAAATTCCGATTTCTCATAGAAATTCCTGAAGGCCTTCCCGGTGTTATTTGCCACAAGCAGAGCGAGGACATTCCGTTCGACTTGATCCAAATTATAGGATTGACAGAATTCCTCAAAATGAAGCTTGATCCTTTGTTCCAGAGACTTTTCTACTTTTTGTCGGATTTCGGTCTCCAGGCGTTTCAATAAAATTTCTATTTCATCGAGGGTCAGTTTCCCTGCCGGAATATCAGGAAAAGCACTGTCGGCCTTCCGGAATTCCTCGATCTTCTCTGTTTCCGAAGATTGACCAAGGGTTTTCCCTCCCAGAAGAAAGGCTCTGGTTAGTCTGAGCCTTGAGAGGTATTCCAAAGCCTCAAGATGCTCTATGTTGTCTTTGAAAGGCTCGTTCTCGCAAATGCTGTCGCTGACTTTCAGCGAAGGGGGTGAGATTCGTTTCACCGGAATGTGTTTCAGATCAGTCACATTCATATCAGTTTCTCCTTTCGTTGTTGATATGGGGTTTTAGGGGCTCTACAATATCCACCATACCGAATTTTACGGCTTCCTCGGGGGTCAGCCAGGTGTCCACGTCTCTCAGGAGGTATTTTTCCAGCTCTTCTTTGGATTGAATTCCTGAATACCGGAGATAGTGGTCAACGATCCTGTCATGCTCCAGGTCCTGTTCCTTCCGGTTTGCCAGGAGTTGGCTGTGGTTTCCCAAGCTTATGGATGAATACCGATGGGAAAGCATGGATGTCCGAGGGGTAATGACTCTCCGTCCCTTTGAGCCGGTCATAAAAACCAATAAGGCCATGGAAGCGATCATCCCGATTCCGGTGGTGTAGATGGGGAGTCTGGACCATTCCATGATATCGATGATGGCGAATCCAGATGGACATGAACCCCCTGGCGAATTGACAATCAACTGAATGTGGTCAATCTTTCCGGAGATGTTATATTCGATAATCTCCTTACAGACATTTTCTGAAGTCCCGTCTTCGATCGCTCCGGACAGATAAATTATCCCGTAATCACTCAATCCCTTTTCCTTCTTTTCATTTTCTTGGCTCATGGGTTTTGCCTCCATTTTTAGTGATTTAAAATGGTTAATTCCATTTGACCCACCACTTGTTTATTGTTAGCATCAGTTCTACACGCCAACTGTGACATTTCTGGTCACAAGTGATAGAAAAAAATCAAAGGGAAATATGATGCGTGGAAAAAACCTGATTAAGCTCTTGAAAGCTCTTGAACTCCTGTCAAAGCCCGAGGGAACCACCATTGAAGAAATGGGGACCCAATTGGAGGTGGATAGAAGATCGGTCTACAGGTTGATCGACGTGATCGAGGATCTGGGATTTCCGATCTATGACGAAAAAATACCTTTTGAGAAAGAAAAGCGATGGAAACTTGAGGAATCCTATCTCAAGAAACTCCCCAACATGAAGGTGCCGGATATCAACCTCACCCTCCCGGAAATCATTTCCCTTTATTTGCTCAGGAGCGAGGCCAGCCTTTTAAAAGGGACCGAGTTGGAAAAGCACACCAATTCGGCCTTTGGAAAGTTCTCGATGTTTCTCCCGAAAGATGCCTTTGGGAAGCTCGACAAGATAAAGGCCTTGTTTGTCTCGGCATCGAAATTTGTGAAAGATTATTCCGGAAAGGAAGACCTTATCGGGCAATTGATGGATGCCATTATGAAAAAGGAGACCTGTTTTATAGGGTACCATTCCTTCTACGATGACAAGGTCAAGAATTTCAAAATTGATCCCCTTCATTTCTTTGAAAACCAGGGTGGGCTCTATCTGCTGGTTAATACCACCACTTTTGGGGATATCAGGACCCTTGCGGTTGAAAGGATTCAACATCTTAAAAAGACCGGGGAATCCTTTGAATACCCAGAAGACTTTGACCCTGAAGCCCTTTTGGAATCAGCATTTGACATTGTTTATGGGGACCCGGTGAAGGTCAAAATCTGGTTTTCTCCGGAACAGGCCCGCTATATAAAGGAAAGGAAATGGTCGAAAAGCCAGGAAATCATAGATCAGGAAGATGGATCGATCATCCTGAGCATGGAGACGTCGGGCTGGTGGGATGTGAAAAGGTGGCTACTTTCTTACGGTAGTGAGGCAATGGTGCTTGAACCAGAAATATTGAGAAAAGAAATAATGGCTGAACTCAAAACTGCTTGGGAGATTTACTCTTGACCCGACAGACATTGATAAGCTTGTTTAATGGCCTTTCTGGAAATGGCTTTTTGCGGTGCATGGCGGAAATGGGAACTCAAGCGCATCAGAGGGCTTTCCAACAACAGGAAAATTGTCTTCATGCACTGTATTATATAGCTATCACAAATGTAATTCACTGTAATGCGGGAAATATCAATGGTGGAGCACCCCTTCATATGAGATACAATTGTGCCCATAATCTTGCAGGATTGAATGTTACAAAGAAAGAGATCGAAATTTTAAAGCCACACAATATCGTTTCTTTATCAGGGAGAAAGATAGAAAACTATATTAAAGAATGGGTGCTTAATATTCCCACTCTATACTTGCCACATCCATCTGGAAGAGGAGTTGTGGTTGATGACCTGATCAATAAAATTTCCAACTTTTTAGATACAAAAACATAACCATTCCATTAACGCAGATGGGAAGAAGCCAGTTCAGTCAGCGTCCAGTTTTTAGGCCGGCTGGTTATGCAAAACGTTAGCCGTGAGGGGAAAAACAATGGATTTTTTGTCGGAATTGCAGGGATTGTCAGGGGAGAATCTGTGTTCGGCTACGCTTCGCCTCTTGTTAATTCGGTCTCAAGACTTACGCGAGCGCCTTATCAATTTGATATCCCGTGAAAATCGAATAGGTCCTATCATGCCGGGCAGTCACTTCTCCTGTACTATCGAGGAACCTACGGAAGACTCTGGTCGTTGGGGGCGTTTAGATCTGTTTTTAGAAATGAGCGATGCTGTGGTTGGAATAGAGAATAAGCTATACGCTGGATTTCAAGAGGGTCAACCGCACAAGTACCTTAATACTGTGTCGCAGCGAGCAAAGGCATTGGCAGCAATTAGGGGTAAGCACTATCAAGGACTTGTTGCTGTCTTGGCTCCAAAGAGCCGGAACACTGAAATAGAAGCGCATATTGGTGAGGATGAGGGGCTGTTAGCTCTTACCTGGGAAGAGATCCTGGACGATTTCTTCCACTCTGCCGAAAACCTGGATTCGGAGACGAAAGTGCTGCTTCACGCTTTGGATTCTTATATTCGTCAACAGATATCTCTTTTCCCTGAATGGGCGCGATGGACGCCACACCTTCGTCGGAGGTTCGACCACGGGGGTTCACCTCTTCAGAGGACGGTAGTGCGCAAGGTTTGGCAGTTCTTCCCAGATGCTGGGGGTCGCCTAAGTTCAGGGGCGACTTGGTGTGGGTACTATTTCACAGATCGTTCCCTAGTTACAAAAGGATGGTACGGCTTCGTGCCCAAGGAGGAAGTTGTTGATGGCGCGAAGAATGAAGTTGAATTCATCATCTCGGTTTCTTTTGATGTGCCATTCCCTGAGAATGTTTTCCGAAAAATTAAACTAAAGGCAGGGCCAAGCTTTATCGGATCAAATGAGATCTATAGCTGGGCGATCGAACTGGACGATTCATGGTCTCAACCAGATTCTTGGATGCATCATCTTCAACCGCTCTCTGATGCTTACGAAAGTATTCGCACAGCTGCTTCTATGGAGGAGAGTGCCTAACGGTGATTATACAGATCTGCATATCATTACATTTGTAATGCTATCCAGTGAAAAGCGGATCATTTGGCGATACGGATATATTGAGAGGTCCGCATGACATCCAATTCTCCAAATATGTTGATATGCCAGTTTAACGTGAAGTTAACTGGTTGCGGGCCTATTCCCGCAATCCATGTTGAACGTTTGTTATGTTGTTATTCTTCGAACAATTCTCTAAAAGGGTTTAATAATTTCGGTGGCCCTGAAACTGCTCCGATACATGTGGATTTATGGAATCCTTCATCCTCGTTGTTTGAGACGGCTAAACCATTGAATATTGCAAATTTCCATATAGTTATTTGGTCATTTTCAATCGCCTGCATTCCAAAATATTTTATCGTATCCTTGCCCAACGTTTTATCTATTGTATTTTTTGCCCTAAGAGAAAATAGCCGCTGTTGAAACATATCCTCCCCAATTTTTGTCAGAGCTGTTGTGAAAAGAATACTTTTTTTCTCGATAAAGGTTTTCCAGTGGTACCAAGATAATGCTTTTATAATGAATTTGAATAGTCCCATATAAATATCACCCTTAAATGGAACAGTCAGAATCTGACTTTCATTTCTATTTTCATCAGCTTTTGTAATGTACTCCATTCCAGCCTCTAACTCTCTCTTGAGTTTTTGGTTTTTCCCCAATCTTGAAGGAACCAATGTGCTCAGATGTTCCTTAGCATCAGCATGAAGTCCCCCAAATGGAAGCAATGATGTCAAATAGTGCTCATATTTTGATTTTTCGTTGTTGCATTCGTCGCATGCAGGCACTTTAATTAGGTTCGCTCTTTCTGATTCAAGAAATAGCTCCCTTGAAAAAACATGATCGCCTTGCCTTATCGATGGCCTTTCTTGGCAATAAACACAAGTTTTTCCTTTATATTTCTTACTCATATCTCAAAACATAACGGCGCTTTTCAGCGGGCGCGGTTTTTTGTGATCCGCTGCAAGAGCATGGTTGGACTATTTCGCATCTGGTGGGTACCAATCAAGTTGAAATCCACCATGTGTTTCCTCGTCATCCCAACAAAGGGCCACGACCTTTGATTTTCCTTGACTTCGAAACTCGAAGTTATCGGGTCGGTATAGTGAGTTCTTCAAAATGCTATCCTCGTCATCGAGGTTCGGTTTTACCATTGCCAAAACGAACCTGAACCCCTGAAAAATGAGAGACAATCCGATTATACAAGCCTGAGAATTTGAAAGGCAGGCAGCTGCGACACCACCTTCTTTTAAAACAAATTCCTGTCAGTTAAGACAAAAAACCTATTGGGGATATAGCTTTCTTGATCTTTTCTGAATTAAGACAGGGTGCATTATTATGTAGTGCTTTTAAGATGTCTTCTTCATTTATAAGACGGCTGCCTGAAAGGGCTAACCTCGCAGCCTCGTTGACGACATGTTCGATTTCCGCTGCCGTGTAATATTCACAACTCTCCGCCAATTTCAACCAATTAAGAGTTTCTTGAGGGCGCTTGTACATATAGAGCTTCAGAAGTTCATTTCTTGCCTCAAGATCAGGTGGACCAATAAAAACCTTCTTGTCAATTCTTCCGGGGCGTAGAATTGCAGGATCGATCTTCTCTAAAAGATTTGTGGCGCCAACAACGAGAATCTTTGACTTTGCACATTCGTTTAATTGAGTCAGTAATTCGTTCACCTCCGCTGAATAAGAATGACCAACAGAACCTTGAGCGCGATTCGGGGCTACCGCATCCAATTCATCAAGAAAAATAAGGGATGGAGCATCCTTTCGAGCACTTGCAAATAGGGCCTCAATCCTTTTTTGTCCACCATGTACATAAATGCTACCAAGTTGTGCTGGCGTTACCTCAAAATATGTGAACTTCAAAATCTTAGATAATTTCTTGGCAATGAATGTTTTTCCACAGCCAGGAGGGCCGTATAGCAGCACTCCGTTAGGAAGGCTTAACCCATAATACCCGTAAAGTTCAGGTTCTTGTAGCGGAAGGATTATGTCCCGTTCAAGAATTGCTTTGATTTCCCTCATACCTGCGACACCAGTCCAGATACCCTTGATGGGTTTTGAGGGAACTGGCTTATTAGGACCTGATCCGGATTCCACCTTAAGATGAAGATCCTTTTTAAGCCTTTCTTTGAGTGCCTGAGCTGCGATGTTTTTGGGGTTTAGTTCACATTCGAGACAGGTCCATGCCAACGCTTCAGAATATCTTTCCCAATCACGCAAGAGGTCAATACGGTATAGCCAAGCCAAACGGCGATCTTCCAAAATGGCAGGGTCATCCCAAAAAAGCGGCATGTCAGAATCGACTACGTTATCAAGTATGCGAAGTGCACGAGATTTTTGGCCTAAAGCCAATAAACGTTCTACTTTCCTACGCCAGGCTGTCATAGCGAGACTCTGTTCTTTTTTGGAAGTATTCATAGTTTGTCCTTTAAGTCAGCATCGCGCGCCTGCCAAATCCATTCCAGAATGCCAAAAAAGTCCTTTCATTTAATAGACCCACCTCACCGTCGTTACTGGCCAATAATACCCCATTGATCCAGAAAATCAGCGAATTCAGTAAATCAGACCCTTACCGATCCCTTAAAAAGCCAATACCCTTCTTTCTCAACATATTAACCACTTTCACTTTCCCTCATCGTAACACCCACAACCTATCAAGAAATATAAAAAGGCATAGCATAGCCTAAGCTTTTGCCCCCTCATGCCTCAGGCAGAACACCCCTTACCTGTGAAAATATAATTGATATAGCCTTTGTGGTAATCTGCCCTCTCTCTAAGCTCCTTCCGAACCTTGAAAAAGGTCAATTTCTTGGATTTTTCCTTTATCTTTTCACCTGTTTTGCGGTTTACACCAGCGTAAACACATACCTCTTGACCCCGAGCTGAAAACCACCGTATTTCCACACTTTCGAATTTTCATATCAGATTGCACCCAATGTTCGAGAAAACTTATGAAAAAGCTCCCCTTACACCACAAAAAGGACAAAAAATAAAAATTGCGGTGTACATAGGCCATTTTTTTAAAACTTATTTTTGTGTCAAAATTCTTCTCCCAGTGGATAATACTTATCCCATCTTGTCTGAATAAAAAATGGAAACTATCCCCTTTTCGCCGGAAGTCAAAAATATTGAGACGTCCATTAAGATGCCAAAGCTTTCTCTGACGAAATTATTTTCCATTTTTTTTGTGGGGCATTTTTTCCACGGCCGTCAGGGATAAATCTTTGAGCTCAAATTACTTGAGTTTTCGAAAAAAAGTACTGGACACGGTTGGAACCCTGTGAGAAAATACCCTGGTGCAGTGTTGTCATTTGCAAAATATCAGGGGAAAACCATGCAAATTCCGTGTGCCAGGCGGCTTCCATTTCTCGTTTCTGGGCTGGCATTTCTACAACCGGCCTTGACCAACGCCCAATTTTACAATTTGACGCTTGTTGCAACAGCTTTGGTTTTGGGCGCAAAATTCAGTCTTTCAGCAATCAATCGCATGTGGCTTGAGGAAAAATGTGTGAGCACATTATCGTATTTCTTCTCAGATGCGAAATTCTGTACAGATGAAATGCAACATCTTTATGCTTTACAAATCATGCATTTATACAAACTTCAGAGTGGCTATTACTGTATTGATGACACCATGAAACACCACACCAATTTCTGCAAATGGATCCACGGTGTCTTTGTTTTGTTCGATCATGCGCTCAAGACAAACCTTAAAGCGACCTGTATCGTAGTACTTTATTACAACGATGGTGGAATAATCAAATTTCCCATTGCCCATCGAATCTATTACCAAGATAGCAATAAGATGCCTTGGCAGAAAGGGAAAAAGCATATTTGCAAACCCAAATACGAGTTGGCCATTGATATGCTTCAATGGGCTATCGACAAAGGTTTTCCCAGAGGTGTCGTCCTTGCAGATTCCTGGTTCGGGAGCGGGCCATTTGTAAAAGGCCTTAAAGACTTGGGATTGAGCTATGTTATAGAAATCAAATCGACTTTAACCACAAGAATTCCATGCGAAAAGCCAAAACTAACCCCCACAGGCAAAATGTCTAAGAAGCAATATGAGCTTATCAAATTGCCGGATGTTTTTCAGTCCACATCAGCCTTTAGCACATGCGGCTTTGCCGCCAATAAGAGCATTGGCAAAAAGGAAAAAGTCCTTTATCATACAAAAGTTATCACCGGCAGGCTGAACTCTATTGCCGGAAAACATAGGATTGTTCAAAGTGTTGACCCAACCAAACAAACCACCAAATATCTTCTCACCAATGAACTCACCTGGGAGGCCACCAAGATTATCTCCGCTTATAGCAACAGATGGGTTATCGAGGAATTTTTCAGGAATGCTAAGCAGTTAACCGATATGGAGGGAGCCACTATCAGGAGCGAGCAAGGCGTGACATTAGCGTTATGCCTGGTGTCCTGGATTGACTCCCTCCTCCATCTGGAAAACTACAAGCTAAGCACTGCTGGAAAATTGCCAAAGGAGCCATTAACGCTTCCTTCGATAGTCCGTTTGGCACAATACCAAAATCTTGAAGCTTTTATGGATCGAGTTCAAAAGGAAGATGGGCTACTCAAAAAGTGGTGTGATGTTGAACAAAAAGGTTTGGTCAGAAAGCGGAAGAAATCTAAAAAGTTGATTAAGCTAAAAGATTCCTCTGAAGACTGCTGCAAGGAACAACTGAGAGAGGCTGCATAGAGCAAATATCGCGCCAAAAAAACAGATTTTCAAAGAACTATTTTTCGAAAACTCAAGAAATTATTGACAAACTTTTTATAGATATTAAAAATTATATACTTGTTTAAACGTCATATCACTTGCCCAATATATTTATTATCAGCCAGGATAGAAAAAAGGCAAATCTCTTTCAACGATTTTTGTTCATGTAAATATATCCAAAAGAAACCACTTTTTTTCCCGTTGATAGCATTCTAGAACGCCCGTTATAGCTCTCAGAGATTAGTTCGATAAAAATAACACCATACCAATTAACTAAAAATTAGGAAAGTGGTCATAAAACCAATCTTCATGATGATAAATATTATTGCCAAGAGAGTTCATAACTTCGGGATTGAGTGAATCTTTCTCATAAATAAAGGTTCCATTATCATAAACATAAAATTTTTTGAAAAGAGTCTTCTTAGGTTTTTCACACAAACAGTCTACAATCTAATCTACTTCATTAATATGATCAATCTTGATAATAATATCAACGTATTCATAATTGTATCTGATATATTATAAGATTATATTATCCTTACCATTAAAATGTTGAAATTAGCTAATGAGCAGTAAAAGCCTTGGTATATTATTATCCGATGTGATATTATAAAATCCTGCAAACTGTCAAATGGTTTATTTATAGCGCCTTTAATTAAAAAACAAAAATTGAAAGATATAAATATAATAGTCTAACTTCATCAAATCTTATATTATGATCTAAGGATAAGGATCAGTCGTTGATTTAATCAGGTTATGTTGAACCTTCAGAAAAACTATGAGAGGATTTTCGTATCTCGTAATTACTGAGGGCGTAACATGTTAATGGGAAAGGGGTACTGCATTTTAGGCTCAATGGTTCTTTGTGGGGATAAAGAACAAAACGCCAGTTGATGCATCTGATATTCCGGTGGAATTCAAAAAAAGCGCGCAAACCTTTCCCGTTAACCAAACCAACAGATAAAATATCCCCAATCCCCCTAGTATGTAATCATACAGATATAAAAGCGCCGTTAAAAGTATAATTATCACAATAGCAGTGCGAATAAAATGAATTATTAGTAATAAAGTAATAATTAGATCGTCTCTTGGTATATTTATTTGAATTGTTTATAGAGATTTAGTTGTTTTTAGTTATTAGATTAAGAGTAAATTGTATTTCTTCTATATATAATGTTTTTATAGTTTTATGGTAATTCTAGTTAGATAGTAATAAAAAATAGTTTCATAACAAACATTGTTATAATATTATTAAGACAATCATAAAATAATGTATTTAAATGTAATTATATTACCTTTAGTATTATTATATGTAGAATATAGTTTTATAATTAATTACTATCAAAATGTTTAGTTAATTAAACTTAATTTGAAAATCTAAGTTGAATAAATTATTATCAAATATTTGTTAACAGTAAGCGTAAAATAGGTTTAGGAAATGTTGCGTAGATTAAATTACTGAAGACTATAGAGATTATCATAATATTGCGAATTGTTTTTATGATTATCAGTGGCTTAATATTTTGTATATAGCGACGTAGTTTATTATAAGACTAATAGTATTTTGAAAGATTAAAAATAACATCTATAATCGATATGCGACTCAAATTGGATTTGGTATCATCTGTAGTAGTTGAATTAGTATAATAGTATATTATGAGTATTTGTAAAGCTTTTATATTTAGTAAAATTATTTATAAATAAAATTGTAATATGTATAAGAGAATAGTGAAATAAAAAACGTAGATAGGTTTTGGTTCCTATAATTATAGAAAAATGAAAAAGTGGTTTTACAATGCTACTTTTCAAATTTCAAATTCTATGTTCAATTACTATTTTTTGGCAAATTCTCGGTTTTTTTAATGCGCGACTTTTACTATATCTCCTCGATTGACTTTATGATTTTATTCAATTCATTAGGGTTACTTTTTGCCATCCGAGGCCTTGGTCAAAATTTCGATTAAGTAATATCCTTCAATTCCTCCATTCTTGCAACCGATCACGCAGTAAATTTACCCTTGGGATATTCACGCCAAATCCGGCGTTTGATCCTTGAAATATGCATTCATGGCATCAACCAAAACTGGGAAGGTCTTTTTGAATTTTATGCGGCGGGTTTGTTTGGAGGAGGCGCCACATTCAGCGGTCTGCTTTATAAATCCATCGTCGATCCACGAGGAGTGCAACGAAGGCAAGGTCTGCCATGACAGGTGGCTCCAGTTGCTCTTTGAAGGTCTCGGCCATTTCGTTAATCTTCGTGGCATATAATTTCTCGATGGTTTGTTCATGAAGCATCTTAACCCTCTTTTCCCTGGTAATATTCTTTCCTCGGGTATTGTGATGGCAGGGGGATGCTGCTTCTTCAGGATGGTCGAAGAGCAATGGTTTCTGATCGAGGTTGTTTTTGAGAATGCCCGTTGATTGCCAAAGCCCTTGCACATGTATTCTCAAGGTGTTGTGGCGTAATGACCTGCTAAACGGATTATGCCTAATGAGGATCGGAACCCTTGTTCAGGATCGGGTCGGCTCTCCATAAACTTGGTGACCAGCTTTTCGGTGTTCGGTCCGTTTTTGTATGCCCATTTGATGATCCGGGAAGACATCCACTCCTAGTATCGCTGATGACTCTTGGGCATATGTTCCGTAGGAGTGGTCTATTTTCCAGGAAGATAGTTTTTTTTGTGGCGTCAACCCTTGTATTCTTGTAAAGCATCATGACGGTCGCTGAGGTGAAACGGATATCCACCTTTTCCCGGACCAACTGATAGGGAACAGAATAGAAAGGATACGCCATCTCCACATGACAGTGGATATACCGTGGCCCTTTTCCATTTAGGCTACTCATACCGTTGAGTCGGTAACGGTTTGAGAGCAGGCTTATCAATTGGATCGTAGAGACGCTTTCGGGTGGTCTTGAGCTTTTAATTTCGGGAGGATGGCTTCGTTGAGTTCCCCGAGGTCGAAGAAGGGGGTGGGATTCCTTAGAGGGGACAGTAGCCAGCGTTCTGCAACAAGGGCGTCGGCTTCAACCTTTGCCTTATCCCTGGTTTTGGACGGGCAGGGATGACGATGGCGTCGTTATTTTTTGCAAAATCCTGGTAGAAGGGATTGATATCAAGTCCATAAAGGCAGGGTTTTTTGACACCTGCTTTGAGGTTGTCCGAGACAATGATCTGTTCGGAATGGAGAGTATCTGGTGGCCGAGATCAAGCGGAATGCGGGGCCGGAATTGAGTGGGATGTGAGGCCGTGATCGGTTGCTTTTTCCTTTTTTTGCCGTTAAAGAAATGAGAGGCCATGAATTGCTTCACAAAGTTTGCCCTTTTTTTCATGCGCTACCAAACAAGACTGACCTACCAATTGCTTGGCGTATTTATCAGCTTCCCTTATACCTTTTGAACAAATTATGTCCTCTATTTCCCCAATAATTTTATCGAGATTGTTAATGTCAATGTTGCTACTGCCTCGACGTCTGAAACATCTTAATCTAAAGAGATCAAAATCAAAAGACATTAAGTTAAGGTATTTTGTTACAATATGAGGTTTGACAAATAGCAAATCTCTAATGGAGATAATGCCTAATTTTTTGAGCATCCTTCTTTTGTATACCACCTCCACTCTAACGGCCTCTTCACCTCGGGTTTTTTTCTTCCTGTAAATCCTTACGCCTTTTGATTTACTTTGACGGATATTGTTCAAATACGTCGTTGAAATATAGCCCGGTTTGAATTGCTTGCCCGGCCATTTCAAATATAGGTGCCTTTTGAAGAAATGATAAAGACGGGCCGGATGATCCGAATAAAAATCGAATGAGAACTCGACATAACTAACTTTATAATCGTTATGAAGCAATTCATCGAAATGAGCTCGTCTTTTAGCAAGAGTTCCCGATCAGGTTGAAGAATTTTGATCAGTACTTTTGGCAAAAACGCTTTATTGGCCCGGATTATGAAAATCTTGTATGATGATGAGCTGTAATTATAGACGCATTTCAGGACCCTGTTGTATGCGAACGCCTTTGTTTTGTAAGGCTTTGTAGAGCTTGACTGTGAAGCGATTTTGCGTATTAACTGAACGAGTTCAGCGTCAGGCGCATCAGTTGATATGGTGAGAAAATCAATCGATGCGTTGAGAGGACCATAATGCTTTTGCCCCTTATAAGGATTTGAAAAATCGGTAACGATGTTCTGTTTATTCCTGGTTGGTGAGGTGGTCGATTGCATTCTTGTTTTCCCCCTTTTTTTAACATTGGCATCGTGGTTTCTTGTGAGATGCTGGATGTCGTTGTTTGACCTGCGATACTGAAAATCATTGTTTGATATGGGTCGGAAGAGCGGGTTAGAATCCGGCCCCTTCGCCGGTTCCGCCCGGCAGAATCGAGTTCGTTGCCTAAAGACCGATCGTTCACCTCCTGTTGCTTCTCACCCCACTTTACAGTGACACAGTTACGTTGCGCTTTCAGACCCTGAGTGCTAAGTCCCACATTATTTGAACCTGAAAGTCCCGAAGAATGTGATTCGCAGGATTCTGCCGGAAGCGTTTGGCGCACCCGGCAGAAAATGTTTTACGGGTTGATCTTATCTTCGAGGAATTCCACGGCCTCGATAAAAGAAGATTTTGTAGCGACCATGACCATGTCTATTGGATTGAAATTCTGTTTGCAATCGAAACATCTGGCGAGGTTGGTTTTTGGGTTAACGGCGGTATGGAATTTTTGGCACAAGGGGCAGCGAAATCGGAAAAGATTGTGAATGTTGCGGGCCTCGATGTTTAAAAAGGATGCTATGACTGTGTCAATGGGGACCTGGTTTCTGAGCATCCTGAGGAAATCAGATGGAAAGTAGCCTTTTGTCATGATGACACCTCCTATGGGAGTTGAAATTGCGCCATGGTATTGTTGACCAGGGCATCGTTGATTTTATGGATGCTTTGAGAGGTTGCATTGAGCAGGCACGCGGTGGCGATATTATTGATCTGGCGAGGAACCCCCGCGGCATAATCATGGATGAGGGCCCTGGCCTCCGGTTCGAAGATTTTTGCTGATCCCCCGGCCTTTATGATCCGGTTATCGATATATCCGGCGGTTTGATCCTTCGTGTATGGTTTGAGGAAGAGCCTGAAGGTAATGCGGTGGAGGAGATCGGCGTGGGAAGAGCGCTTGAGGATGTGGCGTAAATCTTCCTGGCCGCACAGGAGGATTTTGAGGGGTATCCGTTCTCCGATGGATGAGATCAGCACCCTGAGATCGGTGAGAGTCTTTGGATCGATCAAATGCGCTTCGTCAATGATAAGCAGCGTGTCCTTTTCATTCTGCTTGATGCGGTCCAGGATCTGAAGCAGCATGCGATCTTTGCCAATTCTTGGCTTCTCACCTAGACTGGCGACCATGAGCCTGAGAAAGGCATTGGCGTTTATAGGGGTTAAATGGAGATAAAGAGGTTGATACCGGTTTTGGGGCAGCTCGTGGATAAAAAGTCTCAAAAGAGACGACTTTCCGATGCCGGTCTGGCCTAAAATGAGTCCGATGCTGCCCTGTTGTTCGAAGAACTGAAGCCCGGCCAGGGCCTCATCGAAACGGGGATCTCTCATCAGCCACCGGATGGGTGGATGCTCAATAAAGGGGTGATCGTTCAGGGAAAAATGGTTAAGAAACATGGTTTGCCTCCTTTCGGATGAGTTGCTTGAGTTCCAAAATGATGTAGGCCAGTGCCGGCTTTTGTGCTTTTTCAAAGGCCTGTTCGACCATTTTGCGAGTGATGTCACGGCTCTGGTTGTAGACTTTCTTAAGGGTTTCGAGTTCCGCGCTTGAAAGGCCTGTTAACCCAGCTCTTCGGCCCATGAGCCGGGCCACGGTTTTGGCAAACTCGTAAAAGGGCCATGTCCTTTGCTGGAGGACTTTCCGGTAATCAATGCCTGCCTGCGCATTGAGGGCCTCTTTATGTTGTCTGACCCAAAGGTCGATGAAGCTGTGTTCGGGTTTTGTCCGCACGGGCGCCGGTGTGGTCGGCGCCGTGCTTCGGTTGTGGAGAACGCCGGTTCCGAGATATTCGTCTTTTAGAGAATAGAGTTTCACCCCATCCCATGAAGCAAAGGGGTCGAAACGCACTTGAACGCGATCCCCTCGAAGTTTGGGATCGACCTGGTAGAAGCGTTTGTTGAGTTGAACATCCGAGAAGGTTCTGTTGACGGTGCGAAATGCTGTTTGCATAAAGGACTCGATGACGCGGCCCATGTCCACCTGCCGGATAGCGGTAAGTCCCTGTTGATAACGCTTCTGCGGGGTTTGGCCGGTTTCGGCGCTTTTTGATTCATGGTAACTGACGGCCATCCATGCGGATAATCCCCGGTTGAGCTGGTCAAGAGAAAGGATGTCGCCGGCACGCACCTCGGCTTCAAACTGGTCCTGCACGGTCTGAAAAAACCTTTCCACGAGGCCACCCGGCGCCGGGTCAAGGGGGGGCCTGTGCAAAAGCCGGATGTTGAGACGGTGACAGGCGGCCTTGAGTCCGATGGAATGATAGACTTTGGCATTGTCCACATAGAGCTCAACCGGTGCACCGTGAATGGAAAGAGCCCGGATCCATGAGTCGATGAGAATATCCAGGTTTTGTCTGAAGTAGTAGCGGGCTTCGACCCCATACCGGCTGTGGCAGTCGATGAACGCTGAAAGATGGGTCGGAACGACATCTCCCTGTTCAAGGACATAGGGACCGTCTTCGAAATCACCGACCCAGAGATCGTGGGTATGATTCCGGGTCCACCGTTTGCGAATTTTTTCTCGGGTAACACCGAGCTTAATGCGGGTAGCGCCGGCCTGTTTCAGGTGCCGGTACAATGTGGAGCGCGGCACGGTGGTCCCGTACCTGTCCTTAAGGAAGAAGTTGATGGTTCGGGGGCTTCGGCGGGGCTGTTCCTTCTTCAGCTCAATTGCCTTTTTGATCACCTGGGCACTGGCATTACGCGGTTTTCCGAGGTCAGCGCGTTTTTTTCGATCCAGGTTGTCAAAACCCCCTTGCTTGTAACGGTTCAGTTTCCGACGCAGGGTAGAGATCGAGGGCGTACCGGTACGCCCGTCCGGATATTGCACCGGCTCCTTTGCCTTTTGTTTGAGAAACTGGTTGGTTGCTTCCGGCTCGATCTCGCCGTAAATGACGGGACTTAACAGATCGCACCAGAAGATGGCCCATTTTTCCTGTTCTTTGTCCAAAAAATCACCTCCTTTCGATCTGTGACGCCCTCGTGGGCGCCGATGGAGGTGACTTTACTTCAGACAAAGGCGCAGGCTATGGCCAACTTGGTGAAAATCGAGAGATGAAAGACGGTTTTGAAAAGGGCCTCGGTTGCAAGGAACCCAAAGCAGTTTAACAGACACGTTTTGCGGCCTTCGGATCTGTATTTTGGGCGGGGGACGACCCATTGAGCGAGGTCGCGGCAAATAGGGGTTTTTGGGTTTTCCTGGCAGATCAGGTCCAGTGCTTTCCGGGTGGTGTTCACCAAACGGCCCAGGCTTGTGATCCATCTGTGGACGGTGGATGAGGCCAGGATCTTTTCTCCGTCGGCATAACCGGGCACGCCCTTTTCATCCTTGTCCATGACGGCCTGCTCATAGGTGTCGTCGGAGCTCACATAACGCTCGGCAAAACCTGTTATGGTCTGACGGGTATAGCGCTTATAGGGCATTGCAAAATCGGGATAGGAGGGAAAGGTCTTTCCACAACCGGGGCAACGGAACCGGAGCAGATAGGCCTGGATCGGTTGGACAACCATGTCGACGATAATCAAGAAAAGCCGTTCTCGGTATGCATGGTTCTTGAAATAGAGACTCTCAACATCGCAGCGCGGGCAAGGGGGCAGGTTCTCAGGCGTAACTTCTCCCTTTTCGCATGTCCTCAGATATGCTTTAATATCTTTCATTGTCGCTGTCGGTGGCATGAACGTATCCCTCCTGTCGTTTGGTTTTGGTGAAACCTTTCTATAAACCAGGAGGGATACTTTTTCAAAGGGCGGGATAGTCTTCTATTAACGCTTGGGCGGGGTAGCTTGACAGCGGGATATCAGAATCGTGACTACAGTCTTCCCGCAGGATGACGGGATGTCCGGATAGAACGCAGTACAATGACGGGATAGCGGGCTGGCGGGTTACCTTATTTTAAGACTTTCGGGGTCAAATATCCTGGGACTTAGGACCTGAGAGTGGGTTTAGGGGAGAATAGGACTTTCATCTCCCTGACATTGTGAGTTCACAGGGGCAATGAGGTGCGCTTTTATGATATGGAACTCCTTCGTCTATACTTTATCGAACAGCTGAACATCCTCTGGAAGTTCCCGCCATAGCCATCAACAATCCGCCAGTCTCTCAAGCAGAAAGGACCACCCCCCTGTACAGGTTAAAAGGGGAGCAGTCCTCGCAGGGGATTATCCATGATTCTGCTCATCGCACAGTTCCTTGGACCCGAATTCTGACTTCACATGAAAGATCCCGCGCGACGAATTCCAATTGGATGTCCCTTACTTATCGGCGATCATAAGAATTGCATCCGCCCAATCCGCAATTATAGGAGGCAAATATTCGGCAGGAAGGTAACAAACGATCTGTTGGTCACCTTTTAAGCCTGCTTCCCTCAAGACTGCCAGAACATTTATCGCGGTTTGATCATCCGAGGGAAAGTAACTTATGGTCTTCGATAGTTTTTGGCTACGTTCATCCAGGCTTTGGGCCAAATTTCTAAGACTAACTTCTTTTTGTTCCCGAATCTTTGGAACTTTCAGGTTATCCTTATCGGTGTAAGGCACAACAATGTGTTTCTCACCAATACCCTTTAGAACAGCCTTTCGATAATCACAATCTGTCAAAAAAGCCCTATCTATCATTTTTGCTTTTTCAGAATATTTCATTTTAAATCCTCCCGTTTAAATAGGTTTGTGCCGGCAGTGCCTGATCAGATAGATACAGGGCACTGCCTTTATTAAGGGACTATTTTACTTCTCCGGTAATATCCTCTATTTCAAATCTCTTTGGGTAACCGAGTACCCCGCAATCAAAAATGGCATCCGCCCATTGAAAATAGTCGTTCGGCAATTGGAGAGTTGGACTCGCTAAACAAAAGGGAATATCCGCATTCCGTTGGAGCCGTTCCTTCTTTTTCTTACCCATTAGAATCTCCTTTAATATCCATTTGTTGTCAGATAGGTAGGTATTTCACTGATGGTGATTTTGTAATAAGCATTCACCCAAAAATGATGCCCAAATTGCTTCTGAACACCGTGCGGTGGGACCTTGCAATCACAAGAAAGATCAAACGGTACTGCTGCTCCCTTGATGGTCTCAATCACTTCGAAATCCCATGCAGCAACGCAAATCCCCCTTGTGGTAAAACAAGCCACAGACCACTTACCGCTGCGGTGTTGAACCGGCTCCATCACTTTCGTAATTTTGAATTTTTTTCGCATTATTACCTCCTTAAAAATTATTTAATCCAATGGCCACCACAAGACGGCCTAAGTTCTTCAAGCGCCAACAAAAATGGCCTCACTATTTGCGGCGAATCCGTCCATTCCTCAACAAAAGAGATGCTAGAGACCTGCCTGTTGAAAGTCTCACGGTTTCCGAAAACCGTTCGGACCATCAGATCCCTCGCGGCGAATGAGTCGTTTGAAATAATATGAAACGTTAAACCCAGCGTCATAATCCCGAGGAAAATAACGTCAAGAATAGGATCAAAATGAGTCAGCGTCACGCCGACTAACTTGCCCTCCTTTGTCCCTGGTTTTTCATAACTGAGCCGCGAATTCTCCAGTTTCGAGCTATTGTCAAGCATTCCCGTGAGCAACCTCAACCCCAAAAGGTCATCAGAAATGTTCGCGTGATAGACCTCCTGACTTCTGCCTTTTTTACGCTGAAAACTTGATAGGGGTTCCCGAATTTTTTGCGTTGATTGCATTACTTCCTCCTTCTGTTTTATATTTTGTTTGAGCGCTATTTTAATTGTGCAATTATCTTTTTTGGATCACCTCCCTTCGCCGTTTTGGTATAGGCCGCTTATGCTCTAAGAGCACAGCCTGTTCAATTATGGTGTTGCATCGCCGACCGTATCTGGTCGCTCATTTTGCGACGGCCCTAGTGGCGGGATGAAATTTTGTGGGTGTATTAAATCCTGGAATTTTCTATTAATTGGATGTCGTACGAATGAAGAAAAAATTTGTCGCTCCTCAAGATATCTCTGCGTCTGGTTAACCCCTTCTGAAATGGCAGTTTCCCTGATTTTATTCAGCACTCCCTGGAAATAGTGCTCATCGTCTTGTCTTACCTGCGCGTTATTCAGAACAGAATCTTTGAAGCCTTGCACATCAAAAGGCCTTAAACTTATATATGAGGCGACGTGGCTCGGAGAAACTGAGGCGAGATCGCCAAGGTTGGCGACATTTAGATACTTGAGGGCGCTTGCTCGTGCGATTACGTGGAGGATAACTTTCGGGTCCATGTTACTGTTTGTTTTCACCTCATTCTTGAACGCAAACCCCCCTTTTGTGCGACTCTCCCACTTCAGAAAAATTGATGGCGCGATGAGTTCGTAAAGCAACTCAGGTTCGGGCGTTGTCATTTCGAAAGCAAAATCGACTTTTGTGATAGGCATGCTCAAGCCGATCTTTTCTTTCACAAAATCAATTACTTGATTCGTTGGAAGATATATTTTATATGTGACATGCTTTCGGTCTAGGTTGTCCCGCCATTCCAGTACCTCCAAAGTAAATTCAAAATCCGTAGCAAAAATTTGATATCGGAACGTTTCACATTCTGGTTGAGAATTTGGTCTCGACGTCACTTTGGTGGCACAATTTGTGATCCGCTTCAGAAGATCAACCCGCTCAGGCTGCCTCCCAGTTCCTGCGAAAAGGTTCGCAGAAGCAATAAGGGCGCGAACGTTGAAATCCGGAATTCCATTTTCATCAATTTTATGCATTTTCATTTCCTCATATTATAGTGTTGTCAACTTTGTGAAGGTTCGCCGGCCTTGAAATTTCACGAAGGTCGGCCACTCACTCATTTATCGCCCTAGAGCCTTCCCTCGAGTGCTACATCAAAATATGTATTTTCCCTAATAATTGCAAAAGGATAAAGGTGTACACAGGAGCGGATATAGGTGGACAGGGTGGACAAGACGGAAATGGAACAGGAAGGTTGGCAGCAAAACTTAGAGAGATTTTCGAAAGTGGATTTGGATGGTGAAGGCACCAATTATTGCGGAACTGGCTGTTTCTAAAAATTCGCATGGGTGCCACGTGCTTTGTGATATATTGCCGGGAAAGGGATTGAGGATGTCGATTTCAATGACAGAAGACAACAAATGCATACCGAATGTGGAAGTGCTTCACGAGCTGGCCAAAATGAAAATGCCTTTTGGGAAATACAAAGGAAAGCTGTTGATTGACTTACCGGAACCTTATGTGGTTTGGTACAACCAAAAAGGATTCCCATCAGGGAAACTGGGGATATGCTGAGAACGGTTTACGAAATCAAAGTGAATGGGCTCGAGTATCTCTTTGAACCTCTGAGGGAGTGACAGGAAGGATTTAATCTAGAACAAACAGAACGGGTTATCCATGATTTTCGGTGTGAGAATTTGTGTGAGAAAAACTTTCCAAAATAGTCAAAAACATGGGAAATGTGATAAAATCGGAAAAAATTAAAATGCGTAATTTCAGAAACTTAGCTGATTTGAGGAGGTTAGAAAGCTCAGGGTTAATGTCTGTTAACCACCCTGTCGGCGGTTCGAGTCCGTCCCGGGGAGCCAATAAAAACACGGGTTTATGGAAATTTTCCGTAAACCCTTTTTTATTGGTAATTCATTTTGCCAATAAAAGGATATCCCCTTATCCCGGTTCATTCGGGGGAATCGGCCGACATGGCTTCCCTGTACTCACGCGGCGTTCTCCCCGTCCAGCGCCTGAAAGCGTGGTTGAAGGCGCTTTGCTCCGAGAACCCCAGTAGAAAAGCCACATCACAGAGGGTGGTATCGGGCTTTCGCAAATACCGCTTTGCCAGCCGTTTGCGCGTGTCGTTGACGATGCCCCTGAAACTGACCCCCTCGTCCTGAAGGGATTGCTGCAATTTACGAACGCTGACAGCCAACTCTTTTGCGATAGGAGCGATTTTCGGCGGCTCCCCTTTTAACAGGGTTCTTTCCACCCGTGCCGTTACCCGTCTTTCAAGCCGTCCCTCACCGTCAAGCCCATTTAAGAGGTCTTCGGCCAGTGATTCATGGGCCGAAAGATAGGCTCGATCGGCGCTGTGGATGGGCTGATCCAAAACCGCCTTTCGAAAAACCAGTCGTTCTTCAGGGCATTCAAAACGAAGGGGCGCTTGAAAGACACGGGACAATTCTTCGATGGATGGGGGTCTTTCGTGACAAAAAGCGACTTCCTGTAGCGGCACCGGTGTTGCTGAAAGGGAGTTGAGGCTTCCATGGATGATGGCGAAGGTGGATTCCACGTGGTGACGTTCCAGGGGGAGGTCAGGGTATTTCCGGTCCAGCACGCAATGGACCGTGTCTGCCACCGTCACCGCGCGGGGTTGGACACTATCGGCCATGAGGGAATGGTACCTGAAAAACTTCTGAAGTGCCACTCTGAAGGTGGGGCTGTAGCGCATGACGGAAAAGAGCAAATGGCCCTGGGCCAGCTGAACGAAGGCTTCTCCCAGGTGCAAACCGAAATCAGGATCGTTACACGCAACCTGGCCCGCCCGCCACAAAAGGTTGACCTCTGTGACCGGAATACGCCGTTTCAATCGATGTAGCTCAATTCCCGAAACCCTCTCCAGCATTTGGGGATCGACCTTCCGGTGCCCCAGATACGAAAACAGTATCCGCACCATATCCGCTGAAGCGGTGGCGCCGTGGTATGAACCGGGTGGCTTTTTTTTCTCCATGCGCATCCAATCAAGTCTAATGCGCAAAAGCGCAAGACCAAAGCGGAACAACCCGTTAAGTTAACGGCAGGCTTTTAATTGCCCGATTTTTCTATATAGGAAAGGACAAAGAAGAAATCAACGACACTTTTGCCATACGAAAGGAATCAAGAAAATGAACGACCCTATATTGAGTGGCCTCTGGCGCTTCATGATCAAGGTGCCCCCCGCTTTGTGGGAAAAACAGATAAAAAAGCACCGGCAACGCATTTTGGATGAACAGGGTTTTATGACGCCGGCGCACCGGCGGGTTCACCACTACTCGGTACGCGCCATTCCGGGACGGTCAACTCCTTTGCCGGCGGAGGAAATCTCCGACGCGCTGGATATTGAAATCGCAGAGGTCAACGACCTTCTGGCGGATCTGGAGCGCCACATGACGTTTCTGTTCCGTAACGGGCGCGGGGAAGTCGCCTGGGCCTATCCCATGACAGTGGAAAAAACGCCCCATCGCCTGACATTTGACGACGGCGGCACCTGCTACGGAGCCTGAGCGGTGGACGCTTTTGCGGCGCCCTTCGTGCAAGGGCGATTAAAGAAAAAGAAATTGTCCGTGAGGGTTAACAGCGCCTGCGCCCATTGTTCGGAACCGATAGGAATGGAAATCACCAGTGATCTTGAGACGACCGTTCATGGGCAGGACGGGCGAAGGCCCATCATCTTTATTCCCGATGTAAACGTCCGAACTCTTAAGGAACCCAGCATCATCGAGTCTTTTTGAAAACAAAGCGTCTTCTTCCGGTCGGAAGAACATGCAAGAAACTACCGCAAAAAGACCCATCGCATTCGGGGCGGTTACTTTACCGTGGAACAGATCTCATTTATCAACCGCATGATGCAAAGCGCTCTTTTTGGATTTGATGATGCCCATGGCGCTAATGAGCAACCAGGATAGCTCAATGATGAAAGCCGACAAATTAAAATCATAACAGAGTGATATGATGATAAACAGTGCGCCGAATAGATTTATGGCGCTGAATCTTATGGACCTGTTGTCAATTTTGTCGATCTGAAGCAGTAAATAGGCCAGCAAAATCAAGAAGACGCCGATGTTGCCCAGAAAATCGTACCAATGATAATTCATCTGAATTCCTCTGCCGCCCCGTCAATGTGAAAGGGCCGCGGGTCATGTTTGAATCGTTCGCTCCTGATCAATGGTCCCTTTAAGATACTGCTGTCGAACATTTTCGGGAAATTTCTCGATAGCATATCGCAACATGGTTCGCGGCATGCGTTGATAGTTCTTTTTCAGAAATGCTTCTTCAATGCTTTGATCCCGCTTGCCGATCTCTCGCAGCATCCAGCCCACGGCCTTGTGTATCAAATTCTCAGGATCCGCAATAAGCATTATTGTGAGATTCATGGTTTCGTTAAATTCACCTTTCCTGATAAAGTGAAAGGTGCCATGATGGCAATTCGACGTTCCCAAAGGTTTTCCGATTGTGCCAGTTCATAGAGCGGGTTACGGCTTCTGCTTTTCAAAAAGGCACCAACAATATGCTCGGCGGAGGTATCAACAAGGTCCCAATTGTTGATATACCGTGTACTGTTCAAGTACAGTTTATAGATCCGTGCCCGTTCCCCGTTCGTGCCTTTTCGGTATTTTTCCGTTAAAATGATTAAGGCGAGCAGCCGTTCCTCATGTATTTCGGATCGAAATAAGATCTTTAAATCGGTTACGGATAAACCGCCGTACTTTCGGGCCACACCCCGTATGGCCGGAACACGAACACCGATAAAAGAGTCCCCTTCACCATACTCACCGGGACCGGTCTTAAAGAAATCGCTGTCGGACTTCCGCATCCGATTTATTGGAATGCTCCCTTAGGGCATTAGGGACGATCAGCAGCATGATGACTTTCCTTGGGGCCTGCCTCCGGGACAATACCCGTTGTGCGGCCTCCTTCTTCCAGTGTCTCGTTATGGCTTGGGGGGTCAAGTCCCCATGCCCCACATCTGACATGGCAGGTGACTTCCCATCATTCCATATCAAATTCTTTGAAATTAAACCAGTAGCCGGTTTTGCTCACGTAATCCAGCTCGAATTGAACCACCTTGATGTGATTATTTTCAATTTCCAGGAACCGTTCAAACAACGGCCGGGCTTCGGCGGGCAGCTCATTGACCATTCTTTCATAAAATTCACTGGTTTCAATTTCCGCTTCCAAGGCCCTGCTCAGCATTGACTGTTTGATGCCCAGGAAGTCCCCCTCCGTGAGTGATTTGACCTTTTCCGCTTCCCGGTCAATGCTTTTTCGATCCGGAATGGCGGATTCCAGTTTCTCCTGTTCTATGGCTCCGGTCTTTCGAAACTGCACGAGTTTGTGTCCCAGATAATCAACGTGGTGCTGTTCCTCCTTGGCGAGTGTTTCAAAAATCCGTTTGCCCGCCTCCACATCAACCGCCGCCACCGCTTCCAGGTATACGTCGCGGATCCTGATCTCATATTCAATGGCCGTTTTCATCGCTTCTTCGATGGTCATCTTATCCCCCCTGCTTTATGCTGCTTTTTCCTTTACCACTTTTCCCGATGGGCGCGCGCCTCGTCGTATTGGGTGCGCGGCGCTTTTTCCTCCGCCTTGTGGCCGATGGAGATCAAATTGAGCGGGAAGATGGTCTCCGGGATGTCCAGTATCCGGCGTGTGAAAGCGATGCGTTCTTCATCCGGGTACACGCCCAGCCAGACCGCGCCCAGGTCCAGGGCAGCGACCGCCAGGAGCAGGTTCTCGGTGGCGGCGGAGCAGTCCTGCACCCACGGGTGCTTCGATATGGCCGGGTCTCCGCATACAACAATGCACAGCGGTGCATGAAACAGCATTTTGCCGTAAGGGTGGGCATCGGCCAAACTGTCCAGCCTCTTTCGGTCGGTTGTCACGATAAAGTGCCACGGCTTGCGGTTCGAAGAGGAGGGTGCCGCCATCGCCGCTTCCAGCAGTGTCTTGACACTCTTTTCGGCGACCGGTTCGGCTGTGTACTTGCGGATACTGCGCCTGGCGAAGATGGTTTGGACAAACTCTTTGCTCATCTGTGTTCTCCTTAATTCTTAAGATTTTTGCAGGCCAATAGATAACGATAGCCATAATTGATAACAGGTTCTTCGCGTTGGTTGGTCACTTCACACTTGATTGATGCAAAGCCACGATCCGGTTTGCTGTTCGATCTTCGGAGCTCCGTCCACCACGCTTTTACAAAGAGTGTATCACCCGGGCGAACGGGATTGAACATATTAGCCTCATGCATACCAACTCCGCTTAAAATGGCAATATTGCCCTGAGCTTCAACTACGACCCGCGTGCATGCCGAAAGCGTGTGAAGAGAGGAGGCAACAATCCCTTTGAATATTGAGTCGGCAGCAATGGTTTCATCCACGTGGAATGGCTGTGGATCAAAGCTCTCGGCAAACTGAAGGATCGAATCCTTCGTCATGAATACAGGCTTGCAATGGAGACGTTCTCCATCTGATAGATCTTCAAAATACTTGATTGCCATATCAATGTCCATGTGTTTGATGAAGGGGTGGGTGTCTCAGCTACATCGGCACGAAGGGTTACTGATTGTTCATTCCCTTAGAGGAGCGTCCACATAGCATCTCAAAGGACGGAAAATCCAATTTTCGAAACACTGATTGCAGGAAATGCAGCTTGCTTTTTCCAGCTTTCCGGCTTTCCAGCGTTTAACCAGTCCGGGTTCCCTGACCAGAGGTCTGGACATGGATATAAAATCAGCCGCACCGTCCTCCAAAACGTTGGCTGCCACTTCAGGCGTTCGATGTCCGCAAAAAAACTAAAGGTTCCGATCGATTCTATCCAGTACCTTCAGGACTCTTGATCTCTGCTTAGGTTTTTTCAAGGAAGGCGTGCAAAAACCCCTCTTAATTTCATATAGTTGACGTCTTCTTGATGAATCCAAAAAAGTAGTTGCAACCGGAAAGTAGGCATGGCACCTTTTGCATGATATTTCTGATAAAAAAAGAAAGGAAAGGTCCCATGCCACAGCTGATATTACCCATAATCCCAAAAGGAGCAACAGAAATCAACCAGTTGGTAAGTGTCTACCGTGATGAAGATCGGTGGACATATTTTGTTGGCACTTATCCGATTTTTAGCCATGAGAAAACAGACCATCTACTCTTCAAGATAATTACTGGTCAGCTGATTGAAGCAGGCGCTTGTCGTCAGATCCAGATAATAAAGACCTTCGGCGTAAGCAAGAACAGTGTTATTCGATCGGTCAATAAACTTCGGAAAGGTGGCATTGAAGCCTTTTTCAAGAAACGTCCTGGACGTCGGGGTGGTAATGTATTGACCCCGGAAGTGATTGAAAAAGCGCAAGGCTTGCTTGATGAGGGTTACAGCAGGGTTGATGTTTCTTCGGAGTTGAATGTTAAGTATGACACCATTCGCAAAGCGATAGGCGCAGGTCGGTTATCGGAACCCGGGACTCAGGAGACCGTCATCAGTAAGTCGTCGCGTACCGTTGTAGATAGAGCGGCTTCTGAAGGTATGGGAGTTGCCTGTACCCGGGTTGAGGAGCGAGTTCTGGCATCCTTGGGGAAATCTATGGGAGCCACGATTCATTTTGAATCCTGCCTGGATGTCCCCAAAGGGGGTGTTCTGTGTGCGATTCCAGCACTTCTGGCCAATGGTTTGCTGCATGGGGCAGAGCAGTTTCTAGGTATGGTTAGCGGTTACTATACGATTTATCATGTGCTGCTCCTCCTTGCGCTGATGGCTTTGTGCAGAATTAAGACAACAGAAAAACTTCGAGGACATGCCCCTGGAGAATTTGGAAAACTGCTGGGGTTGGATCGAATTCCCGAAGTCCGTTGTCTGCGCAAGAAAATGAGTGAATTGAGTGCCAATGACGGTGCAGAGCGCTGGGCCGCCCATTTGGGCAAATACTGGATGGAATTGGAACCTGAATCAGTGGGTGCTCTTTATATCGACGGACATGTGCGTGTCTACAACGGTGGTTTGACGCAACTGCCTCGTCGTTACGTTTCCCGTGAGCGCCTTTGTTTGAGAGGTATCACCGATTACTGGGTCAATGATTCTATCGGCCGTCCGTTTTTTGTGATCGAAAAAACCATCGATCCGGGATTACTGGAAACGTTAAGGAAAGACATTGTCCCCCGGTTGCTCAATGACGTTCCCGGTCAACCAAGCGATCAGGAATTGGATGAAAACCCATGGTTATGTCGATTTATTCTGGTTTTTGACCGGGAAGGCTACAGTCCATCGTTTTTTGCTGAAATGTGGCGCAACCATCGTATCGGCTGTCTGACCTATCACAAGCATCCGGGAGCCCCCTGGCCGGAAGAGTGGTTCAGCAATCACCAAGTCGCCATGCCGGCCGGTGAAGTCATAGATATGCATCTTTGCGAACTGGGCAGTTATGTGGGTTCCGGCAAAAATGCCATCTGGATGAGAGAGGTCCGCAAACTGACTGAGTCAGGCCACCAGACCAGTCTTGTCAGCACGGCCTTCGACCTGCCTCATACCCAACTGGCAGCCCGCATGTTCAGCCGATGGTCTCAGGAAAACTTTTTCAACTACATGATGCAACATTTTGATATTGATGTTGTTTTGGAATATGGAACCACTGAGTTTCCTGAGACCGAAAAGGTGGTGAATCCTGCTTGGCGAGAGTTGAATCGATCCCGGAACTCCTTGCAGAACAAGCTTCGATATCGGCGTGCTCGTTTTGCGGAGTTAACACTTCATCCTGAAACCGAAGAAAAGCCCGTCAAGTTTGGGAAGTGGCTCAAGAAAAAGGCCGATCTGTTAGAGGAGATCGAAAACTACGAACATCAACTGGAGAAACTAAAAGCAGAGCTCAAAGAAACACCAACGCATATTACATGGGGTGCGCTTGAACACAAAGACAAGTTTTTGCGGTTACTTCCGGGAAGGAAGCGCCTGATGGACACCATCCGAATGATTGCTTATCGTGCTGAAACAGCAATGTTGGGATTGATTAGCGGTCCCACAGTGAACCCAAGTACAGCTCGCCGTCTGCTTCAGGATCTCTTTGTGACAGAAGCCGATATCCTTCCCGAACCTGAAAAAAATCGCCTGAATGTAAGGGTGCACAACGCTTCTAGACCGGCGGCCAATAGAGCCCTTGAACAGCTGTTTGAACATCTCAATCATGCCAAGGTAAAATACCCCGGCACTGACATGCAACTTGTCTATCAAATAGGGGGTTTTTCCAGCTCAAATCCCAGACAAGGTGCCATTTGATTTTCCTGGAGGTAAGGAGTCCTGACCTTCATCAGTGTCACCAGCTCCTCTTCCTTCAGCCCTTTGTAAGCTCTTTTCTGCAACGACTCCGAGATATTAATGACGTCCTTGGAAAGTCGGTAAGTTAAGGGTGTCTCCACGGCCATATCTAATTGTTTGAAACAATTTTGATTTCTAGATGACAATCGAGTGCATTTGCATATTTTTTAATTGTCGCAATAGAAGGGGAATGCTTTCCACTGCTAAGCGAAGACTCCAGCCTCGTGATTGCGGGTGCTTTTGTCCCCATGCGTTCAGCAACTTCGGCTTGACTGAGGCCTGCCTTTTGTCTTGCTTTCAACAGATCATGCAACAGTTTGAACTCAGGCTCTAAAGCATCATACTCAATACGTACGTTCTTTCTTCCTAACGCTTTTTCTTTTAATTCAGAATGTTCCATTTCCTAACACCTCCTTCATTCTTGATTTAGCAATTTTAATCTCCTTTTTCGGGGTTTTTTGAGATTTCTTGATGAATGAATGAAGCATGACGATTTTCTTGCCAATTTTTATACAAAAGAAAACCCTTGCTATTCCTTCTTTGCTTTTTACTCGAAGTTCAAACAACCCTGACTCAATGGGCTTTGTATGAGGCAAACCGAGGTTTGGTCCAAACCCAAGCATTAAATCAGTTAATCGTAAATACCGCGCTAATAAGCCGTCCGGTAAATTTAGGATTTCTTTTTCGAGTTTTTCGTTGAAGTATTCAATTTGCCATTTCATGGACAAATAGTAACAAATATGTTATGAGAGGGCAAGGCGTTTTTCCCGAGCATCGCGCAACCATTTGCGGTTTGCCCGGAGTGTGCCTTGTTGGGTGATAAAATATTGTTTGAAATCCAAATCAGAAAGTCAATGCGGACGTCCCCACGGCCGGAGGACGCGGAGCTTAGAACCTGCTTTCCTCTTTAAGCAATCCGTAGACCACGTGGTCCACATACTCGCCATACACCTTCAAAGCCCGTCGAATCGTGCCTTCCTGCCGAAAGCCCAAGCGTTCAGGGATGGCCCGGCTTTTGAGGTTGTTCACGGCACAGCGGATCTCAATGCGATTGAGTGAATAGTATCCGAAGCCCAGTTCGATTAAGTTTTTGACGCTCTTCGTCATAATGCCTTTGCCGTTGTATTCCTGGGCCAGCCAGTAGCCCATATGGCCGATGCCATTTTCTTGATCGATCCGGTCATAGCCCAATACGCCTGAGATTTTGTCTCCATGGAAAATGGTAACGTGCAACGCCTCGCCCTGCTGAAATAGCAATAGCTGCGCCTCAATGAATTCCTTCGTGTCCGAGGGTTTCATTGCAGTATCAAGCCAGGGCAACCATTGTTTAAGAAATGCCCTGTTCTTGTCGGCCAGCTCAAACAACTCCTCGGCGTACTGCGGGATCGATAAGCTGAGTTTGATGTCATTATCGAGATGTCGAAAAAACATTTTCCTGTCTGCTTTCCCCACCTACCAGGCTTTTTGGACATTTGTTTCGGGCATCGGAAAGTACCTGGTATTTAGAGTATAGATGCGGCCTCCTGTTTGAATTACGGTTGCGGAAAGAATTGCATCGTTAACATCAATTCCGTGACTCGGATTCCATTTTCGGTTTAATACTCCTGCATCATCAACGATTTTTTGATCTACTGCTTGTGTTTTAATCTGGGATAAAAACAATGCTGTGTCTTTTTCCTCTTCCGGTTTCATGAAGAAAACGACTTCCGCTCGTTGCATAGCGCCGGTATAAAGATCATAATGTTCCTCATCTCGGAGCTGTATAAGCAAATCTTTGGCCTTCTGTTCTCCTCGTAGGTGCCAAATCAGAACATCAGAATCAATATATGCTCTCATTGATGATGCCTTTCCATGGACTTATTAAAAGCAGAACGAGCTTTTGAAATACTTCCTTGGGGAGTCTCTTCCCTTTTCCAGGCACCACAAGTTTTATCAAAAATATTGATTTTTCTCTCTAACCCTTTCTGTGCTGAATATTGTTTTATTGCAGCTTCAATGATTGCTTTTTTAGTCGTATTGAGTTCACGGGCCAAGATGCCAACTTGTTGAATGACAGCTTCATCTACTCTTGCTGACAAAATTTTATCCATAGTAACCTCGTTTAAAATAAAACGTTTACATTTCAACGTAAGAATATCGTGTGGCGGTTTTCAATTTCAAGAAGTTTGTGGCTTTTTCTTCGCCAAACATACCGATAACCAGCCGGGCGTTTTATAGCCCGGTCTTGCTAATTGGATTGTTGGGAGGTTTCTTTTACAATATAATCGTCAATAGAATCACGAAAAGCTTTGCGTAAATCCTTGATAAAATTAAGCAGAAAGTCTTTTTCTACATCTCCCAGCGGAAATCCTGGAAGGGCCGTGCGGGACATCACATGGTAAACGGACTCTTTTCCTGAATCAGCATCCTGGCTATCCTTGTCATCTTAGACTTCCTTGGCAAGATATGGCTCAAAGTTCGTTTGTTGTTTTCAGCATCGGCAATCTCTGACGGCGTCAACAAAAAGGGGATTATTTCGCCTGTCCCTTGGAACTGTGTCTTGGTGGCTTTGTGTGAGACATGTTTTAATTTTTATTGCCGGATATGGACGACGGCGCCGCTTCTAATGCTGACGCCAGGCTGAATTGTGACAAGCGCCGCGCTGAAAGTGAGGTCGGCGCCGCTTTCAACCGTTACGTTGTCGCCTAAGGTGATGGCTGTGGCATTGGAGCAGGAGCAGGTGGTGCCTGAGCGGTATATGGCGTTCGTAATCACGCCGTTGGCAGGGCAGGGGGGGCATGAGGAATCACTGAACGTCCACACATGGACCACCGCGGCATTGGTGTCAGTGCCGCCAAGCCCTCTTTCCACCATGAATACCCGTCCACCGGCCGGATCCACTGCCATGCCGCCCGTGTCTCCGCAGGTGTACCCCTGTAAATAAAAGGCTGCGGGCCGCCAGAGGGCGTAGGGGAGAACGGCCCATGGATCGCGCAGACCCGTGGCAGCCTGCCCAAGTTGGTCGGCGTCGTAGAAGATGACCTGCCTTTCGTAGGGGCCGCAGTGATACCCCCGGCTTTCATTGCAGTAGTAAGTGGCGCACGCCGTGGGCGTTGTGGCATAGGGGCATTCAGAATCGTCATCAGGATCGCCGCAGTAATAGCAGTTGGTGCTTGATTTTTGGCCCAGAATGAGGATGGCCCTTTTTGATCCGCTTTCCACAAAACCGGCCCCGGACCAGGCATCGCACATCCTGAACACCTGATCTGAAAACTCGTAGTCACAGTCCACGTTCTCGCCATTCGCCCCAATATCGGGTCCGGCACAGCCGGGATACCTGGCCCGGTAGTAAAGAACGGGGAGGGCATCCAGGCTGCTGTTGTCCGCCGGGTTATCGATCTGACAGGGCCGAATGGCAAACAGGGCCGGGCCCTGGGAGCCTCCCTGGGTGGTGACCGGATCCAAACCGACCGGCGTTCCCCTGGACCGGCCGGTTATGAGAATGCGGCCGCTCAGATAGCTTTCTGCATACCACTGGGGCACGGTAAAGAGATATTCCCCCATCTTTCTGCCATGATAGGGCGCGATCTGGGGCTGGGGCCCCACATAGAAGAGCCCTTGCGGACTGGCGCCGTTCAGCGCACTGAACCAGATGGTGGGGAAGGAGGCATCCCCGAAGTCCCCTTCGGGATACCATGCGTTCAGCGAACCGTAGATCTTGTCTGCCGTCTGGGTCCCTTGACGGGGCACATATTGAATCCCTGAGACAAAGACGTTGTCTGTTCCGAGAGTGTGCGCATGTCCTCCATCAAAGGCCGTGATGGGCCTCAAAAAGGCTGCCAGGGGGAGATCTTCCCAGTTGGCTTCCTGTCTCGGCGTAGGTATTGATACCTCCCCGTAGGTGGCGTTTCCGTCTGTGAGGCCTTCAAAACCGGTCACCAGGAGGGAACCTGCGCCGCTGTTTCCAGGGGGATAGTAGGAAAGACCCCTGGCCCCCCAGTTGAAGTCTTCGGGGAGGCGAAAGGCGCCTGCATAGGTAAGGTCCGCCGGCTGGAGCCGCTCACCGAAGCCGATGGAAGGCACTAAAACTGAAAGGACAAGGGATAGACGAATAGCTGCTTTCAAGGGGGTTCCATAAGGAAAGACCCCTGGCCCCCCAGTTGAAGTCTTCGGGGAGGCGAAAGGCGCCTGCATAGGCAAGGTCCGCCGGCTGGAGCCGCTCACCGAAGCCGATGGAAGGCACTAAAACTGAAAGGACAAGGGATAGACGAATAGCTGCTTTCAAATATCGTTCCATTTTTCACCCCATTCCTCCCGTGAAACTTGAATAGTATACTTGTTCAGTAGCAGTTGAGATCCCTGTGAGAGCGGACTTTTATTCGCGATGCACGGGAATATCGCGGCTAAAAGCCGCTCCCACAATAAAGTCGCATGGGGAAAAGGTTTCTCTCCGATCAGACCGGCTTCACATCTTTCTTATCTTTCTTTAAGGGGCAACCACCCGGATGTCGGGCAGCAGCCTCACACTCGCCCCTCCTGCCGGGAGCCGCCAGAAGGCCCTTTCCTTATTCTCACAGCTCTCATCGGTAGTGTGACCCGCTTCATCACCCCAATAGTGGGGGATGTTCTGAGGGGATACCGTTTACGGTATGTTGCTAATGTCTGTGTAGGTATGGTCGATAATCAGTGCTTGAGAATAACGGGGCAGCAAAGCCAGTAACAGACTGGCCAACAGGATAACATATTTGAATAAATTTAACTGCGTAATGGTTTCGCACCTCCGTTTGGCAGAGCATTCTCGTCGCGGGCCTGGTTCCATAGCAAGCTTCTAAAAGGTCATGGATGTCTCCCAACGCAAACTTAATAACGGCGCGGCTGTCTACTCTTGTCTGATATGGATTATAGCACCGTTTTCCGCATGGAATCCAGGGGTAATACGCACCATCGGCGCCGTAAATGTGACCATGGCGTCGGTCTCAACAAGGACGTCACCTCCGATGGAGATGGATGTTTCAGCAATGCATTCACATGTGGCGCCTGCCACAAATGTCGCGTTATCGATCACCACCTCGTCGCCCGAACAATCCTGGCACGACCCGGAAAATTCATCCGCGCCGATGTCATACCCTACCCCCTGGGGCCTGCTATCCCCGTCCATGTCATCATTCAGACCTTCAATATGCCGCCCCTGGTTCACTACGGTCGGAACCGGGGTGGCCAAATGGAGGTCCCCTGCCGTCGGATTGACGAACCAGGCCGACTCAGCATTGGTAACATTATTGGAGAGCTCGGCAGAGGCCCCGTCGCGTTGAGCAATTGCCCTGTTGGTTAGATTGTTGGCGATGAGGAGCCCGGTTGTTGCCGAGAAACGGTATTCGATGGCGTTGGAATAGGCATGCTCCTGATATATGGTATTATTATAGACCTGGGCATCGGTAACGGTCTCCAGACTGATCCCCACATCTCCCAGGTCGTGGGTCGCATGATGATAGATCATATTGTTCCGGATGATGCCGCCCATGTGTCCCTGATTGGCCAGCCCAAAACCGATTCCCCGGTCGCAGTTGACGATGGTATTCTTTTCCACCAGGGTATTGCGGGAACCGTTCCAGAAATGGATGGCGTGCTCAGCTACTCTACCCCCCGCATCCGGGTCCTCTGGGCTTCGGATGTTTACGAAGGTGTTGTTGCGTACCACCCAGTTAAAGGCATGGTGGGCATCCACCCCGCCGATGTACCATTGGGGGCCGATCCCGGCGCTAAATTCAAAGCGGCAGTTCTCGACTAGGCCATTGTCGGAATGGACATCCGGTTGGTTTATATCATAAGGAACCTTTATCATTTGTTCATGGGTATCCAGGATATGGAGATTGATCAGGGTCGGGGCCTGAGCATCGATGTCCATCTGGACGGCATGATAATAGACGTCTCTCAGGGTCATGTCCCGGGCCGTGAAGTTGTTCCCTCCTACAAAAAAGACATGAGAGACGCTCCCATCCATGCCGTTTCCTCGAACGATCACGGCGCTTCGGTTGCCGGATACGCTCCGTATGGTGACCCCGTGGGCCTGGATCACCAAAGCTGAACTCAGGGTGTAAGTCCCGTCCTCAAGCCAGATCTGCTTGTCACCTCCGGAGTTGGCTTCCTCGACAGCGTGCTCCAACTCATCCACCGTGTCCACCGTGACGGCTGGACTGAGTCCCGGGAGGACCCACAACCCAAAGGCAAGGATATATGGGAAAGCCCTGGATCGGCCCCTTTTCGAAAAGCGTAGTCCGCCCCTTCTTGATTTTGCCAAAGATACTTGCATGGACGGCAACCTTAAGCGGCATAGCCGCAACCAAAACATATCTCACACGGAGCCACCCCGGTGAAACAATGGCAACAAAGGTTTCACTGGACAGGCAAAGGCACAAGCGTAGCACAGGGTATTGGTTTCCGGAAGGGGGACAGATAACCGTTCGACGAAATTATCACGGTCTTTATCATCGTTGAAGATTTTCCGGCGCCCTATTCCCCGGATCATCACATGGCGCGACACCCCGGGCGCGTCAAGTCTATCTAATCTTAGCATGGACTTAACCCTACAACATGATCCCAAAAATATCGACTTGTTTACTTACTTAAGAGTGTCCCCCAGTCCACTTTTTTAGGGGGCTGGGGGAGAAAATCTCGGCTACCCGATTCGCCGACGAGTTTACTAAAGGTGATTTTCTACTTCAACGGAGAGCATTAGGCCAACGCAATGTAGTACCGAATTTAGGCTCTTCAGTTTGGGATTTCCCGTTGTGGAAAGTATCCAATAAAGGCTTTCTCGATTGAGACTTGTTTCTTTCGCGATCTCGGAAATACCTTTTGCATTTGCGACATCTTTTAACGCCATTAAGAAAACTTCCTGTGAACCGTCTTCCAGTGCGGCGTTTAAATATTCTCCCGCTTCAACAGGATCAAGAAGATCCTCTTTGAGATTGTTTACATATTTCTCCGTAACCTTTTTTATCTCTTTCTCCTTCGAAATTCGGTCCAATATTCATGGGCAATTTGAATATCCTTAGACTGAGATTTCTTTGAACCACTGTATTCCATCATGGTCTTACTCCTGTCTCTTGCAGGAGCCTTTTCACGGATTTAACGGCACATTTATTCATGACGGCATGATATCACATGTTGGTAGTATATCAAGGATGGATTTCCGCACCCAACGAGTGATTCTATCGTTCTGCATATCTCAGCACCTGTCATGGCATACAGAAAGTCGGCGCAGGTGCTTTGGCTAATTTGAATTGACCTGATCTGAAAAAATGATATCTTCACGGGAATTCTGATTTTGATCTGTGAAATGACTCTAAAATCATTCCGGCCATGCCGGATGAGGAAATAAACGGTTTTCATGGAACCAGAGACCTCCCGGGAATTAAACCTTGTAATTCTGCCCAGCGGCAAGCTGCATCTGGAATGGATGGATTCGCCGAAAACCGTGGCCCAAAGCAGCCGGTTGCTGCAACAGGAAATCCACGAGCGGTTTTCCGACAAAACCGATGTATGGCTCCTCTTTCTGGGATTTTCCGATTCCCAGATGCCGCTCCCCACATCCCTCGATTATTGGCGGCGTTTTTCCGGTGTCTTCGCCAAAAAACTATGTCAAACCCCCGATCTGGAAACCGTGCGGCACCGAGTGAAGATTCCCGTTACGAAAGAGGAATTGGAGGATCAGCTGGCGCGGGCCCCCATGATGACCGGCGCCGAATATCTGAGCATGGAACTGCTGGAAGCCCTGTGGAGGGGACTAAACGACGCTTTTTGCCGGGCCGTTCAATCCCACGCAGGGTCTGTTGAGGATTTCATCAGGGCTTACAGTCCCAATGCGCATCTGGTGGGCAGAATATTTTTTCACCTGGTGGAAAACAAAAGCGATGAATACCCTTTTGCCTTTATGGCCACCTATTCAACCCGGTTGAACCGGGAGGGAAAATCCAAACATCTCCCTTTAAAGCACGCTCTGGAGGAATATAAAAATGATGACGAAAAACTTCTGGAACTGCTGACGACGGTTCACGTGGCCGAAAAAAGAAGCCCACTCATGGAGGAGCTCCTGGAAACGGGCGAACTGTTCCACCCCCTGGCCTGGACATCCAAAGAGGCATTCACTTTTTTAAAGGAAATCCCCATCTATGAAGAATCGGGAATTTTGTGCCGAATCCCCAACTGGTGGAAAGGGAACCGGTCCGGCATCCGGTTGAATTTCAGCCTGGGGGATAAAAAACCCGCCACGGTGGGCATGGACGCTATCTTGAGCTTCAACGCCCAGCTTTTTCTGGGCGACCTTCAAATTTCAGAGGCCGAGGCAAGGCGGTTGCTGTCGGAATCGGAAGGGCTCGCCTTCATCAAGAACCGATGGGTGGCCGTGGACCGGGAAAAACTTATACAGACCCTGGATGCCTATGAAAACGCAAAAGGGATGATGGAAAAAGAAGGGTTGACCCTGGGGGAGGCCATGCGCATGCAACTGATGCCGGAGCGGCTCTTGGGAATAGATCCCCGGGAAATCGACCACGGCGTCTCCAACGGAAAGTGGCTGGAATCGGTCATCCGGAAACTGGTGGACCCCTCTTTACCCCCTTCGGTGAAGCCCCCCAAGACATTTACGGCCAAACTCAGGAAATATCAGAAGAAGGGATTGAACTGGCTCAACTTCATGCATTCCCTCAATTTCGGCGCCTGCCTGGCCGATGATATGGGCCTGGGGAAGACCGTTCAGGTGTTGGGCTTTTTAAGTATTGTTCAATCCCATCAAGAAAAGAGCGGCCATTCAAAAAAAGCCAGTCTGCTGATCATCCCGGCCTCCCTTATTTCCAACTGGGAAAAGGAAATCGAACGGTTTTCACCCCAGATCACGTTTTTTGTGGCCCATCCCAGCGCGGGCCTGAAAAAGGGCGACCCGCCGGAAGACCCGAAAGCACTGAATGCATTTGACCTGGTCATCACCACCTATGCCTTGATTCAAAGGCTTTCGTGGCTTCAGACCCACGCCTGGAACTACATCATCCTGGATGAGGCCCAGGCCATTAAAAATCCGGGTACCAAACAGGCAAGGACCGTCAAAAAGCTCACTTCCGCAAACCGGATCATCATGACCGGGACTCCCATCGAAAACCGGTTGTCGGATCTCTGGTCCCTCTTCGACTTCCTGAATCCGGGGCTACTGGGAAACGCTCAAGAGTTTAAGAAATTTTCAAAGGATCTGGACAAGGATCCTTCGGGGTATGCGGGACTGCGCAACATCATCAGCCCGTACATCCTAAGGCGGCTTAAGACCGACAAGTCGGTCATCAAAGACCTTCCGGAAAAAACGGAAATGAAGACCTACGCCCCTCTGGGCAAGAAACAGGTCCTTTTGTACGGAAAGCTGGTTCAGGATATTCAAAAATCGATTGTGGAAACGGAAGGGATTCAAAGAAAGGGGTTGATCCTTTCATCCCTCATGAAGTTCAAGCAGATCTGCAACCATCCGGACCAATACCTGGGCGCCGGAGGGTTTGAAGAAAAAGAGAGCGGCAAATTTCAGCGGCTTCGCGACATCTGTACCACCATCTATGAAAAGCGGGAAAAGGTTCTGGTTTTTACCCAATTCAAGGAAATGACCCAGCCCCTCCATGATCTTCTGGAAGACATCTTTCACGGGAGGGGGCTGATTCTCCACGGTAGCGTGGCCGTGGGGAAGCGGAAGCAGATTATTGAACAATTTCAGCGCCCGGACTATGTCCCCTTCATGGTATTGTCCCTCAAGGCCGGCGGGATCGGTTTAAACCTGACGGAAGCGAATCATGTGATTCACTTTGACCGATGGTGGAACCCCGCCGTGGAAAACCAGGCAACCGACCGGGCTTTCAGGATCGGTCAGAAGAAAAACGTGGTGGTGCATAAATTCCTGACCCAAGGGACGGTGGAAGAGAAGATCGACGGGATGCTGGAGGAAAAATCGAGATTGAGCCGGGAGGTGATTCCCGGCGCCGGTGACGGGTGGATCACCGAGCTGAAAAATGATGAACTCATGGATCTGTTCAAGTTGTCATTGTAAATTAAGAAAGGACCCGTAGATACCCATGAAGTCGTCCACGCCGCCATTGTCGATCGGCAAGCACCACGGATGTTTCCGCTTTCTTCTTTGATAATCCATCGCATAAAACGGCCTCAACAACATCAGTTTGCAGGAGTATGCTCATTGCCGCATCCTCTCATAAAAACGGGCAAGAGAGGCGAAGGAAAGTTCGAATTTACCTCTTAATAGCCATCCAAGGTTGATCATTAATGCCAGCAACAGGATCATGCTGTATGCCGGTATCGGATCAGGGATAAAGAGTATCCATAACCAAAGGATGCCGTATAAAATGGTCAGCAATTGGAGTTTTGGGCTATTGGCGATCATCAACAATCCAATGATGCTGATCAGAGACAGAAAAATGCCCAAAAACCACATTATATCCGCGGTATCGGAGATCGGCATGCCCGGTCCGGCTTCAGCGCGTGCTTTAATACCCATTAACATACGACGCTCCATCAGGTAGTGCAGGGGCATCATGAAAAAATATTCCAAATGATCCGTCCAACTTGACAAAGGTCTCCCGTGGGTCCGGACCACTAGTCGCGTATGTTCGGGGTCAATCGGGTTGAGTAAGAAGCACCCCCAACCTTTCAAGACAAAAGATTTCTCGGGGTCGACCGCGACAACGGGCCAGCCGTATTGGATCACACTTTCAGACTGATCAAGGGATGCTCTGACAATGCGACCAACAGGCATGTCTTTAAATTCCGGCGTAATCCGATTTTGTCCTCGATATCGGTATCCCAGCGCTTTTTCAATAAATCTGTAACTGTAAAAGCCGCCTCGGTCCGCTCCCAATTGAATCACCCAATTCCAAACATCTGAAATGGGAGCATCGATAGTGATACCGCGCGTCGAGCTGATAAAGGGTGCCAGGTGGTCACCCGGCATGGACATGGATATTTCTTGATCGCCGGCGCCCCATGTGAAAATCCGCGGTTTTATCAACGTGATCCCGATGATCAGTTGGAGAGAGATGATACAGGGGACAATCAATGCAATCTGGGTCGTTTTTTTCATGGGTTCCTGACGCGCTTTGGTTTTATGAATATTCAAAAGGGTTCCGAAAACAAACCCGTGCCCCCATCCGTTCAAAAAGACGCAACAACCCGTAACGGGTTCTGTGAAGAAAGATGAAGTTGGTGTTGAGGTCTGCGTGTTTTCTCAATTCAAAGGCGTGCCCCATCATTTTTTTTCCCGAGGCGATGAAATCCGGATTGTCCCTGAAATCAAAATATTCTTCCCGGTAAAGCCTTCCGAGCCACTGACCGATTTCATGAAACACCTTGAACATACTGTCTTCCACCGTCGGTGTGACGGTGGGGTCCGCAATTTTGAGCGCTTTCAAAAGACGGATATAGTCCGCTCTTTCTCCATGAAGGACGCTTGGGGCAATTCACCGTAAAGCGTTACGAATTCAGGGTCGAACCGTTTGACGCACCCGAAATCCACCAGGCCGATTTTCGTGTCGCCGTGCACGATGAAGTTTCCCGGATTGGGGTCCGCGTGAATGCAGTGCAAGCGGTATAACCCGGATATGAACAGGTCATGAAGGGTCTGTGCCACCCGGTTTCGCTCCTCCCTGTCGGGTTCGGTCTTCAGCCACTCGTCGAGGGTCGTGCCGCTGATGTATTCCCCGGAGAGGACTGTGTCAGCGCTGAAGTCTTTGTAGGGAGCCGGTACAAGGATACGGTCCATGGCCAGGTGCGCTTTGAAAAAGGCCATGTTTTCCAATTCCCGGCGGTATTCGGTCTCCTCCAGGAGCCGTGTTTCAATTTCCAGGATAGCCGGTAAGATGGTCCGGTAATCGGGCAAAGGGCGCAGGACGACTTTCAATAGTTGCACATCGTTTTGGATGGTCTCCCGAATACCCGGGTATTGAATTTTCACGGCCAGCCTCTCCCCGCCACGCGTGACGGCCCGGTGGACCTGGCCCAGGCTTGCGGCGGCAAAGGCGGTGGATTCAAAGGACTCAAAAATCAATTCGGGTGATTTTCCCAAGGCGTTTTGCACGGTTTTTCGTGCGAGTGCCCGGTTGATGGGAGGGACCTTGTGGTAAGATTTTTGAAGTTCTTTGGTGATTTCAGGGGGAAAGATATCCATTTCCATGCTCAGGAGCTGGGCTATTTTCAGGGCCGTTCCCTTAAGAAGGCTCAAGCCCTCAAACAGCAAGGCGGCGTTTTCCCGATTCAAGGCTTTCTTCTCCTCCCGCCTTTTTTCCTCCGTGAGAAAAGGTTTTCGAGCGAGATATTTGAGGGTCTTTCGGCCCATCCCGGCCGCTGCTTTACCCCCGCTCAATCCTCTTTTCCACTTACTTTTGGGAATGGTCTCCGTCATCGTTAACACCCATGAATTGCCGTTTCACCTTGTGGACAATTTCCACGCGGTCTTTGATAATGTCCAAACGGTCGATAATGTGATGCCTGAAAAGAAATGATGCCATGTCAAGAACCTTGTTGACAACGCCCGCCTTGATAAACGTTACGGCCAGGTCCAGGCTCTTGTCCAGAAGGATGCTCGTGTCCTGGAATTGATCGGAACGATCCCCCAACCAGTAAAAAATAAGGCCCACGTAATAGTCCCAGAAGAAATGATGGGTCAAGTCCAGAAACACCTGATCCGGAATTTCCTCCACTTCGATGGCCGCTTCGAAAAAATCGGAGATGATAAGAAAGAACCGCTTTCGGATCGGCTTTAAATATCGATAATTATGGGTCAGCGAAAAGGTGATGGCCTTGAAACTGACCTCCACGAATTCACGGTCCGGCAGAAAAGATTCAAGCTGGGTTTCAAAAAAGGCCTGAAGTTGTTCCTGCAGGCTGAATTCGTTGAAATCCTCAATGGACCGCAACCGCTCGACGCTTGAATCCAGTTGATCTTCGTAATAGGCGTAGAGGATTGCTTCCTTTGTGGGGAAATAGTTGTAAATGGTGGCGTCCGCAAGCCCCGCCTTTCGGGCGATCATCCGCATGGTCGCCCCTTTCACCCCGTTTTGTGTGATCTCTTCCACGGCGGCCCGAATGATTTTTTTGCGATTTACCCGCTTTTGCTCTTCACTGATTTTCATAAAAGGCCTCTTAATAAAGTAACGATAACTATTAAAACGTAAAATTTGAATATTAATGTAGTGCGATTATTTATTAATGTCAAGCCCTATTTTTTAATGTTTACAGGATATCAAAAAAATGGATAGGCAATTTTTTGATTGACGTTTATTATACTCAAGTATAAAAATATATTTAAGTCTAAAAATTGTCATAAGGAGATAAGATGGCCACCAAGGGGTTACGACACAAGAAGATTGCCCAGGCGAAGCAGTCTCTTTACGATGCCGCCATGGAGCTGTTTCGGCAAAAGGGGTTTAATAATACATCGGTGGATGAAATAGCCGAGAGCGCCGGGTACAGCCGTGCCACCTTCTTTAATCACTTCGGAACCAAGCAGGGCGTGATGCGGCACTACGGACAGAGACTTCGGGATTTGGTCGAAGCGTTTCTTGAGCAGGCCGATCCGTCAGCCCCTCCGCTGGAACTGATCCGGCAGATGATTTCCATCATGGTAAACGAGGCCGAGGAAAATATCGAGGAGGTGAGACTCATCTGCACCTACAGCGTGCTCGATCCGAGCTACCTGACAAACCCGACACCGGCCCGCAAACGGTTATTGGAAATACTGACCGGACTCGTGGCCGAAGCGCAGCAGCAGGAACAAATCCGTCGGGACCTCACCGCGAGGGAGTTGGCGCTTCACATCTTTATCCTTTATCAAGGGGTCGTGCTTGCCGTTGTAACCGGTATCGACAGCGGCGCGTCTCTTCTCCATTCCGTTTGGCAGTTCATTCTGAAAGGGGTGAATCATGAAGATTCTCCAACTCAGTGAAACAATGCCGGAAAATAGTGGGGAGGTCGGGGGCAAGTGCTCAAGCCTTATGCGATTGATGCATATGGGAATGGCTGTTCCGGACGCCATGGTTATCACCACATCGGCCTATGAGAGCCAGGCAATCGGGTGCGGCCTCAACGAGAAGATATTTCCATTGATCCAGGCGCAGGACTGGGTGGGAGTGGAGCGGATCGCTTTCGATAGTTTTGAACACTGTTCCCTGGATGAGGCGTTATCCAGGGTTCTTCTGGACCGGTACGGCCGCATGAAAAGCCCGCTGGTGGCGGTTCGTTCCTCGGCAACCTGCGAGGATCAGGCGGGCGCATCCTCGGCCGGCCAGTATGAAACCTATCTCAATGTTCAGGGAATTGAGGCGCTGCTTCTGGCGGTTCGAAAATGTTGGGCTTCACTTTGGAATCGCCGGGCCCTTGCCTACCGCCAACGACGGGGTATAGACCAATTCTCGGCTAAAATGGCCGTTATCATACAGGAAATGGTGCCTGCTGATGCGGCGGGCGTCCTTTTCACCCGGGACCCCTTGGCGCAAGACGAAAAAACCATCCGCATCGAGATCGTTCCCGGCTTGGGTGAAGCCCTTGTTTCCGGGAACATGGCCGGAGATGTCTACCGGGTGAACCGCAACACACTCCCCGAAACCGGCAAGAAAAACGGCTCCGGACTCCTTGATGCCGGACTATTGGCTGAGCTGTGCGGTATGGCGCTATCCATCGAGGAGCATTTCGAGGCTCCCCAGGATATCGAGTTTGCCATCACCCGGAACAAAATCCATTTCCTCCAGGCCCGCCCCATGACGGCGCTTTCTGAATCATCCGTTGAACCCCTGAAACCCCTTGGTAAAGCTTCAATCCTCGATAAAATGATAAAACCGTTTGCGGATGAACGGTATGTGATAGCCCCCCGCCCTCTTGACAATATGGTCGTCACCCGGCTGCTGGGCGGGCATCTTTATTCCATAAGGGAGTGTGGCGCCGTTATCAGGGAGGCGGATGAAGCAGCGGTCATGTCACAGTACTGGCGACAGGCGTATCGGATGCCGCCCATCCATGGATTGTGGAAAATGTATGTGTTTGGGATGCCGCTTCTCTTCCGGCAGTTGAAAACGGACTGGCTGGACTGGTGGGAAAACGGCCCCGGCGAGGAACTGCAAACCATATCGGAAATTTCGGATTTGTCCAACATGGGAGATGCGGAGCTTTTTGCAAGGACTGAGACGATTCTATCGGTTTGGGAGAGATATTTGTACAAACGGATGAGCGCCGCCGGTGGCGTCCATGCGCAGTCATTGCTCGGATTCCTGGTCACCTTGGCTGTGGGCTTTAAGAAAAGCGCGCAAATCATGGCCAATCTAATGGCGGGTATCGAAACACCGACCATCGGTCTCAACGAAGAACTCTGGGGGCTCTCCCGCCTCGCACGTGAAAACCCGGAAGTTCTGGCCGCCGTGCGGGAGGGCGCGCCCCATCGCCTGGAAGAAACGGCCGAAGGCCGCAATTTCATTGAAGCATTCAGATCTTTCATCCATGAGCATGGTCACCGGGAAGGGTCCTGCTGGTATTTGACGACCCCCACCTGGCGCCGGGATCAAAAACAAGTCTGGCGACTCCTTTCGAGCCTGGTCCATGCCGAGAACCGAACCGGAACTCCCGAACGGGCACTCGCCCGCCACCGGACGGCTCTTTCTCTTGTGGAGAAACGGCTCCGGTACATTCCCGGCCTGCGGCCGGCATTTCGCTGGATGTGGTACCATCTGTACCGGTTGAATGCATTTCGGGAGAAGAGCCACTACGATCTTACCCGGCCCCTTGATGCGCTCCAGGAGATTGCAGCCGAATGGGGACGCAGGTTATTTGAACGAGGGATACTTGAACGTGAAGACCAAATCGGCTACTTGACCTATGAAGAAGTCCGGGAGTGGCTCTGCAACCGCCCTCCCGCAATAAACACCGTTCGCGAATTGCTGGAGCGCCGTCGCGCCACCTACCGGTTGGTAAACGCCGACTGGCAGGCGGAAAGGGCCGGCGTATCGGTCAGGGGTAAGGTCCTCACGGGAATCGCCGCAAGTCCGGGCGTTATTCGAGGTAAAGTGCGGATCATCCGTGGGGAGCATGAGTTCGGCAGGCTTCTGGCCGGGGAAGTGCTGGTTTGTCCTTACACGAACCCGGCCTGGACGCCGCTCTTTGCCACCGCAGCAGCGGTGGTGACCGAAACGGGCGGGCTTGCATCCCATGCCGCAATTGTGGCACGTGAATATGGAATACCGGCGGTAATGGCGATTCCCGGTGTCACCCGCACCCTGAAAGAAGGCCAGGAAATACTGGTGGATGGAAATCGTGGCATTGTATCTGAATCATAATGGGCTGCAAGAAAAATCTCAACACAGCCAGCGCATCAATGATACAAAATGATCGGATGGTTTTGGATGAAAACTTCTATCCTTTTACCGGTTATCGGAAGCGCAACCATTTCGGCCCTCAAATAACATTCTGATTTGAATTGATTTGATCTGAGAAAATGATATGTTTGCGGGGAATTCGGATAATATTCCGTGAAACAGCTTCTGCCGATCTGTTCAAATTATCATTGCAATCGATTATTTAGAGGAGACGATGATGCGTTCTTGGGGCTATCCCGTTTATGTAAGCGTGGCGGAAAAAAGGGCAAAGGCGGCTAAAAAACTCAAACAGCTGAAAAAGAAAAATCCCCATATCAACCCCATTGCGATCGACGGCACCGCCATCGCCCGCACCTGGTGGGGAAAGGCCTGGAACAAAAACCTGGAATCCTACGCGGACTACCACAATCGTATCGGCAGAGGGCGCAGCTACGTCCGCCATGGGGCGGTTCTCGATCTTCAAATCGGTTCGGGCGAGGTCGAATCGCTGGTCCAGGGGTCCCGGTCAAAACCGTATTCCGTAACCATCCGGATCAAGGCCATGGGCAAAACAAACTGGAAGGAGATCAAGACCGCTTCCCAAGGGAAGCTGGAGTCACTGCAGGAACTCCTGGCGGGGAAATTTCCGAAGGGGCTGGGGGAAATCTTTACCACCCAGGGGACGGGGCTTTTCCCTTCGCCTGAAGAGATTGATTTCAGTTGCTCCTGTCCGGACTGGGCCTCCATGTGCAAACACGTGGCGGCGACCCTCTACGGGATCGGCGCCAGGCTCGACCAGGACCCGGAGCTCTTTTTCAAACTGAGGCAGGTGAAAATGAAAGATCTCGTGACCGAGGCGGTGGAGGGCAAAACCAAGGAATTGCTTGAAAAGGCCCGAAAGAAAACCGCAAAGGTCATTGACGATTCGGATCTGGCGGATATGTTCGGCATCGACATGGAAAGTCCGGCTGTGCCCGAAACGAAAGGAAAGAAGACGGGGCGGAAGGTAATGGCGCCCAGAAAACCGCCAAAGAGAACCAAAGCCCTGAAGGGAAAATCCGGAAAGAGAGTCGTCCCCAAAAAGGCTTTTTCGGAAAACCAAACGCCCGGGACGCTATTTGAAACGGTGCTGGGGGTTGTAAAGAAAGGCAAAAAAGGCGTTACTGTGGCCATGATCCGGGAAAAAACCGGGCTTGGTGAAACCCAGATTAGAAACGCGATCTACCGGGCCAGACGCCAGGGAGAAATCAAGAACAGGGAACGGGGGGTTTATATATCCGTTTGACGGGGTTTGCCAAAGGCCCGGAACGGGAGAAGGGTCACTTTTTTTGATGGGCCATGGGCCTTCTGAGGTCGTTTCCGGATTCAAGTTTTGCCGCTGCCACTCTTTCCCTTACATATTCCATGTGTAAATCCATGGGCAGATCCAGAGGGCAATTGTCTTCACACATCATGGTTTCAAAGCAAGCAAACACATTTTCGTCGTCGCCAACGATTTCAAGGTAGTCCGAGGTTTTTCGGGTGTCCCTGGGATCCATCATGAACCGGGCCATGCGGTTTAAGCCCGCCGCGCCTAAGAAACCTTTTCCGTTGGCCATTGTGGCGCATCCGGAAACGCAGCATCCGCATTCGATGCAGCGTTCCGCGTTGTACACCTTGAAGGCATCCTTATTGTCCATGGGCGCTTCCCTGCTGCCGGGAGTCACCTGGTCGCACCCGTGGATCCAAGCCCTCAGCCTTTCATCCAAACCGCGAAACCATGTGTGGGTATCCACGGTGAGATCCCCCAGCAGTTTGAAAAAGGGCAAGGGCAGCAGCCGGATATTGGGCGACAAACCGGACGTGAGGGTTCGGCAGGCCATGCGGTTGATGCCGTTTACGATCATGGCGCAGGACCCGCACACGGAAGAGCGGCAAACGAAGTCGAACATGAGCGTGGGATCCATGGTTTCCCGAATCCGGTTGAGAGCCGTAAACAGGGTCATGCCGGAGGTTTCCGCAAGCGTAAACGGTTGCATGAACGGCGCCCTTTCGGGCCGGTTGGGATCGTAACGGAAAATTTCAAAATTCAATTGTCTGAGCATCCGGTTCCTCGGGGACGTCGGCGGTTTGGTGCGCATGTTCGCTTATTGTCGGTACGACCTTCCGGCGGCAGTTCGGTGACGGCCACCGGTTCATGGCGCAATAGGGGCGCATTGCCGCCCACGGGCCAGAAGGCGAGAGTGCGTTTCAACCAGTCGCGGTCGTTACGATGGGGATAGTCCTCCCGGAAATGGCTGCCCCGGCTTTCGGTCCTCAACAGTGCCCCCCAGGCGATGCAAAGGGCCAGTTTGATCATTCCCGGCAGTTGCAGGGCCGCGGAAATTTCCGGGGAAACCCGAGGGGATCCCGGAGCCGTTCCCACCTGTTCCGAACGCTCATGCAGATCGTTCAGCACCGTTATGGCATCCCTCAAGTCGTCGGCGTTCCTGAAGATGCCCACCTTTTCGGACAGGACGGCGGCCATTTGGCTCCTGAGATCAAAAACATTTTCTTTTAGCGTCCCTCCGGTGAGCAGCGCGATGCGTCCCTTCTGCCGGTTCACCGCATCATGGGCGATGGGGCAAGTGAAGGGGGCGTGGCAATGCTTCAGGTATTCAACCAGGTGCCGGCCCATCAGCATGCCGGCCACCACCGTTTCGGCCAGGGAATTTCCCCCGAGACGGTTGAATCCGTGGAGGTCCCAGCAGGCGGCTTCCCCCAGGGCGAAGAGCCCTTCCATGCCGTGGGCGGCGCCCCGGATGTCCGTTCGAATGCCGCCCATTTGATAGTGCTGGGCCGGGCGAACGGGGATGAGATCTTGCAGGGGATCGATGCCAGCGAAATTTCGGCAGATGGCGGTGATCTCCTTCAGGTGGGTTTCCACATGGTCTTTTCCCAGATGACGCAGATCAAGCCAAAGATGGGGCCCGTCTGCGCTCTCCACCCCGTTTCCACGCTTCATGTGAAGCGCCATGGCGCGGGCCGTCACATCCCTGAAGGCCAGGTCTTTGGCCTCCGGTTCGTAATCGGGCATGAACCGGTGAAGATGACGGTCCCGCAGAACGCCGCCGTCGCCCCGGGCCCCCTCGGTGATGAGGATGCCGGAGGGCGCCAGGGCCGTGGGGTGAAACTGCACCGCTTCCATGTTCCCTAAGGGGACAACACCCGTCTCCAGAGCCAGAGCCATGCCGGTTCCCAGGCTGGCCACGCCGTTGGTGGTGGTTTTATAGAGCATGCCGCATCCGCCGGCGGCAACCACCGTGGCCGATGCGGTGTATGGGATGATATCACCGGTTCTGAGACAGCGACATACGGCCCCGAAACAGCGATGGCCGTCGTGGATCAGGGAGAGGGCTTCCATGCGATCATGCACGGGAATGCCGAGTTTTTGGATCCGCCCGGCCAGCGTGTACAACATGGCATGGCCCGTGCCGTCCGCCGTGTAACAAGCTCGCCATTTTTGCGTTCCCCCGAAATTCCTTCCCGCTATGAGGCCCTGTCTGTCCCCCGGGTCCTCAACGCGGGTCCAGGGCACGCCCCAGTGGGCCATCTCCCGCACCGCTTCGGGGGCATGTTCCGCGAATAATCTGGCAACCGGCTGGTCGCACCCCCAGTCCGAGCCCCTGACCGTGTCCGCAAAATGAAGGTCGGGATGATCGCCCCTTCCCATGGCGCTGTTGCCCAGGCTCGCCTGCATGCCGCCCTGGGCCGCGGCGCTGTGTGATCGACGGGGCGGCGTCTGGCTCACAATGGTAACGGCGTACCCCGCCCGTGCCGCTTCCACGGCGACCCGTTCACCGGCTAGCCCGCCGCCGATCACCAATAGATCCGAAACGTGAGATTGGACCGGATTCATGGGCACCGTTCTTCGGCGAAGCAGCACTGGGAATTGAATATGCCTGATATCCGGCGCCCGGCGGGCGCGTGGGCTATTCTTTTTAGAATGAAAAGTCGGATCATGGCGTGCGTTCTCGATTCTTTCTTAGGTTTTTGAGGTTTTGCCGGAAAAGAGGAAAATACGAAAAGCGGCGGAGGGTGTCAACATTGGCCGGAAAAAAATGATAGAATCGACGCCAGGGTTTCACATGCAGCTTCCTGTCGATTGAGGGCATCGGATCGAATTATTCGCAATTTGCTTTACACGGGGGGGGGCAAATCTATATTTTGGCTGGATGTTCAACCAAAAATAACAATAACAAGGAGACAAACCATGAGTGTCGATGATTGCCGATTCGTAGATGGATTTCCGGGGACTCGTAAGATTGCCATGCGTTTTCTGATGATTGCATTCATCTTGGTGGGGGCCTATGCCGTTTTTCTTCACAATTGGGCACGGGGTTGGTTCTATAATATTATGGGGTAGGGGGGGGCTGTGGGCGAACATATGCGAGGAATGGAGTCCTTGAGACGTGGGTTTGCATGTTGCCGTTTCTTTGCCCCAGGCACCCCCTGGCCCAAATCCAATCCCACCCATAGGGTGCCGTGAGTGAGATTTGAAACTTTATCTTTACCATTTTGGTTATATTTCGATATTGTGATTATATATCAACATCTCTAGGGCTTTTTCTGTAAAAGGTTTGTTCTTTGTTCACGGGTTTAAAAATAGATTTTAGGCAAGTGGTCCGGAACACGGTGTGGGACATTTTAAACCATAAGTAATTGAATTGATGGCTGCAAATTTTCTACTGCCATGGGATCCGGGAAAAAAGGTCCAGGGGGAGACAGGGTAAGTGCCGGAGAGGGGCCTGGGGGTGGAACGTAATTTGCAGTAACCAAGACCATACTGCTCGAACAAGCAGTTTCTTCATACACCGCGCAATGTTTTTCCGGGGCTTGCGTGGACTCTCTCTGGGGTGGGGGACCAGCTTCCCCCCGCCCCTTTTTTTTGGGTGAATGACAAGAAGAATCCTTTAAAATAAAGGGCTCCATGACTAAATGCGCGTTCCCCTCTCACATCCAGCCGCACTTACGGCTACCTCTTCAAGCGGTCACGCCGGCTGATGTGAAGATATTCCTTTCCTGAATCCAGATCGGATCGGGGTCCACCCTAACCTCGGGATACCGGGAAGCAAGTTCCCGGGCATAAGCCCAGTGCGTCGTGGCGCGGCGGTTGTTGAGAAAACCGGCCGCAGCCAAGAGAAAGGCCCCTGTACAGACGGATCCCAATCTTCGAACGCGTGGCGCCATTTCTCGCAACCAGGCGAGAAGGGCAACATCCGGAGGCTTTCGAGGTCCGGCACCACCGGCGACGAGCAGCGTGTCCACGTTTTCCCGGATCTCGCGGTAGTGCTTGTGCGCAACCATCGGAATACCGAAGTGGCCGTCGATTATTCGATCCGGAGCGGTGGTGATGAGTTCAACCCGATAGGCGGGGCCACGGCGCTCAGGGATGCGATTGACCGCCTCGAATACGGACGCCGGTCCGAGAATATCCAGTCCGGTTGCAGGTGGCACCGCCAGTAACGCAACAAGACGGACCTCCTGTTCGGATGCGGCAGCACCGACAAACGATGACGAATTTACTCCCATGAAAATGGCCCTCCAGTACGACAGGTCTTCTTAACCTGTCCGGGAAAAATCGATTTTGGCACAAATCGTAGTATATTTGTCATTTCTGTCAAGCTCTAAACACGGTACAATTGTGGAAGTCGAATGAAAAATTCAACGTTCATGTAAAATTACGGAGGAAAAGGACATGGAAAGAAAACGTGTCGGTATTCTGTTGTTCCAAAATGTAGAAGTGCTGGATTTCTGTGGTCCGTTTGAGGTTTTTTCCATCACCCGGAGGGATGAAGAAAAACGATTCGAAGAGCCGTCACCTTTTGACGTAACCCTGGTTGCGGAGCAGGAGGGTACCATTGTCACGACCGGAGGAATGAGAGTCACGCCTGATCACACGTTTGGGAGTTGTCCGCAGTTGGATATCCTTGTGGTTCCGGGTGGGTGGGGTACATTCAAAGAGCGTGAGAATGAGGTGATGCTCGACTGGTTGCGTCAACGCGCCGCGGAAGTGGAAATCCTGAGCTCTGTGTGTACGGGTTCCATCCTCCTCGCAGTGGCAGGTTTGCTCGACGGGCATCGCGCCACAACCCACTGGCGTTTCCTTGATACGATGCGAGACGGTTTTCCCCGGGTTACGGTGGAATATGGCGAACATGTGGTGGAGGATGGTGCCATCTTGACCTCCGCCGGTGTTTCCGCGGGCATTGATTTATCCCTGAAGATCGTCGCGCGTTATTGTGGTGAGGAGATCGCTCGCACCACGGCCCAGGCCATGGAATATCCGTATCCTGATAGAAACCATCGCAGGATCCGGCTATAGGTGAAATCGCTTGCAAATGGGGACATCCTTAACTTACATCCCCTGATCCTCCCCTATTGCTCAACCGAATAGGGGTTTAGAAACTGCCGTCTCCAAAGCAGTCTCTGATCCACTTCATTCAACTGCGCTTCTTCACAGATATTTTCCCAATGCTGTTCGATAGCGGCGGTCAGGTTCGCGAATGTTTCACGGGCTTCTTTCTCCGTTTTAGAAGTCATCGCGCACCGCTTTGGGTTTCCTGCGAAGGGACTTTGGCAGGAGCGCCAGCTTTTCCTTGGTTTGAGCCAGGTATTTCGTTTTCGTCGGTATCCCGGCCGCAATGCCTCCTTTTGCTCATTTCCGTTTCAAGGCGGCTGTGTAAATCTCCTTATCCCGGCGGGGGCCAACCGCCAGCACATAAACAACAACGGTCTTTTTTCGAACTTCGTAGACAATGCGATAGTCTCCGACGCGCAACTTCCTGAAATTGGAGAGGGTTCCTGATAGCGGCGCGCCGAAATCATTCGGGGCCAGGGTGAGTTTTTCATCGATGGCTTTTACAATTCGCCGCGCGGCAGAAGGCCCGACACTTTCCAGGTCCTCTTCCACCCTGTGATGATAGAGAATCGTCCACTTCATTTGCCGAACTTCTCCTGAATGTACCGGTGAGACAACACCTTTTTCTCGTCAAGAGTTTCCAACCGCGCCAGCGCCAGGGCCGTCAGGCGGAGATCCTCAATCTCTTCCTCCATGGCTTCATAACGTTCAATGGAAAGCAGAACGGCTTTCGGAGCATTGTTCTTAAGGATAATCAATTTCTCGGCCTCGCCCTTTTCGAGGGCATCCAGGGTTGCTGAAGTCTTCTTGGAGAGCGCTGTGGCCGAAAGAAAGTCTGTGGCACGCATAATAGAGATCCTCCTTATTCGGATATTATGGCTGATAATAATCCGATTATTATGCTATGTCAAAGTATAAACTGGCTGAAGCGGTGGTGCCGTTGTATGAACCGGGTGGGTTTTTTTCTCCATCTGCGCATCCAATCCAAGTCTAACGCGCAAAAGCGCAAGACCAAAGCGGATTGTGTGGCACAAGTGGAAATACCTCTTTCTATCCCTTTTCTATCCTTCGAAGTATTGCTCGGGAAAAGGGCTGATTCAGGTGGGTTTTCAGCCGGCCTCGATCTCATGGCGGATGATGGCCTTGTCGTAAGCCGCCATAACGTCCTTGTCCCTGAGAATGCCGATGACTTTCCTCCCGTTTTCTCCTCCCACCACGGGGAGCTGAGAGATACCGAGACCGCCCATGGTGTTGAGTGCCTTGAAGATGCTGTCACGGGCCGTCACGGTTTTCAGGTTTGTGGTGGCGACGTCCTTTAGAAACGGTTTTCAGGTATTGACCGGCAAATCTCCATATGTTACCGGAGACCCGCGTTATCATGATGGGCCCCTTGCGGTCTTCACAAATGGTTCGGACCGCTTCTTTTTTCGCGCCCGAAAGCAATATCCAGTTTTCGCATGCGCGAACGAAGGGTGGAGGGATGGATTCCCAGTAATTCAGCTGCTCCGTCCCGGCCGCCCACCTGCCCATTGGTTGCGGCCAAGGCCTTTTGAATATGCCTCTTGAACACCTTCTCCCAAAGCCAGATGTTTTCACCGGTTTCAACGCGCTGCTCCGACCGATGGGATATTCGCAGCCCGGACAACTGGCTGAAATTCAGGACATGTCCTTTGCACAGAATCAATTCCCGTTCAACCGCATTTTCCAATTCCCGCACGTTGCCCGGCCAGGTATAGGCCATGAGCGCCGATAACCCGGTAAGTGAAAGTACGGGATTGAACTCCAAGCCCATTTGTCGAGCCTTGTTTTGCATGAAATGCCGGGCCAATGCGGGGATGTCTCCTTTACGCTCTGTCAGGGGAGGGATGAGGATCGGAAATACCGTGAGGCGGAAAAAGAGATCCTTTCGAAAACCACCTTGTTCCACCATTTCCTCAAGATTTCTGTGGGTAGCCGCAATCACCCGTACATCTATACTGATTGTTCCTGAGCCGCCAATCCTTTCTATTTCTTTCTCCTGTAAGACCCGAAGGAGCCGTACCTGGGCCTCCGGAGAAAGTTCTCCGACCTCATCCAAGAACAAAGTGCCCTGGTGAGCCCTTTCAAATCGGCCTCTTTTGGCAGCCAGGGCTCCGGTGAAGGCACCCTTTTCATGACCAAAAAGTTCGCTGTCGAGCAGGGAGGGCACAATCGCGCCGCAGTTCACCGTAATCATCGGTCCCTGACGGCGGGGAGACAAGGAATGAATGGCACCGGCAATCAACTCTTTGCCGGTACCTGTGTCGCCCAGCAACAACACCGGGCTGTCCAGTGGGCTCACCTGGCGTACCAACTCCATGACACCTTTCAGGCCATAGTCCGCCCCGATGATTTCCTCGCCCGCCGTTTTTCTCAGCTCTTCCTGGAAATACCGACTTTCGTCCGCGATAAGCTCTTTCATCCGCAAAAGTTCTCTATAGCGAAGGCCATTGGACAAGGCCAGGGCAAAGGGCGCGCGCAAAGGGGCCAGCAAATCCGCATGTCCTTTTGTGTACCGATCGTATCCCGCCACTCTGAAAATAAGCGATCCGATCAATTTATCCGAAATAAAGAGTCGTACCACCAGTATGGACGAATTCTTCAGACCTAAGTTCCGGGCGTACTTCGCAACAAAGTGAGTCTCGGGATGATTGGCGATCATGATATCGGGGAGTTGATTGCTTCTCATCGCGGCCATTAATTTGGGGGGGACAGGCCAATGGCGATTATCGATAAAGCCTCCCTGGTCATTGGCACCGGCCATTACCTCCATGCGACTGTTTTTGAAATTCGGATTCATCAGCATCAGATGATCCAGGGGGATAAAATCCTTGAAAAAGGAATAACATTGAAAGAGAGCCTGCTCTATCTCAAGGCTTCCGCTGATTCTCAAAATCGCTTCCCTGAAAAAGTCGTCTTTGTTTGTTTTCATTTTACGCCCACTTTATGTGATATGTCGCATCGAATGTTATATATCACATCACCAATGCTAAATATAGCATAAGACGTTTCAGATTCCCTCTAACTATCTGAATTTTCGATGGCGCCATCATGGCATGCTTTTGGCACAGTCCAATCCAAAAATGGAATATTTTCGAATGGGTATTATCAGCAGGAGGATACCATGACCCGTAGATTTTTACCTTTCTGGTGGCCGGTGTTTGCACTCACCGGTCCGGTACTGATTCCTGTTTTAGGAATTCGTCATGCGGTTTTCACAAAGGGAAAGCGAAAAGCCCATGAAATCAATCAGGCGCGCTTAACAAAGGCCGAAAGCCTTGATCTGCCCGAGCTGGAATGGATTGAAGTCACCCCCCTGGTGGAATGGAAGACCGAAGACGGATTTCAATCCGCGCCGGGAATCTCTTATCTTTTCCGCACGGATCGGGGATCGCTTTTATTTGATGTGGGTTTTGGGCCTGAAAGGGGTGCCCTGGCCCATAACGCGCTGCGACTCGGGTTCTCATGGGACCGGGTGGATGCCCTTGTCATATCCCATCTCCATATGGATCATATGGGAGGAGAAAGAGCGGCTCGCGAACATCGGATCCGGGTTCCCCCGGAACTTGGGGACCCGTCGGGTATGGAGTGTTACATGCCGGACCGGGCCGATGCACCCGGCTTTACGGCCCGGATTGCTCCCCGCCGGTCTGGGCACCACGGGCCCTTTGGCACGAAATTTGTTTTTGATGGGTTGGTGTGAAGAGCAGATTGTCCTGGGGCGCCTAAAGGGAAAGGGGCTCATTGTCTTTACAGGGTGCGGTCATCCCGGTATCGGGTTGATTCTGGAAATGATCAGCCGCTTATCCCCTGAACCCATGTATGCTCTGGGTGGGGGCCTGCATTATCCCGTTACCGCCAGTCGCTTAAAGAAACCCGGGCTGGAGGCGGTTATGGTTTTCGGTACGGGAAAACCACCCTGGAAAAGGATCACCGACCATGATTTAACACTCGGGATCAATCGCATCAATGAGGCCGATCCCCGGAATGTTTTTTTGTCTGCCCATGATACTTGTGATCACGCCATCGCCCGTTTCCAAAGAGAGTTGAAGGCAAAAACCCGGATACTTCGAGCCGGGAATACGTATCGATTATAACGAATGGCCATGGATTTTTGGGGCATCTTTAAATGGTCAAATATCGGTTATGCATCCAAATGTTATTGAATTATTTAAGGATGTCCCCATTTTACATATTCGGAGGTCAATTCCGAAAATAAAGCCTTAAAAGAATTAGCCGACGCGGCAACAACCGGGTGGCCGGAAAGAAAAAACTGAAGAGGGGCATGATTATTCACGTCAATGTTGATCCCCACCGACATTGGCCGGTTACCGTGGTCCCAGCCACCAGCACGTTAAACCCTCTGGATGACTACCCGGAAAGCTGTTTCACCGAAGTTCTCAAAAGCGCTTATCTTGAGCTTGAAGTTCACCCCACCGATTTCAATCTTTTTCATTTTCTTGCGATGTTTCCAGAGTTCATCCAGAAGGGTGATAGCGTCTTTGCTGTCGGACCGAAGGTTTGAAATTCCTACCCCCATACTCCCTTTAATGGCAGTAACCTCCTCATGGCGGTCCTTGTATTCCACCTCGAGCTTATCGGCGCCGATTTCGATTGCTTTTGAGACCAATGTTGCGAGAATGTCTATTGATTCTGATTTCACGATGTGCTTTCCCTTTACTCGTTAAAAGCCCTGTTAAATTACATCTCACTGTTCTTGTGTTCTTTGTTCTTGGGCCAAGCTAACCTATTGATGTTTAATGACATTGGTAGCGGTTAATAAAAGAAACCGAAAAAATAATTCTGTCCCCTTTTTCTTTCGTTGAATCACGGTGTTAAAGTACAACCGGGATTCCTCGCGGAATATCCCGTTCACAAGTTCGGAGAATATGATCCGGTCGATCCGTTCGCGTTCCACTTCATCGGGTATTCGACACTTGATGCCGTATCTTTCCAGGACAAAAGGATAGACGGGGCCGGTCATCAGGTACTTCGTTCCGTTGATCGCAAGAGTATTGAATCCACGCGACTCCGCTTCCTCCGCAACCACGTCGGCAATGTGAAGCCATGGAATGGGAGAGCGTGTCGCAACCAGATTGAACGCCTCGTGTATGGTATTGTCGGGACAGATGGCGAACTGCGCGCCGATTGCCGCGAGGTGTTCGGCGGAAGACAGCATGAGCTTTGCCACTTCCGGCCAGTTCCCGGAACGGATATGAACCATGTATTGACCAAGGGGGTGGGTATGCATAGACACTTCCGGGTGCATGTGCTCGCCCATGAGGGCCGCCGCCTCGGAACACAGTGTACGGTAACATAGAGCAGCGCCTTCGGCACTGCACCCCACAATTCCAACATGCTTCGCCATTTTCTCCTCCGGGGACAACGCCGCCGGTGACCGGCGCAGGTGAGGCGCAGAGCGAAGCGGCGCGCCTTACCTGCGTACACGTCCACTGGCATGTTGGACGATATGATCTACCTCTTTCGCTGCTTCGTCTTCACCTGCTCAGCGTACAATCCAGTGATATTTGCGAAGACCGTACTGACGTCGAGGTTGCATTGACCAGCCGCGAGGACACCAGGTGCTTCATTCTTCTCGAGATGAGCGACTCTCACGCCATTCAATAGGACTTCGATCGTCACGACGTTTCCTTGATCTCCGGTGGCGAAGCCGACAGTTTTGAAGAACCCCGAGTAGTCGCAGGCGAAGATCTCTATGTCCTGAAGGACTTCAAGCGGGTTGCCTAGGATTTCCGTTGGAGTCTCGGGTTCGTATTTGAGCATGATGCGGTTTATCGTGGGCTGAACCTGCTGGACCGAGAACTGATAATCGGTGACGAAGCGATACCGCTTCTTGTCCTTTGTAAACAGCCCCACTGCGCTCATCATCCCTGCTGACGTTCCCTTGTCGCCAATGCCACGCGACGGAGTTGGGGTATCGACAGACACGTAGAGGACCAACGAATGGATGGCATTCGCTTTGCTTCTGAGTTCGGCAATCTCTGCCTCGAACTGGCGAAGCTGGAGGGCGAGTTTGGTCAACGCCTCAGCTTCAGTGAATATAGGGGTCGCATCTTAATTATTAACAGCAATTCCCGCTTCCTACTGAAAGGCCCAATATCAGTGTAACTTGAGATTTGCTTTTCGTAAAGCTATGGCATGAAAAATACCTGAAAAACGCATTATGGCGCTCTATTTTTAAAAAAAGTGCCAAAACTGCAAATAAATTTGAATAAAATCTGGACATTACGCGAACGATGGTTCATGATTAGCTCCCATAAAAGTCATGAAACATCAAAGCCAACAAAAAAAGGGAAAGTTAGCTTCTCGAAAGCATCTTAGTGCTGATCCACTGTTCAAGGGTCTGCATAAAGATTTTCTGGGAGTATCAGACTACCGTGAGGGTGATCCCGAAATCTCAATGGCAGACGCCTTGATGTCTGGATTTGCCGTCTTTTCTCTCAAAGATCCGTCCTTGCTTGCTTTTGACAAACGAAGAAAAGCTGTTGGGAATTTGGAAAGCATTTATCACGTAGAAAAGATACCTTGTGACTCGCAGATGCGAACTATTCTGGATGAAGTAGACCCTGTGGAAATTCGGCCTGCATATAAGAATATCTTTCGAGAATTGCAGAGAGGCAAAGCCCTTGAGCCTATGGTTTTCTTCCAGGGATGTTATTTGCTATCTTTGGACGGAACAGGATATTTTTCCTCAAGGAAAATTTTCTCTGATAATTGTTTGCAGAAAGTAAACAAAAAGACCGGCGAAATTACCTATTACCAACAGTTGCTAGGGGCAGCAATTGTTCATCCCGGTTTCAAAGAGGTAATTCCGTTAGCGCCGGAGTTTATAATCAAACAAGACGGCCAAAGCAAGAACGATTGTGAGCGTAATGCTGCGAAACGTTTCTTCGAAAATCTAAGAGCGGACCATCCACACCTGCCCCTTATCATTACCGAAGATGCCCTAAGTTCGAATGCGCCACACATAAGGGAGGCGGAAAAATACAATCTCCGTTACATTCTGGGTGTGAAAAAGGGCGATCATCCCTTTCTGTTCAGAAAAGTGGAAGAGGCGCAAAAGAATGGCGAAGCCATTCAGTTTGATTTGGTCGACAAAGATGATCCCCAAAAAACGCATCGTTTCCTTTTCCTCAACCAAGTCTCGCTGAATGAGTCAAATCAGGACCTATCGATTAACTTCCTGGAATACTGGGAAATTACACCCAAAAAAACGCAACATTTCAGTTGGGTTACTGATTTTACCATAACAAACGGAAATGCTTATAAAATTATGCGAGGCGGTCGTGCACGCTGGAAGATAGAAAATGAGACGTTCAATACTCTCAAGAACCAGGGCTATCACTTCGAACACAACTATGGGCTCGGGAAGAAAAATCTGAGCGTAGTCTTTGTGATGCTCATGATGCTGGCTTTTTTGGTTGACCAAACACAGCAACTCTGCTGTCCCCTATTTCGAGCTACATGGCATAAGCTGGGTAGCAAAAGAGAACTCTGGGATCGCATGCGATCCTTGTTTAGAGATTTTGCGTTCAAATCGATGAGGATGCTTTACGAAGCTCTCTTTTATGGGATGAAATTCCAACCGCCGATTATTTTATATGATGGCGAGTGAATTCAATATGCATTATCAAAATGTAAAAAAGGCGTCAATTCTAGGAAAATTGGCATTTGCCAACAAGGGACATCTGTGCGGCAAATCATATGGGATTGGTTTTAGATCTTGTTTTTGGCCCTCGTCTTCAAGAATTGATTGGCCAAACGAGGAATTTCGGGTGATTTTCAGCAACGTTTTCTGACAACGGCACTTATTTTTAAAAAAATGTTAAAAGATAATCTCATTAGTGACTTGGGCGGGAATTGCTGAATTATTAACTGTTTTATATGAATACTTAATAAGTAAGAAGCGATCCTCCTCGTCTCATGCCCGGCAGCAACTAATGGGCGACCGCTATTCCCTCTATTCGTCACAGCCCACCAGTTGTACGCTGGCTGGTTGCGTGCCATCGGACGAGATCCTGGCGGCCCAGCGCTCGACCACATATAGGGATTTGTCCTTGAACATTTGCTCGCTCAGGCCTTCCCGCTTGATCTTGTCTCTAACGGGGGCAGATTTGAGGTCCAGGTGCGGTAGCCAGCTACCCGTATTGAACAGGCGGTTCTTCAAATCGCCTTCGAGCGTTGCACCATCGACGAGCTCGTGGCTGTGTCCGAACACGACTGCTGAGATGTCACCTACGAGGCGTTTCCTCGCCGCCCTGTGCTCGCGGTCGTCACGGAATAGGCCCATAGTCTTGCTCTCGGACTCCCCCATCATCTTAACGTCAAGGCCGACCGAGACCGGCTCTGGGCTGGTCGCGATGGCGCGCTCGTCGGGGGCCAACTCGGCGGCGGCCCGGCTGAGCTCTTTTGTAAAGGTGGGGTCAGTGTGCATACGTTGTATGATCGCTTGTTGCCAGTCAAGATCGGCGAAAGATGCGGCAACCAGCTGTGGTTCTATGGGTTGGCTATTGCTCAGCGTGGCGGATGCAATGCCTTTCCAAGGTATCCCGCGCTTCTTCAGGAAAACCAGCATGCGCAAGATCTCGCGCGCTCCCACCCAGCCCTTGCGGAGTCCCGCCCAAGCGACCGATAGCATGGGCTTCACGTTGTCGGCGTACGGATGATCCCGCTCGAGCTGGTTGTAGAACTGGAGCATGAAATCCGTGCCCCAGACACGTTCCAACCACAGCTTGCCGTCGGCTAAGTGGAAAAAGTCTAGAGGATCGCGCGGGCAGTTCTCTGGCGTGAAGGAATGTCCGTGCTCGATGAGCACGCCCTCGAAGACGTCCGCGCCCGTCACGAACTTCAAGCGGTCATCTTTGACGTCCCCCAGCACTAAGCGGAGACTCGACTGAACGCCAGGCCAGGCCAGGTCGAGATCGTGGTTGCCCACGATCACTACCACGCGACCTCCGGCCGCAATGAACTCTCTCAGCGCGGCGAAGCAGTCCGCGTGCGCCTTGATGGCGGTTTCGATTTTGGTGAGGGACGCAGTCTCGTCCCACAACAGATGCATTGGCTTCGGGACCTCGAAAGGGGCGATCTGGCAAAAGTCGACGAAGTCCCCATTCAGGTAGAGGGTAGTGCCCCTTCTAGCAATCTTGCGCAGGAAGGCACAAAATGCGTCATCCTGGAAGAAGTCCTCCAGCGGATCGTCCATGCCTGCACCGAGGTGAGTGTCACTGATAACGTAGGCTTGCTTGTTCATGATTTACCTCCATATGCAACCCGAAGTTCGGGTTGAGCGTATAAGGCGTAGATTAGCGGAAATGGATTTCGCGCGGTGAAAGCGCGGGTGGCCACGGTGGACAGCGCGCGACCAATGCTCATTCCCTCTTGAAGGAACAGGTGGAGTACGGCGCGCCCGAAGACATCGGCAAAGGCCGTGTGCACTTTCCAATCTGTACCTAGGAAGCCACGCGCCCTCCAACTTGCCACGAAGTGGCGCAAGAACAGGCTTTGGAATGCTTGATCCCCGGCCGCCGATGAACAGGCGTTGAGAAACACGAAAGGCTCGTCTTTCAACGGGGCGCGCCGGGCTTTCCACATCTCCCTGATGGTGACCGCGTTGTTGGGATCGCGATCGAGCAGGATGCTAGCCTGGATGTCTGGAGGTGCAGAGAGGTTGAAGAAGAGCTCGCTGATGGTCTGGGCCGATTCGGCGTGGCAGAAAAGATATAAGAGATCGCAACCGTCTCCGGGTTTGTCCTTCAGCCACGACAGAAGTTCGTCCCGGCCCTCTGCGCTGGCGAGGCACTCGACCGTGGCGAACTGACTGAACTGGTTGCGCTGTGCTTCCACCACCTGCAAGTGCTGTTGCGTATCGAGATGAGGATTAAGGCACGTCTTTACGCGTACCTTGCCTTTACCCAGCACTGGCGACGGAGCATGGAGGGTCCGCCGGGCGAAAACGCACCGATCGATTCTAAAACGCACACCCCAGAAGCGCGACATATCAACGCCAGCCGCGGACTCTAGCGGTGGATGGCCAGCGGCCAAGCCGTCGTACAGCACAGCCCACGGAAAGGGGAGGTGCTCGGCCACAATCTGCAGGCGGCCACCATCAGTATTAGCAATGGCGGTTGCCACGTCTTTCAGATCGGGGGAGACGTTGGGGTCCGCTGGGTCGCCGAAAATGGCCGCGTGCATGGTCGCGCCCGCCTGCGCGAACTTGAGCAGAACCTCGTCCGCCGAACGTATCCCGAGCTCGACATTGGGGTCGGGGTCGTAGGCCTCGGACAAGGCTACCAGGGCCCGCCGAACCCGGATGGCTTCGTCGGCGATTTGTTTCGAAGACAGGTAGGCGCAAACCCAGGGCCGAACGCATGGTCCGGTCTCTGCCCGTAGGAGGAACTGCCCGTTTCGACCTTCGACATCAAGACGCCAGGCTGCTGGTTCGGGGGCCAGAGCCTCGGCAGCCACACGCGGTACCTCGGGCAAGAGCGGTGGCTGGACAGGTTCACCCGCCCCCCTTACGGCCGCGAAGGGAATGTCATGTCCGGCTACCAACACGCCGTCCTTCAGCATTCTCAGCTGAAGCTGCACCGACGGCTCCTCGGGTACCAAAACGGCACGAAACACCTTGGTTCCCTGCAGACCTACCAGCAGGGCGGGGCTTCGTACGCACTCGCCGCGCTGGCGGCCTGCGCGCAAAGTGCCCCCGCGCGCCCGCAGCTCGATCATGACTTGCGTTCCTGGTGGCATTTTGTCTTTGGCGATAGGATCCGTCAACAAGGCGCCGGCTGCGATTTGTATCTGGATTGAAGTCTCGATTTTGTACTCGGCCCCCAGCACCAGGATTCGCGCCAACGTGGCAGCCGTGTCGTTGATGCGCGTGTTCCAGTAAAACGAATCCGTGGTGCCAGTTACGTCTGACCTGACCGCCGCGGGCTCGACTGGGCGGCGAGTAACGGCAGGTACGGCCGCTGGTAGCGATGCGGCATTGGCAGTCTCACCGGTGGTTACCGCGGGCGCTGCCTCCGTTGACGCGGCTCCAGGAGGCTCGGCTTGCTCCAATCTCTCTATGATCGCGCCCGCATGGTCGCGTTCCGCCCCTGCGACTTCAAGCAGAAGTGAGTCGGGTACGCGCTCGAGGGTACGTTCGGCGAATTCGCAGGTCGCTTCCACGGTGGGCGTTTCATGGGTGGGTGGGAACTCGAGCAGCACCCTGTCTGACGAAGCCGCAATCTCTCGCGCATCCTTACGGCCGACACGTGTGAGATTGACACGCGAACCGTCATGCAGCCGCATCGACACCGGTGTGCTTGCGAACGCCTTGAAGTACAGATTCAGCGAGCTGGCGACTGCCTGCTTGCTTCGGAGGTCCAAGACAAAAGGGAATTGGTAGTCCGGGGCCTCGAAGTAGTGCTTTTCGGCCTCGTAACCGCCAGTGACCAATCGGCGTAGCGCGCCGGCTCGATACGCCGTGGCAGCCCGGTCGGGCGGGGCGATCGGGTTGCCGCGTGCAGACAAGCACCCTATCGCGCGCAATCGACCCGGGATCTCCGTAAGCAGGTTGTCATCAAGGAAGAGCTCCTCTATGGACTCAGGCAACGCCAGCTCGTCGACAGAGGTGAGACGGTTGCGTGAGAGGTCGAGTGTGCGAAGTTCGTTCAGTCCCGCTAGTCCGGCCGGTATCACCGGCAGCCGATTGTCAGCGAGGTCGAGGACCTCGAGGTTGGCCAGCCTGCGCAGATCCGGCAACGTCTCTACGCGATTGCTCGCGAGATCCAGCCATCGCAGCCCCGAGAGCGCTAGTATCACCTTGGGCAAAGTCGAAAAAAGGTTGCCGAACAAGCTCAAGCGTTCGATGCTCGTGCAACCATCCAACTCGGGCGGCATGTCGATCAGCCGGTTCTCCGACAGGTCGAGTGACCGTAAAACGTGCAGACTGCCGATCCCTGCATCGAGCACTCCGATGCGGTTGGCTGACAAGTCGAACTCCTCCAGCTGAACGAACTGCCAGAGTTCGGCCGGCAGCGTCCGCAACCGATTGCCGCTCAGGTCGAGTCGGCGCAAAGCGCGAAGCTCGGCAGGGAGGGGAGGCAAGGTCTTCAGCCCGAATCCGTGGAGATCCAGCGTGTCGGACCGCTCGCGTGATGCAAGCTCGATGGCGCACTGAGCGCGCGCAAGCGTGGATTCGCTCATGATCACCCCTTCTTACGTGCAGCGCTGGTGAGGGTCTCGACCATTGCTGCGTGCTTCTTGGCCTGCGCCACCGAGAGCGGTGTACTGCCATTTCGAGCAGCGATACACGGATCCGCACCCAACTCGAGCAGACAATTAACCCGACCCGCATCGAAGCCCCACGCCGCCGCATGAACTGCGGTAATACCCTCATCATTGGAGGCGTTGACGTCAGCGCCGGCTTGTACCAAACGACGCAAGCACTGCTCGATTCGATCGTTGAACGACATATCGCGTGTCCACTCGTTGCGGCCGTCGCTCGCCATGATGAGCGCTGTATTGCCAGTCATAGTGCGCGCGTCGACGCGGGCGCCGTGCTCGAGTAACCATTCTACCAAGTCAAGGCGCGCATGGCGTGCAGCCACCATGAGCGCCGTCATACCCTCATCCGTTTCCTCATCAACGTCTGCGCCAGCGTCGAGCAACGCCGCCATGCAGTCGATGCCCGCGCTGGACAACGCGGCATAGTGCAATGGCGTTTCGCCCATACTGGTGGCGGCATCGGGGTCGGCGCCGCGGCTCAGCAGCGCATGCACGACCTCTGAACGGCCGTATTGGGCCGCGAAGTGCAGAGCTGTCGCGCCTTCGCCGGTTGCCGCTTGGATGGCAGCGCCGGCATCGCATAGTGACGTCACCGCAACACTAGTCGGCGCCGACATAAGGGCCGTCTTACCGTCGTTGTCCCGCGCATCGACTTGCGCGCCGTGCGCGAGGAGCCAGAGCAGGAGCTCCTCGTGCGCTTGGCCCGAAGCAAGGTGCAGCGCCGTCCTGCCGTCGGGGTCGCGCGACCGGAGCGACGCCCCGGCCGCCTCAAGAGCCTCGGCTACCGCGACACTGCCCACCGTCGCGCAAGTCAGGAACGGCGTATCGCCATTGGCGGACGCACGATTGGGGTCGGTGCCGCAGTTGAGCGCGAGGTGAACGAGGTTGGGGCCCTTGAAAACAGCCCGAACCAGCAGGGTGCGGCCATCGGCATCGGCTGGACCGTCGAGCGGCACGCCAGAGTCGTGTAGCGCGTGTAAAACTGCACCGATGTCCGACACGGTCGGACCATGGTAGGTAACCACGCCATGCTCGTCGCGCAGTGCGCACAGACTCGCCCCGATCTCTCCGATCGGCCAGTTGGCAGTGCGCAGCTTCTCCGGCAATTCCGCCTGTTCTTGCAGCAGCCGCCGCAAGACAGTGGGTGCGGCAGAACGCCAAGCTGTGGCGAGGACCGCGATCGACTGCTGCTCACTCAATGCGCCAAGTGAGGGGGCTGCGTCTGCTTGGGCGACGAGGCGCAGGTCGTTGAATACCCGCTCGCAGTCGTGCCCATACGCACGCGGCCGCCGAGGCTCCACCCCGAGCGCAATCGGTATGTCGCGTTCCGATTCGCCGAGTCGCTCGCCCTCCCGCAGTTCATCGACCCATTCCGGGCCTTTGGTAACGGCTTCTTGTATACGAACCGCAACGACCTCGGTCGGAGGTGCAGCGCGCAAGACATCCTGTTCATCGCCTCGGAAGCCAAAGTGCAAAGCGCCGCGCGCGGACCAAGCAGCCGCCGCACGTGATAGCCCGATACCGAGGAGAGCCAGCACAAAATACGCATACGTCGCGCCCAAGTGGAGGTCGATGGGCCCTGCAGATTGCATGAGCGACATATGGAAATATGGGCCATCCGGCCGGCGCTCGTGGGTGCACAGCAATCGCACGCCCTTGGCTATGAGAAAGGCGCGCGCATCGTTGAATTCGAACTGCCGGCCGCGCAGTTGGCAGGCGGCATCCATCAGTTGCGGCAGCGCTGCGGCAAGCTCGCTCAGTGCGGCCTCATGTCCGGCCGCAGCTGCGCCACTGCCCCTACCCAGCAAACTATCGAAAACGTTGTGGCCGAGCTCATGGTTGATTAGGAAGTACAGCGCCTGCGTGCTGTGCAACTCGAGGAGCTTCTCACGGCCGAAGAGCAGCGAAGAGTCGGATTCGCGGCCCTCGACGATGCGGACGTTGGCCAAGACACGATCGAGGATCGGCATCAAACGACCCGGTGTTAAGGTGTCCATCCGTCCGACCATGTCGATCTGTCCGGCCAACGCCGTGAGTACGTGCGCCTTCAGAGCCTCGTGCTGCAGCACATCGCGGGAGAGTACCAGGTGCCTCAAATCCGCTATCGCACCGTCGGCATTGGTATCGAGCCGCGCCGTAAGGCGCTTCACGTTTGCGAGAAATGTCCGAGGCTGTAGTGCCGCAGCGTACGCGCAAAGTGGCGCCGGAAGTTCGGCAGCGAGTAGTCCGTCCATGGATGTGACAGGAGTAAGCACCGCAAGCGCCCCATCGCAACCGACTGCAGGCGCCAACGCACACAACAGAGTGCGACTCGCGGCCAGATCTCCGTCGCGCGCAAGACTAATAAGTACTGAGAGTGCACTCGATTCGGCACCTCCAGTAGGAGCACCGACCAGAAGGTCGTGTAGATCTTCGATGTTCATGCAAACACCTCGAGACAGTGGCGAATAGCCTCTACTCGGCAGCCTTAGAGAACCCGGACGGCGATACAGGCGTGATGTCTACACCCGATGAGTCACGGCGACGGCAGCACCGCCCCACAAGGTACTGGACCAGCAATTGAGTAGACATGTCATCAACGAGCCTGTCGAAAAATCCAAAAAGTGACAATTCGGCCCTTCTTTTCCAAAATCAAAAATTTTCGCGATGGCCAGGAAACATCTTGCTTAAACCGCTCCAGAATTCTGGCAATCAATGTTTTTCGCATATCCTATAGGTTGATGCTGCGATTTTCGAGTTTCAACCTGTACGACCGCGAAAAAATCACCCCTGTCGATACTTAAATGCTCAGAATAAGCAGCAAACCGGGTTTAAGAAAAATCCATTTTCGGTCCACTTCGGTTTGGCTTATCTCAGCTTGAATATGGCTTTTCCACAGGCTCAACGACAGGCTTCACGGGGAGCGTCGTTTTTTGCCGCTATCCCTTGCAAGCCTTGGTTAGCTTGCATTGTATTGTACGATGTATTTGGTTCTCTCATACAATTCATCAAAAGTTAATATTTCTGGAGTAATTACATTTTTGCGATATAGTTCGAAGGAACGATATTGGTCCTCATTCACACCATGATCGTTGGTGAATTCACCTAAACTACCAATAACCAAATATGATTTCGGCAAATAATTGTAGGCCTCTTCACCTGTTGGATTTCCCAGTTCATCACAAAATGAAATCTTCTGTGTTAAAGATTTAACAGCCGAAGAAACAGTTCCTTGGATCTGCGCCACAGCCTCTGTCAATTCTTGAGAAGGAGCCCAACATCCGGAGCGATACGGCCTCTTTTGTAGCAAAGGCGTTTCATGTGTTTTGATTTCGATAAAGCATAAACTTGAAATTAAACCCTTAGTTTTCATAAGGGCGTCAACTCTCTTCCCAAAACTTGAAACATTATGGCCTTGCACTACTTGTTCAAGTTTCTTTTGATCCAAACTGGACAACGGTTGAGGGTGATAGCCGCGTCGCCGCAGGCTGATAACAGCCCGCCATTTGGCTCGGGCGCCTCGCCAAAAGTAGCTTAAACCATAACCAAAAATCCATTTATTCTTTTCAAAAAATTTTTGCCACAACCCTTCCTTACTTGTGCTCTTTTTTTTCCTGATTCTCTCAAAATATTCTGAGTTGGATAAAAGCTCCCAGTAAACATCTAACTGCTTTTTCCGGTATCCTATAGCAATAATGTCTTCTTTTGAAATTTCAGACTTTATAACCTCAGAAAATACCTCTTCATTTTCCTGGATGAGCATCCTTGCTTGAATATTTGAAATTGTGAGCTTTTTTAGATCTTCATCAGCAATATTAACAGCTCTGGCATCTCTGAAAGATACAGATAGAATGTTTTGAATAAACTCCAGCAGCTTTTCAATTTCTGGTCCTAAGAATGAGAAACTAGCATTATGTGGCTTGTCGGTCGCAACGGTGTACCCCTGTATGTTTAGCAAAAATAAACCTCTTGGCTCTTCTATGAATTTTGCTTTTATATAGGACCTTGCGCCTTCCTTGTGCCTTATCATTTTGCTCATTCCAACAACATGAACCACTTCATCTTTTATTGTTCCGAATGCATACGAGTCTGGAGATTCTATTACTTTGGAGGCGATGCGTACTTTTTGGGTGCCTTCACCGAATGATCTTAGGCTCGGGCTTATATAAGTTTTGCCTTCCTTTGGATTCTCATAATTATCGGAATCGTTCATTTCATCTCCAAAATTCAAAAGTTAACCCTGCTAATCAGCCGCGCGGCTTTTTGCGTCGGCTGAATTAGCCTTGTTAAGTCTTTTGGGAAATATTTGAGTTAAGCTATAGGAAACACTGCCAATCTCTTTTATAACCTGCACTATTTCCAACTCTTCATCTTTAATTAGTGGTGGAATATATAAAATACCATTGAGCACGCCAGAAGCAGTGAGATAATTCAATAGCTGTTCAGTTCCACCACTAAGAACGCGAGAATTACTATGAATTGAGTTCTTGATTTCGATAATTAATTTTTCTTCACCTTTCTGGAGAAAAAAGTCTGCTATGTATTTTCGACCATCTTGCTTTCTTGGGATCGAAAATTCCGCGTAAACGTCTATGTCTTCAGCAAGGTTATTCAAATAGGCTGTTAATGAGCCTATTAATTCGACTTCTGTGATTCTTGGTAATGTTGATCCTGAAGTTTTTGCAGGAACTTCTTTAGAATATGCGATTAATAATTCTATAATCCGGTCTTTTATAGGCTTATTGACCGAAACTAAATCTTTGGCAGATGTTGATTTTTTGAGATCCTCTGCCTCATTATCATAGGCACGCTTTTCGACCATCTGATCAAGAAGTATATTTATAAATGCCGAAATATTAACTATTGCAAGAAATGCTTCTTGCTCAGAAAAATATAGCTTGTAGTCGTGTGTTGACTTATTCCTCCACTCAGTTCGATAGTTGGTAAATAACTGTAAAACACGCTCTTTTAAAACATCATTTTCTTCAAAATGCTTTTCAATTTTGAGAGGAGTGATTCTATTTGGATTATTCCCGGTAATAATTCTATAGGCCTCTTTCAAAGCACCTTCAAAGGCCTGATTACTTCTATATATTACATCATTGAATAAATTATCATCACCGGCTTTACCATTTTCATAATGTCTCTCAGCGATCTCAATATGGCTAACTACGCTCGAAACACCTACATCATCCTCAGATGAAGAAAAATATTCAGCTTTTTCTTTTAACAATTTTAATAAGTCCACGATATTCCTTTAGAGACTTAACAAGTTATTGAAGGGACGGATTTCGTCCCTTCAATAACTCAAATGCGGTGTTATTCATAAAGGCAATAATTATGCCAGAGTCCCGATGCTTTTATACAAGGATTCAAAAGTCCAGGAGACAGTGCCGATCATAACTAAATAACTAAATCTACAAGCACAGTGAACCGGATAGATCCTGTTTTGAAAATCCTCACGGTTCCTTTTGCACTGTAACGCGCTTTATCTAAAACTCCCATGATGAAACAGTTCATTTTCCACCCAACAAAAAACCCCGTTCTCTTTTGAGAAGCGGGGTTTTTAGATGCCGTGGGCCATATTTTTTCTCTTTGGGCTGAAGATGAAAAAACGCTTATGGCAATAGTCATTAAATCACGATAAAATCATGTACTATTTTCTGTATGCCCTCCGAATTTTCAAGTCAAGGAAAAAATGATTTTTTGAGGATCCCCGGTCAGCCGGATTTATTTATCCCCCAACTGAATTGGGCGGTTGGGATCCCAGGTCCATTCGTACCACCCTCCGTCATAATTGTGGATGTTCGGGTATCCCATCAGATAGGCGTAAAACCAAACCAGGCTCGATCTCCAGCCACCGCCGCAGTAAAAGGCGATCTCTTTGTCCGGCGTAACGCCCCGTTTTTCCCATTCCTGCTGTATCAGGGTGTAGCTCTTGAGGGTCGCGGGCTTGTAGTATCCGGGCTTGCGCCAGCTGTTGAAATCATCAAGATACCAGTACATGTCATGAACCCACACGGCATTGGGCACATGACCGGGGACGCAGAAGAATTCGTAATAGCACGCTTTCTTGTCCTTTGCGGAAAATTCCACCCAACTTCGGTCATCCGCGATTACGGCATTCTTGTCGTTAATCATGCTTTCAACCCGTTTTGTGGTGGCCAAATATTCGGGATGGGCCGGAACAGGGACGCCGAAATCGGCAACCGGCCGGGGATGGTTGAATGTGGTTTCCAGTGTTCCCCCGTTTTCCACCCACGCCGCCAGATCGCCGTTCAAATAACGGACGTCCTTTACGCCGGCGTAAAGCAGAGCCCATGCAACTCGATAGGCGCCGCCTATATAGATCTTATCGCCGCAGTAAACCACCACCGTGTCGTCATGTTTGATGCCGTAACTTTCAATGACCTTTTTAAGTTCTTCAGGTGGCAGGAGATTCCCATCCTCCGGCCGGGTCCAGGGGTAAATGCCTTTTTCTTCCGAGACATCAAAAAGATGCAGGGGAATGCTGATGGCGCCGGGGATGTGGCCCGATTCATAGTCGGCGTGGGGGTTGTATCCCTTCGGATTGGCGGCCCCTTTCCAATACAATGAACTGGCGTGAACAATCACGTATCCCTTGCCCGGGTATGTGGGCGGGTGATCCGGTTTTCCCGGATTCCCCCCTTTGATGAGGTCGTCCACCCAACCGGCATAGACCAGTTTTTCAAAACGGGACATGGCTTCCATGGGGAGGGCGGGATCACGACTCCATTCCAAAAGGGATCCGTCATAATTGGAGCAGGCCGGGTATCCCATGAGCCTGAGGGCAAAATAGACCGTTGCGGACCGGACACCCCATGTTCCGTAGGCCGAGACTGTCTTGTCCTTTGCCACGCCGTGGGAATCCATGAGATTCTTGAGCGCGGGATAGTCCCTCATGGTTCCGTCTTCGTTGAAGAACCACTTGTGGGGCATGGAGAGGGCGCCTTTGATGTGGCCGCCGCGCTTTTCTTTGTGCAGTGCCCAACCGTTGTATTCTTCGTCGGTCCGGGCGTCAATGAGAACGAGGCTGCCGCCGGGGAGTTTTTTGGCGATAAAATCCTTGCTTGCAAGCCGCCCGGGTTCCGGCCTGGCCGAGAACGTCGCCGGGGGGAGAGTGTTGATTGTTTTTTCAACGGGATTGCCGTCAGCCAGCCACTTGGGCCATCCACCGTTTAAGATTCGCACGTTTTTGCACCCGAGGTATTCCAGCATCCAGAATATGCGGGCCGCAGCGCCCTCGGATGTCCGGGCATTGTCGTAAATGATGATCTTGCCATCTTCCGAGACTCCCTTTTGGCCCAGGATTTCAGCCAGCCTGGGAACGCTTAAAAGATCGGGATCTCCGAAATCCTTCCACCACAAAACAATCGCCCCCGGGATAAGCCCGGCCCGGTACTCGGCCGGATGCCGTGCATCCACCAAGAGCACATGCGGATCCTTGAGATCCGCCTGGCGGGCCAGGAGAAGCGGATCGGGGTAAGCGTCTGCGGGCTGCGCCGCCGCCTCGGGCGCTTTCAGGGGCGAGGTGTCTTTTGCCTCGGAAGGGGATATGAATACCGAAAACCCCTCTGAACCGTTCATCGGGTATGCGCCAGCTCACCGTTTAAAAACACCGCGATACGTTCAAGGGCTCGTGGATCCTGAAGAAAAAAGAGATGCCCGCCGTCAAACAATTCGAGATGCGCGTGTGGCACCTGTTTACGGATGGCTTCGAGATTGGCGAGGGTGACGATGCCGTCATGGCGCCCGCCGCAAATGAATACGGGCATTTGAAGATTGGGCAGTCTGTCGTAGACGTCATGATTCATGCGTGCTTCCATCTGGCGGCGCGCTCCGATCTTCCGACCGGGTTCGTTCGCTCCCACCATGAGGCCCGCCTCTGTCTGATCCACCAATTCCCGGAACTGCCGGGGATGGGCAGCTTGCCAGGCGGCATCACGCCGCGTGTCGCTGAGGGTAATAAACCGTAAGGCCCGCTCCCGTGGCGACAGGTTGCTGAACTCGTGCAGCGGGTACGAATCGCCGCCTGCGCCACCGCTGCTGGTACACGCCAAAACCAATCGTTCTATGCGGTGGGGGTACCGCAAGGCAAATTCCTGCGCAACCATCCCGCCGAACGATATCCCCAACACGCTACACCTGTCCCACCCTACGGCTTCCAGGAGAGCGTCGGCATCCATGGCGTAGTCCACCATGGTGTATGGCATGTCCGGGCGGTCGGTCTGCCCGAGGCCCCGTTGGTCATAAGCAAGGATTTCGAAGTGCTTTGCGAGAGGGGAATCGAAGATACCCGGTTTGCGTCTGAGATCACCCCCCGTGCCGTTGATGAAAAGCAAACGTGGTCCCGTGCCGTGAATTTCATAATACATGCGAATATGGCGGACATCTATAAACGGCATGTCGTATCTCCCCGTTGTAAAATTCAGTTAACGAAATCTTCAGCGGATTGTATGGCACAAATGGGAATACCTCTTTTCCATCTTTACAGTCAATCCATTCGGCCCGGAAAAAGAGAAATCATTCATCCCTCAAGAGACCTCTTGACCCGGCCTCGACGGTTGTTCTATAAAGATTAAGTGCCGGATCTTAAAGAAAAATCATCTTCCATTGGGCATGAAAAGCGGGAGGCCGTTATGATGACGGAAAAGCCGACCTACGAAGAACTGGCGTTAAGGGTCAAGACCCTGGAAAAGGAGGCCGCCTGGCGGAATCGTGCCGACGAAGCCGTTCACTTGGAGGAATCCCGGCTCGAGGCGTTGTTGCGGCTCAATGAAATGACCGGTGCGCGGCTTCAGGAAATTACGGACTTTGCCCTTGAAGAAGCGGTTCGCCTCACCGGAAGCGAGATCGGCTATCTCGCTTTCATGAACGAAGATGAGACCATGCTGACCATGCATTCATGGTCCAAAAATGCCATGGGCCAATGTGATATTCCCGAGAAACGCAAATTCTATCCCATTGAGACCACCGGACTCTGGGGAGAGGCGGTCCGACAGAGAAAACCGGTCATTTTCAATGATTACGCGGCGCCCAGCCCTCTAAAGAAAGGGTATCCGAAAGGGCACGTGGAGATAAGGCGTCACGCGAACATCCCCGTGTTTGATGGAGAAAAGATTGTCGCCGTGGCAGGCGTAGGAAATAAGGTGAATGCCTACAATCAGACGGATGTCCGGCAGCTGAAGCTGCTCATGCAGGGGATGTGGCGACTGATCCTCAGGAAATGGACCGAGTGGGAGTTGCGGGAGAGCGAAGCCAAATTTCGAAACCTGGTGGAGACGGTCGGGTGCGCCATATTCATCTATCAGGGGACCAAAATTTCCTTCGCCAACCCGGCATCGGAGGTCATATTCGGTTATAAGCCGGAGGAGATGGTATCCAAGGACTTCTGGGAGATCATACACCCCGATAACCAGCGGATTGCCCGGGAGAGAGGGCTTGCGCGTCAGCGGGGAGAAAAAGTGCCGCCCCGATATGAACTCAAGATCCAGAGGAAGAACGGTGAAGCGGGCTGGTGCGATTTCACATTGAGCATGATTGATTTGGAAGGTAAATCGGCGGTTTTGGGCATCGCCCTGGATATTACGGAGAAAAAGCTTGCGGAAGCGGCCCTTGAAGAATCGGGGCGCAAATTCAGGGAACTCTCTTCCTACCTCTTGACGGCCCAGGAGAGAGAAAGAAAACGGGTTTCCTTTGAACTGCACGACGAATTGGGGCAATCCCTCTCCGTTCTGAAACTCAAGTTGAGATCCATTGAGCGGGGGCTGGGGGACCAAGGGGCTAGGCTACGATCCGACGATGTGAATGTGTTTAAGGATATCGATCGGATTATCGAAAGCATCCGAAGGCTTTCACGTGATTTGAGCCCTGCTCTGCTGGAGGATTTGGGGCTCTCGGGGGCGCTTCGGTGGATGGTGGAAGAGTTTGCCAGGCACAATAACAATCGGGTTTTCTTTGCCATCGAAGAGATCAATGATTCCCTTTCAAGTGAGGCCCAGGTCATTATTTACAGGATATTCCAGGAGGCCTTGACCAATATCGGAAAACACGCCGACGCCGAACAGATATTCGTCAGGGCGGAGGTCCGCAACCAAAACGTCTCCCTGGTTATGGAAGATGACGGCAAAGGGTACGACGTGAACGGACCCTTGCCTGAAAATCCCGATGAAAGGGGTTTCGGGTTGGCGGCCATGGAAGAACGTGCCAGAATGCTGGGGGCTTCCCTGGAGGTTCAAAGCCGGCCGGGCCACGGCACCCGCATCGGGCTGACGGTCCCCGTGAAAAACGCGAAAGAAATAAGGGGAAAATGATGGAGCCCTATCAGATTGTTCTTGCGGACGACCATAAGATGTTTCGGCAGGGCGTCAAAATGATCATCGACGAAACCGATGAGCTGGAAGTCATCGGTGAGGCGGACGACGGTCTTGAACTCCTTGAGCTGTTGAAAGAAGTGTCCCCCCAAATGGTCATTATGGATATCTCCATGCCTAAAATGAGGGGTGTTGAGGCCACCCGCGAGATCAAAATCATTGATCCGGGTATGAAGATATTGATCTTGACCATGCATCGTAATAAGGAACTTCTGTATCATTGTTTTTCCGCAGGCGCCGAAGGGTATCTCTTAAAAGAAGATACCGATACGGAACTCTTCTCCGCCATAGATGCCATTCGAAAGGGGCGCAGCTACGTATCCCCCCTCCTGTCCCTTGATTTGGCGGATGATCTGACGAGAATCTACAGCGGCCGTCAGCACCCTCTTGAGCGTTTAACGCTCCGTGAAAGAGAGGTCCTGACGCTCATATCGGAAGGAAAATCGAGAAAGGAGATCGCCGATTCGCTCTATATCAGCGTTCACACGGTGGGCCACCACCGCACCAATATCATGCGAAAGCTGCAAATGAAGAAAACCGCGGACCTGGTCAAATACGCGGTCCGAAAGGGATATACCTCCACCAATCCGTAACACCCTATCTTGGTTCATCTCCGGTCATTGAAACATTCCATGCATCCATATGGCTGTTTTCAGCCATATGAAGACCATCGTTCCGACCATATGAAAACAGCGGCTGTCGGCCATTGTCTAATTCATATCAAAACCGTATAGAATAGAAAATTATTGCGGTATACTAAGTCTTCATAAGAACTTTGAACGGGTGCAAATAAAAAATCCATGGTTCTAACAATCAGTCTCTACCTCTCGCTGCTGATCTTCGGCTTGGGCCTCCTTTTCAAGGTGAGCACTTGGTTCCGGTACGATTTCGGAGCGCCTGAAAGACCCTTCACGGCCCGGGAACGGATTTGCGCCGCCCTGGCCGGAATAGCCGCGACCCTTTTAAGCGTCAAGACCTTCACCCTGTTGAAGGTCCTGGTGATGGATGTCTTCTGTCAGCGAAGGATCCTGAAAGAGAGCCGACTTCGATGGGCGATGCATATGTGCCTCTTCTGGGGGTTTACGTTGTTGTTATTGATGCATGCCCTGGAAGGGGTCCTCACCACGAACCTTTTCGAGGACTATGCCCCCACCCTGAACCCCTTTCTGTTCTTGAGAGATTTCTTTGCACTGCTTGTGTTCGTGGGAATCGGGATCGCATTTTATCGCAGATTTTTCCAAAAGAGACCCCGCTTCTTCACCAATGCCATGGATCGATATGCCTTGATCCTCCTTGCGGTGATCATGATATCGGGCGTTCTCCTGGAAGGAGCGAAGATCGGATCCTCCGAGAGATACTCTCTGATGGTGGCGGATTATGCGGATTCCGAAGATCCCCGGGATCTCAAGGCCCTTGAGGCCTACTGGGCGGACGGTTTTGGGCTGGTCTCCCCGAATGTAAGTGGGCCTTTTGAAAAAAAGGTGCTCCATCGAGGCCGTGAGTTGCATGAAACAAGTTGCGCCGCCTGCCACTCCCGTCCCCAGTGGGCATTTCTCGGCTACGGCGCCGCAACGGCCTTGCGGCCCGCGGCCGGTCCTCTGGATCGGGCGGGGCTGACCACCCTGCTCTGGTATATCCATGCCATGACCTGTTTCATCGGTCTTGCCTATCTTCCGTTCAGCAGGATGTTCCACATCCTCGTGAGCCCCTTGAGCCTGTTCGCCAACAGCGTCATGGAAAAGGGTACGTCCCACCCTGCCAACGTGTTGAGCAAGCAGATCATGGAGCTGGATGCATGCACGCACTGCGGCACCTGCACTTCACGATGTTCGGTGGCGGTGACCTATGAGGAGATCCCCAACCCCAACATTCTCCCTTCGGAGAAGATCGCATCTCTCAAGGCCCTTGCCGCCGGCAGACCCCTGAATGAACGTCAGATGGCCGCCGTCCAGGAAGGCCTCTATCTGTGTACCAACTGTTATCGCTGCACGCCGGTCTGCCCGGTGGGTGTCAACCTGCAGGAATTGTGGTTCAGCGTGCGGGAGGCGGTCCTGAAACAGGGTTTACCCGAACTCCTGGTCCTCACCCCCTTTTCCATGTTCAGGGGACTCATGAGTCCTTCCGTAAGGGAGGAGGACTACCTAGGGGTCCAACAGAGACCCATGAAAGCCATCGGGGCGGCCTGTACCGCCCTGTCCGGACCGGATGAGCCCATTGAATCCACGCGCATGGACAAGGATTTCAAGAAACAACTGCTCGCCTCATCCTACGGTTCAAGCTTCTCATATTGCTTTACCTGCATGACCTGCACATCGGCCTGTCCCGTGGTGCGAAGTTACAAGAACCCGCCGGAGGCGTTGGGGTTGACCCCCCACCAGATTATACGTGCAACGGCCCTGGGGCTCCCCGATCCGATCTTCAGGTCCAAGATGCTTTGGTATTGCCTCGGCTGCTACCAGTGCCAGGACAGCTGTCCTCAGGGAGTCCGTGTGACCGATGTCCTCTACGAGCTGAAAAACCTTGCGGTCTCGCGTATGAAAAACGGGGGGGGCCGGTCAGGAGAGAGATCATGAAGCTAGCCCTGCAACGATGCTGCACCACGCCCATCTTCCTCAAACAATATGAAACCTCGACCGATGCGGTCCTGGAAAGGCTGGGGATTGAACTGACGGACAAGGCCCTCAACTGTTGCGGCTATCCTTTGAAAAACTACAACTACAAGGCCCACCTGCTTTTATCTGCGAGGAACCTTTCCATCGCCGAAAAGAGGGGGGTCAATATCATGACTTTCTGCAACTGCTGCTACGGCACCCTGAAGGAGGTGAATCACCGACTCGGAGAAGACCGGGCCCTTAGCCTCGAAATCAACCGGAAGCTCGAAAAGGAAGCGCTGAGATACGGGGGCGGGGTTGAGATCCGGCACATCATGGAGGTCTTTTATCATGACGTGGGGTTGGGCGCGTTAAAGGAAAGCATCGTCAAAAAGTTCAGCGGGTTAAAGGTCGCCGTGCACTACGGGTGCCACATCCTTCGTCCCAGGGAGCTGGTCCGGTTTGCCGGCCCCGGGACCAGGGACGTTTTTGACGAACTGGTCGCCATGACCGGGGCACAGCTCGTTCCGTGGCGTCTCCAGCTTGAATGCTGCGGCTCCCCCATGTGGGGTATCGACGATGACCTGTCCGCGTCGCTGACAAAAAAGAAGATCGAAAACGCCAGGGTCTCGGGCGCCCAATACCTCTGTCTGGCCTGCTCCTATTGTCAGGTCCAGTTCGACAGGGTGCAAGAACGTCTCGTGGAAAGGGGTTGCATCACCGACCCCATGCCGTCCATCCTTTTTACACAGCTCCTGGGACTCTGCATGGGCATTGATCCCGTTGTCCTGGGTATCGACGACAACCAACTGAGCATCTCTCCGATCCTTGAATGCCTTAAATGATGGTCATTGTCAGAAATACCCGAAGCACCAAATGGCCGTTTTCGGCCATTCGAAAACCATTGTTTTGACCATATGAAAACGGTGGGTGTGGGCTATTGCCGATCTATAGCAAAACCATATACATTAGAGGCCGGCTTACCGCTTTGAGTCCATGCAACAATGACAATTACTATTATTGAATATGGAGCACGACCTGTTGCTCTTTGAGGATTCGTGCCTTGGCCCCCCCACAACTGGACTTGGCAATGAGGTTCACCTTTATGAGCAGGCGGTAATCGCCCGGTGTGAGACAGCGTATTTGAATTTCACGATCTCCCGGTAATATCTCCGGCTCAGGTCCTTCAGGACGTTTCAAAACGTCTGCCATAGTGGAATAGAAAAAACCTGAGGGCGCGGGATATGGCGAAAGTTTAAGCCGAATCAATACCGGCCTGTCCACTTTTCCCTCCATTTCCGTTGAATCCAGAGAGACGCTGTATTTGCCGAAGGACAGGGGGCAGGCGGTGCCCGGGGTGATGGATGGATCGGCAAAAGCGATCGTACCTCCAGCCCATAATCCGGTGAGAGCCATCAAAATGGAAAGGGCGATCGTTGTCGATATGAAAAGCTTGTATCCGGGTTTACTCATAATAGTGGGCCTTGTATTCAGGCTTTGCAATACATCCCATAACACTATAAAATATATCTGCAAATGTCAATCTCAAGGGGATAAGCGCTATGACCGACAGGATTTTTCAGGAATTAACGGAGAAAATAGAGACATTCCTGGACAACTGGTCCGAGGGAATGGATCAGGCCGGTTACCTCAGGTTCACCACGGCCAAACGGGAGGACTGTATACAATCTTTCTGGCACTTCCTCGATCCATTGATCAGGACACTCAAAAGCGGCGTAAAACCTTCCTCCTTCGGAGAATTAATAAAGAATGACAAAGGATGGAATGACCGTATGGTGGCGGTCGCACGACGGCATCGTTTTCGTGGTGTACCGGCAGATATGTTCTTGGGCTGCTTTAAAACGTTTATTCACGCCATTGAGAAAATTGTCCATGAGATGGAGGCATCGACCGAGGAGAAATATGAGGCCATCAACCTGCTCAGATGGTTCAGCGATGCGTCCGAGACGATTTTCGTGAGAGACTGGAGCGCCATGAGCCGGCGTGAAACCCATGGAAGGCTGGAAGACACAAACCGTCAATTAACTTTGGAAAAGAATAAGTACGAAAACATTCTTGCGGCCACCTCGGATATTGTTATGGTGACGGATCCAATCGGTATGATCACCGAGGCCAACGCCGCTGCGTATCGATATTTCGGGGAGGGTCTTCTGGGGCAATTTTTTTGGGAAGTTCTGGGTCTCGACGGCTGCAATATTTATGAAGTAACGCGCTATTATGATCTCCATGTCTGCCATGAGATCAATCTTAATAAGGAATGTTTTTTTCACTTTCAGATTATCCCGTTGGAGTCCGTCAGCCTCGCATCAAAAGGATTTATGCTCCTGTTGACCGATATCAGCTGCCTTGTGGGTCAGCGGGAATCCCTCGAGAAAACCGTCAGCGAGCGCACAACCGCCTTATCGAACACGGAAAAGCAGTTCTCTTCTCTATTCCAGGCGGCAGGTGAAGGCATACTTCTGATCGATATCGATTTCAAAGTGATTGAGGCCAACCAGCGCTCGGTACAGGTTTTTGAATTGGAATCAGATAAACTCATAGGCATATCCTGCAAGGCGCTGTGCCATCCCCAATCAGAGTTGGACCTTGAACAGGCGATTCGCAATTTGGACGAAGAAGAGATCTGGGAAGGTGAAATCGTCGGCCGGAGGGCTGACGGTCAAGGTTTTCCCATGGGCGTCACCATAAACAGGGTGGACCTGGATATACGGACTCTTTTCCATGTTCTGGTGAGAGATGACACCAAACGGAAAGAGCTGGAGGATCGCCTTATTAGTGAAAAAGCCCAACTGGAGGAGATGAACATCACCCTGCGCAACGTTATGAGAAGCATCGATAAAGAAAACGATGAACTTCGAAAAACGATATCTTACAAAGTGGAAACCCTCATTCTGCCCGCTCTCGACAAAGTACAAAACGAAGGCGACTGGCGTGTACGAAAAGGCTATTTTGATATCATTCGTGATCAACTGGTCAAGCTGTCATCGGATGGAGGCGTGGAACAGAACGCATATCTCTTGAAACTAACCCCTACGGAGATGAAGATCTGCCATTTTGTTCAAGCCGGCAGCACCACCAAAGAGATTGCCGAATCCATGTGCATCTCAGTGGATACGATCCAGACCCACCGGAAAAACATTCGCAAGAAATTGGGCCTACGGGGTATGGATGTTAATCTCTTCACTTTCCTCAATACTCAAAACCCGCAGAAAATAGTTCTCTCCCCCCCATTTAATGGGTAGTCGGATATCGCCGATAAATCCCCAATCCGTCCTCTTGAAAAGCGCTTTTATTCTTTCGTATCGTAGACCAGGTTCGTAAGTTTTCCTCTGCAATACCGAAATTAAGAGAGGTTACCTGTTAATGGATGGAGATAAAGTGCATATGAAGACTGCGGCGTTGCGCGATTTTTTCATCTCACGGGATGCCTCGGAGATGGCCCAAGCCTACCGGTCCATAATGGAAGCAGTAGAAACGCCCGCTCCTATTCCGGAGGACTGGGAATCCATAGAGTTTGCCTATAATCGCCTGTTCGTAGGACCAAAAGCCATTTTAGCCCCTCCCTATGCATCCGTATACCTGGACTCTGAACCCCAGATCATGGGGGTCTCGACCATGAGGGCTCGACAGATATACGGCATGTTGGGCCTCACCTCTCCATGGAAAGGGTCTCTGCCCGATGACCATCTGAGTTTGGAGTTGGATGCTTCCATCCACCTTAAAACCGCATTAAGCAAAAGCGATTCCGAAGAGATGAAGGCGCTTTGGCATTATTTTCTCATTGATCACCTTGGCCTGTGGATCCCCCGGTTTGTTAAACGGATCCAGGCCGGCAAGAGCGTACCAAAAGCCATCCTTTTCGCGGCCGATCAGCTAATGGATTGGCTGGGGAAAGAGATTTCGACCGAGATGGGTCGAGAAAGTAAACCTGTAAATTCATAGGAGGTAGGGATTCATGAGCAGACGGATTAAGGAAAAGATCGAACAGGCGCTCGATTGCCCCGTGACCCGACGGCGCTTTCTAAAAGCCCTGTTGGCATCAGGGGCGGTCGCCGCCATGCCCGGGGGGATCCTGCGACCCCTCATGTCTGACGCGGGCATTGTCTATGAAGGGGATTATCAGATCTTTCGCAATGCCTGTCCCCGCAACTGTTACGATACCTGCAGCATCAAGAGTTACGTGAAGGACGGCGCGCTGCAATTCATCGAAGGTGCTCCGGAATCCACCTTCACCAGAGGAGGGGTGTGCCAGAAAGGGTATGAATATGTTCGGCGGGTATACAGCCCTGATCGCATCAAATATCCCATGATGCAGGAGGGCCGGGGAACGGGAAATTGGAAGCGTATTTCGTGGGATCAGGCCATGGATAAAATCGCAAAAAAGATCCTTGAGCTTAAAGAGAAAGACGGCTCCCTGCTGGGTCTTGCACTCAGTAAATACTCCGGAAATTTCGGCATCACCAACTATTGTGTCGAGGGCATGATGTCATCCCTGGGCTATACCACGCGTCTCGTGGGAACCCCTTGCTGGCCGGCGGGCATTGATGCCCAAAACTTTGACATGGGTGATATGTGGTGTAACGACCCGGAGGACATGGTTCACAGCCGATATATTATCCTATGGGGCGTCAATCCCGCTGCCTGTTCCATCCATTCCGTCAAATATATATATGAGGCCCAGGACCGGGGGGCCAAGGTTGTGCTGATCGATCCGGTCTTCAGTGAAACGGCGGCCAAGGCGGATGAGTACTGGCAGACCAAGACGGCCACCGACGGGGCCCTCGCTTTGGGAATGGCGCGACACATCCTGGATCGGGGGCTGGAGAACAGGGATTGGATCCTACAGAATACCATCGGTTTTGATGAATTTGCCGACTATCTCAGAAAGAATGTCACCGTTGATTGGGCCGCAAAGGAGTGCGGCATACCCGCCGCGCAGATTGCCCGTGTGGCGGAAGAATTTGCCACGGCCGACCCTGCCACCATATGGATTGGGTATGGGATGCAGCGCCACACAAACGGCGGTGCTGCCGTAAGGGCCATAGACGCCCTCGTGGCCATGACCGGCAATATCGGCAAAACAGGTGGCGGGGCACGCTACGGCCACCTCTATACATGGGGATTCAACTACCACGCCCTCATCATGAAACAACCGGAAGGATCCAAGGGATGGGTGGGCAAAGCCGGACCCAAGGGCGAGTTTGATTTTTCCAAGGGTGAAGCCGCCAAGTACACGGATAGGGCGCTCAATATCAACAAAACGGCCCAGGAGCTTCTGGATGCGAAGAACCCGACGGTAAAGATGCTCTGGGTCTCCTGTAAGAATCCACTTAGTCAGGATTTTGATCGAAATAAGCTGGAAAAAGCCTTGAAACAGCTTGAGATGATTGTGGTGGTCGATCAGTTTTACAATCAAACCGTGGAACTGGCCGATATTGTCCTGCCGGTGACCACCCTGTTCGAGGAATGGACCGAGAATGTCTCCTACTGGCACTACTGGCTCAGTCTCAATGAGCAGGCCATAAAGCCCATGTTTGAAGCCAAATCAAACCTTGAGATCGCAGCATGCCTCTCCGCCAAGATGAACTCGCTCTCCCCCGGTTCATGCACCTATCCCACAAAGATAGACACTAAGAAGTGGATGGTTGATGAGTTCAACAAAGGTATTTACGATCTGTTCGGAATAGAGTCCTGGAAGGATTTGAGGAACGGCCCCCGCAAGGCCAAGGTGAATCCTGCTTCCTGGCATGATCTCAAGTTTAAGACGCCATCCAAGAAATACGAATTCAAATCAGAAACAGCGGCCAAATGGGGTAATAAGGCCTTACCGGAATACAAATCCCCCCGCAAACCGTACGCGCCTTTCCACCTCCTCACCCCACACTCCAAGTTCGGCATCCATTCACAATTCAATAATATTGACTGGATGCAAGATTTTAATCCCGAGCCATATGTCTATATCAATCCTCGTGTCGCAAAGAAGAAAGGCATCAGTGACGGCGATACGGTTCGCGTCTTTAACAAGATCGGCGAAGTGACCCTTGAGGCCAAACTCACGGACGATGTGCCGCCTGACACCCTGCTCATGTATGAAGCGTGGTTCAGGAAGAATAAATTCAACGTCAATAACCTTGTGGATGATACGTCTGCGGACATGGGCGCCTATAAGACAGGCGCCCCGGGAGTGGCCATTCATGACCAGTTTGCCGACGTGGCAAGAATATAGGAGGTATGGGCTTATGAAAAAACAGATCGGATTTTCCGTCAATGCCAAACGCTGCATCGGGTGCAATACATGTGCTTTGGCATGTAAGAATCAATATCATCAGGAGGTTGGCGTGGTCTGGCGTTTCGTTTATCCGCTGAGCGAAGCCATCTATCCGCATCGGGAGCGGGCTTTCTATTCACTGGCCTGCAACCATTGCGAGCGACCCACCTGTCTCGAGGTTTGCCCTGTTGAGGCGTATACCAAGCGGGATAAAGACGGCATTGTCATCCACAACCAAGACAAGTGCATCGGTTGTGGAAATTGTATTCGATCCTGTCCTTTCGGTGCCCCGAAATTCAATCCTGTCCTGAAAAAGGCTGAAAAATGCAGCTTTTGCTGGCAAAGACAGGATGCGGGGCTAAAACCGGCCTGTGTTCAAGCCTGCCCCACAGAAGCACTTCAACTTATTGATTTAACTGTTTTTAACAAGTCTGGCGCTACCCAGAACGCCCCCGGCTTTCCCAATTTTCCGCATCTTAATCCTTCTGTCCGTTTTTGGGCGCCCAGGCAGCCGATAGTGATAAGGAGGGAAGCGATATGAATAATATGGAATTAACATTGGTCATTTTCACGGTACTGGGCCAGGCATCCGTGGGTCTGGCGATTATGATGGCCTTGCGCCAGCTAAGCACGGCCGAAGGTCCTGAAGTACCCTCTCTGAGCACGGAGTGGCTGGTCACGGGATTGGTGCTATTGACGGCCCTGGTTGTCGGTCTCTTTCATCTGGGTCATCCTACAGGCAGTCCCCGAGCCCTCGCTCACCTCAGCACGTCGTGGCTGTCGAGGGAAGCCCTTGCTTTCATGGTTTTCGGCGCACTCATCATTGTCGCCCTTGTCGTCACATTAAAAAAATCATCCGGTAGTGGGGTGGTCATGATAATCGCGGCACTGGTTGGCCTGGCCGCCCTATTCATTTCAGGCATGGTATATTCTCCCCCGAGTTTCCCCGCTCTGGAAAACGGCCTGCCCATTCTGTTCTACGTACTTACGGCCTTTATTCTCGGTTCCGCCTTCTCTTCCTATTTTGTTCAAGAGAGTAAGAAAAAGTTGCTGTACAACATTCTGCTGGTGAGCTTGATTGTGGGACTGGTGGTTAATTTAATAGTCCCTTCCGTCTGGCTCTCCGGGGGTAAGGTGATGCAGATGACCGGATCGGCCTATTATGGGTCCGGACTCTACTGGCTTCGTTTGGCAGGGGAATTCGGATTGGGCATTGCCGTGTTGGCTGCCATCAGGAAGATACCTTTCTGGCTGCCGGTGATCCTCCTTGCCGGCGAGTTATTGGGCAGGATCATGTTTTTCACCCATGTGGTCAATACCGCCGGCAATATGGGAAGCATTTACTGACAGCAAATAGCCATCAGGGGCTCCTCCGCTCATGGAGCCCCTCTCATTATCAGGTGGTAAAATTTTTTTATCAACCGTTATGCTAGTATTAACATAAGCTCATTTTCGGGGGAATGGCGATGCAAGAATTTCAAACACTTCTGGAAGGTTCTGTCGAGGCCCATGGGCATCTCTGTCCGGGGCAGATCGTCGGTGTACGTATGGCCATGTTGGGTTGTCGGCTCATCGGTCTGGATGAGCCAAGGCGGCACGAGCAAATCAAGAAACTCATTGTTTATATTGAAATGGATAGATGTACCGCCGATGCAGTGACCCATGTTACCGGTGTGAAGTTAGGGCGGCGGTCACTCAAGTTTGTGGACTACGGTATTATGGCGGCAACCTTTGTTAACCTGGAATCCAATAGGGCCTTCAGAATCCTGTCTACCGAAGAGTCCCGCGATCTCGCACCGCTATATGCTCCGGGTGTGGCTGGAAAACAGCAGCAGCAGACGGAAGGCTATTTGCAGATGCCGGATAGTGCCCTTTTCCGTGTTCAGCAGGTACGGGTGGCAATCAATGCGTTTGACCTGCCCGGCCCTACCCGCAGCAAGGTTTCATGTGGACGATGCGGTCAGGTGGTGCGTGATCACAGAGAAGTCATTGTAGATGGGACGCCGCTCTGTAAACCATGCGCAAACGGTGCCTATTTTCGGGATGTCAGAGAGATCACCTTGCAGAATGGGAATTGGGCACCCATGCAGGGCGGTATGAGTTCAGATGACATTCAGAAACGTGTCGTCCACCACTTATAAGGTGATCGCGATGGAAGGGATTTTAGATTTGCGACCATGGAAGCGATTGTCGAATTGTTCTATATCAGCGTTCAACGGGTGGGCCATCACCGCAGCCACATCATGGGAAAGTTGCAGACGAAGAAAGCCGCGGTCAGAAAAGGATACAATTCCACCTATCCGCAATCACCCCATCTTTCTTTCGGTCGTTCAAAAACCACAAGATCCATATGGCCACTTTCAGCCATATGAAGACCGTTGTTTCTGCCATATGAAAACAGTGGGTCTCGGCCATTGTTAATGTATACTAAAACCGTATACATTAAATGTCAACTTCCCCAATGATCGTCGCTTCGGGCGATTCATCAAATTCTTGGAGGCTCAACACCATGAAACTCACACAGGTCGCCGGATTTCTGGGATGCGGTAAAACCACCCTCATGTTGAAACTCTCCCAGTCACTGGCGGCGAACGGCATCGCGGGCAAATGCATGGATGCGGGCGCCCGCTGCATCGGACACATCAAGAGCCATGTGGAAACCCGGGCCGGAACCATCAAGGCCGACACCATCGGTGTGGCCCACGGCGCCTATTCCAAGGGAAAGTTGACCCGCCCCGTGAAGGATCTTCAAATGGCCGTCAACAGCATCGTGCAGGGCATCGTCGAGGAAACGGTAAAGGCGGCCACGCTGGAAGGGATGCATGAAGTGGCTCACGGGTACGGGCTTAGCGTGGTGAAAGAGAAAGAACACGCCTATTTCGATGCTTTTGATTTTTTGGCTTCCAAAGAGGCGTACCAAAAAGAGCTGGAAGCGCAGTTTGACGAAGCCGGGAAACCGGATTCGGATAAGGAGGCGTGAATGCGGGTTATTACGGTATCAGGTGTCCGGGAGAGCGGTAAGACCACTTTGATTCGTGAAATGGTCGCCCACGCCGGCGCTGCGGCCAAACGGTCGGCGGTCATCGTCAATGAAGAAGGGCGGGTCGCCTACGATGATGACTTTGTGGAGGCCCACGGCCTTACGGTGGAATACATCAGGGGTGGTTGAGTGGGCTGCTCTCTGGCTTCCGGTCTGGTTGACCTTATCAAAAAGATCAAACGGAATGTTGATCCGGACCTGCTGTTCATAGAACCTTCGGAAATGGTGGTGACACGGGAGCTAAAGGACGTAACGGCAATGGGTCTGCGGGATGTCCGTTTTGGGGCAGGCCCGTTTATCACCCTGGTGGACGGCGCCCAATTTCCCTTTTTGTGGTCTGATCGGCGGGCACTGCTTCTGGGGCAGGTGAAGGACTCCGATCTGGTGGCCGTGAGCCGCATGGATCTGATCGGGTCCCGTGATATGGAAACCATAAACGGTCTGCTTCAGGGCCTTTGCGGCCCATTAATCCCTTTAAGCGCACAAAACGGTGATGGCATGGGGGAGGTGATGAAACGCATTGATTGATGATGAACTTAAATTCTTCCCGAAATGGATGGGAAGCCCAAATTAATCTCATAGCTGATAAGGAGGTAAAAAATGACACCATTAGAAAGAGTTGGAACAGTCCTGCAAGGTGGAATCCCTGATCGCGTTCCCGCGGCACCCTTGGTTTGCGGGGCGTCCCGCAGGGTTTACGGGGTGACCTACGAAGAGTGGTCCCAGGATGGTGAGATCATGGCGAAATCAATGCTGCAGGCCCATGACCTGATCGGGTTTGACGGCATCCTGGGTCTGGTGGACCTTTCCGTTGAAGCGGCGGACTTCGGCCAGAAGATGATCTTTCCCATCGAAGACACGGCCCATCCCGACTATGACGACCCCTTTATCAAATCACCGGACGATTACGCCAAAATCGAACAGATCGACCCTACCCGATCCCCCCGCATGAAAGAATGCCTGAAATATTATGACATCGTCTGCGACGACCGGGCCGACACGGTTCCCTTCATGGCATTCGTGTACGGTCCCCTGGGCATTTTATCCATGATGCGGGGTGCCGAAAATCTATTTCGGGATTGCTATAAGCATAAAGAAGCGGTCATCAAGGCCCAGGAAACCATCACTCCCGTATTGATCGAGTATATCAAAGCCATCGGCAAAACCGGTGCCCATGCGGTGGTGTTGGACACCCTCTTTGCGTCTCAAACCATCATGGCAAAACAGATGTGGAAAGATATCGAGGGGCCTTTCACCACCCAATTGGCGAACGCCATCCGTGAGGCCGGTATGATGGTCATGGTCCACAATTGCGGCAACGGCATCTATTTTGACGCCCAGATCGAAGCCATGGAACCGGTGGCCATCTCTTTTGCCTATCCGGCCGACGACACGGCGGACATGCACGAACTCAAGGCAAAATACGGGAAAAAGACCTGCCTGTGCGGCTACGTGAGCCCGGCCCAGTACGCCTTTCTGGGGACTCCCGATGAAATGAAGGAGGAATGCAGAAAGCAGATCGAGGAATTGGGTAAGGATGGTGGCTTTATTCTGGCCACGGGGTGTGAATTTCCGCCCAACGGATCGTTGATGAATGCCATGGCCATGATGGAGGCAGCCGAACTGTACGGCAAATATTAAAATGGTTAAAACTGTTTGACAAACCGCTCAATCGATAGTATTCTTCGCTTTAATAAGAGGATTGCACAATGAATTTACACCGGACTCCAAGTCGATTTTTTACCTTCGGATGCTTCTTTTTTGGTTTTAGAAGCGTCCATCCGGTGTTCTGACATAAACAGTTAAAACACCCCGGGTGGACCTTAGCGGACCACTCGGGGTATTTTTTTAGAAAAAGCCCCGAGAAAGAATCTCGGGGCTTTTTCTTTTTTGGTGAGCATTTTTTAGCATGGAAACAATAGTCTCAGAGTCTTTGATGGTGAAGCGGAGGTGAACTTCAATGAACAATCTTAAACTGTCAACGCGGGAACCCGAACACAGGACGGTCGTGGACGTATCCGGGGTCCGGGTGGGGAAAGGGTTTACGGTGATCGCAGGACCCTGCAGCGTGGAGAGTGAATCCCAGGCCGTGGAAACCGCCAGGGCCGTCAAGGCGTCGGGCGCCGATATGATGCGCGGCGGGGCCTTCAAGCCGCGCTCCTCACCCTACTCCTTTCAGGGGCTGGGCCTTACGGGGCTCAAAATCCTGGCCACGGCCCGCGCCGAGACCGGCTTGCCCATCGTAACCGAGGTGATCGACCCGCGGGACGTGTCCTGGGTGGCGGAGTTTGCCGACGTACTTCAGATCGGCACCCGCAACATGCAGAACTACTCCCTGCTCAAGGAGGTGGGCATGATCGGCAAACCGGTACTGCTCAAACGCGGCATGTATTCCACATTGGAGGAGTGGCTGAACTGCGCCGAGTACATCCTGAGCGAAGGGAATCCCAACGTGATTCTCTGCGAGCGGGGCATCCGCACCTTTGAGAAATACACCCGGAACACGTTGGATCTTTCCGCCGTGCCGGCCATGCGCGAGCTGACCCATCTGCCCATCATCATCGATCCCACACACAGCACCGGCCGCGTAAGCCTGATCGCCCCCATGAGCCTGGCGTCGGTGGCCGCCGGCGCGGACGGTTTGATCATCGAGGTGCACAACAATCCGGCCGAAGCCCTGTGCGACGCCGACCAGGCCCTGACCCCGGACCTTTTTGAAGACATGATGCGGCAATTGCGGCCCCTGCAATCGTTCATGGAAGAATTGCCGCATTTGAAAACATCTCACCCGGCAATGTAAAGGAGACCCCATGGAACTGAAAGATATTCGACGTAACATCGACAAGATCGACCGCGAACTGCTGGTCCTGCTTCAGGAACGCATGGGCCTGGCGCTCAGATCGGCCAAGTTCAAGGAGACCATCAACGACCCCCAGCGCGAGGAGGAGCTGCTGGCCAAGGCAGAAAGACTCAATCTGGACCTGGTGGAGCGCTCCTTCACCCGTCGGCTTCTGAAATCCATTATAGAGGAGAGCAAGCGCCTGCAGAAAAAGGAACGCCGACTGGTTGCTTTCCAGGGGGAGCATGGGGCTTACAGCGACGTGGCCGCCCGGAAGCTGATACCGGGCGGAGCCTGTATCCCCTGCATGGAATTCATGGACGTGTTCCGCGGAGTCGAGGAAGGGCATTTCGACCTGGGCGTGGTGCCCGTGGAAAACTCTTTGGAGGGCGCCGTCACCCAGGTCAACGACCTGTTGACCTCCACCGACCTGAAGGTGATCGGCGAGGCCAGAATCCGGGTGAATCACTGCCTTTTGAGCACCGACGTGACGGATTACCGCGACATACGGATGGTTTACTCCCACCCCCAGGCCCTGGCCCAGTGCCGCGGCTTTCTCATGCGCAACCATCTGGAGCCGCGCCCGTACTATGACACGGCCGGGGCGGCCAAGATGCTGGCCCGGGAAAACCCACGGGCCGCTGCCGCCATTGCCAGCGCCCTGTGCGCCGAGCTCTATGACCTGGAGATCATCAAGGAAGGGATTGAGGACGGGCCTTCCAATACGACCCGTTTTCTGCTTCTGGCCCGCGACCCCTACGGTAAGCGCGGCGAAAAAACGTCCGTCATCTTTGCCACACCCCACGAGTCGGGACGGCTCCATGCGGTATTGCAGCTTTTCGCCGAGGCAGGGATCAACCTGACGCGTATCGCCAGTATGCCGCTCCGCTCCGATCCCGACAACTACTGCTTCTTCTTGGACTTCGAGGGAGATGAAAACGACGCCGCGGTCAAGCCGGTGCTTGAAAAGATGGAGCGTATGACCATCAGCCTCAAGCGGCTGGGGAGCTATCCGGCAAATGGAACCGAAAACTGAACAGATTGCTGCAGGATGTCCTCTGATCCACTCAAATGATAAAAATTGTAAAGAAAATGGTCTTCATATAGACCATAAGGAACCGCCTCCTTTATTGAGGGGTTGAGAGTTTAGAGGCTATTTCTTTACGTGACCTCGTGACCAAAAAGCATTATTTATTCTGCCATTGGACCCGCTACCGCATCTTCGCCCGACAAGCCAAGGGGGCGCTACGTATGGGCAGGCACGCGTTACAAGAGATGCATTCCGCTTTGTCCGCCCCTTCTCCGGAAAGCCAGCGGCTCGGAAGATCGGGCTGCCTGATCAGGGGCCTCGACAATGACACGAAATCTGCGGCCTTCGAATTCAACACTTCTTCGATTCGACTGATGGACCTGAGACCGCCCACGAGGATTATGGGTGCCGCGATCGCTTCCTTGAGCGCTTTGGCGCCGGGAAGAAAGTAGGCTTCCTGGTCTTTACTTTTGATACCGGTCCGGGATTCGGGCAGTATGACAGGGTCCCAGCCCAGCTCTTCTTTCGAACGGGTCGTCGCCTCCCACATGCCGCCGCTCGCCTCGATGGCGGCAAAACCTGTGTCCCATAAAATCTTACCCACCCGGACCGCTTCCTCCATATCCATGCCACCGGGAAGAAAGTCCGTGGTATTCATCTTGATGAGTATGGGAAAATCATTCCCCACCTTGCGCCTCGCCTGCTTGTAGATCTCTCTGACGATCCTTGTCCGGTTTTCCGTGGAGCCGCCGTATTGATCGTCGCGTCTGTTGGTTCTGGGCGATAGGAACGAGCTTAGAAGATAGCCGTGGGCCCCGTGAAGCTGAACACCGTCGAATCCGGCTTCCTGGCCACGAATGATACCCTCTGCGAACGCGCCGATAATCTGTTGGATTTCGTTGAGCGTTACTTCCCGCGGTGTTCGATCGAAAAAGGCGTCGTGCACGGCGGAGGGTGAAATCGCCTCCGGGACCGGATGCGGTTCCGGAGACGGGACCAGGAGTTCCGGATGCTTCTGTATGTAAGCCATCCACGCCCGCGGAAGCAGAGGCATCAGCCTTGGACCACTCTTCTCGTCAAAAACCTGTCTTCCAGGATGGTGCAGTTGCAGAACCACCCTGCAATCGGGGGCCACCTCATGCACCGCACGAGGGATCCTCGCGAGGCCCGGGATGAAGGAATCATCGTCCGCTCGCATGAGATGCGGCGGGGCTAGCGCTATGGGGTACACGCCGGCGGTGCCCGTGATGATCAGGCCGACGCCCCCCTGTGCGAGATCGCGGTACAGGTTCACGAGAAAGTCCGATACCTCCCCCTCGCTTGTGGCTGCATTCTCGAAAGTGGCCGACCGTACCAGGCGGTTCTTGATTTCCAGCGGCCCTATCTGACCTGAACTGAACACTATGGAATCTTTTCTTTTCACAGTTGACCTCCTTTTCACTATGGAAAATTTTAATCCGTTCGATCTATTGAGCCCGGTTTTAGCCACAGTTTTGGTTTAGTTCCGATAAGGTAGTTGCCTTATTTGCGTGATATTCCCATGTTAAATTATAAATGCGACCAAGTTTTTGGTTCGCAGAGATAAAGCTTATAGGAGAACACAACTCCGATATTTCACGCTCGTTAAATTCCTCCTTTAATATTTCAAAATGGCCATCACTGATTGACTTATGGTCTTTAGAAAATATTTGAGCAAATGCTGCTGCAAATACTTGCTTTTTATCTTTATTGCTTAAGTTGAGCTTTCCTCATTTTAGCATGCAATATTAGCATTCATTGCCAAACGCAAGAGTTCTTCATTACAATTATGACCCCATTATATTCCTGTCAATTTATTGCATGTCAATCAGTTAAGTTGGCTCTATTCTGAAGCGGTTTTGCATCTTCCTCCCTAATTCTGGCATCTGCTTCTAGTATGCTTTGCCAAACCTTGTGGTGGTTACTTTCCGTGATCCATTCGTTTATAACGGGCAGGTTTTCCCTCCCTTCGGGCGCCATTCCGAACAGAAAATCATTTTCATAATAGCATAGGGTAAATTCAGAGCTTGGAACCGGTTGGTGGAGATCCTTGATTAACTGACGCACTGCGATCGCATCTATCTCAATCTCTTCGGGGGCCGTTTGCGCATCCTCTGGCTGTGGATTCTTTATTTTGATTGTTCGGGGCAGCATCCAGTGGGTTCCCAGTCCCCCGTCGATGCGTAGAAATTCCGGCATCGCAAGATCGAAAAATCTCACCGTGCCGGGATACAACGCCTCCACCGAGCTGCGTAATCGGTCAATGAGCTTATTGGCTATTTTTGCCGACGCCCCAAAGCTTGTCCCGATCCCGCGGTCCTGCGTGTATGTGGTGGAGCCGGCGGATGCCTCCGCCAATATAATCCAGAGTTCAGGGTTGTTTGTGGCGCCTTCCGGCCTGTGCGCCAAGGCACCTTCAAGCGCCAGAAGCAACGATATCATTCCACGGTTGTCTACGACCCCGCCATCCGTTACCCAGTAGCGATGCTTCGATTCGATGTCCACCGCGGCGTTTGAAAACAGCGGTGGGAAATTGGCGTTCAGTGCTCCTGCAGTACTTAATGAACCGGCAGGGATAACGACGTAAGGCATATCCTGATCGGTTTTTTGAGAAGAAAAAACACTTATGTCGGCCAGGTTTGTGAAAATCAGTCTGCCCCCGGCTACGGAACCGTCCGTGAGTTTTCTGCAAGCAGCGGTGTATTCTTCCGGTTGTAAACAGGTCTCACTTTGTAGATGACCGGCTAGTGAGGTATTAAGAATCAGCCCAAATCCATCAACTTCGCCGAAAGTCTTCTTTCGCGGCGGCAAGGCATCGTTATTTCCATGGAAAACCCGCTCGAAACTTTCCGACAACAACTTACCAAGACGTGTGCCTGCAGTGATTCGCCATTCCGAAGCGCCTTCAAGTACGTCCCATATGAAAGGATATGTCATGTCGCAGGCATATCGATCCCAAGCGCTTTTACCGCCTTTTTCGAGTTCTTCCTGTCGAGCCGCAAAGTAAGCCAGCGCCACACCTCCTCCAGACACACCACTCGCCAATACCATGTCTTTCAAAGCATTTATTTTATGGAGTCCGTGCAACACGGACTGTGTATAGAGAGCCGCCCTGGTTCCCCCACCCGATGCCGCCAGCAAGATTACCCTTTTTTGTAAAGGATTTTGCCATATACAGTTGACCAAATCGACGTCAGCGTGCTTTTCCGCTTGTGTGATGACGGCTTGCGGTTGCTGGAAACGGTTGTGAAGGCATACGGCCAGAATGATCGTCAGGGAAATAAAATAAATGTTTATTGTACTAAAATAGGATCGGATTCTGCGCCGGATCTCGAATAGAAGAGTCTTGGCATCCTCCGTTCTGGCAAATTTTCTCGTCAAGTCATTAATGGTGCCCTGCTCCAAAATACGCTGGAACAGTTCCTGCCTTTCGTAACTTTGAAAAATCGGTTTCCCGTTTGCCTTGAGCCGTCCAATTGCCATGATCCGGGTTCCGGCATGGATCTGAAGCTCCCTGCCCTTGGGATCGACAATGGTTTTTGTGCTCACGGGATCATTCGGATCGAGGTCATAACGGGTCTTACCGATGGAATCCGAGGGTTTTCTCAAGAGATTCATGAGCTGTTCCATCAACGTTCGGTTCAGCCAGTACTCCGTGAACCAGAAAAAGCTATAAAAGGCTCCGATGTAACTGAGCAAAGTCTTCCAATTGCTCGATTCAACAACCGTCTGGATGTAGGATATCTCCGCCAAGCGCCCAGTCCCCAAAACAATGATGAGCAGAGAGACGATGAGTGCGCCTCCTTTAAAAAAGGTACGAGATAGAATCGGAAGAAAAAAATTGAACCGGTTGTGGAGACTGAAAAAACTCAGCATCAGCCAGGTGGCAACGACCATTCCTATGGCCCACCAAACAATATGGAAATTGTAAGGGATGAACAGTGCACCGAGCGCAGGAAAGAAAAGAAGATGCAGCGGATATCGCAGGGGTGCATGAACCAGGCTATGCAGTATAAACCAATAGCTGAACACAGGCGCCTTCGCTGGTTTCGGTAGAAGTCTCACATGGGGCAGGAGATCACGAAAGGTATTGACATTGCACAGTTTTCGAAATAGGAAAATGGATAGGATCTTTGCTAGCAGCAGCGGTATAAATACATAAGGCAAGATAAGCGGAAGAAGAATATTTTGGTACATTTGTTTGTTGAACTCGACCGTCTTCGGGCCGGCCAAATTCCAGACAACAAGAGTTACCGCAGAAAGGACCGCGAGCTGGCCCCACATAAGATATTTGTCTCCGAAAATCCGTGCCACGAGGTAAAGGCAGGCCCAAGACACAACGAATATCGCCAGAGCCGGTAGCCCTCGCCACCCAAGCGTAGGACCGTATATTAGAAAAATGAGGAAAAGGGAAGACAGCAGGTAAGCCAACGGCGCATGACCATCGCATTTAAGTAGTTTTAGGGCCAAGCCGCCGTAACTTCTGTGAAACCAAAAATCACGTTTTCTCAACCGATAATCGAGAACACTTGGCGCACAAGAAAAAAATTGTTTGATCCAACCATTTCCTTTGGTTTCTTTAAGACATTTTCTGCACCCATACATGATGATCACCTCATTAAAATAGGATAAAATCGGGTGGCTGGTGGTGGCGGTGTGGCTGGGGTCGCCCATTAAAGGGCTTGTCAAATAAAAACGCACTCCACCAGCAGAAAAAATGAAGTCCGTAATTCCGGGGACAGTATATCAATTACTTCTCTTCTTTGGCTTTCTGCCGGGTTTTCGCGGCCGCAATTCCCTGCCGAGCAGACATTCCAGGCGGGTAACGAAACGCTCATCCCCCTGTGGGCGATCTGTTTGCGCATGCTTGCGGATGTCGTCTGTTTCCGTAGGCGACAGCCTCTGCCCCAGAAAATCCAGCCAGTCGCCTTTGATGATTGAAAGTAGAGGATCTATGTCTACCAGTGCATCATTTTGACCGGATATGTGGGCCGAAGCACTGCTCCAGCGGCATTTCTCCGCGTGCCTAACCAGATTTGCGCGAACCGGGTTGTTTTCGATATATCGCGTACACGCCAACAGATAATGCTCATCCATCACAAATGAAGAAAACCGTTCCTGCCACAAATGGCCGCGCCACCCTTCCCTGAAGTTGATCCGGCGGGTATATCGGCGATGGGCTTCTCCGATGGCCAGTCTGAGATTTTCCTTTTTTCCAGGAACGGCAATTAGATGAATATGATTCGGCATCAAGCAATAGGCCCATATCTCCACGGCATGTTTCCGGCACCATTCCGCCATAAGGGCTATATAGGCGGCATAATCCTCATCCGAAAAAAAAGTCTTCTGCCGTCTGTTGCCGCGCTGTGTAATATGGTGCGGCATGCCTTCCACCACAACTCTTGCAATCCTAGCCATTTGGATAGCATGGACCGATTTCATGGGTAAGTCAAAAAATACATATACTGTCCCCGGAATTCGCCGAATACGTTTTGCGCGGTGATTCTGACGGAAATCGGTCTGTCGACGACCTGATACAGGCGCGTGGGAATGAGATCGAAGACCAGTTCCCCCACACCCAGATCTTTGGGATCGGGAAGAATCGGGAACAGCTGCTTGCCGGATCCGGAAGGATTTTCGTTGTACATGGGGTGGTCGTAGGGATATTTATGGAGCAAGGCGTACCGGTAGGCTTCCTCGAATGAGACGTAGAGATCTTCGTTGAAGTCGGCATTGCACGCTTCAGTATCGATCCACGGTTTTTCGTTATCCGGATAGAACCCCCGCAACGCCGCGGTGAAATGATAGGCCCATTGGTTGAAATAGGGATAGGTGTCTCCCGCATAGGAAAATTCATCGAATCGGGCGGCCGTGGCGATGGCGCGGTTCGTCTGGTTCAGGTTGTCCAGGAATCCACCGCCATAACATTGCTCCATGGCGAAGAAAACAGGACAGTGAATGGACTCGGTCAGGGCCGCCAGTTCGTAATCGGTCAATAATTCTTCGTTCCACAGGACGAGATCGACATCCCACTCGCCGCCGCCGATGGTGGGTCCGCCGTGGTCCGTAAAGAAAACAAAGAGCTGGTCGGTGGGTTTCAGTTGGGTCTGCAGGGCCGCGAACACATTGCTGATGTTGGCTTTGGTAGCCGAAGCGCGGGTGTCGGGGATGCCGTCGCCGTCCAGGTCGGTGGGGGAGTTGGTGTCGTCGCTCCGGTCCGGTGCGGGATCGAGTCCATCCGAAATCAAGGCATAGACGTTGCTTTTCGGATAGCCGTATTTCAGGGTCAGGGTGCTGTATGTGAACGCGGCATCGCCCCAGTAACGGATATGGTTGTTTTTGAGGTTGTAGCCGCCGGAGACGATCACCGCATAACAGTTGGAGACATCGCCGTCATAGCGCATGGAACCGGACCGGGGCAATTCCTCCGGCGCTTCCCGTTTGCCGGACGTCGGAAGCGGCACGAAGGGGATGATGGTTTCGAGAGCGCTTTCGCTTCGGGTTGTTTGCGTGGAGAGGGGGCGGACGGCGAGCGGCGTGTATGCATAGCGAACAACGACGGCCGAGAGGTCGGGGGAAACAAAGACATAGCGGCACGGGTGGGCCCAGTTGGCCAGAGGTGCGTCATCCACCATGAAGACCCAGTAGGCATCCCAGGGGGCCTTGATTTCCCTCTTGCCCCATGTTTCAAGGCTTACTTGGCCCACTCCCGCCAAATAGGGCACCCCCGATACTTGCACTCTGGCGGTGCCATTGTGCAGGACAACCGACAGCGTCCTTGCGAGGGCCTCGTCAAAGACCGGATCAGGCTGCACCGACAAACCGGTGGCGCAGAAATAGAGGGGCTGCCAGGCCTCGCCACGGCGACGGCTGCCAACTAGATATGTGGCCTCCTCTTCGCGGGCGCTCATGGACCAGACTTCGCCGCCCCGGTCCGTTGCGCCAAGCTCGGGCGTGGTCAAGGGGAGCGATTTGACGGGAACCGGTACGGCGCGATCCAGCAACGGCAATAATCGCTCACCCGCTTCCGTCTCGGAACCGCTCGTGTAGTCGGGCGGCGCGGTGGGGGAGGTCCATCGGACGGCATCAACCGCAATTGCCGCGGTCCATGCCTTCACTCCCGTATTTTCAGCGTTCGCGGTTGCGGTGGTCAACAAAAGCGCCATGATACAGATCAAGCGACCCGCCATGCGGATCCGGTCCGGAGTCTATTCATTTATCTCTCTCTTTTCTAATTTTTGTCGAGGGGGACTATGGTATAAAAAGCCCAGCGTGTCAATGGTAATCGGGAAAGTGTCGGTAAGGGAAATAATTCTCAAAAGAAGTCAAGAACTGCCGGTTTTTTCGCCGGAAACCACCCAACCGTCAAGAGACGCCTTGACCCGCTCCCATGGGTGTTCTATAAAGATTAAGTGCCGGATCTTAAAGAAAAATCATCTTCCATTGGGCATGAAAAGCGGGAGGCCGTTATGATGACGGAAAAGCCGACCTATGAAGAGTTGGAGCGAAGGGTCAAGGCCCTGGAAAAGGAGGCCGCCTGGCGGAATCGTGCCGACGAAGCCCTTCATCTGGAGGAATCCCGGCTTGAAGCCCTGTTGCGGCTCAATGAAATGACCGGTGCGCGGCTTCAGGAAATTACGGACTTTGCCCTTGAAGAAGCGGTTCGCCTCACGGGCAGCGAGATCGGCTATCTCGCTTTCATGAACCAGGATGAGACCATGCTGACCATGCATTCATGGTCCAAAACTGCCATGGGCCAATGTGCTATTCCCGACAAACCCAAATTCTATCCCATCGAGACCACCGGACTCTGGGGAGAAGCCGCCAGACAGCGAAAACCGGTTATTTTCAATGATTACGCGGCCCCCAGTCCTTTAAAAAAAGGATACCCCAAAGGGCATGTGGAAATTCGGCGTCACGTGAACATCCCCGTTTTTGACGGGACGAAGATTGTCGCCGTGGCAGGCGTGGGAAATAAGGTGAAGGCCTATGATCGGACGGATGTCCGCCAGCTGAAACTGCTCATGCAGGGGATGTGGCGGCTGATCCTCAGGAAGTGGACCGAGTGGGAGTTGCGGGAGAGCGAAGCCAAATTTCGAAAGCTGGTGGAAACGGTCGGGTGTGCCATATTCATCTATCGGGGGACCAAAATTTCTTTCGTCAATCAAGCATCGGAGGCCATATTCGGCTATAAACCGGAGGAACTGGTATCCAGGGACTTCTGGGAGATCATACACCCCGATAATCGGGATATTGCCAGGGAAAGAGGGCTTGCACGGGAGCGGGGGGAAAAGGTGTCGCCCCGGTATGAGCTCAAGATACAGCGGAAAAACGGTGAAACGGGCTGGTGCGATTTCACCTTGTCCACTATTGAGTTGGAAGGCAAATCGGCGGTTTTGGGCATCGCCCTGGATATTACGGAGAACAAGCGCGCGGAATCGGCCCTGGCGGAATCGGAGCGGAAATTCAGGGAGCTCTCTTCTTACCTCTTGACGGCCCAGGAGAGGGAAAGAAAGCGGATTTCCTTTGAACTGCACGACGAATTGGGGCAATCCCTCTCCGTTCTGAAACTCAAGTTGAGATCCATTGAGCGGGGACTGGGGGACCATGGGACCAGGCTGCGATCCGACGATGTGAATGTCTTTAAGGATATCGACCGGATTATCGAAAGCATCCGAAGGCTTTCACGTGATTTGAGCCCTGCTCTGCTGGAGGATCTGGGGCTCTCGGGGGCGCTTCGGTGGATGGTGGAAGAGTTTGCCAGGCACAACAACAATCGGGTTTTCTTTGCCATCGAAGAGATCAATGATTCCCTTTCAAGTGAGGCCCAGATCATTATTTACAGGATATTCCAGGAGGCCTTGACCAATATCGGAAAACACGCCGACGCCGAACAGATATTCGTCAGGGCGGAGGTCCGCAACCAAAACGTCTCCCTGGTTATGGAAGATGACGGCAAAGGGTACGACGTGAACGGACCCTTGCCTGAAAATCCCGATGAAAGGGGTTTCGGGTTGGCGGCCATGGAAGAACGTGCCAGAATGCTGGGGGCTTCCCTGGAGGTTCAAAGCCGGCCGGGCCACGGCACCCGCATCGGGCTGACGGTCCCCGTGGAAAAAACGAAGGTATTAAGAGGAAAATGATGGAGCCCTTTCAGATTGTCCTTGCGGACGACCATAAGATGTTTCGGCAGGGCGTCAAAATGATCATCGACGAAACCGATGAGCTGGAAGTCATCGGTGAGGCGGACGACGGTCTTGAACTCCTTGAGCTGTTGAAAAAATTGTCCCCCCAAATGGTCATTATGGATATCTCCATGCCTAAAATGAGGGGCGTTGAGGCCACCCGCGAGATCAAAATCGTTAATCCGGGTATGAAGATATTGATCTTGACCATGCATCGCAATAAGGAACTTCTGTATCATTGTTTTTCCGCGGGCGCCGAAGGGTATCTCTTAAAAGAAGATACCGATACGGAACTCTTTTCCGCCATAGAGGCCATTCGTGCAGGGCGCAGTTACGTTTCACCGCTGCTCTCCCTTGATTTGGCGGATGATTTGACGAGAATCTACAGCGGCCGTCAGCACCTCCTTGAGCGTTTAACGCTCCGTGAAAGAGAGGTCCTGACGCTCATATCGGAAGGGAAATCGAGAAAAGAGATTGCCGAGTCGCTCTATATCAGCGTCCACACGGTCGGGCACCACCGTAGCAATATCATGCGGAAGCTGCAAATGAAAAAAACCGCGGAGTTGGTCAAATACGCGGTCAGAAAGGGATACACGTCCACCAATTCATAATCACCCTCCTCTCCTCTCTGTTCACCTCCGGTAGTTGAACGGCCCAGATTTCATGGCTAATTTAGGCTATATGAAGACCACTGTTTTGACCATATCAAAACAGTGCTGGCGGCTATTGCTCATGCAAAACAAAAAATCCTATAATAAAATTCTGTTTTTTCTTTGGTTATGCATTTATTTAACCCATTTCATCAAAAGACAAAGGAGAGGAAAAATGACAGGATTAGAACGGGTAGTGAAAACATTACAACATGAGGAACCTGATCGTGTACCCGTATGCACATTGTTTTGTGGTGCATGTCACCGGGTCTACGGATGCCGTTTTGACGAATTTTCCATGGACGGTGAGATTGCTGGAAATGCTTTTTCCCAAGCCACTGAGCTGATCGGTCACGATGGAAATGTTTTGCTGGTTGATCTTACGGTTGAGGCCCATGATTTCGGGCAGGACACCCAGTTCCTCCTCAATGACACAACACGTCCCAACTATGAAAATCCCCTTGTCGCAAGTCCTGATGAATATGCGACAAAAGTCAAACCGATTGTCGCATGCAAAACCAAGGGACCCAGTGGAATTTCAAGAATGGCGGAAATGGTAAAAACCCTCGACATTGTAATGAACAACACTGGTAATGATAAGGCGGTTGTTGCATTCATTTACGGTCCCCTCGGCACACTCGCCATGATGAGAGGCGCGGAGAAACTGTTCGCTGACTGCGTCAGACACCGTGAGGAGGTATTAAAGGCCCTGGACGTAATTACTGATGGGATCATTGATTACGTCAGGGAGCTTTGCAAGCTGAGTCCCCATGGCGTATGCATTGACACCCTTTTTGCGTCGCAGTGCATCATGAGCGCAAAGATGTGGACTGGAATAGAAGGACCATTTGCAAAGAAAATCGCAGAATTCACCAAGTCCCAGGGTACGACTTTCTGGGTCCATAATTGCGGTAATGGCGTATATTTTGACGCACAATACGAAGCCATGGAACCTATTGGCATCTCCTATGCCTATGTCCCGAGTGATTGTGAAAGTTTTGAGGATATGAAAAAAAAGTGGGGAGACAAGGTGGTTTTATTCGGACATATGAATCCGGCGGAACGGCTTTTTCTAGGAAGCAAAGATGAGCTGATGGAAGAAAGTAGACACGAAATCAAAATGCTGGGAAAAGGCGGTGGGTACATCCACGCCCCAGGATGTGAATTTCCGCCTAATGGCTCGATCCTGCGTGCCATGGGCATGGTGGAAGCTGTCGAGAGTTATGGACGTTATCCGATTGTTTAGAAACAAATGGTTTCTCAAAAACTCGGATGCTCTAATCCAGAGTTTTTGAGAAACCCCTTTCCCAAAGTTTTCCGTGGAAATCAAGATTTCTTAGACACAGATTATTCTTGAGTCTCAAATGAGAATACCTTATAAAAGTGACAGCTGATTCACTTATGAGGTTTTTTCATGCTGACAAGCGATAAGCACTCACGCAAAGTACGGCCCCTGAAATCGAAAGGGCTGGCCACCCGATCCGCAATTCTGGAAGCAGCCCACGAGGTCTTTAAGGACACAGGATATTACGGTTCCTCCATATCGGAAATCTCCCGCCGCTGCGGTGTCTCCATGGGCACCTTCTACCACTACTTCAAGAACAAGGAGCAGGTCTTTCTGGAGTTGAGCGAAGAGATCATCGCGCGCTTCAAAAAGCGGGCGGAAAGTTCGCCCCCCGGTGATCATCAATTCAAAGAGCGGCTGAGGAGTGTTATCGGGCTCCTTCTGGACCACACGCGCGACAACTTTGCCTTTCACCGCATTCTTGGCGAATCGGAACTCATCGACCGGGTCACCATCGCCTTTTACGATGCCATCACCCAGTATTACCGGGATTTCTTTCACCGTGAAATGCAAGCGGGCAATATCCGCCCCCTGGATACGGATGTGGTGGCCTACGGCCTGATCGGCATCTGTTATTTCAATACCCTCGACTGGGGGCTTCCCCACGAAAGCCCGGACTCCATCCCGGATCTCATTACGGATCTGGCCCTGAAAGGCATCAGCGGGAGCGCCCCGTGGAAAAAGCCGCCCGATTGGGATCTTCTCTCGCTTCCAGATCCCGATCCCCTTCAGGCCGAAACCCGCGACCCTTTGACCAAAGGGGAAATGACCCATGAGTCTATTTTGCAGGCAGCGGGCAAGGTGATCGGTCGGCACGGGATCAATCGGGCCAGCATCTCCGAGATCACCCGTTATGCGGGCGTTGCCCAGGGGACGTTCTACGTCCACTTCAAGAGCAAGGCCGATCTGGTGATCGGGTTTGTCCGTTACATCAACCGTGAACTGCGAAAAGAGATCCAGCGGGCCGCGTCCATGGCCAAGGACCGGCGGGATGTTGAGCGGGTGGGTATGCTGACCTTTTTCCAGTTCCTTAGGCAACACCGCGAGATCTACCGGGTCGTCCCCGAGTGCGAAATGATCAGCCGGGAGGTGGCGCTGTGGTACTATCGCAAATTGGCCGAAGGATATGTCAAGGGACTTGAACGGGGCATGGAAAAAGATGAAATCAGACCGCTTCCACCTGTTTTCCTGGCCCGGTCCCTCATGGGGCTGGTTCACTTTATCGGACTCAAACAGATTCTCTGGAATCCGGACCCGGAATCTGAAAACGACGAGCCTTTTTTCAAAGATATGGTTGAATTCGCCCTTTTCGGGCTCGGGTCAGCCTGATACGGATATCCCTTTTCTCTAGAAAAAATCAGAAAATTCATTTTTTTGTTGACAGGAATAAAATAGTTCTGTAAAAAAATTGATAGTTGATTCATATTTCAAAAAGGATCTTCTTTCATGGTTCATCTGAACGGCAAAGTGGTGGTGGTAACAGGGGCGAGCTCAGGTATCGGCGCGGCCCTGGCCAGACTCTTTTCAGAAGAGGGGGCAAGGGTGGTCTTAACGGCCAGGCGGCGGGACCGTCTGGAGGAGACTGCCGCCCGCTGCCTCGGAGAAACCCTTGTTTTACCCGCCGATCTCGTGGAAGTAGCCCATCGAAAATCCCTTGTGGACCAAACAATGAAACGATGGGGCCGAATCGATATTCTCGCCAACAACGCTGGTCTGGGCATGTACGGTGATTTCGCGACCACCACCGAAACCCAGTGGCGTCAAATCTTTGAAATCAATTTATTTTCCATTGTCTTTCTCACCCATGGGGTTCTGCCTGTCATGAAGGATCAAAAGGGCGGGCTGATCATCAATACGGCTTCCATCGGCGGGCTCATTGCCCATTCCAACCATGTGACCCCCTACGTGGCCAGTAAACATGCGGTGGTGGGATTTTCCCGCGGCCTGGCCATGGATTTAAAAGGGACCGGGATCAGGGTGCTGGCCGTCTGTCCCCACCTGACGGACACCGAATTTTTCTCCGTTTCTCCCGGGGCCGACGAAATGGCGCCCACAGTGGAAAAATACAAAACATTCATGGATACTCCGGAGGACGTTGCGCGGGGTATTGTGCGACAACTGGATTCGGAAAGGGTCGTGGTCTTCCCAACGGATAAACCGGCCAGGGCCTATGAAAAACAGCGGGATCTTTAGAATTGCACAACCAAACCCCCTTTCGAGCTTGTAAATGAAAACCAAAACGATCAGGACGGCATTGATTATCGGTGGTGGTTCCGGCATGGGACGGTCCGCAGCCCTGGCCCTGGGTCAACGGGGCATTCAGGTCTTTGTGGCGGATCTGGACGGGCCGGCAGCCCGTGAAACCGTACTGAACCTTCCGGCTCCCCGGGGGGAGGCTTTCTCCGTGGACATATCCCGAAGTGATTCCGTGGCCGCTCTGTTTGAATCCCTGCGGGAGCGGGTGGATCTGCTCGATCTGCTGGTCCATACGGCGGGAACCCTGGGACGAACCGTCTTTGTGGAGGATATGACCGACGAGGAATGGCGCAAAATGATGGCCGTCAATGTGGACGGCATGTTTTACGCCTGCCGTGAAGGGGTGCGCTGGATGAAGGAACATAAAACGGGCCGCATCATCCTCTTCAGTTCGGTGGCATCCCTTACCCCCACGCCGGGGGCGCTTCACTACAGCGCCTCAAAGGGGGCCGTGAACATGATGGGCAGGACCCTGGCCATGGAGGTCGCCAGATATAACATCCGGGTCAACGTGGTGGCGCCGGGGTATATCGAGACGCCCATGTTGGACGGCCTCCCCGACGGATTTTCCGATTATATTATCAAGAAAACGCCCCTGCGGCGCCTGGGAGAACCCGGAGAAATCGGAGGACTGGTGGCTTTTCTGGCATCGCCGGAAGCGGACTTTATAACCGGGCAGGTGCTGAGCCCCAACGGCGGATTTGTGATCTGAAGCGGCACAGCCTCAATCAGTGATGGAAAGGTTGGATATATGGATACCCCTTGGAAACATCTGATGGTGAAACCGGAGGGCGAGGTCTGCCGGGTCACCATCAACCGGCCCAAAGACCGGAACGCCATCAACTCGCACCTGATGGATGAATTGACCCGGCTATTGGGAGAGATTGAGCAGACCCCGGCCCGTGCCGTTGTTTTCACGGGTGCTGGGGACACCCATTTTATCGGGGGCGCCGACGGGATCGAGATGATGCAGTGCGACCGGGAAGAGGGGAGACACTTTTCCACCCGGATCCAGGATTTGTTTTTGCGCATGGAGGCCAGCCCTCTCATTCTGGTGGCCGCCATCAACGGCCTCTGTTTCGGCGGCGGTTTTGAATTCGCCATGGCCTGCGACCTTCGGGTGGCCGCTGAAAATGCCCGCATCGGCCTCCCCGAGGTGAAGGTGGGTTTGATTCCGGGCGGGGGTGGAACCCAGCGGCTCCCCGGGCTGGTGGGCTACGGCCGGGCCATGGAGATGATCCTGAGCGGCAGGCTCTATAAGGGAAAGGATGCCGCCCGAATGGGGCTGGTCCATGTGGCCGTGGAAGCACGTGACCTTTCCGCCGGTGTGGACCGACTCCTGACGCCCATTCTCAGGCAACCCCGATACGCCCTTTCCCTGGCCAAACAGGCGGTTTTGGCCTCCCGGTCCGGATCCCTGGAAGAGGGGCTCAAAGCCGAAAGCGAACAGTTCAGCCACTGTTTTGACCATTCATTCTTCCCGGACCTCATGCGGAAACAGCTGCGGGAAGGGGTGCTTGAAACCAGCTCCGATACCACGGCCATAACAGGAGAGAAAACGCAATGAAAGTCGTCGGCATCGCCGGAAGCCTGAGGCCCGGCAGCAATACGCTCAAATATGTGGAAACCGCCATGGAAACCTTTGAAAAGGCCGGCATTGAAACTGAATTGATTTCCCTTCGGGGAAAGGAAATCAAGCCGTGTACCGGCTGTTACGACTGCGTCAAGAAAGGATACTGCACCATCAAGGGGGATGATTTCGACCAGATCCTCGGGGAGATGCGCGACGCCGAAGGATTGATCCTGGGCTCTCCCGTTTATCTCAGTTCCGTGGTGCCCCAGATGATGGCCCTTCTGGCCCGGGCCACCTTTGTGGCTTACTGGAATGATAAATTCTTCACGGGAAAGGTGGGGGGACCCATTACGGTGGCGCGAAGGGCCGGACACAACGTGGCCTTTTCCCAACTCCTGCTCTGGTTTTTTATTAACGGTGTGACGGTGCCCGGCTCCACCTATTGGAATGTGGGCATGGCCGGCGCGGGGGGAGCGAGAGACGCGGAAGAGGATGAAGAGGGATTGGCCACGGTGGTCAATTTCTCCAATAACATGGCGGCACTGATGAAGAAAATTTTTGCGTAATCGAGGAGAAAGGGGCATAAGATGATACCCGGAATCGGTTCCTGGCTCACCAAGAGAACGGTTTTGACGCCCGATAAAGAGGCTGTTGTGGATGGGGAGCGGCGTTTCACCTACCGGGAGTTGAACGGACGGGTGAACCGCCTGTCAAAAGTCCTCCAGGGGTTGGGGCTCAAAAGCGGCGATCGACTGAGCATTCTAAGCGTCAACTGCGTGGAATATGTGGAAACCATCATGGCTGCCGCCAAACTGGGCGTCATGCTGGTCCCCCTGAACTGGCGCCTGACGCCCACGGAATTGGCGTTCATCCTGAAAGACAGCGGCGCCAAAGCGCTTCTTTTCCATCCCGATCTGACGGATGCGGCAAACCGCCTCAAAGCCAAGAGTGACATCCAAGAATCGCTGGTTTTCGGCGCGGAAGAAATGGACGGTGCCCGTGCCTGCGAACCGCTTTTGAACACCCAAACCGATAGGGAACCGATTCCCGATAATCCCCCGGGTTTGGATACGCCCCATATCATCATGTACACGGCCGGCACCACCGGTCAACCCAAGGGGGCCGTCCTGACCCAGGGGGCCGGTTTCTGGAATGCGGTCAACCTCACCGTTGCCATGGGGTTTACCGCCGAAGACCGGAACCTGGCGGTCCTCCCCATGTTCCATATCGGGGGCATCGGCCTCTTTACCCTCCCCATGCTCTATATGGGGGGTACGGTCATCATGCAACAGACCTTTGAGCCGGCCCGAACCCTGGAACTTCTTGAAACCGAGAACATTACCCTCTTTTTCGGAGTCGCCGCCATCTTCCTTTTTCTCATTCAGCACCCCGAATTCAAAAGATCGGCTTTTGAAAAGGTACGGGTGGTCATGAGCGGCGGCGCACCGCTTCCGGTGAGCCTGGTTCAGCAATATTTCGACCAGGGGATTACCCTCCGGCAGGGATTCGGTATGAGCGAAGCGGCTCCCAGCATCACCACCCTGGAAAAGAAACTGGCCCTTCAAAAGGCCGGGTCCATCGGTAAAGCTTTGATGCACGTTGAGGCCAGGGTGGTGGACGACAATATGAAAGATGTGCCCGTAGACCGGGTGGGAGAACTGGTGATTCGGGGACCCAACCTGCTCAAGGAATACTGGAACCGGCCCGAAGCCACAAAAGAGGCCTTTTCAGGGGGATGGTTTCATACGGGGGACCTGGCCCGCATGGATGGGGACGGGGATCTTTACATCGTGGAACGGAAAAAGGATATGTTCATCTCCGGCGGTGAAAATGTCTATCCGGCGGAGGTGGAAGACGCCATCTACCAAATGCCCCAGATTTCGGAGGTGGCCGTTATCGGGATCAAGGACGAAAAATGGGGTGAGGTGGGCCGGGCGGTGGTGGTCTTGAAAGAGGGAGAAGATCTCACCCCGCAACAAGTTATGGAGCATCTGAGCGGCAGGCTGGCCAAATACAAGATTCCAAAAGGGGTGGTCTTCACGGATGCACTTCCCCGAAACGCAGCTGGGAAGGTATTAAAAAATATTTTGAGAAAGACCCATGACCGTTAAGGTTTTGGCAAATGCTGATAGCATTCGGCTAGGGTTTTGGCAATAAGGTCATTTTTTAACGGAAACCATTGAAAACCAACTTAATAAAGGGGGGATGTAACCGAGAAGGAAAAGGGTAGGCGTCATCAGCCGCCCCGGATGGCACCGGGGGTGTTGATATGAAGATCACAACACGTTTTGGAGAAGAAGAAAGGAGAGAAACATGAACGCGAAAAAGTTTTTTGGTATCTTTCTAATGGCATTGGCGGTTTCGGCCTTTGCGGTGTCCCCGGTCATGGCGGAAAAACCCATCAAAATCGGTATTATCCAGGGCCTCAGCGGTCCCCTGGAGATATACGGAAAAGCGGAAGTCACCGGTTTTAAAATGGGGCTGGAGTATTTCACCAACGGAACTAACAAGATCGCCGGAAGACCCGTGGAACTGATCGTTGAGGATACGCAACTGAAGGCCGCAAGGGCCAAAATGCTCCTGACCAAACTTTACAACGACGACAAGGTGGACCTGGCCATCGGTCCCACCAGCAGCGGCGTGGCCCTGGCCGTATTGCCCGTGGCCGAACAGTTCAAGAAGGTGCTCATCGTTGAACCGGCGGTTGCGGACTCCATTACCGGCGCAAACTGGAACCGCTACATCTTCAGGACCGGTCGAAATTCCAGCCAGGATGCCATCAGTAATGCCGCTGCTGTGGCCGCTCCGGGGGTCAGTATCGCCTGTATCGGCCAGGACTATGCTTTCGGCAAGGATGGTATCGCGGCATATAAAGAGGCTGCTGAAAAACTGGGCGCCAAAGTGGTGGCCGAGGAGTACTGTGACCCGAAGGGCACCGATTTCACCGCCCCCATTCAGCGGATTATCGAGGCACTCAAAGACAAACCGGAACCCAAATATGTGTGGGTCATATGGGCCGGAAAAGGGGGGCCCATTCCCCAGTTGATCGCCGCGGGTCTCGACAAGTACGGAATCCAGATTGCCAGCGGCGGCAATGTGCTGGCGGCACTCAAAGTCATGAAACCGCTTAAGGGAATGAAAGGTTCCATCTACTACTATTACGAAAATCCGAAAAACGAAGTCAACGACTGGCTGGTGAAAGAACATTACAAACGGTTTAAGGAACCGCCGGATTTCTTTACCTGTGGTGGATTTGCCGCTGCCGCTGCCGTGGTGGAGGCCATCAAAAAGACAGGGGGAAAGACGGATACCGAGAGCCTGATCACCGCCATGGAGGGGATGGAGTTCATGACCCCCAAGGGGAAGATGAAATTCAGAAAAGAGGACCATCAGGCCCTTCAGGCGATGTATGCATTTCAGCTGGATACCAAACCCGATGTGGAGTGGGCCATCCCCGTTTGCATCAAAGTGCTGACCATGGAAGAAACGGCGCCTCCCATCGCCAACAAAAAGTAGTTTTTTCCAATCTTTTTTCTTTGACCACGCGGGCCCCCCGGTCCGCGTGGTTCGGCACATTGACACGCTTTTTCTGGCAAGACTGAAGACCAAGACCTGACAATAAGGTGATTCGATGCCAACAGAATCAATTGTGGAAACCAAAGACCTCACCATCCATTTCGGAGGTCATGTGGCCGTGAACCGGGTGAACCTTCACGTGGAACCGTTTGTCTTGAAATCCATTATCGGACCCAATGGTGCCGGGAAGACCACCCTGTTCAACCTGATGACGGGACAGTACAAACCGACGAAGGGCAGCGTTTTCCTCAAGGGAAAAGACATTACCCATTTGAGTGCCGTGGATAGGACCCGTCGGGGAATGGGCCGTTCTTTTCAGTTGACCAATATTTTTCCCGTGCTGACGGTCCTCGAAAACGTTCGGGTCGCCATCCAGTCCCGGGAAGGCATCGGCTTGAACTTCTGGAAAAACTATCTCCATTTTTCCGGTATGGAAGATGAAGCCTACGAGCTTTTGAAAGATGTCCTTCTGGAGGAAAAGTGGGCCATGCCCGCCAACTCCCTCACCCACGGGGAACAGCGGAAACTGGAGATTGCCATCCTTCTGGCCCTCAAACCGGAGATCCTTTTTTTGGATGAGCCCACGGCCGGAATGGGTCAGGAAGAAGTTCCGGCCATTTTAGACATCCTTCATCGGATCAAAGACGCAAAGGACCGCACCATGCTCCTGGTGGAGCATAAAATGGACATGATCATGACCCTTTCGGACACCATCGCGGTCCTTCAGGAGGGGGAATTGATTATCGATGGTCCCCCTGATGAGATCTACAGAAGCAAGGCGGTCCAGGAAGCCTATCTCGGCGGAGGTGCAAGGCGTGAATGAGATGATTCTAGAGGTTCAGGGTGTCCATACCTACATCCAGCAGCACCATATCCTGCAGGGGGTTTCCTTTTCGTCCAAGGCCGATGCGGTGACCGTTCTCATCGGCCGAAACGGGGCGGGGAAAAGCACCACCCTCAAAACGGTCATGGGTTTGCTGCCGGCCGCCAAAGGGAAGATCCTCTACCGGGGAAAGGAAATCCAAGCCCACAAACCGTACGAAATCGCTCGAATGGGAATCGGCTTTGTGCCGGAACACATGGGGATTTTTGCGGAGCTCACGGTGGAGGAAAACATGCGGGTGGCCATGCTGGTGGAAAATGATGCCACGGCCCGAAGGCTTGAGCGGATTCTGGGCATGTTTGGGGCATTAAAGAAATTCTGGAAATCGAAGGCAGGGACCCTCAGCGGCGGACAGAAACAGATGCTTGCCATCGCCAGAGCCATTGTGAACGACACCGCCCTTCTGCTCATCGATGAACCGTCAAAGGGGTTGGCGCCCATTATCGTGGATGTGGTCATCGATGCCATCAACCAGATCAAGGAACGCAGTGTGGTCGTCCTTGTGGAACAGAATTTCCATATGGCCAGTTCGGTGGGAGACGATTATTTCATCCTGGACGACGGAAGGGTCGTCCACAGCGGCCGGGTGGAAGAGTTGGTTCAGAACGAGGAATTACAGAGCCGGTATCTCGGAATATCCAAAGTCGAGGATTGATCAAGACAGGAGCAACCTTCAATGGCTGAAAGCATATTCAAGCGGCGGAACCAGGAGTTCACCCTGGTGGGTGCGGGGATTCTTTTCCTGCTGCCTCTCCTGGTGATACAACCCAAAATCTATCTGACCCTCACCATCGCCGGTCTGGCCATGGGGATGCTGCTGTTTCTGGTGTCTTCAGGCGTCAGCATCATTTTCGGGCTGATGGACGTCCTCAATTTTGCCCATGGGGCACTCTTTGCGTGGGGCGCCTATGTGGGGTTTTCCGTATTCCAAATGCTCATAAAATGGGTGGAGGCGGATTCGGTCCTTAAGAATGTTGTCGTCTTTTTCATGGCAATGGCTGCCGCCATGATCGCGGTGGGCATCTTAGGCATTATTCTCGAACGGGTCGTGGTGCGGCGGGTCTACGGGAATCACCTCTTCCAAATCCTCATTACCTTCGGCGCCACCATCGTTTTGGTGGAACTGATCCGCGTCTTCTGGGGACCCAATGACGAAGTCACCACCGTCCCCCTGACCTTTGCGGGCAACTGGGACATCATGGATGTTGTGATCAGCCGATACCGGATCATCTGTATTTTGATCGGGGCCGTGGTTTACGGGGTGGTTCAGCTGATCCTCAAAAAAACGAAGCTGGGGACCATCGTTCGAGCGGGGGTGGAGGATCGGGACATGGTCCAGGCCATGGGACACAACATCTACCTGCTGTTCACGGGGGTTTTTGCCGTGGGTGCGGGGCTGGCGGCCCTGGGTGGGGTGGCCATGAGCATCTTCAGCCTTCAGGTGTACCCGGACATGGGCGGAACCTATCTCCTTTTTGCGTTTATTGTAGTGATTATCGGGGGCCTGGGGAGTGTCACCGGTTCTCTGGTGGGGGCACTGATCGTCGGTCTCAGCTACAACTATGTGGCCTATCTGGTCCCCTGGGCTGCCGCCGGGGTTAATGTCCTCATTATGATCGTCATTCTTCTCATCCGTCCCACCGGCCTTTTTCAAGCGGGCAAATAGCGAGGTATGCAAAATGGCGGAAGCCACACCTGTTCAGATATTCCATATGGAGGAAAAGAGAAGACAGTATCGCAGGGGTAGCTTTTTTCTCAAGATCAGCCTGCTGGCACTCTTCCTTCTCGTGCCGTTTCTCTTCCCTTCGTTCAAGACCGTCGATCTTGCCGTCCAGATCATCATTTTCGGGGCACTGGTGGCCAGCTTCGACATCCTCTTGGGGTATACGGGGATCCTTTCTTTTGGACACGGCATGTTTTTCGGCATGGGCGCCTACTGTATGGCCTTTTTGTTAGGCAAGTACGGCATGCCTTCCTACACCAATCTTGTCCTGGGGTTCATAGCAGCGACCGTGTTTGCGGGGATCCTGGCGCTCTTGGTCAGTTTGCTCACGCTCCGGGTAAAAGCCATCTTTTTCTCCATGATCACCCTGGCCATCGCGGAACTGGCCATCGTACTCGCCACCAAACTGAGCGGCCTTACGGGGGGAGAGGACGGGATCAGCTTCACGACGCCGGGGATTTTTTCGGCGGCCTTTTCCGCGGGGACTTTTATGGGGGTTGAGATTACCGGCAAGATCATCACCTATTACTTCATCCTGCTCTCCTGTACGGGCCTTTTTTTGGCCATGCTCCGGTTTACACATTCTCCCCTGGGTCGCGTCCTTCAGGCCATTCGGGACAACGCTCAGCGAGCGGAGGCCCTGGGCAACAAGACCTTCGTTTATCAGAGTATTTCCATAACGTTTGGTTGTGTCATGGCGGCCCTGATCGGCGGCCTGTACGCCATGTGGATGGAATATGTGAATCCGGAGTCAAGCCTCGGGGTTTTGACCATTATGCTGGACGTCCTGCTCATGGTGATCATCGGCGGAATGGGAACCCTGTACGGCGGGATTATCGGCGCCGCCTTTCTGAAGATCACCCAGACCTTCCTGCCCGACCTGCAACACCTGGCAAAGGATCTGTTTCCGGGCGCCCTGATGCTGCACAACATCCTGGAACGATGGCTTCTCCTTTTCGGAATCCTCTTCATTCTGGTGGTCATCTTCTTTCCCAAGGGGGTTATCGGATCGGTTAAGGACCGGATGTCGCAAAAGAAAATGAAGGTTTGAAAAGGCTAAGAGGAAATAAACCATGATCTACGGAGATTGTATCGGTCGCTGGGGGCGCGCCTACCCCGACAGTGAAGCCCTGGTGGATGTGATCACAAATAAACGCTATACCTATGGGGTACTCCATGAGGAATCCACCCGCATGGCCCATTTTCTTCAAAGAGAATTGGGCATCGTAAAAGGGGATCGGGTGGCCTGTTTGTCGTTCAACCGAACGGAATACATCTTTCTTTTCCTGGCGTTAAGCCGTCTGGGCGCCATCCTGGTTCCTTTGAATTTTCGTCTGGCCAAAGGCGAATTTGTCTATTTCCTGGAGGACAGCACACCCAAGGCCATATTTTTTGATGGCGCGCACCGGGACGTGATTGCAGCCCTCAAAGAGAATGTGAAAATCCCCCATTATGTTTGCCTGGATCCAAACAGCGATGTGGGCCGTTGTCTTCCGGAAATCTGGGGTTCTTTGTCCACCGAATCCTTTCAGGAAGTGGATATTCGGCCCGATGATACCCAACTGATTATCTATACCTCCGGCACCACGGGCCTGCCCAAGGGGGTGCTGTTGACCCACGGCATGCTTGCGTGGAACGCATTTAACAGTATCGTGGGATGGGGTTTGAGGCCCGGGGACAAAACCATACTGCACGCGGCCATGTTTTACACGGCCGGCTGGAATGTCTTTACCCTCCCCATCTTTCAAAGCCGGGGGGTTAACATCCTGGTGCAATCCTTTGATCCGGATTTGATTCTGGATCTGATTCAGGAGGAAGGGGTAACGGTTTTTTTCGGCGTGCCCACCATGTTTCAAATGCTCATGGATTCCCCCAAATTTGCCGACACCGACTTTTCGGCGGTCCGGTTCATGATTTCCGGCGGCGCGCCTTTGGGTGAAAACATCTTTAACGTTTTTAAGACCCAAAAATCGGTCCGGATTCATGAAGGTTACGGTCTCACCGAGGTGGGGCCCAACTGCTTTTTAGGCAACGGTAAACTGGGAACCATCGGCCACCCCGTGCCCTACCTGGATGTGAAACTGGTGGGGTCCGACGGTCGTGAAGTCCTCCGGGGTGAAGAAGGAGAAATCCTTTTAAAAGGCCCCAACGTCTGCGCGGGTTACCTCAACAAACCGGATATCACCGAAAAAACCATTCAAGACGGATGGTTCCATACAGGGGATCTGGGCAAGATCGACGGTGACGGACACATGGCAATTGTGGGAAGGCTCAAGGATATGATTATCTCAGGGGGCGCCAATATCTATCCGGCCGAGGTCGAACGTGCCATCGAAACCCACCCGGCTGTTGCCGGTTCCGCGGTGATCGGTGTGCCGGACCCGAAATGGGGTGAAGTGGGCAAGGCCATTGTGGAACTGAAGCCCGGTGCGACGCTGCCGTTTTCAGATTTACTGGAACACCTTGAAGACCGGCTGGGGAAGTTCAAGCGGCCCAAATATCTGGTGGTGCTGGATGCGCTGCCCAGAACACCCGCTTCGGGAAAAGTCCGGAAGTTCATTCTCAAAGAGAAGCACGGCAGGGCTGACAATGATTGATATGATGGACAAAATCTTCAAGACCGGGGAACTTTATACGGAATTCATGAATGCCCTTTTGAATGCGGCAAAGGTCCCATATGACGGCGGCGACCACGAAGGGAAAGACGGCATCTATCATGAAATGAGCCAACGCTATCTTGCCTTTTATGAGGAAACGGTGGGTAAATTTTTGTCCACCCCCGTTTTCGGCATTTCGAGGGAATCCCTTCAGCAGATGATGATTGCGGTCGATGCCCATAACCGATTCATGGCGGCCCTGGCCGATTTCCTGCTCAAATTCAACATCCCTTCCAAAGATGCCTGGGAGATCTTGATAAAGACCATTCAAGAACGGGAGGAGACGGGCGAGGGGTTTAAGAGCGCCAAAGAGATTTACGATTTTGCCGTAAGCATTTTTGAGGAGAAATACGACGACCATATCAAATCGCCCCAAGGGGTGCAGATTGTGGTGGATGTGGTGGAAAAATATATGGATTTCAAAAAGAAATCCGATGCCGTAAGGGATATCTGGTTTAAATCCCTTTCCATCCCCACCGCCAAAGAGATGGACGACGTGTACCGGGGGATTTATGAGTTGAGAAAGAAGACGCGAAAGCAGGCGGCCCGGATTCGCGACCATGAGGCCCTCATCGAGAACCTGAACCGGAAGGTCCTGGCCCTTGAAACCTCACTGGCCGAAGTCGCAAAAAAAGGTTGATGAAATGTCTTATCAGGAAATCATCAAGAGCATCGGGCAGGATCTGAGGGAATTCCCCAAAAAAGTGTTCCAGGCAGGCGAAGTGCTGAGCGGTGATCTGGATTATAGAGTAGCGACCACACCGTCCCGGGTCGTTTACCGGGAAGATAAGATGCGGTTGCTCCATTACAAAAGCAGCGTAAAGAAGAAGGATTTGCACCAACCGCCCGTCCTGATTGTTTATGCCCTCATCAACCGGCATATCATGCTGGATCTGGAACCGGGAAGGAGCTTTATCCAAAATCTTCTCAATGAAGGGTTGGATGTTTATCTGGTCGATTGGGGCTACCCCACCGGGGCGGACCGATACCTCACCCTCGATGATTACGTGAACGGCTACCTGGACAACGCGGTTCAATGGATCAGGTCCCGAACCCGGCGCAAGGGAAAAGTCAATCTCATGGGCGTCTGCATGGGGGGAACCTTCTGTGTCATGTATGCGGCCCTTCACCCGGATAAGGTCAAAAATCTTATTACCCTCGCCACCCCGACCCACTTTGATATTGACGATGCGGGTCTGTTCCTTTGGGCCAGGGGATTTGATGTGGATAAACTGGGGGCCATGGGCAATTTGCCGGGAGACCTGGCCAATATTCTGTATCTTCTGGTGGTGCCGGTTGCCACCGTCAATAAGTATGTTCAATTCCTTGAAATTGTTGAAAACCCCAAATCGGTCGGCACCTTTCTGAGAATGGAAAAATGGATATTCGACAGTCCGGACATGGCGGGAGAGGCCTTCAAGGAATGGATCAGGGATCTTTTGCAGCAGAACCTGCTCATCCAAAACCGTCTGGTTCTGGACGGTCGGAAGGTGAACCTGAAAAATATCACCTGTCCGGTCCTGAATGTTTTCGGCAAAAACGATTACCTTGCCCCCCCGTCCTCCGCCAAACCACTGTCCAAGGCGGTGGGGTCGAAGGATGTTACCACCCTCGGTGTGGAGACGGGACACGTGGGAATCTTTGTGGGGAGTACGTCCCACAAAACCATCATTCCCAAGATTGTGAAATGGGTTAAGGACCGTTAGGACGAAAGGAAGAAATTTTCATGACTGAACCGATGATGAAAAAAGGCAAAGGTGACGGCGTTGAGATTCAACTGGCCCTCTGGGACGGAAAAAAAGAAAATGTTATCTGTATTCATGGTCTTACAGCGAACTGCAGGTGTTGGGACACAATAATCTCAGAATTGATTCCTGAATTCCGGATACTGGCCATGGATCTTCGGGGGAGGGGTCTTTCAGACAAACCGCCCAAAGGCTATTCCGTCGCGCAGCATGTTCAAGATGTGCATTGCTTACTGGAAGATCAGGGGTTGGAACGGGTTACACTTATGGGCCATTCACTTGGCGCCTATGTTTGTCTGGCATTTGCGGCACAATATCCTGAACGGGTCAAGAAACTGATCCTTCTGGACGGGGCCGGACATCTCTCTCGGTCCCGATGGGACAAAATCGAGCTAGCCATCAAACCTTCCCTGGATCGGTTGGAGCAGGTATTCCCCTCCTACGAAGACTATACTGTACCGTTGAAACTGGCTCCCTTTCTGCAACCCTGGACCAAGGCTGTGGACGCTTATTTCCGTTATGAAATTGAAGAAGTGGATGGAGGGGTGCGATCTCGAACTCCGGTGGCCGCCATTCGTGAAGAGAGCACCAATATTCGTCATTTCGATGGGCTCCGGCTATACCCGAAAATTTCCTGCCCGGTGCTGATCCTGCGGGCGCCCGAGGGGATTCTCACAAGGAACGATGTGGTATTGCCCGAGGATGTTGCTGAAACGATGGTGCGGAATATACCCGATGCCAGGCGCGTTGATGTGGAGGGTACGAATCATTATTCAATTCTGTTTCAGGCAAATGAATCGAGGGACCGCGCCATCCGGAATTTCCTGGAAGAATCGTCAGGTGTGTGAATCAACCAGGGACAATGGTTTTGGACTGCGGCCTTATGAATCGAGGATATCCCTCAGTTTTTTTGACAGTTCTTTTATCTTGAAGGGTTTCTGAATAAAGCCGTTGCAGCCTTGATTCAATATTTCGGTCGCTTTGCCATCGATACTGTATCCGCTGGAGAGAAGCACCTTAACGTCCGGGTTGATCTCTTTTATCCGCACGAAGGTTTCACCGCCGCCCATATCCGGCATGATCATGTCCAGAACCACTATATCAATGCGGTCCTTGTTCTCCTCGTACATGCGAACAGCTTCTTTTCCGTTTTGGGCAACCAAGGCCGTGTAGCCTAACCGCTCCAGCCAGTCTTCAACGACTTCGGCGATCATCTCTTCATCATCCACGAAAAGGACCGTTTCCGACCCCCGCATTGCCTCATCCTGCGGCTTTTTCTCTTCGATAAGCCCCTTTTCAAAAGCGGGCAGATAGAGATTAAAAGTGCTGCCGTGATCTATTTCGCTGTAAACATGGACGAATCCACCGTGGTTTTTGATGATGCCGTATGTGGAGGCCAATCCCAGGCCGGTGCCGCTTCCCTGATCTTTGGTGGTGAAGAACGGGTCGAAGATCCTTTGCTGTGTTGCCTTATCCATGCCGATGCCGGTGTCCGTAACGGATACTTGCACATAGGGTCCGGGTTCAACCTGATGGGGTTTCACATAACTTTCGTCCAGTGCGACGTTTTGAGTCTTTATGTAGAGACGGCCGCCGCCGGGCATGGCTTGCCAGGCATTGACATAGAGGTTCAACAGGACTTGCTGAATCTGTCCCTTGTCCACCTTGACGGACCAAAGGTTGTCGTCGTATTGCTCAGATAAGGTGAGCTCTTTCTTCGTCCGTCCGAACATCCGGCTTTCATTTTTGATGAGTTCATTCAAGTCGGTCGCCTTAACCTCATATTTTCCGCCTCTGGCAAAGCTCAACAGCTGCTTGGTCAGCCTGGCGGCGCTTTCAATATTCCTTTCTATTTCCTTTAAGTGTTCAAAATCGGGATGGAAAAAATCCTTATCCAGCAGTACCATGGAAGTGCGGCCCTGGATGCTCATGAGCAGGTTGTTGAAGTCATGGGCGATACCACCCGCCAAAGTCCCGATGGCTTCCATTTTTTGGGATTGAAGCAATTGATCTTCCAGTTTCTTTCTTTCCGCTTCCACCCGTTTTCGATCTGTGATGTCGTGAACGACCGTTACCGCGCCCCCTTTAAGGTCGTGAGGGTTTAAGAGTTTTGCTATGAGCACAACATCGCGGAATTCGCCGTCACTGCGTTTCAACCGGGTGTGAGCCGACGCAATGCCATCTTGGCGGAGACCGCCGTATACTTTTTTCCCCACACGTTCATACTCCTCCCTGCTTTCATAAAGAAAATCGGGTGATCTGCCGATGAGCGTTTCCTCAGGATAGCCGAAGCTGTCGCACCAGTTTCGGTTTGCCCGCTGATACACGCGATCTTTCATTAAACAGATTCCGATCGGCGCCGCCGCGAATACGCTCTGAAGAATGGATTCGCTCTTTCGAAGCGCCGCTTCCACCCGCTTACGTTCGGTGATGTCGTGGGCCATGGCAAAGGTCATTCCCCGTTCCGGTACGGGGTGTGACGTCCATTCGAGCCATCGGTAAGCGCCGTCATGACACCGGTACCGGTTCGTGAAGTCGAAAACTTTTACGCCTCTTTTCAACTTCTCGTCGATCACCGATACGGTGGCTATCACATCGTCGGGGTGAACAAAATCAAGGAAGGAGCGATTGAGCAATTCCTGTTCAGCGTACCCGAGCACCCTTGTAAATGCCGGATTGACTTTAAGGAATGTGGCGGTGTTCATGTCTGCCACGCAAATCAAATCCAGGGACATCTCGAATATTTCGGTCAGCCCTTCTTGGTTTTCCTTTTGCCGTTCGGCCGCCAGTTTTAAAGCACTGACCTGTTGCAGCAGTTCTTCATAGGTCGGTTTCGTGGCCATCAGAAATCCCTTCATCAGCTACCATCAAAATAAAAAAAGCCCATACCGCTTTGTGTCCTGGACACTGTGTATGAGCTTTTGTGATTCCCATTGATATGCCTTTCCTCGGTTCAGATCATGTTTGGAAGGGTATCTTTTTGGTTGCTTGAGACGTTACATCGGTTTCACATGGTTTCCTTTCAAATTTGCCTGCTTCATTAAGGGCGATGGATTTTGAAATCCCGACACGAGCACGTTCTCACCTTAAGGGCAATTTAACCCGGTTTTCAAGCATCTGTAAACAAAAAAAACATGGGTGGCTGAAAAGCCACCCATGTTTTACGGGCCATCTATTTCTTTGAGGAAGCGAAAAAATCTTCCACCTTCTTAAAATTGTCATCCACGGTCTTCTTGAACTCCTCGCATCCCTTCTGATACGCCTTTCTCCATTCATCAATAACCTTTTTTCCCTCTTCCGGAAGCCACGTGGCCTGCTCCAGGCTCATGTTCAGCATCTTTTCCGCCTGTTCCTGAACCATTTCCATGCCGTTAAAGCTGTTGTCAAATGCGGCCTTCTGGAATTCCATCATCTGTTTTGCAATTTTTACGGGTTCCATTTTGGCAATACCTCCTGAAAATTCTTGATTTCTTTTTGTTTCACACCCGATCATGCACTGATTATAATTCGTATCGGTGTTTTGTCAAGAGCTAAATGGTGCAATGCACAAATATTTGTAATTCGCTTTGGCTCTGTATCTCACCAGTTTGCCTTTATAACATTTTGACATGAAATGATTAATGTTATATCTTCATCACGTGGGCGAACTGAGTGAATTTTATTGATGGAGGATTTGTGCAATACGTCAAAACCTTGGAGGTTATTGGGAGGTGAAAATGGCTGAAAAGCTGTTGTTCAAGAAATACGCCAACAGGCGCTTATATGATACTGAGAAAAGCCAGTACGTGACCCTGGCCCGAGTGGCAAACGTGATCAAGGAAGGGCGCCAGGTGGAAGTGGTTGACGCGAAAACCAAAGAGGATGTCACCGCCTTTATCCTCACCCAAATCATACTGGAAGAAGCCAAGAACAAAAAGGCTCTTTTGCCCGCTTCACTTCTGCACCTGATTATTCAACATGGCGGGAATATCCTCCAGGAATTTTTCGACAACCATCTTCAACAAACCATAAAGAGTTATCTGACCTACAAGAAGACGGCTGATGAGCAGTTCAGCAAATGGCTGGATATGGGGATGGATTTCTCCACCATAGCGCAGAAAACCATGACCGGGTTGACCCCCTTTCATCCCTTTTTCGATCAAGCCTCTTCAGAGAAAAAATCGGAAGAGAAAAAAGAGGGCGAGTAAAGAGGCAAGCCCTATGTGGCGGCCTTGTCGCTGTGACCGAGAATGAATTTAGCAATCTGATTGTAGTACTCTTTCAGAATTTTGGTGGATCGGAAAAGACCCATGTGCCCTCCGTCACAGATAAGGGTCAATTTATTCTGTGGTATTGAATCGATCATATCCATGTGCCCGGTGGCCTGAAGCGGCGGTGCAATGGCATCCTTGCTTCCGCCGAGAGCCCATATGGGAACAGAAACCGGGTAGCCCTTGACGCCGATCACTTTACCGTGAATTGAAAGTGTTCCTTCAATGAGTTCATTTTTCACAAAGATCTTTTGATAGGTATCCTTGATGAACCCGATTGGCGCGTGATTGACGTAATTGTACCAGCGGTAAAAGGCCTTTTGGCGTTGGGCGTCTTCTTTGTTCCCTTGTTTCAGATCCGTCAGAAGCCGCCTCAAATTTTTGAAATGTTGATCCATTCCCAAAAAGTAAAACCCGAAGACATGGACCCGGCCGTCGTAGCTCTCCCTGCCGGCGCCTTCGTGTTCATCGGATACGGTGTGGCCCGAGACCGAAACGAGCTTTTCGATGTAACCCTCGCCCGCCATGCGGGCAAAATCCGTCAAATATCCCCTTTCACCGGCCGTGTTCATGGGTGCTCCGGCCGAGCCGAATGTCTTCCCCAGATGGGGATAAAGGATCAGAGTGCTCATGAGAAGGGGACCCGGTTGGCAAATGGCGATCAGGTGGGGCGGATAACCGGTCCGTTCCTTCAGTGTTTCCAGGATCTTCTTGTATTGTTCCACCTGGCCGTCAAAATTCTCAAAATGTCTTTTGCCGTCCACGTAAAGGGGGATATCCTCGGCGCATTTCTGTTCCACAATGGCCATGCGGGTAAGGCCCTGATCTCTCATGAACAGGGCCACCCGTTCGGCGATGTTGGAGTGATGCCCCGCCCGTGGCGCAAAGACCACCCCATAGTTTTGAATTTCGTGCTTCTCTACATCCGCCGAGATATCAATGAGCCTGAGCCCTGGTAAATCAAGGATGACCGCCGAATTATCATACCCGACCGTCCAGTCCTGATCCGGAAGCTCTTCCGTAGAGAAATTCACAAATTCCAATTCCCCCATCCTCTCCCGGTGAAAACGCTCCAGACAATTCACCGCATTTTTTTCAGCCAAAGAGAGGAGGCTCTCCGTTCCTTCCCGGCAGATTTCGGAGAACCGGTCGCAAGCCTCCGGCATCGCGCCCACGGTTGCCGGCAAGATATGCTTCATCAATCGGCAACTGAAATCTTGTGTGTTTTTTATTAGGTCAAAACCTAAGCGCTGACAGTGGATTGTTGTTTCAGTGAGATCCACGCTCGTCTGCATGGGAATTTTCATGGCCTCCAGGCCGTTCAGTACATGGGGAAAAAGTGTCATAAAAGAAGACGGCATAATCGTCTATTTCCTTTCCATAGGTTTAGGGTTTTGCAAATGGCGGGTATACTGTAACGCAAAGTTTCATTCCATAACTCATTATTTTAATGTACATTAGCAAATTGATTTTTGCATTGCAACAAAAAAATATCCCAAGTTTTGACCCCTTGGAAACATAAAACCGCTGGACTGACGATGATACCTTGTTGAGTGGGATTTGGGAGTTAGTGGACACGTCATTTGCATTATGGTAAATTACACGGCAACGGCAATACAATTGCTTTCTTGTCTGACACTGAGAAATCGTTCCGGTCCTTTTAATAAATGAGGTGAGGGATGAAAGATTATGGGCTTTCCGATCTACTTGACTTGGCCATTATCCAGAAGATGGCCGATGCCCATTACCGTGCCGCAGGGATGCCTATCGGCATCATCGATGCCATAGACGGTTCGGTCCTCGTCGGATCCGGTTGGCAGGATATCTGTGTCAAATTTCACCGCGCAAATCCGCTTTCACTTGATCGCTGCCGCGAAAGTGACAACTACATCAAGGACCGCCTTGTCCAAGGCGAGGCCTGCCACTACAAATGCCAAAACGGCCTCTGGGATATCGGCGTACCCGTTGTGGTTGCCGGACGTCATCTGGCAACCCTGTTTCTGGGACAATTCTTTTATGAAGGAGAGTCTCCGGATCGAGAGTCTTTCATCCGTCAGGCGCATGAATTCGATTTTGATGTTAACGACTATCTGGCGGCCCTTGATCGGGTGCCGGTCTTCAGCCGGGAAAAGGTTGATACCATCCTGGAATATGACAAGGCACTCGTGGCTTTCATCGCCGATCTTGCAGAACATGCGCTTTTTAAGATTAAAGCGGACGAAAAAATCCGTGAAAGTGAGCGGAAATTTCGTGCCGTTTTTGATCAGGCCTATCAGTTTATCGGGTTGCTATCCATCGACGGCAAGGTACTGGAGGCAAATAGAACCGCCTTGGCATTTGTCGGAGCCGAAGAGACGGATGCCATTGGCAGGCCCTTTTGGGAAACTCCCTGGTGGACACATTCTCCGGAACTGCAGGAAAAAATACGTTTGGCGGTTCCGGCGGCCGCCAAAGGTGAGCTGATACGATTTGAAGCCTCCCATCCCACGGTCGACGGCGATCCTCACTATGTGGACTTCTCTCTCAAACCGGTAGAAGATGAGACTGGCAGGGTGATTATGTTGATGGCGGAAGGTCGGGATATCACCGAGCGGAAACGGACGGAAAAAGATCGTCTGGCCAATCTGCGGTTCTTTGAAAGCATGGCCCGGGTCAACCGGGCCATGCAGGGGGCAAATGATCTCGATCAGGTCATGGGCGACGTTCTCCATGAAATGCTTTCGATTTTCGATTGTGACCGGGCATGGCTGTTGTATCCGTGCGACCCGGAGGCTGCTTCGTGGAAGGTGCCGATGGAACGTACCCGGCCGGAATATCCCGGCGCCTTTGAGTTGGGGGTTGAGGTTACCATGGATCCCGATGCGGCCAATCATTTGCAAACAGCTTTGGCCGCAAGCGGTCCTGTGACGTTTGGTCCCGGATCTGATCAGCCACTGTTGGGCGATGTGATGGATCGCTTCCAGCATAAGTCACAGATTTTGATGGCGGTGTATCCGAAAGTGGACAAGCCCTGGCTGCTCGGCATGCACCAGTGCTCGTACGCTCGGGTCTGGACCCAGGAGGAGAAGAGGCTTTTTCAGGAGATTTGCAGGCGGCTGGGCGATACTCTCAACAGTTTGTTAATGTACCGCGATCTCCGCAAGAGCGAGGCCAAAACGCACAGCATCCTGAACCACATCGGCATCGGCGTGGCCCTCATCAGTCAGCGAATGGAGATTCTCGAACTCAACCGGCGGATGCGCGAGTGGTTCCCCGCCATCGATCCGGGGCAACGCCCCATCTGTTACCAAGTCTTCAATGATCCGCCACGCCAGGAATTATGTGACCATTGCCTGACCTGCAAGACGCTGCAGGATGGCCTGGTCCGCGAAACAACAACGCAGATGCTCCGGCCTGGCGGCACACGCAGTTACCGCATCGTTTCTTCCCCGATCTTCAACCCCTCCGGCCAGGTTACGGCGGCGATCGAGATGGTCGAAGACATCACCGATAAAATCTCCCTGGAGTCCCAGCTGCGCCAGGCCCAGAAAATGGAATCCGTCGGCCGCCTGGCCGGCGGCATCGCCCACGACTTCAACAACATGCTGGGGGTGATCATCGGTCATACGGAACTGGCTCTGGGCCAGATGGACCCCACCCAACCGTTCTTTACCCCCATGCAGGGAATTCAGAACGCCGCTCTTCGCTCCGCTGACCTGACCCGGCAACTGCTGGCTTTCGCCCGCAAGCAGATCGTCGCTCCCAGGGTGCTCGACCTGAACCAAATCGTTGAAGGCATGCTCAAAATGCTGCGGCGCTTGATCGGCGAGGACATCGATCTTGTTTGGCTGCCGGACCCGGACTTGTGGCCGACCAGAATGGATCCCTCCCAGATTGATCAGATCCTGGCCAATCTGTGCGTCAACGCCCGCGATGCCATCGCGGGTGTGGGCAAGATCACCATCGAAACGCATGCGGTAACCTTTGATGAGGCCTACTGCGCCAATCACGCGGGGTTTGTGCCGAGCGATTTTGTAATGCTGGCTGTCAGTGACAACGGATTTGGAATGGACAAGGAGACTCTGGAGAAGATTTTTGAGCCGTTTTTCACCACCAAAGGGATGGGCAAGGGGACCGGTCTCGGGCTGGCCACGGTCTATGGCGTTGTCAAACAGAACAACGGTTTTATAAACGTCTACAGCGAACCGAAACAGGGTTCGACTTTCAAGATCTACCTGCCCCGCCACGCCGCCAAAAGCGAAAAGGCGCGAAAGAAAACCCAGGTAGCTCCGGACGCACAGGGTAATGAAACCATCCTGCTGGTGGAAGACGAGATCTCAATCCTGGAAATCGTGAGGCTCATGCTGGAAAAGTTGGGATATCGGATTTTGGTCGCCTCGACCCCGAGCGAGGCCATCACCGTGGCCGAAGAGCACGCCGACGATATTCACCTGCTCTTAACCGACGTGGTCATGCCCGAGATGAACGGCCGGGAGCTGGCTCAAGCGCTTATCTCTCTTTGCCCGGGACTCAGGAGTTTGTTCATGTCCGGCTATACCAGCAATGCCATAGCACACCATGGCGTACTGGGTGATGGCATCAATTTCATTCAAAAACCGTTTTCAATGCAAAACCTGGCGGCCAAGGTCCGCGAAGCGCTGGACAGTGAAATTTAGCGGCAGAGGCATCCAGTTGCAAGTTCGGTTTGTTGAAAGAGATGGACCAGCCTTTTTCCGTCAATTTTGGGGGTCTTTTGCCAATAATGTGACGAGGAACGACCACCTTCAACCCTCGTAATCGGTTCGTCATATTGGAAAAAGTGACTTTTTTCCCCTTGCCATCTCGCCTCGATCTCATTTCGGGTCATAATTCATCCCCTTAAGTCATTATTTGACAAAGCGGCATATGTCTTGCAAAATCTATCCATGGGAGAGCCACGGCATTGTGGGAGGCATATCCAAATGCCTAAGTTCATGACATATTTCGAACAAAATGTTCCCATATCGTCGTTCACCATCTGTCAGGAGTGTTATGTCACCGGTTCGCTCCACAATTTCTGAGAGGGTGTTGATAGCTTTCTCGAAAAGAGATCTGTCTTTCTTGCCGCAGGTCATTTCCCAAATGAATCGGCTTGCCCTATCCATGAGGACAATTGTCCACCCCTTAGATTCTTCAGGAGGGAGGTTTTCATGGACTTTCGTATAAAATTCATCGCCTTCGATTAGCATTTCGATATATGCATGGGCCATTGAGTAGGTGAATAGTGTACGATATAGGCCAGTGAACTTTCTTTCCCAAGAAAGAAGAGTGTTTTTGGCGATATCAAATACACGGCAAGTTGCGTTCAGATAACCTCCTTCAGTTCTTGCTTTTATGACTTGCCAGATGGTACTTACGGGTTTTTTGAGACCTGCTAAAAGGGTGTTTTTTGTTTCCGAGAATGAAGAATTACACTCTCGACAAAGAAACATTTCCCGAGTTCCATTTGAGGCTGTATTGTACTTATAAGCAACATGGACATTTTCAGACTGACAATTTGGGCACTTAAAGGAAAACAGAATCATAACTTACTCCTTGTTCAATATAAGAGGGGTAAATTAGTTTATGTTTTCCTGTCTATTTTGTTCAGTGCTTTGTTTTCATTTTATTTCAATGGGTTAAAAGCCCTACCAAACTGAACCAGTGCCACCGATTTGAACATGCCGGGAATGAACGGAGACCGTCTGAGTCAAGAGCTTGTCCGCATCCGCCCGGGACTGCCGATTATCATGTGCACCGGGTTTTCCGAGCCTTTCGATCAAAGGCGCGCGGCCGATCTGGGTATCCGCAGACTGGTCATGAAACCCATGGCCATGAACATTTTAGCGACGTCCGTGCGTCAGGTGCTGGACGGATCTTAGGAGAATCCGGTTTAAGCCTTTTTCCTTGGTGGTTACTTTCTTTCCGATAGATATGCGAGGATTTCATCCTTGTGCCGCTCCACATAGCCGCAACTGGGTTCTGCTCCGCATTTCCGGCACTTGAGGTCATAGGCGGAGTTGATGGTCCCGCATTGGGGACAGCCGTAGTGCGCATTCATCTCCTCGTACCATTTGGCGTATCCTTTCTCCTTGATCCGCTCCTGGGCCTCCCACAACTCAATTCGATGGGGCCTTTTCTCCTTGAATTCCCGCAATTCATCGCAGGGGTATTCATGGCATTCCACGCAGAAATCGATCCCTTTTTCCTTGGCGCAATCGACCATTTTGCACTCATTCTTGCAGAAGTAACTACGCTTTTCCGAGCGGCACCCGTTACATTCCCACACCTCAGGCGTGGTTTGATAGACTTCTGCAACCGCTTTCAGCCTTTGCGGTTCGTTTCCCATGGTACCGATATAAAGCGTGCAGGCCGGGCAGAACAGCCCGCAAACAGCGGCCAGCTTCTTGTTCGAAGGAACCTCACTTTCCTTTGTCATGGTGTCTCCAATATTTAAATGGGATCTAAGGGCCGTTTCCATAAGGCTCCCATCACCCACCGGAAGCCCTCTTTCACACCCATTATCACAAGTTGTTCACTTAAATTCAATTGTTAAGAAAAGGGTTAACCTGGAATTTTAAGTCATTATTTCTGACCCAATAAAAAATCCCCCGTACGAAACAACTTCACAAATTAGAAAGGAAATAGCCAAAATAAGTTTACATTATTCGGCCAAAAGTCTATTCAGGGATGAAATACATGGAGAAGATTTTGAGGAGGAATGCATCATGGCGGCACACAGGGTTATTACCTTCAAGCCTTTTCCCTTTGAGGCAGGACAAAAAATACACATTGACGGAGGACCCAGAGGGGGAGACTGGGAAGTGTTGGAGGTGACGGAACGTAAAGTAAAGCTGAAGTGCCCTGTTTCCCATAAAGAATTTAACTGGGACAGATTCTGCTATTTTACACAAGAAGAGGAAGGTGTTGAATGGCCACAAAAGGACTGAAAATTTCCCTTGAATGGTCCTTTATGGTCTTTAGCGCTATTTTGGGGTCTATTTTATTCTTAGGTTAAACCAGGGCAGGAGAATACCATGAATCGAATTTTTCGCATCGGATTGCTGTTCTGCTGTATCGTATTGTTAATGGCCTGTAGTGACTCATCCGATAATGCAAACAATCAGCCCTCTTATGCTCAGACCATTTCCGAGACCCAGGCCTTCATAGAAGCACAGATGCGTGAAAAAAGCATTGTGGGCCTGAGCATCGCGCTGATTGATGCCGGGAGAGAGTTCAGCTCAAAACTCATCTGGGCCCAGGGTTTTGGTATGGCCGATAAGGAAGCCGGTAAAAATGCCACCAAAGATACGATTTACTGTATTGGTTCCACTTCCAAAACCATCACTGCCGTATCCGTTTTAAAGCAGATGGATGAGGGTAAAATTGGACTGGATCAACCCATAAAGAATTATATCCCCGACTTTTCACTTCAAACCCGGTACGCCGGTATTGATCAAAATGACCGGATTACGCCGCGGACTCTTCTGAACATGCACGCAGGGGTGCCCGGAGACCTTTATAACGGGCTTTTTATCATTTCTCCTCCCTGGTACGGAACATATATGAACTGGCTTTTGTCCTACCTGCAAGGGGATTATCCATCCCATCCGCCTCAGACTTTGGCCTCTTATGGCAACACCGGCATCTTGCTGGCAGGCCATGCCGCCTATCTTGTGGGAAGGGAAGACGGGGCCGATGAAGACCGGGGCTTTCAGGATTTTGTAAAACGAACGGTATTTGATCCCCTCGATATGACTGCAACCTTTTCAGAGGTTGTGGGCAAAGACCTTCCCGGCTTAGCCACGCCCTACAATGGTGGTGTTCCCGATATGCCCCTGAACACAAATGGTACGGCCACGGGCGGGTTTTATTCATCGGTAATCGATATGAGCAAATTCCTCACCATGCTGCTCATGAATGGTATGCTTGAAAACGGCGAGCGCTTGCTGAAGGCAGACAGCGTTCGGGAAATGGGGAAAAGTTCCAGAACCCAACTGGATACCGGCAGTTTTTACCAGCCCGGCCTGGGGTTGGACAGCATCAGCTTGCCCGCGTTTTACGGGGTTGCGCCGAATCAGGGAGCCTACGGTCGCGCCTGGGGCAAGAACGGGTCAACCGGACCCTACAATGCAATGATCATGCTGCTTCCGGATACGGGGTTGAAACTGGGTGTAGTGGTTCTCAGCAATTCCGATACGGCCGGAAGCGCCGTTTTCGCCGTGGCGCGAACCTGTCTGCTGGCGGCGGTCAAGGAAAAACTGGGACTTACCCGGAATCCGGAACCGAAACCCCTGCCCGATTTTTCCGAAGAGGCCATCACCGATGATGCCGAAATTGTCGGATTTTACGGCGCTGGTTCCCCTACCGCTTACTTCCAGGTCGAAAAACGCGACACGGGCCTTTACTGGGTTACTAACCCCTACCAGAATCCTACTTCGGGACACGCCCTTACCCTTAAAACCGATGGCAGCAACGCTTATGCCGTCGAAGGGAGGAATTGGGACGTGGTCTTTATCAATCGTGAGGATATTTACGGCAACCAATACCGTCTTATGGTCCGCACAGGTGGTGAAGAAGAAGTCCCCGGGCCCAATGTGGTTTCCACCTTGGGGCAGAAAATTTCCATACCGGAAGAGCTCCCTCAAGGCTGGCAGGACCGCGTCGGAAAGATCTATCTGGCGGACCTCATGATAGCGCTCGGCAGTGATCCGTTTCTGACTTTCGATCACAAAAACGGACTGCTGCTGGCCCAGACCCCGACCACCATGCACGTCATCTATCCACAAAATGACAACCTGGCATTTGTGGGGGATACCATGAGCAGGGGGGACGGGGCTATCACGGTGACCCGGGAAGATGCTTTCGAAAGGCTCTTTTATCTGGCCAGCGGATATTTTCCCGTGGAACAGGTGGAATTTTATACCCTGGGAGAGGAAGAGCAGTTCCATATTGAGCTTCGTAACGAGGTGCCCCTGAGCCTGTGGCGCAAATTCACGGTGGCCCAGGGAAGTGAATTCGACGGGCAGAATGTGGGATTTGCGGTAACACCCGGCAATGCTCTGGATGTGTATGTGCTCTATGATGAAAAGCTAACGATGCTCGGTATGGACGCGGGAGAAGGCGTCGTTTTTCCCCTAAAAGCAGGTGTTTACTATCTCGCATTTAATCCGGCGGAGGGTTCGTCCGGCGAAAAGGTGTTGTCCAGCGGGGTCGTTGATTAACCCGGTTTGGTTTCGCTATCTGATCTAGGTCCTTTGCCTGGATTGTTCGGCAAAGGATCTGAATCGGAGTGCTTCGTTTTCATTCCCATTCAGCTCGTAAATCATGCGGATTTTTTGATACTTATCCGTACGATTTTCCGGGATTTCCTGCACGGTCAAGTTCATCTACAGCGCACTTTTCATTTTCGTTATTGTTTTGATTAACCCGGGAATGCGGTCCTTGCAGATGGAGAATACAATCTCGGCATTCAAGTCAAAGTAATGATGGCTGATAATGTCACGCATTCCCTTAGCACCTTTCCAATCAACTTCAGGGTAACCGACGAGCAGTTTACCGCCGGTTACTTTGTCGAGATTTTTCAGGTTTTCGCCAATGGCGATTAGCATCATGCATATGCCGTCCAGCCTATCAAGGCCTTCTTCGGAAATGAGAAAATCATCCGGCTTGCCGATGCCCTCAGCACCTTCGTTCAATGCGGTTTGCCGCGGTCGATATTTGGGCAAGTATTTCATTTGCAAGATCGCGGTCAAACATATACGGCCTCCTGATCGATGCGCTTTTTCAAAAAAGGGTTCATCTTCTCGCGGTAATGAACGATATCGACCTTTGCGTTGTAGGCGTTTTCAAGTTCTTCTTTGATGTGAACCATGAAAAAAAGATCCGGTTTGGACATCTTGACCACGACATCCACATCGCTGTCCGGTACTGCCTCGTCCCTGGCAAGAGAGCCAAAAACGCCGATGGCGGTGACGCCGTAGGCGTTTTCAAAGTCTGATTTATGTTTTTTGAGAATGCCGAGTACTTCCTCCAAGCTTAAAGTTTTCTTCTTCATATAGGCGCCTCTTATTAAATCTATCGAATTCGATACATTATAATCCGATAGCGTTGCCTTTCTTTATGCCATCAATCCCATTAATAGAAATAAGAACCGTCGAAATCAATCATTTTCGATTCTTTGCCGCAATTTACCGTCATCATGAAGTTTCAGAGATCTCTTGCAGAGACTGTTCGGAAAAGGAGCTAAACCGACGGGCCTCCTTTTCATTTCCATTCAGTTCATAAATCATACTGATTTTTTGATAATAATCCGCACGATTTTCAGGGATTTCCTGCACGAGACCGAGGTACAGTTCCAGAATGCTTGCCGAATGATCCCCTGTCTCCAGACTGATGTCCGCATATTTCTGTTTGATGAGCGGGTCAATGGGGCTTCCGCAGCCCTGGCAATTGTTTATGATCTCGGCGTATTGCTTTCGTGCCTTTTCTTTTGACCCAAGCGCTTCAAATGTTTTTGCAAGGGCCAGCGCAATCGCTTCGTCCCCGCCGTGAACATTCAGATAGTTCAGGTAATGGGATTCGGCATCATGATATTGGCCGGCATGAAAGAATGTTTCTCCCGTCAGCAACTGAATGACCGGGGAATCGCTTAGCGGTTCGGGGCAATTCATGAGCAATTGCTGCGCTTTTTCAAACTGTTTGCTTTGCCAGTAGATGTCACACAACGGTGGATAGGCCCTGAGTGATTCGGGACACTCCTCCAAAAAGCGTTCCAGCAGTAAACATCCTTCGGCATCATTGCCAAGATTCAACTGAGCGCTGGCCAGTTCGAGCCCGATAAACCCGGTCGATGAAGCATTCGTTTCCAGTGCCCTGGCCAACAGTTTGACAGCCTCTTCAAAAAGACCCTGGTTCAGTTTGATATACCCCTCCCTGAACGGATCTTCGTAGCCCATATAGATTTCCTGTTCTTCCTGGGACAATGTGTTGATGAGTGCTGCAAAATACTCCGGTTCCGACTCCTCATAGGCGAATTCCTTTAGATCGTCCGAATCTTCACCGGGAGCAGATACGTCTGATGTTTCAGGCACAACAGGATGCGTTTTTAATCGTTTCAGTTGTTCCTCAATCTTAATGGCGAGTGGTTTATCTTGTACCAATTCCAGGGCAAGCTTTAGAAGATCCTCTGCCTCCTCGGATAGGCCCGCCTCCATTAGATTCTCCGCACTCTTTCGATGTTCAAGGGCAAGGGCGTTTTTGCAGTTGTCGATCTTTGCCTTCAGGCTATGGTGGGCTTGCGGGGCTTTTTTTTCCGATTTGTGCAAAGCCCTTTCATATTCAAGTTTGGCCGAACCGTATTCCCCCATTTGAAAAAGAGCGTCCGCACTCTTTTCGATCTCATGATACGGTTTGCCGGTGAAAAGATGGGAAAATTTCATAAAATATTCTCGCGTTGGGGTTTCATGGTTTTAAATCCTGCCTTGCCTTACAAGGGCGCCCGCTCATACCGTTCGACAAGTTCCTTGCCTTCAAAGCTATTTATCACGCTTAAGATTGTATTATCCCTTGTCGCGGTGTCAATAAAATTATCGGCGGATTGTCCGGCAGGCCGGAGCATCTAAAACAAATACTTGAATTATATTGACATTAATGAAATTTTTTGAATAAGCTTGAATCAATGGAAGGAGGGAATCATAAATGGACGTCTTTATCTTAAGAAATTTCTTCACTGTGTTTCTCTTTTTCTGGCTGGCGGGTACAGGCACTGCCACAGCCGCAGAATATTATGTTTCCACAACCGGGAACGATACAACCGGAAACGGTGCCGTAACGGCTCCCTACCAAACCATCCAGCACGTTTTGGACAATGTGGCCGCATCCGGTGACATCCTCACGCTAAGGGGCGGAACATACAATGAAAATGTCCGGATCCGGAATGCCAACATGACCATCCGGTCACAAAGCGATGAATGGGCGGTGATCCAGTCTGTGATAAATGACGAAGACAAAGCCATTGCGGTCACTTTCGATCCGGATTCCGATGGCAGCCTCTTGCAGCGTGTAGAAGTGATCGGAGGCTATTATTATGGCGTCAAATTCAACACCAAATGGGACTGGGGAGATCCCACGGACAGAAGCGGCGCCTGCAATATCACCATAGAGGACTGCAAGATTCATGACACGGGCAATGCCTGTATAAAGGTCACACCCGGGTGTGATGACATTACCATTCGCCGCTGCGAAATCTACAATTCCGGAAGAAACGCTCCGGACAGTGCTGAGGCCATTGACAATGTCAACGGCGACCGAATGCGCGTACAACAATGTCACATTCACGATATTACGGCCACCGGGCTGTATGCCAAGGGAGGCGCCAGCGGGGTTGTCATTGAGCGCTGTCGGGTAGAAAATATCGACGGCGCAGGGATCCTGGTTGGATTTGATACCAGCCCGGAGTTTTTTGATACCACCGTAAATCCGGACTATTACGAAAACATCGACGGCACCGTCCAGAATTGTGTCGTCATGGGGACCCGGTATGCCGGGATCGGCCTGTACGCGGCCAAGAATGCGAAAATTATCAACAACACCCTCGTGGATGTGGCCCGGGAAGGGCATGCCGGATTGTATTTCGGGCTCACATACCAGGATTGGGATCCGGTCGCAAAACGACCGCCCTCCCTGAATCCAGTGATCAGAAATAATATAGTGGTTCAATCAGGGAGCATGAACGACACCGTGGTGGAGATTCGATACGCCGATGAACTGGGGGGAATGAACGGTCTATCCGGAATGCCCCTCATGAGCAACAATCGATATTATGTGCAGGGAGGGACGGTTTCTTTTGTGGACAACAGGCCCGCATCCCTCTTTTCAGGAAATCTGACCCAGTGGCAGGCACACATATCCGGCGATACGGCCTCCACTGAAGGGGACCCTCAGTTCGTGAATACGGCCGGTGAAGACTATCATCTCTCTTTCACATCACCCTGTGTTGACGGTGGAGCATCAAGTGACGCTCCCATTAACGACTACGATGGGGTCAGCAGGCCCTTAGGGCAAGGATATGATATCGGCGCTTATGAACGGGTGAATACGGCGGAACCGAATATTCAGGCCAATGGTGAAGGCGGACAGATCACCGTCACTCCCGAGACGCCCGTGACCGTGTCCATCAGCCTTTCAGCGGGCAGTGAGAGCGGTACGAATGCGGAATGGTGGATCGCCGCTCACACCCCTCTTCCAAGCCCCTGGAACTGGGCCACTTCGGTATATGGCCAGGGGTGGCAATCGGGCATTCATATGTACCGGCAATATCCACTTTCCGATCTGGCCACGGAATCGGTGCTATCATCCCTGAAGTTGCCCGAAGGCGAATACACCTTCTATTTTGTTCTGGACAGCCAGATCAACGGCACGCCGGACCTGACCCACATGGATTCGGTTAAGGTCACATCCTCGGCCAGCACGGGACACGTAACCTACACCCTCGGTGAAACAATCTACCGGGTAAAAGCCCTGGAAGGAGCCAAGCCGGAAAATATGACTCAAGCCCTGAACGCTCTTTCCCCGCTTCCAACGGGCGGGCGGGATAACAACCTGAATATTTCCCCTGACGGAACATGGCTGGTGCTGGATACGGAACGATTTGACCCGGACTGCCAAGGTTGGGCCTGTCTGGCCGTCGTAAAGGGAGACCTCTCAACGGGCGACGTTGTTCGCGTTAACGGCGTTGAGATTCACCCGGACGGCTTTCCGGCCATTGCTTCGGGCGGGAATCTGATTGTTTATGAAAACAATGACGGCTCCCACGAAAACGATCTGTGGGCCGTCAGTCGGAGCAGCAATAACGGGGACTGGTCCGGTCCTGTTTTGTTGACCGGCAGCTCGGTCTACCAATACAATTACCAGCCTGCCATCAACGCCGCCGGCACCAAGGTGCTGTTTGACTGTACCGATGCCCCCTACTCGGCGGCGACCGGCATCTGCGAAGTGGGAACCGATGGAACCGGGTTCCGGGTGGTGCTGACCCCTTCGGACAGCCCCGATGGCCTGCCGGACACCGGTGAGTTGCATCAACCGGATTACGCGCCGGACGGTAGCATCGTCTTTGAAGCGGATTGGGATGGTGAGAATCTTTGGAGATTATCCCCGGGGGCAACAACGCCGGTCAAGATTTCATCAAGCTTCACCAACGACAATTCTCCCTGTGTGTTGCCCGGCGGGAACATCGCCAGCCTTTGGCTGAATCGCCCCGGTGGTGCGGGAGATCATGAACTCAAGGTCATGAAACCGGACGGCAGCAGCTACTTCATGCTGGTCACCGGTGCCGATGTGGCGGATATCGGGCTGGGATGTGGAAATTGAAAACCACACAACCCCAATGGTGAGCGAAATTCAAAAGAGGCGGAAAGGAATCAACGAACCAAAAGGAGGTTGTCATGAAACGCTTCTTATGTGTTTTACTCTGGACAACGCTTCTTGCGTTTTTACCCTGGACCACAGCTTCAGCCGGCGAAATTTTCAACCGTTATGCCTATTCCAATCCAACTCGAAGTCCAGCCAAAACCTATGAAGAAGACCGTGTGGTCACAGGGCACCAAGGCGCTTCAACCACTCTAGCCTTCCGGCTGAGCCTTTACGGCGCAGCCGGCCAGAAGATGCCTCTTTTGGTCCAGGTCCATGAGTGGGGAGGTGATTTCGCCCGTATGGAGGATTTGGCCAGCTACATTCCCGCCGAATATGAATTTGTCATGCTCTATTTCCAGTTCAAGCCTTCCGCGGAAAATGAGACCAACTGGTGGTTCGGCACCCATTGGGGAGGTATATGCCGCATGTGGGCCCATGAGGCGGTAATGAAGATCGTTAGAGAGGTTATCTCGGGAACTCTGGTCAACAGCCAGCTCGGCGCTGGCATCGACTTCAACCGGGTATATCTTTTCGGCCACAGCATTGGCGGCACAGGGACCTGGCAATTGGGTACCCGAAATCCGGACGTATTTGCGGCCATTCATGCCCATTCCGGGTTTGCCCGCTTTACACCGCCGGCCGGGCATTTTGAAGATCAATTTGTCAATGACATCGTTGGGGGACCCAGCGAAGGCGTAACCATATGGGACGCCGTCGGCACCTCCTATTCGGCCCGGGACTATTCAAATCTGGTTTGGTGGCTGAGTAATTATCGCGATTCGGCTTTCGAGACCCCCTTTATCAACATCACGGCCGGAACTGAAGATGAAATAGTCCCGGCAGCCTCCGGCGGCGACCTCATGCGCCCGGCGCTGGATAGCCAGAAACGAGGATTTTTCTATTATCGACACAGCGGGGGACATTCCGCTGTAGCCTTTGTGCAGATGAACTGGATGTGGAACTTCAGACTCAACCAGAGTTTTCTGGCGTTTACCAGCCGAAGCGGCTATGGCATAGCGCCCGACCAGACGGTAAGCCCTTGGGTTTCGGGCGGATATGCCGCCGGCGGTATCAACAATCTCTATGAATTCGGTTGGGACCCGGATACCATTGTCGATGAGATGGGTCAGTACAGGGTCCAATTGACCGGGAGCGGGACAGCAGACGTGACGCTCAGGCGGTTGCAGGCCTTCAAGGTTAATGCAGGGGCAACTTATCGTTACTGGCTGGATACCAAATCAGGTGCCGGCACGCCGGTGACCGCAGATGCCGACGGGCTACTGACCATCCCGGCCGTTTCCGGCCCTCGTCTGCTTATGATCGAGCCGGCCGGCGGCTCTCCTGCGTCAGTCAGCCCGGATATCAAGGCGGATAATTCCGATGGCCCGGTCATCATCAGCGCGGGAGATGCGGTTTCAATCACGGTCGGGCTTGATCCGGGGGATTTGACCGGAGCGAAGGCTGATTGGTGGGTCGCTTACAATACGTCCATGGACATGAGCGGCGCCTGGTATTCATACGTGTATCCGACCGGATGGAAAGAAGGGATAAGCCCTTGTTTCCAAGGCGGCCTGTTTCAGGTTCCATCCACCGAGGTCTTAAATGCGGCCTTGTCCGCGGGTGACTACACCTTTTATTTCGGCATTGACGGTTCTCCCAATGGCATTCTGAACAATCCTCTTTGGTTCGATTTTGTCAATGTCAGCGTCCGGTAAACGGGATCCTCTGCAAATGACCCTGTTCCCGTGATGTGGTCTGGGCTTTAATAACAACAAACCGTAAGATGAAAGGAGGCCCAATGAACCGCCTTAGATTTTGTGAATACACGGTTATCCTCATCAGTGTGCTATTTTTTGGGCTAGCTATTTATTCCCAAGCGGCTCAATCCCCGACCGCACCCGTCTTGACCGTAGCAACTTCCAGCACCGGTGTTACTCTTTCCTGGAACGCAGTGTGCGGCGCAACGGGATACAGAATCTTTTATGCTCCGTATCCTTATACCGGTCCTGAAACCATCGGAAACGTTGATATGGGAACACAAACAGGCATTTCAGTCACGCTTTGGAATGGTGCCGCTTTCTATGTGGCGGTCCAGGCGTATAGCAGTGCAGGGAACAGCGGTTATTCCAATATTGAGTATTTCTCTATTGATTCCTCCAGCATTCCGAATACCTCCCGTGGTGTACAGGTCTGGGCGGATCAGTTGCAAACCTACAATGATAGTCAGAATGAATTTGTCGCAGGGCACTTCGTCGGGTCCCAAAAATTAACCAAAGACCGCATAGACGCTATTCGAAATTACAACCCTGATTTCATCGTGCTGCAATATCATAAAGCGTACGGAGTCGATATCGGTGATAACATCGTCAGCCCCTATGAGTGGGGGCCCGATGTGGCCACAATGAACGAATTTGTTGCCAACAATCCGGCATATGGAGGTCTGGAAGATTATTACATCCATTGGACCAATGAGAAAGACGCCGATCATCGCGTCCAGCATTACTGGGCGGGAAATCTTGAGTATCATCTTGCAGATATACGCCATGCCGGTTTTCGCGCCTACATGATTGAGAAGATGATCAAAAGATGTAAAGAGATCGGGTTTGAGGGAACATTTTTTGATGTTGCCTTTTTCCCTTGGTATGAATATGAGCCGGACTACGATACATCCGTTGGATTTGGGGGAAATGGTATGATGTGGTATGAATATTCACCCTGGAACTGGCCTTCAATCAATGAGGACGCTTCGACGCTTGCGCAGAACTGGAATTCATTGGCTGTTCCGTACTGGCAGGCGATTGCAAATGGATATCATTCCGGAGAAACGAAATATTATAGTATTGTCAACTGTGACCGCATGGTTACCGGCTGGTATGATCCCGTCTACCTTGACCATGTGGACGGTGCCCTGTCGGAAGGATGGATGACCGGTGAAGACAGCAATGACCGACTGGTGGGTAATGACTGGAAATTGTCGGCGTCACGAATATTGCGCTACATTACCGGTAACGACAAGATTCTCATCGCACAGCCTACTGACGGCTGGTCAACGAATATTGCTTTGCGTGAATGGTGGATAGCCAATTATTTTTTATTGAAGAATGATAAATCATTTTATTATTATGCCTACAGTATGGATGTCTATTGGTGGCCGGAATATGAGATAGATCTTGGTGCGTTTTTACAATCACCCACAAAAGACCTCGGCGATCTTTTTGTGTCGGGTACACAAGACTTGTATGCCAGATCGTATGAAAACGGCCTGATACTCGTCAATCCCGGAGAAAATGCTCAACAATATACTCTTGACGGAACCTATTACCGGTATAGCTTCTCCGGAGGCGGATATGTTGCCGCCAATACAAAACCGGCTATGACCATAGAACATTCCACGACCATGACCGGGCCCGTCTCCGTTCAACCACATACGGCGTTAATCTTATGGAAACCGACCGGTGATGCATCGGCCTCTGTTTCCCCAGATGCTTCGGGGGATCATCATGTCCCGAAACACTCAACCAAGAGGTGAGAAATGCTAAGAAAAGAAAGGGTGTGTGTGTTGATGATAGTCTCTTGGTTTTCTGTTTAACAATTAAGAAATTTTTGGCCAAAAACCCGTACAGAAGAGAGGGGGTAGTCCGATGAATCAGCGTAAACTTTTTAAATGCCTGTTCGTTATTTTAAGTGTGCTTTACGTTTCGCTGCCTGCCTATTCCAAGGCTGCTCAACCCATCATTATCGATCATACCTGCACCGATATTACCAAAATTCCCGATTCCTGGATAAACCAGGTCAAGAGTGCTCTGAAAATCCACTACGCCCACACTTCCCACGGTGGGCAACTCATGGAAGGGGCTTCAATACTGGAGGCTGCCAACACAAAATACAGCTATTACCCTGACAACTGCCATGTCCCCGTAACAACCGATTATATGAGCCTCATGGACGGACAGTATTTTGACAGCTACTGCGAGACCTATGTCACGCCTGATCTGTACTGGGAGGGTACGCCGGGACTCAACATCACCCGATCGGTATTGAACAGCTTTGATGTGAACATCTCCATGTGGGCCTGGTGTTCCCAATTGGACTACTATACCTCGGTGGAGGTTCAGCTTTACCTGGACAACATGGCCCAATTGGAAAGGGAATATCCCGGTGTAACCTTTGTTTATATGACCGGAAATGCGCAAGGGCCGGAACAAAACCGATATGACCGAAACAACCAGATCAGGGAATTTTGCCGTCAGAACAACAAAATACTATTCGATTTTGCCGATCTCGATTCCTGGTATAACGGGGCGCAGTATACGGAGGGCGGAATCCCCATGGAGCATCCTCACTACCATGGTGATGAGGCGGCCCATACGACCTATGAAAGTTGTGAAAACAAGGGGAAGGCTTTCTGGTGGCTCCTGGCACGAATCGCCGGCTGGGATGGCGCTGATGTCACTTCACCGACCGCACCGCAATTGGCCTTGACAACAACCGGTCTTACCGTTTCCGTTTCCTGGAGCGCCGTTTCCAATGCAACGGGGTATACTTTGTCTTATGCACCGTCTCCCTATGCGGGTCCTGAAACGATCACAAGCGTTAACATGGGGGCTCAAACGGGCGTTTCAGCCACCCTTTGGCAGGGGGCTGCTTTTTATGTGGCTGTTCAAGCCTATAACAGTGCCGGAAGCAGCAGCTATTCCAACATCGGATTCCTGTCCATACCGTAATGGTTGCCATGCGGGAGGGGGCTGGCGCTATTAGGTCTTCGAATTGGTAAAGACCCCCAGTTCATGCCCGGTTCGGTCATTGATGAACCGGGCGGCGAGCACCATTCCCACCCGGTGGGTCATCCTGAGGGGCCAGGGATTGTTCATATCGATGGTAACGTAGATGTTATGCCCTTTGGACCTTTCGATCAGGCCTTGAATGACCTTCAAGCCGATGCCTCTGTTCCGAAACGCCGGATCCACTGCCGTATACCCGCGCTCCAGAAAGCCTGAAAGATCAAGCCCGGTTTCGGTCTCGATCTTTTTTTGGTAATGTTCCTTGGGATATTTGTGGGTGGAGGTCCCGACCACCCGGTCCCCGTGAAGGGCATAACCGATGAGAAAAGCGTTTTTCAGGTTCTCCCTGATCCAGGAAGTGCCCACGCCGCCGCCGGATGCTACCAGATCACTGATCTGATCCAGGACGGCCTCGGGCGTTTCATCCGGTTGCGTAAAGCCATAACGGATGTCCATTGGGTGTGTTTTTAACTCCGCAATCCGAAGATCAGGCGCAGTCGATCATCCCCATGATCTGTGAGGTTTCAAAGCCCTTGAGATGCAGGGCCCCGGAACGGCATGATGCCACGCAAAGACCGCACCCTTTGCACAGGGTGGATTCGATTTCCGCCTTGCCGGTTTTTTCATTCATCCTCGGCGCCGAATAAGGACAGATGGAAACGCATACACCGCAACTACTACAGTAATTGGGGCTGACTTCCGCGACGGTTCCGCTTACGGCCAGGCTTTTGGCCGATAACAGCGTTACGGCCCTGGCGGCTGCCGCTTGGGCTTGCGAAATGCTTTCGTCGATGGGTTTAGGGGAATGGGCCAGGCCGCAAACAAAAACGCCGTCGGTGGCGAAATCCACGGGGCGCAATTTGACGTGCGCTTCCGCGAAAAAGCCGTCTTCGTTTTGGGAAACCTTGTAGAACTGCGCCAATGGATTCCCTTTCTCCGGAACAATGGCGGATGCCAGTACCAGAAGATCCGAGTGAATGGTCACTTCTTTTCTGAAAACCGTATCCGTAAACCCGATTTCCACCTTCTGGTCCTTCGGTTCTATTCTGAAGTCTTTTTCAAAGTTGTATCGTACAAAAGAGATGCCCTTGGTTCTTGCTTCCCGGTACAGATCCTCTCTGAGCCCGTAAGGTCTCATGTCACGGTAGACCACGTAGATGCGCATTTTAGGGTTTCTGTTTTTCAGTTCCAGTGCACTCTTGATGGACTGGGTGCAGCACAATTTGGAACAGAAGGGTCGTTCCGGAATCCGGGATCCGTAACATTGCAGAAAAACGGCTGTACCAAGTCCATTAAGCAGACTGTCTCCCTTGTTAAACCCCTGCTGCAACTGCAGGCCGGTCATCACCCGGGAAGATTCCATGAGGGCCGGATCATCGGTCATATGCTCATTCGCCCCGGTGGCCATGATGGTGACGCCGTGTTCCAGGGTCCGGCTTTCCTGACCTTGGGCGATGGTGGTCTTGAAATTTCCCACAAAGCCGTCCACTTCGGTAATTTCAGCGCCGGAACACACCTCAATTCGCTCTGCCGCCTCCACTTCCTGAATCAGCTCATGAAGGTAGCCTTGTATGCTCTCTCCCCTCCATGTTTCGTGGAGGGATTGGGCATTGCCGCCCAGGTTTCCTTCACGTTCCACCAGATAAGTGAAATATCCCTGGTCGGACAGGTTCTTGGCGGCCGTCATGCCGGCGATTCCGCCCCCGATCACCAGAGCATTCTGGTTGATATTGAGAACCGGTTCGGGTAGCGGTTCCAGGAGACCTGCCTTGGCCACCGACATGCGCACCAGATCCTTGGCTTTGGTTGTGGCGGATTCGGCATCATCCTTGTGGACCCAGGAACACTGGTTCCGGATGTTGACCATTTCAAAGAGATATTTGTTGATCCCGGCGCTGGTGAGGGTTTCCTGAAACAGGGGTTCATGGGTTTTGGGCGTGCAGGCCGCCACCACCACGCGATTGAGTCCCTGTTCCTCTATGACTTGTTTCATTTTGTCCTGGGTATCCTGGGAACAGCTGAACATGTTCTGATCCGCGAAGACCACACCGGGCAGATTTTTGGCGAACTCCACCACGGCGGGAACATCCACAACGCCCGCAATATTGGTACCGCAGCAGCACACGAAAACACCGATGCGAACGGGATCTCCTTTGATATTCCGTTCATCGGGAATTCGGGCCGTCTTGGTCAAAGACCAGCGGGCATCCGAAAGGAGACTTCCCGCCACGCCCGCAGCGGCACTGGAATCCACCACCGACGAGGGGATGTCTTTCGGGGCCTGGCAGGCGCCGCAGACAAAAATGCCCGGGGTGCCCGTCTCAACGGGCTTAAAACTGGTGGTCTCAATAAAATTGTAATGGTCCAGTTTCAGCCCCATCTTCTCCGCCAGGGCACGACCTTCGGACGTGGCGCCGAGCCCCACTGACAGGACCACGATGTCAAAGGCTTCCTGGACGGTGGCGCCCTGTTCATCAACGTAGCGGATTACGTTCATGCCGGTCTCTTTATCGGGAACAATGTTGGTGACCCGGGATTTTACGAACCGAACGCCGGCTTCGTCTTTGGCCCGGTTGTAGTATCGTTCAAAGTCCTTTCCGTTGGTGCGGATATCCATGTAGAAGATGGCTGCATCCAGGTCTCCACTCGCATGTTCTTTGGCCAGCATGGCCTCCTTGACGGCGTAGGTGCAGCAGACGGCCGAGCAATACCCGCGGCCTCCCAAATGTTCATCCCGGCTTCCGATACACTGTAGCCAGGCAATTTTTTGGGGTTCCTTCTTGTCCGAAGGGCGGACCATGTGCCCGCCGTAGGGTCCGGAAGCGGAGAGTATCCGCTCAAACTCGAGACTGGTGACCACGTTCTTGTTCTTGCCGTAGCCGTAGGTGTCGTGATTGGCGGGATTGTAGGTTTCACTGCCGTCGGAGACGATGACCGCGCCCACGTTCAGGTTGATATGCCGTTCTTTGTCTTCGTAGTTGATGGCGTCGGCGGGGCAGATTTTTTCGCAGTTGCCGCATTTTCCCTTGGTGAGCTTAATGCAGTACTCGGGATCAATGGCATATTTCAGGGGAACGGCCTGAGCGTATTTTACATAGATGGCCTTTCGTTTCCCCATGGCGGCATCATACTCATTATCCACCTTTTTGGGACATTTCTCCGCGCAAGCCCCGCAGGCGATGCATTTGTTCGTGTCCACATAACGGGGACGTTGCAGGATACTGACCTCAAAATTCCCCGCTTCTCCCTTAAGGGCGGTGACTTCCGAAAGGGTGAGCAACTCAATGTTAATGTGCCGGCCGACCTCGACCAGTTTCGGTGAGATAATTCACATGGCACAGTCATTGGTGGGAAAGGTCTTGTCCAATTGGGACATCATGCCCCCGATGGAGCTGGTCCTTTCCACCAGATAGACGTAATATCCGGAATTGGCCATATCCAGCGCGGCCTGCATGCCGGTAATGCCGCCGCCCACAACCAGGACGGAACCGAGTTTTTCTGTCGACATAAACTACTCCTGCGTTATAAAAGAGGCGATGTTGCCCATCGCCGCCTGGTTTTTCTCAAGACCCAGAGATTTTTCATCAACTCCCATGCACAACCCCAGCAACTGAGCATAGAGAATGGAGGGCAGGGTTCCACCGGCCCTATCGTTCACTGCCATCATGGCCTGAACCTGGTCAAACTGAAGCTGGCAATAGGGGCAGGCAGTGCACAGGAAATCCGCCCCTGATTCTCGCCCGCTATCCAGCTTTTTCCGGGTCAGATCCATGGAAACGCGGTCGTTTACACCCATCAGAGGGGCGCCGCAGCAATTGAGCTTTTCGCTCCATTCCACGCTTTTTGCCCCCGTCGCTACCACCAGTTCATCAAAGAGGGTCGGCGCCACCGGATCATCAAACTGGGTCACCTTGCTGGGCCGCAGCGCATGACACCCGTAATGGGTGGCGATTTTCAGGTCTTTCATCTTCTTTGAGATCTTCTTTTTGAGCACGTCCACGCCCACATCGTGGTACAGAACCGAAAGGAAATGCTTCACCTCTACCTGGCCCTGATAAGAGAGGTCTCTCGATCTCAACAGATCGTTGATTTCCCGGCGCAGCGCCTCCTGCCGTCCAAGGATGTATTGGGCCTCTTTCAGTGTGCCGAAACAGCATTTGCACAGTGCCATAATGTTGACACCGTCACGTTCAGCCAGTGCCAGATTCGCAGCTGCGGAGAGAAGATAGGCTTTCCGATCAACATTCCGCAACGGGTAACCACAGCAGGTGAATTCCCGATAATCGATCAGGCCCACACCGAGGCGGGACATCACCGCACGGGAAGCGGTCTCATATTGTTCAAGTCGGGCCGGAATGTTGCAGCCCAGAAATAAAGCATATTTCATAGGTTTGCCTCTATACTGTCTCGTTTTCCGAAAATGGACATGATCTTAAGGTTTTATGCCGCAGCCCGCTTTCGGGGGCCTTTGATGGCTATATTTTTCAGCTGGTAAAGGATGTCTGTTACCTCCACCAATTGGGGGCAATGCTCCTGGCATTGATAACAGGTCACACAATCCCAAATCATGTTGGCGCCACAGGCCATGTCCGTAAGGCCAAGACCGAGGCTGCACATGATCTGGTGGGGCAGAAGCCCCAATGTTTCTTCAGGTTTTTCATAGAGCGCCACCACGGGACAAACAGTGGTGCAGTTCTGGCAGGTATAACAGGCTCTGAAGGTATCAGCGTCGAAGGGCATTGATGCTGCTTGAAAACTTTCATCACCGTTGAATCTCAGTGACGTGACCTTCGCTGCGCTGGGCCACCCCTTTGAAACTTCACTTCTTGCCAGATCAAGGGGTTTTGCGTAAACCTCAGGTTTCAGATTGGGCTTATTCAAACCTCTTACAAAGGAATAGCCGGAAAGCATCAGGGGTTCACCTTTTGAATCGATCTGAAGAAGACCTTCTCTCACATTGACCCAGAGATCCCTCAGGTTGATGCCCGAAGGGCACACCACCGTGCACCGATCACAATTGGTACAGATATAGATCCCTTCCAAAAGGGCACGGCGTTCCGGCTCGGAAAGGGTTTTCCCGGCGGCCAGTTTGCGAAGGGTCTGCAACTTCTCCGACGGGAGGATGCAGTCGTTTCCAAGAGCATCGAATGCGGGGGAAGAAGAACATCTGAGGCTGCACGTGCCGCAATGGGTACAGGCATCCAGTTCCATCATCTGCCGGGTCAGGATATTGGCGGGATCGGAGCGTTTTTTGTCCATGACCGCATTGGCCATCAAACTTAAGGGCGTCGTGAAGAGGTGGAACATCTTGCTGAAAGGGAGATACGCCAGGCCGATAAAACAGGCCAGAATGTGGATGACCCAGAGAAAATCAGTTGCTTCGGCGTCATCGAGGAATTGGGCCATGGGCCGCATGCCCTTTGACAGGTTGAAACTGATGAATGCCCATCCCGGTGCCGCGTGACAACTCTGACAACTCATTTCATGCAGTTCCTGACCCTGGGTTAACAGCTCCATTTCAAAGGGGCCCGCCACCTTGGGAGAAACCAAACCGAAATTCTTAACCCAGTAGGTTTCAAGCGCCTTCAACTCTGCCGGATCGTCCGTATCGGCGTATTCTTCCACCATGCGTTGATATTCGTTATGGCTGATGATCTTTGCCCCCTCCAGCAAAAAACCGGTGATCATGATGACGGCCACAATCATGACGGCATAGACATCCATGGGGTTTGTGCGCAACCGGGGGATTTTGAGAATGCGGCGACGGTAAATGGCAATGGCAACGCCTGCAAAAACCATCAAACCGAAGAGGTTTCTGAGAAAAAGATAGGGGTGACCGGTGGAGGCATAATTTTCAAACCAATTACTGCTGGTCCAGCTTTCAAAGGCATGGAAAATCAACAGCAGCATAAACCCCACAAAGATCAGCATATGCATCACCCAGCGCAGGGCATCTTCCTTGAGGATTCGCCGCTGCAGGATGACATCGAGTATCAGGACCTTTATCAGCACCAGAATCCGGCCGCTGAAAATGACGCTCAGGATGCCTTTGATGGCTTTTGAAATTCTTTCCCCTGTTGAATAGGGAACCTCCGGTCCGGTAATCTGTCGCGAAACCCAGGTGTAGGATTTGTAGACTGATCCGACAATAAAGACTAATAAAGACCCATACAGAAGCAGATCAAAAAACATGAACCTATTCCTCACTTAACCAGAACACAAAAAAAGCGGCAGATCCGAATCCTGTTCGGCCGGCCTTGTGGGTGTGCCAAAAGAGCGTGACGCCATTTCTTAAATTCTTACCAAATATGGCTTCGATCTATATAAGGAGCCGATGTTTTGTCAAGATAAATTTTTCACAAAACCTCACAAAACGACATCCCGATGTTGTTTTAAGGCTTTTTTGGCAGGCCTTGAAAGTCCGTCACCGAAGACTTAATGTTCAAGCTAAATAACCGGATAGGGTCAATTGCCAAGGGCAAACATGGGAGTTGAAAAAAAGATCGCCTACTGATAGAAAGACTCACGTCGTTAAACGCCAACCGACAAGGGTTTTGATTTGAAGGAGTTTTCAATTGGGCTGCAAGATTAAGTTACAGGATGCACACAAGGGTTATACCTTTGACCAGGATAAAATTGTTGCACCGGAAGAGACTGTAAAGCGCTTTAAAAGCAAACTCAAAACAGTGAATCTGGATATCCTGGAAGAAACCGTTCGCATCGACAACGGCAGGTTGGATATCCCCGTCTATTTCAGCGTTTGCGGGCGTGATGCCCTGGAAACCATCGGCACCAAGAAGCAGATGGGGAAAGGCGGAACCCCCACCCAGTCGGAAGCCAGTGCGGTCATGGAACTGGCGGAGCGGTTCAGTTTTTTCAGTTTCTGGAAGAATCCTGAAAACTTCCGCCTGGATACCTACAAAAACTTGAAAAATGAAGCACTTTCCTTCGAAACCATCGCCAAGTCCGTGCATGATGATTCCGGTGAACTGGACAGAGCACGGGAAATATTTGAAGAACTCCCTTTAAAATGGACCCGCGGCTGCAACATGACAAAGGACCGGGAAATGCTGATCCCTTTTGACTGGTTTTTCGCCATCAATGAATTCAACGGACCCTCTGCCGGAAACTGCGTGGAAGAAGCCATGAGTCAGGGGATCTGCGAACTGGTGGAACGGCATGTTTCATCCATCATCAGCCGGGAGGAAATAAGCGTTCCGGGCATTGACCTCAATACGGTTACGGACGCGCTGACCCGTGAACTGATTGAAAAATTCAAAACAGCGGGCATAGCGCTTTTCGCATCGGATTTTTCCCTGAACACCGGCATCCCTTCGGTGGGTGTACTGGCCTATGACCCCGCCACATTCCCTGAAAAAAGTGAAATTGTCTGGACCGCCGGTACCACGCCGGACCCCCAGAAATCCCTGAGCCGGGCACTCACCGAGGTGGCCCAGCTGGCCGGTGATTTCAATTCCGGTTCCAACTATGTGGCCAGTGGGCTTCCCAAATTCCGGGATCTGAAAGATGCCGCCTTTATCATGAATCCGGAGCGCATGGTTTCCATTTCGAGCCTGCCGAATTTAGCCGATAACAACATCAAAGTGGAGGTGGAGAACTGCATCCGATCCCTTAAACCCATGGGCATGGATGTGTTGGCCATTGATGTGATGCACCCTCAGCTTCAAATCCCGGCCTTTTATACCATTATCCCCGGCGCCCATTTCAGGGAGAGAGCCGTGGGAACCAGCGTGGGCATGTTTTGCGCCAAACTGATCGCCGCTTCCGACAACACGTCTTGGAGCATCGACCAATTGACCCGCATGGACCGGTTGCTGCCCGACAAATACTACATTAAGTTTTTCCTCGGTCTGGCCCATATTTCCCGGCAAAACCCGGAAAAGGCCATTGATTTTCTCGAAGAGGCCCTTAAACTTGATCCCAAAGGGGAAGATGTCCCCAGCATCTATTGCTACATGGGAATTTGCCTGAGGGATATGCAGCAATACCGAAAAGCGATTTCCGTGCTCGAAAAAGGGGCTGAAATCGACGGTGAGCGGACGGATATTCACAATCTCATGGGATTCTGCTATTTCAAGCTGAAAGAGCATGAAAAGGCCATCGAGGCCTTTCACAAAGTGCTGGCGCTGAACCCCGCATCCGCCATCGATTACGCCAACATTGCGTCCAATTACCGGGATATGGGGAACAGGGATATGGCCATCCGGTTTTATAAATTTGCACTGGAACTGGATGAGTCCATTGATTTTGCGAGAGACAATTTAAAGAAACTGGAAAAGGAAGGAACCGTATGATCGAGGTCAAACAACTCACCAAATTTTTTGGAAACAAATTGGCGGTGGACGACATTTCTTTTTCGGTAAAACGGGGTGAAGTGCTGGGATTTTTGGGCCCCAATGGTGCGGGAAAGTCAACCACCATGCGGATGATTACAGGATTTCTCCCTCCCAGTGCCGGAACGGCTGCCATCGGGGGAAGCGACATTATCAGCGACTCCCTCCGGGCAAGGAAGAAAATCGGCTACCTCCCTGAAAATGCACCGGCCTACCCGGATATGACGGTGACGGGCTTTTTATCATTTATTGCCGGCATTCGGGGATTTTCAGGGCAAGGAAGAAAATCGCACATCGAAGAAACCATTGACCGATGTTTTTTAAGGGAAGTCCGTTTTCAGCCCATCAGTACGTTGAGTAAAGGGTTTAAGCAACGGGTCTGCTTTGCACAGAGTATTCTTCATAATCCTGAATATCTGATTATGGATGAACCTACGGACGGTCTGGACCCGAATCAGAAGCACGAGGTACGTGTGATGATCCGGGAAATGGCCCGGGACAAAACCATTATTCTCTCCACCCACATCCTGGAAGAGGTGGAGGCCTTGTGCTCGAGGGCCATCATTATTGCACGGGGGCGAATCGTGGCCGATGACACCCCGTCCGGGCTGAAAGCCCTGTCATCGCTTCACGGCGCCGTGACGTTTACGATCGCCAAGACCAACGGGACCGATCCGGTTGTGCTCATGAAAGACATTCCAGGCGTTGAAAGGGTTGAGATGGTGTCTGAAAATGACTCCGGAATGACCTGCCGGGCCTTCCCGAAGGATCCGGCGCACCCTCCTACCCATGAAGTGATGGAACGTCTGGTCAAGAATAATTTTACCATTGATGCCTTTCAGGTGGAAAGTGGCCGATTGGACGAAGTATTCCGAACGGTTACCAATTCTGATGCTGGGGAGGGCGAGAAATGAACGATTTTATGAGAAACACGGCAGGCATATTGAAACGGGAGTTTTCCGGATATTTCGGAAGCCCGGTGGCATATGTGTTTATTGTGATTTTCCTTCTTTTGAGCGGATTTTTCACCTTTTCCCTCAGCAATTTTTACGAAATGGGGCAGGCGGATCTTCGCGCCTTTTTTGAGTGGCACCCCTGGATTTTTCTCTTTTTGATCCCCGCAGTGGCCATGAAGCTGTGGGCCGAAGAGAGGAGGACCGGCACCATCGAACTGATTCTGACCCTGCCGGTCACCCTTCCACAAGTCATCCTGGGGAAATTCCTGGCGGCCTGGCTGTTCGTCGGCGTTGCCCTGCTATTGACATTTCCCATGGTGCTGACCGTCAGTTATCTGGGAGATCCCGATCTGGGCGCCATTTTCTGCGCCTACTGCGGGAGCTTTCTCATGGCGGGCGCCTATTTGAGCGTGGGCAATATGACCTCCGCCCTCACCCGGAACCAGGTCATCAGTTTCATCCTTTCCGTGGTCATCTGCCTGTTTCTGGTGCTGGCCGGCTGGCCCCCGATAACGGATATCCTGACGGGCTGGGCCCCCATCTGGGTGGTGGACGTGGTGTCCGGTTTCAGCTTCATGCCCCATTTTGCTTCCATGGAGCGGGGGGTGATTGATCTGCGGGATTTGTGTTACTATTTCTCAGTTATATTTTTCATGCTATTTGCCAACGGCGTTGTGCTTCAAAGCCGCAGAGCATCCTGAAAGAAAGGAGGATTTCCTTTGAAAAAAAGACAAGGCGTATTTTTTAAAAAGGCCCTTCTCTCCGTAACGGGGCTGGCGGTATTGTTTCTGATTCTGATTCTGGTGAACATCATGGCTTCCTATGCCAACGTGCGCTGGGACGCCACCGAAGACAAAAGTTACTCCCTCAGCAAAGGGACGCAAGATATTCTCAGTTCAATGGTCCAGCCGGTGACCGTGAAATATTTCTATTCCCAAAGCAATCCCGATATTCCGGCCCACATCAAACTCTATGCGCGGCGCGTGGAAGATTTCCTGAGGGAGTATCAGCGGGCAAGCAACGGCATGATCAAGCTGGAGATAATTGATCCCCGGCCGGATTCCGATGAGGAGGAATGGGCGCAGAAATATGGTCTGCAACCGGTTCAGGCGGCCGGGGGCGAGCCCATCACCTGCGGGCTGGTCTTTACGGCCGCGGACCAGGAGGAAACCCTTGAATGGCTGGACCCATCAAAGGAACAACTACTAGAGTATGATATCACCAGTACCATCCAGGGACTTCAGAACCCGGAGAAAAAGAGTGTGGGGGTCATTACGTCCCTACCGATCTTCGGCTCGGGGGCCAGGGCCCCCATGCCCGGTCAGCCCCCCAGCCCGGAATGGATATTCGTGACGGAAATGAAAAAGATCTACAATGTTCAGGAAATCAAGCCGACGGTGCGTTTGATTGATCCGTCATTGGACCTGCTCATGGTGGTGTTTCCCAAAGACATGAGCATCGACCTGGAGTATGCCATTGACCAATATGTGCTCTCCGGCGGCAATGCGCTGATTTTCGTGGACCCCCTGTGCGTTTCCTACCGGTCCGGTGGACAGCAGGATTTTATGCGCTCTTCCGGAGACGCCCTGGAAAAGGTTTTCAAAGCATGGGGCGTGGAGATGGATACCGCAAAAGCCGTCGCGGATTACGGCCAGCCCACCCAGGTGCGGACATCAAACCAGGGTTCGGAGGAGAATCCCCTGATGATCTCGGCCAGGAATGAGGCGTTTAATCGAAAAGACGTGATTACCGCGGGGCTTGAAAGTATGCTCTTTCCCGTGGCCGGTGCCATCTTGCAGGTGAAGAACAAGGATGGTGCGGCTGCCGTTAAAGATTATACCTTTGAGACAATGGTGGATTCCAGCGAAGACGCGGCAATGGTGGATGCGTTCAAGGCGTTTTTGGGGGTTGATGCGGTAAAGAAGGATTTTGTCCCGGCCAAGAAGCGGTTCAATATTGTTGTTCGTGTGAGGGGAACGTTCAATACCGCTTTTCCCGAGGGTCCGCCGAAACCGGAAAAGCCCGACATCCCGCCCGTGGATTTAATGAAATATCCGCAATTGAAGTCAGGGAAAAAGCCGGCCACCCTGGTGATTGTATCCGATGCGGATATGCTGGCGGATAATTTTTATGTTCAGCGCAGCAACTTTTTTGGCCTGAACGTTACTGAGATGTTTAACGACAACCTGAATTTTCTCTCCAACTCCGCCGAGATGCTGACCGGTAGCGATGAGCTGATCGGTTTAAGGTCAAGGGGAAAAATGGAACGGCCCTTTACCGCGGTGCTGGAACTTAGAAAGCGCGCCAAAGCCCAGTGGATGGACAAGGAAAAGGCGCTGGTCGCGCAGATCGAAGAGACCAATCGAAAGCTGCAGCAACTTGAGCAGAAAAAAGATGCCTCTGAAAAAATGATCATCAGCCCGGAGCAGGAAGCGGAAGTGGCCAAATTCAAGGAGCAGAAGCAGCGCATCAGCCACCAGTTGAAACAGGTTCGGAAAAACCTGCGTGCGGATATCGAAGCCTTAGGCGCCACCCTCAAGGGCATCAACATTTTCCTGATGCCGCTTTTGGTCAGCATTGTGGGCATCTGTTTTGCTGTTTATCGTCAAAGGAAATTGAGGAGAAGATGAACAAGAAAACGCTATTTATTCTATTGGTGGTTCTGGCGGTTCTGGCCGGTGTGGGAAGAAGTCTCCTGATCCGGAATTCCGATGCTCCAGCGGGGAATGACGTCATGGGATCCCTTCTTTTTGAAACGCTTCCGGCCAATGCGATCACCAGAATCGTTATCGACCGACCCAATGACAGCGTTACATTGGTGAAAGGGGAGGGGGCTTGGATCGTGGAGAACCGGTTCGGGTATCCGGCCGATTTTTCGAAAATCACCGATCTGATTCGAAAACTGAAACAGACCAAGGTGGGCCGAAAATTTCCCGCCACGGAAGCGGTTTCAAAACGTCTTGCCCTGATGCCCCCCGATCACAAGGAATCCGCCGAAACCGAAAAAGGGACACGCATTCGAATGAAAGACAAAAATGAAGCGGATGTGGTGGATATCCTTTTGGGAAGCACTCGGAAAAAGGAAGAGAAAGGGGTTCCCAATTCACAGTTCGTGATGCAGGGAGGGGATCCTAATATCTATCTGGTGGATCAGATTTTTTCATCCTTTGAGACACCCGCCCCCTCATGGCTCAAAAAGAGTCCGGTTACGGTGGCTGAAAAAGAGATTCAAAAAATTACCTGTTGGGGACCCGACGGAACTCTGCGCTATACCTTTGAACGACCGGAGAAAGGGAAAGATTTTGCGCTGGTAGCCCCTCCCACAAAACGGCCTCTCAAACCGTCGGCTTTAAACCGGCTCGCCGGTGCCTTGACCGGGCTTGAGATTGAAGATGTGGCGAATCCGACCTCCCCACCCGAATCCCTTTCAAAAGGCGTTTCACCCCGTCTCGATTTCACCCTGTTTGACGGCATCACTTATCATGTTTATTCCGGGATTACGTGCTCACCGGGTATTCCCTGTTACCTGCGGCTTCAAGTGGATTTCCAGAAACCGACGACTAAAGCGCCAACCGTTAAAGATGAAAAAGAACCGAAGGAGAAAGAAAGTTCCACAGAGAAAAGTGAGGGTGCATTGACCGTAAAGGCAAAGGAGATGAACGACCGCCTGGCACCGTGGTTCTTTGTGGTTCCCCAGTGGCAGCACCAGGCATTTTTCACCACCCTGAACGAAATGCTGGAAGATGAAAAGAAAGAATAACCATAAAAGTGGAGCTTATTAATGACTGAAAATCCCCCCGCCCGCACCAAAGATTTTATTCGTCAGATCGTTGCCGACGATGTGGCTTCCAACAAGCACCAGGGCCGCGTTGTAACCCGGTTTCCTCCTGAGCCCAACGGTTACCTTCATATCGGTCATGCCAAAAGTATCTGTCTCAATTTTGGTATCGCCAATGAAAATGAAGGGGGAGAATGTCACCTGAGGTTTGATGATACCAACCCCACCAAAGAAGAAGTGGAATACGTGGAATCGATTAAAAATGATGTCAAATGGCTGGGCTTTGACTGGGGGGAACACCTCTATTATGCCTCCGACTATTTTGATCAACTCTACGAATATGCAGTGATGCTGATCAAGGCGGGAAAGGCTTATGTATGCAGCCTTCCGCCGGACAAAATCCGGGAATACCGCGGGACCCTGACCGAACCGGGGCTGGACAGCCCTTACCGGGAGCGTTCCGTAGATGAAAACCTGGATCTTTTTGAGCGGATGAAAGCGGGTGAATTTGAAGACGGCGCCCATGTGTTGCGAGCGAAAATTGACATGGCAGCCCCCAATATCACCATGCGGGATCCGGTCATCTATCGCATCCTGAAACGAAGCCACCATCGTACGGGGGACAAATGGTGTATCTACCCCATGTATGATTTTACCCACTGCCTTTCCGATTCCATTGAAGGGATTACCCATTCCCTGTGTACGCTGGAATTTCAGGACAACCGGGTTCTCTATGACTGGGTCCTGGATAACCTGCCGGTAAAATGCAGGCCCCGGCAGTACGAGTTTGCCCGGCTCAATCTCAGCAATACGATCATGAGCAAGCGTCTGCTGCTTAAATTGGTGCAGGAGAAGCTTGTTGACGGGTGGGAAGATCCCCGAATGCCGACAATTTCAGGGCTTCGCCGGCGCGGTTATACGCCGAAAGCCATTCGAAATTTCTGTGAACGGATCGGGCTGGCCAAGAAAAACAGCCAGGTGGATATCGCCCTGTTGGAGCACTGCATACGGGAGGACCTCAATGACAGCGCTCACCGGGTTATGGCGGTGTTGCGTCCGTTGAAAATCATCATTGACAATTATCCGGAAGACCGGACCGAGAATTTAGAGTTTCAGAATCATCCCGAATATGCCGCCATGGGGACCCGAATGGTCCCGTTTTCCCGTGAGCTGTACATTGAACGGGACGATTTTCGTGAGGTGGCGCCGAAAAAATTCTTCCGTCTGGCGCCGGGCCGTGAAGTGCGCCTCCGGTATGCCTACTACATTACCTGCGTGGGTGTGGAAAAGGATGAGAAAACCGGCGACATCACGGCGCTTCACTGTACCTATGATCCGGAGACAAGAGGAGGAAGCTCCCCGGACGGGCGCAAGGTGAAAGGTACCATCCACTGGGTTTCCGCAGTCCATGCCCTTGAATCCGAGGTGCGCCTTTACGAACATCTGATGCAAACACCGGGTGAAGACAAAAAAGAGGACCCCGGGCTCAATGATCTATTGAACAAGGATTCCCTGGAAGTGTTGACGTCCTGCCAGGTGGAACCCGGCCTGAAAGATGCGGCTCCCGGCAGCCGAGTCCAGTTCGAGAGGCTGGGCTATTTCTGTGTGGATCCGGTGGATTCTACTCCGGGAAGCCCGGTCTTCAACAGAATCGTGTCGCTCCGGGATACCTGGGCAAAGATCGAAAAAGCTCAGAAATCCACGACCGGTTCCAGTGGTACTTCCGGATAAATCTGTCCATGGGCCGGTGGCATGGAGTTGTACACCCATTTGATATCGACGGTTCCCAGCTTTAACCCCATGACTCGGCGAAAACCCCGGAACACGCCTCGAACGAGCACATCTTCCATTTTCATGGTCAGGCCGAACACGGCCACCGTCGCGTCTTTCGGGATGAGCAGGAGTTCATCCCGAAACGCCATGGGGTGAAACGCCAATCGCCGGCTGTCAGCCGCCTGGCATTGGATCACCGGTGATATCACCGGAAACCCGTCCGAATTCACATAGGCAATGAATTTAAGGGAGCCGAGCTGATTAAACAGGTCCTCCGCAAAAGGTTTAAGAATCCGATCTTTTATTTTCGTTTTGGCCATCCCCTTTGCCAGACGGGTCAGCAGTGCGGAAAGAATGATTTTCGGCATGGGAAGATCCTTTGGCCCGGATGTCTCCATAAGATCAAGATAGTGAACGGTATTGATTCCGAAATAGGTATTGTACCGGAACATGGGAATTTCATTATAGCGTTCGTATTCCGGGCCCTCATTTTTAAAATGCGTCCACTTGGCCCGCCCCCGCCACATTATCTTATCCATGGTCATGATTAAAAAAGCGATATGGGGGTTTTCCTGAATATACTTCTTGCTCAAGCCTTTGCAGAATTGCCCCAGGGTCAACCGGCCGGGATTGGGGGCCATAATGGATGTGATCAGGGAAATATGCGGCAGGCCTTCCGGATTGACGCAGGCGACCAGACCGATTTTTTCCGCCGGCTCAAAAGATTTCATGTCCTGTTCGCTGAAAGAATTCTTTGTGTCCATGGGTCCTTAATCCCTTTCCGCTTCCAGTTTGGTTGATCCGCTCCAGAGTACGATGGAAGGATCAACCCCCGAATTCCCGGCAATTGCCGCCATCTTTTCCATCCGTAGTCTATCGATCAGTTCGCAGTCCCTGTATGCCCAGGAAATGTCCAGACGGGAGTATTTGTCTTTACAAAGGTTGTTAAAGGCACACAGTTCCCATCGTTTCACCAGACCCTTTAAATTGGCGGCAATGAACTTGCCGATCCCCCGGATGTTGTCTTCCGTGAGGGTTGCATCCGGAATGATCGGTGTTCTGATCCAGATTTCCTTGGGGTGGCCACTGGATTGCAGGGAATTCCCCACATGAATAATGTTTTTCAGAATTGTGTCATTAGAAGTTCCGGTAAATCCTTCATGCTTCCGGGGATCGATTTCTTTCAGATCAAAGAGCAGCAAATCCGTGTAGGGCAGCAGACCATCCAGTGCTTCATGAGAACACATGCCGCAGGTATCCAGTGCCGTGTGAATGCCCGCTTCCTTCAGTTTTTGCAGCAATATCCGGTTAAATGGGGCGTGCAGGGTCGGTTCTCCCCCGCCCAGGGTCACGCCGCCGCCAGATGTCTCGAAATAGGCCCGGTCTTTAATGATTTCCTGGAACAGAGCATCCACTTCCCATGACTCTCCCAAGATCGCCAGCGCGGTTCCGGGACACTCTTCGGCGCAACGGCCGCAGCCGGTGCAAAGATTGCGGTCTATGCGATTCCCGTCCGCGGTAAAGTTAAGAGCGCCTTCCGAACAGATTTCCAGACAGATTTTACAACCGATGCACCGATTTGAAATCCAATGGACCTGGGGGTGGGGGGAAATACTCTCGGGGTTGTGACACCAGCGGCAACGGAGACTGCACCCTTTAAAAAAGACGGTGGTGCGAATACCGGGACCATCTTCGGTGCTCATGCGCTGGATTTCAAGAATCGTGGCTTCAGGACTTTGATGCGTCACAATTAGAACCGCCCATGGCTCACCCTTTGAATGACTTCGTCCTGCAGCTCTTTGCCCACGGTCGTGAAATAGGCGTTGTAACCGGTGATCCGCACCAGCAGGTGACGGTAATCCATTGGGTTTTTCTGAGCATCGCGCAGCACATCCGGATCCAGCATGTTGATCTGCAATGCGCTGCCGCCGTTTTCACAGTAGCCTTTCAGAAACGCCTTGAACTTCTCCCTGTGCTCGGGGTCTCGAATCATTGACGGGTTAAAGGTGATGGTGTGGCTTGCGCCGTTGGGCAGGCGGTTCAAATAGTCTTCCCAATGGCCCTTTCCGTCCGGGGCCCTGCCCCCCATGACCTTTCCCACGGAGTTGGCGTTGCTTGTGGGCCCGTTGATATCCGCGCCGTTAGAGGGGCAAATGGCGTTTGAAAGAAACTGTCCCTTGTGTCGCCCATCGGCGCTGGCGGCCATGATGAAACCGTCCCCGGCCCAGTAGTTCCAGCTGAGCATGCCGGGTCTGAACTGACGCCCCGTTGAAACGGTTTCGTGTTTCCAGGCCTCGTTGCACCACAGATCCATGACCCGTTTGCCCATGGCATCGGCCTCGTCATCATCCCGCCCGAATTTGGGCGCTTTGTTTTTAGCGAAAGCCTGAAGCACCTCGTGCTCTCGCCAATTGTTTTTCAAAGCGTCCATGAGTTCACCCATGGTGCACTTTTTCCGGTCAAAAACAAGATACTTGATGGCCAGCAGGGAATCCACCGTGGTGGCGTAGGTGACGGCTTCAAGGGTAGTGAAATTAATTTCCGCGCCCCCGCGGGTGACGTCCCTTCCTTTTTCGGCACACCCTCTGACCAGACAGGAAAGATAGGGAGTGGGAAAATATTCGGCCCTCAAGGATTCAGATGCTTCATAGACCTCAACGCTCTTTTTTACGATATATTCGGTCTGTGCGGCATAGCGCACCCAGAAATCCTCCCAGGTTTGGCAGCCGGTTGCCGTCCCCGTATCCGGTCCGTCCTGGCCAATGGCCTCTTCTCTGCCGGTCATGGGATTCAAAAAGGGGATTAAATCCTTTCCGCCGGTGAGAGCCAGTTCCACCGCCTTGAGCAGATTGAGGTTCACGTCAACCGTCCCGGACCGGTCGTTTCCCACCATGGTGTTTTCAAGGCACCCCACGGGTGCGTAGTCATGGACATTGTTCGCGTTAATGAGATGGCTGAGGCCGGCTTTCTGGGCTTCAAGCATCATGCCGGCCATGGACCGTTCATCAAAGTTCAGCAGAAAGGGGGATCCCTGGCTGACGGAAATCATATCAACCAGTTTGTCCAGCAATGCATCGGGGGAATTTCGATGGAGCCGCACGTTTGGCTTGGGCTCAAGCATGGGGCCCATCTCGTCGATGACTTCCAGAATGGCATAGGTCAGATCATTGGTCATATCCTTGCCCTTTGAACCCATCCCCGATAGTGTCACCAACTGACCAAATCCGGCGGTGATGCCCTGGTTGCCGTTTCGGATCATGGCGTCGTAAACGGTATTGCAGTGCACCCAGAAGCATTTCAGGAGTTCTTTGCCGAATTCGCGCTCCATCCCCTGGGAGAGAGAATATTCCCAGTATGGCAGCAGATATTGGTCCAGGCGGCCGAAAGAGACACCTGGGCCGGGATAATTTTCGTCGCTCATGATCAGCATGTGGTTCATCCACAGGGCCTGCAACGCTTCCCAGAAGGTCGTGGCCGGCTCCCAGGGAATCCGGGCCAGGTTCCGGGCCATTTGTAAAAGCTCTTCGCGGCGTTCTATGTCGCTCTGACCGTCGGCCAGATGCCGGCAAAGATCCGCGTAACCGGCCGCCAGGTCGCTGGGCATGGTTGCGGCGGTCATCATGGCCCTTAACTGAGCGCCTTTCTTTCCTCTTTTGTCCCCATCACTCAATTGACGGTATCGGGTTTCCAGATCGGCCGAAATCCCTTTCCACCCGATTTTGAGGGCGCGTTCGTGGTCTGGGATCAGATGTCCGCTGGTGGCGCCGGCATTGCCGTAGCCGTGATCATGAAGCCATTTCATGCGGGCGCGCGCGCCGTTTTTGCCCAGCAACCCTTTGTCGAAGGCCTGTTGCTCTTTCTCGTCCAGGCACAGGGATGTCTGAACATTGAACCGGCCGCCGGCAATCAGATCGCCCGGTAAAATCTCCCTGGGCATGTAGTGAACCATCACCTCTTTGACGAACCAGGCGCGGCGTTCCACCTGAGGCCAGCTCCAGAAGTCTTTGTCCGGTTCTATGGCCCTGGCGGCCTGACGATAGGACCCGCGAAGTGTCTGCATCAGGGTATAGGTTTCGGGAACGATGTAAAAGGTCATTTCGTTGAATTGAATATCCCAGGGGGTTCCCGTGGTCCACGCAATGGATTCGTTGCTCCAGGAGCGTTCGGTCCCCTTGAAATAGTAATCCCGCAGCCATTGTATGCGCTGGGATAAGCCACGGGGTTCTTTGATGCGGTGATCAAATTGAGGTCGTGTGACGGCCGTCATGGCACTCCTCCCGCTAAGTAATTCACTTCAGGTTTTTTTCGTGTTCATGCAGCGCCTGCTCCGCCTGCTTCTGTGCGGTAATATCGATCATAATCGCGTTGTAATATTCAGGTTTTCCCGCTGAATCAAATACGGGATTCGCAATGACATGGACCCACCGCCATTCCCCTTCCAACCCCTTGATTCGAACCTCTTGGTCAAGTGGGACTCCGAATTGAGAGCTCTCGTTTTGGGCTTTAATAACAGATGGCAAATCGTTCTCATGAACATTTTTAAACCACTGGCTGAATTCTTCTTTTGGCGATACCCCGGCAATCTCTTCGATACTCGGGCTTGCAAAGACCACTTGCGCCCCGTAATAATTTTCCGGATCAAGCTTTAACCTATAGACCGCGAAACCTTTGGCATTTTCCATAAATGAATGGAAGTGTTTTTCGTTTTCACAGAGCGCCTGCTCCGCCCGGCTGCGGTCGGTCTTGTCATTGGCGAAAGCAACGACCATTTCAACCTGATCCCCGGCTCCTAAGATCGGATAAGCTACTTGCTCGAATATCATTCCGATCCTGCTGTCCTCAAAGAATACAGGCTTGCCTGTTTCAAAAACCGCATTCCACTTTTCTCTCCGACTCTTCGCCACTTCGGGTGAGAAAAAATCGTACAAATTTTTACCGATAATTTCTTCTTTCGTGGGCCCCAATCTGTCACAGGCTGTCTTATTGGCCACATGAACGATCCCTTCCCTATCGAAAAGAATGATCGTCTCGGTTGTGACATCCAAAATGGTATTCAATTTCTTCTCACTATCCCTAAGCGCTTTCACCGTCTGCTTGTGTGCTTCATTCTCCCTTTCCAACCGTAGGTTGGTTGCCCTCAATTCCGCCGTTCGGATTTCCACCCGTTGTTCCAACAGATCATTGGCTTGTTGTAATGCCTTCTCAGCACGAATCCGGTCCGTGATGTCAATGATAATTGAATGAAACAACTTTTTCCCACCGGATTGCAACGCCCCGGTGTAAACCTGGACGTCCCGGATTTCACCGGAAGCCAGGCGATGCTGGAAGGTAAACTCGGTTTTTTCACCCGAATGTACGCCGGACCCAATCTTTTTCATTTCAGCTTCGCCTTTGACATTGATGTCCCAAACTCGAAGTTTTGTAATTTCTTCATGGCTGTATTGGTAGAATTCACAGGCGGCCGGATTGGCATCAATAATCCTTCCGGTGTAAGGATCTGCCAACCACTTTATGGCGTTGTTTTTTTCAAATATGTCCCGGTAAAGCTTCTCACTTTCCCGCAGCGCTCTTTCCGTTTCTTTTCGAACCGCTATCTCTTTCTGCAAGATAAGGTTGGTACGTTCCAGCCCTTCATGGGCTTTCTTCAGTTTCAATTCCAATGCTCTCTTGGAAAGCGCGATTTCCACAAAAGCGTGGATTTCCTTTTCATCAAAGGGTTTCATCACATAACCGAAAGGCTCGATTTCCTTTGCGGCTTCAATATACTCCGGATCGCCATATCCGGAAATAAAAACGATGGGTGTTCCCGATTCCGCTTTGATCTGTCTGGCTGCGTCTATGCCGTTCATTGCGCCGGGCATGTCCACGTCCATGAGAATCAGATTGGGGTTCAATTCGCGGGTCATTTTAACGGCCTTTTCCCCCGTCTCTGCCTGCCCCGCCACGTCATAACCAAGGTCCGTGAGCATCTCTTCGATTTCGAGCCTTGTGAGCCATTCATCATCGACAATCAGAATTTTCGGCATGGGCCTCTCATTTTCTTGAGCCATTAAGTGCGGCAACTTGTTGTGCAATCAGCATATGGACTCCTCAGGTTTGATATTTCCGAGATTATGTGGCCGTTCCTTTAAGGGTTTGTGGAACCTCCTTGAGGTGCACATCCATCTGTGGAAAGGCGATTTCCACGCCATGTTCCCTGAACTTCTTGAGAATGGCAAACCGAACATCTGAAGCAACGCGTCTGGAACCGTCAAAATTGACCCAGAACTTGATTCTCAAGTCCAGATAATTGTCCTTGAAGTCCTCAAAACGGACGCGTGGCGCGGGATATTTAAGGATGTCCGGGTGCTCCCTCGCCGCTTCCAGCAGGAGACGTTGTGCCAGACTCGTATCACTGTCATAGGCAGCCCCCACGGCCACGGCCAGCCGGACGGCCCGGTTGCCGCGGCTCATATTGAGAAAGGGCATTGAGACCAGGTTTGAATTGGGGATCAGCATGGTGGTGTCGTCGCGGGTCCGTACTAAAGTACTGCGAATGGTCACTTTTTCCACTTGTCCCATGACCAGTTCATGCTCGATCACATCCCCCGGCCTTACCGACCGCCCGAACAAAAGAATGAGGCCGCTGACGAAGTTGTTGATGATGTGCTGCAACCCAAATCCGATTCCCACGCTCAAACCGCCTGCAAGAACCACTATGGAACTCAGGCGGACACCGAAGATATGTAACACAATAAGCCCGTAAAAAGCCCAGACCGCAACGCTGACGACCGTCTCGATGGACATTATGACGGCTTCATCCAAACGGGATTTTCGGCCCAGCCTTTTGAGGCCGCCGTTGATCACCTCCACTACCGGTTTTATGACGAAAAACAGGGCTAAAGCTACGACAATCTGAACTAACCCGATTTGAAGATCCTGCCACGTGAAACGGATTTTGCCCACAAGTTCAAGAATTCCCACCTCTCCAAACTGGTCCGCCAGCCATAGAAGAAAAATCCCGACAGCGAGAAACCAGATAATGGGGATGCTCAGACTGACGGTAACGGAATGAAATAGGGAATCGCCCTTATCCTGCAGTCGGGCCAGCCTTCGCCTTACAAGGTCGGAAACGGCTGAAGCAAACTGATAGAGGATAGAGCCCAGAAAAAGCGTCAGTAACAGCTCAACGGCGGGGAAGGTAAAACCTGCCAGGGAAAGAGCGATGATGGGGAACCCGCTCAAAAAGCAGAAACGGGCCAGCTTCCGGGGCGCCGGGTTTTTGTGTTTTCCGGCCGTGCGCCACATGAAAAACATCATGACGCCGGTCCCCAGAGGCCAGAGTACCCCAAGCAATCGAAGGGGCATGTTGACAATCTGAGCCATGATGCCGGCGGCAAAAAGATAGAAAAGGGGATAAAGGGGAGATGAAAGTCCGGAATGAAGCTTGATTTCCCGCAAACCCCAGGCCAGGTTAATGGCGGCCAATGAACCGAAAATTACGGCGAAACCGGAAAAAAAAATGCTTTTCGGGAAAACGCCGATCATGGCCGCCGAACTGAATCCGGCATACAGGAATACATGGAGGCTCGAAAAGCGGCGTATTTCTGCCCATTGAGGTTGATTGCCCTCTGAACGTGCTCCCATACGGCCCACAACCCATCTGAAAATGAACTGATCTGTTGTTCAAAACCCATGAGCCCCAGGGCCAGAAAGGCAAGGGCGGACTGACCCCATTCAATGGGGGTATCCGGAAGTTTCGATAAAAGGGTGGGTCCGATGGCGCCTGCGGTCAGGATGCAATACAACTCCTGTTCTACTAAATCACTACGTTTACTTCGATACGGCAGGACAGGGGAAGCCTTTGCAAGGTCTCTTTGTCGAACAATACAAAAAGAGGGGTCGTGAAATAGATGGACCACACAGTTGCTATTTCCTCGGTCAGTCCCTTGTCCCATTGAGTAAAATCCTGCATCGAAAAGGAATAAACATTTGTTTTTCGAACATCTTTTTAAGATTTCAAACATTAGTGTTCTTTCGCCGGTCTTTTTGCCTTTATAGGGCGCATATGCGATATCGAGACGAGCCGTTAATAGCTTTTCCGTTTTGTCATACTGAGCGAGGACCGCGTGAAGGGGTTCTTTGATTTTTAAATGAGTGGCTTCAAACCGGTCCAACTCGCTTAAAAGAGACTGAGCCTCCTCTTTCTGTTGTTCTTTGAGAACCTCATCAATGATTGGCTGAATGATTGGCTCAAAAGGCGCAAACACAAAATCATTTCCAGGCTTCTAAACGCTTCTTAGCAATAAAACGAAGATCCTCTCTCGCACCCTCAACAATGGAAAGATTGATCTTAAGTTCGTGAGCCATTGCTCGGATAGCCCTGCTTTCTCGCTTAAATTCATCCCCCATTTCAGTGGCCTGTTTGAAGTACATGCGCACCTCAAAAGGATTGGATTCACTCACACTGATCAGAAACCGCAGTTGGTGAGCCCTCGCCATGTAATCGGTGAGGAAGGCTTCATAGGCACTGATGCGGGCCAATATTGTCGGGAGGCTTTCATTGATGAGCTGGGTTGTCTTGACGAGGAGTTGTTGTTTGGTTTTGACGATACCGCCCAGGTGGGTCTGGTCGGTTTTGGCGGCTGTAGCAGCGGTCCAGAGCCCCAGGGGAAATATAACCACCGTTTGAAGAAACAGGATGGTGCATCGCTTCAACACGAGAACTCCTTATTTCAAGTCTTCCAATTCCTGGGCCTGTGCCACCGTAATGGCAATCACGTGGACCACATTCTCCATGTCTGAATTTCGATGCAACACGTTAAAGGGCTTGCTGACACCCATCAGCAGCGGTCCCACCGCCTTGGCGCCCCCCAGGCGACTGAGGAGTTTATAGGCCACATTGGCGGCGGTAAGTTCGGGGAAGATGAGCACATTGGCAGGCCCGTCCAGTCGACTGAAGGGATATGCCCTGGCCAGAATTTCACCCACAACGGCCGTATCCGCCTGCATTTCCCCGTCAATCATCAATTCCGGCGCCCGTTTTTGTGCCATTGAGACGGCTGCTCTGACCCTTTGGGCATCGGGATGCATGGACGTGCCGAAATCGGAAAAGGAAAGCATGGCGACCCTGGGGACCAGATCAAAGAAACCGGCCATTTCGGAAGTCAGAATGGCGATCTCAGCCAAATCTTCCGATGATGGGGTGATGTTCACCGTCGGGTCGGCGAATAGGAACGATTGATTTTTAAAAACCATCAAATAGACGCCCGAGACATTTTTCACTCCCTTGCGTCGGGGAATGACCCGAAGCACGGGGCGGATGGCATCAGGATAGGAACGATCAATGCCGTGAACCTGACCGTCAACCAGTCCTTCGTGGACCAGCATGGCCCCGAAAACATACCGGTTTTTCAGTTGCCGCTCTGTTTCTGCCAGGCTCCAGCCCTTTCGGCAGCGCAATTGAAAAAGGGTTTTGACAAATTCCTCTCGAAGGGGGCTTTTCAGGTGATCTTCCACTTCCATGCCCTCCAGGGGGATTTGCAGGTTCTTGGCCAGGGCGATGATTTCATCTTTATTGCCGAGAAGCAGGGGACGGCATATCTTTTCCCTCGCCGCCTCATGGGCGGCCCGAAGGATGACCGGATTGTTCCCTTCCGGAAGGACGATGCGTTTGGGGTTGCTCTGAGCGCGAATGATAATATGACGCATGATCTCCCGTTCGGGTCCCAGCCTGGCTTCAAGACGATCGGAATAGGCACGGCCGCCGCCAAGATCGATTCGGGCCACGCCGCTTTCAACCGCCGCACGGGCCACTGCAGGCGCCACGGTCAGCAGGACCCGGGTATCCAGAGGCTTGGGAATGATGTAGTCGGGTCCGAACCGGATGGGTTTACCGCCATAGGCCCGGATGACCGAGTCGGGTACATCTTCACGGGCCAGCTGGGCCAGGGCTTTGACCGCTGCGATCTTCATGGCTTCGTTGATGGTGGTGGCGCGAACATCGAGGGCTCCCCGAAAGATAAAGGGAAATCCAAGGACGTTGTTGACCTGGTTGGGATAGTCGGACCGCCCCGTGGCCACGATGGCATCGGGACGTGCTTTCCTGGCTTCATTGTAGCCGATTTCAGGATACGGATTGGCCAGGGGAAAAATGATGGGTTCGTCGGCCAGAAGGGTCAGCAGTTCGGCTGAAAAAGCATCTTTCACCGAAAGTCCCACCAGCACGTTAGCCCCATGAACGGCGTCTTTCAGGGAACGTCTTCGGGTTTCAAGGGCAAACTGTTCTTTGTAAGGGTTCATCCCTTCGGTGCGCCCTTTGTAGATGACCCCCTTGGAATCCACAAGGAAAATATGGTCTCTGAAAACGCCTAAGGCGGCATACATTCGGGCACACGCCATGGCGGCTGCGCCCGCACCGTTGATAACGATGTGCAAATCCGCCATTTTGCGGCCGGTAATTTCGCAGGCATTGAGCAGTGCCGCGCTGGAAATGATGGCGGTACCGTGCTGATCGTCGTGAAAGACCGGAATGGACATGCGTTTTATGAGCTGCTCTTCAATGTAGAAGCAGTCCGGGGCTTTGATGTCTTCCAGGTTAATCCCCCCGAAAGTGGGTTCCAGACTCGCCACGGTGTTGATAAATTCATCGGGATCCGATGTGTCGATTTCAATGTCAAAGACATCCAGATCGGCAAATCGTTTGAACAGAACCCCTTTTCCTTCCATGACCGGCTTGCCCGCCAGGGCGCCGATGTTCCCAAGGCCCAAAACGGCGCTTCCGTTTGAAATGACCCCCACCAGATTGCTCCGGGACGTGTAATCGAACGAACATTCCGGATTTTTCTGAATTTCCAGGCAGGGGATGGCAACGCCGGGAGTGTAAGCCAGGCTCAGATCGCTCTGAGAAAGGCATGGTTTGGAGGGCACAACCTCTATTTTGCCGGGCCGGGGGTACTGGTGGTACTTCAGTGCGTCCTGTTCGAGCGTCATTTAAACCCTCTCCGTAATGTATGAAAAATATAATAGCATCATTCCACGGTAGAAAAATACCATAACCTGTTTGACAAAGTCCCAACCTGCCATCGAAATAGACAATGCTCCTAAATCTTATAACAATTGTCAAGAAACCCTTGTCAGGCTCAATGAGGTATTTATCAAGCAGAAGCAATAACGCTTAACTAAGGCTCACTATAAGCCCATTTTTTTTCTTGACCCCCTAAGTCCCTTATAATACCATTCGCCGGATGGTAGGGTCGCATGTACGGGTCGAGGGTTTTTCTAAAAATCTATGATCCGAGGTGTGAAATTTCAGAAATCTTTAGATCTAAGGAGGTCAGGCTTTGGGAGAAGGCGTTGTAAAATGGTTTAGTGACCGAAAAGGATTTGGTTTCATTTCGCAGGAAGATGGACAGGACTTGTTTGTTCATCATACCGGTATTGACATGCCCGGATTTAAGACCCTCAGCGAAGGTGACCGAGTGAGTTTTGAGATTGAAGAGAGCGATCGAGGCCCGAAAGCCAAGAACGTTGTCAAACTTTGATCCACTGAAATAGACCGTTTTCATTTTTAAGGCATCTCTTTCCTCTAAAGGAAAAGATGCCTTTTTCATTGACGCTTCCGTTTTCGAGCCACTATATTTGCGCCATGATTCAAACACCCCTCACCAGTGAAGATATTCTGGGTCCGGACGGTCTGCTGCGTCGACGTCTGAAAGGTTTTGAAGCACGCCCTTCTCAACTTGAAATGGCGCTTCTCATCGAAAAAGCCCTATCCGAAAGGTCATCCGTCATTGTGGAGGCGGGAACCGGCACGGGAAAAACCTTTGGGTATCTTGTTCCGGTTTTGCTCTGCGGAAAGAAAACGGTTGTTTCCACCGGCACCAAAAACCTTCAGGAGCAGATTTTTAAAAAGGATATCCCCCTTCTCAAAAAGGCCACGGGCCTGGCAATAGACGCCATGATCATGAAGGGAAGAAGAAACTACCTCTGTCTGCACAAATTTTATCAACACTTTCAGCAACAATCCTTTCCGGATATGGCCTTGGCGCAAACCCAAGCGCGCCTTGAGGCCTGGCTTGAAACCACCTCTTTTGGCGACCGGGGAGAACTGGACTGGTTGGCTGACGACGATCCGCTCTGGGATGCGCTCTCCGCTTCGTCGGAGCAATGCATCGGTCAGGACTGCATGTTTCTGGAGGACTGTTTTCTGGTGAAACTGCGCAGCAGGGCGGCCAGAGCCCGACTCATCATTGTGAACCACCACCTTTTTTTCGCGGATATGAAGGTGAAAAAAGGAGGCTTTGGCGAAATTATTCCCAGATTCCAAGTGGCGGTTTTCGATGAGGCCCATACCATTGAAGAGATTGCCACCACCCATTTCGGAGAAAGCGTCAGCACCCGACAGATAGATGAATTCGTTAGTGAAATTGGAACACAGATCAAAACCCTGTCCACGGTAGAAAGAAAAGAGGTCGAAAACCCTTTAAATGACATCAAAGGGGCATTGGAAGTTTTGAAGGCTTTTTTTGATGATTCTGAAGACAGGGGTCGGGTTGACCCGGAAGCCCTTTCACGAATCAGAAACGGCCCGGCCCGCCACATATGCCGCGGCCTGGCCACCGTTTCGGGTTTACCGTCTGTCAAAAAAACAGACAGCCTTCAATGGGCACTGATTCTGGAACGCGCCCAAGACCTTATTCATCGAATGGAGCAGGTGGTCAGCAAAAAGGATGCAACCTGGCTGAACTGGTATGAAAGAAGAAAGCGAAGTCTGGTGCTTCATGCATCGCCCCTGGATGTATCCGAGTCCATGAACCGGCTGCTCTATGAAAAAGTGCATTGTGTGGTTCTGACATCCGCCACACTTTCCACCAACAACCGTTTCGATTATATTCGCACTCGCCTGGGTCTTCCTGAACAAACCTTGGAAGGCCTTCATGTTTCCCATTTTGATTTTGAAACCCAGACCCTGCTTTATATTCCCAAGAACCTTCCGGTCCCCGCTGAACCTAATTTTTCCATTGAAGCAGCCGGTGAGATCATGCGGATACTGGCAAAATCAAAAGGGCGGGCACTGGTGCTCTTTACCAGCTATTTCAATCTTCACAGGGTTTACGAAACCATAGCGGGTCAACTTCCCTACACGGTTTACAAGCAGGGAGACGCACCCAGATCCATCCTCCTTGAAAAATTTAAGGTGAACATCCAGTCAGTTCTTCTGGCGACGGGATCCTTCTGGCAGGGGGTAGACGTACCGGGTGAGGCGCTGAGTTGTCTTATCATTGACAAACTCCCTTTTGCGTCTCCCGCTGATCCCCTGGTGGCCGCCAGGATCGAGGCCATTCGGGAAGGTGGCGGGAACCCTTTTATGGAGTATCAGGTGCCCTCTGCCATTATTTCATTGAAGCAGGGGTTGGGGAGATTGATTCGGAAAGCATCGGACCGGGGGATTATGGCCATTCTGGATAAACGGATTTTGACCAGCCGCTATGGCCGCATATTTCTCAAAAGTTTGCCTCCCATCCCCGTTATTCACAACATTGAAAAAATAGAACGGTTTTTCTCGGAAGGAGTTCACAAATGAGTCCGAAACCCTGGCAAGTGGTATCCAGCAAAAAGGACCGAAGCTATCGTGTTTTCAACCTGCGCACGGATCTGACCGTTTCACCCCGCACCGGAAAAGAACACCATTTCTTTATCCTTGAATCCAGTTCCTGGGTCAACGTCATTCCCCTGACCCCACAAAAAGAAGTTGTCCTGGTCCGGCAGTACCGCCACGGCACACAGAATGTCACCCTGGAAATACCGGGGGGTCTCGTGGAGGCATCGGATTCCCCTGAGGGCGCCGCAAGAAGGGAACTGTTGGAGGAAACAGGGTATGGGTCCGAAGAAATTATCTCCCTTGGCCTTGTTCATCCCAACCCGGCCATACAGAACAATGCCTGTTATACCTATTTGGCCAAAGACGTATACCCAATTGGCGTGCAGGAGCAGGATGACAAGGAAGATATTGAAGTGGTGCTAAAACCCCTTGCGGATATTCCGGACATTATAAAAAGAGGGAAAATCACCCATGCCCTGGTTTTGGCGGCCTTTTACCGATATTTTATGGAATATGCGCCCGCTTCCACATAATATGGCCGTCTTGACTACCCGGAAACGGGTTCTTATTATTGTGGAACGGTTTACAACCATAAAGGGAGGGATTTAAGGAATGGGAAACTGGGCAAAAACAACCCTGCTGCTTGGCCTCATGACGGCCTTGATTGTGTTTATCGGGGGGCTCTTTGGCGGAAAGCAGGGAATGATCATAGCGTTTGTGTTGGCCATGGGCATGAATTTTTTCAGTTACTGGTATTCGGATAAAATCGTGCTCCGCATGTACCGGGCGACCGAAGTGAATCCTCAGGATTTTCCAACCCTTTTCCACGCAGTGAATGCTCTGGCACAGAGTGCGGGGATTCCCATGCCGCGCGTTTACATTATCCCCGAAGATTCCCCCAACGCCTTTGCCACGGGTCGGGATCCGGAACATGCGGTGATAGCGGTGACCGAAGGTCTGCTGCGAACCATGAACAATGAGGAGGCCACAGGCGTTTTAGCCCATGAAATGAGCCATATTAAGAACCGGGATATTCTCATCGGCTCCATTGCGGCCACCATGGCAGGAGCCATTATGATTCTGGCAACAATGGCCCGGTGGTCCGCTTTTTTCGGAGGTGGATCTCGAGATGACGAAGGGGGCGGCATGGGGATGTTCGGCCTGATCGCCATGTCCATCCTGGCGCCCATTGCGGCCATGCTGATTCAGATGGCCATCAGCCGTTCCAGGGAATATTTGGCCGACGCCACAGGCGCACAGATTGCGGGAAGTCCGGAAGGTCTGGCAAGCGCCCTGGGCAAACTGGGGGCTTACGCCAAGCAGATTCCCATGAACGCCCAGCCCTCCACGGCCCATATGTTTATTGTCAATCCTCTGAGCGGCAGAAAAATGGCGAGCCTTTTTTCCACCCACCCGCCCCTGGAAGACCGCATCGCCCGCTTAAAAGGCGGCAGCGTGGTTACGCCTCCCGATGACACACATTACCACGACCAAAGCGGCGAAAACCAGGGACAGCGGCAAGCCCGTGCCATGTGGGACCGCCTGTCAAAATAAAGCATTGATTGTCGTTTCGGCCAAAGTAGGTGTGCGACTTGAGCCGAACAGGCTCAGAGTATTAATGCGACTGAAGTCGCACCTACAATTGGCGCAATTGACGGCTTCAGGGAATGGCCGAAACAATAATTGGGCTTCGGTCGTGCCTAGCCGGCTGGTTCTTAAATAGAACAGCCAGCGTCGGATGACATAATGAGCCCATCTACCCACTCACTCCCACCTGACATACCTGAAATATTCACAGGTTTGTTTTCACGAAAAAAGCGTAAAACCGACGTAGGTCACGATAGAAGTTTTAGCTGCTAAATCGATGATATCACAGTATTTGCCAGGGTTGACCTATATAGCAGATAGTGCAGAGCGGGATTTATCTATTTGCCTCTAGAATTTGCGATTCTAAATGGATTCGCTTATGTCATACCAGCTTGCCAATGTCGGACATTAGGGGCAGGGTCATGACTGGAACAATGCGTAACAAATCAATCCACTTGTCAAAATCCCCGAGTACATGTTCAGCACTGAAAGGTCAATAAGTTCATTTTATAAAATGACACTCCAAAAAGCGCCATCCGCTACTTCGCGTTTGGAATGAACAGCTTTTTATTCAGCAGTTTGAAATTGCCGATCAGCTCCTGAATTGTCTTCGACGTCATCCAATCGGTGAATTTCCGGGCCAATTCATATTTTGCGTTCTTGCAGCGGGCCGGACTAACTGAAATAATGCTGTACTGGTTAAACAGGACAGGGTCCCCCTCCACCATAGGGAGCAGAGGCGGATTGCCTCCGTAGTTGTCAGAAAATTTGATGAATGTCCCGCGGTCGGTCATGGTGTAACCCTTTTTTTCGTTCGCCACGTTAAGGGTGGCAATCATGCCCTGCCCCGTCTGAACGTACCAGTTTCTCTTGTCCGGTACGGCCAAGCCCGCGGCTTTCCAGAGCGAAATCTCCTTCTTGTTCGTGCCGGAATTATCGCCACGGCTCACGAAATCTGCCTTCCCCTTCGCCAGTTTTTTCATGGCACCGTTTACAGACAAACCTTTGATCCCGGCCGGATCGTTTTGGGGGCCCACAATGACAAAGTCATTGTACATGACCTGGGTGCGGTCTTTCCCGTAACCCGCTGCCACATATTCCTTTTCCGCCTCGGGTGCATGGACCAGCAGCACATCCACATCACAGTTCTTGCCCATCTCTAGGGCCTTTCCCGTTCCAACGGCGGTCCATTTCAATTCAATCCCCGTATCCTTTTTGAGTTGGGGAGCCAGAATATCCATGAGACCGGTGTTATCGGTGCTGGTGGTTGTGGCCAGCATCAGCTTATCGGCTGCCAGTGCGCTGAACGCCCCGGCCCACAGCAAAAAAATCGCCGTTACTCCAATCAATATCGATTTTCTATCCATGCTTTCCCTCCTTCCGAAATCTTTTGTCTAATAAAGTACCCATTTTGATAAACTAACCATTCCGAACGAAGCAGTCAAAAACAAAAACATCGAAAATGAAATCATCCTATATGTCTATCTTGACATATAAAAAGGCGCATGCTAAATCCTTTCCACATCTATACGCGTGTCATGATGACAATGAGGTAACATCGCTTTCGAACCTATTCCAATGACCCTGTGACACTTGCGGTGAAGGCTTTCATGAATGTGTAATCGAAAGTCATATTATATGTCAACATTGATATAATAATCCAGTATTATTAAAGAAGGGTTTTTCCCGGACCATCGTTTTTCAAGGAGATAATTTCCATGGACTATGAATTTGTAAAGACCACCTGTCCATTTTGCGGCTGTGGCTGCCAGATGCTGCTGGAGGTGATGGACGGTTTGCTCGTTAGAACGGCACCCGACAGGTACGCACCGATGAATCAGGGAAAACTGTGTATCAAGGGTATGAACGCTCATGAATTTGTCCACAGTCCCGATCGGCTAACTCAACCTCTTGTCAGAAAAAACGGAACATTGCAGGAAGCGTCGTGGGAAGAGGCCCTTGAGACGGTCGCATCCCGTCTATCGGCCATCAAGGATGCACATGGGGGAGACAGCCTGGCTTTTCTCAGTTGTGCAAGAGCCACCAATGAAGAAAACTACCTTTTCCAGAAGCTATGCCGAATGGCATTTGGGACAAACAATGTCGACCATTGCGCCCGCCTCTGACACGCTCCCACGGTGGCAGGTCTTGCCGCAGCCTTCGGAAGTGGTGCCATGACAAACTCCATCCCTGAAATAGAGGATGCCGACTGCGTGTTTGTGATAGGGTCCAACACAACGGAAGCCCATCCCCTCATTGCCCACCGCGTTTTCCGTGCCGTGGAAAAGGGTGCGAAACTGATCGTCGTCGATCCCAGAAGAATACAGCTGGCTGATATGGCGGACATACATGCCAGGCTAAATTTTGGGACGGATGTGGTTTTTCTGAACGGAATTATGAACGAGATCGTGAATAACAACTGGCACAACGGGCTGTTTATTGCCGAACGAACCGAAGGTTTTGAAAGTTTCAGGGAAGTCATTGAGAACTATCCGTTAGAGAAAGCTTCTGCCATTTGCGGCATCCCTGTAGACACCATGCGGGAAATCGCGCGTCTGTATGCCACTTCAAAGACCTCGACGATCCTATACACCCTCGGCATCACAGAGCATTCGCACGGCGTTGATAATGTCAAATCCCTGGCCAACCTGGCTATGCTTACCGGACATATCGGCAAAGCCTCCAGCGGTGTCAACCCACTTAGAGGCCAAAACAACGTCCAGGGGGCCTGTGATATGGGCGCATTACCCAACGTGTGCCCGGGCTATCAGGTTGTGACGGATCCTTCGGTCAGGACCAAGTTTGAGGGGGCTTGGGGCGTGGCGTTGTCGCCCGATTTGGGATTGACGATTCCTGAAATGATGGACGGTCTCATTGAAGGTTCAGTCAAGGGGATGTTTATATTTGGAGAAAATTCTGCGGAAAGTGATCCCAACACACATCATGTGATCAAGGCCCTAAAATCAGCGGAGTTTTTGGTGGTTCAGGACATATTTCTCACCGAGACTGCACAACTGGCCCATGTGGTGTTGCCGGGTGCCTGCTGGGCGGAGGTGGACGGGACCTTTACAAACACCGAGCGCAAGGTTCAACGAGTGCGCAAGGCGGTGGAGCCACCAGGTCAGTCCAGACCCAACTGGATGATTTTTTGTGAAATCGGTAAACGGTTGGGGTTTCCCATGGATTATTCCTCTTCTGAGAAAATATTTGATGAAATGGTCGGATTAACCCCCATTTTTGCGGGAATCACTTATGATCGTCTTGAATCCACGGAACTCCAATGGCCTTGCCCATCAAAGGACCATCCCGGCACTCGATTTCTCCATGAGGGCGGCTTCAGGCGCGGTCCCGGCTTGTTTCATGCAATCGAATACAGGCCTTCTGAAGAACTCCCCGATGAGGAGTACCCCTTCATTCTGACCACGGGAAGACGGTACGCCCATTACCACACCCGTACCATGACCGGACGATGTCCCTCTCTACATCGGGAGTTTCCCGAGCCCATGGCCCAGGTGCATACGCGCGACGCTCAGAAACTGGGGCTCAAGGACGGGGATTCCCTGAAGGTGATTTCGCGTCGGGGTGAACTGGTCACTCCTGTCGTACTGGGTGACGTGGTGCCTGAAGGCGCCATTTTTATGGACTTCCATTTTCATAGTGCCAATCCAAACCAGCTCCTGGGAACATTCCTGGATCCTGTTTCTAAAACGCCGGACTACAAGGTCTGCGCCGTAAGACTGGAAAAACATGCAGATGCCGCATGATAAACACGATGGGGAAGCAAAAACATGAACAATAACCTCGCAACAGACGCACGCGTCGCGCATCGGGATGCAATTTTTAACATTAACCGTGAGACGCAAGAGGTATCGGCGGTACACGCTCTAAATGAAGAGATACTGGTCCAGTTGGTGAATCGCCTGGATGAGGCGGCCTGTTTTCAGGATAGCCTTTACTGGCTCTCGCTGGCACGCATCAACGAGCTTGCCATTGTGTGTGCCGACAACTATGCCCACAATTGCGAATTCGCCCTGGCGGGTGATCTACTCATCAATCCGAGGCTGATTTTGATACACTTGAAAGGAAGGGCGCAGCCCATCGTCAAAAAGAGACACACACCACTCACCGAGCAATTCAAGCATATGGCATCGTCGCGGGATGGCGTGATCACGTGGCTGAAAAGCCAAACGCTGCTTGAAACCCGGAAAAGAGCCCTTCTTCCCCATCTTCTGGATCGCATGATCCAGTCTGGATTTTTTCAGAAATCTCACATCAAATCGGTCGAAAATCGGGAGAAAAGGGTGGCGGATACCATTTCCCTGCTGGCATGCCGGCGTTTTCAAAAACCGTCATCCGCAGTCGTGTGGTTACCGGGTTCCCTTCACGGCGACCGCGTTGTAACGGAAACCGGTGTCACCCCGTGCGGCTTTGAACAATTTGCCTTGCTGGGAAAAGAGATGGAAGCGGTACTAAACGACCGCCCAATGAAGGGCCGGTTTTTGAAAACGGCGTAACAGGGCTGAAATTTTATAAAGACCGTCGTCTGTATCAAACTCCAGAACAAGAAAATGAGGGATAAGAAACAGCAGGGTAATCCAGATCAAACCGTTTCCTACAGTAGCAAAGGCGGCGTTAAACTGGAGATCTACGGAGAGGAGATGGTTGAAAGGACCGTCAAACTGAGCGGCAGCAGTGGCCGTATTTATCTGCCGACAATCTGGGTTGGGCACCGTGTAAAGATCGTGAAACTGTATTAGCCACTCCATGGAAAACAAACCAGTTTTCATCCCCAACCCGTTTTAATTGAAGAAGGAAAGGACATTAGATTTGAAAAAAGTTCATTTGACCGTCAATGGCCGCTCCATCCAAGCCATTGTACACCAAAAGCAGGTTCTTCTCGATTTACTTCGTGATGTGCTGGGTCTGACCGGTGTCAAACAATCTTGCGACCGAAAAGGGCAGTGCGGCGCCTGCACGGTCATCGTCAACAATCAAGCGGTATTGTCGTGCCTGACCCGCATGGCCGATTTAGATGGTGCGGAAGTTATTACCATTGAGGGTTTGGGTACGCCCGAAAACCCACACCTGATTCAGGAGGCGTTTGTATTGGCCGGCGCCGTTCAGTGCGGATACTGCACACCGGGAATGATCCTGGCCGCGAAAGCACTGCTGGATGAAAACAGCGATCCATCGAGCGAGGAAATCAAGAAGGCACTAAGCCGCAATATCTGCCGGTGTACGGGGTACACCAAAATTATCGACGCGGTCCAACTGGCAGGCCGTTTTATCCGCGGTGAAACCACACCGGAGGCTGTTCGCCCAAAACTCGATGACAGCCCCCTAGGTGTCAGCCATCCAAGGCCCACGGCAATGGTCAAGGCCTGCGGCACCGCCCAGTTTACGGCGGACATCCGTATTCCGGGGGCCCTGGAACTGGCCGTTTTGAGAAGCCCCCATGCACATGCCCGGATTCTGTCCATTGATCTCTCAGAGGCTCTCAAAGAACCAGGCATCACGGGAGGAATGACGGCCCGCGATATCAGGGGAACCAACCGGCTCAAGTATCTGATCCCCGACCGGCCGGTACTCTGTGAAGACCGGGTCCGCTACGTCGGCGATCCCGTTGCCGTCCTGGCAGCAGAGACAAGGGACCAAGCCTTTTCGGCGCTGAAGAAGATAGACGTGAGATACGAGATTCTACCCATATTGTCAAACCCCACGAAAGCGCTTAAGGAAGGGGCTGTTCAGCTTCATGAGGACTGGCCGAATCTCTGTTACAGCCAGCCACAGATCAAGGGCGATGCCCAGGAAGCCATAGAAAGATCAAAGATGGTGATTGAGGGGCGTTTCATAACCCAGATCAACCATCAGGCGCCCTTGGAACCAGAAGCCTGTGTTGCTTATATGGACGGAGAAGGAGAGGATGCCCAGTTGGTGGTCATCGGCCGCAGCATCAATATTCACCACCACCTAGGCATGCTCCAGGAAGCGGTCGGATGGGAGAATATGCGCTACGAAGAGGCATTCTCCGGCGGTCAGTTCGGCATTAAGCTTGAAATTACCTCGGAAGGTATCGCCGCGGCGGCTGCCCTTCACTTTCAGCGGCCGGTACGCTATATTCCAAGTCTCACTGAATCCATGCAGATGACTTCCAAACGACATCCCTTTGACATGAAAGTTCGGCTGGGCGCTGATGAACAGAACCACCTTACCGGGCTGGAGATGGACATGCTCGTGGACAACGGGGCCTATCATTCCAATGGAAATGTCATTGTCAGCCGTGCCCTTCTGATGCTTTCCGGTTCTTACCACATTCCAAACGTCGATTGCAGCTCCCGTCTGGTTTACACCAATAATCCCTGGGGCAGTGCCGCCAGGGGGGCCGGCCCGCCACAGGCCCATTTCGCCCTGGAATGCGCCATGGACATGCTGGCTCACGAACTGGGCGCAGACCCACTGGAATTTCGAAAAATCAACTCGCTTCAGCCTGGCCAGAGCAAATCCACCGGTCAGGTGGTGGACGAGTGGCCTTTTCCGGGATTGTGCGATGCCATCCGCCCACATTATGAGCGTTCATTAAAGGATGCTGAACCCCTGAAGAAAGGAGAGATCCTGCGCGGCGTCGGTGTGGCGGCCGGGGCCTTCGGGATCGGCGGTCCCGGAGATAGTGCTATCGTGGCCGTGGAGCTAGGTGAAGATGGCGGAGTCACCATTTATGCGGCGGCTGCCGAATCAGCGGCTGAAGGCGCCGCCAGAACTATTGCCCGTGTTGCCAAACAATGGTCGACAGCGTCCGGACCAGCGCCCGGTAATTTCCGAGATCCCGGTATTCAAAGTTCCGGTGAGTTCCCGTCACTGGACAGCTTTCTCGGCTATGCCCGCCAAAACACCTTTTCCGTATCGTCCATGGCCTTTCAGGACGTGTGGAACCTGGATTTGGACCGATTGAGGGACTGTTGTATTCATGTGATGAAACCAAGCGGTGAGCTGGTCCCTTTCTGTGCTTACAATCTAACCGCCATGGACGGGGGGAGGCTGTACCGATGACCATCACACCCCTGGATGCTTGGATAAAGACCAAAATCGGCCAACGCTGGGGAAAGAGCCTCTCTGTTCCAGATCTGTCCCGCTATCAGACCCATCGGCTAAAAGAATTGCTGGTCTATGTGCGCAAAAACAGCCCCTTTTACCGGCGGCACCTGGCAGGTGTGCCGGAGAATTTTCCGTCACGACCGGAGGATCTTGCAAAATTGCCCTTTACCACGGAAAGCGATCTCAAAAAGCACCGTCTGGATATGCTGTGTGTTTCCCAAAGTGACATCTCCCGAGTGGTGACGCTTTTTTCTTCCGGTTCCACCGCCGATCCCAAACGGCTTTTTTTTACGGATAGGGATCTGGAATTGACCATTGATTTTTTCCATCACGGCATGACGACGCTAATCGATTCTGGAAGCCGGGTCATGATCTTCATGCCGGGAAAGACCCCCGGAAGTATCGGGGATCTGCTTAAAAAGGCGCTGCGCCGCATGGACTGTGAGGGGCTGATCTATGGCCCCATAAAGGACCCGGATGATGCCATGGATGCCTTGATGCGGTTTAGGCCCCATTGCCTGGTGGGTTTGCCAGTCCAAATGCTGGGCCTGGCACGAAAGCCGGGAAGGCGCCGTATTCCTGAAGGCATGATTCAAAGTATTTTGCTGAGTGCCGATTATGTGCCCGCATCCATTGTGCAGGCGCTTGAAAGCGTCCTGAAAGCACCGGTATACGAACATTACGGCATGACGGAGATGGGCTTGGGCGGAGGCGTTCAGTGCTCTCACAGGGAGGGGTACCATTTGCGGGAAGCCGATCTTTTTTTTGAAGTGATTCATCCCCAAACGGGCCTTTCTCAAAAAATTGGCCAATTAGGTGAAGTTGTTGTCACCACACTGACGCGGCAGGGCATGCCGCTGGTTCGGTACCGCACAGGCGATTTGGCAGCATTCCTTCAGAACACGTGCCCATGCGGAACGGCTCTCAGGCGCCTGGGAAAGGTGAAAGGGAGGTTGTCCGGAAACATGACCGTGGGTGAAGGCCTCTCCCTGACGCTTTCGGAACTGGACGAAACGCTTTTCAGCGTTCTACACCTGCTGGATTATCTCCCCCGCCTGATCCTGAAAGAGGGAAAAACTCGTCTAGAGGTGATAGTTCACGCTGATCCGGCTTACCTTCATGAAGTCCAAAAAGCGGTTGAAACGAAGCTTCAGGAAATTCCTGTCATCCAGAGCGCCGTCAAGAAAGGGGGCTTACTGCTAGAGCCTGTCGGCACAAGCCACAAGAACTGGTATACGAACGGTACCATCAAACGCATGTGGCACATGCATCAAACACCCACGGAAGACGGCTAAGCCTTTGAAGATCCAATGGATCAAACCCGCAAGGGTTTTAGACTCGAAACAAAAATGATGGAGTCATATCATGATATTAGACCGAAAAAAGAGAATCGGAATTTTCGTAATCCTGCCATTCATATTAGCGGTTCAAAATATTTGCAGTGCCGAATCATCCCCAGTATACACGATAGTTGATTTGGGCACTTTAGGCGGAGAAATGAGTATCGCATACGGGATCAATGAGCAGGGTGCCATCGCCGGAAAATCTAAAACGGCGGACGGCGACTTGATGTCATTTTACTGGGATTCAATATCCGGATTTGTTGAAATCGGTTTAGGGAAAGCACTGGGGATCAACGACTCGGGTGAGGTTGTCGGCAATTACCATAAGCATACCGATGATGCTTTTATATGGGATGCTGAAAACGGGCTTTTGTTTCTCAATAAAGGAGAATTTCTTTTCGCAACGGCAACCGCCATAGCCAATTCCGGAAAGACCGTTGGGTATGCGCGAAAATTCAATGATGTTGCCGGAACTAAGGCCATACTCTGGGATCCCGCGGCCGGCACCCTTTCTGAAATAGGCACGCTGGGCGGCCCCAGCTACGCTTACGGCATCAACAATGCCGGAGAAATTGTCGGAAGCTCCGGAAATCCAAGCCGGGCCTTCATATGGAATTCCGCCGAGGGCATGAAAGATCTGGGGACACTTGATGAAGCGGACTGGCAGTACTATGCCATGGATATCAACGACAGTGGACAGGTTGCGGGTTACATCAAAAAGGATGATGGAGCGTATAGGGCTTTCATTTGGGATCAGGAAACCGGCATGCAGATGCTTTCAGGAGACGGCGATGGTCTTGCCTATGGCATAAACCGATATGGACACGTTGTCGGTGCGAAGAATACGATCATCGGTTTTGAAGGTACCGCCTATCTCTGGAGAAATGGTCAGCGGATTGATTTAAATGAGACCATTTCATCCGAAGCTGGCTGGAAGCTGCGTGAAGCCAGGGATATTTCGGATTCGGGGCAGATATGCGGTAACGGCCTGATCAATGGGGAGATCCATGCCTTCATGCTGTCACCGATTTTGGCAGTGCAACCGGATATCAAAGCAAATGGATCCGATACCCCTGTTACGGTGTCCAAGTCCGAGGTCGTTTCTATTACTCTCGGACTTGATCCATCTTCCAACGCAGGGCTCAATGCGGACTGGTGGGTAGCTGTCCATACGCCCTTTGGTTATCCCGAAGACTGGTACAGTTATGTTTATTCAACAGGCTGGATGACTGGCATCAATCTATGCATTAGGGCACCGCTCTTTGAATTACATGAATTTGAAGCGTTTAACGCTAATCTGCCTACTGGCAAATACATTTTCTACTTTGCAATCAATTTTCCGGATGGAAAAGCTGTAGCTCCCTGGTGGGGAATCGACACAGTGGAAGTCAACGTAGAGTAGCCGAGAAATTTACTTGGTCTCAGACTAAATAGGCATATCAAAAATTCTCTAACCAAGCGGCTAATGAAAGATTAAAAGCTATTCTTGGAGTTTTTCTACAATATTTTGTTTTGGCAATCTGGTCTCCTAATATGAGATTCTGTTGGGGAGAGCATATGATCACTTCTATTTCAAGAAGAAGCATGATTCACATGACAAGGCAACCCAGAACGTAATACTTTTGGGTCCTTGACAAAGGTCCAGCATATTGGCAGATCAAAAACGTGTAATATATTCAAGTCTGAGAAATTTGCAATACTGATATATATTTGATATTACAACGTAATATATAGTTTCTTGGGCTGCAATACATAGCAGATATTCAAATCCCCGATACTCCTGAGAAGCTGACAGAAGAACTGATTCACTCTTTTCTATCAGCATCAAAATCAGGGTAATATTTTTTGAGGCACTCCTGACAAATACCGTGACTGAACTTGGCATCTGAATGTTTTGTTATGTAAGATTCGATCTGATTCCAATACCCTTCATCATCTCTTATTTTTTTGCAATGAGAGCAGATGGGAAGCAGGCCGCTCAGTTTCTTGACCTCAGACAAAGCAACCTTTAATTCTTCGATCACTTTTTCCCGTTGTTTTTCAGCCTTGATTCTTTCATCCAGATGGCGGCTGTTTTGAAGGGCTATTGCTGCAAGCTCGCCAAATCCGCCAGCCATTTTGGCGTCATTGTCATCAAAATCGGAATCTTTGTTGGCTAGACCAATGATTCCCACTGTCTTACCTTCCAGTATCAGAGGAGCGAACATGACATTCCTTAATATGACATGCCCTTTGGGCATGAAATGAACCCATTCGCTGTTCATGAAATCATTGTGGTAAACAGTTTTATTGGTTTCGTAGGCCTCTGCCCTTAATCCCCGAATCGGCATAGGCAATTGTGGGTCAACGTCACAGGGCAGTCCACCGGCTTCGAGAAATAAGACCTCATTTTCCTCTCCGGTATCACTCAAGAGGGCCACATAGCCGGAAGTTGCACCGATAAGATCTTTACAATGGTCGAATATGGAGCGTGCAGACTCCGCAAAACCCTTTGCTTCCAGAACACCTTTGGAACTCGCCATTATCGCATGCAGTTCTTTTTCACGAAGAAACGATTCCTGGATGACATCTACCAGTCGGGCAGCCAGCTTGTCTCTGATAAGTGACTTCCTCTTTAAATCGTGGATCTCTTGGATGAGATCGTCTCTTGAAGTATTACGCTGCATTTTCACCTTACCTTCTCATGAAATTCACTGTTTATTTGAGATAGCGTTTTTAACCATTTTGAGTTCATAAGATTTAACTTTCCGATCATTATTCTTGAGTCTTGTTCTTGTGCTCATCCAGAATTTTTCTCACAACATTTGCCATTTCTGACTTGGTGATTGGTTTCATCAGAAACCCTTTTAGACCAATGGCGGTAGCATTCTCCCGATCAAGTTGTTCGCTGAATCCGGTGGAGACAATGATAGGGATGTCCGGCCTTATCTCATGTATCTCCTTGGCAAGTTGGTCACCGGTCATATTCGGCATGGCCATATCTGAAATCACCAAATCAAAAGCGGATGGATTCACTTTAAATGCTTTAAGCGCATCATCGCTGCTTGTGTGCTCTGCTACATGATAGCCAAGACGTTCAAGCATCTGCTTTTCCAGATTGGCGATGGGCGCTTCATCGTCCACCAACAGAATACGCTCGTTGCCCGGTGGATAGTCTTCTTTCTCGTCAATCGATTCTGAATTTTCAGCTTTAGCCATAATTGGCAGGTATACTTTGAAAGTCGTGCCTCTTCCCAATTCGCTGTAGACTTTTATATCACCAAGGTGATCTTTTACGATTCCGTAGACGACAGCAAGACCGAGACCCGTACCCTTACCCTGCGCCTTGGTTGTGAAATAAGGCTCAAAGATTTTATCCATAATGGCAGGATCAATTCCACCACCTGTGTCGGAAACAGTCAGCAGCGCATATCTCCCGGGTAAAAGATCGCTGCCGGGCAGTTCGTCGTATCCTACTTCCTTCAACCGAACCGCAATTTCCCCACTTTTTGGTTCAACGGCATGGTAGGCGTTGGTGATCAAATTCATGGCGATCTGGTGTATATGCGTTGATTCTGCCATTACCAAGCCGCAATTGTTTTGAATATATTGTGTGATGGAGATATTCGCGGGAATCGTTGAGCGGGTTAGTTTCATCACCTCTTTCAGAATCTGCTGAATGCGAATCGGCATCTTCTTTTGTTCCGATTGGCGACTGAAAGCGAGGATCTGTTGGACCAAATCGCTGCCCCTTTCACCCGCTTTCAGGATCTGTTGCGTGTTTTCATATTCCAGGCTTCCGGGAGGAAGGTCTTCCAGCAACAATTCAGACAAACCGATGATGGGAAACAAGATGTTGTTGAAATCGTGGGCAATGCCGCCTGCAAGGTTACCTATGGACTCCATCCGTTGAGACTGCGCCAAGCGCTTTTCCATCTCCAGATCCTTGGTGATGTCCAACATCGTCCCAATTGCCGCTGGTCTCCCCTTATACATCAAGGAAGACCCATAGATGGATACATGGATGACTTCGCCGCTCTTCTTGACACCTCTGAACGTGTGTTGGACGGCGTCGATTTCACCTGCAACCCGCCTTCGGACTTGTTCTTGAACCGAAGCCAAGTCCTCTGTGTGAACAAGCTGACGGAAACGCATGCCCTCCATGCATTCATAGACGGTGTAGCCAAAAATGTCTGCAAATTTTGGATTCACATATTTGAAGACGTCATCCTGAATGATATAGAATCCGACAAAGGATTGTTCGGTGAAGTTGCGAAATTTCTCTTCGGATTCTCGAAGTTCATTTTCAGCTGCCTTCCTTTCAGTAATGTCTGCGAATATACATGCAAACTGGCCGGGCAAGGGCCGAAACGCTGTAACTTGAAAATACTTTCCAATAGCAGCGGAGTAGTTTTCAAAGTAGGCAGGTTCACCAGACAGCGCGACATTTCCATAGGTTTCAATCCAGTATGGCTCTATATCCGGAATCACATCCCGTACATTCCGGCCCACTATCTTGTCAGCTTTCAGTCCTGTCATTTTCTCGAAAGCTGGGTTTATCGCCAGGAACTTGTAGTTCACCGGTTGCCCGTCTTTGTTGCAAATGATCTCATGTAATGCGAAACCGTCGATCATTTCTCGAAAAAGCGTCTGGTAATCCTGCTCGGCCTGCTTATGACCGGTGATATCTCCATAAGCGACGACAACACCGTATTTTTCCAGAAGCAGCGGTGCCGCCGTCACATTGATCCACGTGGTCTTGCCGTCCGGTTTCACAATTCCCATTTCAGCATTTTCACACAAACGACCTTCTCTTAAAGCGCGGACACTGGCCCATTCGTCCTCCGGCATGTCTGACCCGTCTGGACGAATGATCCGCCACTCGGGCCCATCGATGCGACGCTCCTGGTGTTCATCCTTCGAGATGCCCAGCAATTCCGAGGACATGTCGTTGGCTTCGACAATGTTTCCGTATTCATCGGATATGGTGATCCCCAAGGGAAAGGTATCGAATAGCACACGGTATTTTGTCTCGCTCTCGTGCAGTGCGCCCTCAGCATTTTTTCGTTCGGTTATGTCAAGCGAAACGGATAAAACAGCGGGGATTTGCGAAGGACCAAAATCAATTGGTTTGAGAGTGTTGGAAAACCATTTGTCGCGCTTTTTTAAATGAACTAAAACTTCCTGGGAATATGTTTCATTTGACGAATAGACTTCTTTGTATTGCCCAATAAGTTGCTCAGCTTGATTTTCTGGTAAAAATTGTCGGATGTTTTTTCCGGTTATATCATCCGATTTTCCGTCGGACAGATTGCGGGCAGCGTTTCGATTGGCATAAAGGAAAACACCGTTCAGATCGATTACGGAAAGCGTTTCAAGCATCGTCTCGGTAAGTTGTCGATATTTAAGGTCGCTTTCTCTCAACTCCTTTTCATACCGCTGACGCTCGCTGACGTCGATACCAAGGCAGGTTACATCCAATATCTCCCCCCGTGCATCCTTTGTCAGCACATTAGACCATGCTATGGTTCTCAAATCTCCATTTTTTGTCAGGATTTCGTTTTCATAGCCAGTAAATTCAGAAGCGTCTTTTTTCCTGAATATGGTCCTGAACACGCCCCGGATTTCCTCTCTGGTAGGTTCCGGAATGAACATGTCAAACCAGTTTTGGCCGATTACCTCGTGAACCGACCAACCCGTGAGGGATAAGAAATGTTCGTTCGCAAAGACGATTTCGGCCTTTGGATTTAACGAAATGCCGACTTGCGGAGTCTTGGTGAGAATATTGCGCCATTTACGCTCCGAATCGGCCAGCGCTTCCACAGTCTGTTTGAATTCGGTGATGTCTGAAAAGGAAATGACCACGGCATAGGGCCTGTCGTCCTCGCCAGAAAACATTGGATTGGTATTGATTGAAATCCAGCGCAGCTCTCCGGAAGGCCTGTATACGCCCATAATCTCGTTTCTACAGGGCTTGCCAGTCTGCAACGTTTTCATGGAGGGATATTCTTTGCTCTCATATCGAGATCCGTCCTCCCGAATCGTCGGCCAGTCCTGACTTTCAGATGTCCGACCGAGGACTTCTTTTGCAGATATCCCAAAAATATTTTCAGCCCCATTGTTCCAACTTAGGATTTTACCTGAAGCATCTTGCAAAATTATGCCCTCGGAGACGGTTTCGAAAATGCTGCTAAGGCGTTTTTCGGAGGCCTTCAATGCCTCTTCGATCTCTTTTCGTTCTGTGATGTCACGCGTGAACTCGGTCGTGCCTATCGTTCTTCCTTCCACCTGTACGGGGCTGTGGGATATCTCGTAATAGCGTGCTTTCCCCTCAACCTCCCATGTAAATTCTTCCCGGCGCTTGACACCGCTGTCGAGTACCATGGCAAGCGATTCTTCCCAGTGTATTCTGGCCTCTTCTGGCAGGTAGTCGGTGGTTCGTATGCCGGGTGCGGCTGCGATATCGAAAAGTGTTTTGACAATTTGCTTAAATGGACGATTGTAGACTATTGCGCACCCTTCGCGGTCACGGGAGACGATGATGTCGTCCGTATTGTCGATCAGTGACATCAAGTTTCCCTGTGATTCCTTCAGAGCTTGCTCAGCTTGTTTTCTCCCGGTAATGTCTAACCCGATACCGTCCCAGATGATGCTTCCGTCATCTAACTTTCGAGGGATGGATGATGCAAGAATCCAGATAGTTTCGCCATTTTTCTTAAGGACACGATGTTCAACATTATATGGCGTCAATGATGCTGCGGAATTCATTATCGCCTCATTCACTCTGCCGGCGTCCGGTTGTGGTATTAGATCGAACACCAGATTTGCATTGGCCATAATATCGGTCGCGCTGATACCAAACAGCCCGATACAGTTCTCCCCTATGTATTCGAATCGGAAATTACCGTTTGGGGCGAGAAGGAATTGATATGCTGTTCCTGGGAGATTCGAGACAAGATGCCGGTATTTTGTTTCACTATCCCTTAATGAATCTTGCGACTTAGCATAGGTAAGCGCTACAGCAGCCAAATCACCTAGAATTTTTGATATATAAACGTCCTTCTCATTGAAACCCCCGGGTTTGTTGGCGATTCCAATAATTCCTACCGTTTTTTCCTCAATGTTAAGGGGAGCGAAAAGGACATTATCAAGTCTCACATGTCCTTCCGGCATATATTTCATCCATGGGCTCTGTGAAAAAGCGTTGTCGTAGGCCACATCTTTAGTTTTATATGCGATTTCTCTCAAGCCTCTTATCGGCATGGGAAGATTCGGATCGACGTCACACGGCATTCCACCAGCATCTAAAAAAAGCACCTCGTTCTCTTCACCGTTTTCAGAAAGAAGGGCGACATATCCTGAACGCGCACCAGTAAACCGTTTGCATTGCTCGAATATTTCCTTGGCGGCATCTTTGAATGTTTTGCATTGCGGAATATATCGAAATGCCTCCATTAGAACAGATAACATCCCCGGTGGATATTGCTCGACTTGTTGTTCAAGTTCTGCAACCCGTTTCTCCAACTCTTCATAGGTGGGCTTCGGACTCATCGACTTTCCTTAATCTGCCTGCCAATGTTAGTTACACATACTGCATGATTCTTGATTGCTGCGATTTTCAAACATACCATTGGCATGTTCGACTGTAAACTTCCAAAAGATCCGCAAGGGGTTTGGGTGCCCGATACTACATATTGTGTACCGCTTTTTATTCATAGAAATGTGATTAATTGAGAATACTCCATGCGGATGTGCCTTGTCAAAACCTGTGTGATTTGACACCGGACAAAAAATATTATTGGTCAAAATCCATGTGATACCGGTTTGTTATTCTTGCTCGGTGGAGAATAATTCGGCTCTCAATAAAATCACTTTCCGTATTCATCGTCTGTATCTTTCATTTCCTGGTATAACCACACCATTCGATCAAGAAACCAGCTTTTTGAAAGAATCAAAACCGCCATTCCGAAAATGGTCATCCAGAACGACTGCAAAACGAGTCCTAAAATGCAGACGAGTGGTCCCGATGCTTGAGAGGATACTTAATACTCTGATGAAGGGCTCGAAATGCTGAGGGACTGCGATTGCTTCCCTATTCAGCCAAACCCGCTCACCCAACACCGCCTTGGATGCCCAGTTTTTTGTTGATAGCGGTTTTTTGAATAATCTTGGATTGATCCATATCCATATCACAGATAGAGTAATCGGAATGAGCGACTACCATCCAATCCACATTCGGCTCCAGATTGAAAGCACAAGAATGGGTAGCGCAGCATATCGGGTCCACACGCTCCACGGGTTGGCGTGACGCATCCAAACTTCGTCGGTCATAGCGAAGATGGTCGTTATCTTTTCTTCAATGGACATAAAAAGAAATCACGCCCGCCTTTATTCTCGAACCAATAGTTTGAAAATTCAATAAAAATACCATATGAAGAAACGAGAATGCACCATTACAAACCCGAGGACAAGGAGGACGAAAGATGAAAATCAAACAGGCGGCAAAACTCTGGCTGGATTATCACAGGTCCAATTCACAAAAAAAATACGGTTACGGCTTACCAGGCGGTTCTTAACAAATTCTGCAAGGAATTCGGTGAAAAAGCCATTGATGGCGTCACATCGGACCAGATCCTGGATTTTTTAAACAGAATTACCGAAGGCACCAAACAGCAAACCAGACACGTCCGTTACGGTCACCTCTCAGCTTTTTTCAACTTCATCACAGCCAACATCGATCCAGATTTCCACAACCCTTGTTCCACTCCAATTTTGCGAAAAATGTTCAAAACGAAGGCGATTCCCGAGTGGGAAATAATCGAAAAAGATGTTATCGACGAGATCATTTTCAGGACAGACAGGCCAAGAGACCGACTCATCCTGGAACTGATGGCCCGGGGCGGAATGAGGATCGGCGAAGTGCTGAAACTCACTCCCGCTGATATTCAAGAACGAAAGCTGACGCTCAGGAGCCCAAAAAGCGGAAAAAGGCGTGAGCATGTATTCATCCCGCAAAAAGTAGCAGACAGGCTCAAGGCATACATAAGGGACAATGACATCCGACCTGATCAAAGAATTTTCCCCATATGTTAGTCGATGCTGAAAAATAATATAAATATTAGTTTTTACTTGTAAAAAGAGATAATTTATGCTAGGAAAATTTGCAAGCTTTTAGGGCAAAAACAATCAAAAACTTGCATATTTTCGACATGAAACCAAAAAGATCCCCCATAAAAGAGCTGCAGCAAGACCTTTTTCGTGTAGAACTGTCAAGAATCATCGACCCAAATCATGCAATGGTTAAAATCGCCAATTCATTTGACTGGGACCACATGGACGAGCTTTTTGGCGAAACCTATTGCCCTGATAATGGCCGTCCGGGAGTCAGCACCCGATTGATGGTTTCTCTTCATTATTTGAAGTACACGTTCAACCTCAGCGACGATGATACGGTTGCTGGCTGGGCAGAAAATCCTTACTGGCAGCACTTAAGCGGTATGAAGTTTTTTCAACACAAATCTCCGATTCACTCTTCCAGCATGACCCGATGGCGTAAGAGAATCGGAAAAGCAGGTGCCGAAGAACTTCTTAAAGAAACCATCAGCGCCGGACTGAAAACAAAAGCCGTCAAAAAAAGCCAGTTGAAATGTGTAAATGTGGATACGACAGTTCAGGAAAAAGAAATCCGTTTTCCGACCGATGCGCGTTTGTATGATCGTGCAAGACACCGACTGGTCGCGGCGGCCAAAGAAAGAGAGATTCCGCTCCGTCAAAACTACAACCGCAATTCTAAGAAACTGATCTTGAAACAGAGCCGCTATGCCCATGCCCGTCAAATGAAAAGAGCCGCCAAATGCACATCCAAGCTGAAAACCTACCTTGGTCGTGTCATCCGAGATATCCAAAGAAAACAACCAGTTCCAGATAAGGCCCTTTCAGACCTCTTGAATGTTGCTACTCGAATCCACCAGAGAACAAAAAAAGAGAAGAACAAAATCTACAGTGTCCATGCCCCGGAAGTCGAGTGCATCAGTAAAGGGAAAGCCCACAAACGCTATGAGTTTGGTTGTAAAGTCAGCGTTGCAGCAACCAGCCGGGGCGGTTGGTTTGTGGGCGCCATGGCCATTCACGGAAACCCCTACGACGGACACACATTGTCAGATACCCTATCTCAAGTAAAACGAGTTGCAAAAGAACCTCTCAAAGTATTCGTTGACAGAGGTTATCGTGGGCACGATTACAAAGGAGACATCGAAGTCCATGTTGACAAGGTCAGAAGAGGTAAAACAGCCAGGAGTCTTTGGCGTTGGATGAAAAGACGGGCAGCGGTTGAACCTGGAATCGGCCACCTAAAACGGGAACATCGAATGGATCTCAACCGTCTCAAAGGAACTGAGGGAGATAAGGTAAATGCCATACTGAGTGCAGCCGGAATGAACTTCAGGAAGCTGCTCAGAAGGGCAGCACTTATCTTCGGTATTATTTTTTCAAAGATCCTAGAGGCCATACGGCCCAAAAATTGGTTTTGCTGGAGCCCAATTTAGGGGTTTTTCAGCATCGACTATGTTATGAAACCGCCAGGACAATGGTCAAAAAAGCCGGCAAAAAGGTCGGAATTCGGCTGCGGCCTCACGATTTAAGGCGGCATGCGGCCACATATGCATCCCGGTCAGGGGTGCCGATAGAGATTGTCTCAAAAGTGATTTTACGCCATGCCAACCTTTCGACCACCCAGATATATTTGGGAAAAGTCCCTGATACCGAAGCCATGAGATGGATAGAAAACCTGTATGCATAAACCAATCAACCCGGAGTGGAGGTTAAAATGGCCTTCACTCTGGGGCTGCTTACTGCGGGAATATATTACCGATATCACACGATATTTTGGCTTTAGAGCGCCTGAAATACATAGCGAAGCTGTCGAAAAAGCCAAATAACGGCTTTTTGCATACTTTCACACCTAATAAAATCAGCCACTTAGGGCTCCAAAAAGCCCCAAAATTGGGTTTTTAGGGGTTTTTCGACAACCTCAGCAGTAAGTGCAGGTCCACCTTTAAAGCTGTATGTTGGAGGAAGCACAAGTCTAAATTCATCCAAAAACGGCCATTTTCATGCTTCTTTCGACCTTCACTCCACCACCCTCCCTATGAGGATATCACAAGTATTCGACTGCAAAGGATCGTTAGTGATTTCGTTCCGAACTAAAGGGTCAAATTGGCTTTATGAGACGTTTAAAGCAGCTTGAGCCATAATTTTGAGATGTGGCACTATAAAAAGGCGTCTTTAGGATCATGCACCCTTGAGAAGTTTCGCAACGGCCATCGCCAGCTCTTTCCTGTCAAGCGGTTTGGAGATATACCCTCGAATCCCCAGTTGTTTGGCCCGTTTTTCATCCACATGCTGGCTGTGGCCGGTGCAGATCAGGATGGGGAGGTCCGGGCGGATTTTGAGCATTTCCAACGCCATTTGCTCGCCGGCCATTTGCGGCATGGCCATGTCGGTAATCACCAGATCGTATTTCTGAGGGTCGCTCTTAAAGCATTCAAGGGCTGAAAGACTGTCCGCCATTCCGGTGACGGCGTATCCCAGACGTTCAAGGTTTTGCTTAAACAGGTTCACCAATGACGGTTCATCGTCAACGAAAAGAATCCGCTCACCCCTGCCTTTTTGGGCGAGGGGTTTTTCCTTATGGGCTTCGGTTTCCTGAGCTCCCTCATGAAGGGGCAACAGCACTTCAATGGTGGTGCCCTCTCCTAACTGACTGGTGGCCCGGATGGCGCCATTCGCCTTTTTGACGATACCATATACCACCGCCAACCCCATGCCCGTTCCCTCCCCCACACCTTTTGTGGTGAAATAGGGGTCAAAGATTCTTTCAAGGATTTCGGGTTTCACGCCGCAGCCGTCGTCTTTGACGCAAAGCCGCACATAGTTCCCCGCATCAATATCTTCATAGGGTGCCGCGGCCGCATCATCCAGGGTAACCGTGGAAAGGGTTACCGTCAGGGTTCCGGGGTTCACGCCCATGGCTTGCGCCGCATTGGTGCAGAGGTTCATCAGGACCTGGTGCATTTCAGTGGAATCGCCCAGAACCATTTCGGTGCCGCAGGCGATGTCCGTTTCCATGTGGATGGTGGTGGGGATGGATGCCCGCATGAGTTTTAAGCATTCACGGGTTACGGTGGCGATTTCAAAGGGCTCGCGCGCAAACATCGATTTTCGGGCAAATGCCAGGATTTGCCGCACCACGTCCTTGGCCCTCATGGAAGCAGTTTTTATTTCCTTGAGGGACTCGCTGGCCGGGTTCCAGTGGGGAACGTCATCGAGCGCCAGTTCGGCGTTTCCCAGAATGATCCCCAGGACGTTGTTGAATTCATGGGCGATGCCGCCCGCCAGGGTGCCGATCGCCTCCATTTTTCGGGCCTGTTGAAGTTGTTCTTCCAGTACCTCTTTTTCCTCTTGCACTTTTCGGATATCCGTGATGTCCCGGTCGATCCCCCTGTATCCCCGGTATTTCCCATCATCGTCTATGATGGGAACCGCACTGGAATGGATCCACTTTGTTTCGCCGTTCCTATCGAGGTTGACATTCAAAAAATCGATTAGCGGTTTTCTTTCGCGCTTGATGGCTTCAAATGCTTTCTTTGTCTTTTCCGCTTCGTTTGGGGGCATGATGGCGTAAGCCGATGTTCCCACCAGTTCAGACGGTTCGTACCCAAGCGTTTTCTTGTAACTTTGAGAGCAGAACGTAAACACCTCGTTTTCATCAAATTCCCAGACCATGTCCGGCACGGCTGCAATCAGTGTTCTGAGCTTACTCTCGCTCTCCCGCAGGGCCTCTTCGGCCTTCTTGCGTTCGGTAATGTCCACCAGCACCATCCGCCACTGAACCACTTCGTCGCTTTCACCTTTCCGGGCTTCAATCTCAGCCCGCACCCAGAGGGGCGACCCGTTTTCTTTATTGAGCGGCAACTCGATGCTCTGTGTCTCTCCGGTTTGAGCGCTTTTCTTGCGGGCCGCCAGGTAGTGGTCTTCCCATTTCGGGTCTAGAAACCGCCCGAATCCCGAATGCATGACGAGGTTTTTGGGATTTCCCAGAAGCCGGACGCCGGTCAGGTTCATTTTGGTGATGATGCCTTTATGGTTGAGGGTCAGGTATGCACAGGGGGCGAATTCATAGAGGTCTTCGTATTCCCGTTGGGTTTCGGAGAGTTCCGCTTGCGCCTGTTTCAGCTCTTCGTTCTGAATTTCAAGCTCCGCCTGATGGATGTTCAATTCATGAATGAGATCGAGCATATTCGAGGGCGCATCGGAGGCAAATTCCGGTTGATTCCGAAGGAGTTCTTCGGCCTGTTGCCGAAGGAGATCGAACCTGGCAGAGGCTTTATTCGGCATTTTCATTCACTCCTTTCGGTGCTTTTCTTGAAATTGAGCAAAATGCGGTAGGGGAAGGTCTTGTCCTGGTTGATGATGTTCCCCTGAATGAAGCATTTTTCCGTTTTGTTCGAGAGGATCGTTTCGAAGGGGTCCGTTTTAAACCCTTTATTGTTATTGAGCGCGGTTTCAAGCTGTTTAGGCAGGTCTTTCGGCAATGGGACCCGGCTTAGAAGTTCATGGGCGGCCATGCCGACGATCTTTTCGGTTTTTTCGTTTGCCAGCCCGGCAAAGCCTTTGTTGGCGATCACGATTTTCCCCTGTTCATCCAGTACCGCCATGGGTTCGGGGTGGATATCAAATACTGCGGTTACCAGTTTCAGGGCGTGTTCTATTTTACGGATGGATGCTTCAAGCATGTCCTGGGCCTTTTTCTGGTCCCCGATGGCGGAGAAGGTGAGGACGGCCCCGTCAATGCGGTTGTCAGTGGTGCGGTACGGCATGATGCGCATATTGAACCATTCCCCCTTTGCGGTCTCAACTTCCGTTTCGATGGGGGTCAGGTTTTTAAGCACCTGCTTGAGATCATCGATCATGTTGTCATAGTGGAGGTTGCTGACCACGTGCTTGAGGGGTCTGCCGGTATCGGTGGGGATCAGGTTGATGATGGTGGTGGCCTGTTCGGTGAACCGCCGGATGCACAGGTCGTTATCCACGAAGATGGTGGCAATTTCCGTGCTGTTGAGCAGGTTCCGCATGTCGTCGTGGGTTTTGGAGAGTTCCTCCACCTTGCTTTGAAGTTCGGCGTTGACCGTTTGGAGTTCCTCGTTTAGGGACTGCAGTTCCTCCTTGGAAGACTCCAGCTCTTCGTTGGTGGACTGCATTTCCTCGTTGGACGACTGCATTTCCTCATTGGTGGATTTCAGCTCCTCGTTGGAGGATTCCAGTTCCTCAATGGTGGTCTGGTGGCTTTCCCGGGTGATTTGAAGGTCCCGCTCCAGTTCGTCGATTTTTGAGAATTCCGCCGGCCCGTCAGTCCGTGATTTCCGGCCGGTGGCTTCTGTAAGGGCATCCATTGGAACGTCTTCAAACACCACGAGAAGGTGCCCGGCCAGTTCCCTGGGCGCTTTCTGGGGGCATACATGGAGGTCGATCACCTGGCGGTCGCCGTTGGTTCTGACGGTGAGACGCTTGCGGGTTACCTTGCTACCGGACGATTTGGCGGTCCTGAGGGCCGATGAAAGCTCAATCCGCAGCCCTTCGCGGGCCAGGTCGAGGATGTTGTTGGTGGGGGGACCGGAGGAGGCTTCCAGGTATTTGCCGGTCCGACCCTGTATGTGAAGGATTTCCCCCCGGACATTCACAAGGACGGACGTGGGCGCGAAAGAATCGAGAATCACCTTCCGGGTGATCTCCCCGATATCGACCTTTTCCGCAACGGGTGGTGCAGGCAGTGGCTCCCGGCCGGGTGCGTCCGTAAACGTTCCGTTGGGAAAATCGATCCATTGACGCAGGGCCTGGGGGACTTCCCGCCGTTTGAAGATTTTCCATTTCTTGTCCAGGGGTTCAAACAGGGAGTTAAATCCGCCGATGGTCTCCGAAGACCCCAGCATCAGGATGCCCTCGGGGTTCAATGTGTGGTGAAAGAGCGGCAGGAGTTTTTTCTGAGCATTTGTATTGAGGTAGATGAGGAGGTTCCGGCAGCAGAGCAGGTGCAGGCGGGAAAACGGCGGGTCCTTTAAAACGTCCTGTTTAGAGAACACCACGCAGTCCCTGATATCCTTACTGATCCGGTAAAAGTCTCCTTCCCGCACGAAAAACCGCTTTAACCGCGCTTCGCTGACATCTGAGGCGATACTGGCCGGAAACAGCCCTTCGCGGGCCTTGTCTATGGCATGGTTGTCGATGTCCGTTCCGAACAGCTGCAGGGTCATGTGCTGGTCCGAAGCGGCCATGACCTCCCGCAGGACGATGGCCAGGGAATAGACTTCTTCGCCGGTGGAACAACCCGGAACCCAGACCCTGAAAGTGGTGTTTTCCCCCAATGTTTTAAACGTGTCAGGCAGTATGCTCTCTTTGAGCGCTTCAAATGATTCAGGGTCCCTGAAGAAGTTGGTCACGCCGATCAGAAGCTCCCGAAAGAGTGTTTCCACCTCATTTCGGTTTTCCCGTAGGTAGCGCACGTAGGTTTCGTGGTTCTTGATATGGTTGATGCCCATTCGCCGGCCGATGCGCCGTAAAATGGTGTTGGTCTTATAGGTTGAAAAATCGTGGCCGATCTGGGTGCGCAACACAGCGAATATCTTGTGCAGCCATTTTGTTTGTTTGTCTTCCGGGGCGTTTTTTTCGCCAAACCCGGTGGCGGGATGTCGAAAGTATTCGACAATTTTTCCGGGCATTTCACCGGGCGCCAGCACCATGTCCACAACCCCCGTGCTGATGGCGCTTCGCGGCATACCGTCGTACCCCGCGGTTTTCTCGGACTGGACCAGGACCAGCCCATCATTTTCCTTGATATCTTTGATCCCCCGGGTGCCGTCCGTGCCGGTCCCGGATAGCACGATCCCCACGGCGTTCTTCCCCTGGTCTTTGGCCAGTGCGCAAAAGAAAAGATCGATGGGGAGTGACCTCGGTTTCTTTACAGGTTCCAGCAGCTGGATGCTTCCCTTGAAGATGTAGAGCTCCCTGTCAGGGGGAATGACGTAGGCGTGGCCGGGGTTAACGGGTTCGCCGTCTTCGGCGGCGGTGACCGGTATAGGGGACACGTTCTGAAGGAGGTCCGCCATCATGCTCGGTTGATCCGGGGTCATGTGAACGACCACCACATAGGCCATGCGGCTCTCTTTAATCACATGGGAGAAGAAGGCTTTGAGCGCCTCCAGGCCGCCGGCGGAGGCCCCCAGGCCGATGATGGGGAAGGGTTTTCTTTCGGGTTCCCCGTGCTTTTCATTTGGTGTGTCTACGGGGACCGTTGGCTCGGTTCCCTTTGCCTTCTGGGTGGTTTTTTTCTTTGGCACGGCGTCCCTCGCTTTGAGGCGGTAGATGCCTCGGCAATTAAATTGTGGCCAGCTCAGTTATATGGAAACGAGTATGAAGTTGTTATGTTTCAATCGTTGGCTCCTGTCAGCAAGGGGATTAAAAAATGGGTAGTGTAAAATTTTTTGTGTGAATTTTTCTCGTGTCGAAAAAAAGGCGCTTTTCCTTTATAAGGGTGTTTACCAAGACATCCAAAAAGAAAGGAGAAGCGCCAATGAAGATGGAAATTAAGTACCAGAGGTCATGGAGTTGATCAACGAAATCCGTCAGGAACCAGAGACTCTTTTTGAAGTAATCCGAACAAATGTGAAAGAGAGTGTCGGGCAATACCTCTCTGAGCTGATGGAGACGGAGTTGACGGGCTTCCTCGGCCGAGGCCCTTACGAACGACTGGAAGGCCGTAACAATCACCGAAATGGTTCTTATGGCCGAAAGTTCACCATGAAGGGGATTGGAGAGGTTGCCGTAAAGGTCCCCCGGGATAGAAGCAACGAATTTCAGACGCATGTAATTCCTCGCAGCAGACAATATGAAGATGCTATTCGCAAAGACCTCTGCGTCATGTTCCTTAGCGGGGTGAGTACCCGGACCCTTTCCATGATGTCTGAAACCCTTGTTGGACGGAAACTCTCCCCGATGGAAGTCAGCAATGCCAGTAGGGAACTGACCCAGGCAGTAGAGGCCTGGCGTGAGCGGGATTTATCTTCAGAGCCCATTAAATACATGTACATAGATGGTACCCTTTTCTCTATGCGGATTGATGGGTCGGTAGAAAAGGTTCCGGTTCTGGTTGTGGTTGGGGTCACCGAAAAAGGACACCGAACCGTGTTGGCCTTGCAGGCAGGCAACAAGGAATCGGCTCCGGTCTGGCGAGAGCTTTTCAAAGACATCAAAAGGAGAGGTCTGGATCCCACCCAGGTTCGGTTGGGAATAATGGATGGCCTGCCTGGCCTGGAAAAAGTCTTTTTAGAGGAATTCACATCAGCCAAGGTCCAAAGATGCCAGGTCCACGTTGCGAGAAACATACTGGCCAAAGTTCCCAAAAAGCTGAAGAAGAAAATTGCAGATGAGGTGAGGTCCATCTTTTATGCCTCTTCGAAGAAACAAGCCCTTGCCTTCTTTGATGACTTCAAGGAAACGTGGGAGCAGGAACTGCCATCCGCTGTAAAATGCATGGGAAATTCTCTCCATTCCTGCCTGACATATCTGCAGTTTCCTAAAGAAGAATGGGTCTGTTTACGCACAACCAATGTCATTGAACGGGTCAACAAAGAATTCAAACGGCGAACGAAGCCTATGGAAATCGTTGCTGGAGAAAGATCCTGCTACACCCTCCTGGCTTTCGTTTGTCTTAAGATGGAAATCCACTGGAGATCAAAACCCATAGGAAAAGTGCCTACAACCCTGCCATTCTTCAAAAAATTGGCAGAAGAGAATTTCACACAAAATTCTTGACAGTACCAAAAAATGAGCTTTACGAAAGATGGATAAAATATGATCGCCTTTATTGTGCAAAAGTTATAAAGATATTATTTTAGAAAAAGTTGTCGGTCAAGCCAAAACGCTTATGTTTGGATTGTGTCGGCCACATGTATCGTTTCGTTCCAGACGGGAGCATTTTCCCGGTAAGGTGGGTCAGTGGTTTCTTGCTCCGGTGATGTAATTGCCACATCGCAAGCCCTTTTCCACCCGGCGTATTTGAAGAATTGATCCTATTCCTTATCCAGGATATCCCTTAATTTTTGAGACAATTGCTTGACTTTGTAAGGCTTCTGAATAAATCCGTTGCAGCCGCGATCCAATATTTCAGTTGCAGAACCATTGAGGCTGTATCCGCTTGAGAGGAGGACTTTCACCTTCGGATCCATCCTTTTTATCCGGTCATACGCATCGCCGCCGCTCATGTCGGGCATGATCATATCCAGAACAACGATGTCAATCCGCTCTTTATTATCTTCATAAATCTCGATCGCCTCTTTACCACTTTTGGCTGTCAGGACTTCGTAACCAATTTTCTCTAACAGATCTTTTCCAACTTCAATGATCATATCCTCATCGTCCACTAGGAGAATCGTCTCGGAACCTTTCAACAGTCCTCCAGATACTTCCTGCGCTTCAACGGATACCCTTTCAGAAGCGGGCAGATAGATGCTAAAAGTGCTGCCGTGACCCTTTTTACTGTAGACGTTGATCAATCCACCATGGTTCGTTATAATTCCATAGGCAGAGGCCAATCCCAGACCTGTGCCCCTTCCCATCTCTTTTGTGGTGAAGAACGGATCGAAAATCCTTTCACGAGTTGCTTCATCCATTCCGACGCCGGTATCCCTAATGGATATTTTCACATATTTGCCGGGGTTGGCAGAAAAGGGTTTTAAATGGTTTTCGTCAAGGGTCACATTTTCCGTCTCGATAAAGAGGTCACCGCCCCCCGGCATTGCCTGCCATGCGTTCACATATAAATTCAAAAGGACCTGCCCAATCTGGCCACGATCGATCTCCACAGACCCAAGGTCTTCTGCGTATTTGCCATGTATCCTAATCTCTTTTCTGGTTCGGCCAAACATCTGAATTTCTATTTGAATGAGTTCATTCAGATTCGTCGGTTTCACCTCATATCTTCCACCTCTGGCAAATCCCAAGAGTTGCTTGGTTAGGTCAGCGGCGCTCTCAGTATAGTTTTCTATTCCCTTCAGATGTTCAAAATCAGGATGCGAGGAATCCTTGCTAATCAGCAGAATAGAGGTACGACCCTGAATACCCATGAGCAGGTTGTTAAAGTCATGGGCGATACCGCCGGCCAGGGTCCCGATGGCCTCCATTTTGTTAGCCTGTTGTAATTGTGCCTGCAATTTTTTGTGTTCTTCATGGTTGGCAGCCAGTTCGGCGGTCTTTTCGCAGACTCGGTCTTCCAGTTCCAGGGCCTTGATGCGCAACCCTTCCGCAAGCGTTTTTTCCCTTGTCACATCCACCAACACCGCTCGCCATTGAACCACTTCATCCGATGCCCCCAGATCCGCTTGGATATCAACTTTCACCCAGAGAGGGGAGCCGTCTTCCGTCTTAATGGGTAGTTCAATGCTTTGTTTCTCTTTGGTTTCAGCACTTTTGCGGCAAGCCGATAGATACACATCGATCCAGTACCGTTCGAAGTAACTAATGAATGGCGATTTTAGTATAGACTGCTTTGCTCTGCCCAGAAATTGGACCCCGGCAAAGTTGATTCGAGTGATGATCCCTTTGTGATCGAGGGTCATGTATCCGCATGGGGCAAACTCGTAAAGGTCTTCATACTCTTGATGCAGGTCCGATAGGTCATTCTGCGCCCGTTTCAGCTCTTGATTTTGGATCTCAAGTTCCGCCTGATGGATTCTTAATTCCTCTAACAGTGCCGGGATTCCATCAGGTGACGGAACAGGGTGATCCATGCTTTTGCCAAGCAGGGCTACGGCTTTTTGACGGAGCTGCTCATATATATCAGATGGAACTTTCCCGACAGTCACATTTTCTCCCTTACGGCACTTCAAAACAATGAAGCAAAATCCTATTAGATCAAGATGATCAACAATATTTTAGAAAAGTTAAGAAAAAATGGTAAGAAAATGCTACCAGAATCATTTCAGGCCGCATATGTCAAAAACCAAAATATCGTGAAGCACAGAAAATCTGTGATATCATGAAACCAGATGGCTTGGACGAACGTTGAGATTGATTCCATCTCTCAGGGCCGGTCGCTCTGGGTATATATTGAGAGTAGTCCATGCGAATGCTTTTTGTCAAATCCATCGAAATTTTGGCAGGGAGCAAGCTTTTTTATAACGAAATGATTGTCATATATCTTACCGATATCAAACGTGATTAATGGTTCCGAACGGCTGTGAGATATAGCAGGTATTGCCGTCATACAGAAATCAAAAACCAGCTCAAAAAACCGGTGCAGATCACAGAAAGGGCCAGAAAAAAGGCGCGGATACCAGATGAAGCGGCCAGATTAAAGCGCTTAAAATGCACGTGATGATCCAGGCCATGACCACGGGTAAAAAAGCCGGCAGGAGGGCTGGCACATAAACACCCCAAAAGAACATTTCAGATGTTAGATGGGCATAATTGATGGGTTACCAGGGTCCTTTTTCATGTTGAGCTTTCCTTATTTTTATAAAGCGCCGATAGCGGCACGGCACTGAGGCCGTGGACGAAGACGCTGATGAGGACCGTCAGTACAATGACCGAGAGTACCTGTTCGTTTCCCTTGATGCCCAGCTGCCCCACCACCATGAGCGAATAGAGCACCGACGCGATACCCCGTGGGCCGAACCATCCGATAAAGGCCACCGAACCCCAGCTGATGCGGCTTCCCAGAAGGCTCAGGGCCACCGGTACCATGCGGATCACGGTGAGGCTTAAAGCCGCGTAGAGCAGTGCTCGTCCGGTAAAGTGAGCGCTCGCCACGGGCACCATGACCATACCGAAAATGAGAAAAACGAACAGCATGAGATACTGTCCTTCCGCCTCCCCGAAATCCTGAATCCGCTCCCGCACCGAAGGGGTCCGGGTTCCCAGCATAAGACCACCGAAAAAGGCGGCGATAAAACCGTTTCCATGGAGCGTCTCGGCCAGGGCATAGCAAATCACCGACAGGGAAAGGGAAACCAGCCGCTGAAACGTGGGGTTCATCCATCCCTTATCCGATGCCTTTTCCACAAGTCGGCCACCGAGCCATCCCACCAGGGCGCCGATAATGGGGCCCAAGGTGAGTTGCTTGAGGGCATAGGTCAACCAGTAGCCCGCATCCATGGCATTGCCCTCGGTGGCCGCCACGGCAGCCATGCAGGCCAGAATGGGCGGAAGCGCAATACCGTCGTTCAAACCGCTTTCCACGGAGATGGATTCCCGAATGTCCTGGGGAACCTTATCGCTGTTAACCACGGCCTGCCCCAGAGCGGCGTCTGTGGGAGACAGGATAAAGGCCATCATGGCCAGCAGCCAAAGGCTCATGCCGCCGAACAACGGGACGGCCGCCAGCAGCCCCAGGCCCATGGTGAGGGGCAGGCCCACAAACAGCAGCCGCAGGGGAATTTTGTACTCTTTGAGCAGGTCTCTGAGATTGATGGTGGAGGCGTCGGTAAACAGGATCACCACCAGGGTCACCGTGGCAATGGTTTGCACCAGTTCGGAATCCAGCTTCGACTGGAACAGATCCAACCCCAGCGGACCCAGCAGCAGGCCCATGGAGACGAATATCATGGGCCCCGTGATGGGGGATCGATCGGACAGTCGGGAAAAGAGTCCGAAGGTAAAAACCAGAACCGCAGTAAACAAAATAGCTTTATACATTTGAATCCTTCCGTTGCGGCGTTTCAGAGCGGTACATGCTCACCAGGCGCCCACCACAACCGCGATGTAAAACTGTCATATGAGTTCGCGCCAGGTTCGCATTCCAAATCGGGTCAGCTCTGGAAAATGATCAGCTACCCTCGTCGGAAGCTGAAGTCGGGTTTGGGGGCGATGGCTGGGTTACGTTGCCCAGGTCCAGGGCCGCTTTCGGACTCACGCTGACCAGGTGCAGATCGCGCTGCGGGAAGGGGACGCCGATCCCCGCTTGTTCGAGCGCCTCCTGGACGGCAACGGCGAGTTCGCTGAGCGTCGAGTAGCCACGGTCGGTGAGTTCAACCCACACCCGGAGCTTGAACAGAAGAGCGTTGTCGCCGAAGTTGACGAAGTAGGCGTGGGGCTCCGGATCTTTCATCACTCCCGGATTCGCCTTCGCCACTCCGATAAGCAGGTCGATCACGCGCTGGGCAGGCGTTCCGTAGTCGATGCCCACGTCCAGCTCGATGCGCCGGCGCTCATCCGAGAGCGTCCAGTTCGTAACCTTGTCGGAGATTAGCATCCCGTTCGGCACGATGACCTCGGCTCCGTCGAAACTGCGGATAACGCTGGTACGAATGCCGATGCGCTTTACCTTCCCCCAGACGTCGGGCAGTTGGACCGAGTCCCCCACCTGAATCGGCCGCTCGAAGAGCAGGATCAGACCCGACACGAAGTTGTTCACCACGTTTTGGAGGCCGAAGCCGATGCCCACGCCGAGACCGCCCACGATGACGGTAAGTTTTGAGAGCTCAACGCCCGCCGCCGACAGGCCGACGAGCAAGCCGATAAAAATCAGCGTGTACCGCACGAGGCCCGAGATGGCGTACGGCACGCCGCGACCGGTTCGCACCCTCGTGAACACGTCCTCCTGGAGAACGAAGTCCACCAAACGCGCGAGCAGGAAGGACAGCCAGACTGTGAGAGCGAATGCCATCACGTCGCCCACCGAGACGGAGAGGGCGCCAACGGAGACACCCGCGCGGAGCATTCGGCCGACGGCAAATTCCGCGGGACCAAGCAGGCCGAGCTGCCCCAATAGAAGCGTGGCCCATAGGCCCACCGCTATCACGCTCAGCACCCGTTCGAGCCGGCGACGAACGAGCATCCGATGCTCTGAAATTGCGCGCAGGAGCCGAAGCGGCCAGAGGACGAGAGCGAAGGTCGCCAAGCTGTGGCACACCTTAAGAAGGACGAAGACGAAGAAGCCGAGGTAGCCGGCCCGGTCGACGCCGCCCCCGAGCATGCCGGCGAGATCGGCCCACCCGAACAGATCGGCGAGGATCGCAATGGCCACGACGGCGGCCGCCACACGCATCGCCACATGGAGCAACCGAAAGAACAGGGTCCCCCGCAGCTGCGCAAGAATGTCAGCGATCCGACTCGGGCGCAGAAGCCAGAACAGGAAGCCGAGCACGCCAACCATCTCCATCAGGAAGACGACACGTTGGATTGTGGGCATCATCTCCAGGAAGTCGCGGGCCCGATCAATGGCGAAGAAGACCAATAATCCCCAGGCCAGGGGGGCCATGGCAGGTACCAGGAAACGTCGGCCGATCCGCAAAACAGCCCCAGCGGATAGGACGGCGGGAACGAGACCTGCGCCGCGGGGCGCCAGCGGGTGTTGCCAGGCTGTAAGGATGAAAGCAATCAGCAGGGCCATTGCCCACGGACGCTCGAAAACCTCCTTGGCGTCACGCAGGTTGTAGTCGTCCTCAGCCACCGCTCGGACGCGGTTGCGGAGCGCGCGCAGACCCAGGCCGAGGGCTACAAACAGCGCGAGCTGGAAGCCGAGCATGTGCCCTTGCTCGCGTACATATTGCCCGCTCTGTTGCAGATATTGCAAAAATTGCCGTGGCCCGCCCGCCTTCCACTCCTTGCGGAGCGACGCGCGCACCTGCGGACTCCATAGCGGCGGCTGGTCGGCCTGGAAAATCCTCCGGAGCCGGGTCTCGGTCGCGCTTTGCACGTGCACGAGGCTGTTCGCGAGAGCGATGCTCGGATCCAATATCCGGTCGCGCACGGCCAGGATCTGGTTGCGCCAATTGACAACCGCCGAGCGCGCCTGATCGATCTCACCGAGCACGGTCGCGATACGAGCCACCGTCGACGTGGCTGCGTCCTCTTGACGGGAGACCTCGGCGGCTGTCGCATTCCAGACCGCCGCGATGGTGTCGAGCCGCTTGAAAACCACGCTTAGTCCGGTGAACTGCTTGTCGAGCTCCTCATCCCATTGGCGCAGATGTTCCCGCATCTCTCCGAGTTCGGCCTCAAGCATCTGCAGGGTGCGGACGGAAGGCCGACCGGCGAGCGCCTCACGGGTTTTCGCCAACCGCGACGTGACCTCTGGGAGTGCTTGATCGAGCTCGGAGGCGATGCGTTTGAGCATCTGGCGGGAAGCCTCAGCCGGGAGGAGCGTATTGAGCTCGGCCCGGGTGCTTTCCGCGCGACCCGGCACTTCCTGAAGCGGGATTGCCTGGGCGGTCTGGGAAACGGCGGGCTTCCGGATCCCGGGCGTTTTTGGCAAAGGCGCCTTCGGATCACCGAAACCCAATTTGTTGCGGTCCGCCGCTTCCGATAGGGAACACACGGTGACCAGTATCATCGCAACCGCCCAAGTGCAAATTGCAATTCGCGTTCGCATGGTGTGTCTTCTTCCCTTAATTATGGATACCATAATAGAAAAGCGAATATCAGTCTGACCTCACTTTAGGCGCGGAATGCAACGTAATGTGCAGGTGTTGGCGCGTCATTTCCTTCCTACAGAAGATTTTGTTTCTCCAAAATATTTTCGACTATGCCGCGTGCGTCCTTGCTCATGATGTTTTCGCCCTGCGCGGTACACGCAAAGACATACCTCTTTCCCTTACTTTCCACGTAGCCCACAAACCACCCGAGAACGTATGTTCCACGTTCGTCCGTGCCTGACCCTGTCTTTCCGAAAAGGACGCCCTTGTCTGTTTTCTTGAGGGTCATGAGATCCTTCAGGATTGCGAGGGATGTCTTCGAGAAGCGCAACTTGCCGGTGATCAGCTTATTAACCAACTGCGCCTGTTCGGTTGGGGAAATCAAGATCGTCCTCCGTCCCTTTAACGGAAGCCAGAAGACATCAATCCCTGCCGAGGTGTTCCGATCGCCGTACTCGATTCTGTCGAGCCAGGACTGCATCCGCTCGCTTCCGATCTGTCGGGCCAGATTCTGGAACGCCGGCACACAGGAAGCCTGGAACGCATCACGCAATGTGAGATTCCTATTCCATGCGGAAATAGACCTCTTCTCTCCGTCCCATTGGTAGAAAGGCTGATCTGGAGACGAAATGATGCCACTCTCAAGGCCGATCAAAGTATTCCAGATCTTGAATGTTGAGCAGGGCGCCATGCGCACTTCGACAACCTGAGGCCGGAATGTGCTGATCGCCTCGGAAGAACAATCAATGATAACAAGCGTCCCCTCACGCCCGGCGAAAGCTTTACTGACGATGTTTTCATTTAAGGGAGAGTTCTGACCGTGTGCCAGCGAACCCATAGCGATGAGTACACAAAGAGTCAGCACATATCTCATATTGAATTGCTCCTCGTTTTACAGAACAATTAGGTCACGCACCACCGGCACAGCCGGAGGCTTGAAAAACGTGAACCGCTAAAAGCGGTTGAAAACCTGTGGGCCACCTTAAAGGTGGCGACTATTTACTTGAAAAAATTGAGTTGATCGATTCTACGATCTTCCCTTTCCTTTTTAGTCTGAAATACTTATTTTTTCATTGCATCAACGACAGGAACAAAACCTTTTTCTCCGAAAAGATATTCATAACTGTATTCACCAACATTTTCCTTCGTGATAACCGGAATAACCGGACCGGAACGAAACGGGAAATCTTTTCCGGCCTGTTCACCGTTAAGAAGTTTCACCATCATATCCAATGCCATTATGCATTGAATGATAGTCTGATCGGAAGGCGAGGCGATTATTTCTCCTTTGGTTATCTGTCCATAAACGTTAATGGTGTTGTAGGTTGAAACAATTCTGGCGTTGGGATGCTTTTCCCTGTTCTTACTCAAGTACCTGACAGCTTCAACCGCTGCTACAGCGCAGCCGACAATATAATTGATATCAGAATTTTCGGGCTTGTCCAAACATTCTTCCAGCCGCATTGACTGAACACCCGGACGGGTATCACCATAGGATGGTTCAAGAACAGTAACTTTCTGACCTGGTTTTTCATGTTCCGACACTGCGGACATAAAGCCCTCGTAAGTTTCAGGAGCCCATCCTGATTGCCGTGGGCCAGGGAAGAAAGCGACCTTGATATCTTTACCGCCGGAGTCTTTTACAACATATTCGCCCGCCTTGTATCCCATCTTAAAAAAGGACACAAGCGCCTTCGCTTTTATCGCAGGTGCGGTAATGTCATTAATGAGACCAATGACCGGTACTCCCAAATCAGTCACTTCCGCCACAAATCTGTCCATTTTGGTATAGTCAACTGAAGCAAGAATAATACCGTCCACCTTAGTCTTCGTCGCAAGTGACATGAGCTGTTCTCGCTGGTCACCGAAACTGATATATCCTCCCACCGTGTGCAGCGTTATGGTTACCCCTAACGCTTTTGCATGAGTGATAATTCCATAATTTGCGGCAATCCAGTAAGAATCTTTCAGATGCGGAAACAATACACCTATATGATAGTTTCTCTTCGGTTTCGGTGTAATCCATTTTTCAGTGACCGGGCCTTCCAGATTTGCTGACGGGAATCCAACCTTTTTCTTATTTGGGTCATATTTGCCGTAATAGCTGTTTACAATTATTTCATTTGCATCCGCCATTGATGGAAACAGAAAACATAACAACATGATACAGATCCAAAAGGAAATTATGCAATTTATGACATTCTTCATTTTTTCTCCCCAAACCGGTTCCACCAACGTTTTCTTCCTTGGCCTAGATGTCACAATGAAAAGCGCAAAATATAATGGGGGCGAGTGCTCAATTCTGTTTAGCGGCCCTCGCCCCCACATCAGGGCTGCATCAGTCAACGAGAGGGATCTCTGCCGCAAGTTGATAATTTATGACGGCGCGGATTTTGACCTCGATCTGCAAATAACGGATGACCTTCTTTGCCGGCAGCACCTTGCTCAGTTTGGGAACGAAGGAAGCCTGAAGATTGGCCTCGGCCTTTTGGATGTCCACATATTGAGCCGTGAGTTTCTTAGCCTTCTCGTCGGTGACGGTATTTGCCTGATAGTCGGCCGCGTAACTGTCGACAAGCTTTGCGATGCGCTTGTTGATTGCCATCAAATTCTTTTGATACGCATCATAGACCGGCCAGAACGCTTTTGCCTCCGTTTCAGTCAAATCCATGTTTGCGGCAACGAGCAGCTTCTTGTCCGCCTTAATTTTAGCCAGTAGGATTTTCATGTTGTCCGCCTGCTTATCCTGCGATACAGCCGGAGAGACGGTTAGAATCATCATCACCGCCGAAATTGCCAGAACTAAAGTCGCCAAATTTATTTTGTTCAGTTTTTGCTCCTTCTTAATTGAGGTCTGTCTTGATTATTTTCACCGTTTCTCAGCAAAAATCCAATGCATACGTTCAGTTCCAGGCATCCCTTCTCTCAGAACACTTTCAGGACTCCTTACCTCCAGGAAAATCAAATGGCACCTTGTCTGGGATTTGAGCTGGAAAAACCCCCTATTTGATAGACAAGTTGCATGTCAGTGCCGGGGTATTTTACCTTGGCATGATTGAGATGTTCAAACAGCTGTTCAAGGGCTCTATTGGCCGCCGGTCTAGAAGCGTTGTGCACCCTTACATTCAGGCGATTTTTTTCAGGTTCGGGAAGGATATCGGCTTCTGTCACAAAGAGATCCTGAAGCAGACGGCGAGCTGTACTTGGGTTCACTGTGGGACCGCTAATCAATCCCAACATTGCTGTTTCAGCACGATAAGCAATCATTCGGATGGTGTCCATCAGGCGCTTCCTTCCCGGAAGTAAACGCAAGAACTTGTCTTTGTGTTCAAGCGCACCCCATGTAATATGCGTTGGTGTTTCTTTGAGCTCTGCTTTTAGTTTCTCCAGTTGATGTTCGTAGTTTTCGATCTCCTCTAACAGATCGGCCTTTTTCTTGAGCCACTTCCCAAACTTGACGGGCTTTTCTTCGGTTTCAGGATGAAGTGTTAACTCCGCAAAACGAGCACGCCGATATCGAAGCTTGTTCTGCAAGGAGTTCCGGGATCGATTCAACTCTCGCCAAGCAGGATTCACCACCTTTTCGGTCTCAGGAAACTCAGTGGTCCCATATTCCAAAACAACATCAATATCAAAATGTTGCATCATGTAGTTGAAAAAGTTTTCCTGAGACCATCGGCTGAACATGCGGGCTGCCAGTTGGGTATGAGGCAGGTCGAAGGCCGTGCTGACAAGACTGGTCTGGTGGCCTGACTCAGTCAGTTTGCGGACCTCTCTCATCCAGATGGCATTTTTGCCGGAACCCACATAACTGCCCAGTTCGCAAAGATGCATATCTATGACTTCACCGGCCGGCATGGCGACTTGGTGATTGCTGAACCACTCTTCCGGCCAGGGGGCTCCCGGATGCTTGTGATAGGTCAGACAGCCGATACGATGGTTGCGCCACATTTCAGCAAAAAACGATGGACTGTAGCCTTCCCGGTCAAAAACCAGAATAAATCGACATAACCATGGGTTTTCATCCAATTCCTGATCGCTTGGTTGACCGGGAACGTCATTGAGCAACCGGGGGACAATGTCTTTCCTTAACGTTTCCAGTAATCCCGGATCGATGGTTTTTTCGATCACAAAAAACGGACGGCCGATAGAATCATTGACCCAGTAATCGGTGATACCTCTCAAACAAAGGCGCTCACGGGAAACGTAACGACGAGGCAGTTGCGTCAAACCACCGTTGTAGACACGCACATGTCCGTCGATATAAAGAGCACCCACTGATTCAGGTTCCAATTCCATCCAGTATTTGCCCAAATGGGCGGCCCAGCGCTCTGCACCGTCATTGGCACTCAATTCACTCATTTTCTTGCGCAGACAACGGACTTCGGGAATTCGATCCAACCCCAGCAGTTTTCCAAATTCTCCAGGGGCATGTCCTCGAAGTTTTTCTGTTGTCTTAATTCTGCACAAAGCCATCAGCGCAAGGAGGAGCAGCACATGATAAATCGTATAGTAACCGCTAACCATACCTAGAAACTGCTCTGCCCCATGCAGCAAACCATTGGCCAGAAGTGCTGGAATCGCACACAGAACACCCCCTTTGGGGACATCCAGGCAGGATTCAAAATGAATCGTGGCTCCCATAGATTTCCCCAAGGATGCCAGAACTCGCTCCTCAACCCGGGTACAGGCAACTCCCATACCTTCAGAAGCCGCTCTATCTACAACGGTACGCGACGACTTACTGATGACGGTCTCCTGAGTCCCGGGTTCCGATAACCGACCTGCGCCTATCGCTTTGCGAATGGTGTCATACTTAACATTCAACTCCGAAGAAACATCAACCCTGCTGTAACCCTCATCAAGCAAGCCTTGCGCTTTTTCAATCACTTCCGGGGTCAATACATTACCACCCCGACGTCCAGGACGTTTCTTGAAAAAGGCTTCAATGCCACCTTTCCGAAGTTTATTGACCGATCGAATAACACTGTTCTTGCTTACGCCGAAGGTCTTTATTATCTGGATCTGACGACAAGCGCCTGCTTCAATCAGCTGACCAGTAATTATCTTGAAGAGTAGATGGTCTGTTTTCTCATGGCTAAAAATCGGATAAGTGCCAACAAAATATGTCCACCGATCTTCATCACGGTAGACACTTACCAACTGGTTGATTTCTGTTGCTCCTTTTGGGATTATGGGTAATATCAGCTGTGGCATGGGACCTTTCCTTTCTTTTTTTATCAGAAATATCATGCAAAAGGTGCCATGCCTACTTTCCGGTTGCAACTACTTTTTTGGATTCATCAAGAAGACGTCAACTATATGAAATTAAGAGGGGTTTTTGCACGCCTTCCTTGAAAAAACCTAAGCAGAGATCAAGAGTCCTGACTTTAATCTATTTACATATCAGAACGCCCAGCCAAAATTAACGGCGAGGAAGAATATTCCTGCGTTCTCAAAGGAGCCCACGAGATCTCCGCGGCCGCCCAGTGTCACCGGCGCCGTACTCTGCTTATCCACGTCGAGTGTGCCTGCATAAGCGTACTCGGCGGAAACGCCCCAACTGAAAATCTTGCTGAACTGATTCTGGATGCCGGCGCCGAAACGCCAGGCATCGTTGACGGGGAGCAGCGGGGAGACCGTGGAGCCGCTCTGGAATTTGGAGTCATAGGCAATGCCGAAATTAAGCATCCACGCCTCGGCCATAGCGTATTGCGCGCCCAGGGCCCCATGCCACGTGTCCTTAAATTCCAGATCGGTGGTGAGGCTGGTCGGATTATTTGAATTCACCCCGACCTCAACCTCCCCGAACTTGGACCACTGCTGCCACCCCAGGCTGCCCAGAACCGCCCATTTAGGGTTCAGTTGATGGAGCACACTGGCCATGGCCTGCCGGGGCACGGTTACGCCCAAATCGACATTGGCGTTCAGCAACCCTCCGCGGCGAAGCAGCGCTTCGAGGCCGGGGGCCAGGTTTGAAAACTCAGCAGGCGCCTCAAAGTCGAGGTCGACCTGCGAATTATAAGTCAGGCTGAACCGGGTGGCTTGATTGAGTTCATAGAGAAGCCCCAGATTGAACCCCACACCCCATGCGTCATCGTCGAGCTTGAGCCGGCCATCCCCAAAACCGGGGGCCACATTGTTCACGGCCATCTGCTGCTTTATCATGCCGTACATGATGTTCAGGCTCAGGCCCACCGAGAATTTGTCGCTGACCCTGTAGGCCGCCGAGGGGAGCAGGCTCATGCCCAGAAGCGTCGTGTCCTGCGTATAGTAACGGCCGACCCAGTTGTCATCGTACTCTTGGGCCAGGCCGAAGTTCCCCGCCATACCGAAGCCGAGTTTAAGGTTGGGTGTAGCGCTGTAGCTTAAAAACGCGCTGCCGCCCGGGAACCACCCGATGGGATTGCCGCCGTCGCCGCTTCCGAGACCGGGCGACGTACCGGAACCGATGGAAAACCCATAATCGCCATAGAGCGCCTGCGCTCCCACCATAACCTGAGAGCCATCTAAGCGAGTCATACCGGCCGGGTTGGTAAGAATGGTCGAAGCGTCCTGGGCACGTGCTCCCCAACCAGCCGAAGCAAGTCCTACATCAGGTGTGCCGGCCTCGTACAGCAGGATTCCGCCCGCCAAGGCCTGACCGGCGCCGAGCAGACTCAGCCAAAGGGCCGAGGCGATCAAAATGTGCTTTGTCATGGGAACTTTCCTTTGCTTTTTGTTCATTGAGGCCTCCTCTTAAAGGCTGTACATAATAGATCAGACTTTTCATATCCATCTAAACACCATGGAACGTCCACCCCACGGCGGCGAAGGGCATCAAACATGAGCCCGTGGTCGTACCGAGTTGGTACGATATTCACCGCCACGATGCCCTCATTAACCGGTCTCACCTCACTGAACCGGGATTGGAAACCTTTGTGGCACCCTCGAAAAACTGTCTGTTCCCATCCAAAGTGTAGACCGAAATCGGTCTTACTTTCCCCGCTCGGCCTTGTATAAACCTTCACGGAGTCTTGCCGATCCGGGATTACTCACCTCTTTTTGCACCAGGATATTCACGGGTCGCACTGCTTTGCCGTAATAATCCTTATTAAAATCATCATTCACTTTAATCACGGAGCCATCCAGGGCAAGACCTGCAAAGGCACCCTGTGCCCGTGAGAAGGAAACCAGGTCCGCCGTTACGCCTTTACCGGCAGCGCCGGCGCCAACAGGACCCAGTGCAATAGACGTATCGCCACCCAGCTTAAAGGATGAACCATACAGAGACTCCATGCCGTGCTCGGTTCTGATCTGCATGACCACTTCTGAAGCTTCTCCGCCAATCTGAAGGCCGAAGCTAACCGACCCGATATCATAAAAAGCAGGTTGTCCCCAACGGCCTGTTTTTGGGTCGCGAAGCAGCACCACGCCTCTTCCACCGGAGCCCCCGAAGATGAATCCCGCTTTGAGAAGCTGTGGAACGATAAAAACGCCCTTCGCGTCCTTAAGATGATCTCTGAACCACGCCATGTCCGACTCAGCAACAAAATTGTTCAGGGTAACCAGGGCCTGATCGACCAATATCTGGGGTTTAAGATCTTCCTGGGCGCCGGCCGGCAGAGAAACCAGATAAAAAACAGATGCCATAAACAGACACACCGCGAAACGAAAACCTGCTTTGGAACATTTTTTTCCACTCATCACTTTTTTCTCCTTCATGTTTTTTAAAAAAAGTAAATCATCATCCGGCCAGAAAATAACGTTTTATTCCCTAAACCGTTTACATTAAAGCTTTTTTCCTTTTTTCCAATCACCTCCTTAGGATAGTTTCCCACAATGTTCGAACTGGCATTGGGCCTGCCGCAGTATCCAAAATGGGATCTGGTGCTGTGAATTCACCATCGTTCGTCGGTGTTCGGGTTGGTCGGGCCCTCCGAGTCCGGATCAAATTTCATCGGTGGCGGCATCAAGTACAGTTTTTGGTTTCTTCTCTCAATAAATTATTACGCGAAAGCTTGATGGATTTCCAAAATGCTGTATATGCCCCGCATTTTAACCCTCTTAAACAAGCTGTAGTAAACGCCCTCTCTGTGCATTCAATGGGCCCGGGAACATAGTTCAATTGGAAACATCTTCTACCTTTGTGCAAAACGGTACAGAAGGGAACGTCGTAGTAGCACGGCATCATCCGCACACATCTCGTGACAGCAGTAACAGCGAATGCATTTCTCGTCGTCTATTTTGGCATGGGCTTTTTTTCGGTTATTTACCATGGAAATAGCCTTCGTGGGACAGGCCTCATGGCACGCGCCACATGCGATGCACTTTTCCTTTGATATCAGGGGGTTCAGGGTCAGGCTGTCTTTAAAGAGCGGCTGCAGGGGTCTTTGCCACCAGGTCAAATGATCAGAAAAACCCGTACCTTGACAAATAGTGCGGGGAAGTTTGAAGTCAGGGGTTCGAAGCTCGGAGATGTCTGCCCCGATGAGCTCGACCTGGTCCATGTGGTAGGGTTGCATTCCACGCTTTTTCGCTTCCAACAGGATGGGATTGCTTTCCCGCGGCAGGCCGATTATCTCACCGGCAACGACGTCCAGGGCAAGGGGGTTGGTGCTCCCCAATAACACACCGACCTGTTTAGGATCGCCACCACTGGGGCCGTCACCTTCCATGGCGATTACCGCATCCATGATGGAAATCCGGGATGAAACGATAGTCATAAGATCAAGAAGCATATTTGCAAATCGGCCTGTATCCATAAGTTTGGCATGATAGCCCGGTTTGGCGAGTCCCGGAACGACCCCGAAGTGGTTTTTGACCGCGCCGGTCATGGCGGTGAAGGTGTGGGATTTGAGCTTACAGAGATTCAGTATGCCGTCAGCCCTCAGAATTGGCGTGATGATCTCAAAGCGTTTGATCAATTTCCCATCCGGAAAAGAAACAATCTCAAATGTGGTGTCAAAATTGAGTTTTGCACCGGATTTATCTGCTGCCCCGGACATGCCGTTGGTGTTATAGATCTTGTTCAGGACCTTCTTGGTAAATCGAAATCCAGCCCCCGGACTGTCCACAATGACTGGTTCAGCGTCCGCATTCTTTACCATTCGGGCCACTGCCGACACGATGGCCGGATGCGTTGACACGGCCTCATCAGGCGTTCCGGCACGCAACAGATTCACTTTAAGGGCGATGGTCTCCCCCTTGTTTACAAATGCGTTCATGCCCCCCATTAGATCTACAAGTTGCATAAGCCGTTCTTCAGCCTGACCGTAGTCAGGGCACTGAATTACATAAACCTTGTTATCCATAAACCTGCGAGTCCCATAACGCTCTCAACGCTGAGGCATTTCGTGTTGTGCCGACTCAATAGCCGAGGCAATTTCACGACTGAATGCGGTCAAGGTCTGGTTCTGAGCGTCCACTATCCCGGCAAAACCGATGCCGGAAACCGGAGCCCGAAAAACGGATTTACGCATAACGCCGGGGGTGTCCCCCTCTTTACGGCGCAATGACCAGAAGGCGGTCAACACGGCATCTCCATCGGATGCGGCGTCAAACCGGGTAACATCGATCGATACCTGATAATCTGCCGTGTTTTCCCCACTTCGATCATAACCGTAAACCTCGGGCGTTTTCAGCAGCAAAGAAAGATCTTCGAGCAACACTCTGTAGAAGCCATCCCGGAGTGATTCCGCCCAGCGGTTAAATTCGTCCAGTGCCATTTCGTTTTTCCCGGCAACCGTAACCATCTGGTTGCGATCCAGGTAGCCCGGCAGCGATATGGGGCCCACCAGAACGGATACGTTTTTTTCGCCTGCTTCAGCCGACAGGCTTTCTTGGGGGCTTTCCATGGAGCGAAGCATATAAAAGGTTGAAGGGGCGTTGTTGCCGGCGCAGGAGACCAGCATCATGCCCAAGAGAGACAGCTTTATCCACGGGAAACACATGCCTATAAACCTTCTCTTCACCATTATTTTTTACCCCCTTTTCCCATCAGCAATGCGTTCGGGTGTCGCTCCAGATAATCCATCAGGGATTTGAGCGATTTGGCCGCCGCCGCAATCTCCTCCAGTGCGCGGTTCAGTTTGTGCCGGGTGCCGGAACGCTCACCCACAAAGCCGTCCACGTTGACCAGCGCTTTCGTTGCCCCATTCAGGGCTTTGTCCGCGGAATTCAAAACCGCCACAATCTTCTGCATCACCGGCTTGACCTTATCGTCTACGCCCTGCAGAAGTCTTCTGGCATCGGAAGAGACCCCGTCCAGGTCCTTTGACGCGTCTTTCAGCACCGTTCGTGCGTCTGCCAGGGTTGTCTGAACGCTGTCGGATATACGTCCCACCCGGTCATCCGCATTGACCACCAGCTTATCCGTGTTTTCAAGCACGCCATTGAGCTTTTTACTGTCCTCATTTAAATTGTGCACCAACTCCTTAATTTCAGGGTCTTTGATTAAACTGTCCAGATTGTCCAGGATGTCGACCAGTTTCGCGGCGATTTTTTCGATGGGCAGGTTTTCCAGTTTTTGTTTCAGTTTGTTTATGGGGGACCTGAGGGTTGGAATTTCCGGGTATCTGGGATCGAGACCTGTCAAATGGACCGGCGTTCCCGGAAGAAAATCGATTTCAATGAGGGAGGAACCGGTGACGATGCTCTGAAGCGCCATGCGGGCTCGAAACCCTTTGGCAATCATCTTTTTCAGGCGCTCTCGGGGATCTTTGGCCAGGCTGCCTTCGATTTCCATCCGCTTCGGGTTCAACTCGATGACGACCGGAACATTGATGGTAAGTTCCTTGGTATTGGCTCTGAGTACAATGCTGCTGACGGAACCCACCTCCACACCACGCCAGATGACGGGCGCGCCCACGCTTAAGCCCGTCACCGAATCTTCAAAAAACATGACGTATTTGAATGTTTTCTTAAAGATATCGCCGCTGCCGAAAACGATCACTCCGACGATCAACATGGCAATGGAACTGACAACGAACACGCCGATAACGGTTTTGCTTGCCTGCTTGGCCATTCTTTTTTCACCCCCCAGTGGTGCTCTTTTCTAAAATGCCGGCCTTATCCGGTACAACTTTTGGATGGCCCTGAGTCGGCGCCGGAACCCTCTTCCGTCTCCCCTCGTCTTAAAAACGTCTGGACCCTCGGGTCATGGTCTTCCGCCAGAAGTTTATTGGGATCGCCCGAAGCGATCATGGTGCGGCTTTCGGGGTCCAGGAAAACGGAATTGTTGCCGATGGCAAAGATGCTGGCCAGCTCGTGGGTCACCACCACCACGGTGGCGCCGAGGCTGTCCCGTATGCGGAGAATCAAATCATCCAGCCGTTTGGCGCTCACCGGGTCCAGGCCGGCCGAAGGCTCGTCGAAAAAAAGAATCTCCGGGTCCAGTGCCATGGCGCGCGCCAGACCGGCCCGTTTGCGCATGCCGCCGCTGATTTCAGAAGGATAGAAATCCTCGAATCCGGAGAGAGCCACCAGGGCCAGTTTCAGGGCGACCTGATCTTTGATTTTTTCCTTGCTCAGTTTTGTATACTGCTGCAAGGGTAACGCCATATTTTCGGCCAGGGTCATGGAACTCCACAGGGCGCCGCTCTGGTAGAGGACCCCCACATTTCGCATCATCTTCTGACGTTCGGATGGATCGGCTTTCCAGAAATTGAAATCCCCGTAGAGAATGTCTCCCTTGGCGGGGGCTTTTAGGCCGATCATATGCCGCAGAAGCGTACTCTTTCCGCAGCCGCTTCCCCCCATGATGATAAAGATATCCCCACGGTTGATGGTGAAGTTGAGATTCCGCATCACCACGAAGTCTCCGTAAGCCATGGTAAGATCTTTAATGGATATACAGGGTTCTTTATTTCCCATAATGTTTTCCGGCATCAGATCCCTAAAATACTGCAAACCACCGTAATCAACGCCGTGGCGATGATGATGGCCACAATCCCGGTGACCACAGCCGAAGTGGCGGCATCCCCCACCGCGGAGGCGCTGCGGCCGCACTGTATGCCTCTTAGGCATCCGGAAAGGGCCACCAAAATGCCGAAGACCACGCCCATGAAAAGACCGATGAAAAGATCATTGAGCCCGATGGCGGTCTTGGACCGGTCTAAATAAACGAGAATATTGATGTTGTACATCCCCACCGCAACGAGGGCACCCCCGAGTATCCCCATGAGGTCGGCGTACAGGACCAGCAAGGGCATCATCACCGCCAATGCCACCATGCGGGGAAGCACCAGGAATTCCATTGGGGGGATGGCCAGGGTCTCCAGGGCGTCGATTTCCTCGTTGACCTGCATGGTTCCCAACTGGGCCGCATAGGCAGCCCCCGTGCGTCCGGCCATGATGATGCCGGTCATGATGGCGCCCATCTCCCGTACCATGGCGATTCCCACCAGATCCGCCACATACACCTGAGCACCGAACATGGAAAGCTGCAGGATGCCCACAAAGGCCAGGATGAGACCCACCAGAAAGCTGATGAGGGAAACAATGGGGACGGCCTGTGCTCCGGCCTCCTGGAGAAAGAGCCCCAGATCGGAGGCTCTGAAACGGGCTCGCCCCGTGATCATTCGAAGAAAGGCCTCGAAAGCGGCTCCGATGAAGGTGACGAGTTCGCCTGCTGACTTGGCAAAATGCGTGACATCGGACCCCACCCGGGTAAAGAAGCCCGCCCGGCTGACGGTTTGACTTGCGTCCTCTTTTTTGGGTACCGCGGTGGCCAGATCGATCAGCTGACGAACGCCTGCGGGAAGGCCGTCTTTTTGAACCTCTGTTTTTTTCTTTGCGGCCAGTTTTGAGATTTCAAAAAAGAAGATGGGAAGGCTGCTGTCCCAGGAACCGAGTTCCGTTGCATCAAAAACAATGCGTTTGACGGAAGGATGCTGGTCCATCTGATCGAGCATTTCTTTCGTGGTGGGGACCTCGGTTTCCATCTGCCATTTTCCCTTCAGATGGACCGTCAGGATCTCTTCTCCACTCAGCCTAAATTGAACCGCTGCATCAGTCATGTTTCAAACCGCATATTTAAGGAATATTTGAGTTACGTTCAGGTTGCCGTTTTCAACTACCATCAGTTTAAGTCATTGTCTTTCAAATATTTCGTTCCGGTGACCGTCAACTCGGCTGCAAGCCCGCTTTCGGTGAGTTGGTAAAGATACACGCCGGGCGCCACCGTAATCGCGCCGGAAAACGTGCCACCGTGATTCTGTACCATGGCGGTGGCGCGTGCTTTGCCGCCGAAATCCCATCCCAGGTTGACGAAGTCCTTCAATGCTTTTTGTGTTTCGAATACCCAGATAATGCGGTCCTTGCTGATCCCTAAACCGAGACCTCCCTGAACCTGGAGCATCTTCATATAAGTATATCTTTTCGTTCGGTTGTTGCAGACAAAACCTTTCCCCGTGGTACCGCCCGCGAAGAAAATCTTTATGCCGAAAGTGCTGAAAACACCGTACCCGGCCGCATGCTCGATGGCGGTTCGTGCACCGGGCGCTATTTCATAGAGCGTCGATAACGCTTCCTGGGCCATTTCCCGTATGTGCAGACGTTCCTGCAAAATCTCGTTTTCGTCCATTGAAAATAGCGGCGTTGTGCACAGCGCGAAAACCACCATATTGATGATAAGGCCTATCAGTGCTTGTTTAATGCGTTTACCCATTCGGTTTTGTCTCCTTTTTAGGGCATGTTGAATGTTACCCTTTCATCTTCCTTAATCCAAAAATTTCATTATGTTGCCATCATTTTGGAAAAAGGAATTGAATCTGAAACCGCAATTGCCAGTCCGCGCCATTGTCCGGCGTTACCACATTGTAATAAGCCTGCAGCTGGAGGTTCAGCGGCAGCCGGCCCAGATGGACAATCTTTCCCAGGCCGCCTCCCAGCGGTACCGTCCAGCGATCACCGCTATCGGCCTTCCAGGCGGCGGTAATGACCGGTGCACTGGAGAGGTAGAACCCACCGGTGAAATTGTAATTGAGGAAGGGCTGAATCAGTAAGTTGCTGTAGCTAGGGTCGCTGTCGGAGCCGCCCACCGACCAGACGTTATTGACCAGAGCGCCATAGACCCAGGGACTCCCCTTGGACATTTTCAGGGCCACCGCGGATGCTCCGAGACCCCAGCGGTCGTTGCCCAGCCGGTCGTCGGTGTTCGTGGGAAACTGTACGATCGGCCCGGCACCCCATATCAGACCCTCCGAATTCGACGGTGACAGGAATCCCGTGAACTGAATATCTCCCATCCCGTTAACACGGTACTGATCGGGCGTAAAGCCCGGCTGGGAGATAACCGGGACGATGGTACGGGTGATAAGGTTCCAGTCCGTGCTGAGGTGAATCGGGACAACCGGTTGTATGTTGAGCACATACTGGAGATCATCCTCCGGGCCCACATTGAAGTTGAAATTGTTCTGGAAGGGTACGCTGATCAAGTCGGCGACGGGGTTTTGGATTTTCTTGGCCAGTTCTTCCGCACTTTCACCCGCCGCCCACACGCCGGTTGACAGCAAAACCGCGGCGGCCAAAGCCATGATTAATGTCAAAGCCGGTTTTATCTTCATGATTTCTTCACCAATTGGGTTCAATCTCCGTTTCATCGGAAATCCTTTCAATCACGTGCCAGCAGAAGGCAAGACTGAAGCGCTCGCGAGGCATCCAGGTTGGCGTAGACTTTCTGCGTGGTAGCGTCACCATCCACCGCATTCCACATCAATTTTGAACCACCGGACTGATCACCAGTTCCACCCTGCCATCCAGGTACTCGCTGTTGGGATTGCCGGAAGACCTTACCAGGGCGGAAGCAACCCCCATTCCCAGAAACATGGTCCGGACCGCTTCGGCCCGCTGATCGGCAAGAACTTGTCGCTCCGCTTTCGTACCGGTTTTGTCGGGATGGCCGATGACGTCAACCGTCATCTTCCCATAGGTTTTCATGATATGTGCGACGGTCTGAAGAGTCGAGATGAAGTCCTGTTTGACTACCGAGGAACCGGGTGCAAATGCCGTCTCGCCGGTCTGCGTCACCAATATGACATTTCCTTTCAGGACTTGGAGAGTCACTTCCCCGGCATTGATCTGGGGCGCCAGGGCCTTGGTCAGGTCTTTCTTCCGGTCATCCATGAAATGCCCCACAACGCCGCCCGTAAGTACTCCAGCCGCAGCTCCGATCAGTGCACCGGCCAACGGGTTGCCATGGTATATAATGGCGCCCAGTGCAGCCCCACCTGCACCGCCCAGGATACCGCCTTTTTCGGTATCCGTCATGTTGGAAAACCCGCCACCCCCTGAGCAAGCCGCGCAAAAAAATAGAATCATAATCCCCATCGCCATCACCTTCACAAAACCGGAACGTCTTTTAAACTGAAGTTCCTGGGGCAATTTCGTCCATAATGCACCATAACACTTTGAAAATAAAGGATATATACGACTGTCCTGGCCATTTTCGGTGCGAAAACGTAGGCATGTAATATAGCACATATATACATATTATACTTGACATAATTGTGTTTATGTGCTAGACATGGTCGACATGTACATCGCTACGATACCAAATCGCAACTCACCACCGGCCATTTTGCTCCGCGAAAGCTATCGCGAAGATGGAAAGGTCAAGAACCGCACATTGGCAAATCTATCCAAATTGCCGCCACAATCTATCGAAGTGCTGCGTCGTTCCCTCAAGGGTGAAAACCTTGTTGCGACAGATTCCTTTGAAATTATAGAGGATGGATCTCCCGCTCATGGTCACGTCGATGCGGTAATGACAGCCATGAGGCGATTGGATTTCTCAAGGCTCATTTGCTCAAGGCGTTCATCTCAGCGGGATTTGGTTGTGGCCATGGTTGCTGCGCGCATCCTCGAACCAAAATCAAAGCTGGCAACGACACTTTGGTGGGCTGATACAACGTTACCGGAAATGCTGGATGTCAATGATGCAAGTGAAGACGACCTTTACGATGCTATGGACTGGCTCTTGGGACGTCAAAGCGGCATTGAAAACAAGCTGGCGGATCGCCACCTTGAAAACGATGCTCTGGCTTTGTACGACCTGACTTCGAGCTATTTTGAAGGCCAGACATGCCCCCTGGCCGCTTTGGGGCACAACCGGGATGGAAAGAAAGGCAAGCTTCAGGTCAACTATGGCCTGCTTACCAATCGAAAGGGCATCCCTGTATCTGTGTCGATATTTGAAGGCAATACCGGGGACCCGAAAACCCTCATGCCACAGGTGGAGAAAGTGCGAGATGAATTCGGCATAAAACAGTTTGTGATGGTGGGGGATCGCGGGATGCTGACCCAAAAACAAGTCGATGCATTACAGGATATTGATGGCATTGATTGGATTGGTGCACTTCGTCCCGAGGCGATCAAGAAGCTGGCCACCAGTGGCGCCATCCAAATGGGCCTTTTTGATGAACGGAATCTTTTTGAACTCAAGCACCCGGACTTCCCGGGAGAACGCCTTATTGCTTGCCGGAATGTGGAGTTGGCTCATAGGCGGGCTGCCAAGCGAGAGAGTTTGCTTGAAGCCACTGCCAAGGAACTGAATAAGGTCAGGGGCATGGTTCAGCGGGGGCGATTGAACGGAAAAAATGAGATTGAAGTACGGGTACGCGGAATATTAGAAAAGTACCGAATCGGCAAACACTTCGAACTTGATATTCGCGAAGACGGGTTTAATTATAAAGTCAATGAAGAGGCACTCATTGCTGAAATAACGGCAAAGGGCAGTCCGGCACAAATCGAAAAGAGGCTTGAAAAGAGCCGGCATCACATTCAGTCTATCGAAAAACAATTGGCAAATTTTGCCCAAAAGGTCGATAGGGGCCGGTTGCACGGACAGGACGAGATCGGATTACGGGTCGGCAAGGTTATCAATAAGTACAAAGTTGGGAAGCATTTCGAACTCGATATTCGCGACAACGATTTCAGCTTCGAAATCAATAAAGAGAAGGTTAAAAAAGAGGCCGCACTCGATGGAATCTATATCGTACGATCCAGCTTGCCTGAAGATAGAATGGATGCGGACGAGACGGTGCGCAGTTATAAGTTGCTCAGCCAGGCTGAAAGAGCGTTTCGCTCCTTCAAAACCGTAGACCTCATGGTACGTCCCATTCGCCACCGTCTCGAAGACCGTGTTCGGGCTCATATATTTTTGTGCATGCTCGCCTACTATGTGCAGTGGCATATGATGGAAGCATGGAGGCCCCTGCTTTATGCCGACGAGGATCAAAAAGGTAAAGCCCTCCGTGATCCGGTTGCCCCTGCAAAACGCTCAGATTCGGCAATGAAAAAAGCAAGGACCAAGCAACTCGATGACGGTTCGGAAGTCTACTCCTTCCGTGGCCTTCTCGATCATCTAAGGGCAATCGTTCGCGCCACTTGCCGTTGTTCAGACGAAAGAGATGCTTCTGCGACTTTCATGATGACTACCAGGCGTAACCCCAAGCAACAGAGAGCATTTGATTTGCTCCAGACAATAGGGTTGTAGACAGTAGCGTTACACAAAATATAATTTTAACGGCATGAATTTGTTGGATATTTATGCTTTTTTAAAAAAGGAACTTCAGTTTAAACATTTTCATTTTCTTGTAAACTCCTTTTCATTTTTGATTTTAGCTTTGATCCGGGTTTCCCGAAATCAACGAATACTCACACAACGCCTTCACATTCCAGTTCTTGTACCGCGTTTAAAAAAAATCGCGGACTCCCCGCTGGCAATGGCGCCCGCGGGGATCACTTTACCAGACCTGGCCGGGATTCCTCTCAAGCTGCTTCATCACCGCCTCCGTGGCCTTCTGCAGGCTCAGCGACTCCGCCCGTTGGCGCGGTGGCCACTGCTGCAGGCTCTTCATGTGCTCGGCGAGAATCCCTTGTGCCGGCACCAGGGTCCACATCTTCTCGGCTAATAGCTTGCGGCCCATATAGCCCCATTCGTGGGAATGGGGGTCGAAGCGCTCCATGGGGTCCATGCGCAGGTTGAATAGATAGGGCGCCGACGGATAAACGATTGGGTCCCACCACAGCCCTTTCTCCTTGACCCCGAAAAGCATCTTCCAATCGCCCACGCGCACGCCGGTGAGACTCGCCTCGTCGTAATAGAAGTACTCCCGACGGGCGGACTTGTTCGTCTTGCCGGTCCACAGATCGAGATTGTCGTAGCCGTCCAGGTGCACCTTGTAGGTCATGCCGCCCATCTCCGCGCCCTGGAGCAGCTTGTCCTTGATGTCCGGCTCGCCCGCGGCCGCGGCCAGCGTAACGAACAGGTCTTCATGGCTCTGGATGGCGTTCGAAACGCTGCCCGAAGGAATCTTGCCGGGCCAGCGGACCATCATCGGCACCCGCACGCCGCCTTCCCAGGTCGTGCCCTTCTCGCCCCGGAAGGGCGAGTAGCCGCCGTCCGGCCAAAACATCAGCTCGTAACCGTTATCCGTTGAGTAGATCACGATGGTGTTGTCAGCGACCCCCAGGTCGTCGAGCTTCTTCAGCAGCGCGCCGATCTCCTCGTCGTGCTGGATCATACCGGCGCGGTAGACATCGCTCTCGGGGCGCCCCTCGTCGACGGCCTTCTGCATGTACTCCCGGGGTACGTGGGTCCAGATGTGCATCCGGGTGGGGTTGAACCAGACGAAGAAGGGCTTGTCTTTCTTGACGCTGCTCTCGATGAACGTCTCGGCCGCCTTAAGGAACTCGCCGTCCACGGTCTTCATGCGCTCGCGCGTGAGCGGACCGGTGTCCTCGCAGCGCTGCCTGCCCATCCGGCCGAACTTCGGGTCCTCAGTGGGATCATCGGTGTCCGTCGCCCAGCAGTGCAGGACGCCACGCGGACCGAACTTCTCTTTGAACTCGGGATTCTTCACCCCCGGGTAGTCGAGCTGCTCTGGCTCTTCCTCGGCATTGAGGTGATAGAGGTTGCCGTAGAACTCGTCAAACCCGTGCACGGTCGGCAGGAACTCGTTGCGGTCACCCAGGTGGTTCTTGCCGAACTGCCCGGTCGCATAGCCAAGCGGCCTCAGAACCTCGGCCAGTGTCGGGTCTTCCTTCTGCAGGCCCTGCTTCGAGCCGGGGATGCCGATGGTCGTCATGCCGGTGCGCACCGGCAATTGCCCGGTGATGAACGCGGCCCGTCCGGCGGTACAGCTTGGGTGAGCGTAGTGGTCGGTAAACAGCATGCCCTCTTTCGCGATGCGGTCGATGTTCGGCGTGTGGCCCATCATGCCGTGGGTATAGGCGCCGACATTCCACATGCCGATATCATCGCCGAAGATGACGAGGATGTTGGGCCTTTTGGCGGCCGCCATGGCGCAGGGTATCCAGACCATCATCGCAATCAGCGTAACGAGTTTCAACAAAGTCTTTTTCATAATTCAAGTCCTCATATCGAAAAAAAGCGGGCGACCTTTTCAGGCCGCCGGCTTTTTTACTTCAATACAATACAACTTCTAGCGCACTCGCTACTCACCCGCGTGGCTGATGTGTTTGGAATTCTGCATCGCCGCGATCACCTGATCCAGGTTGTAGCTCGCCGGCATCTGCAGCGAGGGGAATTCCCGATAGGTCTCGAGTTCTTTCAGCCACATCATCTGCCCGATGGGCAGCAGGTTCCAGTCATAGATATAAGCCGTGCTTGGAGCAGCCAAGGCGCCGCCGTAGCCCAAGAGGGTCCCATCAACCGTCGCCACCGACCTCTCGAAGGGATCACGCTTGAGGTTGCTGACATAGGTCCAGTGATAGGTGAGTGGAGGGTTGAACGCTTCCGTCGCGTTTGAAGAAATCATCGTGTAGTAGAACTTCCAGTTCTTGTACCGCACCGCCGAAGGATCTTTACCGGTGTAGTAAAAGAAGTGGTCGCGTGCCGATTCCGACTTGCCTTCCAGGTAATCGCGCTGGTCGAAGCCGTCCAGCGTGGTCTTGACAATGCCGGGGTACTTGCCGGCCTCAATCTGCTTCTTCAGGCCATCACCCGAAGGCCCGCCGGCGATGTTGACGAGGGTGGGCACCCAGTCCAGTGACGAGAAGATCTGGTCCGGATGGGTGCCAGCCTTGACGTGCCCCGGCCAGCGAACGAGCATCGGCGCCCGCATGCCGCCTTCCCAGGTGGTGAGCTTGCCGCCTCTGAAGGGCGTAATACCGCCGTCCGGGTAGGTGATCGTCTCAGCGCCGTTGTCGGTGGTAAAGACGACGATGGTGTTGTCGAGCTCGCCCATATCCTCGAGCTTTTTCAGCACGTAGCCGATGTTGTCATCCATCTGCTTCATGCCGGCTTCGTTGATACCCCAGTCCTTGCCGCCCTTCTGGCCCAACATGTCCGTGTACTTGTCCGAAAGCATGGTCGTGACGTGCATGCGCGCCGGGTTATACCAGACGAAGAATGGCTTGCCGGTTTTCTCGGGGTCGTTGCGGTCGAGGAAGTCGATGACCTTGGCGGAGATTTCCTCATCCACGGTCTTGGAACGTTCCAGCGTCAGCGGCCCTTCGTCCGTGCAGCTTTGGTTCTCCTCAGTGCCGTCCGAGGACGTACAATGAAGAACCGGCCTCGGTGGCGTCATGCAGAGCCCGTCTCGCGGATCGATGGCGCCGGGGACCTCTTTGAGACCCTTAACCGGGGTGTTCTTACAGGCCGGAACAACGGTCTGATCAGTCGGCGACTTGTTGATATCCGGAAAGCTCACCCCCTGCATGGCGTCGAGGTGATACAGGTAGCCCCAGAACTCCTGGAAGCCGTGCGCCGTTGGCAGCGAGGCCGCTTTATCGCCGAGGTGGTTCTTGCCGAACTCGCCGGTGTTGTAGCCGAGATCCAGCAGGAATTTTGCCAGCGCGGGCGTGCCCGGCAACAGCGAACTGGTGGCACCCGGAAGCTGCGGCATGACCATGCCCGCCCGCAACGGATGCATGCCGGTGAAGAACGCGGTGCGCCCGGCCGTGCAGCTCTGCTCGGCATAATAGGTCATGAACCTCGCGCCTTCATTCGCGAGGCGGTCGATGTTGGGCGTCTCCCCAACCATGAGCCCCTGATGGTAAGCACCCACGTTCATGATGCCGATGTCATCGCCCATTATGAACAGAATGTTGGGTTTCTTGTCTTGTCCGTGTGCCATGCCGGCTGTGGCGATGACGGCAAAGACCGCCAAAACTCGTAGGATCAATTTCATGTTGTTTCCTCCTGTAAAGTTAAAAGTGGTTGTTTGGTTCAGCATCTTAGTCCTTCATAACGCGGATTAACGCTTCAAAAATATCCTATCAAAAATCATGCCGAAACCTCCTTATCATTATGCTTTCCATAACAAACCGATATCACGAACAATTTGTCAACAAGCGCGCCTTCGGAAAGCCTTCCGGAAAAGATGGTTTTCCGTGAAATATAACGGAAATGCTAAATATGGCGAATTTATGGTTTGTTATTGGGAAAACATCGGGGTTCCTTTGTTAAATGGCGGCCGCCTTTTGAAATCGCGAATAGGAATGGAGTTTCATTACCTCCACTTCAGTTTGTCCCGGAAACGACCCCATGAACAAAAAGGCTTGAATTCAAAAGAACTTCGCCAATAAGATATATATCCAAACGATATTTTTCATATTTCCTCCCCCCTCCCTAAATCAATCCGCCTCAATCCCACAAAGGCGTCAGAAGCGGAAATATGATCAATCCCACCCGATACCGCACGGCGCTTTGACATTACAATTTAATTATATTAAACTAAAAGCGAATCAAATCCGTTATCGGAGGCTTTGTAGCTTCTGAGATCCGCTCATATGATTTGCAGATACCTCCGCATTTGAAACCAAAAGGATGTCGATTGAACATATTTAGATTAAACCCTCTCCTCGCTTTTCTGATTTGTGTATCTCTGTTCGTGATAGCATCTGGTTTTCCCGCCTCGGCGAACGCTACCGAAATCCCACTAAAGGAAAACCAGGGTATTGTATTGACGACCATCTTTCCGAAAAGTGTGCCTTTCTTTTTGAAAATGTCCAGGATATATACAGAAGCATTCAGAAGGATGGGTTACGGGTTCAGATTGATCAGCCAGCCCGGAGAAAGGGCCATGATTGACGCCGATCAAGGGGTCGTAGATGGGGAAGCCGGGCGAATCAGTAACATAGACCGGAAAAAATATCCCAACCTGATCAGAGTTCCGTATCCGATAACCACCATGAAAGACGGCGCCTACTCAACCGATCATTCAATCAAAATAAACGGCTGGGAAAGCCTGGCGGGCAAGCCGTACAAGGTGGGATTATTGAAGGGCATAAAGTCCGTTGAGCAGAAATTGCTGCTTTATGTTGATAAAGCCAATATTGTCACACTGAGCGATCCGGAACAATGCATGGAAATGCTTAAGGCCGGGAGAATAGACATATTTATCGGCGGTTCCCAAATTGAGAATGCAACTTTCATGCAAAGCGGCATCTACAAACAGATCAGGCGCGTGGGGATCGTAGAAACAAAGACGCTTTATCCCTGGTTGCACAAACGACACAAGAATCTGGTCAAACCTTTGGCCGAAACACTGAAAACCATGAAGTCAGAAGGGTGGTTTTAGTGCTGAACCGGCAGAAGTGTGCGTAAGAACGCCATGAATTGGCTGCGAAAAGTTGTTCCCCGGATAGATCAATATCCGCTATCTTACCGAATGTTGGGTTATGTGCTGCTATGCAGCTCGACGCTTGCGCTGTTGGCCACTGCGGCCCAACTCTATGTTGAATACCGCAGAGATGTTTCCCATCTTTACAATAGCATCAATTTGGTGGAAGAGACTTATCTTTCCTCCATATCCGACAGCGTTTACAAAATCGACACCGAACATTTGCAACTACAACTCAAAGGGTTGCTCAACTTAACGGACATCGTTCATTTGGCGGTAAAGGAAAAAAGGGGAGATCGTATTATCGAAACCTCCGTAGGAAATCCAACGGCGGAAAACCTCATTCATCGTGAATTACCGTTAACCTTTTCAGACGCATCCGGTCAGATACGAACCATCGGAAGCCTCACCATAACGGCCAGCCTGGACGGTGTCTACCAGCGCCTCTACTCAAGGGTATTCACCACACTGGCAACCAACGCGGTCAAAGCTTTTTTGGCCTCGGCAGGCATCCTGGCCATCATCTATTGGCTCATCGCCCGCCATTTGACTCAGATCAGCGGTTACATCCGCGCGCTGCAGCCGGGAAAACAGGAGACCCGCCTGGCCCTCAAACGCAAACCAACACCACCGTCCAGGGCAGACGAACTGGATCAGGTGGTCATGTCCGTCAATGCGCTTCAAGACAGACTGAACAAGGACATTGCAAGACGGGAGCAGCACGAGGAATTCCTCACAAATGCCTACAAAGAGATCGACCAGTTAAAGAACCAGCTGGAGGCTGAAACCGCCTACCTGCAGGCGGAGATCAAACTGGAGCATAATTTCGAGAGTATCGTCGGTAACAGCGCCGCTCTCAAATACGTTCTCTACAAAGTGGAACAGGTCGCCGCTGAAGATACCACGGTGTTGGTTCTCGGTGAAACCGGCACCGGGAAGGAGTTGATTGCACGGGCCGTCCACAACAACAGCCCCCGCCGAGTCCGCCCCCTGGTGAAAGTCAACTGTGCGGCTCTGCCCGCGGATTTGATCGAAAGCGAGCTGTTCGGCCATGAACCCGGTGCGTTTACCGGAGCCCGAAACCGGCAATTGGGCCGGTTCGAAGTGGCCGACGGCAGTACCATTTTTATGGACGAGATCGGCGAATTGCCGCTGGAACTGCAAACCAAGCTGTTACAGGTGCTGGAACACGGGGAATTTGAGCGATTGGGCAGCTCCCGCACCATCAAGGTCGATGTTCGCGTGATCGCCGCCACCAACCGCGACCTTGACGAAGAAGTCCGCAAAGGCCGTTTCAGAGCAGATCTTTTCTACCGGTTGAACGTGTTTCCGATTACGGTGCCGCCACTTCGGCAACGGGCTGAAGACATTCCTCTGCTGACCCGGTTTTTTGTGGAAAAAGTATCCAAACGAATGGGCAAATCAATTGAACAGATATCGAAACGTACCGCACGCATGCTGAATAACTATTCCTGGCCCGGGAACGTACGAGAGCTGGAGAACGTAATCGAGCGGGCGGTCATCAATAGCTCCGGAAGCAAGCTGCGGCTGGCGGATGACCTTGCCGGGCTGACCGGCGGCCCGACGTCTACAGCTCTAAAAAGTCTTCTAGAGATCGAAAAAGATCATATCCTGCGGGTGCTTCGGCGAACCCACTGGCGCATCGATGGCGCCGAAGGGGCCGCCGTGATACTTGATTTAAATCCTTCCACTCTGCGCTCCCGTATGCGCAAGCTCGGCATTAACAAACCATAAATTTGCCATATTTAGCATTTCCGTTATATTTCACGGAAAACCATCTTTTCCGGACGGCTCACCGAAGGCGCGCTTGTTGACAAATTTTTAGTGATATCGGTTTGTTATGGAAAGCATAATGATAACGAGGTTTCGGCATGATTCTTGATAGGATATTCTTGAAGCGTTAATCCGCTGATCCTTCGAGTTTCGAATTTATACCTTAACAATGTGGGATAAAAATGGTTTTTTTGTTTTTTAAGATGACGGTAAGACCTGAGAAACGCAAGGAGCTTTCCCAGACCCTTCAGTCCATCGTCGAACAGGTGAGAAAAGAGAACGGGTGTTTGAAATCAGGCTTTTTCAGGAATTCTGAGAACGAACATGAATTTTTCATGATCGAAGAATGGGAAAGCCGGGAAGCGTTGGATAACCATTTGGAATCTGATATTTTTACGGTCTTGGTGGGCGCCATGGGTCTCATGGAACGGACACCGGAAGTCTCAGTCCATACGGTCAGCCACTCACGGGAATTGGCGCTCTGAACAATTTAGAAGCCATGGCCGCTCGCTCGGCCGCACAAAACAACAACATCATTGAAATGTTCATTTCACAGATGTAAAAAGCTTTATTTAAACACTGAATTAAGAATGACGGCAATGACTTTACCGATACCGAAAAGTCGGCGATCCTTTTCTGACTTCCTGCTGCACCTTCATCCTTCGACTGTTCCCGAATCCACCTTGAAGTTCACTTTGAGCTGGGGACTGGGCGGCATGGCGGCTACGCTGATCGGCCTCCTTTTTTCTACCGGCGTCCTGCTGCTGCTCGTGTATGAGCCTTCCGCCGATCGAGCTTATTCGTCGATTCTGACCCTGACGCAGGAGACGCCCTTTGGGCTCTGGATTCGAAACATCCATCACTGGAGCGCCAATTTTCTCATCGGCGTCATCCTGTTGCACATGATCCGGGTTGTTCTCACCGGGGCTTTCGGTTCGGGTCGCAGCCTCAACTGGGTTATCGGCCTGTGTTTACTGCTCTTCGTGCTGAGCGCCAACTTTACGGGCTATCTGCTTCCCTGGGACCAACTGGCCTACTGGGCGGTAACCATTTGCACCAGCATGCTGGGCTATATTCCGCTTTTCGGTTCCTGGCTCCAGGATCTTTTTCGCGGCGGCGCGGAGGTGGGCCCTCCGACCCTGGCGAATTTTTTCGTTCTGCACGTGGCGGTCATACCCGGGTCCGTGATCATTCTACTCCTCTGGCATTTCTGGCTGGTCCGTCGCGCGGGCGGACTGGTAAGGCCGGAAGATGCGATTCCAGACGCCGTATCAAATCGAGTTCCCACCATACCGAACCTGATCGTGCGGGAGGCGGCCGTCGGAATGATCGTGATCGCTTTTGTCATGATCTTAGCGATTTTCTTGAATGCTCCGCTGCTGGGACAAGCAAACCCGGGTATGAGCCCCTTGTCGGCCAAGGCCCCATGGTATTTTCTTGGGTTTCAGGAGCTCCTTTTGCATCTGAATCCGGTCTTTGCCGTGCTCGTCTGGCCCCTGCTTGGCGTTGCCGTCCTGGTGTGGCTGCCGTTCTGGCAGGCGGCCGCTTTACCGCCGGGAATATGGCTAGGCTCGGCCCGTGGACGAAGACTGGCCCTGTGGACGGCGGCGGGAACCGTTCTGGTGACTTCTCTTGTTGTTGTAGCGGACGATCTGCTGCTGCGATCGATGTCGAATACCACGGCGAATACGCTCGTTACCCGCGGTCTTATACCGACGCTTCTGATGATCGGCCTGCTCATCGGTTTTTACTTTCTGCTGTCAGCAAAACTGAAATACACCCGAGCCGAGGCTGTAATGGCCGGCGTCATTCTCGTGTTTGTCGCTCTGGCCGTCTGCACCATCATCGGTTTCTGGTTCCGAGGAGCGGAAATGCGCCTGACTTGGCCCTTTGTCCAAAATGGTACGTAATACTTCATGAAAACGATAAGGTAAATTCAATGTCTGAGACCCCTCATACGGAGAGCTTACAACAAACTGATAGGCGCCACTTTCTTAATTGGATTTGGGCGTTTTTCGGCGCCATCGCCGCCGCTGAGTTCGGGTGGGTGGGTTTGTCATTTTTGAAATCCCGGAAGGAGAGAAACCAGCCCGTAAGCAAGGAAAGCATGGTCACCGCCGGTCCGGTGGAGCGGTTCAAACCGAAGACGGTGACCGCCATTCCAAACGGCGGATTCTATCTTGCCCGGCTGGAGGATGGCAGCTTTCTGCCCCTGTCGCGAACCTGCACCCATCTCGGTTGCACCGTTCCATGGGTCGAGGAGAAAAAGCAGTTCGTATGCCCCTGTCACGGTTCCACCTTCAGCCTGACCGGGGAAGTCATCACTTCTCCGGCCCCGCGGCCCCTTGACACATTCCCCGCGCGCATCGAGAACGGCATCGTCAAGGTGGACATCGCTTCTCCCCGGAAACGGGAACGGTTCGACCCGACACAGGCAACCAGACCATCATCATGAAGAACAGAGAAGCAACAAAACCCGCCTTGAGCACTCACAACTGGGAATGGATCGCCCTGATCGCATCCATCGTCGTACTCTTGTCGCCGGTGCTCTATCTTCTCAAAGCCGGGACCATGGAAACGGGCCCCATTCCGGATCCCGCAGTTTTTACGGGGAACGAAAGCTGTAAGAAGTGCCACGAAGGTGCTTACGGCAAGTGGCGAGGCTCCCATCATGATCTGGCCATGGATGTGGCTACCGAGATTTCCGTGCTGGGCGATTTCAACAATGTCAGTTTCACCGATCCCCACAACAGCGTGGTTTCCCGTTTCTACCGAAAGGACGGCAAGTTCTATGTGGAAACCGAAGGGCCGGACGGCCGGCCTGGGGAGTTCGAAATCGCCTACACCTTTGGCGTCTATCCCCTGCAGCAGTATCTGGTGCCCTTTCCAGACGGGCGTCTGCAATGTCTGAACATTGCCTGGGATGTGAAGAAGAAGTCATGGTACCGGTTGCCGCCCTATGATGTGAAAGGTCCGGATGACTGGCTGCACTGGACACGGGGCGCTCAGACCTGGAATGCCATGTGCGCCGAATGCCATTCCACCCATTTGACAAAGGGCTACGATCCGAACCGGGAAGATTATCATACCACCTGGTCCGAAATCGATGTGGGGTGTGAGGCTTGCCACGGCCCTGGGTCAAAGCATATCGAGTGGGCCGACCGGCCGCCGCTAGCCAGGCCGCAAACAAACAACTACGCCCTGACCGTTCGTACCGGCAACATCGATACGGCCGACCAGATAAAGTTGTGCGCTCCCTGCCACTCCCGGCGGTTTCAGCTTGGGGACAATCCACACAAGGAAGGAAAACTGCTGGATGTGATGGTTCCGCAGCTTCTGAGCGAAGGGCTCTACTATCCGGACGGCCAGATACTGGAAGAAGTTTACGTTTACGGCTCTTTCGTGCAAAGCAAGATGTACCAGCGAGGCGTGCGCTGCAGCGACTGTCACGACGTCCACAGCCTAAAGCTGCACAAGGAAAAAAACGATCTTTGTGCCCAATGTCACCGGGCTGAACTGTACGACACGAAAGACCACCATTTTCACAAAAAGATGCACAACGGCAAGCCCAGTGATGGATATCTCTGCGTCAAATGCCACATGCCCGGCCGAACCTACATGGGAATCGACTACCGTCCGGATCACAGTCTGCGCGTCCCGCGGCCCGACCTGAGCGAAAAACTGGGCGTCCCCAACGCCTGTTCGGCCAGGGGCTGTCACGATGATAAGCCGCTCTCATGGAATGTGGAACATTACACCAAATGGTATGGCGAGACCCGCAAACCCCATTACGGTTCGGTCATGGCCGCCGGACGGGCCCGCGTGCCGGAAGCTGAACCGGACCTGATTCGTCTGGCTGAAGATCCGCTGCTGCCGGCCATTGTTCGCGCCACGGCCCTGGAACTACTGCGCTCGTACCCCAGTCCCCAAAGCCATGCGACGCTTGCCAGGGCGCTGGAAGATGATGACGCCCTGCTGCGCTACACGGCGATCCGCAGCCTGGAATACTTCGATGCCGACACCCGGCTCAAGCGCATCGCGCCCAAACTCTATGATCCGGTCAAGGCCGTGCGCATGGAAGCAGCCGTGATGTTATCCGGACTGCCGCCGGATAAACTGCGAAGGGATGACCGGGAAGCCTTCCACAAGGGACTGGACGAATTCCGCCAGGCCATGCTGTACAACGCGGACTTTGCCCCCCAGCGATTTAACCTGGGCAACCTGGCAGCCAACCTTGGAAAAGACCAGGAAGCGATTAAATACTACCAAAAGTCCATTGCCATCGATGACCAGTTCTATCCCGCCAAGGTCAATCTGGCCATGCTCTACAACCGTCAGGGCAATAACAGTGAGGCTGAAGGGCTGCTTCGGGAGGTGGTGAAGCAGAATCCGGAACTCTACGAAATCGCCTACTCCCTGGGGTTGCTGTTGGCGGAGATGAAAAAATATAAAGAGGCCGAGGTCCTTCTGGCAAAAGCGGCCGCGGGCATGCCCAAATATGGCCGTGTCCATTACAACCATGGCCAACTCCTGCTGATTTTGGGTCAACCCCAAAAAGCGCAAGATGCACTAGAAACCGCCTTGGCCCTTGAACCGCAAAACCAGGATTTCTTCGTTGCGCTGGCAGACTTCTATCTCAGGTCCCGCCAGCCGGATCGGGCCAGATCCCTGGCCGAAAATACCATCCGCCGGTTTCCGGACCACAGGGCCGCAAAAGAAGTATTGAAGTATATGGGCAATTAAGGGAGAAGCAACTGACATAACTTGACAAAAAACCAATATATCAGTGGGTCGAAACCCTTGTGATATATTTGGATTGTGGAGAATGGCCGACCGTAAATTGAGTATCTGAGAGTGGTCTTCAAATATATTGGGTTTCCAATAAAAAAACCCAATATATTGGCACCATCAAGAAGTTCAGATATGCCCAAAATATCATCCATCCTCCGCCTTCCGGGACCGCCTGTCAAAATATCAGGTCCAGGCACTGGACCAAGGAGCAGGAACTGGCATGAATACGGTCTTTCATGGCCAGCACATAATCGGGTCGTTGCTCATCTTTCCACCGAGGATATCCCCCCTGCCACACATATTGGATCAGCGCCTGAAACTGCCCCCTGCTGAACCGGTAGGGGCCGATGGCCGCTTCATTTTGGGCTTCGTCCATCATGAACATGGCTTCGGCAGGTTCGCCGTAGTTTCGAATGATTTCCTCGACAGCCTCCTGGGTTCGGGTCCCTTCGGGTTTCTGCTTGAAATCCGCTTCCCTCTCGGGAAAAGGATACCGTTTGTACACTTCGCCGATGAACCCAACAAAGCGAACGCCGTGAATGGCGCCCATGAGATCCCCTATCTGTTCAGGGTCCGGAATGTGATACACCTGCCACGGCATCTGTTTGGCCTCATTGGGACCGCAGGCGGCGATGTCCTCAATATAACGGCAAAACCGGGTCGAAAAAAGAAAATACCGGTCCAGCAGCAACATGTCGGAATCAATATTAAAAAAGCCGAAGGCGATGGTGCCGTGGCTGATGGATTCGAAGGCCAGGGGCATGGAGGGTTCTCCTTTTGTTGCGTCTTCTTTTTGAAGAAACGATGTTGACCGAATCCCAAAAATGATTAACGTTTAAAATTGTAATTTTGAAGCGCTCCCGTAAAGGACGCGCTTTTCAGTTGAAGGCCATCAATGTTTGATCGAATTTATGAAAAAATCCCGTTTTTATCAAGGAGCAAAAACATGCAGCCAGAAAACAGCGCTCAGCAGAGATTTGCCGGTGCCACCAAATATGTTCTCGATGAAGAATTAGCGCAGATTGTCAATATTTCAATGGCCCTTGAGATGCCGCTTCTGCTCAAAGGGGAGCCCGGTACGGGCAAAACCATGCTGGCTCACGCCATCAGCCAGGCCCTGAATATGAAATTGATTGTTTTAAATGTCAAAAGCAGCATGAAATTGATTGAAGCGCTCTACCAGTACGATACCCTCACCCGGCTGAATGACAGCCGTTTCGGGGATTCAAAACGGGATGTGAGTGACATCGAAGCATATATTAAAATGGGGAAGATCGGCCAGTCCTTTGTTTCCGATGAAAAAGTGGTGTTGCTCATTGACGAAATCGACAAGGCCGACACTGACTTTCAAGATGACATGCTGGATGTCCTGGATCAGATGGAATTTGATATCATTGAGATTGATAAAACCGTTACCGCCCGGAACAGGCCCGTCATCATCATCACCTCCAACGCCAAGAAGGATCTCTCCGACCCGTTTCTGGGACGCTGCAACTTTCACCATATTGCCTTTCCGGATGCAGACATGATGCACAAAATACTCGAGGTCCATTTTCCGGAGATCGGAAAAGACCTTCTTGAAAGCTCCATTCGTGCCTTTTACAAAGTTCGGGATTTCAGGGGGATTGAAAAGAAGCCCGCCACCCGTGAGTTGATCAACTGGATTCGGGCGTTGCAGGCGGATCCCGATTTCAAGGTCAAGGATCTGGTGAAGGGGGACCTTCCTTACCTGGGTGTGTTGTTTAAGAAAAGCCCCGACTACGCTATTGCCAAAAATGCCTCAGCCCGCATGAGGATTTAAAAACCATGTTTACCAGTTTTTTCTTTCTGCTCAGGAAAATAGGCATTCCCGTATCCCCCACCAGCTTTTTGCGCCTACAAAAAGCCTTGCGTATGGGTCTGATCACATCCTTGGACGATTTTTATACGGCTGCCCGGTCGATTCTGGTGAAAAGTGAAAAATATTTTGACCTCTATGACCAGGCTTTTGCGCACCGTTTTGAGGGGGCCGAGTTAAAGGACCCGGAGGCGTTTGAACTCAGCCAGGTGGCTCAGGCCATGCTGGAAGAGTGGCTGAAAGACCCCAAAAGCGTTGCCGACGCATTGGGAATGGATGAAAACGAACTCAGCAAATTGAGTCCGGAAGAACTGATGCAATACTTCTTGGACCGTCTGAAAGACCAGACCGAGGAACATCATGGGGGCGCCAAGTGGATCGGAACGGGAGGGACTTCGCCGGTGGGTCACTCCGGTTACCACCCGGGCGGTATGCGGGTAGGGGGTGTTTCCAGAAACAAATCCGCTGTAAAGGTGGCCATGGACCGGCGGTACAAGGACTATTCCCAGGACGGTCCCCTGACGCAGGCCCAGATCGGCGAGGCCTTGAAACGGCTTCGAAATATGGTACCCAGTGGTCCCAAGGATGTGGTCAATATCGATGAGACCATTTACCAGACCATGAAGAACGCGGGCGAGATAGAGATCGTGTTCGAACGGAGTTTAAAGGACCGTCTGAAAGTTGTTCTGGCCATTGACAACGGGGGATGGTCCATGGACCCCTATATCGAAATGGTACAGACCCTCTTTAACTATTCGCGGGCTCAGTTTAAGGAAGTGAAGACCTACTTTTTCCACAACACCATCTATGACCAGGTCTGGGCGGATCCCGCCCGGTACCGAAAACCGTATTCAATTGATGAGCTGATTCGAAGGGACCCGGAAACCCGCGTGGTCATCGTGGGAGATGCCAGCATGGCACCCTATGAATTGATGGCCACGGACGGAAGCATCCATATTGAGGAAAGATCGGGCCGGCCCAGTTATGAAAGACTTCAGTTTATCGCCAACACCTTTCCCCATTCCGTCTGGATTAACCCTAAAATGGCAGCGGAATGGCCCTTTACCCGAAGCATCAATATGATACGGGAAATATTCCCCATGTTTGAACTGACCATCGACGGCCTGGAAAAGGCCATCGGGCATCTCATGAGCGACAACTGAGTATGTGTCCGTCGGGTGTAAATCAAGGCTGTTGGAGAGGATGAGAAAGCACGGAAGCTTTTGTTCTCTTTATGTTAGAGGAAAATATCTACCTCTAACTTAATGAGATTACGATGGAAGAACAGCTATATCGAACATAAATCGTGCCAAACGGCTGAACCCAAAAACATCCGCGAAAAAGATCGCGAAAAAAAAGATCGAAGCGGCCCGAAGCCCCCAGACCGAACCGAAAAAAACTTCGGCTTTCTTGTTGATTCGCATGGATTCAACGAGCGTCAACAAAGCCCCCATTGCGGAGAATGTTGTTACATACAGCCGGAAAAGTGGGGCAGGAAATGTGATCCACTGTAAAATTGTCGTCCCCATTCGATTCTTTTGATGCCGTACTTTCAGCATTGTTCAAAGGGGAGATCTCTTGGGAGAAGCATGGTGCAGCGATACTGAAAATGAGTGCCGTAAGAATTCCAGCACAGACGTAAATCAGCAGACAAGTTACAAGAAAAATATGCCCTTTCCTCAACGGGTTCCTTGGCTGATGCACGTCCACACTCCTGCAAATAAAGCCGGTTGGGTTTCCTTCCAACTATCTACCCGGAAATTGCGGCCTGTTTCCACCCATATCCGGCCTCGTACCCGTGGGCCCTTCCGGACGACCCGATGATGCTCCTCTTCCGGGGGACTCCATCCTATAACCAGGATTGGGAGCTTCGGGACGTGTCGATTTTGACGGGACAGCCGGTGGGTTTGCTGACCGGGGCGCGTTTGTTGTTGCAGTTCCTCCCTCGGTCCCGATCTTCCTTGAAGTCTCCGGTTGCCCCAATGACCTTCTTTTCAGAGGCTCAACAGTGGGATTTGTTTTAGGAGTCTTGTAGCGAACAGGCGGCACTTTCCCGGTTGGGGAAACGATTGTTTTTGACTGACTGCCGGATTGGCTTGTCGGTCGGGGAGACTTTGATGCAGTTCTTTTGTCAATCTCGATTTTCTTTGAACTTCCCGGCGCATTTGAAGGTCCTCTCTCCAGAGGCTTCGTTGCGGAATTCGATGGGGTGTTTTGATAGCGATTCGAAGTTGCCTTCTTCGTGGATGCTCGTTCGATCGGTTTTGCCGCGATGGGAGAATCCGGAAGTTGCACCCTGTCTACATTGGTCTTTTTGGCAGATCCCACAGACGGTTTGGCCAACCCCCGAGATTCCAATTTGAGCCGCTGATTGCTAAGATTGCGGAGCTGTTTGCCATGCTGTTCGATTTGCGTACGCTCATTTCTGCTCAAGGATTCGAACCTTGGCAGATCTCCCCTCTTCTTTGTCAATGGAAAAAAAGGCTCTTTAGAAGAACGTCCAGAGGAACTTGATCTCAGTGATTCTTGTTGGAGTTTCCTCGACTCAAGGAGGTTTCTCGGCGGCCTGGCCGCCTCATCTTTGCGACGTAATTGATAGGTACTATGCAGATTTTTTTCCCAATTGGGATTGTTCCGGTGCGTCCAACGCTGATGCGCATAGATGGGATCGTATCCGTGACGCCTTATATGGGGTGAAAACCATGGAAATATGCCTCTTTGATAATACCGGGGGGCATAATAATCACCAAAATAGTAGTGGTGATAGCCTGGACGAATGAAAAGACAGTCTGAAAAAATCCCCACGTTAATCATAAATGATGGTGTAAAATAGAAGCCGCTTCCGAAAGACACGCCGAAACCAAAAGCAACCGGTGCATACAGCACGCCTCGAAAACCAACGGCAAAATCCCAGTAACCCCCTACAAAAACATACCCCCGGGGCGTCCACACATAATGTGCGGGCATCCACACCCAGTCAGGCCGCATCATCGCCCAATAACCGGGACGCCAGGCGTATGCATTACTATACCATACCCAACTGCCGGGTATCCAAGTGTAGTTCGATGAGGGCGCATTGACATTGGGTCCCACCTCAACCGATTCGGGAGGCTCGGGCAGGTACGTCGTGGAATTGTTTTTCTCAGGCGCCCAATAGCCTGAAATCCATTGATAGCCGTCCCCCGCGGAGTTGACCCAATATCCGGGGATCCATTGCCGACCCGGTGGGACCACCCGCCAAGTGCCGCTGATCCAAATAAAATCGGTTCGATCATCATCCCAGCCCCAGTAGCCTGGAATCCACTGAACATCACCCTCGGGTTTCTGTTCCGGTGGGACCTCGTTGATGACCTCAGGCGGCGCTTTCGGAACTATGATTCCCGGTTCAGGATCAAATGCGATGGTCTCGGCAAAGGCTTCGTGTATGGGGCCGTGTGCGAGTACATCTATTTGCTCCACATCAGGTGAATTTTCTGCAGCCACCGCTGGAAATGCACCCAGTGTGCTCCCCAGCAGTACCAGTAGCGCAAATATGCAAATATTTAGAATCATATCTCGGAACATCGCTCGATCTCCTTTATTCTGTAACCGCATGGCCGTCCACGCTAAAAAGATAATGCAGAACTGATTAATAAATTGATCTCCTTACTGAAAAAAGAAGTGCAACCCCAGACCGAAATACTCGATTGTGTTTTCATAGAACTGTCCATTGGGTGATTTCCCATTATAATACTCCAGCAGCAGCATAAGCTTTCGGCCCAGGATTTCAGGATTTTCAAACTGTATTCCCGCACGCACCGACAGATCCGTATTCCACCCGCTTTCCTGCCAGTTCTGGATGTCGGCAGCCGCCACGGGAGACAGGGTGCCGTTCAGCCAGGATCATGGGCTGTGAAATTCCAGGCCGACCTGACTGTACCAGGGCTCGAAATCAGAAGGCGTGCGATCAAAAAGATACCCTCCTCCGGCATAGGCACGGAACCCTTAAAGAAGCATCTTCTTGCCAAACGCTATTGCTTCACCTTGTCGGTCGCCTGTTCCACTTTATCCCCCGTCTTTTCCAGTTGGTCTCCCACTTTTTCCATGGCTTTATCCACTTCTTTGCCGGCCTTTTCTGTTGGCCCTTCTTTTTCGCAAGAAGCCAATCCGAATGAAAAAGCCATCACTATATATTTTCGCAGATGAATTGATACTTGACAAGCAGGTCAAATACTTGCCATTGTATTCCTAAAGTTCATATAAAATCAAATTTAATTTTAGGGTGTCTTGTATGATTTCAATTCGTGGCCGGCCATTGTCGCCAGAGACGAAAAAGCTTGTCGTTTTGGTGAAACAATATTTTGACGGAAAGAAGTTCAAACCGATAGAGCCGAGTGTGAAGTGCACTGCTGATGCACTTGGCATCGGTGTGGCGACAGTAAAGAGAATCATGGCGGATTACAATCGTGATCCCAAATTGCTGGATGAACCAACAAAGACGCGTGGTCGTCCGGTCCATGCCGTGAACAAAACACATCAGGAAGCTATTAGGGGGTATATTCGATCAGCAAATAAGCAGGGAAAGCATATAACACTTTTAAATATTGGAGATTTTCTGAAAGAGCGATCCTCCGAAGAGGAACCATTCCATATCGCGACATTAGCAAGAACGCTCAATCGGTGGGGATTTGAATTCGGTAAAGGAACGCGTTCACAGCACTTGAAAGAAAAGGACCATGTAATTGCCGCCAGACATCGGTATTTGCGGAAAAAGAGGGATAATCGCACATCTGGTGGGGATACAATACGGCCCGAAGTCTATCTTGATGAATCTTACGTTAACAAAAACCATAGTAATGATTTTATTTGGTATTCAGGGGAAGATGGTCCTTGGGTTCAGAAGCCAACGGGCAAGGGAGAGCGTCTGATAATTATCAATGCAATCACCAAATCTGGCTGGGTTCCGGGTGCGAAGCTTGTATTCAAGAGTACAAAGAAGACTGGGGATTATCATGGGCAGATGAACTCGGATTTGTTCAGGAAATGGTTTATGGAAATGCTCCTTGAAAACATACCCGAAAACAGCCTGATAATTATGGATAATGCATCTTATCACAACACCCTCGCAGAGCATTCTCCCCCGACACCTCTTTGTTCGAAAAAGAGGATTACGGAATGGTTGGAGCGAAACAGAATATATTGCCGTCAGGATTGCTTGAAACCGGAACTGATTGATATTCTAAAAAAAATGGCACCTGAGCCATCGTATGCAATTGATGATATTGCTCGATCCCACGGCCATGAGGTCATCAGAACCCCACCGTATCACCCGGAGTTACAACCGATAGAAACTTGCTGGGGAGTCGTCAAGAACCATATAACCAGGAATTCTGATTTCACAATGAAAAACTTAATCGAACAGCTCGATGCAGGTTTTGCTAAGGTGACAGATAAAACATGCGCGGAAATTATCAAGAACGTAAGAAAAATAGAAGATGATTTTTGGACAGAAGATTTACAATTCGATGAGCAAGAAATTGCCTGAAAATGGTATCAATTCATCTGCGAAGATCTATAATACCATAATCCCAATTTTCCAACCCTTCACTAAGCTTCCAAACCCGTAAGCACATTTTTCCATTTTTTTCTCCTTGATTGAATTGTTTCATGCCATTGACGAATTTGGTGACCAGTTCCCTTTCGGAAGCCTTTTCATTGTGGGATAATCTTTTGTCATCCTACTTTCCATTACTTTTTCCATGATCTTTCTTATTATCCCTTTTATCAGATTTTTCATGTTGAGGCTGAGATTGTTGTGGCTGCTGTTGTTTCTTTACCTCTTCATGTTGGCCCCGGGAGTTCTTTTGGGGCTTCAAATCTCTGACACCCCAAGTATTTTGCTTCTCCCAATGTTTGTCCTTTTTCCATTTTTTCCAGTTCCGTTGAACTTGATCGTGAGGTATTCGTTTGTGGTCCCATTTATGCCCTTTCCATTTATGCCCCCTATAGTCATCCCTCCAGTGTGAAGGCACCTGACTATAAAAAGGTGGAGCGTGTTTATAGTGACCCCAACCTGAATCATAATTCCGAGAGCGGTACCAACGCCCTTCCCACGGGCCACCACCAACCACCGTAGAAGAAGATATCCACATCTACGTCAGGGTCGGCGTATACATATGTCTCAGGTATCACAACCAATTGCGGAGGCGCCGAAAATACGATAGCGGGAGGCAGAGGAATATTCACGCCTATATTCACACTCACATCCACTGCCATCGTCGGAATATGAGATAAAAGTGCCAATGACCATACTATTGTCCCAGAAAGCAAAAAGCGGATAACGATATTTCTCTTTTTCATAGGAGTTACTCCTTAAATTCCATGGTGATGATCAAGGCATATTTCCAAATTCAAAAATCTCTCTGACCTGTCTGCCGTCTTAAAAGCAAATATATATACGACAAGTCTTGTGCCAAGCTGGATGGGCGCACCCCTAGAGTTATCAATTAATATCCAACATCTAAAGGTTGGTGGAGGAATCGAAATGGTGGTCAAATATGACCTAAACTTTTGACATCTTTTTAGATTCTTACACATTCAATATGAGAGTTCATCTCTCACAACCTCCTACTGCTTATCCCCTTCCTTAATCTTCACCTCTGTAAAAGACCTCCGTAGCCCTTCGTTAAATAATACTCCCTTCCCAATAGAAAGATAAAGCTTCCTTTTTAGGAGAGGTGAACAGGATCATAACAAATCGTATTTGCAAAAGGCCTGCCAACAACCGAAGGAAAATCAAAAGCCTCTAATCTTTCTGTAATAACAGTGGATTAGATAAAGGAAAGAAAAGCCTGGGAAGGGTGAAAAGATTCGCTTGACCTCAATATTTGGTGGAACCTCCATATGTTGAGGGGTCCCTTAAGAACCCGGAAGTCTTCTGGTACTTCTCTGAGCATAATTGGGAGTGTTTTCCTCTGTTAAAAGGACGATCCTCTTCTTCCAACGATCCATCCAGCCCGCTTGACATTATCCGGAAGCGGTATGCAAGCGGTGAAATTGACCGGGAGGAATTCAAGCGAGTGCAACAGGCTCTTAAAGGCAGAGCCATCTATCTCTGACCTGGCTCTGAGGACCAGGTTCTCCGCATTCAAACAAATCAGGGTAAGAGAAACCAAAAGAGAAGGACACCGGACAGTCCGAAACAGATCGAGGGTGCGACTATTCTGCGCCAAGGTCCTGCCAGGTCCGTGGCGAAGTAATTGCATGTAAGGACAAAACAGATATGAATCGGGGAAATCATAACCCCGGTAAAACCGGAAAAAGATCCTAAAATCAAGTAGGGCACCATTTGATCCGCCATGCCAAGAGAATGCAGGAGACCGATCAAGAGCGGAAACGTTGCCCCGACAAAGGCCACATTTATTCCAGCAACCATCCCCACCACGAATGGAAGAAATACTGCCGCGGCAAACAAAGCGACTCCGCCGCCGGCATTTGCAGCCATTGCCTGGACAATCCCAGCCGCCTGCATCACATCCTTGAAGACAAAGATTGCCGCGACAACCATAAGCATGGTCCAAAGACTTCTTTTCTTCAGGACTGAGGAAAGAAAACCGACGCCAAGCTGATTTTGGGCCATAACAGAAAAAATTGCGCAGACCAGGGCGGTAATGACTCCCCACTCAAATGAAATCTTTGGGGAAAATCTGGAAAGCAGGGTCTCCAGACCAATTGCACCGAATATGGCGACGATCAGCGGGAGTCCTTCCGCTGCGATCTTTCTGAGACTCCCTTTAGTCCGGTCCGTCTCTTGTTGTAACATGCCGGTATTCAACACTCCCGGCCTCAAGAAAAAGAGCCAGCCGATACCGAACATGGCGACAACCCCCGGCCAAGATCTGCCGATCAGTGCACTGATTGGAATATCGGCAAGGGCAACGGTCAGAATTATTCCAGGATACAGGGGCCAGGCCATCTCCCAGACATGCCTGAACCAGTAATTGACGAGAACCCTGTCTTCGTTACCAAGACTCATATCGGCGCTCACTGCTTTTACCATTGGAGCCGAAAATATTGCCCCGCCGGGCATTGGAAGCAGACCTATCAGGGCCGGGAAAAATATCAACCGCAATCGCGGCCGAACAAGATAACCGGACAATACCTCCATAAGCCGTGTAGACTGGCCCGATTTTTCCAGAGCATCGGAGAGAACGAGTATTGAGCCGACGATGGCAACCAGAAAGAGAAATTTTTCCTGCAAAAAAGCCAACCCGCTGGTCTTAAACAAAACCCCGGTGGAAAGCCCGCAGACCAGCCCCATAAACCAACCTCCCGCCAAAACGGATAAGGCCAGCCCCAGTCTGTTCCTGATGCCGACCAGCATAAGGCAGAAGGCGCCGATTACTTTCACAAAAGGGAGAGCGATCGCAATTAATTCCATAGATCAAACTCTCAGGGAGGGTTCACCATGTTTCAGGTACAAGGTTCCTCTATTCATTCGGGAGCCGGCAATGGGCTCCGAATTCTTTACATATCCGCAGAATGCCATTTACCTGGCCGTGGTCATCACCCCCCAATACAGCGACCTGATTGATGTTTTGCTGGAAGATTTCAAAAAGGTTTCAGGGATTCCGGTACAGGTTTACAGCTATGATGTCTCCCAATATCTTACTGGGATTCCGCTTGGGTGATTCTACCGTCGATTTTGGGCGCAACCGGCGTATGCCGAATGATGAAGTCAGCCAGCACATCGGTTGTAACCATGCTTGTCGGGATTTCTTCGAGTGCCTCATTCAGGAAGGGATATTGCCCATCCCCGCCATCTGAAATGTAGGCGTTGACCAGTACCCGGTATGTTTCAGCAGGGTCCAGTTTTATCCAGGAATTGTCCCTGAAAACCGAAACATCCAAAACTCTTGAACCATTATCGATGATTTGCACCAGTTCCTTGCCCGAATAACGACAGCAAAAGCACGGTTTCTGCAAATCGAGCGTCATTCGAAGTCCTCCCACCTGAAGAAAACCACCAGTGGGTGCGCGGTTTCCTTCCCGGCACTCTTCTCCTTCCACGCGAATGGCCGATGCTGAAATTTCAAGCACCTGCTGAATATCGGCGCCCGTCATTTCGACCATAATGATCCTTCCCTGGAACGGCAACATCTCATTTACGGTAAGATAGGCCAGAGGACCCGCCTGATAAATCCGATTGCCCCTGATTGAACCGCTGTTCACCAGTGATATGTCTGCTTCCGGAAACCGCGCTTTCCAGCTGTCGGCCACCAGATTTCCCAGGTTGGTTTCACCCCGGCGCAGCCAATCCTCACGGGCATCCAGATCAACCAGGGCCTCCCCTATTTTCTGGGTGAGCCCTTCTTCGTATTTGGCCATGTAGGTTTCCATCAGCTCTTGGATTTCGGGATCAAAACCCACCTCTGAATCCATCAGAATCCTTTTCCAGGATGGATTTTGGATATGCCCGTCCAGAAAGGTGAAATTAAGTACCGCAAGGTATTCGCCTCTTGAGCCTTCCTGAACAATGAGAGTATTTTCGATGGTCTCAAAAAGAGGCTCAGGGTCATAGCCGTCAATGATAATGTCGATACCGTCAACTTCCCGGGCCAATTCCCTGACCCGGGTCAGACCGATATGGGTAAGACTGATAACGACATCGCACGCTTGCAGCCGAAGTTCGGCCACCAGACGATCTGCGATGGATATAATATCCGGATCCACCTGAACTCCTCCGCCCGTTGGATTGCAGAGCAATTCAAAATTGGGCGCGGTGAGACCGAAAATACCGAACCGAATACCGGCGATTTCCTTGATAACATAGGGAAGAATCCGCTCTGAAACGGCCCCATCTCTGACCTCAAGATTACCGGATAGGACATCAAATCGAGCGAACTGAAGGGCATTGCCGTAAACCGCTGCACCATAGTCAAACTCGTGGGTGCCGGGTGTTACAGCGTTATAGCCAGCCAGTTCCATGCCCCGCATTTCGGGTTCTCCTTCAAACATGTAATAAAAAGAGCCCAGAACAGCGTTGCCCGCGGATAGCAGCAAAGAGCCGTCAGCGGTACTGCGAACTTTTTTTGCCGCAGCTGCAATACGAGCAAGCCCACCGAGTGTCAGGGTTTCTCCATCCCGCACAACATCCTGGGGAACAATGCAGCTTTCCAGATCGCCGGTAACCATTACCGCAATTTGTGATGTGGTTCCCTGAGTGGTATCATTATCCGAACAGCCTGAAAATGTGCCTGCCAACCCGCAAATTAAGAAAAAGCAAAACCCTTTCAACCATAATCGATTCACGATTCAATCCCCCTTCGTCACAATTCCTGAACATCTTCAAAAAGCTATGAAACAATATTTTGGGGCATGGTTCTTTTTTCCTAAAAGATTTAGCTGAACTGCTACGCTGCCTTCCTGTAACCGGACCATGTTTTGGGCCTGTGCCAGTGAACGTACTCCAAGGCCTCCTTGAGTGCTTGATTGACAGGCAGCAGATGGAAGCCCGTAGCCGGGTCCAGACATGCAATTCGGAGAAAACTGCTTTGATAAACGGGTGGTTTCAGATGCTCCAGGTCGTCCGACAATATGGGGCCATGGTTCTCAGAAGGGTGGTCCTCCATGACCCTGCACGTGGACAACTCCAGCTTTCCATATTTGTTCTTTCTAACGGCATATCCGAAGAGGCGGCAGATCAGCGGGCGGAAAGGATACCAGGAACATCTCCCGAACCCTGGATTTTGGGAATCGGGAAGGTAGAGCACGCACCGATAATTGTCCTCGCCTAAATTCTTTTCGATGGAGAGAGAAATGACATCCTCCCGTCCTCTGTGAAATATTTCGTAGGCCAGAGGTAAACACTCCAGTATGGTTGCTTCTATACGGGAACTCTCGCAGCAGGCACCGCAATGGTGCCTGCACCGCAATCCGGAGCGGAGTTGGAAATTCCTAATCTGTCTGTCCAGCGCCCGGTATGTACTCCGGACTTTCTTGCCCAAGTCAAGGACGCTCATCAAAGACCCTTATCTTAAATCGGTTGAGGAATGGCAGGGCATCATGAGCGATAACGGATCAATATTTCACCTTATCAAGCCCTTTCAGGTTTAATATGCTTCGCGCTTCATCAGGGGTCGCCGGCTCAAGACCCAGTTCTCTGCCGATCCGAATGATTTTTTCCACCTGTTCCCCGTTGCTCTTGGCTTTGACCCCTTTTTCCAGATAAAGGTTGTCCTCCAGACCCACGCGGGTATTGCCGCCCATGAGCAGGGCCATGTTGCACATGCGGAATTGCTCCCGACCGGCCGCGCACACCGACCAGACAAAATTATCCCCAAACAGTTCTTTTGCGGTGTTCAAAAGGAACATCAGGTTGCCCACAGTCGCCGGTATTCCTCCCAGAATTCCCAGCACAAACTGCAGGTAAAGGGGCTTTTGAATATACCCTTTTTCCACCAAAAATGCCAGATTATTGAGCATTCCCACATCATAGACTTCGAATTCCGGCTTGGTGCCTTCTTCGTTAAAATACCCACTGAATTGTTTCAGGGTTTTAAAGGTATTGGGAAAAATGAAATCCTCGGTCATGCCCAGATATTCGGGTTCCCACCCGTATTTGAATTCCTTGATTTTATCCAGCACCGGGAAAATGGCAAAATTCATGGAACCCGCATTCAACGAAGCCAATTCGGGGCTGAACCGTTTCACAACCGCAACCCGCTGTTCAGCGGTCTGTCCCAGAGCGCCTCCGGTGGTGGTGCAAATCACGGCACTGGATCTGGTTTTTATTCTGGGAAGCAGCTCCGCAAAGAGTTCCGGCGTTCCAAAGGGTTTCCCTTCTTCAGGGTCCCGAGCATGGATGTGCACGACGGCAGCACCTGCGTCACTGGCCCGCCCGGCTTCTTCAACGATTTCATCGGAAGTGATGGGCAGATGCGGGGACATGGTGGGGGTATGGATTGCGCCGGTAATGGCGGCGGTTACAATAAACTTATTTTTCATTTTGGGTCGTCTCCTTAAAATAGATGTGAATGAAATTGAAAAATTCAAAAACCGCGAACACTTTCAACTGAAAAATGGGTGTCATTTCAGAATGGGTGTGCTAGGGTAAGTGAATTAATTCACAACAAAACAAAAATAGACTAGGAGAGGAGGAAAAATCAATGAAAAAAGTAGCAATTGTGGGTTGTGGGTCATACATGGACAATGGGTATGGGTGCCCTGGAGAATGGCGTTGCCTTAAAGCGGCGGCCCTAGGTGAAGGCCAGTTTGATGAACCTTCCCAGGTTACAGCCTACATAAAATGCGAGTGTCCGGGGCGAACGCTTGTGCCCACCATGGGCATGGCCATGAAACTTTCTGAAATGAAACCCGATGCCATATATCTGAGTTCCTGTCTCGTCAATGCAAAACCGGGGTGCCCCTATGGCACAGCCGACGAATTTGCACAACTCCTTGAAAAAAACACAGGGATCAAGGTGATTTCGGGAACACATGATTATCATTAGCGGATAAGTCGGGATACCGCTTGCGCAAAGCGCCTTCAACCGCAAACGTTGAGGGCGCAAATCGGGCGATCTCTGCTATTTTTCCTGCCAGACGGGTTCTCTTTTCTCCAGAAATGCGTTGATCCCTTCCGTGGCATCTTGGGTGACGCAAAGGGCTGCAAACATTTCATTAGAGTATTCCAGCGCCTTTCCAAACTCCATGTCGGATGTATTGTAAAACGCCTGTTTCCCCATTTGAAGGGCCAGAGGACTTTTCCGGACCAGTTTCCGGGCCAGCGTCATGGTTGCGGATTCCAGATTGTCTAACGGTACCACCTGATTGACCAGACCCCATTTCGCGGCGGTTTCAGCATCAATCATATCACCGCTGAGCAGCATTTCCAGGCAGCGTTTTTTCCCCATGTGCCGGGCCAATGGAACAGCCGGACCCATACAGAAAAGGCCCACATTGATGGCCGTTGTGCCGATTTTTGTCCCCTCGGCCACCACGGCCAGATCGGCGGCTGCAAGAAGGCCGGCCCCGTTGGCCACCGCAAACCCATGGACTGAGGCGATCACCGGTTTCTTCATCTTCCCGATCACATGGTTCATCTGTTCCATGAGGCCGACCCAATCCCGGTATTCCTTTTGGGATTTTCCAAAGAACTCGGATACGTCAATGCCCACGCTGAACGCCTTGCCGGCGCCTTTGACCACCACCACCCGAATATTGGGATCGTTATCCAGTTGAATCAACGCCTGATTTAACTCTTTCGCCATTTCCGTGCTGAATGTGTTCATGGCCTGCGGGCGATTCAGCGTAATCACACCCACTTTCTCTTTTTCATCAACCAGCACTGTATTGTAAGCCATTCTTAAACCTCCTTGTCATTCCCTTTTTTTGCCGAGGCCCCAAAATGTCATTATGCAACCCGGTTCCAAGGCTTTTTTGTTACTCCCATTTTTCATGAAAGTCCAGCGCCTTCCATCCAATGGAAAAAAGCGTTGTATCAAAAGCCTTTTTGAGATAATGTTAGAAGGCTTTTTTTTAATTGGGAAAACATGGGATTCAGTCGCCGGAAATGAGCCGGCTGGAGCAGAAGCGGGCAGGATTTTAACATTTGAAAGGAGGAAAGTAATTGGATAAAGCCGTCCGAGGGATTGAAGAGTTGGCCGAATTTGCGATGCAGGTGATCCGGGATACGGGAAAAACCGCGCTTTCCTATTATGGAAAGGCGAGACCCGGAGAAAGGTTTGATGAAGAACTGGTTACGAAGGCGGAACTCCATTTGACGGAATTTTTCCAGGACCGATTGAGCGAACGTTTTCCGGAGCACCAGCTCTTTGCAAATAACCAGGAAGATTCGGGTTACTCCCATGAAGATAAACGGTATCTATGGGTTTTCGATCCCCTGGATGGGGTGGCCAATTTTCAGGGAGGGATTCCCCTGTGGGGGATGTCTCTGGCGCTTCTGGAGAACTCATGGCCGGTGTTCGGTGTATTTCATATGCCCGCAACCGGTGACCTGTTCCATGCCCGTGCCGGCGAGGCCGCATACTGGGGTGAAGAGAAAATTTATGCGGCACCCCCGTCGGAAATCAATGACGAAAGCGTTTTGCTGACCTATGCGCGATTCAACCACCATTACCGCCCCTCCTTCGCAGGGAAGATTCGCAGCTTCGGTTGTACTTCCGCCCATATGTGCTACGTCGCCGCCGGTCGAGCGGAGGCGGCCATCATTGCCCGCGAGACCTTTCAGGATTTGGCGGCCGCCCGGGTGATTATTGAATCCGCCGGTCTTAAAATCTGCAAAATGGACGGATCAGGGTTTTTCCTGAATGAATATATGAACGGAAAGAAGATCGAAGAACATCTCCTGGTGGTGTCGTCCGAAAGCCGGAACCAAATCCATGATTGTTTGATACCAGTCATTTAGGCCACCGCTTCGAAAATTCATTCAATTAGATATTTGATAAATGCATTTCCGCAATTATATTTATCGGATTGGGTTTCTGCTGCCTCATTCGCAGCGGTTTTGTGCGGGAGCAGCCCCTGATGCCTGGGATTTAGAAAACCGTTACCAGAAAAATCACCAACAATGGACAGCCGATGAAGAAGACAATCAAAATGAGAGAAATGCTGGACAACCAAAAAGGCGTCATCAAACGGGTGTATGCAACCGGGGACATGGGCCGACGGATCAGGGAGATGGGCTTGGTTCCCGAGACTCCCATTCAAATTCGTGGTCGGGCGCCCCTGAAAGACCCTGTGGCCGTCAAAATCAGAGACTATGTGTTGACACTCAGGAACAATGAGGCCGACAGTGTTCTTGTAGAGGTGGAAGAGGGCGCGCCAAGTTAAAATGTTGAACCGATGAAACAGAAAATCCTTATAGCTCTTTCGGGAAATCCCAATGCCGGAAAAACAACTGCGTTTAACGCCATTACCGGCGCGAGGCAGCACATTGCCAACTATCCCGGTGTAACGGTTGAAAAAAAAATTGGGGTGGTTCATCACAAAGGCTGGGAAATAGAGGTGGTGGACCTTCCGGGAACCTATTCCCTGACGGCATACTCCATGGAAGAGATTGTGGCCAGGGACTTCGTGATCAACGAAAAGCCGCGGATGGTGGTGGATATTGTTGACGCATCCAACCTGGATCGGCATCTTTACCTGGCGGTACAATTCAAGGAATTGGGAGTCCCCTTGATCCTGGCCCTCAACATGGTGGATGTTGCCGAAAGCCGCGGCATCAAGGTGGATCCCGATAAATTATCCGAACAGTTCGGCGTGCCCGTGATCCCCATGGTCGCTCGAACCGGCAAGGGGATCGCGGAGCTCCTGGATGAAGTGGTGGCGCAATTTTCCCAAAGCCCCGAATGGGTGAATGCTCCCATGAGTTACGGCATCGATATCGATTCGGGACTTGACCGGATTTCGTCCATCATCGAAAAATCCCGCTTTTTCGACAAAAAATATCCGGCCCGATGGCGGGCCCTCAAATGCCTTGAGGGGGACAGTCAGATTATCGGGTTGCTGAAAAAAGACCCGGAACTGGGAAAATCCATCACGGACATCTGCGACGATATTGCCAAGCACTCCATGAATACCCTGGAAGAGGAGCCGGAAGCCATCATTGCCGACCATCGGTACGGTTATATCGCCGGCATCACCAAACAAGTCGTAAAACGAAAGATTGAACTGCGCATCAATTTCTCTGACAAAGCGGACAGAATTCTCACCAACCGGGTGCTCGGCCCCGTTATCATGGGGTTTATCCTCTATACCATCTATTCCTTTACATTCTGGGCCAGCGAAATGCCACTGGTCTGGTTTGAGATGTTTTTTGATGGGCTCAAAAATCTGGTAACCGCTTTTGTCCCGAGCGGGATTCTCCAGTCGCTGCTTATTTCGGGAGTGATCGACGGTGTCGGCGGGGTATTGGGGTTCGTACCCCTCATTATGTTCATGTTCTTTGCCATCGCCATCATGGAGGATTCCGGATATATGGCCCGGGTCGCCTACATGCTGGACCGGGTGCTGAGATGGTTCGGGCTTCACGGAAATTCCGTCATGGCACTGGTGGTGAGCGGCGGCATATCCGGTGGTTGCGCCGTGCCGGGGGTGATGGCCACACGGATTTTAAAGGATCCCAAAGAGAGGATTGCCACCCTTCTGGTGGTCCCGTTCATGAATTGCGGCGCCAAACTGCCCGTTTACGCCATGCTCATCGGGGCATTTTTTACAAAGGACAAGGCCCGGATGCTGTTTATCCTCACCCTTATTTCATGGGGGTTTGCCCTTTTTGCCGCTAAATTTTTAAGAGCAACGGTCCTCAGAGGTCCCACCACGCCCTTTGTGATGGAACTGCCCCCCTACCGCGCTCCCACCTTTCGCGGCTTGCTGATTCATACATGGGAGAGGACGTGGCAGTACATCAAAAAGGCCGGTACTGTTATTCTGGCCTTTTCCGTGATTTTGTGGGCCATGATGACCTTTCCGAGGCTTTCCGAAGAGCGGATTCAGGCCTTTGATCAAACTCGGGAAGAAACTACAATCTCCTTTTTGAATCAACAGGCCACGAAGCAGTGGATAACGGACAAAGGGGAATTAGGGGTGCTCAACCGGCTCTATGACGGCCTCAGCCGGAAAGAAAATGTCGCGATCCTGCACCGGCGGCATGAACCCCTTTTGGAAGTGGCGAAAGCGGCGCTTTCCCTTGAAACGGAAAAGGGCGAAGCGGGGGCCTTCGGCGTTGAGGGGAAATTTCAGATATCGGGCGCCCGGTACCTGAAATATCGACAACAGATGGCCCACATCGACAACCTTCAACAGCAAACGGCACTGAAGCGAACCATTGCGGGGTGGATAGGCATGAAACTGACCTATCTTACGCGGCCCTTAGGGTTTGAATACCGAACAAACATCGCGCTGGTGGGCGGTTTTGCCGCCAAGGAAGTCATTATTTCAACCCTTGGTACGGCCTATTCTCTGAGTGACGCAAATGAGGATGACACCGCCTCTCTTGCCGCAAAATTGAAGAGGGACCCGGCCTGGAATCCGCTTCAGGCATTTACGTTGATTATTTTTATTATGCTTTACGTCCCCTGTGTGGCAACAGTGGCGAGCATTCGCAAAGAAAGCTCCTGGAAATGGGCCGCTTTTTCTATTATTTTTAACCTGGCGATTGCTTATGGGGTGTCTCTGGTCATTCGGCAGGGGGGGGTACTCTTAGGGATGAGTGGATAATTTTTTTGTTTTCCGGGTCAGAATCCGGAAATAGCGACTGGCAGATTTAGGATAAAGAAATAGGCGGACAAACTGTCTGGTGAAGATTAAACGGAGTCAATAGATATGGAAAAAATGCCAATTACAAAAGACGGGCTCGAAAAGCTGAAGGCAGAGCTGGCCCATCTTGAAAAAATAGAGAAGCCCGACAACATCAGAGCGATCGCAGAGGCCCGCGCCCACGGAGACCTGAGTGAGAACGCCGAATATCACGCCGCCAAGGAGAAACAGGGGTTCATAGCTGGCAAAATCAACGAATTGCAAGCCGCTATCGGTCAAGCGGAAGTGATTGATGTTAATGAAGGTCCCAAGGATCGTATCGTGTTCGGCCGCACCATTTTACTTTACGATATTGAGGCCGATAAAGAGATTACCTATCAGTTGGTGGGCCCCTATGAATCCGAACCTGAAAATGGCCGCATTTCAATCAAGAGCCCTTTGGGGCAAGGCCTCATCGGCCGGGAAATCGGTGATGAAGTCAAAATCAAGACTCCCCGGGGTGTTCTGGAGTTTGAAGTGCTGGAAATCAAATGAGGTGCGAAAATGGAAAGCATCGAAAAACTGCGTGCTGTCACCATACGCTTGAAAATTGAAGCGCAATTACCTGAAGGAGAGGCCCGGAATTCCGTAAACCAGGAATTTGAATTCATTTACGGTATAGAGCATCAGGTGCCCACCCTTGAAAAAGCATTGGAAGGTGCTGCGGCAGGCTATCAATTCAGTCTGATGATTCCTCCCGGTGAACTTTACGGCACCCATGATCCTGAGCTGATTCGGGAAATTCCCAAGGAAGGTTTGCTGAAACAACGTATCCGGAAAGATCAATATTATCGTCAGATGAAAATGGGTTCCCTGGTGCAATTTAAAGTGCTTGAAATCAAAGACGATACCATCCTTGTTGATTTCAATAAACCCACAGCCGGCATATCTGCTCTGATGGAAGGGGAAGTGCTGGCGGTCCGAAAGCCTACGGAAGAGGAAATCTCAAAGGCCGAGGAAAACCAGCACAGAAGAGAGATTGGATGCGGATGACCGATTCGGTTTGCGGAATTTTTATCCATGGGCTGGAAAGCAGCAATAAGGGGACCAAATCCGTTTACTTTCGCGAAAAGTTCCCGGACATGATCATTCCTACATTTGTGGGAACCCTTCCCGAACGGCTCTCAAAGCTCGACGAAATTCTTTCCGATCAATCGGACATCCGGATTGTCGGGTCCAGTTTCGGTGGACTGATGGGCGCACTGTTTGCCATGGCCGACGAAGCCAGGGTGAAAAATCTCATTCTGCTGGCACCCGCCATTCACATGATTCATCTGGCGCCGGGAACGATCCGGAAAATTTCAATTCCGGTGTGCGTTTATCATGGGACCGAAGATGAAGTGATTCCCCTGAAAGAGGTGGAAAAAGCGGCCGGGGAATTTTTTACGGATTTGATTTTTCACAAAGTGCACGACGACCATTTTCTTCACAAAACTTTTATGACCATTGACTGGGAAAACCTTCTGGCGTAGGGGCAGGCCCCCGTGCCTGCCCGCCCCCGTGCCCGCCCCGATAATGCCAAGGCAAACCCTGACACGGGGACAACCACGGGGGGTTGCCCCTACGGTTCTTTCGTCCCGTTCTCTTTTTCCTTCCGAAGGGTATCAAACTGCGATGCGTACCAGTCCATCTGGCGGCAAATGCCTCGAATAATGCGTACCTCCCTTGCCCGCAGGGGAACCCTTGCCAGGAAACGACGAATATTCAAAAGCCAGTGTTCGGGATTCTGGGGGTCCAGAAATCCGATCTTTGAAAGCATTTCCCTCAAATGATCGTACATGCCCTCCAGTTCAAAGCTGTTGGCCAGCCGGGGTATGGGGGTGTCTGGGTGGGCCTCGTCGGTGGCCAGGAACAACTCATAGCAGACAATGACCACTGCCTGGGCCAGGTTGAGGGATGAAAAGGAAGCCGTGGGAACCGTGGCAATGGTGTGGCAGAATCGAAGCTGATCATTGGAGAGTCCCCGGTCTTCAGGGCCGAACAGGATGGCTACGGAATTGTTCCGGGAGACGGGAATCAGTTTTTGTGCGAGGGTTCTGGGCTGTTTGAGTGCGGGTCTTGAGGTGCCGATACGGGCTGTGGTCCCCACCAGGTACTGAAATGGGGCGAGCGCTTCCCTCAAGTCCTTATAAATATCCATATCCTCCAGAACTTTCGTGGAACTGCCCGTCGCTGTTTTGTTCATGCGGTCGCTATCGCAGTTTTTGGGGTTCACCAGAACCAGCCGACGCAACCCCATGTTGTGCATGGCGCGGGCCACAGACCCTATATTCTCGGGGATTTGGGGTTGAACCAATACGATGGACACATTTTCAAGGTTTATTTTTGAGGTCATTTCTTCAGCAGATCAAGAATTTCAGCGTTGAGTTCGTCGCTGTCAAAAGAAAAGATGGCGGTCCCCTTTCGAACTTCAAATGAAATCAGATTACATCCATACTGTTCTGCCACGGATTCCAGCATATCCTTAAACTGGCTTGCAAAGGGATGATCCACCCCGTCCACGTCCGAAGAAAACAGATCCACTTCAAAACAACCCGATGAAATTTTCATGGGCAATTGCACCTCCAAAACATAAAAGCACCCAGGGCCATGACAATGGCCCCGGAAAGAAAGATGGCGCCGAAATCGAAAAAGTCAAGCAGTAGTCCTCCCAAGAGCGGCCCTGCGAGCATGCCGATGCTGTGGCCCAGGGCCAGCAGACCCATGATAGACCCCATGGAACCCGATTGTCGTCCTTCAATAACCCCCATGGCCATGATGGCGGGAAGGGAAATGCCGCCTGCCAACCCCAGAATGCCGTTGATGACCATCAATTGCATAAAGGAATCCGCATGGTCCAGACAGAGCATGGCGCCCAAAGCCAGAAATCCGCCGAAAAGGGTCATGGATTTTTTGCTGAAGCGGTCCGCGGCGTATCCCATGGGGGCCTGGAGCAAACCACCGATGAGCACATTGATCATGACCACCAGGCCGATGGCGGAACTGGAAAGCCCGATCCGGGTGCCGGCCAGAAGCGGCAGAAAGGTCCAGGTGATGCCGATGCACGTCGTAAAACAGGTACGAAAGAGAAAAATGGAAAAGACCGACGGCATTCTGATCAAGTCCATATAGTCAACCGATTTTTTCCGAGGGCGGGCGGCGCTGCCTTTTGTGAGGCGCTCCGTCGGGAGCATGACGAGACAGAGCAGAAAACCGAGCAGTGTCAGGATGCCCATGGCGGTGAAAGACGCCTGTATATTAAGCCAGTCCTTAAGCAGTCCGCCCAGGACGGGGCCCGCGCTCAGGCCACCAAAAAGGGAGATATTGAACAGCCCCATCAAACGACCCTCTTGAGATGGCGGGATCATTTCTCCCACATAGGCCTGCGCCACCGGAAGTACCATGGCCGAAGCAAATCCCTGCCCCAATCGAAGGATAATCAACGCTTCCACACTCTTGCTCGCGGCATAGATCAGTGAGACCAGAAAGTAACAAAAAAGACCGGTGGTGATGAACGGTTTTCTCCCTTTGCGGTCGGAGAGCTTTCCAAAATAGGGGACGAAGAGGGTTCTGGTGAGGGAAAATGCGCCGAAAATCAAGCCGATCTGAAATCCCCCGGCCCCCAGGTCGTGGGCATAGATGGGGAGTAAGGGCGCCACGAATCCCGCTCCCATGGCCGTGACGAAAATAGCGGTGAAAAGGGTCGCAAAAATTTTGATATTGAGTTGGGCCATCTTTCTTCCATGAATGTTGCCGGCACCCATCTGCTACGACTGAGGGCTGGGCATGTCAAGAATATTCTCAGACTTTTATCTTTAAAGAAATCGCCCGGCAGGCCCTCTTATAAATATCGGGATACGGTCTTAAAAACCATGGAAGAGGTTAGAAATGCCGTTTTGGCGCCCACCCGGGAGAAGCCTCGGGCGCGACTGGCTGCCGGAGGCGGGTGCCAATTGAGAAGGCCGATGATGTATCATGAAACACTTTTGGATCAAAATCCATTCTGAGACAGCTGTTCCGCCTGTTTCACGCTTTTTCTTCCCGAATCGTTTTAAAAAGCAGGGCATATTTGAAACATAGTCACCTGGTGGTTTTTGAGACATGGTTGTATCATGGATCATCGGATGGTTACAAAATCCAATGATAAAAGAGACAAAATCCGTCCAACCCCCCTTTAAAACAGGCTTTTTTCTTTTATGATTGTGTTGGCTTTTTTTTGGCACGAAACCTGCTTTTAATATTTCAATTATATCCTTCAGGGGGTGTCAGGATGAGGCCGTGTGACGAAACCATAAAAAATACCATTTCTATCGCGGAAATGATGCTGAAGATCGCCGATGAGGGGGATATGGTTAGAGAGGATAATGGCTGCGGTGTCCTCTATGGCGTGCTGAGGGATTCCGCTTTCAAAATCAGAAAACTGGCGGAAGCCGAGAAGACCGCTCACATTAAAAAGGGATGGTGGAACGCCAACAAAGAAGAGTGAAAGGTGTTTTTTCAGGCAATTCTAGAGATATGAAAGGGGGTGGAAAACCATGATGGGATTGGAGGAACTCAAAAAAGAGGGTAATTTGCTTGATTCCATAGATTGGAGTATGACCCCTGAAGAGGCGGTAAGGCTCTATCTGGAATGGGGTAATAATTGGAGTGGTGGATATTCCATGGTACGATCAAAAGGTGATGAGATCCATTATTTTGTTTTAAATACATGGGATGAATCACCTTTGATTTATTTTGTCAAAAGGGATTATGAGGGTGCCGTTGAACTGGCAAAAATCAAGGTCCCTGAACCGTTTAGAAATGAAAAAAGATACGATATCCCAATTGCCAAAGGCGTTTTTGCAGTGGATGGTGAACTGCAATTGTGGCTTAAGAAGGAATTGGATGTTGCATAATCTCATTTAATATAGGAGAAACAATGGAAAACAAAATTATTGAAGCGATGAAGAAAGCTGGAAAACCGGTCCGTCCCGGAGAAGTAGCGGATATGATCGGAGAAGAGAGCAAGGAAGTTTCGAAAGTCATCAGCAAGTTGAAAAAGAACGGATCGGTTATTTCACCCAAACGGTGTTATTACTCTTTGCCGGAGTAACTGGGAGGTCACCAAATGGCAACACCCGAGGAAATGTATCAGTGCCAGACCGCAAGTTGCGGCTATATTTACGATCCTGATAGAGGTGATCGAAAAGGCAAAATTCCTAAAGGAACCCTTTTTGAGGATTTGCCGGAAGATTGGAAATGCCCGGTATGCGGTGCAGGAAAGAAAATGTTCAAGTCGTTGGCATGACGCGGACGAATTAAAAGTTCTCATAAAATAATGTTACACAAAGAGGAGGTATTCATTTATGGACCTGAAAGGGAGTCAAACGGAAAAAAATCTATTGACCGCATTTGCGGGTGAATCCCAGGCGAGAAACCGTTACACCTATGCTGCCAGTAAGGCGAAAAAGGAAGGATTTATTCAGATTTCAAGTATTTTTGAGGAAACTGCGAACCAGGAAAAGGAGCACGCCAAAAGGCTTTTTAAGTTTCTGCAAGGTGGTGAAGTAGAAATTTCCGCTGCTTTTCCCGCGGGCGTTATCGGCAGTACCCTTGAAAACTTGAAGGCAGCGGCTGCCGGAGAACATTTTGAACATACGGAGATGTACCCGGGGTTTGCGAAGATTGCCCGTGAAGAGGGATTTGCAGCCATTGCCGATGTCTTTATGGCCATCGCGGTGGCCGAGAAGCAGCATGAAAAGCGATACAATGACTTGAGCGCCAATATTGAGGCCGACCGCGTATTTAAAAGAGACTCGGAACAAGTGTGGCGTTGCAGAAACTGCGGCTATCTTCACACGGGAAAGGAAGCCCCTCAAAGTTGTCCCGCATGCGCCCACCCACAGGACTATTTTGAACTGTTGGGTGAAAACTATTAGGAATCTGAACAAACAGTAACAATCCAAAGGAGGATGTGATGGCTGAAAGACTGGAAATTTACAAATGCGAAGCATGCGGAAACATTGTTGAAGTGCTCCATGGCGGTGAGGGAGAATTGGTTTGCTGTGGGCAACCCATGAAACTTTTTAAGGAAAACACCGTTGATGCCGCTAAGGAAAAACACGTGCCGGTAGTGGAAAAAACCCCTGAAGGGATCACGGTCAAGGTAGGTGCGGTGGCCCATCCTATGGAAGAAAAACACTATATCGAATGGATTGAAATCATTGCCGACGGAGCAGTTTACCGGAAGTTTCTAAAACCCGGCGATGCGCCCGAAGCAACTTTCAAGGTGACGGCCGATCAGGTGACGGCGAGGGAATACTGCAGCCTGCACGGGCTTTGGAAGGCCTAACCCGGTTTTTGGGTAAAGCGCCCGGTAAATTTTAAAATTTCAGATAAATTCGCGGATTGAAAGGAGTCGATCATGACAACACCCAAGCATTGCCCCGGTTTTGAACAGGCCAGGAATTTGAAGTCATTTACCTGCAAGTGTCCCAGCTGTGGAAAGGAAAAAGAGATTTTTTCCGATGAGTTCGACAAAGAACATTCCTGCAAGGGATGTGGAGAAAAGATAGACTTTACCCAGTGTACCCTGGAAGCCGGCGCTTAAGAATTTCTCAAAAATTCTGTCGTAAATCGGATCCTCGCAACGGATCGTGACGCATTTCCTGTTGCGAGATCTGATATTTTGGCCGTTGTTTGCCGATTCATGGCCCGTTGGAATTCCCGCGAGACCAGAGGAAAAATCGAACGGCGAAGTTGCAGGGTTTTCTGCCGGGGCCTGCATACCAGGGGGTAAATCCTTTGAAAGGTCGTATTCGCAGGGAGAAGATTCTCAAAATACTTTCCGGAAAAAATGTCGATCCCGGTTTGCCGGCGCTGATCGGCGATTCACCCAAAAGAATTGTCAATGCTCTTTTTCCCCTCCTCTACAGCCAGGATGACCTTCTCAAATGGCGTGTGGTTATACTCATGGGTATTTTTGTCGGCGAACTGGCCCAGGAAGACCTGGAAAGTGCCAGAAATATAGTGCGTCGTCTCATGTGGAATTTAAATGATGAGTCGGGGGGGATCGGGTGGGGGTCTCCCGAAGCCATGGGTGAGGTCCTGAGCCGCCATGAAGGGCTCGCTAAAGAGTTTTCGCCTATTCTACTCTCTTATGCTGATAAGGATGGCAACTACCTGGAACTGCCCATGTTACAGCGGGGCCTTCTCTGGGGTATCGCAAGGTTTTCAGCGGCAAGACCGAAGGCTGTGAAGGGTTCAAAATCTCATTTTTTCCCCTATCTCGAATCAGAAGATTCGGCTGTGAGGGGGCATGCCGCCGTCATTGTGGGATTGGTCGGGACAGCGGAAGACGGATTCCGTCTTTTACCACTCTTGAAAGATGACGCCGCTTATACGACCTATGCCGATGATCGATGCGTGCAGCGTCTTGTGAGCGAAACGGCCCGAGAGGCTTTCTTAAGACTGGAAACCCAAATATGAAAATATCTGAATTGAAAGGAACAAAACCATGCACAAACGGTATAGCAACCCCTATGTGATCGGGGTTTTTCTAGGGCTTGTTCTGCTTTTTTCCTTTTATACCATGGGTCGAGGGGTAGGTTCTTCGGCCAGTTTTGCCAGGATCGGCGCCTTCGGAATGGAGCTTTTGGCGCCGGAACATACACAAAACAACTCATATTTCGCCAGGTATTTTTCGGGTGGGCGTTCTCCGCTGATGGAATGGCTCGTTTTCCTGAGCCTGGGGGCTGGTTTGGGGGCTTTTTTTTCGGCTTTTATTTCCAACAGGATCAAAGGGGAAGTGGCTCGGGGCCCCGCCATTGGCGTTTCAGTGCGGCTGTGGCTCGCCCTGGGGGGTGGCATCCTCTCCGGATTTGCTGCTCGTCTGGCCAGGGGATGTACCAGCGGTCAGGCTCTCACTGGCGCCTCTGAACTGGCTTTGGGAAGTTGGGTTTTCATGTTCTGTATTTTCGGGGGCGCCTATGCAACCGCCTATTTTTTTAGAAAGGAGTGGCTATAATGGGTCCTCTCTACAAATTCGGCTGGTTCGATTTTGCCTACGGTCTTCAGATTGCGGGTCTTGTGGGATTTTTCTTCGGCTTTGTGCTGGAAAGAGCCGGATTCGGTGATGCTCGAAAACTTACCGCCATCTTCTATCTCAGGGACTTTGCAGTTTTGAAGGTCATGTTTACCGCCATCGTGGTGTGTGTTCTGGGCCTTTTATATTTTTCTCTTTTTGGCTGGATAGATCTTGCCAGGGTGCATATCCTGCCCACTTATATCTGGCCCCAGATCGCGGGGGGACTTATTCTGGGCGTGGGGTTTGTCATGGGAGGATACTGCCCCACCACATCCATCGTTGCTACGGTTTCCGGCAAATTGGATGGCCTGATTTTTCTTCTGGGCATGGTCTTGGGATCCGTCATTTTCGCTGAATTATTTCCGGTGCTTCAAGGCTTTTATGGAGCCGGCAGCATGGGTGCGGTTCGGCTGCCGGATTTTCTGAATCTCGGCCCCGGAGTGATTGCGCTGCTGGTGTGTCTCATGGCCCTGGGTGCATACTGGGTGGCGGAACGTGTGGAGGAAAAATTTGGAGATCCGGATCAGTTGCCGAAAGGATCGCCCAAGGCGAAAAGGTTTGCTGCCGGGATTCTGATTCTTTTGGGATTGATTCTTGCGGTGGGCTATCCCGGAGAGCGCTATGCACCAAAACCGGTTACGGCGCCATTGCCGCTGGAAGAAAAAAAGGCGCCAGCGCTTCAGCAAAAGCCTGCTCCGCTGGAAAAGCAAAAGGCGGCTCCGGGTTTCAAGATTGTGGAAGATGAAGGCTGCTGAATTTAGAAAGGAGAAACGTATGAAAAAAATCGAAATTTTTAAACAAAACGATTTCAATGACCTCCACATGAGCAGGCTGCTGGTACATGACTCACCCTATTTCAAAATACTGAATTTCAACTTTAAGCCCGGTCAGGAACTTCCCATTCATTCGCATGATATTGAAGGTCAGTTGAGTATCGCTGTTATGGAAGGCGAAGGGCTTTTCCTGGCAAAAGACGGGGAGACCATGCCCGCAAAAGCAGGGGATATCCTCATCAGCGATATCAGCGAGCCCCATGGCATACGGGCTACGGGGTCAATGCGTGTACTCGTGACCATTGCACCGCCCATATAAAGTTCCTATTTTTATGAAAACAATTGACAGAACTCCCCTGTAAAACTATTTTTAGGACCAGCTGTTAATTTCGTCTCTTTATATTTTGTTTTTAATGAGAGCATGTCTGATCTGAATCCAAAGGAAGGGGAAAATGGCAAGGCAAAGGTGAAATCGGTCGATCAGGATGTCGGCCTGGACATCGAAAATGCCTTAAGCTTTATTGATTCGGAGGAATACAATGAGGTTCCACCTCAAAGTCCAGCCACAAATCCTTCTACTCCGGCAAGGCATACCGTTGAACCGATTCAGCTAGAAGGGGCATATGCAGAGAAGCCCGGGGATGAAAAAGCCCCGCAGCCCCGGAAAATTGAAGAAAACCCCGTCAAGAAACCAGTGACGCCACAAAATGGTGTGGAAGGGGAAAAAACGGGAAATAAAGGGCTCTTGTGGGTGGGAATAGCAATTCTGTTTATTGTTGCGGTCTTTTTTCTTTACAGGACGGTTTAGTGAATTTCATTCAGGGGATCTATTGGGTCAAGCATCAGGACCCACCCGTCGATTTCTCCATCTACCCTCAGGATTGAAACGGTTATCTGAACGCCGATGTTGTTCATAATAACGCCAAAGCTTTTCCGTTCCAGTTGTACGTCCTGTGCGACCATCTTTAAACCGGCCAGTATTTTCTTTTTTTCGCCTGATGGGAAAACCTCGGTTATTCGTTGTGATAAAACATCGGTGAGCGACTGATTCAAAATTGTCAGTGCCAGCTTGTTTATAAAGACAATTCTGGCATCCTTTTCAGCCACGATGACCCCCATTCCGGCGCTTTCGATAATTCCCTGCTGAAAACTCAGGGACTCCAGCAAATCAACCGTCGTTTGGCGGCGAAAGACTTTTTCCTGATCAAACAGGTCTTTGTCCGATGTGGAGAGAAAGGGGTCGCCTTCCACAAACGCCATGAATTTATCCACATATTCCGGCATCTTTTTCATGGGGTGTTTCTGAAAGAAATAGTCTGCCCCCACATCTTTCTGCAATTCCTGCAACTCCACAAGGGAATCCGAAACACCGATGATCGAAAAATCGACACCCGAATACTTTTCTCTCACAAAATCAATGAACTGCCTTCCGTCAATTCTGGGCATGAGAATGTTGACGAAAATATAGTCCATGACTTGGTTTTTCAGCGCCAATATTCCCTGCTTGCCGTCATAGGCTTGAAACACATTGAAACCCCTCTCCTTCAGCAAATCTCCCAGGAATTTCACAAAAAAGAAATCGTTGTCAACGATTAACGCATTTTCCGGCATGTCGGGCCTCAGTTTGCTTGAAAAGCACAGGTGCTCATGGGTTGATTTCCAATCTCAACGTTAATTAATGCAGACTCGTCGCACCTCACTGATATCGGTCAGTCCTTCAAACACTTTCTTGATCCCATCCTGTTTCAGGGTTGTCATCCCTTCCTCAAAGGCTTGAGATAGAAGGGTTTCAAGGTCTGCGCGGTTTTTTATCGATTGTTTAATGCGGGGTGTGCCTTCCATAAGTTCATGAATTGCCATTCGCCCTTTGTAACCGGTTTGCGAGCAATCTTCGCAACCCACGGGGGCATAGAGCTGAAGGTTTTCGGAATATTCTATTCCCGTTCGTCTAAAATGTTCAATACCGTATTCCCCCACGATATCATCATATTCTTCCCTTGAAAGACGATAGCTCTTACGACAGGATGTACAGAGTTTGCGAATCAGCCGCTGGGCCAGAACGCACAAAAACGCATCCGAGAAGTTAAGCGTATTCAGGCCCATATCCAACAATCGGGTGACGGTCTCCGGCGCGCTGTTGGTATGCAGGGTTGAAAATACAAGATGTCCGGTCAATGAGGCTTCAACGGCGATGGATGCGGTCTCAAAATCGCGCATCTCGCCGATCATGATCACATCAGGATCCGCTCGGAGAAAGGATCGCATCACCCGCGCAAAATCAAGACCGATTTTAGGCTTTACTTCTACCTGGCTCAGACCCGGCTGCGTGATTTCAATGGGATCTTCCGCAGTCCATATCTTGATGTCCGGCCGATTGATCACCCCCAACGCTGCATGCAGGGCAGTGGTTTTTCCGGAGCCCGTCGGACCTGCCGCCAGTATCAACCCATGGGGTTGATGGATCATTTTTTTGAGGACCGCCATGTTTCGGTCATTGAGGCCCATTTCTTCAAGTTTCATGGCGCCGGGATCCGCCAGTATACGTAGCGCTGCCGACTCGAACCCCCCTGAGGTGGGCAGGGTGGCCAGTCGAAGTTCAAAAGAACGGACGCCCTTTCGCTTGAACTTTATTTTTCCATCCTGAGGCAATCGTTTTTCAGCGATATCCAATCCAGCCATGATTTTGATGCGTGAAAGCATTCCCCTGGCCATGCTGAGGGGCACTTCGATATAGTTCTGGCAAACCCCGTCCGTTCGAAACCGAATTTGTGCCTTTCTTGAAATGACTGAGGGTTCAATATGAATATCCGAGGCATTGTTCCGAAAAGCAGTGACGATCACCTGGTCAATCAGCTTGACGACTTTGCTTGAAGACTCATCCAGCGTATCATCGAACTCTTCTTCCTCTTCTTCCTCAAAGCTGACAAAAGAAATCATGTCCAACTCTTCGAGCATCTCTTCGCTCGGTTTTTCCGGCTTTTTTTCGAAGAAATGATGAATAAACCGCTCAATATCCTCCCTGATCCCCACCGAAAATTCAATTCGGTTGGCTTTCAGCAATCCGGTAACCTGATCGATCTTCCTCAGGTCTTTGGGATCATCCATAAGGATTTCCAAACCCTTTTTGCCCCAGCTCAAGGGAACCCAGCCGGTGTGCAGGAGATAGGCCTGTTTTAAATTACTGATGATCTCAACGGGAACCGGCAAGTCGGGATCAAAACTTTTAAATGGACAACCATAGAATTCGGAAAGAGATTTTCCGATGGTTTCCCGGCTGACCTTGAAGTGGTCAATCAGGACAAATTCAACGCTCTTGTCCAGTTTTTTGGAAATTGCCAGCGCTTGTTGAAGTTGGGAAATGGAAACGCTACGCTTCTTGAGGAGATAACTGTATCTGGACCCGGGAGTCACTGCCGACATGCCGAGCCTTATTTTTTGCGCAATTTCGCGGTTTCCGGGATCCAGCGTTGCCGCGGATTTATACTGCGCAAGGGCCAACCCTTTATGCCCGCCGTCTTCCAGTTGAAGCCCCAGTGAGAATTGAAATTGAGCCAATTGCGGCCCCTGAAGCTTCAATCTACCAACCACCTGGCCGAATCGTTTTACGGCCTCTTCGGGACGATGTAGATTGAGCAGACATTCCGCAAAATCCGGAATGATTTTGATCACCGGATAATCGGTTTTAAACAATTTCTCAAATTCAGTAACAGCTTCATTCATCAGCCCCAATTGTTTGAAGGCCACCGCATTGTCCAGAATGCCGCGTTGCCCATCGACGGCGAGGGCTTCCTTGATAACCGAAATGTCTTCATCTGTAATCCGGGGGGTGTGAGTCTCCAGATCTTCGATTTCCTTTTTGAGTGCCCGAATCGCTTTGTTGATGATTTCAGTGTGCCGGGTATTGTCTTTTGGAGTGGTGGCCAGGATTTCATCATAAACGGCCAAGGCTTCCTTGAGCAATCCCATGGAACGATAAATCTCAGCTTCTTTTATTCCGGTATCAAAATCCATATATTGGCAACTCAGGCAAACGGCAACAGCCGGTTCGTATTTTTCTAATGGTAGAGGCTGGCATCAATCACATTCAAAAGTTTAGTTTAACGATCGTAGATCATAATAGACCAATAAGAATTGCAATAAGAGTAAAAAAACAGGTAGTCGGTGTCAAGATTTAAGTTGTACTCGCTAATTCAAGAAGTTGCTTGACGTTTTCCGCTTTTTTTGAATATGCTTATGCTCCGTGGGTATGCATAAGTGTTATGGTTTTGGGATTTTCCTTTTGATTTTGCAAGTAATTGAAGTACCATGACGCTAGATTGATCTTCCGTTCATATTGGGTAATGATATGGCCAACCTCAACTTTAAGACCAAAGAAATGGAGTGCAAAATTGTATTCTATGGCCCCGGAAGGGGCGGTAAAACGACCAACCTGGAGTATATTTTCAAGACCTACCGGAAGCAGACGACCGGGGAAATGATTTCCATCAATACAAAGGGAGATCGTACCCTTTTTTTTGATTTTTTGCCGCTTAAAATTGGGAAAATACGGGGCTATGATGTGAGGGTTAAACTCTACACGGTTCCGGGTCAGGTGCGGTACAATTCAACCAGAAAAGTGGTTTTAAGAGGTGTTGACGGATTGGTCTTTGTGGCCGATTCTCTGCTTTTGCGCCGTGAACACAATATGTTGTCGTTACAGAATCTTCAGAAAAACCTCAGTGAATACGGTTTGAAAATTTCGGAAATTCCCCTGGTTCTTCAGTACAATAAAAGAGATCTGGAAAAGCAGGGAATTCGCCTGTTGTCGGTGGAAAGCATGGAGAAAGACATGAACCGTCAATTACAGGCCCCCTCTTTTTCCGCCAGCGCTTTTAACGGCCAGGGTGTCGGCGCCACCCTGAAAGAGTGTTTGAAACTGACCCTTCACTCCCTCCAAAGCAAGCTGGAGTAGGGTTCTTGGTTATGACCCGAGACAGTAAAGCGCAAAACCCTGTTCGTCCCAGCCGCTGGCGCCGTTTTCTGGGATGGCTCTGGAGCTTCTGGCCCCACTGGCCCGTGGCGGCTGCCATCGTTGCGGGGGGTGCGTTCAATGTCCTGAGAAGTTTCAATTCCCAACACTTGCCCTTCAGTCAGATCAGTCCGTTTATGGGCCTTGAAAAGTCTCTGGCCATTCTGGGCAGCAGCACTGAGGCCATCCTCGGTGTCGGTCTTGTGCTGGTAGGTTTCGGGCTGCTCAGAAAGCTGAGCACCGCCTGGTCCTTTGCGGTTATCCTATTGCTCATAACCCTGGGTGTAAATTTGGTTCAGCAGAACTGGGACGAACGGCTAGTTTTTCCGAGCCTGATGCTGCTGATAATGATACCGCTGAGGCGTTACTTCAGCCGCCAGACCAAACTGGCCAACTATACCATTTCCCTGACCGGTATCTTCTCCATTCTGGCTTATGGCACCTTCGGCAGTTATTTGCTTGGGAATGGCTTCAGACCGCCCATTGAGGACCTGACAACATCTTTCTATTTTACGATCATCACCCTTTCCACAGTAGGCTACGGAGATTTATCTCCCATCACGTCCGAAACGCGATTATTCGTGGTGTCGCTCCTGGTTGTGGGGCTGAGTGTTTTTGCCACCGCCATCGCGTCTGTTCTGGGCCCGGCCGTTACGAAGAAGCTGGGCCGCATTTTAAATCCTGAGGGAGGCCGAATGAAACTGGAAAAACACATCATATTGGCTGGGGAAGGTACCATTGCCAGCAATACTGCCGTAGAACTAAAAAAAAGGAAGCTTTCCTTCATCCGCATCAGATGCCGGAGTGAGGATGGGTTCAAACCCGGGGAAGGGGAGATCTTGGGAGATCCCACCGATGAAACCGTGCAACTCGAAGCAGGCATCAAAAAAGCGGTGATGGTGATCGCGGCCGGGGACAACGACGGCGAAAATGCCTTTATCACCCTCTTGGCCAAAGACTTGAACCCGGAAGTGCGGGTGCTTGCGGTGGCCAACGCGATTAATGCCATTGGAAGACTCAAGCTGGCCCGAGCCGACCTGGTTTTTGCACCGGCGGCGGTTGGGAGCCGCCTCCTGGCGGATCTTGCCGAAGGGGATCGGATTTCCGATGAATTCAGGGACCTCCTTGAAGGGGGAGTCCGGTAATATCCTACCACTTTTCGCCCACATTCCCCAGATCCGCTTGAAGTCTTTCAGGCGTCTTTTTATTGATAGGAGGACACCATGAACGGCGGTGAAAGCATTCTGATTATTGATGATGATGAGAAACTTTGTCGGCTGGTACAGGAATACCTGGGCGCAATGGGGTACCATGTGGAAAGTGCCCATACCGGGATAGAGGGCTTGAAAATGGCGATGCGCGGCGATTTTCATGCCGTTATCCTGGACGTCATGTTGCCGGAAATGGACGGGTTCGAGGTGCTCGGAAAATTGCGCGCCCAGTCTTCTGTGCCGGTCCTGATGCTGACATCACGGGGCGACGAAACTGATCGTATTGTGGGTCTTGAGATCGGCGCCGACGATTATTTGCCAAAGACTTTTTCCACCCGTGAACTGTTGGCGCGTCTCCGCGCGGTGGTCAGGCGGTCCCACATGACTGTTACCCCCGGGGAGGATGGCGGAAAGAACATGAAATTCGGGGATCTCAGCCTGAATGAGGATGCCTATGAGGCTTTTCTCGAGGGTAAACGTCTCGACCTCACGCCCATCGAATACCAGCTCCTACGATGTCTGACGAAGGCTAAGGGAAGGGCCTTGACCCGGGAACAACTCCTGGATGCGGTGACCGACCGGAATTTTGAAGTTTTCGACCGGTCCATTGACATGCATATCTCCTCCCTGCGCGGAAAGCTGGGGGATGATCCCAGGAACCCGCGGTTCATTCGAACGGTGCGCGGCGTTGGATACCTCTTCCTTCCTCCTTCGAGTGAGAAGAAACCATGAACCCGAGGCGTTCCCTTTTTCTGAAAATCCTCCTCTGGTTCTTCATGACCCTGGTCCTTCTGATCGCACTTTTAGCGGGGATTTTCAATCTGGATTTCCACCTGCGGCCGGATTCAACGTTGATCACCAGCCTCGGCGGTCAGGGAAAAGCCTTGGGGCGGGTGATTCTTCATGAACTCTATGATTCGAACTACTACGAGTGGGGGTCGATCCTTGACCGGTTTGTAAAGGCCTACGGCCTGGATCTTGTCCTCTGCCGCTCCGATGGACGAATTCTGGCGGGCCGGAATCAAACCCTTCCGGCTGCGGTGATCGATGCGTTGGCCCACCTGGAAAAAGGGATGACGCGGGTTCCCGGGCCCCCAGCCTTTCGCGAAGAAAGACCTGGCGCCGACGTCCTCCCTGACCGTGGACGTCCACCGGCATTCGCCCCGGGGGGGGGAGACGCCCGACGCCCTTTCCGCTTGCTTCCCCTGCCTCCGCCGGAAAGGCTTCGCTTCAGCAACCTGTTGCGGACCTCCAATCCGACCCGTTACTGGGCCTGTGTGCCGTTCCCTTTTCACGAACGACGAGAGAGCAGGCCGGAATACCTGTTCCTGCTGGCCGCTTCTTCATCCATAACCGGAAACGGCCTCTTTTTCAATCCCGTGCCGTGGCTATTGCTGGCGGGATTCGTGCTGGTTATTTCAATCCTCTTGTGGATCCCTCTGGTCAGGAGCATCACACGGCCCATCGGAAGCATCACTCGGGCGGCCGAGGAAATCGCCCGCGGCAATTTCAGTGTTCATGTTGGCGAAAAAAGGGCCGATGAGGTCGGCAGACTTGGCGTGGCCATCAATCACATGTCCGGGCAGCTGGAAAGCCTGATCATGGGCCAGAAACGATTTCTGGGCGACGTCGCCCACGAACTGGCCTCGCCCCTTGCCCGAATGAACCTGGGTCTGAGCATTCTCGAACAGCGGTTGAAGGGAGATGATCTGGGGCGTCTTGAGGATATCGCCGAGGAAGTCCGCCACATGTCCAACCTGATCAACGAACTGCTCTCCTTCACCCGTGCCGAAATCGGTTCCGAGCGACGGTCGGCCGAAGTTGTTCGGCTCGGAGTCATGATCGCATCCGTTGTTGACCGGGAAGGGTCGGACGACGTTGAAATCATCAACCGTGTGGTTGATGATATCTCGGTATGGGCCGTTGAGAATCTCCTGACCCGAGCCCTTTCAAATATTCTGAGAAATGCCGTTCGATATGCGGGCCAGGCCGGGCCCATTGAGATTTCCGCACACAGGGAAGGGGAGAAGGTTCTTCTGAAGGTGATCGACCAAGGCTCCGGCGTACCCGAAGAGACCATCGGCCGGCTGTTCGAACCCTTCTATCGTCCGGAGGCGGTTCGGAATCGCAAAAGCGGCGGCGTGGGCTTGGGACTCGCCATTGTGAAGACCTGCGTCCAGGCCTGCGGAGGAACGGTCAAGGCGGAAAACCTTTCTCCGAAAGGCTTTTCCGTAACCATGACCCTCCCCACATCGAGGCCCGTGGCGTGAGATGCGGACATTCATTTAGCAATCGCTCAGCTCCCCCGAATCGAATATATTAACAAGTTTTCGACCCCCTCATATTCTTTGTTTTTGTCAAGTAATTACGGGTTATGTTGCGACGTTGGTTATGTTGCAGGTCCTCAAAAATGGCTTGCAATTTTTCCGTCGAATGCTGGTGGCAAGCGGATCGGATCGATATCAGATGAGAAAATTTCGGATGTGAATTCCGAACATCGGGTGCTTCATTTTTGGATTAGAAAGCCATTTTTTGGCACACAATTCAGATCAGGTTGATTCTGGGATGACTACAGCATATTGTACCTTCCGGCACTCTTTCGGAATTCGTCAACATCCAGAGATGTGGCGAGTACCTTTACATTTTGGAGTTTGGTAGATGTTGGAGTAATCTTAAGTCTGATGTCATCCAAAAAAGCGGTCAGCACCATACGTTTCTCAACCCTCACTTCGCCCCCGCCCAATAATGATATTACAGGTGTCCGTTGCGAGAAATCGGTTGTGATATCCATGCCGACTCCGTCCGGGATGGTGCAATTGGCTTGAAGAGACAATTAGAGCAATTTATGGCATCATTTGGAGATGCTCATTATTAACAAATAAGGATTTGGCTTGATTTCTTTATCTCAAGTTGACAAATGGAATTAAATTCGAAATGAAAATAAATTACTGAGAATGACTCATTTTCCAAATAATAGCCAATTTTGACGATATTATATCAATAAAATCATGAAAAATTTAGAAATAATTTCAAATATATAAATCAATAATGCTCTTTCAATCTTTGGAAAAATAAAATGAGATGTTAATTTGAAGCAAATTGATACATTATCACATAAATTTGATGCAATATAGAAAATTTATGGCAATTCAAAACATCCCTTTTTTGGCGAAATTTAAAGGATGTTTTGAATATTATAAATCTTTATTGTTTAACAAAATGACCGCATAAGATTCAAAGCTATTTTTTATATCTATAACAACTATTATCCATTTTATTTTCATTATTGACATCGACTTTTTTAATTATATAAGATTAATGTTAAGAAAATACAATTTATTTGTATTGGCCGTATAATTCAGCTGCCTCCAACATTGCCACTGCATTCACGAGGGGCGCGTTGGGTGGGAATTCACAACCCAAAGCCAGCATATAATTACCCCCTGCTGCCATCATATCAATGAATCTCTTGCATTCTTCTTTCATTTCTTCAGGCGTCCCTAGAAAGGCGAATTGCGCCGGTGACACTGCTCCAACTAAGACTGTCTTATCTCCCCATTTTTCTTTTGCTTCTGGCCAATTGCTACAATCGTCAGGAATTTCGGCAAGAGACATTGCCACTGGCTTCATGGTTTCAATTTGAACGTCCATGTAGGGTCCCGTTCCGCAGTTATGTATCATGACCATGGCTCCGGCCTCGCGTATGGCATCGGCCATCCGAGCTACACACGGCCCTTCCAATTCCATCCATGAATCACGGCTCATAATGCATTGCGAGGAATAAAGCGTGTCAAACATTATTCCGTGCACACCGGTTGCGCCAAGGGCCTTTATGTAATCCAACATGACGTCTGTAACGATTTCGAGACCGGCCTTAACCTCTTCCTTATATTTGATGGTGTGGTACAACACCTTTTCAGCGCCAGCCATCATTCCGAGAATGGCCAGGGGACCATAGGCCAAGGTAAATACTGGCTGAGTGTCACCTCTCTCAGTCATCAATATGTCACAGTATTTGATGACTTCTTTCATTCGAGGTGCTACGGTGGGATCAATACGTTCAATTTTTGCATAATCGTCGGGCGATTTAATCAGGGGGTTCGAGTAATTAGGATGAGGTGTATCTTCCAACGGGAAAATGATCTCTTGTCCAAAACCACCTGCTTCTACCGACAGGTCCATGACGGCTGCCAAACCGTCATACCCTAGGAGATCCTGTGCCATTAGCTGGCTCTTGGCTGCAATTTCACCATCTTGTGCCCATTCTGCGTACGTGACTCCATAGACCCTTCTGCTAGCTCCTAACATAAAAGGCATGCATGGAACGCGATCTGGCAAACCTCCTTGAATAACCGTCCCTATTCTTTCTAATGAATTCACGATATAAAACTCCTTTCTTTAAACCTGATTTAAAAGTCAGTGTTCAAAAATAAGCTAAAATATTTTGGGTTTATAAAGCAAATTCAATCATATTACCTCCTTTCAATTCTATTCATATATTCGTCAATCAAACACTTATTTTAGAGAGGTATATAACTAACATATCAAAATTAGGTATAAAATTGAACTAAAACAAAAGGTGTTAATTATTTTCTATCTCAAGAACTGATTTATCGGTCATAATATGAGGTCTTCTTAAGTAATTCCACCTTACGTCAATATGCAGCCAGGGTTTATCCAAAAAGAGGGTTACGGTTCGCGCTCGTTGAAAAAATTTGAAAGTTTGAAAGGAAGAAACTCTGCTGAACCAATATTCAAAAAAGGATTAACTACATCCGTACATAAGGATTAACTACATCCATACATCCAGAATTCCTGTCTCGTTTAAACTGATTTTTCTAAAAATATACAAAATGTTTTCCGATAAAGTCTACTAAAAAAGTATGAAATACTTGATTGTCTTTGATAATGAACAAAAGCTTAGTCACGGATTAATTAATTTAACCATAAGATATAATTAGGATTATACAAATTAGTATAATCTTGAAATACTGTGGTTGGCCCTACATTTTTGGTGAGAATATTTGCTCGACTTCGAAAATTTACAGCCGCCCCCTGACCCATTCCTTCTGCCAAATATCGTAAAGCTCAAAATAGATTGTGGTATCATCAAACCGATGGGCTTGAGCGAGCGCTGAGATTAATTCGATCCCTCAGGGCCGGTCGTTCTCCATATATATTGAGAATAGTCCCAAAAAAATCGGCTTAAAAAAACGTCGAGATATGTCTTACAAACAACCTGTGACAATGACAAAACGCTCAGCTCAAAACCAATAAATAATCACGCCATCAAAACAAAAACACCTTTTAAACAACCCAAGGCATCATCACAAATTTCCCATTTCATGACAATAGAAAATCTTTAAACCCTCATTATTTTTTGCTTTCATCTGGAATCTGTTTGTACCGTTCAGCTTGTTGGTCTGCTATCTTTCCGATATCTTGCTTCATTTTTTTGTATTGTTTGATGTCCTGTTTTCCTGTGGCTTTGTCGATGACTTTTTCACCGCTGTCGCATGAGCTGAAGATGATAACACTTCCGAGTAGGATGATTTTGATGAGACTGGTGAATTTGAGAAGATGCATTTTTTTATCCTTTCGAATCCTTCTCATGCGTTAGGATTACTTTTAGCGGCGAAATTGCTTTGTTTTACGAATCGTATGGTATTAGCGTATTTCACACTGTTTTTTTCAATTCTTTCCCCGCACTCCAGCAATTACCCAAAGGCTGGCCCAGGCCATAATATTTGACGCTTGCCATATCAAATAGCAGGGGCTTCAGCTTTTGAATGTCAATTTTTTCGCCATTCATTACCCCTTCATCGGCGTATGTTTCAACCAGCTCTCCGATAAAGATATCGTGGGTCGGAAAATCAAGCATATCGTAGAGTCGGAGCTCCATGTTGACCGGGCATTCCCGGATCATGGGGGCGGTTTTGAGTTCTCCGTAAAAGACATCAAATAACGCGGCCTTGTCCGTCTTCTTGCCGGTTACGATACCGCAGAAATCTGTCTTTACCAGAAGGTCTTCAGCAGGCAGACAGATGCTGAACGCCTTGTTCTCCTTAATGCCATCGTTGGAATAGTGGATTTTTCCAAGTCCAATGGAAAGATACTGAGGGGTTCCATGGTTCAAAATGCCCACATGGGCAATGGTCAGGAAATTGGGTTTGCCGTTTACAGTAACACCGACAACTGGGAGGTGGAGTAGTCAATGCTGTATTTGGCGATCTTTGTTGACGCGGCCTGCCTGTACGTGACCGCACACAGACAGGTCGCTTTGGGCGGGGGCCGGGCTTTATAACCTCCCATAATCCCAGGTGCTTGAGGATCTTCTTGATGACGTCATCGTCCTTTATCACGCTGATAACTTTCATTTTTCCGGAACATTTCGGGCAAGTCAGCGGGTCCACATGGTAGATTTTCTGGATCAGCCTTGCCCAGTTTTTTGTGTCCTTTCGGCAAGCGTGCATGAACTGGGGCGACTGGTCGGATAAAATGAGCTATCCATCAAACGAGTTCAGGAGGATAGCAGATGAAAGAAGGCAGCAAGCCCCCCGCCCTGAGTCCCAACCTTGAAAAAATTCTTGATCGATTCGCAATCTGGCGCAGCAGGAAGAAGCCCGGGAGTCAAATTCCAAAAGCTTTGTGGCGAGCTGCGATTGAATCTTGCAAGAGCGATTCTGTTTTGCATGTTTCAAAGGCTCTGCGCCTCAACTACAATGAGCTGAAAGAGCGTGTGAGAGCGGCTGAAAAAATGGATGGCCCCATATCGGAGAACCACCCGGGTTCTGCTTTTGTAGAGGTCGGCTTTATGGCGTCATCACCAGGATTCACCCTGGAAGTCGAATCGCCAAACGGCGCGAAGATAAAGCTAAAATACGAGGGGGCGATTGATCCGCTCGCGCTTTGTGAAGCGTTCTGGAGGCGAGGATCATGATTCAAGTGACCCCTCATATGCGGATAATGCTGGCCACTGAGTCGGTGGATTTCAGAAAAGGGATCGATGGGTTGAGCAGGCTTTGCAAAGAGGTTTTGAACGCCGACCCTTTTTCCGGTTATGTGTTTGTATTTCGCAATAAGCGGGGAACCTCCATCAAAATTCCGGTCTATGATGGGCAAGGCTACTGGCTGTGTCAAAAACGGCTGTCCACAGGGAAATTTCGTTGGTGGCCAGAGGCCAAAAAAGAAAATGCCAGAATCCTGGCGGTCCATGAACTCCAGCTTTTGCTACTGATTTTTTACGGTTATTTTGCTTTGTGCCCCTTACGTTCCAAGCCATCAAGTATTATGATGTGGGCATGGATCTGGAAATCACATATCGAGGAAGAACCGCCACCACGGATGATGTGGTCTTTATTAACCGGTTAATCGCGGAGAACCCCGAAGACAGCCGCCGGGCACTGTCTCAAAAACTCTGCCGCGCCCGGAACTGGGTCCAGCCAAACGGCGCCCTTAAAGACATGGTCTGCCGTGGCTGCATGCTGGAACTCCACCGGGCCGGCTATATCAAACTGCCGGAGAAAAAGCGCACCCCCAACAATCCATTTGTAAAAAGGAAAAAACCGAACCGGATCACCGTTGATCAAACACCCTTAATAACAACCGTGTCCGGGATTCAGCCTTTAGAATTCCAACAGGTTCGGCGGGGTCCATCCGAGGCGTTGTTCAACAGCCTGATAGAGCAACATCACTACCTTGGCTACTGTCATCCCGTAGGCGAGCAGTTGAAGTATATGGTATTTTCCAATAACAGACCGCCGCGGCACATCGGTTGTCGGGACCGGTTTATCGGGTGGTCAAAAACGATCCGTGAAAAAAACCTCTCCTTCATGGCTTATAACAGCCGGTTTCTGGTGCTGCTCTGGGTGACGGTTCGGTATTTGGCCAGTCATCTGCTGAGTCGCATGGCCAAAATCCTGCCACTTGATTGGGAGAAAACCTATCAACACCCCCTGTATTTTCTTGAAACCTTTGTGGATACCGAACGCTTTCGAGGCATTTGCTATCAAGCCGCCAATTGGATCTACATGGGCAAAACCACCGAAAGGGGCAAGAACGATCAAACCGGCAAGCCCAACCGGTCCATCAAGGCCGTTTGGGGACTTCCCCTTTCAAAGGATTTTCGAGAACGGCTGTGTGATGGCCCATGAAACGATTGCCTTAACATCTGAGGATTTAATCTCCCTTCTTGAACGGGTGAAATCCCTCCTGCCGAAAGAAGATTATGAGGCCATTGAGGCCATGGCCAAAGCCATTTCGGCCTTGAGCCGGGTTGTTGATGAAAAGGCCACATCCGTTAAACGATTGCTCAAACAAATTTTTGGCTCGAAATCCGAAAAAAAGGTAAAGGTTTTCAACAGCCCTGAGCCTGAGAACAGGGCAAAACCGAAAAAGATCAAAGGGCATGGGCGTAACGGCGCATCTGCTTATACCGGTGCGGAAAAGGTCGAGGTGCCTCACGAAACCCTGAAACACGGAGACCCATGCCCCCTGTGTTCAGGGAAAGTCTATGGGAAAGCCCCTGAAACCGTGATCCGGATTGCGGGATCCCCCTGTTTAAAAGGATCCCTTTACGAGCTGGAGAAGCTTCGATGCAATTTGTGCGGAGAAACCTTTACGGCAAAACCACCGGAGAACATGGGAGACCAAAAGTATGACGAAACCGCCGTCGCCATGATACCCGTTTTAAAGTATGGCAATGGATTTCCATTTTACAGGCTGGCTCAGTTTCAGGCCAGTTTGGGAGTCCCGGTCCCGGCAGCCACTCAATGGGATCTGGTTAAACGTCTCACCCCATTTGCTACCCCTCCTTATATAGAAATGATCAGGCAAGCAGCCCAGGGCGAGTTGTTTCACAGCGATGATACCAACGGCAGAATCCTCAGCCTGATCAAAGAGGGTCCTGCTCAGGATGGCAGAAAAGGGGTATTTACAACCGGCATCCTTTCAAAAATGGCAGATCAAATGGCCGTCCTTTATTTTACCGGACATAACCATGCCGGTGAAAACATGAACGAAGTGCTTCAAAATCGAATACACGGTCTCAGCCCGCCAAAGCTCATGTGTGATGCGCTTTCCCGAAACATTCCAAAGGATTTTGAGATTATCCTTTTAAATTGTTTGACCCATGGGCGAAGGAACTTTGTGGATGTTATTGCCGCCTTTCCGGATGAATGCCGCCATGTCATTGAAACACTGGGTGAGGTTTATCAAAACGACGCCATCTCCAGGCAGAAAAACATGTCTCCAACAGAACGGCTGGTATTCCACCAGACTGAAAGCAAACCGCTGTTGGATGGCTTATACGACTGGTTCAATAAGCAAGTTGATGAAAAACGCGTGGAACCGAACTCAGGCCTGGGAAAAGCCATCAATTACATGCTTAACCACTGGACGTCCTTGACCCGCTTTCTGGAAGTAGCAGGGGCGCCTCTCGACAACAATATCTGTGAGCGGGCTTTGAAAAAGGTCATCATCCACAGGAAAAACTCGCTGTTCTATAAAACCCAAAACGGCGCTGAAACGGGAGACATGTTCATGAGTCTTATTCAAACCTGCAACATAACCAACGAAAATCCTTTCGAGTATCTGGTCGCACTTCAGAAAAACGCATCCGCTGTATTACAAAGTCCTGAAAAATGGCTGCCCTGGAATTTCCGGGACGTCATGCTCGCACCCAGTACTGTTTGAAACACAGACACCTCAGGCGTATACGTCACCCACTTTCACGCACCGCCGCCAAGAATAATTTTGGCCTGCGCACGCTTGCCGAAAGGACACCGTAGATTTTCTGGATCAGCCTTGCCCAGTTTTTTGCGTTCTTTGGATGAATCCGGTTCCAAAATTGAGGGTATCCATTCATCGCTGTCCCCTTTTTGGGCTTTTGTGCTTTTTTGGAAAAAAAGAGACTCGGCGTAACAATATTTGGAGAAGAGATGATGTTAACGCACAAGGTAGGGCTTCAAGAATATGGACAGGGGGTGAAGGCCGATTTTGTTCATAGCGAGAACATAACGGTAGCCTTCTGGTCGATTCCCGCAGGCACAAACCTTCCTGCACATGACCAGATACACGAACAGATCGTCAATCTCTTGGAGGGAGAATTCGAACTCACGGCAGGCGATGAAACCGAAAGGCTTACGGCCGGTTCGATTGTAATTATTCCTTCCGGCAATATGCATTCAGGCAAAGCTTTGAGCCCATGCCGAGATATCGAAACCTTTGGTCCTGTCCGTGAGGACTTCGCCCTTCCTGCGGATTAATTGTTGACCCTGGCGGCGTAGAGGCCGTCTGCGAAATTCGCGTCATCTATCGTTCTTTCCCTTGATCAGCTGATTCCTGAAAATGATGGCCACCGTTTCAGGGCTGCGTAATCTGGACCGTAGAACCGTTTCGAAAAACGGCCCCGCTTTCAATATAAACTTGGGGGGCCTTGAAGATGACTGTGGCACCGCTTTCAACAATGACGCCGGAGCCTATTGTGATGGATGTGGCGGCAGAACACTCGCAATTCGTCCCATCAGGATAGGTTATGTTTGTAAGTGTCGTTGCTGGTTCACCGGAGCACCCCTCACATTCAATTGCAGGTACATTCTGCAATGCCGCCAAAGCATTAATCCGACCATGTCCGTAATAGGCATCCCAGCCGGCGCTACCCAGATCAACAGCCGTGTCCTGAATAATCCCTTGTACCTGATCCGGGGTAAGCTCCATATTCATTGACCAGATTAGGGCGGCTAAACCTGCTACGTGCGGTGCCGCTTGAGATGTACCTTGGAGATAATCATAATTTTTGTAGTACGAGTAATCTGTCGTTAAATAGACGGAATAAGTCGGCATGGTACTGCGGATACCGTTAGGATCATAATAATAAGACATAGCTCCTCCCGGCGCTGCGATGTCACAGTGGGAGCCGAAGTTCGAGTAATATGCTCTTGCATCCGTTGGTCCTGTGGCGGAAACGGCGAAAACATTCGCGTCAGCCGCCGGATAAGCCGGGGTGTCGGTATTGTCGTTTCCCATTGCGGCGACAATCAATTTGCCGCCGGCGTGGCATGAGTTAATGGCATCCTGTTGTGTTTGACTAAAGTTAGATCCCCCGAGGCTGAGGTTGAGGATGTGAGCCCCATGTTGGCAGGCCCAATTAATGCCGTTTACAATGGCTGCCGCAGTACCATGGCCGTCTTCCCCCAATACCCGTATCGGCATTATCTTTGCTTCCCATGATACGCCCGCAATGCCGACGCTGTTGTTCGTGACAGCTGCGGCAATGCCCGCCACATGTGTTCCGTGACCATTTAAATCATGGGGATCACTATCGCCATCAACGAAATCATATCCGGCAATGATATGATTCAAGAGGTCGGGGTGGGCTTCATCTATGCCCGTATCAATAACAGCGATAACGACGGCATTGCTTCCGGTACTGATATCCCAGGCTGAGGCGGATTGGATTTTGGTATGTGCCCATTGTGAAAAGTAGTATGGATCATTAGGTGTAACAAAGGCTCGATAAAAAAAGTTGGGTTCAGCATAGAGGAAAGCCGGGTCCGAACTCAATTTCGATGCCATAGCCAATTCCGAACCTTCCGGGACTTTAACCAGCATAACATCGCTTGCATATAATTGTTTTTCAAAAGTGGCCCCGTATCGACCTAGAGCGGATGTCGCGGATTGAGTTGAAACCCCTGTCTTGAAGCGTACCAACAGTTCACCCTTTTGAAATGCTTCTGTTTTCTGTTGAAGCGGTGGGAAAGTGCCTTGTGCTCCCGATACTCTGATGGGGAAAAATAGGAATGCTACAAGGACGGAGACTAAAAGAGTGGCTGAAAATCGTTTCCAATACGGTATGGCCATTTCAAGGACCCCCTTACTCAAAAATGATAAGAACCCGCTCTTTTTGGGAAGTATGGGACAAAACGATTTTGGGTGTCAAGAAAAATCCGTCCCTCCCGCCTTGCGGGACTGTGGGTGGGTTTCGCAATGTGAAGTCACTACCGTCCAAAAGCGATCGATTCAGGAACTGTGCTTTGGGGAGGGTAAACAGCCTGTTCTAAATACAAAATAAGGGGCTTTTGGGACTCACACCAGTTTCCAGTTAGCCGTTCCGAAGTCCCAACCCCCGATTTGCGGACCGAGAACCGATTATGGACAAGACTAACGTTAAGTGGGAATCCGAAACACCATGAAAACCACATCAATACATCACAAGAGCCGGGTTCAATGTTACTTGCGAAGTGTTGTAAAATCAGATAGCCTTGGAACAGAACTTTAAGTGCATCCCCACATAGCCTTCGAGCCAATTTACACTGATTTTCAGGCGGATGCCAATCTACAATTTGAGGAGTGTTCAACACAAAGATACGTAATCTGGTCTTGAAGCCATGCTTCCGTCCTCACGCCCTGATTTCCCAAAAGTCAAAAACCTGCGATATCCACGATCCCGGTGGCTTGAACGAACATTGAGATAATTCCGATCAGCAAGTACCTGAGATACTGATAGATCTTTTGGTAATCTCAAAGATTTCGGGCAACCAAAAACCTGACATATGCCTCACTTCTTTGATGAGAATATTGCCTCGAATTTGAAAAAATTTCAGCCTTACCTCAATTCATTTTGTATACTGAAACCCAAATATCGTAAAGCTCAAAAAAGTTGCGATATCCTCAAATCTGAAGGTTTGAACGAACGTTGACATTGATTCCATCTGTCAGGTTTGCCCGCACTACAGGTACATAGAGAATGTTCCAAGAAACCGGCACCCTTAAAATGCTTTGATTAGCCTTACATCTGCCCACATTCACCCTAACACAAGAATTCAAGCCGCCATTTTTGCGCTGTCAATATCTTGTACCACATCGCAAATCGCATTATCTCATCAAATTTTAGTCAAATTAACACAAGGCATTTTTTGATGCAAACAAAAATGCAAACATTGCAAAGGAGGATCGATCCACTAAAATGGTGAGCATTGTGGGAGGTGATGGAGACAAGTTTAGCCGATGATATCCACTGCCATGAGTACATCTACCTGCTTCTATGTGGGTTCCTCTTGTCAAGCACCTTTTTTTTACATTTTGCTGCTCCTCTGATCCCATTCTTTGCAAGGGGATAGCGGGTATGTTTCCTGTGCGAGAATGGGCCCATGGGTAGCTCGTCGGAGCGCCCGATCAGTTTTTATACGTCTTTTCCGGCGATTCATCTTGATGCTTGACGAATCCACCACCACGTTATTGATCCCACAGCTCAACAAATACCGATGCAACCAGAAACCATCCCGTCCCGCTTCATAACAGCATCTAATCCTTACTTCGGTTTCAAGATTAAATTTCAGCTTGGCGAATTCAATCTCTTCCTGCAATTCTTCCAGAACTCTCGCTCGAATATCTCTGAACCGCATCTTTTTCCCGTCGCTAAATCCCAATTTCCATTGCTTTTGACTCAACTCCAATGCCATATACAATACGGCGCTTTCTGTGGTGTCATTCTTTACTGGGGTTCCTTTGGTCTTTTTCATTTTGAGCCTCCTTTGGTTGGTATTTGTCTTTCTCATAATATAATACCAAAGGCTGACCAAGGAACTCTGCATAGTATCTATTTGTTCACACCGATAGAAACGTATAATATCATCAATTCAGTCGGTGCACAGAGGGTCGGGAATGTCACGGTTTTCGCGATTTTTTGAATGGGCAGAAACCGTTAATATCCTGAGATACATCAGGTGAGTGAGGGTTGATTTGTGGCCATAATCAAAGGAGGAAATCTTCAGCCCAAGGGATTTTCCGTCACCATGGCGTTTCTCGCTTCAAAGCCTTAGCTTACATTTGGGAATAATCATTGCCTGTAAACCCTTTTCATGGTAGGAAAACCAATCAGGACAATTTCTTCATCTTCAGCGACCCAACACCATAATATGAACTCAGTTCACTATCTGCGAAATTCTCACCGTGTCAAGACCGTTTGCCTGTTTTTCTTTGTATTCTTGCTTTCAACAACATTCATGATCCCCTTTTTTCGCGGCCATTTCCCCCGTGTTCAGGCAGGAGAAACCAGCCCGGGGTTCATTTACACCGTCAAAAAGGGAGACACCTTGGACGGGATCGCCCTGCGGTATAAGGTCTCTCTGGAGGCCTTACGGAAATGGAACAAATTACCTGACGACAAAATCTTTAAAGGGCAGCGCATTCGGATAGAATCTGCCCCACCGCGCTTTTATGTCGTTCAGAGCGGCGATACCCTTTCGGAAATAGCCCTTCAATCAGGCATTCCCCTCTCCCAACTGCGACAGTTGAACCACATATCAGGGGATCGTCTCTATACAGGTCAGAAGCTCAAACTGGGGTCAGGCCCGGACACGGCGCAAAAGCCTTCCGTCCATGTGGTCGAAAAGGGAGAATCCCTCTGGGATATCGCGAGAGAGTGCAACCTTTCCGTTTCGGAAATCAAAAAGCGAAATCATTTAAAGACAGATGTTATTGCCCCCGGCATGTCCCTTCGGTTGAGCGAAACCGCAGAAGAGGAACCGGAAGAAAAGCGAACTGAAAAAGAAAACGGTGAAGAAGCTGAACTGTTTGAATACAAGGTCAAGCCGGGGGACAATTTGTCCACCATTGCCGAGCGTTTCGATGTGGGCGTGAGCCTCCTGAGGCAGCTGAACGGCCTGAAAGAGAATCGAATTTTTCCGGGGCAGACCCTTCAACTGCGCCCGTCTTCATTGGATGAGGCTGTCCATGTGGTGCGTTCCGGAGACACCTTGTCTTCAATTGCTTCAAAATACCGCATGAACGTATCCGACATAAAGCACATCAATGATATTGACGGCAGTAAAATCGTGGTGGGGCAGGAGTTACGCCTCAAAGCAACCAAACCCCACGTTCATATTGTTGAAAGGGGGGATGCGCTGTGGGAAGTCGCTCAGGCCTACGGCATGAGTGTGGCGGATGTTAAGGCGCTCAACGGGTTGACCTCCGATCGGATCTATCCGGGTCAGGAGCTCCAGTTGGGGAGTAAGCCCGCCGAGTCTTTTGGTAGTTATACGGTCAAGAAGGGCGATTATCTGGGCAGGATTGCTCGTCTCCATCAGATGAGCGTGGCGGATTTGAAACGCATGAACAATATGCGTACCGCTCTGATTCATCCCGGGGATCAATTGAAGGTCAATCCTTTGCTGAACAAAGGAACGGAATGGCTCAAAATCAGCGAGATCAACTGGGACGATTTGATGGGCTCCTCCGGCGGATTCAAAAAGATTGAAATCGGTAACGGCCCCTATTACGGCAGTTGTCCAAAGGCCAATCTCCAGAAAAACCGCCGGTATTATGAAAGTTCCCCCCTGTCACTGTGGAGCACATTTAAACGCGCTCGAAAACTACAGGCGGCATTTGATCAAAAAATTTCCCGTATGGGGCGCCTCAGCGATCGTCTGAAAGGTTGGCATATTGTGCTGGATCCGGGGCATGGCGGTCTGGATCCTGGAGCAGTCGTGCCCAATCTGGACGGCAACGGCGACAACGTGTATGTGGTTGAAGATGAATATGTATATGACATTGCTCTCAGGGTATACGTCCTGCTCCGCCTTCATGGGGCTGAAGTGACCTTGACGCTTTTGAGCCCCAACCATCTGATACGTCATTCCGATCCGCCGGTTCAGACCTTTGTCAACGAAAAAAACGAGGTTTATAACAGCCAGGAGTTTAACAAGGAAAATCTAAGGGGCCACTGGCCAAAGGGGGGGCGACACGGGAATCTTTTTCACCGCATCGATATCGCCAGTAATGCCTTCAAAAATGTCCCTCGGAACCGGCGCATCTTTCTTTCCTTTCATGCGGATATTGATCACAGCGCTCCCAACGCCCCGCTGGTGTTGTATTACCAAAGTAGAAGGACCGGGAAGCCGGATGGTGCTTCGAAGAACTTTGCAAAATTCATACAGCCTTTCCTGGGAGCGGGTACATTCATTCGCGGTCAGAATCTATTTGTACTGCGAAGCAATCCGGCTCCCATCAAAGTGATGCTGGAGCTACGGAATCTGGCTTATATGGATCATGCCTGGGCCTTGAGGTTCGAGGAATTGCGCCAGCGGGATGCTGAAAAGGTGGTGAGGGGTGTGGTGGAATATGTGGACAGTGGGGGGGGATGAAAACCATATCGATGTTAAGAAAGTGCCGTTATCGTGTTTTGTTGGTGGCGACCGTCATGCTGATGTTTCTGCAAACCGGTTGCGGCAATGGTTCTCCCAGTTCCCTTGCAGTGCCGAAAGTACCGCTCGTGATCATCTCTGATGTTCATTTTACGCCTTTTTACGATACGACTATTTTTGATGATCTGGTTAATTCGCCTGTGGAAGAATGGGTGGATATTTTCGAGAGTTCAACGGTCACCGGTCTTTCAACATGGGGCCGGGAAACCAATTATCTCCTTTTGAAAAAGGCTCTGGATGCGGCTTCTAAAAATATTGGGGAAGGTCGGGTCGCCGTTTTCCCCGGTGATATTCTGGCCCACCAGTTTCCCGAAAAATTCTTTAAACTCTACGGCGAAGAAGATCAAGCGGCGTTACGTTCTTTCGTATACAAGACCGTGGTCTTTTTCGCCACCCAGGTTCGTGCTCGGTTCGGAAATGTTCCGGTAATGTTTACTCTGGGCAACAATGATTCCTACGCCGGTGACTATCGACTGGTCCCCGGGGGAGCGTTCTTGGCCGATACGGCGGAAGCATTTTATGACACGTTTCTTCTGGGTTCGGCTGATCGGGAAACCTATTTGAGCACCTATGCTGCCGGAGGGTACTTTGTAGCGGAGCCCCCGGGCGCCAAAGTTCTTTTTGTATGCGTGAACAGCATCCTTTTTTCAGAAAACAGGACCGAAGACTGTACGGATGCTCCTCGAAACGCCCCCTCAATACAACTGGACTGGATTCTAAAGGTCCTGGCGAAAGCCCATGCGGACAAGAAAAAAGTCTTCATGCTCACCCATATTCCCGCCGGGATGAACATATACGATACGGTCAAGAACTATATGGATGAGAGCGGGAAAATCTCTGATGCGGATCTTTTCTGGAAGGAATCTTGCCAGAGTCGATTCCTTGAAATATGCCGGCAATATGAATCCGATATCGAAATTATTTTCTCCGGCCATACCCACATGGACGAATACCTGCTGATACTCGATCGCGATGGAGAAGCTTACACGCCGGCTGTCGTTACCCCGGCCGTGAGCCCCCAGTTTGGCAACAACCCGGCGTTCAAGGTGATCACCCTTCGAGAAGAAGACTGGAAACCGCTTGACTACAGCTCCATCAGCTGTGATCTTGCACTTTCCTCACCGGATTTCAGCACCTATTATGTCTTCAGTGAAGCCTACTCAATGAAGACGCCATTGGAGGAGGCCCTGGTTGACCTCTACCCGAAAATGAGAAGTGATGCCGATGATCGGCGAAATTACGGGCGGTTTTATTACTCAGGACACGATGATGCCAATATCATTGACAACATCAACTGGCCGGCCTACTGGTGCGGTGTCGGAAGAATGGACAAAGAGAAATATATTGAATGCGTTAACGGTTATTGATGAGCGAGCGTAAATTTAGCACGGGCGGCCGTTTTTGAGTTGATGGCGAGTTTTGATTTGTTCATCCACATCGGGAATCAGGGAACCCCGTCGCAGGTATTTATGGTAGTTGTCCGAGTGATATCGAAGTGTTTCTTCCAGGTAGGCCATATGTCCTTCAATGGTGGTTTTGTAAGGGTCTTCATCCAGGTCCCAGCGGAGTCTGAAATGGTGTCGCATATATCGCCAGACACCACCGAAATCCTCTTCAAAACGTTTAAGGGTTGCCTGGTAAAAAATGGGTGTTTTCTTCAGCAGATCCAATTCGCTCTCATATCCCGCAACCCCACCCTCATGGAATTCACGGTACAAGTAAATGAGCTTTTCCAGGTACTCACGATCCGCCATCTGGCCCTGCAGATCCGCCGTCCCCAGCATTTTGCCGAGCAGTTCGTTTTCAGGATTTGAAAACCCGATACCTGCAAGCGCCACGTCAAGACCAGTGCAGCTGACGATGTTTCGGCAGTAGATGAAATCTTCCCTGAGGTAACCTTTTTCGTTAAAATAATCGGACATGAAGTCAATGCTTAAGTCCACGTGACTAAGGGTGTATTTCGCCCCTGTTCCTGTTATGTCGTCAATGGTTTGAATATATCCGGTATCGTGCATCAGAGCACTGATCAGGGCGAGGGAAACCCCTTGTCTGCTGAGTTTTATTCCCTTCATGGTGGCGCCATGAATCAACCGGGCCAGTGCCAGGAAGGTGTCCGTCGTGTGTTTCAAGTCGTGGTAACGGGTGTTGCATTCTTGATAGCCTGGGTAATTGCCGGCGAAAAGATTCAGAAAATCCTCGAAAGCAAGATCAATCATTTCAAAATCAAAGCTTGGGAAAATCAGAGAAACCGTTGCTTTGACCTCTTTCAGTACACTTTGAGGGTCATTCATATTTACAAAATGCATCAATGTTAAATCGTTAACATCCATTTGGTTTTCCTTTTAAAAACCGGTGGCACATCAGGCATTATGCCATGAATTTTCTCCACCTTTTTACATTATAATATGGCTATTGGCAAGGCCGTTAATTCTGTTGCGGTGACAGGAATCGTGGGTCATATTAATTTGAATGAGGCCTTTTCTTTTTTTTAAGGAGATACGTGCCGATCGAATGCCGGGGCGGAACGTTCCAGGGTTTCACCTTCGGAATCGGCAGGATCATCCACATAATTGAAACTTCCCTTGCGGATGTTAAAGAAAAAAAGCTCCGGCAGGCTGTACAGTGTTCCTTTAAGGCCGGCCAGGGATAAATTGCCGTTATCCAGTGGCAGCGTGAAAATGCCCAGAGCCGCTGTGACCAGTCCGTACGCACTGTTTAGTGCCCCATAGACGGGGCGTATCCAGACCACATCATCGGTAAAAAGAAGAAAGGGTGTATCCCCTTCCTCCCCATGATAGATGGTTGATGTCAGGGTATTGCACTCTCGAAAATAGATGCCCGCGTTTTGTGGTTCATTCTGCGTTTTCAGTGACAACATTCGTTTTCTGTAACCGGGCAGCACATCAACTTTAGTGACCCGAAAGCGGTCTTCCACAAGGCCAAACAGGCGAAAGGGGATAAACCCAAAATCTTCTCCCGGCAAGATTTTTCCTCCCACCGCGTCTGTTATCCGTTCTTTTTTCTGAAACGGAGCATTCACATTCCGAATGAGTTCGGTGGCACAGTTATGTTCAATCAAGTGATACGGATAGCAGCACTTTAATTGGTCATTATAAATGTTCTGGTTCAAACGGGCCTTGTTCAGTAATTGATGGATGTTTTTTTGTGAAAGGTTGTGGGCCGGTAGCGGGGCCATTCCGGACCGGGAAGGTATCAGCCTGCCGTAGGCGACGCGAATGGCGGTACCGGTCAAACGTCCATTTTCCAACTCGGCAAACCGCCCGGCGCCCTCCTCTAAACGGTTGTAGGTTCGTTCGTCCAATGGCCCTTCGGCAAAAACACTTTGGCGGATATCCCAGTATTTCTCCCAGGCTCGATCCGCCAGTTTTGCCGTTACGCCGGGGTCCCCCTGTAGGGTTTTGGGGAGGACGGATTTAGCGGACTCGGGAAAAGGGTCCAGTAGACAAAGCCTGTTTCGTTTAAGGGACCACATGACCGCCTGATATCTGGCATTGGCCAACAGCAAAGGGTAACCCCAGTCCGGTCGGCTGGACAAAGGGAGCTGAATCACGGATGCCTCGAGGATTTCCGCATAGGCCGAAAGTTTTTCCCACTCATTTCGTGTCAATCCCCTTCTGTCACCGGGGCGGACAAATTGGTCCATATCAATCAGCTCGGCTTTTTGAAGGGGCGATGCGCGTTCTAAAATGTTGAGGGCTGTTCGTTTGAGCCGATTTTCAGCATATTTTCCGGATAAACCGGTGATCGGTGGGGGATAGGACTCAGTTTGGATGCTATTTGGCACTACACTGGGGACGGCAAAAGGTATTTTCGAGAGCTTGTGGTCCAGGGTTTCCATGGTGTGTTTTAAATAGTTTACGCCATAGGCATGGTAAATTACGGATCGAAGCAGGACGCTGACTTTATCGGAGGGGCATTCGACGGAAAACAGCCCCAAGCCGTTGAGGGGCATCTGAAAATTGCCACAACTGATATCAGTTAAAAGAGTGGCGTCCGCGGAGACTTCCCTCAGACGCACCATATGAGCTTCCTGAACCAAGTAGTATCGGTCCAGATACTCTCGAAGCGTTTTCAGATCGTGGGGCTCAATTTGAATGTGAGCCACATAAAGGGTTCGGTTTTCGAGATCATTATAAACATAACGGAAGTAGGCCCATCGTTCTCGAACCAGCTTGAACAGCCCGTCGGAAAAATATTGGAAATGATAGACCATATTGCCGATTTTCAGTGCGCTGTGTCCACCACTGGAGCCGCCCACATTGGCGTCGATATAGATAAATTGTAAAGTGGGTGAAGGGGGTAAAGGGGTGCCTAATACAGGAACCGGCTGAAGGGGAAATAGTTGCTGTATTAAAACAAACCCGATAAAAAAGGCACGAAATACAGATTTTCGAGATAACCTCATCTCATCACTGAAATTTGAAAATTGAAACTGGAAAACCAGGCAAGACTTTAAATGCGCAGCCGAATTCCCAATTTTCAATGTCAAGTTCAGGACTGGTAACTTTCAAGAATGAGGACGAGTGCGTGTTTTTCTTTTACTGCCAGAGCTTGAATGAAATAGACGTTCTTAACTTCATCCCGGCCAATGCCGGCCCGCCTGAGGCCGGTGCCGATGGCATTGTAGGTGGCCGTGTCCCGTTCCCAATCGGTGATGCCGTGCCGTTGGGCAATGCTGCCCAGTTCCCGCAGGTAGGCCTGGGCGTCATCGCCTTTTGCCGCGCTGGTTGTGTAGGCGCTGACATCTCTCATGAACGCTTCTTTTGCATCTTTCGGGTCTGTTTCCGAGCCGCCTGAAGAGGCTGAACTGGATTTGCTGGAATCACTGGATGTGCCGCTGGAATAGGAAAATGAACACCCGGTCAAAAGGGCCAGAATGCTCAGAAATACCATGGTGTTTTTGAGTATGTGTTGCATATGAAAAACTCCTTATTTTGGGTTGATGGACATTTTTTATGATGCAGGCTTTTATCACGGAAATTTGGAAAATGTCAACTTGAGGAAGTTCAAGGATTCCCGTTGGAATCAGTGAAAAGCGAAAGTGAATGTCTCCATGATTTCCCTTCGGGAAAGAGTTTCCCCCATTGCGCGTTTTGCCAGTCGGTGACGGGCCAGGAACAACCGTTTTCTCCGGGCCGGGGAAAGATCATCGTGGAGCATCTGAAGGTTGTCATTTCGGTACATGGGGCAGGAGTGATCAAGGGCGCCGAAAACCCCCTTGATATGTCCCATGACGTCCTTTGATGCCATGGTGCGGTGTTGCCAATGGTCCATATAGCCGGTCAAATCGTATTGCCTGCGCATTTCGGGTTCATAGACAGGGCTAAGCGGCGCCAGGCTGAAGGGGAAAAGCGCCCATGAAAGGGTTCCAGGCAGTTCCGGGTATTCGATGCGCCGGATAAAATCGAGCGTTCTTTGAACCGTTTCGGGGGTTTCTCCAGGAAAACCAAACAAAAAATAGCAGGATACGTCAATTCCTGCAGCGAGAAGGCGTTTCACCACGCCGGCGTAAAGCTTGGCGTCGGCTTTTTTATTCATGTTTTTAAGTATTTGCGGGTCGGCTGATTCCAGACCCAGGAGTACTTCGATGCAGCCGGATTCTTTCAGCAGTTCAAAATCCACGCCCTCCAGAGCGCTTGCCCGAACCATGGTCATCCATTTAAGGGAAATGTTTTCCTCAATCATACGTCGCGAAAGGGTGTTGAGATTCCCTCTGCCATGTCTGAAGTTGTCATCCGTGAAGCGGACAAAACGAACTCCGCGCGCCGAAACTACCTTGAGTTCCGCCAGCAGCATGTCCAGGTCTTTGATGAACATAAGCCTGCGATCTTTAGTAAAGTTGCAGAAGGCGCATTTGAAGGGGCATCCCTTACTGGTCTGAAGTGGTATTACGCCGGGTCTGAAAATTTTTTCGGGGAGCGACTGCCAATCGATGGATGTGTTTAAATTATCGAAAATATAATTTTTTTGCTCCGAAAAAGAATATGCCCCTTCCTCAAGGCGAACCGTATTGGGCAGTTCATCCACCGGGCGATTAAGGCGGATTCGTTTCAAAGCCGCAAGAAGGATATCTTCACCCTGTAACCCGGTGATGTATAGATCGACCCTGGGCTGCTCATTTTGAAAAAAAAGGAAATCATCTTCGGCCATGCGGGTTTCATAGTCCGGTTCACTCGATCGCTGCAGCATTCGATATGACAGGTTCACAAAGGGCCCACCCGCAATGATGTAAACATCCGGTGCCTGGTCACGGATATCTTCCACAAGCCTGTGGAGCGTCTGTTTGTTGCGAATAAAGGTGGTGGAGATAACCACCGCACGGGGGTTTTCCGCGAGCATTTCCCTGAAGGCGCCTTTTTCTTTGAAATAACGGTCGATCAGCTGAACATGTAGCCCCTCTTTCAGCAGGTAGGAGCGGAGGTAAATACCGTTCAACCGGTATGCGGCGCCCCAGTTCATGATGCCGCTTCCCTCAACAGGGGGCACGGTGCGCCCTTGGTGTGCAAGATAGTTCTTTATCACCTGAACGGTGGCAACTTTGCCGTCCAGACGCAGTCTTTCATGAATGATATCGGCGGAACCGGGCTCTCCGGCTTCCGCAACAATTATGGCATCTAGGGACAATGGGGTGATTTCTCCTAAGAAAGGTTTTGAGGGCTTTGATGGGCGAGAAGGTAATTTTGGTAAACCGGCAGGGCCGGTGTGCCTCCGGTATGCACAAAAAGGATGTTCTGACCTTTTTTGAAATAGCCTTTCCTGCAAAGATCGATCAATCCCGCCATGGTTTTGCCGGTATAGACCGGGTCCAGGAGGATGCCTTCCGTTTCCGCCAGCAGCCTTATGGCCTGGGCCATTTCCGGTGTGGGAATAGAGTAGCCCGGTCCCATGTAGTCGTCTAAACAGATAACGGAACTGCGGGGTGTGGGGACATTGATTTCCAGATGCTCAGCCGTTTTCAAAACCAATTCGTAGACCACATCCTCCTGGCCTGTTTCCGTAACCCCCACATTGATACCGATGACCGGGATGTTCATATTGCAGCCCACCATGCCGGTGACCAGGCCCGCCTGTGTGCCGGCGCTTCCACTGGCACAGATGACGGCATCCATAGGGGTTCCCTGCCGGAATATCTGGTCCTGAATTTCCTGAGCACAGGCCACGTAGCCGGTGGCGCCGATGGCATTGGATCCGCCCATGGGAATCACATAACCGGTTCGGCCTTTATCTGCCAATGAATTAAGGATTTGCTGAATGGCAGTATTCAGGGCGGTTTCATCGGAAACGATCTCAATTTTTTCGGTTCCCAGAAGATGAAACAGAAAAATGTTGCCGCCGGCATCCGGGTCATAACTGCCGGGAATAAGCTCTTTTAAAACCAGTCGACACTTCATCCCCTCTTTGACCGCGGCTGAGAGGGTCAAACGACAGTGATTGGACTGAACGGCACCACTGGTGACCAAAGTGTCGGCGCCTTGTTTCAGCGCATCGGCCACCAGAAATTCCAGCTTGCGGGTTTTGTTTCCCCCCGCGGTCAAGCCCAGAAGATCATCTCTTTTGATATAAATATCAGGCCCGCCGACGGCCCTTGAAAAACGTGGGAGCTTTTCAATGGGAGTTTGGCCTATGGTATAGTTTCTTCTCGGAAATCGAGCCAGATTCATGATTTTTCCACATTCCCTTGGGGGGTGCCTCTTAAACCGATGTCATCTGCCACTTCCTGCATCCCCGCAAGCGTGTCCCTGATAAGCTCGGAAATTTCAACGCCCAGCATTTGCGCCCCTTTCTCAATGATAGAACGGTCAACGCCTGCCGCGAACCGTTTGTCTTTCCACTTTTTTTTAACGGATTTGGGTTTGACATCCAAAACACTCTTTGAGGGTCGGATCAGGGCAGTCGTGGCGACCAGCCCGGTTAGCTCATCAATGGCATAGAGCACTTTTTCAAGTTCAGTAACGGGTGCGACCTGAGAGCAGATGCCCCAACCATGGCTGATCACGGCCCTGACATACTCCTCCGGCCAATCCATGGACTCGAGAATTTCTTTGCTTTTCGAGCAGTGTTCTTTGGGAAATTTTTCATAGTCCAGATCATGCACCAGACCGATAACACCCCACTTTTCTTCATCTTCTCCCCGTTTTCTTGCAAAGTAGCGCATGACGCCTTCAACAGCCAAGGCATGTTTGATGAGACTTTCACTCTTGTTGTATTTGCAAAGGAGGGTGAAAGCTTCTTCCCGAGTTGGTGTTTTAGCGCTCATGAGGCCATATCCTGTTTTTTTGGTATTTCGAAGGAGCTATTTAAAAAGTGAGAATGAAAAAGCAACGGCCATTTCAACGATTGAATGACTTGACAGCCATAAATTGTGCCATAGAAGTCGAGCAAAGTCCACCGGTAAAACTACGAAAGATTTTCATTCTTTACGAACTTTAACATATTGAAAATTCAGGACGGTTTTGGTATCTTGATAGCCAGTTTAACGGAAGTCTCTAAATAAAGTTATTTCCATTGCTTGCAAAGATGGTAGACTCGCTTATATCGACTACGTATAAAAAATAGTATTCAGGGCTATATCCGATGTGACAAGGAACATTTTCCATGAAAAAAAAGTGGGCCGGAAGTACATTTTTATGGTGGGTTTTCGTGGTTCTTTTTTCTTTTGCCCCAAACATTCAAGGGGCAGATGGTGATCCGGAAAGCGAAAGTTCACTTTCTCCAAAACCGCCGCAACTGACCCTGGTTAGAGCCGTCATGTGTGAAGGACTGGACGAACTGGAGCCCGTTAATGAGACGATCATTTTCAGCGTGGCACATGGAAGTGTGTTTTGCTTCACGACGTTTGATCCGGTCCCCGAAAAAACGGTTATTTACCACCATTGGTTTAAGCGGGACCAGCCCGAGAAAGACATTAAACTGACCCTCAAAACACCCAAATGGTCCAGCTTCAGCAAAATCAGTATTCGAAACGTGGATGTGGGTCCTTGGCGAGTGGAAATACTTGATTCTGAGGGTAAAATCCTTCAAACCCTGCGGTTCAGTGTTACGGAGTGATAAGTGTTGCAGAAGCTTTTGATTTTTATATCGAGCATTCGATGGCAGGACTTTATCGATATCGCGTTTAACAGCTATATTTTGTTTCGCCTTTACGCGCTTTTTCGCGGAACGGATGCCTTCAGAGTGCTGGTAGGTATTGCCTTTTTATGGATTTTGCAAAGGTTGGCCATATCCCTTGGGCTCATTTTGACCAGTTGGATGATGGAAGGCATCATTGCTGTTGCCGCTTTGATCGTAATTGTGGTTTTCAGGAACGAAATCAGATCCGTTTTCCGTGCTCGAAACATGTGGGCGATTCTCTGGGGCCTACCCCAAAAACCCATGAAAACCCCTGTGGAAACGATTACCGAAAGCGTCTTCGATCTGGCGAAAAGACGTATCGGAGCACTTATCGTTCTCCCCGGCAAAGAAGATCTGGAGGAATTTGTTCAGCGGGGGGTAACTTGGGACGGAAAAGTTTCCAAGGAGATGATCGAAAGTATTTTCTGGCCCAACAACCCCGTCCATGATGGGGCGGCCATCGTTTCAGAAAACCGGGTTGTGGAAGTTGGTGTTATTCTCCCCCTTTCCAATCGGACGGATTTGCCCAGTGCTTACGGAACCCGTCACAGGGCTGCAGCGGGATTGTCTGAAACCACCGATGCAATGGTGGTTATTGTCTCAGAAGAAAGAGGCACCATTACCGTCACCCGAGGCTTTGATGTCCTTGGTATTAACAGTCCGAAACAGTTGGTTAATGCCATTAATGAACATTTGGGAGTTCGGGAAAACCAGGGTCAGTATCTAAAGAGAAGGAAGATTGAACTGAGAACCGCCGCGCTGGTGTCTCTTCTGATCGTTTCCGTCGTCTGGTTCAGCATCAGTAGGGGTCTTGATTCCATTAAGACCTTTGACATTCCCGTGGAGTATGCCAACCAGAAACCCGATATGGAGCTGTTGAATACCTCGGCAACTTCGGTTCGAATATTTCTGCGGGGCTCAAGAGCGCTTTTGAAATCTATCCGTCCCGAACAGATCCGTGTGAAGATGGATCTGGGCAAGGCCGTTGAAGGGACCAACACCTTTGCCATTACCAACGATAATCTTTCCATTCCTCCAGGGCTTTCGCTGAAGGAAGTGAGGCCCATGGTTGTGGATGTGAATCTGGACACGCGCTCGAAAAAGAGCTTCCCCATACAGGCGGATTGGGTGGGAAAACTGCCACCGGATTCGATCCTTGTTCAAGCACAGATCAAACCTTCAACGGTCGAACTGAACGGGCCCAAGACAATTCTCGAAGGAACGCGGACAATCTATACCACCAGCATCCCCCTCAACAACATCACGGATTCAGGAAAAACCGATGCAAAGCTGGTGATACCCTCCGCCTTTTTGAAGTTTGCGTCGGGATCTAAAGAGACCGTTCAAGTGACATATGAGGTTGAAAAAAAAGGAAATAGCAAATGAAGGACAGGCGAAGGTTTTTGTTGTGGCGCAAGCGTTTGAAAATGATTTTTGCCTGCCTTACCTTCAGTGCCTTTTGTGGCTGCGCAACACCGAATCCACCCCGTAATCCCGATAATATCTGCGAGATTTTCAGGGAGAATGATGACTGGTATGACGATGCGGCGGATTCCTATAAAAGATGGGGGATTCCCATCCCGGTTATGATGGCTATTCTGCACCAGGAATCGAAGTACATTGGTGACGCCAAACCGCCTCGAACCACCTGTTTGTGGATTTTCCCCGGACCTCGTCCTTCATCCGCATACGGTTATGCACAGGTATTGGATGGGACCTGGGAGGAGTATCAGGAAAGTGCGGATAATTCCTGGGCTGATCGGGATGATTTCGGAGATGCCATCGATTTTGTGGGATGGTATTGTGCGTTAAGCGTTAAGAAGTGCGGTATATCCAGGGACAATGCACGAAATCTTTATTTGGCCTATCATGAAGGCCGAGGTGGTTACAACCGTAAAACCTATGCCAAAAAGGCGTGGCTGCTGAGGGTGGCGGACAAGGTCCAGAAGAGAGCCGTGAAGTATCGAGGGCAGTTGGCAGCATGTGAAGACGAATTCAGGGGAAGTGGCTGTTGTCTGTGGCCCTTTTGACCCCGCTCTTTAAAAAGTCCTTAATCTCTGACTCATTTAAAGCCCCCGGGCCGGGTCGAAATCGGGCGCTATGATTCCTTGGGAAATAGCATCTTTCCCGAGAAACGCAAATCATATCCAGCCAGGCCCTCCCCAAGTTTTTTGAATGCGTCTTCGCTCAAAAACTCCAGGAATTGCTGTACCCCTCTATCAAAAAACCGGTCCTTGAGAATCAGTAGATCAAAACTTTCCCATTTTATGGGGACAAAATCCAGATCCAGAAGTTCGGCTACGGCTCGGATACACGGGCCTGCGTGGGCGCGACCGGAAAGCACTTCCAACCCCAGGTCCAGGTGACGAGATACCTCTTTGTTGTAGCCACCAATCTTGTTCCCTTCAATGCCGGCCTTGGCGAGTTCTTCATCCAGGAGCAGACGGGTTCCCGTCCCCAGAGGGCGGTTGATGATGTTGATCCCTGCCTGACCCAAATCCGTCACAGAGCGAATGTTTCTAGGGTTCCCTTTTTCAATCAGAAGCCCCTGTTCCCGTCGGCAGAAATTGATGATGCCGGGCATTTGATCCAACTCATCTTTCGCAAATCCGAAATTGTATTCTTCCCCGTCTTTTTGGATCAAATGGCTGGAGGCCATATGGCAATGATTGCGCCTCAGTGCTCGAATGCCTCCCAGACTTCCCAGATTGCCGAATGCCACCAGCTCCTCAGGGTGTAGCTGGTTGATCATTGAGATGGCCCTGTCCAGAAGGATATCATTGCTGCCGGCAATAATGAGCAGGCCGTCATATGGGGGCAGAGGATTTGGCTGTTTAGGAAAGTTGACGGTCTGGGCTTCGAGCCATTGTTCGACCAGATGTCGGGGGAAGAGCCATTTGCCGGTGGCTTTGGTGGCCGGAAGGCCCTTTTCGGCAATCAGTGTATACACCATCTTTTCATTAATGCTCAAGAATTGCGCCAGTTCCCGAGTGCTCAGCAGCGTTTTCTCTTCCATTGATGACGGGGCCTCCTGTTTAACTTAACTTTAATTAAACATGTATTTTCATATTAGTCAATTGCCAAAGTTTTATGGTTGATATTCGACATTATTGGTAAACAATAGGCCATAAAAAACGAGTTTATAGGAAATCAAAAAAATCTTGACAATAAGTTACTAAAAACGGTAAGAAGTTCCGACCCTTTTCCGTAATAAGAGCATCAAATCGTTTTTTTTGTCGCACCTTCAGATGTGACAGAAGAACGGGGTGCCGAACATATGAAATGGAATTTTTTGAAAATGAAGCGTGTTGGACTTGCAATTCTTGTCTCTTTTTTTTGGTTTCTTGGATTATACGGTGTTTGTTCCGCCGAAGACCAGGCCCTTCTGGAGTTGTTGGATCTGCTTCGGCAGAATGGTGCTATCAGCAAAGAACAGGCCGCAAAAATTAAGGCAACGTTAACCAAAGATCAAAAGGCCCTGGCGGATCGTGAAAAAGCACTAGGCAAGCGGGAGAAGGCCCTGCTTCAAAAAGAACAGGCGCTCAAAGCAAAAGAGGAAGCCCTTTCGTCCAGCCCGAGCAGTACCGCTCAACAGGTCAGTAAATCGTCTGATGCATTGCCTCACGAAGAAAAAGTAAAAGTAAAGACTGCAAAAACCCAAACGGAAATTCCCAGTCAGAAAGTTTCAGAAGCAAATAAAGTATTTCCGCTGGATGCCGTATTCGACAACGGTTTTTACCTTCGTTCAAAAGAAAAAGATCTTTTTGAACTCCAAATTGGCGGTCTTCTTCAAGTTGACTACCGATACTTCAATTATGACGGCGATGCGGATCCCGACAAAGACGGATTCGACATCCGCAGAGCCCGGCTGCTGATTGCGGGTCACTTCTACCAACGCTTCTCTTACAAATTCCAGTATGAATTTCAGGGGTCCAGCAGCCGCAAACTTCTGGATGCCTATGTGGATGCCCGTATCGCTCCCTTTATTTCTTTTCGAGTGGGCCAGTTCAAAGAACCTTTCAGCCTTGAGCAATATACTTCAGAAAAAAATACCATCTTTGCCGAGAGGGACATGGGGTATTACCTGACGCCACGGCGGGATGTGGGGCTCATGGCCCATGCATCGTTCTGGAAAGATCGCATCTATTACGGGGTGGGTATTTTCAACGGCGACGGTGTAGACGATACGGTAGGCGGTGACTCGGATTCCCCTGAAGTTACAGGACGAATTGTTTACGCCCCATTCAGGAATATGGGTATTCCGCTTTGGAACTGGTTTCAGGTGGGGGGAAGCTACAGTTACGCCAGGGCGGATCGGAACAATGTGAAGGTGGCGGTTAAGACCAGCGGGTTGACCACATTTTTCGACGTAAATTCGGCTGCCAAATTCAACATTATCCGAGATGTGGATTCGCGTACCCGTTATGGGGCGGAGCTGGCCTGGGCATACGGTCCGGTGCTTCTGTGGGGAGAGTACATTAATTTACAGTTCTCGGATGTGAAAACCAGCGATGCGGAGTTTGATATCAATCTAAAGGACTACTATGGGGCGATCATGTGGATGATCACCGGGGAGAATCCGACGTTAAAGAACGGAGTGATCCAGGGGATTAGGCCGTATCGAAACCTGTGGCAAGGTGGATGGGGAGCGTTGGGCATTGCATTTCGTTATGACCATTTTGACGGGGGGGATTCAGCTTATGAATACCTGATTGAACCGGGCACTTCGGTTCAGGAAGTCACCTCCTATACCATCGGACTCAATTGGTACCTCAACCCCTATATCCGTGTTATTCTAAATGCTACCCGTACAAATTTTGACCGGCCCCTGCTGATTGAAAAGGATTCTCTCACCGGGGAAACCATATACAGTGACATGGAAGATGTGTTCGTAGGAAGGGTTCAGCTTCAATTTTAACGGTCCTCACAAAATGGGATGAGAGGACCAAAATCTTAAATTTTAACAAGGAGGAAAAAATGAAAAAGTTTTTGACGATTTCGGGAGCCTTTTTCGTGGTCATGCTGATGGTATCGGTGGCTTTATCCGCGTATCATCATGAAGGAGAAAATGATTCACAATATTTTGTGGCGCAGTATCCTGATAAGGCGGGTACAAAACTGGATCATTGTGCACTCTGCCATACGGGTGGGCAATATGAAAATAATAAAGGGAAATTGGTCAGCCTGGGGAGTTGCCAATGGTGCCACTACAGTTATGGCTATGACGGTAGCGGTAATATTGTGGACACTCTCAATTCCTATGGTATGGATTATCTGATCAATGGTCGGAACCAGGCCGCCATCGCCGCCATTGAGGGTAAGGATTCAGACGGGGACGGATACACCAATTCAACCGAAATTGCGGCGGTCCGTTACCCCGGCAATGCCGGCGATGATCCCACCAAAGTGCCGGCTCCCAGCCGAGTCTATACGAAAGCACAGCTTGAGGCCATGAGCCAGCACACCCAGTTTTTGCTTATGAATACCGCCCGGTCGGGTGATTATTATGCTCAGTACACCGGAGTCCCCGTAGAGGATCTCTTAAAGGATGCTGGTGTTTTGAGCTCCGCTTCAGGTATAACGGTCTTTTCACCGGACGGTTGGTCGGATTATCATCCCCTTGAAATTGACTCGGATCCTGAGCTCTATCATGTGAACGGCACGTACCCCGAGGCCTATTATCAATATGATGTCGAGGCGGATACCGCCCTGAATCCGACGGACGGTTGGTGCGACTACGGTGCAGCTTCCTGTGCCGGACGAAGCAATCTGGATAGAATCGTAAATGAAAACGGCCTTAAAATGATTCTGGCCTACAAGCGCGAAGGTGCGGCTTTGGAAGCCGGCATACTGGGGGATGACAATAAGCTGTCAGGAGAAGGCCCCTTTCGAATCGTACCGCCCCAAAAGGTTCCTTCTCCGCCGGACCAGTCCAGCACCGCCGCCAACCAGGAAGTGGTATGGCCGTACGATTATGACTGGGATCACAATGCGGGGTCGTCTACGCGAAGCGTGACCATGATTCGGGTTGAACCGCTGCCTGAAGGGACTACCGACATTGATGTCCTCGAGGCGGGATGGCAGTATGTGGATGAAGAAAAGGTGGTTGTTTACGGGGCGATTGAGGATCCGAATCCACCTGTTCCCGACATCAAAGCCAACGGTCAGGATGGACCGGTTACGATTTTAGCCGGGGATTCCGTATCCATTACAGTGGGGCTCGATGCAGGAAGCCGGCTGGGGCAAAAAGCCGACTGGTGGATTGCCGCATATGCATCCGAAATGGGGTGGTACAGCTATGTTTATAGCGCCCAAGGCTGGCTTGACCAACTTGCTCCCTGCATTCAAATGGGGATGTCAAATTTGTCTAGTGCCGTAGAAGTGTTCAATGGAACACTGTCTGCAGGCGTATATGATTTTTACTTTGCTGTGGACAGTAACGCGGATGGTAATCCGCAAGGGACATGGCGCGATACGGTTAAGGTAACCGTGCAATAAAAAAAAGAAGCGCAGACTCCAAAACGAAAGGCAGCGCCGTTTTCGGCGCTGCCTTTCTTATTTCGCGCATTCTATTTTCAAATCGACCGGATTGTGGTATGGGTGCACATTACTTGGGAAGCGTTTGCCAACGTGACCGCTGTAATTCAAAATGGCGTCAAGCTGGGTAACCATAGAATATGAGGGATGCAAAATGAAACTGGATCGGCCGCTGGTGCTGGCCACTAAGAACAAGGGCAAAATTTTGGAGTTGCGGGAACTTTTCCGGCATTCGGATATCGAGATCAAGACCTTGAATGATTTCGGGCCTATTCCGCCGGTCATCGAGGACGGTGACACCTTCGAAGAAAATGCGCTCAAAAAGGCCCAATTTACGGCGAGGGTGCTGGGCGTTCCCGCTCTTGCCGATGACTCCGGATTAACGGTAAAGGCACTTGGCGGTGCTCCCGGCGTCTTTTCTTCACGTTATGCAGGGGAGAATGGGGACGATGATGCCAATAACCGCAAATTGCTTCATGAAATGACAGGTGTTGAGGATAGATCGGCAGCCTTTATGTGCGTGTTGGTAATCGCCGTTCCAAGGGGACCCGCCCTGGTTTATGAAGGGAGCTGTGAAGGTATGGTTGCCGAGGAACCCGAGGGTGATGGGGGGTTTGGTTATGACCCGCTTTTTTACTATCCACCGCTTCAAAAAACTTTTGCTCGGTTAACCCGGGAAGAAAAAAACAGGGTCAGCCATCGGGGGAAAGCCATTGGAGAATTGCAGGGTGAATTGGATCAGGTGAAGATCTGGCTGAAACAACGCCTTAAGGAGGAACCCTTTTAAAAAATTTGCAACCTTTCCCGTGTCCCTGTCTCTATATTGACAAAATAAATATCGTACATATTCTAAAATACAGTAGACAAAAAAGTCCCATAAGGAGGAGATATGCTGGAGATAACAGAAAAAGCAAGTGAGATGATCAAAGATTTTTTAAAGGACAGGGAAGAAATTCCGGCCATCAGAATCATGATGTCCCAAGGTGGGTGAAGCGGCCCGTCACTGGGAATGGCTCTGGATGAGTCAAGAGAGAACGATGAGGAATTTGATGACCGTGGTATTAAGTTTGTAATTGAAAACTCCCTGTATGACCGGGTTAAACCCATTAAAGTGGATTATGTGACCTCAGCCATGGGTTCCGGTTTCAACATTATGTCAAATATGCCGGTGCAGCCTTCTTCATGTGGTTCTTCCTGTAGTTGTTAGGGAAAGCCGGCCAACCGTAAAGCATCCCCTGATTGACATGCTGATTGAGCATGTTTCATGAAGGGGATGTTTTTTTAATAGCTTTAAAATGCGCCCAACTGGCACGCGTTTATCTTAATCCCTAAGCTTTCACAGGCGGAAGAAACAGCCATCTTTGTTACACCCAGGTTTCCGGCAATGCCCCATGCTTTTTCGCAAGCCAAACGATTGTCTGTGAGTGCTTCACGAATGTGGGTTTCCAACTCCTTTGAAACCGTTTCAGCCGGTTTTACAATCCGTTTATTCGGTTCATATCCAAAAAGACCCAACTGACACTTTCTAAGCCGCAGTTCAAGCAGATCCGCCGCTTTTCCCACAAGCCCGGGTGTCACACCCAGTTCTGATGCCACTTTAAAGGCAACGGCACAGGCAACGCCTTTAGCGGATGCCTCCTGTTTCAATGCGCTGATGAGGCGTGGGTCGGTTTCGCTGTCTGAAGGGTGCTTTTGTGCGAAATGCCCATCTTTATCTTTTGTCATTTTTCTTTCTCCTTGCTATTTTATCAATGAATACCACAAGCATGGGGGAAAATGCAACGAAATGCCCCTTTACACCCATTGGGAATTGGGGTATCACTTTTCTATTAGCTGAGGAGATCATCATGATCAAAGACAATATCAAACGCATTCTGGCGGAATTGCCTCAAGGGGTTCAACTGGTGGGCGCCGCCAAGACCCGGTCCCCGGAAGAGGTGCTGGAAGCGATTGAAGGGGGGCTCACGATTATCGGGAACAACTACGTTCAGGAAGCCGAGAGGCTCTTTGAAGTGATTTCCCAACCGGTAAAATGGCATATGATCGGGCACCTGCAATCCAACAAAGCCAAAAAAGCCGTGGCAATCTTCCATATGATTGAAACCGTGGATTCCCTGAAACTGGCCAAAGCCATTGACAAGGCGTGCAAAGCGTTAAATAAAACAATGCCCATTCTGCTGGAGATCAACACCGGTGAGGAGGATCAGAAGGCCGGTGTCACGCCTGGCGCAACCGTTACGCTGATCAAAGAGATATCCGCCTTGGCCCACGTTAAAGTCAAAGGATTGATGACCATGGGGCCTTTCACCGATGACCCTGAAGAGAGCAGGCCCTATTTCCGAAAGGCCAAAAAGCTCTTTGATGAAATCAGCACCCTAAAACTTGAAAAGGTGGAAATGTCCATTCTTTCCATGGGCATGTCCGGTTCCTACAAGGTCGCCATAGAGGAAGGGGCCAATATAGTGAGAATCGGGACGAAAATTTTCGGAGACCGCAGTTATGGTGCTTCATAATGGAATCCCGGAAGGTCATAACCATTACCCGAAACCCGATCATTTTTCATGAGAAATAAAGCGAATAGACTAATCGCCGGAGGCATACGGTTTTTCGGAGAGGACATATGGAAAATCCGCCTTGATGCTGCCTCCGGGTGGAAAGCCCTATCCATTCGTCCTCTACGGGTTGTACTGCTTGCTTTTCGAGCGTTTAATGAAGATCAGTGCATGTTCAGAGCTTCTGCTCTGACCTTTTATTCGCTTTTGTCCATTGTTCCTGTCCTGGCCATGGCCTTTGGCATTGCCAAAGGGTTTGGGTTTCAAAATGCCTTGGAGCACCAGCTTCAACAGAGCTTTTATGGCCATGAGGAAGTGATTCAGAAGGTAACCGTATTTGCCCAGTCCATGCTGGAGAGCACCAAAGGGGGTCTGATTGCGGGAGTGGGCGTCCTGATCCTGTTCTGGACCGTGATCCGTGTTCTGGGTAATGTGGAAAGTGCGTTTAATCACATTTTGAATTTTCCAAAACCGAGGAGTTTCGGTCGGAAAGTCAGTGACTATATGGCGACCATGTTCATCTGTACCATCCTGCTGGTTCTGTCGAGTGCGCTGACCGTTGTCATCAAGGGTCATGTGACGTCTGCCGTGGCGTCTTTTTCGATTTTGGGAACCGTGAGTCCCGCTATTTTCTTTCTTTTGAAACTGCTTCCCTACTGCGTTATTTGGATTCTTTTTACATTCCTTTATATGTTTTTGCCCAATGGAAAAATCAGTTGGAACGTCGGTTTGCCGGCGGCCATCACAGCGGGCACCTTGTTTCAGTTGTTTCAATGGGCTTATCTCTCATTTCAATTCGGTGTGAGTAAATATAACGCCATTTATGGCAGTTTTGCGGCGCTTCCTCTTTTCCTGGTCTGGTTGCAGATCAGCTGGTTGATTGTACTGTTCGGTGCGGAAATGATTTTCTCCATTCAAAACGAAAGGGATTATGAGTTTTCACCGGATTTTTCCAACATCAGTTACCGACTCAAGAAAACCATAATGCTTCAAGTGGTTCACTTTCTGGTGAAACGTTTCTGTCAGGGTGCTACCCCGGTTACTTCGGCACAGATTATCGAAGCGCTTAATATCCCAAAATCCCTTTTGCGAGAGATTCTGAGGGAAACCAGAGCCGCCGGGATAGTTTCGGAAGTTTGTACTGGTAAAGGGGACGAGCGGTCTTATCAACCGGCTCAGGATGTGAATCTTTTTACCGTAAAATATGTCATCGACAAGTTCGAACAGCAGGGAATCAACAATGTTTCCACGCTTTCAGACCCTGATTTTGAAAAAATCACAGAGAAACTCAATGGCCTGGATCATTTTGCAAAAGAAGCATCCGTAAATGTATTGTTAAAAGAGATCTGAGCCCGTAATGTCAGGGCACTGTTTGCGACAAGAAGAAAGTGAGAAAGGCATGCATCAGGCTGAAAAGACCGTTAAAAAATTGGAGTCCCTGATTTTTGAAGTGGCGGCGCTACAGAAAGATTGCGTCGAAATGGTATGTGGCCGTTGCAAATCCCTCTGTTGTGAGCGGGTGGGGTATCTTTTTGGCGAAAAAGATATCCTCTTTCTGAAATTATCAGGCCGAAAACAAATTTGGCGAAAAAACGGAATTCGTAAAAAGGGTTGTTGGTTGCTGGGACCATCCGGGTGTACTTTGGGGCTCGGGTCGAGACCTTTTATATGCCATCACTATATTTGCGGCGATTTGGAAGCGAAGATGCGAAGTTTAAATTCAGGACTTCTTCCTCGGTTGCAAAGAAAATTTGAAACCATTGACCTGTTACGGAGTCAAATGTGGGCGGAGTATCTTGATGAGACGTTGAGGAGGTAGAACCGATGGTAATGAACGGGTCGTTAGAACAGAAATTTCAGCGGGCTGCTGGTGTTGTCTGCAAACAGGGGCTCTTTCCCTTTCCGGTTAACGACACCAGTATCTCAATTATCAGGCATGTGGTCGGGGAAAATGAAGATGAACTGGACTTAATTTGTGCCTTTAAATCCAAGGCCTCCCAAACGATGGAGGAATTGAATTTATCAAGCGGGTTTTCCAGTGAAAATATCAGCCGTATCACCGATACGCTGGCCCGAAAGGGGTTGATCTTCAATCAACCCGGCGGCTCGGGTATCATGGTCTACCGCCTCCTTCCCCTGATGAATGTGGGCCTGATGGAATATAAATTCATGGGTGAACTGACAGGGGATGAAGCGGAAAAAGAGCTTGCATCGCTGTTTGAAAAACTCATGGGTGAGGTACGGGACAATCTTCAGCGCAACTATGACCAGCTGCTCCCGGCATTCAAGATGGCGCCGTCCGTTGACCGAACAGTGGCATCAACCGTCGGAGAAAACGGTAGAACCATTCGGGTGGTTCGAGTGGACAAAGTCGTGGAAACACCCGAAGAATTTATTCTGCCAAGCCAGAGTGTGGAAGAGATTATTTACAAATTCGATGACATTGCGGTCGGCCACTGTTTTTGTCGTCAACGGCGTGCGGTTTTGGAAGATGGCTGCGTCATGAAAGCACCCACGTTGAATTGTTTCACATTTGGAAAATCGGCGCGTCATACGACGGCTCAGGGGTTTGCCAGAAAAGTGACAAAGGAAGAAGCCTTGAAAATCATGAAAGAAGCCGAAGCGGCAGGTTTGATGCACAAAGCCTACCATCCTGCTTCCAATGAAACCCGGCCTGAAACGAGCATCTGCAATTGCTGCAAAGATTGTTGCGATGTTCTTCGCATGTGGCGTGAAGGCGCCATGCCCCTGATAAATTCCACCTTTTACACGTCTCAAATTGACACTGATCTTTGTACCGGTTGCGGTACCTGTGTGGATTCCTGTCCCACGGATGCTATTTCCCTGAATACTGAAAACCTGGCCCAAAGGGATGCAGAAGCCTGTCTGGGCTGTGGCATTTGTGCTCGATTCTGCCCTGAGGAAGCGATTTCGTTGAAAGAGGGATTGCGAAAAGTATTTATCCCCCCTCAACGGTTTGGTGATGCTCAATCCCCTGAAGTTGTATGAATTGCGTTTTAAGCCGCCACAAACGGTTAGGAAAGTGAGGTCAAATTCCTATCTCCTTTTCTGAGCTTTCTGGGGATTTTGAATTGGGCCAAAGCGGCGGTTATTGAAATCGGAAAGCTCCCGGGTCAAGCGTTGCGGCCCTGAAGCCATTTATTGATGGTCTCATCCTCTGTTTTTCTCTTCATATTCCAGCAGATACTGTTTTACATCCAGTCCGCTGCCAAACCCGCCGAGCCCCCCGGCGGCAACAACGCGGTGTCAGGGAAAGATCAGGGGCAAGGGATTTCGGCCCATGGCCTGTCCGATGGCCCGCGCTCCCTTGGGTTTTCCCGTCATGGCCGCCACTTCCTTATAGGTTCTGGTTTCTCCGAAAGGGATTCTGGCGATGGCGTTCATGGCGGCCCATTGGAAGGGGGTGCAGGCAACATCCACGTTTAACGCTTCCCGGGGGTCTTTATTGGAAAACGCCGCTTCAATGGCCTGCTGAAGAGGGCGGTTGACATCATGGTCTTCCAGCAATTCCGAATCCGGGTAACGCTTTTTAAAAAAGTTTTTCGTATCGGGGGTTGAATTAAAGCCGATACCGGTGCGAAGTGCCCCCTTTTCCGTGGAAGCCATATGGATATGGAGTCTACCCAGCTTCATGCCCCAGTAGTAGATTTTCCGTAAAGACGTCCTTGCCATGTCTCTCTCCTTTCAAGGGTATCCTGAATACATTTCAGGTTTTCCATTTTGTGAACCGCCCAGCCCGGCGCCAAAAGGTCGGATTTTCCAGGATCTCCGGTGAGCCGTTGAATCACCATTTCAGAGGGGAGAAGCTCCAGAAAGTCCACCACCAGGTTTGCATATTCATCCCTTTTCAGACAACAAAACGCCCCTGCTTCATAAAGTTGGGCCAAAGGGGTCCCCCGAATCACGTAGAGTAAATGGATCTTGATCCCTTGAACGGGCAGGGATGCGATAAACCGGGCCGTTTCCAGCATCATCCGGCGGTTTTCACCGGGGAGTCCCAGAATCACATGGGCGCAGATGTTCAAGCCGACATCATGGGTGAGATGAACCGCCCGTTCAAAACATGCCACGGAATGCCCCCGGTTGATGGTGTGCAGGGTTTTGTCGTGGGCCGACTGTAGGCCGTACTCCATCCAGACCAGGTAGTCTTTTCGGTATAGACTGATCATATCCAGAATTTCTTCATCGATGCAATCGGGCCGTGTACCCACCGAAAGTCCCACCATCCGGGGATGCCTTAGGGCTTCATCGTAGAGCCTTTTCAGGTATGAAGCAGAGGCGTAGGTGTTGGTGAAAGATTGGAAATAGGCGATGAATTTTTGCGCTTTGTACCGTTTGCGAATGAACTTCTCGGCTTCTGAGATTTGCCGGGTGAGGGATTCCCGCTCTTCTGTAAAAGCACCGGTACCGGATCCCCGGCCGTCACAGAAGATGCATCCCCCCGTTGAAACGGTCCCGTCGCGATTGGGGCATCCCAGCCCCGAATCCAGTGAAATGCGCTGCACCCGTTCTCCGAATTGTTCTCTCAGATAGGTGTTAAAGTCCCGGTATCGTTTCAAGGGGATTCCGATCCATGGATTGACTTGAAATGGTTATTGCCATGATATGAGATGAATATGCTTTTGAGCAAGCGATTTTCTAATATCGTCTTGCAAACGATTCGCGGCTCCCGGCGTCTCCCCCGCAATCTACCGGTCCTTGATATGTGTCCAGCCAGGCAAAAATTTCCTTCATCATGGGAGCACGTGGAAGCGGCAGATGACCACAGTTATAGATGACGCGCTTTTTGTGTTCGGGCGGGGTGGCAATCAGATCAAAGAGGGGGTTTTGGTGGGTTTTTACCGGAAAAATAAAGTCATATTTTCCATTGAGCATGAGAACCGGAACTTTTGTCAGAGATTGCGTCAGAGCCTCGGGTTTAGGCCATGCGATGGGAATATAGATGGCTCCTGAAACCAGGATGAGCGTCTTGATCCGCTCCTCGTAGGGCGAAATCTGGGGCCCCACAAGTCCGCCCCAGCACAGGCCCAAAAACGCAAGGCTCCGAGTGTCGATGTCTTTTCGGGTTTCCAGATAATCGATGGTTCTCCGCAGATCGTTCAGGCGATCAAACCAGCCTTGTATCCTGCTCTTTTTTCCCTTGAAGGGTTTACCCCCTCCCCGTTCAAAGCAATGTGAGTAGATGGGACTGATCAACGCCCTGCCGTTTTGCGGGATCAGGTCCCAGGGTTCCCAGAGAAAATTTCGCGAAAACTCAGGGTGGTACAGAGCACTGGCACCGGGCCAGTAGATCACCGCCTTGTAGGGGGGCTTACAACGGTCAGGCAGATCCAGGTGAATGATCAATCGTTCCTTGTCATAGGCCGCATCGATGGTTACAGTCTCCCTGATCCACCCATTGCCCCCTTTTTTTCGGGATTTCACAACAGGATGCAGTGGTCCTTTTTCGTAGGCGAACATGGCTTTCTGGGTTTCCAGGGATTCCTTGGAACGGGGAGGAATGGTATAGGGATCATGAAATCGCAAGTCCGCCGGTTTTAAATGAGCGGCTGAAGGGGGCGCATCCTCAGAATAGAGGACGCATCGAACCCCATTTCCTTTAGAGCGGTCCCAGGCAGACGCCACACAACTATCGGTAACTACATAGGCCGGATCCTGCCACCAGCCTCCCAGACAATAACGGTTTTCTCCGTTGGCGTTCCAGCACCACTCACGCACATTGCCGGCCATGTCGTTTGCACCGCAGCTTCCGATGCCCGGGTAGCTTCCCACCGGGGCAACAGCCGTTCGCTCGATATTGCTTTGGGGAATTAGGTGTGGGGTCAGAGGGGTAAAAAACTCGTTTTTTGGGAAAAGCGCCCGAGCCCAATGGTAAATGGTGGGAAGGGCTTTGCCTCGAAAACGGGCATAAGCCGACGCTTCATACCAGCTGATACCGGAAACCGGATAATCACCCCGCCCTTCCGGATAACGGCCCGATTCCCAAGTGGAGGGTCCCGGCCGGCCCGTCCGGTCCAAGAACGCTTTCACGGCTTCATTAAAGGGGATCACTTGCCCATCCTTTTTAAATTCCTCCTTCCAATACCGTGGGTCATCGTACCCCCCCGCGTCCACAAACTCCTTATAGGCTCGGTTGGTCACTTCGACGCGGTCGATAAAGAAAGGGCCGTTAACGGTGAACACCTTATTCGGCACCCCTTTTATGGGTACTTTGAAACCGCCGCCATCCACCGGCACCATTCCATCGGGAACCCGTCCCTTTTCGTACAGATCAAACTGAAATGGATCACTGATTTCTCTAAATTTCACATATCCAAGGGAATTCCTCGGTACCACCGGCCGTAACAGTTCCCTTTCCGCATATCCCTTCTTCTTGATGCGAAAGCGGGTCATGCCCACCGGAAGCACGGCCTTTTTGATGGGCGTTACCCCCAACTCCACCCACGGACCATTCACATCAGCGTAGGGCCGATAGGAAACCGTGGCGCCGGCCGGCATGGTTTCAATGTCAAACGTGTTAGTGGCATCCAGAATATATTGCTGGAGGGTCGGATCATCGGGGACGAGCTTTTCTGTCCTGCGGGCAAGAGCATAGGCTGACAAGTATTTTTCCTGATCCAGCGACTGCCGTATCTTCGGAAGATTCGTTTCGTACGCCTCTTTCTTGGCAGCTTCGGCCCGGCTCACTTTCTGATAATACCATGCCGGAAATGCCAGCAGGGCCAAAATGGCCACCATGGCAATACCCCAACCGATCCACCTGCTTTTCCTCCTTCCAAAAGAAGCGGCATTCCGCGTTTTAAAGCCCTGCTGCGGGAGTAAAATCCTGCGGCGTTCAACCAGGGTTTTAAGCCCGGCAATCACCGCCATGGGATCGCTCGGTCGTTTTTCAGGCAGCTTTTCAACGCAGGCGGCGATGTCTTCCCTCAGCACGTCATCCGACACGGCCAGCTTCCAATCCGGGTCAAGGGGCCTTGAAAGATCCCCCACCGCCATCTGGTATAACAAAACCCCCAGGGCGTAGACATCCGACCGGGAGGACGGCGGCGCTCCGTCTTTCACTTCAGGCGCCGCGTAAATGTCGGAAGCGTTTCCATCACCTGAAATGCCTTTCACCAGGATGGTTGAGATGCGCATCTCGTAATCCGAAGACACACCCACCGCTTCAGGTGTTTCCGGGCCCGCCGACCGTCTCCCGTCTTCTGCGTTCGCCCATTGACGGCCGGCATTGGGCGCACCGGCAAGACCTGCGATCAGTTGAAGACGGTCTTCCAGGGAGACCTTTTCAATTCCCCCTTTTTGGGTCAGCAAATCTTTGAGCACTTCCACCACGGACCCGCTATCCGCTCCGCGAGACGATGTGGAAGGGCTCAAAGAGGCTTCTTTCGGCCCGGAAACATCCGAAAGGGATGCCAGGAACCTTTCCCAGGGACCGCCATCCTGGACACCGTCGCCTCCGTCAAAAACAATCTCCAGATCATTGACTTGGAGGCCCAGCTTTTCCACGGCGAGCCGAAGCCTCACTTTTTCGCGGCTCCCCCGATATTCAAAGAGATTGGCCCACAGATCTTTGGTTTGCCTGTCAAAATGGTAGACCCTCGCCACCCCGTCGTCATACCCCCTCTTATGACCCACCACATTGAAAAGAGGGGCATTTTCCAAATCCGGCAGGGCGCTCTTCCATTTATTGTAGATGCGAAAGAGCAGCTTTTTCTTTTTCGACGAACCCTTTCCCCCTCCTACGGTTTCGTTTAAAAGGGCCAGAATTTCGGAATGGGGTTCAAGCGGCACGGAGACATTGCCGCTGTTTTTTTTCATCTCTTCCGCCACCAGGGCAATCACCGAAAGGTAAAACCGGCGGGAAGGGGTATCGAAATGAAGGCTAAGGGGGTCATGACCGGGGAGATTCAAATGGAACTTAAACTGAACCAGGTCGATTTGAATTTGAAAATGCGGTTCGGGGGTCATGGTATTGCCTGCTCTCAAGACCTGTGGGGAACCTTCTATATTGAAACCCGAAAGAAATGTTTACCGTATGTACCGTAAACAGGGAGTGTCCAAATGTATCATGTCAGCAGTTTCAGTCAAGAGAATATTATGATTAGCTTACAGCCAAAAGGCCGTTTCCGATCTCTCTCGTGCATGAGTGCAATCCTTCTTTTGGGTTTGGCAATTTTCTGTGTAATTTCTTCAGGAGAAGGAAAAATCAAAATCTATTTCTACAGTTCCGAGACCAACATCAATAATTTCAAATCCCTCAAGATGGAATTTGACCGATATCTCTCCAAACTCGGTCCCTACGAATTCCAGCCTTTCAGTGCCAGAGATGTCTTTGAAAAACAGGTTAAGGGCAAGGAAAACTGCCTGCTGCTTCTTTCCAGCTGGCATTACCGACACATCCATAAGAAGTACGCCCTCACACCTGCACTGACAGGGTTGAGAAACGGAAAGAAGTACCAGAAAAAAATATTGGTGACCGGTGAAAAGCCTGCCGATATCGAAGCCGCCAAGCCCGGACTCATCGCATCAGCCAGTAGCCTTCAGTATACCACCAACGCCCTCAAAATGATGCTGCAGAAAAAATACGCCGATCAACCCTTTCAGGTTCTTACCGTACCAAAAGATATCGATGCTCTGATGTCCGTGGGCTTTGGCATGGCCAAACTTGCCTTTGCTTCTGAAAACGCCTTTGAGGAACTAAAGGGCGTAAATCCAAAACTTTGCAGCAAGATGAAAGTTATTGCCGAGGGAGTGGAGACCCTCGGTTTGGTACTGGCGTTCCCTCCAGGTTTTAAAGAGAACACCCAAAAGACAATCGACATCATTAAAAAGATGTCAATGGATTCAGATGGAAAAAGACGAATCAGAATGCTGGGTCTTGACGGCTGGCAGGAACTGGATGCATCGGATAGGTCAAAACTGGAGAGCTGAATGAAGGCTTTCAAACTCATAAGCTTTATAGCACTTGTCTTTCTCCTCAGCGTATTATCTGCCGATGAGGGTCCCAAGATTATGGTGATCAATTCAAATGCCTCGGTTGATAAATACAAAACCGCCCAGGAAGAATTCACCAAGTCCATTTCAACACCTGTGTTGGAACTCGACCTGGGGGACAAGAAACTGAAACTTCGGGAAATCGAGGAGTTTCTCTACAATGAATATCCCGACCTGGTCTATTGCATCGGGACCAAGGCGTATCTTCTCGCCAACAAATTTATTAGGGAAAGGAACATCGTTTTTTCCTCTGTCCTCAACTGGCACCGCCTGCCTTTGTCCCAAAAGACCTATGGCGTTTCCAGCGAACTCAACCCGGAAATGCAGATCACTCTTTTTCGTTACCTCTTTCCCGAAATAAAAAAAATCGGCATTTTGTACAGCTATAAATACAACCGACACTGGTTTGATGAGGCCAAGACATCAGGCAAAGCAATGGGGGTTGAGATCATCGGCAGGTCCTTGTCCAAGAAAAAGGATACCCTTCCTGCACTTCAGGAGTTGTTGAAGGAAGTCGACGCTCTTTGGCTCATAAGCGACCCGGTGGTCATGTCAGATAAAGAATGCCTGATGAAGGTGTTTAATCAATGTGACATCAGCAAAATACCCATTTTGTCCTACCACGAAGCCTTTGCTGAATATGGGGCCATGTTGATCGTGTCCGTCGACAACCCGACGACCGGACGCCAGGCGGCAGCCATATCCCAGGAGGTGTTATCCAAAGATGTGGTCAAGAAAAGAGTGCAACTGCCGGCGGGTTCTCATATTTTCCTGAACCTTAAGAAGGCTGATGAGTACGGCTTGAAATACCGGGAGAGGGCATTTAGCACGGCCAACCGGATTGTTGAGTAGCTTTCGGTCAATACTTATTGGGAGGGTTCGTTATGATGAAGTTTTTCCGGTCAGGACCAAAGATGTTTGGCTTGGCAATGATACTGCTGGCGCCGTCCTTTTTTCTTCTTTGTCCAGAGGTTGCCTGTTCTGAAGAACCCGTAGAGGATGCCCTCGCGAAGGAAGATGAATTGAATGATGAACTCAAGTATCTCAAGGAAGAGACCTATGTCATTACCCCGTCCAAAATCCCCCAGAGAATAGAGAAGGCACCCGGTACCATCCATGTGGTAACCGACAAAGAAATCCGACAGATCGGCGCGAGGTATCTCTGGGAGGTCGTTCAGACGGTTCCGGGGTGGTCTGTTTGGGCGCAATACTGGGGATATTCCGTTTTTTACGTAAGAGGCAGAAGTGGCGCCCTCAGCTCCGAAATTCTTTTCATGATGAACAGTCACGTCGTAAACAATGTCGTCACTGGAAATGCACTAGACGCCTACGGGAACCTGGATTTGGACAATGTCAAACGTATTGAATTTGTGAGCGGGCCTGCTTCCGCCCTTTATGGATCCGGGGCCATGGCAGGCGTAATCAATATCATCACGAAGGAAGGTGACGATGTCGACGGACTGCAGGTTACCGGGAGCGGCGGCAGCTTTAATACCTGGGAAGGCAGTGCTCTTTTCGGCAAAACCATAAACGGCTATGAAGTGGCGGCTTATGCTAACTACCGCAATTCTGATGGCTTTCAGGGTTTTGTGGATGATGACCAACAGAGTGTTCTGGACCGGCAATATGGCACGCATGCATCACTGGCACCGGGCAACATGAAAGGGGACAACTATGAATGGGATGCTCAGCTCACGGCGAAATACGGAGACTTCAAGTTTGATGGAAAATATATCGAAAAAAAGAGGGATTTGCCCTTTGGTAATAGACCCATCCTGGATAACATGAGCGAATTCCATAACAAAAACTATTATCTGAATCTCAGCTATGACGTATCACCAACTGAAGGGCTGAACCTGATGGCGAAAGCATATCGAAATCAGGAGACCCATGACATGGTCGCGCAGTACTTCCCCAAGGGATCACTAATGATTACTCCAGCCGGCCCAAGGCTCACATCGGAAAACCGGTTCACTCAAGGGGGATATAGAGACAGCCGTACGGGAGGGGAAGCGCAAGCAACTTACGAAATCGTCGATTACAATACCATCGTTGCTGGGATTACTTATGAGAGACAAGAAGTATATAATACTTATCGAGAAGGGAATATTATACCAACTTCCAACCCTTATATCTATATTCCGCCGTCCTCTTTTCAAAACTTTTCGGAAGAATATATTATGCAGCCAGAAGAGAGAAACGTTTATGCTGCCTATTTGGAAGACATTTGGGATATTCTTGAAAATCTTCGCCTCACTATTGGGGGCCGGTACGACTATTACACTCAATCCGGCGGCCAGTTCAGCCCACGCCTTGGCATTAACTGGGAAATCACAGAAAGGTACAATACGAAATTCCTTTATGGAAGGGCATTTCGAGCACCTTATTTTTTCGAATTGTACAGTCCCGAATATGGAAACCCTGATCTTAAGAATGAAACAATAGATTCCTACGAATTAAGTTTCGGAACCAATTTTAGTCCTTTCACTGGCCAGATAACCCTCTTCCGCAACGAAATCAAAGAGGCAATAACCGCAGATCCTATAATTTACAGATACATGAACGGCGAAACGGCAATATGGGTGGGGGCTGATATAGATATGAAATATGATTTTGGAAGGGGGACTTACGTCGAGGCAAACTACACCCAGCTGACCGCCGACTACGAAAACGAAGACGTGGTGGCCTATATGGTGCCTCAACGGTATGGTACCCTGACCGGCAACATTCGCTTGAACCGCTATCTCAATTTCAATGCGCAATTCCTATATCGGGGCAACTGGAGCAGAGCAAATAACGATCCACGCGAGGACCCAGGAGACTATGTAATCGCCAACACCACCCTTATTGCCAAAAACTTCTTGGAGCAATTAAAGGGCCTAGAGGTTAGAGGCTCCGTCTACAATCTATTTAATAAACACTATACATCGCCCACCGGCCCGGGCCAGCTTCCCGGCGATATGCCCATGCCGGGAATCAATTTTATGCTTGAATTGCGATACACGTTCTGATTAACGGATTTCACAGATTAAGCGGCACTCATATTTCATTCCAATCTTGAATCTGATTGATTTTGCCATTTGTCTCACCCTGACCGGTCACTCCGGATATCTCAGGACATATGGCCCAGCAACACCCTTTTGGGAAAAATGGGATTCGGATGCTGGTTCTGGATGGCCGGCAGGAACTGGATGCATCGGATCACCTGAAAAAGTGGAGAGCTAAATGAAAATATTTAAATATGTGGGCTTTATGATGCTGGTTCTTCTTGTAAGCGTATCCTCGGCCGATGAAGGTCTCAAAATCATGGTCCTCAATTCCAATGCTTCCATTGACAAGTACCGGATTGCTCAAAAGGAGTTTGCCAAATCGCTGCCGAATCCAGTCATGGAAGTGGATTTGGGTGGGAAAAATCTGAAACTTCGTGAAATTGAAAATTTTCTCTACGATCAGTACCCCGACCTGGTCTATTGCATCGGCGCCAAGGCTTATCTGCTGGCAAACAAGTTCATCAGTGATCGAAATATCGTCTTTACGTCCATCATTGACTGGCAGCGGCTTCCAATGGCGGAAAAGACCTTCGGTGTTTCCAATGAACTGAGTCCGGAGATGCAGATCACCCTTTTTCGCTATATGTTTCCCGAACTCAATAAAATAGGAGTACTTTTCAGCCCGAAATACAATAAACACTGGTTTAAGAAAGCGGAACAGGCGGCAAACGATATGGGGATTCAGCTGATCGGACGTCCTTTATCCAAAAAGCGAAACACCATCCCAGAATTAAGAGAACTGGCAAAAGAAATCGACGCGCTTTGGCTTATATCGGATCCCGTGATTCTGGCCGGTAAGGAAACCGTAGCGGATCTATTTAAACTGTGCGACGAACAACGTATTCCCATTTTAACCTATCATCCCGCCTTTGCCGAGTACGGCGCCGTGATGATTATTTCGGTGGACCACGCCACCACGGGACGGCAGGCGGCCGCCATATCCCAGGAGGTGTTGAGCAAAGATAAGGTGCACGAGAAGGTTCAGCTTCCGGCCGGGTCTCATGTTATTTTGAATCTCAAAAAAGCCGATGAATACGGTCTTAAATATGGGGATTCCGCGTTCAACTCCGCGAACTGGATTATTGAGTAGATTGAAATCAACGAAGGAGGGGGGTTTAGTGGCATGATGAAAGGATGAATATCAGGTTTGCGGGCACTTGGTTCCAGCGTTTTGCGGTTAGGATTATTGTTTTTTATCCTTAGTCCGCAGGTTGTTTTTCCAGAAGAACCGATCGAAAGCCCGACAAAAGCTCGATATTGACCATCTAGAACGGATAGCGGCCTGACAGGTGAAAGAAAAAGGGACAAAGGATCAAGAAGCAGTCAGATGGAGCATCCGATGGAAGCTTATGGGCATTATTACGCTCCTGGTGTTCACTCTGGTGGCGGTTTTGTCCTACATCCAGATTTCGAACCAAAAGAAAATTCTGGAGATGGAACTGAACGAGAGGATTGCGCTGATGCGGGCAAACCTCATAGAACGCGGTAAAGGTTTTACCATCAATCTTTCCCAACAGATCGAAAATGACCTGGCCGCTTTCAACCTGTCAGGTGTGATGCAGGCCCTCGAAGAAAGCGCGGCGGGCAACCAGGAAATCAAGTACGCCATTTTGATGAATTCCCTCGGCGTGGCCTTTATCGACACGCACCGGCCGGACCTCACCCAAACCAAATTAACAGGGGTTCGCGACAAAAGGGCCCTGGACCAGAACAAGATAGCGGTGATGACATACCGGGAAGGGGATGAGTCGGTTATTGAAATCGTAAATCCCCTGCAGATCAGCACAGAACCCTGGGGGGTGTTAAGGCTCATTTACACCGTCAAGCTCCTGGAAAATGAGATAGAGGTTTCCCGAAAACAGATCCGCAAACAAATTGAAGGGATGATTTACAGATCCATTCTGACGTCCTTCATTTTTCTTGGGGCATGTCTTTTCTTTGTTTTTATCTTTTCAACTCGATTTTCGAAACCGCTCATTCGACTTACCGAATCCGCCAGAAAACTTTCAAAGGGTGATTTTTCCATCTCATCGGACATCCAAATCCGTTCGAGAGATGAAATTGGCGTCCTCGGGGCCAGTTTTGTTGAAATGAGCAAAGACCTGGAGGGTTCTTATAAGAAGCTGGAGGAATACAGCAACCGGTATCGCGCCCTGTTTGAATATTCCCCCACTTCGCTGTGGGAGGAAGATTTTTCAGAGGTCAAGATCTACATCGACAGGTTACGGAACAAAGGGATTCAGGATTTCAGGGCGTATTTTAACGATCATCCCGAAGAACTCAAACATTGTACGGAAATCATCAAGATCCTGGACGTAAACGAATCGACATTGAAGCTCTACGAGGCCGACAGCAAGGAGGCCTTGACGCAAAGCCTTGATAAAATCCTGACCAACACGTCCCATGACATCCTGAAAGAGCAGGTATTGACGATTGCGGAAGGAAAGGCCTTTGAAATCCAGTGTATCAACAGAACACTTAAGGCCAGGGAAATCACGGTCTTGATGAAGGCATCCATACCGCCGGGATATGAGAAAACCTGGGGGAAGGTCCTTATTTCCGTTCACGACCTGTCGGAGCGGATGCGTGCCGTATTCCTCAAAGACATGTTTGGTCGGTATCTTTCCGAGGAGGTCACTAACACTCTTTTGGAAAACCCGGATCTGGTGAACCTTGGGGGTGAAAAACGGAGCGTCACCATCATGATGTCCGATCTCCGCGGTTTTACCTCCCTAGCCGAACGTCTGGAGCCCGAACAGGTCGTTCAAATCTTGAACACCTATTTCGAGATCATGGTTGAGGTCCTTCTGAAATACAACGGCACCATCAACGAAATCATCGACGACGCGCTTCTGGTAATATTCGGCGCGCCGCAAAAAATGTCGGACAGGGCAGAACGGGCCATCGCCTGTGCCATTGAAATGCAAAACGCCATGGTCAAGGTCAACGAAGAGAACCGATCGCAAGGGCTCCCTGAAATTGAGATGGGGATCGGCCTCAACGAAGATGAGGTGATTGTTGGAAACATCGGGTCAAGCAAGCGCAGCAAGTACGGGGTTGTGGGAAGCGGCGTAAATATGACGAGCCGTATTGAGTCTTACTCGGTGGGCGGACAAATCCTGATTTCAGAGTCGGTACGAAAGCAGGCAGGCGAAATTCTGCGTATCGACGAACAACGGGAAGTGATACCCAAAGGGGCCGAAGCGCCGCTCAAAATTTACGAAGTCGGCGGCATTGGCGCTCCGTATAACCTTGCTTTGGAAGAAAAGCAAACATTTATGGTGGTTTTAGAGAGGAACATTCCATTCCTCTACAACACCCTCGATGGCAAGGATGTTGGGAAGGAATTACGCCAAGGCCATATCGCTTGTCTCTCCAGAAAGGATGCGGAAATCCTGTTGGAGGAACCACTCAAACCATTAACAAATATTAGAATGAAACTTGGAAACGTGCCTGAAGAGTTGGCGACCAAGGCCTTCTACGGAAAAGTGATCGAATCTAAAGTTAAGGACACGAACAGATATCTCATTCGATTCACTTCCATATCTCCTGAGATTGCCGCCTATTTCCAGGCCCTCCGCCAATACGCTGCTAAAGAAATGTTCCCAGAAAACGTCTGAATTCCTTACTCCCTTGAGGTGAAACACCCGCATATCACAAACGATTTCTTGTGACCGAACGGTTGTGATACCATCATCGGGAGGGGCGGGCTGAGGTTTGGGAGATGCTTGAAACTGGCCGTTTTTTGGATAACATGAGACTTGTGATTTCCAACGTACATTGGTTCTTGTTGACCTGTGGTTGCTGCTCTCAGGCGTGTCACCGCTAAGATCCATGCCGCTGTTGGGAGTTCAGGGGGCGGCGGTATCTTCCCTTTAAATCGCTGCGGGTTTTTTTTCAAATGCAGCCCAAAGAACTACTGACCGATTTTCGTTTAAGTGTTCAGCAAACCCGTAGTGGATGCTTTCGGGTGTCATCAATCCAATTCCCGAATGGCGATGTTCTTTGTTATACCAGGTGAAAAAATCCTGACAGAAAGATCTTGCATCCTGAATGCACCCGAACCGATCAGGAAATGCCGGGCAATACTTCAAGGTTTTGAATTGCGATTTCGAATAAGGGTTGTCATTGCTCACATGAGGTCTGTTGTGTGTTTTTGTAATGCCGAGGTCCGCCATCAACTGGGCCACAACTTTTGATTTCATGCTGGAGCCGCGGTCAGCATGGATGGTCAATTGCCCAGGGCCAATATTCTGTTTAAGACAAGTTTCCTCAATGAGACGTTTAGCCAAGGATTTTTGCTCCCTATGAGCAACCATCCAACCGACAACATAACGGCTGAAAATATCCATAATTACGTACAGATAGGAATAAGTCCACTTGGCGGGCCCCTTTAGCTTGGTGATATCCCAGGACCAAACCTGATTAGGCACTGTGGCAAGAAGTTCCGGTTTTTCATATTGGGTTCGTCGATGGCACTTTCATCGCTCTTTGACATCTCCATGCTCGGATTTCAGAATCCGGTACATGGTTTTGATTGAACAGTGGTATTGGCCCTCATCCAGAAGGGTAGCAAAGACTTCATAGGGGGTTTTATCCTGAAACCGATCAGTATGCAATATATTGATAACATTCTGTCTTTCTGCCTGGCTGAGGCTCAGTGGGGGAACAGTCCGAAGGCCATGGTCCGTTTCCGGACTATCCAACCTATGGAGGTATCGATAGAACGTCGCTCTGGGAACATTGACAGCTTCACAGGCCGGTTTTCTGCCAACATCCGGGCTCAACTCAAATGCTGCTTTCATGAGTTGCTCCCTTCGTTGTGATCTTGTGGAATCCCCAGAGTCTCGGATATTTTTTTTTGAACCTCGATGATTTTTTCAGCCTGCTGCAACTTGTGCTTAAGTTTTCTGTTTTCCTTTTCGAGTGAAGCAACGCGCTGAGCCAGAGGATTCTTTTCAATCTGCTTACGGCCTCTTTTTTTGGGCCGGAGCATAGGACGAGCTATCTCAGAATGGAGCCTAAGACGCAGTCTTCTGCAATCCAAGATTACGCTGGGCCGCCAGAAGATGGCTGCGCATGGCGCTGCGGGCCTTTTTTTCGTTGCCTTCGACAATGGCCTCCAATATCCGGCCATGCTCAGAAACGGTCTTCTGGGGCCGATTGCTTGTGCGCAATGCCGCCTTCCACCCATGGAAGTCGTGCCGGGTGATGGTGTTCATGAGGACCGCAATGGTTTGGTTTTCCGTAGCGTTTGCCACTAGTCGATGAAACTCTATATCCGTCCGAATGAGACCCACCAGATTCTGTTGGGCCAGATATTCCTTAAATTTTTCCAGGTTATTTCGTAGTCGGGCCACCTCGCCAGCAGTAGAACGTTTGGCGGCCAGTGACGCAGCTGCGGGTTCCAAAACCATCCTGGCCTCAAAATGGTGTTGCAGGGACTCTTTCTGCGAACTCAAAATATCTGATAGTGGGATAAACAGATCACCGGTGAGGGCCTTCACAAAGGCGCCTTTTCCAGGAAGCACCTCCACCAGACCCATGATTTCAAGGATTCGCAATGCCTCCCGAATGGAGGAACGGCCTACCCCCAGGGCTTCTACCAAATGCCTTTCGGAAGGCAGCTTGGTACCGGGTTCAAGGTTTTCGCTGACAATAAGCTCTTTGATTTGTTCGATAGCGGCCTCGGAAAGTCTGGTTTTGGTAATCGGTTGTAAAGGCATTTCATGTACTCCTCTTTCTGAACTGGTCTGAACAGTATAACAGTTACATTAGCGCATTCAAGTCTCATCTGTCAAACCAAAAAATGCCATAAAACCATAAAATTACAAATTAAATACCTGTCTATCAATGTATTTTTTGCACTTTTGAAAAATTCCGTAGATCGTTAAAGTTTTTCTCTTGACAGCGTCTAAAGGGTTTTGCTAAGTTTCCTCATATTGGTCATACCAGCATAACAGCTGATAACATGCTGGGAAGTTGACCCTTTTCAAATGGGATCGAGACCATCGGTTCTTTAACCTGAAGCAGCAAAGGAGGGTTTCATGAAAAATCGAAAGTTTTTTTGGGTGGTGATTTTGATGGTGATGTTGGCCTTTGCCTTGCCGGCCCCAAGTGCCCAGGCCAAGAAGGTTCTACTCAAAACGCAAGCCATGTTTTCCCTTTCAATGCCATTACTGGGCAAACCCTTGGTCTGGTTCTCGGACATGATGAAAAAGGCCAGCAGCGGTGAACTGGTCTTTAAACTTTACGATCCAGGCAAACTGGTGCCCGTGACGGAGATTCTGGAGGCTGTTTCCAAAGGGCATATTCAGGCCGGCTATGATGCGCCTGCATTCTGGATGGGTAAGGTGCCCGCGGCCCCTATTTTTGGGAGCGTTCCCTTTGGCCCCGAAGGGCCTGAATACATGGCCTGGATGTTCAAGGGCGACGGCTTGAAGCTCTGGCAGGAGGCATATGATAAGGCCGGTTACAATGTGAAGGTTTTTCCCATTATCCTTTGTCCTCCAGAGACCTCGGGCTGGTATGCAAAGGAGATCAAAACGCCGGCAGATTTCAAGGGAATCAAAATGCGCTTTTATGGATTGGGTGGTTCAGTTATCGAAAAATTGGGCGCTTCGGCTACCATGCTTCCTCCTGCGGAGATCTTCCCGGCTTTGGAAAAGGGCGCCATTGATGCCGCCGAGTTTTCCAGCCCCTATGTGGATGTCAGCCAGGGCTTTTACAAAGTGGTTAAGTACAACTATTTCCCCGGATGGCATCAGCAAACTTCCATCCATGAACTCATCATAAACAAAGATGTGTGGAACAGCCTGACCCCCGCACAGCAGGCCCAGATCGAGCTGGGAGTGCGCGCCTCCCTGTTGCAGACACAGGCCATTGGCGAAGGCAGCCAGGGTGCGGTGATCAAGGAAAACGCTGAAAAACGTGGCGTCAAAAACATGTACTGGTCGCCTGAGATGCTTCAGGCCTTCAATCAGGCCTGGGCAGAGGTGGTGAAAGAGCAATGCGCCAAAGATCCCATGTTCAAAAAGACCTGGGATAATCTGCAGAATTTCAGGGCTGAATATAAGGTTTACAGCGACCTGGGTTTTCTCCCCAGGACCAAAGACAAATAGTTGCATCCTCAACGGACTAGAAGCAAATGGGACCATCTTGATGTGCGGACAGGTCCAAGATGGCCTGTCTGCACAGGGTCTTTAACCTGAAAAGAGGCCCTTGAACATGCAAAGAAAAGGAAGGGATCTGCCCAGGTTCTGTACGGGAATTGATGCATTCATAGAATGGCTCGGATCCGCAATCTGCTGGCTCAATTCCATTCTGGTAATCAACATTGTCGCGCAGGTCATTCTCCGCTATGTCCTGGGCGAGGGAAAGGTGTGGATGGAGGAATTGGAATGGCACTTTTATGCTGTTTTGTTTCTAGTGGGTCTTTCCTATTGCCTGACCACCAACACCCATGTTCGGTTAGACATATTTCAGCGCAAATTCTCGGAAACCAAGAAGGAAATCATTGACCTTCTCGGCATGATCTTTCTGGTACTCCCCTTTTTCAGCATACTATTTTATCACGGCCTCGATTTTCTCGCCACTGCCTGGTATGTGAGTGAGAGTTCACCCCACCCCCTGGGGTTGCCTTGCTGGTGGATCATCAAAGCCTTTATTCCAGTGACCATGTTTCTGGTGATTCTGGCCTCTTTATCCAGAATCGTTCGCGCAGTGGTGGTCTTAAAACGAATCAGAACTGAAAGGTGCCCAAGGTAGGGGCTATGGAAACCGCCGACCTGCTTGTCATTCTGATGCTTGCTACCTTCATCGGCCTTTTGATGAGCGGCTTCCCCATCATGTTCATCCTAGCGGGGGTATCAGTCCTTTTTACTGTGGTGGGGCACCTGTCCGATGTGTATCTGGATACTGTTACAGGGCTGGATTTCAGCGTTCTGGGCATGATCGTCATGCGGGTATTCAAACTCATGAGCAACTGGGTGCTGGTAGCCATACCCATGTTCGTTTTTATGGGGCTCATGCTGGACCGCTCAGGCATTGCGGAAAAGATGATGGATGCCATGCAGAAACTTTTCGGCCGGGTGCGAGGCGGGCTGGCGATTTCCGTGGCGATCATCGGCATTATTCTGGCGGCTTCCACTGGTGTTATCGGTGCGTCCGTGGTTCTTTTGGGTGTGCTTTCCCTGCCCATCATGCTCAGGCAAGGCTATGACAAATCCCTAGCATTGGGAACCGTTGCCGCCTCAGGAACCCTGGGCATTTTAATTCCCCCTAGCATCATGCTGGTCATCATGGCTGACCAGCTAAATTTATCAGTTGGGGACTTGTTCATCGGAGCCGTTTTCCCCGGTCTCATTCTAGGGTTTTTGTACATTGTTTACATCATTTTAATCGGAATTATCATGCCTGGGAAAGCCCCATTGCCAAGGCATAACGAAAAGATTTCCGCCAGGGCTTTCCTGGACGTGCTCAAAACCGTCCTGCCGCCCATGGGCCTGATTCTTCTGGTTTTGGGCTCCATCTTTGCCGGTGTAGCCACCATCACCGAGGCCAGTGGCGTGGGTGCCCTGGGGGCTACCCTACTGGTGTGGTTTAACCGAAAATTTTCCTTTAATGTCTTTAAGGAAGTGAATAAGGCAACTTTTTCCACCTGCGGTTATATCTTTGGCATTTTTTTCGGTGCTCAGGCATTCGCACTGGTGTTGCGGATGCTTGGGGGAGATGAATTTATCGAAAGAATGCTGCTCAGCCTTCCTTTCGGCCCCATGGGCATTATTGCATTTATCCTGGGGCTGGTATTTGTGATGGGGTTTTTCCTGGACTGGATAGAGATAAGCCTCATTTTCCTGCCGCTGCTGGCACCGGTCCTTCCCGGGTTGGGTCTTCAGATCAACGGTTTCGGTGTGATCGAGAATCCGGAGCTGGTCTGGTTTGCCGTTCTGGTGGCGGTGACCCTGCAAACCTCCTTCCTTACGCCGCCGGTGGGATTCACCATATTCTTTCTGCAGGGCGTGGCGCCGGAGGGTGTGGTGTTGCTGGACATTTACAAGGGGGTCATCGGGTTTGTGATTTTACAAATCATCGGTCTTCTAATTGTTTTTATGTGGCCGGAGCTGGTGCTCTGGCTGCCTGCTGTAACCTATGGATAGGCCTTTCCGCGTGCGCATCAAAGAATTGCGGGTTTTTGCGCCACGGCTGAAGGCCGGTTGAAATATAAGGAACGCAATCATGATCGACATAGAAAATATTCAAATTACAACTTTGTGTGATAACGGAGTAGCGGATATAGACTGTCTTGCCGAATGGGGTCTGAGCTTACACCTGCGCCTTGGTAATGGGATGGATGTTTTGCTTGACACCGGTGAAGGCAGAGCGTGCGTCCCCAACGCAACGGCCGTCGGCATCGACCTAGGGAAAGTGGCGGCCATCTGTCTCAGCCACGGACATGGCGACCACACTGGAGGACTGCTCCCGGTCCTCAAAAAGATACGGCAAACAAACCCCAAGCGGGAAAAAGTAGACATTTATTGCCATCCTGCCGCCTTGGAAGAACAATACGTCATGCACGCTAATAGCTACTTTTACCGCGGTATTCCTTACCATCTGGAAGAGCTGCGCAGGCTCGGGGCGTGCTTTCGAACCTCCACAGAACCGGTCTGGCTGAATGATGATATGGTGTTGAGCGGTGAAGTTCCTTTGCGAACCGATTTCGAAGCCCCGTCCGATATCTGTTATCTCAAGACCGGTGAACAGTATCACCCCAGCCCGGTGCAAGATGATCAGGCCCTCTTTGTGCGTACCAGCCGGGGGCTATTGGTGCTCTCAGGCTGTGCTCACCGTGGAATCATCAATACGCTCCTTCATGCCAGAGAAATAACAGGCCAGGAAGAAATATACATGGTCGTTGGCGGAACGCACCTTCTGAACACGTCCATGTACCAACAGGAGAGAACAGCCGATATGTTTCTGGAACTTAACGTGCATAAAGTAGGCGTTTCCCACTGTACCGGACACAAGCCTGCCTGCTATCTAGCACAGCGCCTGGGCCCGGAACGGTTTTTTTTCAACAATGCAGGAACGGTCATTACCTTCTCGGATCAGGATGTGGGTGTCAAGGCCTTTGAAAAATAATTTATGCCCGATTGCCGAACAACACCAATGAGTTTAAATGTAGGTTGTGTAGGAAGTTCTTAAATACTACTTTAGCAGAGCAGCAAATCCGTTAGGGGAGTATGAGAAGGCATCATCAATAGTAAACGCGGCACACGCTGCACAATCCGGGGTAACAGCAAAGGAGGGAGCAAAAATGAAACGAAGGGACTTTCTGAAGGGCGTAGCGGCCGCAGGCGCCGCTGCATCGGTAACCGGTGGTCTGGGCATGATGTCCAAAGAGGCTTATGCCGGCCAAAAGGTGGACTTCGGGCAGGTCAAGAGCGTCAAAGTGGACGTCTTGAGCGAGACCAGTTGGTTTGACAATGCGATATTCAAGAAAAACATCATGGACTACGGCGGCGGCATGACGAACCAGTATGATATTCCCTGGGATTGGGACAACGCCGGCGGGTATATGACCAAAATTACCGTCACCCCATTGGAAGGCGAGCCCAAGGTTTTCCTCATGGACACGGGCTGGAACAATGACTGGGTGGACTACATTTACGACGAGAAGTCCGATATGGGGAAGCTCATTACCTCAAAAGAAGTGGACACCATGATCCTGTCCCATTGGCATCTGGACCACTTCTGGGGCATCGAATCAACACTCAAGCGCAATCCCAAGATCACCATGATTGCGCCCAAGACTTACTACCCCGAGGACATGAAGCTGTTGAAAGGGGGCACCAACATCGCCAAAACCAAGGACGGTAAGGAGGTGGTGATCAACAAAAACAAGGTGCCCCATGAAGGCAAACTGATGCTCACGGACGCCAAGGGCGAGAATGGAAGCGGCATTTACAAGATCATGCCGGGAATGGCCGTCAAGATGTACGATGTGCCCATTTTACTTCGGGTGCGAGGGGAAAACGTACTCTACTTTAATGTCAAGGATAAGGGTGTCGTTACCGTAACCGGCTGTTGTCACCCCGGAATCCTGACCCTTAATGCGTGGGCGCGGCGGAATGTTAAAGATTACAAACCATACGGCTGTTACGGCGGACTGCACATCAGTCTCTTTGAAACCTGGGACCCCAAGTTCGACGACATTATCAAGGGTGTGAAGGCCTTTAAACTCACGAAGGTGGGCTGCAACCACTGTACCGGCTGGATTTGGGCTGACAAGGCGGCCCAGGCCGGGGTGCCTGTGGTAAAAGGCACCAACAAATACAAGACCTACAAGAAGTACTCAACCATGGCCAAGGCCAATAACGTCTTTTTGACCAACGGAGACACGGTAGTATTCTAGGCCGTCTAAACGCCGGGGAGGCCGGATGAAGACTCCGGTCGCCCAGGCGGATCTTTTCTTTTGTTAATCGACATCGTCTTTGGAGGGGGTTTTTATGGACCAAGACCTGGAAAACGGCGGTAAGTTTAACTATTTCTACGGCTTCATCAATCTAGTCGTGGTTTTCTGTATCGTGTGGTTCCTTTGGTATTTCTTCATGCACGCCGATGGCGTAATGAAGCTCTATACGCCGATGTACGGCTTTTCACTGGTGGCCATGTTATTGGCCTCCGTCATCTTGTTGAGCAAGGTTCTGGGATGGCCGGGGGATGGTGAAAAAGCGCTGAATGCCGGTTCCGCCATCGGAAAGGGCATATTGGGCACCGTCATTGCGCTGGCCATCATGTATTTTGTTTACTACGTGGTTTTCTGGCGTTTCATCGGCGGCCTGGGGGTGGCTTATTTCAGCCCGGACGCACTGGTCGCCGGCGGCGGAACGGGTGCGGAACCGTGGAATGCCCGTGAGTGGGCCTCCACCGCCATTTTATATTTTTCAACCGCATTTTTGTGGTGGGCACTGGTGTGGGACCTGGGCTTTGGCCGCTGGCCCTGGCAAAAGGACGGGCCCTGGGTTGTGGGTTTTTCCAAGCTGTTCGTGATCTCATTTTTCGCTGTCATAACCTTTGCGGTCATGTTCCACCCCCATGTCTGCATTCTTTTTCCCGAGGCTCAGAAAATGGTCGGGGTTCAGCCCTGGTGGGAGGGCTGGGCGGAGACCGGCAGTGCCTTTTGGGGTCTGGGTCTGGTGCTATGCACCCTGTTTTGGGTGGTTTTCTGCGATCTGTTCTGGGAAGGCCAACCCTTCAAGCTCATGGATAAAGATGGAGATGGAACGTTCTTGAGAGGCATCGTGACCTTTCTGGTGACGTTGGCTCTGGGGCTTCTGCTCATAACAGTCCTCACCAAGGTGTTCAACGCCATCTGGATGGAACCCTATCAGGGGGGACAGTACACCGACGGTCCTGACTGGCGCTATATTCATATGGGTGAGGTCTCGGGCTTCTGTGTGCTGTTCGCCTTTATCTGGAAAAACTACTTTAACAACTTCCCCAACGGCCTCCCTTTGATTCTGCGGGCGGTCATCCGTTCACTCATTGGAGTGGCCGGGGGTCTTCTGGTATACTGGATTTACTATTCGTCCTTGAGCAATTTTTTTCTGGGTAAGGTGGAGGGTTGGGCACAACCCGACGACCAACCCCTGGTCTGGACCCTATTGTTCCTGTCGGTGGTGTTGATCCAGTCAGAGTTTTTTCACAACTGGCCCCTGCGAATTGCAAGGCGGAATAAATGACCCGTCCCATGAAAAGAGGTTATGATGGCTGACATCAGCAAACGTCGATTCCTTCGAGACCTATTGCGTCAAGGGGGCCGAACCTGGGCTGCCTTTCAGGAAGGGCAGGAAGAGGCCCGTGAAAAGGCGGATCAGGAAGCCTTTTTCGATTCCTACGAGTCAAGCTATGCTCTCACCTTGGCCGAAGAGGAGCTTTTAATGGACAGCGCTCGGCAGGCCGGCATCAAAACCGAAGGGCGCGATAGAAACGAAGTGGCCAAGGAATTGTTCGCCGGACAGAGAAAGGGGTAGCCCTTGGAAACATTTTTTCAGGGACATATGGACGGCCTTCTGATCACGGCTTCGTGGGTTGAGCGGCTGCGCCTGGAACTGGGGCTTAAAGGCGTGCATCAAGTGTGGGGGGAGGTTCCGGCCTGGTACTTATGGCTGGCTGCCTCCCCCGGTGCCCACTGCCTGGAAATGGTTGATGTCTCCCGGGTAGGGATAGGCCTGATCAGCAGCATGTACGCCGTGAAGTTCTATCCAGCTTTGGATGGGGAATTTTTCCAGGCCCTGTCACCCGGAGAGAGGGATATCCGGCAGAGCACCCTTTTTGATGCCAGTGGAGCACCGGCATTTGATACGCGCCATGACATTCCCGGAAATCTTTTCACCGTAGGCGTCCTGGCCTTAACCATGGACCCGGATCAGGAATGGGGCCTGTATACCATCACCGCCCTCAATGACTGTCGGCAGGTGGGGCAGACTGATGAAGGAGAGGTCGGCGAAGTCCTGTTTGAGGGCCTGCCGGGATGGCAGTTGTCCTTTGCCCTTTATCACAGGCTCCTGTGTCTCCACGCCTTCCACAAAAAGCACCCGCCGGCGCACGCACAGTTCAGTATTGAGCAGGGCTTCGAGAAGTTTTACACCTCGGGCGCTGATGCTGAGACGCGGCGCTGTCCCGTCAATAAAACGCTGACCCTGAGCGTTCTCTTTGCGCCGGACCCGGCCAATCCCCCGAACCAAGCACTGGAATTGATGCAATGGGAGTTAGAGGAAAGCGGCGTAAGGAAAATCGCTGAACAGCGTTTTAACTGCCCGCATTTTCAAAAATGGGATATCGCCCCATCGGGTCAACCGTTGCTAAGCGAGGATTGGTGGCGCCTGGCAGGAGTCGATTACAAATCTGAGCTTGCCTCCGCCTGCGGCTGTTGCTAGAGCCTGTTTGCATAAAAACACGCCCTGAAAACAGTATTTTCTACTTTAGTTTTCCTGAAACCCACCACCTCTGGTGGTGGACCCGGAAAGGTTCTACCGGTCCGGCGAGAGTTTTTTCCTGAATCTAACCGGTGACTCTGTTGTTTTGAAATACAGCTCCTCTTTGAAGGTGAAACTGTAAGGACATTACATGCCGCCTACAGAGTTTGTGTTGACTCCGAACATGAAAAACCCTCATTCTGGGCTTGATCGGTCGTTTGGGTTTAAATGTGAAACCTTTTGCTCCGGTGTTCGTGTAAAAGGGGCAGCTTCTTTTTTTGCCCCCTTTTAGGGGGCTACCTGAGGCCTCCCGCTATGCGGGAGGAGCGTCACTTTAGTATGGTAAAGAACGCTGACTATTCTCCTTCGTTCGAGATCTGACTGGCCGGCCGCTGATTTATCCCAGTTGGTTCACCTGAAAAATACAAAACTGTGAAAGATCAATTTTTTTCTTGCAAACGCCTCGACATATTGTTGCCCGGGTGTTGACACTATCTGCTATGTATTGCAGCCCTATAAACGATATAAATAGTTGTAATATCAAATAGAGATATCAGTATTGCAAATTTCTCAGACTTGAATATCTTACACGTTTTTTGACCCGGCATATACTGGACCTTTGTCAAGATATAACGTTGTGGCTGGCTGAAAGATAAGATCTCATTCTCATGGGCACGATGAATAAAAACGAACATGAAATATTCACTGGCGGTATAGCAATACGGATATCATAGATCAGTATCTAATCGGTAGATATTATTAAGCGAAATTATCAATGTTGAGACTTTTTTTATACATAACAAAATGTGAAAAAGCATTTCCCATTTTCTAACGATTAGCCTTCTCAATCTGGATCCTGATGATAATCTGGATTAGTTTGTCCTCCTTGAAAACAAATTCTGAATGGCTAACGGTTTGCAGCGTCTGGGCAGATTTCATTACGTGAAGGCCTGACCGCATGGATGAAAACTATGATAAGCTGAGAAGGAAAGCTTTTTTATTATTCCCGGTTCTGCTCGGACGGCTACCTACTTTCCCCCACTTGTGGCCACTTACTTTTCCCCCACCCCTTTTTTCACTTAGCAGGGATGAAGAAGAGAAGAGATCAGTACATGCAACCGGTTATCCACCGTCCAATCAAAAATCTGATTCCTAGGTGGGGGATTTTGAAGTGGCCGTCCGGGCTGGTGTTTCCCGGTACATCAGTTGGCCGATGGGCTGAAATATGAGCTCTTATGTCATCCGAGCAAAATTGAATTTGCCATTTCTTTCATTATCCAATGCTGGCTGGGGGTGGCCGTCAATATCCAGGGCTGAAATCGATGAGCTCTTATGTCATCCGAGCAAAATTGAATTTGCCATTTCTTTCATTATCCAATGCTGGCTGGGGATTGACGATACGTTTTATCCCACAGGTATCAAAATCCCGGACAAAGACATGGCAGAACTGTCAATCATTCGCGATGAATTTCACGGTGAATGGAACTACAAAATCTATCCAAACAAAAACTGTCAATATCCAAGGGATAAGAAGAGAAGAGATCGCTGGTTTCCAGATAAGTGGGTGGTCCCACAATTCCAGGGCCTCGAACCTCTTTTAGGCCCATATCTCCCACATGCTTTGCCGTATTCGACAAAATAACACCTGAGAAAATGACATATCCAAATATAATTACCCCTGAAGATATCATTTCAGGAAGTGTGTCATGGATCGATTCGCTCTTAATTATCTGGAAAAGTGGCGATCAAAGGCCAACCGAAAGCCGCTGGCCATCCGGGGCGCCAGACTAGGCGGGCAAGACCTGCCTGGTCCGTGTGTTTGCCCGGGAATGGTTTGAGCACCTGCTGGAAATCAATTTTGAACGACATCCGGATGCAGCATCCCTTTTTGCCTCAATGGATCCCAAAACAATAATTCAAATGCTGAAGTTGCAGTTCAACATGCCCATCCGTCCGGGCCGCACACTCCTTTTTCTGGATGAAATACAAACCGCTCCCGAAGTCCTGGACGGAGGCTGCCGCCCTGAGAAACTGATAGGGAGGAGGAAATGGTACTGCGCGGAAGTGTATCTGAAGCAATCCCGCATGTTTTTTATTGACTTACAGTAAAACTTACAGTATTTTTACCCTTGTGTCATGAAAGCATCCGTATTTGGCAGGAGAGGGCAATCCATGAAACTAACGAATCGTCAAAAAGAGGTTTTGAGCTATATTTCCGGGTATATAGATGCATGGGGAAAATCCCCTTCCTTTGAGGAGGTTTGTTCTCATTTCGGGTTTTCGTCTTACAATACCGTCTCCGGTTACCTCAATGTGCTTGAGCAAAAGGGGTACATTCGACGGCCGAAGGGAAAGAATAAAAAGCGTGCCATTGAGGTGGTGAGCCCCGTGGAGACCCGGCGTTTTGAATTTCCGCTTCTGGGGCGGGTGGCGGCCGGGGAACCCATTGAGGCCATCGTGGATGTGGATGTGGTGGAGTTGCCGCCCTCCATGGCGGACGAGGGCGATTGTTTCGTGCTTCAGGTCAAGGGCATCTCCATGGAGGAGGACGGTATTCTGGACGGGGATTTCGTGGTGGTGCGGAAACAGGTTACGGCCAAAAACGGGGAGATCGTGGTGGCGCTGGTGAACAACGGGGCCACGGTGAAGCGGTATTACCGGAGAAAAGACCATGTGGAACTCCGGCCCGCCCATGGCGATATGCAATCCATCCGTATTCAAGAAGAGGATTTCCGGATTGAGGGCAAAGTCGTGGGGGTTATGAGGTACTACCGATGAGAGGGGGCTTTCACCATCGCAGCATCATCCATCTCCACATTGCGGCGCTTCCCATTGCCGTGGCCCGGGTTTCCCAACTATCACTCCGGAACCGGCCCGTGGCCGTGGCACCGCTTCAGTCCGACCGTCCGGTGGTGCTGTGCGCTTCCAGTGAGGCCCGGCGCGAGGGGATTTTTAAGGGGATGCCCCTGTCAAAGGCCATGAAACGATGCTCAGGGCTCAAGGTCCTGCCACCGGATCCGAAGACCCTAGAGAAAACCTGCCGGCATCTGACCCGGGCTGCAGCCCGGTACACACCGGTTTGGGAGCCGTCTCGGCCGGGGCATCTCTACCTGGACCTGACCGGTGCCGAGCGGTTGTGGGGGCCGGCTCACACGGCAGCCCGGCGGTTTCAAAAAGAGATCCGGGATCGCCTGAGTTTGACCGGGGCTCTTGGGGTCGCCGGCAACAAGCTGGTTTCCAATGTGGCTTCCCGGGCTCTGCCGCCGGAAAAGGTGGGGGTGTTCAATGTAAGCTACGGCCAGGAAGCCGATTTTATGGCCCCGTTAAAGGTAGATCTGCTTCCCGGTATTGGACGTGTGCGTCGTAAGATCCTTTTGGAAGAGCTCAATATTATGCGCGTTGGACAGCTGGCGGCGCTGGATGTGGGTCGTTTGAAATTAATTTTCGGTCGCCAGGCAGCCCTGATCCATCAATGGTCTCAGGGGATTGACGCGACACCGGTCTATGCGCAGACCAAAAAGCCCATGGTGAGCGAATCCGCCATGCTGCCGCAGGGAGAAAATGACGATGAAACGCTTTTAAAAACGTTCTGGCGCCTGGTGGAGACCTGTTTTTATCACATGCGAAAACATCACTGGTTCCCCTTAAAAGCCGATTTTATGGTTCGGTATTCGGATCAGGTGGTGGCCACACGGTCCCTTAAGCTTTCACCACCGGCACACGGCCATGGAGAGGCCCACGGGTTGCATCTCTGGAACCCTTCCCTTTTTGCTCCCCTTCAAGATCTGTTTTTTAATGTATGTCAAAGAAGGGTTCGTATCCGCTTTCTAAAGGTCTGGTTTCGAGAATTCCACGCTTTGCATTTCCAATTGTCCCTTTTTCACGCCCCATCTCCTCAGGAAGAAAAGACCCGGCAACTGGTCCATGCCATGGATCATATCCGAGATCGATACGGGGCGGAAGCGATTCGGTGCGGACGGGCAGCATAAAAGCGTCATGTCTTCTTTTGTCCATTTGAATGTTCATTCCGATTATTCCAAAGGGTGGGGAGTTGCCTCCATTGAAGATCTTTGCCGAAGGGCGAAAACCCTTGGCATGGACCAGTTGGCCCTGACCGATACCAATGGTGTTTACGGGCTTGTCTTCTTTGTTCAAACGGCAAAAGAGATGGGGATCACCCCCATTGTGGGAAGTGAGCTTTTGTGTGACGGACGGCGTGCCGTTCTGCTGGTCAAAAATGCTGAAGGATATGCAAACCTTTGTCACATCATTTCCGCGCGCAAATGCCATGCCGACTTTGATCTGGTCCGTGCTGTCAGTAGAAGGCGGCGTGGACTCATCATCTTTTCCGATGACGTTCTCCTGCTCAAGGCGCTGAAACGGGAGTCCGTGGAAGACCTGTTTGTGGAGATCTCTCCCGGATACGGTATGTCCCGGTGTCATGCGTTTTCCCGAAAATCCCATATCCCCCTTCTGGCCACCAATCGGGTGTATATGGCGGAAAAAAACCAGTTCCGGCTTCACCGGATTCTGCGGGCCATGTCCATGAATACCAAACTCTCCAGGCTTTCGGAAGCGCATCTGTGTCGGGATTACAGCTTTTTGGCTGCCCCGCACCGAATGATGGATCAGTATCCCCACGCGCCGGAGGCGGCGTTTAATACCCTGAAGGTGGCTGAACAGGCCAAGGTGGATTGGGATTTTAACCGGGTGGTCTTTCCCCCTTTTGAACAAATGGACACCGAGGACGCTTTTCAACGGTTGTACCAAAAGACGCTGGCCGGATGCCGCAGGCGCTACGGGAAAATCACCGGTGATGTGACATCCAGGGTGGACCATGAAATGCGCATCATTCGACAAAAGAATTTTGCCCATTATTTTCTGGTGGTGGCGGATATCGCCGAACGGGCAAAACGCTCCTGTGGCCGAGGGAGCGCCGCCGCTTCCATTGTTTCCTACGCCTTGGGGATCACGCATGTGGATCCCATCGAACATGGCCTTTTTTTTGAACGGTTTTTAAATCCGGGCCGAATGGATCCGCCGGATATCGATATGGATTTTGCCTGGGATGAACGGGATGGGGTTATCGACGATATTTTTGCGCGATACGGCCATGGACATGTGGCCATGGTGGCCAACCACAACGGGTTCGGCGCACGGTCCGCCATTCGGGAAGTGGCAAAGGTCTTCGGATTGACGGACCGGGAGATCGGGCGGGCCACGGAAAAAATCGGTCACCGTTGGCGGCTTGAAGAGATGGGTCAGGCATTGCGGCAGCACCCCAAAATGCGCGGCATGTCCTTTGAAAAGCCATGGGATGAGATTCTGGAGGCCGCATGCCGCCTTCAGGGGCATTTCAACCATCTTTCCATGCATTGCGGCGGTGTGGTGATTACACCGGATGACATCCGCGGATACTGCCCGGTGGAAATTTCCAGCGATGGCCGGCAGGTGCTCCAGTGGGAAAAGGATTCGGTGGAGGATGCGGGTCTGGTCAAGATTGATGTTCTGGGGAACCGAAGCCTGGCCGTCATTCGGGATGCGCTTTCCATGGTGAATGAAAACTATGGCCGTCATGTGGAATATGCGGAACTGAATCCGCTGAAAGATCCTGAAACCGCCGGAATTTTTTATAAAGGGGATACCTTCGGCGTCTTTTATTTTGAGTCTCCGGCCACGCGGCAGGTCCTCATCAAAGTTGCCGCCGGCCTGGCCTTTAAGGACTACCTGGCCATGGACCACTTTTCCCTCAATGTGGTGGTGACCTCCATTATTCGCCCGGCCTCCAACCGAAGCATCCATGAATGGCTGAGCCGTTTGAAAGGCGCACCATGGAAACCACCACACCCGCTGCTGGAACCGGTTCTAAATGAGACCCTGGGGGTTATGGTGTTTCAGGAACAACTGAGCCGGGCGGCCATCCATCTGGCCGGTTTTGATCCGGCGGAGGCGGATATGCTACGAAAAACCGTCAGCAAAAAGCACAAACAAAAAAAACTGCGCGATTTTCATGAGCGGTTTGTGCAAGGCGCCCGAAATCGGGGCGTTCATGAAAAGGTCATTCATGAGGTGTGGCAAATGATGATGGGGTTTGACGGTTACAGTTTCTGCAAACCCCATTCCGCCAGCTACACCCTTGTGGCCTATAAATCCGCCTGGCTCAGGGCCCACTATCCGGCCGAGTTCATGGCGGCCGTGATTTCAAACGGAGGCGGGTATTACGGTACTTTGAGCTACATATCCGAAGCCCGGCGCATGGCGCTTGAGGTCCTGCCCCCCCATATCAATTTGAGCCGAATCCCCTATACGGGTGTCGGCCGGCAGGTGCGGATGGGATTCATGCAGTTGAAAGACATTTCCCGCGAGGCTCTCAAAGCCATTGTTTATGAACGTTCAAAACATGGGCCCTTTATATCTTTTGAAAATTTCCTGATTCGCGCAGGTCGTCACGTTCACCTTCAGGATGTTCGCATTCTGATCAAGGGTGGCTGTTTCGACCCCATTGCTGGCGGAGTTCCAAGAGTTCACCTGGTGTGGCAGGCCCTGGCTTTTTATGACCGGAAAGAGGAGAAAAAGGCGCCGGGCCTGTTTGATGCCGTGGCGCCTGTGAAACCGGCGGCGCCTGCGCCTGAAAGCCATGGTTCTCATGGGCGCCGGTTGTTGTTAAAGCATGAATCGGAGGTCTTTGGATTCGTACTGTCGATTCATCCCATTTCGCTCTATGCGAATCATTTTAAACACCTGAGATATGTGCGCGCCGGCGATCTTACGTCCAGGATCGGAAAACAGGTGACCGTCATCGGCTGGCCCGTGACCGGAAAAACAGTTCAGAGTAGCGAGGGAAAAACCATGAAGTTCATGACCTTTGAGGATCTGACCGGCACCTATGAGGCGGTTTTCTTCCCCGGTGTTTATGATCGTTTCTGCCATTTGTTGAACATTAAAGGTCCCTATATCCTGAGCGGAAAGGTCGAGGCGAGTTTCAGCGCCATCACTCTGACGGTGGATCAGGTGAGGGTTTTAAATGAGTTCAACATTGCCTTGACACGGGATTCTCTTTAACCCACAATATCTATTCCTCTATAGTCGGTCCTGATAGATCAATGTCTTATTTTAAATACTCAAAATGGCTCAATTTTAACCGACCGATGGCAACAACCCAAAAACTTTTTGCGAGGTGTATCGACATGCATCAAAAAGCCGGAGAAGAAAAACAAGAACCGATCGTTTTGACTCAACTGCAGAATCATATCGGAATCGTTACAATGAACAACAGCGGAAAACTCAATACGCTTGGGTCAGAACTCGTGCAAGGCCTCCTTGAGGCATTTGACAGCTTTGAAGAGGCAAAAACGCGGGTTGTTATTCTGCGGGCCGTTCCCGGGGTCAAAGTGTGGTCGGCGGGACACAATATGAAAGAGATGCCTTTGGGTGGACAAGATCCGGTTACGTGGAATGAATCTTTCCAGAAACTCCTTCATCGGGTGCGACATCTACCCATGCCGATCATCGGCTTGATCGAAGGCACTGTATGGGGAGGCGCCTGCGATCTTTGTATGACCTGTGACATACTGGTCGGCGCCCCATCAGCGACTTTCGCCATTACACCCGTAAAACTGGGTATTTCCTACAATACAGCCGGAGTCAGTCATTTTCTTGGCGTGCTTCCCACTCACATTGTGAAAGAGATGCTCTTCACAGCAGAACCCATTTCAGCAGAAGTTGCCTACAAGTTCGGGCTCTTAAACAGACTGGTGGAACCAGACAAGCTTGAAGAGACTGCTGTGCAAATGGCAGAGTTAATTGCAAGCCGTGCGCCTCTGGCGGTACACGTACTCAGACGGGAAATACAAACACTGACCAACGGACAGGCACTCTCTCCGGATGATTTTGAGGCAATTCAGGAATTGCGCAGAGAGGCCTACAGGAGCGAAGATTTCAAGGAAGGAATAAGTTCGTTTTTCGAAAGACGCGATCCCGTATTCACGGGGAAATAGTAACTGGTGAATCTTCTTCTTGATAGAAAACCTGGAAACTCTTTGGAGGTAAGTAAAAATGGGAAAAAACCCTGAATCGGAAAAAAGCGGGGTCTCTTATTTTAATAGCATTTATCACAAAAAGCTCACCAAGCCACAAGAAGCGGTAGCGAGGGTCCCCAAAAAGGGGAACCTCGCATTTGGCTTGGGTCCTTCGAATCCGCCTGCGCTCCTTGCCGCTCTTGCCGACCGGGTTGCAGCAGGGGATATTGAAGATCTTCACCTCTACTATCAACTTGCCAGTGAAGGAGCAAGGCCGCTGTTTCGTACCGATTTTCTCGATCGCCTGCACTTCCATTCCAATTTCATGACCGCTCTGGACAGACAACTCATAAAAGAGGCCGGTAGTAGCGCGGTCGTCGATTTCATGTCATGCTATCTTTGGCAGCTTCCCAGGGTGTTGACTGAGTTCAATCATATCAACGTTTTCATGATTACCGTTTCACCCATGGACAGACACGGTTATTTCAGTCTTGGGACAAGTTGCGATTATGCGTCCACGGTTTCACGCGAATGCGATATGCTGATCGTCGAGGTCAACGAAAACATGCCGCGTGTTTTCGGGGAAAACATCATCCATGTGTCCGAAGTCGATGCCGTCGTCGAAAACCACGTGCCGCTGGTTGAACTCAAAGACAGACCCTTAAGCCGAGAGGATGAGATCATCGGGTCAAAAATTTCCGAAATGGTCCCGGATGGGGCATGTCTGCAGTTCGGTATCGGAGGCATACCCAATGCCGTAGCCAAGTATCTCTCAAATCATAAAGAGCTCGGAGTCCACACGGAGATGCTAACCAACTGCATCGCGGATCTCCACGAAGCGGGGGCTATCACCAACAATAAGAAGAAAATTCACCGCTATAAGACTGTATTCACACTCTGCTGGGGGAGTCGGAAGCTTCATGACTTCATCGACGACAACCCAGCGGTTGAGAGTTACCCCTCCTGGCACATCAACGATCCGGCTGTGATTGAACAAAATGACAACGTGATCTCGGTCAATTCCATCATCGAAATCGATCTCTTCGGACAGGTCAATGCCGAGTCCATTGCTGGTAGAGAATTCAGTGGTGTAGGCGGCCAACGGGATTTCATGAGTGGCGCATTTCGTTCGAAAGGAGGGAAGTCGTTCCTTGCCTTCTATTCGACGGCCAAAGAGGGTACCATATCGAAAATTGTTCCATCTCTGACAGGGCTCGTTTCCGATTCGCGTATGGAACCGGAATACATGGTCACCGAGCACGGCATGGCCGAATTGAAAGGCAAAACAAACTCCCAGCGCGCCCTTGCGCTAATCGAGCTTGCTGCGCCGCAGTTCAGGGAAGAGCTTCTGAGGTCGGCAAAAGAAATGGGACTGGTCAGGTAGGGATCAATGAACACGCATTTGATTCTCAAAGGAGAATCTCAATTGAACCATTTGGATGGCAAAAATAAGAGCAACGTTGAGAGGAAGTTTGAACGGCAAACAAACGATTATATGATATGAATCTGTCTCTGCAGCGGGAAGTAGAAAACCGAAAACGCGCTGAAGAGGCCCTTCAGCAGAGCCATGAGGCGCTGTCATATTCCCAACGCATGGCCAAGCTGGGAAGTTGGGAACTCGATCTTAACACTCGGATCATTACGCTCAGCGAAGAACATCAGTTCATGGCGGGAAAGGAGCCCGTCAAAACCGCACTGCCCTTAGCCGAGTATGCCGCCGATTATATCGTTGACGAAGATATTGCCATTATTGAGGAGCGTTTGGCCGCTGCGATTCAACATATTGAAGATGCCCATTATCATGACCGCTTTGAATACCGTCTGAAGACGGATGATGTTCGCGGATATAAAAACTTGGCGGTTGAAGGCCGATTCAAATCAAAAGGGATCATCGCCGGTATCACCCAGGACATCACCGAACGGAAACAGTCGGAGGAGGCGCTTCAAAAGTCGGAGGAAAAATATCGGCTTTTGATAGAAAATGCCACGGATGCCATCTTTATTGCTTCAAGATGGAAAATTGAAATTCACCAACCCCAACGCTCCCTCGGAATGATCGGATATTCCGCTAAAAAGGAACTGGAAAAAATGTCCTTTTGTTGATCTTCTTCATCCTGAAGACAGAGATATGGTTCTTCAAAGGCATCAAAATCGGCTGAAAGGGAAAGAAGAACCGAATGTCTTTATTCTTTTAGGGTCATGTGGACAGGTCCGGAAAGACAATTTCGGTACAACTCAACGCTGTGCTGATAAGCTGGGAAGGAAGACCTGCCACCCTTAATTTTCTACGGGATATTACGTCCCAGAAGAAGCTTGAAATCCAGCTTCGGCAAGCCCAAAAAATGGAGGCTATCGCCACATTGGCCGGCGGTGTTGCCCATGAGTTCAATAATGCCCTCATGGGAATCATGGGGAACATCGAATTGCTCAAAATGGATTTATCCGAAAATCAAAGGTGGCATCGATATTTTGAGATAATGGAGGATTCCGGTGATCGCATGTCCCGCTTGACGGGTCAGTTGCTGGCCTATGCACGAGGCGGAAAATATCAGGCGGAGAACCTGAAGTTGGATACTTTTGTGACGCAAACACTCCAGATCCTGCAACATGACCTCAAGCCTGCAATCAGGGTCGAAACGGTTTTTCCGGAAGGTGTATCGTACATTAAGGCAGACCATACGCAGATGCAGATGGTCTTATCCGCCATAATGGCCAATGCAAATGAGGCCATAGAAGATGAGGGCGTTATCCGAATAACCGCCAAAATGAAAGATATTAACGGGGATTTTATAAAACGGAATGCCCACTTTCAACCGGGTTCATATGTTTGTCTTACCATAGCGGATGACGGTAAAGGGATGGATAAGGAAACAAACGACAGGATTTTTGAACCCTTTTTTACAACAAATTTTCAAGGCCGCGGTATGGGGATGGCGGCAGCATATGGAATTGTAAAGAATCATGATGGTTGGATCTCAGTTGAATCTGAATTAGGCAAGGGGACTGTTGTGCAAATTTTCCTTCCGGCCGTTGAGGTTCAGATAGAGAAAGATAAGAAGACCGAAAGCCGAACTTGTCAAGGGGAACGGCACGATTCTGCTCATTGAAGATGAAGATGTTGTTGTTGAAGTTGTCCAAGTGATGTTGAAGAGGTTGGGTTATCAAGTTGTTGTCGCCAAGACCGGAAAAGAGGCCCTCCACATTACCGAAACTTTCAACGGTCAGATCGACCTTGCACTATTGGACATAAAACTGCCGGATATTGAAGGTGAAAAATTATATCCACTGATCATGGAGGCGCGTCCCGATCTAAAGGTCATTGTCTCCAGCGGGTTCGCCATTGAAGGTCCGGCACAAGCTATCTTGGATGCAGGCGCTCGGGGTTTTATTCAAAAACCGTTTTCGCTCGCCACATTGGCGGAGAAACTTGAGGCGGTATTGGAAGGGGATGGGTGAAAGGCTCAAGTGTTCGATAAAGAAAAGCCCGGATGATTTGTTTGCCCATCTGGGCCTGGCCATATGCTACGTATCCCTGGATCGTGATGAAGAGGCCAGAGCTGAGGCCGCGGAAATTCTCCGAATACACCCTGAGTTCTCTCTCTCCTATTTTGCCGAAACACTTCCGTATAAAAAACAATCTGAGATCGACGAGGCCATTGCGAGCCTGCGCCGGACGGGTTTGAAATGAGCGATGTGACCGTTACCCAGAGACAACGATTCCTGGAAACCCTCCTGGGGGAGGGGAGCGATAGATTTCCATTTTTCGACTTGGAGCCTGACGCGGAGACCCTCAGCCGGTGGCGGAGCGAGGGGTTCCCTCCGGAGGAGTCCTTTTCAGACTATTTTAGTCTGGAGACTCACCATTCCGTGGGACTCATGCTCAGAAGCTATCCGTTTTTTCAGAAAGCACCGGATCTCCTGAACGATTCGTCAGCATTCGACCGACACTACAATCCGGATCAGGCAGGCCGTTATGAAAAGGGCTTTGTGGAACGAAGCCGGCGGCTCCACCGGGAAGGCCGGGTGCTCTATGTGGATGCCTCAGGCGGGGGACTTCTGCAGATGTTGGGAGTGGGAGACTGGGAATCCTTCAAGGCGGCCTGCCTTGCACTGGTCAGAAGACCGCAGCAGGTGGCGGAGCTTGTGGAGAAGACCATCGATTTTTACTGCATTTGCCTCGAACGGGTCCTTCCAAGGGTAACGGTCGACTACGCCTCATTTTACGAGCCCATTGCATCCAACATCGGACCCGTGATTTCGCCAAAGATGTTTGAGCGCTTTGCCATTCCGGGTTACCGGAAAGTCAATGATCTTTTGAAAAAGTATCATGTTCCACTTCGCATTCTCTGTACCACAGGCGGGGATTTGACGTCGATCCTGCCGCCTCTGATTGAAGCCGGCATCAACGGTCTTTGGATCAGCAATATCAAGAGCGCCCACATGGAATATGGCGAGCTTCGTCACCGGTTTGGCTCTGAACTGGCTTTGATCGGAGGAATCGATTCAACTGCACTGGCCAAGAATGAAGCGGCAGTCAAAAGGGCTATAGCGGAGACCGTGCCGGTTCTTCTTGGTAAAGGCCATTATCTTCCCTGCCTGGATGACAGACCACGAGGCAACATCCCCTTCGCCCATTACCGATTATATCGTCGGTTGCTTGAAGACATTTCCAGGTCCGGTGGGTGTCATCAAGTTTCTAATTCGACTCTTTCGAAAGATGTTCATTGGTTCAGTTAATCCAATGGTTGTGCGACCCGAATCTTGCTGAACTTTATAGCAAGATTCGGGTCGCCATCTTTATTGAAGTTCATTATTGTGAAAGCGGGCTAACAATGTAAGGGCTTGAAATGAACACATATGATTATTCGCAGCAGTCCGGGGACTTTCAACGGATTGAAAAAGCGATTAAATTCATCGAAAGAAACTTTAAATCGCAACCGACTTTGGATCAGATGGCGAAAAGCGTTCATTTGAGTAAATATCATTTTCAAAGGATCTTCAAGCGGTGGGCTGGGATAAGCCCGATCAAATTCATGCAGTTTATGACGCTCGAATACACCAAAGAAAGATTGATCGAGTCAAGGAGTCTACTTGATGCCGCCTTGGATGCAGGTTTGTCAGGTACCAGTCGCCTCCATGATTTATTCATTACCTTTGAAGCGATGACACCGGGCGATTTTAAGAAACAGGGCTTAGGGTTACGAATTTCCTATGGTGTCTGTGATTCGCCTTTCGGTGAGTGTCTGTTGGCTGCCACACAACGAGGGATATGTTATTTTGGATTTGTAACGTCGGGAAAACGATCTGAAACCTTGGGTCAGTTGTTCGATACATGGCCAGGTTCCGAGTTTATTGAGAACCCAACCGCCGTCTGCCCAGTCATTAATGATATTTTCAGAATCGATCATCAGAAAAGTGCACACCCGTTTAATTTGCAGGTCAAGGGGACCAATTTTCAGATCAATGTATGGAAAGCCTTGTTAAACATTCCCGAGGGCTGTATTGTAAGTTATCAGGATGTCGCTTCGTATATCGGAAATCCTAAAGTCTTTCGAGCAGTTGCCAACGCCATTGCGATAAATCCCGTCGCCTACCTCATCCCCTGCCATCGCGTGATTGCAAAATCAGGAAAAATCCATCAATATCGTTGGGGAGCAGCGAGAAAAAAGGCTTTGATCGGATGGGAAGCAGCGAGATCGGCATTTTGATTCAAGGATGCGGCGGATGAGCAATGTCATGCAGTCCTCTGTGTTTTTTTGGCTGAAAATGGTTGCTTCGTCCGTGAAATACCGCTTAAAAAGGGCCTGCGCCGCTTCGGTGAGGTCATCCGGGGAGTGTCGGGCCCGTTCGATCACGAAATGGCTGATCCAGTCCATTTCACGTCTTGATCCCGCCATCAAAGCCAACAGCGAGGATGGCCCCATTACGGTCTCATTGGGCATCCCCGTTTCAATTAGAGTGAACCTCAATCCGGGCATCCTGGTCGGTCAAAACGCCGATTGGTGGGTAGCAGAATCGACTCCCTCAGGAGTATTCAATTATTATAACCTTTCCGCGGGTGAGATGGTTCCGGGGCTCGCACCAACTTATCAAGGACATCTATTTAATCTCGGCGCGACCAGCCTTTTGAATTCTTCCGACTTGACGGTGGGCACCCATACTTTCTATTTTGGGGTCGACTTAAAGATGAATGGGTCGCTCGATATGGATTCTATTTATTATGATTCGGTGGGTGTGAATGTGGTTGGACCATAGCCAATAAGCGAAAGTTGAGAGGGCAGGAAAATGGAAAGGCTGCGGACTTCTGTAGCACCTGCCCATCGCAATCCAGCCCATTTGACGGGCCGAAATTCTTTAATATCTTTTATATATCAGTCGGCTGGAAGGTGGTGATAAGAGCCACATCTTCCTACCGCCAATATTTCAAATCGGTTTCAGAGATTGTGTAAATGATTTTGGAATCTTCTGGTGATTTCCCCTGACGGAAAATTAACTTCTGCTGTAGCCGTTATGATTTGGGACTTGCCTGCTGAGCTTCGCTGAAAGCCGCCAATTTCAGATATTATGATCCGCCAGTGGAGTATCACGGCCACGATATTATTCAAGATACCAACAGTATTCCGAATTTGATTTTCCCAACCCAGAGGGTTACCATCATGGAAGAATGTGTAACTTCCCCCAACCCCATTACGAAGAGTTACAACCTTGTCCGGAAGAATTGCCTATGTGGAAAAAAACCGGATTCAGGAATTGGATCCGGCAGAACATTAGCACAAGGACTCTCAAGAATGCTTTTTGATGAGAATTTATCAACTTTCAGGCTAGCGGAGGCACTATAGTGACTTTGAATGATATTCATAAAGCCATAGAAAAAATCGGTTCACTCACATGCACGACTCTAGATGGCGAAACCATGTACAGTCGCATCATAAGCATCTGTGGTGGCGATGACGAAGGGATCTATTTTCTTACCATGGATGTGAAGCCGTTCTATCGTCAACTAAAAAACAACCCTCAGGTGGCCCTGTGCGGAATCTATCCATCCAGCCGCAAGACTGGGAAAAATGCTGTGGGGCAACCCACTTTCGCTCCTGGCTTTACCTTGCGTATTACTGGCGAGGCCCGCGAAATTCCTGAAGACGAGGTAAAAGAAAAGGCAGCGGTCGGAAGCGAAGTTCATAAGTACTTTATGGAAGATGCGGCTCGATACCCTGCCATGAAGTTTTTCTGCATCTTTAAGGGAAAAGGCGAAATCTTTGACTTCGATTTCGAGATGGAGAACCGTGACCACAAGCTCCAGCGCACCCGTTTCGCCTTTGGTGATGAGACTTTCAATGAAGCCGGTGCTCGTATCAACGCCGAAAAATGTACTGCATGCGGCGAGTGTTTTGAGGTATGTACTTTCAAGGCTATCATGGCTGGTGATCCTTACGAAGTAGACGGTTCAAGATGTGATGAATGTGGAAGCTGTTTTCAGGTTTGCCCACAGGGGGCCGTTGAATTATCTAAAACGATCTAAGGCGGATGGGGGCGTGACGGTTCAAACCGAGCTTTTACAGCGCCTTTACAAGGAGGCGAACCAATGAGTTCGGGAGCTTCAAAGAATTCACCGGAGGCGGCAAACAGCGACGCCAACTTGCACGGCAATAGAGGCAAACCTTTGGTGCCCTCCCTGACCCGAGAAAGGCTGTCTGACCTCACAGATGAAGGTTTGTTTGAACGTTTGGCTGCCAGCGTTCTTAGAATTGCGGAGCCTGTTTTTCACGGGATCGTGGAGACAGGCACAAATGCTCGTGGACAAACAATAACTGACCCCGCGGATGGGATCCTGTATACGACGGCGCATGATGGTGAAAGGCTGGCGATTATCGCCCATCACACCATCACGCGAAAAGCCAGTCTACGATCGAAGTGGCTGGATTCGACTGACGGCGATGTGGAGAAAGCGATCCGTTTGTTCGAATCTGCATCGGAGCGGGTTGGCGAGCGCAAACGCATCTTAATTCTGACCTGCTCTGTCGAACCAAACAGCACTCTTGTCACGGACATCGAAGCGGTGGCGGCTGCTCATGAGCTAACGATCCAACTGTGGCCGGGAAGCAGGCTTGCCCATGTCCTCGATGTCAATCCGGATGGCCAGTGGCTGCGCCATCAATATCTCGGCATGCCGCAGCAGCGCTTGTCGTCCGAGCTGTTGCAGAAGATCGCTACGCAGACAATTGAGGACGCGCGGCCACTCGGTGATCCCTCTGAATATGTCCCTCGGAAACTATCCGAGCAACTGGATGATCGCTTCGCCAACAATGACGATTTGGTTTTCGTTCAGGGACAATCTGGAACGGGAAAGTCGGTGCTTTGTTATGATTGGACGAAGCGTGTCGAGACCCTAGACGGTGTCTGTTTGATCCTCAATGAGGAGACATTGGCGGCGTCAATTTCGCTGGAGGAGGCGCTTGCGCGCCTACTGAAGGCGTATGCGCCGGGACTGAGCGAGACGAGTTTCCAGAATGCCGTGGCGGAGGTGTCGGGGGCGCCAGGCGTTTTTCTTTGGGTTGAAGACATCAATCGAGCGAACGCGCCAATAGATTTGATCCGAAAGCTGTTTCGATGGACGGCCTCGGCTTCTGGCCGGGACTCTGAAAAAAGCCAGCGCCTCAATCCTCGCCTTAAGATTTTGTGTCCAGTGTGGCCGGAGCATATTCAGGCCATGACGCGAGATGAACGGGAGAAAATTGACAGGGCGTCGCTATACGTTGCGGACTACAACTGGGACGAGGCGACGGAAGCCGTACTGAGGCGCGCCCAGACCAAAACGATCACACTCACGCGGTTGAAGGCTTCTGAAGCTGCGAGAGCGCTCAATTATGACCCCTTGCTCATTGGGCTTACGGCTGATTGGGAAAGACTCGATCCGGCGGGCACCATTGGCATTTATGTTGACGATGCATTAGCGCGATTAACGGCAGATGGCCGGTATAGAAAGTCAGAATACAGACAATGCTTGATGCTGCTGAGCGCACACATGCTCACTAGGCGTGTCTTAACGCCTGCCTTCGTTGACGCCATGGAGGTGATGCGGCGGAATGGACAGGAGGAACGATTTCGGCGATTGATTCAGGACGGAGCCGTCATAAGCATTGACGGCAGCGATAGGCTAAGATTTCGTCATGACCGTGTTCGCGACTTTGTCCTAATTGAACATGTAGTCGAGCTCATCCGAGACAGCATCGAAATTCCGGAAATCCTGCAAGACCCGTTTTTGGCGGAAGTCATCGGTGCAGCCGTATTTTCTCAAGCCGCACGCGCTGACATTGAAACGCTTTGCGATGCCATTTCTCCGCTGGCTGTTTTCCACGTTTTCGCAAAGGCCGTGCGTGCGAAAAGCGATCTCAGGCCGCGTATTTTCAGGCTTTGCGAGAAGCGGTTAATGTCCCCCGATGTTCTAACGGGGCCGAAGAGCCAGATGTACGCTATTCAGTCTGTACTCGCCCAGTTAGACGGCACCGATGTTCGGTCTTTGTTGGAGGCGGCGGGAGAGCATAGTTTCTTCCGGCAAGAAGGGCTGGCGCGAAACGGATGCGTCAAATCAATGGCGGCGTTCTGCTATCAGCATGAGCCATATATGACTTCGCCGTGGCGGGATGCGCTCCTGTCTCACATACGCAGTGCGGCGGGGGAAGCCTGGGTACGCGAAGTTGGAAGTTATCTGACCGAGTTTGATGGATCTGAAAAGCTGGAGCAAGGCGCGCTCTACCTTGCGGGAGAAATCGGCGAATCCGAACTGATCGCTCCCCTTAAAGTGCGATGGAGAGCACATGTCGCCACCGGACGCTCTCTAACAGCTGGCATGCTCCACGCGGCCATTCGATGCGCCGTTGGGCGGGATGATGCGTTCTTAGAGGAAATTGTTCGGGCCTGGGCAAGCTTGCCTGAGAAGGATGACGAGAGGGAGCGCTCGAACCCGCGATATGATGTTTCTCGTTACGCTCTTGGCGGCGCCGTACGCCGGGATCCTTCCGATCGGATCATTGGCTATCTACTGAAGTTGCCGAAACGATTTCCTGAACTCAAAAGCCCTGTGGAATCGATTCTGCAGAATGCAGATCATCCGGAAGCGGTTAAATATATCGCAAGTGCGGTAGCTGAGGTGGATCGTCGCTGCGAAGGCACGGATAATTTCAATCAATGGGGGATGAGCTTTGCTGACCAATGGGGCCGCATGCGCGATCAGGGCGGCAAACAGATGAGCGAGCGCTCTCGTGCTGCGTTGAAGACCGAATGGGAAAACCACGACAATGACTTTTGGGTGCGGCGCAGGTCGTTCGACCTTTGGAGCGCGAGGCTCAATCAAAAGGACCTGAGGGAACTCGCATCTTCTCCACCAATAGGTCTGGAGGATCAAGCATTGCGTGCGCGTTTAATAAACCGAGACGCAAGCGCAAAGGCTGAATTGGGGCAGATGATCCTTGAAGAGGAGAACAACTGGTATTGGCTTCAATACGCCCAGTATGTTGGCACGAACGGTTTGGAAGATGTTATCCGCGAACTCTTTGTGCGGCGGCGGAAGTTCTATGAGAAGGAGCCTAAAGGTTATTTTCATGCTGACGATATTTTGCCCGATCTACTTGGCGACCGTGATGACGAATTCGCCCTGCACACAATTATAGAGAACTGGGACCAGGTGCAATTTAAAAAGAACTATTTGATTGCGCTGATTTATCTCGCAACACCGGAAAGTCTTGAGGCTGCAAATGTGGCGATCAAGCAGTCGGATGAACCAGAAAAGCTTCTGGAATTTTTTGATATGCGCATCGGCGTCAGAACGTACAACCGACCAGGTATCAAGAGACTAGCTCAATTCGAAGCGATACTCCCATATTTCCAGCACCTGTCCGACAGTGCCAAGTGGAGTCTGTGGGAAGCGTGTAATGATCGTGGATGGTTTGAATGGCGACGCGAGCACCTCGATCCCCTAGTCTCCTTTCCGGAAGATCGAGTCTTTGCGAGAGTCGATGAGGCAGAAGATTTTCTGTGGTTGGATAGAAGTCTAACCCAGGATCGACGCTCCGGAATGGAGGCACATTATTGGTCTGAGGACAGGATGCAAGCTGGGATGACAGCGAACGAACTTGTGCGCCGTGCGGCACGATATGCGCAAAATAAACGTACCAACGATGCTTATCGGTTTCTCTGCGATGTTATAGCTGAGCATGGCAAGCGTAGCGACTCTGAGTTTCTGCGCAATGATTGGGCGCTGAGTGATGAGGGTTTGCGAGTAGAGATGGAAAATGCTGAGTTCTCTGTTCGCTTGAGAACATTTGAATGAGATGGATTGGCTCAGACCAAATCTGGAAGGTATTCTTCGAAGTCCCCGCAGAGGATTATGTGCACCTTGCTGATTTTCATCAATTTGGCATTTGTCCAACGGGGCAGGTTGCGAATGGTGAGATAGCTGGCCGCTTCAAAACAATGAAAAGACACTAATTCCTCGCTCAGTAGCGAAGTCCGATATTCAATGGAAGGTTAGCAAAAACCTTAGCGGAGAAGGTTCTCGAAGTCAACAATAATTATCCAATAGCGGAGTATCCTAGCATCGATTTTGTTAAGGATACCAATAGCATTCCTTACTTGATTTTTCCTATCCAGGGGATTACCATCATGCAAGAATGTATGAACATTCGTAATGTCTTCACATTTGCTCGAAGCCGAGGTTTACACTCGAACGGTACTGAGGCACAGGAATCAGGGATGTCAAGACGAAAATGATCTGATCCGTCTCGTGCTGTACATGATCCGGAAACGCCTCTGGAGAGCCAGTTTGTTAGCGTGGCCGTGGCTTTTGAGCTGAGCTTGGCCGAATGGGATTGGATCCCAGAGTCTCATTGGGCGGCTCTGCTGATCAGTAACAGTACGCGACATAACTGCATAGGAGATGAAATTTTGAGCTTAATTGAATTCTGGGGTGGTGCAAGTCTGGACGTAGACCTTCAAATGGTGGGCTCGTCCGCAGTTCCTGTAAAGGGGAAAAGCTACTCAAACCCATGCCGGCTCCTCGAAATATATGGAAACAGCAACGTTCATAACAAATCAAATCGCGGTTCAGCCATCCTGGAAAGGTACAAGGATGATATCCAATTTACCTTCTTGCCAAAAATCCCTGGCGTCACGGTACGATTTGGTGCCGACATATACCACCCACCATTTCTCTGGTGTGACTGCTCTCCAGCGGTGATAGCAACGAATTTCACATACAGCACCAATGCTATCTACAGGATACTCAGCAACTTGGCTGAGGAGGAGCTATTACCAGAACGCGCAATCGATCACATACTTGACGACGCATGCCTGCTTTTAGCCGCTGCTTATAAATGTGATAGGCACTTCACGATAAAGAACATAAATAACAACATTAACATGTTCATGATTGCAAAGATAATTGAAACACTTCTGGGAAAAAGCATTTATGATTCAGAACATCAAGAGCCTAATCGTACAAGAATGGCTCTCAATGTGTCACTCGAGATGGTCGAGGAACACGCCAGTCTTCAGGTAACACAACAGATGGGCTTAGCGCTTGGCAAAGGGATTGCGTTCCTCGAGCAACACACCGGGACAGCATCGCTTTCTAAGCACGCTTTGAGCAGGACAGAGGAGATATCTTACAAATACACTGAGCGAAAGATAGTGCTTGACGACAGGGACATCTTGCTAGACAAGGTTAAAGACGCAAATGAAATCGGTAGAAAGATCTCTATGTGCGCCATTTTGGATGATACGGCCGAGACCGTTGACGACCTCCTCTGGATGCAACAGCTGATGGTCAAATATCCTCGATTTCATGTGAATTTGCTAGTTAATATTGCTCAGATAAGCATCAATTTCGCCAGCCATATGATTGATGCTGTTCTCCGTTGCAGAACTTTCCGTGACTTAGCTGTCCGTCTAGGCACCCAGCTTACGACAACTAAGACTTATTGCCCCCTTATATCTCTGCAAAGCAATCTGTTGGATGATTCTGCAAGAAAAGCTATTGAAGCCGCTGATTTCATATTCATTAAGGGCCTAAATTTCTTCGAAACGTGCCAGCTTCCAGAGAAAGATGTTTTCCACTCATTTGTGGTATATGGGCCTGTATCCAGAGCGTACACTGGGCTGCCTGACCTGAGCGGAGTTTTCGTTTACCTCCCTGCTGGGGTTGCGGGATACCGTCACTCTCGTGACACGTCCCGATTAACCACATTGCTTTCAATTCGGAAGGCGCTGCAAGAAGTAAGTTGACGGCCTTTTATGACGAGGAGGTTAAGGTTGATGTGAGCTCTTATGAGTTTTAAAGTGTGACTAGAAAGTTCTGGAAAGGAGACAGAAATGCATCATATCCGACAGAATCGCGTCAGACAAATAATCGTGTTTGCCGTCGTCTTGATGGCGTGGAGTATAGGCGCTATGGCTTTTCTCTTTGGCAAAGACGTAAACTGGTCACAGGTTTTATTAGGAGTCACTGGCGGACTTATAGTCTGGATATGCACCTATTTGGTCACGAATTGGATTGATCCTTCCTCGGGCGTTCATTACAAAACCACAACGGAAATATATGATGTTGTGACTCGACAATACCTATCCCTTGTGGACAAACGTAGGGATGCAAAGGATTCAAAGTTCTACTCGCAGTTCTATGGGTCTGCTAGAACCATAAAGATATCCGGCATCGCAAATCAGGCCTTCATTGAATACATTCTTTCAAAGGAAGGGCGCACTGAGGAGGGCAGTGTCCACTTGCTCCAACTTATGGCGAAGAAACCGATTAGTGTCGAGGTTCTCTTGATGGACCCTACTTGCGACATCATCAAGAGAATGGACGAAAGAGAACCCCCCGGACGAAAAGGAGTGCACTTCAAGAATATTTTGAAAGTGCTCGGAGGGATTAATTCACTCTATGAGGAAGCGAAAAGAGGCCAGATCGAACTGGCATCGGGGAGCAAACTAGATGTCAGACTCTCTCGGCTTCCGTTCAATACTACTCTCTTCTATGCGGAGGCCCACCAACCTGAAGCAGATGGAAGGAATCGGTCTTCAACGGGTTCCATTCTTCTTATGGGGATGTTGTACAATCACAAGAATGGGGACAAGGCCCAACTTTTCAGGGTGCCAAAAGATGACGGAAGATCTGCATTGTATAGAGACTGCATTGATCATTTTGACAAAACGTTCGAACTGTGTAGAAATGAACAGATCTTGTTATTGGAACCGAGCAACAAGCCTCATTATTTCGATTCAAACAGATATGAAAAGATAAAACAAGCTGCAAATACGTCCTTATGAATCCTGGCAGGCTTGGCGGCAGAAAGACAAGAGAGACGAAGAAAAATGACCGTCCAACGAGTGCGTCAACCGGACGCCGAAAAGAATGGCATAGGGTGCGCTGCTGGTGGCGAGGACGCTACGCGCCCTGCGTACGCCCATCCGCCCGGTGTTCGGCGCTTAGCACTGACCATCACGCGGCCGTAGCGAAGGCCAGCCCACCATGCGAGAAAGCTCGCGCGGTCAGTCGCCGCTGATCAGCACGACCGTTATGCTTTTGATAAATGACGATTACTATACCTAATCTAAGTTGGTATCTTGCTGTCAGCAAAAAGATGGGCGCCCCACCTCGATGCCCTTTTGCTACAGTTGAGTCTTGTCCTCGCTATTACCAGAGCCTCTCCCTATTAGGCAACGCAGGTGGCACTTCAATTGATAGCGCAGAAGATCAACGTTTAATTGAAAAATGGAAAACAAGTGATTTATGGCCTAAAACGAAGGAACAAGAGACCTCAATTTCTGGGAATAATAAATTTTTTGGCAATTTTTGCCCTGAAGTGTCATTCGAGAGATTTGGATATTTTGCATCTTATTTAGGGCGATATTCAAATGAACTTGATCATGATTTAGCGCATGAGCAATTGGGAAAGATAGGCGCTTCTTCCGAAGATTACCGATGGGCATGGTCCTCTTTAACAACGATGCATTTTACTGAATGCACACTGTATTCGGTTTTGCTATATCGTCAAAATGACACGAAAAAAGAATCTGTCTCAAAGGATCAAACCTCCGGTAAGGTGAGTCCATCAATTGAAACCAATGACAAATTTTCTGCGCCCAAAGTTAAACGGAAGAATATTTGGAGGAATTTATCTTCAAAGTTAAAATTTTCCATAATATCAGTAACGACCATTGTCGCTCTGCTTGCCGGTTTTTTAACAAACATTGAGAAAATTGGAAATTTCTTTAAAGGTCAAAAAAATCCACCTTCAATTCCAAATATTGTTGTTAAACTTTCAAATAGCATCGAGGAAGGGGTCAGAGTATCGGCTAGAGGAGATTTCATACTCTGGCTTCCAGGACCTGGAGCTCGCCATACAATGGGGAAATATGAATTTTTGATGGTCAATGGCAAATCACCAGAAGGTGGCCGTTTCGTTGTCCCTCAAAAAGAAAGTGTCACCGTTTACGCTAAAATTATGAATGAAGCTTATTTCACTAAAATTCTGTTTCAGTCCGATTGTGATTTGAGTCTTATCGTATATAGGGCTGAAGGAGGTCTAACTAATACGAACCAAATACCATTTACCCCAAAGGCGATAAAGGAATATTATCTTGATGCCGATGTTGGAAAGTGATCAGCATAACATTTTTTCTCACCTGCTAGGTGTTACGCTGCCGCTCCACACCTACAGGTGAGAAATACGTTATGGACAGAGGACGGCAAGAGGGGGATATACATTAGGATGGAAGCTACTGTTTGGTCAGACAACCTGCGATGCCCTTATTGTGGCCGAATCATTAATCAAGAATCTTGCCTAGAGGTTGACAAGGAACACGTGATTGGTAGGAAATTCGTTCCTAAAGGTTACTTAAATGGAGAATGGAATTTTATACTTAACGCGTGCAAGGACTGCAATTCCTTTAAGGCAAGGCTCGAAGGCGGGCTTTCATCCATTTCCTGCCTCAGTGTTCTAGATGACCTCAAATACCCTGATGAGGTCGTGAGCGACGTTCAAAGGAAGCTTGGAAAGCCTAACCCTGACACCGGAGCTAGGAGGGGCGCGACACACCCAGAAACAAATAAACCTGTTTCAGATAGCTTTGTGCAGCAGACGCTTCACACATCTTTTGCTCCATTGTCTATGTCCTTTTCCCTCATTGGGCCGCCTCAGGCTCCCGCATCAGAAAGAGAGCTCGCACGGCTCCAGATCCAGGGATTTTACTACCTCATCGCGAACATTGATCCTGAATATCCCGATCAAAACACGGCGTCTTCCGATCGCTGCCTCTATCTGCATGGGCAATACGTCCATCCTCTTTTCGTAATTCGACGCTCGGATTGGGGAAATGAAGCCGCCAATGAATTGGCGGCTCGAACGGTCCACTGGGTTTCGTGTTTCCAGACCAACACTGCCCGAGGACATTTTAAGGCTTTGATTCGCCGTGCGCCGGGACGCGAGAAGCCCCCGCTCTTCTGGGCTTTGGAGTGGAACCAAAACGTGCGAGTTTTGGGTATGATCCGTGAGCCGGGGATCCCCGACATCGTTGAAGAAGGACTTCCTGCTCTACAATATGGCGAACTAGGTGATGGACTGAGGTCTCGGAGAGAGATCCCACTGGAGGATAAGGACGATATGCTTTTCAAATGGCCTGATTCCGAGCTGACGAATACCACGCCATAGCAAGGCGGCTTGAGGTAGGACTCTCATAAACTCGCGCCTCTCAGCCACAACGTTCCGCACGACAAAGTCAGGATTCAATAATAATTATCCGATAGCTGAGTAATCCGATTCCGATTTTCTTAAAGATACCAACAGTATTCCGAACTTGATTTTTCCCATCCAAGGGGCTACCATGATGCAAGTAGTCTTGACTTCGCGATACCCTTCTCTCTAACTTTCAATTGCTTGCCGGTAGTCACCAACATATGGGGTGGCTCTAAACGTTTTTGTTTCCAGATATTTCCAAACAAAATATGGAGAATTGATCTGGCAGTCTTGCGAAATTCCATCGGATGTGCGACTTTAAATTTAAATAATCGCAAATTGAAAAAGATTAAGTGCTGTAGGTATAATTATGTCTAGGAAACCCACCTACGAGGAGTTGGAAAAAGAAGTTAAGGCCTTGAAAGAAATTCAAGCCGCACTAGAGAAGACTCAAGCTGCCTTGAGAGATAGCGAGGAAAAATACCGAAAATCATTTGAAAGCATAACTGACTCTATCACAGTTACTCGAATAAATGATGGATTGTATCTTTATGTCAATGATGGATTCTGCCTCCAGACGGGTTATTCCCGCGGGGAGGTTCTAGGAAAGACTCCCTCGGACATCAATTTATACGCAAAGCCTGTCGAGAGAGATCGATTCATAGGAATCTTAAAGGATTATGGCAAAGCAGAGGATGTTGTTGTCTCTTTTCGTAGGAAAAGCGGTGAGATCTACTATTCTGAGTTTTCAGCTAAGCCGATATCATACGCAGGAGAAGCGTGTCTTCTGGCTCAATCCAGAGATATTACTGATCGCAAACGTGCAGAGGAGGCGCTACTGAAGAGCAAGGAGAAATTCAGGGACCTGTTTGACAATGCGCCTTTGGGATATCTCGAATATGATCGGGAAGGTCGGATTATCCGAGTCAACCAGACGAACCTGGATATGCTGGGATACAAACGGGATGAGATGGTTGGAGAGTTCATTTGGGAACTCTATGTCGAAAAGGCGGAGGCCCGTGAGCAAATCTTGGCCAAGCTAGCGGGAAGATTGCCACCGGGTCGCGGGTTCGTGCGAACCTACCGTCGGAAAGACGGGACTATTTTGCCGGTCCTGGTTGAAGACCGTCTCCTGCGGGATGATCGGGAAAAGATCTCAGGGATCCGTTGTACATTTCAGGACATCATGGAGCGCAAGAAGGCTGAGGAGGCGCTGAAGGCCTCACAACAACGCTTATCACAAATCATCGATTTTCTTCCCGATGCCACAATGGTTATTGATCTGGACGGAAAGGTGATCGCCTGGAACCGGGCTATTGAGGAGATGACCTGTGTAAGGGCTGAAGATATTCTAGGAAAAGGGGATTATGAATATGCCATTCCCTTCTACGGGGAGAAAAGGCCAGTCTTGATAGATCTTGTTGGCAAATGGGATAAAGAAATAGAAAAGAAGTATCGGTATGTGAAAAAGGAGGGGAAATCGCTGGTTTCTGAAACCTTCGATCCTATCGTTAAGCCTGGAGGCTTCCTGTGGAACAAGGCTTCATTGCTTTACGATCGCGATGGTAATGAGATAGGAGCCATTGAATCGATTCGGGATATTTCGGAGATGAAGGCGGCAGAGGAAGCGCTAAAGGAGAGCGAGGAGAAATACAGGGTTTTGGTTGAAAGCACAACGGACGCCATTGTGCTTCTTGACTCGGCAAGAAACATGATCGCCTGCAACAAGGGTTTTTCCAGTTTATTTGGCTACGCGGAGGATGAAATCAAAGGTGAATCCGCCCGGCTAATTCATCAATCTGATGAAATGTTCGCGCAATTCGGCCAAATAGCTTATGGTTCGATCGAAAAAACAGGGACTTACCAGGGTGAAGTGTATTTCCGGAAGAAAGACGGTACGCTTTTTCCAGCGGAGACCGTTACCTCTGCAATAGAAAAAGATGGTTCGCAAACTGGATATGTGGGGATCATTCGTGATATCAGCACACGCAAGAAAAAGGAAGAAGAAAAGCTGAGGAACGAAAAGGACCTCAGAGAATCACAAAGGATTGCCCATCTGGGCAGTTGGCGCCTGAATTTGGAGAGCAATGAGGTTTTCTGGACCGAGGAACTTTACAAAATGTACGGTTTCGATCCGAAATTGCCCCCACCACCCTATACCGAACATATGAGACTGTTCACCCCTGGAAGCTGGGGTTTATTGTCCACCTCCCTGGCGAAAACCAGAGACACAGGCATTCCGTACGAACTGGAACTGGAAATGGTCAGGAACGACGGGAGCCGAGGATGGATCTGGGTGCGGGGTGAGGCCATAACCGATTCGAAAGGAAAAGCAACTGACCTCTGGGGTGCCGCGCAGGATATCACCGATCGAAAGAAGATGGAGGAAGCGCTGCGGAAGAGCCAAGAGAAGTACAAACATCTGTTCAATGAAGCACAGGTTGCGCTGTTTCGTACATTTCTTGATGGCTCGCTGGTAGAGATTAATGAACGTTATGCTCAGACGGCAGGGTATGAGACGGTTGAGGAATGTATGGCCAACTTCCATGCCGGCAAAGCCTGGCCTGACCGGGAGGCACGTGATGAACTCATAAAAAAACTGTATCAGGATGGATCTGTCAATGATTATGAGGCAGAGATTGTCCGCAAGGACGGCACCCGCATTTGGATTAATTTTTCGGCCACCATCTACCCTGAGAAAGGATACATTGAAGGTTCTCTAATTGACGTCACTGCCCGCAAAATGGCCGAGGAGGATCGTGAGAGACTCCAGGCGCAATTGAACCAAACCCAAAAGATGGAAGCAATTGGTCGGCTAGCAGGTGGCGTGGCTCACGATTTCAACAATATGCTGAGCGTGATTATAGGCCATTCGGAAATAGCCTTGCTTGAAGTGGACCCGACCCTACCGCTTTACCAAAAATTGCAGCAAATCAGAAGGGCCGGTGAGCGTTCAGCCGACCTGACTCGTCAACTCCTGGCTTTTGCCCGCAAACAAACCATCTCTCCCAAAGTGATCGACATTAACAAGACAGTAGAGGATATGATAATGATGTTGCAGCGCCTCATAGGAGAGGATATCGATCTGGCCTGGCTGCCGGGCGAGAATGTGTGGCCGGTGAAGATGGATTCCAGCCAGATCGACCAAATCCTGGCCAACCTCTGCGTCAATGCCCGGGACGCCATAACGGACGTGGGCAAGGTTACCATCGAAACAGGCAACGCTGAATTCGACAATACCTACTGCATCAATCACCAGGGTTTCATTCCGGGTGAATATGTGCTTATAGCCGTCAGCGACAATGGTTACGGCATGGACTCCGAAACACTTGACAACATCTTCGAACCCTTTTTTACGACCAAGGACTCCGGCAAGGGCACGGGTCTAGGGTTGGCCACGGTGTATGGCGTGGTCAAACAAAACGATGGCTTTGTCAATGTGTACAGCGAACCGGGCCAGGGGGCGACCTTTAAAATCTATCTTCCGCGATACCGGACCAAGGCCGAAGCTTTGGAGGAGAAAGTAAAGGCCCTCCCGGCCAAGCGTGGCCACGAGACGATCCTGTTGGTGGAGGACGAACCGGCAATCTTGGAAATAACAACAATGATGCTTGAAAGGCTTGGGTATGAGGTAGTGGCAGCCATGACACCGGGCGAAGCCATTCGACTTGCACAGGAGTATGTCGGCGAGATCCACCTGCTTGTGACCGATGTGGTGATGCCCGAAATGAACGGGCGGGATCTGGCCAAAAACATCTTATCCATTCATCCAAATCTCAGGCGCCTGTTCATGTCGGGCTATACGGCCAACGTCATCGCCCACCACGGCGTTTTAGACGAAGGAGTAAACTTTATCCAGAAACCGTTTTCAATGGAAAAGCTTGGAGCCAAGGTTCGAGAGGCGTTGGATAGGGACAAATAATAGAGTCGCGCTTAATGATCCGAAGTGGAAGAAATCGACCTTGAAAATATTTTATGATACCATTCCTATTCGAAAAGAAAATTCAGCCAGTAGCCGGTTTGGACTGATGCAAGTAAGCTTAACCTAGGACTGTGATGATATCTGCAATTTTGGTAGCCTGGTAGTTATCCCAATGTATCTGTAATGCGGTCAAACCTGTCTGATGGAATCAATCTCAGCGTTCGGCCAATCCTCCTGGTTTGATGCTATCACAACTTTTTCGATTTTTACTATATTTGAGAGCACCAGGAAAAAATCAAGTTAAAAAGTTGACATTTTTTAGGCAAAACTCCCCCATTCGGCTCAGTGCCGTTTTTTGAAATGATATTGCTGAACATAAGAATGGCATTTTTGGTCTTTCGCATTTCGGCATTACAGGTGAACAAACCCCGTCCACGTTGTCCGATTTTGGCAAACTGGTATGACTAGATCTCTTCCTTATTGAAGGATCAGAGCACCTTGGAGCCATAATTAAGGGTTCGGACGGACAGGGTTGACATTCTCAAATGAGCCGTCAATGGTATCCTAATAAAACAGGATTATTGCGGCTGTTTTGGTTAGCCATCCTGTCCGCCGAAACCGCGAAAACCGCAAGCAGAATCGTTATGTTCAGATGGATTATGCTTACAGTTTAAGCTTTATTTCATATAGCTCCTGTACCATGTTTCGCCAACGGCCTAAAAAATTTTTATCGTCAAAAGCAGTTTCAATAGTCCCTGCTTTTTTCCATTTATCCCGAAGGGCGGGCCAGGCCATCAGATAATAACCGGCTCGCTCTTCAGGTTTTGCTTCTGCATTACGAAATTCCGGAGGTAAATATATTTGGGGTTTTCGCATGAGACACATGGCTGTTCGGAGATATCTGCGGGCAATGCCGAAATCGGCATGTTGCCCGGCCGCCTCCCGCCGCTTGTAATCGGTCATCAAGTCTTGTGGACCACGTAATCCCATTTGATTGGCAGATTGCACAACATAGTCCTTAAGAATGCGGTTACAGCGTTTTGCGACTTTACCCGTGTGGGTCTTGCCCTGGGTTCCGCCGGTCTGTTTGACCCTGGGAATAATTCCCGAATATGAAACCAGATTTTTGACGGGTTTCTGGTCGTGCGGATTCCCAATTTCGCCGGTTATGCCTGCAGCCAGCACAATGCCAATCCCGCGTATGCTTGTGAGAAACGCGCCTTCTGTTTGGGCGAGCCAGACAGCAATTTCATGTTCCAACTGTTTAATGCTTTCTCTCAGGCACCGGAAATGCTTGACATGCTGAGTCAGTGAAAGTTGAAAAGTGCTGATATATTCGCTTGGCGTACTGAGGACACAGCGGGCATGGCTTTGAAGCTTTTTTGCGGTATCTTCCGGTTTTTTTGTGCCATGACGATGAAGAATTTCAATCAGTTTAGGCTGCTTTCGGCGGCGGATCTGGTGCGGACTGAACCGGTCTTCCATGAGGTATAAAGAGGCCTCTGAAAATGGACAAATGCCACTCTTTTTCTCATCCAAGAATCCGGGAAAGAGCCGGTCAACAACGGCATGCATGCGGTTTTTTTCTTCCGTTGAAATGACAACAAGCTTTCTTCTGTGGCGGACTAATGTGCGGAGATTACGATAGATACCCGATTGTGCAGGAGAACAGTTTGCTCGGCGGTTAAGCAGCATTGACGCGATACCCATGCCGTCACAAAACATAACAATATGGTCTTTCTTGGCGTAATCCATTGGAACACACATGACTTTTGAATTGTTTCCAGCGTCTTCAAAAAGATTGAGCAATTCTTGACTTTGGTTTAGATAAATGTTCCTATTTTTCATGGTGAGGCTCCTCCTTTCATTCGCAGCTAAACTAGACTGCTCTTAATGTGCCACCTGTATATTCTTAGATTTTCGAAGAAACGTTTCGCAGCATTACGCTCACAATCGTTCTTGCTTTGGCCGTCTTGTTTGATTATAAACTCCGGCGCTAACGGAATTACCTCTTTGAAACCGGGATGAACAATTGCTGCCCCTAGCAACTGTTGGTAATAGGTAATTTCGCCGGTCTTTTTGTTTACTTTCTGCAAACAATTATCAGAGAAAATTTTCCTTGAGGAAAAATATCCTGTTCCGTCCAAAGATAGCAAATAACATCCCTGGAAGAAAACCATAGGCTCAAGGGCTTTGCCTCTCTGCAATTCTCGAAAGATATTCTTATATGCAGGCCGAATTTCCACAGGGTCTACTTCATCCAGAATAGTTCGCATCTGCGAGTCACAAGGTATCTTTTCTACGTGATAAATGCTTTCCAAATTCCCAACAGCTTTTCTTCGTTTGTTAAAAGCAAGCAAGGACGGATCTTTGAGAGAAAAGACGGCAAATCCAGACATCAAGGCGTCTGCCATTGAGATTTCGGGATCACCCTCACGGTAGTCTGATACTCCCAGAAAATCTTTATGCAGACCCTTGAACAGTGGATCAGCACTAAGATGCTTTCGAGAAGCTAACTTTCCCTTTTTTTGTTGGCTTTGATGTTTCATGACTTTTATGGGAGCTAATCATGAACCATCGTTCGCGTAATGTCCAGATTTTATTCAAATTTATTTGCAGTTTTGGCACTTTTTTTAAAAATAGAGCGCCATAATGCGTTTTTCAGGTATTTTTCATGCCATAGCTTTACGAAAAGCAAATCTCAAGTTACACTGATATTGGGCCTTTCAGTAGGAAGCGGGAATTGCTGATAACTCGGAAAGGTACCGGTTTTGGTATAAAAAAACGTTTTGTAAGACCTGAATTCTCACCTCAAGACCTGCGCAATCACCTCAAACTTTCGCTTGCTTCACCCGGAGCCAATACGCAAACATTTGTTGGTTTGTTTTATCTTGACCCGTAAGCTGTTTTTCTCTATGTTCATCACTGAAAAAATCAATATTTTATCGCCAAAAATGGAAAGGGGAGCAAAGATGAAAACGAGAATCATGTCTTACCTTTTACTGGTGGCACTGTTCGGATTTTCGGGAAATTTGTTTGCCATGGAGGAGACGCAGGAGCGTATGGATGTAGTAGGAGAGCCTTCAGAGATCGACATCCCCCAAGAGTATGAGGAGATAATGGGTGTAAATCACGACTGTTGGAGAGAATAAGATAATTGGAGAAAGTACGGAACAATTTCTTCTCTTTATGTTAGAGCAAAATATGCAAATCTAATTAAAGGAGATTGCGATGGAAAAAGACTGCAATAAGGAAATCATCGAAGAGGTGAGTAAAAAATTTGCAGAGAAAGTTTGCTCTGAAGAAAAGGGATTGGCTGCAAGAGCAACAATGGGGTGTAAATCAAGGCTGTTGGAGAGAATGACAAAGTTAGAGAAGGTACGAGACATTCTGCTCCTCGTATCGTCCCCACGCAACGAGGGAGTGTAGTGTGTGAGAACGAGGATACACTCCAACGGTCGTGATTTACACCCGTTGTCGCTGAAGGCGAGGGATTTTCTCCCGTTCCCCAAACAAAGGGGACATTTAGTTTGACTTCGTAAAGATAGTTGTCGCATTCAGCCCTCTTGCGCCCTCTTCGCCTGACAGCGCGCATGAGACTCAATTGCCTTAAGGCGCTGACGGTGACGCTCCTCCAATTGAAATATGACTTCCTCTTCAGTCACATCACGGCGAGGGAGAAAATGAGCAAGCAAATTTTCAATGTCTGCGCAGGATAGAAGCGGATAAGTTTCCTCATGAGAAATTCTTTCAGAAAGCATAAACAGCATGGCCATCATCACAAGAGCCATGTGATGGTGCCAAGCTCGCCACTTTCTGACTTGGTAATCAGCCATCCCACACTCGCTTTTGGCATCCTCAAAAGTACGCTCAATCCAAAACCTTTGACGTTGCATCCATCCCAATCGTTTAAGCGTGGTGCCTTGGGGCGCATTGCTCAGGGAAATCTTTATGTCCGAATTATCATCCAAGGAATTGGTTACAATCAAAGTCCAAAATGCAACATTATCGGATTCGCCATCCCATACATAAACCTTCACACGACAAGCCCGAACCCTGAGTACCCCGCGTGTTGTTTTTCGAAGCGTCACCTTTTTCCAGCGCTGGCGAGGGAGAGTCTTCACAAGGTCCCGAACTTCAATGCCCTCTTGGTCGCTCTGGTATTTCTTAGCTGGGCGGCCAGATGGATTATTTGGCAAGTAGGGCTCGGGGTTTTTTTGATACACCCTAAAATCCGAATGAACATCCACACAAAACGTCTCACCCATCGCATCAAGTGTCAGACAAAATCCGGGCCCCTTGCCATATCCTGCGTCGGCCCCTACCCAGCCATAATGAAGACCGTTATCCCGTGCATGCTGAACAATTTCCTCGGCAAGGTCAATCTTCGTTCGAAAAATTTGTTCTTCATCGGGTATGCTCGAACGCTCACACCGTTCTGGATCATCCGTCCATTCCCGGGGCAAATACAAACGGACATCAACAGGGGCGACGTAAGATCCATCCGACAGCGCCCCAAAAACCGCTACTTGGCCGTTGTCGACCTTGCCGAAACGACCCAACCACTGACGAGAAACTCCAACCGATTCTTTTCCCTGCTTTGCAAATCCGCTTTCATCTATCAGCAGGCAAGCACTGGGGCCACCCAGAAATCCGTCCGTATCCTGGGCTACATGATCGATAACATCTCTATGATTCCATTTGGAATGGGTCAGAAATTGTTGAAGGTTGCGCGACTTGGATTCCGGCACCACTTCGGCCATCCGGTCCATATTCTTACTTGGACCGCCTTGCATCAGACCACAAGCGTACTGACGGGCCTTATCCGAAACATCATGACGGTAGGATTGGAAATGTTCTGCGTAGTTGTCCACAAAAGAAAAAAAGCGACTCCCAACGCCGGCAATAACCGGCGGGTGGGGGGTTGCATAAGATTCGCTCCTTTGCTCAGTAAAATGTTTCCGTTGGCGTTAGCATGATGACGCATTCCTACAATTTTTCAAGCGAAAAGGCAAGCATTATCTTTACGAAGTCAAGTTAGGAAATATTTCTTGACAAAATAAGCAATTTATGCCAGTAACCCTGAAAAATAAAGATCCTCAAAATAGTGGGGTTTTAGCCGCATGAAAATCTCGTACAAACTCATTTGCTTCTCCCTAGCATACGGAATATTTTTTCATTGGTTTTTGCATGTAGATCAAGCGCGGGCGAGAACCACTTATTTAATCTCAAATAAAGCCTCTTATGTGAAACAGGAAGCTCCTACTTCAAATTTTGGGTCAGTTAATAATATAGATGCACAAAAGGAGACAGGCAAGCTCAAATACATGTACTTGGACTTTCCACTCAACAATATTTCTGGAAATCCAACAATCAATTCGGCAACGCTCCAAATAAAACTTTATAGCAAAAGCGGTCTTGACCTCAAGTTGCAGGTATACCCAAATGGCGAGCCTTGGTCGGAATCAAAAATCACATACAATTCTCGGCCAGGGTGGATGGCGAGGCAAGGCGAAATTCCTGTTTCGAGTACGGGATGGGTTGAAATTGACCTAACGACTTTGGTAAAGGGCTGGTACGATGGAACTTTCAACAGATATGGTGTCATGATTGGTGTTTCAACATCATCAGGAAATGGTTATGTTCAGGCATACTCGAACGATAGCAACTATCAGCCGAAGCTGAAAGTGGAATATACTCTTCTGGAAATCAGTCTTGCTTCATGGGGTGTTTTTCGTGCCGATGACCCCGTGAGCAACAATACCGAGTATTTTGTGATGGTGACCGATTCAAATGGGATCAGCGACGACGGTTCGGACCACACGGTCAAGGTGCAGCCTCCTTCAGGAAATCCTCTTACGCTGAGCTTCGATCGGAAGATCAACAGCACATCCGCTTACTATCATCTCTTTAAATCGGGTACCTCCCCTTCGAACGGAGGGTATGTGTTTACCGTAACGTCCTCTGACGCGAGGACCGCAAGTGTTACAGATAATTTCGTATCGAATCCCCTTTCGGCAGTAAATTATCAGTCGATAAAGGTGGTGGAGGATGGGACGGCGCCGGTGATATCATGGAATCCGGTGCCAAGCGCAGCCGGGTACCGAGTGAATATCTATGACAGCACAGGCGATCTCTATTATTTTACGTATTGGACAAAAGCGGCTTCAATTAAGATCAGACCGGGCGGTCTGCAACCCTATAGCCAGTACCGGTGCCGAATTCATGCGGCCCGGGAAGAGAAATGTTCCGATAATATTCAAAACACATCCTGGTCTTATATTGATAGAACCAAAGGTACGGCCTTTCAGACCGGTGCTTCGACGACATACCCCTGTGAAGGGCTTTGTTATGATGATGGCACATTAACCGCTGGCAACCAGCCCTGGTCGGACGAAACCGGCAGTGAAATTGCGGTTAGATTCTTACGAATTAAGTCTGAGAGTCCATCTCTCAGAATGTTTAAGCTGCTAATAATTCAGTAATTTTTTCAATATAGTCATCAGCCCGGTGGTACGCTTTTTCGAGCTTGCTGTTTAAGACGTACACTTTGTTGGGCCTGTGATGAAAAAGGCTGTTGGCCAAAGGACCGAATAAGCGTTTGTGAAACAAGATGAACATGGTTGCGACGTTCACCCCTTTTTCGGTCAGCATGTACGAATATTGTCGACCATTGCGTTTTACAAGACCATGTGCTTTCATCTTTCTCAAATCATAGCGTAATTGGTTGATGGTATAGTTGGGCAGTTCAAAGGCGTCGATGATGGTTTTATGGATTTGAGCAGAGGACCAGCCGTTGAGGCAAATTCCCGTGTGCATTATCGTTTCCATCAGGCGAATCATCCGGGTGTCTTGAATTTTTATGCCGGCAATGCGGGTGTTTCCGCATGTAATCGGTAATGCAAGTCTCTGAAGCAAAGGGAAGTCAAAGTGGACATTTAATGTACGGGATTGAATTTCTGCAAAACGATCGAGAATTTCCTTTGATGTTTTTCGAACTTCGTCAAGATGTTCAAGCGACTTCTTTATTCGTAAGTCAGGAAGATTGTTGGAGCAGACTTCCATTCGAAGAAATGTGCGAAGTTTCTCATATTGTTTTACAAAAGAGTTTTTGAAATAGGCCCGAAAAATATAATGCGCCTGATCTGTCCGTTCTAAAACAGTTTGTAATTTTCCCTGGAATCTTTTTGTGATACGCCACCCGAAGATATTGGATATCTTATCGGCGGTCATTGAAAAAAAGCTGAGTTCACAGGATCTTTGAAATAGCTTTCGAATGGGAAAATTCCGGCGGAAAATGAAATTTTGGCAATATTCAATTTGAGAGATGGCATAAAACCGCCGCAAGTTCATTTTCTGCCTTTCTCGTTTGGAGAATTTCGGACTGACGATGAGAGACCAGTATTCGATACGATCACGGATTATGTCGTGGTTTAACCTGTCAGCGGTTGCCTGAAGCATAGAGGGATCTTCTACGGAAACAAATGCATTATCATTTTTCTTGTACTTGACTCCGATTTTTGACAATTCCTGCTCAATAAAATTGTGTCCATTCAGGTAAGAGGTGGTTTGAAAAGGTAGAAATGAAGCAACACGGATCAACATGGGGCCGGCAACTTGATCGTAGATGTAGAAATAGTAGTGGGTGAAACGACTCCGGGTCTTTTTGATAATCCTGTAGTTTGGATCTTTTGTCGGATACTTTGGTTTTACGGACCGAAAGGTGTTGCCCTGCTCCATGCTCTTTAAGATGAAATAGACGCCGAACTGATTCTTGCGTTGCATGGCTTTAAGATAAGGGCGTACGTAATCCTCTTTACGAACACCTTTTTGTGCCCATTCCAGAGGAATCCCATGGTTTTGTGCGTAGGAGTCAACCCAGTGGTTGTAATCTTTGGTGCGCAAACTCAGGAGTTCCTTTGTAATACAGGGTTCTTCGAGAATGTTTCGAAAAAAATGCACAACATTTTCCGGGCGTGATAGCATGGAAATGTACCCATTTATTACGATGCGATCAAAACAGTGATATATGAAGCCCATCATCGGTGAAAATATTTGGATTAAAGTTTCCATCGGTTGTTCCTCCTTTTGTTTTGTGTTGCCAACATAATTATTGGTGGAACAACCGGTGGATTTCAATCTTAAAATTTCAAATATCTTTGGCTAGATTTAAGCCGACTTCGTATCCAGCTTATTTAAGAAAGCTCAAATTTTTTGTGGGGGCCTATAACGAACCCACCACGGAGTTCGGAGTGAGGATATATGATGATGACGATGGCGACTATCCGGGAAGCCGGCTCGATGGAGGAACGCTTTCGGGTGCGGCCATTCGGGGAAATACCTGGGTAGAAGTGGATGTATCCTCTGAGAATATTGTGGTCAACCAGGGCGATTTTTTCGTGAGCATGTACTGGAAAAAGGCCCCTGGCAGCACAGGCTGCTTTGCCCAGGTCCTTGGAAATGACAAGTCCTCGCCCATCCATGCTGGAACCTGCTGGAAATGGGGAGCCTCCGGAGACTGGTATCTTCAGGAGAGCAGCTTCACAGGGTATGGCAACCATATGATAAGGGCCGTGGTTTCTTCCTCTCCCGCGTGTCCGGATTGCTCCGGCACTGAGGTGACGCTTCACGATGTCACATTTCCTGTAGACACTGTCTGTCAATGCACTGCGAACATCTCCATTAGTGTGGGCACAGGGGTGACGATTCCAAGCGGCGCCACCGTCACGTTCAAAGCCCCAAAAGTTACAATAGGGAACGGGTTTCAGGCAGAAGAAGGGTCTACCGTTCATATAAAGCAGGAGTAGGATATTCAAAGGGAGGGCTTAACGTAAGCCTGCTGCAGGATCGGCCTTCGATCGGGAAAATAAAGCTTCACGGCGGCCCTTATGCTGAGGTCACCACCTCCCCTTCAGTTTTGTCTATTACCACGAATTCCGGCTTGCAATAATCAAGGATTCTATGTCCCAATCGACCTGGTATCGGAACAACGAGCCCAAATTATCCACTGGAAATGGCGAGCGGCGCTCATGTCACTGTTGGCGGGGTTTGGACAGACACATCATCCAGGGAGTACAAGGAAAATATTCGTGATCTCTCCTACGAGGAAGCCACATCAGCCCTGTCGTCATTGAAACCATCTAAATTCAACTATAAAGCTGATAAAGATGACGATTATCTCGGGTTCATTGCCGAAGACGTGCCGGACCTGGTGGCTACCAAGGATAGGAAGGGTCTTAGCCCGATGGATATTGTTGCGGTACTAACGAAAGTGGTTCAGCAACAGCAGGAAAAAATTGAAAACAACAAATTGAAAATGCGGTTTTGAATACGAAGTTAGCAGAGGTTGTGAGTCGCATCGAGGCATTGGAGAAATAGTAGTCGAAAATTCATAAAATAGAAAAAATTATGGGGAGGGACGATTACGGATTACACGGTCCTTTTGACGGCAGGATTGGCCTGTCGCCAATTAAGTAAAATCGTCAGGTGGCTTCCGGCACGGGGTCACCACCTCCCCACCAGATTATCCCAATGTATCTGCAATGCGGTCAAACCTGACAGAGGGAACCAATCTCAACGTTCGGCCAATCCTCCTGGTTTGATGCTATCACAACTTTTCCATTCTTCATGATAGTTGTTTTTTTGCTTAGAAAGCGAGGCAGGGGCTGGAATATTTCTAAATCTGAACAATTTTATCACCAAAGAATGTAAGGCACATTCCATGTCAAAATTTCCAGAAAAATATTCTTGATATTTTTTCCCTTGCCTCACTACTAATGTGCCCGGCAAAACCTCCCGAAATAGTCGCTCAGGAGCCTCAAAGTTATTCCTTAGATGAGACACCTGCTTTTTGTCAAAAGGAATCCTAAAAAACTGGCCCTCCCCACTTGCAAAACATTTTTGAGTTAAAAAAGTATTGTATTGTGAAATATTTAGTTAATAGACTAGGAAAGTTAAAAAATCCCGCTTCAAAGGTATTTTGAGTAAGACAAATGTGATTTTGTATTTTGAGATATCGTGTATGCGAGATCTTTTTTGGAAACTATTTCTGATAGAAAACACTTTTGAAGCTGGCAAGAAGATACCAATTATTTCTACAATTTTTTAAATTTTTTGCATTGACAACATGGAAAGCTTTATCATATTTTCTGAATGGTGTTTCAGACTCCTTAGTGCATAAATAAGACTTGATGAAAAAACCAAACCCATTGTGAGATGGGGACGGAAAGCCACGGATCTTAGTAAGACAGCCGGGTTGCCGAAAGGTGATCCGGCTTTTTTCGTTTTGGAGAGGTTTAATTCACGAGCTATTTTGATAGGAGGTGGTCACGAAGAATAGACTTAGGGCTGTCGAAATGTGGGAGTCAAATCCAATTTCAAACAAGGAAAGGAAGAATTATGGAAAGAGTGAAAAAAAGCATCACCATCAATGCACCGGTGGAAAAAGTATTCAACTACGTCTCTGACCCAATGAAACAAATCGAGTGGATGCCAAGCATGATGAAAGTAAAGGATGTGAGTGGTTCAGGCGTTGGACAATCCCACCGGTGGACGTATAAAATGGCTGGGATAATGTTCGATGGGGAGTCGACGACGACCGAGCATGTCCAGAATGAGCGGATAGTGAAGGAGAGCAAAGGAGGAATCACCAGCACTTTTAATTTTGACTTTGAGCCCCACGATGGGGGAACAGTTCTGAAAATGGCCATCGAGTATGCTGTTCCCGTTCCGGTACTTGGTAAAATAGCTGAAAAAATTGTGCTGAAACGGAACGAAAGGGAAGCCGGTTTGGCCATGACCAACATCAAAGAAGCAATGGAAGGTTAAACTCCAGCAAGCCTCGATGAACATGCAATGGCTAATATCGCTAATGTGAGTCACAAGTTGGTGTGAATTAGATTGAGTTTTAACCGACTTTAATACCCCGGATGACCAGTCTTTAGGCTGACCAATTATTTTCCATCAGCAATAGGAAACATCTTAACCATATAAAAGCGGCAAAATCGAAAAACCAAATCCATCGTGAAATACCAAATCCACAATGCTAACTCTGACTTTTCCAGAAAGGAAGGAAAACCATGCAAAAGGATACGAATATCAATTGGAAATGGCTCAAAATTATGTACTGTTATACGATCATAGGAGCAGGCGGATTCGGATTGGCAATTGTTCTATATCCTGAAGCAGTTCGTTCCCTTTTCAGATGGCCGACTCAAGACCCGATAGTATATGGTGTTACCGGCAGTGTTTGGTTGGCTTTTGCAGTTCTGTCTCTATTTGGCCTTCGGTCACCGCTAAAATTCGCACCGATTCTGGTGTTGCAGCTTTGTTATAAGTCGATATGGCTCATCGGAATTGTATTGCCGTTGCTCCTTTCAAGAACATTTCCTTTGTATGCGATACTTCATACCGTCATTTTCATATCTTACATCATTGGAGACCTAATCGCCATACCGTTCCGTTCTGTTTTTTTGAACACGGACACGGCGGGTGAGACACCTGCACTGAAAACAGCATAAACGACAAATCCGCATAATTAAATATAAAATGAAATTCTACAATTTGAATTATTTGAAGGAGCGCAGATTATGAACATAGAAGACAAAGACTTTATCATTGTCGGCAGTGGTCCTGGCGGAGCTACGGTTGCCAAGGAATTGTCGCAGAGAGAGAAAAAAGTACTTATTCTCGAATGGGGAGATAACGATCCTTTGACCGGGAGTTTCTGGCAAGGCGCCAAGACCCTTTTATTTCCGGGCAGAAGCATGCTTTTCACACGTCAAATGCTGGGTCTGGTTAGAGGCATCACAACCGGCGGTAGCACAGTCCATTATTATGCGACATCGTTTCCTGTTCCTTTCGATCTGCTAAAATCTTACGGAATAGATATCAGTGATGAGGTAAAGGAATTAAGGGAAGAACTTCCAGTTGCCCCACTTAAAGATGAAATGGTAGGCCCTATGTCAAAACGGCTCATGGAGAGCGCTCAAAACCTTGGATACAGCTGGAAAAAATTGGACAAATTCATGTATCAGGATAGATGGAAACCAGAATATGCATTTGGCCATTACGGCGATCCCCATCAGGTGAAGTGGAGCGCAAGAATGTATATCGAGGAAGCTGTGGCAAATGGGGCAAAAATCATAAACGGCGCAAAAGTTAAAAAGGTTCTATTTGAAGGGAATAAAGCAATTGGAGTAGAATTCATAAGAAATCGAAAGAAATATCATGCTTTTGCACCAAAGGTTATTGTTTCCGCAGGTGGTATAGGAACCCCCATCATACTTCGAGCAAGCGGTATAGAGGGAGCTGGATATGATTATTTCTTTGATCCACTAATTGGAGTTCGGGGAACGGTAAAAGACTTCGATGTCCCGACAAGTGAAATTCCTATGACCGCAGGTGTACATATTGAAGATGAGGGTTACATGATGACGGATATGGCACACCCGTTTGCTACAAGCGCAATGTTTGCAGCTGGGGTATTTAGATTTCAAAAAGCGTTTTCAAGACGTAACACTCTTCAAATAATGGTAAAAGCAAAGGACGAACTTGGTGGAAAGCTTACCGACAGCGGTGGAGTACGTAAAATCTTAGACAAGACTGAGAAACAGAAACTCAGGCGAGGATATGAACGGGCAAAAACAATTTTAAAAAATGCCGGGGCGAAGGGTATTTTCAAGACTCAATACCTTGCAGCCCATCCCGGTGGTACAGTTAAGGTTGGCGATCTTCTGGATTCGAATCTTATGACGAAATATGACAACCTGTTTGTATGTGATTGCTCAGTCATTCCTGAAGCTTGGGGAATGCCACCAACAACAACTATTATTGGTCTGGGAAAGCGTCTTGCAAAGCATCTTCTAAATGAAACAAATTAACGGCAAAATTATAGAAATAAATATAAAAAATATAAAATTAAAAAATAAATATAAAAAATACTTGTTTTTATTATTATATCATAATTTTTTTACATTTTTAATATGAATTTCATATAAAAATATATTTATTATAATTTAATTTTATTAAAAATTAGGAGAGCGTTTTGAAAATACAATTTAAATCAAAAAAAATAGGTAAATTAAATATTAATACTATTTTTGCTTCAGTTCTAAGTTCTTATATAACCTATCCTATTGTATTTTTAATAAAGGCACAGCTTTTAGAATTTAAATATAAAAAAAATATAGTTGGTAACTGGCCGGATGAATTTTTAGACTTGGTGGCTCCCATGGCAAATATGTATGTCTTGTTGTCAAAACAAATTGGTCCTAAAATGGCATTTGAAGTGATGCGGGTGGGTATTATATCGACTGAAATTCTGTTGGATCACAAATACTTTTTATCAATTGAAAATGGTAGAAGTTTTGAAAAATTGAAAAATGGATTAAAAAGAGCACTGGTTTCTGGAATAACAAGGTGGAATAAAGGCAAAGTCATTGAAGATAGTGATGTTAAATTTGAAATGAGATTTTCATACTGTATTTTTAATGATTTTTTTCGTCAACAAAATATCCCTGAATTCACTCAGATAATATGCTCCCATGCCAATGCTGTGTTTAATTCCTACATGCCAGAGGAAATCATTCAGCATAGAAATGGTATAGGTAACAGACTCTCAGCAGGTGCTCTAGAGTGTCATCAGGTCATTGAAAACATGAAAATGAAGGAATTGCTGCGCTCAGGTTAGGCTGAATCCTTCCTCACCATCTTATTCTGGGGAGGGGGTGGTGCTTCCAAAGTGAATGCAGCGGCCCTCCAGGTATCCGAATTCGCCCCGGGGAAGCTGCCGCCTGAATTCCAGCAGAAGCCGCGATCTTCCGACCCCTGCCTCGCCGACTACGCCCACCACCTGACCGTTGCCGCCCTTGACCTTTTCGTAGGCATCCATCATGGCGGCCATGGAATTCTTGCGGCCCACGAACCGGGTAAGGCCTTTGGCCGCAGCCGTCGGCCCCCATAAGCTCAAAGACCTCATGGGGTTCTTACTTGCCTTTTATCGGCACTTTGCCCAGCGCCTGAAGCTGGAAACCGTGCGACTGATTTGGTCAGGCAGATTCTTTCATTTAGCCGGGCGCAGAAGAGCGAAGCCAAGCCGATCAGCCCTGTCAACATAACCAAAGAAGTGCTTAAATTGATCCGGGCATCCTTATCCCAGTCATCATGTGTACTGGGTTCAGTGAAATCATAGACGAGCAAAAAGCCAAAGCATTAGTGCCTTTCTACATAAACCGGTTATAATGGCGAAGATGCTTGATACAATCAGGAAGGTTTTGGACCAAAAAGGGTAGAGTCACGCCTCTATGATGATGGTTGATAGTACATTTTGATAAGTCAGGTGAGCGCCTGGATGGCCACTTGAAAATCCCCCACCTGTGGCCGGGTCAAAATCCCCCGGCGACATGACGGTTTGAGTTTACAAATCTTCTTTAGAAAGGTCCATATTCTTTCCTTTTTCATCCTGCTTTTTTTCTTTACTTTGCAACAATCTCGATGCTGCCTCTTTGAGGCGGTAGCTTTTTCCCTCGAACTTCAGGGGATGCCCGTGATGAAGAAGGCGGTCGAGTATGGCCGAAGATGCTGTATTGTCCCTGAGCAGCTTACCCCAGTCTTCAACGAGTCGATTTGATGTGAGGAGCGTACTTTTTCTTGCAGAATACCGATTGAGAATGATTTCAAGCAAATCATCAGCAGCTTGTTCCGGCATTTTCTTTCGCAAAAACAAGTCATCGATGATCAGCAGATCGGTTTCGGAAAAAAGTTTGCTGGTCTTTTTCCTCCGTTTAAGTTGAGTGGCTTCGAAGAGATCCTCGAAAAAGGTGTGGGCTTCCCGGTACACCACTTTGTATCCCTCGAGGATGGCGGCGTTGGCAACAGTTTTGGCGATCATACTTTTCCCTGTCCCTGGAGACCCGATTAAAAGCGCATCATGTCCATCCCGGATAAACTTTCCCGTCACCAGTTCATAGATGTCCATCTTGGGCAGTTTCGGATTGAAGCCCCAATCGAACTCCGTCAGGGTGGGTTGCTCCGTGAGACCGGATGCCTTGAGGCGCGTTTGTGTAAGGCGACTTTTTCGGTAATCCAGTTCGTCCTGGATCAGGCAGGCAAAGACCTCAGTAAAAGAAGCGCCCTGATTGGCCTGGACGATTCGGGTCTCCAGGGTGGCAATCATACCATGGAGCCGGAGGGTGTTGAGATGCGTTTCCATTTCAGCCAGTGACATGTTCATGTTTTCTCCTTTTTTCATCCTGTTTTCAAAGTATCCCGTGCCTGCGTAGTATTTGAAGCTGTTCCACCGACATGTCCGTCGGATCCTTTATGGATTTCGGAATGGGTTGGGGTTTCTCACCATTGAAAGACACCAACTGTTCCCAGTCAAATACAGTGACGGAAAAGCCGTGATGGGAGAGCCTTTCCCGTACCTGCAAAGCCCCAGTTTGTCCCGCCGGATCACGGTCCAGAAACAACAGGATGCGAGGAAACCGAACCCGGGAACGGATCCATACCAACCGCTCGATCTGCTCTACGGAAATGGTACTTCCCATTAGCGCCACGGCATTGCGGCAATCGGCCTCCACAAGCTTTGCCACATCAAAAAAACCTTCTGCCAGGATCAAGCCACACATATTTGTTTGAGCCAATGCCGCTTCATCCAGCAGGATGTTATCCTGGTTGTAGATCTCCCAGGCTTTCTTAAACGGATAGCTCCAGTATTTTCCATTGAGCTCTTCTTGTTCCATACTCAGCGCCCGTCCCGTATGGGTGAGAATCACCGGTTGAAGGCCCTGGCCATTTTGTCTTACACCGCGAACCTGAAACACCAGTCGCGAGTTAAGCGGTGAGCCTGTTTTTGCCCATGACCGCCGGGGGAGAAACCCGCACCCCAGATAGCGGCAGGTAGTGGCCGATATGCCCCGCTTGCATAACTCCGGATGATCGGTTCGCAAATAGCGACGCAAATCGATTTTAATGGCTGGATTCGCACCTGTTTTTTCTGTTTGCTCTTTCCGCACGACCAAATTCGGATGATTTGCCGTTGCAATCCCTTCTTTAACCATCCACCGGGCCACCTCGGACATGGTCATTTCCCGGCCTTTTTGGTATAGCATTTCCCCACAGAACTGCATGATGCCACCTCCTTTGCCGCTGCTGAAGTCCTTGAAAATGTTCTCCGACAAACTGACATGCATGGATGCCTTCTCTTCGTGGGTAAAGGGTGATTTGATCCATATTTCATCGTCCCGGCGGCTCCTTTTATTGTCCACTTCCAGGTCAAAAACCCTTATCACCTCCAGCCAGCTGGCGTGTTCCCACACCCGAGACAGTTGTGCGCGAGATTCGGTAACAATCGGTCGAGATGATCCTCCAGCAGCATGTTGGTTCCAAAAAACCCCATAGTCTTCTCCCGGCCGAATCAGGGGATGGTCCTGGGTGATTTGTTCTGTCTTTCTTTCATCGTCTGCCATTCGCTCCACCATATGCCGCAAGGCCTTGGAGCTTTTCAATCCGTTCGCCTTTGCCAGTTCGGCGGCTTTTTCCACATATTTTGCCGGGTAGTGCCGGACCAGGTTTACCAGACCGTACATTCGTCGCTGACCGGTTCGGCCTTCCTCTTTGAACCACGTTTCACACAATGAGAAGGTATGGGGCCCAATGGCTTCGGCCCGGGCCAATAAGTTGTCCGTTTGCCGAGAAGGATTAAAAATTCGGTCCCGCGGTTCCATCAAAAGGGATCCCGGCATACGACCCTTTGGATGGCGGCGGATCACTTCCATCCGTCGCGGGTCCAGGATTTCGATCTCTTTGTCATAGACCCTTACCACCACCTGACTGTAAAGAGGCGCCGGATTGGCTGCGTAGTAACAATTGTCCAACTGTATGGTACCGTCATCGTAAACCGTTCGGGTTTCCTGTCGAAAATACACAAACGGAGAAAGGGGTAACGGCAGAAGGCAGGGTTTTTCCTCCTGGAACATTTCTTCAACCTGTCTTTTGGCCCGGCCATGAATGCGAGGCGCCGCCCAGCGTTTTTCCCAATGCATGAGCCAATCATTTTGAGCCTCGATACAATCGAATTTCCGGCCTTTCAGGGCGGTATTCTGTGTGTACTTGACCCCATTTTCCACAGTCCCTTTTCGGTTCGGATCCTTTACTCTTGCCGGGTCTGCCGCTACGTCGTAATGAGACAACATCGCGGCATACAAAGTATTAAGCTCGGGATCGTAAATATCCGGTTTGATCACGCCTTCCTTAAGGTTATCCAGGGCTACATATTCCGGGCATCCGCCAAAATACCGGAATGCTTCCTCATGCAGCCGACACCATATTTCTTTGCTCGATTTCCACACCACTTTCCGGAAGGCCCGCCCGGAATATTTCAGCACCATGACAAACAAGCGGGGCCGTTGATGCGTACCGCTGTCGTGCAGCGTCGGCGCTCCTGTTCCATAGTCAACCTGGGCCTCTTCTCCGGGAAGAAATTCAAGCCGGTCAAACTGACGGGGGGCCTTCTCTTTGAGCTTCCCAACGAACCGCTTTACGCTGTTGTACTGATGGGTGAATGCGAACAGTTCCACCAGGTCCTGGTAGATGGCCATGGCGTTTCGCCCAAGCCTCAGCTGTTCTTCGATCCACTTACGATGCGGTTCACAGGCCGAACCATTCTTAGGAGGGTTCTCCAAAGCCGGTGGCCGGGGTGGGGCATTTTGAACGGGGAGAACCGAAGAGCCGGTGGCCACCCCTTCACGGGTGGGGGATTTTGACTGATCATTTTCATCACCCTCATTCAAATGATACAAAACCTCGTATCTTCGAATAGTCTTACGATCAATCCCGGTCTTTCGTTTGATCTCTCGTTGACTGATTCCCTTTTTCAGTAACGTTATGACGGTTGCTTTCAAATTAGGTTTCAAAACGTTCATCCTTCCTTCCCCCATTCGTGGATTTCACAAATGGGAGTAGTTACGTTCTGTCGCCTTTTTCAGCAATCTCTACTGGAAAATCAGACTGGCTGGGTGGGGGATTTTGAGGTGGCCACAAGTGGGGGATTTTGGGTGGCCATCAGGGAGCGACAGGCAGATACTTTGAAACGGCCTTTGACAACGAATTTCTGCAAGTTGAAAGTCAAGGTTTATTATCCTACTCTTGAATCCGGGCAGATCCAAATGTTTCAAGAATACCGAAGGTAAGTACAACTGAGGAGGGTGGTTTTACGGTTCTCCTTTTTGTGGGGCCATGCACATGTTGGGGGGATCGTATTTTGAAAGAACCCTGTGATATCTCCAATAGATATAAGGTGGCTACGGGGTTGGCATAGAGCCACATACTAAGATGTGGGGTAGGATTCTTTGAGCAGGGTTTGAGACGAATTGGGACAAGGAGCTTCCTGAGCCAAACAAGGGTGACTTTCCCTTTATTCTCTCTATTTAGGCGTGATTCCAACCAAAGGATCGTCAGGACAAATCAAAAAATTAATCGATGCCGAAGCGTTGGGACTCATAAGCGGCGGACGCAGCATTTGATTCAAGGATGCGGCGGATGAGCAATGTCATGCAGTCCTCTGTGTTTTTTTGGCTGAAAATGGTTGCTTCGTCCGAGAAATACCGCTTAAAAAGGGCCTGCGCCCCTTCGGCGAGGTCATCCGGGGAGTGCCGGGCCCGTTCGATCACGAAATGGCTGATCCAGTCCATTTCACTTCTTGATCCCGCCATGAACCGCACAGCATCCTCGCCGCCAAAGGCCCCGCAGTGTCCCGGGCAGAGCCAGTCCGGTTTCAGGGCACAAAGGGTTTCAAATGTCCTGCCATAGGCATCATAGTCCACATAGAAGTTGGAAACGAATTGCCCCGAACGCAAACGGAACCCGAGATAATCGGAGCAGAAGAGCACCCTATCCCGGGGCTCCCAAAGTGCGATACCCCCTCGACAATGTCCCGGCGCATCCAGGATGTGAAGGATCACACCACCCGGATCAAGGTGCACCCCGGGCGAAATGATTTTTTCAACGGCGAAAGGCGGAGGGGGCTGTGGCGGTGTATCGGCGTCGACGGCCTTCAATTCCAACAGACGGTTTGACGTGTAGGCGTCTTCCCCGGTGAAAAAATCGATTATCTTTTTTCGGGAAAGGAGATCCGCGGCCTCGGATACTCCGGCGATTTTAATATTCGGATACGCCTTTTTGATCAGTGGGGCGCCCATGACATGGTCCGCATGGGTATGGGTGAGGATCAGGTATTGGAGGCTTGACGGATCGACTTCAAGCTCTCTTAGCTGGTTTTCAATCTGCGGTGCCGTTATGGAGAGCCCTGCTTCCACCAGAACGGAGAAACGATCCCCCCTGACCAGATAGACGGAGAGATAGTGATTGCCGAGCAGAAACACCCTTTCGGTCAGTTGTTTTGGATAGGTCATTTGTGAGTTGGGGGATGGCTGCAATTTTTTTAGTGGTTTCTGATCATGTCAGGCCAAAGCGCCCCTTTGCCATGAGAACAAAGGGGCGCTCGGGGATTTTGTAGGCGGGTTGAAATCAGCCGGCCGCTGCCTGTTGCTTTTGCGCTTCCTCCGATTCCGGGTCCATATTGTAACAGGTAATACAACAGGAGAGGCAACGTTCGCTTTCCTTTAGCGCCTGTTCCTCGGTGAGGACCTGATCCACTTCCACAAAGGATTTAATTCTCTCTTTCGGCGGCAGCTCTTCCATGGGAGACCTGGGTTTCTTGACGATACCGGGGACGTGATCAAAGTCGGAATCCGGTATCAATCCTTTCCCCATATGCTCCATCGGTGCCGCTTTTACTTCCTCTCCCATCACATACTGATGGATCGACCTGGCGGCCCTTCTGCCGCCGCCGATGGCGGTTACCACCAGGGCCGGACCCGTAGCGGAATCGCCAGCCGTAAAGAGGTATGGAATGTTGGTCTGAAGGGTATGGGGATCCGCCTCGATGGTGCTCCGACGGGTGGTCCTCAGCTCGGCGAGGCGTTTCTGGTCCCGTTCCACAAAGGTGACGTCCGGCGCCTGTCCGATGGCGGTAATCACCATGTCGGTGGGAAGCTGCGTCTCCGAACCCTCGATGGGAACGGGGCGTCGCCTGCCGCTGGCATCCGGTTCTCCCAGTTCCATCTTCAGGTATTCCAGATGGGTGCAGTTTCCGTCTTCGTCCCCCAGAACTTTCTCGGGCGCCGCCAGGAAAATGAATTCCACGCCTTCATGTTCAGCCGCCTCAATCTCAACCGGGTTGGCGGGCATTTCCTTGCGGGTTCTTCGATATACCAGATAGACCTTCTTCGCACCGTAGCGAAGGAGATTTCGGGTACAGTCGATGGCGGTGTTTCCACCGCCGATGACCACCGCCGTTTCTCCGATGGGGAGCTTTTCACCGTCCGCCAGGCGGGAAAGAAAATTGGTCCCCATATAGCATCCGTTCAAATCCTCTCCTTCGACCTGCAGCAGATAGTCTTTCCATGCACCGATTCCCATGAAAATGGCATCGTATCCGGCCGCCACAAGGGAGGTCAGATCAAAGTCATGGCCGAATTTCACTCGTGTACGGCTTTCAATCCCTAAGTTGAGGATTCCTTGAATTTCCCAATCCAGGGTTTTCTTGGGAAGCCGGTATTCGGGAATGCCGTATCGGATCATGCCGCCCAGCTTGGGCATGGCTTCGAATATGGTCACGTCGTGGCCCATCCGGCGAAGGAAGAAGGCGCAACTGAGCCCGGCGGGTCCGCCGCCGATGACGGCGACCCGTTTGCCGGTGGACGGGGCCACGGAAATGGGAAACCGTTTCCCGGAGTTCATCTCATAATCCGCCGCAAAGCGTTTCAGTTGATTGATGGAGACCGGTTCATCTTCCACGCCACGGCGACAAGCGTCTTCACAGGGATGGGGGCAAACCCGGCCGCAGGACAAAAGCAGGGGGTTGCGTTCGCGGATGGTATGGACGGCCCCTTCGTAGTCGCCTTTTCGGATTTGGGCGATGTATAGGGGGATGTTGATCTGGGCCGGGCAAATCTGCCGGCAGGGGGCCAGACAGTCGTCCATGGTATTGAAATGAAGCAGACGTTCGGAAGGCGTCTTAACGGCGAGGATGCCTTTGGGACAGGTCCTTTCACAGGCGCCGCACCCCACGCATTTTTCCTTGTCCACAACGGGAAACCCTTCCGGCCCTATTTTGAGAGCGTCAAAAAGACAGGCTTTCACACAGTCACCGTAACCGAGGCAGCCTTTGTCGCATTCACGTTTGCCCTCATCGAGCATCATCTGGGCCCGGCATGAGGGGATGCCCTCATAAAGATACCGGACGTTTGCACGATCTCCGCCCGTGCACGGGTTTGCGCAGGTGGATGCTTCCGCAAGACTTCCGGCCATTCCCATGACGGCCGCGACCCCTTTGGTGGATTCTTCTCCGCCCACGATGCACACATTGGCAGGGGCTTTTCCTTCCACCACGGCAACGGCCGCGGCGGAACAACCCGCAAAGCCGCATCCACCGCAATTGGCGCCTGCCAGGCAGTCTTCCACCAGGGCGATTCTCGGGTCTTCATAAACGTAAAAAATTTTCGATGCCACGCTTAAAACAATGCCCAACACCGCTCCCAGTCCACACATGACAAGCAAGGCTGGAACCATTATGAAATCCTCCATTATCGGCTTGGGCGGAAAACGTTTGCCATTCTTGCACCATTCCTCGAAGGCCGCCCAAAAATACCCCCAAGGCGATTTTATGAAATCTAGCCTGGAATTACAAATTGAGAAGTGTGCCCCAAAAGGCCCTTATCCCATGAACAACACATATAGGCAAAACAGGGCTCGGATGTCAACCACAAGAGCGTTTTTTGAGCCGGTAGAATGGAAAAAAGATTTCTCTTGGAAATTTGGCTCAGCCTGAAAAAAAGGAAAAGACGGCTGCTTTTATTCGTATTCCCGATCCGTTTTGAGAATGGACGGTACATCAAAACCCTTTTGAATGGCTTCGACGGTCACAGGCAATTGGGATGAAGAGACAACCCCGGTAATGGACGCGATGGTGCAACTCAGACCCAGAAGATCGATGCCGGCTGTTTCAAGAGCGCTGAGCAGGTCCTTGACGATACCGTAACGATCTCCGAAATGGGGACCGTTCATGGAGAACGTCCCCACGGGATCATATACGTCGACCCGAGACGGTTTGAGAATACGGGCGATGATTTTCTTGTTGGACCCCCTTTTTGTCAAAGGGAGGCAGAGGTCCATGGAGGGCGCCTTATCCTGCGAACGGCTCGCAACCAGGAAGGTGAGGTCGAGCCCGTTTCGGGAAATACCTTCAAAAGCCGCACTCAGAACCTTCATATACGAAGATTCCAACGTGATATGCAATAGCTCCTGATGGTCCTGATATTCGAGTCCGTACACTTTCGGGCGTTTCTCCTGGTAGCTTGCCACCACCTCTTTGTAGACTCTTTCCTTTCCCTTCTGGGCCAGTTTCCAATCAGCCGGCGTTCGATAAGCACCAAACGCAAACGGTCCGAAAAGCGCGCTGCTGGCTTGAAGCAGGTATTCCTCCTCCACAACCGCCGAAATGGCTGAAGGGGAATGGGCAATGGCGCTCGGATGGATCCCTTCACGGCTGAAGGCCTCGAAGAGAGCGCCGGTAATCTCAGGTTTTTTTCGGTGGGGAAATATGGAAAGAATGGCGGCGTTGGGTTGTCGGTTGGGTCTTTTGTTGAGAGTTTGAGCTAAAAGCCTGCAGGCCGTCCGTGTATCTTTGAAGTCAACGACCATGTTGACGCGCCATTTCCCCGAGTTTTCCAGAATACAGGTAACATACGGAAGGTTAATGCTGTTTTCCGCCAGAAGTTGGAATAAGGTTAGCGGCATACGCCCATCCAACTCAAAAGGGTCGGGCGAGATCAGCGCCGCCTCTTTTAAAACTTTAAATCCGCCCAGTTTTTCCGGATCAGCCATGGAAGTTCCGCGAAAGGTTCAGGGGTTTATGAGTCCGGGGTTCAAAGACTGGAAGACCAGCTGATGTGAAAATTTGAACCCCGGACCCGGAACGTTTTTTAAAGAAGATTGTTAACGACGTTCCACAACCCTTCCGTATCGATGGGCTTGGCGATATAATCGTCCGCTTCGGTGGACATGCCGTCGGCATGGGTGTAGGTGGTCGTGGGAACGGCTTCTCCCACGGCGGTCAAAAGGACCACCGGAATATCCGCCATTTTCGGGTTTGCCTTCATTTCGGCACAGAGCACATACCCGTCTTTCCTGGGCATCATCACATCAAGAACGACCAGGTCCGGGCGTCTTTCCTTTATGGACTCTTCCCCTTCAACGCCGTCATAGGCTCTTCCCACCTCGCATCCTTTGCTCTCCAGCATCATGGCAACCGTTTCCACCAGATCAGGATCATCATCAACCACCAGTATATATTTCTTATCCATAACGAAACCTCCTTTCACCGGTCATTAAATAAATGCGCATACACATCGCAACTTTAAAGGCCATTGCTCACTCTTCCGGCAAAGTGGGCACCGGCCGTGGGTCCTTATTCCGTCACTTCGGGTCGCGGGTAAAGACCGCCTCGCTCAACAATTTCAGGCACCTTTTCTTCCCACTCAATGGCCATGATGTGGAATCCGCTGACCCCTTCACATTCCTTGAGCCGCTGGATGGTTTCAACGCAGATGTCGATCCCTTCCTGTGCCTGGTTTTCCTTGGGGACACCGGCCATCCGTTTAACCACCTCATCGGGAACGTCCATGCCCGGAACCCGGTTCTTCATGTATTTGGCCATTCCCGCGGATTTCATGGGTGTAACGCCTGCCATGATATAGGCTTTTTCATGGAGACCCCGGTCCCGGGCCTGTTGCATCCACAATTCGAATTTATCCAGATTATAGATGCACTGGGTCTGAATGAACTCCACGCCAGCGGCGATCTTTTTGGCCAGCCTGGGGGTTCGGATTTCAAAGGGATCCGCAAAGGGATTGGCGGCCGCACCCACAAACATTCTGGGCGGTCTTTTGATGTCGTCACCGCCCAGGAATTTTCCATCGTCCCGCATATGCCGCACCGTTTGTATCAACTGCATGGAGTCGATATCAAAGACATTCTGCCCCTGGGAGGAGTCTCCAAACTGTTGATGATCCCCTGACAGGCAAAGGATGTTATGAATGTCGAAGGAGGCGGCACCCAGGATGTCACTCTGGAGTGCGATTCGGTTTCGGTCCCGCACCACCATCTGCAGGATCGGCTCCAGACCCATGAGTTTGAGGTGAATGCAGGAGGCCAGACTGGACAGCCTGACGACACTGGTCTGGTTGTCCGTAATATTGATGGCATCCACATGATTCTTGATCATTTCGGCCTTTTTGGTGATCGCGTCGGGATCGCTCCCTCTCGGCGGGCCGCATTCCGAGGTCACCGCCAGGTTTCCGGCTGCCAGAATTTTTTCCAGTTTGCTGGGGGTCTTTGTTTTCATTGCATTACGTCCTCCCTCACCACTTTTCTGGGACCGCCCGCCCGCTCCGTGGACCAATCCTTGATGGGCAGGAGGATTTCGTAGTCGTCCATCTTGTCCAGTTTCGATAATCTGTCCACAATGAGTTGCCAGCCACAGACGACATCCTTGTGGATTTCACAATGGCCGTCGGTGGATCCGCCGCAGGGCCCGTTGAAAAGGCGTTTGGCGCAACGGGAGACGGGGCAGATGCCGCCGGTTTTGGCCAGCATGCAGGAGCCGCACCCCTGACACCGTTCAGACCACACCCCCCTCTCCTCGGTAACCCCCATGAAACAGGTGTCCACCCCCGGCAGAACGGGGGTGCTCATGTATTTTTCCGCCATGAACTGGACCCCAACGCCGCATGCCAGCGATATCACCGCATCATACTGGTCGATCTGATTTCGCAACTCCTCCAGGTATTCGTGGTCGCACTGGCGCTCCAGGGTGACCTCGTCGATTCTGACCTCTTTTCCCTGGTTCATGAAATGCATGCGGAGAGCGGAAGCCAGAACCGCCACTTCCTTCTTGCCCCCTGCTTCACATACCGTGACGCATTCGTTGCATCCGACCAGGAGTATTTTCTCAAACGCCTGGGCTTCCTCAATGATCTCCTCTATGGGCTTTCTTTTCGCCACAATCATAATGAAATTCCCTCCTGTGGGTATTCAAATCCCTGGTTTCATGCAGCCCGTTTCATGGCTGTTTTCATGGGGTTGGGTCCCAACTCTTTTATATTTGCGGTCATTTCTGTAATCAGCTTGACAAAGGTCGGCGCTTCGCTGGAGGAGAGGTTGAACATTTGCACCCGTTCTCCACCCATCTTGATGCTGTCAAGAATTCTCCGGGCCTCTTCCACCCGTTTCCGCGCGCGAATGTTGCCGCTGGTGTACTGACAGGCCCCTTCAAGGCAGCCGATGACGCAAACCCCGTCGGCACCTTTTTCAAAGGATCGCAGCAAGTGGATCAAATCCACTTTTCCGGTGCAGGGCAGCTTGATGATCTTGACGCTGCTGGGATATTGAAGTCGCATGGAACCTGCCAGGTCCGCGGCGGTATAGCCTCAAAACTGGCAGCAGAATGCGATGATAATCGGTTCGAAATTGTCCATTACAGAGCTCCTTCCAGCAAAGCTTCCACTTTGCTCATGACTTGACCATCTTCATACCAGTTCAACTGAATCACTTTGGCCGGGCACTCCGAGGCGCAGACCCCGCATCCCCGGCAAAGGGCGGGATCGATTTCGCTGACCCCGTCCTTATTGATCTTCGGGACGTTATAGGGACAGGATCTCACGCAAACCAGGCAGGCGGCGCATCTGTCCTGATCCACCGAGGCGGTCACCACGGAAAGGGCGATTTCGTCCTGGGCCAGAAAGGTCACGGCCCGGGCCGCCGCCGCCATGGCCTGGCTGATGGATTCGGTGATGAGTTTGGGACTGTGGGCCGTTCCGCATACGAAAAAGGCGTCGGTGGCCATATCCACCGGGCGCAGCTTCACATGGGCTTCCATGAAATACCCGAATTGGTTGCGCGCCACTTTGAGGATGGATGCCAGTTCGTCGTTTTCCGATGCACGCATGCCGGTGCTCAGCGCCACGATGTCCGCCGATGCCTGGATTTCCCGCTGAAGCACATGGTCTTTAAAGCGCACGGTGAGACCATTTTCCCCCTGTTCCACCAGGGGCGGGTGTTCTTTCTCAAATCTGAAAAAGATGACCCCCAGACGTCTTGCTTCCCGATAATAGCGCTCCATCAAGCCGTAGGTCCGAATGTCCCGGTAGAGGACATAAACATCGGTTTCCGGATTTTGTTCCTTGATCTGAATGGCGTTTTTGATGCTGCTCTGGCAACAGATGCGCGAGCAGTTGGGATTTTCCTCATTCCGGGAGCCTACACATTGAATCATGATCACCCGGTTCAGGCCTTCGGCCCCTTTCTCATAAAGACGCCTATCCAGTTCAATCTGGGTCATGACGCCGTCGGCCTGACCGTAGAGATATTCCGTGGGCTGGTATTCCACGGCCCCCGTGGCCAGGATGGTGATGCCGTGGTCGATTTTTCGTTCATACATGCCCGGTCCCACCATGATTTCGGTGGTGAAATTCCCCTTGAAACCGCCGAAATCGACGATGAGGGATTCGGTCAGCGCCTGAATCTTGTCATGCTGTTCCACCAGGGCCACCAGACGGGACAGGTGTTCCTGAATGTCCGTCCCTTCGATGGTTTCGGTCAATTCCCTGGCCAGACCCCCCAGTTGGGGATTCTTTTCAACCAACACCACCTCAAAGCCCTGGTCTGCGATCCCCAGGGCCGCCGTCATGCCGGCGATACCCCCACCCACCACCAATGCCCGTTTGTTGATGGTGATGGTCCTGGCCCGGAGCGGTTCCAGAAGGGATACCCGGGCAACGGCCATGCGGATTAGATCCTTGGCCTTTTCTGTTGCGGCCTCCGGGTTGTCTCGGTGTACCCAGGAGTTGTGGTTTCGGATATTGGCCATCTCGAAAAGATATTTGTTCAAGCCGCTTTCCTGAAGACTGTCCTGAAAGAGGGCCTCATGGGTGGTGGGAGAGCAGGCGGCCACCACCACACGGTTGAGGTTGTGTTCGCTGATCACCCCTTTGATTTTCTCCTGGGTGTCCTGAGAACAGGTGAACAGATTTTGATCCGTCAAGACCACATTGGGGAGTGATTTGGCGTACTCGGTTACGGCGGGGACATCCACCACACCGCCGATGTTGATGCCGCAATTGCACACAAAAACCCCGATGCGGGGCGCCATCCCCAAAACATCGATCTCCTCGGGAATGACCTTTTCCTGGATCTCCGTACCACGGCTTTCACTCAGGATTATGCCCGATGCGCAGGCGGCGGCACTGGCTTCCATGACCGACTGAGGAATGTCCTTGGGTCCCTGAAAGGCGCCGCAGACATAGACCCCCTCTTTGGAGGCGTTGACCGGGGAGAAGGGTTCGGTGTTGCAGAAGTTATCTTCGTTCAGGTCAAGCCCGAGTGTTTCGGCCAGATGGACCACCTGAGGCGATATTTCCATGCCCACGGAGAGGACCACAATGTCAAATTCCTCTTCTATGAACTCGCCTGTTTCGGTGGCGTATTTCAAAATCAGATTGTCATCTTCCAGCTTGGGGTCGATGGTATGAACCCGGCTTCTGATAAACCGGACGCCGTGTTTGTCCCTGGCATTGTTGTAATAGATTTCAAAGTCTTTTCCGTGGGTCCGCATGTCCATGAAGAAGATGGCGCAATCCAGGTCGGGACCCGCATGTTCTTTTGCGATCACCGCTTCCTTGATGGCGTACATGCAGCATACGGAAGAACAGTAACCGTGATCGCAACGATTAATATCCCGGGAACCCACGCACTGGATCCAGGCTATTTTTTTGGGTTCCGCATGATCCGAGACTCTGGTCAGGTGACCCATGGTGGGACCGGAAGCCGAGAGAATCCGCTCGAATTCCATGGAGGTCATTACATTGGGATGATCCGTGTAATGATAGGTGTCAAACCGTGATGGATCAAAAGGCTGAAACCCGGGCGCCAGAATAATGGATCCCGTGGTCAATTCCAGGGTTTCGGATTTCTGCGAATGGGTGAGCAGGGTAACGGCCTCGGCTTTGCAGGCGTTGACGCACTGATAGCACTCGGAGCAGATGCCGCACTTGAGACAGCGTTCCACCTCAAGCTGTGCTTCCGCCTCATCGAAACCTTGGGCGATTTCCTTGAAATTGCCGTCCCGTTCCCCCAGAGAGAGGGACCGCATGGGGGTTCTGGTGATGTGAGGTTCACCCGAGATATCCGGTTTTTCAAAGGAATCGTCCTTTTCCCGCCCTTCCTTTAAATCCAGGTCGTTTAAAAAACGATGAATGCTTTCACAGGCTTCCTTTCCGCTGGCCACCGCTTCCACCACTGACTTGGGACCGTAAAAAGCGTCGCCGCCGGCAAAGACGCCGGGTATGGGTGTTGCAAGGGTAACCGGATCCGCTTCCAGCCCGCCCCTGGGCGTAACCGCGATGCCGTCCTTGTCCGCAAAGGAGAGATCCGCCGCCTGGCCGATGGCCACGATCACCGTGTCGCCTTCCAGGGTCGTCAGCTTTGTTTCGTCATAACTGGGGTTAAAAGCCCCTTTTTCATCAAACACGGCGGTGCATTGTTTGAACTGGGCGCCGGAAACCTTGTCCTCTTTCTGCAGGAACTTTTTGGGGCCCAGACTGTTGACGATGGTGACTCCTTCTTCCAGGGCCTCTTCGATTTCATAGTCCCAGGCGGGCATTTCATCTCGTTTTTCAAGACAGACCAGGGATACGTCCTTTGCGCCGAGACGTTTGGCGCTCAGCGCCACATCGATGGCCACATTCCCGCCGCCGATGACAATGACACGCTCGCCAAGGGTTATATCTTCTTCAAGGGCGGCACTGCGGAGAAATTGAACGCCTTCCAAGACGCCGGGTAGGTCTTCCCCTTCCACGTTAAGGCCGCGGCTCAAATGGAGGCCCGTGGCCATGAAGACGGCTTCAAAACCATCTTCCCGGAGGGTATCGAGGGTGATGTCCTCTCCGAAAGAGACGCCGGTCTTAATGGTGACGCCCAAGGCCTCGATGGTTCTGACTTCCGCCGCAATGATATCACGGGGAAGCCGGTAGGCGGGGATGCCCACGGCCATCATGCCGCCCACAACGGGAAGTTTTTCAAATACCGTAACGGAATAACCGCGCAAGGCCAGAAAATAGGCGGCCGAAAGACCTGCCGGTCCTGATCCGATCACCGCCACGCTTTTTTTGCGGGGCTCCATTCCTTCAGGCACATAGGGCGTGTCACCGGCAAGATCCACGTCCGCCAAAAATCTGTGGAGATATTGAATGGCCATCGGGTTGTCCACATCCGTTCGAGTACAGATGCCTTCGCAGGGATGATGACAGACCCGTCCGCAGATGCCGGGGAAAGGGTGAGCGTCTTTAAAAAGGGCCAGCGCTTCACGGTATTTTTTCTGATTGATCAGGGCGATATAGCCTTGCACGCTCACATGCGCGGGGCAGGTGGCCTTACAGGGGGCGGTTCCCCTCTTTGCGATGGCAAAGGCGCTGGGGATGGCCTGTGCGTATTTCTTGAAAGTAGCATGCTTTAGGCTCAACCCCTGGTCATATTCATTGGGGAGTTCGATGGGGCATACTTCCGTGCAATCGCCGCAGGCGGTACACTTGGACGCATCTAAATAACGGGGGGCCTGCTGAACGGTGACTTTGAAGTTCCCCGGGGTTCCTTCGACTTTCTTCACCTGTGCGGAGGTGATGAGTTCAATGTTGAGATGCCGGCCGACCTCGACCAGTTTGGGCGAGATAATTCACATGGCGCAGTCATTGGTGGGAAAGGTCTTGTCCAGTTCGGACATGATCCCGCCAATGGCTGAAGACCCTTCAACCAACTGAACATGATAGCCTGAATTGGCCAGGTCCAGGGCCGACTGCATGCCGGCGATGCCGCCGCCGACCACCATTACCGATCCCGATTTCCGTTGAGGCTGGGTATTGCTCATGTTTATGATTCCTTTCCGAAAAGGTTAAATCTGTGCCGCATTCAGGATTGAGGGAAGCTTGCTCTCCCAACCGACGGTTGAAATCAAAACGCCGGCCATTCCCATTTTTTTGATCTGTTTTATGGTTTCGGCTGCGATGCGGATGCATTCCTCAGCTTTATCCGGTGCTTTTTGAATGCGCCGGATCATGTCTTGGGGGATGGAAATCCCTCTTATGTTGCGATCCATATAGCGGGCCATGCCGGCGGATTTCAGCAGCAGAACGGTCGGCAGTACGGCGATTCGGGAGATATCCACCCGTTTGACGAACTGTTCAAAACGCCTCAGGTCAAAAACCGGATTGGTAATGAGATAATCCACACCGTTTGCCAACATCTTTTCCAGATGTTCCATTTCAATATCGAGCAGATTTCCCGTGGCGCCGGCGTCAATGGTGCTTCCGATGGAAAAGGACGGTGAGCCTCTCAGTTCCACGCCGGCCAGGTCTTTTCCGTGCGTCAGGGCCTGAAGGGTTTCAATGAGTTCCATCAGATCCAGATCATTGACGGTCCTTGCCTGGGGGTGGTCTCCGAACCGGGTTTCCACGCCGTTGACCGCCATGATGTTCTTGACGCCCAGGGCTGCCGCCGACAGGATATCCGCCTGAAGGGCGAGGCGATTGCGGTCCCGGCAGCAGACTTGAAGCACCGACTCGATTCCCTCTCTTTCCAGAGAGGCGCATCCCCCCAGTGAGCTCGCTTTCAATACGGCATTGGCCATTTCCGGCACCACCAAAGCATCCACCCGACCCTTGACAAGGTTGGCGTCCTTGACAAAAGAACCGAAATCAGCGCCCTTGGGTGGCTCGAATTCTCCCAGAACGACAAATTTCCCAGCAACAATTTTTTCCTTTAACGGCATGGTCCGAACCTCCAAGTTAATGAGATAACCCGTTGACGGCGTTGGCGATGGCCATTACGAGATCTTCGATTCCAAAGGATTTAATGTGGTAGTAGAAAATCTGATATTTTCGAATTTCGCTCTCCAGTTCAGGGGTGTTTTTTTCCGCACAGACGATGATGGGCAAATCCTTCTCCATTCCCTTAATGACCGAGATGAATCCGCAGTCCTCGGCCAACAGGGCCTCATCCAATACCAGTGAGTCAATCCTGTTTTCCTGCAGGGTCAGCAATACGTCTTTTAGGTTGTCGGCTTTCAACAGATCAAACCCCCTCTCCAATGCAAAAACCTCCAATTCCCTGGGAGTGTTCCCTGCCTTTTCCGCGATGAGGATCGTTTTGTTGACGTCCATATCCTTTGGGTTGTTCTCTCGTTGGATGCGGTTTATGGAACCCCGTGTCAGGATTCATGAAAGCGATTCCACTTCTAAGTCTCCTTCCAAAGCAAATACCGTGCCCGTTTTTGACATTCTAAATTTTTACAATAGAAATCAATGGGTTGTCGTGAATGTGAGGCGCTAAATTAATGGGGGCGAATTTGAGACATTTTGTCGCACCAGTTGGGAGGGCATTTCTTTAACTATTTGAAATAAAATAAAAAAGATTTTTATGGGTAAAAGACTCCCAAATGGGGCGATAATGCCCATTTCGATTTTTCTAATTCGAAACGGTATTTGGAAGAGCGGTTTTTGTGAAACCCTGTTGCGAGGTGGGGGGCGTAGGGCTTCAGTATGGATAGAATGGAATGAACAATCTGTTGAAGGTTATTTTAGGCCATATTTAGTGACCTTGGCGGAAAGGGTCTTGCGATTGATGCCTAGAATTCTGGCTGCTTCAATCTTTTTTCCGCCTGCCTTCTTCATCACAAAGGCGATGTATTTTTTCTCCCACTCTTCAAGGGTAACGGGGTCATCGGGAAAAATATGCAGATCCCCCTGCTGGTGCACAATGTACGAAGGGAGATTTCTCTCCTGTATGATATCGGTATCTTCAAGGATAAGGATCCTTTCGATGGCGTGCTCCAACTCTCTCACATTGCCGGGCCACGGGTATTGCTTCAAAACGCCGATGGCTTCAGGAGATATTTGCGGCGGCGGTTTTTTCATCTTGTGGCTCAATTTCTCCAGAAAGTGTTCCACCAGAAGCGGGATATCTTCTTTCCGCTCCCTGAGGGTCGGGAGTTTCAGGGGGACCACACTTAGACGGTAAAAGAGGTCCTCTCGAAAAGTCCCGTTCTGAATGGCTTCGGAAAGGGGGGTGTTGGAAGCGGCGATGAGGCGGACATCCAGTTGAATGCGGTGTTGATCGCCCACCTTCATGAATTCACGCTCTTGTATGACCCGTAGAAGTTTGGCCTGAATCTTCAGGCTCAGGTTGGCAATTTCATCGAAGAAGAAAGTGCCATGGTTGGCCAGTTCAAAAAGCCCGTGCTTGGTTTGATGGGCACCGGTAAAGGAACCTTTTACATGGCCGAAAAGCTCACTTTCAAGAAGCGTTTCCACCAGTGCGGAACAGTCAACGGCCACGAATTCCCGGTCTTTGCGGTTGCTGTTGGCGTGTATGGCCCGGGCCACCAGTTCCTTTCCGGTACCGCTCTCTCCGGAGATGAGCACGGAACTCTCGGTTGGCGCCACCTTCTGGATTTTCTGGAAAATCTTTTTCATGGGCGGGCTTTGGCCCACGATGAGGTGTTTGGGTGAATTCTGCTGAATTCCGGTGGAAGGAGTTGGTGTTTCCCGCTTGGTGGCTTTTTGATTGTGGACCCTCCCCAAAGCCGCGTCCAGATCGTCCAGGCTGAAAGGTTTGGTTAAATAATCCAGGGCGCCCAGTTTTGTACAGCGGACCGCCGTTGCGATGGTGGGATATCCGGTAATCATGACCACGCTTATTTCAGGGTTGTTTCGACGGATCCGTCGAAGGACTTCAACACCATCCATGTCCGCCAATTTGATATCCAGAAGAACCAGATCGAACCCCCGGGTTTTCAGGTGCTCCAGAGCATCTTTTCCACTGGCCGTCGCGGTGGCGCGTATACCGCGGTTGGCAAGGGCACGGCCGATCCCTCTTCGGACCACTGATTCGTCATCAACGATCAGCACATGTTCTATTTTTTCCTTCTGGGCCATTCAATGCTCTTTTTCAGTTGGGATTTAATCCTGGGAGTCAATAATCGGAAGTAATACCTTAAACGTGGTTCCCACATCCGGGACGCTCTCCACATGGATGGAGCCCTGATGGGCGTCCACAACACCTTTGACGATGGCCAGCCCGAGACCCGTTCCGATGACCTGACGTGTTTTGGGGTTTTTAACCCGATAGAACTTATCAAAAATCTTGGGCAATTCCTCTTTAAGGATGCCGACTCCCGTATCTTCAACCTGTATCTCCATATACTCCCCCATACCCTTGGCGGAGATCGTGACCCGACCGCCTTCGGGAGAATAATTGATGGCATTGCTGATGAGGTTGTTAAAGATTTCTTCGATTCTCTTGGGATCCGCCTGCACCGGTTTCAGATTTAGAACGGAATAGGTCAAGGCAATACCCTGCTTCTGGGCCTTCGGCTCCATGAGCGCAACGATTTCTTCGATGATTTTCCCGATATCCGTGGGCACCTGGTGTTGAACAAACTTTCCCGCTTCAAGTTTGGCAATATCCAAGAGATCGTTGATGAGGTTCAAAAGGGAATCGATTTTAGCCATGCCCCTTTTGATGAAATCCTGTTGTTTTTCTCCGAGAGGGCCTGCCAGGCCTTCCAGCAGGACGCTGTTAAGCTGCCGAATGGCCACCAGCGGACTGCGGAGTTCGTGGGCCACCATGTTAACGAAATCGGATTTCATCTGGTCCAGCTGCTTGAATGCGGTAATGTCTTCAAGGACGGTAACGGTCCCGGCGACGGCTCGATCCGGATCCATGGCTGGTGCGGAAAGGGCCCTGAGGGTATTGTGTTGCATCCGGATTTCCTGGGAAATGGATTTTTCCTCAGGTGTTTCACCACTCAAGAGCTTTTTGAGTGTGTTGACCAGGTCTTTGTCTTTTATGATTTCCGAAATCGGTGTAGGGGCTTTCGGTTTTTCCGTAATCTCCATTAAGCGCATGAGCGCCGGATTGTGCAGTACCACTTCCAGATTGCGGTTGGTCACCATCACTCCGTTGGCCATGCGATTGATAATGGTTCTGAGTCGGCTTTTCTCCAGATTCAGGTCGTAGAGGTTTCGAATGTTTTCCGCTTCGAACTGTTTCGCTTTCAGTTCCAGACGTCTTTTGTCCGCCGCTCTTTCTACGGTGATTAGAAACTGTTCAATCTGGAAAGGCTTGGTGATGAAGTCGTAAGCGCCTTTTTTCATACATTCCACGGCCGTGTCCACGGTGCCGTGGCCTGTAATCACGATGACGGGAATATCGGGATAATTCTCACGGGTTTTTAGAAGGACTTCCTCGCCACCCATGACCGGCATTTTCAAGTCGAGCAGGAGGATATCCATCTCCCGGGCTGCGAGGATTTCCAAAGCCTCTTGGCCGTTTTCAGCGGTGGCGATCTCGTATCCCTTTCCCGTAAGGACGCGCCGACAGCCCTCCCTGACCACTTTTTCATCATCTACAACCAGAACCTGTGTTTTTTCAGCCATTATTCATCCAGTCCAACAAAAAGGGGTTCTTCCAAGCTGGTTTCGGTGGATTCCAGCGGCAGCTCGATGATAAAGATGGTCCCTCCCGTCTCAGGGCACTCAAATCGAATGCTGCCGCCATGCAGGTTAATAATGTTCTGTGAAATACTGAGCCCCAATCCGGTGCCTTTACCTACCGGTTTGGAAGTGTAAAAAATATCAAATATTTTGTCCCGCACTTTCGCGGGTATGCCGGGGCCTTCGTCGGAAACGTGAATGACAAATTTGGATTCCCCGGAAAGGTATTCCGCTTTGATGTACAGCTTTCCCAACCCTTCCATGGCGTCCGAAGCGTTGATGAAAAGGTTGGTAAAGACTTGTTGCAGTTGTCCCATGTCCCCCAGCATGGCGGGCATGCCGGGCTCTATTTCTTTTACGATTTGAATATTTTGAAAAGAAGCCTGTTTGGTCAGCAGGTTTAAACAGGTGTCAATGAGTTTTTCCAGTTCGAAGGCGGATTCCTTGCCGATGGATTGGCGGCTGAACTCCAGCAGTTCGGAAACAATTTTTTTGCATCGCAGGGTCTGTTTGATAATTTCGTCGACGTCTTCAATATTTTCCGCCTGGCCCTTGAGATTTTCTTTGAGCAATTCCGCATAAATCAATACCCCGGCCAGGGGATTGTTGATTTCATGGGCAACACCGGCAGCCATTCGCCCCACGGAAGCAATTTTGTCCGATTGCACCAACTGAAAATGTGCCTCTTCCAGATCCCTGCGCATCTGAAGAATTTCACGCATATCGGTAAATGCGCCGACGCTTCCAATCTCTTTCCCTTCACTTCTGATGATGGATGCGGAAAGGGTTACAGGGATTTCTTCACCTGATTTTGTACGGATACTCATGGTGGTAGGGTTCAGTTTGCCCACCGGACCATGCTGATCGCTCCGCATTTTCTTCATATTTTCCCTGGCCGTGTCAATATCATAAAAGGTGCTGAGATGGCCGTCGTTCATGATTTCCTTGGCAGTATATCCGGTCAGTCGTTCCATTCCTTCATTAAAGATCAGAACATGGCCTTCGGTATCCACCACAACGATTCCGTCCACTGAGCTTTGAATGACGTTCTGAAAAAAAACTTTCGATTGCTGAACTTCCCTCTGAAGCCTGATTCTTTCGGTGATATCCCGTGAGGCCTCCAGTACCTGAACGACATTTCCCTGGTCATCAAAGATGGGTGCGACCGTGATAACGTCAAACCGTGATTCCCCTGAATCGTTTTTGACCTCAAGGATCGTGCTCACGGTTTCACCCGTTTTCCTGACCTCGTTCAGATAGCAGCGTTCACCCATTTCGTAGCAGGGCCATTGGCGCTGGTAACGTACTTTGTAGCATTTCTTCCTGAGGGCTTCTTCGTAAGTGAGGTTGTTTTCTTTTAGAAATGTTTTGTTGACCATGCTGATGGTCATGTCTTCATTGACCACCATGAGACGGTAAGGAAGAGAATCCAGAATCGTCTGTGTATGCTGTCTTGCTCTTTCCTCCTCCCGCAAATGAGCCTCCGCCATCCAGAGCATTCGAGTGGTCTTGTGATCCAGGATGGCAACGCCTCTGGGTTTGGTCCGAAGTAATTCTTTTGTCATTTCCTCAGACCCGGTCAATTCTATGATCAGGTTCAAACCATCAATGGCATAAAGGTCGTTGTAATCGGCGGTGGTATAAATACCCATTTCCCCGGCATAGATAAAACCCTCGTCATGGGGGTCCGGACTTGAAACACCCATGATTTTCATGTTCATCTGATCAAGTTGCCCTTCCCGGTATTGTTTCAGGATTTCATAGCAGGCGTTTCCGCCACCGACAATGGCTGTAATGAGTGCGGAGCCTTCGTGCGGGTCCGTTTTAAGATCCAGCATTGTTGCCGGCGGTTTGGGAAGATCAGGGAGTTTGGATTTCATGGGATCTCAATGGACAAAAGCTGCTGCCCATCCGAACATTTTTGATGTACAAATTTTGAAAATAATGTTCTAAGTTTTCTGCAATCGCGCCGCTACTTTCTTTTCCATATCCTTGCAAATGGCTTTCAGCGCCGGGCTCGGGAAAACGGGCCCTGAACCGTTCCATCCGTCATTTAAAGCTTTTTCTTTTTTTTCCCTGAACTGCGGTATGCTTTCAGCCATTGCTTCCCACCCAAAGAGCTTTTGCAGGATATGTCTTTCAGGGGCGGTCAGGTCCCGATCCGTATCAAAACGTTTGCCATTTTTCGTTTCGATAATCATGTGCCGCTTCTCATTACAGGGATTTTGAAGTTTCGTTATTATAGGGGATAATGAATTGAATTCAAGAAAAAACCCGAAAGATACCGTGATGCGGTCTCCTTCGGGTCTCTTGGCACGCAATGAAAAATATTGTTGGGCTATACGACAGGTCTTGGCAGAACCCCCGCCCGTTCGGCGATTTCGGGTACTTTGTGTTCCCACTCAATGGCCATGAGATGCACGCCCGCAACCCCTTCCATTTCTTTAAATTCCTCGATCTGTTCGAGGGCGAATTTGATCCCTTCTTCAGCCACCTTCCCCTTGCCGGCGCCCCGCAATCGTTTGATCAGGGAGTCGGGAACGTCCATGCCCGGGACCTGTTTCGACATATACAGCGCCATACCCACGCTCTTCATGGGAGTGACGCCCGCCAGGATGTAACACTTTTCATGGAGGCCCATATCCACGGTACGCTTCATGAATTCCCTGAATTTGTCCATGTTGTAGATGCACTGGGTTTGTACAAAATCGGCCCCGGCGGAAATCTTCTTGGCCAGGCGGTAGACGCGGAAATCAAAGGGTTCCGCAAAAGGGTTGCTGGCAGCGCCGATGAAAAGCTTGGGGGCCACATCCACGTCTGAACCGTTGATGAACTTGCCCTCGTCCCGCATGGTTTTGACCGTGTGAATCAACTGCATGGAGTCGATATCATAAACGTTTTTGGATTCCGGGTGGTTACCGAATGACTGGTGATCACCGGACAGGCAGAGCATATTCCGAATGCCCACGGAATAGACGCCCAGAATGTCGCTTTGAATGGCCAGACGGTTTCTGTCCCTGCACACCATCTGAAAATTGGGTTCGAGACCCTGCTGAAGGAGGATCAGGGATGCGGCCCAACTGGACATGCGGACCACGGCAGTTTGATTGTCCGTGACATTGACGGCATCCACGACGCCTTTGAGATGGTTTGCCTTTTCGATCAAGTGCTCCACGTTTGCGCCCTGCGGCGGTCCGCATTCACCGGTAAAAGCGAAATGACCAGCGCGCAACACCTTCTCCAGATTGCTTCCTGCTTTGAGCTCGCTCATCTTACCAGTTCCTCCCTGATCATTTTCCTAGGTCCACCATCGCGTGCCGTGGTCCAGTTTTTGGGCGGTCTGAATTGAACCAACTCGTCCAGGCGATCCTGTTCCATCATTTTGTTGACAATCATGTCCCAGATGCAATCCACTTCCTTGCTGATTTCGCATTTTCCATGGGAAGACCCGCCGCAAGGGCCGTTCAAAAGGCTCTTGGAACAACGGGCAATGGGGCAGAGCCCTCCGAAAAGGTGTATGGCACATGTTCCGCAACCGGCACATCGTTCCGCCCATACACCGTGCTCCACGGCACCGCCCATGAATTTGGTATTAACCCCCGGAAAAACCTTTTTCCCTGGGTATCTTTCGGAAAGAAACTGGGGACCCACACCGCACGCAATGCTGATCACCGCGTCGTAATCCTCAACGACGTCTTTAAGTTCATTAATATACTCCGGGTCGCACTGTCGTTCCAGCGTGTGTTCGTTCACCACCAAATCCCGGCCTTCCTTTTTCCCGGAAATCCGGAGGGTGGACGCCAGGATCGCCGCTTCCTTGGCGCCCCCGACATTACACACCGTTACGCAACCTTTGCATCCAACCACAAGGATTTTCTTAAAATCCTTTACCATCTCAAGCAGTTCCTTGATCGGTTTTGATTCTGCAACAATCATTGTTATTCCTCGCAGCGTAAGTTTAGTTCTATGCGGTCAGGACTGGCCCCAATCCTTTGACGGTATTGACCATTCGGTCCGCCACTTCCACAAATTCCTGGCCTTTTCCGGCACTCATATGGAACACCTCAATCCGTTCCGGTTCAATGCTGAGGCCTTCCAAAATACCCTTGACTTGCTCAACCCGTTTGGCGGCCTTGGTAATGCCGCTGATATACTGGCAGCTGTCTTCCTGACATCCCGCCACGTAAACACCGTCCGCGCCTTCCTCGAAAGGTTTCAGAAGATGCAGGGTTTCAATTCTTCCCGTGCAGGGAACTTGAATGATTTTAATATTATCCGGCAACGCCTTTTTCATGCCGTGGCTCACTTTGGCAGCGGATGATGCACAATTTGCACAGCAAAAGGCGACAATTTGAGGTTTGAAGTCATCCATGTAACCATCTCCTTGAATGATTGACAGTTGTTCTGTTTCCCCCTGGCGGCCCATTCAGGCCGCCAACGGATGATCTATCGGGTGGCCAGCAGCACTGACGGCGCTTCGGTCAGCATTTGATCGCTGCAACTGGCCATGAATATCGCCTTCCCCGGACATTCGGCGACGCACATGCCGCAACCCCGACAAAGTGAAGCGTCAATGAAGGCCGCTCCGATTTCCCGATCTATGACCGGAACACCAAAGGGGCAGGTCCGGACGCAGGTACAGCAAACGGCGCATTTCTCCGTATTGACATCGGCTACCAGGCCACCGACCTGAACCGTATCCTGGCTCAGTAATTCCAGTGCTCTGGCGGAAGCGGCCTTGCCCTGGGCGATGCTTTCCGATACGCCCTTGGGGTAGGCGGCCATGCCGGCCATAAAAATACCCTTTTGGGTGGTATCAACAGGCCTCAACTTTTCAGGGGATTCGGCGAAAAATCCGTTTACATCCAGATCGACGCCGAAGATGTCGGCCAGTTCGCCGTTTTGGGTCCCCAAAATGGCCGTTTGAAGAGAAACAACGTCCGCTTCCAGCAGAATCGAGTTCTGAAGCACCTGATCATACACCACCACGTTCAATTTATCACCCGCCGCCTCAACTTCCGGCTTCTTATCCAGCTCGTAACGGATAAAAATGACGCCTTTTTCCCTGGCTTCCCGATAGATGAGTTCCCGTTCGCCGAAGGTCCGCATATCCCGGTAGAGGATGTAGATGTTCATGTCCGGATTCATGGCTTTCAAATCGATGGCTGCACGCACCGAAAAAGAACAGCAAATATTGCTGCAGTGGGCGCAACCCATGTCCCCCCGGGAGCCCACGCACTGGATAAAAACCGCCGTGTCCGCCTTTTCCACCGATGCGGGATCGCTAATAAGCTTCTGATCCAGTTCGGACCACAAGAGGACATTTTCGTGTTGACCGTAAAGGTAAGCATTTGGTTTGCGGGCTTCTCCACCGGGGGCCAGAATGACCGCTCCGCTGGCGACTTCCTTCTCCGACCCGTTTTGGAGCACGGTGGTCACGAAACTACCGCCGAATCCCCGGTTGGCCTTGATCGCGGCCTCCGTCATCACAGTGATGTTTTCATCCTGACTTGCGGCATCCACCAACCCTTTCAGATGGGCCTGAACGTCATGCCCTTGCCAGGTCTTGCGGATATGACTGCCGTTTCCGCCCAGTTCTTTGGCTTTTTCCACCACTGTAACGGGAATCCCTTCACGGGAAAGGGCCAGAGCACTTTCAAGGCCCGCGATGCCGCCGCCCACCACCAGAGCACTCTTGGTGACCGGAACTTGCTGAAGCGCGGGTGCGGAAAGGAATCCGGCGCGCACGACCCCCATGCGGATCCGATCCTGAAGTTGGGTTTCGGATGCGTTTTCATCCAAATTCCGCAGGTCCACCATTTCGTAGAGGTAGGGGTTCAAACCGGCCAGCTTCAAAGCTTCCTGGAGCAGATTTTCATGAATGACCGGCGTGCAGGAGGCAAAGACCAAACGGTTGGCGCCGGTCTCCTTAATCTTGGCACTGAGGGTCATCCGAATGTCGCCGGTTACGCCGAACGTGGCGGCAACGCCCGGAGCCTTGGATGCCTGAGTCTCGATTTGCTCACCCATACCCGGTGCCATATCGGGGCACAACTGCCAGGCGAACAGGATGGCGGGGGCTTTTGCGTCATCTGCCAACGGATCCGGATATGTTTCAGGGGGTGAAAAGGGCGCGGGATTGATCACTGCTGCCACTTCAGCGGCGGAAGCCGCCGCCTGAACAATGGATTGGCCGATATCATTGGGCCCTGTGGCGCCACCGCAGACGAAGATGCCGGGGACGTTTGTTGAAACGGGTTTGAACGGTTCGTTCCCGATGAATTGGTCCGGGGTCAGGTTGAGTCCCATGATATTCGCCAGTGCTTCGGTTTGACTGCTCGGTTTAAGCCCCACTGAAAGGACCACCATATCAAAATCTTCGGTGTGACCTTCACCCTTTTCATCGGCGTAACTGATCATGAGTTTGTCGCTTTGCGCATCGTTAACCACCGTATGGACGCGACTTCGAATGAGTCGGACATCTCTTTCAACGGCATTGTTCAGATAGTCTTCGTAGTTCTTTCCATGGGTTCGCATGTCCATGTAGAAGATGGTCGTCTCGATGTCTTCGTCGAACTCCTTGGTGTTCGCCGCTTCCTTAAGGGCATACATGCAGCAGACGCTGGAGCAATAGGGGGCATCACAATGATTGATGTCCCTGGAACCCACACACTGGAGCCAGGCGATCTTCTCCGGTTTTTGGCCGTCTGAGGGTTTTTTCAGAATACCGCCGTTGGGTCCCAACGGTTTTTGCAGCTGTTCATATTCGACGCTGGTGACCACATTTGGGTTCAAGCCGTAAGGGTAGGTGACCTGACCCGTGGGGTCGAAGGTTTCTATTCCAGCCGCCAGGATAACGGCACCCACCGCCACCTCTTTTTTTTCGCCCCCCGTTTCCAGGGTCGCCTTGAAATCGCCGACCTTTCCGGATAAATCAACCAACTGGGTGTCCAGCAAGACCTCAATGTTGGGATCCTGATCGCAGGCGGCAATTCGGGGATCCAGCTTGCAGCACGCACACAGAGGATAAATTCGATGAAGGCTGGGTAGCATACCGCCCAATGATGCCGTGCGTTCAATCAGGTGCACCCCATAGCCTGCGCCGGAAAGGGACAGTGCCGCCTGGATTCCGGCAATACCCCCTCCAATGACCATCACAGGACCTCTCGGTTTTTCTTCACTCATAACAATCGTCTCCTGCATTTTGAGCTAATGGTTTAGAGAAACATTATGGGTCGGGCGAATGAAAAAAAGTATGGTCCGACCGTCTATCCATTATTCCTTTTGATTCAATAATGTGCTTTGTGAAATTTGTTACTTGCCATATGAACACTTTGCTGTCAAGGAAAATGTCAGAAATCCATAAGCTCTTCCCCGCAGGCGTATTCATTCCGGAAATCCACCGAACAGCAGGTGCGTTGTAGGCGAATTTTCAACCCGAGCCTGCGGGCCTCCAAGACGGCTTGATCGGACCATACGGCCATGCGGTTGATACCGGCCGAAACGGCAAGTCGTTCCATCTCCCACCCCTCTTGATTCCGGGGCCGTTCACATCCCAGGGAGATGGGGATTTCGGGCATCAACAGGCGGGCCCGGGCCACGAGGCGTGCAATTTCCAGTGGGGAAGGGTGGGGTGTGTCGGCCAAAGGGGTTCCTTTCAAGGGTGTCAGGACCACAATCACCAACACATGGGGGGTATGTGAACGGATGATTTCCAGGGCTTCCATTTCCGCTCTTATCCTCCCCCTATAGAGCCCCGCTACAATGTGGGGAGCCAGTTGAAGCCCGCTCTCCTTTATGGCCGAAAGTGACTTCAAAACCGTTTCCAATCCTTTTAAATGATAGATGCGGGTGGCGGTTTCATCATCGCCCATGACGTCCATAAGCCCCTGCCGCACCCCCGCGGCTTTGAGATCACGGCAGGTTCGGTGATCCGGAAAACCGGTGTGGGCCGACAGAAACAGATCCGTTTCCGAACCGATCCGGGCAATGGCTGGCAGGTAGCGGTTCCATGGCAATTGTCCGCTGGGATCGGCGCCGCCCGTTAACAGCACACCGTGTGCGCCTTTTTGTGAGAAGGATTTGCACTGCCTGACCAGGTGGTCGGGATCCCTGGTTTTCAGCATGGGTTTCAGAAGAACTCCCCGGCAGTGATCGCAGAGGAGTCGGCACTTGTCTCCGGTGATGGATACGGCCGGGTAACGACCGCGCACATTGCCATAACGGATCATGCCCGGCAGGTACAGATCGAGGGTATTTCCGTGGTGTTCCCTTGAAAGGCGCCAGGCTTCGCCCATGAGTTTCCGGTCTTCGGCGGATAAAACCGTCCGGGTTTTCATCGCACGGGTGTTACGGCTTTTGCTTGACATAAATCTGCAAAGGCATAGATTGAAATTTCATAATGGATTTCAGCCTTTTTATAATTAAGGAGATTGAAATTCATATCTCGAAACGGAGCCGGGGTCAACCGATATGCCCCGAAAATTTCATATGACCAACAAGTCCTTTTTTTTGATCAGCCTGGGATGCCCGAAAAACCGGGTGGACAGCGAACATATGCTGGGCATTCTGGAGCGCGAAGGCTACGAACCGGTACCCGAGATTGAAAAGGCCCGATGCGTGGTGATCAACACCTGCGGTTTTCTGGAGGAAGCCGCAAAGGAAGCCATTGACGCCATCCTGGATGCGGCCCGGTTCAAAGAAGAGGGCGTGCTTGAAAAACTGGTGGTCACCGGTTGTTTTGTACAGCGTTACGGATATAAATTGCGAAAGGAAATGCCCGAGGTGGACGGTTGGATCGGCACCGGGGAGTTTCATCGTATCGGGGACGTTGTGAACGGCCAGGACCGGGAACCCGTCCCCATGCTGATCGGCCGCCCTGATTTTCCGGCGGAGCATCATCTGCCGAAGATTCAATCGACGCCCTTTTACACCGCTTATCTGAGGATTGCCGAAGGTTGCGCAAACCGTTGTTCCTATTGTCTGATCCCCAGGCTCAGGGGGCCCTTTCGAAGCCGCGGCATGGACGCCCTGCTCTCGGAGGCATCGGACATGGCTGCCCACGGCGTCAGGGAAATCAACCTGGTGGCCCAGGATATCAGCCGCTACGGGGAAGATATTTATGGAAAGGGCTGCATTGAGGATTTACTGGCGGGACTCTGCCGCATCCAAGAAATCGAATGGCTTCGTCTGCTCTATTTCCACCCCGACCGTCTGACGGAATCCTTTCTCGATTTCATGGATGAAAACGAGCGGATCGTTCCCTATCTGGATCTCCCTTTTCAGCATTCCCATGGTGCGATCTTGAAAGTCATGGGGCGGGATCCGGGGGATAATACGCCCCGGAATTTGATGTCCATGATTCGAAATCGTAAGAGAAGAATCCATGTGCGTACATCTTTGATGGTGGGTTTCCCCGGCGAAACGGAGGAGATGTTTAATGATCTCTGTGATTTTGTGGAAACGTCCCGATTCGACAACCTGGGGGTGTTTGTCTTCAGCCCGGAGAAGGGGACGCTTGCTGCCCGGCTTCCGGACCCGGTGGACAACAGGATTGCTTTAAAAAGAAGGGCCAGGCTCATGAAACTTCAGGCCCGTATTACAAAGCAGTTGAATCAGGAGAAGGTCGGTCAGGTGCTGCCGGTTCTGGTGGAGGGGGAAAGCTCCGAAACCGAGCTTCTGCTGGCCGGTAGAACGTCCGCCATGGCGCCGGACGTGGACGGCCGGGTGTTGATCAATGAGGGGGACGGGATCGTGGGAGACATCATGCCGGTGTTGATCACGGAAGCGCACGCCTATGATCTGGTGGGTCGGATTTTGATGGAATGATTTACCAGGTTCGGGTATTGTTTGAGCCTCTCCTAACGAAGGGAGCTTTTGTCAAAAGCGTATGAAAGAGGTTTTTATGGTTACGAAATTAATGGATATTGTGTCAATCGTTGCCGACAAGGGGAACAACCTGCTGGTAGCTGATTGATCATCGTTTTGCGGTATCGAATAAAAGCTGTTCAGTCTTAAAGACAGATTTATTTCTTCCAATCTGTTCTCCAGCAGATCTCTGTATTGAGAATCTACCACTACAGTTGCCCTCTCTGTCGGTAACGTCGCCTGCATCAAGATAACAAAAAAATAATCAAGACCGTCGACGAGCTGCATGCTCTTCCTTGTGCGCTTTCATGCGCCGACAAAAACATTTTAAATTACAGGTAAAGACAGGTGGATTCAACAATGATCATCAAACAAGATACCAATAAGAACGACAATATCCATCCCCTTTCACGGATGGGATGGACTTCCCATTTTCAGAAACAGCTGGAACACTTTTCCAGCGACCGCTTTACCCCGGCCAGGGTGGTCGGGGTAAGAAAAAACAGTTTTTGCACCAGCAACGGCAAAAGCGAATGGCTTGCCACCCTGGCCGGAAGGCTCAAGCATGCTCCCGACGGCATGTATCCGGTCACGGGGGATTGGGTCCTCATGACCGATACTGTGATCTCCAGGGTGCTGGTACGAAAAAATGCCTTATCCAGAGGCGCTTCGGGGACGCACAACAAACAGGATGCACAGCCGCAAAAGGAACAGGTCATTGCCGCAAACCTTGATACCGTATTTATCGTTTGCGGTCTTGACCGGGATTTCAACCTGCGCCGCATAGAGCGGTACTTGACCCTGGTCTACAACTGCGGCCTGAATCCCGTCATCATTCTGACAAAAGCGGATCTTCACCGGGATCCGGAGCCTTTCGTCGGTGAAGTAGCGGCCGTGGCATTGGGCGTTCCCATACATCTGGTTTCGGTATCGGATGACACGGGTCTGATCGCTCTGGAAGCCTATCTGTCTCCGGGCCGGACCACGACCATGGTGGGTTCTTCCGGGGCGGGCAAATCCACCCTGGTGAACCGGCTCTACGGTAAACCCGTACAGGCTACCGGTTCCATAAGCACCCATGTGGGCAAGGGCAAACACACCACCACCTCCCGGGATCTGATCATGATGCCCCGGGGGGGGATGGTGATCGACAACCCCGGCATCCGGGAAATTGCCTTCTGGGAAGATGATAAAGGGATTGAATCTGCGTTCCCGGAGATCGAAAAACTTGCTCTGGGATGCCGTTTTACAAACTGCAGCCATACCCACGAGCCCGGCTGCCGGGTTGTTGGGGCTGTCGATGAAGGTGAAATCCCGAGGGACAGGCTGGAAAATTACCGGAAAATGAAACGTGAACTGGAATATCTGTCCCAGCGCCGGCACAAAAGTGCCGACCGCGTGGAAAAGGAACGCTGGAAAGAGGTCGCCCTGAAGATCAAAGATATGAAAAAAAGGAGATGAAATATGTAGGAGCACTCAATGCCGTATGATCCGGCGGGGGTTGGGATCTCCCCGGTCCCCGCCGGTTATGACGCCATTGGCCGAACATTCGAAGTTTTCATTTTGATGGACCCAATAGGGTCGGTTGATACGATGTATTGATCAGAAATGCCTGATCCCTCTTATCGCTTATGCCTGCCCATCAGTTGACCTCACCTTCTTTTGCAGGAAGAATCCTTTTTGCGGTAGCTAATTCTGTTTCAGGATTGCTTAGTCTTTTTCAGCGCAATATCCACGTTGAACTTCCCTCTGCCGGTGTCACATGGGATCGAGACGATGGGAATCGCCGAAGGATAGTTCACTTTGTGTTTTCCAACAATAACCGTCGGCACTGAAAGCGACGTGCCTTTTTCAGGAAACCCCGCCTTTGCATTTCCCGCAACCATATTTGCAATTTCTCCGATTGCATCAATGCAGTCTTCGTCGATGTCCGTGAGATCCTCGCCAAGAAGCCCCGAAGCCAGCTCAAGAGCGGTTTCTTTTGATAGATTGATGACAACAGAGCCACTTACTTCTCCCGATATGCCGATAATACCGCTAACCTCATAAGAGGGCGCTTTTTCTTTCTTCAATCCCGGCCGTCCCAGAGTAAAAGAAATTTCAATCATGGTTTCAAAGACATCTTTGATTGCATCTAAAAAAGGTTTCACATATTTGCTATTCATTCACTGGTTCCTCCAGAATTTGCTGGTATGGCTTAAAAAAACACATGCTGTTTCACGGTGTGAGAAACGCTCATGGTCTCAAGCATAGCACGTTTGGGGATCACGTCGCTATCCCCATAACCGTTTTTCAAGTTCACGGCGCTGTAATGGGTTCATCTTATCAAATTGCAGGCCAATGCCTGGCACCTGCATGGTCTCACCCCATCTCACACACCGTCTGACACGGGCGCCAATGGGATCATGACGGCTTAATTCGAGAATTTTGAGCCATACCATGTCCCCCGTCACCCACTCCTGGGCGGAAAAGATAAAACACCCTCCCTCGGACATATCAACAGAAATAGTCTTTTCACAGTCTACCATTTCAGGATGCCTGGACAAAAGTACATTGAAATGAAGCACCTTTCTAATATGATGGGCAAGCCTTCTCGGTGTGAATGTTTGACACTCCCTGTCGAAAAAGTCTTTAAGCGTTGCACCGGGTGGTTGACCCGGGTAGAAAAGACGAATTTTTCCCGTCTCTTTTCCAAGGGTCAGATGGGCCACGGGAAATTTTCTGAGGGTTGTATAAATAAACTCTCGGTCATTTTTGAGGGCCATTATTTTCGTGGGCATATCCATGACAACGCCATTGAAGAAAAGGTCTTTCACCTCTTCATTCAAACCCTTAAGTGAAGACACCGCCGTCACTTTGACATCAAGCGCCCGAATGGCCGATTCGTATATTTTACTTTCCTCAACATTACTTGAAATGAGAAGAATATGAACATCCCTCATAAAATACCTCGCCTGTGCTTTGTTCAAACCGGTGTTTTTCTAAACCATGGACAACCTGCTCGTTCCTTAAAGCTATTCTCTGCCAGTCCAGCATTGCCGGGGTACCATATCGTCAAAAGCAATTGAAATGTTCGCCTTTCAATAAAACTTTTTCACACGTTTGCCCACAAAAAAAGCATGTCAGGTTCAAGCTTTCTATGACTCAATGAGAATCGGCCAGGATTTTGACAAGGAAATGAAAAGGGATTTTGATTATACTCGGTGGGTGATAGGCTCTTGACACAAAATGCACCGGGGTTTGAATCTCACAGGATTCTTTCAAAATACGATCAACACCATATGTTGTATGGCGCCATCAAAAAGGAGAACCGTAAAAACGCCCTCCTTAGTTATACTTACCTGAGGTATTCTTGAAATATTTAGATCCGTCCAGATTCAAGAATAGGATCATTTGTTGATCGCGATTCCCGGCGGCGAAGCCTTCCGAATTGCGGGCACTGTTATGTGTTTAATGTTTATACTAAGGCACTTAAGAATGAAGTCTCCTAACGACCATGGACAGAAGTTCAGCCTTGGTAGCTTGACCGTTTCCTGTGCGTCCTTCGCAGCCATCCTCAAGTTCCCATTGGTAAGATGCCTAAAGTCGGGCTCTGTTTTCATGAGAGTTGCCTATTGCCTCTCAGCCGCCTTTAGCCAATCATTTATGGAAGTTCCCCCCAATGATCCGGGCCACCCAGTGCGACCCGAAAAATACCGAAATGTCAAAATAACTTAGAACAGACCAAGAAGACAATGTCAACAATGAGCGATTGATTACAGAACAGCTACCTTTTTGGCCCCTAATGTTCTGAATGATGACGCATTTCAGCGATTTCCGCCATGCTTCCAAGCAAGTTGATTTTTACAGAAAATCTGTTTAATAAACTTTATGGCGGGGGATTTCTGACCTTTTGTTACTTTTGAGGCTTTTGTACAAGGGTCATGAAAGCTTAAAAGCGTTCTTCTGATGGAGAAGGAAAAGACCTGTTTCCCGGTATCGGGTGAAAATAGTCGTCAAGGTTGGGGGTTAAATTAAAACAGGGCTAGAGTCAATTCAGGTGGGTGTGGACCAGCACCAATAGGAAGCCGTCTACATGGCCACAGGATTCCGGCCTTGCGGGCGCATATTGATGCTGTTATGTTTCTCTCCGTTTTCATGAATCTATTAAAGGAGTCTCAAAATGAAACTGATCCATTACAAAGATGTAGAAGGTAGAGCTTACCCCAGCGACTTGGCCAAAGGGGCTATTGGACGGGTGGTAATTGGCAAGGCTGACGGTGATACCAGCTTTTGCATGCGGGTATTTGAAATAGAGCCGGGAGGCCACAGCGCCAAGCACAGCCATAAATATGAGCATCAGGTGTTTGTGCACTCAGGGAAAGGCCAGATCTGGAATGGTAATGTCTGGCAAGACGCCGCTACGGGATCAATCATCTACATCCCCGGCGAAAAAGAACACCAGATCAGGAACAACGGGCAGGAGTTGCTGACTTTTGTGTGCTGTATCCCCGAGGGAGCGCCTGAACTATAAGCACGTACAGCAAGGGGCGACATATACAGAAAGGCCGGTTTCCTTTCACAGGGGGCCGGTTTATTACTACCTGATGTGCGTTGAAGAGCACAGTTTGATAACTTCAGGCATCAGGATTGTGGCCTTGCGACTTATCCTGTATGCCATTGTTCGGTGAGTCGTCCTCTTGTCTCGTGGCCAGGCCACGTTTGGCACCAGTCGCCACGCGCCATCCCAGAAGCAGAACAACAATGACGCCCGCTGCGAGAAGGGACCGCGTCAGGCCCTCTCGCAGCGCTCCATGTGACATAACGAGCAAACCCTGTCCCAGTTGCCATCCTGCAATGATAATTAAGACGGAAGTTGTCGCCCGTGCAATGGTGATAATAATCCTCATCTTTTTGTTGCCCCAACGCAAAGCTCATTGGTGGTTATGGAGCGCAACGGAATAACCATCCTAGGTTATGCTGATTTCTCTATTCCTTCAGCCGTACCATTCACGTTTTTATGAAGCGTGGCCGCGCATCCGCCAACAACTAATATGCTACATATCCAACAAATAAACTTGATCTTTCTCATGAATTCACTCCTATAATTACGCTGTTTAAGGTCTAAAATGGTGATAACCGGCTAACCCTAACCCTTCAAATCCGGTAGCTTGGAAAAAACGAAGAAGAAAGTGTTCCAACTGTTCCGTTCACCCCTTTTCGGCACAGTCATATTCAGCCGGCGGCTGCATCAGTTGCCCGATCGTAGTATTTCGGCGTCAAATGGTTGATACACATTGACATCGGGATCACCCTGCCATGTGCCGTCAAATATTCCGTCGTCATTGTCGTCAATGGCAAAATGAAATTGATAATTCCCCGCCGTATCTTAGGCCGTCCTCAGGCCCTCGGCAAAAAATACCCCCATGATAAAAACATTTAAAATCATTGTGACTACCAGTTATTTTGTACGAACAAGGTTGTACATTGAGGAAACAGTGAGGCTTCTCTTGCATAGCGGGAGGGGCCTCACTCTACTGTATCATCATTATTGTATCGGCAATTTTCTCATGTACTTTAGCAGGAATTGATAGTTTCTCGCTTTAAGCAAATTTAATACTGTTTTGATACATATAGCAAATATGGCATAAACCGCAAATCTCTAACCGGAAATTGCTGGATATGGCATGAATTTAAGCTAAAGTATTTCATCCGCACGCCGATAATAGATCTATCACGACGTGAATGCTGGCACTTCCCGAAACCCAACCTCTAAAAAGTTATGGTCACAAGAAATGTCCCAAAGCTTTTTTTTTATAATGAGTTTTAAAAGTCGGCAAGAGATTTTTTTGGCAAAACGAATTTTGAATTTACCGAGTTAAATGAAAGGAGTTTCAAATGGTTAAACGCTGTTTTCTTTTTGTCGCTTTTCTATTCCTGGTGGTGATGAGCGGGCCCGGACTGAGCCAAGCCGGCGAATATTCACATTCTTACACCTTTTCTTCCCCCGTCATAAATGAGATGGGCGACGGTACGGTATACCCGGAAATGAAAGAGTGTTGGCCGAAGTTGACCCCCACAGGCGCCCCCATGTTGCCGAGAATAACGGCCAAGCTGTTTATCCCGCCGGGAGAAGCCGTAGAATCCGTCAAAGTGGACTGCGTGACGGCTCTGATCTTGCCCGGGAATTTCAATGTGACGCCGATTGCGGATCCAGTGCCGCTATCAATGCCCCAATTAGCCAAAGCCGCGGTTAAAAATACGACCATATACATTTCAAATGCCCTTTATCCCGGAATAACCCATCTTGATATGGGGACGCAGATACTCATGGGCGCTACCATATCAGTGCTTCAACTCTGTCCGGTGCAGTACAATCCCGTTACCGGAGAAATTGCTTATTACCCAAAAATGACGGTAACCGTCGTTACACGATCCGCGGACGCAACGACGAATAACGCATTTCGTAACCGTCCGTCTGACCGGGCGGCCATTCTCTCCACTGTGGATAACAAGGAGGCATTTCTTGAAACCGTAAAGCTGATGCCATCGGCGACTGAAACCGCCGGCAGCAGGCAATACCTGATCATAACCACCAAGAATCTGCAGGAGGCGATGCAGAATTTGGCCGACCACCGGGCTTCCAGCGCGGGGGGGAACTTCAAAACGCACATGGCCTTGATCGAGGATATAGATCAAACGGTTTCCGGCCAGGACCTGGCCCAAAAAATGCGTTATTACATTCGGGATTCATATCAAAATTACGGTACCGAATATGTGGTTCTGGGTGGCGACGCCCACGGCGCTCCGGGAACACAAACACTGCCCACACGGGGCTGCGCATCCACGGTAGCAGGATCATTGGATTTGAATATACCCTGCGACCTGTACTTCGGATGCCTGGACGGCCCGTGGGACGGCAACAACAACGGTGTGTGGGGAGAAAACAATGACGGCACCAATGGCGGCGACATCGACTGGCTCTCGGAGGTTTACGTGGGCCGCATCAACGCGGCCACGCCCGAACGGGCGCTGGCCCAGATCAACAAAATTATTGCCTACGAAACATCCACTAAGCCGTACAAATCATTGATGGTGGGTGAGATCATGGATGATACACCGACCTATAGCGGAGACATGATGGACTGGCTGGCCGGGTTCATGCCGGAAATGCCCAGAAGCACTCTGTACGACCGCAATCAACCGAACTTCGACTGGCCCGCATCTATGCTCACGGACCAGCTCAGTTCGGACGAATTCGTCTGGGTCAACCATATGGGCCATTCGAACGTCCAAATCAACATGAAACTTACCGAAGACAGTATTCCTAACATCAATAATTCAAACTATTATTTCGTTTATACCCAAGGCTGCTATCCCGGATCAATGGACAATCGTGATACCCAGGGGATCTACGTCTATGAAGACTCCATCATCGAAAATATGGTCATGGCCGAAGGGAGGGGACCCTTCGCCGCAGTGGCCAATTCCCGCTACGGCTGGTACATTTCCGGAAAGGTCTTTGATCAGGCCTCCAATCTTCTCCACGCTTATTTCATTGAGCAAGTCACTAACGGCACCCGTTCTCTCGGAAAGGCCAACCAGATCCCCAAGGCGAACCTGGATCTATCAGCAGCCGTCTACCGCTGGATTGCCTTTGAGACCAATCTGTTGGGCGATCCCGCAAGCCAACTGCCGGCCCCGGAAAGACCAAAAGCGCCTAAGCTTCTGTTTACGGTCGAGGGTTCAACGGTAAAGCTCAGCTGTAGCACGGTGGAAACGGCTACGGGCTATACCCTCTTTTATGCCCCGGTTCCTTATACGGGTCCCGACACCATCAAGAGTGTTGATATGGGGAGTGAGACTGAAATGTCCTTGGATTTCTGGAGCGGCGCTGCTTTTCTGATGGCTGTTCAGGCTCGCAACAGCACCGGCAGCAGCGACTATTCAAATATAATTTCCGTTGTCATTCCTTAAATAGGCAATTGGTTGCAGCCGCTTCAAGATGGCGGTTCAAGACTAGGGTTGGCCGAAGGCGGCTGGCCCTAGTTTGCCAATTTATAAGCAGATGTCTTGCTGAAATCTAAATAAATTGAAAATTCAGAGGTGCTGGTCCCGGTCAAGCAAAATCAGCACTCCAAAATTCATGTCAAAGCCTTGCAACGCAAAAGCGTAGATGCGTTTTCCGAGACGCTACTAAAGTTTCACCCGGTGGAAAAATGAGAAAATGCCGTTCGGATTTGAGCCGATTTCCAGGTGATGACCTTTCAGGCCCGTCAGGAATGGTTGAAAATAGGTTGTAAATTCAGGCCGGGTGAATTATTGTAAAAAATTAACCGGAGGACACGGTACTTTCAAAAAGGGCGCCCAAAACGGCGTTGGAGATTGAAAAAACGGAAAGGAAAGTTGAATACGGAAAGATGAATGCGGAAATTCCAAATCTTGCACTCTTTGAAGAGCATTTTGAAAAGATAAATCGGGAATTGAACAAGGTTTTTGATTCCCGGGTGCCTCTGGCCAAGGAAATCGGAACGTATGCCCTGTTAGGGGAAGGAAAAAGGCTCAGGCCGCTCATCTTTGTTCTCAGTTGTCAATTGTGCGGTTATGGGGGCGAAGATTTATATCCCCTTTCAACGGTTTTTGAATATATTCACACCTCTTCCCTTCTCCACGACGATGTTCTGGATAATGCCGAGATCAGGCGCCGTAAGCCCTCCTCAAATCAGATATGGGGCAATCAGGCCGCAGTTTTGGAGGGCGATTTCCTCTTTTCCAAAGCATTGTCCATCGCTGTTTCCGCCGACAGTATTCCGTTTATTACAAGCCTCACCCAGGCCACCATGCGGATGTCGGAAGGGCAGATACTGGAACTGGTTCACACGGACGATCTGGAAACCGATCGGGACAGCTATATGCAAATCATTACCTCCAAGACCGCCGTTCTGATTTCCGCGGCCTGCGGTTGCGGGGCCGTCGTCTCCGGCAGCAGCCCTGATATTGAAGCCTCTCTGACCCGGTTCGGCCGATCCGTGGGGATCGCTTTTCAACTGGTGGATGACCTGCTGGACTATACCAGTTCGGAAGAGGTCTTCGGAAAGCCGGTGGGAAAGGACCTGCTGGAAGGGAAGATAACGCTTCCCCTTATTTATACCCTGGCGCAACTTGAACAAGGTGAGCAAACGGGATTTAGAGAGCGCTTTAACAACCGGAAAACAGACAAGGCGGCTTATGAGGCCCTTCTGGACCGGGTGAGGAAAGGCGGGGTCCTTGAAAAAATCAGGAAGGAAGCCCAGGGGTATGTGGACGACGCGGCCATGTGTTTGAAACCTTTTCCTGATTCTGCCGTCAAAACAAATCTGCTTACGCTCATTCAATACATCATCGACCGCACCTACTGAGACACCGGCTTTTTCACCATCAAATGCGGATTTGTAACAGATCTTCAGCAAGGGTGAGTTCCCCGTGCCAGGTTCTTCGGCATTGGGCGGCGATGTCCGTTTTCAGACACTCCGGGTAGAAATGAGTTAAGACAAGCCGTTTGACCCCCGCAAGCCGGGCCATACGGCCGGCCGCCGATGGGGTGAGGTGCCCCTCCACCGGGTGGTCGTCCGGAAAAGCCGCCTCCAGGATGAGAAGGTCCGCGCCTTGCGCCAGTTCAATGACGGGATCACAGTAGCCCGTGTCCCCCGAGATGACAACGGCTTTGCCGTAGGATTCGATTCGGTAAGCGAGACTCTGGGGGGTATGGTGGGTGGGAGCGGTTTTGATAAAGCAATGACCGAGGTTCCGCCCTTGATTTTCAGTGATCGGCAATTCCTCAATGCGCATGATGTCGCTCGGTAAATCGAGCCAGTCCGGGTAAACGGATTGAAGGGCTTTGATGAATTTGTGAAGACCCACGGGCCCCGAAATCAGGAACGGGGATCTTCTCTTAAAAATCTCCGGATTTCGACAGGCAAAGAGGAAATGGATCAGGTCAGCGGTATGGTCCGGATGAAAGTGCGTAAGAAAAATGCTTTCGATTTTTTCAGGGCCGATGCTCAGACGGGCCATTCGGCACAGGGTTCCCGGACCCATATCAAACAGGATGGGTGACTGATTAACGAACACGGCCAAAGAAGGCGAGCCCCGGTCTTTCATGGGGATGGCGGTACCGGACCCTAAAATGATCACATGCATGATGAAACTCCCTGTATGGCGGTGTTTTGCCTTTGGCCGTCGCGGCTTTCAGGGTTGAAAAAGTGATAGGAGAAAAATATATCCATGTTTTCCATGTCAGCGTTTCACCAAAAATATGAGACGGATGTTTCACCCATTACTATCGGGGATCGCCGGTTAAAGTTTTTTGTGCCCAAATCCCTGGATCCTTTCTTTAATAAGGATGACGTTTTCAACGAATTTCCCTTGTGGAGCAAAATATGGGAAGCGTCCATTGTTCTGGCCAATTATATGGCGGACATTCCGGTGGACCCCCAAAGGCACCTGTTGGAAATCGGTTGCGGCATCGGTGTGGTGGGGATCGTGGCTGCGCAGTTCGGGCATCGGGTCACGATGACCGAGTATAACCGGGATTCCCTTGATTTCGCAAGGGCCAACGCGCGTGTCAACCACACTGGCGAATCGTCGGCGCCTGAAATTGTCGAACTCGACTGGACAAAACCCGCGCTTGAAGGACGGTTCGACATGATTCTGGGTTCGGAGGTCATCTACAAGGAAGAATACTTCGATCCGCTCAATGCTCTTTTCAGGCGTTATCTGAAACCTGGAGGTGAAATAATCCTCGCTGAAGGGCTCAGGAAGACGAGCATGACTTTCTTTAAGAGGATGTCCGATATTTGTGATATTAAAGCCCGAAAAAAGATATTTCGGTCTAAGGGCGGGGAGAAAAGGGTGGTTCTGGCCAGTATGCGGTTTAAGAAAAGTTGAAGACGTCCCTCTTTACAGTCGAAACCGATACCGGCCTAAATCAATCTCCGAGCAGTTTTGCTGATCTACAGCCCTTGACTTTCGATTTGAGTTTTCCACCATTCGAATCAATAGTTGGAACCAGAGGATACGAGAAACTAAATAAGGTTGTGCGTCGGCTCGATCGACCCAGGCTTGGACGATGTGCTTGTAAGCTTCTGCAAAGCGGCTGGTCATCAAGTGGAGGCGGGCGAGCTGACAGTGCGTATTGGGAGAGTCAAAGCTATTCTGGAGCAGACGATTAAATAAAGCCTCAGCCCTCTCGTAGTTGCCTTTGAAATAAAGCAAAGCAGCCAAATTGTTCACGCTTGTAAGTGTGTTCGGGTGCGCCTGTCCCAGGACCCGTTGGTTTGCCTCCATCGCCCGCTCATATAGTGGCCGCGCGCCCGCGTAGTCGCCTATGAATTGCAGGCATAAAGCAGCCTGACTGGCAAGATAGTGCCCATCCGCCAACCCAGCCACAAGCGTTTCCCAGGCAAATGCGCCTAATGGTAGAATTTCCCAGCGGTTGCTTTTATCGATCCAGCCATCTGCACCATTGAGAAACATGGCGCGTTCCTTTGCCTGGAGGAGGCGAAGACCGATGAGATGATTGACGGCACTGAGCCAGGGGTCATCATAGCCGGCTTCGGCATCCGTTCCCAGTTCAGGATGATCCTTGGCTACGACTTCCCGCACCCAGGTGAGCGCGATGCAATCCGGCGGCAGAAGCGCGGCCACGGTTAGGACCTCCCGCTCCGCTTCTCCCAGTGTTTTCAGCGTGGGCAGCAGGACGACAAGCGGCTGGCCGAGTTTGTTCTTGATGGCCTGGGCGATGTTTTGTTCGCTGAAGGGCAGGTCGGTTTCAAGGGCGACCACCGTGCGGGATTTCAGGAGCGTGGCCAACCATTCGAGGCCGCGGGTTACCGGCGCCGCGGGATCTTCGGCCAGGAACCCCTGGCGGATCAGGGCTTCATCAAGCAGTACCACAAGTGTTTTTGCCAACGGATCGGCGATGGTGTCCCGTCGTCGGTTTTCCGGGGCGCTGCCGGCCGGCTGCTCGGCCCGCAACCAGTCGACCGGCCCGCTAAAAGCGGTCACAGCCTGGAAAAGGCCGTCGGTCATCTCGGCCAGGAACTGAAGAATGGAGCCGGCCGTCGCGGCTTTGTCGGCCATGAGTTCGGTGAGTTCGTAGTGGTCCTCCAGGTGGTCCTTGGTCAGCACGGTCACCGGCATGAGCCCGTCAAGGGCGCCGAGTCCGGCCCGCGTGGCGCGGAAGCGAAACGGCACCGTCGCCTTGGATTTTTTCTCTTCGTACGGCAGCGGTGCTATGCCCGGATAGAACCGCGCCATTTTGGGAAGCACCAGGTCCGGGTTGGCTGCCGCCGCCTCGGCAAAGGCCCGTGGGGAAAGCATGGGTTCAGGGTGTGCTTTCAGCAGCAGCACGCGATCCAGCCCCGGGGATGCGTTTTTTCCCAAATCGGCCTGAACGGCCTGCCGGGCCTGGATAATGGATTCCACCAGCGTTTCATGGGAATCACCGGTGTCGAAATTACGGTATATCGGCGTGACGGCAACAATCCGCCCCTGGTCGGCAAAGCACTACAGCATTGTGCATTCAATGGAATTCACTTTTAGACGTCCTCTATTCTATTTTCCTCATAGCCCGCATTGCTTTAAAGCGGATGATAACCGATGATTTTTTTCTCACATGTTCTCAGCTAGTTTCGGCAATCCGTGCCATGGAATTATGGTTACATTGCCGTTTTGCATCTCCCGGTCGCCGCCATAGACCAGCCATGCCGGTTTATCCCCCCTGCCTGAAAGCTTGCCCCATTTTTTCAGTGAATCGAAAAAATCGGAGGCAATGGTCTGGCCCGACTTGATCTCCACCGGTTGTAACGTTTCGCCGTTTTGCAGAAGAAGGTCCACCTCCAAACCTTTGCTGTCCCGCCAGAAGTAGATGTCCGGAGATAGCCCCCGGTTGAACCGTGCCTTGATGAATTCCGTTGTTACCAGATTTTCGAACAGGGCGCCCCGCTGCGCATGAAAGGCGAGCTGGCCGGATTCGCGGATCCCCAACAGCCATCCTGCGAGACCCGTATCGTAGAAATAGAGTTTGGGGGTTTTGACCAGGCGCTTGTTATAGTTTTGAAAATGGGGCCGGAGCAGAAAAACGATGTAGCTTGCCTCCAGTACCGACAGCCACGCAGCGGCGGTGTTGTGGGTGGTGCCGCAGTCCGAGGCCAGGGAAGAGAGGTTCAATAATTGCCCGGAACGGGCTGCGCACATTCGAAGAAAACGCTGAAACGCGGACAGATCGCGCACGGCGATGAGCTGGCGAACATCGCGCTCAACGTAAGTGTTGACATATCCCGCGCACCAGTCGCCGGGGGTGATGTCGCGGTCGTAGAGAGGCGGATAGAGGCCGCGGAACATGACTTCCATAAGGTCTGTCGGGAGCCTGCCGTCCGCCTGCAATTCACCGAGTGAAAAGGGGAGGAGCTGCACCATGCCGACTCGTCCTGCCAGAGACTGGGTAATGCCCGACAACAAACCGAACTGCTGTGAGCCGGTCAGCACATACGTGCCTGGTCGCACATCGGCGTCAACACGGGTTTGAAGATAGGAGAAAAGTTCCGGCGCCCGTTGCACCTCATCCAGGGTAACGCCCTCTGGAAAACGGGAGAGAAGCCCGCGGGGATCGCTTTCGGCCAGGAGACGGGTATCGGGATCTTCCAGTGACAGATACGGCTTGTCAGGGAAAGTAGCCCTTGCAAGGGTTGTTTTACCCGATTGGCGCGGGCCGGTGACGGCGATGACCGGAAATCCCTTTGCCAGGCGAATAAGCGTATTGTGGGCTGTTCTTGGAATCATAATAGTATGATAGATGGTCCTGCACAATTTGTCAATTGAATTTACAAATTGTGCAATGCTGGTTTAAGGCTTTGAATCGATGTGACGCACCACCATATTTTCATTATGAATTTCTCCGGTTGAAATCCTTGCCCGCCTTGATTTTTCTCAGATAAGCCTACTCAATTCCTCCATAAATAGATCCTCAATCTCCTTCAGGCGTTTTTCACTTTCCGCTTCAAAGCGAAGCACCAGCGCCGGTTGTGTATTGGACGCCCTGATGAGTCCCCAGCCGCCATCCATAAGGACCCTGGCGCCGTCCAGATCAATGACGTCAATGACGCCTGGGTCTTCTTTGAATTGGTCGGCCACGGCCTCTACGATTTTGAATTTCCGGGCGTCAGGACAATCCAGGCGGATCTCAGGGGTGTTCACCAGATGCGGTATGCCCGTCAGCAGCGCTTTAAATCCGTCAGGGGTCTTTGAAAAAATTTCCAGCAGCCTCGCCCCGGCATAAACGGCGTCATCATAACCGAAATACCGTTCCTTGAAGAAAATATGTCCGCTCAATTCCCCCGCCAGAAGAGCATTTTCTTCCTGCATCTTGCTTTTGGTGAGGGAGTGCCCCGATTTCCACATGATGGGGTTCCCGCCGTGGGCCCTGATGTCGTCGAAGAGCGCCTGGGAACATTTCACGTCCCCGATGACCTTGGCCCCCTTGTGACGGGTCAACAGGTCCCGGGCGAAAATCATCATCAAATGGTCCGCGGGGATCATACGCCCTTTGGAGTCCACCACCCCGATTCTGTCCCCGTCCCCATCAAAGGCGATGCCCACATCCGCTTTTTCCTGCACAACGCTCTTGATAAGCGATTGCAGGTTTTCCGGAATGGTGGGGTCCGGATGGTGGTTTGGAAACCGTCCGTCCGGCTCACAAAAGAGCGGATGAATTTCAAAACCGAGGCGCCGGTAGATTGAAACGGCTGAGGGGCCGGCGACACCGTTCCCCCCATCCACCACGGCTTTTATCTTCACGGATCCCGGGTGAATGTTTGAAACCATATGTTCAATATAGGATTCATCGACGAAGGAATTTTCAACCGTGCCTTTCGCGGTTGTGAATTTGCGGGACTCCGCAATTTTGCGGATGCTCTGAATTTCCCCGCCGTAAACGGACGCGTGACCCAGACAGATCTTAAAGCCATTGAATTCCGGTGGATTATGGCTTCCGGTAACCTGAATGCCGCCGTCAACGGACAGGTGATGAAGGGAGAAGTAGAGGATGGGGGTGGAAACCATGCCCACATCCACAACCGTCATGCCGCTTGCCAACAGCCCTCCTGTGAGCCAGGTTGCCAGGTCGGGGGAGCTGAGCCGGCAATCCCGGCCCAGGGAGATCCTGCGAGCACCTTTGTTATGAAAATAAGTCCCGAAAGCGCACCCCAGGTTGTAAACCGTATCTTCGGTCAATTCATCGGGAAAAATTCCCCGGATATCATATTCCCTGAAAATATGAGAGATCACAAAAGCGTGTCCTTTTGGGTTTTTTTGAGTCGGTCAACGATTTTTCGAATATTCTGAGAATGAGCAAGATCCGCCACCAACACGGTGTCTCCCGTATCCACCACCAGGCAGTTCTTCAGTCCCAGGCATGCCACCAGCCGGTCGGCCTGGCTTGAGATGAAGCTTTTTTCGCAGTCGATGAGGAGGGTCTCCCCTTCAGCCAGATTCAATTCCCCGTCACGTTCCGCGCCCCTTAATTCGTACAGGGATTCCCATGATCCCACATCGCTCCAGCCACATTCCGAAGGGATGACGTAAACCGGCTGTTTTGTGTTTTCCATAACGCCGTAGTCAAAGGAAATGCCTTGAAGGGTTTCATAAGCATTCTCGAATTCCGTTTCAAAACGGTCCGTGCCCAAGGCTCCGGCAATCCGCGAAAGCCCATGGTGAAGGTCGGGCAATTGTTCTTCAATTTCAGTCAGGATGGTTTCCGGTGTGGCAACGAAAATGCCGGCGTTCCAGTAATAATCGCCACTTTTGAGATACTCGTGTGCTTTTTCAATATCAGGCTTTTCAACGAAGGCTGATACCCTGTACGCTAATAGGGCTTTTTCGCCGGGTGCAGCCTGGGATTTTCGAATGTAACCATAACCGGTTTCCGGGCGAGTGGGTACGATCCCCAGGGTTACGATGCCCCCTTTGGCGGCCAGTTTCCCGGCGGATTCAAGATCCGCCAGAAAGACATGGGGTTTGCTGATAAAATGATCCGCCGGCAGGAATGCCACCGGTGCTTCAGACCCGAGATGCCGCGCATAAAGGGCGCCCAGACCCATGCAGGGAGCGGTGTTTCTGCCGACGGGCTCCGCCAGGATGTGAACTTTCCGCCCCTCAAAAAGGACATTGGCTTCATCCAGGTGTTCTTTACCCAGAATCAGAATGACCCTGTCATCGGCGATCAGAGGTGCGAGCCGGTCGCAGGTCTCCACCACCATGGGGCCTCTGCCCGTAATGTTGAGAAACTGTTTCGGCTTTTGTCGCCGGCTGGCGGGCCAGAAACGGGTCCCGGAGCCACCGCACATGATCACTGCAAACATGGCCGCCTCCTTGATCAGGTTCGATAATCCGCGTTGATGTCGATGTATTCGTGAGTGAGATCGCTGGTAACGACATGGTCATGATGATTTCCACTACGGAGGTCTATGTTGACCGTGAATTCCCGTCGCGTCATGATCTCAGCCGCTATTTTTTCGGCTTCCACACCCTTACCAAGGCCACCGGATACAATTTGAACATCATTGATACTGATATCAACACGTGTTTCATCCATATGGATATCCGCCCGCCCAAGAGCTGCCATGATCCTTCCCCAATTGGGGTCCTGCCCGTAAAAAGCGGTTTTCACAAGACTCGAGTTGGCAACGGTTCTGGCGGCTTTAACTGCGTCTTCGGCAGAAAGCGCACCATGTACCACCACGTCCACCAGCTTTGTGGCGCCTTCGCCGTCTCTGACAATCATGCGCGCCAGGTCGTCCATCAGGCCGGTTAGTCCCTCTTCGAAAAGGCTACGATCCTTCGCGGAGAGGTCTTTGTTTCCGGCCATGCCGTTGGCCAGCATCAATACCATGTCGTTGGTGCTGGTGTCCCCGTCCACACTGATGCGGTTAAATGTCTTTAGAGCGGAAACCGAAAGGACCTTCTGCAGTGTTTCGGGTGCTATCTGAATATCGGTAAGAATAAAACAGAGCATGGTGGCCATGTTCGGCATGATCATGCCGGCGCCCTTGGCCAGTCCCGCAATGCGGTAGGGGCGGCCTCCGGCCTGACCGCCGAAACTGCTGATTTTGGAAAAAGAATCCGTGGTCATGATGGCAGTGGCGGCCTCCGGGATGCCCTCGGATTTCAGATCCGCTTTCAGGATGGGAATGGCTTTTGAAACCTTTTCCATATCCAGCCTCTGGCCGATAACGCCGGTGGAGGCCACCAGAACACTCTCGGGTGAAATCCCCAGCGCTTTTCCAACCAGATCGGCAGTGTGAACAGCATCCGCAAACCCGGGCTCCCCCGTACAGGCATTGGCATTTCCCGCGTTAATGATGATGGCAAAGGCCTTGCCGCTGCTGATATGCTTTTGACTCAGGAGCACGGGGGCGGCTTTGACCTTGTTGGTGGTAAAAACACCGGCCGCCGAGGCCTCCTTTTCAGATACAATCAGGGCCATATCGGGGGTTCGCGTTTTTTTAAGGCCTGAAGCCACGGCCGCCGCTTTGAAGCCCCGCACGATCTGTGCGGTTTCGTTTATTTTTTCTGGCATCCCTTTCCCTCACCCCTATTTTCCAACTCCACAACATTTCTTGTATTTTTTGCCGCTGCCGCATGGACAGGGTGCATTTCTGCCGATCTTCTCTTCCTTCCGCCGGATGGTCACGCCGCCTTCGTCGCCGTCTCCGTGGCTCAAATTCAGGTTCCTTTTTTTCTTTTTGGGAATGAGATCGGGCTCCTCGCGCACGATCTGTATCCGAAAAAGGGTCCTGAGGGTTTCTTCCCGGATCTGATCCATGAGATCCCCAAACAGAGCAAATCCTTCTTTCTGATATTCTTTCAACGGGTCAAGCTGACCGTAACCCCGGAGCCCGATTCCTTCTTTCATGTGGTCCATGGCCTGCAAATGAGCCACCCATTTGTCGTCGATGATTTGAAGGATAAGATAGCGCTCCAGACGCTCCATGTCCTCTATTCCGAACAGTTTTTCCCTTTCCCGGAATTCGGAAAGCGCCCGCTCCTTGATCATCTCCGGAAGGTCTTCCGCCTTAAGCGCACCGAATTCCTCCTGCCCCATTTCCTCGGGTCCGATATTGGCCGGGAAACCGAACAGCCAGGAAATGCTGTCATTTAATTCCTTGACGTTCCAGTTTTCGGGGTAAGCCTTGGGATCAATCCACTGTTCCACCAGCGCTTCCACTTTCTGGTCGATCATGTCTTCAATGATTTCCTTAAAACCATTTCCTTCCAGAACGTCTTTTCTCAGGGAATAGATGATTTCCCGATGCTTATTCATGACGTCATCATAGTCCAGAAGGTGCTTCCGCATGTCAAAATTACGGGCTTCCACCTTCTTCTGAGCATTTTCTATGCCCCGGGAAATCAGGTTGTGTTCGATGGGCTCGCCTTCTTCCATTCCCATCCGTTCCATGATGGATGAAATTCGCTCGGAGCCGAAAATTCGCAGCAAGTCATCTTCCAGGGAGAGATAGAACCGGGCGGTTCCGGGATCGCCCTGGCGACCTGAACGGCCCCTGAGTTGGTTGTCCACCCGCCGGCTTTCATGGCGCTCGGTACCCAGGATGTGGAGTCCTCCCAATTCACGAACCCCTTCCCCCAGCACGATGTCCGTGCCTCTTCCGGCCATGTTGGTGGAAATGGTGACGGTTTTGGGCTGCCCTGCGTTGGCCACGATTTCCGCTTCTTTCTGGTGGTGTTTGGCGTTGAGCACGGAATGGGGCACGCCGGTCCGCTTCAGCATCTTGCTCAGCATCTCGGACCTTTCAATGGAGATGGTCCCCACCAGAACCGGTTGCCCCTTGTCGTAGAGCTCCTTGATTTCGTCAACGGCGGCTTTGAATTTCTCCCTTTCGGTTTTGTAAATGACATCCGGAAAGTTGATTCTGGCCATTTTCTTGTTAGTGGGAATGACTACCACCTGCAACTTGTAGATATTATTGAATTCAGCCGCTTCCGTGTCCGCCGTACCGGTCATTCCTGCCAGTTTTTCATACATGCGGAAGTAGTTCTGAAATGTCACCGTGGCAAGTGTCTGGTTTTCTCCGGCAACCTTCACGCCCTCCTTGGCCTCCACCGCCTGATGCAAACCGTCGCTCCACCGCCGCCCCGGCATCATTCGGCCCGTGAATTCATCGACGATGACGATTTGATTGTCTTTGATGACGTATTGCACATCCTTTTCAAAGAGCCAGAACGCTTTCACCAGCTGTTGGGTGGCATGGATCAGTTCGGATGTCCGCATGTAATGCGCTTCAACCTCCCGAAGCTGGTTCTCTTTTTCGGAATCGCTCAACTCTTTGTTCTGGCGGATGTTATGGCTTTTATCGTCCAGGTCGGGAAGCATGAAATCATCCGAACCGGTGGTGGACAAAAATTCGATCCCTTTTTCGGTGAGTTCCACGGCACTGCTTTGTTCATCGATAGTGCAATATAGATCCTGGTCCAGTTCGGGCAGAATCTTCTGAGACCTCAGCATGCTTTCCGTCCGGTCGATCTGCTTTTTCAAGGCCTGGTTCTGGGCCACCATGTCCAGATAAACGGGGTTTTTGGGGTCCCCTCTCTTGATTTTGAGCAGCGTTTCGATCGTGTTGTCATCCAGTTGATCGTTATCCAGAAGTTGACGTACGTCTTTTAACAGGGAACGGATAATGGTGCTCTGTTTCTCTCTGAGTTTAACGACAAGCGGTTTGACCTCATCAAATACCTTGTTTTCACTATGCTCCATGGGCCCGCTGATGATCAGCGGTGTTCGTGCTTCATCGATAAGGATGCTGTCCACTTCATCCACGATGGCGTAACGGAATTCGCGCTGGACCAAATCTTTCACATCAAACTTCATGTTGTCGCGAAGATAATCAAAGCCGAATTCGTTATTGGTGCCGTAGGTTATGTCGCAATTATAGGCCTCTTTTCGTTCGGCATCATCCATTCCGTGGACGATCACCCCCACACTCAGCCCCAGGGCACGGTATATGGCGCCCATCCATTCGGCGTCCCTTTTGGCAAGATAGTCATTGACCGTTACCAGGTGGGCGCCCCGGCCTTCGAGGGCGTTGAGGTAGAGGGGCAGGGTGGCCGCCAGGGTCTTGCCCTCGCCGGTTTTCATTTCCGCAATCATTCCCTGGTGAAGAACGATCCCTCCGATGAGTTGCACGTCGAAATGCCGCATGCCCAGGGTTCTGACAGAGGTTTCTCTTACAGTGGCAAAAGCTTCCGGAAGGATGTCATCCAGGGTTTCTCCTTTCCCGAGCCGCTCTTTGAACTCTGTTGTCTTTAAACGCAGTTCTTCATCGGAGAGGGCCTGAAAATCCGGCTCCAGCCGATTGATACGATCGACCAGAGGGGCCATCTTTTTGAGCGTCCGCTCATTTTGACTGCCAAAAATTCCTTTAATAACTTTTCCAAACATGATGTCTTACCAATATAAATAAACAAGAGTTGTCAGGGTAAATTGAAATCAACCCGCATTAAAAAACTTTGCGGAGCAAAAATCAAGGGCTTATGCGCAAAGGAAAGATTTCCGAGTTATGGGATACTGGAAAAGGCGTGAAAAATCTTAAAATCAATTAAAGATGTAGCGAAGCGGATTTACAGCGACATTGTTCAGATGAACTTCGTAATGCAGGTGGGAACCGGTTGTTCGGCCGGAGTTGCCGACCAGACCGATTCTTGTCCCTTTCTTGACATGCTGCCCTTTCTTGACCAGAAATTTTCTCAGATGAGCATATTTTGTCTTGAAACCCCTGGCATGCTTAATAACGATGACCCGGCCATAGCCACGCTTCCACCCGGTAAAAACAACCAGACCATTTGCCGGTGAAATAATTGGAGAACCGCTTCTTGCTGATATATCGATGCCCCTGTGAAACTCTTTCTTATCGGTAAACGGGGAGGTGCGGTAACCGAAACGGGAACTCAACCACCCCCTGGTGGGCCAGATGGAGGGTGTCGAGGCCAGAAGCATTTTTTGTTCGTCCAGGAATTTTTCAAATTCCGCATACTTTTCCTTGCGCTGCTCTATGGTACTTTCAAGGTCATCCAGGGATTGGTGCATGGCGCGGACCATTTTCAGGTCAGCTTTGCGCAGGTTTTCCTTTGGGTCGGTCAGGATGGCGTCCGAGCCGCCCATGCCTTTGTGCAGGTTTTCCTTTGGGTCGGTCAGGATGGCGTCCGATCCACCCATGCCCCGGAATTTACCCATTTCTTCGGCGCCCACCTGGCCTGAGAGGGCTTTCAGTTCTTTTTCCTGCTCATTAAGTTCAGCCATGTCAACGGTGACGGCGTCAATACGATTGGCCATCTCGACAAGCTGTTTGGCTTGAAGCGCATTTTCTCTCTCCAGCAGGGCCATGCGTGGAATTTTTGCTTTTAGTGAAAGATAATCTTTTAGAATCCCGAAACCAAGGAGGGAGGAACCAATCAACAGAAGAACGGCAAGAACAGGGAGTATTCTTGGAAACCTGAATTGTTTTACTGTGGCGGTCCCTTCAGGAACCAGCAATACGGTAAACTTTTTAGAAAACAATAAAAACACTCCGGATAGAGAGGGAAGAAAGTTGAAAAAACCACCTGAATAGCCTTCGTGACACCGTTTGATAGCATACTCAATTTTGACTGTCAACCGGCTTTGTCGTTTTTTATGGAAAGCATGCTAATTTTTCTTGACACGTCATTTCGAGCCCTTTGGTTCTGCGTTCATTTCCACCACCACATGGCCCCATCCACCGCAGGCAGGTCCCACATCGAAACAACCGGTTCGGTTGAACATGATTTCGTTGGGGTCTCTTCCATTCATGAGATTTTCAAAAAAGGCGTTGATCAACACCACCAGGTTGGGCAACAAAAAGGCGCATACCCGCTGGGGGGATTCATCCGTCAGCAGGTTGCCGGAGGAATCAAAAACAATTTTCTGCCCCACCCGGTGCTGGGAGTGACATCCCTTGGAGGCCACCACCTCCGCCACCAGACGGTAGCGTGACGCTTTGAGTGCATTATCAAACAGACGCTGGTATTTAGGTCTTTCGCGGATGCGTTCGAATTCATCATCTGGAAGTGCGAGCCGTTTCCGGATGATCATTTCAAGCTGGTTTTGGTCCATCTCTTTCTCCTTCAAGAACGATTTGATGTTTTGACTTAAGGTATTTGAGGGCAACCAGATCGTTTTGATGATCGAAAATATCTTCACGTCCACATGAGGCGTAAAAGCTCATTAACGTAAGGAACAATAGTTTTCGTTTTGTTAAGGTGAATTTCATGTGGAGAGAATTCTCATTAAACTCATGTACAAAAAGCGATCTGTTTTGCTAAACTAAATTCTATTTCCACGCTCCTTTTTCGTCAATAGGTTTTGTAGCATGAGGAAATCATGACCCTGTTTCGAGAGTCGACAATTCGTTCCGTGCTGTCAAGAAAATTCATTCCGGTCATCCTGGCCTGCTTGACGGGGTTATTTTTTTCCATTGCGGCCCTGGCTGAAGATCTGCCGAAAGGATTTGTGTACGTTCATGAAACCATTCCGGATGTGGTGGTTGAGTTACGATATGGAACCCATGACAATTTTTTGGGGCGACCTGTTGATGGATACCTCTCTAGCCGGTGTATTCTGACAGAGGATGCCGCTCGGGCGCTGAAGGGGGTTCAATCGGACTTGAAACGGTTTGGGCTGGGGATCAAGATTTTTGATGCCTACCGTCCACAGCGTGCCGTTGATCATTTTGTTCGATGGGCAAAGGACATGTCCGACAACCGGATGAAAGCCCGATACTACCCGGATGTGAACAAGAAAGAGCTTTTCACGAAAGGGTACATCGCCCTGAAATCGAGCCATTCCAGGGGCAGCACGGTGGATCTCACGATCGTATCAAGAGGTCCGGGCGGCAATATGGAGGAATTGGACATGGGGTCCGGCTTTGACTTTTTCAGTCCCATGTCATGGCCTTCCGATCTGTCCATTGGTCCCTCACAACGGGCCCACCGCATGCTGCTTCAGACGGTTATGGTTGAACATGGTTTTGTCCCCTATCCGGAGGAATGGTGGCATTTTACATTGAAAGATGAACCATTTCCGAACACCTATTTTGATTTTCCAATTGAGTAAAACTTTCAAAGGGAGGAAAGATGGTCCCCGTTTTAAAAGGAATGAAAGGCTTGATTTTTGATTGTGACGGCACATTGGCCGATACCATGACCATCCACACCCATTCGTGGCAGGAGACCATGAAACGGTTAGGGCACGATTGTCCGGTGGATTTTCTGCAACCCCTTCGAGGAATGCCGGCCGAAGAAATCGTGATGCGGTTCAACCGGAAATTTGGGACAAGTTTCGATATCAAAACGGTATCGGATGCCAAAAACCGAATGAGCTATGAAAGGCTGAAAAAAGTTACACCCATCATGCCGGTGGCAAAAATTGCTCAGGATTTTCACGGAAAGCTTCCCATGAGTGTGGTTTCGGGAGGGACGGCCAAAAATGTGCTTCGAACATTAAAAGCCATCGGGATGGCGGATTTTTTTTGAAACCGTGATCACCGCGGACGACGGCTTGAGGCCCAAACCCGATCCCCAGATGTTCATTGAGGCCGCAAAACGCATGGCCGTACCCCCGGAACTGTGTGAAGTGTTTGAGGATGGCGATCCGGGTTTGCAGGCGGCCCAAGCTGCGGGCATGCCTTTTGTGGATGTGAGGCCTTACCTGAATTCAGGGGGACATTAATTTGGGCAGAAAGAGGCTGAGGCCGGGCCAGTAGGTAATCAGGAGCAAGGTGAAGAGGAGCAGCAGCAGAAAGGGGAGGGTCGCTCTGTACAGCCTCACCACCGGCTGATCAAACCGGGAGCTGGCAATGAAAAGGTTCAGGCCTACCGGAGGGGTGTTGTAACCGATGGCCAGGTTGGCCAGAAAGATGATGCCCAGGTGAACCGGGTCCACACCGAAACGGTCGGCCAAAGGAACGATCAGGGGGACCACCACCAAAATGGCGCTGAAAATGTCCATCATGCAGCCCACCAGGATGAGGAAAAGGTTGAGTGCCATGAGAAATCCGATTCTGGTTTCCACGAAGTTTTCCATGAATTCCAGGATTTTCATCGGGATCAGCGCATCCACTAGATAATTGGTGAAGGCGAGGGCCGCTCCCAGAATGATCATGATGCCCCCCACCATCTGCATGCTCTCCTTCATGATCTCGGGCAGATCGCTAATAATATTGATTTCACGAAACACCACCGTTTTGATCAGCAGGACATACGCCACCGTCAGAGCGGCCGCTTCGGTCGCGGTGCAGAACCCGGAGTAGATGCCGCCTAAAATGAGGATGGGAATGGGGAGTTCCCATGCGGCGCCTTTGAAGGCTGACCAGAAGGCGTGTCCTCTGAATGCGGGCCTGGCAATGCGCCACTTTCGGCCCATGTAGACGGAAAAAAGGCAAAGAACCCCCACCATCAATGTTCCCGGCAGGATTCCCGCCATGAACAGTTCTTCAATGCTGGTCCCTGAAACAAAGCCATAAAGGATGATGGGCAGGCTCGGCGGAAAATGCAGCCCCAGACTTCCGGAGGTGGTCATCAAGCCCAGAGAGAAGTCTTCACTGTAATGATCCGATAAGAGCGCCGGAAAAAGAAGCCCTCCCAGTGCAATAATGGTGATGCCGGTAGCACCGGTGATGGCGGTGAAAAATGCACAGGAAACCAGGGCCACAACCCCTAGCCCTCCGGGCATCCAACTAAAAAGACTTCGGGAAAATTTTACCAGTCGGGCTGACGTCCCCCCTTGGCCGAGAAGGTATCCGGCAAAGGTGAACAGGGGGATTGCCAGCAGGATGGGCGTGTTGGCCAGCCTGAATATTTCGATGGGAATTACCCCGAACGGCACATCGGAGGTTATGAATCCGAGCATGGCGGCCGCCAGAATGCCCAGGAACAGGGGCAGTCCGAGGATGATGCACAGAATCAGAACGATCACAAAGGTGATGATCATTTCAAAATGCCTCGAAACACCCGGCTTCCATGATGGATGGCTTTGATCAGAAACCTGAAAAAAAGAAGTGCGAACCCGATGGGCAGGATCATTTGTCCCACCCAGCTTGGCAGATAGAATAGACTTGTGCCGCCAAATGCCATCTCCATGATCACATAACTCACGCAGACCTTGACCATGACGGCGATGATGAACAGAGAAACCAGCGCCAGAAAAAAACCTCTGAGGTGAAGCCATTTCGAAGGCAGAAGCGTCTCAAAAAGATCAATTTTGATGTGTTTCCCTTCCCGGGTGAGGAGGGATGATCCCAGGAAAGTGAGCCAGAGGACCAGCAGCTGCACCAGAGGGCCGGCCCAGTCCAGGCTTCCCAGCATTTCATTGGCCCAGTGGAAATGACCCTGAGTATAAAGACTCCTGAGGCCCACTTGAACAAATGTCAGCACCACCATGGCCCAGAGCAAACCGATGATGAGCCACCCTTCAATCTTTGCCAATACCTGGTCGATGCGATTGAGTCTTTCCATGGGCCATCCTGTGAAAGGCTTCTCAGTACCCGGGTCTGTTCAGGATTTGATAGACCCTTAAAAGGAGTTCTTCAGGGTAAATGCTGCCGGTCAGCTTTCGAGCGACTTTTTCGTGGGTGCGGTAAAAGGGCTTACGGGCTTCTTCCGACGGGACGTCAATGACGGTGATGCCGCTGTCCCGAATCACTGAAATGGCTTCTTCCCGTTGAAGACGCAGGGCTTGGGTGAGCTCATCCATGGCGCTTTTCATGGTTTTTTGCAGCAGAGCGGCCAAATCCGGGGGGATTTTTTGGTAGTAGCGGGCTGAAATCAGAATGGCACCTGTTGAGTGTACCAGGGGGAGTGCCATCATGAAGGAGACTTTGGTGTGCCATTGAAGGGCCAGAGCACCCAGGGGCGGCGCATAGACCGTGTCGATCATGCCCGTGTTCAGTGCCGTGTTGACATCCGTTACCGCAAGGGGAATCGGATTGACCCCCATGGTGATGAAGGTTTCTTTCGCAATGGGGTCACCCGCCCAGGCCCATATTTTAAGCCCCTCCAGATCATTCAGGGTGCGGATGGCCTTTTTGGAAAAAATATTGACATTTCCCACTTCGGTCCAGGCCAGAAGCCTGAAGCCCTTTTCTTGGAACTCTTCCGCAAAAAAGGTGAAAAGGGCATTGTGAACCTGGTCGACTTCCTCGTCATTTCTGAAGAGGTAGGGGAGATCCAGCACCCGCACCATGGGCAGAATCTTTCCGAAACCAACCCCTGAAAAGGCGGCGCACTGAATCTGACCGATCCGCATCTTTTTCAGAACATCCAGTTCATCGCCGGCAATGCCCCCGGCATAAATGCGAAGCCCCAGCCGGCCGGCGCTTTCTTTTCGAAGAGTTTCATCAACGCTTCTGATCTGCTTGACCCACGCACTCCCTTCCGGGGCCACCGTTGCAAATTTGATCAAATATTGCGGTTTTTTGCCCGCGGATGCCGGTGAATGAAAGGTCATAAGGCATACCAGGGCCGTGATAAGCGATATTTGGAATATTGTCTTTTTCATGAAAACTCCCCGTATCTGTTGCCGTTTGTCCGTTCACAGTTTCAAGTTTCTTCAGTTTTCATCATGCCACCTGACAACTGCCCCCTGCACCCTGTGGACGGTTATAAAAACAATTCATCCGCCATTTCGGCAAGCGCCGCCATTTTTTCTTTGGCCGCCTGATTGATGAGACAGGCTTCTTTGAGGTCATCGGGCTTTGCCTTGGCGACCGCTTCAGCCAGTTCTATGAACAAGGCCTTGTCCTGAACCCTGACGGCATAATAGCGGGCGAAATAATATTGCACCAGAAGGAATTTGCCGTTACTCACACCCAGGGCTTTTTCAAAGTAGGTTTTCGCTTCGGGTGCATTTCCCCCCAACATTGCAGGCCGTGCCGCCAATATGGTGCCCATGAGCATGAAAGGAGTCCCATAATAATAGTCGGGGTCAATCTCCAGTACCCGTTTCAAACAGGCCTCGGCAAGGGTGCTTTCACCGATGGCCGCGGGCTTGTCCAGGTTCAGGTTGACCCAGGCATTCCAGGCCATGGTGGTCCAGAAGAGGATCTCAATATTCCCTTTGGGGATGTCTTTAATCCGGTCCATGGCCTGACGGGAACCGGCGGTTTCAAGGCCCATGGCCTTCAGCCCGTAGGTTTTGGCCCTCCGGTAGAGTTCGGAAGCCCTTTCCGGGTTCTCATCTTCCACAAAGAGCATGGCATAACCTGTGAACCCTATACAGAGCGCCGTAAGGATCTTCGTATTGCCGGCATCGTTATTGAGCAGCCCTTCCATCAGTTTAAGTTGTGCGGGAAGGGACGCTTCGGCCAGTTCCAGATCGCATTCTTCAAAAAAAGCGTTGGTGAAACCGGGGATCATGGAGGAGGCCACCGGCATGGCCAACCGGGCGCATCCTCCCGTCAGAAGCAGGGGCAGCGCCAGGAACAAAAATGAGAAACGTAAACTTTTCATATTCAGTACCCGATGAAGGGGTCTTTCGGACCAATCGGTTCTTCCAATAGCTTTTCGGCCACAAACTGTGCCCCTGAACCGTTTTTCATTTTAAACACACGGTTGTAATAGCTTAAGGCTTGATCCCGGTCGCCGGCCAGGTCATAGCTCATGCCAATTTTGATCAGCGGCCAGGCGACCATGGCCGGGTCATGCACTGGATCCGGATCTTTCAGAATCTCTTCCAGTGTTGATCGGGCTTGGGCAAAACGCCCGTGATAAAGCTCATTTACGGATTCAAGGTAAAGGGTTCGCCTTTTCCACATGGCCCCGGTAATAGAAGTTGGCGCTTTGCGACTTCTAGACAAGAGATCTTCCATGGTTTCTCTGTATTGGCGATCCTTGTCCATGCGAATGAAACAGACCCCTTCAAGGGTTTTGTATCTAGGATTATGGGGGTATCGATTGGATAATTCGGTGGCAAATTTAAGGGCCTCCGGAAAATTCTGCTCGGAGAAGAGTTCAATATAAAGAAGGACACTCTTGGCTTCCGTTGACGAATAGGTGGCGTGAAGTGCCGCCTCATTCAACTTTCTGATCCCCTCTTTTCTGTCGCCCCGGTGCAGAAGAAAATAGGTCAGAAATTTCAAAACGCCTGATAATCGGGCTGTATAGTAATCAAAGGTTCCGATTCCAAGTAAAACGTCTTTGTTTTCGGGCGCCATTTCCCTGCAGGTCTTGAGAGCGTCAATGGCATCCGAGGCCAGAAGAAATGACGCAAACATATTGCCTTTCATCAGTTCAAAGCGGCCTTTGAAGCCCAGTGCGCCGCCCAGATAGAAAAAATCGTAACTCCCCGCACCTTTGTTTTCAACACGTACCTGGGCCACTTCTATGGCCTTATCGATCCGCTTTTTAAATTCTGAAACCATTCCCGGTGTCCAGAAACCCGCGGCGAGTCTGGACCATGTGATCATGGCCAGATAAAAATAGCCGCTGGGGTCATGGGGTGAATCAATCGTGATTTTACTGAATAGATCTTCCGCATCGTTGAAACGGCGGTCATAAATCAGATGGATGCCATCGAGTATCTGCTGATTTCCCGCAAACACCGCAATCGTGGATGTCGCTTCGGTCGCGGCGTCGCAGACAGGGTAAATGGAAGCCCCCGAAAAAAACAGGAATAGGAAAATCACGGTCTTAAAGGGGATATGTGAATATTTTTTTTGTTTAGCATTATGCCTCATGACTGGTTTGCGCCCCTGTCTGTGTTTATATCACAAAATCTATAGCCTACAGGACCGTATGGTTTTGCGCAAGCGCGTTAATGGCGATGCCCCTTTTTTCTTCATTCCTTTATGGGTTCTAAAATTGAATTTGCTTTTGTGAATTAATACGGAAAGAAATTATGGTTTTTTTTTATTTGTGTATTAATATATTATGTTAATCGTTTGAATTGGTGGAAGAAATCTCAAAGAAAGTATTGCCTGGTATAAGGAATGCGGCGAGGATGATGATGAAGATACTCATTTTGGGCGGTACCGGCGCTCTGGGAAGTGATTGCAGGAAGGTGCTGGGGCAGGAATATAAGGTGATCTGTCCCGGTAAAGAGGAAGTCGATGTTGTTAGCTGGGACGTGATTATAGAGGCTTTTGATAAAATATCCCCGGACATTGTGCTCAACTGTGCAGGCTTAACGGATCTGGAAGCCTGCGAGGCAGATCCTTTTGCGCTCAGAAAGATTAATGTGGAGGGCCCCAGAAATCTGGCGCAGTCCTCTGCCAGATTTGGTTGCAAAATCGTTCATGTGTCCTGTGGGGACGTGTTTGACGGCCGAAAAGGCGTTCCCCAGCCTTATTTTGAAGATGATTCGCCGAATCCTCTTTCAGCCTATGGCAAAAGTAAACTGGAGAGCGAGACGGCTGTTCGTGGCAATTCCCCCAACTATATCATCCTTCGTTCCAATTGGCTGTACGGAGTGAACGGCGATAATTTAATTAAAACCGTGTTGCGGCATGCGGTTCGGGGTGTTTCAACGCCCATGCAATTGCCGGATGACCAGTTTGGTGCGCCTACCTGGACCCACCGGCTGGCTTTGCAGATCAGAGAGTTGCTTAACAAGGATGGCAGGGGGTCCTACCATGCTACAGCTTACGGGTACTGCAGTCCTTTTGAACTGGCCCGGTATGTTTTGAAAAAGCTTAAACTGAAGGCGCCCATTGAGCCCTGCAGCCTGACGGATTTAAGTGGAGGGCATCTGCTGCCCGTCAATTGTGTTCTTGAAAACAGACTTTCAAAGAAACAGGGTGTCAATGTCATGGTCGATTGGGAAAAGGATTTGGATGCGTTTCTTGAACAATTCAGGGATCAACTCATCGAAGAAGCTGGACAATGATGAAAGTATTGCTGTCGGTTCTGGGGCTTGCTTATCTGGTGAGTCCCTATGACCTTTTCCCCGATTTTTTCCCCGGGTTGGGATGGATCGATGACCTGGTTGTGATGGGAGTGCTCTGGTGGTATCTGTATGTCTACAAACGCAGACAATATGGTTATCAAAGACAACGTTCCGGTTCGGAAGGGCGCCGAACATTCGGGAACAGCCAAGGTGGGTCGGAAGAAGAAAAATCGGCTTATCATGAACCGAAAGACCCCTACACCGTACTGAAAGTGGGTCGCCAGGCGTCACAGAAAGAAATCAGGGAGGCCTACCTGGAACTGGCCAATCAGTATCACCCGGATAAGGTGTTGCACCTGGGGGAAGAATTCAAACAACTGGCTGAAAACCGTTTCAAGGAAATTCAATGTGCCTATGAGTCGTTAAAGGTCAGATAGCGCGACCCAGTACAGCCCCCTCATAAATGGCGGCCTTGGCGCTTCTGGGTTCGATGCAATCGCCGATACGGTGAATCTCATATCCCATCGATTGAATCTGGTTAAAAAGAGTGTCTTCCGGTTGGTTTCCGATTGAAAAGACCACTTGATCCGCCGGAAGTTTCATGCTTCCGCCATCCTTTTCTTCAATGACGACCCCGTTTTCTTCAATACGGATCACTTTGCATTCGGTTTTAGAAATTACGCCATTTTCCTTCAGTTTTCGAAGCATTATTCTCTTGGTCATGCTTTCCAGTTGCCTTGCCAACTTGGGAAGCGTTTCAACGATGGTCACCTGGTATCCTTTCAGAGAGAGATGAAAGGCAATTTCGCACCCGGTGGGACCGCCTCCCACCACCACCACTCTCTTTCCCGCTGCCGGGCTGTGCCCATTGAGCGCGTTGTCTATGGAAATGACAATGGAATTGTCGATCCCATCGATTTGCGGGTAAACCGGTGACGATCCGGTGGCCAGAACGACCACGTCCGGTGAGTGGTCTTTGAGGGTGTCGGGCGTCACTTCCTGATTTAGATGGCATGTCACCCCGAACCGCTCTATCTGTTTTGTCTGGAATCGGATCAGATTGCGAAGTCCTTCCTTATAATGGGTGGCACTGCCCAGGATCAACTGTCCGCCCACCCGGGGTTGTCTTTCAAAAAGGTGAACATCGTGTCCGCGCCGGGCGGCCACCCATGCCACATTTAAACCGCCGGGCCCGGCGCCCACCACCATTACTTTCCGTGGGGTTTCCACCGGCTTAAAAGCCATCTCCTTTTCCCGGCCCAGGGTCGGATTCACCAGACATTCCACGCGGCCTTTCTTGAAAATGGATTCCATGCAGGTATTGCAGGCAATACAGGTGCGGATATCGTCCAGCCTGCCTTCCCTGGCCTTGTTGGGCATTGCGGGATCTGCCAGCAATCCCCGGCCAATACAGACAAGGTCCGCTTTGCCGCTTTTAATAATCTCTTCCGCGAGCAGTGGTCCGTTAATTCTACCCACCGCCATGATGGGAACATCCAGCTCTTTTTTAATGGCCCAGGCAAAATCGGTCAGGCACGCTTTTTCCATAAACATGGGTTGGCAAATCCACTCCGGTGTCGCATCATTACCGGCGGAAACCTGTACGACATCAACCCCTTCTTTCACGAGAATTTTCAGGATTTCGAGGCTTTGTTCCACATCGAGACCGTCTTTTACAAATTCCATGGCGCTGATTTTAAAAGCGATGGGATATGTATCTCCCACCCGTTTTCGAATTTCCCGAACGATCTCCTGCGCAAACCGCGTTCGACCCGGAATGTCACCCCCGTAAGAGTCCTTGCGAATATTGGAAAACCCGGACAGGAATTGATTGATGAGGTACCCGTGAGCACCATGAATTTCGATCAGTTCAAAGCCCGCCTCAAGGGCCCGGTCAGCCGCATCGCCGAATTTTTGTACCAGTTCCTGGATGTCATCTACGGTGAGAGGCGTCACCTCTCCTCGAATAGAAGGGCAGGGGAGCGGTGACGGGGCGACCGGTAACCTTCCAATGACCTTGGTGGAAGTCTGTCTTCCGCCGTGGTGAAGCTGGACCGCGGGAACAGCGCCTTCAGCCGTCATGGTCTGTGCGATTTTAGAAAGGCCTTCCACAAATCGGTCATCATAAATCCGTGCTTGATGGGGGGAAACGATTCCCTCCGGTGCGACGGCGCACGCTTCCATAATGACCATGGCCGGCCCACCCGCGGCTCTGAGACGATAGTGCTCGATGGCTTTTCGAGGAATGGATCCGTCATTCTCTATCAAAAATGAAGCCAGGCCTGGCATGACGATCCTGTTTTTTAGCTTGCACCCTTTGATTGAGAATGTGGAAAAAAGGTTTTCCATTGGTGGTCTTTCCTCCGTGATAGTGACACCGTTAATGGCTAAAAATTATAAAAAATACGGGTGGAATTTGTCAAACAAAAACCCGAAGCATCAGCAACCGGAGCTCACGATGCCGAGACTGAAATCATGAAGATCTCCTTTAGATCAGGAACTATTTTTCCCACAGAGGCGGCGCTCCGGGTCTTTGGCTGGTCAGCATTTCCGCATTCCAGGGAGTGGCGCCGGGTTGCCTTTCTAACCTCAGTTCGCAGGCATAGCGGCGGCAAACCGGGCAGTCGGGATCAGCGCATGCGTCCAGATGGACCAGGGCTTTTGCCCTCCCTTCAAAGTGACCCTCAATGACCGCTTCCACTTCCTCCGCTTCAATGTGCCCATCCGCCAGGGTGAAATTCCTGGGAAGGATAAGGTGCAGGCTTACGTTTACGAAGCTGCCCGAACGAAACGCTCTGAGCTCGTGTATCCCGACCCAATTCTCTTTTCTGTGGTCTTCCAGAAGGGTGGAAATTTCTTCCAGAAGTTCCGGCTCGGCTTTGTCCATGAGACCGGCGGAAGAGTCTTTCACCAGAATAATGCCGGTATAAAGGATGCTGAACCCCACCATACAGGCGATGGCGCCATCCAGCCAGTAAAACCCTGTCAGGTGAACCAGCAAAAGGCCGAGCAAAACCCCCGCGGAGGTATAAACATCGGTCAGGACATGCTTGCCGTCGGCTGCCAGAGCAAGGGAGTGGGTATTCTTACCCGTCCGAATGAGAATGAGCCCCAAAGTGAGGTTTGCCAGTCCGGAACCCAGAAGAATGTAGAGGCCGTCCGTAAGGTTCGGGAGCGTTTGCGGGTGGAAAATGTGGTCCCACCCGGTCTTGAAAATACCGATGGCGGCGATGATGATCAGGGCCCCTTCAAATCCGGCCGAGAAATATTCCACTTTTCCGTGCCCGTAGGGATGGCTTTTGTCCGGAGGTCTGGCAGCCAAAACAATGCTGACAAAGGCAAAGGCGCTTGCCACCACATTGATGATGGATTCAAGCGCGTCCGAGAAAACAGCCGAAGAACGGGTGAGATGAAAGGCGTAAAATTTCGCAGCCATCAACACCGCGCCCACGGTGAACGACAGGCTGATGGCCATCAGACGAGTTTTGAACTGACCTTTTAATGCTTTTTTCTTTTCCAATTTGTGGTTGGGGTAACCCGGCAATGTCTAAGAGCCTATTTGAAAATTATCCCTGCTGCGGTCGGCTGTGGCTTCCGATGGCTGCGTCAGCGACCAAAATGGGTCTTCACCGTAGCTCGACTACTCTTTCAGTCCCATTTTTATCGCTTCCTTGCCCTCGAAAACCTCGCTCAACCTCGCGACGAGATAGTTCCAACAGGCTCTAAAGAGTGAGACAAAATGAATCAGTGGTCAGCAAAATAGAGCTGATGAAACTGTTTTACCAGATTTCTTAACTGGGCCGTATTTTGAAGATCCGCAGTTTGTTTGCATTTCATGCTATGGACCAGCATCTGTTGCAGCAGGGAGAGTTTCTGATGATAATCTTTCGCGTCCGGTTTGATTCTCTGGGTCAGGAAATACTCTGAAACGATGGTCTGAATTTTTGTGGCGTGTTCTTCCTTGTTCATGACCCACCTGACCAACTGGTTGAAGTTGGGCGCCTTTTCTTTCGATATGGTGTTGATTTGAACCATTGATTTTTCAATGGTGGTGATATCCTCGAGAATCATATTAATTCGGGCCTGATCGTCGTAAATGCCACAGGGGATTTCACAGTGAGCAAATGCGGTGTTCGCTAGAATGCCAAAACAGATGATGCCCATAAAGAACTGGAAAAAATGCTTTTTCATAATGACCTCCTGTATCTATGAACGCGATTGATTTTTGATTTGATGATTTGTCCTCGGATGGTTTTTGAATCTCATATCATCTGGCTCTTGTCAAGCCTTCTAAACTCTTTGACAATAATTGTCATTGGCTGTGAATTACTCACCATTTTCAGGGAATTTTGGTGACGGGGATGACTAGATTTTCTGGGAGTATCAGACTACCGTGAGGGTGATCCCGAAATCTCAATGGCAGACGCCTTGATGTCTGGATTTGCCGTCTTTTCTCTCAAAGATCCGTCCTTGCTTGCTTTTGACAAACGAAGAAAAGCTGTTGGGAATTTGGAAAGCATTTATCACGTAGAAAAGATACCTTGTGACTCGCAGATGCGAACTATTCTGGATGAAGTAGACCCTGTGGAAATTCGGCCTGCATATAAGAATATCTTTCGAGAATTGCAGAGAGGCAAAGCCCTTGAGCCTATGGTTTTCTTCCAGGGATGTTATTTGCTATCTTTGGACGGAACAGGATATTTTTCCTCAAGGAAAATTTTCTCTGATAATTGTTTGCAGAAAGTAAACAAAAAGACCGGCGAAATTACCTATTACCAACAGTTGCTAGGGGCAGCAATTGTTCATCCCGGTTTCAAAGAGGTAATTCCGTTAGCGCCGGAGTTTATAATCAAACAAGACGGCCAAAGCAAGAACGATTGTGAGCGTAATGCTGCGAAACGTTTCTTCGAAAATCTAAGAGCGGACCATCCACACCTGCCCCTTATCATTACCGAAGATGCCCTAAGTTCGAATGCGCCACACATAAGGGAGGCGGAAAAATACAATCTCCGTTACATTCTGGGTGTGAAAAAGGGCGATCATCCCTTTCTGTTCAGAAAAGTGGAAGAGGCGCAAAAGAATGGCGAAGCCATTCAGTTTGATTTGGTCGACAAAGATGATCCCCAAAAAACGCATCGTTTCCTTTTCCTCAACCAAGTCTCGCTGAATGAGTCAAATCAGGACCTATCGATTAACTTCCTGGAATACTGGGAAATTACACCCAAAAAAACGCAACATTTCAGTTGGGTTACTGATTTTACCATAACAAACGGAAATGCTTATAAAATTATGCGAGGCGGTCGTGCACGCTGGAAGATAGAAAATGAGACGTTCAATACTCTCAAGAACCAGGGCTATCACTTCGAACACAACTATGGGCTCGGGAAGAAAAATCTGAGCGTAGTCTTTGTGATGCTCATGATGCTGGCTTTTTTGGTTGACCAAACACAGCAACTCTGCTGTCCCCTATTTCGAGCTACATGGCATAAGCTGGGTAGCAAAAGAGAACTCTGGGATCGCATGCGATCCTTGTTTAGAGATTTTGCGTTCAAATCGATGAGGATGCTTTACGAAGCTCTCTTTTACGGGATGAAATTCCAACCGCCGATTATTTTATATGATGGCGAGTGAATTCAATATGCATTATCAAAATGTAAAAAAGGCGTCAATTCTAGGAAAATTGGCATTTGCCAACAAGGGACATCTGTGCGGCAAATCATATGGGATTGGTTTTAGATCTTGTTTTTGGCCCTCGTCTTCAAGAATTGATTGGCCAAACGAGGAATTTCGGGTGATTTTCAGCAACGTTTTCTGACAACGGCACTTATTTTTAAAAAAATGTTAAAAGATAATCTCATTAGTGACTTGGGCGGGAATTGCTGGCACCAGTACGATGAAGACGCGAAGGGCCGGCGCAGCCCGTTCTGGATCGAGCGGATCACGCCCATCCAATTGGCCAGCTTCAATCTGGATGAGTATCGCGAAGCCCGATCCCGATTCAGTTCCGAGGAATGGGTGGATCTGCTCATCCGCAGCGTCGGTTTGGAGCCGACGCAGTTTGACCGCAGGCTGAAACTACTGTTCCTGCTGAGGTTGGTCCCCTTGTGCGAGGCCAATTACAACCTTGTGGAACTGGGACCGAGGAGCACGGGCAAATCCTTTGCCTATCAGGAGTTGAGCCCATATTCCATTCTCCTTACGGGTCCTACGACCGTGGCCAATCTTTTCTACAATATCGCATCCGGAAAAATGGGGTTGGTCGGCCTGTGGGATGCCGTGGGTTTTGATGAGGTGGCTGACCTTCAGAAAATGCCAAAGGAAGTGGTGACCACGCTGAAAACCTATTGCGAATCAGGATCTTTCGCCAGGGGAAAGGAATCCCTGAGCGGGCAAGCATCCATCGCAATGTTCGGCAACACGAACCAACCCGTGGAGGTAATGGTCCGATCTTCACACCTGTTCATGCCCATGCCGGAGGTGATCCGGGATGACCTGGCGTTCCTGGATCGTGTTCACTGCTATTTGCCGGGCTGGGAAGTGCCCAAGATGCGCATGGAATTTTTCACGGATCATTATGGATTCGTGGTCGATTATCTGGCCGAAGCCATGCGCGAACTTCGTCGGCACAACTACACTGAGTCGGTGGAAAGGTATTTTACCTTTGGGGATCATCTGAACGCCCGCGACGTAAAAGCCGTGAGGAAAACGGTATCCGGTCTTGTGAAGCTTATCTATCCGGAAGGAGATGTCACCAAGGATGAAATGGCGGAACTGCTTAGCCTTGCCTTGGAAAGCAGACGTCGGGTGAAAGAGCAGTTGAAAAAAATCGGGGCATTCGAATACCACCAGACTTCTTTTTCCTACCGCGACAAGGAAAGCACCGAAGAGACCTACGTCGGGGTGCCCGAAGAAGGGGGGCGGAATCTCATCTCCACCGACCCGCTTGCACCCGGCTGTCTTTATACGGCATCCGTTAATCCCGAAGGGAAAGTCGGTCTGTGCCGCATTGAAGTGGGGGTTTCCTCCGGGACGGGAAAACTCAAGATGGCCGGTGGCATGCAAAGCCAGATGAAGGAATCCGTGCAGCGGGCATTCGCATATCTTCAAGGGCACAAGGTCCCCATGGGAATAGCCGGCGTGTTCGACACCACGGACTTTCATGTGGAAGCCATCGATCTGCCCGGAAACAAAATCGTTTGTGAAGCCGGTGTCGCCTTCATTGTGGCCATATGTTCAGCCATCAAGAAAGCTCAGGCATTGTCTGGGGTGATAATCCTTGGCGATCTCAGCATCCAGGGAAATATCAAGCCCGTGCAGTCATTGGTGGAGCCGCTCCAAATGGCCATGGAAAACGGAGCGAGGCGCGCCCTGATACCCCTTGAAAACAAACGGAATTTTCTGGAGGTATCCGGTGAAATAATGGAAAAAGTCGATCCAATTTTTTACTCCGATCCACAAACCGCTGCAAAGAAAGCGTTGTCTTTGAAATAAAGTTCCCGCCGATTACGAAGTCTCCGAGGGATTTTCAATCAGCAAAGGAATTTCTGACGGAGTCACATCTGGGAAAATTTGAATTTTTTGTTGACAAACCAACACGAAAAGCATATAAAAAAAAGTTATTTTTTTAGCTTAGAATTATTGCAGCATTGTAATGTTCCTGAAAGGTTGGGGTAAGGTTCGGCTGGTATTTTCCCGATTCAGGCGTTGATTTTTGCAATATGATTCGGAAAGGAGATATCATGTCGAAAAAAAGAATTATCAGCGAAGAGGTCTTTGCCGCCATGTTGGATCAAGCCATCGATGACTTGAAACAGAGCGGTTTGGATGCCGGAGAGGTTTTTTCCATTGTGGAGGAGAATTTCGGTACCTCTTATGCCCAAAGGTTCTGCAGCCAATGATTCTCAGCCCTGACCCATCATGCGGGTGAAAGACGATCCCATGTCTTCCTCTTCAGAACTTCTTGAAATTTTTACCGATTGCACCTGCCCTTGGTGTTACTTCATGTCCGGGCGGATCGCCCGGCTGAAAGAGGAGTATCATATCCAAATCAGGCGCCGAATGTTTCCGTTTCACGCAGATACCCCGGAAGAAGGCCTTTCACTGAATACCTGTTTTTCGGACGACCCCCTCGTGGTCAGGGAAAGATTGCGCAACCTTGAAGAAACCGCAAAATCGTTGGACCTGCCTTTCCGTTTGCCGGAAGTGATTTACAACAGTCGTTCGGCGCAGGAGCTGGGTCTATGGGCGGACTCTAAAGGGAAAGGGGATGCCTTTTTTCAAGCGCTCTATGCCGCCTATTTTGTGCATTCAAGAAATATTGCGAAAATTCCCGTCCTGTCTGAGCTCGCCGCTTCGGTAGGCCTTCCGGCGGAGGATGTTGAAGACGTTCTCAAGACCGGAACCTTCAAGGACCGTGTCGATCGGGATTGGGCCAAGGCGAAGGAAATGAACATTTTGGTGTTACCCACCTTTTTACTGAGCGGGGATCGCCTGGTGGGAGCTCAGCCCTATCGCAAGCTTCAGCAGTTGATGGAGAAGGGCGGTGTCGTAACCAGGAAAGGATGACCGATTTTTCCGAGAACAACTTCATCATGAAATGCTACCGTTTTCTGCGGGATTTTTCGGTCACTTTGATTCTTTGGTCCTATTACACTTTGGGCTTTGTCCTTTTTTTTGCGCCGTTTTATGTCCTGGCGTACTGTTTTGTCAAAAACCGGCAAAGCGCTTTTCAAAGGCTGAACCATTTTTTCTACAAGGGGTTTTTCGGCATCATGAAAGGTTTGATCCCTGCTTGCCGTTGGGAGATCCCAAAGGAAGTGCGGAACATTCGTTCCTCCGTCATCATCTGTAACCATCGGTCCTACATCGACCCCATTTTGCTGATCTCCCTTTATCCCCAGCATACGACCATTGCAAAAGCCCGACTTTTTCACATACCGGTTTTTGGTTCAATGTTGCGTCTTTCAGGATACATTCCGTCCAAGGCCGAAGGGCGTTTCAGCGAACTGATGATGGATATCGTGGAAAAGATGGAAGGGTTTATCGCTTCCGGCGGTAATGTGTTTATCTTCCCGGAGGGTACCCGCAGTCGGGATGGTCGCATCGGTGGGTTAAATAAGGGGGCCTTTAAAATTGCCAGGATGTGCAGGGCGCCCGTGACCGTGCTTTACATCGAGAACACGGACAAGCTTTTTGCGCCCGGGAAATTTCTGTTTAACACCGGCTGCCCCAATAAAATCGTCTTGACGAAAGTTTTGGAAATAACCCCGGGTTACCAGTCCGATGACTTTTCGCTGGACGGCCTGATGGCGGATGTTCGTGGACTTCTGAAGAAAAAGAATCTAGAAAAAGGATCATAACCGCTCGCGCGAACACACGTTGCACGGGATTTGCCGGTTCGCGACATCTCTGGGGGAGATATGAAGATTGTTTTGTTTTCAATGCCGGATGTAGCGCCTGTTATCATGCACGAATCGGCGTTTCATATGCCCAATCTGGGGCTGGCCAGTCTCGGTGCCAATGTGGATGAAAAAAATGAAGTTCACATCGTCGACCTGGTACGTAAAAGGCGGCGGATCCGGCGTTACCTCACCCGCATTATCCCTGAGATTCAGCCCGATCTGGTGGGCCTTTCGGCTATGACCTGGCAATATGCCACCTGCGTAAAACTGGTGAAGTTGATCAAAACGCTGTTGCCCCGGGTGAAAGTGGTGTTGGGCGGTTATCACGCCACCCTCATGTATGAAGAAATCGCCGGCGGCCGGGAGGCCCGATGGATCGATTTTCTGATTCGTGGCGAGGGCGAAGAAGCTTTCAAACGGCTGATCCGGGCAATGGCGGGAGAAGACGAATTGTCCTCCATCCCTTCCTTGTCTTACAAAAAGGAGGGGGCATTCGTCCACAACCCCAAAGGTGAGCTGCTGGACTTGTCGCGGTTGAAGCTTCCCATTCGTGACAAAAGGCGCCTGACCCGCGGCTACCATATCATGAACCACAAATCCGAGGTCATGGAGACCTCCAGGGGGTGCACGGGAAATTGCAATTTCTGCAGCATTCGACATATGTATGGGCGGTCTTTCAGGCCATTTCCCATCAAACGGATACTGTCGGATGTGGACGATATCTATTTCAAACGGAATGCGCGATGGATATTTGTGTCCGATGACAATTTTGTGCTGGATCCCGAACGGGTGATAACACTTTGCGACGCCATTATCAATAGGGGATATCGCAAGCTGTACTTTGTGGTCCAGGCCGACTGCGTGACCATGGCCAGAAACGAAAAAATGGTTGAGAAAATGGCTTTGGCAGGGTTTAGATCCGTTTTTTTGGGCATGGAAAACGCATCCAAAAAGAATCTGAAAGCCGCCCGGAAGGGGGATATCCTGGATGCCTCCCGAAAAGCCGTTCAAAACTGCCATAAATACGGCATCATGGTGGTGGGGGGCATGATTTTCGGTTTCCCCGATGACGGTGAGCGGGAGATCGTCGAAAATTTCAGATTTTTGAAATCAACGGGGGCCGACACCGCTTATTGCCAGATTCTGACCCCTTACCCCAAAACAGAGATACGGCGGCAACTGCTGGATCAGGGGCTGGTGACCAACGCTTTGGATTACACCCGCTACAACGGCATGTGGGCCAATGTGAAAACCCGGAAACTGGATTCGGAAACCCTGCAATATCTGTTTTGGTACCATGAGCAGACGGTTATGGGCTGGTGGGAACCGTCTGATCAAATTAAGAAACAGGGACGTCTGTGGACCGGGGTTTGGATTCACTTTTTTAAACCGGTCATGAAGATTGCGGTTCGGCGGTCCCAGAAGAAACATGGCTGGCGGGGCCGGTTTAAAAGAGACATGGAATCTCGGGCTTCCGTAAACCGTTTCAGAGATCTTGAGGGGTTATAGCGTCTGAAACCGGCACTGATAATTTGCCGTAACGGGTTGCCCGCCAAAATGAGGCCCTATGGAAAAACAGGATTATTATAAGATATTGAAGGTGGAAACCTCTGCGAGTCAAGAGGAGATCAAGGCGTCTTACCGAAAACTGGCGCTTCAATACCACCCGGATCATAACCGTGACGATGCCACCGCCTCGGCGCGCATGAAAGCTCTCAATGAGTCTTACGCGGTTTTGTCCGATAGGGAGAAAAGGAGCCGTTACGACGCGCTGCGGCAAACCTATGGCGATGCGGCCCATGATCGTTTCAGGCAGACCTATTCGGAGCAGGATATCTTCAGGGGAAGCGACATTCAGCAGATTTTTGAGGAATTCAGCCGCGCTTTCGGGCTCAGAGGGTTTGACGAAATCTTCAGGAATTCCTACGGATCCGGATACCGCTCCTTTGAATTCCGGAGACCCAATGCATTCGGCAAGGTTTTCGTGGGGGGCGGAGGCCCGGGCGCCGGATTTCCCCTGGGCGGTCAGCTGGGCCGCCTGATCAAATACGGTCTGAAGAAAAAGTGGGGGATTGAGCTCCCTGAAGAGGGAAATGATATTCGGGATGTGATTGCGGTTTCATCGGAGATGCTGCAAATCGGGGGGAAAGTCAGCTACCTTTGTCGATTAAACCAAAAGGAACTGCTGGTCACCATTCCGCCCGGCATGAAAGCCGGGCAGAAGATTCGATTGAAGGGGATGGGTGAACCGGGAAAAGGAGGGGCTGAATCGGGGGATCTCTATGTGGAGGTGCGACCGAAAAATCCGCTCCTTGAAAAAATCGGAAAATCGGCCAAAAGCCTTTTTTCTTCCTTTAAGAAGCTGAAAAACCCCTGAATTCACATTAAGAGAGATACGGCCCCCACTGCTGAGCGGTTTGGCGAATATACCCTTCCGGCACATTGTTCATAATCCGGTTGTGCCCCGGCAGAAGGGTTTTCACATCCAGTTCGGCCAATGTCAGCAGGGATTCTTTGAGTTGCTGGCCGCTGGCCCCGTGAAGGTCATACCGGCCAATGGCGCCATCGGCGTATACCGTATCCCCGGGGATCAGGATTTTGTTCTCACGGTGATAGAGGGCGATGCTGCCGGCGGAATGCCCCGGAATATGCAGCACCTCCCATGTTGTGCCTCCGATTTCAAGATCCTCTCCGCCCGCCAGTTTCCGGTCGACGGAAAAAGAGAAAGCACCCGGCCGAATGCCGTATTGGGCCTGACACATGCTCTCAAACATATCCATGCCGTAGACCGTCTTTTCATCCCCCTTTTCAAGGGGTGCCGCTTCCTTTTCGTGAATCCACAGGGCGGCGTCTGGCATGGCGTTACGAAGTTCGTCCAGGCACCCGATGTGATCCAGGTGGGTGTGGGTCATGATGATCCGTTTGATGCTTGAAAGGGATACGCCCGATTCCCGAATGGATTCGATTTTGTAAGCCCCTTTTCCCATCAGGCCAGCATCAACCAGGCTCAGATCCTCGGAATCCGGGGTGCCCAGCAGGTATACATGAGAATCCGGGATCATTTCATCTTGTCCCGGTATAAAATAAACGCCGTTTGTAATTTGTTTCATGGACTTCTCCTCGTTAAATATGTCAGTCGTCAATGATGGCACAAAACTTTTTTCAGGTTCACTCCCGGATTTTTGTATCATAATCTGATGAATTTCGCAAAACCGGTGGAGCGTGGGACACCATTTTGGCAAATAAGCATCTACGCATATTCTTCCGATGGAGTAAAAGACGGGGAACGGGTGGGAGAAGCATGTGGCTTGGTGTTTGATGAATTTATGGGGTGGTTGCCCTCAATTTACGCTTGAACATCCAGATTTTGCCCTATTCCGGCAGCACGGAGCATCTCCGCCATCTGTTGCTGGCTGTCCGATATGCTTTTCATGATCGCCATTTGCATTTCATTTGCGGCTTGTACCTCTTTTACGACAACGGCTGCAGCTGCCGTGGCGGGCGTTGATATCTGACTCACATCCATTTGAAGCCTCGCTTTCTCGTTCAGCCCACAATATCCAAAGCAGCCCCCAGCATTTCGTCCTCGGTCTCAATGGATTTCAGGTTGGCGGTATAGCTGTGCTGGGTCAAGATCATTTCAGTCATTTCCTCGGTGAGGTCCACGTTGGAGAGTTCCCTTTCTGATTTTTGACCATTCTCTACCGAAACAATGGAAGGACCCGGTGTGTCTATGGTTTCAACATGGGCACCGACACCTCCGTTTGGATCCTCTTTCAATATGGCCCTGCTTTTCTTATATCCATCCGAATTCGCGTTGGCGATGTTTTTTGCGGTGACGTCCATCTTGGTACCCAATGCCTTTAGAGCCGCCACGCTATTTCCAATTGAACCGACCATTATCTTTTCTCCTTTTGACCTTTAAATCAACCTTTTCTGAAGGTTTTTTGATCCCGGGGCATCCTTTTCACAGACCTCCATAATGACATATCGGCTGTTTTGAAGGAAACTTTAGAAAAAAATAAAAGGGAACAAATTCTTCTTTCATATGGCGCGGGGTGTTTGAGGAACCCGGGTTTGACACCCCGGCCATCAAACCGTATAGTCATTTTCAGCCGGTGCCGGCTGGAACACCCACTTAAGCGCGGCGGAAACCGTTTTTCCGGAATGGAACCTTAAACGAAAGGAGAGAAGACGGTATGGATACAAAGCGTCTTTTTGATAAGGGCCACAAGGCACATATGGTTTTTGTTGCCTGCCTGGTGGTCATGGTCGGCGCGGTCGTTACAGCGTCCCTGATACAGACCGATTTTGGACGGGTGGCGGTTACCAATGTCACCTATGATAATTTCAACGGTATCCCCATTCGTGCCAAACTTCTTGTTCCCATAAAGGCTTCTTCAGAACATCCTGTGCCCGGAGTGGTGTACATCCACGGGTACCAGAACAACCGGGAGACCGGTGACGCCTATTGCATCGAGTTGGCCAAAAGGGGGTTTGCCGTACTCAATATCGATGCCATCGGCCGGGGGAATTCAGGGATTCCCAATGATCCTGAGGATCCCGATTTTGACAAGACCTACGGCGGCCTCACATCCCTGAAATATCTGATGACCCTGCCCTTTGTGAACGCCGACTCGGTCGGCATGATGGGACACAGCCTGGGGGCCGAGATGGCGTATGCCGTCGCCTTGAAGGAAAGTGCCGTAAAGGCACTGGTCATCACCGGTTTTGCCTACACGATGGATGCCACCCGGAACCGACCCAGGGATATGCTGATGATCCTGGGACGATGGGATGAGTTCCGAGGGCGGATGACCGGAACGCGGCACTTCGAAGCGGAGTGGATGAGCACGCCTCAGACCTTAAAAGTTTTTCCGGTCAAGAGTCCGAAATTCGGAACGACCTACGGAAATTTCAAGGACGGAACGGCCCGGCGGATCTTCGTGCCGCGAACCATCCACATTCAGGAATCCCACAGCCATGCCGCCATTGCCGAGGCCCTAATGTGGATGAAACAGGCCCTTCACCCCCCGGGCATGTACTGGATCCACCCTAACCGGCAGACCTGGCAGATCAAGGAGTGGGCAACCTTGATCGCCATGCTGGCCTGCTTCGGATCCCTTCTCCCGTTAGGGTTGATACTGCTCAGGACCCGGTTTTTCACCCCCCTTCAGGGACCCGTTTCCGGGTCATACGCCTGCTCGGGAAAAACCTATTTCAGGTTCGTGGGGCTCAACGGGGTGCTCATGTGGCTTTTCCTTCCCCTTATTCTGGTCCTTTTTGCCGTTCATATCTATCTGGTCCCCATCGACACCCTCTTTCCCATGATGATGGTCAACGGCATTGTCTGGTGGTTTTTCTGGATCAATATCATCGGCTTTCTGATTTTCCGGCGGTGGTTCAGGAAACGGGCCTTAAAGGATGGGCTCACCTTGGCGGATCTGGGAATCTCATTTAGGGCGGAGGGTTTCGCATTGGACGGGGCCATGATGGGAAAGACGATTCTGCTGGCGGCCGTCCTGTTTGCTTTTGCCTATTTCAGCGAACACGTCCTTGAGCGGATCTTTATCGTAGATTTCAGGTTTATCTTTCCCTTTGCCAGCGACCTGACCCTCTACCGGGCCCTATTGTGCCTGGTTTACTTTCCCTTTATTTTGGTCGGGTTTGTGCTGATGGGGATATTTCTGCACGGCCAGCTTCGAAGGCCCATGAAAAGGAGCTGGTTCAGGACTTTTGGCGCCTGGTCTTTCACCAATACGGTTGCCATGGTGGCACCCCTGATTCTCTTTCTGATGATTCAGTACATACCACTATTTGCCACAGGGTATATTCCCCTTGTGGGCCCTAGTGGCATGTTTATCCCCTTCGTGATCAACCTCTTTCACATTATCGGGGTTCTGATCATGGTAATACCCATCTCCACCTGGTTTTACCAGCTCACCGGGAAGATCTATCTGGGGGCGCTGGTGAACGCCGCCCTGGTCACCTGGATGTTCGTCTCCTCCCAGGTGATTGCGCCCATACCGGTTTGATCAATTGGATCTCATCCGGGGAGATGCCGGTTCCACACTTTTGACATTCCATCTTCGTGTTCCTCCGTAAACGGATCCTCATGGATTATTGGGATCGACCTTTGTCAACCATATTCAATTTAGAAGACACTATTTCACTAAATAGTAGTCCTTGCGCGGCATTATGCAAGGAATGAAAAACAGGGACACCGGCCCATTTAGAACGGGATTATTTCAAATAAGTTCCTTGAAAGTCACTTGGTAATTGACGTTCAGGGAATACCCAAAAAATACGCCCTGGCTTTTTCAAAGCCCGGGATTTGAAATTTATTCTTAAAGACCTATATTGTGTGAGTTTTGTATATTCCTGAATAAGGACCGTGAAATATGTTGAGATATTCGACAAAGACCATCTGGATCGTCCTGCTCCTGATTTTTCTGTTCCTCTGGTTCAAAAAGGAAGACAGGTCCTTTATTACTGAAAAAAGGCCCACAGTGGAGTCCCTGGATTTTAATGCTGCAAGAACCACTGTGGTGGCACAGCCGGCTGTTTACTCTTCCGATGAGAAAATCAATGTGGAGGTATTTGAAAAAGCCCATCCAGCGGTTGTGAACATTGCCAGCACGACCCTCAGCATGAACTTCTGGATGGAAGTGATTCCAAGACAGGGTCAGGGGTCCGGCTTTATTATTGACCGGCGAGGATATATTCTGACCAACAACCATGTGGTGGCCAAAGCCCAGAAGCTGACGGTTACCACGGCCACGGGGAAACGGATCGATGCCACCCTGGTGGGGCGGGACCCCGGAACCGACCTGGCAGTGATTCGAATCCCCCCGGGTGATGTGGAAGCGGTGGCCACCCTGGGAGACTCTGATAAACTGCTACCCGGGCGAAAAGCCATTGCCATCGGGAACCCATTCGGACTTTCGCACACCCTGACCACAGGTATTGTCAGTGCGCTTCATCGAAGCATAAGGACTGAGGACGGCAACGAGATCGAGGATCTGATACAGACCGACGCCGCCATCAATCCGGGGAATTCAGGAGGGCCCCTGTTGGATTCCAATGGCGATGTTATCGGGATCAATACCGCCATTTTCAGCCTTTCGGGTGGATACCAGGGAATCGGGTTTGCCATTCCCATAAACCTGGCCAAGCGCGTGGCGGAACAATTGATTGCTTCCGGAAAGGTGGCCAGGCCCTGGCTGGGCATTTCAGGACTTTCCTTGAGCCACTCTCTGGCTGAAGGTCTGGGCCTGGGCGTGTCGCAAGGCGTGCTGATCGTTCAGGTGTTCCCCGGTGGGCCCGCACATCAGGCAGGGCTTCGAGGTGGAGACCGGGAAGTGTTGATTCGGGGAATCAGGCTTCGACTGGGAGGGGACATTATCACGGATATCGACGGCGTTCCCGTAGAGGATATGAAGCAACTGGTTCATCGTGTGGAACAGATGGAAGTGGGCCAGGCGGTGGAGTTGGGGGTGATGAGAGAGGGCTTTTCAAAACGCGTCCGAGTCATGCTTTCCGAAAGACCCTGATCCAGGGGAAATGGCAATTAAGCGCAAAAATGAATTGACCGTAAGCCTCAAAAGTGGTTAGTCTCAAAATATTTATTCGCTGTCGCAAGAGGATCTCATTCAACCGTTGACGGGCAATTCAACATGGGAACGGTTATTTCCATATCGAGTCAGAAGGGCGGGGTTGGAAAGACAACCACCGCGGTTAACCTTTCCGCGGCTCTGGCCCTTATGGAAAAAAGGGTGCTTCTGGTCGATCTGGACCCCCAGGGAAATGCCACATCGGGGGTTGGGATTGAAAAGGCGGCACTTAAGAAAACCATGTATCATGCCTTAATCGGTGGTGCTGCTCCCCAAGAGATTATCCTTCAAACCAATCTGGCCTTTCTGAAGTTGTTTCCCGCCCGTATGGAACTGTTCAGGGCGGAAATCGACCTGATGAAATCTCCCGACAAGGAAAAAAAGCTTCTGTATTTCCTGGATCGGATAAAGGACTCTTTTGATTTCGTATTGTTGGACACCCCCCCGTCTTTGGGGATTCTCACCTTTAACGCCCTTAACGCGGCGGATTATCTTCTGATTCCAATGCAGTGCGAGGCATATGCCCTGGACGCGATTGCACCTTTGATTAAGATCATGAATATTATCAAAGAGAACAGTAACCGGCGCCTTCGAATGGGGGGTATTCTGCTCACAATGTTTGATGTGGGTGATGGTGCTGCTAAACATATCTGTGAGGCGGCCAGGGAGCGGTTTGGCCACTTTCTGTTCAAAACGGTAATTCCGAGAAATACGGCGTTGAAAAACGCGCCCATGGAGGGTTCTCCGATTTTTCTTAAGGACGTTGGTTCGTACGGTGGCAGGTGTTATCTAAATCTTGCGGAAGAGGTCCTGCATTTAAAGTGAAGGAGTGCTGCATATGAAAGTCGCGAATCCCGAGGCCATCCGGATAGGGGAGAAAGCCTTGGCTGATGCCATCGCTTCTAATTTTGATCGCAGTGTGATCCAGAAAATCTTCAAGAGAGTTCATAACCTGGATGTGGGCGAAGACGTCCGGTGCAAGAACGCCTCCATGGGGGTTCACCGGGATGAGGTGGCCTATTCAATGAATTTTGAGGTGTTGGTGAATCTCTCCGTATTTTTGGATCGATCGGGGAACTTTATTTCCGTCTCCAGCAGCGGTGTTGCTCCTGAATCTCCACTCCCAAAGGAAAAGCGGATGGCGGAAACTCCTGTAGAACCGCCGGCTACAGAGCCCAAACCTGCGGTACTGCAAGAAAATGATGCAGCCTCTTCCGGCGGAAGCTATGAATCGGTTTTGAAGGAATTTGTGCCGATCGGGTATGAATTTGAAGAACAAGACCGTTGACGCACAGTCCTGATGGACATGGAAAACCTGAACTTCCTTTATATCATTCCGATTTGTACTAAGTCGTCATCGTTTGTCATGGTATCATCGAAAAAGCTTTTGTTTCACAGCTGATTGGGCCCCGGTGTTTCATAAAACAAAAGAGTATCAAGTATTAATGATACAATTTCTTTGCCCCTCCTTTTAACAAGAAACATGCGCATGTTGGTGGATTTTTTACAATCCCTTAGACTGCTTTTAACCCCTTTATTTCCATATATTTCACGATCTGAATTTTTAGAGGATGTTTAATAAAGTCTGGTATCTTTTGGGAACTTCCAAAAAATAAATATAAACATACTCTTATATTTTCTTCCTGTGACACTTTTGTCTCAAAATCCTGCTTTTTCCAAAGGGTCTTCCTGGTTGCCGTAACGGGATAACCGGCTGATAGTTATAGCGTTATCCATGCTCCCTGCCTGTCCTGAATGTGATGGCACGTAAACTGCTTGATAAACTGTTAATGCGTATTATGTTTAAAAACACTACTAAAATAGTAGGATATGATTGCGGATTGACCAGAAGGGAGGTAGGGATACTCAATGGCAAAAGATGAGTACAGAAAGGTTCATGTTTACCAGTGCCCCTGTGGTTACGGTTATGAGCCTGAAAAAGGGTGTTCTGAAGCAAAGGTTGAACCGGGAGTTCCATTCGACGACCTTCCTGATCAGCTGACATGCCCCAGATGCCAGAGGGCGAAAATTCATTTTAGAGAGAAACGATTTTCAGTCAAAGTATGAATTTTGGATAAACAGTTTTGATTTTTAACGGTTTTGAACTTAATTTAAAAAACTTCCCCCGCGAAGAGGGAATACCAACCAAGGAGGTCATTATGGGAAAAGAGATAGAAGATAAAAAGGTCAAAACGCTGGATATTGGAAGTGTTACCTCATGTGACGCGACAGCTCAAATGCTGGCAAAGGCGGAGAAAGATGGGGTTGAAACCGCTTTTCATCGTGCGGCAAATATGAAGGCCTGCCCTATTGGAGCAGATTCAGCCTGTTGTAAGCACTGTTCCATGGGACCGTGTAGGCTGAATTCAAGAGACCCGTACGGAAAGGTCGGCGTGTGCGGGGCGACAATCGATACTATTCAAGCCCGTAACTTCGCCAGGATGGTGGCATCCGGAGCCGCTGCTCATACGGATCATGGGATGAGTATGCTGGACTTGTTCAGGGAAGTGGTGAATGGTCATATTAAAGAATACACCATTAAGGACCCCATCAAGCTTGAAGAAGTTGCCGCGAGTCTGGGGATCGAGATTGAGGGCCGGGATCTTGAAGATATTGCCATGGACCTCTACCATGAATTGGAGCGAACCTACACCCAGGTGGAAGGCGAGATTCCTTTTGCCAAGAGAGTTCCACCAAAAACATTGGAAACCTGGAGAAAGCACGGAGTGGTGCCCCGCGGCGCCATGCGGGAAATTATGGAACTGATGCATCGAACCCACATGGGGGTTGATCAGCACTACGAGAACATCACCCAGCAATGCAGCCGCACGGCACTGGCAGATGGTTGGGGTGGTTCCATGGTGGCGACGGAAATTTCCGATATTCTTTTCGGCACCCCCAAGCCCGTAAAAGGGGATGTCAACATGGGGTGTCTCAAAGAAAAGGAGGTCAATATCATCATACATGGGCATGAACCGAACCTGTTCGAATCCATCCTTGCGTCCGTAGATGACCCTAAACTTGTCCAGGAGGCAAAAGACGCCGGGGCGGATGGCCTCAATCTGGTCGGTATGTGTTGTTCCGGGGCTGAAATGATTTCGCGCCACGGTATTCCCCATGCGGGAAACTTCATGTCCACGGAGACCATACTGGTGACCGGTGCGGTTGATGCCATGGGTGTTGATGTGCAGTGTATCAAGCAGGGTCTTGCCAAGGTGGCCGAGTGTTACGGAACCAAGCTGTTTACCACCAACCCGAGATGTCGTATTGAGGGCGCGGAGCACATTGCATTCATTGAGCATGAGCCAAGAGAGTGCACGGATGCCATCGTGAGATCTGCCATCGATCGATTTAAGAATCGGTCATTGCCCATTGAGATTCCCAACATTGTAAATCCTGGAATTCATGGCTTTTCCCAGGAATACATCAACTACATGTTGGGCGGAAGTTTTAGAGGATCTTATAAACCTTTGAATGAAAACATTATTAATGGTCGGATCAGGGGCGTGGCCGGCGTTGTCGGTTGTACCAACCCGAGGGTGAAACAGGATTGGGTTCACGTGGAATTGGTCAAAGAGCTGATCCGAAACGATGTTTTGGTGGTGCAGACCGGGTGTTCCCAGATCGCTCTGGCAAAAGCCGGCCTGTATACGCCGGAGGCGGCGGTCATGGCGGGTCCCGGACTGAGCGAAGTCTGCGAGACGGTGGGCATGCCACCGGTACTGGGGTTAGGGTCCTGCGTGGATAACAGCCGAATCCTCATGGCATGTACGGAGATGGTTCGTACCGGTGGGCTGGGAGAAAGCCTGGCCGATCTTCCCGTTGCCGGTGCCGCCCCCGAATGGATGAGTGAAAAAGCTATTTCAATCGGGCACTATTTTGTGGCGTCCGGAGTGTACACGGTTTTCGGAGTCACCTATCCCATCATTGAAGGGACAAAATTTCATAAACTTCTCTTTGGCGGGCTTGAAGAGATGGGCTTCGGAAAGTGGGGATTCACGGCGGATCCCTATGAAATGGCCAAAATGATGATTGCGCATATTGATAAAAAGAGAAAGGCGCTGGGTATTGACAGGGCCAGAGAACGTGTCATGATGGATATGGCTGACAGACAGAAACTTGAAGCCGCCTGATGAGAAGCATTTAGGTGTAAGGTGTAGGGTATAAGGTGAAAGGGTTTTCTCTTTCCCACTTTGGAGCATGGGGAACGTTCAGAAATCCTATACTTTATAACAATGGGTCGACTTGGTCCCTTGCCTGAAACCTTACACCTTAAACCCGAAAGCGAGGACGGCATGAACCAGACGGCCGGTGCATACCACCAAAAGACCAGCTATGATCGGTCAAAAATGGGTGGACATTTTCTGGATTGGCAGAATCAGCCGGAATTATTCAAGATCTACGATGGTCTGGAAGCGGTTCCCATGCCCCGCGAGATCCCTCTTCCTCAGGAAAACCTTTTCGCCCTTTATGGGGGCCGGCGTAAGCCCCCCAGTGTTGATGCCTTTGACTTGCAGGAACTCTCGAGAATCCTGCTCTTGACCTATACATTAACCTCCCAAACGCGGCATCCAGGCGGCAGTTTCTATTTTCGAAGCGCTGCTTCGGCGGGTGCTCTTTATCCAACTGAAATCTATATTCTTTCAAATGGCGTTAAAGGCCTGGATGATGGACTCTATCATTTTTCCATTAGAGAACACGCTCTGGTAAAGCTGCGTGATGGATCACTGTTAGGCGCGGCAAACGGATTCATGAAAGATCGTGATTTGAATGATGTTCCGCTCACCTTTTTTTTAACGGCCATTTTTTTCAGAAGTGCCTGGAAATACCGTGATCGGTCTTATCGCTACCATTTACTGGATACCGGGCATGTTCTTGAAAATCTGGATCTTTCATTTCGAGCTTTGGGCCTACGATCTGAAAATACCTTTGATTTCGACGACCGGTCGGTTAATCGCCTGCTGGGCCTGGACGAGAATCGGGAAGCGGCATTGGCCGTTTGTTGTTTGAAGGGAAAGCGCGATTTCGGTAGGACACTTGAAACTCACCCCATTCTAGATTTGCCTGAAACGGTGAAAAAGGCGAGTCGGGTTTCCCTCGGGGAGTTCGAGGTGTCTGAGGTCAGGCGGGTTCACGCTGCGGGATATGATATGATGTACAGAAATCCGGATTTGGATATGGGCAATATTCTGGGGCTTGTGCTCGAATCCCGTGTTTCGATTCCGTTGGCGTCAATGCCTGATGCCGGTTTAACATATCCGGAAGCTGTTTTCCGAAGAAGATCCAGCAGAAATTTTGTGGCCAAAACCCTGCCGATTTCCCATTTGGGTGCGTTGCTTAAAGTCGTTTCGGCCATGGACTGCGGTGGCCTTGACCCGTATTTTCCAAGTATTTGTAACGGTTTTTTGGCTGGCAATATAGAATCCCTTGAGGATGGATTCTATCTGATGGATGACATGACGAAAGGGTTGGGTCTTGTGAAGTCCGGCGCCTTCATAAATGTTATGAGCCATATCTGTTTGGATCAGGAATGGATGGCAAGTGCCTCCCTCCATTTTTTGTTTATGGCCAACATAACATCTCTGGAACGGTCATGGGGTCCCAGAGGGTATCGGTATGCCATGATGACTGCCGGTCTTATGGGGGAGCGGCTTTACCTGGCGGCCTCTGCCCTGGGATTAGGTTGCTGTGGTATCGGCGCTTTTTATGATGGCGAGGCTTCTATGTTGTTAGGCCTAAATGCATCATCCCGAGTCCTTTATGTGGTCGCCTTGGGTATTACCAAAACCCTGTTAAAAAGGGAGACCCTCCTGTAAGCGCTGCATGGGTTTACCGAGGTTCTAAAACGCCAGGGATGCAATCAGAAAGGTGTGATCTGATGGTTTTTCCAGCCCGCGAGGTTCGGTGTCGATCCAGACGGTGCTTGATTTTTCGGCTGCTGGGGCTGTTCCCAAAATATAGTCGATGCGCCAGCCCATGTTTCGTTTGAAACCATTGGGGATTCTATAATCCCAGAAGGTATAATGATTGGCCTCCGGTATATGGGTTCGAAATATATCCACCAACCCCCACTGGAAAAACTTTTCCATCAATGCCTGTTCCTGGGGATGAAACCCGATACCTCCCCTGAATCCATCGGGATCATAGACATCCCGGTCTTCCAGGGCTACGTTGAAATCTCCGACCATAAGGAGGGGGGCATCAGGTTTGTAGCGGTTGGAGATATGATCAAAAAGCGTGTTAAGCCACATCAGCTTATATTGAAATTTGTCGGATCCCACCTGGAACCCCTGGGGGACATAGACGTTAACAACCGGTATGCCCTCTATGGTGCCGCTGATGAAGCGCGCCTGGTCATCGCCGTTCTCAAAGAGGTCTAAACGACTCTCTTCCAAAGGAGATTTGCTGACAATGGCGACCCCATTATAGGATTTCTGCCCCCTGAACGCCGCATGGTATCCGAGATGCAGAAAGGCTTCCAATGGAAAGTCCTTATCCTGCACTTTGGTTTCCTGAAGACACAAAATGTCAGGATCTTCATGTTTTAGCCAATCCAACAGAATTGGCAGCCGGGCGCGTATGGAGTTGGCGTTGAACGTGGCGATTTTCATGCTTCCTGAGTCTCCTGATGAAGGGCTTTGAAGATAAAAGGAGTCCCTTGTAAATGGGTTGCCCTGTTGGTTTAATTATTTTATACTGTAGCATACGCTGAACAAAATTGACAATGGTTGCCACACTACATTTTAGGCGAAAGCATAACCTTTTAAACGATGGTGTCATATCTTTGCTGGCAATGCTTGTTTGGCAATTCTTTTGTGCTTAAAGCATTGCTGGGTCTTTAAGAGAAACAACCACGGGAGGAAATCAATGGCTAACAACCAGAAACTAATTAAAATTTTTGAGTACGCGCTGAACCAGGAAAAGACCGGTATGAGTTTTTTCGAAACGTCGCTGGAACGGATGGGTGTGGGTGCGGCGGTAACGGCTTTTAAACAAATTGTTGAAGAAGAGAAACACCATATTATATTTATAGAGTCGATCCTGGAAAAATTGAGGCATGACCAGGAGATGGACCTGTCATCCTTTGAAAATGCGCCCATGGAACCTACAAACTATTTTGACGATCGAAACCGATCGGAATTCCTGGAAAAATGCCTTTATGAATCCATGATCCCCGATGTAACGGTTTTTAATACGGCATGGCTCATTGAAAAGGATCTGAGCGAATTCTACGAAAAAACATCTGAAAAAGTGGACGGGCCTGCTTCCAAAGCCCTGAAAATGTTGGCGTCGTGGGAAAAATCCCACGAAAAATTTTTTAAGGAATTTCGCGATAAACTCACGGATACATATGCTCAAATGCCTTGGGGTGGATAGCTGGTGAGGGGCACGGCTAAAGTGTTTCATGGGACAGATTCGGTTCAAATGGGAATGTGAGACATTTTTCCGGCCGGATAATTAGAATATCAACGGGTTATGGCGCTTCGTGCTTTTGTGAGACAACCCTGCTGTATCATAATGCTTTTTTGAACGCCTTTTTGTGGCCTTGAACTTTATTCCAGTTGAAGCGCAAAAACAGGACGGGCGCAGTATTAATGGCATTTGAAATTTATTTAGTTCCATTTTGGCACAAAACATGCTTTATAATCAAAAAAATCTTTTGAGGTTGTTGTTTATAAAATGTGTTATATTTAAGAAAGCCAATAACTTTAGGTAAGTTTCAGAATCGTGAAAGGGGGTGTTACCATGGGAGACTGGAAATGCAAGGAATGCGGATACAATATAAAGGCCGATACGCCACCGGAAAAATGTCCGTCTTGTGATAAGAAATGCGAATTTGTTGATACCACATGCTATATTCCGGATTGCGGAAATACCGGGCAGGACCCGAGACTTTAGGCAAAAAAGGGAGGATTTCATGTCTAAGAAAAAGTACCAGGTGAGAGCCGAATGCCCGAATTGTGCTTGCGGTGACGTGAGCTTTCTGGGGCCGGAGAAATTGCGGGAAAAGTTCATAGGTGACGAAAAAGAGATTGATATCCTATGTCCCCTGTGTGGAACGAAACATAAGGGAGAAGTGGTTGTTGAGGAAGAATAGAGGGGGCGGTTTGAATGGGAAAAGCGCTTATTGTGTATGCCAGCAGGTCGGGGGAGACGAAAAGGATCGCGGAATTGATCGGTGAAGGAATCCGCATGCAAGGGTCCGAGGCATCGGTTGTCAGTGTGACTGAAGTGAAAAAGGTTGAAGATCTGGCTGGTTATGATGCTTACGTTTTCGGGTCCGCGACCTATCACGGCGAAATGATGCAGGGCATGAAAACCATGCTCTTTCTGGCGGAGAAGACCGGCCTTGAGGGGAAAGTAGGCGGTTCTTTCGGTGCTTTCGGCTGGAGCGGTGAAGCACCTGGAAGGATTTTTGACACCATGAAGAATGTTCTTAAAATGGACATGGTGAATGGACCGTTAATGCTCAAATCCGCTTTGCTGGGAGGGGGCAACCAAATGGCACAGGGCTATGGTAAAGATGTAGCCCAGAAATTCTAACGAAATAGTTGAGGAGATGGATGAATGGAAAAATATGTTTGTTCAGTGTGTGGATACGTTTACGACCCCGCGGATGGGGATCCCGATAACGGAGTGGATGCGGGAACTGCGTTTGCCGATCTACCCGATGACTGGACTTGTCCGGTTTGCGGTGCGGAAAAGGATCAGTTCGAGCCGGAGTAGAGCCGTTTAAAGGAAAAGGACGAGCAATGAACAGGGAAAGTATTATCGTAAAATGTCATAAATGCGGCACAAAGAACCGGATTCCAAAAGGCCGGATGGGTGAAAAGCCTATTTGCGGAAAATGTAAAACACCGTTGTCGAACGGTACGGTTTCGGATAAGCCCATTGACGTCACGGACATGACATTTCAGTCGGAAATTCTGGGTTTTCCAGGACCTGTTCTGGTCGATTGCTGGGCGCCATGGTGCGGCCCCTGCCGTACGGTGGGCCCGGTAATTGCGCAACTGGCATCCGAATATTCAGGACGCGTTAGAATCGCCAAAATGAATGTGGATGAAAACCCGCAGACCGCCTCCAGGTATTCCATCAGGAGCATTCCAACAATGCTGTTGTTCAAAAATGGTGACCTTGTTAACACCTTGGTAGGTGCACTCCCCAAGGGGGAGATAGAATCACATTTGAATTCGCTCTTGAATTAAACTCTTTTTTGAGAAGTTGGAGAAGAATATGCCTTTTAAATCATTTGAGGAAATCGTTCAGTTTGCTAAGGATAAGGAGAGGGAAGCCGTTGAATTCTATTCAGGTCTGGCGAAAGATGCTCTTTTTTCAGGCGCCAAGGAAACCCTGGAGGGCTTTGCCAAAGAGGAGCAGAAGCACTATGATATGCTTGAAAATTTAGGGAAAGCTGAGAAGGCGCCGGCGGATTATAAATTCAAATGGATTCCCGATATCAAGAGGAGCAACTATCTGGTGGATGTGGATGATCCGAAGGATATGGGTTATGCCGATCTTCTCAGATTGGCCATGAAGCGGGAAGAGAAAGCCCTTAAACTTTACAACGAACTCCTTGAAAGGGCTGATAAAGAAGAATTGAAAAATGTTTTCAAAATGTTGTGCCAGGAAGAAGCCAAGCATAAACTTGCCCTTGAAACCATGTATGATGATTATATGGCGGAGCAGGGCGATTAGGTGTAATTTCTTTTGACGAATGACGGATTCCTTGAAATTACCGAATGCTCGTAACGAAAAAAAGCGTTGCGACGACTGTCTTCAATGCCAGATGTGCGGTGAAACCAGGTGCCGTATCTGCAGGAAAGACGGACATCAGGATTCATTGTCCGGATTGGGTACGGCATTCACCCACGGAGAATATCTGGCATGGAAGAAAAAAAGGAGAGAGTCTCAATGACTGATTCAGTAAAACTCTATACCCTCAGTACTTGCGGTCATTGCAAATCAACCAAGACGTTATTGAATGAGTGCAAGGTCAAATATGATTACACCGACGTGGACCTGTTTCATGGTGACGAAAGAGCCGCAATTCTGGAAGATGTGAAAAAATGGAATCCAAACTGTTCATTCCCCACCATCATTATCGGAGACAAAGTCATTGTCGGGTATAAGGAAGATGAAATCAAGGAGGCGTTGGGGTTATGAGTGAGGTGGAAAAGCTTTATGAGCTGCTCAGAAAAGTGCAGGAGCCGAAAGGGTTCTACTTCAGCGATGACAAAAAAATGGTGTTCGACTTGATTCAAGGGCTCATCGACAACAAGAATCGCTACGGTTACATGTGCTGTCCATGTAGGCTGGCTACCGGAGATCGGGAAAAAGACAAGGACATCATGTGCCCCTGTATATACAGGGAGGAGGATGTTCGGAAATATGGAAGTTGCTATTGCAACCTTTATGTTTCCAAAAAATGGAACGAAGGAACCATTCCCCATGAGTATGTTCCCGAAAGAAGGCCGCCTTTATTTTGATAACGGAACCTGGTTGGAAAAGGATTCATAAAGAATAAGGAAACGTCATATGTTCGTTCTCGGTTTACAGGGCAGTCCACGCAAAAAGGGTAATACGAGTATCCTTCTGTCAGCTTTTCTGGATGAGGTGGAAAAACTTGGGGGACAAACAAGCGTTTTCGATGCAACCCGGAAAAAAGTGAAACCGTGTGTGGAATGCGGTACTTGTGAGACCAAGGGGTATTGTCCCCTGGATGATCCCATGCAGCCGCTTTATCCGCTATTGCGAAAAGCGGATCTGGTTGTATTGGCCACCCCCATCTTTTTTTATGGTGCGACCGCACAGCTCAAAGCTTTGATTGACCGATCTCAGGCCCTGTGGTCCAGGAAGTATGCTCTTGGATTGGAGGATCCGGGGAGAAAGTGGCGAAAAGGGTTATTGTTAACCGTGGGTGCCACCAAGGGCAACAATATTTTCGACGGCGCCATCCTGACGGCCCGTTATTTCTTTGATGCTATAGGCGCCGGCTTTGAAGGAACCCTCGGATACCGTCAGGTGGAAAAAGTGGGTGATGTGGAAGCCCATCCCACGGCGCTGGCAGAGACCGGGGAAGAGGCTCGGAAATTGGCGGAGCCTTTCTTTAAACGCAAAAAAGTGCTTTTCGTATGTCGCGAAAATGCCTGTCGCAGTCAAATGGCCGCGGCCTTTACACGCCAACTGGCGGGAGATCGTTTTGAAGTTCTAAGTGCGGGAAATGAGCCGGCCGAGCGTGTCAATCCCATAATGGAGCAGGTGATGGCGGAAAAAGGGATTGATATGGCCTATCTGAAGCCATCCCCCATTTCGGATCTGCCCCATGGCTGGCAACCGGATGCGGTGTTGTCCATGGGTTGTGAAGTCGCATGCCCCGTTTTCCCCGGGGCTGTCGCAGAGGACTGGGACTTGCCGGATCCCGCGGGAGAGTCATTGGATTTTATGCGAAATGTCCGTGATCGTGTGGAAAAACGGGTCGAGGAGTTCATTTCGCAATAGGGACCCGAAAGGTCTGGGCCTGTTGAATGGTTTTCATGCAAATACGCTCTATGACGGTTGAAGTTGTCCGGCGAAAGCTTGATTCTCGGTTTCCCACCGGTTGCCCGTTTCTTTGACCTGATCCCAAAAGATCAGGTTTTTTTATGTCTGTTTTCGGTTTTGCTTCAAAAAGGCGCCATGTTGACCATCTTAAGAAGAATATATCCCTTCCTCATTGGTGTTCTTCTGATCAGTAGTGTGGGATGTGAAAAAGAGCGCGGCGCCACTTTGGGTGCAAAAGTTAAGGTCGGCGTGCTTTTTCCCCTGAGCGGGGACCTCAGCGATAAAGGGCTGGACAGTGCCAATGGGGTTAGACTGGCGGTCGAGGAGATCAATGGGGCCGGGGGCATTGCGGCACTGAATGGTGCCAAAATGGATATTGTTCTTGCCGACACCCAAGGGAACCCTGAGGTTGGCGCCAGGGAAGCGAGACGTTTGATTCAAGAAGAAGATGTGGTCGCCATTATCGGCACGTACCAGAGCAGTGTCACGAAACCCGCTTCAAAGGTAGCGGAGCGGTTGGAAACGCCTTTTATCGTCAGCATCTCCATCGCGGATATTATCACTGAAAGAGGTTTTACCTACACTTTTCGAATTCAGCCCAAGGCCCGATTCTACGCACGGGACCAGGTTCAATTTCTGAAGGATCTGAAGAAGCTTGCGGGCTATCCCGTCAACCGTGTTGCCCTTCTGTATGAAAATACCGATTTCGGTACATCGGCATGTCTGGCACAGAAAAACGCCTTGAAGTGGAATGGATTGCAGGTGGTGGCGGATGTGGGTTACAGGGCTGAAGGCGCCACCACCCTTGATAACCAAGTGGCACAAGTCCTGGCGGCCAAGCCGGATATCATTCTCACGGTGACCTATCTAAAGGACAGTATTTTGATTCGTAAGGCTCTCGCCGCATCCGAGACGTCCGTGCCCATGGTTGATATGGCGGGGGGGACGGTATCTCCCGAATATATCCAACATCTGGGACCTCTGGCGGAGGGAACCTTTACCCTGGTCGAGTACTCCAAATATGTGCCGGACAGCAAAGCCCTGAACGAACGGTTCCGGCGGCGTTTTGAAACGGACATTACAGGGGATAGCGCCCATGCCTATCAGGCGGTGCTGGTGCTTAAGGATGCCTTGGAACGGTCCCGTTCCACGGATAGAAAGAGACTTCGTGACGCTTTGTCGAAAACGGATATTCCCCAAGGACCGCAACTCGTGTTGCCTGCCAGAAGATTGCGTTTTGATCAATACGGCCAGAATGAATTCGCCAATCTCTATGTGGCACAGATTCAGAACGGTGAGCTGATGCCGGTCTGGCCGGTCTCTCATGCCACCACAAAAATCAGACTCAAGGCCCGCGCTTCGCATGAATCCACATCCATTCGGTAAATCCATCCGTCCGGTTCGAGGAAAGAGCCTGGCGACCCAGTTGACCTGGGTTTCCATCCTGATGGTCATCCTGGCGCTGGCTGCCGTGGGGACGGGTTTGATCCTCATTGCCCATAGAAACCAGCAAGATCTCGCTTTTCGATTGCAGCAACAGACCGCGGAACAGGTCTCACAACTGATTTCAGGGTATGTGGCCCGGGCAGTGGATAGACTCTCCTTTTTTCTGAACAACACGCCGCTGGCGCTGCAGTCTCCCGGAGCGCAATGTATTTCCGTGGAGAATCTTTTGATCAGCAGCCTACCCCTGTACAGCCGGATTTCCGTGCTGGACGAAAACGGCGATGAGCGCTGCAAGGTATCCCGATTTCATACCTACCTACACGAAGAACTCGTCAACCAGAAGCAGAATCCTGCTTTTTCGGCCCTGAAAGGGAATAAACCCTACATGGGTCCGGTGGCATTCCTGGGCGATACGGGCCTGTTGTCGGTTCCCATCGCCTTGCCCGTCAAAACCCCCACGGCCGAGGTTGTGGGGGTCATTATCGCCGAAGTGAATGTCAGCCATTTATGGCAACGTGTGGCACTTATTGAAGTGGGTCAGTCCGGCTATGCCTATCTTGTGGACAAGCACGGTCGGTTTGTGGCCTACCAAAAACCCGCTGAAGTGTTGAAACGATATGGGGAGGACATGGGCGGCATGCCGCCCGTGGCTGACTTCGTTTCCCGTGGTTCGGGAGATCCCGGACGAGTGCGGGAGTACCAAGGGTTGGTGGGCGAACCGGTTATCGGTGTTCATGCGCCCATTAGCGGTACCGATTGGGCCGTGGTGGTTGAGCAGCCTACCCGTGAGGCCTATGCCAGCGTAAGGGAAATGACAAAATACCTTATTGCGTTGACCTTTCTATGTACCGTTTTGGCGGGAGGTTTGGGGTTCTATGCGTCCCGACGCATTGTCGGGCCGATTCGGGCCCTCACCGCCGCGGCCCTTCAGTTTGGAACCGGAAACCTGGAAACGGAATTCAAGGACGTCAACCGGCAGGATGAGGTGGGGGTTTTGTCCCAGGCCTTCAAGACGATGCAAAAGGCGCTCGGTGCCCTTTACGCCGGTTTTGAACAGAAGGTGACGGAACTTGAGTCCATGCAGACGGCCCTGAAAGAGAGCGAGGGGAAGTTCCGAACCCTGGTGGAGGAATCTCCGCTCGGAATAAGCCTGATCGGAAAAGACGGGGTTTACAAGTACGTCAATCCCCAATTCCGACACATGTTCGGTTACACGCTTAAAGATGTCCCCAACGGAAAAAAGTGGTTTGAAAAAGCCTTTCCCGAAGATGCCTATCGTCGTGAAGCCGTCAGGACCTGGATCAGGGATCAGAAAGAGGGAGGGCAAGGGCCGTCAAGACCTCGGGTGTTCACGGTCACCGGTAAAGACGGATTAAAGCGGCAAATTCATTTCAGGCCGGTCTTGATGGAAAATCTGGATCGGTTTGTGATCTACGAAGATGTGACGGAAAAATTGAACATGGAACGGCAGCTTCAACAGTCCCAGAAATTTGAAGCCATCGGTACGCTGGCAGGCGGCATTGCTCACGATTTCAACAACCTCTTAATGGGCATTCAGGGGCGCATTTCACTGATGTCCCTGGAAACCCATGCCGTCGAGGAGCATATTAAGGCCGTGGAGGTGTATATCAAGAGCGCTACGGGGCTTACCGGCCAGTTGTTGGGGATTGCCCGTGGCGGCAAGTACGAAGTGAAACCCGTTGACCTGAATGCGCTGGTTTCCGGTGTTTCTGAAATGTTTGGGCGCACCCGCAGGGAAATCCAAATTCAAACGGAAACGACCTTCTCCCCTTTGGTAGTGGAAGTCGATTCAAGACAGATTGAGCAGGTACTTTTGAACCTTTATGTTAATGCCTGGCAGGCGATGCCGGAAGGGGGCGCACTGAGAATTCGAACTGAAAAGGTTTCGTTGGATGAGACCTTCTGCAAACCCCACCAGGTTCAAGCCGGTGTCTACGTAAAAATCAGTGTTACGGACACCGGTATCGGTATGGATGAAACCACGCGAAGGCAAGTGTTCGATCCGTTTTTTACCACCAAGGAAAAGCAACGCGGAACAGGCCTTGGGCTGGCGTCCGCATACGGCATCATCAGGAATCATGGGGGGATAATTACCGTCGCCAGCGCACCTGGCCGTGGCACGACTTTCGCATGCTATCTGCCTGTATCCCATAAAGCAGTGTTCCGGGAAGTTTCGGCCGACGACAGTTCCGTACCGGGATCGGAGTCCATTTTGCTGGTGGATGATGAAGAGATGATCATCGAAGTGGGACAAGCCATGCTGGAGCATCTGGGATATCGGGTCCGAGTTGCCCGCGGCGGTGAGGCAGCGGTGGAAGCCGTCAGGAAAAGAGGAACGGAAATTGACCTGGTTCTCCTGGATATGATAATGCCGGGGATGGACGGCGGAAAAACCTTCGATGCCATTCGCGGGATACGTCCGGAAATGCCGGTGATGCTGTCCAGCGGCTATGCCATCAATGGGCAGGCCAAGAAGATCATTGACAGAGGGTGCAATGGGTTTATCCAAAAGCCCTTTAATATGGCAAGACTTTCCTTGAAGGTTCGAGAAATATTGGACGGAAGAAGGCGCTGATTGGAGAAGTCTTTTCGCCTCATGTGAAGGATTTGTGATGGCCTATCACCGGAATATTCGATGTTTCAATGGGGTTTTTTCATGGCTTTGATAAGCTTCTTGAAAAATAGGCTATTACCTCCCTTGAAGGAGGAAGACGACGCGTTGGCATATTGGCGTGAGCGGATTCTATTTGCCATGCTGGCCTGCGGAGTTGTGCTAATTCCCGTGGCGTTTCCACCTTCAATTATGCTCGCCATTAAAGAACGTTTCTGGAGTTTGGCTGTAATCGATGTTCTTGCAGTGGCGGGTACGGTCTATCTTTTGTTCAGCCGTAAATTGAACTACAGACTCAGGGCAGGCGGTACGCTACTGATTATCTATGCCGTGAGCCTGGGCATTTTGACAAACGCAGGGGTTTTAAGCGGTGCTCCCATCTGGCTTTTTGCCTTTTCCGTTCTCGCTGGTTTGCTGCTTGGCCTCAGAGCCGCATGGTTTTGCATTATCTTGAACCTGGTGACGTTAGGCGCGTACTGGTGTGGGATCAGCTACGGGATTTTCGGGGATCAATTTCAATTTTTCACTACAACGCAAAAAGCTTTGGCGGCATTTGTCAGCTTTGTTATGGTGAATGTTGCTGCCTCAGTTTCCGCTGCGGTGCTGGTGAAAGGACTGGAGACGACAAACCGTCGTCAAAAGGAAGCTACAGCCCTGCTTAAACTGGAGGCTGAGGAATTGCAGCGGATGCGTGCATTGCTGGAGGCGGCCATCAATCAGTCGCCTTCGGGCATTATCATCGCCGATGCGCCGGACGTTCGCATACGCCTTGTCAACGCCGCGGCTTTCGTTATATGGGGGGGGGAAAGCGGTGATCTTACCGGGATTGATATTCAAGAACATGCGGCCAAGTGGCGGCTGCTCCATCCCGACCGCACACCTTGCGTGCCCAAAAATCTTCCCCTTGCGAGAGCTGTTTTAAAAGGTGAAATATCAAAAGATGTAGAGGTGATCGTTCATGACCAACAGGGGAGGGAACGTTGGGTTTCAGCCAATGCGGCGCCCATTACCGATGCAACGGGCCATGTTGTGGCGGGGATCTCCATCTTTCAAGATATTACCGAGCGCAAACGGGCCGATGAAACGCTGAAGCAGAGCGAAGAAAAATTTCGAACCACCTTTCAGAGTTCCCCCGATGCCATCACCATCACCAAAAGAAGAGACGGCCGGTTTGTTGAGGTCAATGACGGATTTATGAAAATGAGCGGCTACACCCGCGAGGAGGTGATCGGCAAGTCGCCTCTTGAGTTGAATTTGATCGTCGATCTTGAAGACCGGAAGGCCTTCGAGGAAAAATTCAAACAGGACGGAGAGGTGGACGGTTTTGAAATGCAATACCGTACAAAAGACGGGATTGTCAGGGATACGCTGTTGGCGGCACGTCCTTTGTATTTCACGAATGAGCCGTGTCTTGTGGCGGTCGTTAAAGATGTCTCCGAGATGAAACGGACCGGGAAGGAAAAGGCTGAACTTGAAAGACAGCTTCAGCACGCCCAGAAAATGGAATCCATGGGGACCCTGGCCGGCGGCATCGCCCACGATTTTAACAATCTGCTCATGGGCATTCAAGGCCGTGCCTCTCTGATGCTGATGGATAAAGATTCGTCTAACCCCGATTTTGAGCATCTTATAGAGATTGAAGACTATATTCAAAATGCCGCAACCTTGACACGACAGCTCTTAGGGTTTGCCAGGGGAGGCAAATACGAGGTTAAACCTTCCGACATCAATGAACTGGTCCGGAAGAATGCCGAGATGTTTGGCCGTACCCGGAAAGAAATCAGCATACACGCAACATATCATCCCCATATATGGACCGTGGCGGTTGATCGAGGGCAGATCGGTCAGGTGATGATGAACCTTTTCATAAATGCCTGGCAGGCCATGCCGGAAGGGGGGGAGCTGTTTCTGGAAACCCGTAATGTGGTGCTGGATGAAGAATACCTGAACCCGTTTTCCATGCCGCCGGGTAAATACGCTGAAATATCCGTTACCGACACCGGAATCGGAATGGACGCCGCGACGCAGAAGCGGATTTTTGATCCGTTTTTCACCACCAAGGCGATGGGGCGTGGCACGGGCCTGGGACTGGCGTCCGCATACGGCATCATCAAGAATCATGGCGGCATCATCAATGTTTCAAGTGAAAAGGGCAAAGGAACCACATTTACAATCTATTTGCCGGCTTCGGAATCGAAAGTGGTGGTTTCCAAACCCGGGCCCATCAAGGGCCTCAGGACCGGAAAAGAGACATTGCTCCTTGTGGACGATGAACGGATATTCCTTGAAACGGCCGAAGCGCTTTTGAAGAGACTCGGTTACGAGGTTTTCACGGCAAGTGGGGGAAGGGAGGCTGTTCGCCTGTATGAGGAGCGGAAGGACCGGATTGATGCCGTGATACTGGATATGATCATGCCCGGCATGAGCGGCGGTGATACGTTTGACCGGCTGAAGGAGATTGATCCGGGTGTCAAGGTCATTCTTGCCAGTGGGTACAGCCTTGACGGCCATGCCGAGGAGATTATGGATCGCGGATGTGATGCGTTCATTCAAAAACCTTTTAATATAAAAGAACTGTCGGGCAAGTTGGAAGAGATTCTAACTCACGGCCCATGAACTCTATCGGGCAACATGCGCGGATTATCTGAGGGGATTTCATTATGAAGGGTAACGAAGGCAAAGGGAAGCAAAAGAGTCCATTGTGGGGCATTTTCCCCAAACTTCTCATTCTGTTTTTGCTTCTCTCCATCATTCCGCTGATGGCCCTGGGGTATATGGCAAACAAGAATATGGCCCAAACCGGACAGGACTCCACAGCCATTGCCATGAGGATGGGAGAGGAGAATTTGAAGGCCGCCAGGGAGACCGGGCACTTGGCCATAGAGGACAGTGTGCATGCCCTGGATGAGAAATCCACCCAGGCCATTGAATTAAGGACCGTTGAACTGGCCGTAAGAATCGCCGATTTTCTCTATGAAAGGGATAACGATATAAAAGTGTTGGCCGCCTTCGGGCCCGACCCTGAAAAATACCGATTGGTGTCCCTTTCGAGCGTTCGGGATGTGATTGTTCCCCGTAATCCGCCCAGAGGGGCGGCGCCCGATACTACCATGGGATTGCTCTGGTCCAACCCGGCAAACAGGATAGGCTGGCGTCATCGTCCCCCGGATGATTTCAGCCGCATATCAAAACCTATCTACAAGGAGATTACCTTCATTGACTTATGGGGCAATGAAAAGATAAAAGTGAAAAACGGTCGTATCTCAAAGGATTTGAGAGATGTGAGCAGGAGGGAAAACACATTCTGTAAAGCCGAGGACTATTTTTCCCATCTTTCATCTCTTAAAAAAGGTGAAATCTATGTTTCCCGAGTGATCGGAGCTTACAAGAAGGGATGGCTTTACAAAGATCCCGAGGGGATCAAAGTAAAACCGGAAAGCGCCTATGCCGGAAAGGAAAATCCTTCCGGCGAGAGATTTGAAGGAATTATCAGATGGGCCACGCCTGTTTATGAAAATGGAAAGAAGACCGGCTATCTGACCATGGCCCTGGACCATATTCATGTTATGGAATTCACGGATCACGTGGTCCCCACCGAGGAACGATTTTCGGCATTATCCGATGGCGGTTCAGGGAATTACGCTTTTCTGTGGGATGACCGGGATCGATGCATTTCACATGCCCGTGATTTCTTTGTCTGCGGATACGATCCTGAAACAGGTGAAGAGGTGCCCGGCTGGGTCAGCCAGAAAACATATGATGAATACAAGAAAAGTGGTTTGTCCCTGCTGGAATTTGTCGCACGATTACCGTCTTTCAGGGATTTCAACCAGAAAAAGAGCGGTTCAAAAGACCAAATGCGTTTCGGCGAAATCGCGCTGGACTGCCGTATTCTCGATACGGCCCCTCAGTGCGAAGGCTGGCACAGGGGAACCGAAGACGGCGGGGCCGGTTCGTTCTTGATTCTTTGGAGCGGATTGTGGAAACTAACCACTTATGCGACGGTACCCTACTATACGGGCGTCTATGGGGCTTCCAAAAGGGGCTTCGGTTATGTTACCATCGGGGCCAATGTGGATGATTTTCACGAAGCCGCCAACAAAACCCGGGACAGTATAGAAGAGAGTATCGCCCGGCAGGAAGAGGATATGAGAAGCGCCAATGAAATGGCCGGGGCGCTCATCGAAGGGAGCGCACGCAGAAATCGCAACCTCACAACGGTGATCACCGTCATCGCCGTTCTCTCCGTCGTAGGAGCGTCCATTCTGCTGGGGTTTCACATCACGCGGCCCCTGAAACGTTTGACCCAAGGGGCGGTCGCCATCAGCAAGGGAGAATTGAATCAACATATCAGGGTCAAATCACGGGATGAGATCGGACAATTGGCCGATTCGTTTAATGAAATGGCCGATGCGGTCGCCCAGGTGGATCGAATGAAGTCTGAATTCGTGACCATCGCCTCCCATGAATTCAGAACGCCCATTCATGCCATGCTGCTGGGCGTATCGGGTATTTTGGAAGGTTATTCGGGCGATATCGACCATGAAACCCGGGAAGATCTTCAGGTTGTCAATGAGGGGATTGTCCGACTTACGGGTCTGGTGGAAAACCTTCTCGATCTTTCAAGAATTGAGTCCCGAAAATTTGAACTCAATTTAGCCCGTATCTCGGTCAAGCACATTCTAAAAAGCGCCCTGGGGGAGGTATCCCAACTGATGGATTCCCACGGCCATACCGTCATTGAACGTTATTCATCCAAATTGCCGGATATTTATGGGGATGAGAAACGGATGATTCAGGTGGTTGTGAACCTGTTGAGCAATTCCATCAAATATACGCCTGAAGGGGGCAAAATACTGATCGGCGCGGAAAAAGAAGGAAATGATATGGTTTTTTCAGTGGCCGATAACGGGTATGGCATTCCCTTGGAGGTGCATGATAAAGTGTTTGAACGATTCTTCCAGGCGGACAGCATTATGAGTCAAAAGGTGGGCGGAAGCGGCTTGGGTTTGACCATCGCAGAGGGCATTGTTCAAGAGCACGGTGGCAGCATCCATTTTGAAAGTCCCCTCCAAACAGAACGGTTTCCGGACCTGCCCCTTGGAGGTGATCGGAAAGGAACGGTCTTTAGGGTTCATCTGCCCGTTGGCGGACCACAGGATATTCATGCCGGATGATGGGTAAGGGAAAACAGCCCGGAGGTTTTTACCGTTTGCCGTCGTTTGTCGGTGTATTCAAAAGGAGGGACTGGTCGTGAGCATCAGAAAAATTCTTGTGGTGGATGATGAAGAAGCCATTTATACTTACTTACAGCGGAAATTTGAAAAACTCGGTTATGCCGTATGTACTGCCGAGGATGGCGAGGAGGCCCTCAGTCAAGCGTTTTCCCAACGACCGGACATCATTTTGCTGGATGTGAAGCTGCCCAAATTAAACGGCGTCGAAGTATGCAAAAGACTAAAATCGAGTGATATAACCAAACAGATTCCCATTATCATGCTTTCGGCCAAAGCCCAGTCCGATGAAATCGCGGCGGGCCTTGGGGCGGGAGCGGACCGGTATCTCTGCAAGCCCATCGGGTTTCCCGATATCTTAAAAGAAATCAAGGCGTTTGACAAGTAGCATTATTGGGAGAGGGAACCGTGGCACAAGACGAGAACGACCGGCGTAAGCTTCAGGAATATATCTTCCGCCTTGAAGAAAATCAAGATCGGGCTGAAGAAGCCCTCAAAATAAGCCAGGAAGAGTATAAAACCCTGTTCGAAAATGCCAGAAGAGGGGAAGAGGTTTATCGCTCACTGATTAATTCATCCGCGGATGCCATTATCATCTATGATATGGATGGGTTTTGCAACTACGTCAGCCCCTCTTTTACAGAGACTTTTGGATGGAGCCTGACGGAATTAAAAGGAAAGCGGATTGAGTTTGTTCCGGAATCGGAAAAAGAAGCCACCATGCGCCACATCCACTATCTTATCGATAATGGAATCCCCTGCCAGAACTTTGAAACCAAACGGTATCGAAAAGATGGGCAACTTCTGGCCGTGAGTCTCAGCGCTTCCCGTTACAAGGACCATGACGGAAATCCTGCGGGAATGCTGGTTGTCATTCGCGATATCTCAGAAAAAAAGCGATTGGAAGCCCAATTCTGGCAGGCACAGAAGATGAAAGCCGTGGGAACCCTTGCAGGGGGTGTTGCCCATGATTTCAACAATCTCCTGATGGGTATTCAGGGACGGGTTTCTTTGATGCTCATGGAGGTCGATTCAGAACATCCTTTTTGTCACCATTTAGAAGAGATAGAGGAATACGTGAAAAGCGCGGCCCGCCTTGCCAGGCAGTTGCTCAGTTTTGCCAGGGGAGGGAAGTACGAAGTGAAGCCTGCCAATCCAAATGAAATTGTTGCCCAAAGTGCTGATATGTTTGGCCGAACCCGAAAAGAGATCGGAATTCATCAAGATTACCAGCAGGATATATGGACTGTTGATATGGATCGAAGACAGATTGAACAAGTGCTGCTGAATATCTATTTAAATGCCTGGCATGCCATGTCCGAAGGGGGAGAGTTGTATCTCAGTACTGAAAACGTCGCTCTAGACGATGCTTACGTGGGTCCCTATGAGGTCAAGCCGGGCCGTTACGTCAAGATTTCCGTTACGGACACGGGCGCGGGGATGGATAAAGAAACGCTGGGACGGATTTTTGAGCCGTTTTTCACCACCAAGGAGATGGGCCATGGGACGGGCTTGGGTTTGGCGACGGTTTACGGCATTATTAAGAATCACGGCGGTTTTGTGAATGTCTACAGTGAAAAAGGCCACGGGACAACCTTCAATCAATACCTGCCCGCATCGGATAAGCAAGTGTTGGAAGAGCCGGAACCGATTGAAATCCTGTTAGAAGGAAAAGAGACGATTCTTTTCGTGGATGATGAAAAAATGATCATTGAAACCGTAAAAGAATTGTTGACAAATCTCGGTTATGAGACCGTTGTCGCTTTGGGCGGCAGAGACGCCATTGCGGTTTATGAAAAGAATAAAGATCATATTCATATGGTCATCCTGGATTTGATTATGCCGGACATGGGAGGTGGCGCTGTTTATGATCGATTGAAAGAGATCAACCCTGACGTAAAGGTGCTGCTGTCCAGCGGCTACAGCATCGGTGGCGCGGCGCAGGAGATTCTGGATCGTGGGTGCAATGATTTTATTCAAAAACCTTTTCATCTGCGCCGGCTGTCCCAAAAGATCAGAAGGCTCCTGGATCAGGATTAGAAAACTAAAATTGTGTTTTCTTTCCGTTAGAAAACGGTCAATAAAATGACATGCCCGTCAATAGCTTGAAGCTTAAACGCTTTTTTCGGTAAAGACCCCTCCAATCAGTTCCTTAACCTGCTGAATAATACAAGCCCAGATCCTTTTTGATCGGTTTTCTTGCTTTATATAGACCGAAATTTTCGTCTGTTGAACCTTTTGTCGCCTTTCAGCCGATTTGCGCGATTCTTTCCAGGACTGTGGTATGTTCTTTGCTTGAAGAGACGTCAGCAATTTGTTGGTCGACTTCAGAAGATTTAATAATGGATCCAAATAAAGAAAGGAGTGAAGCATTCCGATGAAAATGAATTTAAGAAACAGGTTTTTAGTACCCATGCTTTTGCTGATTATTCTGGGCATGGGGACCTCCACGGCGGTGTCCTATTTCAAGGCAAAGGACGCTCTTGAAGAAGAGATTACAGCCCGGCTTGAACAGATCACGGATTCCACCGTCAAAGTGATCGATGCGTGGGTCAAGGATCAGGAACTCAACGTGAGCAACTGGAGTCGCCAGAAAATGTACATAACGGCGGTGAAAGACTCCTTCATCGGTAAGGCCGCGAGGAAATCGGCCAGCAGTGAATTGGAAAAGGTGAAGAGCGACTACAAGTATTTCGAAGATATTTGTGTGGCCGACAAGGCGGGCGAGCTTGTTTCAGCTTCAAACGAGAAAATTGTCGGCAAAATAAGCGTGAAAGATCGGGCCTATTTTAAAGCGTCCATGGAAGGAAAATCCTATATTTCCCAGGTGATCAAAAGCAAGGGGACCGGTAAGCCCGTGTTTGCGGTGTCGGCTCCCATCAAGGAGAAAGATGAAGTCGCCGGAGTTATTTTTGGCGTTGTGGATGTGAATTCGTTTACGAAACTGTTTGTGGATCCCATCAAGGTGGGAAAAACGGGGTATGCCTATATCTACGACAAGAGAGGGCTGCTGATCTGCCATCCGGACAAAAGTAATATCCTGAAACTCAACATGAATGATTTTGACTTTGGAAGAAGAATGTTAGCGCAAGGGAGCGGCCTGATCGAATATGAATATAAAGGCATTGACAAACTGGTCGTGTTTAAAGCGATTCCCGCCGCGGGATGGACTCTGGGCGTTTCGGCGAATACGGCCGAACTTCTGGCGCCGGTGAGACACCTTAGTTACTGGAACCTGGGGGTTGCCCTGGGTGTCGTGATACTCGCAGCCATCGTCATTTTGTTGCTGGTGCAATCCATTGTAAAACCGATCAACCGGATCGTCAGGGGGCTTAAAGATGGGTCCGAGCAGGTGGCTGCAGGGGCCGACGAGGTGTCCAGTTCAAGCCAGTCCCTTGCTGAAGGGGCAAGCGAGCAGGCGGCCTCCATTGAGGAGACGTCTTCCTCCATGGAGGAAATGTCCTCCATGACCAAACAGAATGCGGGAAACGCCCGGCAGGCCGACGGCCTAATGAAGGAAGTGGGGGAATTGGGGACACAGGCCAACAATTCCATGGAACAGCTGACGGAATCCATGGCGGAGATCTCTGTGGCAAGTGCGGAAACTTCCAAAATCATCAAGACCATTGACGAGATCGCGTTTCAAACCAATCTCCTGGCCCTGAACGCCGCAGTGGAAGCGGCAAGAGCGGGGGAGGCGGGGGCCGGCTTTGCCGTGGTGGCCGACGAAGTTCGGAATCTGGCCATGCGGGCCGCTGAAGCGGCTAAGAATACGGCGGAATTGATCGAAGGGACGGTAAAAAAAGTAAACGATGGATCGGGTTTCGTCACCCAGACCCGCGAGGCCTTTGTTCAGTTAAATGAAAGCTCCGTGAAAGTGGGTGAACTGGTCAGCGAAATTGCAGCGGCATCCGATGAGCAGGCCCAGGGCATTGAACAGATTAACCTGGCCGTTTCCGAAATGGACAAAGTGGTCCAGCAGGTGGCCGCCAATGCCGAGGAATCCGCATCGGCGTCGGAAGAAATGAGCGCTCAATCCCTCGAAATGAAAGCGACGGTTCATGATCTGTCAGTGCTTATCAGCGGAAGAAGCGAAACAACACAAGCGGTCGGGAAATCGTTTTCGAATGGAGGTCGCAGATCTCCGTCAACACCAAAACCGGCAAGACTCGGGACCCAGAAAAAGCTGCTCCCCGAAAAGGGGGCTCGGAGCGATGATCCCGCGAAGGTGCTCCCTTTGGATGATGAAGAGGATTTTAAGGATTTTTAGGCAAAGGTTTACAACGGAACTATCGAGATTCAATAAAAGGAGACAGTATTCATGAAAAAGAGATTATTTTGGGTATCACTTTGTGTTTCAATGCTGGTGGTTGGAAGTGTAACGGCCGCAAACGCCACGGACATCGGTCTGGCATGGGCGGGAAAATCCGGAATGGCCAAACGGGTGACGGCCGGTTTTGAACAGGGCATGAAAGAGAAGGCACCGGACATCAAAATTGAGTATCAAAAGGAATTGGGGTCCATTGATGACCTGGCCGTGGTTGCGGCAAAATGGGAAAAGGAAAAAAACGGCATGGTGTTGCTAAGGTCCAACGCTGCCGAATGGCTGGGACAGAATCCGCCGACCATCCCCACGTTTATCGGCGGCTGCAACAATCCGGCCCAATTAGGGGCCGTCAAGAACCTCCAGGCCCCGGAAGGCAACATCACCGGTGTGACCTATTATCTGCCCGTGGACTCCCAGTTTGAAATTTTTCAGGCCATTATCCCCGATCTCAAATCGGTACTGCTTCTCCTTGGGGGTGGAAATCCTTCAGCGTCCGTGGACCAGGCGGCCACCAAGGCGGTCTGTGAAAAACTCGGCATAAAATATCAGGAAAAGTTGTGCGCCACCACGGAAGACGCCATTAAAGCGGTGGAAGAGTATAAAGGGAAGGTTTCCGTCATTATTATCGGAAATCAGTCTCTAAATATCGACAACGCGGAAAATATTGTTAAGGCTGCCGGAAACACGCCGGTCCTCTCCTATTCCTCAAAACCGGTGAAGGCAGGGGCCTTGGCCGGATTTGTGGCCGACGACCAGAAACTGGGTTACATGCTGGCGGAATCGGTTGTGGCGGTTTTGAAAAACGGCAAAACCATCAAGGAAGTGGCGGTAAAGGTTGATCCTGAACCGAAATTCTATATCAACGCCAAGACCGCTGAGGCCTTGAAAATTGATATCCCCTTTACCATTCTGGAAACGGCCACCGTGATTCAATAAACTATTTTGCAAGCCGGTCAAAAATTCAAGCGGGACATCGTTTCGACGATGTCCCGCTTTCAGTTGTAGCGGCCGTTTCAAATTACAAAAGTGGCAGCTCTATGTCTTACCAAAAATTCCGGGTTGCGGACATAGCCCGCCTTGGGATATACTGTATCCAATCCCATTAACCCCATCAACCGTTGGATTTTTTTACGGTTCACGACCGCTTGCTGAGACTGCCGGAACATAAGGATATGGCATCCGGAGAAATTTCATGAACGCAAGTCGCCCTGTGTCAACATTCAAGGATCTCAACACCGGAACGAAAATCACCTCGCGGGACGAGATCGACGTATTGTTCCGCACCTTTGCCGTGATGGTCGCCAAACTCTTTGAGGTGTATTCTGGCTGCATGCCCGCAGAGTAACGCCGATTTCTGTTTGTCCGTGGAAGGTACAATATAAAAAAAGGAGGCCTGGCATGAACGAGCAGCATCAGGAAGTGGACAGGGGATTCACCCAAGAGGTCCTTCCGGAATGTCATCACCTGTGTTTGATCTATGACAGTGAGGAACAGCGTCGCAAAATCGTTTCTGAATTTCTGACCGCCGGAATTAGACAGGGAGAACTGGTGCGCTATTTCGCGGACACGACTTCTCCGAAAGAGATCCGAGCATGGCTATTGGAGGCAGGTGTAGAAGTACCGAAGGCCGAGGAAGATGGCGCTTTCGGCATCACCAAGGCCGAGAGCGCCTACTGTCCGAGCGGACGATTCGTGCCACAGGAAGTGATCGGGAATATGGTGTCACGCTACGCTATTGCCAGGAAAGCTGGATATCGCGGTTCGCGCGCCTGTGGCGAGATGAGCTGGGCGCTTCGCGACATTCCCGGCGCCGACCGTTTTCTGGAGTATGAAGTTCGAATCAATACGATCACAGAAACTTTTCCCTATATCGGGATGTGCCAATATGACGCCCGTCTTTTTGATGGCGCCACATTGTTCAACATACTCCAAGTGCACCCTTTCATGATCGCCCGGGGGCAGATCGTCAGGAATCCGTTTTACATCAAGCCGGAAGAGTTTCTGGCCAAGTTGGAAATGAACAGAGAAACCCATGAGTGACGTGGAACGTAAGCAGGATAATCCGAGTCAGGATTGGCAAAAGGCGGATGCACGCGTTCTGGGACAAATCCTGGCGGCCCAAAATGTCGTTTTTGCTCTGCCCGACACCATCCGTATCGCTGAATTCTATGCCCAGATCCTGATCTCAATACCCGGGATCACTGCCTGTCGGGTCTGTCTGGGCGCCAAGTCAGTCCAGGCAGGCGAAATGGCAAGCGGCGTTTGCGCTGAATGCGAAACATTGCGCCACCTGGCCCGGGAAGAGGACATGCTCAAACCGACCAAATCGAGTCTAAAGTGCAACCTGGCCGATCAGCCTGAAATGCGAGTCATCGCCATCGATTCCTATCAGCATCGTTTCGGTTTCTTTGTCTTCAAGATAAATCAGGCCGCTGTGGGTGAGTTGTATCAGCCTTTTATCTGCAATCTCTCCAACTACGTTGCTCTCATACTTGAAAATCGCCGGCAGAAAGACTTGCTGCAAAAGGCCCATGACGAATCGGAGCGCAAGGTAGAAGAACGCACGTATGAGCTGACCGCCGCCAACGAAGCGCTATCCGCCTCCCGACTCACCGCCCTTGATATGATGAATGAAGCTATCGAAGCGCGACGGCGTGCGGAACAAGCCAGTGCTGATCTGCAACGTGAAATCGCCGAACGTAAACGGGCCGAGGAAAAGCTGAAAATATCCGAAGAACGGCTGCGGCTGACGCTGGAGGCAACGCAGATCGGCATCTTCGACTGGAACATCGAGCAAGGCAGCTGGTACGCCTCGTCCGAATACTACACCATGCTCGGCTACGATCCAAAAGACAGCATCGGGGATCGTAAGGAATTGCTGGAGCTGGTGCATCTGGATGATCGGGCCCATGTGGAAGCAAAGATCCAGCAAGTGCTGGCCGGGAATTCCTCGGCGAATCCGTCTCAGGAGTATACATATGAGGCACGGATGCGCCACGCCGACGGCACCTACAGGTGGCAGCATGTTAAGGGAATCGGCGTCAAACGCGATTGCGAAGGACGGATGACACGGATGCTGGGGATCAGGATGGATGTGCACGAACGCAAGACTGCCGAGGAAAAGATCCACCAACTCAATAGGGAACTCGACCAACGCGTCAAAGAGCGGACCGCCGAGTTGGAGGTGGCGAATCGGGAACTCGAGGCCTTCGCCTATTCCGTCTCCCACGACCTGCGCGCGCCGCTGCGCCATATCGACGGGTTTCTGGAATTTCTGAAAGTGACAATAGAAACGGCGCTGGACCGACAGAGCCGGCATTACATGGACGCCATTTCCCACGCGGCCAACAAAATGAGCCTGTTGATCGACGATCTGCTCTCCTTTTCCCGGATGGGGCGCCATGCCATGTCGTTACGACACGTGAACCTGGGAAACCTGGTGCGCGAGGTCATCCGGGACCTTGAGCCGGATGCCGCCGGAAGGAACATTGAATGGCGCATCCGCGACCTGCCCTCGGTTGGCGGCGATGCTGCCATGCTGCGGATGGTGCTGGACAACCTGATCCTCAATGCACTGAAATTCACCCGGGCCCGGCAGCAGGCCCGGATCGAAATCGGGTCGCTGCCCGGCCAAGCCTCCGAAACCGTCATCTTTGTGCGCGACAACGGCGTGGGGTTCGACATGACCTATGTGGACAAGCTGTTCGGCGTGTTCCAGCGCCTGCACCGCGCGGAGGAATTCGAGGGCACCGGCATCGGGCTGGCCAATGTGCGCCGCATCATCACCCGGCACGGCGGCCGGACCTGGGCCCGGGGAGAGCCTGACCACGGCGCAGTATTTTTCTTTTCACTGCCGCACACACCACAAAGACGTGGCGATGATCGACCAGCCGTAGCCTGACCCGATGCCGGGAGAACGAGACTGACCCATGTTTGCCCATGGAGGAACAATACAGTCTGGGCCTTTTGATTCGGATTCGCATACGGGAGGGATACGAGCATGTCGGAACATGAAGTTCTGAAAACCTTATTTGAGTCTCCGGCGTTGCGGGTCCATCGTTGCCGGCGCGGGGACGGCAAGGCGGTGATTCTCAAGCGGCTGGCCACCGATGCCGGCCCGCAGGCCCATCGCCGTTTCCGGCATGAGTACAAGCTGCTGCGCAGGATCGATCTGCCGGGTGTTGTCAAGGCATTCGGGCTTACGGAAGCGGACAACGGCCTGGAGATGGCGCTGGAGGATATCGGCGGTCAATCGCTCGAGCGCCTGCTTGCGCCCGGCCAGAAGCTCCCCCTGGAGCAGTTCCTGGATCTGGCAGTCGGTCTGGCCGAGACCCTGGCCGGTTTGCATCAACAGCGGATCGTGCACAAGGACATCAACCCGGCCCACATTGTCATGAACACGGACAGCGGCCAATTCCGGCTCATCGGCTTCGGCATCGCCGATGCGCTTCCCCAAAGTGAGGTAGCGCTGCAACCGCCGGCGGCCATCGAGGGAAACCTGGCCTATATGGCGCCGGAACAGACCGGGCGTATGAACCGTCGCGTCGACAACCGTTCCGATTTCTATTCCCTGGGGGCCACCTTCTACCGGCTTCTCGTGGGCAGGCCGCCATTTGAGGCCGAGGATGCCCTGGGGCTGCTGCATTGCCACATCGCCCGGGAACCGGCAGCACCCCAAGCCCTCGATCCGGCCCTGCCGGTAACCCTCTCCCGGATCGTGATGAAGCTCCTGGCCAAGGCCTCCGAGGACCGCTACCAGAGCGCGTACGGCCTGCAAGCGGATCTCGACCGTTGCCTGCTCGGGCTGCAAAACGAGGGACGCATCCCGCAGTTCGAGCTGGGGAAGGGAGATGTGCCGGACCGGCTGCGGCTGCCGGAGAGGCTGTACGGCCGAGAGGAGGAAATTCGGGGACTGCTCGCCGCTATTGACCGGGCGAGCGGCGACAGCTCAGAGCTGCTGCTCGTCGCCGGTTATGCCGGGGTGGGTAAGACCGCCCTGGTGCGCGAGGTTCACAAGCATATCCTCGAAAGGCGCGCCTTCTTCATTGAGGGCAAGTTCGACCAGCTCCAGCGCCAGGTGCCGTATTCCGCCTGGATACACGCCTTTGCCGGGTTCGTGAACTACGTGCTGATGGAGGGAGATGCGCAACTTACCGAGTGGCGGCGCACCATTGTGGGCGCGGTGGGCAGTCTCGGCCGGGTGTTGATCGAGGTGATTCCCAACCTGGAGTTGGTCATCGGCGAGCAGCCCGAGGCGCCCGTGCTGGGTGCTGCCGAGGCCCAGAACCGTTTCAACCATCTGTTCCTGGAACTGGTCAGAGCGATCGCGACCCCGGAACATCCGCTGGTGATCTTCCTGGACGACCTGCAGTGGATCGACGCCGCCTCCCTTGAGCTGCTGAACACCCTGTTGGGGACCGGAGGCGCATCCGGCCTGTTGGTGATCGGCGCCTTTCGCGACAACGAGGTCGATGCCATGCACCCCTTGACCAAGGGGCTGGATGCCTTGCGCCGGGAGCAGGCGCGGATCAGCCAAATCACCCTCCGGAATATCTCCGAGACGCACGTCAACGAGCTGATCGCCGACACCCTGCATTGCGACCGTGCCCGGTCAATGCCGCTGACCCGCCTCATCCACGCCAAGACCGGCGGCAACCCCTTCTTCATGCGCCAGACCCTTCCGGCCCTGGCCGAGCGGCAGGCCATCTCCTTCGATCCGGAGCGGCGCTGCTGGCAATGGGATATGGCCGCCATCGAGAGGATGGAGATCACCGACAACGTGGCCGCCCTGATGCTCGGAAGGATCCGGCAACTGCCCCGGGAGACCCGGCAACTGCTGCCGCTGGCTGCCTGCATCGGTTTTCGCTTCGATGTGACGACGCTCTGCGCCGTGGCCGGAGAATCGGCGGAAAGCATTCTGGATGGCCTGCACCCCGCCCTGGGTGAGGGGTTGATGGTGGCCGACGCCGAACACCGTTATCGGTTCGTCCATGACCGGGTCCTGGAGGCGGCCTGCACCCTGCTCTCCGAGGCAAGAGCGCCCGGCCGTTCACTGGCGGATCGGCCAACGTCTGCTTCGGGAGATGGCCCCGGCGGAACGTAGCGCCCATCTGTTCGACATCGTCAACCAGTTGAATATCGGCGCCGCCTGCCTGACAACCCCCGAGGAGGCCAAAGCACTTGCCGATTTGAATCTCCAGGCCGGCCGCAAGGCAAAGGCGGGCGCGGCATTTCTCGCCGCCCTGGAATACTTCGAGGCAGGCCTCGCCTGCATGGACGACAACGACTGGGAAACCGCCTACGAACTGACCATCGCGCTGCATACCGAAGCCGCGGAGGCCGCTTGTCTCTGCGGCCGGTACGAACGGATGGAGGCGCTCGTCTTGCTCGTTCAACAACGGGCTCGATCCATCCTGGACAAGGTTCCTGTCTGCGGGACGGAGATCCGGGCACTTACGGCCCGGGGCCGCCTCGTACCCGCGATTCGAAGCGGGCTGCGCGCTCTGGAGCGCCTGGGGATGCACCTGCCGGAAGAGCCGTCGGCGGCCGAAGTCAACGAAGCCATGGCCCGAGCCTTCGCCCTCCTGCAGCAGCAAACCATCGAGGGACTCATCGATTTGCCGCCCATGACCGCGCCGGAACAATTGGCCTCACTTTCCCTCCTCAGCGAGATCGGAGAACCGGCTTATGCCGCCTCGCCGCAATTTTTTCTGGTTTGGGCCTCCTCCATGGCGGAACTCTCCCTGCGCCACGGCAACTGCCCACTCTCTCCCTTTGCCTACGCCGCCTATGCCCTCGCCCTGTGTGCCACCGGCGAAATCGAAACCGGCTCGCTGCTGTCCAAGGCCGCCATCGCCATGATCGACGCCCTGAAGGCCCACTCCCTTCGTTGCCGGTTGCTCAATATCCATGGCTGCACAATCCAGCCCTGGACCGAGCCTCTTCGCGACACCCTTCCCACCCTGACCGAAGCGGTTGGGGCCGGCGCCGAATCGGGCGACTTCACTTCCGGTAGCTATGCCGCTTTCAACGCGTGTACGGCCGCCTTCTTCATGGGCGAACCGCTGGAGGAACTGGGAGTGAGGGTATCGACCAACCTGAAGATCATTGCCGGCCTGCGACAGACCTATATCTGGAATTGGGTCGCCTTTCATGTGCCGGTTATCCGGCGCCTGCACGGTGAAGAGAACGTTCCCGCGAGACCCGACGACTTCGACGAAGCATCCTGGCTGATCGCGGCGCGGGATGCCAAGGACCGCTGCGGGCTCGCCTATTACTTCCTCGGCAGGCTGATCGCGGCCTATCTGCTCAATGACAAAGACCTCGCCGAAGCCCGCGCCCATATCGCCGAGATAAAGGAAAACATGGCCGGTTTTCAGGGGGCCTTCGCGGTGCCGGTCTTCTCTTTTTACTGCGCTTTGACCTTGCTGAAACGGCACGGGGCGCCCCAAGCCGAAAATGATGCCGCCTCCCTCGAAGAGGTCCGGGCACATCTGGCCAAGCTAGACTCCCTGGCCCGGTACGCCCCCATGAATTTCCGGCACAAGTGCGACCTGATTGCCGCCGAATTGGCGCGCCTCCAAGGCGAAGACTGGCGGGCGGCCGGACTGTACGAAAAAGCCATCGCCGGGGCGAGGGAGAACGGATTTTTCCAGGAGGAGGCCCTGGCCAACGAGTTGGCGGCGAAATTCTATTTTGCCCATGGACGTGAAGAATACGCCCGCCTGCATCTGAGCGAGGCGCAGCGGGGTTATGGCCGTTGGCAGGCTTTCACGAAAGTCAGGGCGCTGGAAGCCGAATACCCGCAATGGCTGAAACGGGTGGACAGCCGGCAGCCTGCCGCGGAAACACATTCCTTGGACATGGAGAGTGTCCTCAAGGCCACACATGCGATTTCCGGCGAAATCGAAATGGGCCGGGTGCTTGACAAGGTAATGCGCATCGTCATCGAGAATGCCGGTGCCCAAATCGGTTTTCTCCTGATGAAAAGCGATGGCGCCTGGACAGTCGCTGCCAGAGGCGAAATTGGCAGGAGCGATGTGGAGATCCCCATACCGGAAGGGGTCGATGAGAGTGATGCGGTCTCCGCAGGCGTCATCCACTTTGTGGCCCGCACCCGGAAGACCGTGGTGTTGGCCGATGCGGCGACCCGGGGCGCTTTCATCGACGATCCCCACATCCGGCGGGAAAAGACCCGATCGCTGTTGGCCACCCCGCTCATCAACCGTGGACGGTTACTCGGCATCCTCTATCTGGTAAACAATCTGGCCACCCACACCTTCACTCCCGAGCGCATCCAGCTTCTCGAAGTGCTCTCCGCCCAGGCCGCCATCACCCTGGAAACGGCCGGGGCTTATGAAGCGCTGCGCGCGAGCGAAGAAAAATACCGGACCTTGATTCAGAAGCTTCGGGCGGCGGTGGTCGTTCATGCAGCGGATACCCGGATCGTCACCTGCAACCCCGTCGCGCAAACATTGCTCGGACTCACGGAAGATCAATTGCTGGGAAAAACCGGCCTTGATCCGGCGTGGCATTTCTACCGCGAAGATGGAACCGAGATGCCGCAAGCGGAATATCCCATCAATCAGGTGCTGGCCACGCGCCAGCCGCTCGTGAACCTCGTTGTAGGAGTGCATCGTCCCGGCAATGAGCAGGACGTCTGGGCCATGGTCAACGCCGATCCGGTTTTTGGACCGGAGAACGAAATCTCGGAAATCATCGTCACCTTCATTGACATCACCGAGCGCAAGGCGGCCGAGGAAGCGTTGCAACGTTCCAATGAAATGCTGCGGGCGATCATCGAAGCAGCACCCGTGGCCATCTTTGGTTTGGATCTGGACGGACACGTGTATTCGGTGTGGAATCCGGCGGCCGAGAAAATGCTCGGCTGGCGCGCACAGGAAGTCATGGGCCGGCCGCTGCCTGCTGCTCCGGTTGCTCACAAGGAGGAATTCGGGCGATTCCGGAAACAGATCCGCGGCGGAATGATCCTGGACGGCGTGGAAGTGCGCCGGCAGCGATGCGACGGCATCCCCATCGATTACAGCATCTATACCTCGCCCCTGCATGATGCCCAAGGCCGTGTCACCGGCAATATGGCCGTGCTGGTGGACATCACGGAGCGCAAAAAAGCGGATCGCGAGCGCCTGGCAAATCTCAAGTTCTTTGAAAGCATGGACAGGGTCAATCGGAGCATTCAGGGTACCGATGATCTCGAAGAAGTGATGAAGGATGTTCTCGACGTCGTGCTTTCGATTTTCGATTGTGACCGGGCGTACCTGATGTACCCCTGCGATCCCGAGTCGCCGACGTGGAGTGTTCCCATGGAGGTCCACAAGCCGGAATATCCCTGGGCCCTGGATTTGAAGCTGGAGATGCCCATGGATCCCCAGGTTGCCGAGACGCTTCGTATTCAGCTGGCCGCGGAGGGTCCGATGGCATTCGGCCCGGGGACGCCGCATGCGCTGCCCGAGGATGTGGCGCAGCAATTCGGTTTCAAATGCCTGATGTCCATGGCCATTTATCCCAGAACCGGCAACCCGTGGCAATTCGGAATCCATCAGTGCACCCATGCCCGTATCTGGACAGCGGAGGAAGTGAGGGTGTTCGAAGCCATCGGCAGGCGTTTGGCCGACAGCCTGAGCAGCCTGCTGAGTTATCGCGATTTGCGCAAAAACGAAGAATTCCTCGATAACGTCGTGGAACATATTCCCAACATGATCTTCGTGAAGGATGCCCAAACCCTCAGGTTCGTGAGATTCAACAAGGTTGGCGAACAGCTTGTGGGATATCCACGGGAAGAGCTGATCGGCAAAACCGATTACGATTTTTTCCCCAAGGAGGTGGCGGAGTTCTTTACGGCCAAGGACCGCCAGGTGCTTGAAAGCAAGTCGCTTGTGGACATCCCCGAGGAGATCATCCGCAACAGGAGCGGTGAGGAGAGGATCCTGCATACGAAGAAAATACCCATCCTGGACGAAACCGGAGCGCCGCAATACCTGCTGGGCATATCCGAAGATATTACCGAACGTAAGCAGGCCGAGGAGTCCATCCGCAAGCTCTCCCAGGCCATCGAGCAAAGCCCGGTCTCCATCGTAATCACCGATGTTGAGGGCAGCATCGAATTCGTCAATGCCAAATTCACACAGATAACCGGATATTCGTATGCTGAAGCCCTGGGTCAGAACCCCCGCATCCTGAAGTCCGGCGAAACGCCGGCCGAGGAGTACCGGCGGCTTTGGAAGACCATCGGTTCGGGCAGCGTTTGGCGGGGAGAGTTTCACAATCGCAAAAAGACCGGCGAGTTGTTCTGGGAGAAGGTTACCATCGCCCCGGTCAGAGATGTGGACCATGTGATCTCGCATTATGTGGCGGTCAAGGAGGACATCACCGAACGAAAAAAACTTGAAGAGCAACTCCATCAGACCCAGAAGATGGAGGCGGTCGGGCAATTGGCTGGCGGCGTGGCCCATGATTTCAACAATATGCTGGGCGTGATCATTGGGCACGCGGAGCTGGCCCTGGAAAAGGCAGACCTGGATGCTTCACTGTGCAAAAATCTTGAAGGAGTCCTGAACGCCGCTTTTCGTTCATCGGAAATTACACGGCAGTTGCTGGCCTTTGCCCGAAAGCAGACCATTGCACCCAAGATCCTCGACCTGAACGAGACCGTCGAGGGAATGCTCAAGCTGCTCCGGCGGCTTATCGGCGAAGATATGGACTTGGCCTGGCTGCCGGGGGCAAAGCAATGGCCGGTCAAAATGGATCCCTCCCAGATCGATCAGATTCTGGCCAATCTGTGCGTCAATGCCAGGGATGCCATCGACGGGGTGGGCAAGATCACCATCGAAACGCATAAAGCCGATTTTGACGACGCATATTGTACGGAACATAAAGGATTTCAGCCCGGTGAGTATGTGGTGCTGGCCGTGAGTGATAATGGCAGCGGCATGGACAAACCGACGATGGATAAAATCTTCGAGCCGTTTTTCACCACCAAAGGGGTGGGCCAGGGCACCGGCCTGGGGTTGGCCACCGTCTACGGCATCGTCAAGCAGAACAAAGGCTTCATCAATGTGTACAGCGAGCCGGGACATGGCTCGACCTTCAAGGTTTACCTGCCGCGGCATTTAGACGCTGCCGGCCAAGAGCCCAAGGCAGGCCCTGAGCCTCAAGACCTGAGCGGTCACGAAACCATCCTGGTGGTGGAAGATGAGATTTTGAATTTAGAATTGGTGGCGCTAATGCTTGAAAGATACGGATATCAGGTATTGACTGCCGCTTCTCCTGGCGAGGCGCTCTTTACGGCCAAGGGGCACACCGGTAAGATCCATCTGTTGCTGACCGATCTGATCATGCCCGAGATGAATGGGCGGGACCTGGCGAAAGAAATGACCTCACTTTACCCTGACATGATGTGTTTAATTATGTCCGGTTATACGAAAAACGTCATCGCACACCGTAATGTACTGGATGAAGATGTCCATTTCATTCAAAAACCGTTTTCAATGCAGAATCTGGCCGCAAAGGTCAGGGAGGTCCTGGACTCAGGGAGAGCCTGACCAGGGCGCGGCTTTTCTTTACTGCGCAGAAAGGCAGAATCCTCACCATAAAAACCATCCGCGGCCAATCTTACCCAAACCTGATTTGGAGGTCCATGAGGATTGCGTTGATTTGAAATAGCGGAACGAACCGTATTGATTTCCTCTTAATTTCAGTCAGGACAAATTAGGTTTACCATCAGATGAAAATAACTTACACTTATTATTTCAGGGGCTAAACCCTCATGACAGGAAGGAGACTGTGTCACCCCCGAGCATGAAAATGGTTTGATGCTTATCATAGTGATTTAGGTGAATGAGCAAGGGGAAATCGAGATCGAGTTATTTTATGGTGGGTAAAACCCCGGGAGCTAAACTGATCCGGAGATTTTCGGCATGTACCCCCGATTGTTTCATACGCATTCCGGTGTGTATTGAACGCATGGTAAAAAGACCTATTTCCGATTCGGATCTATGGATCACCCGAAAGTCCTCCCCCGCTCATTCTTCCAAAATATTTGACTATGGAGGATCAAACTATGCTCGAACCGATTGTAAAGCGGGTAGCTGGGCTTGATGTTCATAAAATGGTCATTGTCGCTACGGTACTTTTAACGCATGAGGATGGCGTAACCCGCAAAGAAACCAGAGAATTTGGCACATTCCGAAAGCATCGCCGGCAGCTGGCTCGGTGGTTAACGCGTTGCGGTATTGAACTGGTTGTTATGGAGAGTACCGGGATTTTCTGGAAAAGCATTTTTGAAACCCTTGAAAAAGCGGCCATCAAAACGTACGTGGTGAACGCTCGCCACGTCAAGAACGTTCCGGGCCGCAAAACCGATGTTATGGACAGTGAGTGGTTAGCGACACTTGCAAGAGCCGGCCTACTGAAACCGAGTTTTATCCCGCCTAAGGATTTGCGTGAATTGCGGCTGATTGGCCGCCACAGGATGAAGCTTCATGGCATGTTGGCCGGCGAAAAAAACAGGTTGCACAAAATTCTTGATGACGCGGGTATTCGTTTGGGCGGTGTTGTAAGCGACATCAATGGCGTTTCCGCCAGAGAGATGGTTGCAGGCTTGATCGAGAACAAACCCGTTAAGGAGCTTGTTCAGTGCGCTCGCGGTCGTTTGAAGGCGAAAATGGAAGAACTGAGTGATTCTCTGTCAGAATCAATCAGCGAACGACACAGATTCTTGCTCCGGAAAGTACATGCTCACATTCGGTCACTGGAAAATGAAATAAAGGAAATGGACGACTATTTGTTCAAAGCAATGACCCCTTATCAAGAACAATGGGGCATTCTCCAAACCTTACCGGGTGTGGATAAATTCAGTTCGGTTATGCTGCTCATTGAGATTGGAACCGATATGGAGCAATTTGGCAGCTCCGGGCACCTGGCCTCATGGGCGGGAATGTGTCCGGGAAACAATGAAAGCGCTGGTAAACGCAAAAATGGCCGTGCTCGAAAAGGCAACAGGAGTGTTCGTCGAGTATTGTGCGAAGTTGCGAACGCCGCACGCAAAACAAACAGTCAGTTCAAGGGCAAATATCAGAGTCTTGTGATACGTCGGGGACACAAGCGTACGATAATCGCCCTTGGGCACAAAATCCTTCGGGTCATTTATTCCATGCTCAAAAACAACCAACCTTATTGGGACCCGGGGATCGACTACGAAGCATTAACTGTTCGACGCAATGCCCCAAGATGGCTCAGAGCATTGAACAAATATGGCTATTTGCCAGCAGAGGCATAAGAACTGTAAAGCAAAGTAGGATCTATCACAAGTAACTGCTAGCGTTTTTTAGCGGTAATGGAGGGGTTTGTTTTTGCCCCAAGAGATTTTCATGGTAAATGACCTCACTTTACCCTGACATGATGTGTTTAATTATGTCCGGTTATACGAAAAACGTCATCGCACACCGTAATGTACTGGATGAAGATGTCCATTTCATTCAAAAACCGTTTTCAATGCAGAATCTGGCCGCAAAGGTCAGGGAGGTCCTGGACTCAGGGAGAGCCTGACCAGGGCGCGGCTTTTCTTTACTGCGCAGAAAGGCAGAATCCTCACCATAAAAACCATCCGCGGCCAATCTTACCCAAACCTGATTTGGAGGTCCATGAGGATTGCGTTGATTTGAAATAGCGGAACGAACCGTATTGATTTCCTCTTAATTTCAGTCAGGACAAATTAGGTTTACCATCAGATGAAAATAACTTACACTTATTATTTCAGGGGCTAAACCCTCATGACAGGAAGGAGACTGTGTCACCCCCGAGCATGAAAATGGTTTGATGCTTATCATAGTGATTTAGGTGAATGAGCAAGGGGAAATCGAGATCGAGTTATTTTATGGTGGGTAAAACCCCGGGAGCTAAACTGATCCGGAGATTTTCGGCATGTACCCCCGATTGTTTCATACGCATTCCGGTGTGTATTGAACGCATGGTAAAAAGACCTATTTCCGATTCGGATCTATGGATCACCCGAAAGTCCTCCCCCGCTCATTCTTCCAAAATATTTGACTATGGAGGATCAAACTATGCTCGAACCGATTGTAAAGCGGGTAGCTGGGCTTGATGTTCATAAAATGGTCATTGTCGCTACGGTACTTTTAACGCATGAGGATGGCGTAACCCGCAAAGAAACCAGAGAATTTGGCACATTCCGAAAGCATCGCCGGCAGCTGGCTCGGTGGTTAACGCGTTGCGGTATTGAACTGGTTGTTATGGAGAGTACCGGGATTTTCTGGAAAAGCATTTTTGAAACCCTTGAAAAAGCGGCCATCAAAACGTACGTGGTGAACGCTCGCCACGTCAAGAACGTTCCGGGCCGCAAAACCGATGTTATGGACAGTGAGTGGTTAGCGACACTTGCAAGAGCCGGCCTACTGAAACCGAGTTTTATCCCGCCTAAGGATTTGCGTGAATTGCGGCTGATTGGCCGCCACAGGATGAAGCTTCATGGCATGTTGGCCGGCGAAAAAAACAGGTTGCACAAAATTCTTGATGACGCGGGTATTCGTTTGGGCGGTGTTGTAAGCGACATCAATGGCGTTTCCGCCAGAGAGATGGTTGCAGGCTTGATCGAGAACAAACCCGTTAAGGAGCTTGTTCAGTGCGCTCGCGGTCGTTTGAAGGCGAAAATGGAAGAACTGAGTGATTCTCTGTCAGAATCAATCAGCGAACGACACAGATTCTTGCTCCGGAAAGTACATGCTCACATTCGGTCACTGGAAAATGAAATAAAGGAAATGGACGACTATTTGTTCAAAGCAATGACCCCTTATCAAGAACAATGGGGCATTCTCCAAACCTTACCGGGTGTGGATAAATTCAGTTCGGTTATGCTGCTCATTGAGATTGGAACCGATATGGAGCAATTTGGCAGCTCCGGGCACCTGGCCTCATGGGCGGGAATGTGTCCGGGAAACAATGAAAGCGCTGGTAAACGCAAAAATGGCCGTGCTCGAAAAGGCAACAGGAGTGTTCGTCGAGTATTGTGCGAAGTTGCGAACGCCGCACGCAAAACAAACAGTCAGTTCAAGGGCAAATATCAGAGTCTTGTGATACGTCGGGGACACAAGCGTACGATAATCGCCCTTGGGCACAAAATCCTTCGGGTCATTTATTCCATGCTCAAAAACAACCAACCTTATTGGGACCCGGGGATCGACTACGAAGCATTAACTGTTCGACGCAATGCCCCAAGATGGCTCAGAGCATTGAACAAATATGGCTATTTGCCAGCAGAGGCATAAGAACTGTAAAGCAAAGTAGGATCTATCACAAGTAACTGCTAGCGTTTTTTAGCGGTAATGGAGGGGTTTGTTTTTGCCCCAAGAGATTTTCATGGTAACCCTCATGACAGGAAGGAGACTGTGTCACCCCCGAGCATGAAAATGGTTTGATGCTTATCATAGTGATTTAGGTGAATGAGCAAGGGGAAATCGAGATCGAGTTATTTTATGGTGGGTAAAACCCCGGGAGCTAAACTGATCCGGAGATTTTCGGCATGTACCCCCGATTGTTTCATACGCATTCCGGTGTGTATTGAACGCATGGTAAAAAGACCTATTTCCGATTCGGATCTATGGATCACCCGAAAGTCCTCCCCCGCTCATTCTTCCAAAATATTTGACTATGGAGGATCAAACTATGCTCGAACCGATTGTAAAGCGGGTAGCTGGGCTTGATGTTCATAAAATGGTCATTGTCGCTACGGTACTTTTAACGCATGAGGATGGCGTAACCCGCAAAGAAACCAGAGAATTTGGCACATTCCGAAAGCATCGCCGGCAGCTGGCTCGGTGGTTAACGCGTTGCGGTATTGAACTGGTTGTTATGGAGAGTACCGGGATTTTCTGGAAAAGCATTTTTGAAACCCTTGAAAAAGCGGCCATCAAAACGTACGTGGTGAACGCTCGCCACGTCAAGAACGTTCCGGGCCGCAAAACCGATGTTATGGACAGTGAGTGGTTAGCGACACTTGCAAGAGCCGGCCTACTGAAACCGAGTTTTATCCCGCCTAAGGATTTGCGTGAATTGCGGCTGATTGGCCGCCACAGGATGAAGCTTCATGGCATGTTGGCCGGCGAAAAAAACAGGTTGCACAAAATTCTTGATGACGCGGGTATTCGTTTGGGCGGTGTTGTAAGCGACATCAATGGCGTTTCCGCCAGAGAGATGGTTGCAGGCTTGATCGAGAACAAACCCGTTAAGGAGCTTGTTCAGTGCGCTCGCGGTCGTTTGAAGGCGAAAATGGAAGAACTGAGTGATTCTCTGTCAGAATCAATCAGCGAACGACACAGATTCTTGCTCCGGAAAGTACATGCTCACATTCGGTCACTGGAAAATGAAATAAAGGAAATGGACGACTATTTGTTCAAAGCAATGACCCCTTATCAAGAACAATGGGGCATTCTCCAAACCTTACCGGGTGTGGATAAATTCAGTTCGGTTATGCTGCTCATTGAGATTGGAACCGATATGGAGCAATTTGGCAGCTCCGGGCACCTGGCCTCATGGGCGGGAATGTGTCCGGGAAACAATGAAAGCGCTGGTAAACGCAAAAATGGCCGTGCTCGAAAAGGCAACAGGAGTGTTCGTCGAGTATTGTGCGAAGTTGCGAACGCCGCACGCAAAACAAACAGTCAGTTCAAGGGCAAATATCAGAGTCTTGTGATACGTCGGGGACACAAGCGTACGATAATCGCCCTTGGGCACAAAATCCTTCGGGTCATTTATTCCATGCTCAAAAACAACCAACCTTATTGGGACCCGGGGATCGACTACGAAGCATTAACTGTTCGACGCAATGCCCCAAGATGGCTCAGAGCATTGAACAAATATGGCTATTTGCCAGCAGAGGCATAAGAACTGTAAAGCAAAGTAGGATCTATCACAAGTAACTGCTAGCGTTTTTTAGCGGTAATGGAGGGGTTTGTTTTTGCCCCAAGAGATTTTCATGGTAAAAAGAGATCGATTGCCTTCAGCGCAACCGTCTTATGGAATATTTACGATGATGGATTCGAGGTGATCATGGCGGATATGGAACAAGAAATCCTGATTGTGGATGACGAGCTTTCGGGAGGCGAAGTCGTGGCGGAGATCTTGAGTAAGGAAGGCTACCGGCCACGGGTCTTCACCCACCCCGAAGAGGCCTTGGCCTCTTTTGAAAAAGGCCGTTTCAGCCTGGCATTCGTGGATATCAATCTTCCGGCCATGAGCGGGTTGGAGCTGGCATCGAGGCTGAAAAAAATCGATCCACCCATGGAAATTGTCTTTATGACCGGATACGGCACATTCGACAATGCCGTGGAAGCCATAAAGATAGGGGCCTATGACTATCTGCGGAAACCCTTCGGGATTAATGAGCTGAAACTTTGCCTGAGGCGGTTTCATGAACGACAGCGCCTCACAAAGCGTCTTGAAGATTCCGAACGACTCTATTTCAGTCTGGTTCAAAGTATCCCTTCGATCATTTTTGTCATACACGACGACCTGCGCCTGGATTTCATCAACAGCGCCTCGGAACCGATATTGGGCTATACACCGGAAGAGGCCATGGCGGATGCCGGCTGGATAGTGAAAATCATCCATCCCCAAGACCGGGCACGCGTGAGAAATCTGCTCACTTCGGCCTTCAAGCCCGAGAATTCCAGGTTTTCCACCGAGTGCCGTCTGTTCCATAAGGAAGGTCATATGGTTCACGCCATGATAAAATCCATTCTTCACAAAACAGGACTTCAAGGGCTGCAGGGGCTTATCGTCGATATCTCGGATCGCGTTTTTCTGGAAAGAGCAAGGTTGCAGGATGAGAATATCAAGATTCTCGGGGCTATTTCAGAGGAAGTGGCCCACGAAATCCGCAATCCATTGGTCTCCATCGGAGGGTTCGCCAGAAGACTTAAACAGAAGTTTCCCGATCTGCCGGAGGGGGACATTATTCTCCGGGAAGCCCTGCGGCTTGAAAAGATCCTTCAACGGATCATGGAATATTTGAGGCCCATGGAATTTCACTGCGTGAACTGTGCAGTGGAGGACGTTCTGAAGGAATGTCTCGATCTCCTGGGTCCCGAAATGGAACATAAGTGCATAAAGAGCCGGCTCCAATGGGACGCATCCCTATCACCGGTTTATGCGGATAAAGACGTACTGGCCCAGGTTTTCACGGGCCTGATCCTGAATTCGGTAAAGGAAATGGACTCAGGCGACACGCTTCATATCCGGGTTTTCGAAAAAAGGGGAAATGTCAACATTGAATTCAAGGGCAACGGACCGAATATGAAAGGGAAGGGTATGGCCCGGATGCTGATGCCTTTCGGCGAAGGGTATCGAGGGACGGTTCTTCCTCTTTCAGGCAGATTGCTCAGACAGATGGGCGGATTCCTATCCTATTCCCAGGAATCCGACGCGATGGTATTCACGGTCTCTCTTCCCATTGGACCCAGGTCCGTATCCAAAGGGGAGATCTAATCGAATGGGAGGCCTGAAAAAAACGACACCTTTCTTGCTGTACTCCATTTGACGCCGACTTGGATGATCTGCCGAAAGTCCCCCGTGACATAAGACGGAAGATTTCGGAATTGTCCGAAACACTCAAATAAACCATAGCAAGCTTGCGCGATCTGGCATATGACCTACGTCCTCCCGACCTGGATCAGGCCGGCATAGTCCAGACCGTTCTTCAGTACTGCGAAGATTTTTCAAATAATACCGCGCTGAAGGTGGCTTTTACCTCTGCCGGCATGGATCACCTAAGACTCGACTCTGACATGGATATCAACCAGTACCGCCTGGTTCAGGGAGGCCGATGCGGGTCAAGAGAAAAGAACCACAATATCTATGTTCAGGCGTCTTTCTCCGGGCCCATGGTCACCTGACCCAGCGCCATTTCCATCATGCGAATACATGCCTCTAATCGTCTCGTATTCTGTAAAATAGCAGGAAATGAATCCGCCTCGGATGCAAGGGTTTTTGCTGTTTTTGCGAGACGTTCCACGTCCCGGCGAATGTTGTTGAGTTTTTCTGTTTCCAATGGATGTTCCTTTTGTCAATGGATCTTTCTCATATCCTTAAATCTCCTGGCCTTCACGTCATACCGGGGAAGGGATCCGAAAGGATGAACCTCGATGATGTAACCCAGGTTGGTGTTTAAGCGCAACGCATTGGATAACCGTGCCACGATCTCCTTTTCCTTGGATTCGGCGCTTGAAACCAGTTCAATTTTGAGCGTAATTTTCTCATTGTCCCCGATCCGTTCCAACGTGACTTCATATTCATCGGAGAGTTCTGGAAAACCACGAACCACCTCTTCAATGGCCGAAGGGGACAACAACACCCCCTTGACCTTGGTAATATCGTCGGCCCTTCCCTGAACCCCGCCTTTGATAAGCCGGTAGGACCGGCCGCAGGGGCAGGGTTCCCGTTGCCACTCGATGATGTCCTTGGAATCGAAACGGATGCAGGGTTGGGCAAAGCGGTCAAAGGCCGTGATGATCATCTTCCCTTTTTTGCCCGGTTCCGTAAGTAAAACACCGGTATCCACATCTTCGATTTCCACCAGAAAAAGCCCTTCGTTTACATGAAGGCCGCCGGGTTGTTCTCTGCATTCGTAACTCCAGGCGCCGATCTCGGTGGCGCCCGCATGGTCATAAACTTTGGCCCCCCAGGCATCCTCCAGCCTTTTTTTGGTGGCGGGAATGGAGGCGCCCGGTTCTCCGGCGCAGGTGATACGCGAAATGGGCAGGGTATGAGGATCGATTCCCAGTCGGTTAAGGGCCACATCCGCCATGTTGAGCAGGTAGGTGGGGGTGCCCATCATGGCAGTGGCGTGAAGTTCTTGAATTTTGAGGATCCGGGAAGCCGTATCCAGCACACCGCCGGGAACCACTTCGCATCCCAGCTTTTCAGCTGCGTAGTGGGCCGCCCAGAATGCCACGAACACGTTATATCCGAAGGGAAAGAAAACACGGTCAGTTGCGCGATACCCCTGGGACCACAGAATGTAGCACCAGGATTCGGACCACCATTCCCAGTCGGCCCATGAGTCCGCCTGGTAGACTGGCTTTCCCGTGGTCCCGCTGGTTTGACGGAATTCAGCCACTTCTTCAAGGGGCTGGCAGAGCAGCCGACCATAGGGAAAAGGGTCCCCTTCCTGACCTTCCTTGAGCCGGGCTTTGTCCATTTTGGGTACTTTTGAAACATCCTCCCAACTTTTTATGTCTCCCGGCTCAAGGCCCGCCTGTTGATAGACTTCCCGATAATAAGGGGAGCGCTCAAAGGCCCAGGAAACAATGTTCTGAAATTTTTTCAGTTGGATGTCCTTGAGCGCTTCAGGATCGAGGGTTTCCAGGTAAGGATTCCAGTAAGGGGATTGCACGGGTTAAAGATCCTCCGGTTTTGAAGTCTTAATACATGAGTCGCGGCAGCCAGAGCGTGATCCCGGGAAGCGCGATCAGAATGATGGTGCCGATGATCAGGGCGATCAAAAAAGGGAGTACCCCCTTGAAAATGGTTTCCAGCCGAACATCTTTCGCAATGCCCGCCACCACATAGACGTTGATGCCCACCGGCGGTGTGATGACGCCCATGGCGGTTACCAGAACGATAATGATACCGAACCATATGGGGTCGTAGCCCAGGTTGATAATGATGGGATAGAAAATGGGGATGGTCAGCATGATGAGGGCCAGAGCATCGATAAAACATCCGCCGATGAGATAGACCAGCATAATCATCAGGACAACGGCAAAACCGGGAATGTTAAGCCCCGCCACCCAGTTGGCCACGTTAAAGGGGATTCGGCTGATGGCCAGAAAATGTCCGAAAACAGTGGCCCCGGCGATGAGCAGGAGCACCATGCAGGAGGTTCGAAGGGTTTCATTGATGGATTTGACAAACCCTTTCCATGAAAGTTGCCTGCGCGATACGGCCACCAGAAGCACTGCCGCCGAACCCACGCCACCGGCTTCGGTGGGTGTGAAAATGCCTGTGAACAGGCCCCCCATGACCAGGAGAAAGACCAGCAGAGTTTCGCCGATTTTGCTGAGGGAGCGAATTTTCTCCCCCCATGTAAACTTATCCCCGGCAGGCCCTTGAAGGGGATATTTCCAGCAATAGACGGAAATGGCAACGGCAAAACAGAAGGTGATGAAAAGAGCCGGCACAATGCCCGCCACAAAGAGTGCTCCGATGGATTGTTCCGTCAAAATACCGTAGATGATCAACACGACGCTGGGGGGCATGAGCATTCCCAATCCCCCGCCGCTGGCAACGGCACCGGTGGAGAGTTCAGGTGCATATTTATACCGCTTCATTTCCGGCAGACCCACCGTCGCCATGGTGGCGGCGGTTGCCGGTGAAGACCCGCTCACCGCACCGAAGGCGGTACAGGCGCACACCGTGGCCGTTGCCAATCCACCACGGTAGGAGCCCACAAAATGGTAGGCCGAATCGTAAAGCCTTCGGCTGATCCCCGCATTAAACGCAATCTGACCCATGAAAACAAACATGGGAATAATGGTGAGACCATAGGATGAGTAAACTTCGTAGAAATCCCGGGACAGCAGTTTGAGGCCCGCGGTTCCGTTCACCAGGTAACTGAAGCCCACATAACCGACCATGGTCATGACATAAGCCACCGGCATCCTCGTGAAGAATACCAGGACCAATACAACGATTCCGATAACACCAACCAGTGTAGGATTCATTTTTTTCCAAAGAGTGTTCGAAGGTTACCATTAATTTGGGGTAAAACAGCCAGCCCCAGTACGCCGAACGCCACGGCGACCACATAAACAAAAATATAGTTTGGAAACTGAAGGCTCATGGATACTTCCCCGGTTTTTTTCATGGTCTGGGCATAAAGAACGCACTGCCAGCAAATGAGGGCAAACAGGATCAGGGAGAGGAATCCGGTGATGGTGTCAATAAGGGCCTGGGTACGCTTGCTGAGCAGGCGGACCACCAGATCGACGCCCACGTGACCGTTTTCCAGATGGGTCATGGGCATGGCGCAGGCGAGCAGAATGGTGGCCATGAAACTGACCAGCTCAACGGCGCCGAAAATGGGGTGTCCGAAATAGCGGGTGATCACATCCAGCGTGGTGATGGTCATCATGCCCACCAGTGCCACACCGCCCAGGTGTTTAACCCAGTCCACCAGTTTATAGATGAAACGGTTTATGGCTTCCAAAGGTCTTCTCCCGGATGGGGATTGATTCAACCGGATCCCCGCCCGACGCACGGGGCGGAAATCCGAGCATACACATATCGCAAATGAACAATCTATTTGGTATATTTTTTAAGAGACGATTCCGTATAGGAGACCAGCTCTTTCCCGGGCAACCCTTTTTTCGCCACATCCGCCGCGTATTCATCAATCACCGGTGCAACGGCCTTTTTCCATTTTGCTCCCTCTTCAGGTGAGAGCGGAATGATTTTCCCGCCCTTTTCCAGGAAATAAGCCTTTCCGGCGGCGTCGCTTTCGTCCCAGGCCATGCCGTGTTTGGCTATCCATTCCTGATTAATCTGCTGGATGGTGTCTTGTACGTCTTTGGGCAGTGAATTCCACTTATCCTTGTTCATGACCACATAGAAGGTGGATGTGTAGGCAATGGGTAAATCCATGGTGCAGAAATCGACCACCTCGGCCATTTTCCATCCCTTGTTGACTTCAATGGGGTAGAGCCCCCCGTCAACCACACCTTTTTGCAGGGCCTGGTACAGTTCGGGCATGGGCATGGCAACAGGCGTTCCGCCCAGGGCTTTGACCACTTTGGCGGAGGTGCCGTGGGAGCGGATTTTCACACCTTTCAGGTCTTCCATGGTTTTCACCTCTTTTTTCCGCGTAAAAAGCAATCCGGGCCCATGGGCGTGAAGGTACATGACGGCAACGTCGTCCAGTTCTTTAGGCTTGAATTTGTTGTATACGTCATTGGCCACTTTGGTGGCCACTACTCCCGATGGATAGCCCAGGGGAAGGTCTACCACTTCCATCACCGGAAAACGCCCCCGGGTGTAAGCGAAAAGGCATAAGCCCATATCACTCATCCCCTGCACAACGCCGTCGTAATTCTGTTTGGCTTTGGTCAGGGTCTGGCCGGGAAAGTATTGCACCTTAACCTGACCATTGGTTCTTTTTTCAACTTCCTTGCACCATTCAGCTGCCAGTTTGGATTGAACATGGGTCGGGGGGAAAAAGTTGCTGTAGGTCAGGGTAATCGGTTCGGCTTGAGATTGTGTAGGGAAAAGAAAAAGTGACAGGGCAAATAAAAGGACGATACACAAACAGGAAAAAAGTGTTTTTTTCATATTCAAACGCTCCTTATATAAATTTAAGAGTGGTCGTTAAACATCAAAAAAAGCCCGTACGGTTTCTTCACCTCCTTTCCTTTTCCACCAGATTACGATTAAGGTAACCGAAAAAGATTTCACCCTTGTATGACAGGGGTCATGTTCGCTCAAAAAAGATCGGTATTTTTTGGAAAAAATGAAATGTAATACATCCCGCTGAGAGACTTCCGAGGCCCTTTGATCATATCCACATGCTTTCACTGCCCACATTTGTAAGATTTTCCGCTTTCAAAATCTGAATTTGCCCCCGTCGTGTCTGAATGATGCCGGACCGGCGCAAACGTGCCATGACCCGCAGCGTGGATTCAGTTGTTGTTCCCGCCAGTTCAGCCAGTTCATTGCTGGTGAAATCAAGCGTCTCCCCGAATTTTTGGTAAAGCGTCAACAGAACTTTCAAAAGCCGTTTTTCCACGCGCATTTCCATCATATCCAGAATGCGGCTGTTGGCGCTGTCAACAGCGCGACCCAGAATGACGATGATGTTGCGCATGACGGCGGGGTTTTCATAACAAAAGTTTGCGAAATCTTCCCGTTTAACATGAATCACGACCGCATCTTCAAGGGCCTCGGCGCATAGGGGCCTGGGTACACCGCTAAAGGGCCCCACCAGGTTCAGGGGTTCTCCGGAACCCGCGAGCAGATAAGTGATACGGTTCCCCTCATAGGATACCAGGGAGACTTTAACGAGTCCTTGCGCCACCAGATGAAAATGCCGGCACACATCATTTTCTTTGAAAACGGTTTGTCCTTTTGAAAAGTATCGAACAAAAGAAACATCTCCCATTTCCCTGATTTGATGATCGTTCAAACCTTCAAATCCGATGGCATTTCTAAAAAGGGAAACTCGCTGTTCAAGGTCCATTTTTCACCGGAAATGACGGCAACGGAACCACAATTTAATACGAGAGAACCAACGCAAAAAGAACCGAGAGTACTGAAGTATCGCCGCGACTCATTTTAACTTAATGGAGAGAGTTCCGTGAGTCAACAAAAGAAAGGGCCGGGGGATATGCACCCGATTTCACGGCAAGGTAATCGATGCTACAACTCTGTGTCACCAGAAGTTAAAATTGCACTTGCCTTCAGCCCGTAATCATGCAAAATAAGTGTGGCAAGTGTAGTTGTAAGGATTGGCGGAGCGTCACCCGACCATCACCACTTTCAGGAGGAACAACAGATGCCGGAGACCCCATTGAATTTGCGGCCCGTAGACCTTGTCGAGATTTTCAGCCTTGTAGACAACTATTCGGATGTGCTCCTTCAGGGAAGCGAAACCATCATTCGCCCGGCCCTTACAAAAGACGGGGTCATTCCCCGGAACACCCTCTTGGCCGAACATGGTCTTTCTCTTCTGGTGAAGGTTCATGTGAGCGGGAATACGCATTCGGTCTTGTTGGACACCGGATACAGCAATGTGGCAGCACCCCATAACCTGAAACTTCTGGGCCTGAACGCGAGCCGGATTGAGGCTATTGTTCTCAGTCACGGACACATGGACCATTCGGGAGCGTTAAAGGAGATGGTACGGGATATCGGCGCCGGCGCCAGGATCATCGTCCATCCGGATGTTTTTCTCTCCCGTTTTCTGAAACTTCCCGGTGGAACGGAAATCTCCTTTCCTCCTTTTCCATCGAAAGAAGAGATGCAGTCTTGGGGCGCTGAAGTGTTGGAAAACAGGGAGCCTCTTCTCCTCTGCAACGACACCATTATGGTTACCGGGCAGATCCCCCGCAAAACCGACTTTGAAAAAGGATTTCCCGGTGCATGCATAAGAATTGACGGGAAGGCCGCGCCGGACTCCTTTCAAGACGACCAGTCCCTTGTCATCAGCCTCGGAGACCGGGGACTGGTCATTATATCCGGTTGTGCCCATGCGGGAATCATCAACTCCGTGCTCTATGCTCAAGAGCTGACTTCCCGGGAAAAGATCTGCTCCGTGGTCGGCGGTTTTCACCTGACCGGTCCGGCCATGGAACCATCCATCAACCCGACCGTGACGGAAATGAAAAGGCTAAACCCTGAAATCATCGTTCCCATGCACTGCACCGGACTTAACGCCATCTGGAAGTTTTCCCAAGAGATGCCGGAGGCGTTTTGGCTCAACACTGTTGGCACCAAAATCCATCTTTCGAGGGAATGAGGCCGCTTTTCGCCGAAGGGGTTTATCAATGACTGCCGAAACAATCCCTGAGTCTTGATCTGAGACGTTCCCGCATGTCCTGGGGGATCTCTTCCTGCGCACTTTTTTTGCACAGGTCAATGGTTTTTTTGAGTGCCTCAACGCAACTCTGACATTCAGGGCACTCATTTAAGTGCTGTTCTATCTGCAGGCAGACATCCCGTCCCAGTTCTCCGTCCAGATACTCGGAGATCTTTTCAAAATTTTGTTTGCAATTTTCCTTCATGCGCTTTTCCCCTCCCGATAGGCGTGGGAAATTTTTTCCCGCAGGGCGGTGCGTGCCCGATGAAGCCGGGTTTTCACCGCTTCGATGCTGATCTCCAGAATTTCGGCGGTTTCCTTGGTGCTGAACCCTTCAATATCCCTCAGATTGAACACCAGTCTATATTTATGGGGAAGGGCTTTGATGGATTGATTGATTACGTTTTTCATTTCCGCTTGCAGTACGTTATTGGACGGCTCGTCGGACCAGTCGGGGATGTCATAGGTTCCGAAAGCCCCGTCTTCGTTCGCAAAAGAGGTTTCCAGTGAAAGCTCGTGGTCCGGTTCACATTTCTTCTTACGCCGTTTTCGAATGCAGGCGGTGGCGGCCAATTTGAACAACCAGTTCTTCAGCTTAGTCTCTTCCCTGAAAGAATCTAAGTATTTGAAGGCATTTAGAAAGGTGTCCTGCGTAATATCCTCCGCATCCTGAAGCTGGCCGCACATCTTGAGACCGAAGGTGAAGATTCGGTTTTCATATCGATCGACGATGGCTTCCATGGCTTCCATGGAGCCTTCTTTGAATTGGGCGATGAGGCGGTGATCCGTCATGTCCGTGGTGATGGCTGTCACAATTATACTTTCTTCGCTAATAAAGGCGTGGGTGAGGGTGATGCTATGGTTTTTTGGGGTGATTACAGCATCTTTTTTGACCCTTCTGACAATAGGGGTATTCTACACATTACGGATTTTATGAAAAGGACTATTTTTCCACAAAGTCGAAATTCATCCGATAATGATTCGTTGTCCGTTGGCGTCAGGGTCTCGGCAATAAATAAATGGACAAGATTGCGCCGTATTTTGGTTCATATACAAGGCGCATCCACCAGTGCATATTAGTGGATATGTGCCGGTGGATGCAACGCAGTAGATGGGCCAAAAGACAAGCAGGGTTGTTTATTTATTAATTGCCGAGGCCCTCAGGTCTAGGCCATGGGGGGCGGAGGTTCCGGCAGTTCGCCGCGCGCCACCGCCTCACGGACGGATTTCACCGGGATCATGGCCTCGCAGGGAACACCCACCTGACATAACCCGCACCCGTAACCCCGGAATTTATATTTTTCTTGCACATATTCTCTGGTCCGCACCAGATGCAGCCGGCACTTTTCCTTGTCGTGACCGGCCTCCGTAATGGCTCGAACCGGGCAGCGGTCAATGCATTTGCCGCAGGTCCCTTCCGCATAAAAGAGACAATAGGCCTGGTGGTCCAAATAGGGCCTTGGCGTGGGTTCAACGGCTATTCTGGCAACCACCGAACCCGTTCGCATGGCCTTCCCTCTTTGTGTAATCAGTCCGTCGGAAAGGCCGAATGTGCCCAGCCCGGCCGCATGGGCGGCATGGCGTTCGGACCAGGCTGAGGCGTAGGAAAACCGTTGTGAATTGATGATGGTCCAGTTGGGAACCAGCATGGGGGGAATGGCCGCATGACCGGCCGAAACGAGCTCCTGAACAACATGCCGACGCAATGCCACGTTAAAGGCCTCACCCCAGACCCTTATTCTGGCCCATTCTTCTGCCGGATATGTTCGATTTTTGCGGTTGGCGTCCCGGACGATCTTTCTTTGGGGCAATACCCAGCTAATGACGGTCAACTCGTCCGGTCTTACGCTCTCACCGGGACAGTGCTGTGAAAAGACTTCCCAGGGGGTCCAGTGAAAGGCACCCACATACTCCTTATACTGCTGCCAGATGGGATCCGCGCCCGAGGCAAATCCCACCAGTACATCATCCCAGGCCGCTTCACCGGAACCGTCTTCCATGGTGTTCTTAGGTGAAGCGGCGAGAAAATTACGAATAATATCTCCGATCCACGTTCCGGCATCACTAAATGTTTGCTCTTTGTTCATTTGACCCTCCCGTCAATTCATCCGCCCAAGACAGAACCCTAACCTCCCTCGAGGGGCGGAAAAAAACCAATTTGTCCCCCTCAACAAGTGGCTGATCTGGTGTGCAGTGCCGGCCGTTGATCATGTTGATAACTTTGATGTTTTGGGGAATCCCCAATTTTTTCAGGACATGCGCTACCGTGGTCTTATCCGGAATCGACAGTCTGCCCTCTGAGTCCAAATTTTCGGTAAACTGCCTTAATGAGGCATATCCAATGGTTTTAATGACCATCTTCTTTTGACCTGCTCCAGATTTCGCTATGCGTAATGAAATGACTATATCATATTTAAATTGCAAGGAAAATGAATATTTGTGAGAGTCGTTGAAAATTTCTGAAAGGAGGCCTTTCAAGATGGGCTACATGGGCAGAATTCTGAGGGTTGATCTGGAAAGGCTTTCCACCGCTTCACAGGTGAACATGGGGCCGTGCATATAGTCAAGTTTGGCGGCCTGGGCTGCCATGGCCTTTGCCACTTCCGGGCGGCCATGCCCCACATTGACGCAGATGGGCCCGCCGCAGTCGTCCAGATAGCGTTTTCCGGTATCATCGGTGATCCAAACCCCTTCGGCACGAACCGCCAAGGGGCGTTTCCGATCCAGTCGCCGGTGAAACACGAAACTTTCAGCCATGGGATGCCTCCTCATGGAATCCCAGGGCCTGGGAGATTTTGTTGCCCAAAAATTCTATCAAATCGGGAGTCATAATAGCGATACCCGTGAATCAACTTGGGGGCTCTTGCGTCTTCGGCCGGTCCTGATGACGGCGATCACCACCATTTTAGGCGTGTTGCCCCCTCTTCTGGCCCAAGGCATCGGACCGGATTGCCATTGTGGTCGCTTTCGGGCTACTACTTCAACCTTTCTGACGCTCTTTGTTATCCCGGCCATGTGCGTTTGGGTCGAGGGGAGAAAGGCTTCATGAGAACAACTTGAAATCATAGCTGTCTGGCATGGTGGAATGTCCTTCCACGGGGGATTGATCGGAACCGCGATTGCCGCTTGGTGGTTTTCCAAAAGAAAAAAGTTTACATTCTGGGCGATTGCCGTCAGGGTTATCCTTACTGCTCCCATCGGTCTCGGCCCGGGGAGGATTAGGTATCGGCGCTTGTATATCCTTGGGTGTAACACTGCGCCGTAAAGGACAGAAAAAGTGACCGGAATACTCTCTGAACATCCATAGCATTTACGGCACACGAAACCTATGAACTCCAATGACGATAGCGATCTGATCGAGCGATTCAAGAAAGGAGACAAATCGGCATTTGAGGTCATTCTCCTCAGATATCAAGACAGAATCTACAATCTCTGCCGCTATATGCTTAAAAATCGCGAAGATGCCCAGGACGCCGCCCAGGATGTTTTTCTGAAGGCATACAGACGTCTGAAAGACTTCCGGCCGGAATCATCAATCTATACGTGGATTTATCGGATCGCCATAACGACGTGTCTCGATTACAGGAGAAAATCACGCCGAGAGGTGTTCAGGAGTGAACCTCTCACCGAAGATCTGCCGTCATGCGACCCATCTCCTGAAAAACTCTACGAATCAGGTGAGATCTCCGACTCCATGACATCGGTCCTTCAGAAGCTGCCGGAGAAACTCAGGGCGGCAATCGTTCTGCGGGAGATTGAAGAGCTTTCCTATGAGGAAATCGCTGAAGTGCTGCACACATCCGCGGGCACGGTGAAATCCCGAATATCGAGAGGCCGCGAACGGCTTCGACGTCTCCTCAAAAAAAAATAAGCTGATCAAAAATATTTGGAACAAAATCGCCTTCCAACTCGTTTAACAGGCATAGGGGATAAATCATGAAATGCACACATGTAAAAAAAATGATCTCCCGGTACGTGGATGACGAGCTGAGTCGGGATGAGAAGAAGGGTTTTGACTTCCATGTACGGAGTTGTACCTCGTGCAGGGAAGAGCTGGAAGAGACCCGGGCCCTCCACCGGCTGTTTGCCTCCGCCGAGAGATTTCCCGCTCCTTTCGGATTCACCGCAAGGGTATTGGGAAACCTGGATGAGAAAGAAAGGACGCGATTCCGGGACCTTTTCGACATCAGGCCTTTCTTCCTTCGTTCGGCACAGGTGACCTTGGCGCTTGTCGTCATAACCGTGGGCATCCTCTCGGGCAACCTTCTCCTGGCGGAAAGAACGGAAACTATCGGGCAAACGGCCGTGGTGCGGGAAGCCTTTTCTCTCGACCTGTTTCAGGCCGCGCCTCCTGATTCGATAGGACAGATCTATAACACCCTTATGAGGCCGAACCATGAAAGTTAACCCCTTGAAGTATCTGCTCGTTCTGTCCCTGCTGCTGAACTTTTCGCTCCTGGGCGCCGCGGGGTACGCCTATTACAATCGGAACCGATCTCACCCCCCGCCTCTCGGTTACGGCGCCCCGGCCGGGGTTGCCATCGGCCCCTGCTCGACTCAGCCCCATCTTTTTGAAGCCCTTTCTCTTAAGCCGGAACAACGAAAGCTATTCGAGCAAAAAGCGCCGTTGTTCCACGAGGCCCTTGGTAAAAAGAAAGAAGAAGTCGACCGGCTCAGGAGATCGCTCTTCGACCTTATGAGGACGGATCATCCCGACAGCAAAGCCATGGAGACGACCATAGCCGAAATCAACGGGGTCCAGAAAGAGATGCAGAAAATGATCGTGGCCCACATGCTCGAATTCAAATCCATGCTGGACACGGGCCAGCGGAAAAAATTCCTCGATATGATCCGGGAGGCGATGACGAGGAGGCGGGAGATTGTCGAATAGCAACGAAATGGAGGGATGACATGAACCTGCGTTATTTAAAAAATGAACTTTATTATCAAAAACGGAGAACGCTGGCCGCCGTCATAGGCCTCTCCATCGGCATTGCGATTCTGATCCTTGTCAATGCCCTGTCCATGGCCTACCGTCGGGCGGCCCGCGTGCCCCTCCAGGAGATCGGCGCCGATGTCACCGTGCAACGGTCCGGAAATGTGCCGAAGGATTTGACGGAGACCGTATTCCCTTGTTCGGCGGTGACGATCCGTGATGAGGAGGTGAAAAGGATTGCGGCATTGCCCGGGGTGCGTGGAGTAGGCAAGGCCGTTTTGCTTTGGGTATTCGATCCCGACAAGGCATGGATTGTTCTGGGGGTTGAGCAGCAGAATTCCGTAGGTCCTTCCATTCTTCGCAACTCTATTCTCGACGGACGATTTCTCAAAGACGGCAAACCGGAAGCCCTGGTTGAAGTTTCCTGCGCCCGCCAATTCGGCATCAAGGTGGGTGACGTCCTGACGGTTGCTAAGCGAGAATATCCGGTAGTAGGGTTCGTCGACGCCTCCCGGGCCGCGAAAATCGCGGTAGCGAATGTCTATCTGCCACTGGCGGAGGCACAGAGTCTCGCAGCCGTGTCGAAGCAGGTGCAGGCGGTCTCCCCGTTCGGCCCTGCCGACGTCAACCTGCTCTTCATCAAGGCGGACGAGGAAGAAATACCCGAATTGTCCTCGGCCCTGCGAACCATGATGGGGAAGAACGTAACCATAGGCACGCCTGAATCCTTCTTGAAGCTTCTTGGCAGCCTGTTTGCACTTTCGGACAAATTTACCCTCGCAGCGTCCCTGATCGCCATCCTTGTCGCCGTCTTGATCGCCTTCAAGACCATGGCCGGAAATATCGCCGAGCGGGCGAGGGAGATAGGGGTTCTCAAGGCCGTCGGCTGGATCAACCGCAATGTGGTGGCGCAACTCCTGGCTGAATCGGTGACCGAATGCGTTCTGGCGGGGTTGATAGGGTTGCTCATCGCCCTTGCGGCCGCCTACGGGTTGAGCTTCCTTGAAGTTAACATCCCCATCCCCTGGGAGATGAGCCCCAGGCCTCACTTTCTGCCGGGCGGCGGGGACCAGATCTTTAAGACGATCAGGCTTCCCGTGCATGTGCCGTGGACGCTGGCCTTGTTTGCCATTTTCCTTTCCGTGGCGATAGGGGGTCTGACGGGAGCCTTGCTTGGGAGAAAGATCTCAAAAATAAAACCGTCGGAGGTTTTACGACATGAATAACGGAACGATTATAACAGGCCAGGCTCTCACCAAGAGATACGGCGATCTCGAGGTGCTCAAGGGGGTCTCTATCTCCATCGAAAGCGGGGAATTCGTCTGTCTTGCCGGAAAATCAGGAAGCGGCAAGACGACGCTCCTGTCCATCCTTTCAGGCCTGGAAAGACCGACGACGGGCCATGTGAAACTCGGCGGCAAGGACATTACCGGCGCCACGGAAGATGAACTCGCGCTCTTCAGGAGGGAGAGCGTAGGTTTTATCTTCCAATCCTTTAACCTGATCCCAACGCTCTCCGCCTGGGAGAATGTGGCGTTGCCGCTCTTCCCCGTAAGAATGAAGGGGGATGAAAGGAAACGGCGGGCAACCGATCTCCTTGAGAGTATGGAACTGGGGCGCCGGATGGATCACCTGCCTTCCGCGCTTTCAGGGGGAGAGAAGCAACGGGTAGCTATTGCAAGGGCCCTGGTCGCCCACCCGAAGATCCTTTTTGCCGATGAGCCCACCGGCAACCTCGATTCCGCCACCGAGGACGCCATCATGGAGATTTTAACCGGGCTGCACAGACGGGAAAAGGTGGCCATCCTCATGGTCACCCACGAGATGGCCCTTACAAAAAACGCGGATCGGTTGATCCGGATGCATGACGGGGAGGTAGTCTCATGAAAAAGTTCTTATTAAGTTGTTTATTGGTTTTGGCGGTTTTGTCCCCTTTTTCAAGCGCCTGCGCCGCAAACCCCGCCAGGGTCGAGGTGCTCTACATGAACCACGGGCCGCTGATGGACTCGCTGGACAAGATGAAAGCCGTCTTTTCCGGGTTCGGCGACAAGATCAGCGTCTCCTGGTATGATTTCGAGAGCCGGGAGGGTGAGGATTTCAAGGCCGAAAAAGGGATAACCCAACACGTGCCGCTTATCATCTGGATAGATGGAAACGAGGTCGTTACGCTGGGGCAAAAGCAGGTGAAATTTTTCGGCTTTCCAACCGGTGCGGGTCCTGCATTTTTCCGGGGCAATTGGACCATGGACGATTTGAAGGCAGCCTTGGACCAGGCGACCGCCGAAAAGTGAAGAGTCATGGACTATCGCTACGTATTCAAAGAGCTCCGGCACCACCATCACCGAACCCTTGTCAATGTCTTGGGAATCGCCGTGGGCATTGCCCTTTTCGTTTCGATCAACGCCGTCTCGGCCGCCTATCAAAAGGCGGTGAGCCTGCCCTTCAAAAATCTCGGCGCCGACCTGGTGGTCCAGAGGCCGGAGATGCGAACGATGGGTTCGGGCCAGGCCCCCGAATCGATGCGAGGGATACGTCTCCCGTTTTCGAACCAGCTTTTTGCATCGGAGGACCTGCGGAAACTTGCATCTATTGAGGGCGTCGGCGCCATGGCTTCTTCCCTTTTGCTCTGGGAGTTTGCCCAGGGGGGATTCAGAACCATCATGGGCGTTGACCTGTCGCAACCAAGCCTGGGGCCGGTCAAGGTAAAGGAATGGATCAAGGAAGGACGTTTTCCACGACAGGAAGGGGAGGTCGTGCTTGAGAAGCATTTTGCCAAGTTTCATAAGACAAAGCTCGGGGACAAGACGAAGATCGGAGGCCGTGACTTTACCGTGGTGGGTCTTTTGGAGATTAAGGAAGGATCCCAGATCGCCTCGGCCAATATCTACCTGTCCCTCTCCGACGCCCGGAAGCTGCTCCCCAAAGAGGACAAGGGTGTTAACGTAGTGTACCTGCGCCTCAAGAACGCCTCGTCCCTGGAGCGGGTGAAAACTCAAATTGATCGACAGCTCAGCGGCGTGTCGGTTACCAGCTCCGATACCTTCCTGGAGTTGATGGGAGGCGTCTCTAAGATTGTAGACCAATTCTCGCTTCTCCTATCCATCATCGCTCTCGGAGGCGCCATCTCCTTGATTATCAAGACGATGCTTGCCAATCTCATTGCCCGTTCGCGCGAGATCGGGATCCTTAAAGCAGTCGGCTGGACAGGGAGGGATGTGCGGAAGCAGTTGATGGGTGAGGCCCTGCTCCAGACGCTCGCGGGGGGCGTTTTGGGACTGATCATGGGATATGGCGTTTCTTATTTGTTGGGGTTTGTCTCCATCCCTGTTTCAACGCCGTGGCAGATAAACCTCCTTCCCGCCCTTGCCAGGAGCGCCGAAGGCGCGGCATCGGCCGCGGTTCGGCTCCCGGTGGCCGTCTCTCTCGGTCTCACCGCATCCGCTCTGGCACTCGCCCTCCTGGCCGGGGGGCTCGCAAGCTATTTCATGGGGAGGAGGACATCCCGCATGAGACCGGCCGACATATTGAGGAGGCTCTAAAAAGGAGAAAAATATATGGGATTAATCGTAGCGGAGAATATCACCAAGAATTACCACGTGGGTGAAGTGACGGTCAAGGCTGTAAAAGATGTGAGCTTCTCCATCGAGAAGGGGGCCTTTGTTTCTTTTGTGGGGCCGTCGGGGAGCGGAAAGACGACGCTCTTGAATCTTATCGGCTGTCTCGACAAACCTTCCGGAGGCGGGCTTTTTGTGGCGGGCATGGACGTGTCGGACCTCGGCAAGACGGCCGCGGCCCTTTTCAGGGGAGCACACATCGGGTTCATCTTTCAGAGCTTCAACCTGATCCCCATACTGACCGCATACGAGAACGTGGAATATCCTTTGATCGTGGTCCAGAATATCCCCGCATCCGGACGGCGGAAACAAGTGGAGGATCTTCTTGCGGCCGTGGGGATGAGCGATCAGCGGAACAAGCGGCCCGACCAGCTGTCGGGCGGCCAGAAACAGCGGGTGGCTATCGCAAGAGCGCTCGTTACCCATCCCGATCTGGTTCTGGCTGACGAACCCACGGCCAATCTGGACCACGATACCGCCATGAGCATCCTCGGGCTTATGAAAAGGATTCGTGATGAGTTGGAGACGACCTTTGTCTTTTCAACCCATGACAACCGAATCATCGGGGAAGCCGAGGTTGTTTTCCGAATCGAAGACGGTGTTTTGAAGACAAACGGAAACCATGGAGGGCGCGATAATGGCTAATCTCATCAAGATTGCGGGAAGAAACCTGTTCCGATACAAGCGGAGGACCCTCCTGACCCTGTCTCTCATCGTCATCGGGGTCCTGTTCGTAACGACCTTCGTGGCGGTCACAGGCTCCTTCAAAAGCATGATGATCGGGCAGATCACGGATTCCTTTGTAGGGGATATCCAGATTCACCGGAAAGGGTATTTGGCGGCTATAGAAAGCCTGCCGCTCACCATGAACCTGAAACCGGGGGCCGTCCGGAAGGCGGAAACCGTGCTGAAATCCATGCCGGAGATTGACGCCTACTCAAAAAGAATCAAATTCGGGGGCATGTTCAGCAATTTCATCGAGACTACCAATATCCGGCTCAATGGCGTGGATCCGGAAATGGAGGCGAAAACGGTCCCGCTCCTTCTGTCCAGGGTCATCGATGGCGAAAAGACTCTCAAAAAGGGCGAAATTTTTGTGCCTGAGCTTCTTGCCAAGGGAATGAAGGTGAAGGTGGGAGACATGGTGGTGGTCATCGCAACGAACCGGGATGGATCGGTGAACGGAAAGCAGCTCAAGGTGGGAGCGATCCTGGAGAGTGCCACCGGTCCCGGCGGGAGGGATGGATATGTCCACATGGATGACGCAGTGGAAATCCTGAGGATGGATCAGCCCGAGATCAGTGAAATCGCCGTGAGGATCAAGGATTTCGGAAAGCTTCATCAAGTATTCGCGGCTTTAACGGGAAAGCTTTCCAACGAGTTGAACAAAGAGGGAAAGCCGATCTTTGACGTACAAACCTGGGAGAAGCTGTCGCCCTTCTACAATATTGCCCGAATGATCGATATGATGACGCTGTTCGTTAAGATCATGCTGGTGGCCATCGTCCTCGTCAGCATCATGAACGTTATGATCATGGCCGTATATGAAAGGGTCCGGGAGATCGGGACCATCGCCGCCATCGGAACCCTGCCGAGGAAGATCCTCGCCATGTTCCTGCTGGAAGGGTTCCTCATGGGGGCCATCGGCACCATCATCGGGGGCATCTTGAGCGGTGTAACGATTTACGCCCTCCATGCGGCACGAATATCCTTTGACTTCGGACGGCAGACCGGGCTTATCCTTGCGCCGACCATCGATCCGGCGGCGCTCCTGACCATTTCAGGGATTGTGATCGGAGTCTCTATCCTTGCGAGCCTGCAACCGGCCCTCAAGGCCGCCAGGATGGATCCCATCGAGGCCCTGGGGCATGTATAGACAAACAAATCAGATAGGAGAAAATGAATGATATCAAAATTTATTGGCCTGATCATAGGCCTGCTGGTCGCAATTCCCGCCTATGCCGCGGATGGAAACGAGATCCTTGCCCGGGTGGATAAGAACCTTTCCCCGGATTCCTATGAGATGTACAGGAAACTCGTCAACGTGGAGCCGGACGGGAGAAAAAAGGAGTTCATCCTCTTTACGGTGAAGAAGGGAAGGGACAAGATTGCCGGTCTTTTTATCTCCCCCGCCAGCGACAAGGGGCGTACCACACTGAGGCTGGGAGAAAACATGTGGCTTTATATCCCCAATGTGGGAAAGCCGATTCGCATCACGAGCCTTCAATCGGTTGTCGGCGGGGTGTTCAACAACTCGGATATCCTGCAGCTGGACTACACCGAAGAGTACACCGTTAAAAAGGTGGAGGACCAGGAAAAAGAAACCCTTCTCCACCTGAAGGCCAAGACCCGGACCGTGGCCTATGACCAGCTCCGAATGTGGGTGGACAAGGAGAAAGTGCTCCCCACCAAAATCGAATGCCTCACCGAGGCCGCCATGCTCATCAAGACCCTCTATTTCAAGGACATGAAAGACTTCGGGGGAGGAATTGTGCGGCCGGCCGTGGTGGAAACGGACAGCCCGCTCTACAAGGGATACCGATCGTACATGGTCTTTGCCAAGATCAAGGCGCGGGAGATCCCGGACGAGGCCTTTACCCTCAATTTCATGCCCAGACTCGAGAGCCTTCGATGAGGGCAGGGGTTTTCCTCTTGTGGGCATTGGTCCTGGTCGGCCTTTTGTGCCGAACGGCCATGTCCGAGGAACCCCCGACCTTTGACATGTCCGAGATCGAAAAGGAGGTCGAGAAAAAACCCTATGCTTTCGGCGGGTTTCTCCAGGTCCAGCCCACCCTCTCGGGTCTTGACCAGGATTCGGCGCTTTATAAGCTCAAGTTCTATCAAGATGAACCGGGCGCCGCACTGGAGGAATCGGACTTGGGGGCACGGCTCGAAGGCGCCTTCCAGTATGGGGACCTGAGTGCCTTTGCGAGACTGGACAGTTTCCTCACCCATAACCCTGACGGCTGGAACGGCGAGATGACCCTCTTGGAAGGGTATCTTTCCTTCAAGCCCGGTCCCCGCATGGCCGTGGAGGCGGGCAAGCGGGTGACCAAATGGGGAAAGGGGTACGCCTGGAACCCGGTTGCTTTCGTGGACCGCCCCAAGGACCCGGAAGACCCGGAAGAGGCCCTTGAGGGCTACTATATCCTCGGGGGAGATTTCATCCGGAGCTTTGGCGGACCGCTTCAGACCCTGGCCTTCACCCCGGTGATCCTGCCCGTCTATGACGATATTAACGACCAATTCGGGCAGACCGGCCATGTGAATGTGGCGGCCAAGCTCTATGCCCTGCTCTATGACACGGACCTGGACCTCCTCTTCTTTACCGGAGCCAGCCGTACCACTCGTTTGGGGTTTGATTTTTCAAGGAACCTCCTCTCCAACCTGGAGATCCACGGAGAGGTGGCCTGGATCAGCGATTTCCAGGAATTGGCCTTTCTGGAAAACGGCCAGGTCCTGACCAGCGAATCCGACGTCTGGAGCTATCTTCTGGGGACGCGGTATCTGACGGAAACGGACCTGACCGCCATTTTCGAATACTACCACAACGGCGAGGGCGTGGATCCGAGCGATATCCAAAACCTGTACGCCTATATCGACCGGGCCTATGACAGCTATCAACAGACCGGGAATCGGTCCCTGTTCGGCCCCATCAACAGTCTTACCAAGGAAGGTTTTTCATGGCGGAACCCGCTCAAGGATTACCTCTATCTGAGGCTCACCCAGAAAGAACCTTTTGACATCCTCTACTTCACCCCGGCCTTCACCGTTATCGTGGCCATGAATGACTGGAGTTTCAATCTCACACCCGAACTCGACTACAGCCCCATAACCAATCTGGAGATGCGGCTCAGGGGGATTATCCCCGTGGGCGGAAACCAGACCGAATACGGCGAAAAACAGAGCGACTGGAGGGTGGAGCTCCGGCTTAGATATTTCTTCTGATTTAACAGTTCCGAAAACCACGTCCTGGCAGCCAGGATGGAAAACGGCCCCGTGGTCATTTCTGAACAGACACTTTGGGTGAGGTGTCGCAGGCTCCGGATTCAACGTTCAGGGTATCTTGTTGGGAGGGTGATTGTCCCGAAAGCGTTAAAAGGCGCTTTCAGAAACAATGGCATATTCGTACCCCTGCTCGCACAAAAACAGTTGGCGTTTGAGTGCAAAATCCTGTTCCACCGTGTCCCGTGTGACCAGGGAATAGAAATGGGCCTGGTTTTCACCGGACTTGGGCCGCAAAATTCTGCCCAGGCGCTGGGCTTCCTCCTGCCGGGAGCCGAAGGTGCCGGAGATCTGAATGGCGACTGACGCGTCCGGTAGGTCCACAGCAAAATTGGCCACCTTGGAAACCGCCAGGACGCTGATGATGCCGTCCTTGAAATCCCGATAAAGGCAATCTCTTTTTTTCTGGGAAGTGGAACCGGTTATCAACGGGATATCCAGGCCTCTGGCGGCATCTTTCAACTGGTCGATATACATGCCGATCAGCAGCATCTGTTTTCCCTTGTGCCGGGCCATGATTTCCCGGATCAGCTTCTGTTTGGAAGGGTTTTCCGATGCAATGCGAAATTTCTTTCGCTTGTCGGCCACCGCATAGGTCATGCGCAGGTCTTCGGGCAGGGGGATGCGGATTTCGCAGCATCGGGCCTTGGCGATCCACCCCTGTTGTTCCATCTCCTTCCACGGTACATCCACCTTCTTGGGGCCGATGAGGGCAAACACCTCCTCTTCCTTGCCGTCCTCCCGAACCAACGTCGCGGTCAGTCCAAGGCGCCGTCTCGCTTGCAGCCCGGCGGTAACCTGAAAAACAGGGGCCGGGAGCATATGGACCTCGTCATAGATGATGAGCCCCCAGTTGCGTTCGTTAAAAAGAGAGAGATGCGGAAAATCGCTTTCTTTTTTCGGTCGATAGGTCATGATCTGGTAGGTGGCGATGGTGACCCTGCGAATCTCTTTGGTGTTGCCGCTGTACTCGCCGATTTCTTCCTCCGAAAGGGTGGTCTTGTCCATCAGTTCCTGCTTCCACTGGTGTATGGCGGTCACATTGGTGGTCAGGATCAGGGTGGAGGTTTGAAGCTGCGCCATGCACGAAATACCCACAATGGTTTTTCCGGCGCCGCAGGGGAGCACAATGACACCGGCCCCTCCCCGATCATCGCCTTTGGCGTAGAAGACATCGGCCGCCTGCTGCTGGTAGGGTCGAAAAGAAAACGGTATCCCTGAAGATGTTCGGGTGCGCACGACAAAATCAACCCGTGCACCCTCTACATACCCGGCCAGGTCTTCCGCCGGGAATCCGGCTTTGATGAGTTCCCGCTTGATTTTGCCGCGGTCAAAGGCGCTGATTTGAAATTCCGTTTTGGATATCCGGCTTTCTAAAAGATCCTTTATGGCGGGTGTATGGGCGATTTCTTCCGCAAGGGCATCACTGTCGGCGGCAAGCAGGAGCCCTTTCTCACGGCGTCGAAGCTTCAGACGGCCGAAGCGGGATGCAAAATCATGGATTTCAATCAGGACGTGTTCCGGGACATCGTATTTTGAAAATTCACACAGGGCATCAACGATTGTCGTTGCGGGAATGCCGGCGGCGCGGGCATTCCAGATGGAGAGGGGGGTGATGCGGTAAGTATGGATATGTTCGGGGGATTTGATCAGCTCGGCGAATCGGATCAGTTCGTTGCGGGCCGCCTCGTATCGTGGGCTGTCCACTTCCACCAAAACAGTGTGATCCCCCTGTACGATAAGCGGGTTGGCGGGGTTGAAATCGGTCATATCTGTTCCCGCAGCTGCGGTACGATGTAGCCCAGCCGGAGCAGGGCGGTCATGAACTGCTTTTCTTTTCCCGGAAGGATGACAATATGGTTTTCCCCGGCCGGCCGGCACAGCTTTGACAGTTTTGCGTCGGTTGTCACAAGCTTTTGAACCACAGTCTCCTTGCAGGCCACCAGGTGGGTTCTTCCGGCGTATTCAAATCCGTTGGATCGCTTTTTCGTGTCATCCAAGAGGGTCGTTACGGTACCGGGGATAGGCTGGGCGGACCGGGATTCGAGAAAGGCTCTGATTTCTTCTATGGTCGTGCCGTTTTGCGCAGCCTCAAGAAGGGTGCGTGTGGTCAGTTTCCACACGGCTGATGATTTCTTTTTGCATGATTTTTCAAGAAACAATTTATCGGCGGGGGAAAGGGACTGCGCATCGGTCACCACCACGTCATGATTCGGCAGCACCGTGAGAACCGCCCGGTTTTTCTGGGGGCCGGCATCATAGGTATCCGTCATTTCCATGGCGAAGGCCCCGAGGGCGTTGATCCGGATGTGCGTGAGGCCGTCGTACCGACTCAGAAATTTCGTATCGTCCATGCCCCATCCCCACAAACCGCGGCAGTCGGAAAGAGCACCGTCGGGATGGATGTAGGCTACATCAATGATGCCAAGGGTGGCTGCATACTCAAACAGATACGCCAGCACATACCGCCTTTTGATCATGGTCTGGTCCCCGTAATCATCCAGGTGACCGTACTGAGCATCTCCCACGTAGAGTTTCCAGGCGTATCGCGCCAGTTCAAAATCAAATCCTTTTGAGAGCATTGATCGAATCAATTCGTTTGACGTGAGCCATTTGCCGGGTGTGCACAGCAAGAGACCTTCGTATAAAGCCGGTCTTCGTGTGGGCGCGGGAAACATTGCCCGGTGCCGTGATGCTGTTTGCCCTTTGATTTTATCCACTCGGCTGAACTCATCCAGGAAATTGTTGCTCTGCCATCTGGACCATGCCTCTTTGATCACTTTCGGAAAATTGCCTTTCAGGGCTTTTTTCCCTTTGTTGGTGAGCTTGAGCGCGCTGCCGTCGGCCTTTGCCAGTCCCGTCCCCTGCAACAGTACGGGCCACGCAAACGCCTGGATGTATCCGATGCCTTCATGGATGTCATCCTCTTTGTACCAGTCGCCATCCTGAAGGAGTTTCTCCAGGGTTTTCTGGCTGGCCAGGGGAGGGCGCCCGGTTTTGGCGCTGACTTTGATTTTGCCCCCTTCAACTAGCCGCAGCACCGTTTCAAGGTTGTTTAAGGCGGCAGCCGCCGTATTGCGCACAAAAAGGTCTCTCTCCACCGTTTTTTCTTTGATATCCAGCAGAATGACTTCGGGCAGTTTGTCCACATATCGAATGTCATCCTCTTTGGGCGCTTTGACAAAAGCCTTCAATCCTTTCTTGAGATCTTCGGGCACGTGCCGGTTAATCACAAAGAGATCCACCAGGTGACCTTCTGCGCGCCAGCCCATGCTGCGGCCCAGGGGCGGTGCCTGCTGATATTTGGCTTTGAATTGGGTTTTGTCCAGGATTCCATCGGAAGCGAACAGGGCTTCCTGAACGGTTGCTTTTTCAATAGGGTCCAGCTTGTCAAAATGAGTCTTCAGTTCAAAGCTCAACATGACCCCGCAGATGGCGCGTGCAATGTCCGCTTTTCGATTGGGAATATTACGGCAGACCAGTTTGGCCAGCGCTTTCAGAGTATCTGCTTTGTAAGTGTTAAGAAGGGCCTCTTCCAGGGTTTTGTAGATCGGGTTTATATAGTATGTGGGCATAGATGCGTGATCCGTTTCATTTAGATTTTTCGGTTGTGGGCACGGCAGAAGACAGCGGCAGAATAGAAGAAAGCGTCAGGGTTGTCAATCGTGGGAATTTCAGAAGATTTCGCGTAATTATTCTTTGTGGAGGTCCTGAAAGATATTTCCATTACCCGGATGAAAGCAGCTTCTGTATAACGAAACCGATCAGAAGAATGAGCAGGAAAACAAGCGTCAGTATCCAATAGTATTTCCTTTCCGACAGGTATTCCGTGACAAGATCTCCATGCTGCAACATGAAACCTTCAGCGGCGTCTTTGGGGGGAGACAGGGTGCTCAATCCATACCCGACCCCGAAAGAAATCAGAAACCCGAACACGTTCCACCATAACCAGGAAACCGTGCTGCCGCAGAATTGCCAGAGAAAGATATTAAAACCGACACCGGCTGCGAGTCCGCAGACGGCGCCTAATTGGGATCCCCTCCGGGTCAGAATGCCCAACCAGAAAACCGCCAGTATGGGGCCATAGAACGCGGAGCCGATCTTGTTGACCAGTTCCAGCACCGTTTCTGAACCGCCGATCATTTGAAGGGCAAATCCGGTGGCTACCACGCCCCAAAAAACAGTCAACCAGCGTGAAAAACGTACTCTTGCGGTATCGGATATCTTGGACAGCTTTGGGAATACCGGAACCAGGAAATCCTGGTAGGTGGCGGCACTCAAAGAATTGAGGGCGCTGTCAACACTCGACATGGAAGCGGCAAAGAATCCTGCAATGAGAATGCCCAATATCCCTTTCGGGAAATATTCGATCAAAAAATAAGGCACCAGGAAATCAGGCTGTTGATCTTGTAATTTGTGGACAAATTCCGGATGGCTCAACAGAAATGGGATCAGCAGAACGCCGAAGGCGCAATAGGTGAGAACCAGGAGAAATCGAAGCACTCCGTTCATCAACAATGCTTTCTGCGCTTCTCCGGGGGTGGCGGTGGTCAGCAGCCTCTGGGCCTGGCTCTGGTCGCACCCGTAATAGGAGAGGTACAGGAAGAACCCCCCGATGAGCATGGGCCAGAATCCAAAGGTTTTCCCATCCCCCAACCCCGTGGCGGAGAAGTCGAACACACGCAGCCGCTGTGGCTCGCTCTTCAACAGGGAGAGGGCGTCACTGTCCAGCATGCCGAAAAGAATGACAATGGCCAGCAATGATCCTCCCCAGAGGATAATCAGTTGAAGAATGTCCGAATATATGTCCGCCGCAATTCCACCGAATGTAGTGTACAGTATGGATACGCCCCCTATAAGCAGGATGGTTTCCCAAAGGGGCCATTCGAGGCACACGGCTGTCACAATGGCGGTTGCCAGCAGTGCCACACCCGAACCGAGGCCGCGGCTTACCAGGAATACCGCGCTGATGCTCATGCGGGTCAAACGGCCGAACCGTTTTTCCAGATATTCGTATATGGTAACGGCCCGGGTCCGGTGATAGAGGGGAACCATGATCAGCATGATGCCCATCATGGCCAGGGGGATGGCGAATTCATACTGCAGCCATATAAGACCGCCGTTTCCTTTGAGGGCGATAAACGCGGGTGCGCCCACCAGACTGATGGCGCCCACCTGCGTGGCGATGATGGAGAGCCCAACCTGCCAAGACCGCATGGCGCGCCCTCCCAGGTAATAGTCTTCCTGAGACTTCTGACGACGGCCGATAAAGGCGCTCATGCCGATAATGACTATGATATAAATGGAGAGCACGACCCAGTCGATTGCTGTCATTGGAATTACACCAAAGCTTCTGTTCTCAATTGATAAAGATCAACTCCATGGGCAGCATAGAAAAAGGAGCCGGGGCTGTCAATGGAAGGAAATTTTGAAGATGCTGGCATTTGGTTCTGCGGTATGCTAACTATTCGCCATGAAAGAAGTGAAAGAAAGGAGAAAAGGTTATGAAAGTTGTTGCATTTAATGGAAGTCCCAGAAAGGATGGAAATACGGCGGGTTGTCTCAAAACGGTGTTGGGTGAGCTGGAAAAAGCGGGCATTGAAACCGAGATGATCCAGGTGGGAAAAGAAAAAGTAAGGGGGTGTATTGCCTGTTACACCTGTAGCAAGAAACAGAATGAACGGTGTGCCATCGAGGACGACCCGGTGAACGATTGGATTCAGCAAATGAAAGCTGCTGACGGAATCCTTTTGGGGTCGCCGGTCCATTTTTCCGGCGTGGCGGGGACCATGAAATCCTTCCTGGACCGGGCTTTTTTCGTGAGTTCCACGAATGGCGGCTTGCTGCGCCACAAGGTGGGGGCATCGGTTGCGGCGGTCCGGCGATCCGGAGGCATTCCCACCGTGGACACATTGAATCATTATATCAATTATTCCGAGATGATCATGCCCAGTGCCAACTACTGGAATGTGGCCCACGGCATGAACCCCGGAGAAATGGAACAGGACGGCGAGGGGAAGCAGATCATGGAGGTGCTCGGCCGGAACATGGCGTGGCTCATGAAAGCGTTGGCCGTCGGCTCAAAGGAAGTGCCGCTCCCGGCCCCGGTGGCCAAGACCCTGACCAATTTTATTCGGTGATGCCGCTTTGGAGAACTGGAAATAAGGTTCACGGGATGGGAAAAGGAACATCTTGCAGGCAAGGAGACGTGTCCAAAAAAACCATGTTTGCGGACATGTTTTCCGGATAGAGGCGTGGTTTGAACATAAAAAAGAGGATGCCCGAATGCGTCAAAATCTTCGTAAACCAAACAGAAGATCCATACGTTTGCCGGGGTATGATTATTCGCAACCCGGTGCGTATTTTGTGACCATTTGCGCTAAAGATCGGGAATGCTTATTCGGAGAGATCACCAACCGGAAAATGATGTCGAATGACGCGGGGCGGATGGTGGAAACCGTATGGAATGAATTGCTACGAAATTCTATGTGCGTGTTTCAACCGATGCATTTCAAATCATGCCCAACCATGTCCACGGAATCATTGTCATCACCCGTTCCGATGCCATTCCTTCCGTAGGGGCAGGCCCCCGTGCCTGCCCGTCTATGCCGGCCTGTTCGGTTGTTGCACAACCTCGAGAGGACGGGCAACCACGGGGGGTTGCCCCTACGGAGGTGAAAGCGAATTCTGAAGGTGTATTGTCGTTGCCGGATGTAATTTGGCGCGACGGAATTGACCCGGAACCCCAACCCAACGAGAAAGGATTAAATGGACAAAAAGAATGATTGCCTGCCCGACCCGGCGTTCATGCTTGAACTGGCCAAAATGAAAATGCCCTTCGGCAAGTATAAAGGGCGTCTTCTGATCGACCTGCCCGAGCCTTATGTGGTCTGGTTTTCCCAAAAAGGATTTCCCACAGGAAAACTGGGGGATATGCTGCGTACGGTATATGAGATTAAGGTAAACGGCCTGGAATATCTTTTTAAGCCGTTGCGGAACTGACTGTTAGCGTCAGAAAGGATTCCGCGGGCGTAATGGAGTCCCTTTGAACACCTCCGTTTTTGCCAAATCTGTTCCAATAGGTTATTTTCTGTCTGTCCTCGTCTGTTTTCCAGGGAAATATCTGTCCCCGTATTTCAGTTGACAAAATATGTCTCAAAGGCCTAATATCCATCATTTATGCGATGGTAACCATCGTATTTTGTCTGGCCTATATCATGATCAGCACAAGGAGGAAAGGGAAGATAAAATGAAAAAGAGTATTTTCAACAGTTGGTTTTGGTTGTTCCCTGTTATTTTTACGGCTTTTGGGTTTGTCCCCATCTCATCAGCAGCGGAGGCCGAAAACAAAGATGAAGGAGTGTACACCCTGGGGGAAGTGGTGGTCTCCGCCCAGCGGGAAGTGGTGGAAACCGCCGGTACCGTTCGGGAGGTGACGGCCGAAGAGATCCAGAGAAAGGACGCCCGGACCCTGGACCAGGCCCTTCAACTGTTGCCGGGCGTGGAGATCCGAACCGGTGCGGAGGGGACTCCCCGGATTGACATCCACGGTTTCAGGTCCCGCCATGTGTTGCTGCTGCTGGATGGGATGCCGCTCAATTCAACCTACGACGGCCAGTTTGATCCTTCCATTATTCCAACCGAAAATATTGCCAAAATCAAGGTCAGTTACGGCACCAGTTCGGTCCTATACGGTCAGGGAGGGTTGGGCGGTGTCATCAATATTATTACCAAGAAGGGTAAAGAGGGCATCCAGGGTAAGGCTTCCGGGGAAGTGGGGACCGGAGCCAGCCGTCTGGGCCGGTTCAACCTAGGGGGCACTGAAAAGGACGTCGATTTTTTTGTGAGTGGAAGCATGGCGTCGCGAGATGACTTTCCCCTGGCATATGATTTCCAAGCAACGCCGCTTCAGGGGAGTGGCTCACGGGATAACAGCGACGCCCGAAGAAACAATCTCTTCGGCAATATCGGATATTCCCCCACGGAAAACTGGGACATAGGGTTGGTGGCCAGCTTTGTGAACGGCAATTTCGGCATACCGCCCAGTACCAAAGAAAGCACCAAGTCCGATCCCGACCCCTTCGCCAGCAATCCCAAATATGAGCGGGTCAATCATTTTCAGGGGTTCAACACTCAGTTGTCAACCAGCTATGACCTGCCGGGACCCGTGGATATCCGCGCCTGGGGCTATTACAATCAGTATGTTGAGGACCGGACCCGGTATGATGACGACAATTACAACTCCATGATCACCAAAGGCACCTACTTTGAGGAGGGTACCTCCACCATCTGGGGCGGTACCATTCAGACGGCTCTTGATCTGACATCGGCGGGATCCTTTACCCTGGCCCTTGATGCACAGAAACAGGAATATGATTCCCAAGGCAAGATTCGGGATTTGAAGGTGGGGAAGGAATACGAGTTCAGTAATTTTGATAACGCCTGGAGCCTCTGGCTTTACAGCGCTTCCCTGGAGTATGAAATCACCCTTTTTGACCGACTGGGGTTGGTTTTGGGGTACGGCCACTACTGGCAAAATAAGGATTCGGGCTCCAGTGACGATAAGGGAAGCTACATGGCGGGCGCTTACTATGATATCCTCAAAGGATCCCGGGTTCGCGGGTCTTTTGCCAAGAAGATCCGGTTTCCGTCTCTGCGGCAGCTATACTCCATTGGAGAGGGGAACTCGGACCTGGTTCCGGAAACATCCTACAATTATGAGTTGGGATTTGAGCAGGCTCTTCCGAAAAACAGCCGCGTGACGGTGACAGGGTTTCTGTCCGACGTGGATAACTACATTGAAAAACCGTATAACGACGATTATTTTCAAAACTATGACAAATACCGGTTTCAGGGCTTTGAGGTGACGGCGGAAACGCGGTTTGTGGAACAGTTGATGCTGCGTCTGGGTTACACCTTCATGGATACCAAAGACAACTCCCCGAACAGCCAGAAAGATGAATTGCAATACCGGCCTCGAAATAAGCTGACCCTCGAGGGAAAATACACTTTCTATTTTGATTTTTCCATCTATGCCAATGTGATTTACATCGCGGACCAGGTTTACTACTCCCGTTCCGAACCCTTTGAAAAAGCGGACCTGGATAATTACGCCATCGTCAATTTGAAATTGAACCAGCAGCTGTTCAACGGTTTTCTGGATGTCTATTTAGGCGCCGACAATCTCTTTGATAAGAATTATGAAGAGAGCTATGGATTTCCGGCTTCCGGACGCACCGTTTACGGGGGGGTGGCGGTTAATTTCTAGAATTCTGTGGAGTCATCCATGCGCGTCTATATCGGTTTCGATGATACCGACAACAAAAATGCCAATCGGGGTACCGGGAAACTGGCCCGGTGGTTTGAAAAGGAATTGCCCGAAGGGTGCCGCCTCTGGGGGGTCGTTCGACAGCAGCTGCTGCTTCATGACGACATCCCTTATACGTCGCACAACAGCTCGGCCTGTGTGGTGGTGGACATGCCGGATCCCGGCATGCTGAAGGCATTGACCGGATTGGCGGTGGCCCATGTGGAACGTCATTCCCTGGTAGGGAGTGACCCCGGGGTCTGCGTGGCATCGAACGCGGACCGGGATCTGTCGGTTCTGGTTGATTTCGGGCGTCTTTGCACCCGGGAAGTGGTAACGCAGAAAAGCGCCCTTCAAGCGGCTTCCGCCTTTCACCTTTCCGGGCACGGGGGAACCAACGATGGCATTATCGGGGCCGCGGCCGCCGTCGGGTTGACCGCTTCGGGATGGAGCGGCCGGTTTATCGAATTCGGCGGGCTCAGGGACTTCCCCGAAAAGGTGGCGGTTCGCGACCTGGAACAGGCCCACATCCTGGTCATGTCGCTGGAGCGGGATGCAATGCCTCCGGCGCCCGACGACCTGATTCACAACAATCACTGGCTGCGGCCCAGGCTCTGGGGTAACCGGCCCGTCGTTCCCGCGCGCAAAAAAGGCGAAGGGCTCTGGGAATCCCTCGGGAAAAAACAGAAAAAAGGATAGCGCCTGGGATTTTATTATACAACCCCGTGCTCTTTTCATGAAACCCATTGTTGAGATAAAGGATTATGCCTATCAGTATCCGGGCCGGAAGGATTGGGCGTTGTCCGATCTCTCTTTATCGGTACAACCCGGGGAATGCATTTGTTTCACGGGGCCGTCGGGCTGCGGAAAAACCACCCTGTTTCTGGCGCTCAAGGGCCTTTTGAAAAGCGGACGGGAAGAGGGGGTGATGCGGGCTGCAAACGGCAACGGGCATGGTTATACGGGACTGGTGTTTCAAAACGCGGAAAGCCAGCTGCTTTGCACCACCGTGGCCGATGAAGTGGCATTCGGGCCTCAAAACCTTGGGTACAGCAGCAGGGAGATTGCAGCGGCCGTCGAAAAGAGCCTGAAAACGGTTTCCCTGACCGGTTTTGAATCCCGCAATGTGGAGACCCTTTCCGCCGGGCAGACCCATCGCCTGGCCATTGCGTCGGTGCTCTCCACATCGCCTTCAATGCTGCTTCTGGACGAACCCACGGCACAGCTGGATGCTCCCGGAAAAAAAAGGCTGGCGGCCCTCTTGGGTGAGATGAAGTCATCCGGTTGTACACTGCTGATTGCCGATCATGAGCTGGGCCCTTTTGAATCCCTGGTAGACCGGTTTGTCTTGCTGGACCAGGGGCGCATTCAGCGAATTGACGGCAAAATCCCCGAGGAATTTGTTCTGTTTCCGCCCGGACGTAATGGGGAAACGCCGGTTCGGGGACGGGGAGCGTCGACACCCCTGATCTCCGTGAAAGGGGTTTTTCTCTCCGGGGAGGGTGGGCGGCCGTTGTTCGATAACCTGAATCTATCGGTTTTCCCCGGTCGGCGGGTGTTCGTCCATGGTCGGAACGGGGTGGGAAAATCCACGCTTCTAAAATGCATGGCCGGGCTTATTCGCCCTGAAGAAGGAACCATCGAAGTGGCCGGTGTGGGTCGCCCCGCGTTGGACAGGCTTTTGGGGAAAATAGGGTTCTTGTTTCAGAACCCCGAACGGCAGCTTTTTGAAGATACGGTTTGGGATGAAGTGTCGTTTTCCCTTAAGCGGATGGGGCTTAAGAAAGATGACATCCGTTCCAAGGTCGCGGACGCCCTTGACATCTTTGAAGTGAGCCATCTGAAAACCCATTCACCCCTGACGCTGAGCTTCGGCGAACAGCATCGGGTGGCGCTGGCTTCCGTTATGGCGCCGCAACCTGAAATCCTGGTGCTGGATGAACCCTTTGCGGGTCTTGATTTTACCCGAAGAAAAAGAATTTTGGCGATCCTGTCCGGTGTGTGCAAAACGCGGGGGACGGCAGTGGTCATTGCATCCCACGAGTTTTTGCCCGATGAAAACTGGGCGGATGAAAGGCTGATTCTGAAAGAGGGACACATTGAAAAATCGTAAAAGAACTGAAAAGGGCGGCTTCACGGTCGGTGCCTTTCAGTATTGTGCCGGAAACTCCCCCATCCACCGATTGGGCCCGGGGTGGAAAATCATTTTGGCGTTTGCTTTTTCAGCGGCCGCCATTGCCGCCCGGGAACCGTGGATGCTGCTGGGGCTTCTGGCCATCAATCTGGTCTATTACCTTTCCGCTCAACTGGGGTTGATGAACCTCTGGCAGGATACCCGGTTTTTCCTGATCCAGATGGCGGTTATCCTGCTGCTCTTTCTGGTGAAGTACGGGGTTGCGGAAGGTCTCTGGCCGGGATTGCGGACCGGTTTTCAAATCCTTCTTCTGTTCCTTCCGGGAACAACCCTCCTCAGAACCACTCAAGGGACTCAAATGATGCGAAGCCTGAACAAGGTGATGCCGGAACGTTTGAGCTTTCTCCTCTTCACCAGCCTGCGGTTTGTCCCCTTTTTCGCCCGTGAGTCCAGGGAAATCCTTATGGCCCAACAACTGCGCGGCGCCCCTGTGGGGGTTCGCTATGCCTGGAACCCCGTCCACTGGAGAGATCTGTTCCAATGTTTGATGATCCCCCTGATGGTGAGGGCACTGAAAACCGCCCGTTCGGCAGCCCTTTCCGCCGAGGCCAGGGGATTTGAGGAACGGCTGCGCCCATGAAAAAATTCACCCTTCAGGAAGCCCTTTGCCTGGCATTCTGTGCCTGCTTCATCGTCATTACCCGGGCCGTGTTCCGGCTGCATTTAAACATTCCGGGACATGCCATGTTTTTCACCATGTTTTTCCTGATCCTGGGAAAGGGCTGTGTTCCGCGATTGGGTGCCGCCACCTTGGTGGGACTTCTGGCGGGCCTCTTAAGTACCCTGCTGGGCATGGGCAAAGGGGGACCGTTGATCCTTCTCAAGTTCCTGGTTCCCGCCCTCATCGTTGACCTGGCGGGCCTCTTTTCCCACGGATTGGCCGGAAGCTATATCGCCTGCGCCATTGTGGGGGCTCTCGGGGCCGCAAGCCGTTTCCTGACCATTATTGTGGTGGAATGGGTGCTCGGAATGGACTGGGACCTCATTTTGCAGCACGCGCTCATTTCATCCGCCTTCGGCATCCTTTTCGGGGTTCTGGGTTCCCTCATGGTGCCCCCCATTTTCCGCAAACTGACGGCCCACGGATTGATCTCGTAATTCCACGGATAGAAGCTGAAACAACGGCGGGATGTCTGTTTTGTTCCCCTGAGGACCGATCCTTGAATACGGAAGGATTGTGTGGTAGATTTTCTCATCGGCGATGAAGCGCCCCTTGCAAAAGCGATGAAGGAACGAAATGGAACCCACCCAAAATCATTCTGAAGACTGCCGCCGGGAAGAGGACAGCATGGGGACGGTAGCCGTCCCCAAGTACGCCTATTACGGCGCTCAAACCCAACGGGCGGTCGAGAACGGGTTTGACAGCGGTTTGAAATTTCAGCCGGCATTTATTCACGCCCTGGCACTGATCAAACAGTGCGCGGCTCATGCCAACGTCCACCTGGGGTTGCTGGAAGAGCGTCTGGGGGAGGCCGTCATGACCGCCGCCGGAGAGGTGATGACCGGCCGATGGGACGAGCAGTATGTGGTCGATCTCTTCCAGACGGGTTCGGGTACCTCAACCCACATGAACATGAATGAAGTGCTGGCTGCTCGCGCCAACGAACTCCTCACGGGAAAAATAGGGGGGCGTTCTCCGGTTCACCCCAACGACCATGTCAACATGGGGCAGTCCAGCAATGACGTCATTCCCACGGCCATTCATGTGGCGGCCGCGCTGAGCGTCAATCGGTCTCTGCTGCCGGCGTTGGTTCATCTGAAGGCATCTTTGGAGTCCAAAGCCGTTCTGTTTAAGGATATTCGCAAAATCGGGCGTACCCACCTTCAGGATGCCGTGCCCATGACCCTGGGGCAGGCCTTTGGCGGATTTGCGAGACAGATAACCCTTGCTTGCGACCGAATCAAAGGCGTGATGCCCCGTTTATCGGAGCTGGCTCTCGGGGGGACGGCGGTGGGCAGCGGGTTGAACGCCCATCCCCGATTTGCCGCTCTCACCATCGGGAAAATTTCCGAAGATACGGGCCTCGATTTTGAGGAAGCCAACAACCACTTCGAAGCCCAGAGCGCCCGTGACGCCGCTCTTGAAACGAGCGGTGTTTTGAAAACCATCGCCGCGGGTTTAATAAAAATCGCCAATGACATCCGCTGGCTCGGTTCGGGCCCCCGTTGCGGCCTGGGCGAAATCAAATTGCCGGCACTGCAGCCCGGCTCTTCCATCATGCCCGGGAAAGTCAACCCCGTCATCGCGGAAACAGCGATCCAGGCGGCTTATCAGGTAATGGGAAATGATGCCGCCATAACATTGGCTGCCCAGGCCGGCAATCTGGAGCTCAATGTGAACATGCCGTTGATCGCTTACAACCTGCTCCAATCCATTGACCTGATGGCCGGCGTTTCCCGTCTGCTGGCCGATAAGTGCATTGAGGGATTAAGGGCGGATCCCGAAAAATGTGAGGAGAACATCGAGAAGAGCCTTGCCCTGGTGACCAATCTGGTGCCTCGTTTGGGTTACGATCGGGCCGCTGCTTTGGCGAAAACAGCCTATGATACGGGAAAGACCGTTCGTCAAGTGGCGTTGGAAGAAAACGTGTTGCCCGCGGACGAGCTTGCGAAACTCCTTGATTGACCTTCACCCTCACTTTCCTAGGAGGTTGTCCGAGAATATCAATTTTGTTCAACATAAAGGAATGCTTAAAAAAATATCAACAGAGCACTTGGAAAGGGGATGCCGATGGTTCGACACGGAGACAGGAGAGCTCTTGCGCGGAAGGCTTTTTTAAAGCTCATCGGATGGTTGAGCATCGCGGGAGTGTTGCTATTCATAAATGCCTGCGCCATGGTGGGGCCTGATTTCAAGACACCCAAAGCGGATTTGGCGCCCGAATGGGTGGAATCCAAGGATGCGCGGGTTCGAAAGGGACTTACCGATTACAAAAAATGGTGGACCGTTTTCCATGATCCGATCCTGGAAAACATCATCGAGACCGCCTATCGGCAGAACCTGCCCCTTCGCATCGCCGGGGTCAGGGTACTGGAGGCCCGGGCACTTTTGGGGGTCGTGGTGGGGGAATTCTATCCCCAGTCACAGACCGGTTCCGGTGGTCTCACATACAATCGGATCAGCGGCAATTCCATTGAATTGTGGTCCCCCGGAAACGACAATCCCGGACTGGGCTACACCCGAGGCAATTTCGGTGTGGGCGCCAGCTGGGAACTGGATTTCTGGGGCAAGTTTCGCCGCGCCATCCAGTCCGCGGACGCCAACCTGCTGGCATCGGTGGCCGCCTATGACGATGTGCTGGTGAGTCTGACGGCCGATGTGGCCCGTACCTATGTGGTGATTCGGGTTTTTGAGGATCGCCTGCACATCGCCCGGGAAAACCTCAAGCTTCAAAAGGAAGGGTTGCGCATCGCCAAAGCCCGGTTCGATGCCGGAGATACAAGCGAACGCGACGTGCAGCAGGCCATCACGCTCCTTGCCAGCACCCAGGCCCAGATACCGTATCTTCAAACCGGACTTCAAAAGGCGCAGCATGCGCTCTCCATTCTTCTGGGGATGCCCCCGGGCCAACTGAAAGACCGGCTGAAAGGAGGATCGGGGATTCCCCGTGCGCCATTGGAAGTTGCCGCAGGCATTCCGGCGGAGCTGTTACGCAGACGTCCCGACATTCGAAATGCCGAACTGCAAGCGGCAAGCCAGTGTGCCCTTATCGGTGTGGCCAAAGCCGATCTCTATCCCGCCTTTTCCCTGAGCGGTTCTTTTGGTTTTGCCGCCACAAACGTCGGGAGTGCCAGTGTGGGAGATATCTTCGATTGGAGCAGCCGGACCGCTTTTTTCGGACCCACCTTTCGGTGGAATATCCTCAATTACGGTCGAATCACCAACAACGTGCGTGTTCAGGACGCCCGGCTTCAAAGTCTGATCATCAATTATCAGGATATTGTCCTTCGGGCCCAGCAGGAGGTGGAAGACGGCCTGGTGGAATTCTTGAAAGCCCAGGAGCGCATCGGTTTTCTCAAGCGAAGCGTGGACGCCGCCGGCCGTTCCGCCGACCTGGCCCTCAAGCAGTACCGGGGCGGCAGCACCGACTACACCACGGTCATCCAGGCCCAGCAGGCGCTACTGGCCGAACAGGACCGACTGGCCGGTACGCGGGGGGAATTGCCGCTGGGGCTGGTGGCGGTATACCGGGCCCTGGGGGGCGGGTGGCAGATCCGGAAAGGCAATCCCTTTGTGCCCGAGGATATAAAATCGGTCATGATGGAGCGGACCAACTGGGGTGATTTACTGAATGAACCCCTGAAATTCCCGCCTCCTCCGGGCAGTGAAGAGTCTCTTTTGCGGGTGCCTGACTGGTAGGGCGAAAAAGGATGAGCGGTTACGAGGGTTCGACCGGGTCTCCCTCCTTCAGACTTTTCGGCGGAGCCACCACCACCGCTTCTCCTGCCTTCAGCCCCGTTAGAATTTCAGCCTCGTTATCGTTCACGATTCCCGGGGTCACCGGGACGAGGACGGCTTTTTTGCTTCTAACGCAAAAGACCTGCCATTCATTGTTGTTCCCTCGAAAGAGTGCGGTTCGGGGAATTTTGAGAACATTCTTTTTTTCTTCGGTATAGATCCGCGCCCGGACCCGGTAGCCCAGCCCCAGGGTGCGTCCTTTCTCCTTCAACTGTTCCAGGGCATCCGGTTTGAAATCGATGATCACCGGCACCCGCTGCTGATCCACTCCCAACGAGGAGACTTTGGTGAAACCCGCGGGTCTGACGCGCCATACAGTGCCGGCAACGGGGGTGGATCCGATGGACGGGCCGTAGATATCCACCGGGTTTCCCCGCCGCACCGTCACCACGTCCTGGCTGAGAATGTCGGCGGTTACGCGCAGGTCTTCCATGACCCCGATCTCCAGAAGGAGAGTCCCGGCCCCCAGGTAGGCTTCATTTTTGACCAGGCGGCGCAATACGATGCCGTCCACGGGGCTTTTTATGGTGGCGCGCCGAAGTCTCCTGGCCGCCAGATCCCGTCCGGCCCGAGCGCCGGCCAGTTGATGTTCCAGTACGCTCCCCTCCAGGTGTTTTCGACCCAGGAATTCTTGGACATAACGGGGCAACAGGTCGAACACCGCGGCAACGGCCCAGGTGGCGCTGCTCATGAAACGGGAAGAAGCCACCTGGCTTTCGGCCTGTCCATAGTTCCGTTGGGCCCGCCGCAGTTTCTCTTTGGATGAGGCCCGCTCTTTGACCAGTTTTTCTTCCATTTCCACCAGCCACTTGGCATATTTCAGCTCCGCCTCATTGGTCCGGACCAGCTCATTGGAGGCCTTTCCGGTGGCATTGAGCGCCTTAATCAGCTTGTCGGATTCCACCAGGGCCGTTCTTTCGAGCTTGTCGTAGGCGTTGACGGCGATCTGTGCCTCAATTTCCTTTACTTCTGCATTGGCCAGATCCAGGGTGGACAGAAGATCTGCGGTATCCATTTGTGCCACCACCTGTCCCTTTGTGACCGGTTGTCCCGGTTCCAACGTAATGGGAAGGATCCGGCCATCCTGGGGCATACTGATCTTATGAACCAGCGGAAGGGTCGTCATGGCACGGTCTTCCACCCAGGAACGGATGCGGCCTTCGGTCACCCGGACCGTTTGAACCGGTGTCCCCGATTGCGTTTCCCAATAGATAAAACATACGATCACAACAATGATGATAACGCCCAGGACGATCCATTTCATATGCTTCTTCATGATGATTCCAACCTCCGGGAATATGGCTTTAATCCATGCAATATTCAACGACCTGACCCCTAAAGGCGAACGGACTACTCCCTTTTGGGGTGCCTGCTTACTCCTTCATGCTCAGCGCATCCTGCCACTTCAGACGCCGGATGGCATTACGAACAAAAAAATGGGCCCCCAGAATGAACAAAAAGGAGATGACCACCGTTTTGATCCAACTGATCGGTGCCACTATGGTGGGCACCGCGTACATGTCATTGGTGTACTGGCTGTTGATGGACCAGAGGAGACACCATCCCAGAGGGAGGCCCAGAAAGGCGCCGATGCCGTATTGAATGATATTTTCCCTCAAGAACATGGCGCCGATTTCACTGGGCTGATATCCCAGCACTCGAAAGGTGGCGATCTCCCGGGTCCGCTCCATGATGCTGATGAGGGACCCGTTCAAAATGGCTCCGAAAAAGATGACCGCGCCGAAAAGGATCAGAGGGTAAACCATCTGCCCCAACTTGTTCACAAAGGTGTTTTGAAGGACCTGCCTCTGAAAGCTCGTTTCGGCATAGTTGGCCAGATCGGGCCACGATTTGATGCGTCGAAGAAATGTCCGGGCCTTCACGGGTGCGGGCTTCCCTTTCAATTGCAATGTGGAAAGAGCTCCGGCCTCGCCGATCTGTCGATTCAGGTATTCATAATCCGCATATACACAAAGGCCGAAGAGACTGTCGATGAATCCGACCACCGGCATTTCCACCGGCCGCTGAAGGCCCTGGGTGGGCACGACCCTCACATGGTCGCCCAAAGAGAGCCCCAGCTCTTTTCCCAATCGCCTGGCCATTAAGAGGCCGGTTTCGGGGACATTGATCCGGGTTCCGGAAATGCTGTGAGGGGTGGACATTTGGGCATTCCGGCGCAATCCCTGAATGACGCCTTTTTTGCCATGGTTTTCGTGCTGGAAATGGCAGGGGACATTCAGGATCGGTTCGACCTTTATCATGCCCGGCAGTTCTGCCGTCTCCAAAAGGGCGCCCACCCCCCGATCGTTTCGAAGGGTCAATGTGTAGTCGGAATGATTCTCCATTTCAAAACGGAAATTCACCATGTACTGCAGGGAATCCATGGTACCGAAGGTGACCAGCACCAAGGCGGCTCCCATGGCGGCCGAGAAAACCGCGGTGAGGGTCCGCCCCTTGTTTCGAATGAGGTTTCTAAAAACGATTTGCTGTCGGAATCCCAACCTTCGCCAGAGGCCGGTCCAGTTCTCCAGAAATACCGCGCCACCACCCGGAGGCGGTGGGGGCCGCATGGCCTCCGCGGGATTGAGATTCAATACGGTACGAATTCCTTTGAGGGTTCCGATGATTCCGAACACCAGAGCGATGATCAGGGCCGTGAGGCTGAGCCCGGGATAAAAGTGGTTGTCCAGTTTGGGAAAGTCAAAGAAGGAACGGTACGAAATGGTCATTCCATCGGCGATCCAGTATCCTAAAAGACAGCCTAAGAGCGCCCCTACGGCGCCCACAAAAATGCCGAACCCGATATAGTGAAAGAAGATGTCCCTGTTGCCGTAGCCCAGGGCCTTGAGGGTTCCCACGATGGTCCGTTGCTGCTGGGCCAGCCGGTTCATGAGCACGTTAAGTACCAGGACCGCCACCAGCATGAAGATGGTGGGCATGAAAAAGGAGATGGTGGCAAGCCCTGACAGTTCTCCGGAGAGGCTGAGGTTGGATGCCTGCAGGCTCAGGGGGGTGATGGCAAACACGCCGTAGGGTTTCAGACGGCGCCTGAGTTCATCAAACAGCGGCTGTGTATTCTGACGCGCTTTTTCGGACAACAACCCCACCAGGGAGTTGCACGCACCGTTAAACCCCAGGGTATCCTCTCCGAAGTCCCGTTTCACGTAGAAAACCCCGTATCGGGACGGTTCGGGAGCGATGGCTCCCGGCGGGATCATGTAAACGTATTCGGAGCTCATGGCGGTGCCCACCACAAAGAGGGCTTTTCGCTGTCCGTTCATGATAAGATGGATGGTGTCCCCCTCGCCGATGCCGCGGGCCTCGGCAAAGGCCTCGGACACGATCACCTCATCCTGGCGGCGGGAGGTGAAGTAAGTCCCGCTCCGTATGAGGATCCCGTTGACGACCGGCGAAGGGTTGGCCGGAAGTGTCAGAAGCGTTCCGCTCAAGGGTTCTTCCACCCCTTCCAGTTCCACGATCACCTGAAAGGCGATTCGATCCCGGATTGCCGAGATGCCCGCCAGGTTTTCCAGAGTGTTCAATTCGGTGACCGGCATCTTTTTGAGATCCACCCAGAAATCGGCCATCCGGCACGCTCCATAATAGATGTTCCGGGCTGACTGGAGGTTCTGGGAGGTTCCCATCATCCCCACCAGGCAGCTCACTCCGAGGGCCACGATGAGAATGACGGCGGTGAGCATCCCTCGGGTCTGCCATAAATCCCGTTTCAGTTTTTTATTGAGAATGTTCACCAGGTGATCTCTTCGGGCTTCTTACGGTTCTTGTTTTCACGACTTGTGATCCCATCCATGGTGAGGTGAAGGACCCGGTGGGCCATGTCGGCCATGGGGGCCGCATGGGTGATGATCACAATGGTGGCGCCGACCTCTTCATTGAGTCGATTCAAGAGCGCCAGAACCCGCTGACCCGTATGGGCGTCCAGAGCCCCCGTGGGCTCGTCACATAGCATGATGGCCGGTTGTTTGGCCAGGGCCCGCGCGATGGAGACCCGCTGCTGCTGTCCTCCGGACATCTGGGCGGGAAAATGGTGCAACTGTTCCTCCAGATCCACCAGCTTAAGCGCCTCGGTCGGATCCATGGGATTGGCGGCAATCTGCGTCGATACCTGAACGTTTTCGAGTGCCGTCAGGGTCGGAACCAGATTGTAGAATTGGAATACGAAGCCGATTTTTCGGCGTCGGTATTCCGTGAGTTGCCGGTTGGTCATGGCGGCCAGATTTTCACCATCCACCCACACCTCCCCGGAGGTGGGCCGGTCAATACCGCCGATAATATTTAAAAGGGTCGATTTTCCGGCCCCCGAAGCACCCACCACCACCGTCAACTGCCCCCTCAGAATCTCCAGATCCAGACCGCGCAGAACCTTTACTTCCACCTCTCCCATCTGATAGGTCTTATGAATCCCGACGCACCGAACCGCGGCATCTCCGTTGGATTCTTGCATCATTGCTCGGTCCTCCCATATAACACGTGCCGTCATTGTGGACTTCTACAAGGTTATGGCGCCACTTCTGTTCAGTATTCGGAAAAAAGCGATAAATGAGCCGATGATATGAAAAAGCGGTTCTTTTAAGCAGAACTGAATTGAAATATAGCTCAATAGGAAAATGCTGTCAAGATTTCTCCAAGGTACCTCATACTCTTTTGCCGCTTCCATTGTGATCCGTTTACTGAAAGTATCGCATAATCCAGCATCACGGAATCATGTGGGGTGGGCCGGTTGCCTGCCATTTGGGTCCCAATGATACATCTTCCATATCCGGCACAGTGTCCAAAATAGAACATATACGAGCGGTTTTTGACATTATTCCACAGTCGCCCGACCTCTGCTATTCGTCCGGGCGTCTTTGACCGTAAGGGCCTCGTATATAAAAGCCCTTGCGCTGAAAACACCCCAAACGTTATCATCAACCAGAACATCCTGTATGAATGATTGATCTGGTATTGTGTGTTTTTTCGGTGGCGGGAGATCGGAAGTGTTATGCACGTACCCTTTTGCCGTGACCAGATAAGCGTTAAATTAACCGGCCCCACATGTTGTGGTCGTAGAAATTCCCAGAGTGATTTCATAGATTGAGGACGTCGCAAGGAATAGTAAGGCCTATATCAGGTTTCGGACAGGTCCGAATATTTTAGATATCATAAAGGTATAACTACTTGAGTTTTCGAAAAAAAGTACTGGACACGGTTGGAACCCTGTGAGAAAATACCCTGGTGCAGTGTTGTCATTTGCAAAATATCAGGGGAAAACCATGCAAATTCCGTGTGCCAGGCGGCTTCCATTTCTCGTTTCTGGGCTGGCATTTCTACAACCGGCCTTGACCAACGCCCAATTTTACAATTTGACGCTTGTTGCAACAGCTTTGGTTTTGGGCGCAAAATTCAGTCTTTCAGCAATCAATCGCATGTGGCTTGAGGAAAAATGTGTGAGCACATTATCGTATTTCTTCTCAGATGCGAAATTCTGTACAGATGAAATGCAACATCTTTATGCTTTACAAATCATGCATTTATACAAACTTCAGAGTGGCTATTACTGTATTGATGACACCATGAAACACCACACCAATTTCTGCAAATGGATCCACGGTGTCTTTGTTTTGTTCGATCATGCGCTCAAGACAAACCTTAAAGCGACCTGTATCGTAGTACTTTATTACAACGATGGTGGAATAATCAAATTTCCCATTGCCCATCGAATCTATTACCAAGATAGCAATAAGATGCCTTGGCAGAAAGGGAAAAAGCATATTTGCAAACCCAAATACGAGTTGGCCATTGATATGCTTCAATGGGCTATCGACAAAGGTTTTCCCAGAGGTGTCGTCCTTGCAGATTCCTGGTTCGGGAGCGGGCCATTTGTAAAAGGCCTTAAAGACTTGGGATTGAGCTATGTTATCTATGGCAGAAAATAACGGTTGAGAGTTGAATACCCGTTATTATTCAAATGTTTACGTTTTTCTTCCACAGTCTGATCAAGTATGCGCATTTGTAATGAACTCAATTTTACTTGATATTCACATAAAATACCAACCTTACTGCAGAAAAAGCGTTGACTTTCCCCTGCCGACATGGCAAAGTATGCGCAATATGATTGAATATTGCGCATACTTTGCCATGGGGTGGATATGGACGCAGAAAAGGCCATCAAGGAATTTCAAAAACGAAAAGTGGCTACGGTCGAAGACATTTCCAGACTCCTTGAGTCTTCCGTGACAACCGCCAGAAGACAATTGAAAAAGTGGCGGACCTACACAAGTTTTAACATGAACGGCCGCTATTATAGCCTTCCTGGAATTCCGCGATTTGATGAAAACGGTATCTGGAAATATCGGCAGATCCTTTTTTCTCAATATGGAAACCTCATGCAGACAATTTCTCAGCTTATCGGAAGATCACAAACGGGATTGAATGCCAGACAGATCGCACAACTGGTTGAAATTGCCCCTAACAGCTCCGTTTTTTCCCGGTTGCAGCATACTCCGGGAATCAGAAGAGAAAAGCATCAAGGGCGTTTTGTGTACTTCTCCGAGAATAAATATCAGGAGCAAAAATCGGGATTATCCTGGCCGCATGATGTCAGATTTCCAACAGATTCGGAAAGCGTTATGATTCTTGTTCAACTTGTCAAACACCCCCATAGCACCATCCAGGAACTGTTTGAAAGAGTTGCCGAGCAGGGAACCCGGATTGAACCCCATGCAATTGAGGCTTTCCTGAACCATCATGGTTTGTTAAAAAAAATTCCGGGTACAAGGTGATCCGTTGCCTTAAAAATCATATGGAGAAGGTTGTGGAAAGTATCTCCGCAGGCAACCTGTTTTTTGAAATGCCAACGGTGCACTTCTTTTCAGAAGAGGCCTTCCGTTTCGGGAGCAATAAAGTGTTAAAGACACGGGAAAGGAAAGTCGTGACGCTGGATATCGGCGCATTCCGGGCCAAAGAAACCATCATGCAATCGGAGGATTACGCTAAGGTATACACTTCCCGGGAGTTGAAAAAGCTTACACCACACCGCTGTACATTCGGCTACGATGTTATTGTCTATGTGGGGTATGCCCTTTTTGTTCGCTGCCGCGGCGAAAAGGATATTGTAGAAGAATTGGCCCGGAGAAACATCTCGATTTCTGATAGAGAAGTGAGCTTTTTAGGCAAGAAGTTTGTCACCTACCTTGCCGTGGCCCATCGGGAAGGTCGCCAAAAGATAAGAAATGCGATGGATCAGCGCGGCGGATATATCCTTCACGTCGATGGAACATGCGAGGGAGACAGCCCACACCTGTTTACAGGCTTGGATGGTATTGCCGAAATCGTCCTGGACAATATAAAAATCCCTTCGGAACGGAGCGAGTTGCTCATTCCGTTCTTTGAAAAAATCAAAGAGCAATATGGAGACCCAATCGCATTGGTTCATGACATGGGGAAGGGAATCCTTTCGGCTGTTGCAACGGTATTCCCGGGAAAACCTGATTTTATCTGCCATTTTCATTTTTTAAGAGATATCGGCAAGGACTTGATGGAAGATGAATACAAAAAAATCAGGAATCGCCTCAAAAAACACAAGATTCGTGGTTCGCTTCGACGGATGGCCAAAAGTCTTGAAGGGGCTGCTATTCAAGATCCCAGGTTAATGGAGAGATTGAATGGCGACATAAAGAATGGCAATATTACAACCAGTGCCGAAATGCCCATCGCGTCTGCATTTGCTTTGATTAATTGGGTTTTTGACATATCAGCGGAACTAAATGGATATGGCTTCCCTTTCGACCTTCCCCACCTTGTTTTCTACCGCAGGTTGAAAACGGTTTACGCCCTTGTTGAGACAATTTGGGAAAGTCCACACAAATACGATAAGACGCATAAACCTCTTCACAAACTTTTCAGATTGATCAAACCGGTCATCGATGATCAAATCCTAGAAAAATCCTCCAAAGGGCTCGATGAGAAAGCAGATATCTTCAATGCACTGCGAAAAGCTCTCCGCATCGCACTTCCCGAGGGAAAAAATGGCCTCAATGATGATGGCGTTGATACGGATATGAAAACGATCAAAGAAAAGGTAGCAGCGTTCCGGGAAAAATTTAAACCTGACGAAAATCCTTCAATCAGTGATGAATACAAAAAGATGATTGAGCAGATAGATACATATTGGGATAAGCTATTCGCAGATCCCATCTCTGTTCATACCGCTACTGGAGAACAACTTATCCAGCCACAACGAACCAACAATATTCTGGAGCGCTTTTTCAGGGATCTCAAGAGAGGATCTCGCAAAAAGACGGGAACTATTTCTTTGAACAAGACTTTGAAAACCATTCTGTCAGACACTCCCCTCGTCAAGAACCTTGACAACAAGGAATATCTCAACATTATCCTCGATGGTTGCGACACATTAGAACAACGTTTCGCGCGGGTTGACAGCCAATTGGTTTTGCAAGAGTTGGAGAAAAACAAGAAAGAAACCGGCAGGCTTCCGCAAATTTTGAAAAAAATGATCAGAGAACCGGCGTTCCCTCGAAAAGTGGGAGTACTGTTTGGGTGTTAAGCAAAATCAAGGCCAACCGTTATTTTCGGCCATGGTATGTTATAGAAATCAAATCGACTTTAACCACAAGAATTCCATGCGAAAAGCCAAAACTAACCCCCACAGGCAAAATGTCTAAGAAGCAATATGAGCTTATCAAATTGCCGGATGTTTTTCAGTCCACATCAGCCTTTAGCACATGCGGCTTTGCCGCCAATAAGAGCATTGGCAAAAAGGAAAAAGTCCTTTATCATACAAAAGTTATCACCGGCAGGCTGAACTCTATTGCCGGAAGACATAGGATTGTTCAAAGTGTTGACCCAACCAAACAAACCACCAAATATCTTCTCACCAATGAACTCACCTGGGAGGCCACCAAGATTATCTCCGCTTATAGCAACAGATGGGTTATCGAGGAATTTTTCAGGAATGCTAAGCAGTTAACCGATATGGAGGGAGCCACTATCAGGAGCGAGCAAGGCGTGACATTAGCGTTATGCCTGGTGTCCTGGATTGACTCCCTCCTCCATCTGGAAAACTACAAGCTAAGCACTGCTGGAAAATTGCCAAAGGAGCCATTAACGCTTCCTTCGATAGTCCGTTTGGCACAATACCAAAATCTTGAAGCTTTTATGGATCGAGTTCAAAAGGAAGATGGGCTACTCAAAAAGTGGTGTGATGTTGAACAAAAAGGTTTGGTCAGAAAGCGGAAGAAATCTAAAAAGTTGATTAAGCTAAAAGATTCCTCTGAAGACTGCTGCAAGGAACAACTGAGAGAGGCTGCATAGAGCAAATATCGCGCCAAAAAAACAGATTTTCAAAGAACTATTTTTCGAAAACTCAAGTAACTACTTGCAATACTTTGTGATACATAGCAGAAATTACAGATTCGCAAAAAATCCAGGTCGGAGATATCTTGATTTGAACGCCTGAATGAGAGGTCCCCGGAACCTGGTAAGAAACAAACACCGTGTGTAAAGTTTTTCCCATTCATTGTTATAATTTTTCATTTTGGTGTTGATAAGCCGTTCTATGCTTATGCTTCAGGTCTGGAGGGTATGGGAATCAAGTGCTCGAAATGCCAATTTGACAATAGGATTGGTTTTTATTGACGGGCGGTTGCTAAAAAGGGTAAGAAAATAAGTATTTCAACCGTTTAAGATTCGTTGCTTTTTCAGATTGGAAGGGATGATCAAAATTGTCAGATCGTCTGATCTGTATTTCTCCATTTAGGTCACCTGTTTTTGTATTCACAATCGTATAAAGATCTCTTTGTGTCACGTCTAGTTGAAAACGGGAGATAATCAAATGATTGATGAAAAATCAAAAACCAGCCGATTTGTAGGTCTGTTTCTTTTAGGCAATTTCTTGTTTTCTTATCCGGTGATGACGCTGTTTAATAAAACGACAGTGTTTTTAGGAATTCCCATGTTCTTTTTCTTCATGTTCTCAGCCTGGCTTGTGCTGATCGGCCTGATGATCATCTGTTCAGAAAGCAACCCAAAAATTCATCTGGATAAGTCCAAATCAACAGAATACAGGATCGATTAATAAATAAAAAAATAAATTGATAAAAGCATTCAAACGTATTCTTTGAGGAATATGATGAACAACAAAATCCTGGAATATGAAATCACCGACAAGCTCTACGAAAGTGAATGCACGATAGTCTATCGCGGGTATCGTAATCAAGATCGCCTGCCTCTGGTTCTGAAAGTGCTGAAGGCTGAAGCAGCCACGAAGGAGAAACTGGCCGCCTTTAAGCATGAGTTTGATATCACATCCAAGCTCGACCTCCCCGCTGTAGTCAAATCCATCGCCCTGACAGACGATGATGGTCGTCGTGTGATGGTCATGGAAGACCTCGGCGGGCAATCTCTGGATCGCACACTGGATCCATCACCCCTAGCCCTTGAACCATTCCTTGCTTTGGCGGTTTCCCTGACCGTATGTCGGGAGAATGAGGCTGTCCCATGTTGGCCCGCGTAAAGAAAGATACAAGATGGACACTTTGATTCGAGATCGCGCACAGGAGGGATACGAGCATGTCGGAACATGAAGTTCTGAAAAGCTTATTTGAGTCTCCGGCGTTGCGGGTCCATCGTTGCCGGCGCGGGGACGGCAAGGCGGTGATTCTCAAGCGGCTGGCCACCGATGCCGGCCCGCAGGCCCATCGCCGTTTTCGGCATGAGTACAAGCTGCTGCGCAGGATCGATCTGCCGGGTGTTGTCAAGGCATTCGGGCTTACGGAAGCGGACAACGGCCTGGAGATGGCGCTGGAGGATATCGGCGGTCAATCGCTCGAGCGCCTGCTTGCGCCCGGCCAGAAGCTCCCCCTGGAGCAGTTCCTGGATCTGGCAGTCGGTCTGGCCGAGACCCTGGCCGGTTTGCATCAACAGCGGATCGTGCACAAGGACATCAACCCGGCCCACATTGTCATGAACACGGACAGCGGCCAATTCCGGCTCATCGGCTTCGGCATCGCCGATGCGCTTCCCCAAAGTGAGGTAGCACTGCAACCGCCGGCGGCCATCGAGGGAAACCTGGCCTATATGGCGCCGGAACAGACCGGGCGCATGAACCGTCGCGTCGACAACCGTTCCGATTTCTATTCCCTGGGGGCCACCTTCTACCGGCTTCTCGTGGGCAGGCCGCCATTTGAGGCCGAGGATGCCCTGGGGCTGCTGCATTGCCACATCGCCCGGGAACCGGCAGCACCCCAAGCCCTCGATCCGGCCCTGCCGGTAACCCTCTCCCGGATCGTGATGAAGCTCCTGGCCAAGGCCTCCGAGGACCGCTACCAGAGCGCGTACGGCCTGCAAGCGGATCTCGACCGTTGCCTGCTCGGGCTGCAAAACGAGGGACGCATCCCGCAGTTCGAGCTGGGGAAGGGAGATGTGCCGGACCGGCTGCGGCTGCCGGAGAGGCTGTACGGCCGAGAGGAGGAAATTCGGGGACTGCTCGCCGCTATTGACCGGGCGAGCGGCGACAGCTCAGAGCTGCTGCTCGTCGCCGGTTATGCCGGGGTGGGTAAGACCGCCCTGGTGCGCGAGGTTCACAAGCATATCCTCGAAAGGCGCGCCTTCTTCATTGAGGGCAAGTTCGACCAGCTCCAGCGCCAGGTGCCGTATTCCGCCTGGATACACGCCTTTGCCGGGTTCGTGAACTACGTGCTGATGGAGGGAGATGCGCAACTTACCGAGTGGCGGCGCACCATTGTGGGCGCGGTGGGCAGTCTCGGCCGGGTGTTGATCGAGGTGATTCCCAACCTGGAGTTGGTCATCGGCGAGCAGCCCGAGGCGCCCGTGCTGGGTGCTGCCGAGGCCCAGAACCGTTTCAACCATCTGTTCCTGGAACTGGTCAGAGCGATCGCGACCCCGGAACATCCGCTGGTGATCTTCCTGGACGACCTGCAGTGGATCGACGCCGCCTCCCTTGAGCTGCTGAACACCCTGTTGGGGACCGGAGGCGCATCCGGCCTGTTGGTGATCGGCGCCTTTCGCGACAACGAGGTCGATGCCATGCACCCCTTGACCAAGGGGCTGGATGCCTTGCGCCGGGAGCAGGCGCGGATCAGCCAAATCACCCTCCGAAATGTCTCCGAGACGCACGTCAACGAGCTGATCGCCGACACCCTGCATTGCGACCGTGCCCGGTCAATGCCGCTGACCCGCCTCATCCACGCCAAGACCGGCGGCAACCCCTTCTTCATGCTCCAGACCCTTCTGGACCTGGCCGAGCGGCAGGCCATCTCCTTCGATCCGGAGAGGTGCTGCTGGCAATGGGATATGGCCGCCATCGAGAGGATGGAGATCACCGACAACGTGGCCGCCCTGATGCTCGGAAAGATCCGGCAACTGCCCCGGGAGACCCGGCAACTGCTGCCGCTGGCTGCCTGCATCGGTTTTCGCTTCGATGTGACGACGCTCTGCGCCGTGGCCGGAGAATCGGCGGAAAGCATTCTGGATGGCCTGCACCCCGCCCTGGGTGAGGGGTTGATGGTGGCCGACGCCGAACACCGTTATCGGTTCGTCCATGACCGGGTCCTGGAGGCGGCCTGCACCCTGCTCCCCGAGGAAGAGCGCCCGGCCGTTCACTGGCGGATCGGCCAACGTCTGCTTCGGGAGATGGCCCCGGCGGAACGTAGCGCCCATCTGTTCGACATCGTCAACCAGTTGAATATCGGCGCCGCCTGCCTGACAACCCCCGAGGAGGCCAAAGAGCTTGCCGATTTGAATCGCCGGGCCGGCCGCAAGGCAAAGGCCGGCGCGGCATTTCTCGCCGCCCTGGAATACTTCGAGGCAGGCCTCGCCTGCATGGACGACAACGACTGGGAAACCGCCTACGAAATGACCATCGCGATCCATACCGAGGCCGCTGAGGCCGCTTGTCTCTGCGGCCGGTACGAACGGATGGAGGCGCTCGTCTTTCTCGTGCAACAGCGGGCCCGATCCATCCTGGACGCGGTTCCCGCTTACGGGACGGAGATCCGGGCACTTACGGCCCGGGGCCGGCTCGTACCCGCGATTCGAAGGGGGCTGCGCGCCTTGGAGCGCCTGGGGATGCGCCTGCCGGAGGAGCCGTCGGCGGCGGAGGTCAACGAAGCCATGGCCCGAGCCTTCGCCCTCCTGCAGCAGCAAACCATCGAGGGACTCATCGATTTGCCGCCCATGACCTCGCCGGAACAATTGGCCTCACTCTCTCTCCTCAGCGAGATCGGCGAACCGGCCTACGCCGCCTCGCCGCAATTTTTTCTGGTTTGGGCCTCCTCCATGGCGGAACTCTCCCTGCGCCACGGCAACTGCCCACTCTCTCCCTTTGCCTACGCCGCCTATGCCCTCGCCCTGTGTGCCACCGGCGAAATCGAAACCGGCTCGCTGCTGTCCAAGGCCGCCATCGCCATGATCGACGCCCTGAAGGCCCACTCCCTTCGTTGCCGGTTGCTCAATATCCATGGCTGCACAATCCAGCCCTGGACCGAGCCTCTTCGCGACACCCTTCCCACCCTGACCGAAGCGGTAGCGGCCGGCGCCGAATCGGGCGACTTCACTTCCGGTAGCTATGCCGCTTTCAACGCGTGTACGGCCGCCTTCTTCATGGGCGAACCGCTGGAGGCGCTGGGAGTGAGGGTATCGACCAACCTGAAGATCATTGCCGGCCTGCGACAGACCTATATCTGGAATTGGGTGGCCTTTCATGTGCCGGTTATCCGGCGCCTGCACGGTGAAGAGAACGTTCCCGCGAGACCCGACGACTTCGACGAAGCATCCTGGCTGATCGCGGCGCGGGATGCCAAGGACCGCTGCGGGCTCGCCTATTACTTCCTCGGCAGGCTGATCGCGGCCTATCTGCTCAATGACAAAGACCTCGCCGAAGCCCGCGCCCATATCGCCGAGATAAAGGAAAACATGGCCGGTTTTCAGGGGGCCTTCGCGGTGCCGGTCTTCTCTTTTTATTGCGCCTTGACCTTGCTGAAACGGCACGGGGCGCCCCAAGCCGAAAAAGATGCCGCCTCCCTCGAAGAGGTCCGGGCACATCTGGCCAAGCTAGAGTCCCTGGCCCGGTACGCCCCCATGAATTTCCGGCACAAGTGCGACCTGATTGCCGCCGAATTGGCGCGCCTCCAAGGCGAAGACTGGCGGGCGGCCGGACTGTACGAAAAAGCCATCGCCGGGGCGAGGGAGAACGGATTTTTCCAGGAGGAGGCCCTGGCCAACGAGTTGGCGGCGAAATTCTATTTTGCCCATGGACGTGAAGAATACGCCCGCCTGCATCTGAGCGAGGCGCAGCGGGGTTATGGCCGTTGGCAGGCTTTCACGAAAGTCAGGGCGCTGGAAGCCGAATACCCGCAATGGCTGAAACGGGTGGACAGCCGGCAGCCTGCCCCGGAAACACATTCCTTGGACATGGAGAGTGTCCTCAAGGCCACACATGCGATTTCCGGCGAAATCGAAATGGGCCGGGTGCTTGACAAGGTAATGCGCATCGTCATCGAGAATGCCGGTGCCCAAATCGGTTTTCTCCTGATGAAAAGCGATGGCGCCTGGACAGTCGCTGCCAGAGGCGAAATCGGCAGGAGCGATGTGGAGATCCCGATACCGGAAGGGGTCGATGAGAGTGATACGGTCTCCGCGGGCGTCATCCATTTTGTGGCCCGCACCCGGAAGACCGTGGTGTTGGACGATGCTGCGACCCGGGGCGCTTTCGTCGACGATCCCCACATCCGGCGGGAAAAGACCCGATCGCTGTTGGCCACCCCGCTCATCAACCGTGGACGGTTACTCGGCATCCTCTATCTGGTAAACAATCTGGCCACCCACACCTTCACTCCCGAGCGCATCCAGCTTCTCGAAGTGCTCTCCGCCCAGGCCGCCATCACCCTGGAAACGGCCGGGGCTTATGAAGCGCTGCGCGCGAGCGAAGAAAAATACCGGACCTTGATTCAGAAGCTTCGGGCGGCGGTGGTCGTTCATGCAGCGGATACCCGGATCGTCACCTGCAACCCCGTCGCGCAAACATTGCTCGGACTCACGGAAGATCAATTGCTGGGAAAAACCGGCCTTGATCCGGCGTGGCATTTCTACCGCGAAGATGGAACCGAGATGCCGCAAGCGGAATATCCCATCAATCAGGTGCTGGCCACGCGCCAGCCGCTCGTGAACCTCGTTGTAGGAGTGCATCGTCCCGGCAATGAGCAGGACGTCTGGGCCATGGTCAACGCCGATCCGGTTTTTGGACCGGAGAACGAAATCTCGGAAATCATCGTCACCTTCATTGACATCACCGAGCGCAAGGCGGCCGAGGAAGCGTTGCAACGTTCCAATGAAATGCTGCGGGCGATCATCGAAGCAGCACCCGTGGCCATCTTTGGTTTGGATCTGGACGGACACGTGTATTCGGTGTGGAATCCGGCGGCCGAGAAAATGCTCGGCTGGCGCGCACAGGAAGTCATGGGCCGGCCGCTGCCTGCTGCTCCGGTGGATCACAAGGAGGAATTCGGGCGATTCCGGAAACAGATCCGCGGCGGAATGATCCTGGACGGCGTGGAAGTGCGCCGGCAGCGATGCGACGGCACCCCCATCGATTACAGCATCTATACCTCGCCCCTGCATGATGCCCAAGGCCGTGTCATCGGCGAACTTGAGCCCGATGCCGCCGGCAGGGACATCGCGTGGCGCATCGGCGATTTGCCCGCGGTCGACGGTGACGCTTCCATGCTGCGCATGGTGCTGGCCAACCTGATCGCCAACGCCCTGAAATTCACCCGGCCCCGGCAGCAGGCTCGGATCGAGATCGGGTCACTGCCCGACCAGGCTTCCGAAACCGTTATTTTCGTGCGTGACAACGGCGTGGGGCTCGACATGGCTTATGCGGACAAACTCTTCGGTGTGTTCCAGCGCCTGCACCGGGCCGACGAATTCGAGGGCACCGGCATCGGGCTGGCCAATGTGCGCCGCATCATCGCCCGACACGGCGGCCGGACCTGGGCCGAAGGGAAGATCGACCGGGGCGCCTCGCTTTATTTCTCACTGCCACACACACCACAAGGAGGTGGAGATGATAGACTTTAAGCGCATTCTATTGGTCGAGGACGATCCCAAGGATATCGAGTTGACCCTCACCGCTCTTTCCGAGAACAACCTGGCCAATGAAGTTGCAGTGGCCCGGGATGGGGTTGAGGCACTGAACTATTTGTATTGCCGGGGATCATTTGCGGGGCGACCTGCCGGTAACCCGGTGGTGATCCTGCTCGATCTCAAAATGCCCCGCATGGACGGCCTGCAGGTTTTGCGGCAACTTAAGGCGGATGATCAATTGTCCATGGTTCCGGTGGTCGTCCTGACCTCGTCGCGCGAATCATCGGACCTGAAAGAGTGCTACCGGCTTGGCGTCAACGCCTATGTGGTCAAACCGGTCCGCTTTTTGGAATTCGTCGAAACGGTTAAACAAATCGGCATGTTCTGGGCATTGATCAACCAGACACCGCCGGACGGCACGGTCTAATGACTCCGACGTACGGTATTTTGCGAAAGGAATGTTCAAGCATGGAAACCTTGATCCGGATTCTACACCTGGAAGATGACCCGGCCGACGCGGAGCTTGTTCAGGCCACGCTCGCCCGAGCCGATTTGGCCTGCCGCGTGACACGGGCCCTGACGCAGGGTGAATTCGAGACCGGTCTGCACGATGGCGGGACGGATATCATCCTGGCGGATTACCGGCTGCCGACTTACGACGGCATGTCCGCGCTGCGCCTGGCGCATGAGCGCTGCCCCGAGATTCCGTTTATCTTCGTCTCCGGCGTAATGGGCGAGGAGGCGGCCATTGAGGCGTTGACCCGGGGCGCCACCGATTATGTGCTCAAACATAATTTGACGCGTCTCCCGTCGGCCGTCCGGCGGGCCCTGCGGGAGGCCCGCAACCGGCGCGAGCGCAGGCAGGCCCGGGAAGCCCTGCAGCGTTCCGACATGATCAATGCGGCCCGCATCCGCCTGATGCAGTTTGCCGGCGGCCGTTCCCTGGATGAATTGCTCGAGGAGACCGTCAATGAAGCCGAGAAAGTGACCGGCAGCCTGATCGGGTTCTACCATTTTGTCGACGACGATCAGCAAGCGCTGACCCTCCAGAATTGGTCCACCCGCACCAAGGCGCGGTTCTGCAAGGCCCGGGGAAAAGGGTTGCATTACCCCGTCGCCGATGCGGGCGTCTGGGTGGATTGCGTCCGTGAGCGCAAGCCGGTGGTGCACAACGATTACTTGGCCCTGACCCACCGCAAGGGGTTGCCCGAGGGGCACGCCGAAGTCGTCCGCCAGTTGGTGGTGCCGGTCATGCGTGGAGGAAAAGTGAAGGCCATCCTGGGGGTGGGCAACAAGCCGGCCGATTATTCCCAGAGGGACGTGGAGGCCATATCCCTGCTGGCCGACCTGGTCTGGGAGATCACCGAACGAAAACAGGCCGATCAGCAAATCGCCCTGATGAGCTTTGCCATGAACGGCATCCATGAGGCCGCCTTCATGCTCGACGAAAAGGCGCGTATTCAGTACGTCAACGACGAGGCCTGCCGCATTCTGGGATACTCCCGGGACGAATTGCTCACCATGGGAGTTTCGGATATCAATCCCGATTTTTCCATGGAACACTGGCCCGGCCGTTGGAACGATCTCAAGAAGCACGGTTCGCTCAGCTTCGAAGGGCAGCATAAAACCAGGGGTGGCCGCATTTTTCCGGTGGAGATCAATGCCAACTATTTCGAGTACGGCGGGGGGAGTTACGACCTGTGCCTGGCGCGCGACATCACCGAGCGCCAACAGGTGGAACGTGAGCGGCTGGCCAATCTCAGGTTCTTTGAAAGCATGGACAAGGTCAACCGGGCCATTCTGAGCGCCCATGATCTCGAGGAAATGATGAGGGAGTTGCTGGAGGTCGTGCTTTCGATCTTTGATTGCGACCGGGCGTTTCTTCTGTACCCCTGCGATCCCGCGTCGCCAACGTGGACCAGCCCCATGGAGGTCCACAAGCCGGAATATCCCGGTGTCCGGGATTTGAAGCTGGAGATGCCCATGGATCCGCAGGTTGCCGAGACACTCCGTATTCAACTGGCCGTGGATGGTCCGGTAACATTCGGTCCGGGTACGCCGCATGCGCTGCCCGAGGATGTGTCGGAGCAATTCGGTTTCAAATGCTTTATGTCCATGGCCATTTATCCCAGAACCGGCAGTCCATGGCAATTCGGAATGCATCAGTGCGGCTATGCCCGTATCTGGACAGCGGAGGAGATGAGGGTGTTCGAAGCCATCGGCAGGCGCTTGGCCGACAGCCTGAGCAGCCTGCTGAGTTATCGCGATTTGCGCAAGAACGAAGAATTCCTCGATAACGTCGTGGAGCACATTCCCGACATGCTCTTCGTAAAGGATGCCCAAACCCTCAGGTTCGTGAGATTCAACAAGGCCGGCGAACAGCTGGTGGGATATCCGCGGGAAGAGTTGCTCGGAAAAACCGATCATGACTTTTTCCCCAGGGAGGAGGCGGACTTCTTTACGGCCAAGGACCGCCAGGTGCTTGACCGCAAGGAACTTGTGGACATCCCCGAGGAGATCATCCAGAACAGGAGCAATGAAAAGCGGATCCTGCATACGAAAAAAATACCCATCCTGGACGAAACCGGAGCGCCGCAATACCTGCTGGGCATATCCGAAGATATTACCGAGCGCAAGCAGGCGGAAGAATCCATTCGCAAGCTCTCCCAGGCCATCGAACAGAGCCCGGTCTCCATCGTGATCACTGATCTGGCGGGGACCATTGAGTTTGTTAACGCCAAATTCACCCAGATCACCGGATATACTTTTGCTGAAGCCCTGGGCCAGAACCCCAGAATCCTCAAGTCCGGTGAAGCATCGGTTGAGGAATATAGCCGGCTTTGGGAAACCATCAGTTCGGGCGGCGTTTGGCAGGGAGAGTTCCGCAATCGGAAAAAGAACGGGGAGTTGTTCCGGGAGCAGGCCACTATCGCCCCGGTCAGAGATGCGGACAATGTCATCACGCATTATGTGGCGGTCAAGGAAGATATCACCGAACGAAAAAAACTCGAAGAGCAGCTCCGTCAGGCCCAGAAAATGGAGGCGGTCGGGCAGTTGGCCGGCGGCGTGGCCCATGATTTCAATAATATGCTGGGCGTGATCATCGGCTACGCGGAGCTGGCCCTGGGAAAGGCGGACCGGGATGATTCACTGCGTAAGAATCTTGAAGGAATCCTGGCCGCCGGTTTTCGTTCATCGGAAATTACACAGCAGTTGCTGGCCTTCGCCCGAAAGCAGACCATTGCGCCCGAGATCCTCGACCTGAACGAGACCGTCGAGGGATTGCTCAAGCTGCTCCGGCGACTTATCGGCGAGAATATCGACCTGGCCTGGCTGCCGGGGGCAAAGCTATGGCCGATCAAAATGGATCCCTCCCAGATTGATCAGATCCTGACCAACCTGTGCGTCAATGCCAGGGATGCCATCGACGGGGTGGGCAGGATCACCATCGAAACGCAAAAAGCCGATTTTGACGACGCATATTGTACGGAACATAAAGGATTTCAGCCCGGTGAGTATGTGGTGCTGGCCGTGAGTGATAATGGCAGCGGCATGGACAAACCGACCATGGATAAAATCTTCGAGCCGTTTTTCACCACCAAAGGGGTGGGCAAGGGCACCGGTCTGGGGTTGGCCACCGTCTACGGCATCGTCAAGCAGAACGAAGGCTTCATCAATGTGTACAGCGAGCCGGGACATGGCTCGGCCTTCAAGGTTTACTTGCCCCGGCATGCAGAGCCGGCCGGCCGAGAGCCGAAGGCAACCCCTGAGCCCCAAGACCTGAGCGGTCACGAAACCATCCTGGTGGTGGAAGATGAGATCATGAATTTAGAATTGGTGGGGCTGATGCTTGAAAGGTACGGATATCAGGTATTGACTGCATCTTCTCCAGGCGAGGCGCTCCTTACGGCCAAGGGGCATACCGGTGAGATCCATCTGTTGCTGACCGATCTGATCATGCCCGAAATGAATGGGCGGGACCTGGCGAAAGAAATGACCTCTCTTTACCCTGACATGATGTGTTTGTTTATGTCCGGTTATACGAAAAACGTCATCGCACACCATAATGTACTGGATAAGGATGTCCATTTCATTCAAAAGCCGTTTTCAGTGCAGATTCTGGGGGCAAAGGTACGGGAGGTACTGGACGCCGATTAAATAGGGACAAGCTCTTCGGCGCGTTCCAGCGCCTGCACCGCGCCGAGGAGTTCGAGGGCACCGGCATCGGGCTGGCCAGCGTGCACCGCATCATCACCCGGCACGGCGGCCGCACCTGGGCGGAAGGCGCACCGGATCAGGGCGCGGCCCTTTTCTTTTCGTTGCCTCAAAATAGCACAGGGAGGAAATGATGAGCATCCCAACCATGGAAACCATGAGGCATGATACATCGTCGGAACTGCGCAAATTCGTCGCGCCGGAGTTCGTTTTCGGCTTCGGAGCATTGACCCTGATCGGACGTTACGCCAGGAATTTCGGTGCCAAAAAGGCGCTGGTAGTCACCGATCCCGGCCTCGTCCGGACCGGCTGGGTGGAGAAGGTGATCGGCTCGCTTCAGGAAGCAAACATATCTTCCGAGGTCTTCGAAGGCGTCACTCCCAATCCGAAGGACCATGAGGTCTCCCGTGGCATACTGTTCTACCGGGAAACCGGGTGTGACATAATCATCGCGGTAGGGGGCGGCAGCCCGATAGATTGCGCCAAGGGCATCGGGATCGCCCATTCCAATGACATGAATGTTCTGGAGTTCGAGGGGGTGGATGAGGTGTCGATGCCGGGCCCGCCCCTGATCTGCATTCCCACCACCGCTGGGAGTTCGGCAGACGTGTCCCAGTTCGCCATTATCACCGATACGGTCCGCATGCTGAAAATCGCCATCATCAGCAAAACGGTGGTACCGGACGTTTCGCTGATCGATCCCGAAACGACTGCGACCATGCAGGCCGAACTGACTGCCGCCACGGGTATGGATGCACTGGCTCACGCCGTCGAAGCCTATGTGTCCAATGCAAGTTCGCCGATTACCGATATGCATGCTCTCGCAGCCATACCCCTTTTGGTGCAAAACCTTCTTCCGGCAATCGAGAACCCCCGCCAAAGGGTTTATCGCAATAACATGATGCTCGGGAGCCTGTTGGCGGGGTTGGCATTCTCCAATGCCAGTCTGGGACTTGTCCACGCTATGGCCCACAGCCTGGGAGGCCTGCTGGAACAGCCCCATGGCATGTGCAACGCGCTGTTGTTGAGCCACGTAGTGGGTTTCAACTATCCGGCCGTCCCCGAGCGCTACGATACCATCGCGCGTGCGATGGGGCTTGACCTTGACGGACTGGAAGCGCAGGACCGTAAGGAGACGCTGTTGAAACACATACGACAGCTCCGGGAAGGCGCCGGCATCCGAACGAACAGCGGTGAGCTGGGGGTAGCTCCGAAAGACATCGCACAGCTCTCCATCAACGCATTCAACGACCCCTGCCTGGTCACCAATCCACGGCAGGTAAACATCCATGATATTGAGACGCTCTATGAAAAAGCCCTTTCCAACCAATGACCCAATGCCGTCCGTGCGAGACAAAATCATAGGACTGGGGGAACGCTCGATCCGTAAAAGCTACTATCCTCAACTGCAGCAGCAGTTGGCGGATGCGGAGAAGGCTCGTAAAAAATTGGCCGAAAGCCAGGCACGTTACCGCTCGCTGGTGGAGAACATCAACGACGTGATCTTTACGCTGAACGTCGAAGGGAAGGTCAACTATATCAGCCCGGTCATCAAGAGCCTGTGCGGGTTAACGCCGGAACAATTCATCGGCCGGCCGTTCGTGGAGTTTGTTAACGCCGATGACCAGGCCGCTCTGGTGGCGAGTTTCGAACGTACGCTAGGCGGTCAATCCGAGCAGCAGGAGTTTCGATTGACGAACGAGGAAGGCCTCGTTCGCTTCATGCACCTGTCCAGCCGCCCCCTGGCGGAGGAGGGGCGTGTGATCGGTCTGAACGGAATCATGAGCGATATCACCCAAAGGAAACTGGCTGAAGAAGAATTGCATCGCTTTAGAGATGAACTCGAACAGCGGGTGCGGGAGCGGACAGCGGAGCTGGAAGCGGCCAACAAGGAGCTCGAGGCCTTCGCCTATTCCGTCTCCCACGACCTGCGCGCGCCGCTACGGCATATCGACGGATTTCTGGAGCTGCTGCAAAAAAAAGCAGGAAGCGTGCTGGACGACCAGAGCCGGCACTACATGGACACCATTTCCGAATCGGCCCAAAAAATGGGGCTGTTGATCAACGATCTGCTCGCCTTTTCCCGCATGGGGCGCCATGCCATGAAGTTCCAACCGGTGGCGCTGGGGCCCCTGGTGCGCGACGTCATCCGGGAACTTGAACCCGATGCCGCCGGCAGGGAGATCGAATGGTGCATCGGCGACTTTCCCGCGGTTCGGGGAGATGCCGCCATGCTGCGCATGGTGCTGGTCAATTTGATCTCCAATGCGGTCAAATTCACCCGGCCCCGGCAGCCGGCCCAAATCGAAATCGGGTCGCAGCCCGGACCGGACTCCGAAACCGTAGTTTTCGTGCGCGACAACGGCGTGGGATTCGACATGACCTATGGGGACAAGCTCTTCGGCGTGTTCCGGCGCCTGCACCACGCCGATGAATTCGAGGGCACCGGCATCGGGTTGGCCATTGTGCGCCGCATCATCAATCGGCACGGAGGCCGCACCTGGGCCGAAGGAAAAGTCGACCATGGAGCCACCTTTTACTTTTCACTGCCGCATACTCGGCATGGAGATGGCGATGAATAAATTCCTGGGCGTTTTGATATTGATGGGGGCCGTGCTGCTGAGTATGGCGCTGGCGGCCTGTGGGAATAAAAAAACCAAAATCTACACCGTGGGTGTCATCAACGTTACACCGACTTTGGATCAAACCCTGGCGGGCTTCAAAAAGGGTATGGCGGAGCTGGGCTACGTCGAGGGGCAAAATATCCGCTATCTCTACGACGGGCCCACCACGGACATGAGCAAACTGCCGGCGGCGGCCCGAACCCTTTTGGCGGCCAAAGTCGATTTGATTCTAACGGTGACCACACCCGCCACCCTGGCGGCAAAACAAGCGACTGCCGGTATCGGACTGCCGGTGGTTTTCGCGGTGGTGACCGACCCGGTGGGGGCCGGCATCGTGGACAGCATGCAGCAACCGGGCGGCAACATCACCGGCGTGTCTTTCGGTATTGCAGAAGCGCGCCGTTTCGAGTGGCTGGTACGGATAGCGCCTGACATCAGGGAGGTCTATGTGCCATTCAACCCAAAGGATAAAAGCCCTGTTCTGGCGTTGAAGATCGTGCGCAAGGCAGCGGCCAAACTGGGTGTCAATCTGATAACCCGTGAGGTCCATGATCCTGAAACGCTCAATGATGCCGTCTTGAATATACCCGCCGAAGCCGACGCGGTCTTTCACTTGCCGGATAGTTTGATAGGAACACGGTTGCGGGATTTGGTGACCACGGCGAACAAACGCAACCTGCCGACCTCGGCCGCCAATATCTTGGATGTTGGGAGCTATCAGATGTTGACCTCTTTTGGCTTTGATCAACATTTGTACGGCAAACAGGCGGCACGATTGGCCGATCGGATTTTCAAAGGCAATAGGCCGGCCGATTTGCCGGTGGAAATGGCCGAGTTTTTTCTGACCATCAGTCTGAAAACGGCCAAGACCATCGGCTTGACTATCCCGGATGAAATTTTGCGCCAGGCCGATATTATCATCCGCTAGCATCGGCCAATGGCTTTCAACAGGAGGCATCACATATGATGGGGATAAGTAAAATGACCTGCCGCTTGATACTTATAGGGGCTGCGCTGCTGGGTATGGTGTCGACTGCCTGTGATAATGAAAAAATCAAAACCTATACAGTGGGTGTCATCAATGATGTGCCGGCTTTGGATCAAAGCCTGGCGGGTTTCAAGGAGGGCATGACGGAGCTGGGTTACATTGAGGGGAAAAACATCCGCTATCTCTACGACGGGCCCACCACGGACATGAGCAAACTGCCGACGGCGGCCCAAACCCTGTTGTCGGCGAAGGTCGATCTGATTCTATCGATAACGACTCCCGCCACTAAGGCTGTAAAGCAGGCAACCGCCGGTATTGGGCTGCCGGTGGTTTTCGCGATTGTGACCGACCCGGTGGGGGCCGGCATCGTGGATAGCATGCAGCAACCGGGCGGGAATATCACCGGCGTCGCATTCGGCATTCAGGAACCGCGGCGTCTCGAATGGCTGGTACGGATAGCGCCTGAAATCAGGCATATCTATGTGCCGTTTAACCCAAAGGATCCAAGCCCTGTGTTGGCTTTGAGGGCGGTCCGCAAGGCAGCGGAAAAACTGGGTGTTGAACTGATACCGCGTGAAGTCCATGATTCTGAAACGCTCAGGGACGCCGTTTTGAATATACCCCCTGAAGCCGATGCGGTCTTTCTCTTGCCGGACAGTTTGATGGCGACACATTTGCCGGACATGGTGGCGACGGCCACCAAACGCAATCTGCCCACATCAGTCTCCAATATCTCGACGGCCAAAAAATATCATCTATTGACAGCTTTTGGCTTTGATCAACATTTGTACGGCAAACAGGCGGCACGACTGGCGGATCAGATTTTCAAGGGTGCCAGAGCGGCCGATTTGCCGGTGGAAATGGCCGATTTTTTTCTGGCCATCAATCTGAAAGTGGCCAAGACCATCGATCTTACCATACCGGATGAAATTTTGCGCCAGGCCGATATTATCGTCCGTTAGCATCGGAGTGAAAATGCGAAATATGCCCAACAGTATTCGAACCCGGTTGACAATTGCCTTTCTTGGGCTTGCGGCGGGGCCGCTTCTGGTTGTCGGGCTTATCCTTTCTTCAAAGGCTTACGACGTTCAGACCCAAGAGGCCATCACGCTGCAGCGCGAAATGGCGGCGCATCTCTCTTCCCGGGTGCAATCCCTTATCCGGGAGCTGGAAAGCGGAATGCAAATGTTGATCCGGATGGAAGACCTTGAGAACCTGGAACCGGAGCTGCAAAAACTGGTGTTGTCCATTTTTCGCTCCGGGCAGTCTGCCATTGATGATCTTATGCTGCTGGATGCCGATGGACGGGTATTGGCCTACGATTCCAGACTAAAATTACACCAGGATTTACCAGGACAGCCGCAAAAAGAGTTAGAATCGTTTACGGTTCCCATGTCCCGGAAAGAGACTTATTTTGGACCGGTGCGTTTTAATACCCTTTCGGGCGAGCCGGTTATGTCGATGGCTGTTCCCGTTATCGCATTGGAAACCGGAAAACCGAAAGGGGTACTGGTCGCTGATGTCCGTTTAAAGGAAGTTTGGGATTTGGTGGCCGGCATACGTCCGGGGCAAAAGGGCACAAGCTTTATCGTGGATGCCGGGGAAAGGGTTGTTGCCCATAGCGATCCTTCGGTGGTGCTCAGAGGTACCCGTTTTAGTCCGCCGGGCTTTGATGGATTGCAGATGGGGTTATGCGGTGAAAAATCGGTGCTGGTGAGCCGGGTCATCAGTTTTGGCAACCGGCAATTTCATATTTTTGTCGAAGGGCCTGTTTCCGAATCCCTGTCCCTGGCCATTCAGGCCGTCCGTATTACGGCTGCCGTCATTGTGATTGCCTTGCTGGTGTCCGGCGGCCTCGGTTTTTTGATGGTGCGCCGGATTGTCAAGCCCATTGAAGAGATTGCCGAAACGGCCCGGGCGATCAATGCCGGTGATTTGTCACGCCGGGTCATTGTAAAAAGTCGCGACGAGCTGGGCGTTTTGGCCGATGCTTTCAACAGGATGACGTTGCAGTTGGAGACCCTTATCTGTGATCTGGAAAAACGGGTGGCCGAACGCACGGCCGAGCTTACGGCATCCAATAAGGAACTGGAGGCTTTCTCCTACTCGGTGTCCCATGACCTCAGGGCGCCGCTGCGCCATATCGACGGTTTTCTGGAACTGCTTAAAAAAACGGCGGGAACGGCGCTTGATGAACAGAGCCGGCATTATATGGACACGATTTCCAAGGCCGCCCAAAAAATGGGGCTGTTGATCGACGACCTCCTATCTTTCTCCCGCATGGGGCGACATGCCATGAGGTTCCAACCGGTGGACCTGGGAGACCTGGTGCGCGACGTCGTCCGGGAACTCGCGCCCGATGCCGACGGCAGGGACATCGACTGGCGCATCGGCGACCTGCCCGCGGTTCAAGGCGATGCCGCCATGTTGCGGATGGTGCTGACCAACCTGATCGCCAATGCCTTGAAATTCACCCGGCCCCGGCAGCCGGCCCGAATCGAAATCGGGTCGCAGCCCGGACCGGACTCCGAAACCGTAGTTTTCGTGCGCGACAACGGCGTGGGATTCGACATGACCTATGGGGACAAGCTGTTCGGTGTGTTCCAGCGCCTGCACCGGGCCGATGAATTCGAGGGGACCGGCATCGGCCTGGCCAGTGTGCGCCGCATCATCAATCGGCACGGGGGCCGCACCTGGGCGAAAGGAAAAGTCGACCACGGCGCGATCTTTTACTTCTCACTGCCGCAAACAATAGATGGAGGTGGAGGTGGTGATGAAGAACTTTAAACGCATTCTGCTGGTCGAGGACGATCCCAAGGATATTGAGCTGACCCTCGCCTCGCTTTCCGACAACAACCTGGCCAACGAAGTCGCGGTTGCCCACGATGGCGTGGAGGCCCTGGACTATCTCTATTGCCGGGGATCATTCGCCCAACGTCCTCCCGGCAATCCGGTGGTGATCCTGCTGGATCTCAAGATGCCCCGCATGGACGGGGCGCAGGTGTTGCGGCGGATCAGGGAGGATGAGCAGCTGCACTTGATTCCGGTGGTCGTCCTGACTTCGTCGCGTGAATCCCTGGACCTGGAGGAGTGCTACCGGCTGGGCGTCAACGCTTATGTCGTCAAACCGGTCCGATTCACCGAATTCGTCGAAGCTGTGAAGGAAATCGGCATATTCTGGGCATTGATCAACCAGCCGCCGCCGGATGATGCGCGGGGGCAATGAGGCCTGCGCACCTTCCAGGGCACGGATGGCATATTGCTTATCGGTGTCATAAAATCGTTGTCATGCAACGGCGGTATCGAATGACCGCCGCTTATAATAAGAATTTTGCCCCTGAAAATGGATTTTTAAGCGCTAAACACCTATTTTTAGGATTTTAATCTATACATATCAAAAGGATAGTTTAATGGGCGACCCCTATTCATGAGGATATAAAACACATTTGTCGGAAGAAGGTTAAAAAAGAAACTAAATCCGAAACACAAATCGTAAGCAACTAAAAGGAAAAAGAAATGTCGTCGAAGAGAGAAAAATTGAAAATTTCAGGGTATGCCATGGCATTTCATCGTAAAGGTAAAGGCGAGCCCGTCTTGCTTGTTCACGGGATAACTACCTATTCATTTATTTGGAGAAATATCATTCCCCCCCTGTCAAAGGATTATGACGTGATAGCCGTTGACCTGCTGGGATGTGGGGACTCTGACAAGCCGCTTAACGTCTCCTATGCAATTAAGGACCACGCCGAGAGATTGCATGCATTCGTTACCAAACTGGGGCTCGGAAAATTTCATTTCGTAGGCCATGATCTTGGCGGGGGGATGGGACAGATTTTTGCCGTCCGGTATCCTGAGCTGCTCCATGACCTGACTCTGATCAATACAGTGGCATATGATTTCTGGCCTGTTCAGCCCATTACAGCCCTTCGTACACCTATTGTGAGGCAGTTTCTGATGGCCTCTTTTGATCTCGGCACATTTAAGCTTGTTGTGAAAAGGGGAATTTACCACAAAGACAGGGTGACGAGTGAATTGATGGATCTTTTCATGAGACCCATGCAAACCAGTGAGGGGAGAAAGGCATTTTTGCATTTTGCCAAATGTCTTGATAACCACAATCTGGTGGAGATTGAGAATGATCTCCGCAATCTGATGATTCCTGTGCTGATCTTACGGGGCGACGCTGATCCTTATCTTGGCGCTGGTATTTCGGAAAAGCTCCACCGCGAAATCCCGGGAAGCAGGCTGGTACGGTTTCCCAGCGGTGGACATTTTATCCAGGAAGATGAACCTGAGAAGATCGTGCAGGAGATTCTTGGTTTTTTTAGGGGTGAACATGCCACAACCGGATGATATCAATCAAAAAGTACGAGAACTGGAAGAAAGAATTTTTATTCTGCAGTTGGAAAATGATCAGCTGACTGATCGGGCTGAAGACACCCTGCTTCTCGGTGTTATCGCCGAGCAAATCAGCACGTCAAAAGAAATCGGCCAGGTGCTGGAGTGCGGTCTGGAAAGGATATCCGTTTTGAAGGATATCCCTCTTTGTGCCTACTGCTCTCGGAACGGCAACAAAGCTATTATTGTCAAATCCTATCTGTCTTTTACTGATGAGGATATAAGCAAAAGAACCGTCGTTCTTCCTGAGACCATAATGCGGAAACTTGCAGCCGGCGACTGTCTCCTGAGCAGCGATGAATGCAGGAAGACCGGATTCTCTATCGATCTGAAGGCCGGGAGTTTCGTCCCCTTATCTGTGAGCTTTATCCACTTTAAGAGCAGATATACCGGAGCGAACATATTTTTATTCGCAGATGACAAATCCAAAGATCGCTTGCCCGGTGCCGTCGACCTGCTCCATCGCGTCACGGAAATGATCGTGGCAAAGATGGAAAATATTTTCCTTTTTCAAGAGATTCAGAGGCTGAACCGGGAACTCGACCGTAAGGTTATGGAACGGACTGTAAAGCTGCAGGAAAGCGAGAACCGATTCAGGCAGTTTTTTGAGAACGAGCCGGCTTATTGCTACATGATCTCGATGGACGGACGGGTCCTTGATGTGAACAGCGCCGCACTCAAGGTCCTGTCCTATAAGAAGGAAGAGCTTGTCGGCAAACCAGTTCAAACTATTTATGCCCCTGAATCCCTGCCTAAGATACGCGAAAATCTGGAAAGATGGAAGGCGACCGAGAAGCTGTCGGATGTCGAACTGGTCATCCTTTCAAAGAAAGGGGAGAAGCGCACCGTCCTCCTCAGTTCAGATATAGTGAGTGAGGTTGACGGAAAACCACTTCATTCCATTTCAGTGCAGCAGGACATTACCGAGCGCAAACAGATGGAAGAGGCGTTGGCCGCGCAAGAGCGGGAGTTCCGAACCCTGGCCGAGAACAGCCCGGACAATATCGCCCGGTACGATGTCAATTGCCGAACCGTCTATGTCAATCCCGCCCTTGAAAAAACACTGGGATGTCCGGCGTCCGAAATGCTCGGCATGACCCCCGAGGAAACGGCTCTCACCGACAAGTCCAGAAAATACCAGGAGAGGATTGCCGAAGTGCTCGAGACCGGAAAAGATACCGAGATGGACTTCATCCTGCCGGACAGAGGAGAGGGCGTGCGCTATAATAATATACGCTTTGTCGCCGAGCGAGGGACGGACGGCGTGATTACAGGGGTTCAGACCATAGGACGCGATGTCACCGAACGAGTGCAGACGGAAGCAGAAATCCGGCTGCTGAATCAGGATTTGGAACAGCGCGTCGCTGACCGCACCACCAAACTGGAACAAGCCAATAAGGAGTTGGAGGCCTTTGCCTATTCCGTCTCCCACGACCTGCGCGCGCCGCTGCGCCATATCGACGGTTTTATAGAACTGCTTCAAAAGAAAACAGAAACAGCACTTGATGAACAGAGCCGTCATTACATGGCCACTATTTCCGACGCGGCCAATAAAATGGGCCTGTTGATCGACGATCTGCTCTCTTTCTCCCGGATGGGGCGCCAGGCAATGTCATCCAAACAGGTGGACCTGGGTGCCCTGGTGCGCGACGTCATCCGGGAACTTGAGCCGGATACCGCCGAAAGGAATATCGAGTGGCGCATCGGTGATCTTCCCGTAGTCAGCGGCGATACCGCCATGCTTCGGCTGGTGCTGGTCAACCTGATCGCCAATGCTCTGAAATTCACCCAGCCCCGTCAGCAGGCCCGAATCGAGATCGGGTCGCTTTCCGATCAGGACGCCGAAACCGTGATTTTCGTGCGCGACGACGGCGTGGGCTTCGACATGAGCTATGCGGACAAGCTCTTCGGCGTGTTCCAGCGGCTGCACAGCGCCGACGAATTCGAAGGCACCGGCATCGGGCTGGCCAACGTGCGCCGGATTATCGCCCGGCACGGCGGCCGGACCTGGGCGAAAGGAAAAGTGGACAAGGGCGCGACGTTTTATTGCTCGCTGCCATACCAAAATGACACATCAAGAGTTTAAGAAAGGAATTCTTGTCAACACCAACCAACTCAACCATTGCAGACCAAGCCGCCAGTCCCACGTGAGGGAAGGACCTGGTGTCGGCGGTTGCATAAGGTCCATTTGGCAGTGGACATTTGGAGAGGGCACCTATGGCTGAACGAAATGTGAGCTTCCAAAGTATTCTTTGGGCTGCGGTCGGCGGTCTACTATCCGGTCTGGTGGTATTGATTATCCTTTTGCACGTCATCCACCGGTATGATGAATTCAAGGACCGCGCCGCCGCCATGCGGGCCGCTTTCGTCGAACAACAAAAGCAGATGATCAAGCGGGAGGTCGACCGCATTATCGAGCGTATCGAGTTCGAGCGTGGTCAAATCGTTTCCAAAGCCGGCACCCTGTTGAAGGAGCATGTCCATGAAGCGTTCGCCATGCTGGAGAATATCCGGCAAGGGAATGCCGCGACAAAATCGTCCGAAGAGATCAAGCGGACGATCATCGATGCCTTTCGGCCAATGCGTGTTTATCACGGGAAGGGCGATTTCTTTATCCTTGACCTCGAGGGCGGCATCGTTCTCGGTGCCGGCGAATCCAATCTCGAAGGCAAGCCCTTTCCACCCTTCCGCGACGGGGAGAACCATTCGGCGGTCGCCGGCATGATCGGACTGGCCCGGAAGAAAGGCGAAGGGAGTTATCGTTACTTTTGGAGCAAGCCTGGCGGGAAAGGAAGCGATATTCTCCTTCTCTCTTACGTCAAACTGTTCAAACCCTACGGATGGATCCTCGGGGCGACCGTCTCCGCCAAGGATCTGGAAGCTGATACCCAGAAGGAATTACTGAACGATATCGCCAAGGTTCGTTACGGCAAGAACGGGTACATCTTCATTGACGATTGGCAAGGCGTGGTCCTTGAGCACGGCACACAGCCGGAGCTGGTTGGCAAGAACATTTGGGACCACCAGGATTCCAATGGGGTAAAGGTCGTCCAGGATCTGATTGCGGCGGCGAAAACCGAGGAAGGTAGCTACGTCTACTATTCCTGGCGCAAACCCGATACAGGCGAAGAGCGGCCCAAAGTGTCGTTTTCCAGGGGCGTGAGCGATTGGCAATGGATGGTCGGCACCGGCGTCTATACGGATGACGTGGAAGCGGATATCGCAAGCCTCCACCGCTCCCTCTATGCCGGTTTGCGCAAAGACATCTTTTTGATCCTGCTGGTGTCCGGAACAGTGGGTATATTGCTTCTGGTATCCGTGCGGTGGGTTTTCCGCCGCCTGAAACGGGATTTTTCCCGGTTCGACGACTTTTTCCATGAGGCCGCATTCGCCGACCGGGAAATCGAGGTTGCCGGCCTGACATTCCGTGAATTGCGCGGTATGGCCGTAAACGCCAACAAGATGCTGCGTGACAAGGTCGCGGTCCAGGAGCGGTTGCGGAAGCACCGCGACCACCTGGAAGAGGAAGTGGCCGAACGGACCCATGTTCTGAAGGAAAAAAACCGTCAGTTGGAGCAGGCCAAGGAGGCCGCCGAAGCCGCCAACCGCGCCAAGAGCCTTTTCCTGGCCAACATGAGCCACGAGCTGCGCACCCCCATGAACGCCATCTTGGGATATTCGCAATTGATGCAGAGAGACATCTCACTTCACCCCGAGCAACGGGAACAACTCAATACCATCAACAGGAGCGGTGAACACCTTTTGGCGTTAATCAACGACGTGCTGGAAATATCCAAAATAGAAGCCGGACAGACAGCCTTGGACACATCTTCTTTCGACATCCGCGCTTTCCTTCACGACCTTGAAGACATGTTTGACTCCAGTACGGATGCCAAGGGATTGCATTTTGAGATTATCGGAATCGACGACCTCCCGCAGTATGTGGCAACCGATGAGGCCAAGCTGCGCCAGGTACTGATCAATCTTTTGGGCAATGCCGTCAAGTTCACCGACCGGGGCGGCGTGGGCCTTCGGGTCGGAAGACGGAAGACGGAAGACGGAAGACAGAAGGCAGTTGGCGATAAAGATGCCGTCCCCGGTCCTCCGTCCTCTGACATCCGGCTGTGCTTTGAGGTAGAAGACACCGGCTCAGGCATTGCCGAGGATGAAACGGACAAGGTGTTTGACTATTTTGAGCAAACCGCAAGCGGCAGGGCGAAAAAAAGCGGCACCGGCCTGGGGCTGGCCATCAGCCGGGACTATGTCCGCATGATGGGTGGCGATATTACCGTTTTAAGCAAGGAGGGCAAAGGCAGCACCTTCCGCTTTGAGATTGATATCAGGGAGGCCGCAGCGTCGGATATCAAGGAGAGGGTGATGCAACAGCGGCGTGTGATCGGCCTGGAAGCCGGCCGGGACATCCCTCGCATCCTGGTGGCCGAAGACAAAAAGGAGAGCCGTATCGTGCTGGTGAAACTTCTCAGAACCGTCGGCTTTCAGGTGCGGGAAGCGGTCGACGGCAAGGAGGCCGTGGATGTTTTCCACCAGTGGCGGCCTGACTTCATCTGGATGGACATCCGCATGCCGGTCATGGACGGTCTGGAAGCCACCCGGCGCATCAAGGAGACCGAGGCCGGAAAATCGACCGTAATAGCGGCGCTCACCGCCCATGCTCTGGAGGAGGAAAGAGAACGGATCCTGGCAACGGGCTGCGATGATTTCGTGCGCAAGCCTTTTCGTGAGCATGAGATCTTCGGTGTCATGGCAAAATATCTGGGCCTGAGATATGTATATGAAGAGATGGGGGAAAAAGCCGTGCCGACCGAACCGGATGTCCACTTGCGTCCGGAGCAATTGGCGGCTCTGCCGGCCGCTCTGCTCGGCCGGTTGCATGATGCCGCGGTGGAATTGGACAGGGGCCGAATCTTGGCGTTGATCGAGCAGATCAAAACCATCGATGCGCACTTGGCAAGGGTATTGGAGACCCCCGTCAAAAAGTTTGCATTAGCTCCCTTGCTGGACCTGTTGGAAGAAATCGAACAACCCGGACATGGAGACAATCGTGATTGATTCTATGATTCAAAACAGAGATCAATATGATATTCTTGTTGTTGATGACAACCCGGAAACCCTGGCGCTTTTGGGCCGCATCCTCGATGAACACGGGTTTCGGGTGCGGCCGGCCCCCAACGGCCGCCACGCCCTTAAATCCGTGGCGGCCAGGCTGCCGGACCTCATCCTGCTGGATGTCAAGATGCCGGAGATTGACGGTTACGAAGTGTGCCGCCGTCTTAAATCCAACGCGCACAGCCGAAATGTTCCGGTTATTTTTGTCAGCGCCCACGGCGAGACCACCAATAAAGTTGAAGCCTTCAAGGCCGGCGGGGTTGACTATATTGCCAAGCCGTTCGATCGCGAAGAAGTCCTTGCCCGGGTTGAAACCCAGTTGCGTCTGCACGAACTTACCGAACGCCTTGAGCAGCAAGTCGACCAGAGGACCCGGCAACTCCATCGGGAAATCGCCGAGCGTAAACGCACCGAGAAGATATTGCAGGAAAGTGAAGAACGTTACCGAAGCATTTTCGAAAATGCCGGCGAAGGTATTTTCCAGGCGACGCCGGGCGTCCTGGGGAGATTCATTGGCGCCAATCCGGCGCATGCGCGCATATTGGGCTATGATTCGCCTGAGCAGATGATGGAAGCGGTCACTGAAATAGGGCCGCGTCTCTGGGTCGATCCCCAGGACCGGAAGGCTTTTTCCGAACAGGTGGCCAAGGGAGCGGTGATTGGCTTCGAAACTCAATTGCGCCGCCGTGACGGTCGATTGATTTGGGTTTCACTCAACGCGAGACCGGTTTTAGACGCGTCCGGCAAGTTGGACTATGTCGAAGGCACCATGTCGGACATAACGGACCGCAAGCAGGCAGAGGAAAAGCTTAACGAATACCGCGACCACCTCGAAGAATTGGTCCTGGAGCGCACGGCGGAATTGGAAGCGGCCAACAAGGAGATGCGTGCCTTTACCTACACCGTGTCCCATGATCTCAGGGCACCACTGCGCCACATCGACGGATTTCTGGGACTGCTGCAAAAGAAAGTGGGAACGGCCCTGGACGAGCAGGGCCGGCACTACATGGACGCCATTTCCCACGCGGCCAACAAGATGGGCCTGTTGATCGACGATCTCCTCTCCTTCTCCCGCATGGGGCGTAAGGCCATGAGGTTTCAACCGGTGTACCTGGGAAACCTGGTGCGAGAAGTCATCCGGGAGCTTGAGCCCGATGCCGACGGCAGGGACATCGACTGGCGCCTCGGCGACCTGCCCGCGGTTCAAGGCGATGCCGCCATGCTGCGCATGGTGCTGGCCAACCTGATTGCCAACGCTCTGAAATTCACCCGGCTCCGGCAACAGGCCCAAATCGAAATCGGTTCGCTGCCGGACCAGGGCTCCGAAACCGTGATTTTCGTGCGCGACAACGGCGTGGGGTTCGATATGGCCTATGCGGACAAGCTCTTCAACGTGTTCCAGCGCCTGCACCGGGCCGATGAATTCGAGGGAACCGGCATAGGCCTTGCCACCGTGCACCGCATCATCAATCGTCACGGGGGCCGGACCTGGGCCGAGGGAGAAGTTGATCGGGGCGCCACGTTTTGTTTTTCACTGTCGCGATCCATTCAAGGAGTATGAACATGCCGGTACATAAACAAATTGTCTGGCATACGTTTTTGAAAGTCGTTCTCGCCCCGGTGATCCTGACGCTGCTGCTCCCCTGCGCCGCACCGACCCCTGCCCAGGCCCGGGCGCACGAGGCGCCGCCGTTGGACCCTGCCCGCCTTGTTTTTGAAACCGTGGCCGGGGATTACGGCAGCATCTATAATGTCATTCAGGATCAAGACGGTTTTTTGTGGCTGGCCGGAATCAACGGCGTCATTAAATACGACGGCTATGAGACCGAAACGATCTATTCCGGCGAAAGGGTTTCCGCCTTATTCCAGGATTCCGAAGGGCTGATCTGGATCGCCGCCAGGTCCGGAATCGTCGTATACGATAAAAAGACCGGAGAAATAACCAAATATGTTCCCAATCCCAATGATCCAAATGCATTAAGCGGCGAATCCCTTATATCATTTCAGAAAACCCAGCTCTTCGCCGAAGACGGGAATGGCTTTATCTGGATCGCCACCGTGAACGGGCTGAACAAATTCAACAAAAAAAACGGCAAATTTACTGTCTATAGGAGCAAGGCCGACGACCCGGCGACACTCCTCGATAATGATGTCTGGTCGGTGCTGACCGCCAAAGACGGTTCCCTCTGGGTCGGCACGGCCACCGGACTGCACCGATTCGATCCCCGGACGGGCCGGGTGCTCGAACGATATGCCGCCAATGACGATGACCCCAAGTCGCTGCACGGGAAATACGTCCAGGCCACGGTGGAAGATGATGAAGGCCTCATTTGGGCCGGCACCACCGAGGGCGGTCTGAACCGTCTGGACCCCCGGGGAAAAGAATTCTCCCATTACCGGGCCGATGCCGCAAAGCCGCACAGGATTGCCAATAATTTCATTTACCGATTGGCCCATTTTGACAGCGTGCCCGATCTTATCTGGATAACCACCCTCGACGGCCTCTCTATTTTGAATAAACGGGATAATACCGTCACCAATTATGTTTACGATGCCGAAAAAGCCGGAAAGGGCGGCCTGGTCGGGAAAATCGTCCACACGATGATTCAGGACAGGTCCGGAATTTTTTGGTTGGTGGTCAAGGAACATGGGGTTTTGCAGAAAATAGACCCGGGCGCCCGCCGATTTCAGAGTATTCTCCGCAGCCAAAATCCCAAAGAAGGGTTGGCAGCCGGTCCCAGTCCGCTTCGATTGGGTCCTGACGGCAATATCTGGGTCACCGAAGTCAACACCGGCATTGCCCGGATCAACCCCGAAACAGGCCGTATCATCAACCACTTTCTGTACGACCCCCTCAAACCCATGGGATTCCCCGACCATATTGAGGATTTTGATTTTGAGCCCCGCCGGAAAGACATCATCTGGGTCATCGCCAAGGGAAGGGTGGTCGAATACAATTGGAATACCCAAACCGTCGTCAACGGGTATCCATCGGGCACGCAATCTAAAATCTGGCCGGTGTGGACAAATAAAAAGAATCCCGATCTGCTCTATGGCAATGTCTGGGGTGAAGGGCTTCTGAAGTTCAATAAACAAACGGGACGCGTTACAATCTTCAAGCCTGATCCGGTTTCCCCGGAAGAAACCCTCAGCGCCAGAACCTCTTTCCCCCTTCTGCCGGTTTACCATCAAATGGAAGGCAATGGGATATGGCTGAGTCATCCCGGAGTCGGTTTTGATCTGTTTGACCTTGAGAGCGAGAAGGTGATCAGGAAACACCTATTCAACAAAACCGATTTTACCGCCCGGGAATTCGCCGCCTATGCCGGTTATATCGATTCCAAAGGCCGCTTCTGGATGGGGAACAACCAGTACGACCAGGCCGGCGGGAAATTCACTTCTTTCAAGGTCCTGTATGGTTACAGTTTTCCCTCCACCCCAAGCTGTTCCCTCGCGGAAGATAAGCAGGGGCTGTTATGGTCTGCAGGCTTGATGGATGGAACGGTCACGCGGATCAATCCGGAAACGGGTGAAACCAGGGTCTTTACAGAACAAGACGGAATATCCCCCGGCCTGGCAAGTGCGTATTCTCCCGTGATATTGCCTGACGGACAAATCTGGATGTCCGGCACCGTCGGGGTTACCTATTTCCATCCCGTTCATATTGTTGGCAATCCGTATAACCCCCCGGTGTATATCACCAAGCTGACCCAGGGTGGAGAACCCATGAAGTCAGGGATGGCTCCCGAACGCGTGAAGGAGATAACCTTGAACTGGAATGAACCGTTTTTCGAGTTTGAGATTGCTGCCTTGAGCTACCGCCGCCCGGAGAAAAACCAATATCAGTATATGTTGGAAGGCGTGGATAAAAATTGGTACAACGCAGGCACCAAACGCAACGGTCGTTACTCCGGTCTGCCGGCCGGAACCTACACGTTGCGCGTGCGCGGCGCCAACAACGACGGCGTGTGGAGCGACCGGGAGGCCACGCTCGCCATCACCATCACCCCCCCCTGGTGGGAAACGTGGTGGTTCCGGGGTGCAGGTTTGGCGGTGCTGCTGGCGCTCACGTTCACCGGCTTTCGGCTGCGGGTCGGAAGCATCGAAAAGCGCGGCCGGGAACTTGAACGGCAGGTGACCGAACGGACCCGGGAACTGCAAATCGCCAAAGACGCCGCTGAAAACGCCCGACGGTCAGCCGAAGCCGCCAACCGGGCCAAGAGCACCTTCCTGGCGAACATGAGCCACGAGCTGCGCACGCCCCTCAATGCGGTGCTGGGATTTTCGGAGGTGATGAAGAATTCCCGCGATGTTACTGTGGAACAGAGGGAGAACCTGAACATCATCACTCGCAGCGGTGAACACCTGCTGAGCTTGATCAACAACGTGCTGAACATGTCCAAGATCGAGTCGGGCCGGGTGGAGCTTGAGGAGTCGCATCTCGATCTGCGGCAACTGATACAGGAAATCAAGTCGTTGATGAATGTACGGGCCGTTGAGAAAGGGCTGGACTTCATACTGGAGCAGGCCCCGGGTCTCCCCGGAAACATCGCTGTGGATGGGGGGAAGCTGCGGCAGGTGCTGATCAACCTGATGGGCAATGCGATAAAATATACCCAGGAGGGGAGCGTGACCTTGAAGATTGACTATCGTCAATTGCGGATTGAAGATTGGAAAAAGGCGACTGCTCCTGATCCATTTTCACTGGTCAATCTTCAATTTTCAGTTATGGATACCGGTCCGGGGATAAGAGAGGAGGACAGGGATTGCATCTTCTCCCCCTTCGTGCAACTGGGGGAACGGCCCCCGACGGAGGCGGGGACGGGGCTGGGGCTGGCCATATGCAAACAGTATGCGGAACTCATGGGCGGCGCCGTCAGCGTTGCCTCCGAGGAGGGGAAGGGCTCGGCATTCCACCTTGAGATACCGGTGGCCGTGCTTCCGGTCGAGGCGGTTCCCGCTACGCGGCGCCGCGGTCGCGTCATGGGGCCGGCAGAGGGGCAGCCGCGCTTTCGTCTGCTCACGGCCGAAGACCACCCGGAGAACCGTCTGCTGCTTCGCAGAATCCTCGAGCCGCTGGGTTTCGACCTGCGGGAAGCCGTCAACGGCCGGGAGGCGGTTGCCATATTTGAAGAGTGGCGTCCCCACCTGATCTGGATGGACATCCGCATGCCGGTCATGGACGGGCTGGAAGCCACCCGACGTATCAAGGGGACCGATGCCGGTGCCGGCACCAAGATCGTAGCGCTGACGGCCCATGCCCTCGAAGAGGAACGGCGTGCGATCATGGCGGCGGGCTGTGACGATTTCATATGCAAGCCCTATCAATATGTCGAGATACTCGATGCCCTGACGAAACATCTCGGAGTTCGCTTTGTCTATGAAAAAGAGACGACCCCCGCTGTCGCCTTGCAGGTGAACGCCGCGGCCCTGGCCGATTTGCCCGACGATCTACTGCACACACTGGAACAGGCGCTCGTACGGATCGACATGGGCGCGGTGGGCCGGGCCGTTGAAGCAATACGCGCTCACAACCCCTCTGTGGCGGACGCGTTGGCCGCTTTGGCCCGTGATACTGAATTCGGCCGGATTTTAAGATTAATCAGAGGGGCGCCCATGGCGAAACCGCCGGGAGAAGATGATGAATAAAGAAACGAACGTCGGCTTCAACAGGATTTTGGTCGTGGATGATACCGCCGCCAATCGTCAACTCTTGACTGATTTATTGACGGCCCACGGCTATACGGTCTATCCCGCCTCCGACGGCGAACTGGCCTTGGAATTCGTCCGATCGACCCTCCCCGATCTCATCTTGCTGGATATCCGGATGCCGGGGATGGACGGGTACGAGGTGTGCCGCAGACTCAAGGCGGATGAGAGGACCCGTTTAATTCCCCTCATTTTCATCAGCATCCTGGAAGATGAAGGTGACAAGGTGAAGGGGTTTCAGGCCGGAGCCGTGGACTATATTACCAAGCCGTTTCAGGCCGAAGAAGTGCTGGCCAGGGTGCGTATCCATTTGCATCTGCGGGGGTTGACCGAACATCTGGAACAAATGGTCGCCGAACGGACCCGGGCACTCCACGCCGCCAATGCGCGGTTGCAACGCGAGCTTGCCGAACGCGAGCGGGCTGAGGAGGAGCTTGCCCGGCACCGCGATCATCTCGAAGAACTGGTGCGGGAGCGCACGGTCGAATTGGAAGAGGCGCGCAACAAGGCCCGGCAATATCTGGACGTTGCGGGCGTCATCCTGGTGGCGATCGATGCCGACCGGCGGGTGACCCTGATCAACCAGAAGGGGTGCGAGGTTCTGCAAGGCACATCCAAAGAAATCATCGGCAAGGACTGGTTCGAGACATTTGTACCGGAAAATGTCCGCCAGGATGTCATTGAATCCTTTCGGCGGCTCATGGCCGGTGAACTCGAACCGGTAGAATATTTTGAAAACCCGGTACTCAGGCAAAGCGGCGAAGAGAGGCTTTTGGCCTGGCATAATGCGCTGCTCAGGGATGATGAAGGAAATATTTCGGGCACCCTCAGTTCGGGGGAAGACATCACAGAAAGAAAACGCGCGGAAGAACAGATCATAAGACTGAATCAGGACTTGCGGAAGCGGGCCACGGCCCTCAAAGCGGCGAACAAGGAACTGGAGGCCTTTGCCTATTCCATCTCCCACGACCTGCGCGCGCCGCTGCGCCACATCGACGGTTTCCTGGAACTGCTGCAAAAGAAAGTGGGAACGGGTCTGGACGAACAGAGCCGGTATTATATGGACACGATTTCCAAGGCCGCCCAAAAAATGGGGCTGTTGATCGACGACCTCCTCTCCTTCTCCCGCATGGGGCGACATGCCATGAGGTTCCAACCGGTGGACCTGGGAGACCTGGTGCGCGACGTCGTCCGGGAACTCGCGCCCGATGCCGACGGCAGGGACATGGACTGGCGCATCGGCGACCTGCCCGCGGTTCAAGGCGATGCCGCCATGTTGCGGATGGTGCTGACCAACCTGATCGCCAACGCCTTGAAATTCACCCGGCCCCGGCAGCCGGCCCGAATCGAAATAGGGTCGCAGCCCGGACCGGACTCCGAAACCGTAGTTTTCGTGCGCGACAACGGCGTGGGATTCGACATGGCCTATGGGGACAAGCTGTTCGGTGTGTTCCAGCGCCTGCACCACGCCGATGAATTCGAGGGGACCGGCATCGGCCTGGCCAGTGTGCGCCGCATCATCAATCGGCACGGGGGCCGCACCTGGGCGGAGGGGATTGTCGATCAGGGAGCCACGTTTTACTTTTCACTACCCCAACGTATGGAAGGAGCATAACCATGGAAACACTCAAGCGCATTCTTCTGGTTGAAGATGATCCGAAAGATGTCGAACTGATCCTCAGCGCACTCGACGAGCACAACCTTGCCAACGAAGTGGTGATCGCCCGCGACGGGGTTGAGGCCTTGGATTATCTTTACCGCAGGGAGGCATTTGCGCTGCGTCCCGAAGGGAATCCGGTGTTGATTCTGCTTGATCTCAAGATGCCCCGATTAAACGGCATACAGGTCTTGAAGCAAATCAAGTCAGATGAGCAACTGCTTGTTATTCCTATCGTTATTCTGACCTCATCGTGCGAGTCCCCTGATCTGGAAAAGTGTTACAAGCTGGGCGTCAACGCTTACGTCGTCAAGCCGGTTCGCTTCACTGAATTCGTCCAGGCTGTCAAGAGAATCGGCGGGTTTTGGGCACTGCTCAACGAACCACCACCGGGCAGCGCGAAGAGACGCTGACCCATATCACCTTTTTCCCAATGGAAGAAAGGAATGGCACAAGATGGACAAGCCAGTACGCATTTTGCATCTGGAAGATGATGCCGTGGACATGCAGCTCGTTCAGGCAACGATTGAAACAGCGGGCATGGCCTGCCAAATAACCGTTGTGCAGTCGCGAGATCAGTTCAGCGAAGCCTTGCGTAAAAGAGAATATGACGTGATCCTCGCGGATTACAGCCTTCCGGGGTACGATGGGTTGTCCGCACTTCGACTGACGCAGCAAGTCTGTCCTCATATTCCGTTTATTCTTGTCTCCGGAACAATGGGTGAAGACCCGGCCATTGAGACCCTCACCGAAGGCGCGACCGATTATGTGCTCAAACAAAAACTCTCGCGACTTGTGCCGGCGGTCAAGCGCGCGTTGCGCGAGGCGGAGAACCGAAGAGAGCGGGAACGTATGGAGAACGTTCTCCGCGAATCCGAAGAACGCTTCCGAACTCTTGCCGAAAAGTCGCTTGTCGGTGTGTATATCATTCAGGACCGTCTTTTCCGCTATGTGAATCCGGCTTTTGCAGAGATTTTAGGCTATGGGCTTGATGAAATCATCGATAAGCTTGGACCTGTGGATCTGCTGGCAACAGAAGACAAGGAACGCGTGCTGGACAGTATTCGGCGTCGGATAAACGGCGAGATGGCGTCAGATCACCTCGAATTTTATGTGCACCGCAAAGACGGCGCCACTCGCTCGGTTGAGGTATTTGGCTCACGTGCCTTGCACCGGGGGCGCCCTGCGGTATTAGGGACACTGATTGATGTCACTGAACGCAGGAAATCAGAGGAAAAGCTCCTCCAGGCAAACAAGCGATGGAGCCAGACATTCGATGCGGTGCCGGATTTGATCGCGGTCTTGGATAACAACTTCAGGATTTTACAGGCCAATGAAGCCATGGCACGCAGACTCGGTGTTACACCGGAAGAATGCGCAGGGCAGCTCTGCTATGAGGTTGTCCATGGGATGGACGCCCCTCCTTCTTTTTGTCCCCATCAGCGATCATTGCGAGATGGGAAAGAGCACATGGTGGAGGTGAGCGAAGAATGTCTGGGTGGTGAATTCATTATCAGAACCTCCCCGATGTTCGATTCGCAAGGGTTGATGATCGGGAGCGTACACGTTGTCCTCGACATCACCAAACGTAAGCGCGCGGAAAAGGAACTTGACCGGGTGAACAGGAGAAACAGTTTGCTGCTGGAGTCTGCGGGAGAGGGCATTTTCGGCCTGAATTCAGAGGGAAAGGTGATTTTCGTTAACCCTGTTGCCGGGCTGTGGCTTGGATATGATCCCGAGGAGCTGGTTGGAAGGCGTTCCCATGAGCTCATTCATTTCCAAAAGGCGAATAAAACCCCCTACACTGAAGAGGATTGTCCAATCTGTATGACATATAAGGACGGCACGACCCACCGCGCATCAAAAGAGGTATTTTGGAAAAAGGATGGGACTTCCTTTCCCGTGGAGTACACCAGCACACCGATTCTTGAAAACAATAAGCCGGTTGGAGCAGTGATCACCTTCAGGGACGTTACGGAACGGGAAGAGATGGAAAAGAGGCTCCTCCAGGCCCAGAAGATGGAAGCCATTGGGACCCTGGCAGGAGGGATTGCCCATGATTTCAACAACATTCTTACGCCGATCATCGCGCACACGGAAATGGCCCTGGATAGTATCCCTGACAAAAGTCCATTGAAATTAAGCCTGGCACGGGTGTTGAAGGCTGCGGAGCGCGCCAGGGATTTGGTGGAGCAGATCCTGAGCTTCAGCCGTCAAAAAGAGGGCGAAAAGGTTATATTGGGAATCGGGCCTATTGTCAAAGAGGTCTTTAAGTTGCTCAGGGCCAGCCTGCCTGCCACCATAGAGATAAGAGTTGACATCCAGACCGAACCGTGGTCTGTTTTTGCGGATCCAATCCAGATCCATCAGATACTGATGAATCTCTGCACGAACGCGTCTCATGCCATGGGGAAGAGGGGCGGCGTGCTGGAGATAGGCGTTGTCAATAAATTTCTTGATCCAGGGACTTCTGCCGACATTCCTCATTTGCCTCCTGGGCCTTACCTCGAACTGAGTGTGACTGATACGGGCCAAGGGATGGGTCGGAAGGTTATGGAACGTATTTTTGAGCCATATTTCACAACAAAGGGGAAGGGTGAAGGAACAGGTCTGGGGCTGGCGGTGGTTCACGGAATTGTCGTAAGCCTTGGAGGAGCGGTCGCTGTGGAGAGTGAAACCGGAAAAGGGACTGCCTTTCATGTGCATCTTCCTGCGGCAGAGAGAGAGGCCCCCTTACCCATTCAGAGTGCTGTTTCGCTTCCCGGAGGCACGGAACGGATTCTTCTGGTAGATGACGAGGAGTCTATTATTGAGGCATTGGAACCTATGCTGGAGAATCTTGGCTACAGCGTGATTGCCAGGACATCAAGCGTTGAGGCCTTGGCGCTTTTTCAGTCCGATGCCACCGATTTCGATTTAGTTATTACCGATCAAACCATGCCCGGCTTGACAGGCACGGAACTGGCCAAGAAAATCTTGAGAATCAGGCCGGATATTCCGATTCTTCTTTGTTCCGGATTCAGTGAAACGGTCAATGAAGAGAAACCCAAGGCTAAGGGTATTAGCGGGTATATCATGAAGCCGGTACTGAGGAGGGAGATGGCTGCAATTGTCCGGCGCGTTCTCGATGAAGGATGAGGCGAAAGCGTGCAGGTTCGGAGTTTTGTGAACAGTTATGATACGCTTAACAGGAATGACGAATGGCCCATATCTTGATCATTGATGATGACATGGAGGTCTGCATTGTTTTGACCAGCCTGACGGAACGGGCGGGACACGAGGGGGCATATGCACTCACACTCAAAGAGGGGCTCCAAAAGGTCATTTCCGGAGGCTATGATATCGTATTCCTTGACATAAATCTGCCTGATGGAAATGGCCTCGATGCCATGCCGAAGATCCGGAGCGTACCTTCATCACCCGATGTCATTATCATCACAGGAGAAGGGGACGCCGATAGCGCCGAGGTTGCAATCAGGACCGGCGCCTGGGACTATATTCAGAAACCCTTTTCAAAAGATGCCATCACGCTCTCCTTCAACCGCGTGCTCCAATATCGAAAGGAGAAAGAGGCCAATAAGCTGCCGGTTGCCTTGAAACTGGAAGGCATTATCGGGAACAGCCCGAAGATGAGGCATTGTTTCGACCTTGTGGCCAGGGCTGGAAACTCCGAGAGCAATGTGCTCATCACCGGTGAGACCGGGACAGGGAAGGAACTCTTTGCGCGGGCCTTGCATGAAAACAGCGGCCGGGCCGGCAAAGACCTTGTGGTGGTTGATTGTGCGGCCCTTCCGGCCACACTTATAGAGAGTTCCCTCTTCGGGCATGAAAAAGGGGCTTTCACAGGCGCTGTTCGATCCGAAGAGGGGTTGATCAAGATGGCGGACGGCGGCACCCTCTTTCTTGATGAGGTAGGGGAACTTGACGTTGAGCTTCAAAAGACATTTCTCAGGGTGCTTCAGGAACGGCGATACCGGACGGTTGGCGGCAAGGAAGAAGTGCGTAGCGATTTCAGGCTCATATCAGCGACCAACAAAGATCTAGATCAAATGGAGGGGGCCGGCCGATTCAGAAATGACCTCCTCTATCGCCTCCGCGCGATTTCCATTGAACTGCCTCCGCTCAAGGAACGCCCCGAAGACATTGCGGCTTTGACCGTTCACTATGTCACGAAGATCTGTAACAAATACGGGATGGAAATCAAGGGATTTTCGCCTGATTTTTTCGAGGCCCTTCGCGGTTTTAACTGGCCGGGGAACGTGAGGGAACTGATCAATGTGCTGGAGGAATCCATAAACTGTGCAAGGCATGAACCGATCCTGATTCCCCAGCATCTGCCTACCCGCATGCGAATTCACCTGGCAAGATCATCGACAGGTCCCGGAAAAGAAAACCCCCATTCAGATTCCATGCCCAGCGATTCTGACAGGCATGCAATACCACAATACGGTGTCTTCCGCGAAACCGTTCTTGCCGATACGGAAAAAAAGTATTTCCGCGATCTCGTTGAATTCACCAAAGGCAATATGCAGGAAGCCTGCAAAATATCCGGGCTCGGCCGGAGTCGCTTGTACGCGCTTCTGAAAAAGCATGGCATATCCAGATTCGGCCGGCTCTTGAAATAGATCAGTCCATTCCTCGCGGACATCTGTCCGCTCTTTGTGGAAAAACGTCCTGTGTTTCAATCTGCACGCACTCCAAAACTGTTAGTTCCTTGAGACCCATATTTCGTATAAATATCCGATAAAACTAGGGATAGCCCGGATAGTCCTGACCTGGCATGCTTGTTGAATAGGAAAGTGATCAAATTCCCTATTGTTGCCCATGAGCAGGTCTTGTTAGGCATGACCATGCTGGAACATCTGGGATATGAACTTGAGGAACACCAATGATGACCCACGAACAAGGCATGACGAAAGGAAATGCGGTTCAAATGAATCTGCTTTTTTATGCCGGGGAGACGAGCGGACCCGGTAAGCGACTCCGGAACGTGATCCGAGCGGTTGTACCGGAAGATCGGATGGAGATTTACAGAGATCTGCAGAGCTTTACCCGAAGACTCTGCCGGCCCGCGTATGATTTGGCCATTACTGTGCTGCTGGCCGAGAGCGGAAAAGATCTTCAAGAGCTTCTTTCCATTCGCGACCTACTCTCTGACAAAAAGATCATCCTCCTCCTGCCCGACAGGGAGGATGATACCATTTCCAAGGGACATAAGCTCTATCCCCGTTATCTGACCTATGCGGACGGGGATTTTGCAGATGTTGTGGCTGTTTTGAGAAAAATATTTGGATTGTGAACAATAGCAATATTTATCAGACGCGGCAAGGTCATCCCCGTTATGGACCTGAGGCGCAGGTTCGGTACGGAAGAGATCGGCGCTTTTTTAAAAAGCGGCATAAATATCAGGCGTATCATTTTTTAAGGGGGCATGTCATGGAGGGTGCCAATGGAAGCAAACACCGATTATCCGGAGATTGAATAAGGAGGCATGTTGGGGAGATGCATCGGGTGATAGCCCCTGTGGTCGAGGAAGCGTTGACGGCCCTTCAACTCCATGATCTCAATGCCTCCCAGGAGTTCGCCCTGAGGTACCTTCTGAGGGGATACGTGGTTTCGAGGATCGTCTACATGATCGAGGTCTTTCGGGGCTTGTCCACAGCCGGCGGCATGTTGGAAGAGAAGCTACGTTCCGACGTCCTAAACAACCTCGAACCATGGGGACATGCATAGTCCAGGGTCTGTCTCCCAAACCTGGGTGATTTAAGCGCAAGAAAACCCATCCGATGGGCTGAGTGCTGGGTATTACGAGGTTTGAGAGCCTGTGGCATCTTGATGGATATGCATCAACAAAAAAAGCCAGGAAAAACAAGGAGGAATGAGAAATGAAATTTAAGAACATGACCATTGGTGTACGAATCGCTGGGGGCTTCGGTGTGGTGCTGGCGATGCTAACCCTGGTAGGGATTCTGAGCTACACCGGCGTGGGCGGCATTGTGGGCAACGCCGGGGAGGTGATCGAAGGGAACAAACTCGCCCACACCCTGGCCGAAAAAGAGGTGGATCACCTCAACTGGGCCAACAAGGTCAACGCCCTGCTCACCGATGAGAAGGTCAGCGCCCTTGATGTGCAGACCGACTGCCACAAATGCGCTTTCGGCAAGTGGCTCTACGGGGAGGGCCGCAAGCAAGCCGAAGCGCTGGTGCCCTCCCTGGCTCCGCTGCTCAAGGAGATCGAAGCGCCGCACAGAAAACTCCACGAATCGGCCATCGCCATCGGCAAGGTGTTCAAACAGGCCGACGCCCATCTGCCGGCATTGTTTACAGAGCGGGAAGTGGATCACCTGAAATGGGCGGCCAAAATCAGCGACACCCTCCTTGAAGGAAAAGACACCCTGAATGTACAGGCGGATCCCACTAAGTGTGCACTGGGCAAGTGGCTCAACGGCAAAGCGGCCCAAACCGCCTATGAAAAAGGCGACGCCAAATTCAAGAATACCTGGAACGCCATGCTGGCCAAGCACCAGGCCCTTCACGAATCGGCGCACCGGATCCAGGACGCCATGAAAGTCTCCAATGACGCGGCACGGGAAGTGTTCGCCAAAAAGACCATACCGCTGCTCGGCGAGACCGTGACCCTTCTAAACGAATTGAAAAAGAAAGCAGAGCATGATCTGCAAGGGATGGAGGAGGCCAATCACATATTTGCCGCACAAACCGCACCGGCCCTTCGGGCTGTCCAAAACCAGTTGCACCGGATCAGCGATGAGACCAGAAAGAACATCATGACCGACGAGGCCATGCTGAGTGCGGCGAGGGGCACACAGCGCAATGTGACCATAATGGGAGTTGCAGCCGTTCTGGTGGGCATCGTCCTGGCGTTTTTCATCTCGCGGGGGATCATTGCAGTGCTCAGGCGGGTTTCGGGCCAGATGGGCGAAGGGGCCGAGCAGGTGGCTTCCGCCTCCGGGCAGGTATCTGCTTCCAGTCAGTCTCTTGCCGAAGGCGCTTCTGAGCAGGCGGCCTCCATTGAGGAGACGTCATCTTCTCTGGAAGAGATGTCCTCCATGACAAATCAGAACGCGGACCATTCCGGCCAGGCCAATCAGCTGATGGCAGAGGTCAACCGGGGGGTGGAAAAGGCCAATGAATCCATGAGCCACTTGACCCGGTCCATGGAGGAGATCTCCAGGGCCAGTGAAGAGACATCCAAGATCATCAAGACCATCGACGAAATCGCCTTTCAGACTAACCTGCTGGCCTTGAATGCGGCGGTGGAAGCGGCCCGGGCCGGTGAGGCCGGTGCCGGATTCGCCGTGGTGGCCGACGAGGTGCGGAACCTGGCCATGCGGGCGGCCGATGCGGCCAAGAACACGTCAGGCCTCATCGAGGGTACGGTGAAAAAGGTCAAGGACGGCGCGGTCCTGGTGACCGACACCAACGAGGCGTTCGTCAAGGTGGCGGAAAGTGCTTCCAAAGTGGGCGAGCTGGTGGGTGAAATCGCCGCGGCCTCCAGGGAGCAGGCCCAAGGGATCGAACAGATCAACACGGCCGTCTCCGAGATGGACAAGGTGGTGCAGCAGAACGCGGCCAATGCCGAGGAGTCGGCTAGCGCCTCCGAGGAGATGAACGCCCAGGCGGAAGAGATGAATGGAATCGTCGATGAACTGCTCCTGCTGGTGGGTGGCCGAAACGGCGCCTCCGGAAAGGGGAAGTCAATGGTTGTGCGGAACAAACAGGTACCCAGACACCATCAAGGGCTTCCAGTGCCGGTTCGGCAAGCCGGAACCGGGAAAGCGTCCCGGTTTCATCATGCTGGGGAGGTGGACCCGCAACATCTGATCCCGTTTGACGACGATGAATTCAGGGAGTTTTAGTTTGTTCTAGAAACCCACGTCCTATGGGCGTGGTCATGTGGGACAGACTATGCCGGTCCTGGATGGGTTTGGCCGAAGGCCCATTCCCAGCACGGTCTTCCTTCCACATGGGACCACGGGTGATGGCGAAAAGGTCGAGCGAAAACTGAGGATGACCATTTTGCTGACATCTGAAGCCCTGTTGTAAGTAACAAATTTCAGCACTTTGCGATCAAATGAGATACAGCGTGGCTGGTCTAGAATTTGTAAATGTTCCTGGCCCCCCTATGGGGGGCACGCTCAAAACCCCGCCCTTTGGGTGGGGATTTTTACAACTATTTTTCGGAGCCCATGGCAGGAGCGCTGCCATGGGTGAATATCGGGGGGGCATGGTGCACCCCCCTTCTTGAACAGGTGAAACGGTACTTTAAGATCCTGGACGACGATTCCATTGCCCTGCAATACAACTATGTCCGGGCCAACAGCCATTCGCTGGGTCCCAAGCATCAGCCGGACCGGACCGATGACACGTCCTGCTACAACGAACTGCACGGCAAAGGTCATCCCATTATACTTAATTATTAAGAGAAATTCGGTTTATGCGACATCTTCCTGGCCGATCCGGATACCGACGACATCGTTTTGATCTCAGGCATACCGGGCGAAGCTATCGGTCTTGCTGAGGAATACTCCGGCAATATTTACCTGCTTAATACTGATGTGATCATGCCTGAAATGAACGGGCGTGATTCAGCCGCACGATTGCAATCCGTTTACCCAGATTTAAAGTGCTTGTTCATATCCGGATATACGGCTATTTTGATCGCCTATCACGGCGTCCTGGACGAGGAAGTGCAATTCTTTCAGAAGCCATTCTCCAGAAGTGATCTTGCAACAACTGTCACACCGTGCTGGAAGAGGCTAAAAGCACAAGTCATGATTAATTATCCCATCCTTGATCGGCGGTTACCACTGAAAACTCAAGGATACAGATGGAATCTCGTTACCTCAATAGGTTGTGTTATCTTGACTTATGTTGCGGGTTTGCTTAACCGCTTGAAAATATGTTAATTTTCAACATCGCCCCGAGATTTAAAGAATCCTCAATAAATCCAAAGGCTTTTCCGCTGTTTTGGGGGATCGACGTTTCTAACCGGCAACATAATAATTCGAGGCTTTCCGCACCTTCCCGTGAAGGGTGCCTGATTAAACGCCCCCTCTATAAACTGTCCAACCAGGCCATCAAATCCTCCTCATTTTCATAATGGAGTAATTCATCTATCTTGGAATCGTCTTTTAAAAGCGATCGCATGTACCTGGTAAACTGTCGTTGAATATGCCGCAGGCGATCCAGATCCAGATGAAGATAGATCGTCGTGGATTGGATATTGTCATGCCCCAGATAATTCTTGATGTCCGTAATGGGATAGCCATTGTGGAGCATGTCAACTGCTCGCGAGTGACGGAATGAATGAACGGGATTGATATATTTCAGACGTTTTTCAGGAAGAACCTTGTAAAGGTATTTTCTGCAAATACGATAGATCCCATGCCGGGTGAATGACTCACCCTTTTGATTAATAAAGAGCCGGTTCTCAAACATGGGCCTTGGGGTTATTCGGTATTCTCGAATGTACAGCTGAAGCAGATGACAGGTTTTGGGCTCCAGCTTTATGAGCCGAAAACGGTTACCCTTGCCCAGGATGCTGAGGGCTTTCTGGTTGGGATTAAAATAATCGACATTCAGGTCTGCAATTTCGCTGGCCCTGGCGCCGGAATCATAAAGCAGATGGAGCAGGGTGTAATCCCTGAAGCCTTCTTTCCTTTTAATGTCAACCGCCTTAAAGACTTTCAGAATCTCATCCTGATAAAGGAATCCAATAAGCCCCCTTTGCTCACGTTTCTGGGGAATATTGAGAATGGCGTTTGCGACCTCTTGCTGATCCGGGTGAGCAAAGCGAATCATTTTGGCAAAAGATTTAAGGGCGGCAAGACGTTGATTGCGTGTCTTGACTGTATTTTTACGGTTGCTTTGAAGATCCTCAAGGAACGAAACGAGAAGTTCCATTTTGATATGTTCAACACGAAGGGATTTGATCTTGATGCTGTAAAACGATGCCGCAAAGGGCAGAAAAAGCCTAAAGGCATCCCGGTAGGCCTTTATGGTCTGCGGGCTGACCCCTCTAATGGAAGGGAGGTATTGATCGAAAAACTGATGAATCAAAGGTGAAAGTTTCATTCGTTTGCTTTCTGCCAAAGCGAAAAATCAACGAGGTTTTTACGGGTCATGGCATCTGAGACCCTGAGATAAACGCTGGTGCATATGTAATCCCGGTGCCCGAGATAAGCGGCCAGTATGGGTAAAGCGTTCTGAGCGAACCCGCCTGATTTTTTTATCCTATTGAGGGTGTTCACAGCAAACGAATGTCGAAGGCAGTGAGGTGTCGGTTGGTTGAAGTTCACATTGCCCAGAACTTTTCTGGGTTGCTTTAAGCCCATGTCCCTGACCGCATTATGAAACGTGGCCCGGACAATGGTGTCACTCAGATTCCGCTCTTTTCTGCCGGCAAACAGATAGGGATTATTATCGTTTGGGCGAAGGCTTTGGCGGACAGCGAGATAGTTTTCGATCTCCGACACAACTTTTTTGGGAATCGGAATGATTCTGTCCTTTCCGAACTTGGTTCTCACTATAAAGAGGGTGGCATGATCCCGGCAATAATTGCACCGCAACAGTTTGATCGGCTCGGAAATCCTCGTACCGCACCGGGCCATCACCAGAATCACCATGTAGACGGCCAGGTCCGTCAGAAAACATCGACTGGTCTTTCGAATATTTCTGTAGGTCGTTTTCAACAACTGGTCTGTTTGGTCGGGAGAGAAGACAAAAGGGACAATGGCGTTCTCTTTTAACGGCGGAATATCTTGCAGGGGGTTATGGTCCAGGTAACCGCGACCCGCAAGAAAACCGAAAAAGCCTCGTATCGATGAAAAAAGAGCATTGATAGAACGTGCTTCGATTTTGAGCCCGGCCCTCATTTCAAGGAAAAATGAAGGCGTAAAGGAATGCCGGTCAGCTTTTGTTTTCAGCAGATAATCATCAAAAGCCAGAAGATATGAGTGCCCAGGCATCCTTTTATAACCGAGGCTTTTACGATACTGAAGATATGCCTTCATTTCAGGTGCCAGAAAACTTTCAAAGGGTCTCATCGAGCAAAACCTTTCTCATCAGTTCGATATGGATGTAGAGATATCGTTGAGAGGACCGGATATTCTGGTGTCCCATCATTTCCTTGATCTCATAGATGGACCGTCCGAGGCTCAGCAAACCCTGCGCATAGCTGTGGCGCAGCCAGTAAGGACTCGAAGACAGTCCGGCTTCTTTCATCGCCTTTGAAACATGATGGACCACAATATTGGCGCCGATGGGTTTACCTGTCTTGTTGCAGGCCAGGAAAAGTTCCCGGTAAGCGCTTTCAGGCCGGGCCTTGCGGACATAAGCCGCGATGGCTTTCAGAGCTTTATGGGGAATGGGCAGTATAACGGGATTGCCCATCTTCCTGCTGCCGACAATGAGTTCTCGTTTTTGAAAAGAGATGTCATCCAGCGTAATGTGACTGATTTCAATGGGTCTCAAACCCAAGGAGTAGGCCAAAACTATCATGGCGTAGGTTCGAATCTGTGCCGGCGTCTCCAATTTGAGACTTTCGAAAAGTTTCTTGATTTCCTCCGGCTTCAGAAATTTTGGCGGTTTGGACTGGTTGAAAACCCGGGGGTTTACAATCCCATAAGACAGGTTTTTCCGGGTAACCTGCTCATCGAAAAGAAAGCTTAAAAAATCTCTCAATTTACTTCGATAAATCCTGCAGGTCATAGTGGAAAAGGGTTTGACAAACTCGGCCTGAAAAGCATCAATGTGCTCGACCTTTAAACCGGAAAGAGGAATTTGATGCTGACCAAGATAGGTATGAAATGAAACCAGGACCCTTCTGGTTGTTCTGACGTTTCTAATGGAAACGGCCTTGCCCTGCCGGATACAAAACAGGTATTTCTCATAAATATGGGGTAGCGGAATCTGATGATGTCTAATAAGATGCGGCGCCATCCGTTCTTCCCCATACAGAAAGCATAGAAGACTTTTAAGGGCATGGTCCGCTTCTTTGCGATTGGCAGAATGCTTTCGGAACCGCTTGCTGGTCGCAAACAAAAACATATCCTTCCAGACGATATTTTTTTGTTCTGCAAACGCCATGAATTCCATCAGAATGTGACCATAGCGATCCCTGGCGTTTCGTTTCCTCCGGATTCTTCGTGAGTTCCGGCCAATTCTGATAATCCAGCACAGCCTTCCGCAATTTTCTCATATCATCAACGCCCATATCAGAACTCCCTTATGGCCTGTTCAACAAGATTCCCCACTTTTCGCCGGCATAACTGTCTTTGAATCGGCTCCTTTGGCAGATCGAGCACCTGAAACAGAGTACCGTCAAAGGCAATCAAATCCTGTTTTATCAGGGCGTCTCTGGCTTCGATGTACTCGTCCGCGGTGATTTTCAGAAAGGTGCAAATTGCGTCATAGGAATAAAAGGAAAGGCCGTTTCGGTCTGAAGCCAGAACAAGAAAGAAATATAAGAGGTTTTCTGTTGATTCCAAAGAGGCCAAATAGCCATCTGTCAGGAATCGGTGGGGGATGAAACTGAAGCCCCCTTGAATGCATCTGATCCGGTCCGGATCGAGGATTTTTTTCTTGATCATGATCGCCCCCGCTGTTTTTGGGGAAAATCATAGAAGAATAATCCAGTCAGAGTCGATCGAGTCTTGAAAACGTCTTGCGGGATAGTCGTCCTGTTTTATTATTGCTTCCAACGGTTTGTACATTTATCACTTCTTTAAAACGAAAAAGGATTAGTCGCGCCAGATATTCCATGATTACAAGGTTTTGCAAGCCGATCACCTCTTGAACAAGATCTTTGGGAAGTCCGCTCTTCAATCGAGTCTTAACCTGGTTTTTTGAATCAAGCTTCTTCTGGAGGTAATTCGCTTTAAAATAGTCTCCATGACGTTTGTTCCATTGGGCGCACTTCCGTCGATGCCATTCTTTCTTGCATCCAGGATCACCACAGGTCCGTTGTCGGTCTTTCAGCCTCGGATGGGGTTTAAACCACCGCCGGCAAATACAACAGGGCCGCTTTTTCGTGTATCCCTGACTGCTCATGGCTTCCCCCTGTTTGGTTAAAGGAAATAGGACTTAATCCAATTACATTTGATTAGGATACTGTTTGATACCTTTTGACCCATTTATGCAAAGCGCGAATGCATGATAGGTATTGCTCACATGAAATGAAGCACCAAATATCGTGTGACTTAAGGTCTATTTCGTTGTATAGTGTTAACATTCGTGTTTCTTTAATTTGTTAATTTCCATGAAAATTTTGGGCTTTTGCAGCTCAAAGCGTTCAAAACCAGAGCTAGATCCTATGGCAGTTTCACGGTTCACCGGTTTGAAATATTCACTACTTTTTTCCGCTCTGCTGATCTTCTTTCTGACTGCGATTTCTCCCGCTCAGGCGGAACGGCCCTTTCCAAAACCGGAAGGTCTTGTGAATGATTTTGCAGCGGTCATTTCTCCTGCATATAAAGAAAAGATCGCCGCTTTAACAGGCGAACTGCTCAAAAAAACGGGAATCCCGATTGTGGTTGTCACCATGCCCGATATGGGCGGTGCGGAGTATAACGATTATGCCAACCGCCTTTACAGCGCATGGGGAATCGGAAAAAAGGGAGAAGACAAAGGGGTCCTGATTTTTGTGGCGGTCAAGGAGCGAAAGATGCGCATCGAGACCGGGTACGGTGTGGAGGGGAGCCTCCCCGACGGCCTGGTGGGGGAGATACGCGATCAGTACATGGTACCGTACCTTAAAGAGAATAAGTTTGGTGAAGGGCTGTATGCGGGCGCGGCAGCCGTGGCCGGGGTCATCGCCAAGGCCTCGGGAGTTAAGTTGACCGGTCAGGTGCCGAAAATGACGGCCAAGAAACGGTCCGGGTTTTCTTTTTTACCACTCATATTTATTCTGATCATCATTCTGTTCATCTCCAAAAGGGTCGGCGGTTCCTGGCTTTATTTCCTGCTTTTTTTCCTGGGGTCCGGCCGCGGAGGATACGGAGGGCCATCCGGCGGCGGGCACGGTGGGAGCTTTGGGGGATTCGGAGGCGGTTTCGGCGGATTTGGAGGCGGTATGAGCGGCGGCGGTGGCGCCGGAGGAGGCTTTTAAAAGGATGGGGAAAGTAAATAAGGATCCAAAGAAGATATTGCCGGATATTGCCAAAGACTATCAGGCCCTTTACGGTGATGACCTGGTCAGCATTATCCTTTACGGCAGCGCAACGGGGAAGGACTTTCAGCCCGGAAAATCCGATATTAATTTGATGATTGTGCTCACGGAAAAGGGCATTGAACAGCTTGACCGGGCCTTTGCGCTTGTCGGCAAATGGCGAAAAAAAGGTGTGGCCGTTCCCCTTTTTTTAACGGAAAATTATGTCACGACCTCTCTGGATGTTTTTCCCATTGAATATCTCAATTTTCAGAACAACCACGTTCATGTTTTTGGAAAAGAGATTCTCAAAGATCTTGAATTCAGTCCTGAATTTGTAAGACTCCAGTGTGAAAGGGAGATCAAGGGAAAGCTGCTCCTGTCGAGAGGGGCGTTTGTTGAAACCGAAGGAAAAGGAAAGGCACTGAAAAGGCTTATCAAAGATGCGCTCCCGGCCCTGATTGCAATCTTTAAGGCCTTATTACACCTGAAAAAATTAGCCGTACCGGAAGAAAGACGCGAGATCGTAAAAGCAGTGGCTGATGCATTCGACTTGGAGTATGCTGTATTTGAAGGTCTCCTCCATATTAAAGAGGAGACGTCCAACATAAGCGATGAAGAGAGCTTTCAGCTGTTTAAAGGCTGTTTAAAGGAAATGAGAAAGCTTTCTGAACAGGTCAATTTATTGGGAGGATAACGTGGGGAAAGGACTCAAAACCGTACTGATCATTCTTGGCGTATTGCTGCTTATCGTCTTTGCCGCCTATTCATATCTGAAGGGGACATACAATTCCCTTGTGACCATGGATGAGAGCGTCAAGGGGGCATGGGCACAGGTGGAAAACCAGCTCCAGCGTCGTTATGACCTGATTCCCAATTATGTGGAGACGGTCAAAGGATATGCCAAACACGAGAAGGACGTGTTTGTGGAAGTGGCCAACGCCCGCTCAAAAGTGGCAGGCGCCACAACCGTGAGCGATAAGATAGAAGCCAATCAACAGCTCGGCTCAGCCCTTGGGCGATTGTTGCTGGTGGTTGAACGGTATCCGGAGTTGAAAGCGAATACCAATTTTATTCGCTTGCAGGATGAACTGGCGGGGACCGAAAACCGTATCGCCGTTGAACGCAGACGCTTTAATGAAATTGTGAAAGCCTACAATATCAAGGTTCGAAGCTTCCCCACAAACATACTGGCGGGCATGTTCGGTTTTGAAAAGGCAACATTCTTTGAAGTCCCCAAGGAACAACAGCAGGCGCCCAAAGTGAAGTTTTAAAGGGCAGACGATCATGTCCCGTTCTCTCTTTTCAGTGAATGGAAAAACAGCGCTGGTCACGGGGGCGGCCCGCGGGCTTGGTTTGGAGATTGCCAAGGGGTTGGCGGCGTCCGGCGCCCACGTGCTGTTGAACGGCCGAAACCGGGAGCGACTTGAAAAGGGGCTTTCCGTGATTCGATCGAACGGCGGTTCCGCCGCGGCATGCGTCTTTGATGTGGCCGATGAACGGGCCGTGGAAGAGACGTTTAACGGCATTTCGAGGGAACACGGCCCTCTCGACATTCTCGTCAACAACGTGGGCATCAGGGACCGGCGGGGCGTCTATGAGTTTGAAATAGATGATGTTCGCCGAATGCTGGAAGTGGATCTGTTGGCCCCATTCAATTTATGCCGAAAAGCCGCGAAAATGATGATGGGAAAGGGCGAGGGGCGGATCATCAACATCGTTTCCATTGCGGCCTTGTTGGGTGTGGCGGGTGATGCGGCCTATATCATGGCCAAAGGCGGTCTTCTGTCTCTTACCCGGGCGCTGGCGGCGGAACTGGGACCCAAGGGCATCACCGTCAATGCCGTTGCACCCGGCGTCTTCGCCACGGAAACCAATGCGGCGCTCGTATCGAATCCGGAAGTCAAAGCGCGGCTGGCCGAACGAACCTCTCTCGGTCGCTGTGGAGAGCCCCACGAAATCGCGGGAGCGGTGGTGTTTCTGGCATCTGCCGCCGCCGGTTACGTGACGGGGCATATGCTGGCGGTGGACGGCGGATACCTGACGCACTTCTGATAAAAGGAATTTAATAGAGCCTTGGATTCTTTTCTGATCAGGCGGGAGCAGACTTGTTTAATCTTTCAGCGAGCCGGATTTAAATAATCGATTGCCGTGGAACGCCCAGGCGTTTGGCTTCTTTATCTAATGACTGAATCATCCGGAGAGGAAAATCGACATTAACCCGTTTTTGTCCCTGGTTCGGCCGCCTTGCCTTTGTGAGGTCCAGATGTTCAAGAATATCTTTTCCCTCATCGAATTTTCTGTCTAATTCTCTAGCTTTCATGAAGCTCAATTTCCTCTAAAAAGTTCAACATAAGCCCGTTTGACAGGGCCAAATTATCGGTTATTCTCTTTATTTGGGGCAGCAGTTTCTGTTTGCCGACCCCAGCCATCCCAGCCGCTGCGGGGCTGGCGGGGAAAGACCCCCGAATACCCGAATGGATTACGAGTTGCTTATTATTACATATGATGCTAGTATTACCGTATTACATAAATTCCTTTTGGAGATTTTCGATGCAAACAGCCATCAGCAAGCTGACAAAAAAGTATCAGGCCACTGTTCCTGAACCTGTGCGAAAAAAGCTCAATCTCGGCGCTGGTGATGCTATCGTTTTTGAGATTGACAATGACACGGTTAAACTTAGAAAAGCAAGACCCCTTGATATTGAATTTAGCAGGGCACTCATCCCGACTCTGAGCGAATGGGATTCACAAAACGATGAGGAAGCATATAATGACTTATAAACCCTTTGATGTTGTGGTTGTGCCGTTCCCCTTTACTGACTCAGCCCAGACGAAACGCAGACCGGCTTTGGTATTGTCACAAACCGAGTGTTTCAACAATAAAATTGAACATTCTGTGTTAGCGATGATTACCAGCAAAAAAAATGATCCTTGGCCTTTGGATTGTCCGTTGGTGAACAAAAAACAATCCGGATTGGCTGCTCCGTCTGTTGTGAGAATGAAGTTATTTACACTCGATAATCGTTTTATCCTTGGGAAAATTGGCCACCTTTCAAAAAAAGACCAAAACCAAGTCAAACAAAGCCTTTCTAAACTTTTTGACCACATGTAATGCCTAACAGGCACCAATCCCCCGAGGTGGTCCCCGGTTTTGTAGCCAGGTCTTGCGTTTATGGGTTTGATCGCCGAAAAAATATATTATTCAGTATGAAAAGGTCGTGGCGGTCTGTGCGAAAGATGGTTTACCAAATGTGCGGGATCATTTCTTGCTCAACCGGTAGGCGCGGGGGCTTAAACCGAATTTCTTCTTGAAGACACGGCTGAAGTGGGCCCCGTCATTAAATCCCCAGGCAAAGGCCGTTTCGGTAATATTTCTGTGCGGGCCGGCGACCATCAAATCCCGGCGGCACCTTTCCAGGCGACGGTCCATAATAAAGCGGGAGACGGTACGGCCTTCTCCGGCAAAAAGTTGATGAAGATAACGGATGGAAATGCCGAACCGATGGGCCAGGGTTACGGGGTCAAGGTCAGGATCGTCAAGATTTTGCTCAATATGTGATTTGATTTTCTTGGTGAACATCGCCCGGGTAGCGTCTCCGGCCCGGGTTTCCTGAGAACCCAGGCTGGTGGCGATCAGTGCCAGGGTCGTCTCAGCCGTGGGGTGCACCTGAAGCGGATGGATATGGGCCGCCTGCGTTCCCAATGTGGTAATATGGGCGGAAGTCACCGCCCCCAGGCCGTTTCGCCAGTCGATGCTCTTGCCGACCAGTGCCCTGGTCTGCGGCAGGGCGTCATCCATCCGGCATTGGGGGACCAGAACAGTGGTTTTATAGACCTGTGAATGAAGCTTGAAATGTATGGGTTCGGTGGAATCCCACAGCAGGATATCGCCCGGTTTAAGACAAGCCGTTTGTGATCCGATGGTGACCTCTTCCTTCCCTTTGTGCAGAAGCAAAAGGCCGTAATAGGCCGTAGTATCCGCCGCAATTTCCCGCTTACCCCGAAAACCGCTGCAGGGCTGGCAAACGCACCGTACCACCTGCAAATCCGGAAGTTTGTTCAATTGAATTTCAGCTGAGAAACCCCGCCTTTGATTCCTTTCCAACGCCCACCCCAGATGGGATGCGTTCAACGCCGCCTGCCAGGCATCGAACCGTTCCCCGGGATTGAAGCTTCGGCTGGACCATTTCTGGTAAAAAGGGTCGTCAGGAGATGACATCAGCGCCAATATCCTTTGCGTTGTGGATGGGGTGCCGGTCTTTAAAGTGCACTCCCGGTCAAGTTTTTTTGCACGGTGGTGCAAGACGATCTTTTTTAATTCCGGTATCTTACTAAATACGCTGTCCCTGTTTTCAAAGTCAAGGGGTTTTCAAAGTCTAGGGCTTTCCCGGCCGCGCAAGAGAAGGTTGAGCCCCAAGGCCAAAACCCCAAAACGAAGTCAATTAAAAAAAGAAAGGAGTCACACCATGGCAAACAAATTGAAAGAGCCGGCCTACATCCTGGGCGTCGGGTGCACCCGGTTCGGGAATCTGTTGGAAACCCCGGAGATAATGGGCCTCAGCCTTCAGGAGATGGCGGCGAAGGCTGCTCAGGAGGCTCTGGCCGATGCAGGCCTGGGGCCCCGGGACGTGGATGCGGTTTTCGTGGGAAACGTGACCATGCCGACCTCACAGATGCCGGCCACTTACAGCCAGGTAGCCAATTGGCTGGGGACCCAATACAAGGCCGGTGTCCATTTCGATGCGGCATGCTCCACCACCAATGTGGGCGCCTCCATGGCGGCCATGGGGATTGCTTCGGGCGCTTACGACAAGGTCTTGGTGGTCGGTTTGGAGTCCACCCAGAGCCAGCCCAAGAAACTGAGCCCTTTTGAGAGGGATACCATCCCCACGGAAGAGATGTGGCTCTGGACCGACCATTGCGTCAACCAGGCCTACAGTGTTCCCCAGGGGTATGACATTTTTCCCACCTACAACGCTTTTAACGCACTGGGCTACTGTCGCAAATATGGTATCAGCCTGGAGGATCTGGACCGGGGTCTTTTCGAGCTGTGCCGCACCCGCCGCCTGCACGGGTCCATGAACCCCAAAGCGATCCGTCAGCAAACCCTGGAGGATGAAGCCAAAGCGTTGGGGTTCGATGATCCCTGGGAGTTCTGGATTTCCCGCTATAACCCGCATGTGGCCTGGCCGTCACGACTCTACAGTGTGGTGACGCCGGCCGACGGTGCTTCCGCAATGGTTCTGGGCAGACCTGAAGCGGCTGTTGCCGGCGCCTCCGATCCGGTGGAGCTCAAGGGTTTCGGCATGAGTGTGATGGATCTTCCCTGGTACACGGACGATCCCACGGTAATGCCCATTGATGAGCAGTCTTTCAAAAAGGCATATGAAATGTCCGGCATCGCCTCCGATGATATCGATTATCTGCATACCCATGACTGCTCCCATATCATGAGCATCTGCGTGGCTGAGCTTTCCGGATATCTGCCCAAAGGCCAGGGTCTTAAATATGCCGAAGAAGGGCGCCTGAGGTTTGACGGCGATAAACCCATGAGCACCCATGGGGGGCGTCACGCCTTTGGTCACGCCTGGGCCGCCAGCGCGGGTTCGGATACCTACGAGGCCGTCAAGCAGATACGGGGAGAAGCCGGGGCACGGCAGATCAAGAACCCCCCGAAGACCGCTGTCATCCATACACACGGATACGCCATGATCAGCACGGTTCTGGTGTTGGAAGGAGGAAAATAGAAATGACTGATTCTACGATCAAAAGTTATTATGACGCGCTGGCCCAGGGTAAACTCATTGGCAGGAAGTGCGACCAGTGTGGAGAAGTGACGTTTCCACCCACCACCGCATGCGGTTCCTGCGGCAGTTACGACCAGGAACAAGTTGAACTCTCGGGAAAAGGGAAGATGCTTTATGTCTCCCATGGCATGGCTCCGCCGCCCAACCCCAGGTTCAACGATCTTGCGCCCTATGCATACGGTCATATTCAACTGGAAGAAAACGTCTATGTTCAGGCCATCATTACCGGCGTATCCATCGATCCGGAAACCCTGAAGGGTTTTTTCGAAGCGGGCCCGGTGGATGTTGTTCCGGATATCCTGGAAGTTCAGGGCTTGAATGTTCTGGCCTTTAAACAGGCGTAGGGAGAGTGACAATGGATGACGTCAAACGAGCGGTTTATGAAATCATTGCCAAAATCGCCAAGAAGGATATGGCTGAACTGGATTCGGAACTGAGGCTGGCGGAGGACCTTCGTATGAAATCGGTAAGTCGTATTGAACTTGCCGCACTCCTGGAGGACAAACTGGGTGTTCTGATCGATAATTTTGAAATACGCAAACCCAAAACCATTGGGGAGGTTTTAAAACTGGTCGGCAGCAAACTGTGAAAAGAAGGGAGGGCTTTTGCCCTCCCACGCTTTTTTTGCACCGACCAGGAAAGAAAGGCGACCATGGACATCATGGAGTATCTGGCCGAAAAGGCCAAACAATCAAACGCTGCCATCGTTTTTCCGGAAGGAGATGATCCCGTTATTCAGAAAGCCGCCTTGAACCTGGCGGAACGGGAACTTCTCCGGCCCGTTCTGCTGGTTGACGGCAATAAAACGAAAACCGGGGATGCCGGAAAATCAGGTCTACTTGAATTCATCGATCCCTTGGTTTCACCCCAACTGGCGCGATACATTGATCAATACTGCCGGGATCGCGATATGCCCCCGTCCGTAGGCAAGCGGATTGTAAGCCAACCCCTTTGTTTCGCGGCCATGATGGTAAAGAACCGAGACGCCCATGGAATGGTGGCCGGCATCGCCCATGCCACCGAGGACGTGATCATGGCCAGCGAGTTGATGATCGGCTTTGAGCCGGGGATCAGCCTGGCTTCCAGTTTTTTTGTCATGGAGGTGCCGGGTTTCGCGGGAGGGGAAGCGGGCCGGATTATTTTTGCGGACCCGGCGGTCAACCCGGATCCGGATCCGGAACAGTTGGCGGATATCGCCATCAGTACCGCCCGCAGCGCCCGGGATATGCTCGGCTGGGAGCCCCGTGTGGCCATGCTTTCCTTTTCCACACGGGGGAGCGCCGGCCATGCACTGGTGGACAAAGTCGTTAAAGCCACGCAATCGGCACGAAAGAAGGCCCCTGATCTCCTGATCGATGGCGAGATGCAGGCGGATACCGCTCTGTTCGAATCCGTGGCCCGAAAAAAGATGAATGCGGAAAGTCCGGTGGCCGGCCGTGCCAACGTGCTCATATTCCCTGATCTGAACTCCGCCAATATCGGTTCCAAGCTGGTACAGCGCCTGGCAGGGGCTGCCAGTTACGGGCCGGTGCTGCAGGGGTTTGCCAGGCCGGTGAGCGACCTCTCCCGAGGGGCCACCGCGGAAGATGTGGTTGGCGCAAGCCTGATGGTTGCCGTCAGAGCCGGGTCATGAAGATACTGGTCATCAACTGCGGCAGTTCTTCCATCAAGTACCGTGTATTTCAAACCGCCGAACCCGGGGGGCTGCAATCCCTGGCCGGAGGAGCGGTCAACGGCCTGGGCAGACCGGATGCCGTGCTGGAGCACCAAAGCCGCGAACTCGAATCGAGAACCGCGTTGAATCGGCCGGATCATCGTCGAGCGCTTGAGGCCATCATGAACGTACTCACCGACCATGCCCATGGCGGCGACTTGTGCGATCCTTCGGAGATCGGCCTGGTGGGGCATCGTGCCGTACACGGCGGAGATCGGTTTGCCGGACCGGTCTTTGTGGACGGTGAGGTCATCGCCGGGATGGAAAAATGCATCCCGCTGGCCCCTGTCCACAATCCGGCCAACCTGGAGGGCATCAGGCAGGCAATGAATATGCTTCCCCGGGCAGGGCACGTGGCGGTTTTTGACACGGCATTTCACCGGACGTTGCCGCAACGGGCCTATATGTACGGACTTCCCTACGACCTCTATGAAAAACACGGCATCAGAAAATACGGGTTTCATGGGACCTCCTGCGGTTATGTGGCCTCACGGGCGGCCGAGTTGGCCGGGAGGGAACTTTCCCGAAGCAAATCTGTCATATTTCACCTGGGCAACGGCGTGACGGTTGCCGCCGTGAAAAATGGCCGATCAGTGGACACCAGCCTGGGGCTGACCTCCTTGGAGGGCGCCATGATGGGCACCCGTTGCGGAGATTTGGACCCGGGCGTGGTGCTCTATTTGCTGCGGGAGTTGAATCTGAGCCGTGAACAGGTGGAAAGGATGCTGAACCATGATTCAGGAATCCTGGGCGTGTCAGGGCGCGGCAACGATATGCGCCGGATAATCGGGTTGGCCCATCAGGGCGATCACCGTTGTAAGCTTGCACTGGAGATGTATGTCTATCGCCTGAAAAAGTACATCGGCGCCTACGCGGCTGCCATGGGCGGCATCGACCTGGTGGCATTTGCAGGGGGCGTAGGGGAAAACTCCCCTCTCATCCGGAAGATGATTCTGGATGGCATGGGGTTTCTGGGAATCGACCTGGATTCGGCCCGAAATGAAGAGGCCGGTGCTGAGGACTGCATTCTTGGTAGCGACGTGTCCAGGGTGGATGTGGTCCTGGTGCACACCAAAGAAGAGCTGATGATTGCCCGGGAGGCCCTGGCCCTGGCCAAAAGGAATCCCGGCCGGACGGGAGGCGATGAATGATAGGGATCGGCGTCGATGTGATCGAACTCAGCCGCATGGCCGAAACCATAGAGCGTTCGGGCGAGCTTTTTCTGAAAAGGGCTTTTTCAAATGACGAGATAAAAAAAGCCCGGCTCTTGGACAACCCCACGAACTATTATGCCTCCGCCTTTGCGGCCAAGGAAGCCGTCTTCAAAGCCCTGACCCTGGACTGGGAACGAGAGGTGGATTTCAGGGAAATCGAGGTGAGCCGGGGGCGAAACGGTGAGCCCCTGGTCCATCTTCGAGGAGACATAAAGGCGCGCGCAGAGGCCAAAGGGTGTCACCGGATGCTTCTGAGCCTTTCTTATGAGACTAACTTGGCGGTGGCAATGGCATTTGCCGAGGATTAGGCCCTGGGGGAATACCGTTGGCATCTCCATCACCAAAGGCAATTTCCTCCAATCGCTTCTTTTCGAGGGACTATATTCTCTGAAATCGCCTCTTGTATTCTGTCGGGCGAAGGCCCGTTTGTTTAAGGAATATTTTCCGAAAAGCGTTTGTGTCTTCATAGCCGACACGGTAGGCGATTTCATCGAATGAAAGGTTTTGTGACTCGATCATGCTTTTGGCGGCCTCAACCCGTACACGCTGTAAATAGACCAGGGGCGTGTCCCCGGTTGCCGCTTTGAATCTGCGTTCCAATGTTCTGCGACTCATCCCGAATCTGTTTGCCAACTCCTCGTATGGATAGCTCCTATCAAAATTTTCCTCCAATAGTTTCTGCACGGACAGTACCTGAGTATCATTGTGGTCTTTTTGAAATTGAAATATGGAATAGGGGGTTTGAAGGGTGCGCCCGATGTCTGAAATCATGGCCTTTGAACTTTGCAGGGCCACCTCATGCCCACAATACTTCTCCACCAGATAAAGTGCCAGATCCGAACCGGCGTTCATGCCGCCCGAGCAAAAAAGATCTCCCTCGTCCGTAATCAGCCTCTCCGGTTTAAGGTCAATCCGGGGGTATCTTTTTCTGAATTCATCAGCGGCACCCCAGTGGGTGGTTGCCGTTTTCCCATCGAGCAAACCGGTTTCCGCCAGTACAAAGGCGCCGGTGCATATGGAGGCAATCTGTGTCCCCCGTGCATAATGATCTTTCAGCCAATCGAGTGCCTCGCCCTCATATTTAATGGCTTTTTCGATACCCAGGATGGAAGAAATAATGATCAGATCGGTGGATTCCGCGTCGTGGATCGAGCCGTCGGCGGAAATGTTCGTTCCGTTCAGGCATTTGCAGGGTTTTCCGTCGGTTGTGACGATCTCCGTTTTAAAAAAGGGGCGTAGCTTTTTCCCCTGGAAATAATTCCAGATGACGCCCGCCTGAAAAAAGATATCTAACGGGCCTATAACCGTTGAGGCCATGGTGTTGAACATGGCCAGGATCGTAACTCTTTTCATGGTTCCCACCCTCTGGCGTGATCGGCATTTAATATGTCGTATGTGCCACTTTCACTTTAGATCGTCAAGCAATATCTTGGAAGAAACTCGGATTCAATGATGGAAGAACATGGAAATCCCATATGGGACCAACGCTTTGAACAAAAGGGAGGTAACAAAATGAAACGGACTACGAACGATCTTTTGGATGATTATAGAGACGCGGACCTTACCAAACGGCTTCACCTCTACCTGCAATATCCGGAGCTGAGGGCTGAGTTTATTGAAATGGACCGAAATGAGCTTTTCTCAAGCGAGCCCAGGAGACTCCCCAAAGCAAAATGGTCTTTCCAATTTCTCAACCGCACCTTTGGAAAGGTCTGTCCTTTTCCGGGAAAGGCATGATCTGCCAAGGTTCATTTTTAGGGCACCACGACTATCTGTGTGCCGACGAATTCGGTTTCAAGCTTGGGGCTGCCGTCTTCTGGGTGCAAAACCCTTGACGTCCCGTTTGAGCAATATTATCATGGTAAGAAAACCCGGAAGTAAGGAGAAAAGGAAATGCTCGCAAAGCTTACATCGAAAAACCAGATTACCATTCCGAAAGGTATTATGGCCAGACTCCCGGATGTTCAATATTTTGACGTGGATTATGTGGACGGAAGGATTCTGCTGAAACCTTTAAAGGTTCATGGGACCGACCTTGGGGAAGTGAGAGCAAAAATAAAGAGCCTGGGCCTTTCCGAGGATTGCGTCGATGAGGCCATCCGTTGGGCGCGTTCCAGATGAAAAGGATTGTGGTCGATACCAATGTCCTGGTGAGCGGCCTCCTCTTCGACGGTAACCCCGGTGAACTGGTCAAGCTCTGGAAAACGGGTCGAGGTTGTTCCACTTTGTTCGAAAGAAATTGTAAAAGAGTATCTTCGTGTTCTGGCCTATCCGAAGTTTCAGCTCTCCAAATCCGAAATCGATTTCCTTTTGACTCACGAAATTCTACCCTATTCTGAGGTTTTGACGGTTAAATCCGGAAAGCCTAATGTCGCGACGGATCCATCGGATGACAAATTTGTCTGGTGTGCCATTGAAGGGCGCGCAGAGGCGATTGTCTCCGGATGACGAACACCTTCTGAATCTCTCGCCAAGCCCAGTGCCCGTGCTAACCGTCAAACAGTTTTTTGAAGCGACCTGATCTCTGCATGCAATCCCCACAAATATACCCGTAAATACCCATAAAGGCCGAAGCCCCAGCATGATTTCTTGACGGCGATTACGCCCTTTCAGTTTAAGACTGAATCGTTTTTTGGTTTTTTCCATACGGGGGATCACGGAGGATTGAGGCTGAAAAAGGCAGAACCTTGACAGCCGCAGTGCATCTCAGACAATAAACAGATTGGGGATAAGGGTTCTTAACAGGTCGTTTTCCGGGTCTTGTGAAGTAGGAAAAGTAAGGAGGTTACATCAATGAAAGGTAAAAAACTAACTGTTGCATAATTGATTTTCCTGTGATAGAGAAAAAACGCTCAGAAGAAAAAGCCATGATTAGGGTGAAAATGTAGGACCTTCCGTAATGCCAAACTTTTTGCGAGGCAAAACAGGATCGCATGATGAGAAGGAATGCAAAACCGCCAATGCTTCCTCCGGAAAGGCGCAATTTGGAAAGCCGGGACTTTCTTTGGCCCGCAATGCTCCGCCGAAACTTCTGGATCAACTTCGAGAAGCCCCGCGTGCCCGTCATTACAGCCGCCGAACAGAACAAACTTACTGTAGTCGGGTAAAACGGTTCATATTTTTTCATAACATCCGCCACCCCAAAGAGATGGCTGAACCAGAGATTAACGCCTTCCTCACCCATCTGGCCGTCAAAACAACGATGATTTATACACATGTTCTCAACCGGGGTGGTAAGGGTGTCAAAAGTCCTGCGGATGAGTTGTAACAAAGGCGTGTTATACAGAAACCATATATCCACCCTGGATGACAAAATAAATCTATTTAACATGTTGTAACTATAAGTTTTTTTCTATATTTGGTTAAGGGGTGTTATGACGCGATTTGGGTGTTTGGGAGCTTATAAAGAAACTATATAAACATTGTTAGACCAATTGAGAAATGAGGAGCATGAACAGAGCTAAAAAAAATGCTATAAAAGGTAGAGAAGATATATCGAAATTTGTTGTTCATTTGACTAGAGATGATACCTCAGACTTTACCAATGGTGGCTCCGCCAAAGATAATTTTGATGCAATTGTCGCTGAACGGAAAATAGTTGCTTTTCGGCCTCATTCTTTACATGCTGACAGAATCCCAGATAACTTAAGAAAAAAATTCTCGGTATCTTGCTTCACAGAAGTGCCGCTTACTCAACTTCATATGTTAACCAAGTATATACCAGGCCGTTCAATACGAATGCAATCCTATGGTATTGTATTTTAAAGAGAGTTTATTATTTCAAAAGGTGCTCAACCCGCTATTTATATCAATTCATATCAAAATCAAACATGGCTAAAAGAAACGGCTGATAAAATTTTTGAAATTGCAGAAAAAAATAGTTTTAAAACTGGAAAATTATGGCGTATTTTGCCTTTCCTTAATGCAATGCACGAAAAGTATGATTTTACTTGGGAACGTGAATGGAGAGTCCTGGGTGATGTTGTATTTACGCCGAATGATGTTGTTTGTGTTATTCTCCCAAACGAGGGTGAAGATTTACTTGAGTTTTCGAAAAAAAGTACTGGACACGGTTGGAACCCTGTGAGAAAATACCCTGGTGCAGTGTTGTCATTTGCAAAATATCAGGGGAAAACCATGCAAATTCCGTGTGCCAGGCGGCTTCCATTTCTCGTTTCTGGGCTGGCATTTCTACAACCGGCCTTGACCAACGCCCAATTTTACAATTTGACGCTTGTTGCAACAGCTTTGGTTTTGGGCGCAAAATTCAGTCTTTCAGCAATCAATCGCATGTGGCTTGAGGAAAAATGTGTGAGCACATTATCGTATTTCTTCTCAGATGCGAAATTCTGTACAGATGAAATGCAACATCTTTATGCTTTACAAATCATGCATTTATACAAACTTCAGAGTGGCTATTACTGTATTGATGACACCATGAAACACCACACCAATTTCTGCAAATGGATCCACGGTGTCTTTGTTTTGTTCGATCATGCGCTCAAGACAAACCTTAAAGCGACCTGTATCGTAGTACTTTATTACAACGATGGTGGAATAATCAAATTTCCCATTGCCCATCGAATCTATTACCAAGATAGCAATAAGATGCCTTGGCAGAAAGGGAAAAAGCATATTTGCAAACCCAAATACGAGTTGGCCATTGATATGCTTCAATGGGCTATCGACAAAGGTTTTCCCAGAGGTGTCGTCCTTGCAGATTCCTGGTTCGGGAGCGGGCCATTTGTAAAAGGCCTTAAAGACTTGGGATTGAGCTATGTTATAGAAATCAAATCGACTTTAACCACAAGAATTCCATGCGAAAAGCCAAAACTAACCCCCACAGGCAAAATGTCTAAGAAGCAATATGAGCTTATCAAATTGCCGGATGTTTTTCAGTCCACATCAGCCTTTAGCACATGCGGCTTTGCCGCCATAAGAGCATTGGCAAAAAGGAAAAAGTCCTTTATCATACAAAAGTTATCACCGGCAGGCTGAACTCTATTGCCGGAAAACATAGGATTGTTCAAAGTGTTGACCCAACCAAACAAACCACCAAATATCTTCTCACCAATGAACTCACCTGGGAGGCCACCAAGATTATCTCCGCTTATAGCAACAGATGGGTTATCGAGGAATTTTTCAGGAATGCTAAGCAGTTAACCGATATGGAGGGAGCCACTATCAGGAGCGAGCAAGGCGTGACATTAGCGTTATGCCTGGTGTCCTGGATTGACTCCCTCCTCCATCTGGAAAACTACAAGCTAAGCACTGCTGGAAAATTGCCAAAGGAGCCATTAACGCTTCCTTCGATAGTCCGTTTGGCACAATACCAAAATCTTGAAGCTTTTATGGATCGAGTTCAAAAGGAAGATGGGCTACTCAAAAAGTGGTGTGATGTCAAAAAGGTTTGGTCAGAAAGCGGAAGAAATCTAAAAAGTTGATTAAGCTACAAGATTCCTCTGAAGACTGCTGCAAGGAACAACTGAGAGAGGCTGCATAAAGCAAATATCGCGCCAAAAAATCAGATTTTCAAAGAACTATTTTTCGAAAACTCAAGGATTTATTAAAAGAAAAATTCGCCAGACAAGGAATTCCGATAATTTCACCCAATTGGTCTTTTGAGGAGATTATTGCAGAGCTATCTATTCAACAAAGACGAACTCGCAAGATATGGGTAGAGAAAAAAAGAAAGTCTCTTCCCTTGAAAAAAATTAAAAAAAAGGTCTAACAAGTCGGGTCCAGGTGACGCTTTCCGCTACGCTCCAAGCGCCCCTGACCCGCAGCGTTCGGCATAGAGGAGAAAGAACAGCCTCATATTCGAAATTATATTGGATGATTATGATGAGTGAATCAACTGAAACTGGCATCAAGAATCTGAAGTGGATAGCCAAGGCTGGCATGATATTGATCAAATTGAACGACAGGACCCTCATTGATTCACTTGATCAAGGTTGGGATCAAACGGAGGATCATCGGGGCTTCTATGAACAGACTGTCAATATCCACCGAGATGTTGAGTCAGTTCTGAAAAAGTGCCCCGACATCAAAAACATAAGGTGGCTCGGAGACCTTCGAGAAGAGCACTTTGAACCATTCGAGCACGACAACTGTGATGAGAACGACCGGTTTCTCTCGGAGGCGTCAGCATTTCTCTATTTTGAGGTTTTCATTCCGAAGTCAGAGCGCGCTTATGCCTTTGAGGTTCGATACCACGAAAAAGTGATTGAAAAGGCTCATGTTATTTATAACGGAGCCCTCTTTCTTGCATTCGCTGAAACTACCGATGAAATCTCAACAACCTTATTTGGACAGGAAATTCGCGAGTTCCTTGCTCGCAAGCTGGTATCTGCTAACTGGCAGGCGACTATTGTTCCGCCATGCCCGCTACATCCTGACATTTCGGTTAGCGTTTCACCTGATTTTCAAAGATCCAGTGTCACAGAGGATGAGGAAGGCGATATCGCAGTACTGCTACCGGTATCTGAAGCAAGTAACCCGGTAGACTTTTTCGAGTACTTTCTTTTTGACAATTCCTTTTCCATTAGCCACTTTGTTTCTGTTTGTACGACGGAGCAACGAGCGGAGATAATTTCACGTTCAATTGAAAACATTGTGCACTCCCTCACAGGGAGCTACGCAGAACTGATTGCATTGCCATGGTACAGACTGCTGAGTAAGCTACGTCTCATGAAAAAATCAAGGGAAATGGCACTTTCTCTTCAAATGCAATGCAATGACTTCGCCAAGTGTCGGCTCGCATTAAGAAGGAGAAAGGAGGATTTTTCTCCACAGGCAGCTGGGCCATGGAACGAGACGGATTTTCGAGCCTATTTTTACGAACATCTGAACGAACCTGGTCTGTCTATCTCGGAAATCAGAGAGACCGTGAAACATATGACAGATATTGTGTCTCAAAGGTACCTCCAATATTTCACAGTCTTTGCCGCGCTTGTTGGCGGCATTGTTGGTGCCATAATCACCAATATACCTTTCATATACACAGTTTTTTCAAAATGGCTAAAAAACTAAGAATGTACTTGGAAAAGCCGAACCAAACGCCCCACCAGACGCCTGAAGGTCCTGCGGTCCTGGCGGGCGCCAGTTGAGGCGCTGGTGAGGCTGCAGCAGACGCTAATCCCTGCTTTGCTTGAGAATTCTTGTTTCTCCAATCAAGCCGTTTTACATTCAAGCCTAAACCTCTTGAGAATAAGACCTTGAATCAGGTCAATATCGAATAATTCCTCATCATATGGGGTTCAGGGGTAAATCACATTTTTAACAAAATGGGTTGTTTTTGCATGCGTCCCGGACAAACCGTCCATGGATCCGTAAAAAAATCATAAAAATTGAGATTTTTGACTTAGGTCAATGTTAAACTCTTTCAGATGGTCCAGAGTGGAGCCGCACGTGAGGAAAAAGGCGCATTTCGACGGGCCTTTTTAATATTAACCACATTCCACAAAGAGGAGGAACATCATGTTCTGTTACCAATGCGAACAAACGGCAAAGGGAGAGGGTTGTACAAAAATCGGTGTATGTGGCAAACAACCTGAAGTGGCGGCACTTCAAGACCTGTTACTCTACACGCTGAAAGGCCTTTCACAAGTGGCAGTGGAAGGAAGAAAAGTCGGTGTGACCGACAGTGACGTAAACGCATTTACCTGTGAAGCCCTTTTTTCCACGCTCACCAATGTGGATTTCGATCCCGAGCGTTTTCTGCCGCTCATTCGAAAGTGTGTGGAAATGACGGCGGCTCTAAAATCCAAAGTGGCGGCTGCCGGGGGAGTTTCCGAATATCCGGAAGGCCCGGTTGATTTCAAACCCGAGGCGACCCTGGAAGGGATGGTCAAGCAGGGGGAGGGTTTCGGGATCAAAAGTGATCCGGAGCCCAATGAGGATATCCATGCCCTCAAATGGACATTTATTTTCGGGATCAAGGGTGTCGCCGCCTATGCGGACCATGCCCGGATTCTGGGGCAGGAAGATGACAAGGTTTACGCATTTTTGCATGAAGGAATGGCCGCTACGTTGCGCACCGATCTGTCACTGGATGAATGGGTCGGGCTGGTGCTGAAGTGCGGAGAAATTAACCTCAGGGCCATGGAGCTGCTGGATGCCGGCAATACCGGCACTTACGGGCATCCCGTTCCCACTAGCGTGCCCCTGGGCGCCAAGGCCGGAAAGGCAATTTTGGTCTCCGGTCATGACCTGAAGGATCTGGAAGAGGTCCTGAAACAGACCGAGGGAAAAGGCATTAACGTCTATACCCATGGGGAGATGCTCCCGTGTCACGGTTATCCGGAACTGAAGAAATACTCACATTTCTATGGACACTACGGAACGGCATGGCAGAACCAGGGAAAGGAATTTGCGGCATTCCCCGGCGCCATCGTCATGACCACCAACTGTATCCAGAAACCCCGCGATTCCTATGCGGATAACATCTTCACCACCGGTCTCGTGGGCTGGCCGGGCGTTCGCCATATGGCGGATAAGGATTTCAGTCCGGCCATTCAGAAAGCGCTGGAAATGGAAGGATTTAAAGAAAACAGTAACGGTCGTTCCGTCATGGTCGGTTTCGGTCGAAACGCGGTTATGAGTGTGGCGGATAAGGTCATCGAGGCGGTGAAGGGCGGGGCGATCAAGCATTTCTTCCTGGTGGCCGGATGTGACGGCGCAAAACCGGGGCGAAATTACTATTCCGAGTTTGTGGAAAAAACCCCCAAGGACACCGTCGTCCTGACACTCGCCTGCGGAAAGTTCCGTTTCTTTGATCAAGACCTGGGCGATATCGGCGGCATTCCCAGACTCCTGGATGTGGGGCAGTGCAATGACGCCTATTCGGCGATTCAGATTGCGGTGGCCCTTTCCAAGGCCTTCGACGTAGGGGTGAATGATCTGCCGCTCTCCATGATTCTGAGCTGGTACGAACAAAAAGCGGTGGCGATTCTGTTGACCCTTTTCTATCTGGGTATCAAAGACATTCGCTTAGGGCCCAGCCTGCCCGCATTCATCACGCCCAATGTTCTGGACGTACTGGTGAAAAACTTCAACATCATGCCCATAACCACGCCGGAAGAAGACTTGAAAGCGATCCTGGGCTAAAAAAATAAAGAGCATTTCGGTGCCGAATCCCGGTGGAGGAGCAACGCTCCTTCACCGATTATGAGTCTTCAAACCCACCAGGGCTAAAAGACCCCATCCCGCCAGAAATGCCAATCCGCCTACAGGGGTGATGGCACCCAGCCACTTTATTCCACTGAGACTGAGCAGATAAAGACTTCCGGAAAAAAGTATCGTGCCGACGGCGAAACACCACCCCGCGGCAATGACCATGGGTGAGGGCCACTTTGTCTGCACCCATGCTGTAATGATCAGCGCGAAAGCGTGGTACATCTGGTAGCGCACGCCTACCTCGAAGATGGCGAGCATTTCGGCGCTTATTCGACCCTTTAAACCATGAGCGCCGAAGGCGCCCGCGGCCACGCCGATGAAGGCGGACAGGGAACCGAGAAAAAGAAAAATTCGTTCCATTTTATGCTAAGCTCTTTTCAGAAATTCCAAAAGTTCCTCCGGCCGGCTGATAACTTCGGCGGCGCCTGATTCCCTGAGCTCTTTTTCCGGCCGGAAACCCCAAAGCGCGCCGATTGGAAGCATGCCTGCGTTAACCGCTGTCTCCATATCTGCGTCACTGTCTCCAAGGTAAAGAAACGCCTGTGGTGGTGTGTTCAGTTGGCCGGCTATTTCCAACGGAACCGCGGGATCAGGTTTCATGGGGTATCCTTTTCGCTGGCCGAATACAGCACTGAATTTCCATTTTGCAAGAAATTCGTGCACGCAGCGTTGGGCGAATTCATGGGGTTTGTTGGTAAAAATAGCTATGGGGATCTGTTTTATCGTGAGGGCATCCAGCAGTTCCGCCACACCGTCATAGGGCCGGGTCTTTCGGTTCCAGTTGCGATCATATTCCTTAAGAAACGCCTTCATGCAATCGGCCGTCAGACGCTCATTTTGCTTTTCCGGCGGTAGTGCTCTCGATACGAGTTTAGCGGCACCGTTGCCGACGAAATGGCGATATGCTTTCACGGGGTGTGATGGAAAGCCCTTCTCCTCCAGGGTGCGATTCATGGCATCGGCAAGGTCCTCCAATGTATCGAGCAATGTCCCGTCCAAGTCGAAAATAACTCCCTTATATTCCATGAAAATCCTCTCTGGCTTTGATTGCTGTCGGGTGAATCGTAAGTGGTCCCCTTACTCTGTCTTCCATTTGTGTAGCCCGGTAAAATGTCAAGAAGCGCAAAGTGTCGCCTTCAGGCGAATAGGCTATTATACATATGCCGTAACAATTTGGGAGCATAGATTTTAAAAAAAATCCCCGCCCCACTTCTTATCCATGAGATCATTTTTCGTATCCCCGACCGTTCGGCGCAGGCTATGGAGGGTTGAGGCGGGTCTGTATCGGTGTGAAGTGAGGACCGACTATTCGTATCGAAGGGCTTGAATGGGATCCAGGCGTGCGGCCGTTCGTGCCGGGAAATAGCCGAAAATGACGCCCACGGCGGCGGAAAAGAGAAAGGCGGTCGCAACAATGGTCGATTGGAAGATAAAGGGGATGTCAAGGAGGCGGGCCCCTCCAACGGCGGCTCCCAGACCCATCAAAATGCCGCAGATCCCCCCGAAGGATGACAACACCACGGCCTCGACCAGGAACTGCATGAGGACATCCCGCTCCCGTGCTCCGATGGCCAGGCGGGTGCCGATCTCCCGGGTTCGTTCCGTCACCGACACCAGCATGATGTTCATGATGCCGATGCCGCCCACCAGAAGGCTCACCGCAGCCACCGCGCTCAACAAAGCGGTCAAAACGCGCGTTGTGCTGGTAAGCATGGAAACGATTTCCTGCATGTCCCGCACCGTGAAATCATCCTCCTTGCCCGGCCCTATGCGGCGGCGTTCGCGCAACAGCCGCTCGATGTCGGCCTGGGCCCTTTCCGTGGAAATGCCGTCTTTGACGGATACGGAAATGGAGGTCACATCCGTATTGCCCACCAGACGGCGTTGCAGGGTTCGGAGCGGGACGAGCACCAGATCGTCCTGGTCGTTGCCGAAACTGTTTTGCCCCTTGGCGGTCAGTACGCCGATGACCTTGGAGGAGATTTTCCCGAGACGGATGGTCGCGCCCAATGCATCCTGGCTCCCGAAAAGTTCTTTTCGCACGGTTTCGCCCAGAATGCAGACCGCCTTTCCCGCTCTCACTTCGTTTTCCGTGAAGGGTGTGCCCGCAGCCAGGGGCCAGGCCCGCACCGTCAAGTAATCCGAGGTGGTCCCCACTACTCTGGTTGATCGGTTTTCATTGCCGTAGATGACTTGAGCGGTTTTTGAAGCCACGGGGGCAACCGCCGAAAGGCTCGATATTTCCCTCCGGATGGCCGCTACGTCGGCGGCTTTGAAGGGTTCGGAGTCCCCACTGGCGCCGCCCGGCCCGTGGCGCATCTGACCGGGCCGAACGTCCATCAGATTGCTGCCCATGCTGCTGATATCCGAAGTGACTTTGGCCGTGGCGCCCTGGCCCAGGGTCACCATGGTAATCACGGCCGCGACGCCGATAACGATGCCCAGGATGGTCAGGGCTGATCGAAGAACATTGCGGTGAATTTCCCTCAATGCGAGTATGATGTTTTCCCAGAGCATCGGTATAAAGTCTCTCTAATCCCGTGGACGGCTTTCAATCCGGCCGTCCAGAAAATGAATGCAACGATTCGCGTAACCGGCCATTTCCATCTCATGGGTCACCATGACGATGGTAATGCCGTGCCTTTGATTGAGATCCACCAGAAGTTCCATAATCTCCCGGCTTCGGACCGAATCCAGATTTCCCGTGGGTTCATCGGCCAGGAGAATCTGTGGGTTCGTAACAATGGCGCGGGCAATGGCGACCCGCTGCTGTTGCCCGCCTGAAAGCTCGGCGGGCGTGTGGCTTTGCCATCCTCCGAGCCCCACGGTCTCCAGGGATGTTTGCGCCATTTTACGCCGGTCGCCACGGGAAATGCCCCTATAGATCAGCGGCAGCTCTACATTTTCGAGCGCCGTGGTGCGGTTCAGCAGGTTAAACCCCTGAAACACAAAACCGAGGTAATTGCGGCGAAGAAGCGCCCTTTGGTCTCGCAAAAGGTTCGCTACCTCCACCCCTTCGAAATGGTAGTTTCCCGATGTGGGAACATCCAGGCATCCCAGGATGTTCATGCACGTGGATTTTCCGGAACCGCTGGCCCCCATTACGGCCGTAAAATCACCCCGCATGATTTGCAGGTCCACATCCCGAAGCGCGTATACCGCCGTGTCGCCGGCGCCGTAAACCTTGCTGACCCCTTTGAGTTGAATAACGGCCGGGGAAGTTGACGTTGATGCCGGCATGGATTACCCTTTCCCTTTGCTTTGACGTTCCAGAATGACCTGCATGCCGGGTGCGAGGTTTTCTCCCATCACCCGTGTCTTCACGCCGTCGGTGGCGCCGATCTCGACGGATACGGCTCGGGGTTGACCCTCTTGCAGTATCCAGATCCGGCGGTCGTGACCGACCACGGGAGCTGAGTCATGCGCTTCGCTCTTGTGCTTGGGAGGGCCGGGCAGCAGCGAGTCCATCAGTGACCGGGTGGGCGCCTCTTTCTTTTCCACCGGTGGGCTGAAGCGCAATGCGGCGTTGGGAATGAGAACAACGTCTTTCAGGTTCTTGACGACGATATCCGCGGTGGCGGTCATGCCGGGCCGCAGGGAGAGGTCTTTATTGTCCAGCTTGAGGACGGTCTCGTAGGTGACCACGCCGTCCGTGGTGTCCGATCCGTAGCAGACGCGGGTGATCTGCGCCTTGAACGATCGATCCGGATAGGCGTCCACCACGAATACGGCCTCCTGCCCCTCCTGTACCAGGCCCACGTCCGCCTCATCCACGTCCACCTTGAGTTCCATCTGGGCCAGATCTTCGGCCAGGGTAAAGAGTACGGGCGCCTCCAATGATGCGGCCACGGTCTGCCCCGGTTCCACGTTCCGGTCCAGGACCACGCCGTTCATGGGTGAACGGATGACCGATTTTTTCAGGTCGGTTTCCGTCACTTCAAGGGTGGCCCGTGCCTGCGAAACCGCGGCTTTTGCAGCGGCCGCGGTTGCGCGGGCGCGGGCAAGGGTGGCTTCGGCCGCATCCAGCTCGTATTGAGAAGGCACCTTGTTGTTGCTCAGTTGGCGTACATGTTTCAGACGGGCAAGGTTGTTATCCGCTTCACGGGTGGTGGCCCGGGCCTGGAGGACCCCGGCGTCGGCCGATGCCAATTTGGCCTTGGCCTCCAGGTATTGGGCGTCCAGTTTGGTCGTATCCAAGGTGGCAAGTACCTGGCCGATTTTTACCGAGGCGTTCTCCTCAACCGTGACTTCTCTGATGGTTCCGGACAATTCACTGCCCACGTCCACCTGGTTGGTGGGCTCGAGATTGCCCGTGGCCGTCACCGTGACCATGAGATTCCCCCTCGCCACTTTTTCGGTTTTGTATTGGACCGGATCAACCCGATCTATTTTTTTTATCGTCATTGAACCGGTAACACAGGCCGCCAGAAGGAGTATCACGATCATCATCCATCTGAAACGTTTCTTGCGGCGCGGTGTTTTGTTTATTCCCAGGACTTCGGCCACGGGAATTGAATCGTTTGGTCTATTTTCCATTTCAGCTGATTCTCTTTTTCACTTTTTCCCGGGTTCCGGGTTTTTCTCCAGTGGTTTTCCCTTCCGGTTTTTCCGCCGGGACCAGGGTTTCCCAACCACCGCCCAGTGCCTTGTAGAGGGAAATCAGGTTGGCGGTAACCTGTCCTTCGCTCCGGGCCAGCTCGTCTTCAAAGGAAAGCTGAGACCTTTGAGCTTCCAGAACGTCATTGAAATCGATCACGCCCGCCTCGTATTTGTTTTGGGCCAGGGTGACGGCCTGGCGCGCGGCATCGCCCGCCTGAGCCAGGGCCGCCCGGCGGGTTTGCTCCTCCGCATAGGCTTTCAGAGCGTTTTCCACCTCTTCCAACGCTTCAAGAACCGTTAGCTCGTACCGGGCCAGAGCCTGTTCCTGGATGGCGGTCTGAGCCTTTATGGTTTGTCGAATGGCGCCGCCATCGAAGAGGCGCCAGCTGAAACTGGGGCCGATGCTGTAGGTAAAGCCGTCGGTGGACGCAAGTCCGCCGATGGAAAGCGCTTCAATGCCGATGGAGCCCAGCAGGGAAAATTTCGGGTACAGTTCAGCCTCGGCCACGCCGATTCTCGCCGTTTGGGCCGCCACCTCCTGTTCCGCCTGCCGTATGTCGGGACGTCTTCGAATGCACTCGGCCGGTATTCCGACCGCCACGTTGAGAGGCGTTACCGGGATGGGGGCGGGTGTTTCCAAATCCCGGGAAAGGCTGCCCGGCTGTTTTCCCGAAAGCACGGCCAGCCGATTCCGGGAGGCCGCAAGCGAGGAACGAATGGTTGGAAGTTGGGACCGTGTGCTTTCCATATTGTAGCGGGCTTGTTGCACCGCAAGGGCATCGCTGAGCCCGGCTTGATATCGCCACTGGGTGAGGTGGTAGGTTTCTTTCTGGGTTTCCAGATTTGTGGTGACGACCTTCAATCGGGTTTGGTAGGTCCTCATCTCCACATAATTGACGGCCACTTCAGCGGTCAGCGTCACCAGCACATCCCGAAGGGAGGATTTTTGAGCCTGAAGATCCGCATCCGCGGCTTCCACCGTGCGCCTGACACCACCGAAAATATCGATTTCCCAGCCGGCGTCAAAGCCCGCCGAATAGAGGGTTCGCTGGGTCCCCGCCCCTGTCTCTTGGCTCCCCTTGCTTTCGGTGGCCTGCCCCGAAGCGTCGAGGGTCGGGAACAGGCCCGCATCCGCGACTCCCCGGTTTGCACGGGCTTCCCGGACCCTGGCCTTGGCTTCCTTCAGATCGAGGTTTCCAGCGGTTGCTTGATGGATCAACTCATAGAGAACGGGGTCGTCGAGCGTCTTCCACCATTGGGACAACGTTTCGGGATCCGGTGTCGTTGCATGGAGCCCCCCTTGCATGGGGGTATGCCATGAATCCGATACCGTTGTTACGGGCGGAGTGTAATTCGGTCCCACGGCCGCGCATCCGGAGAAGATGAGCATCAATGTGGTCGCTGCAAATAGAGCCGGCTTCTTTTGATTTTTGTAAAGGGTCATGGTTTTCTTGTATCCTGGTGCTTCCGGGAAATTTCCGTTTAACGGTTTTATTTGCCAACATGATGTTTATTCCCCCGGGTCGGTTGTTCTTTCGGCCTGATTACTAAATCGAAGACCGCGGCGAAAAGGTTACACGAAATACAGGGGTACGCCGGTACGACCACAAAAAAATGCCCAATCCGTCACTAACCGTTTTGATGGGCGGTTGCCTCCCATAAGGGATGAAGGACCGGTTTTAGCGCTTAGGGTAGTAACGAAAATGTTATATTTTCAGTATTATGCTACGTTTTTGTCTAATATTTTTGAAAGTATCGACATGATTATTCCTTTGGATCTAAACGCGCTTTCTGTATATATATTTGAATAATAAAGAGAATTTTTAAATTTTCGGGGATGGCTCAACTTTTGCATTGACCGCCTCCAGGCATGGATATTTCTTAATCCGCCACTATTGGTAAGCGTTATGATCAAAAGATAGGGTCGCAAGGGAGGGTTGGTTTCAAGCTTTGCAAGTGCAATCAAGAGATCAATAATTCAGTTTCTTATGGATAAATTGCTTCGGAAAAACAATGAACTCAGCGCTATCCTGGAAGTGAGCCGGGTTTTGACCAGTTCTTTCGACCTGGAACAGAATCTCATGAACGTCATGAAAATTCTTTCCTCTCGCCTTGAAATGCAACGGGGGTGTGTGTTCCTGTTGCATAAACCGTCAAAGGATCTTCGCATTGTTGCGGCCCACGGACTCTCTTTGGAGGAAATCCGAAGGGGGACATACCGTATTGGAGAAGGGATTGTCGGCCGGGTGATCGAAACCGGATCCCCCATGTTCATATCGAATATCGGAAACGAACCGAAATTTTTGAACAAGACCGCTTCCAGGCCTCAAAAAAGCGGCGTCTCGTTCATCTGTGTCCCCATCGCCCTGGACAAGGAAATTCTGGGCGTCATCAGTGTCGACAGAATATATGCGGAAGAGCGCGGCACCGTGGAAGACGATCTGAGGGTTCTTCACATTGCCGCATCCTTCATTGCGCAGTTCGTAACACTATGGGAAAATTTCAGAAAGACCAAACGGGAATGTGGCGATTTGCGCTCGCAACTGGAAGAGAGATACAGCCTGCCCAATATAATCGGGGAGTCGCCGCCTTTTCAGCAGGTCCTCAAATCCGTTCGAAAAGTAGCGGGCACCGATACCACGGTGTTGCTTCTGGGGGAAAGCGGAACCGGCAAGGAACTGATCGCCCAGACCCTTCATTATCAAAGTCACCGGGCAAAGGCACCCTTTGTTCCCGTCAATCTGGCGGCGCTACCGGAAAATCTTATTGAGGTGGAACTTTTCGGCGTTGAAAAAGGCGCTTATACGGGCGCTGCATCGCGCCGCATCGGACGATTTGAAACCGCGGATCACGGAACGCTTTTCCTGGATGAGATCGGAGAATTACCCCTCTCCCTTCAGGTCAAACTGCTCAGGGTCCTTCAGGAACAAACCTTTGAAAGAATTGGAACGTCAAATCCGATTCATGTGGATGTTCGGGTCGTCACCGCTACCCATCGGAATTTGTTGGATGAAGTCAAAAAGGGGAATTTCAGGGAGGATTTATATTGGCGTTTAAACGTCGTTCCCATTGTACTCCCCCCGTTAAGGGATCGAATTTCCGATATCCCCCTGCTGCTCGATTTCTACGGGAAAAAGTTCAACCGGAAGTATGAGCGTCGTGTCCACTTCAGTGAATCCGCCGTATCCTGCCTGGCCCGATATCCGTGGCCGGGGAATGTGCGGGAATTGGCCAATACCGTTGAGCGGCTTGTGGTGATGGCCGAGAGCAACACCATTTTGCCGGAGGACCTCCCCTCCAACTTGAAACCTTCCCGGGGCAATGGCCCGCCGCCCGATCGTGTTCCTTCCTCAAGCGTTGATAACATGCGCGAGGAGGTTGAACGGTTGGAAAAACGTGAAATCATAAAAGCCCTTCGGGAAAACAACTTTGTCAAACAACGGGCGGCCCGCGTGCTGGGCATTACCCCGCGTCAATTGTCCTATCGCGTCACAAAGTACGCCATCGATATCCGAAAACTCTAATCTTCATTCCCGTCTTCCATTATTTTTTAGAAAATATTCACGGCTCCGTTCAACCCGATCCTTTTTTGAAAATCCATTGGGCAAGAGCGCTTTTACTCCACTTACCATCGACCAAAGAAAACGGACACTCCTGTCAACATTGACAAAAATGTTCGTCGCCGTGCGCGCTGGAATGCTCCCTTCCACACCTTCCCAATGTTCTCATGAAATTTTAATTTTTTAATAAAATAGACATGTTACGTTGTCGATCATCTCCGGAGGGGCTTTCTGGCACGAACATTGAGTAAGGAAAAGCCGACAGGAAACAACATGAAACACAGACTCTCATTTTGAAGGAGAAACGCTATGCGAAAAATTGCCATTTATGGAAAAGGCGGGATCGGAAAATCCACCACCACCCAGAACACGGTGGCCGGTCTTGCGGAGATGGGGAACAAAGTCATGGTGGTCGGTTGCGACCCGAAGGCGGATTCCACAAGGCTGCTGCTGGGCGGCCTGAATCAAAACACGGTTCTGGACACCCTGCGCGAAGAGGGGGAAGACGTGGAACTGGATGATGTGAGAAAACCGGGTTTCGGAGGAATCTTGTGCACCGAGTCGGGCGGTCCCGAACCGGGCGTGGGATGCGCGGGCCGGGGGATCATCACGTCCATCAATTTGCTGGAACAGTTGGGTGCCTATGCGGAGGATGAAAATATCGATTACGTTTTCTACGATGTTTTGGGCGATGTGGTTTGCGGAGGCTTTGCCATGCCCATGCGCGAGGGGAAGGCAAAGGAAATCTACATTGTGGTCTCGGGCGAGATGATGGCCATGTATGCGGCAAACAACATCTGCAAGGGGATCCTGAAGTTTGCGGAAGCAGGCGGTATCCGGCTGGCGGGGCTCATCTGCAACAGCCGCCTGGTGGATAATGAAGTGGAAATGATCGAGGCATTTGCCGGCAAGCTCGGCTCCCAGATGATTCACTTCGTCCCCAGGAACAACATGGTTCAACAGGCGGAGATCAACCGGAAAACCGTTATCGAGTTTAACCCGGAGCACTCACAGGCGGACGAGTACCGGACCCTTGCCAAAAAGGTGTCGGAAAATGAGATGTTCGTCATACCGAAACCCCTGGAGATGGAAGAACTTGAAACGCTTCTGATCGATTACGGCATAGCGGCCTGATCGCGTACCCCAAGAAAACCAAAAATGGAAAGGAAGAAAGAAATGATAATGATCAGATCAATTGTAAGGCCTGAAAAATCGGATAATGTCCTCGCCGCTTTGATGGAGGCGGGATTTCCCGCGGTTACCCGGATGTCCGTGGTGGGCAGGGGCAAGCAGCGGGGCATCAAAATCGGAGAAGTCACCTATGATGAGATTCCCAAGGAAATGCTCATCACCGTTGTAAAGTCCAAGGATAAGGATTTCGTCATCAAAACGGTGATGCAGGCGGCCAGAAGCGGAGACAAGGGCGCCTTTGGAGACGGCAAGATTTTCGTTTCCCCGGTTGAGGAGGCGTACACCATCAGCTCGGGAATCAAGGAAACCGGCGACGGGGAGCTTGAAGAGGTGAAGATATGAAAGAGATTATGGCCATTATCCGTATTAATATGGTGAATCAAACCAAAAAAGCGCTGACGGAAGTGGGCGTTTCTTCCATGACCGCCAGGGAAGCTTTGGGAAGAGGGAAAGGCCTGATTGACATAACATTGCTGAAAGGAGCCGAGCAGGGTTATGAGGAGGCCATCTCACAGTTGGGCCAGAGCCAGCGCCTGATTCCGAAACGGATGCTGATGATCGTTTCCAAGGAAAAATATGTGAAGAAGATCGTCAAGACCATCATAGCGGTAAACCAGACCGGAAAATCCGGTGACGGAAAAATATTTGTGATGCCGGTATCCGATTCCATAAGCGTCAGGCTCGGAGAGAGTGGCGATACCACTTTGGACGACCTATAGGAGAGCAGAGATGAATTATACACTCAAAACGGAAACAGAATTTGAGGCAGAGGATCTCCTGGAAGATCTCAACCCCCAAGAGATAAAGAACGAGATCCTGAACAAATATCCGCCCAAGGTGGCGAGGAAAAGAAGCAAGCAATTCGTTGTCAACCAAAAGATCGATGAAGGGAATTATGGGGAAATTCAGGCCAATGTGAGAACCATCCCCGGCATCATCAGCCAAAGGGGCTGTTGTTACGCCGGGTGCAAGGGAGTGGTGATGGGGCCCACCCGCGATATTATTAATCTGACCCACGGTCCCATCGGGTGCGGGTTTTACTCCTGGCTCACCAGGCGCAACCAGACGGATCCGTCCACCACGCCGGATCACGACAATTTTATGACCTATTGTTTTTCGACCGACATGCAGGAGCGGGAGATCATCTTCGGCGGGGAAAAGAAGCTGAGAACCGCTATTCAGGAGGCCTACGACATTTTTAAACCCAAGATGATTTCCGTTTTTTCCACCTGTCCCGTGGGCTTGATCGGAGACGACGTCCATTCCGTAACCCGGGAAATGCAGGAGAAACTGGGCATTACCATTTTCGGATTCAGTTGCGAGGGATACAAGGGCGTCAGCCAGTCCGCGGGACATCATGTGGCCAACAACGGCCTTTTCAAGAATGTGATCGGCCTGGACGATACGGTTCAGGAAGGGGAATACAAAATCAACCTCCTGGGGGAATACAACATCGGCGGCGACGGGTTTGAAATCGACCGGATTCTGGATGCTTGCGGGATTAAAATCATCTCCACCTTCAGCGGAAATTCCAGTGTGGATCATTTCGCCAACTCCCATACCGCCGACCTGAACTTGGTCATGTGTCATCGGTCCATCAATTACGTGGCCGATATGATGGAACAAAAATACGGGATTCCCTGGATGAAAATCAATTTCCTGGGTGCCGGGGCAACCTCCAACTCCCTTCGGAAAATCGCCCAGTACTACGGAGACCGGAAGTTGAAGGACCGTGTGCAAGAGGTTATCGCCCAAGAAATGCCAGCCGTGGAAGCGGCCCAAGCCGAGATCAGACCCCGGCTCGAAGGAAAATTGGCCATGATGTTCGTGGGCGGATCCCGCGCCCATCATTATCAGGAACTCTTCAGTGAGGTGGGAATGAAAACCATTGCGGCCGGTTACGAGTTTGCCCATCGGGACGATTATGAAGGCCGGCACGTGCTGCCGCAAATCAAGATCGATGCCGACAGCCGGAACATCGAAGAGCTGGACGTTCAAAAAGACCCCGAACGGTACCGTCCGAGAATCGATCCGAAAGAGCTGGAAGCACAGGAAAGACACGGCGTGCCGCTGAAGCATTATGACGGGATGATGGCGGATATGGCGGAGGGCGAAACCTTCACCATTGACGATATCAGCCAGTATGAAACGGAAAGGCTCATCGAACTCTACAAACCGGCCATCTTTTGCGCCGGGATCAAGGAAAAATATATGGTGCAGAAGCAGGGCATCCCCATGAAACAGCTTCACAGCTATGACTCGGGAGGGCCGTATGCCGGCTATAAAGGCGCCGTCAATTTTTACCATGAACTGGATCGCATGATCAACAGCAAGGTGTGGGGGCATATCCGGGCGCCATGGGAAAAGAGCCCCGAACTTGCCGCCATGTATGCAAATGAATAGCGGATGTTGGGTATTCACGGAAACGAAAGAGGTGCAAGAAAATGTTACTACGACACACACCCGAAGAGATTACAGAACGAAAAGCCTTGACCGTTAATCCGGCCAAGACCTGCCAGCCCATAGGGGCCATGTATGCTTCCCTGGGCATTCACGGCTGTCTCCCCCATAGCCACGGCTCCCAGGGGTGTTACGCCTATCACCGGTCGGCATTGACCCGTCACTACAGGGAGCCAGTCATGGCCGCCACCAGTTCCTTTACGGAAGGGGCCTCCGTGTTCGGAGGCCAGGCGAACCTGCTGCAGGCGATCCATAATATTTTTACGGTTTATGAGCCGGAGGTCATAGCGGTCCACACTACCTGCCTGTCCGAAACCATCGGGGATGATGTTCCCCAGATTTTCGGCAAGGCCATGGCGGACGGCAAAATTCCGGAAGGCAAATATGTATTGCACGCGAGTACTCCCAGTTATGTGGGAAGCCATGTGACCGGGTTTGCCAACATGACAAAGGCCATGGTGGACTATTTCGCCACCTCCAACGGGCACAAGGCAAAATGCATCAATGTGATTCCGGGCTGGGTGGAGCCTTCGGACATGAAGGAAATCAAGCGGATTACGGCCGAACTGGGGATTAAGACGATTCTCTTTCCCGATACGGAAAATGTGCTCAACGGGCCCCAGACCGGTAAATTTTCCATGTACCCGAAGGGAGGCGTTACCATCAATCAGTTGAAGGAGACCGGAAGCAGCCGGGGGACCATCGCCCTGGGCCGTTTGGCTTCAGGCCCGGCGGCCCTGGCTCTCGACGCAAAATGCAAGGTGCCCTATCAGATACTCGATCTGCCCATAGGACTCCAGGCAACCGACCGGTTTGTGGACGCCCTGAGAAAAATGGCGGGCGTCACGGTGCCGGACTCCCTGAACCTGGAACGGGGACAATTGCTGGACATCATCACCGACATGCAGGCCTATTTGTATCACAAAAAGGTCGCTCTGGTGGGTGATCCCGACCAGTTGGAAGCCCTTACGGAATTCCTGGTGGCCATCGATATGATGCCCATACACATCCTCACGGGCACAAAGGACAAGGCCTTCGAAAAAAGGATCAAGACCCTTACGGCGGATGTCCCCCATGAAGTGAATGTGAAAAGCGGCGGAGACATGATGCTGTTCCATCAGTGGGTCAAGAACAATCCAGTGGACCTGCTCATGGGGAATACCTACGTCAAGTATATGGCAAGGGATGAAGATACGCCTTTTATTCGGTTCGGCTTTCCCATTTTCGACAGAGTCGGCCACAGTTACTTCCCAACGGTGGGCTACCAGGGGGGGATCCGTCTGCTGGAAAAGATCCTCGATGCCATTCTGGACCGCCAGGACAGGGATTCAACGGAAATCGAGTTTGAATTGGTGATGTAGCGAGGTTAGAAAAATGGCCGGTATTCCCATATTGAAAGAAAGAGAAAAACAGATCTATCAAAAAGGGAGTCAACCCTTTGATATGAGCTGTGAACAAAAGAGCCTGGCCGGTTCCGTGAGCCAGCGGGCCTGTGTGTTTTGCGGCTCCCGCGTGGTGCTTTACCCCATCGCCGATGCGCTGCATCTCATACACGGCCCCATCGGTTGCGCTTCCTACACCTGGGATATCCGGGGGGCCCTTTCTTCCGGCCCCCAGCTTCATCGGATGAGTTTTTCCACGGACCTGGAGGAGCGGGATATCATATTCGGGGGCGAGAAGAAATTGTACGGCGCCCTTGTCTCCCTCATCGACCAATACCGCCCCGAGGCGGCTTTTGTTTACGCCACCTGCATCGTGGGCCTCATCGGGGATGACATGAATGCCATCTGCAAACGGGTCTCCCAAGAAAAAGGGATACCGGTCCTGCCGGTTCATTCGGAGGGGTTCAAGGGAACCAAGAAGGATGGGTACAAAGCGGCGTGCGATGCCATGGAAAAGCTTGTGGGGACCGGTTCGACCCAAGGGATCGGCCCGTTGAGCCTCAACATCATGGGGGAATTCAATATCGCCGGCGAGGCATGGACCATCCGGGAATACTACGAACGGATGGGATTGCAGGTGGTGAGCGTGTTTACGGGAGACGGCCGGATTGAGCATATCAAACGTTCCCACGGCGCCGCCCTCAACGTGGTGCAATGCTCCGGCTCCATGATGCACCTGGCCGAGGCCATGAATGAGAAATACGGCATCCCCTATAAGCGGGTCTCCTATTTCGGGATCGAAGACATGTCCAAGGCCCTTTACGATGTGGCGGACCATTTTAAGGATCACCCGCAAGTCATGGAAAAGGCGCAAGCCCTTGTCCGGGAAGAGGTCAAGGCGATCCATCCGGTTCTCAGGCGATACAAGGAAAAGCTATCCGGCAAAAAGGCCGCCATCTATGTGGGGGGCGCGTTCAAGGCCTTTTCCATGATCAAGGCGTTGCGGTCCATCGGCATGGATGTGGTGTTGGCCGGGTCTCAGACGGGAACCCCGGATGACTACAAGATATTGAGAGATATGTGCGATGACGGAACGGTGATCGTGGACGATGCCAACCCCCTGGAGCTTTCCAAATACTGTATCGAAAAACAGGTGGAACTCTTTATCGGCGGCGTCAAGGAAAGACCCATCGCATTTAAGCTGGGGATCGGTTTCTGCGATCACAACCATGAGCGAAAACTCTCCCTTGCCGGCTACAGCGGCATGCTCAATTTTGCACGGGAGGTCTATGCCTCGGTGACAAGTCCGGTATGGCAATTCGCTCCAAGAAGGAAGCTTTCCTGAAGCCTTTTTTGAGATAGGGGAATGAAGTAAATGAAACCATCAAACAACCCACAATACAAAGCCACCAGCAATGCATGCAAGCTTTGCAGCCCCCTGGGCGCCTCGCTTGTTTTCAGAGGCGTTGAAAATTCCGTACCCCTGCTCCATGGATCCCAGGGTTGCTCCACCTACATTCGCCGATACCTGATCAGCCATTTTAACGAACCGGTGGATGTCGCCTCTTCCAATTTCACGGAGGAGACCGCCGTCTTCGGAGGGGGCGCCAATTTAAAACTGGCCGTGGACAATATCATCAAACAGTATGACCCTGGGCTGATCGGCGTTGCGACCACCTGTTTGAGTGAGACCATCGGCGACGATGTGCCGCTTATCCTGAAGAATTACGTTGGGAACAACGACGATGGAAAAACCCCCGCCATCGTCTCCGTATCCACCCCCAGTTATTCGGGGACCCATATGGACGGCTTCCACGGGGCGGTCCGGGCAACGGTGGAGGCCCTGGCTGAAAAAAGTGGTGAAAATGGGGCGCACGTCAATATTTTTCCTGGGATGCTCTCTCCCGCGGACTACCGGCATCTAAAAGAAATCTTTTTGGATTTTGGCGTTGGTTGCCACATGCTTCCCGATTATTCCGATACCCTTGACGGTGCGCTGTGGTCCGAATACCGGAAAATCCCCAAAGGGGGAACGCCCATAAAACAGATCATTGCCATGGGAGACGCCAGGGCCAGCATCGAGATGGGAAGAATCCTCGCCGGAACAAAGAGTGCCGGGAAATTGCTTGAGGAGAAATTTGAGGTTCCCTGCCATAGCCTGGGGCTTCCTATCGGTATCAGGGAGTCGGATGCTTTCTTTGAGGTTATGTCAAAGATTACCGGGAGACCGATGCCGGAAAAATATGCAGCACAAAGGGGCCGGCTCGTTGACGCCTATGCGGACGGACACAAATATGTTTTTGAGGCGCGGGCCGTGCTCTTCGGAGAAGAAGACCTGGTGGTGGGGCTTGCGTCATTTTTGTCGGAGATCGGCGTGCTTCCGGTTATTTGCGCCTCCGGCGGAAAAAGCGGCCAATTAAAGCCCAAGCTTGCCCAGGTCATTGATGATTTCGACCACAAGGAAATCCAGGTGCTGGAAGGGGTCGATTTTGTGGAGATCGGAGAGGCGGCGAAAAAAGCGAATCCCGATTTCTTGATGGGCAACAGTAAAGGATACAAGATTGCGCGAGAGATGAAAATACCGCTCCTCAGAATCGGTTTTCCCATACACGACCGCATGGGTGGGGCAAGAATCGTCCATATCGGTTACAGGGGCGCTCAACAGCTCTTCGATATGATTACAAACACCATTCTGGCATGCCGCCAGGATGCGTCACCCGTGGGTTATACCTATATGTAAGTCATCAGGTATGTAAGTTGTTAGGAGAAGTAAAATGGATTTAGCCAAACATCCCTGTTTTAACGCGAAAATGAGAGGCACTCACGGAAGGGTCCACCTTCCCGTTGCCCCGCGATGCAACATTCAATGCAAATATTGCGATCGTAAATACGATTGCGTCAATGAAAGCCGGCCCGGCGTGACCAGCGCGGTTCTGAGCCCGGGCCAGGCCATGACCTATCTTGATTTTGTGCTTGAAGAGGTCAAAAACATTTCGGTTGTGGGAATAGCGGGTCCGGGAGACCCTTTTGCCAATCCGAAGGAAACCATGAAAACACTCCGCATGGTCCGGGAAAAGTATCCTGAAATGATCTGTTGCCTGGCCACAAACGGTTTGGGAATAGGGCCCTATATTGATGAACTGGCCGACATAAACGTCAGCCACGTGACCATTACCGTAAACGCACTGGATCCCGAAATCGGATCCCGGATTTATTCCTTTGTTCGACACGGAAAAAAGGTGCTGACGCCAAGAGAGGGGTTTACTGTCTTGCTGGAAAAACAGCTGGAAGCCATTGAAAGACTCAAGGAAAAAAATGTCACCACCAAGATCAACACCATCATCATACCGGGAATCAATGAGGATCACATTGAAGCGGTGGCCAAGAAGATGTCCGAGATGAACGTGGATATCCTCAACTGCGTTCCTTTTTACCCCAATGAGGGCGCCGCTTTTGCCCATCTTAAAGAACCGTCAAAAGAAATGGTCACGGGCATTCGGAAGAAGGCGGCACAATATCTTCCCCAGATGCTTCATTGCAAGCGATGCAGGGCCGATGCGGTGGGAATCTTAGGTGAAAACAACAGTGTCGAGATTATGGAAAAGCTGCGGGAATGCGCCGAACTTCCGGAGATTTGTGATGAGACAAGACCCTATATCGCGGTTGCCAGCCTCGAGGGGGTCCTGGTCAACCAAAAGCTCGGCAAGGCCAAAGAGCTTCTGATTTATGGAAAACAAGACGGAAAAGTGACCTTTATTGAGGCGCGAGAGACGCCCGCCCCGGGTGGGGGCCTGAAACGGTGGGAAGACCTCTGTGATTTGATCGGCGATTGCCGTGCTCTCCTGGTGGCGGGCCTCGGTGATAATCCCCGGCGTGTGCTCGAGGAAAGAGGGATCACAATCCTCGAACTGGACGGGCTGATCGAAGAGGCCGCGGAAGCGGTTTTTGAAGGCCACAACATGAATTACATGATCCGAAGGGATATCAAGGCCTGCAACAAAAAGCACCCAATGGCCGGAATGGGATGCATGGGATGACCGTAGGGGCAGGCCCCCGTGCCTGCCCTTTGCGTGCCTGCCCTTTGCGAGGGCAACCACAGGGGAGAGGGCAACCACAGGGGGTTGCCCCTACGAAAAACGGCCAATAATGGAATCAAACCCAAAAATCACGAATACGGAGGAATAGCACAAATGGAAAAACCGACCCATCATATTTTTGTCTGTTCAAGTTTCAGGGCATCGGGTGAAATAAAGGGGAAATGCAGCAAGAAGGGGGCAACGGATTTGATTCCCTACATCGAGGGCGAAATACTCGACCGGGGGCTCGATGCACTCTTGACCATGACCGGTTGCATGAAACAGTGCGACAACGGCCCCGTGATGGTGATCTATCCTGAAAATTTGTGGTACGGAAACGTCACCGGCGAGGAAATCGTGGATGAGATCCTGGATGCCCTGGAAGACGGGGGCAAGGCTGAAGATTACATCATGGAATAGGTGAAGAGGGCTGTTTGAAAATGGCGTTTAAAACAAAAGGGATCCCGTCCCCTGCCAATGATGTCTGGATGATCGACACCACTCTGCGAGACGGGGAACAGGCCCCCGGCGTTTCTTTTGGCCGATCGGCTAAACTGGATATCGCCCGGGCTCTGGATCATGTGGGAATCCATGAACTTGAAATCGGCACTCCGGCCATGGGAAGCGAAGTACAAAAGGATATTCGCGCCATCGCCGGTCTGGGGCTTCATTGCCGGTTGTCGGTGTGGTGCAGAGGGCGCATGGATGATCTGGAGGCCGCGGCTCGTTGCAATGTGGGCGGTGTGCATTTCAGTTTGCCGGTATCTCCCATTCACTTGAAGACCCTTGGTAAAGATTCGGAGTGGGTCTTTACCCGAATGGAGACACTGGTATCAAGGGCCGGGTCCTATTTTGATCAAGTGACCGTGGGGGCCCAGGATGCTACAAGGGCGGACAGGGACTTTCTGCTGGCATTCGCGGCCCGGGCCCGGGCCGCCGGCATTCATCGACTGCGCATTGCCGATACGGTGGGGATTGCCCGCCCCGAAACCGTTACGGACCTTATTCGATCCATCAAAGCTTTCGCGCCGGGACTCCCCCTTGAGTTTCATGGCCATAATGATCTGGGCATGGCCACCGCCAACGCGCTCTGCGCCCTTGAGGCGGGAGCGGAAGCCATGAGCGTGACGGTTGGGGGCCTGGGGGAGCGGGCCGGTAATACGTCCCTGGAACAAATGGCCATGGTGCTGCTGCAACATCCCCGTCTAAGCTGTCAAGTGGACACCAAAAACCTCCTGGAGCTGTGCCGCATGGTGGCCGATGCCTCCGGACAAACCATTCCGCCTGCCCAACCGGTAGTGGGAAAACGGGTTTTTTCCCATGAATCCGGAATCCACTGCCACGCCATGTTTCGGGATACCCGAGCCTATGAGCCCTTTTCACCCCAACTGGCGGGACATGAAGGCCGTCATTTCGTGCTGGGTACCCATTCGGGTAAAACGGCCATACGGCATGTGCTCAATGAAGCGGGCATTCACGTATCCGATGGACAGGCGCAGGCCCTGAGACCCCTGCTGGCAATGGTAAACCGACACGAGCGCGCTGCCTGAAATATGGGGAAATGTTATCCGATTGCTTAATTCGATGGAAATTATTTTCCTTTAACTTATCAAGGGCATAAACAAAACAGTCATTCCCCTCTTCGGGATCATAAAACTTTTCCAGGCAAATTGATTCTATCGTTCTCATGTATGGATTTATGGAAGGAAGATCCATTGCTTGTAGAATAACGGCCCTTTTTCCATGGATATGCAGAGCGTTATGAACCGGGTTATGCTCAAAACCTTCGAATGCTCTGTCCAAGTATTCCGGGCAATAGTCTGATTCCCCTCTTTAACTCCGCCGGCAGATAAGTTAAGGAAAACGCACTATCTTTAACTTAAGAAGAGTTTAAGGTAACGTTCAAAGGCATATGTCCGCCCACGTTGCTGACCGGTAGTTTCAACCAGAATGCCCAATTCAACCAATGCCTTGATCAGTGCATTGGCAGTGGGTGTGGTGATCGAAAGCGCCTGTTCCACATCTCCGGCTTTGATGATGGGCCTACGGTATAACAGATTCAGGGCCGACCGGGCCGAGTGGGCACGCTTACCAAGACCCAACACAGCCTGTTCCACCTCGGTTCGCAGAACGAGAATTTGGCGAAATACCTCTCGTCCCTTGCTCGCGGTTTGGGCCATGCCATTGAGAAAAAAGCGAATCCAATGGATCAAGTCATTGCCGGCCCTTACCCGCATCAGAGCATCATAATAGCTGGCACGATTCCGTTCAAGAAAATCAGAGAGATAAAGCGACGGCTTGCTCAACAACCCGTGGTGGATCAGGTAAAGAGGTATCAGCAGCCGCCCGATACGGCCGTTGCCGTCCAAAAATGGGTGGATGGTTTCGAACTGATAGTGGCTGATGGCCGCCCGGACCAGGTGTGGGATTTCGATTTCCTCGTTATGCCAGAACTTTTCCAGGTCGCCCATCAGCTCGGGTACGTTTTCAGGGTGGGGAGGGATAAAGGCCGCATCGGTCAAATTAGAGCCGCCGATCCAGTTCTGGCTGGTTCGAAACGCGCCGGGCTGTTTGTGTTCGCCGTGCACCCCGCGCATGAGGATGGCATGCGTCTGTTTGAGGAGACGATTGGAAAGCGGCAGTGTCTTGAGTTCAACAATGGCGGAGTTTAACGCATCAATATAGTTGCGCACCTCGCGCCAGTCGTCCCGGTTTTCCGGCCGAATCTGATCTTCCGACATCAGGGCTTCGTCCATGCCGGTGCGGGTGCCTTCCATTTTGCTGGAGGTCTGTGCTTCCTTGACCACATGCATTTCAATAAAAAGATCGATATCCGGCACGATCAGGGAGAAGGCGTTCAACTCTCCCAGTGCCCGGTTGGCCTCTTCCAGCAGGATATTAATGGTGGCGTCTTCCCAGATCCACTTATGATTGACAGGAACCGGCTCGAAGCTTTTGTATTGATAGCGCTGCTGAAGGTGACCGGCTTCAAAGGTTTCGAGTTTCATGCCGTCTCCTTTTCTCTTGGTTTCGCACATCGATCTTGCCGGCAATTGCAGCAGCAATCAGGAGGATTTCAGTACGCTTCTGATTGAGCATCAAGTTTTGGATTTCGCCATTTTCCACTACAACACATCGGTAATTCATCCTTATTCAAATTTTATATTCGGTTTCGTAAGGAAAGTAAATGGGGGAATTTTGATGCGATTTTGAAAAGCGGTGAAATTCCTTCCCGTGTAGTATTTTTTCCGTGTCATCGATCCATCAATTACGTGGCCGATATGATGGAACAAAAATATGGAGACACTGGTATCAAGGGCCGGATCCTATTTTGATCAAGTGACCGTTGGGGTCCAGGATGCTACAAGGGCCGACAGGGGTTTTCTGCTGGCATTCGCAGCCCGGGCCCGGGCCGCCGGCGTTCATCTGCTACGCATTGCCGATACGGTGGGGATTGCCCGCCCTGAAACCGTTACGGACCTTATTCGATCCATCAAGGCATGCGTTTCGGGACTCCCCCTTGAGTTTCATGGCCATAATGATCTGGGCATGGCCACCGCCAACGCGCTCTGCGCCATTGAGGCGGGAGCGGAAGCCGTGAGCGTGACGGCTGGGGGCCTGGGGGAGCGGGCCGGCAATACGGCCCTGGAACAAATGGCCATGGTGCTGCTGCAACATCCCCGTCTAAGCTGTCAAGTGGACACCAAAAACCCCCTGGAGCTGTGCCGCATGGTGGCCGATGCCTCCGGACAAACCATTCCGCCTGCCCAACCGGTGGTGGGAAGGTGTCACCCCTCTTTCCTTAAGCAGCCTTCCTGCTTTTCCACCAGAGGAGGCATCCTGAGATCCCGAAAATAATAGAGAGGCCCATCACAACCTTTTCAAATTTCGAGGACGATTCTCCCTTCCCGTGCCCTGTGGTTTTGATCCCCGTGGCGGTGGATGCCTGTTCAACGGGGACAACGACCTTGAGTTGATGTCCCATGCCGTCGCTCACGATAACCTCCCACTCCCCCTTTCCGTCGGGAAAAAAGCAAAAGCGACCGTTTCTGTCGGTGCGGCCCGTCTGAAAATCGAGGCCCTTTTCAGGGGGCCGTATGGTCACCGCCGCATAACTCATGGCTTCGGCCGTGTCATATCGGGCCGTTACGCAAACCCCGCCCACGTCCGTGCTTCCCTTGACGCCGTGGGCATGGATGGGGGCCGGGAGCAGGACAAGGAGGAAGATCAGGGGAAATCCGATTTGTCTGATGCGCATGATCATCGCCATTTAGAAAAACTCCTTATGAATTCTTTTCATGGCCGAGGTGCGGGGTTTGCCTTCAAGGAACCGGCCCACGAATAGGAGACCCATGAATTTTTCCTTGTCTTTCGACAGTTTTTCGGACATGTCCGCCACGGTTCCGCGGAGAATGCGCTCCTTTTCCGGATACCCGGCCCAGAAGACCACGGCACACGGCATATCCGCAGGAAGGCAGGCCCGGAGTTCCTTGAACAACGCTTCCTGCTTCCACAGGGCCATATAGAAGACCATGGTCGATGGGTACTTGGCCAGATCCTTGAAGATTTCCTCTTCGGTCCCTCCTCAGCCTATGAGTGAAAATGGGGAGGCCTTGATGACATAATAGCTGTCATGGGCGGGAATGGTGTTTTTCTTGAGGGCCGCCATGGCCACGGCGTCGCACCCCATTCCCGGGATGACGACCAGGTCTTCCGCGTCGAACTGTTCCGAATACCAATGGCTGGGTCCGTAAAGGCAGGGGTTGCCGTAATCCATGAGCCCTACGTCCTTTCCTTGAGCCAGAAGGGATTTGATCCGGACCACCCGTTCATTCCGGATTCTGAATCGCTCCTTCTTGAATGCCGCCAGTTCCGCCTTATTCAGTTGCCTCATACGCTTCCCCTTATAGTCCCGGATACCTGTCCAGGGGTCGAAAAGGATCGGTTTTGTGCCCACATAGTCGGAAAAGAGATTGACATGCTTCTGAGGCGCCACCACGGCATCCATGCGTTTGAGGGTCTCAAGAGCCTGAAGGGTGGCGGTCTGAGGCCCGGCAGGCCCCATGCCGATTACATAGAGATGGCCCCGGCCCCGGGCCGCGGTGGGCAGGGGATACAACCATCCCGCCACCATTAGGCAAGCGGTTAACAGGCATATTGAGAATGATCTCCTTTTCAAGTGGGCCATGGGTTTGCTCCTTTTTTATTTTGAGGCCCTTTTTCCGGTTGGGTCAGGAGATCACAGGCCGGAGAGGGTTCCCCGGCAAAGTGCGGGATCCCCTTCCGGTCGAAGTAAAGGAAGGCCAGAATGCCGCATAAGATGGTGCCTGCCCCGCACAGGGTGGCCATTGGATTGGACTTTATGGAGAACAGGATGATCCAGAGATTGCTCAGGATAAACAAAATGGGGGTGATGGGATACCCAAAGGTCCTGTAGGGGCGATTCAAATGAGGTTCCTTTATCCTCATCACCATCATGCCCAGAACCGTGAGCAGGGCGAATATGGAAAGGGTGAAGCCGATATAGACCAGGAGCCTCTCAAATGAGGAGGTGAGAACCATGAAAATGGCAATGGCTGCCTGGAGCATAATGGCATCGGCCGGTGTTCCGTGTCGTTTGGTGGCCCTCCCGAACCGTTTGAAAAAGAGCCGGTCCTTTGCCATGGCATAATAGACCCGTGGACCCGCCATGACCATGGCGCTGATGACGGAGAGGAGGCAAAAGGTGATGGCCCCGGAAAAGGCCCTCTCAATACCGCCGCCGAAGAGGGCCGAGGCCGATGCCGCGCCCACTTCCACGACCCCGTTCATTTTGGAAACGGGGAGGGCATAGATGAAGACCATGTTTAAGAGCAGATAGAGCACCATCACGAGCAATGCTCCCCAGAAGAGGGCGAGGGGTATGTTTCTTGCGGGGTTTTTGATTTCCGATCCCAGATAGGCGGCGGCATTCCATCCGCTGTAGGCGAAGGATACGAATATGAGTGAGCCGGCAAACCCGGTTGAGAGGATCGAATCAAGGGGTGTTTGAACGGAAAAATTCCCTATGGAACCATTTCCCGCGGTAAATCCCGCAACAATGAAGATGAGAATGATGGCGATCTTGAAGCCGGTTAGAAGATTCTGAACACGGCTTCCCAGAAGGAGACTGTACCCTTGGATGATGGAGAAAAAAATGATGACGCCCACGGCCAGCAGTGTGATGGGTGAGATGTCCAGAAAGGCCGATTCAAAAAGCGGCGCGTGGGGGTCCTGTGCCTGGAGCCCTGGAAAAATGCGAAAAAAATAGGATGAAAATGCGATGGCCGCGGCGGCAATGGGGGCTGAGAAACCGACCACCAGGGAAATCCATCCGGAGAGGAACCCCATGAGCCTGCCGAAGCTCTCTCTCAGGAAAATATATTCACCACCCGCCCGGGGGAACATGGCGCCCAGTTCCCCATAGCAGAGCGCCCCGCAAAGGGCCAGGATACCCCCTATGAACCAGCACAAGAGCATGGCCTTGGGGTTCCCCAGGCTTCCCGCCATGAATCCCGAGGTGGTGAAAATTCCGGTGCCGATCATATTGGCGACCACCAGGATTATGGCGGAACCGACACCCAGGTCCCTTTTCAGTTCATTCTGATACATGATTCTCCATGAGGCAAATGGCGCCGAAATAGGCGTCTTTTCGGTTCATTTTTTTCCCAACTTATCTTGACTCAGCTTCATGGCCGCCTCGTAGGGCTTTCCTTCAAGGAACCGGCCCACCAGCAGAAGCCCCATGAAGGTTTCCTTCTCACCTGCAAGCTTCTCCGGCATATCCGTCACGGTCCCACGAAGAATCCGCTCCTTTTCCGGATAACCGGCCCAGAAAACCATGGCGCACGGCGTATCCGAGGGAAGGCCAGCCTGAAGCGCCTTGAAGATCTCTTTGTGTTTCTTACTCAAGGGCGAATAGAAGATCATGGTTGTCGGGTATTTGCCCAGAGTCTTTAGAATTTCCGTTTCTTTACCGTCCCGCATGAGCGTGGGAGGGGCGGTTTGAATGACAAAATGGGTGTCGTGGGCGGGAATGGTGCTTTTTTTAAGGGCCGCCATTGCCGCGGCGTCGCACCCCATGCCCGGAATGATGACAACGTCTCGACCGTCGAACTGTTCCGCATAAAGGTGAGCCGGGCTATAGAGACAGGGATTGCCGTAGTCCATGAGCCCCACGTCTTTGCCTTGGGCCAGGAGCGCCTCGATTTCCTTTACCCGTTCATCGCGGATCCGGATGCGCTCCTTCAAAAAGAACGCGAGTTCGGCGTCATTCATTTCGCCCCTGCTCTTGCCCTTGTAGAACCAGAAGTCTTTCCAGGGTTCGAAGAGAACCGGTTTGCCCTCCACATAGTCTGCGAACAGCTTGACTTGCTGTTGCGGCGCCACGATGAAGTCCATGCGCTTAAGGGTATTGAGGGCCTGAAGGGTGGCTGTGTTGGGACCGGCAGGGCCCATCCCGATGACATAGAGATGGCCCCTACCCCAGGCCCCGGCAACGGATGGCAACACCCATGCCGCCGCCAACAGCCAGACCAGCACAAAGCCGACCGATAAACAGCTGTTTTTTGGATTTTTCATTAAATTCCTTGATCATTTCACGTCAAAGGTAAAAGTGGTATTATACTTCTCCGTGTCGCATTCCTGTTTTTCGGGATAGGGAATTTCATGGGTCACCGTGCAAAACCATTTTCCCTTTTCGGAAAGTTTCACTCGTGCCACCCCCTTGGGGTCGGTCTTGACCGTGGCGGCAAAGGTGTTGGGTTGATCCGAAAAGCCCGCGTAGGTCGCCTTGATGGTGGCATCCGCAAGGGGTTTTCCCTTAAAAAGAACTTGTACGGGAAATTCGGATCCCCGCTTCAGGTTGAACGGGTTTTCCATTGCGATAATTTCAAGGGGATCTCCAATGGTTTTGGCCGGCATTTCCGATGATTCACCCGCATAAAGATAGGTCTTTCCCCGAAGGTCGTAGTGAAAACAGGAAAGCACCTGTTCAAAACGGTTTTTGGTGCCCATTTTATACCCCTGGGTCGTTTTGCTCACAAACCCGGGGTGAACGTTTCCGGAAATCACATAAACGCCCTTTTCGGGCGGCGCAAATTCAAAGATGGTGTTTGAAACCTCTTTCAAGGGGATTTTTTTCCCGTCCGGAGCGAGAGCAAATACCTCGTTCAACATCCCCTCCTTGATCTCAGTGCTTTCGGGGAATTTGTGTCCCCAAGCAAGTTCAATTTTCACCGGTTCATTGACGCCGCACCCGTGACCCTCCATATTGAACCACAGGGAATGGGCGCCCGCCAGGCTCCCTGAGAAAACAAACAGGGCCAGCAAGCCGATCTGGAATGTCTTTTTCATTTTAATGCTCCTCCAATATTTTCTTGTTCTTCCCCAGTTCCTTCTGTGCCCGTTTCATGGCCGTATCATAGGGTTTGCCTTCAAGAAACCGGCCCACAAACAAAAGCCCCATGAATTTTTCTTTGTCTTTCGACAGTTTTTCCGACATATCCGCCACGGTTCCCCTGAGAACACGCTCTTTTCCGGGATAACCGGCCCAGAAAACCACGGCGCACGGCGTATCCGGAGAAAGAGCTGCATTGAGTGCCTTGAACAGCGCTTCCTGTTTCCACAGGGCCATATAGAAGATCATGGTGGAAGGGTACTTGCCCAGATCCTTGAGGATCCCCTGCTCTTTCCCTCCCCAGCGCATCAGTGAAAATGGAGATGTCTGAATGACAAAATGGGTGTCGTACGCGGGGATGGTGCTTTTTTTAAGCGCCGCCATTGCCGCGGCATCGCATCCCATACCCGGTATGACAACGATGTCTTCAAGATCGAACTGCTCCGAATACCAATGGCTGGGACCATACAAACAGGGGTTTCCGTATTCCATGAGCCCCACGTCTTTTCCTTTGGCCAGAAGGTCCTTGATTTTAGCCACCCGTTCACTCCGGATTCTGAACCTCTCTTTCTTAAAGGCTGCCAGCTCCGTCTCATCCAGCTCCCACATGCTTTTCCCCTTGTAGTCCCAGATGTCCGTCCAAGGGTCGAAGAGAACGGGTTTTTGGCCCACGTACTCAGCGAACAGATGGATCTGTTTTTGAGGGGCCACGATGACATCCATTTGCTTGAGGGTGTCAAGGGCCTGAAGGGTGGCGGTTCGGGGTCCGGCAGGTCCCATCCCGATGACATAGAGATGGCCCCTGCCCCATGCCGCGGCAGCGGATGGCAAAACCCATGCCGCCGCCAACAGCCAGACCAATATGAAACCTGTTGAAAAATATCTGTTTTTTAGATTTGCCATGAAACTTCCTTTCTTGTCTGTTCTTTAGAATTGGGCGCTCAGCAGAAACCCGGCCACATATTTCGGCATTTGGTATCCTGCTATTTCCTGATAATTGGCGCCGGTAAAATTGTTACAGTAGGTTTCGGCTTTCCATTTGACGCCGCCGAAAGTAAATGCCTGTTGAAAACCGAGATCCAGGGTTAAATAGGAATCCAGATCTGGAGTATCCGGCTGCTGGGAGCTTCGTCCGTCCACGAAGATGGTGCTCAACTGAACCATTCCCCCTTGCCAGACCTCGTAATTGCCCAGAAATTTGACTTTATTGTGGGGCAGAAGGCCGGGAAGGTAATAGGTCCAGTCCTGTTCATACCCGGTGGTATCCGCACTGTAGTTCTGGTAGTTGTAGGAAAGGGTCCCCTGGAACCTGCCCAGCCGGATGCTCCCCTCGATTTCACCACCCCACAGCCTGAAGTGGGGAATGTTGTAGAGACAGTCGCTTCCCAGGCCGGTTCCCGGCGCTGTAATGCCGTTGTCGTTGATGAAATTTTGAATATCATAGTAATAGACTGCTGCCCTCATATTCAAAGGGCCGATATCCTGAATGGCGCCCAGTTCGTATTCCCAGGCCGATTCAGGTTTTAAAACAGGATTGTCCTCTGACGCGCACCGCGCCCACCAGTAATAGTCTCAAGGGCAGGGGAGTCGATAGGATCGACTCACGGCGGCGTAGATGGCCGTTTCATCGGTGGCCTGAAAGTCGGCCCGAAGGCTCGGGTAGAAGCCCTCATCGGTTTCGCTTTTTCCGGATGTGGGAAATCCCGAGCCGAAGGTAGAATAATAGGTATCCATGTCCACGTGGTAATAGCGCACACCCGGCGTGATGCGCCACCGGTCTCCGATGGTGATGACATCCTGGACATAGCCGGAATTGACCCGATAGATATCTGGATTGGAGCTGGGCTGACCCAGGACTTGGTTCTCGTAGCCAATGGTCACCCGGTTGAAATCAAAGAGTTCAATGTCCTTATATTCGACGATGATGCCCGTGGTCTCGTCGTCTACGAAATTGTCGGACGTGAATACGCCTGCCTTGCTGTAAGTGCTGGTCCAGCGTCTCCCCGTTGTCTGATACCCGTGGATCATGACCGTTCCCGGCCCCGCCGGCATGTGGAAGATGCCGTCCAGGTAGGTGGTGTGCTTCACCCAATGGGGGTCGTTGGCCGCATACTGGGGCCAGTTCAGATGCCGGAGCTGGTCGGCATTCCCGTAAAAATCGGGAGATGAGGGATCATAATCCGACCGGGAGGGGTCGTTTACCACCGGAAAACCGTAGTTGATATCGGCATGCTTGACGCCCAGTTCCAGGACCGCGTCCATGGGCATATAGAAGCTCAAATGGCCGTTCAGCGCAGTGGTATCCTGATAGTTGTTCCGAAGATACCCGTTGGTGTGGCCGTTGTTGACGGAGAAATCATACCCCACAAAATCAAAGGCCCCCCCATCGATGGAAAGGGCTTCGGTGGTGGTGGTGAAGGCGCCCACACCGGCCTTGGCCTTTACCGTGGGAGTGGGGTCGTCGGTCTTTCGGCCCTTCTTGGTAATAATGTTGATGACGCCGCCGATGGCAAAGGGGTGGAGCACCGAGGACCCGCCCCGGATGATTTCGATCTTTTCAATGTCATCCAGGTTGAGGGTAGACCAATCCACGATATAGCGACCATTATGTCCGGTGTGGTTGATCCTCCTGCCGTCAATCTCTATGACCAGCCGGCCCTCGTTCATTCCCCGGATGGAGACCTCGTCTCCAGGGCTGGCCATGAGGGGATTGGCGCGCATGACGTCGATGCCGCCCATGGTTTTGAGTACGTCGGTGAGGGTCCTGACATCTCCCGGCTTGATGAATTCGTCCATCCGGACGATGGTCTTATCGGTGGTGATCTCAACGCCCGGCTGGGCAGCCATGACCGTGACCTCTTCCAGTTGCACGGCCTTTTCGGCGTCTTTCTTTTTTTCCTCTTCCGTCGCAGATTCTTGAGTTGTTTCCATCTGCTCTTCCCCGTGGACCGGGAAAACGGGCATCACCAGCAGAAATATGAACACGCTCCACACCCCCCAAAGGCCGGCGGGGCTGCGGCGCAGGTTTACATGCTTTTTCATTAGCGCTTTCCTCCTGTTGAACGCGGTTTCATTCCGGGCGAACATCATTCGCCCGGTCTGGTATCGCCTCGGATCGGAGCTTAGCGGTTGACGGAGGACAGCTGCTTATGATAAAATACTATCCTTGGTTGTCTCTCCTTTCCGAGGGGCTTCCACCCGGGAAGGCGGCCTCAAATTCTTGCCAGGGAACCGGGCCGCCTTCCCCCTACTTTGTTTTCAAATCTCGGTCTCTATCTTTCTTTTTCGATTACCCCTTTCTTCACGAGCATAAAAAAGGCCAAGAAGACACTGCCGGCATAAAAACCGGTGTGGCCTTCTTGGCCTTTTTTTGAAGCTGGATTTTTTTCAGGTGTACGTTATGGCTGACAGCCCAGGCAAGTTCATCTTGCTCTTTCTGGGTCAATGCGTATACCAAGCGCCGGTTTTAGTGTCAAGAAAAAAGGGTCGCTTATTTTGATTTTTTCCCATATGTTGAACTCGGGGATTTCTTTTGGTTCTTAAACGGATGATGAATGAAGGAGTGGAAAAGATGTATGAAATGCGTGTAGATGGACGAATTTTTGAAAAATTCCCGAATTTCAGGCGGGGTATTGTGGTGGCTCGAAAAATGGATAATAAGGGCGGTTCAAAGGAGCTGGAAATGCTTCTAAATGAAGCGCTTTCAGGTGCGTCAACAGACCCCATTGATCTGAAAGCGGACCCCAGAACGGTTGCCTGGAGCGACACTTACCGGAAATTGGGGTGCAATCCCAACAAGTTTCCACCCGCACACCTGGCCCTTCTGAAACGGGTTCAGAAGCCCGGGGTATCCATCCCGTTTATCAGCAAGGCCGTTGCCATCATGAACGATAACTCCATCCGGGGTATTCTCCCCGTGGGCGGTGACGACCTGATGCTTGCCGGGAAAATCCTGGAACTGCGCCCCGCGGATGGAAGCGAACGGTTTATTCCCCTCAGCAGTCCGGACAAAACCGAACACCCGGACCCCGAAGAGATCATCTATGTGGCGGTGGAAACCGGGGAAGTGATGTGCCGGCGGTGGAACTGGCGAAACGGGTTCCAGACTCGCATCACCGAGGAGACCGAAAGCATGGTCATGAACATCGACGGACTGGGGGAGGGAAGTGAAGAGCGGGCGATTTCGGTAAGGGACCGGGTGGCCCGGATGCTTGAAGAGTACTGTGGTGCACAGGTCGAGACCGCCCTTTTGAGCCCGTCCGAGCCTTATTTCACTTTTCGTCCGTAGGTCATGAACGGGGTCGCATTCTGAATTGCGAATTGGTGCGATCCCGTTTCCCCCGGCAGTTCATATTTCCCCCCAATTGTCTCTTTTCTGCAATGTGTCATGGCGCTGAATTGCTCACGCCGAAAGGCACACCGATTTCCACATTGGTAAATGCCCCCTCTTCCAAAATCGATATGCCAACATGCCTCCTTGCCGTGACGCTTGGTACGAATATGTAGCATTATCAAGATAATCCTACCGTTTTGTTGCATGCCTCCAAGGGTTTGCCGCCATTATTCCGTTAGACACGAATTCGATCCGACATATCTGTCTGATTAAGGGGCAACTTTTTGAAATCCCCGCGGGTGGTTCATTTTTTGCATGACAATACGGATTGATTCCGCAGACAAATATCTTTTAAACCGCCATTATTGGTAACCTTTATGAACAATTGCGACACCGAGCCTAAATTGAACAATGTGGAAAACAAATACCTGAGTATTTTTCATAATGCGGTTGAGGGGATTTTCCTGACCACATCGAACGGGAGATATCTGGATGTGAATCCTGCCCTGGTTGCTCTCTATGGTTTTACCTCTCCAGAAGAATTGATTTATCATTTCAAAGATATAAAACAACAGCTCTATGTGGATCCCACACGACGGGACGAATTTGTCCGTATTCTTAAACGAGATAAAAAAGTAACCGGTTTTGAATCCCGGGTGCGTAAAAAAGATGGTGAGATCATCTGGATTACTGAAAACGCCAGAGCTGTTTACGGAGAAAACGGTGAGATAAGCTATTACGAGGGAACGGTGATGGATATCTCTGACCGGAAACAGGCGGAGCGGGATCTGGAGGTGCAACGGGCCTATTTTTCCCAGTTGTTTGAAAATTCTCCGCAGGCAATCGTTATCATTGATAAAAACCGGAATGTGATCAGTTGTAATCAAGGATTTGAGGGTTTGTTCGGTTACCGGTCCGTTGATGTTGTCGGTTTTGGGGTGCGGGCACTTATTGTCCCGGAGGAATTGCTGGCTGAATGTGAGGATGTGCGCAACCGCATCCTCGATGGCGAGACGGTTCAATGCGAAACCGATCGCCGCCATCGAAACGGAACATTCATTCCGGTTTCCATGATTGGCTTTCCAATACGGATCAATAAGCAGATAATTGGGATTGTTTATATTTACCAGGATATCTCGGAGCGAAAGGCATTTGAAAAACAGATCGCCCATCAGGCATTTCACGATGCTTTAACGGGGCTGCCCAATCGTACTCTTTTTGCGGAACGGCTGGATCGGGCTTTAGGACGAAGCCGACGACGCCCTGAACTCTACTTCGCTCTTCTGATGATTGATCTGGATAAATTCAAAGCGGTCAATGACAGCCTTGGTCATCCGGTTGGCGACCAGCTCTTGATTGAGGTCGGCAGAAGACTTTCCTCGTGCATCCGGACGGTCGATACGGTTGCCCGTCTCGGCGGTGACGAATTTGCGGTTATTCTCGAAGAATTCACGTCCAGACAGGAACTGACCAAGGTGGCCAGACGGATGCGTTCTGCCATCTGCAAGCCCTTTACCGTTTATAATGACGCTATCACCACCAGCGCCAGCATCGGTATCGTTCCCAATATGGTGCGATATGCCTCGTCCGAGGATATTATGCGGGATGCCGATATTGCCATGTATCGGGCCAAACAACAGGGAAAGGGAACATTGTTTTTTGATAAGCGCATGCTCCAGGAGCTTGTCGAATCCGTAAACCTTGAAGCCGAGCTTCGCGAGGCATTGGCAAAAGGCGGGCTTACCCTCTATTACCAGCCCATTGTTTCGGTTGCGGATGAACATCTGGAAGGTTTCGAGGCGCTGGCCAGGTGGGAGCACAAGCTGCGGGGAATGATACCTCCCGATCGTTTCATACCTCTGGCTGAAGAGACGGGTCTGATTATTGATCTTGGGAAGTGGGTTATAACCGAGGCCTGCCGTAAACTGAAAAGTTGGCAAAACACTACCTCAAAAGCCAAAAACCTGACGATGAGCGTCAATGTTTCTATTCAACAGTTTGCCAAACCGGGCCTGGTGGAACATGTTATGGATGTTTTGGAACAGAATGATCTCAACCCGGCTTGCCTCAAAATAGAGGTTACCGAATCCGTTTTAATGCAGGATTCAAACGGAGCAATCAGCGAACTCAATCATCTCAGATCTTTGGGGGTACAGATCGCTATCGATGATTTCGGCACCGGCTACTCATCCCTTTCCTACCTGCAGCGCATGCCGGTCGATCATCTAAAAATTGATCGCTCCTTTATAGATGGATTTGAGCATACCCGGGAGAATGATCAAATTGTTCAGTCCATTATCGGTTTGGCCAAAAGCCTGGGATTATCGGTTATTGCCGAAGGTGTCGAAAACCGTGAACAATTTGACCGGTTGCGCGTTTTGAATTGCGATAAGGCTCAAGGATTCATGTTTTCCCGGCCCGTCGACAACCATAAGGCGCTGGAACTTATTGGAAAATTTTCTCAATCGTGATTAGAGAGGCGCCATTCCAACCTACCGTAAAACTCCTTTTTAAAGCGCTGATGCCATTTTCATATTGAGTGATTATCCACAAACGCAGGCCAGGGGTTTGATCTTTGTCAAGAAACAGCGCTCACGGTTTCATCTTGTCCCGGATGGTGTTTGGGTGTAATGTCAGGGATGAACCATAAATACAAATGGTTGTAGGTTTTCAAATTAAGCTGAAGAGTATCTTTACAGTTTGAATCGAGGTCATCCGGTATGAATCCCGAAACCTGTTCTGTTCCCAAGGAAATTCTTCTGAATAATCTCGAGGAGCTTGTCAGTCATGAAAGCCTCAATATGAAGATTTTGTGGGCAAACAGCATGGCCTGTGAACACGGTGGCTTGGGAATTGGTGAGATCATCGGGCATTATTGTTATTCGGTGTGGGCGGGAAGAACCACGCCTTGCCCGAATTGTCCGGTGTTGAGCGCCATGAAGACCGGAAACCCCCACTGCCGTGAAGTGTACGACAAAAAGGGCAATGCCTGGTTGATCCACGGGTATCCCGTTCGGGATGCGGGTGGTCAAATCACCGGCGGTATGGAAATTGCCCTCGATATAACGGATCGCAAGAGAGCCGAAAGGAGGCTGAAAGAATATCGCGATCAATTGGAGAAAATGGTGGAGAACCGGACCCTGGCACTTTCTGAAAGCAACGCTCAGCTTCGAAAGGAAATGGCCGAGCGCGCCCATGCCGAAGAGGAGCTGAAACAGCGGGAGCAGGAGCTGGAAGAAAAATCCGATTACCTGGAGGAAACCAACATCGCTTTGCGGGTGCTGTTGGAGCAGCGGGAAAAGGACAAATGCGAACTTGAAGAAAATGTGTTGAACAATGTTCAAAAAGCGCTTTTCCCCTATGTGGAAAAAGTGCGAAACGCCCGTTCCGCCACGGATCGCGACATATACCTGGATATCCTGGAATCCAGTATCAAAAGCATCGTGTCTCCCTTTTACCGGAACATGACGCTTAGGCACTTCAATCTGACACCCAGAGAAATTGAAATCGCCAGCCTTGTCAAGGAGGGGAAATCCACCAAGGAAATCGCCCAACTCCTGGCCCTCTCGCCTAGAACCATCGATCTGCACCGACTCAACATCCGGGAGAAGCTTGGGTTGAAATCGAAGAAGACCAACCTCCGTTCCGTCCTCCTCTCCCATTCATGATACCTGTATTTTATAGGTATTTACCTGGTAATGTTTAAGTATTGATTTCCGTTTTCTTCTATATTAACCAGTACAGTCTGTTGCAGGCGAAAAGCCTTGTGCGGAGATTAAAGGGCTCTCCAAAGGTTTCCGGAGAGGGTTTGGAAGCGCGGCGGGGCTAACCCCAATCAAAAGAAGACGGAGGACTATACAAAATGGCCATCAAAACGGAAAAGGAGTACCGGGAACGGGTCGCAAAATTGAAACCGAAACTTTTCATGGGCGGCAAAAAGGTGGAAAACCTCACGGAACATCCCGTCACCCGCGGTGTCATAGACGCCACCGCACGGGTTTACGAGTTGACCATGGACCCCGAACATGCCGATATCATGACGGCCGAATCCCATCTGACCGGCGAACCCATCAGCCGGGCCCTTCATATTCACCAAAGCAAGGAAGATCTTTTCAAGCGGCTGGACATGGCCCGTTTGAGCAGCCAGAAGCTGGGGACCTGCAACTATCGCTGCCCGGGTAATGAGATGCTCCCTTCGCTGGCGGCCACCACCTGGGAGATTGATCACGACAAGGGGACCCGATATCATGGCCGTTTCAACGATTACATGCGGTACGCGCAGGAACACGATCTGGTGGTCAGCGGTTCGGTAACGGACCCCAAGGGGGACCGCAGCAAGAGGCCTCTGGAGCAGGATCCGGATCTCTATATCCGCGTCGTTGAAAAACGGGCCGACGGCATCGTCGTCAACGGCGCCAAACAGCATGCCACCGGTGCCTACGCCGCGGACGAAACCCTTGTTCTGCCGGGCATCTCTTCAAAGGCGGGAGAGGAAGACTATGCCGTTGCTTTCGTGGTCCCGAACGGAGCGCCCGGCGTTACCTATATCGGGCAGTACAACCCCTTCAGTGCCGAGCGGGAATGGGAAACGGACATTCGATTTCTGGGAAATCCCGCTTACGGCCAGCGGGAAACCTGCCTGGTGGTTTTTGATCATGTTTTCGTGCCCTGGGACCGGGTCTTCATGTGCGGCGAAGTGGAATACACCCAGAGATTCATCACCCGATTTGCCAAAACCCACCGCATGAACTGCGGCGGCGCCTGCAAGGTGGGATTCATGGATCTCATCATCGGGGCCGCAAAACTGATGGCGGAATATAACGGCCTCTCCAATGCCTCACACATTGCCCAAAAAATAACGCGCATGCTGCAGCTGAACGATACGTCGCTGGCCTGCGCCACGGCGGCGGCCTATTTCGGAAAAGAGGAGCCGGAAGGTTCGGGCGTCTTCATGCCTGATGAGACCATGGGGAATATTGCAAAACTGAACACCAATGACGGCTTCTGGGAAGTCCTGGCCTTGGCAGGGGATATTTCAGGGGGGATTCCCGCCACAATGCCCAGTGAGCGGGAGCTGGAGAACCCGGAAGTAAGGGAGTATGTGCTCAAATACCTGAAAGCCGCTGCGCCCGCGGAGAAGAGGATGCGTATTTCCCGTTTCTTGCAGAACTGGGTCGCGGGCCTTCACGGACTGGGAACCTACCAGGGATCCGGCCCCAGCCAGAGTCAGTACGTCTCCATATACCGTGTGGCGGATTTGGAGAGCAAAAAGCAGATGGCCCTGGATTTGGCCAATATGGTTTCATGAAAAATTGCATTTCAAGCCGCTGGAGAGGTCTCGATTCCGGTGTGCTGTCCGGATGGTGAGGGTCGAAAGATGGCGAAAATAACGCCGATGATGAGTCCCGCCACGCATAACCAGCCAAAGAGATCTCCGATCTTGACGTAGAGGGTGTTGACGTTCCGGATGGGGATGTCGGCGATCATGATGTTGGGGGTTGTGCACCGGTAGTCCATGGCGCTCAACACCCGGCCCTGATGATCCACCGCCATGGAAAGACCTTCCCCCGTGGCCTGGATAAAGGAAAAGCCGTTTTCCATGGCCCGGAAGGTGTTCATGTGGGTGTAAAAGGGATCGACCCCTTCCCACACAAGCCCCGGAACCAGAAGAAGACCGACCTTTGCTCTTCCCGCCCGGCGAATTAAACCGGGAAAAGTGGCGTCGCAACAGATGACGCCCGCGATTTTACCATAGGGCGTATCCACTATGGGGATCCGACCATCCCCCGGTTTGATGGGTTCGAGCATTGAAGGCTTGGCCTTGAGGTACTTGTGCAAAGTGTCCCCTGACGGACCCAGGAGGATCAACTTGTTGACCCAAGGGCTTTCGGGGTAGTTTTCGGGGAAGGAGCATACGGTCGCTCCCAAATATATTCCCTCCTCCCGCGCAATTTTTTGGATTTTTCGAACGAAAGCAGGTCCATCCTCCCTGTAGATAAAAACGGCAACCTCCTGCCATAGGATGATCCTGGCGCCCCGTCGGGCAGCCTCTCTTGTCTTTTTAATGAAGTAAGCCTGCTCCCTAACTGAATTGACGCACACCAATCCAATCAATGCCATCAATATCCTGTAGGCCACTTGTTTTTGGGTCAGCATCCCGCGATCCCCCACCATCACAAACTGTTTTATGCCGATTCTCGGGTCTCATTGATGGGGAAAAGCGAATGAAATTCTTTCGGTTTTGTTATGGCTGCCACCCGCGTGGTCTCCCCATGGGGTGGGAAGAACGCTAGCCGCGCTCCTCCTGCCAGCAATACGATGGCCAGGACGCTCGCATAGAGTAAAAGGCCCCGTTTCACCCCTGGTGCGCCAACCCCCCGGGACCACGCCCAATTAACAACCGATGCAAACCAGGCCACGAGAAAGGTCACGCCCCATATCCCGGTGACGGATACCATCTGAACCAACGGCAGGTTGCCGTATTGGGTATAGGCCAGAGATCCCCAGGTGGATCTGTATCGATCAAAGGACATGGCCAGTTCCATGACCGTATAGGCCATCGGGAAAAGGAGCGTGGATGCAAACCCCCCGATTCTCCAAGCCATTAGGCGGTCAATTGCGAAAGGCAAGAAAACAAGGAATCCGGCTGCCGCGCCGCTTAGGAGCCGAACCGAAGGGGGAAATAGCATTTCGTTGGAGAGCGTCCACCACATCATGATGATGCCTGCCGTAATGCTGACTGCAACACCCAGCGAAAGGCCCCACGCCACCTTTTCAAGTCGCATGAACCTCATCAGGAAGACCGGATAGAGCCATGCGGCCACGGGAATGGTGTAGGTCCAGTTGGAAACGACCATCAGGAGGAAGGCAATTCCCGGATAAAGGTATACAACTTTCTTGATTCGCGTTGTATTCATCGTTTTGCTGCTAAACAATAATATGGAGGTTATGTGAGTTCTTCCAGATAGCGATCAAGGGAAGCTTCCATTTTCAAGAAGATCTCTCTTAGGAAAATCACTTTGTCATGAGGGAGTTCGGAGACCAGCTGCATCATCACCGCATCATGTTTGGCGTGAAAAATTTCATGTCCGTCAAACGCCTTTTTACCCAGCTTTGTCAGCCCCAGAAGAACCGTTTTATCATCTTTAGGGTCTTTATACTTGGAAACAAGTGCCTTATTCTCAAGCTTTTTTATCAACTGTGAGACAGCGCCCTTGGTAACCCCCAGACTCCCGGCCAGCCCGGTTACATTAATCCCAGGATTCTTGCCGATCATTTCTATGGCGTGAATCTCGGAAGGGTGCAAGACCTCACCGATGCCATAGTCCTGGGGCCTTTTCTCCAGAATCCGGTACTTGGCAACGATCCTGATAAAGGCCTCTCTAAGCTCCTGAAAATCTCCCTTTTCAATCATGGTATTATAGTATATAAGCTAAACTATAATGTCAACAAAAAAGGTCGGTGAGTTGGGGATCGACTCGGGGAATTGAAAAAGATGGGCCAGGCATAAAGCCCGGAAAAAACAAACGCATCTTTCAGATGCCATTTTGATTGACATCCATAATGGAATATTCCAGTATATATTAAAATTTGAAAGCTGATGCGTGTGTGAATTTTTTTGGCCCGTTTTGAGGTGAAAGGGAGGGCATCTTTTGGTTTTAAGAGCAAATAGTTGGAGAAAGAATATGAAGAAAAGGGGTTATATGATCACCTGCCTTTTGTGGGTGATCGTGATTCTGGCGGTACAACCAAGCTTCGCAGGTTCTGGAAAATTTTACATTGTGGGAATGGGGACGGTTCCGGATCTTTTGACCCTTCGGGGTGCGGAGGTCCTAAAGAATACGCAAATCGTGATGCTGGAAGGGGATCGGGACCGGCAGGCCTGGAAGGAATATATCGGACAAAAAGAGGTCTGGATTGTACCCAATTCCGCGCGGCTATATTTCGGCCTTGACCCTGAAAAGGTGACCGATGCCAAGCTGAAGGCGACAGTCATTGAAACCGATAAAGCACGAAAGGAAATCATCGATCGGATTTCCCGGGCCGTTCGGGCGGGAAAAACGGTTTCGGCGCTTCAGTGGGGAGATCCCATGATGTTTGGGATGACCTATTACCTTGAAATGCTACCCAAAGACATTCCCACCGAAATCATTCCCGGTGTGGGCGCCTTTCAGGCGGCCAGTGCGGCGACAAAGATGAGCCCCCCCTACGGGTGGGATACCAACTCCGTTATCCTGACCGCGGCTGAATGGCCCGGCAGGACGGACACCAACGAACAGCTTATGGCCCATCAGACGAGCATGATTTTTTATACCATGTTCCTTGACTATCCTGCTTTGTTCAAAAATCTGAATCGTCATTACCCTCCGGACACCCCGGTGGCGGTGGTGTGTTATGCCGGCGACCGCAAAAAGCAGAAAATCATCCGCTCCACCGTGGGAAAATTCCTGCACCAGGTGAAATATAAAGAACTTCCCGTGCACACGCTTCTGGTGGGAAAATTTCTAACGGTTGGACAGGCCAGGAAAGATGCCCTGGTAAAAAGTGAGCACCTCCTGAAAGAACATCCATAAGCAGACCGTTGCGTGCATTTGCAGGTCTTCACGATGCCTCCGCCCCCGTGCGTTACGGGGGCAATTGTCCTTCAAGAATCTCGCTATCAAAGCCTCGGCGAATCGTGAGGAACAGCGTTATGAAAAGGGGGAGGCTCCGGTTTTGTTGCCGGGAAAGAGAGAAGGGAATTCTTCTGAGTTCCCTATGGTCGGACCACTGAACATGCCATGGGTTTGGTCTTGACAGGCTAGATGGCTAGTTATATAGTCGCCCCCGAGAAAGACGCTGTTTTACGATCCGTCCCAATCCACCAACGGCCAGTCGGCCCGATTTCGACGTAAGCTCGAATTCCTCCCCTCCCAACGGGGTGTCAATTGTTTCGGTTGGAATGTTGGCCTTCTTTGAACTCAACCAATTCTTCTCATTTGTTGACGGGCACCCCGCCCACAAAACGCCTGCGATGCCATTTGCAGTGTGGCGTCAACGAGCCGGGAGTGAATCGCCGCGCGGATTGGAAGCGGACCAAGCAACAAGGGGTGGGCGTCAAACGCTTCACCGGAAATCATGGAGAAATCGATAATGAAAGAAACTTTACGCTTCTACGTGGCCTGTATCCTATGGGTGTTGTTGTTTTGGCCTGTATCCTATGGGTGTTGTTGTTTTCCAGTGCGGCGTGTTCGGGAGATGACAAATCTTCAGGAAACAATCCATGGGACGACAATGTGGTTGAAAGTAAAACCGGTTTTGTTTCCATTAAAAGCATTTCTTACGATTATCTCGATTCGAACCATCGAATTAAGACCCTGTCAACGGAGCCGGTAAGATTGTTTTACTCTTTCCAGAAGGCGGTCGGGAGCAATCTTCCGTCAAAGGCGGATGATTTGCCCGTTCTGGTGGTGTTTAACGGAGGCCCGGGCGCCGCCACCTCCGTAAATTTCATGAGCATGAATACGGCGGATATCACTCTCTGCAAGGAAATAACCGGTGAAAGCCTTTTTGCGGAAAATGAATTCAGTTGGCGAAAAATGGCCAACGTCCTCTATATAGATACCCATGGACCGGTTTTTCATATAATTACGGCTATGTGCTGCCGTGCGGCGAAGCCTACCGGGGCCTCATCAATGCCAATACCTTCAACTGCTTTGTGGATGCGGATTTGATGGTCAGGGCCATGCTCGAGGCCCTTAGAACATGCAACGCAGCAGACCATAGGGTTTATATCGTGGGGGAGAGTTATGGGGGAACGAGAGCCACATTAATGCTCAACATGTTGTTGTTTCCAGGAAATTATCGCGGCGATCCCACTGTGGACCACCTTTTCAAAGACAAGAACCTGGTCCAAGGGATCGAGGCCCATTACCGGAATGCCTTTGGAATGGAAAATCCTTCCCCCAAAGAGATCGCCCAGAAGCAATTCACCAAGGTGGTACTGGTTCAGCCCCAGCTCACCGGTGAATATTACAACGTGGAGGCGGGGAAAATGTTTTCAGCTGATAATTCAATCATCGATCAACTGTGGGCGAAGCATAACCCCAAAGAGGTTGAAAAATGGGACCGTGGCGGTAAGTCCGGATCGGAACGGTGCATGAAAGCGATCGGTTATGTTCAGAAGCAACTTCTTCTGGATCCGTATTTCGTTGATAAGAATGAAGGGTTCACGGATGCCCTGGAGCATCATGCCACGAGAGGTTTGATGCGGGCGGATGTCCTTTCAAAACTGCTCAATCTCCAAGGCCCCGCGTATTTGAAAACCGTTTCCGGTTTCAGCCCCGCTGTCAGAGACAAAGACGGTGCCTACATCAAGTGTATCGGTTCCTCTTGCAGTGCCTTGGCGGACCTCATAGAAGAGATTTTCGGAGAGGAATTGCTCCCGCCGCAACCGGCGGTCAGAATGGATGATGATATTCCATCTATCCCCATCGAAAGCGAGGGCTATGACCTGCGCAACTATCTGGGCAGGCTTAACGGAACGTGTGACGCTTATTTCAAGGCGTGGGATAAGATGCTCTGTTTCATATACTGCATTGATTCGGTGGACAGTTCCCTGGTCAGTTGGATCGGCAGAAGATACGCCGAAAAAATCAACCCCGATTCGGTGATATATGGGGAAATGTTTCTGCATAACCTGGCGGTGACCGATGTCATGATCACCAATGCGGACAAGGATATCATGGTCTATTCGCCGGCTGTGCCCCCGTCACTGAAGCACTATGATGAGATCGTCTCGGCTGTTGTCCTGGACGAGGCCAACAGCCTGTTCACGGTTTACTACCAGCCGGGGATCATCGAGCAGATCGACCCCGACAGCACTCTTGACCGGCGGACCGTTTATCACCCCTCCTACACGGATTGCGGGCATGCGGTTTCAGTGGCCAAACCTGAGGAACTGCGAAAGGATATGGCATTTTTTCTCGGCCTGAAAATTCAGGATTAGCGGATCCTGCCGGTTTTTCGGGAAATCAGGCTTTTGTAGCGCTTCCTTGTCAGGTAATGGGACGGACTCTAATGGATGATCTCTCTTTCACGGGGGATGGCACTTTCGTTGATTCCGATGTCCGTTTGCGGAGAGACGGCATGAAGCAGTTCATTGAGTTTCTCCACACTGGGAACGGATCTGCCCTGTTAGTAACGGGCGTAAGTGTTTCGTGACGTTGTCCCCAATCGGCCGGCAACCTGAGCCAGTGAAAGTCCGCTTATTTCACGTTTTCGCTGTAACAGCAGACTGATCATATGCTTAGGTTCCGACGAACCGACTTCAAAACTGTCCTTTTCTCCGCTGTATATTTCGACGCTGAATCCTTCCTTGTTCACCATGGTTTCCAGCATATCGGCTACCATCCGGTACGCCTCTTTCTTCGTTCGGCCCTGTGTCATCAAATCAAGAATCGGTATTTCAGCCAGCCAGGATTTACCGTCTCTATATTCTTTTCCTGAAAATCTCATGATTGGCCTCCACTTTTTGCTTTGCGCAATATGGAACGGGCAAGTTTTTCGTTGATATCGTGGTGCCTTGGGATCGGCGCAAAACGTCAACTGAAAGTTGATCCCCTGCGGCAACTCAATTGTGCCCTCCCCTGTTTAGGGCTAGGCCAAGGTCTGGGGGGTTAGCCACGATGGCAGAGAATGAGACTCCGAAAATCCAGAAGAAAATCAAAAGAGAGCGGAAATTAATATACTGTCCGCGGAATTCTGTCACCGGAATTGCACGAAATGACCTCCCACCCTCGATGTTCGGTCTCTGACATCCGCCCCCTGATATCCGACATCCGTCCCTTCCCGTCACGGAAAACACTGGTTGCATGCCAGATGAATATTCCAACACTTGGCTTTCTCCCTGCATTGTGTTAGTTTTTGTCTTAAAGGCTCAATTGTGACATATGTTTCGGGAAAATAAGACGAGGAGGTGAATTAATCATGCCGGAAATTGCAATCGAACTATCATACGAAAAGATATTGGAAGCAGCTTCAAGGCTAACCGAAGATGACAAAGAAAGACTTTTTTTCTCCCTTAATGAAAACTATGCAAAAGCGTTAGATGAGATGGCAAAGGATGCTCGCGAAAGCCATCAGCGGGGCGAAAGTGTAAGGTTGAAAGATTTGCCATGACCTATGAAATTTTTCTATCCCCGAGGGCAAAGAGGCAATATAAGGGTTTTGATAGACATATTCGAGACGAAATCAGGCCTCAATTATTAGCACTTGAGAATGACCCACATGGGAAGGGGAACATCATCAAAGGTCGCAAGAGTGAATTGCACTATATCAAAATGGCCCATGCTGGTGTCCAATACCGGGCGGTTTTTGACATAGAAAAGAGCAAAAAGGAGGTTTCGGTTATATTCATAGGTTCGTGTGAAAACTTTTACAAAGAACTTCGGAGGTTTATGAATTGACCGTTGCCTCTTTTTCTGTCTTGTAGTACTGCGCGAACTGTCCTCCTCGCTCCCTGATCTCTGACTTCTGACATCTGTCCCTTTCCGACCTCTGACCTACCGCCCCTCTCCCAACAGCACAACTTTAGCCGTTTGAAACCGTATCTTAAAATCCAGCCACAAAGACCAGTTGTCGATGTAGGCAAGATCCATCTTCATCCACTCTCTGAATGCAATATCATTCCGTTTCTGAGTGTACTGCCAGATGCAGGTGAGTTCCGGCTTCATGGAGAGGCGACGTCGCTGCCACGACTTCATTCAGGGCCCTTACTTCATGCAGACGCTATTCCGCATCCACCACCATGGTTCGGAAATTGTAGGCCATGAACCGGCGACCATTGAGGCAACAACGCTCCTACTTAAAAAAGACCGATCCCGGTTCGTGTCTTTAGTAGCGATAGGGTTTTTCTTACTCATCAGAATATCATACTTCACAAAATATGTGACAATTTTTAGACCAAGTGCTTACCTTCCGTTTACGCACGATTGCCCTGTACTTGGTGCGGCATTCTCTTGACAAGGACATCATGAATCAGTAATAATTTCTAGATTGCTCTATCTTTTCCATTTGTTAGCATGCTCTTAGATTCTTTTGTGGAAGCCTATCCATAGCAGCAAAAAGGGTGCCATCATGATCACCAGATTGAAGGTTTCAGGTTTCAAAAATCTTGTTGACGTCGACGTGCGATTCGGACCCTTTACCTGTGTGGCCGGCGCTAACGGAGTCGGAAAATCAAATCTTTTTGATGCTATCATGTTTTTGAGCGCTCTGGCGGAAAAACCGCTCATTGAAGCGGCAATGTCCGTCCGTGGAGAAGGCGGCCGGGTTGCAGACGTTCACCATCTTTTCCATCAGACTGGCGAAAAGTATGCTGATAAGATGTCCTTTGAAGTTGAAATGATTATTCCACACAAAGGGATGGATGATTATGGTCAAATGGCGGAGGCCAGTATCACCTCTCTCCGGTATGTTGTGAAGCTTGCCTATCATCAACATAATGGCGACGAGATACGGGGTGGTCTGGAACTTCTGTATGAAAAATTAGAACGTATAAAGCTGGGCGACGCAAGCAGACATTTTCTATTTCCGCATAAAGTTGCTACTTGGCGAAAATCCGCGATTCTGGGAAGACGGACTGCCTTTTTTATTTCAACCAAAGGTGACGGTCCGAACAGGATTATCAGAATGCACCAGGATAGTGGCGGAGGTAAACCAGAAAACTGGCGTCGAGGGCCTGGCCCTTCTTTTCCCGCCGCCAACCTGCCTCGTACTGCTCTTTCTTCGGCCACTAATGCGGCAGAAACGCCTACTGCCTTGCTGGTGAGAAGGGAAATGCAATCTTGGCGATTATTGCAGCTTGAGCCTTCTGCCCTGCGTCGCTCTGACGATATCGCTGCTCCTCGAAAACTGGGAGCTGATGGATCTCATCTGCCGGCAACTTTGTACCGTCTGGCGGGCAACGGGCAATATTCAAATAGCGTTGATGATGATCAGACAACGGACCAAGTTTACGCCGAGGTTGCCGGTCGTTTGTCCGAACTCATTGATGATGTTCAGGAGGTGCGGGTCGAACGGGATGAAAAACGCGAATCACTGACTTTGGAGGTGATGGATCATGACGGCACGATGCATCCAGCCAGATCCTTGTCTGATGGCACCTTGCGATTTCTGGCTTTAACCGTTTTGAGTATGGACAGTGTAGAGCAGGGTCTGCTTTGCCTGGAGGAACCGGAGAACGGCATCCATCCTGTTCGAATACCTGCCATGATTCGGCTTCTTCAGGATATTGCCACAGATACGAACGATCCCATCGGCCCGGATAATCCTCTTAGTCAGGTAATCATCAATACCCATTCTCCGGCTGTTGTGGGGCAGATCCCCGATGATTGTCTGGTCGTGGCGGAACTGAAAGAATACCTGAAAGAAGGGAAACGGTTTAAGGGGTTGTCATTAGGCTGTCTGGATGAAACTTGGCGCACCAAAGCCTTGGAGAATACACGGGTTATTTCCATAGGGGAATTGCTTTCCTACCTCAACCCTGTTGAGCCCGAAACCGAAATGGATTTAGGCTTGAGTGCTGGAAAAAAAGGCAAGGCGAGCAAAATCCGTCGGGTTGTAGACAGAAAAGATATTAAGCAAATGATGCTGCCGTTTCCAGGAGCAACCTAATGAAGGAAATTCGATTTACCCTGTTGGCGGAAGGCTCTTCTGACAAAGCGTTGCTGCCGATCCTTACATGGCTATTGTATCAACACTGTCGCGAATATGCGGTTCAAAGCCAATGGGCTGATCTAAGAAGGCTACCCAGACCACCCAAAGACCTCACGAAAAAGATAAAAACAAGTGTGGAATACTATCGTTGTGATCTTCTGTTTGTCCACAGGGATGCGGATAAAGACTCTAGGAAAAAGAGAGCAGATGAAATCAGACAGGCGCTAGCAGATACAATCCACCCGCCTGCAGTCTGTGTTGTGCCGGTCAGGATGACAGAAGCTTGGCTTCTCTCTGATGAAATAGCCATTCGAAAAGCGGCAAGAAATCCCAATGGCCAACAACCGTTACAATTACCGAACATCGACAATCTAGAAAAGCTACCCGATCCAAAATTGATATTATACGATCTTCTACGTTTTGCCAGTGGAATTACGAACAGAAGACGGTTGAGAAGGTTGGCCGTCAATACCCTGGCCCTTCGCGTTCCCGACTTCACGAAGAGCTTTGAACGCTTGCGGGAGTTGAGCGCCTTCAAGGATTTTGAAAGCGAACTCTTGGAAATCGTCATGGAGCAGGGCTGGAATCCCTAATCCCCCAGCACCCCCTGATACTTAATATACGCAATGATCTTGTCCAAACCCAGGTCTTCCTTCAAATTTGTAAACACGAATGGGCGCTCTTTGCGCATCAATTTTGCGTCTCTTTCCATAACCTCCAGGTCCGCCCCCACAAAGGGCGCTAAATCGACCTTGTTGATGACCAGAAGATCGCTGCGCGTAATGCCCGGTCCTCCCTTGCGGGGAATTATGTCTCCGGCCGCCACATCGATCACATAGATGGTGAGATCCGCCAGCTCGGGACTGAAAGTGGCGCTGAGATTGTCTCCGCCGCTTTCAATAAAGATCAGGTCCAGGTCGGGAAAACGGTATTCCAGTTCGGCCACCGCATTGAGGTTCATGCTGGCGTCCTCCCGGATGGCGGTGTGGGGGCAGCCGCCGGTCTCGACGCCCAGGATACGCCGTTCGTCCAGGGCCGCTCTTCGGGTGAGAAACTGGGCGTCTTCCCGGGTGTAGATGTCGTTGGTGACCACGGCCAGGTTGTATCGGTCCCGGAGCCGTTTGCAGAGGGATTCAATAAGGGCCGTTTTGCCGGATCCCACCGGTCCGCCGATGCCGATTTGAAGGGGTCTATGGGTTATCATGGGGTTTCCTCTTATCTATGAGCGAAATAGTCGCGTGTGTTGTGTTTCGTGCAGTGCGCTGGCCATCATGAGCCCAGGCGCCGAGGCGCCGATCTCTTCGTCCGCAAGCGCCAGGCCTGAGGCCACGGCCTCGCTGATGACCGGCGCCGCACGCATCAGTATTTTTTGTCCCCGGGTCTGCCCCAGGGGCATGAGCTTGATGGCCGCGGTGACCTGGTTCTCCGCCCAGGCCCACAGAAGGCCCTGGCATCCATGGGTGAGCGGTATTTTCCACGCCCAGGCGGCACCCGCAAAATAGGCCAGGAAGGAAGGGGTAACTTCTTTCGTGAAATCTGTCGGGAGAACCGCCAATTGATCCAGCAAACGCTGCAGGGCCTGGCCCATATGGCGCTCTTCCTCCAGCAATTCGGATGCACCGCGGCCGGCCACGTACCAGCCGATCAATTCATTTACTTCGTTGGGATCCTTGCGGTTCCATGCTTCGTAAAACCTCTTGAAAAACGGGACTTCCATGCGGGCCAGGGAGTGCCGAAGCAGACCGTTGATCCATTGTTCAAGATCCCCGGCATTCCTCAGCCATCCGGCCGCCACGGCCTGCTCCATCCCCTGGGAGTAGGCATAGGCTCCCACCGGCAGGGCAGGGCTTGCCAGTTGAAGCAATCGCAACAGGACGGGGCCGGAAGCGGGGTTAGTGCTCATGCCCGTCATGTCCGTGGTAAGCACCGTTTTCAGGGTCAAAGGGGCCTGTTGCAAATGTCGGTTTAATACCCAGCCGTTCCACCATGTCATCCAGGACATGGTCATGACGGTAGGTGAGTCGTCCCGGATCAATTTGGACCGCCACATGCCGGTTTCCCAAGTGATATGCGATGCGCATCAGCAGTAACCCATCCTTGTGAGCGACCCTGGACAGGGGTTCTTCCGCGGCAGCGACACTGATGAATTGGCCGGTTTCGGAAATCAACCAGTCGCCGTCATGTAAAGTGATGCCACGGGGCAGGAGAAGTGCCGCTTTCCTGCCGCTTTTTAAACTTACCCGCTGGCGGGTCTTCCGGCGCAAGTCATAGGGCAGCACCAGGATATCCTCTTCCGGTCCCCGGTGTTTCGGGGCTTCCACGCGACGGATGAGTTTTATGAGCGGTGTTTTTTCCATTGCCAAATTATCCTAAAAAAGAAAATAGCGTTGCGTCAGCGGCAGCGAATCGGCAGATTCGCAGACCAGCAGTTCTCCGTCTGCCCGGACTTCATACGTCTGGGGATCCACCTCCATATGCGGTAGGTAATCGTTATGCACCATGTCCTTCTTGTCGATATCGCGAGTATGGGTGACGGCCGCAATCCTCTTTTGTATCCCCATTGTTTTGTGCGCCTGAGCATCCGCCGCAGCGCCTGAGACAAAACTGAAACAGGTCTTATGGCACGCACTGCCAAGTGCCCCGAACATATGCCGGTAATGGACCGGTTGGGGCGTGGGAATCGAAGCGTTGGGGTCACCCATGGGGGCCGCAGCAATGGTTCCTCCCTTGATGATCATGGTCGGCTTGACTCCGAAAAATGCCGGTTTCCACAGAACCAAATCGGCCAGCTTTCCCTTTTCCACCGACCCCACCAGATGACCGATACCGTGGGCCAATGCCGGATTGATGGTATATTTGCTTACATACCGTTTGACGCGAAAATTGTCGTTTTCAGCACTGTCCTGGGGCAGACTGCCGCGCTGAACCTTCATTTTGTGGGCTGTCTGCCATGTACGGATGATCACCTCTCCCACCCGGCCCATGGCCTGTGAATCGGAAGCAATCATGCTGAAGGCCCCCAGATCGTGCAATATATCCTCTGCGGCAATGGTTTCACGACGGATGCGCGATTCGGCAAAGGCCACATCCTCAGCGATGGAAGCATCCAGATGGTGGCACACCATGAGCATGTCCAGATGTTCGTCCACCGTGTTCACCGTGTAGGGGCGGGTGGGGTTGGTGGAGGAGGGCAACACATTGGCGGCCCCGCACGCCTTGATGATGTCGGGTGCATGGCCGCCGCCCGCCCCTTCCGTGTGGTATGCGTGAATGGTCCGCCCCTTGAAAGCGGCTATGGTATTTTCCACAAAGCCCGACTCGTTGAGGGTGTCCGTGTGAATGGCCACCTGAATATCAAATTCTTCCGCAACGTCCAGACAACAGTCAATGGCGGCCGGCGTGGTTCCCCAGTCCTCGTGGAGTTTGAGCCCCATGGCGCCGGCCAATACCTGCTCTCGGAGTGCTTCCGGACTGCTGGCGTTTCCCTTCCCCAGAAAACCGAAATTGAGGGGGAGACCGTCCACCGCCCGCAGCATCTGCCTTATATGCCATGGGCCCGGCGTGCAGGTGGTGGCGTTTGTGCCGGCTGCCGGTCCGGTGCCGCCGCCGATCATGGTGGTGATTCCCGACATGAGGGCATCATCCGCCTGTTGAGGGCAGATGAAATGGATATGGCAGTCCAATCCGCCGGCCGTAAGGATGAACCCTTCACCCGCAATGATCTCGGTGCTCGGACCGATGATGATGTCCACACCGGGCTGGACATCCGGGTTCCCGGCCTTGCCGATGCTTGAAATGAGGGCGTCCTTGATGCCGATGTCGGCCTTGACGATCCCCCAATGGTCCAGGATCAGGGCGTTGGTGATCACCGTATCCGCCACATCCTTTTCCGTGTGCTGGCTTTGTCCCATGCCGTCGCGGATGGTCTTCCTTCCGCCGAATTTAACCTCTCGCCGTAAACGGTGCGATCTTCTTCCACCTGGATGATCAGTTCCGTGTCCGCCAGCCGGACACGATCGCCCACAGTGGGCCCGTACATCTCCATGTAGGCCTGTCTATGAATGGTTTTCATGATATTTCCTCTTTGAGAGCGCCCATGATGCGGCCGTTGAATCCGTAGACCCGTCTTTTTCCGCCATAGGCGACCAACTCCACGTCCCTTTCCTGGCCGGGCTCAAATCGCATGGCGGTTCCTGAAGGAATATTAAGGCGCATCCCCAGGGCGGTGTTTCGCTCAAAAATCAGGGCGGCGTTGGTTTCGTAAAAGTGATAGTGCGAGCCCACCTGGATCGGGCGATCACCCCCATTGGCCACGGTGACGTTGATTGTCTCACGGTCTTTGTTGATTTCGATTTCTCCTTCAACGGTCCATATTTCTCCCGGAATCATTGCTCTGTTACCTCTTTTATGACGGTGCCAGCGACTGGCCCACCTTTGCTGAAAAAGCAAAGAAACTGCTGGTCAAGGACAAAGTTGCATCCGTCTTCGGATGCTGAACATCGGCTTCAAGAAAAGCGGTACTCCCCATTTTTGAAAAAGAAAACGGGATGCTCTATTACCCGACCTTTTATGAAGGACTGGAAGCTTCCAAAAACGTCATCTATACGGGACAGGAAGCCACGCAACAAATTATCTGGGGGATTGACTGGGCATACAAACAGGGGGCGCGTACATTTTTTCTGATCGGGTCCGACTACATCTGGCCGCGGACCAGCAACAAAATCGCACGCCGCCATATCGAAAATCATCTTAAGGGGTGCAAGGTGGTCAGCGAGGAATACTACCCCTTGGGACACACGAATTTCAACTCACTGATCAATAAGGTCAAACTCAAACGTCCCGACTGTATTTATTCCATTGTGGTGGGCGGTTCCAATGTTTCCTGGTACAAACAGCTCAACGCGGCAGGCATCACGGGCAAATCCCTTGCCAAAAATAAGAAATTGCTCTTGACCATTTCCACTACGGAAGACGAAATCCTGGGCATCGGAGGCAAAAATGTTGCCGGTTTTTATGCTTGCATGAAATATTTTCAGAGTCTTGACAACCCAAACAATAAAGCCTTTGTCGAGGCCTTCAAAAAGATGTGGGGAGAAGATTCCGTTATCGGTGACGTAACCCAGGCAGCTTATCTGGGACCATGGCTCTGGAAATTTACCGTGGAAAAGGCTGGAAGCTTTGATATCGACAACGTTGCAGCCGCGTCTCCCGGCGTTGAATTCAAAGGCGCTCCGGAAGGATATGTGCGTATCGCCGAAAACCACCATCTGTGGTTGCGTGCGCGTATCGGTGAAATGCTTGAAAACGGGCAGTTTAAGGTGATTGCCGAAAGTAAGGATCTGATTAAACCCAATCCGTTTCCTGAGGGTTATAAGTAAGTGTTAGAGGGTGACGCTTCTTTCTTTGATCGTGCTCTCCCGGAAAGAAGCGTCACTTTACGAATGTGTTTTTAAACTTTTTGTTTTTGTTCACCCATTAATTATTCGGATCTTCTGACGAAGTCTGTCTTATGCCGCTACAACTGTGCGCTGCCGTCGGAAGGATGTTCTTTGTTGCAAGGAGATGACCATTGGAGCCTACAAATCTTTTTTTCGGTTATTCCGGAAACGAGTTACTAAGTATATTAACAATGCAGGGTTTTGCCGGTTTGAGTCTGTTTTCGGTATTTTTGCTGATGGCTTTGGGCCTGGCTATTATTTTCGGCCAGATGAAAATCATCAATATGGCTCACGGTGAATTCCTTACGGCTGGTGCCTATACCACCGTTATGATGTCCGACATCGTCACCAAATATGTTCCCGGATTTCTGCCGTATTACTTTGTTTTTGCTTCTGGCTTTTCTGGTTGCATTTGTGCTGGGCTATATTGTGGAGTTTTCTCTCATAAGATTTCTTTACAACCGCCCGCTTGATACGTTGCTTGCCACCTGGGGCGTCAGTATGATCATGCAGCAGGGATTCCGCGTGGTGTTCGGAGGACGTGAAGACAGTGCCAGTTTGCCGGACTGGCTCATGGGATCCTGGTATCCAACGGAAGCTATTGCCATCCCCATAAATGGATTATTTCTTCTGAGTACCGCCATTTTCACGACTTTGCTGGTCTGGTTTCTTCTGGTCCGTTCCCGTTGGGGACTTTGTGTCCGTGCGACGGTTCTGAACCGGGAAATGGCCAATGCCGTGGGCATCAACAGCAAGCGTACCGACCGTTTAACTTTCGCTTTCGGTTGCGGTATCGCGGGAGTGGCCGGTGCGGCATTTACCACCATCGGTTCGGTTTCACCCGCCGCGGGCTCACTCTATATCGTTGACACCTTTATTGTCGTGGTATTCGGGGGCGCCGGCAGTTTGCTTGGGACCATCATTTCGGCCTTCAGTATTGCTCAGCTCCAATCCATGTTGGAATTCTTCCTCACCGGTGTTTTGGCCAAGGTATTTGTATTGTTGTCAATTGTGGCCATTCTCATGCTCCGTCCGCAGGGACTGAGAAGCAGTAAAGTCAGAAGCTGATGCGATCAATAGAAAATGAAGTGTTAGTATACGGAGAAAGCAAATGAAATCTTTAACCACAAAGCCGGTTCACGGGAGCCGTTCACACATGATCTCATTTACGATTCTGGCCATTGTGCTGCTGGCTGTATTTCCACTCGTATTTGACATCTTCCGCCTTAATCTGGTGGCCAAATATCTGAGCCTCGCTTTTGCGGCGGTAGGGTTGGTCATCTGCTGGGGACATGGCGGCATTTTGAGCCTGGGGCAAGGCGTCTTCTGGGGATTGGGGGGGTATTGCTTTGCGGCATTTCTCAAGCTGGAAGCTGCCGTCAACATTGCCAAGGAAGCGGGAACCGATCAGATTAAAGCTCTCACCACGGTGGGACTGCCTGATTTCATGGACTGGAACCAGATCACCCAGCTGCCCTATATCTGGTATCCTTTTAAGAGTTTTCCTCTGACTCTCATCTGCGTTTTTGTGGTTCCGAGCGTGCTGGCTTATATCATCGGGCTCGCCATATTCAAGCGCCGGGTCAGTGGCGTCTATTTTGCCATCATCACCCAGGCCCTGTGCTGGATTATGGAAATTCTCTTTGTCACCCGGCAGGGGTGGACAGGCGGCATTAACGGAATAACCGATCTGAGAACCTGTTTGGGGTGGGATATCCGGACGCAATCGGCCCAGTACACACTTTATTTCCTGACGGTAGTACTGCTTCTGGCGGCCGTTTTTATCTCCCAGAAAATCCTCAAATCGAAATTGGGGCAGCTGATGGTCGCAATTCGGGACATGGAAGACCGTGTTCGATTTTCAGGGTATGATGTTAGCAATTTCAAAATTTTCGCCTTCTGTGCAGCGGCGGCCATATCGTCTCTCGGCGGCGCGTTGTTTGTGTTGAATGTGGGATTTATGTCCCCCAAACTGGTCACCATCGGCCCATCCATTTTCATGGTTATCTTTTGTGCATTGGGAGGTCGCCAGTCCTTGATCGGGGCTATTTATGGAACGCTTATTGTCTGTTTCGGCAGAACCTATTTTTCGGAACAATTCCCGGAGCTGTGGATGTTTATCATGGGGGGTATCTTCGTGGTTATCACGGTTGCCTGCCCCAAGGGATTGGCCGGACTCGTTGAAGATTACGGCGGATACGTCTGGACCTTTTTGAAAAAAATCTTCAAATCAAACAAAACAAACCATGAGGTAAAAGGGGTGCCCAAGCTTGCGCCTGAGATGGTACGCCGAGACAAATGAAATATTGTCGTAGGAATCGTGACCCGTTTTCCTTTGGAAGAAAGATAAGGTGAATTCTTATGGATTCAAATGAATACGCACTGTATGTAGAGAAATTAACGGTGTCTTTTGACGGCTTTAAACTGAAGTTCCTGGGGCAATTTCGTCCATAATACACCATAACACTTTGAAAATAAAGGATATATACGACTGTCCTGGCCATTTTCGGTGCGAAAACGTAGGCATGTAATATAGCACATATATACATATTATACTTGACATAATTGTGTTTATGTGCTAGGCATGGTCGACATGTACATCGCTACGATACCAAATCGCAACTCACCACCGGCCATTTTGCTCCGCGAAAGCTATCGCGAAGATGGAAAGGTCAAGAACCGCACATTGGCAAATCTATCCAAATTGCCGCCACAATCTATCGAAGTGCTGCGTCGTTCCCTCAAGGGTGAAAACCTTGTTGCGACAGATTCCTTTGAAATTATAGAGGATGGATCTCCCGCTCATGGTCACGTCGATGCGGTAATGACAGCCATGAGGCGATTGGATTTCTCAAGGCTCATTTGCTCAAGGCGTTCATCTCAGCGGGATTTGGTTGTGGCCATGGTTGCTGCGCGCATCCTCGAACCAAAATCAAAGCTGGCAACGACACTTTGGTGGGCTGATACAACGTTACCGGAAATGCTGGATGTCAATGATGCAAGTGAAGACGACCTTTACGATGCTATGGACTGGCTCTTGGGACGTCAAAGCGGCATTGAAAACAAGCTGGCGGATCGCCACCTTGAAAACGATGCTCTGGCTTTGTACGACCTGACTTCGAGCTATTTTGAAGGCCAGACATGCCCCCTGGCCGCTTTGGGGCACAACCGGGATGGAAAGAAAGGCAAGCTTCAGGTCAACTATGGCCTGCTTACCAATCGAAAGGGCATCCCTGTATCTGTGTCGATATTTGAAGGCAATACCGGGGACCCGAAAACCCTCATGCCACAGGTGGAGAAAGTGCGAGATGAATTCGGCATAAAACAGTTTGTGATGGTGGGGGATCGCGGGATGCTGACCCAAAAACAAGTCGATGCATTACAGGATATTGATGGCATTGATTGGATTGGTGCACTTCGTCCCGAGGCGATCAAGAAGCTGGCCACCAGTGGCGCCATCCAAATGGGCCTTTTTGATGAACGGAATCTTTTTGAACTCAAGCACCCGGACTTCCCGGGAGAACGCCTTATTGCTTGCCGGAATGTGGAGTTGGCTCATAGGCGGGCTGCCAAGCGAGAGAGTTTGCTTGAAGCCACTGCCAAGGAACTGAATAAGGTCCGGGGCATGGTTCAGCGGGGGCGATTGAACGGAAAAAATGAGATTGAAGTACGGGTACGCGGAATATTAGAAAAGTACCGAATCGGCAAACACTTCGAACTTGATATTCGCGAAGACGGGTTTAATTATAAAGTCAATGAAGAGGCACTCATTGCTGAAATAACGGCAAAGGGCAGTCCGGCACAAATCGAAAAGAGGCTTGAAAAGAGCCGGCATCACATTCAGTCTATCGAAAAACAATTGGCAAATTTTGCCCAAAAGGTCGATAGGGGCCGGTTGCACGGACAGGACGAGATCGGATTACGGGTCGGCAAGGTTATCAATAAGTACAAAGTTGGGAAGCATTTCGAACTCGATATTCGCGACAACGATTTCAGCTTCGAAATCAATAAAGAGAAGGTTAAAAAAGAGGCCGCACTCGATGGAATCTATATCGTACGATCCAGCTTGCCTGAAGATAGAATGGATGCGGACGAGACGGTGCGCAGTTATAAGTTGCTCAGCCAGGCTGAAAGAGCGTTTCGCTCCTTCAAAACCGTAGACCTCATGGTACGTCCCATTCGCCACCGTCTCGAAGACCGTGTTCGGGCTCATATATTTTTGTGCATGCTCGCCTACTATGTGCAGTGGCATATGATGGAAGCATGGAGGCCCCTGCTTTATGCCGACGAGGATCAAAAAGGTAAAGCCCTCCGTGATCCGGTTGCCCCTGCAAAACGCTCAGATTCGGCAATGAAAAAAGCAAGGACCAAGCAACTCGATGACGGTTCGGAAGTCTACTCCTTCCGTGGCCTTCTCGATCATCTAAGGGCAATCGTTCGCGCCACTTGCCGTTGTTCAGACGAAAGAGATGCTTCTGCGACTTTCATGATGACTACCAGGCGTAACCCCAAGCAACAGAGAGCATTTGATTTGCTCCAGACAATAGGGTTGTAGACAGTAGCGTTACACAAAATCTAATTTTAACGGCATGAATTTGTTGGATATTTATGCTTTTTTAAAAAAGGAACTTCAGTTTAAAGCCGTGGACGATGTCTCCCTATATGTGGAAAATGAGACTGTTCATGTTGTGATCGGTCCCAATGGGGCCGGAAAAACAACTCTTTTGGACCTGATCTGCGGCAAGACCAAACCCACGGAAGGCTCCATCAAGTTTGACGATCGTGAATTGAAGGCCATGCATGAGCAGCAAATTGTGCAGGCCGGTGTCGGGCGCAAATTTCAAACGCCATCCATCTATCCGGCGCTAACCGTGTTTGAAAACCTTGAAGTTTCCTACCCCAAAGGACGGGGTGTGTGGGGCGCTCTGGCGTTTAAGAGGGACCAGGCGGTTATTGATCGGATTCATGAGGTTTCTGAAATGGTTTATCTCTCCGACAAACTGGATATGCCGGGGGAACTGCTCAGCCATGGGCAGAAACAGTGGCTGGAGATCGGAATGTTACTGATTGCCGATCTGAAGCTGATACTCCTCGATGAACCGGTGGCCGGAATGAGCGTCCATGAAAGGAGCCAAACAGCCGCCTTAATAAAGAAAATGAGTGAAAACCGTTCAATCCTGGTCATTGAGCATGACATGAATTTCGTTCGGGAAATTGCGCATCGCGTCAATGTCATGCATCAAGGCCGGATGATTGCCGAGGGCTCAATGGAGACCGTTGAAAAAAATGAGAAAGTGATCGAGGTCTATCTTGGACATTGAATCGGAGAATTACGAAGACACGCTGTTATGTGAAAACGGGGATATAAAATGATTTCCATCAATAAATTAAATGTCGCCTATGGGCAGAGTCAAATCCTTCATGACATCTCTTTTGAAGCGGAAAGAGGGCAGATTGTCGCTGTCATGGGAAAGAACGGCATGGGTAAGACGACACTTATGAAAAGTCTCATCGGGCTGCTCAAACCCACTTCGGGAAACATTGAACTGGATGGCGTGGATGTTACGTCTCTGGAGAGTTATCAAAGAGTTGCCAAAGGCATCGCGTACGTTCCTCAAGGGAGGCAGATCTTTTCACAACTGACCGTGGAGGAAAACATTCTCACCGGCTTAGACCCGCATTCTCCACACAAGGTCAGGACTCTTGATCTCTGCTTAGATCTTTTTCAAGGAAGATCCGCAAAAACCAATTTTAATTTCAAATACTTGAAGCATTCCTGATGAGTTCAAAAAAAAGTTGCAACCGGAAAATAAGCATGGCACCTTTTACATGATATTTTTGATAAAAAAAGAAAGGAAAGGTACCATGCCACAGCTAATATTGCCCATAATCCCAAAAGGAGCAACACAAATCAACCAGTTGGTAAGTGTCTACCGTGATGAAGATCGGTGGACATATTTTGTTGGCACTTATCCGATTTTTAGCCATGAGAAATCAGATCATCTACTCTTCAAGATAATTACTGGGCAGCTGATTGAAGCAGGCGCCTGTCGTCAGATCCAGATAGTAAAGACCTTTGGCGTAAGCAAGAACAGTGTTATTCGATCGGTAAATAAACTTCGGAAAGGTGGCATTGAAGCCTTTTTCAAGAAACGTCCTGGACGTCGGGGTGGTAATGTATTGACCCCGGAAGTGATTGAAAGAGCACAAGGCTTGCTTGATGAGGGTTGCAGCAGGGTTGATGTTTCCTTGGAGTTGAATGTTAAGTATGACACCATTCGCAAAGCGATAGGCGCAGGTCGATTATCGGAACCCGGGACTCAGGAGACCGTCATCAGTAAGTCGTCGCGTACCGTTGTAGATAGAGCGGCTTCTGAAGGTATGGGAGTTGCTTGTACCCGGGTTGAGGAGCGAGTACTGGCATCCCTGGGAAAATCTATGGGAGCCACGATTCATTTTGAATCCTGCCTGGATGTTCCTAAAGGGGGTGTACTGTGTGCGATTCCAGCACTTCTGGCCAATGGTTTGCTGCATGGGGCAGAACAGTTTCTAGGCATGGTTAGCGGTTACTATACGATTTATCATGTGCTGATCCTCCTTGCGCTGATGGCTTTGTGCAGAATTAAGACAACAGAAAAACTTCGAGGGCATGCCCCTGGAGAATTTGGGAAACTGCTGGGGTTGGATCGAATTCCCGAAGTCCGTTGTCTGCGCAAGAAAATGAGTGAATTGAGTGCCAATAACGGTGCAGAGCGCTGGGCCGCCCATTTGGGCAAATACTGGATGGAACTGGAACCTGAATCAGTGGGTGCTCTTTATATCGACGGACATGTGCGTGTCTACAACGGTGGTTTGACGCAACTGCCTCGTCGTTACGTTTCCCGTGAGCGCCTTTGTTTGAGAGGTATCACCGATTACTGGGTCAATGATTCTATCGGCCGTCCGTTTTTTGTGGTCGAAAAAACCGTCGATCCGGGATTACTGGAAACGTTAAGGAAAGACATTGTCCCCCGGTTGCTTAATGATGTACCCGGTCAACCAAGCGATCAGGAATTGGGCGAAAACCCATGGTTATGTCGATTTATTTTGGTTTTTGACCGGGAAGGTTACAGTCCATCGTTTTTTGCTGAAATGTGGTGCAACCATCGCATCGCTTGCATGACCTATAACAAGCATCCGGGAGAATCCTGGCCGGAAGAGTGGTTCAACACTCACAAAGTCACCATGCCGTCCGGTGAAGTCATAGATATGCATCTTTGCGAAATGGGCAGTCATGTGGGTTCCGGCAAAAATGTCATCTGGATGAGAGAGGTCCGCAAACTGACGGAGTCAGGTCACCAGACCAGTCTTGTCAGCACGGCCTTTGACCTGCCTCATACCCAACTGGCAGCCCGCATGTTCAGCCGATGGTCTCAGGAAAACTTTTTCAACTATATGATGCAAGATTTTGATATTGATGTTGTTTTGGAATACGGAACCACTGAGTTTCCTGAGACCGAAAAGGTGGTGAATCCTGCTTGGCGAGAGTTGAATCGATCCCGGAACTCTTTGAAGAACAAGCTTCGATATCGGCGTGCTCGTTTTGCGGAGTTAACGCTTCACCCTGAAACCGAAGAAAAGCCCGCCAAGTATGGTAAGTGGCTCAAGAAAAAGGCCGATCTGTTAGAGGAGATCGAAAACTACGAACATCAACTGGAGAAATTAAAGGCAGTGCTCAAAGAAACACCAAAGCATGTTACGTGGGGTGAGCTTGAACACAAAGACAAGTTCTTGCGTTTACTTCCGGGAAGGAAGCGCCTGATGGACACCATCCGAATGATTGCTTATCGTGCTGAAACAGCAATGTTGGGATTGATTAGCGGTCCCACAGTGAATCCAAGTGCAGCTCGTCGTCTGCTTCAGGATCTCTTTGTGACAGAAGCCGATATCATTCCCGAACCTGAAAAAAATCGCCTGAATGTAAGGGTGCATAACGCTTCTAGACCGGCGGCCAATCGGGCACTTGAACAACTGTTTGAACATCTCAATAATGCCAAGGTAAAATACCCCGGCACTGACATGCAACTCTTCTATCAAATTGGGGGCTTTTTCGGCTCAAATATCGAACAAGGTGTCATTTGATTTTCCTGGAGGTAAGGAGTCCTGAAGGTACAGTTGTTTGAAGAAGTCCACAGCATGTTCCCTATTTTGTATGAAATGAGCAAACGCAAAGGCGGTAATCTGTCCGGCGGTCAACAGCAGCAGCTTGCCATCGCCCGGGCCCTGGTTTCAGAGCCGGAGGTGTTGCTCCTGGACGAACCGACGGAGGGCATCCAGCCTTCCATTATTAAAGATATCGCCAAGTTGCTGAATGAAATAAAGAACACAAAAAACCTGGCCATTATCGTTTCGGAGCAGGTCTTGAGCTTCACGGTCGATATCGCGGATCGGATGTTTGTGATTGAATCGGGACGTTTCATCCATGAAGATGTCCGCGGCTCCATCAATGAAGAAAAAATCAAGAGCTTTCTTTCCGTTTGATGGAATGACGGTTCTGGTAGGCCATCTTTGAATTCTGCACTACCCCCATCTTTGCCGAGGCTGTTACGGGATCTGGTACTGATGTAGTGGCGACATGTCCTCCTTTGCGATTTCCACAGTTATGCGCACGTTTTCATCCTCGTAAGTGGTTTCAAGGACCTTGCCCAGGTTGTGGATATCGTGGATGCGTTTTTGCTCGGAAATGGGAATCAGCAGCTTGACTTTGGTGGTTGGGTACAGGCTTTCAGCCAGGTTATGCAAAAAAAGATCTATATTCCGGCCGGTTGCGGCTGAAATGAACTGCGCATTCGGGTAGGCGTTTCGGGTTCCCTTGAGGATGTCCTTGGAAACCCGGTCGATCTTGTTAAAGACCAGAATGTGGGGGATTTGATCGGCATCAATGCTTTTGAGGACCGTTTCCACGTCCGCTATATGTTTTTGATAATTTTCATCCGATATATCGGTGACATGGATCAGAAGGTCGGCTTCCTCCGCCTCTTTGAGGGTGGCGCGAAAGCTGGCGACCAGGTGATGAGGCAAGTTGGAGATGAATCCGACCGTATCGGATATGACCGCTTCTTTGCTGTTTTGAAGCGGCAGAGACCTTGAGGTGGAATCAAGGGTGGCAAAGAGTTTGTCTTCCACCAGCACATCCGCGTGGGTCAGCCGGTTGAAAAGCGTTGACTTCCCCGCATTGGTATAACCCACCAGGCCGATGTTTCGGCAACTTTTCTTCCTGAGCTTTTTTTGCGTGTCAATCTGTTGGACGAGCCGTTTAAGGGTTTTTTCGATCTCATAAATTTCCCGCTGAAGCTTCTGGCGGTCCATTTCGCTCTGCTTCTCCCCCATCCCACGAAATGCCACCCTTCCGCCTGACTTGCTGCCGGACCGCTCCCGGTCCAGGTGTCCCCACATGCTCTTCACCCGGGGGAGTTCGTACTTCAATTCGGCCAGCCTGACCTGTAGACGGGCCTCCCGGGTTCGGGCATGATCATGAAAAATTTTGAGGATCACTTCGGTGCGGTCCATGACGGGCAGGGAGAAGCGTTTTTCAATGTTACGGGCCTGGCTTCCGGTGAGATCATGATCGAAAATCAGAAGGTCGGCTGTAGCCCCTGCTTTTTGAAGGCTGGTTTCAATAAACCCTTCCCCGATGAAGGTCCTGGGATGTATTTTCGCACGTCGCTGAATATAGACTCCCAGTGAAAGAATTCCGGCCGTATCCGCCAGACGTGCCAATTCCGCCATGGAATCGTTCTTGGCATCGGTATTGCCGTCCAGGGAGCAATAGCCCAGCAGAATGGCCTTTTCTTTTTCGGCTGCCGCAAGGGTCATTCAGGCTCCCGGGTTCGATGGTGTGATTTCATAAAATGAGATTTTCCGCTGTCATTTCTTTAGGAATGTTCAGACCCAGCAGATATAAAACTGTAGGTGCCACATCCGAGAGCTTTCCCTTTGGGCGCAGTTTCTTCCCCACGGCACTTTGCGAGATGTAAATCAGATCAACGGGAAAAAGGGTATGGCTTGTCTTAGTCAGTCCCGTTTCGTAGTCTACCATTTCTTCCGCGTTTCCATGGTCGGAAGTAATCAGGATGTCCGCTTTCAATTCCAAAAGCCGTTTCACGATCTTCCCCACACATTCATCCACCACTTCAATGGCCTTTACGGCGGCGTCCATGTTGCCGGTGTGTCCCACCATGTCGCCGTTGGCGTAATTGACGGCAATGAAATCGTAAGGGTTGTCTTCCAGGCGCCGCAGGATTTCATCGGTCACGGTGTAAGCGTCCATTTCAGGGTGATGAGCGAAACTGGAGGCATCAAATCGCGACGGGACCTCCATCTGTTCTTCCCCCGGATAGGGCGTGGTTTTCTTGCCGTTGAAGAAGCTGGTCACATGCCGAAATTTCTGTGTTTCGGCAATGCGCAGCTGAGTGAGCCCCGCATCAGAGATGACTTCGCCCAGCAGGTGTTCCATGCTGCCCCCCTTGTCCATGGGGGCCATCAGGCAGGCATTGAAATCGTCGTAATAACGGGTGAACCCTGCGTAAACCACGTTTGGTCGCACCTTCAGGTGTCCCGGATAATCGGGATCAACGAAGGCGCGGGAAAGTTGAATCGCCCGATCCTGGCGATAATTGGTGTGCAGGATGGAATCTCCGTCACGAACCCCGTCGTAGTCGGCGATGCGGAAGGGGGGAATGTATTCATCCGTCATTTCATCCCCGTCCGGGGTTTTCATCTCCTCATAGGCTTTTTGGACGGCACTTTGAGCGTCTTCGGCGCGCAACCCTTCGGCACAAACGAGGCAATGATAAGCCTGATCCGTGAGTTTCCAGTTCTGGGAGCGGTCCATGCCGTAATAACGCCCCATGACCGTTCCGATACGGCACAACCCAAGTTTTTCTATTTCGGTGCCGAGGGTTTTCAGAAAACCGAGGGTGCTGCGGGGCGGCGTGTCGCGACCGTCCAGGAAAGGATGAATGATGATTTCCCCCTCGGGAAAGGCCTTCCGGGCCTCGGCCATGATTTTGAACAGGTGCTTTTGGTGGGCATGTACCCCTTCGTCCTGCAAAAGCCCCAGCAGATGGAAGCGGCTGTTATTTTGTCGCCAGTTGCCAATCAATTGCCGCCATACTTCAGACTCAAACAGGACGCCGCTTTCCAGTTCATCGTTGATCCGTTTCAATTCCTGTACCACAATGCGTCCGGCGCCCATGTTGAGATGCCCCACCTCACTGGACCCCTGATATCCGGGGGGCAGGCCTACGGCTTCACCCGCACAATCCAGTATGGTCCAGGGATACATTTTCTTGTAGGCATCCATGTTGGGAGTGTGAGCGGCCAGGACCGCATTGTTTTTTGGGTTCTCATTCAATCCCCATCCATCTCGAATAATGAGCGCTACCGGTTTTTTCATAATGGGTTCCCTCTTCTATGATATTCCGGAAATGTCCACGTCGGGGTAGAGCCTTTTGGCGCATTCCGGACAAATGTCATGGGTGAAATCAGCATCCGAGTGTTCCGAAACGTAGTTTTCCACGGACCGCCATCGGCCTTTTGCATCTTTTATCCGTTTGCATGAGGCGCAGATGGGGAGCAATCCTTTTAAGGTACTGTATTTCAGGATCACGTTTTGAAGTTTGGCAATGGCCCTATCCTTTTCTTCTTCCGCTTCTTGACGCTTCTTTATCTCCAGCACCAGATTTCGATTCGTTTCTTTCAGTGCTTCGTGGGCCTGGTTTAATTTCAGTTCAATGGTGCGTCTGTGAAGGGCGATCTCGATGGCAGCCTGAACCTCCATCTCATGAAAGGGTTTTAGAATATAGCCTAAGGGGTTCAGCGCTTTGGCCCGGTCAATATAGTCGGATTCTCCGAAACCGGTGACAAACATGATTCCGGCATCGGATTTTGCCTTTATGGCCCGGGCCGCCGTAATCCCGTCCATTCCGCCCGGCATCATGATGTCCATGAGGATCAGGTCGGGGGCTGCGGATTCAACCATTTCAACGGCGTCTTCACCCGAACGGGCAACACCCACCACCTCATAATTCAAGAATAGGAGCGATTCCTCCAACTCCATTTGAAGGGCGGCATCGTCATCTACAATCAGGATTTTCGGCATGCGGAATCTTCCCCTTATGCCCACACCACCCGAGGCGGATTGCGCTTGGGAATTCGCGGGTATTTGAATCTGGGATACCCCACCATCATGGCGCCGTAAACCCGGTGTTCCCGTGGCAGACCCATGGCTTCAAACAGGGGTGGGTAATTGTTGGCGGCCGTGTAGAGATACCCCCCCCAGCAGGTTCCCAGTCCCAGGGTGGTGGCATAGAGATCGAGATGACTCAGGGCGAGAGCCCCGTCTTCCGAGCCGAATGGCCAGTTTTTGTCACCGTGAACCACAATGACATGGGGGACGCCGCGGCAGATGCGTTCTTCCCCGTTCTCCCATGCTTCCAAAACCAGTTGAAGCTTCATCTGTGCGGCCGCTTCCGGACGCTCTTTTATGATGAGGCGAACCCAGTCCATCACCAGGCCTGCCAAACGCTTCACTTCGGTGGTATTTTCAACCACCAGCCAGTGCCAGGGTTGTTCATTCTTGGCGGAAGGCGCCCGGCAGGCGATTTGCAACAGTTTCAAAAGGGTTTCATGGGGAACGGGCTTTTTCCGAAAGGTCCGGATGGAGCGGCGGGACGTCAGAAACTGTTCAGCCTGATCCGGGGTGAGGTGCAGTTCCGGGTCCACTGCCGGACAATCGTCAGAATTCATCCATGCCAATTTGATAGCGCTTTCAGGACAGACCGCTACGCAGTGGCCGCACCTGATACAGTGCTCTTCTGCATCGGGAGCGGGCGCCGGTACGTCTTTGGGTGAATTTGTCAGAATAACCCGGGAAGGGCATTCGGCGACGCAGATGCCGTCACGGTTGCATTTGTTGGAATCAATAGTAAAAAGAGGCATATTCTACTCCAGGATGATGAGGGCATCCACGGCCACGGGTTTACTGCCGGAAAGAATCAGGGGATTGATGTCGATTTCCTTGATGCAATCGTTTTCAAGGCCGATTCGGCCCACATTAATCAGAATGTCCGCCAGGATGTCACGGTCGGCTTCGGGCATGCCCCGTACTGCATCCAGGATTTTGCCGGCTTTGATTTCCGACATCATTTCAAGGGCATCGCGTTTTTCAAGGGGCGCCACACGAAATGAGATGTCCTTTAACACTTCCGTGAAAATGCCGCCCAGACCGAACATGACGCACGGCCCGAACTGGGGGTCGCGGGTAAGGCCCACTACCAGCTCACGTTGTCCTTTGACCATTTCCTGGACCAGCACCTGGCCATCTTCTCCGGTCATATTGGCCATGATGCGCTCAAAGGCGGCCACTGATTCTTCCATGTTCCGGAGATCCACTTCAATGAGGCCCTTACCGGTTTTATGGGCAATGGTGGCCGAGCACCCCTTGAGGACCAGGGGGAATCCGATTTCTTCTATGGCGGCTTTTAAGCCCTCTTTTTCGGTTACGATCTTTTCTCTGGTAACGGGAATCCGGTAGGTTTTGAGAACCTGTTTGGATTCATATTCGGAAAGGGCGCCTCGCCCCTCTGAAACGGCTTTTTCCAGGATTTGCATGTGGTGCCTCCAAAATGATTCGCCAGGATGATTTCAGCTTTTTTCCGGTGTGCTATTGTGGTAAACATTGCCGTGGAGCATAGATAAAAAGGAACGCTTTGTCAATCACTTGAAAATGCCTTATCCCAATGCCGAGAAGGCCGTGATTTCATAGAACCATGAATATTTCCGAAAGCATTATCACCAGAACCTGGGAATTCGGAGAAACCGATCTCCTGGTCAGCTTTTTTACCGCTGACAAGGGTCGTCTCAAGGGGGTCGCAAAAGGGGCCAGAAAGAGCAGTAAAAGATTTGCCAATTGTCTCGATTCCTTTTGTCTGACCCGATTGGAATATGAGCGCAAAAGCGGTCGTGATCTCTATTTTCTTAACTCCGGCAAGCTGATTCAAGGGTTTCCCGATCTGAGGTCCGATTTTCATGCCCTCTCCCTGGCCAGTTACATGGTTGAGCTGGCCGAAACCCTCTTCCCCTTTGGTGTTGCGGAACCACGTATGTTCGATCTTCTGAAAAGCGCTTTTTCCGCCCTTTCAAGTGACCTTAAAAGAGAAGAGCTGCGAATTTTATTTGAAGCCAAAGCCCTGGCCCTGGGTGGATACGGCATCAATTTTGAGCGGTGTTGCTGCTGCGGTAGATCATATGCCGGAGAGGGGAGGGCTGTTTTCAAGCAGAACAAAGGGGGCATCGCCTGCCTCAAATGCGAAAAAGAATCGGCGCGGTTGCCCGGGATAGACCCGGATGCGGCCAAGGGGCTGGACCGGATTCAGGCAGCTCCGTTGGATAATTCCCAAGAGGTGCCGTTGACCGATGCCATGATGAAGGAGATGAAAAAGGTGCTTCGGCTCCACCTTCGCTACAGCATCGGAAAGGAACTGAAAACCGCGCGGTACCTGATGTAAATTGATATGGAACGCTTTGTCGATCAACGTATTCCTGAAGGCCTCAGATGGGTGCTATTTAAAGTTTATCCTCCCCCTTTTTTCGAAATTCAAACCCTTACGCTATCCGCCACCCACCGGTGGGCCTAGCCTCGATCAATTATCAGGTAGTGGGGCAGGCCGGCAGAAATTTTCAAGAAAAATCAAATTTCTTCTTGACAGCCTATTTTTTATTGGATATATGAGATAAAAAATATCTTATATGTCTTGTTGTTTTTTAGGAATGCGCAGATGCGGTTAACGCGAGCAGGTGAATATGCTGTCCGGTGTGTCCTTTACCTTTCCCAGAAAGGGAAAGGGATTCTGGTGAGTCGAAAAGAAATTGCGGATCATGCCGTGATCCCCCCTCATTTTTTGGCTAAGATTGCCCAGGATCTCGCAAAGGCGGGAATGATTGAAATCAGGCAGGGTTCCCGAGGGGGTTTTAGCCTGCTCGTGGAGCCCGGGGACATCACGCTTCTGTCGGTGGTCGAAACCATGATCGGTGAGATATTCTTAAACGATTGTGTGGTTCGGCCCGATTCATGTGAGGCCACACCGGGCTGCGCCGTTCATAATGTCTGGATGCAGGCTCGTGATCAGTTGCGGGATACCCTTCGAAATGTGACCTTTGCCCAACTCCTGGAGCAACCGGTCTGCATTTCGGAATGAAAAATCTTTTGATTAAGGAGGAAAAAATGAACGGATTGCACCCCGGATTGATTGTCCGATTCTATGTGGAGGGGTTTCGTTCCATGACGTTAGGCAAAGTGTTGTGGAAAATCATCCTGCTTAAGCTTTTTGTTTTGTTTGTAATCCTCAAGCTGTTTTTCTTCCCCAATTATTTGAATACCCATTTTAATACGGATGAAGAAAGGTCCAATCATGTGCTGGACATGATGACCCGATCGGCTGAAAGCCATAACCTTGAATAAAGAGAGAACGGAGGATTTGCGCTATGGTTGAACAGATGGATTTGACGATGGTCAATTGGGCGAGGGCCCAGTTTGCCATGACGGCGATGTATCACTGGGTTTTTGTTCCACTTACGCTGGGGCTCTCTTTCCTGATCGCTTTTTTTGAAAGCATTTATGTGAAAACGGGAAACGAGGAGTGGAAAAAGGTCGCCAAATTTTGGATGATCCTTTTCGGGATCAACTTTGCCATCGGCGTGGCGACGGGGATTATTTTGGAGTTTGAGTTCGGCACCAACTGGTCAAACTATTCCTGGATGGTGGGCGACATTTTCGGGGCGCCCCTGGCGGTGGAAGGGATTGTCGCCTTTTTCCTGGAGGCCACTTTTTTCGCCGTCATGTTTTTTGGATGGGATCGCGTTTCAAAAAAGTTTCACCTCTTTTCCACCTGGATGGTGGCCATCGGAAGCAACCTTTCCGCGCTTTGGATACTGGTCGCAAACGGGTGGATGCAGTTCCCCACCGGCATGGCTTTCAATCCCGATACGGCAAGATTTGAAATGCAGGACTTCTGGGCGGTGCTTTTTTCACCGGTCGCCATCAGCAAATTCACCCATACCACCAGTTCGGGATTTCTTTTCGCCTCTCTTTTTGTGGTGACCGTTTCCTCTTGGTATCTTCTGAAGAAACGGCACGTGCAGATCGCCAGGAAAAGTATTCTGGTGGCCGCCGTGTTCGGTCTTCTCTCTTCGGGTTACGTGGCCTTTACGGGAGACGAAGCCGCCTATAACAATGCTCACAAACAACCCATGAAGCTGGCCGCCTTCGAAGGTTTGTACGAGGGACAAAGGGGCGCCGGATTGGTTGCCGCGGGGATCGCCAATCCCAATAAAAAAGTCAACGACGACCAGCCGCCCTTTCTCTTCGAGGTTCGCATTCCCGGTCTGCTTTCCATTTTGGCAAACCGGTCGCCGGGAAGTTTCGTGCCGGGCATCAAAGATTTGGTCTACGGCAACAAGAAGGAAGGCGTTATGGGAGCGGAAGAAAAAATAGAGAAGGGCAGGGAAGCTGTGAAGCAGCTGGCGCTGTACAAACAAGCCAAAAAGGGAGGGGATACAGCGGCCGCCCAAACCGCTCTGACGCGGTTCAACCAAAACCAGGAATATTTGGGTTTCGGGTATCTGAAATCTCCTGAGGAGGCGGTTCCTCCCGTTGCCACGACCTTTTATGCCTTTCACACGATGGTGATCCTGGGAGGACTCTTTCCCATTATCTTTCTGCTCTTTCTTGTTTTTGCCCTGAAGAATACCCTGGTGCACCAGAAGTGGCTATTATTCCTGGGCGTGATTTCCGTCTTCCTGGGGTTTGTGGCGGGTCAGTGCGGTTGGATCGTTGCGGAGGTGGGTCGGCAACCCTGGGCCATCCAGAATCTTCTCCCCGTGACCGTGGCGCGCTCCAATCTGACAGCCGGGGCGGTGCAGACGACCTTTTTCATGTTTTTGGCCATATTTACGATTCTGTTGATCGCCGAAATCAAGATCATGTTGAAACAGATACAGATCGGACCGGAGGGACGCTAAAATGTTTGGAAATTTAGATACGATGGTTTTGCAGCAGATTTGGTGGATCATTGATTCACTGGTGGGTTCTCTCTTTCTCTTCCTGATCTTCGTCCAGGGCGGACAGACCCTGCTGGGGCAGTTGGGGAAAACTTCGACGGAGAAATCCCTGATTATCAATTCTTTGGGCCGGAAGTGGGAACTGACCTTTACGACCCTGGTCCTTTTCGGGGGAGCGCTTTTCGCCGCGTTCCCCAAATTTTATGCCACCAGTTTCGGAGGGGCGTACTGGGTTTGGATTCTGATCCTCTTTACGTTCGTTATTCAGGCGGTCAGCTATGAGTTCCGGAAAAAGCCCGGCAATTTTCTAGGAGAGAAAGTGTATGAAATATTTCTCTTTATCAACGGTAGCGTGGGGATTTTGCTGATCGGGGCTGCCGTGGGGACGTTTTTCACCGGCTCAAATTTCACCCTGAACGAATACAACCTGGTTTCCTGGACCAATCCCCTTCGGGGCCTGGAAGCGGCCTTCAGTCTCTTCAATCTTTCCCTGGGGCTCTTTCTAGTCTTTAACGCGCGCATTCTTGGCGCCATGTACCTGATCAACAATATCGATTTTTCCGGTTTCGAGGCCATGGAAGATCGTGTTCGGAGAGCCGTGCTGGTGAACCTTTTGTGCGCGTTGCCATTCCTCCTGTACGTGCTGGGCAGCCTCCTTTTCATGGACGGTTTCGGCTTTGATCCGAAAACGGGCATCGTCTCCATGGTCGGCGGAAAATACCTTTCCAACCTGCTGGCCATGCCCCTGGTTCTGATTTTCCTTCTCTTGGGGATTGTTCTGGTGTTGTGGGGAGTGGTGGCAACGGCGCTTCGTGGAAAAAATAACGGCATCTGGTTCGGCGGCCTTGGGACGGTTTTGGTGGGCCTGACGGTTTTCTTCCTCGCGGGTTTCAACAATACGGCGTTCTATCCGTCAAAGGCTGACCTTCAATCCAGTCTGACCATTTATAATGCCTCCAGCAGCCATTACACCCTGACGGCCATGAGCTATGTGGCATTGGTCATACCGTTGGTGCTCGCCTATATCGTGTATGTGTGGCATTTAATGGATGCGAAAAAGATTACCGAATCCGAGGTGATGGGGGCGGCGGATGAGATGTATTAAAGGATCGCTTCGAATCTTATATTTCTTGGATATTAAAACTGTGGGAGGTTATGATGATCGCAGTGTTGATCGTATCGTGGATAGTGCTGGTGGTTGTGTCCTATAAGGGCGCCCTGGTTGTTTTGAAAAAGGCGGATGAACTGTAAGGCGTTTTGCGGGGGAGAAGGGACGTATGGTTGGCGAGATCACCATCCGAGGCGGTGAGATGTCCGACGCGGATGAACTGATTGCGCTTTTGAGGGTGTTGTTCACCCTTGAAGAAGATTTCTCTTTTAACGAAGCGGTCCAGCGTCGCGGGATCGAGCTGCTGCTCAGCAGGCAGGGGGCGGAACGTCAGGTTTTTGTGGCGGAAAAAGACGGCAGGGTAGCGGGCATGTGTTCCATCCAGACCCTCATTTCAACGGCTGAAGGGGGTCTGGTGGGGCAGGTGGAGGATGTTGTCGTCAGGGAGGGGTGTCGTGGAAACGGTATCGGCAATGCCCTCATGGATGCGGTGGATAATTGGGCGAGGGAAAAGCCTTTGAAGCGGTTGCAGCTTCTGGCGGAGAAAGGCAATACACAGGCTTTGAAATTCTACCGATCGAGAGGGTGGGAAATCACGAACCTCATATGTGTTCGAAAGTTTCCCTTATCTGAAGATGTCCCTTAAGCCACCAAATGAGCTTCTGATGAAAGCTCTTTTTAGGCTGCCAAAATCAACTCTTATGCTTCGAGGCCATTTGATTCAACGGTTTTGATTTTGGAAAGTTCTATTGCCATTCTGTTTTCGGCATACCATAAATCGTGAGCCTGCTGCATGTGCAACCAAAGCCCGGGTCCATTGCCCGCAAACTTGCCTATTCTGAGAGCCATTTCGGTGGTGATTGGATGAGTACAAGCCAATATGCGGTGAAGTTGCTGACGGGAAACACCGAGTCGCCTTGCTGTTTCACTAACTGAAAGGCCAAGATGTTCCAGAACATCTTCACGCAAGACCTCCCCTGGATGTATTGGTGGCCTCTCTAAAGGGCGTTTAACAATATGTTCCGCCATGGATTTCCCCTTTCAATGATACTGCTCAAGATCAATCTTCAATGCATCACCGTCTTCCCATTCAAAGGTGATACACCATGGGCCATTGACATGAATGCTGTAACGTGTCGGCATCCCTTGAAGACGGTGAAAATTGAAACCCGGCAAGTTCAGATCCGTTAAAAAATTGGCCTGATCTAAAGCATCTAAACGGCGTAAGGATCGCGACTGCAAATCCTGGCGGATTTTACGGGAGCGGCCACGTTCGAACAATTCGGCAAGGCCCTGACTAAAACTTTTTATCATATTTGGAAGTGTATCACGTCTTGCTACAGTGTCAATGGAGAATTTTACACAATTTTCAATATCTCATGGCGATAGCCTTTTGCAAGAAGACCGCTGTAACTCTTCCACCCATCGAGCACCAAAGAGAAAATCCATCACGGGAATTGCCGATTGACAATTACGCGACAATCTTGAATGATCTTGCAGTGTCTCCAAGCAACCGGTTACACGCACTGAAAGGAAATAGGAAAGGACGGCATCCAATATTTATCAATGACCAATGGCGAATCTGTTTCCGTTTTGTTGAAGGCAACGCCTACGATGTTGAAATAACGGATTACCATTGAGGACCGCAAATATGGCCATATCAAATACAATAAAAAGAGAATTCCCCCCAACCCGTCCCGGCGAAATGCTCAGAGAAGATTTCATGTCGGATTTTGATCTGAACGCCACCTCAATGGCTATGGCCTTGGGTGTATCATGCCAGACGATCAATGAAATTTTGAGAGAACGGCGGGCCGTAACACCCACCATGACACTAAGATTATCTCGTCTTTTCGGAAATTCTCCCGAATTTTGGCTGAATGCTCAACATGCTTTGGATTTGTGGGATTCCGAACGGCGTTTTCATAACGAGCTTGCTCAAATTCAGTCCTTAACTGCTGCATAAGAAATCCATTCATGGGGTCTGCTCTTGACCTCTTTCACTCTCCTGCTTCGGTGGTGAGGAGTTGAACTACGGATTCAGACAAGTATAATCCGGCATCTTTGAGCAGTTCCAACCGGTCTTTCACCGAATCGATCAGGCCCCGTCTTTTGGCAAGCACCAGAAGACCACCAGTGCCCAATGTCCGAATTCCGAAGGCATGAGCACATCTGCGCGCTGCGAGATCGTCCACAAGTGCTCTGAACCCGGATCCTTTTACGGCATGAGAAAATACCGCAGATTCTCCGTTTCCCAAATTCCAAGCCGCAACAGAGAGGGTAATCTCCACGTTTTCCCTGAGAATCCATTCTGTCTGGGGGAGCATTATCTTTGCTGCATCATTCTCCCCTCCCGCCAAGACCTCAGCATACACCTGTTCCGGCACGACAATTTCCCGGAAGAGTTGTGGCAGCAGATTGGCCTGCCCACTCCGGAAGAGCACAATCAGAGGCGAACTGTTCACCACTACCTTTTCAATCCGCATCAGCCAGCTCCTCGCGGAGTTGTTCCGGGGTAATCTGAAGCGGCGACACCTTGGCATCGGATAACGCATCGATGAATTCAGATCTGGAAAGACCTGCAATTTCAGCCCCTTTGTTCTGCGAAATCCTGCCCAGTTCGTACCATTTGATGGCTGCTGCAATGCGCATCTGCCGGGTAAACTCTTTTGGGTCCGCATGCAGAGCAGAGAACACGGTTTCGGGCAATTCCATCGTAAGAGTTGTCATGCTTCACCTCCTTTTGATTCCGGATACATCTGTTTGAAGCGCTTTTCAAATCATCCCTTCCACCAACTGCAGGGCAACAGTTAATTCTATGGCCGGTAAATCCTGGATTTACGATGTCATGTGGTCATCTGCTTTTGATTCACAATAACCGTGAGCTCAGATTCCTGTCACCAAAGCTTTCCGCGGGTTTGCATTCTGTCGCAGCCGTATTCATCCAACCCCACATAAACATGGATCAGGAGCAGATTTGACACCAGTCCTATGTACCGCACAATCTTTCTTATCACATTGCCCAATAATATCGACCGGTTAGTTTTCTTAAGGTTCAGGTTGCAAAACCCCTTTGGCAACAGGTCGTTCAGATGCGACTCCTTATTTTTAGGTAACTACGCCCCTTTGGTCCCCGTGCTTTCACGTGCCCTTCAGAAAAAATAGCCTATTTTATCCATTTGAATTTACGATGTTTTGTTCTTCATAAACTTTCGTAATGATAGGAACAATATAGAATGTTCCCCATTCCTTCCCCCGGCTATCCAACGTAACGGTCGTAAATGTCCTTGTATTCATGAATGCCTTGGCGGCCAAGTAGGTCAACTAGAGCAAGAGACTTCTTCCGAGATTTGTCGTGAGCGGCAGCAGTCTCAATGATCTTACGCGCATTGTCCCCACTATAAAGGAAGGGAGGGCTCCCCAGCTGTGAATACATTAGATAGTAGAATTGTATGGACTTTACTGGATCACCGTCAACTACTCGTATGAGGTATTCCTCAATAGAACGCCAACCCATCCCTCGTGTATCTCGTGCAATATGTGGCAGAAGGCCCTCCAGCAACGGCCATAATGAGGTAATTGTTTCTGAAGAAGGTGACTCGAGTGGTAAGTGTGCAAGCCAACCCATCTCATCATCAAAATCAGTAGAGTTATTAGCCATTGAGGCCTCCTTTACCCGCCACTCCCAGAGTTTTCGTACTTTGGGCCAATATGACCCAGAATCTGAAGGATTTTCTTTAAGTATTTTCCATTGGACCCAGCACGCAATACCCCGAAACTCGGGTTTAACAACCTCAAAGAATTTCTTTAATAGGATTCGTTCGTCTAAAACTGCTGGAATTTCTTTATCAGAAAGCAAGTAATGCCAAATCAGATGACCAGCTAAACTCTCCGCTGGTCTGAGATGAGTCTCTGTAACGTAACCTTCGCTCAAATTGTCTATTGCTTTGCTGTATTTAGGATACAGCATGTTCAGCATAAGTGTATTATAACGATTGAAAATGACGAAAGAATCCCATGCGGCCACGAAAAACCCAATGTTTTCTTCAGCTTCTTCCTCTGGAAATATCTGATCAATGTGCGCCTTTACCCATTTCTGATCAAGCCAATAGAGCACCCAGAGATGTCGCCCGTAAACCGAATGCACTGCCCAACTAGGTTCGTCTATCTTATCCAGCTTCCTGGTTAAAGTCTCCCTGACAACTTCTTCCAAGCGCTGGGGGCCTGGGCCTTCTGAGCCAGGTTCCTTTTCATCGGTTCCAGTTAGCCTGGCTCTATATAGGGCATATACTATGAGAGCTGATAGTGCATCTGATCGGACATGGTTAATTGCTACAGTAGCAGGATCATTGTGTCCGAACCATCCCTCCTGTGGCTTGTCGCCCTCAGGCTCAGGATCGGGATCATAAACTAGCATGAGCAACACATCTCTCACTCTTGGTAGGTATTCTGACTTAATAGCACGCTCGGGTTTGCTAATCCCTTCTTGAAAAAGGTTCACAATACGTTTTCGTGCCCAGACCCAGTTTTCACCCACCCTATGATTCATACCATAACGTATCGACTCGTTTTCCAACAACTTCTCACAGAAATTGATACACAATTCCCAAGATACAGCGCTTGCCTTTTCGTTCTTCGTAAATTGCTCCAATAAGGCACATGCAAACTCCGATCGGATGAGGCCTATTGCAGCAAGTTGATTTGCATATTTTTGTGGATTAGCGAGGACAAGGTTTGCCACATTGTTTGCTAACCCTTCGTAGGAAATACGATCGGATCCATGCTGGTTATCAGGTGGGGGTTCCCATTGCATCAGGAATTCGACTAATTCATCTGCCGATTTACGAACGAGCTCATGATTAGCAGGCGGACCTACATCGTGAACCCCATAAGCCCCCGAAGAATGCCAGCGCGTGAAGGTAGGGTGCTCAGGCTTACCCAACTCAGCGACCAACTTGTCAAGGAGCTGTACGGGTTGACCTGTTAGTTTATCTTTTAGCATCCACAACCTGTCACGGATCCAGATTTTTGAGTGGCGTCGAAGGTATTCATCGGGGTCTGTACCATAACTTTCCTGTGCGAATTTTGCCAGCTTCACAGCACGATCTCGTGGTTGCCCATCGCAGATCGCAGCAACCAGCGTTGCTTGCTCCAGAGTATCCAAATAAGGGAATCCCCGTTTCATGAGCATAAAAAACTCATGGTGTATGCCTACATCATCAAGATTCTCTGCCTTTAGCAGCTCTCGAACCACATCCTTTTTATACTCTTCAGGAAAACATTGAAGAATATGAAGGCCTAAACGGCGCATAATTTCGCGTTTCTCTTTCAGATAATACTGTAGCAACGGCCCCACAGCACTTGTGTCTTGCCGAACCCAACTCTCCAGCGCATCACGTAGTGCTTTAAGTAATTTGTCCTTATAATCATGATCGAAATCCTGTCCGGTTTCTTCGACAGCGGCACGCCACCAAGACACATTCTCAAAATCTGGAAAGTTGCTTGCTTTGGCTTCCAGTCGGATAGCGCTGCATAGGTGTTCTTGAAGGATATGTACTGTGCGCTCGGCATTTAATTCTACAAGGAGATTAAGGCTCTCCGATAGCACTTTGCGTTCATTGTACCCATCTCTGAATTTAGAAACAGCCTCTGCGTTTAGTAAAAAATCACCAACTTTCTTAACTTCAGGCGGGGTAATTGGGGTTGTAAGGTGTAGAAATAAATCAAAGACGGCGGCCGATTTTCTGTTCCGAGATAGATGTTTGATGAGTTCAAAAGTCTGAGGGGCTATGGCAGTGGCGATTTCTAAATCATTTAGCCATTCAATTATTTTTGGCACAGCACCTTCAGCTTTGTCAGCTTCGATTAGACAAAGCGCCTCAATAGCTCGTGATATATACCATACATGCCCGTGAATGGTCTCAATGTGTTTCATTACAATATCAGGCACTTGACTTGCCACAGATATCAAGTATCCTTGAACGTCCCAATATGGAAACATATATTCTTTCTCAGTCTTTTGAGGTGAGGGAAAATCAGAAAAAAAGCCATGGTCCCAAAGAATGCTGGCCCACGTAGCGTGCGGTCCACTGCGAAAAAAGTAGTCGCGTAAATCCTGTCGGGTGCGGAGTATATCCAGGATTATTTCAAGCGTATCGGGATCCGCCCCAGGATTGGGAGAATGTATATAAGGGTCCAACATCGCTGTTTGTGAATAAAACGGCACTTTTTTCTTAGACATTGAACATTTCCTTTAAAAATTGATTATGTAGCCGGGAATCGGTAGTGTAAAATTTTTTGTGTGAATTTTTGCTTTGTCGAAAAAAAGGCGCTTTTCCTTTATAAGGGTGTTTACCTAGACATCCAAAAAGAAAGGAGAAGCGCCAATGAAGATGGAAATCACAGTACCAGAGGTTATGGAGTTGATCAACGGAATCCGTCAGGAACCAGAGACTCTTTTTGAAGTAATCCGAACAAATGTGAAAGAGAGTGTCGGGCAATACCTCTCTGAGCTGATGGAGACGGAGTTGACGGGCTTCCTTGGCCGAGGCCCTTACGAACGACTGGAAGGCCGTAATAATCACCGAAATGGTTCTTATGGTCGAAAGTTCACCATGAAAGGGATTGGAGAGGTTGCCGTAAAGGTTCCCCGGGATAGAAGCAACGAATTTCAGACGCATGTAATCCCTCGCAGCAGGCAATATGAAGATGCTATTCGCAAAGACCTCTGTGTCATGTTCCTTAGCGGGGTGAGTACCCGGACCCTTTCCATGATGTCTGAAACCCTCGTTGGCCGGAAACTTTCACCGATGGAAGTCAGCAACGCCAGCAGAGAGCTGACCCAGGCGGTAGAGGCATGGCGTGAGCGGGATTTGTCTTCAGAACCCATTAAATACATGTACATAGATGGCACCCTTTTCTCCATGCGGATTGATGGATCGGTAGAAAAGGTTCCCGTTCTGGTGGTGGTAGGGGTTACGGAAGAAGGACATCGGACGGTGTTGGCCTTGCAGGCAGGCAACAAGGAATCGGCTCCGGTCTGGCGAGAACTGTTTAAAGATATCAAAAGAAGAGGTTTGGATCCCAGCCATGTTCGCTTAGGTATCATGGATGGCCTTCCCGGTTTGGAAAAGGTCTTCTTAGAGGAATTTACATCAGCCAAAGTGCAAAGATGCCAGGTCCACGTTGCGAGAAACATACTGGCCAAAGTTCCCAAAAAGCTGAAGAAAAAAATTGCAGATGAGGTAAGATCCATCTTTTATGCCTCTTCAAAGAAACAAGCCCTTGCCTTCTTTGATGACTTCAAGGAACTGTGGAAGCAGGAACTGCCGTCCGCCGTCAAATGCATGGAAAACTCTCTCCATTCCTGTCTGACATATCTGCAGTTTCCTAAAGAAGAATGGGTCTGTTTACGCACAACAAATGTCATTGAACGGGTCAATAAAGAATTCAAACGGCGAACAAAGCCCATGGAAATCGTTGCTGGAGAAAGATCCTGCTATACACTCCTGGCTTTCGTTTGCCTTAAAATGGAAATCCACTGGAGATCAAAACCCATAGGAAAAGTGCCTACGACCCTGCCATTCTTTAAAAAATTGGCGGAAGAGAATTTCACACAAAATTCTTGACAGCACCCGGGAATCTCGGCGTGCATAAATCTTTTCCATCCAGAGCAGGACATTTCGGGTTTGGTACTCATCAATCTCATCGAGTACTTTTTCAGGCATTGCGTTTCGCTGGGCAGCATCCCGAGCATAGAGAAAGTCTTGGAGCTTTTCATGGAAAAAGCGGCAAACACGCTCATCGCAAACGATAATTCCCCAACTTATCAACCGTCTCTGCTCGGGAGAGGGTGGATTGTCCAACAAGAAAGTACGGTTATTGCCACTCAATCCATCTCGGGCTAATTTCATCGCTTCCACAATGATTTGCTCTGACTTGTCAAGCCTGTCTCCTATTTCCTCTTGTTCGAGCAACAACTTTAGGTAATGCTCCCATAACGCAACTTCATCCATTAATGTAGAAAAATCTAAGTCAGTCTGCTGCTCTTTTACCTTGCCAATCAAATCAAGATTCAAAAGGTTCCGACCAAGAGCAACCAGTTCGTTAGAAGGTTCATCAATTCCTATCTTGCCCAGTATCTCTCTCACCCCAAATTCACTCAATGGATGGCTAGTCAATTCAACAAACTCTGACTGCGTGAGCTTTTCGAGAAGTCTTTCTTCATGTGTTTCCCGTTTTCTGGATATTACAACGACTTCAACACCTTCAAAACGGCAGCAATCTATTGCAAGATCTACCAAGATCATTGCCGAGGGTGACCCAACAACATTGTCAAGCTGATCAATGATAAGCCGGCATCCTCTGTGCCTCCCAATTTTTTCAATGGCTGATAGGATAGGACCCCTAAAGTCACAATATTCGCGCAATTGAGCCTCGTTTTGGATTTGACCCACACGTCTGGAGTCCAGCAAGAGGGTCGCGGCACCTCTTTTCTGTGCTGCCCGAACAAGTGCAGCAGCAATTCCGCTTTTTCCGGTCCCAGCATCGCCTGTAAGGACAACAGATTTCTTAAACGCAAATTGTTCCTCTACTCGTGTAAACTCGTCCCTCGTAAGGGGAACATCAATACCGGGAATTAAATCCCTGATCAAACGCATGGCCCGATTTGTTTGACGAAAAAATTGAGTATTAATGGTTTCTAGGGAATCACCATCTGGAGGCACAAAAGATATATACTCATCCAACGAAAAGTGATAAACGCCATTCTTAACCTTCCGGTAGGCTAAAGTATCTTCGGTCCAGAAACCTCGCCCGCTGTCACTCCAAGTACGTAAAAAAATATCTCCCTTCCTACGTTCCAAATCAAGCTTAACTATGTTGTAGCTGTTGTGATAATCTCGACTCTCATAGCAGGCTCCCGCAGCAATATTCATCGCTCTGTCGTCCGGCGTCTTTTTAAAAACTAGACTCGTACGGTGGAGGTGTCCGCGTAGAATGAAATCGCATTTTTCCATAAGCAACGGTTCACAAACCTCCCAGTCAAATTCATGCAGCCAGTCGAATGGGTGATGCATTAAGGCTATTTTTATCCCGTTGTTATTGCTTTGCTCCAATACGTTCCGAACTTGCCGCTCGCTAAGCCCTAATTTGCCTCTGTCTTCGGCTCCGCCGTAAGCCGCCCAAGCCGAGTTCAGACCAAGAACCTCAACATTATGACCCGACAACTGAAAAGTGCGCACAAAAAGATACTGGTCACCCGTAGAAATAGTCGTGTCGTTAAAATAGTCTTTTAAAAATTCGGAGTACCCCTTAAATTTGCGTAATATTAGGCTGCTGTCCTGGGGGTCGATCAGCGCACCCTCCATCATAGCTCTGCTGTCCAAAGATGAAATCGCCGTTTTTGAAACTTGACTGATAAGAGAACGATCAATGTCATGGTTACCTGGTACAATAAGGAGTCGATCCTTCGACAATCCAGTTACTTTCAGGAGCTTGTCAAAAAACCTTTCTGCCATCTTATATTCCTCTTTTGCTCCAGAATGAGCAATGTCCCCTGATATCAGGATCACGTCAGGTGACAGATCGTGACTTTTTTTCAAACCAATCAGATCTTCCAAGAGACACCTTAAAACAACGTTCCTGTCCAACGTGCTTTCTTCTGTGACTTGGAAGTGTAAGTCTGATAGGTGTAACCAAGTGATTGTGTTCATGGCCACTTTTCCATTTAATTAATTTATATCAATGCTTTCGCTGAGTTGAACAGCTGGGCAGTGGTCCACTTTAGGCGCTCTGACTTTAAAGGATCCCTGGATGGCAGAACAAATTCTTCTTGCCAAGTTCAATATATCCACTGAAGAATATCTCATACAATTTTCGATAATATCAAGTTCTACCTACACCTTATCCCTGACTTTGCCGATGAGGAAGGTTGTGGAAATATAAACCCGACAAACATTTGCAGGAGCGCCTTAATAACATTGGATTCAGCTGTGCCGTTATTGCCTGTAATGGCGAGCGGTATATATGTCGATTGAACTTCAATAGAAGTCTGATTGAATCTCTTGTAACCATAAATATAGACCTTCTTTAGTTGCATCCGATTTTTCCTATCCTTCCTGCATTATGCCACTGCCTGTTCAACCATTACGTCTGCCGGAATAGCAGGGATACAGGTTAATCGATATGACCAACCTGGTGCAGTTGCCTCACCAAGCAGGCTCTTCCGTCAACACCTCGGCCACTTTCCGGGCAAACAGGTGATAGAACTTGCCGGCACGTCTGTCCGGTGAACTGGCGGGCAGCAGATCTTCCAGATTGTTGAGGCCGTAGGCCGCTATCCAGTAGAGGTGGTGGTAGATGAAGGGCATGGCCATCAGGTCCAGGGCGTTGGAGAACTGCATCAGCGGTGTCCTGATCGCTTTTTGTGCCAGGCTCAACGCGTTCTTGCCGGCATCCAGCATGATGATGGGGTGTTCCAGACGGGACGGCTCGCCCTTTACAATGGAGAGGTTCGCCAGGGCGTAAAGGGCAACAAGTTTATTTTCCTGTGAGGCGTAGGAATTAAAATCCTCCGGGTGAGAGCTGTCGGCGGGATCTGGAGCGGACGATATTTTGAACCGGGTGAGTACGATGGCGGCCCGGTTAAATTCTTCGGATTTTCGAACCGGCTGAATAGCATCGACAATTTCACGGGAGTTCATATCCTCGGGCGCCAGGCCATTGAGATCCACTTCGAAGACCGGGCAGCCCTTTGCCGCAAACAGATTCTTGAGATCACGCTCCAGTGGGGGGTACAATCCTCCCATGCGTAAATTCTGATACAGAATGATTTTGCCCTTCGGACTCTGCTCTACCCATGCCATGATATTGCCCAGAACACGTCTTATGTGCCTCATGGAGATCGTCACCAGGGCATCCAGATGGTGCTCCTTGAGCGTCAATTCTCTCTTAATCAGCGGTTCGTTGATCGCCTCGCTCATTAGAATTACCACGATCTCTTTGAGCAGGGCCGAGTCAAAGGTCTGGTAGTAGTGGTCGATCAACTGCAGAAAAGCGTCCAGCCCGTACCGATTTAGAAATTCCTTGAGTTTCAGTACGGTGGGCACAATCATGACGGTCGCCGGATAGTTCTCGCCCTCTCCACCGGCGGCCAGCTGATGGGCGATTCCCTGAATTTGGTGATCAATATCAGGTGGTATGGAACATTTTTTCATTTGGGCGCTAAATATCCCGAATGACCTTCAGCATATCGGCCGTCGAAATAATGCCGATCGGTTTATCATGACGGGTAACGAAAACGCGATGAACGCGGTTTTTGATCATGATGTCCGCCACCTGCTGAACCGTATCATTTTCTCCCACCACAAGAATTCGTGAATTCATGATGTCAGACACTGTTGTGGGTGCGTCATCCGTGAAATGGAGAGCGTTGAGGTCCTGGTGTGAAAACCGGTCATCGGTTGTGTGCACGTAGTAATCATGGTGGTAGTTGAATTGTACGCCCTTTTCCGGAACGGTCTCATGACGTAGAATATCGGTAACGGATACGGCGCCGATCAGTTTGCCGTCATCGGATATGACCGGCGCACCCGATATGGCGTTTTGAAACAGGAAGTCCGCCAACCCCTGAATTGATAATTCGGAGTTAACGGTCAAAACCTCTTTATTCATGATGTCTCTTGCCGTCAGGTTTTCCATCGCTTGACCTCCCGTAGATAGTTAGAGGGTTTCAATTTAAGGTCATAACGTGAAATTTTATGAAACGCTGAAACGAAAGCAAAGTCAACTAAAAATCTGACGAAGTTGGACAGGGGTGTTTCGTCGCATATACAACTGAATGTGGGAGAATGCGAGAGAATCCCTGAAGCGGGGGATTTCGAAAACCGCTGGAAAGGGGTAAATTGCAAGGTTATTAGCTATTAGCGCAGGCCAAGGTGATGGCGGTCAAGGTCCAACCGGGGAATGGCGTGGGCATCTTTCTCAATTCCTGGTCAATATTATAACAGCGTGTTTTCGCATTGTCAACTGTGTAAATTATTGAAATAATTTATAAAAAAATAATTGACACAAAAAAAAGAATTGTGTAATAAACCTTTTCGCATCTCCACAGCATACCGGTTGTCTCTGAACGTCTCAAGGCTGACCGGTCAAAAGCCAACCGACGAGGTGATGATGACATCCCTTATTTCGAAACCTAAACAGTCCGGGGAATTATTGAATCACATTCTGGGGTGGGAGGAGTTGCCCGCTGTTATTCAAAGTTTGGATGTCGGTGTCCTGACCAAACTCATACGGTATGTGGGATTGGAGGATTCTGCGGAGATTGTTTCTCTTGCTACAACAGAGCAGTTGAAAGGCGTTCTCGACGAAGACCTCTGGCACAGCGACAAACCCGGCCTGGATGAAACCTTTGATGCTGAGCGTTTTGGACTCTGGCTGGAAATTATGATGGAAAACGGCTCTGATTTTGCGGCTCGCAAGGTTAGGGCGTTGGATGAGGACTTGTTGACCCTGGGCTTGTGCAGGCTTGTGTGGGTGCTGGACCGGCACAATCTTTCCACGCGGTTGAACGATGACCGGCAGCCGGGAAACGACCCTGCCCTGGAGGGACTTTTGGATGGCGGGCTCCATCAGGCGTTCGGCCATTATGTGGCGGTTTCAAAGGATGAATCGAGCTGGGATTCGGTCTGTGCTTTGATGGCGGCACTGAATGAATTGGATTATGCGATGCTGATTCGTTTGCTCGATCGATGTTCTTGGATTTCCGGGGAATGCATAGAAGACAATGGCGACCTTTACCATGTATTCACCGCCGGCGAGACGCTCGAGGAAGATGTATCCTCGGAACGGAAAGAGCGAAGGGAGAACAAAGGATTTGTCGCACCCATGTCGGCTACCGTCTTTCTGAATCAGGCACGCTCTACCCCTTTACCGGAGATTATTGCGGCGGAAACCATGGACCCCGTCAGTCGTGCCCACTTTCGGGCCATGGAAACGGAAACCGCACCTGATCTCAGATCCCGGGGATTTGGAGAAGCATCGGAAAATGGCGCATCAGAGGCCGGCAACCCGAAAGTCCAGCGATTGATTCAAACCCTCCAAAAAGCCCTGGCGCCGCCGGCTTTCCATCAAAAATTGCTGGCGTATAACGAAGCGGAGCCATTGGATCATCCGTTGCCTTTGGCGGGAGCCATGGGTTTGATCAACCGAACGGATCCGGATTTGTTCTCTTGGCGGATGAAGGAGATTTCCTATCTGTCCAATACCTTAATCTCCGGATGCGCATACAAGGGTCGCACTTTTCAGCCCAAGGAGGCGGCTGAGGCCGCCTTTTCAGTCTGTAATCTGGGCGGTGAATATTTGCTTGGATCCCATGCGGAACCGAAAGGAGACCTGTCCGTTGACCCATGGACAGCCATTTTGAAAGTGCACCATTTGGTCAAATTGTTTCAGGTGGGCTGGAAAATTCTGTTTGAGGGTGTCGTGGTTCACACGGCCAAGGTGTTGCTGGAATTTTTCCGTCATCAGAAAAACGAAATGTCGAACTCCGAACAAGCTTACGAAATGGCCAAAAGGATCATCCTGTTGCGCTTTTGTATCTCATCGGGCAGACCGTGGGAGTTTAAAGATCAAATGGATGATTTGCAGCCCTACCTGGACGATGAGGCAGTCGCGGCCATAGGGGGTTTATTGCAGGCGTATCCAACCCTGTCGGAGGTCATTTGCCGTAAGGAAGAGCACCAGTTGTTTCCATTTATTTGGTCTCGAGTACACATGGGAACTATTTATCGTTTTTTAGCGGATGCGCTTTGATGGGGGCGGCGATTCCGCATCCCATATTCCAGGAAAGGACTATTAAATGAAAAGACAAACAAGACGGGACGTGCTGGCGAACGACAAAATCGGTAAACTGCTGATAAAACTCTCCCTCCCTGCCATCATCAGTATGTTGGTTCAAGCGTTGTACAATACGGTGGATACCATCTTTGTGGGACGATGGGTGGGCACTCTGGGCATCGGTGCCATCGCGGTGGCCCTGCCCATCGTCATGTTGATAATGGCCTTCACCCAAATCATCGGCATCGGTGGTGCCTCCATTATTTCCAGGCGTATGGGCGCAGGGAACCAGGAAGGGGTGGCCGTGACCTTGGGGAATATGGTACTGCCGGCGGTCCTGTTGGGGTTTGTCATCCAGTTGGTCGGCCTTTTTGCATTGACGCCGTTGTTGCGGATTTTCGGAGCAACCGAAGCGTTGTTGCCGCTGGCCCGAGAGTATTTTCAGATCATTTTGCTGGCGGGCCCCTTAATGACTTTTTCCATGGCCGTAAACAATGCAGTCCGGGCCGAAGGGAATGCCAAAATGGCTATGCTGACCATGATGGCCGGGGCTGTCTTGAACATCATTTTAGATCCGATTTTCATTTATGTTTTGAAAATGGGGATACGCGGCGCCGCGGTGGCAACCGTGATTTCAATGTCGCTTTCCAGTTGCGTCCTTTTGATCTATTTTGTGTCCGGCCGCAGCGAAATTCCCTTCGGTTTACGCTATATGCGGTTTAAAATCGATATTTTAAGGGAAATGCTGGCGGTGGGGTCTTCCGCTTTCGCACGTGTGGGCGCCATGAGTTTCATGGTGGCGCTCTTGAACCACACCCTCAGCCATTACGGCGGTGACATGGCCATCGCCACCTTTGGCGTGATTTTCCGTCTTCTTTCCTTTATATTCATGCCGATCATGGGGCTTACCATGGGGATGCAGCCGATTGTCGGATTCAACTACGGGTGCCGGCAGTTTCCACGGGTGCGGCAGAGCATCAAATTGACCCTTATGGCATCCATAATTGTAGCCACCACAGGTTTTCTCGCGGTCCTTTTCTTTCCGGGGGCTATTATGAGGGTGTTCACAAAGGATCCGGTATTGGTGGCATCCGGCAGCAATGCGCTTCATTTGTGCATGTTTTTTTTACCTTTGGCAGGTTGCCAGGTGGTGGGGGCCTCATTTTTTCAGGCTTTGGGCAAGGCCGTCCCGGCCCTGCTGCTTTCTCTTTCACGCCAGGTGCTGGTTTTGATACCGCTGATTGTTTTTCTGCCACGGTTTTACGGGTTAAACGGCGTCTGGCTTTCCTTTCCCGTTGCCGACCTCATTACATTTATCATTACCATGGCGTTTGTCCTGGTGGAATTGAAGAAGATGCCTAAAACAGCTCAGGGCCACTTCAAAAGCGCATAATTCAGGAAGGGGAGCGGGTGATGGTTGAGGCCGCTTCCGATCCGGATTGATCGGATACTTTCTACCCACATGGATATGGCGCGCGGGTACAAAGTATCCGCTTTCCCGGGCTTTCGTTCAATAAAAGAATTCCTTTATCCCTGGAGAGCGTCACCGTATGCGCCAAAAGGCAATGGAGTCTCATGCGCGCTGTCAGGAAAAAAGGTTGGAAAAGGACTGACGGCGACAATTATTTTTACGAAGTCAAACTAAAACAGCTCAGGGCCACTTCAAAAGCGCATAATTCAGGAAGGGGAGCGGGTGATGGTTGAGGCCGCTTCCGATCCGGATTGATCGGATACTTTCTACCCATTTCAATTGTTTAAAAAAACTAGGTATTTTTAATAGGTTAGCCTGCATTTCAATTGTTTGGCACGATCGCTGCAAAAAACTATATCAAAATCAAAAACATTTTAAAAAATATTGGAGGTGCAACATGAAAAAGCTGGTGACTGTTCTTGGAATTGTACTTTTGGTGGGTGCCATGTCTTATCCCGTTTTTGCGAGAGGTCCCGGATGGGGCTACGGTGGCGGACCCGGATCCTGCTGGCAAAACCAGGGTGGACAAACCGCCCTAACGCAGGAGCAACAGAACAACCTGAACACTCTGGATCAGAAATTCTTTAATGAAACCGCAACCCTGAGAAACAATATCTGGAGCAAACAGAACGAGATGTCGATCCTTCTAAATGGTGAAAATCCGGATTCCGCAAAACTGCAGGTCCTGCAAAAAGAGATCACCACGTTAAAGGGGCAGATGGCTGAAAAACAATTGGAATACCGGCTGGAAGCCCGGAAAATCGCGCCGGACAATACGGTCAGCAGAAGTTACGGAATGGGACGTGGCGGATACGGTGGAGGACGCGGCGGATACGGCCCCGGTTCTTGCTGGAATTAAACCCCTTAACTCACAACACAACACAAAAGCCCGGGGCTCTTCATCTGAAGAGCCCCTTTTTGTTGAGGGATACTAAAGCCGATACACCGTCGGCTTCTCCTTCATGTCGATGTCGATTCCGATGCTGTCCCCCGTCCTGAATCCCAGCTTTTTCAACTGGCGGGTCACCGGTTCGTCTCTGTCACGATACCAGTATACGGACCAGACCGGATTGCGCACGGTGGCGATTCCGTAGGCATCGTGACTTCCGAGATTAACGCGAATATCATCTCTGGCGATTAAGGTATCTGCCTCCGAGAGGAAGTAATCCCTCTTATACAGGTTGTTGTAAAGGGCCTTTGACAGGGGCGCTTGTAAATCCGGCATTTCATCCAGATAATGGCTGGCAATCTGGTAAAGGTCTTTCGGAGGGTCGATGGAAAGGCCCAGGATGGCATAGCGTTCGTATTTCAGGGCAAAACTTTCAAACAGAGCTTCCTGGGCAGCAATGATTTCCAGCGCATCTTCGATATGGGGCTTGGAACGCGCATCTTGCATTACAATGTTTTCACATTGATCGATGATGCACATGTAGAATTCCGCATTGTCCATCACAAAAACGGGTCTTTCCCGATAATTTCTTCTTTTTCGGATTCTTCTGACGCCGTCCAAATGTACGGACCTTTCACTTTCCATCTCATCCAATGTTTCGATCTGTGAAATGTCCTTGGCCTGGACCACGTAAATTTCGCCGTCCCTGGAGACGATGTATTCAATTTCACATTTAAAACCGAGATAATTTTGAATTTTTTTGGATATTTCCAAAAGACCTGTGTTATGAGGGGTTTTGGTGATGAAGGGTTCACTCTCCACTTTGTGGGAACGGCTTCGGCAGTATCCGAATTCCCAGCTGTTTCCCAGCATTTTTGCCATGATTCCGTTTCCATCAATGAAGGGCATGACGATGATGCCCATATCCTCCAGGTTCAGCTCCGGTGCATGGTTGAATTTCTGTTGCCTTAAAATGGATAGCCTGCTGACCGTTTTTCCCATTTTGACAATCCGATTCCTGGCATATTGAATGCCTGAGGTGTCGGCATAGGTTTCCAGAGAATCAAAAGTTCCCGGTTTAAAGGCTTCCTCCAGCGGGTGAGCGCTTCGGGCGATGACCTTGTAGCTTTCCTGATGGCGGCTCAGAAATATCCTAAGTTTTTCAAAATTCTCATTTTCAAAATCTTTCGCCGGGACATAGATAAAATCAGGAACATTAAATTTGCCCTCTCGTAATTTCTTAAGATGTAACGCTTTTTCCGGCAGCTGGGTCGCCATGGGTGTTTTTCTCCGTTAACAGCTTAAATATATCGATTAAATGGATCAAATGTCAGCGGGTTGGCAGGACAGAAGTATTTTCGGGAACGCATATCCACGACCGCGGGTCTATTTTCGCCAATACTCGGGCACCAACAATACAATCACCGTATAAATTTCAAGACGCCCCAAGAGCATGCACGCAATGAGCACCCATTTGCCGACCGTGGGTATTTCCAGGTAGTTATGAATGGGGCCCACAATCCCTAAACCGGGTCCGATGTTGCCGATGGTGGCCGCTACGGATGAAATAGCGGAGATATAGTCAAGCCCCATGGATGCCATGGCCAGAAAGGCTACGACGAAAAGGCCCATATAGAGGAAAAAAAATCCCCATATGCTGCTGAGGACGTCCTCGGAAACGGCTTGTCCGCCCAGTTTTACCGTGGTCACCGCATGGGGATGGATAATGCGGAAGATTTGCTGGTAACCATGTTTTACCATCAATATGAGCCGTACGGTCTTAATGCCGCCCCCCGTTGAACCGGCCATTGCTCCCAGAAACATACAGATCAGCAGAATAAGTTGTGAAAAATGGGGCCATTTTTCGTAATCGGCCGAAACAAACCCCGTTGTGGTGATGATGGAACTGACCTGAAAAGCCGCGTACCTGAATGCCTGGAACAAAGACGAATAGAGTTCGCCATAAATATCCAAGGTCACAAGCAGGACAAAAACGCCGACAATGATTAGGAACACGCGGCATTCCGAGTCCTTACCGAATATTTTCAGATCGCCTGTAAGGAGCTTGTAGTGAAGGGAAAAATTGATGCCGGCCAGAAGCATGAAAATCACAATGACAAAATCAAGGTAGGCGCTGTTATAATAGGCCAGGCTGGCATTTTTTGTTGAGAAGCCGCCGGTGGGCATGGTGCAGAAAGCATGGTTGAAGGAATCAAAGAGGTTCATGCCGCCCGCAAGCAGCAGCGCCACCTGCAGCAGGGTGATGAGCAGATAGATTTTCCAGAGAATCCTGGCGGTTTCTGAAATCCGGGGCTTGAGTTTATCCACCACGGGACTGGGAATTTCAGCTTTGTAAAGCTGCATGCCGCCGATGCCCAAGAAAGGGAGAATGGCGATGGAGAGAACAATGATCCCCATCCCTCCCAGCCACTGGGTCAGACTTCGCCAGAGCAGAATCCCTTCGGGAAGGGACTCGATATCCGTTACGACGCTGGCGCCCGTGGTGGTAAACCCTGAAATGGATTCAAAACAGGCGTTGGTAAAATCAGGGATTGTGCCTGAAAATAGATAGGGCAGGGCCCCGACCAATCCCGCCATCAACCATCCCAGGGTGACGATGGCAACCCCGTCCCGGTGATTCAGCTGTTTTTCTTTTTGATTTTTTGTGAAAACAAACAGAAGAATGCCCAAAGCGCAGGTAATGGTCATGGCCAAGAGCAAAGATTGTGTGCAATTGTCCTTAAACAGAAAAGAGACACCCAGTGGGAGAGCCATGGCAAGTCCCAGGAAAAAAACCAGAATTCCTGTGAAACGGACGATAATTTGAAAGTTCATCAAAAATATTCCAGTTTTACGGTGAGCAGCTTTTCAAGCTTGGGAAGCATTTGTTGAAGGGCGAATATGATGAGCCGGTCTCCCGGTATGATCACCGTGTCGCCTCGGGGGATAATGATCTCGTTTTCGCGGAAAATGGCCCCAATGATGACCCCTTTCGGTATTTTTATTTTATGAAGGGGTTTGTTGACAATGTCCGACGTCTCAAGCGCCTCGGCTTCAATGGCCTCTGCGTGCTCTCCCTTCAAGGGCGCCACCGATAAAATTTTGCCGGGCCGGATATACTGCAATATGGCTCGAACTGCAGCCAACCGCGGGCTGACCACGGTGTCAATGCCGATGGCGCTCATGAGCGGCAGGTAACTCAATTTGCTGACACGGGTGATGGTTTTTCGGGTTCCCAGCCCTTTTGCCAGAAGAGATATGAGGATATTGCTTTCTTCATCCCCGGTAATGGCCACCAGAAAGTCCGCACTTCCGATGTTTTCCTCTTCCAGGAGCTCTTTGTCGGTGCCGTCGCCGTTAATGACGATCACATTGGAAAGACCGGCTGAAAGTTGCGCGCAAATGGCCTCGTCTTTTTCAATGATTTTGGTGCTGATTTTGGCCCTGTCCATTGCTCTGGCCAGTGCCTGGCCTGTCTGTCCGGCCCCAATAATGATGACCCGTCTCAAACTTTTTTCTTTGACCCCGAACAATGCGAGGGTCTGATCCAGCTCTTGACTTCTGGTAACCAGATAAACCAGGTCTTCCGCTAAAATACTGTCGTTGCCGTGGGGAATGATCACCTGGTTTTTTCGTATAATGGCGCCCACCAGGATGTCGCCTTCGGCTTTTGTAAACGAAAGGAGTTTTCGGCCGGCGAAGGGTGATTTTTCATCTACCATAACACCGATGAGTTTGACCCTTCCTTCTACAAAGTCGATGACTTCAGAGGCCCCCGGGATTTCCATCAATCGCTGAACGCTGCGAACCATTTCAGACTGAGGGTTGATCACATGGTCGATTCCCAGGTGATCCTTATCCAACAGTAACGGCAGTTCGTTTACATATTCCTCATTCCTGAGTCGCGCGACCTTGATCAGGTACGGGTTCAGGTTCTTGGCGATCAGGCAGGAAATCAGATTGACCTCATCGCTGTCAGTGGTCGCCAACAGCATGTCGGCTTCCTGGATCCTTGCATCTTTCAGTATCCGTGGGCTGGTTCCGGAACCTAAAAATGCCTGCACGTCAAGATTGTCGCCAACCCGTTTGATTTGTTCCGGATCCTGGTCAATCAGCACAACATCCTGGTTCTCTTCAGAAAGTCGCTGGGCAATATGGAATCCCACTTCCCCCGCTCCCACTATGATCACCTTCAATGACGAATCCTCCCTCTCTCTTTCAAAAGGCCCGAATTGCGGATACTGATCCAATCCGGGTCTTTGCAACCAAGTGGGGGCGCTACCACCCTTTTTCGGCCAGGATGTGCCTTACCTTTTCTTCCGCTTTTTTCTGCACCAGAACCATTTTCTTGGTGTGGGCCTTTTTGATTTTTTCGGTCAGGACTTTCAGGTCCGCCGGTTTTTCAAGGAGATCCGTGGCGCCCAGTTTCATGGCCTCCACCCCTTTCTGAACCGTGGCATGCCCGGTGAGAAGAATAACCTGCAAATCCGGATTCTTCTTCTTGAGCTCCTTGAGGGTCTCGAGGCCATCCATCTCAGGCATCTGGAGATCTAAAATGATGGCGTCAAAGCTTTCTTCCTGCGCCTTTTTGAGGGCCTCTTTCGGGGAGGTGGTGGTCGTCACGTTCATGTCTCTCGCCTCCATACGCTCCGCCATGGTCTCCAGGAATTCTTTTTCATCATCCACCAACAATACTTTTTCCATGATTGACTCCTCTTTATAATGACTGTCAACTTTCAGCTGTTATCTGTTGCCGCACATCTTTGGGCAGAACAAGGCTGATCTCACCCCTCTTTGCGTCCTGGTGAATTGTTGCACCCAATATGTGAAGCAACACCTCTTCCCCCGCGGGTGGAAAAATGGTCTCAGCTGTGTTTGCGGGGGCTGCCAGACCGGAAAATTTTATTTTCACCGACTCCGCGTCCGCATCATAGGTAAGACCAATCATTTTATCGGCGCCGGAGGCATCCATGGCAAAGTCCAGAACCCGCCAGATGAGGTTCAGCAGATGAAAGGTCGAGGTAATCACCGTCGGAAAATCGGAAGACGGTTGAAAGTCCAGTCTGACACTGCGCATATCCGCAAATCTTCCGCTCAAACCCACCGCCAGTTCCAGGGTTTCTCTGAGGTCGACACTCTTGTGAAATTCATCCACACTGTGGGCCAGGTTGTTGAGGTTTTTTGCAATGCGGTCCGCCCTCCGGATCTGCATCGCAACTCTATCAGATACCACTTTAAGCCGTTCTGGGTCAATGGGCATGCCTTTTTCGGCCATGAGGCTGTAGTCTTCCATCAAGCCCGCGCTCTCATTGATAATGGCCATGACGTTCTTGATTTCATGGGATATGGAAGCTGTCATCTTCCCGAAAAACTGAAGTTGGGATGCATTTCCAACGTCGGTGCGATCAACCATAATCGGTTCCCCTATTGGTTCATCAATTCATTCATTTTATGGATGAGCTCGTCAATGGTCACCGGTTTCAGTAGATAATAGTCCACTCCGGTTTCCGCGGATCCCGCGGCAAAGTCATCCTGCGAACCGTGCCCGGTCATGAAAATGAATTTCATCCGCGGGCATTTTTCTTTCATCATTTTGTGAAGATTGATGCCGTTAATGCCTGGGATCTTCACATCGAGAACCGCCAGGTCGAAATCTTCCTGATCGATAAGCGCAAGCGCCGCGTCTCCGTTTGTCGTCCAACGCGCTTCGATCCCCCTGATGTCCAGCCGCTCTGCCAGTGTTTCCACCAGCTCCTGTTCGTCGTCCACTAAGAGTACTCGCACGAGGTTTTCATCTCCTTTTCTTCGATGGAGAGGGGCAAGATAATGGTGAAGGTCGTCCCCCTGTTCACTTCGCTCGTAACATCAATGATTCCCCCCAATTGTTCCACCAGGCCGTAGGTAATGGAAAGCCCCAGACCGGTTCCGCCCTTTCCCGTCTTTGTGGAAAAAAAGGGCTCAAAAACGCGTTTGATATCCGTTTCCGGAATGCCGCACCCGTCATCGGAAATCGTTATGACGATGCTTTTCTTGTCGGCCATGGCGGCCGTTACCTTAAGATGACCGTTGTTTTCCATGGCGGCAAAGGCGTTGTTGATGATGTTCAGAATGACCTGCTGCAGCCTGCCGGCATCCGTGTCAATTTTGGGAAGGTTGTCATCTATTTCAATGGAGATCTGGATGCATCGGTATTCCGCTTCCTTGTTCAAAAACCCCAGCACCTCCCGAACCACTTCCTCCAGATCAATGGACTGAATGCTCACATCCATATGACGGGCAAATCCGAGGAGTCGTTTGGTGATTCTGCCGCAACGGGTCACTGAAGTCAGGATGGAGTCCAGAAGCCGCATCAGCATTTCGTTTTGTTTGTATTCCTCCTTGAAAGTGAACAGGTCTTTCATGAGCCCCGCTTTTTCGTTAATGATGGCCAGCGGATTGTTGATTTCGTGGGCCACACCTGCCGCCAGCCTTCCGATGGAAGCCATTTTATTAGTATATTCAACTTGATGAAGGCTAGCAATCAGTTTTTGATCCGACTGGAATATTTGGTTGACCAGATAGGTGGCACCCCAGAGGATGACGAACAGAATAAAGGCTACGCTGATCGCCAGAAATCCAATGAGTTCTTTCCGGGTATTGTCCCATGATTTCATCAGTTCCTGCTTATGTTTGACCACCATCAGGATAAAAGGGGTGTCTGTAATATAGCGGTAGCCGATCACCAGAGGAGCGCCATTTTTGGTTTCCCACTCGAAAACGCGTGTTTCCGGTGCAAAATCGGGTATGGGCAGGGTAATCCGTTCCAAAACCTTGCCATGGGAACGGGTCGGCGTCTGCAGCACACCTCTGTGATCGATCATAAATGCGTCCCCGTGGCCGTCGATTTCAAGGTTTGACAGCAAATTGTCGAATTTACCGGTATCCAGCGTGGCTCGCAAAACACTGAAAGAGCCGTTTGAAGTGGGGTATTTTAGTGCCATGACAATATGAGGAACATGGCGAAAACCGCTGAACGCATCGCTGATAAAATTTCCCCGTTTGATAACTTGTCTGAACCACTCTTGATCGCTGTAATCTTTCCCGGTCAGATGGTAAGGGCCCGCGTACACCCGCTGGATCCCATCATGATCAACAACGCCCAGATCCGTAAAACCACCGAAACTCTCTTTCAGATTTTCAAGAACCCGAGCAAGCCGCTTCGGGTCCTGGTTCATTTGGAAATTATTATCGTGAACAATAAATTGAAGAGCGCTTTTGCGTTCATCGAAAAAATAAGAGATGGTTCGGCGAATATTGCTGACCAGTCTCGACGTTGTTAACAGAACCTCCGATTCCACATCATGGCGCGTTGCTCGGTAATCCATAACCGCCATGAACATAAGGGGTGCCAGAACCACGGCCGACGTCACGAACACCGCCGCGTACCAGGTGCGTCGAAAATTGAACTGAGACCTGTAAGGTCCTGCAGCGAAAAGGCGGTGATCCCAGAATTTCGGCTTTATCCTGCTTAGCAAGCTCATGAACTTTCAGCCTTGTCCCCAAATGTTACTTGTTTCGGATCTTTTCATTGGCCTCTTTGAGGGTATCCGTCAAGACGGCGATGTCCACGGGTTTCTGGAGATAGGCAAAAGCACCCAGGTCCATGCAGACCTTCCTGTCGGCTTCTGATCCGTGGCCCGTCAGGATGATCACCTCAATTTCGGGCCGTGTCTCCTTAACGCGCCTCAACACCTCGATGCCGTCGATGCCGGGCATTTTGAGATCGAGAATCATGACCTCCGGCTCGTCGTCATGGACCAGCTTAAGGGCCGATTCTCCGTCATAGGCGACTGCCGATCCCATATCCCGCATGAGCAGCCGTTCGGAAAGGGTCTGTACGAATTCCCTCTCATCATCGACCAGAAGCACTTTTGAAGGCGCCTGAAAATCGACTTTGCGATAGATGTCCGCCTGATGGTAATTTTTGCCCACTTTCGTGTCGACCGACGAAACGCCGGGAACCCGGGCTGCGATGGATTTGAGTTCCTCTTCAAGTCGGGTCAGCATCAGCACATGTTTATTGATGGTAATGGTGACGGCCCCGTCCTCGGCATCCACTTCCGCATTGTGCCCTTCTCTCGTTAGGGCTGCACCCACCGTGGCCGCCAGCAGGAAATCCTGGACGGCCTTTCTGGATTTGTCGTTGGGTTGCAGCAGATCGGTGTTCACGTGGTTGAAAATGGTGCTAACGGCCTGTTCCACGTCCGTTTTGTCCATGGGGATCACCATATCATAGAGAGATGCGTCCCATGGGTCTGTTGTTTCAAAATTTGCCTGCACCCAGAGCGCCCGCTCCTCATCCTGTTTTCGAATCAGGGCAGCGGCATCTTTTTCCGACAACTGCATTTGGGTTGTGGCCGATTCTTTTCTGAATTTCAGGTCTGCAATCAGGCAGATGCGAAGAACATGGCTGATGCGCCTAGGAATGAGCTGACTGGAAAAGCCGCTGAAAATAACCGGGTCTCCCGGAAGCATTTGAGCCACCGCCAGCCTCATATGGGCGATGGAACGTTCTTTTTCATGGGTAAAATTGTTGAATATGGAAGTTTTGGCGGAAAATACGCGTTCAATTTTGTTTTCCGCAATGTCGCAGAGACCGCTCGCCTTTTTAACGATGTCACTGTCCGAAACAATCTCATAGCCGATTCGCTGATGGAGTTCCTGAACAACGGGTTCCTGCCTGCAAAATGTTCCGCTGAAAATACCGATAACGGGCATGGACTGACTCCTTGATTTTAGTATGATGTAAGGACTGCTAATTAAACGCCATTCACGGGTTGCGGAAGATGGCATGCCGTCAGCAACGGGCATACTTTTTCATCGCCGCCTCTGTGTGTCTTTTCATGAACGGACTCAATGGCTTTTTCCATCGTTGGGTAAATATGATCCTCTCCGACTTTTTCAAGAAAATGCGTTCTTTTCAGCACTTTCATCACGGTTTCATTGACGCCGCTGAGGCTGATATCGATACCCGTACTTCGAATGCGGTCCACCAGTAACGATAGCGTTTCCTCCCCCGAAGCGTCAATATCATTTATGCCGTTGGATACCAGAATAATATGTTTCAACAATTTCTTTTTCAGCATGACGTCCGCAACCTGGTCTTCGAGATAACTGGAGTTGGCGAAAAACAGCGAGCCGTCAAAGCGAAGCATGGCAATGTATTTGCATTCCGCAAGACCGTGGTTGAGGGAACATCTCAATGCCTGATCAACATCCCTGCTCAGGAAAGCCATTTTGGGTCTCATGCTCTTGTATAGGAATACCAGCAGCGACAAAACCACGCCGATTATGATTCCTGTCTCCAACTCTGGTGCAAAGAGAAGGGTGAAAATGAAGGAAATGATGGCAATGGCGCCGTCATACCACTGGGCCTCCCAGGCATGAACAAAACCGGAGACATTGATGAGCCCGATGACGGCCATCATGATGACGGCGGCCAGGACAGATTGGGGTAGGTGGTAAAGGAGCGGCGTGAAAAAGAGCAGGGCGATGACGACCGTCAAGCTGGTAAATACACTGGACAACCCGGAGACGGCACCGCTTTGAAGGTTTACGGCGGATCTGGAAAAAGACCCGGATGTGGGGTAGCTTTTTCCCATGGCACCTAAAATGTTGCCCAGGCCCTGCCCGATCAGCTCCTGGTTGGGATCCAGCCGCTGCCCCGTTTTGGCGGCCATGGCCTTGGCGATGCTGATGGCCTCCATGAAGCCCAGGAGCGAAATGATGGCTGCGTAGGGCAGAAGATGGAGGATAATGCCGATGTCTATCTTGGGCATGCTCAGAACAGGAAGCCCGCTGGGGATTTTCCCGACCACGGCACCGCCGCCGATCATGAGGAGTTGATCCGTTTTCAGCGCCTTGTTCCCCACCTCTATGCGCCAGGTGCGGCCATCTCCCTCAGCTTCTTTTGAAAGTTGGCCTTTGGGATAGAACTTGAGGCTGCCGTCTGTCTGCGAAACGCCCTCGAACAATACCTCTCGGATGGCGGTTCGGACTTCATGAATGTTATGATTGATTCGCGCCATGTTGATGGTGAGCACATTGATTTCATGTTCCGCGTCCAACACGCCGATGATATCCTTGTTCCTGTTGGCCACGTCCAGGGCTTTGTTCACTTCCGTCCTTTGCTCGGCCATGGCGGGAATGATGGCAACGGATTCGTTGAACTTTTTCACCATCTCCCTCACCTCAGGGGATTCAATAGAAGAGATGCTCACCGTTTCGTTATGCTGAAACCCGGTCAGCCAGGAAATCAAGGTGGTGATAATCACCGCCACCAGCACATTGGGTATCTTGGGGGAGATACGGCGGAGCCCGTACATGATGGTAAAGGCCAATGCGCCCATAGCGAGGGTCGGCCAGTGGGTGTAGTGGAAGGCCCCCTGAACCACACGAAAAATGGTTTCGTAATGGTGCTCCGCCTTATCCACGTAAACGCCGAACATTTTGGACAACTGGGAGGAAGCGATAATGATAGCGGCGGCGTTGGTGAAGCCGTTGACCACCGGATGAGACAGAAAGTTGACCACCAGGCCCAGTTTCAGAGCTCCCAATGCAAACTGGAAGACGCCCACCGTTAATGCCAGCAGGACGGCATAGGCGATGTAACCCGGGCTTCCCGTCGTGGCAAGGGGCTCAAGGGAGGCCGCGGTCATGAGTGAGACAATTGCCACCGGGCCGGTGGCCAGTTGGCGGCTGGATCCGAACAGCGCTGCAATCATGGGCGGCAGAAACGAAGCATAGAGGCCATAATAGGGCGGCAGTCCGGCCAACTGGGCGTAGGCCATGGATTGGGGGATCAGAACGAGGGCTACGGTAAGGCCTGAAATAAAATCGGTCCTGAAGCTCGCCAGGTTGTAATCTTTGAACCAGCCCAAAAATGGAAATACTCTGGTCAACATAAGTTTTGCTCCTTAATCGTAAAAGGCTTGAGGGTTAACCATTTGCAAGCATCCTTCTGCAACTGGCGATCAGTTCGCTGGTAAGTGCGCTTGCATTGTAGAGATTATAGCTGTTGAAACGAACCAGCCCGTCGGTTAATGTGAAAAGAATCAGCGCCGTTTTTCTGGCCGGAACAGGTCCTATGGAACCGTCTTCTTTTCCCAGATTGACGGCTTTCTCAAAAATATCTACGAGGGCGTTGTAGGTATCTTCAAGATATTCCCTGCAGACCGGATTCACCTGCGCCAGTTCGTAGGCGTCATGCCGATGCAGCAACATGAACAGGTCCGGGCTGTGCCCGGCCAGGTAAAGATAAAAGGAGATGACTTCCTCCACCATTTCCTGCCCGTTTCGAAAGTTCTTGTTGGCCATGTAATGTTCAAAATCATTGATGATTTTCAGTTTGACCGTTTCCAGTACGGCCAGGAAAAGTGTCTCCTTGTTTTTAAAGTGGTAAAATATTGTCCCTTCGGCAGCACCGGTAATTTTGGATAAATCCGCCATGGAGGTATCCTTGAAGCCTCTATTGGCAAAATTCCATGTGGCTGCCTGAAGAATGGACTCTTTTTTGGACATAGGCATGAACCTCTTTTAATCAGAAAAACCAACTGAGCGCTCAGTCGGCCGCGACAATAGTAGAGTTTTTTATGAAGGTCAAGAAAAAAATGATGTGCAGGCCGCAATAATTATGGATGGATGATTGTAGGCTGAAGGGAGATTCAGATACGGTTTTTTATTTCCGTTTCAAGTGCTTGTATGAAAATGTGTCGGGGCACGGATCGCTGTATAGGCGCAGGGATCAAGGTCTGAACGGTGGGATGTGGAATGCTCCGAAAGCTGAGCGATCGCTCAGTTTTCGGGGCGAATCACTATGGTTTTTTATAAAATGTCTCCGGGTTCGTACCGAGCCTCTTCCGCATAGCGATCGAGAAAAGGTGACGCTTTTGAAGCGACCTGTGCAATCTGCTCCGCTGCATTTCCCACAAAATGACGTCTGTCCGCCAGAATGGCGTTGATCCGGTCCTGTGTGATGCCGGCATTCTTGAAAACCGCATCATTAGCCAGTTTCTCGGACAGGCGAGGCGATGCCCCTTCCTGCCGCATGGCCATGGCTGCCGCCACCGCATGGCGTTTAATGGCTTCGTGGGCGGTTTCCCGGCCAACCCCCGCTTTGACGGCGGTCATGAGGATTTCGGTGCTGGCAAGAAACTGCAAATATCGATCGACCTCTTTTTCAATTGTCACCGGGTAGGCGCCCATGTTGGCAAGAACCGTGAGGGTTGTTTCGCACAATCCGTACGATGCATAAAGGGCGTCGGGCATGATAACTCTTCGCACCACGGAACAGGAGACATCCCCTTCTTCCCACTGGTCCCCCGCCAGCCGCGACGCGCCGTCGGCATACATCTTGATAAGGGCGGAAAATCCGCAGATGCGCTCGGCGCTCCGCGTGTTCATTTTGTGGGGCATGGCACTCGATCCAACCTGTCCTTCCCTGAAACCTTCGGTGACCAGTTCATAGCCGCTCATGAGACGCATCCCTTTGGCAAAATTCTCGCAGGCACTTCCCATCAAAGCGAGATGGCTGAGCAAGGCATAATCAAGGGACCTGGGATAGACCTGGCCCGTGGAATCGAGAACATGTTCAAACCCCAGGGATTCGGCCAACATTGTCTCCAGCATGTGAACCTTTTCGGCGCTACCCAGCAGGGTGAGCATGTCAAACTGGGTGCCCACCGGACCTTTAATGCCCCTTAGAGGATAAGTGTTTAGAAAACCTTCAAAACCCTTCATGTGGGTAAGCAGCTCTTCCGCCCACATGGAAAACCGTCGCCCCAGTAACGTGGGTTGCGCGGCCTGATGGTGGGTCCGGGCGGTGAGAACAATGTCCCGGTATTTCGAGGCACACTCCAGCATGTGCCGAAGGACGGACACATAGCGCCCCAGGATGATTCGGGAACCCTTCCTGAACTGCATCTGTTCCACATTGTCGGTGAGGTCCCGGCTGGTCATGCCCTTGTGGATATGTTCGTCTTTTCCCGACGCCTTGACAAAGGCTTCAATTTTGGCTTTGACGTCGTGTTTGGTTTCGATCTCCCGCTGCTTGATAAAGGCCAAATCAATGTGGTCGGTGGCCGATTCATAACCTTCGATCACGTTGGTGGGAATGGAAAGCCCGAGTTCCTTCTGCGCTTTCATCACGGCGATCCAAAGTTTCCGCTCGGCCAGAATCCTCCCCTTTTCGGAGAAAATATCATTGATTTCAGGGCCTGCATATCTCTGGGACAATATATTAATGTTTGACAACTTTTGTCCTCCGTCGGTCTAATGAAATAGAAAATCCTTCTTGACTACGCCTGTGGGCCTGCTCTATCTTTCACCTGAGCAAGCGGATAAGATACCCAAAACCAGAGTAGATAAATCCCAGCAATAGTCAAGCATTATGATAAATTTTCCAAAGATTGGTCCCAATATCATCGAACTGGGTCCGTTTAAGCTGAGATGGTACGGACTCATGTATGTTCTGGGGTTTCTGGCGGCATACTTTCTGATTGGAGCGCAGAAGGGAGCACGCCGGCTGGGGCTTCAGGGAAAACTGCTGCAGGATCTGATTTTCTATATGGCTCTGGGATTGGTAGTGGGGGCGCGGTTGTGGTATGTCCTTTTTTACCAGTTTGCAAATCTGGGATACTATTTCAGGCATCCCATAGAGATTATCGCCGTCTGGCACGGTGGGATGAGTTTCCACGGGGGGTTCATCGGGGTTGTGCTGGCAGCCATTTTGTTCTGCCGTGTTCATTCCCTCCCATTTCTTCAGGTGGCGGACGCGGTTGTTGTGACAGCGCCGGTAGGCCTTTTTTTCGGCCGAATGGGGAATTTTATTAATGGAGAGCTTTACGGTCGGGCCACATCGGTTCCCTGGGCAATGGTTTTCCCTTCAGGCTCCGGTATCCCGCGGCATCCGTCCCAGCTCTATGAGGCGGGTCTTGAAGGGGTGGTCCTGTTTATTGTTTTGTGGACCCTTAAAGACCGCATTAAACGACCCGGTGCCATGGTGGCCCTGTTCTTAGCCGGTTATGGCGCCATGCGGTTCGTATTGGAATTTTTCAGGGAACCGGACGCCCAGCTCGGGTTGTTTCTGGGATTTTTTTCCATGGGGCAGTTCCAATGCCTGGCCATGATACTGGCAGCGGTGATTCTCTTTTTTTTGTTGCCCCGCAGTGCGGATTGAGGGAGTATTTAGATTCTTACGAATTAAGTCTGAGAGTCCATCTCTCAGAATGTTTAAGCTGCTAATAATTCAGTAATTTTTTCAATATAGTCATCAGCCCGGTGGTACGCTTTTTCGAGCTTGCTGTTTAAGACGTACACTTTGTTGGGCCTGTGATGAAAAAGGCTGTTGGCCAAAGGACCGAATAAGCGTTTGTGAAACAAGATGAACATGGTTGCGACGTTCACCCCTTTTTCGGTCAGCATGTACGAATATTGTCGACCATTGCGTTTTACAAGACCATGTGCTTTCATCTTTCTCAAATCATAGCGTAATTGGTTGATGGTATAGTTGGGCAGTTCAAAGGCGTCGATGATGGTTTTATGGATTTGAGCAGAGGACCAGCCGTTGAGGCAAATTCCCGTGTGCATTATCGTTTCCATCAGGCGAATCATCCGGGTGTCTTGAATTTTTATGCCGGCAATGCGGGTGTTTCCGCATGTAATCGGTAATGCAAGTCTCTGAAGCAAAGGGAAGTCAAAGTGGACATTTAATGTACGGGATTGAATTTCTGCAAAACGATCGAGAATTTCCTTTGATGTTTTTCGAACTTCGTCAAGATGTTCAAGCGACTTCTTTATTCGTAAGTCAGGGAGATTGTTGGAGCAGACTTCCATTCGAAGAAATGTGCGAAGTTTCTCATATTGTTTTACAAAAGAATTTTTGAAATAGGCCCGAAAAGTATGATGTGCCTGATCTGTACGGTCTAAAACAGTCTGTAATTTTCCTTTGAATCTTTTTGTGATACGCCACCCGAAGATATTGGATATCTTATCGGCGGTCATCGAAAGAAAGCTGAGTTCACAGGACCTTTCAAATAGCTTTCGAATGGGGAAATTTCGGTGGAAAATGAAATTCTGGCAATATTCAATTTGAGAGATGGCATAAAACCGCCGCAAGTTCATTTTCTGCCTTTCTCGTTTGGAGAATTTCGGACTGACGATGAGAGACCAGTATTCGATACGATCACGGATTATGTCGTGGTTTAACCTGTCAGCGGTTGCCTGAAGCATAGAGGGATCTTCTACGGAAACAAATGCATTATCATTTTTCTTGTACTTGACTCCGATTTTTGACAATTCCTGCTCAATAAAATTGTGTCCATTCAGGTAAGAGGTGGTTTGAAAAGGTAGAAATGAAGCAACACGGATCAACATGGGGCCGGCAACTTGATCGTAGATGTAGAAATAGTAGTGGGTGAAACGACTCCGGGTCTTTTTGATAATCCTGTAGTTTGGATCTTTTGTCGGATACTTTGGTTTTACGGACCGAAAGGTGTTGCCCTGCTCCATGCTCTTTAAGATGAAATAGACGCCGAACTGATTCTTGCGTTGCATGGCTTTAAGATAAGGGCGTACGTAATCCTCTTTACGAACACCTTTTTGTGCCCATTCCAGAGGAATCCCATGGTTTTGTGCGTAGGAGTCAACCCAGTGGTTGTAATCTTTGGTGCGCAAACTCAGGAGTTCCTTTGTAATACAGGGTTCTTCGAGAATGTTTCGAAAAAAATGCACAACATTTTCCGGGCGTGATAGCATGGAAATGTACCCATTTATTACGATGCGATCAAAACAGTGATATATGAAGCCCATCATCGGTGAAAATATTTGGATTAAAGTTTCCATCGGTTGTTCCTCCTTTTGTTTTGTGTTGCCAACATAATTATTGGTGGAACAACCGGTGGATTTCAATCTTAAAATTTCAAATATCTTTGGCTAGCCTTTTTTTACCATAGAAAGAACTTTGCAATCGGTATTTGATTGGTTAGACTGTCGATTGGGTCGATCATTCATTTTCACAAATAATGTTTTGAGGAGGCGTTTGTGATGAAAAAAAGTTTTCTTTTGATTCTCTTGGTGGTTTTTTTTGTCGCGGGAAATTTGGTTCATGCTGAGGAAAAAACCGCTGTAGATAGCGCCAAGGCAGCGGGTCAGAGCGTTTCAACCACCACAAAAGAAGTGGTGCACGACATCAAGGAAGGTTCCAAGGAGTTTGGAAAAGAAGTTAAAGAAGGCGCACAGCAGTTCGGCAGGAATGCAGCGGCAATGGGTAAAGAAGTGGGGAACGGTTTTAAAAAAGGCGCTCAAGATGTGGGCAGTGGCTTCAAAGAGGGGGCCAAAGGCGCTGGAAAATAGCTTTTAAGGAGTATAAAATTGCGTTCGGATATACTAAAAAAAGACATTGAGACATTGCCACACCGAGCACTGCTCTGTTCAGCCGGTCTGAAAGAACAGGATTTTGAGTTGGGAAAACCTTTTGTGGGGGTGGCGAACAGCTACAATAATATTATTCCCGGTCATATTCACTTAAACGTTTTGACCGAAGCGGTGAAGGAAGGCATTCGGGATGCCGGCGGCGTACCATTTGAGTGGGGTGTTCCCGGCGTTTGCGATGGGATCGCCATGTACGTCGAAATGAGACTGAGCCTTCCCAGCCGTGAGCATATTGCCGATAATATTGAAATTATGGTGTTGTCCCACTCTCTGGACGGCTGGGTAGGGGTCACTTCCTGCGACAAAATTACCCCCGGCATGCTCATGGCGGCGGGCCGTCTGGACCTTCCGGCGGTAATCCTTACCGGTGGGCCCATGAAGGCCAATGTGATTGACGGTAAAAAACATCATCCCATCGAAGGTTTCGGCCTGGTCGGCCAGGTGAAAGGAGGCAGGATGACGGCCGCCGAAGCGGAAGGGATGCTTCCCAAAATGATATGCGGGGCCGGTTCCTGTGTGGGGCTTTATACCGCCAATACCATGGCGGTGGTTTCCGAAGTGCTGGGCATGTCGTTAACCGGATGCGCCACAACTCCGGCTCTGGACCCTTTGAAGAAAGAACAGGCTTATGAGTCGGGAAAGCGTATCGTGGAACTGATCAAAAAGGACATCCGCCCGCGGCAGATTATGACCGAAGCGGCCTTTGAAAATGCCGTTCGGGTCGATATGGCAATGGGTGGGTCCACCAATGCAGTTCTACACATTCCGGCGGTGGCGGGGGAAGCCGGGATTTCCGTTGATCTTGAGATGTTTGACCGCATCGCCCGGGAAACCCCCCATCTCTGCGCCATTATTCCCGCCGGTACCCATGAGATGGCGGAGATTCATCGGGCGGGCGGTGTCCCGGCCGTCCTCAACCGGTTGGCTCATTTAATCAAGGATTCGGAAACCGTCAACGATCTGTCCGTTGCCGGGATTGCTGCACGGGGAAAATCCCTGGATGAAGACGTTATCAGGTCCTTTGAAAACCCCTATCATCCCCAGGGGGGGATTGCCGTTCTGAAAGGCAATATTGCCGGGAGCGCGGTCATCAAGCAAACGGCGGTGGAAGACGACATGCAGGTGCACAAAGGGCCTGCAAAGGTTTTCTACACGGAAAAAGCGCTTCTGGGCGCCATCGGAGATCGCACCATCGCTGAAGGAGATGTGATTGTGTTGCCCTTTCAGGGGCCTTGTGGTGCACCGGGTATGCCCGAAATGCTGACCCCCACCGATGCCATAAAAGGCGCCGGCTACACTAAAGTGGCACTGATCACGGACGGAAGATTTTCAGGCGCCACCAGCGGTCCCTGTATCGGCCATATTGAAATGGAAGCATTTAACGGTGGCCCCATCGGTGCCATCGCAGATGGGGATATAATCGAGATAGACATTCCCCACAGGCGTCTGAATGTTCTCTTGAGCGATGAGGAGATTCAGGAACGTCTGAAACATGTTCGGATTCCGGACAGGGATATGACACCGTTGCTCAGGCACTATAGAGAGAAATTCAGGGGTTTAAACTGTTACGGACAACCGTGATTGTTCTGAAATGGACTCGGGGGGTAAGGTATGCCGGCTGAACGAAACCGGGAAGAACCGGACCAAACCATTAAGACTCTTGAAAAGGAATGTGCTCGCTTGAAAGATGCGGATCAGAAATTTAAGAGCCTCTTCAATGCTTCCATGGACGGTCTCGCGGTTGTGGAAAGTGAAAACGGCCGGATCATTTGTGTCAACAAACGGCTTGGTGAAATGCTGGGTCATTCCGAAGATACGCTCATCGGGAAAGACTTTGATGTTTTGCTTCCATCCACAACCGAGCAGCCCAAAAGAGACCTGCTGGGGGAATTGCAGATTTGCGGGGGTGTCTTTACCTTGGATTTTTTGCACGCGGAAGGTCATGTTTGTGTGGTGGACCTGATGGCCACTCTGGTGCCGTGGGATGAAGATTGGGCAATTCTCTGCACTTTGCGTGACGCCTCGGAACGGGTCCGGTTGGAGCGGCGGCTTCGGCAGGCTCAGAAAATGGAAGCCATCGGGGCGCTTGCCGGAGGCGTTGCCCACGATCTCAATAATATCCTGTCCGGTCTCGTGAGTTACCCTGATCTCCTCCTGATGGATCTTCCGGAAGAGAGTCATTTAAAAAAACCCATTTTGACCATAAAACGGGCCGGTGAACGTGCGGCGGCCATTGTTGGAGATCTGTTATTGCTGGCCAGGCGAGGCGTAGGTGCTGGAGAAGTCATCAATTTAAATCAGATCGTCTCCGCCTATATGGGCACTTCTGAATATCGACAATTGCGGAATTACCATCCCGGCGTTAGCGTGACGATCAGGTCCGATGAAAATCTTTTTCCCATCACCGGATCATCGGAATATCTGTCAAAAGTCCTCGGGAATCTGGTGCTGAATGCCGCCGAAGCCATGCCCCATGGGGGTGAGGTGCGTGTGGCCACGGAAAATCATCGGGTTGACGGATCGGATAACGGTGATGTATCTCCTGAACCGGGAGATTACGTTGTGCTGATGGTTTCCGATTCCGGGAAAGAGATCCCCTCAAAAGATCTGGAGCGAATTTTCGAGCCTTTCTATACCAATAAAAAGATGGGGCGAAACGATACGGGACTTGGAATGGCCGTGGTTTGGGGGACGGTGAAGGACCACAGGGGGTATATCGATGTAAAGAGTGAACCGGGAGTAGGCTCGACCTTTACACTCTATTTCCCGGTGGTGCGGGCTGCGCTGGAAAAGACCTTACCTCGCCAAAATGGAGGCGTTTGTGAAAGTCAATAAAGTTGATCATATCTGTATCGCGGTAAAAGATCTGGATGCGGCCCGGAAAGTCTGGGAACCCCTCTTGGGGAAGAGAGGGCCGGACGATGCTTACATTGACGAATCCGAAAAAATCAAGGTGGCCCGCTATTGGGTGGGGGAAGTGGGTTTTGAGCTGATGGAATCCACTGCGCCGGATGGTGAAGTGGCAAAATATATTGAGAAAAACGGCGAAGGCGTGATGCTGCTAAGCTTCAATGTGGACGACACGCGGGAGGCTGTCGCGGAACTGAAATCAAAGGACTACCCTGTTATTCCGGATGCAAAAGGGAAAACGGCCAGACCTTTCCGGGACTGCGAATTTGCATTTATTCACCCCGGGAAACTTAACGGGGTGCTGACCGAAATCATCGATTACAAGTGGGAAGAACTTAAGCAGTAACTCCCTCTCCTCCCCCGGCATTGTGTGGTTGTGTGGTATGGCGCCGTCAATTCATTAGCTTTTCGATCGCTTCCTTCAGGTTATTCATTTTATAAGGTTTGGCCATGCTGCCCATAAATCCGTATTTCTCATAGTTGTTCATGATGGGATCGTTGAAATAGCCGCTGGATACGATGGTTTTAATATGCGGATCGATTTTCAGCAGTTCTTGAATGGTTTGTTTTCCACCCATACCCCCTTTGATGGTGAGGTCAACGATGACCATGTCAAACGGTTCTCCCGAATCTTTTTGTTTCCTGACCGCTTCGAGGGCCTCGAATCCGTCTTTAACCGTCTTCACTTTATAACCCAGTCGTTTCAACATCTGCTGGGCCAGTTTTCGCAGCATCTCCTCGTCGTCCATCACCAGGACCCTTCGGATTGAGGATGGGGTGATCGGTTTGGCATGGCCGGGGCTTTTTCGCTCACCTGCGTCGGAATCGACGGGAAGATAAATGTTTACGGTGGTTCCCTCGCCCGGTGATGAGTCAAATGAGATGTGTCCCCCATGTTTTTCAACAATGGCATAGGTTGTCGCCAACCCCAATCCCATCCCTTTCTGTCCCCCCAGGGCCTTGGTAGAGAAATAGGGATCAAAGATTTTGTTCAGGTGCTTTTGAGGGATGCCCACTCCCTGGTCTTGAATTGAAATGTGCACATAATCGACCGGTTTCAATGTGAGATCGGGATCCCATTTCGAACTCTGAACCTGAAAGTTTGTTGCCTTTATGGTAATGGTTCCGCCATCGGGCATGGCTTCGACAGCGTTGGTCACAACATTTCTGAAAACGGCTCCCATTTTGAGGGGATCAAACGGCACCTGCCAAAGATCTTTTGAAACAGATGCTTTGAGGGAAATTCCGCTGTAGGTTGGAATTGACCCTAAAGTACTGCGCAGCAATTCCTTCATTGAGCCCACTTTCTTTACCGGCGCTCCCCCGCTGGAAAGGGCCATTAGCTCATGGGTAAGGTCCCTTACTTTCAACGAGGCCTTATTGGCTTCGTCCAGGAATTCGGCCAGATCAGGTTCAAGTCCGGGCTTTTCCATGGCCAGGGAGAGATTGCCCATGATCACTGAAAGGAGGTTGTTGTAGTCATGGGCGATGCCACCTGCCAAGGTAGCGATGGCCTCCATTTTTTGAGCCTGTTGCAGCTGTGCCCGGAGCCTCCCTTCTTCTTTATGAGCACGTTTGCGTTCAGTAATGTCCAAATGGGTTGCGATGCTGTGGATCGGAGATCCATCCTGGTCAAAAACAGTATCAACATTTAACAGCACGTCAATGGTTTCACCCTGTTTTGTGATGACCTCCAACTCCTCGTGTTTGATTCTTTTCCCCTTCTTCCACATTTCAAAGATCTGTTTCGCTTTTCTCTGACTCCTAGGCCTATACAAGGTTGAAATAGCCGATTTTCCCAATAATTCATCTTTGTCTTCATATCCCAGCGCATTTAACGCATTGGTATTACAATCCGCGATTCTCCCATCTAATGAAAAATTGAATGCCATCAGCGGGATATTTTCGAAATACCTTTCGAGTTTGAGTCTCTCGGCCAACAGCATCTCCTCGGTTCGCTTTCGTTCGGTGATGTCCATGATGTTCCCGACAACCTTCGTGACTTTACCGTTCTTTAAAACAGGCTTCGCGGTTGTCCGCACCCAGATATGGTGGCCTTCCGCTGAGATGAATCCTGATTCAAGATCGTACGGTTCGCCTCCATTTATGGCTTTACGAAAGGCCCGATTAACAGCCTTTCTATCCTCGGGAGCGTAAAAAGAAATGTTCTGATTCATATCGTTCGGATTGTAAACGTCTCTATCCAGGCCGTAAATACGATAGACTTCATCCGTCCATGTGGTCCTTTTCTTTTTAATATGGTGTTCCCAGCCGCCCACTTTCGCCAGCATTTGTGTTTCGTTCAACATGCGTTCGCTTTCCATCAAAGCCTTTTCATATCTTTTTTGAGATGTGATATCGTGCAAAATGCAGAGCGTCTGTTTGACTTCTCCTTTCTCATCTCTGGAGATCTTTCCGTTGAAAGCTACCATAATGAACGATCCATCCTTTTTTTTCATTTCAAATTCTACACCCATAATTTCACCGATGGTCTTGAAACGTGGAAAATTCTGATTGAAATGATCAACCCAATCCGGGTGAATGAAGTCACTGAATGATTTGCCGATGACTTCTTCTCTGCTATATCCGAAAGTGTCCAGCCAGGCTTGGTTAACTTCCAGCAACTCACCCTTTCTACTCAAAGATTGATAGCCTAAAGGCGCTCTTTCGTAGAGTAATCTGAACTTTTTCTCGCTCTTTCGAAGCGTGTCCTCAATCTGTGCCCCCTTAACAGCCTTTTTTTGAAGCTCAGACACGGTTTGTTCCAGTTCTTCATAGGTCGGTTTTGTGTCCATCGCAATATCCTCCGAATGGCCTCGGTTAGGATTGATCCATAAAAATAGACAACGATAAAAATTAATATGGCTTCAAATGGTAGAATTAAGAAAAGTTCTTGCGGGTGCCTTTTGGCAGAAAATTAATGGGCTTGGTGCAATGACAACGGCTGAGTTAAACCGATCCTGAAAACCCCCGTCATCTTCCAGGCAACCCGGCTGTCCTTAAAAAAATGGGGACCCGCAGCTTTCCGTCCCCACCTTACGGTGGGTTTGGCTTTTACTGTCCAATACTTGATTTCGAGGTTAACCATTTCCCGTCATCGTGGAACCATACAAAAAAATAATGACGATTTTTTAAGATGTATGTCAAGGATTTTTTTGATGGGAATGGGTTTCTTTTTCCCTCGATCCCCATTCGATCTGATCTCAAAAATCTTTCAACCTTTGATCATAAGATCCCTTCCCACATGTTCCGGATCAGGCGAGCCGGTCATGGACATGAAGCGTTTCAGTTCCTCAGTCATCCCCGCCATGACATCCTTAACGCCCTCGGCCCCGTTGGCCGCCAAACCGTACAGTATCGGTCTTCCGAGCCCCACCAGTTGAGCGCCGAAAGCAAGTCCTTTAAAGATGTCGCTGCCCCTTCTGAACCCGCTGTCCACAATGATGACCGCTTCATCTTTGACAAGCTGAACGATCTCGTCCATGACCTGAAATGGATGGGGAAGGTAATCCAGGGTATGCGCCCCATGATTGGAGAGGAAGAGCGCGTCTGCTCCGGCCTCCAGAGACTTTTGTGCATCTTCCTTACTCAATACCCCCTTGAAGATGATCGGAATGGAAACCCGCTTTCGAATTTCCTTCAGTTCGTCCAGGGAAAGGGGAGAGCAGTCTGAGGCCATTTGCCGGTCATGAATCTTGGTTCCCTGGCCGGAGTCAATTTCGATGCCGATCCAATTGACACCTGCAGCCTGGATTTTTTCAATGGACTCAAACATCTTTTGCCGGTCCGTTTGCGGCTTCACATTGGCCGCCACGGGAACACCGGTGGCCACGATTTCTTCAAGGCTTGAGGGTATCGGTGTGCCGGTCCAGATGAGACTGCCGGCCGCCTGAAGGCCTTTGGCCACCTCCATGAGACCGTTTTCCACAATTGCCGGAATGGGCATGGTCATGGCAGACATGATGATCGGCGTTTTCAGATTCACGCCCAGAACGGTGCATTCGGTGGTCGGCATAACCCCGTCGATACAGCGCTGACGGATGGTATACTGATCCAGAATCCGCCTATTATTGGAGATGACAAATTCGGTTTCAACACCATCGAGCAAAAACTCGATATCACGCATCTTAAGCTCTGTTTCTCCCCTTTTATAAATGTCCGCAAGGCCCATTTTCCCCTCCCCATAATGATATTGCCGTGCCGCCTTCGCTTCATTTTCTTCAAATGATACACCGGCCTGCGGTTATTGCAAGCAAAAGATATCAGGCCTTTTCCCTTCAACCCCCCTGGTTTTTTTGCGTCATCGTTTCTTTTCTGTTATAAGTGTCACCACACCACATAAGGAGAATAAGACATGAATGACGTTTACCAGGCATTAAGAGAACATCTGGACAGTCTGCCGGCAGGGTTTCCGGCCACGGATGGCGGCGTTGAGATCCGTATTCTAAAACGCCTTTTTAACCCTGAGGAGGCCGGTCTTGCCGTACATCTGAGGCCGAAACTGGAACCCGTGAAAGTGGTCGCCGAGCGCGCCGGCATGACCGAGGCGGAGATGGCGCCACTGCTGAATGAAATGGCACGAAAGGGGTTGATTTTCAGCATTGAGACAGGAGACAGGCCTCCCGCGTACATGGCAGCCCAGTTCGTTGTGGGGATCTGGGAATACCATGTCAATGAATTGGACGAAGGATTCGCAAGGGACATGGAGGAATATCTTCCATTTCTGACGAAAGAGGCCTTCGATCATCTGCCCCAGCTTCGAACCATCCCGGTGGGAAAAAGCATCGATGCCGGCATGAGAGTCATGCCCTACGAAAAGGCGGAGGAACTGGTCAGGAAACAGAAGAAGTTTCTGGTGGCCCCCTGTATCTGTCGCAAGGAACATCAACTCAAGGGTGAGGGATGTGAAAAACTCATGGACGCGTGCCTTGTATTCGGCTGGGGGGCCGACTATTACGACCGAAACGGGATTGGGCGGGTAATTACATTGGAGGAAACCCTGGACATTCTTCAAAAGGCGGATGAGGAAGGTCTGGTTCTGCAGCCCAGCAACTCACAGGAAATCGTCAATATCTGCTGCTGCTGCGGTGATTGCTGCCAGGTCCTCATGCACCTCAAAAGTCATCCGGCACCGGCAGTATTGGCAGCAACAGCATTTGTGGCACGGGTAGACGTCGAAAGCTGTATCGGATGCGAGACTTGTCTGGATCGCTGCCAGATGGACGCGCTGAGCATGGAAAATGATCATGCGACGGTAAAAAGGGAGCGTTGCATCGGTTGCGGCCTGTGCGTCTCAACCTGTCCGAGCGAAGCCATATTGCTTGAGCGCAAGCCGGAAGATGAACAGTCAGCCGTTCCCAAAAACCAGATGGAGGCGTTTATCCTTCGCCACAGGGCCCGCCGGCAGGCCAAAGCCGATCTCGACGACAAACTGTCGCGACACATAAATGTGTAAATTGGATGAAGGAATAGAAAAAAGCAAACCTTCAAAAAAAAAGGAGAAAAAAATGGCAGAAAAAGATCATCTCTACATTTTATGGACCAACGCAGATCCAATCACCGCAGAGAAAATGGTGTTCATGGGCATGTTCATGTACGGCATTAATTCCCGGCTCAAGGGATGGTGGGAGAAGGTGACATTGATCATCTGGGGCGCGACCACAAAACTTTCCGCCGAAAACCCTGAAATTCAGAGGAAGATCAAAGAGGCCATGGATGCGGGCGTACACGTGACCGCCTGTAAAGCCTGTGCGGATCAACTGGGAGCGACGGAAGCGCTGGAGAAGATGAATGTGGAGGTCATCTACTGGGGTGTGCCGCTTACAAAAATCTTGAAAGACGATGAAGCGCTTCTGACCATCTAGAATGAGATTTGCCCTTTGCCGATCTGTTTCGTGATTTTTATGTTGAAATTTAAAAATTCAAAAACAAACCATGCTCATGCAGGAATTATTGTCACCCTTTTTTACCTCCTGTTCTTTCCGATCAACCCGATCCTGGCCGAAACGTCCGTATCTGAGCCTGACCTTCCTTTTTATGAGAGGATTATGAAAGGTTTGGAAACGGGTTTTCGGGACCCGATCGGTTCCCGTTACTACTTCAAGGATGGTTTTCGCATGGAAAGCGCCGGCGGAAATCTCAAAACCAAAATTGGTGGAGAAGCGAGGCTCGACGGCGGGTATATCGGCGCCAACGACACGCTGAATAGAGAGTTTACGGACCTTACCGGCTGGAAAGGTAATTTTCGGGAACTAAAGCTCCGCCTGTCGGGATCCATTTATGAAAACTGGAAATACCAGTTGGATATCGATTTTGCCAACGTGCGCCAGATCAAAGACATTTGGATCAGCTACGGGAAAATTCCATTCCTCGGGAATGCCAAGGCCGGTCATACAAAGGTGCCCTTTTCCCTGGAAGGGTTCATGAGCAATGCCGATCGGACGTTTATGGAAACAGCCCTTCCGGTGGAAGCGTTCTTTCCGGGTCGAAATATCGGTGTTCTGTGCTGGAATACGGCTCTAAAGGAGCGTTTGACCTGGGCTGCGGGCTATTTTTTGCTCTCAGGAAGTTTCAGTGATGTGGCCGGTGCCACCGACTATTTGAGTAATGCCTTTGGTTCCGGTGTGAACTTGAGGGTGACCGGCCTTCCCCGCTATGAGGATGATGGCAAAAATCTCCTTCATCTGGGTTTTTCTTACAGTCACCAGTTCCGTGACGATACCCGTGAGGATTCCCAGTTGAAGTTGCGGGCCCATCCAGAGTCGCGCCTTACCAACGACACTTTCGTGAACACGGGACAATTTTATACAGAGGCAGTGGATCTTTTCGCTTATGAGGCGGCCATGGTTCAAGGGCCCTTCTCTGTTCAAGGAGAGCTATTCCACATATTCGCCAATGCGGAATCGGTGGGAGACCCGAAATTTTGGGGTTTCTACGTGTATGGGAGCTATTGCTTGACCGGTGAACATCGGGCTTATGACCTTTCCAAGGGCATCTTCAAGAGCGTGACGCCCAGAGAGGAATTCCATTTCACGTCAGATGGGTGGGGGGCCTTGGAGGCGGCATGCCGCTTTTCCTATGTGGATCTCAACAGCCGGAGCATTCAAGGGGGCAAGGAGGCCGATCTGACCGCCGGCCTCAATTGGTACTTGAATGGGAATACCCGCGTCGAGTTTAATTATGTCCATGCCCGGGTGACGGATCGCGGTGATCCGCCCATCGATGGGGGAAGGGCCAATATCTTTCAGGTGAGGTTCCAGTATAAGCTTTGAGTTTTCGGTCCGGATTCATTTTCCGTTGGACAATACCCAGGTTTTGATTCGGTTTTTCCAGAAGAAGGGATGTGCCATCCGCCTTTTGGCTCTCTTCCCCGCGGCGATCTGGGTGTGTTCGAGCTTCAATTCGCCATAAATCTCGCTGTAAACGAGGTGGACGATCAATTCGATTTCAGTTTTCAGGTCGGGAAAGGATGCTGCCAGACGAGCGCCGTATTCCATGGGGGTATCGGTTTTATTGTAAGGGATGCCGCTTCTACGTCCCCATGACGCCAATGCGGTGAACAGACCGGCCGCGCTGTTGATCCCTTTGAGCAGGGCAGGGATTCGGGCAATAAATGAGATGAACCGTTTCAGCCATTCCGGAAAAACAAATATCCGGGTATTTCGCACCTTTTTTGAATCGGTTTGGGTCAGCAGGAAATTGAGCAAAAAGCGAAGCAATAAATAGATGAGGAACAAGATGGACAGTACGAGCACGGCCGTTGCGCCCCACTTGAGGACGCTTGTGAGCCACCCGGTTTCCAGGTTGCCTTTGGCAAGGCCGGCATAAAGTTCCGGATTTTCGGGAGCAGGTGATGGCGGGAGCACCTCATTTCGTTTTGAAGACCACAACAACCGTCCGAACCATATGATGGCGCTTTCCATGGGCGGTCCCGCTTTCTTGAGGATGCGGGAGAGGATTTGGGCGGAAGCCGTCATTTGGGAGTGGAACAGAAAGAGCATCCCCACCCCCCCCGAGACCACCACCGCCGCAAAGCTCAGAATGATGCCCATCCTTCCAAATCCGGCGGCATATTGGCGGTTGCCGTTGCCGCCGCTCAACATGAGGCCGATGGTGAGCAGCGCGAACATGAAAAACGGGAAAAAGAGGTATTTCAAATCCGGATAAAGTATCGTCACATGGAATCTTCCAAACAGCATGAGCTTGAGAATCAATAATGAGAAAAAGGCCGCAATCCCAAGGTCCACACGAAGATAAACATTCTCCGGACTCAAGGGCTTTGACACATGGATGGTGCTTCGCCGCCATATGATGCCCGCCATGAGCAGAATGATCAGCATCAGGCTCCAATCCAAGAACGGGTCATGGGCGCCGAACATCCGGGAAAACTGGCTCGGGAAGGTATTGTGATTGTTCCGAAACAGAAAAAAATGGGTGGCACCGAGGAAGGCTGCTGAAAAGAGGATGACCTTCACCAGGAAAACCTGGATTCGCAATCGTTTCCGAAAATAGCAATAATACTCGGTTAGGCTACCGCAACAGTAGATGGAAAGCATAAACAGGAGCGGCACTTCATAATCAAAAAGGGCGTGCAGAACAAATGCCGTCCATGCCTGAAGCCAACAGAGATCCATCCCTGCCCCGAAAACATGCACAAAGGTGCCGACGCGGCTTTTTTCCATTTCAGGCGTCATGGTGAATCTCTTCCAAAAAAATGGACCGCACGGGGAATCCCTCGGCAATGGTTGATTGGGCGGCATCGGGCCGGCAAATGACATTCACGAGGGATAGGTTGGTCCGCCTTACGGGGGAGGTCCCTTTGATCGGTTCATAGGAAAAATATAGACAGGAAGATCCGGCGAAAGGATAGGGGTGTTGGGTCAAAAAGTCGTTCATGGCAACTGTCCCATTGAACTCGATTTTTGCCAGCATCTCAAAAAGTGCCGGGATATGACCGGGATTTCGAGCCGGTGTCAGCAACCGGGGGCTTCGGTCATGCATACCGCAGTTGGTCAGAAATCCGATGGCATAATGTCCGGCATCCATTTGAGATGCGAGGGCCCCGATGACTTCAATGGCCCGCTCAAAAACCGTTTCATCCCCATGATCCACGAACCCGTCGGCTTCGAGGAGAATTGATAGTTTTTCCTGCTCCGTTACTTCAAATATTTTCTCCTGCAGCTTGTGGTGTCGTGCCGTTGCTTTCCAGTGAATGTCTCTGGCGGAACTGAAGCTTCGGTAATCCCTCGTCCCCAGTATGCGGATGGGGTCCTGTATGGGACCAGAATCGCCCTTTTTGCCGAACATGATCCGGTTCGGAACGGGGAATTCCCTGATCGGTATGGGACGGGGAAAGACCAGGATGTCGACTTGATGTTCTTCCGGGGTGGGGCGGGGGAAGAAGCCGAAAAAATCCCCGGTGATCAAACGGGGTGCGCCACTGCTGTAAACACCTCTTCGGGCCGGGCACAATTCCCGGCGAAAGGATATTTTCTGATGCCAGAGAGCGCCGCTTCGCTCTCTGACCCGGTGTTCCCGGTCATCCGGAACCAGGGATCGGGGCAGCAAGAGCGTTGTTTCAACCAGAACCGGCAGAAGCTTGTTGTTCTCAATGACGACCCTGAAATCAATTTTTTCTCCCGGAAACACCTTTCGTTTATCAACGGTCAACCGGTAGGTTAAATGGCGGGTGCTGAACCGGCTCCAGAGTTTCAGTCCCAGTGCCAGAATTAGCAAGGTCAGTGCGAAAAGGGTCAGCTCAAGTTGGTGGTACAGCAGGGCCAAAAAGAGCGCCAATGCCACAAACCCCAAAATGACTGACGTAAAAAAAATGCCCTGGGGGAGGGCATCCATTCTTTGTTCCCATTCAGGACTGATTTTCATGGACGGGTATCGGTATGGTTCCCAAGATCTCCTGCAGGAGTTCCCTCTTGTTCTTCCCTTTCAGTCTTTCCTGCTCTCTTAAGATGAGGCGATGCGCCAGAACGGGAATGGCCAGGTATTTCACATCATCCGGGATGACATAACGTCTGCCGCGAATGGCACAAAGGGCCTGAGCGGCCCGCATGAGCCCCAGAGAGCCGCGGGGGCTGGCACCGAAACGGAAGTGTTCGCTTTGCCGCGTTACGCCCACAATATCCGCAATGTACTGTTTGATGGGCCGGCTTACCGTGATTTTTTTTCTTTTTTCCTGCATGAATACGATATCCTCGGGTCCCAGAACCGGTGAAAGGGAAGCCAGGGGGTCGTTTGCCTCAAATCTTTCCATGATGTCCATCTCTTCTTTTGGATTCGGATATCCCAGGGTTATCTTGAGCAGGAATCGATCCAGTTGCGCTTCGGGTAGGGGAAAGGTCCCTTCCAGTTCAATGGGATTCTGTGTAGCCATAACAAAAAAGGGTTCGGGAAGTTTCCGCGTGATGCCGTCGATGGTGACCTGGTATTCTTCCATGCTCTCCAGCAGGCTGGCCTGGGTCCTGGGGACGGTGCGGTTGATCTCGTCCGCCAGGAGCACATTGGCAATGACGGGGCCCGGCTGAAACGTGAATGCCGCCGTTTGCTGATTGTAGACATTAAAACCGGTGATATCCGCGGGGAGTAGATCAGGGGTGAACTGAATCCGTTTAAACACCCCGCCGATGCTTCTCGATAGGGCTTTGGCAATGAGGGTTTTGCCCACGCCGGGGACGTCTTCGATCAATACGTGGCCCCCGCCGATCAGCGCCGTCAGAAGCAATTCAATGGCGTCTTTTTTGCCGATCATCACCTTGGAAATATTTTCAACAAGATCTTTGCAGGAGTCGAATGCCATTATGATTTCCTTGGTTGGGATACAGGTCGGGGTCGAGGCCGTTATCCCGTTTGATGGTGGGAGAAATGACGGTGAATTCTCGATCTGAATTTGGAAAGTGCCGGGGGAGTTACCCTTTGTCCGGGGAACGCACCGCGAAAACCCGTTCGCTTGAAGAGTTCCCCTTGAAAATCCATCCCTTATAGCCGTGACCGAAGGCAAAGCTTCTGGCTTCCCTGGTGCCCACGGTTTCACATGACCAGACCCACCATCCATTGGTTTTCAAGCAGGGTGTCATGTTCCGGGGACCCGCGCCTTTTTTATAAAGGGTTTCCAACTCTTTCAGCGTGGGCAGCCGCCAACCGCCGCCGGCAAGTCCGAGGCTTTTCGCCCAGGCGTTTGCTTCATCCCATGTTACGTTTTGATCGGGACCCGCAACCCATTCAAGGTTCGTGCTGGTATCTTTTACAATACCGTTGCCGTAAACGATATAAACCCCGGCCCGATCTGCAATTTTGGCGTGTTGGTCAGAGAATGCCTGCGGTTGGCAATTACGGCGATCCACAACCGTTGAAGCAATATGTAAGCCATTTTTTCCATAATAATCGAAATGAAAGGTAATATCCCTTTCCATACAATTTCGAATGGCATCATCGGAACAACATGCATTCAGAAGTTGTGGCTTTTCACTTTCAATCTCTCTTTTTTCCACCAGCTTCGTACTGTAATTCCTGAAAGTTCTTCGAATATGAATGACTTTTTCATCCTGTGAAGTCGCACCGTTTCCGGTCCCTTTGCTCACCACCGTGGGCAGCTTTTTGCTCAATCTGTTTATGGTTTCGTCAATGTCCGAGGCAAACGGATTTTGGCTTCCCGCTTGAGCCGCCATGGCTTGACCTGTCGTCAACAAAAGACCAACAATGATAACAAAAATGGCTTTCATTCTATTTCCCCGATTCTCCGAAAGACTTCGATTTTTAGATTTTTGAAAAAATGTGATGATAGTATAGGAGGGGTGGTCAATTCAAGTCTTTTTTCGGTGGATGTTAACCCGGGATGCTGCAGGTATCCACCCGGGATCAGAAAAAGCCGGAACAATGAAACATTGCCGGCATCGCATCAGGGAAGGCGAACTTTAGCGGGCTTTGCGCGGCAGCCTCAGAATAGATCGGGTTCCGTCATTGCCGGTGGAAACATACGCCAGGGTGGAACAGGCCCTTCAAAACGTGGGCAGTTTTACAGTGAACCGGGCACCTGAGCCTATGTTCTCCACGGTTATCGTCCCTTCCAGGACTTCCTCCACAAGTCTTTTGGCGATATTCAGGCCCATGCCCATATGATTTTTACCTTTATCGCTTACAAAGGTTTCAAAGACCCTTTCCTCCGGCTTTAAGTTTATTCCCCCGCCATTATCTGAAACACTGAGACGGATACTGTCGTCATCTTTTCGGAGATCAAAAATCAGGCGCGGTTTTTTTATGCGGCGACTTTCGAAAGTATCCAGCGCGTTGCCCGTAATGACCAGGAGTGCGTGCGCCAAAACCGAAGGACGGGCGGTTAAAACAATCCGACCATCAGTTTCAGGCATTATCACCTGTATATTCAATTGATGGATTCTCCTTCCCCCCATTTCCAGCACCTGATTCAATACATCCATTGGATCAAATTTTTCTTTATTCCCGGAGCTGGAAAAAAACTGGCTGAAATCATCCACCGTCTGTGTGAGATTATCCATGTTTTTATTCATGCAAGGCAGGAGCTCTTCTTTTATAAAGGCCAATCTTCTTTTCGGCATGCTGCTGTGCTGAAAATAGACATTGAGCTCAGTCAGTTCCGTCCCCAGACGGGCCAGAGGCGTGCGCCATTGATGGACAACCATTCCGATAATCCAGCCTACAGCGGCAAAACGGGACTGTTCCAGCGATGCCTGGCGCTCCGCCTCCAGCTTTTCCCGGGTCTGTCGGGTCATCCTGTTCAGTGAAATGCCCAGGATTGTTACATGAGCGACAATACTCCACGGGTATATAAGCAGAATGACGCCTAAACTTTTAATGAGGTTTAGCTGACCGGCAACAACCAGCATGACCGCCAGATTGAACATGGCAGCGTGTCCCATAAGATACATCCGGCCGTACTCAAGTCTATGCCATACGCCCACCACTCCCGCCCATACGGAAGTGACGCACACAAGCAGCGCACAGAGCAGCCAGAAGGGGCTGAGCCTGAATACAAAGGGCACCCATGGGCCGATCAGATAAGAACAAAGGGATATTGTGAGTAGGATCTCAAGTATATTCAGCCAGAGGTTCGTTAGGGGCATGGTTGTCCGGGTCTTAAGGAAAAATTTGGTGAAAGGAATCCAGAAAAGAACCGAACCAATGGGAAAGAAAAAGCTACCGATGAACCAGAAGATGGGTGGCAGGCCGAAATCTACTATTCTGCTCAAGCCGTTTAGGGATACAACCGTCAGCGTGAAGAACAGGGAGTAGCCGGCCAGCAGCCCGAACCGTGGTTCCCGCTGAACGACCCAGGAGACCAGGCTTATGGTGATAAGGGCGAGCATGATTCCCCAGTTCAGGCCCAGAGCAAGCGTTTCGAGCCTGCCGCGGCGGCTGAACTCGGACATTTTGGCCGCCTCCCAGCCCAGTTCCAGAACCCCCGAAGTTCGCAGGCGGGCCAGTATGGTTCGCTTGGCGCCCGGCGGCAGCTCCAGGAGAAAGGCGCTCAGGCGGCTGGTGATAAAATTTTCTTCCGTGGCGGCCTGAACCATGAAGCCCAGGTGGATTTCGTTCACGGGCAACCCTTTGTCAATGACGGTTACATCCAGGTAATTGACCATGGGTCGCCGGTTGAAGAGCACGACCGAATGCTCCGTGGAAAATGTGTTTTCCACCCGCAGTCGGGTCCAGACGGGAATAGCCCCATACCCGAGTCCGGGTTGGCCTGCGGCCAACCACCGGTCACTGGAAAGAGCGGTCCGCCAAGTGAGTTTGCCTTCGGGATCGGGCAGATAATCCATCCATGGGAGAAGTGATTCGGACTTTTTTATGTCAGCCAGATCAAACCATTTTTCATTTGGTTTGTCAGCCCGGGCAGCCCCTGGAGGGACTGCGTGGAACATACCCAGAGCAAGGAAAATCCAGAAGGGAAAAGTACGGATGTTTAAAAAAACCATTTTACTCAGAAAACCGGGAACCCCTTGTCTGCGATATGGTAAATGACATACCAAGATGCCGTTATTCATAATGACTGAGGCCTTTTTCCCTTTACGGCAGCATATATCCCATGTCCCTGGAACTGAATACGGCCTCAGGACCGATCTTGGTCCTGAGTCGCCACACCAGATTGCGCAGGGCCTGAGGTGTAAAATCCCTTTCCGTGCTCATGGCGACGCAGATCTCTACAGGTTCGATGATGATTCCCCTGCGCTCAAGCAGGATTTCGAGAAACTGCCGCTCATTGCGTGTAAGACGCTCAATCTTTTCCCCTCTGACGACCGTCCACGTTGTCAAATTAAGCAGTGTTCCGTCGGCAAGATGCACGTCCAGCCGGTTCCGCGTTTTCATCTCTTTCAAACACCCCTTCAAAGCCTTTTCGAGGGAGGGCATGGTCACGGGCTTGAGCAGGTAGTCCGTGAGCCTGAGCCGAACCGCGGATTGCATGTAGGAGAAATCGCTGTGGCAGGTCAGGATGATGATCGGCAGATCAGCGTCCTGTTCCCTGATGGCTTCAGCGACATTGAGCCCGCTCAAGCCCGGCATGATGATGTCGAGGATGGCCATATGAGGGCTGTGGGTCCGGAAAAGTTCCAGCGCCTGTCTGCCGTCTCCGGCCGGCAGGACCTCCCGGAAGAACAAGCCCAGGGTTCTGGCCAGGGATTTGCGCATGCTCCCATCGTCTTCGGCCAATAGGACGCTCATGTGACCCAGGGAACGAAGAGAGTAAACGGTCACCGGGTCAGACTCCTCGGTCCGCGACGGGAATTTTGACGAACCTTTTCATTCACCTGATCTTCTTCTCCATCACATCCATTTTCCCGGTTTTAAAGAATAGAGACATCAAGATGAAGCACCCGAAATGAATGATGCAAAGGGGTAGGGCCTTGGCCTTTCCGTCCAAAACTCATTGGGTTGTGCATCCGGCCGTTGAATATAGGCAAAGAATTGTTCACGGTCAATGGAAACGTGACCATAAAAGTTTTACCTGAAGGCGAAATGTCTGAAAGAAATTCTCATTTTGGGACGTTCATGGGATTCAGGAGTTGTATAATTTCAAAAAAGTATTGTTTGTAATTGAGGAGAAAACGACAATGGGTCTGAGCAGCATCATTTTCATGAAACACATCAAATCAATTAAAACGGTTATCTCAATTTCGGCTTTTCTGATCTTTTGTCTGCCTTTTTCGCCTGTGCGGGCCGCAGACCAATTGGTGGCCAATAACAACGACAGCGGTGCTGGTTCGCTCAGGCAGGCCATCGCCGATGTGGGTGTCGGCGAAACCATCACCTTCAATCTCTCATCCGGCAATGAAACCATTATCCTCGCCTCCACGCTCACCGTCGACAAAAACCTGACAATCGATGGCGACAACACAGCCGGCAGCGGCGTGAACGTGACCCTCGACGGCAACAATTCTCAGCGCATCCTGTTGGTCAACCAAGAAAAAAGTCTCACCATGACGAACATCACACTGACCAATGGGTATCGGAACTCCATAAATAATGGCGGTGCAATCTATTTTAATGGCATAGGCCTCGGCGGATCCACCATCCCCAATCTGACCATGACCAATGTGACCGTATCAAATAGCTCCGCTGGCCTTGGTGGAGGTGTCTACGTTCGGACCAGGACCACCCTTAACATGACCAACTGCAAAATTAAAGACAACACCGCCACCGGCGACGGAGTTGGCGGCATATACATTGACGGCGGTAACGTGACCATGACCCAATGCCTGATCAGCGGCAACGACGCCAATACCGGCTATGGAGGAGGCATGTCATTCTGGTACAGTGCGGGTGCCGGGTTTGCAGTCACCCTTGACAGGTGCACAATCGCCAACAACACCGCCAGCAACGGGCAAGGCGGCGGTATGCATATTTGGTGCTTGAATGCCGGCACCATGCTGATCAAGAACTGCACCTTTTCCGGCAACAGTGCATCCAGCGATGGGGCGGGTATCTACCATCGCGGGAGTTGCTCGCTCACCCTGCGCAACACCATCCTGGCTGGCAACACCGACGCAGCCACTCGCTACGACTATTTCTACCACTCGGGCACGCTGACGGATGGGGGATACAACGTGGTTGAGTATTCCAACAAAGCGGCCAATGCCGGTGGCTTCAGCTCCGCCACCTCCATCCTCTACAACACCAAGTATAACACTGCCGGCACTACCGAGACGACCTGGACCCAGGAGGGCGTGGCGACCTCAAACACCGCCCTTGATCTTGACGCGCTCCTCGACAATGGCGGCGACACACTGACCATGGCGGTCAGCGCCAACAGCGTGGCCCGGTCGGCCCTGCCGTATGGTGCCGGCGCCAACACCTGGAACGACAGCACCATGTCCGGCGGCAAGTACTACGATCAGCGGGGCACAGTGGAAATAGCCGCCAACATTCCCGTCGACATTGGCGCCTACAGTGACCTTCCGCTGTGTCATTACCGTTCTAAGATCTCCGGAAACTGGAACGAGACCGCCACTTGGGAACAATCTCTGAATGGCTCGGACTGGGAAAACGCGACGGTCACGCCAGACGCGGACAACCTGACGATCACCATCCGAAACGACCATACGGTAACTGTAACGGAAAATGTGACCACCGACCAAACCACCGTTGAATCCGGTGGAACAATCGCCATCAATTTCGGCGTGACTCTCAGCATCGCCAACGGCGACGGCACGGACCTGCAAGGGCGCGGCAATCTGGGCATCAACGGAACGATGGCAATTGCCGACGGAGCGGCTGTCGACGCAGACGGGACGTTTGACGCCACAGGCGGAGCCGTGACCTCTTACAGCGGCGGCGCGCTGAACCTTGGCGGCACGGTGACCAGTCTGGGAACCTTTACCCCCGCAACGGGAACTGTTACTTACGACGGCACGAACCAGACCCTGCCCGCCGGCACCAGCTTTTACAATCTGAAAATCAACGCTTCAGGCATTGTGACGCTTTCCGGAAATGTAACGGTCGGCGGCACACTGATTCTCACCGACGGCGCAGGACTGATTGACACCAACGGTCATACGCTGATCGCCAATGGCGCGATAGAGAATGATTCAGGGGGTTCGGGGATCGATGCTTTCGACATCGACCACATGATCATTTCGAACGGAACCGGTAAACTGCGCCGACCTGCGAGTGCCGGGGGACATCAGTTTCCAATGGGTACCAATAACGGGTCCGCCCAGTACACCCCGGCAACGCTCAATTTTACCGGCGGGACTTTTGGTGGAGGTGCCTATGCGGAAATCGGCGTGAAAGACGCCAAACAACCCAACAACACCAGCCCCACTAATTACCTGAACCGCTACTGGACCGTCACCCAGAGCGGGATCACCGGCTTTTCCTGTGACACAACCTTCAACTACGCGGCAGCGGACGTGACGGGCACGGAAGCGGATATTTACGGGGCGGACTACAACGGAAGCGCCTGGACGACGTTTAATGCAGTGGACTCTGTCAACCACAAGTTTTCCTGCAGCAATGTGGGGAGTTTTTCCGACTTTACAGGTATTGCATCTTACACGGTGACGTACGGCGCAAACGGTGCCACATCAGGCACGGCGCCGGACGACCAGACCAAAATCAACGGCGTGGACCTGACGCTTCAGACCAACACCGGCAGCCTTGCCAGAACGGGTTACGCGTTCTCCGGCTGGAACACGGCCGCCGATGGATCGGGTACGCACCACGACGCCGGCGCCACCTACACGAGCAACGCGGCTTTGGCTTTATATGCCCAATGGTCTGGCAATGCATACACGGTGACCTTTGACAAGCAAGGCGGCACTGGCGGGAGCAACAGCGTCAGTGCCACGTACGGCTCTGCAATGCCGGCAGCGACACCGCCGACACGTACGGGCTACACTTTTGCCGGGTACTGTACCGGCACTGGCGGGTCTGGAACCCAGTACTACACGGCTTCTATGGCGAGTTCCCGGATGTGGGACGTTGCCGCCAATACGACCCTTTACGCTGAATGGACGACCAATACCTATACGGTCACCTACAACGCCAACGGCGCCACCGGTGGGAGCGTCCCCGTGGATGAAAGTAGCCCATACGCGCAGGGTGCGACGGTTACTGTATTGGGTAACACGGGCGACCTGGTTCGAACAGGCTTCATCTTTAGTGATTGGAATACACTGGCCGACGGCAGTGGGAGCCAGTATGCTCCTGTGGCCACGTTCAATATGCCAGGCTCTAACGTGACCCTGTATGCCCAGTGGAATACTGGCTCTACCCGATATGTGTGCAGCGATGGGGTTTGCGGGGGCAACACGCCATGCCACAAAACCATCAGCGAGGCCATCCAAGCCGCCAGCACCGGCACACTCATAAAGATTGCCGCTGAGTCACACGATGGAAGCTTCAGTCTGAACGCAGCTAAGTTTCTAACGCTTCAGGGAGGGTGGGATGCGTCCTTCAATGATCCGAATGGGGGGACAACGACCTTGCAGGGTGCGCCCAAGGCTCCGCAAGGGTCCCTGACGCTCCAGAATTTAAGAATCGTGCCTTGATGACGGCAAATTAAACAACTGGGGTATCTACTTGACTCAAGTGGCCACTACATATAGTATCCGGCTTGATGGAACAAGAAATCTACCCAAAATCTCTGACGGAATTCGAGGCGCAATTTGCCTGCCAGGAAGACTGCCTCCGGTACCTGGCTGAACTGCGCTGGTCGAATGGGTTTATTTGCCCTCAATGTGGTAATAGCGATGCGTGGACGACAGCCCGTGGACTCTGGCATTGCAGGATATGCAACCGGCAGACATCTGTGACAGCAGGCACTATTCTTCACGGCGTTCGAAGTCCCTTGCCCCTTTGGTTTAGGGCGATGTGGCATATAACCAGCCAGAAGTATGGTGCCAACGCCCTTGGCCTGAAGCGAACGCTTGGACTTGGGAGCTACCAGACAGCTTGGGAGTGGCTTCACAAGCTTCGCCGTGCGATGGTGCGGCCTGGCCGTGACCGGCTGACAGGATCTGTGCAGATCGATGAAACCTACATTGGAGGGAAAAAGAAACCAGGAAAACGCGGCCGTGGAGCAGCGGGAAAAGTCCCCGTGGGGATCGCTGTTGAAGACAAGGACCTTGAAGGAATCGGGCGAATTCGTATGGCTGCTCTCTCGGACGTGAGTTCGATTTCGTTGGAAGCTTTCATTGAGGACTCTGTTGCGCCGGGTAGTACCGTAATTACCGATGGGTGGAAGAGTTACAGCGGTCTTCTTGCAAAAGGCTATCGCCATGAGATATGTGAAGATCCCAAAGATTTGACCTTGCCGCATCTCGTTGCCTCCTTGCTTAAGAGATGGCTGCTTGGCACGTACCAAGGAGCCGTTCGACGAGGTTGTCTTCCTTATTACTTGGACGAGTTCACCTTCAGGTTCAATCGCCGGACCAGTACTTCGAGAGGGAAGCTGTTTTTCAGACTTGTTCAACATCTGCTTGCCGTAGATCCTGTTCCTCGTCCAACGCTTGTTGGCCTGTGCAAAGACGACGAAGAGGACGAGTTCGATACAGATGGCGCCCAAACAAACGACCACAACATATAGTATGGACTTGAGCTAAGTAGATACCCCAGATTAAACAATTATGGGGAGGGACACCACGGATTTCACAGATTGTTTGCAGGATTGGCTTTCAAGCAGAATCGTTAAGTGTCAGGTGGGTCAATGGCACGGGCTAACCACCTCCCCTCCATCTTTATCATTGCCCCGAATATTGTGAGGCAATAACCGGCAATAATGTATACTCTGAACATGGGAATATGGCTTAGGTCTTTGAATAAGCTGGTGATCTGAGATACGAACAACACCTCCAAATTATGGTTTGAAATGCTTTTACCGGTATGTTCTTGAAAAAGAAGAAAACGCCCCTCCCATTACGCACAGAGAAAAACGCGTAAGCTCCCGGTCGTTTTGGCCCAGAACGAAGTCTGGGAAATCATTAACGCACCAAAAAATTTGTCAATGGGGAAATTGGAAAATCGTCCTTCCACGCTGGCCCTTTTGAAAGGAGGCATCCATGGCATGAAAAAAAATCTTGCAATGGAATTATTTTAGCGTATAATCCCGCACATTGAAGTATTGAGCGAAAGAAAGGTATAAGAAAAGCGTGAAGCATTTCGATTTAAATTTTAGGTTTTTTTGGTGGTGGCGCTGGTGCATCGGAAAGGGGTGTATGGTCCGGTTTAACTAGGCAACTGCCGTTAACATGATATTTCGGGACCGTGGGCCCTTTCGAGGCCCATGGTCCTTTTTTTGTTTAAGGGGCCGGGGGAAGTTTTTCCAGCCCCTTTTTTATTTGAACTCAAGGGGCAACAAAACACATGGATGGGAGGAAATGAAAAATGCTACTGGTAATGCACAAGGACGCAACACAAGAACAGATCGATTCGGTCATGAGCGTGGTGGCGGAAAACGGTTACACTCCCCGCCCCATACCCGGGGGCGAGAGATTGTCCATCGGTATACTCAATAACAAGGGGCCGGTGGACGGATCCAAATTCCTGGGGATGGCAGGGGTCAAGGAAGCCATTCCGGTGACGCGCCCCTATAAACTGGTGGGCCGCGAATTCAAACGGGAAAATACCATCATCACCGTGATGGGCGTCACCATCGGAAACGGAGAACCCACCCTCATCGCCGGGCCGTGCGCCGTGGAGAGTGAAACCCAGGCCCTGACCATTGCAAAACGGGTGAAAGATGCGGGCGCCCATGTTTTTCGGGGCGGGGCCTTCAAACCGAGAACCTCCCCCTATTCGTTTCAGGGTCTCGGGCGGGAGGGGCTGGAAATTCTTTCAAAGGTGAGAGATGAAACCGGGATGCCCGTGGTGACCGAAGTCCTGGATTATGAAAATTTTGATCTGGTGGAACAGTATGCGGACATGGTTCAGATCGGAACCCGGAATATGCAGAATTTCAGCCTGCTACGAAGGGCCGGTCTGTGCAAGAAGCCCATTGTGCTGAAGAGGGGGTTCGCCGCAACCATCGATGAATGGCTCATGGCGGCAGAATATATTCTGTCTGAAGGAAATGATCAGGTGATTCTGTGTGAAAGGGGCGTCCGCACATTTGTGAACCACAGCCGGAACACTCTGGACCTGTCCGCGGTTCCCGTGGTTAAAACGGAAAGCCACCTGCCCATTATCATTGATCCCAGCCATGCCGCCGGCAGGCGGGATCAGGTGATCCCCTTGAGCCGGGCCGCGGTGGCCGTGGGAGCCCACGGATTGATGGTGGAAGTCCACAACGAGCCCGAAAAAGCGTTAAGTGACGGTCCCCAGGCCCTCTATCCGGAACAGTTTGAACAGTTATGCCGGCAGGTCCGGGCCATCCATGGCAACCTGATGGAGAGCGGATTGGAAAAGTAAGAGGGATCAGCTCGAATTAATTGAGCGCTTGCATGATCTGATCAACGGTGGGCACTTTTCCCTTGGAAACCACCTTGCCGTCAATGATTAGCCCGGGGGTGATGGAAACGCCCCTTTTGGCAAATTCACGAACGTCGGTGATTTTGACGATCCTGACCTGCGCGTCGAGACCGAGCCGCTTTGCAGCCTCAAAAGCATTCTGATAGACTGTTTCGCAGTTGGCGCATCCGGGCCCCAGAACTTCAACAAGCCTTTGGGTTTCCGGTTTTTCAGTTTCTTTTGCGTAGGTCTCGGCCAGCCAGGTTTTGACCTGCTCTCTTTCGGGCACACTCCCCTGGTGACGGATATGGCCTGAGAGAACCAGCACCGGCGTCATCATGATGCCCAAATCCAGCGCTTTATCCTGGCAGGGGCGAAGGATTTCATCCAATTCCGGTGTCCACGGGGCCACCGATGGGCAGCAGACATCTTCCTGGTTTTTTTCAGTCCCATTGGAGGGGACGTTCGCCAGTTGATAAATCCGTTGCCAGTCCATGGGGATGTCTCCCTTTCGGGCCACATCCTTGGCGGTCCCCGGTTCAAGACTCATTCCGCGCGCAAATGCTGCCGCCTCCTCATCGGAATAGCTCAAATGCCGAATTCTGACGGATAACCCCAGTTCACCTGCCAGTTCATGAACCATTTCATTTAAATGATGACACCTTGGACATGGGGGTTCGGTTCCGATAATCCAAATTTCATCTTCCTTTTTCATGGGATTTTCTCCTCTCGAAAACCGGAATGGCAAAGTGCTTTGTCTTCTACCGAACCAACGCAAGACTGTCTAATGGCCTGTTTCATCTTAACATGTTAGTTATCCCTGTGATAGGAACCCGTTATCGGTACCTTCCGTATTCCCGGGTGGTGTCGATCCAGGCTTCGATGTTTTCAGGTCTGGCATGGTCGATCAAGGCGCCGGCGCTCATGATGTATCCGCCGTTTTGGCCGCAGGTGTCAATGAGCATTTTGGTATGGTCCTTCACCTGGTCAACGGTTCCCGTGGCCAACAGGGAATTGGGCATGTTTCCCATGAGGCACACCGTATCGCCCAGCACCTGTTTCGCTTTTACAAGGTCCGTCCCCTCGAAATGGTAAATGCATTTCCCTTTGGGGATATCCCGGATCACTTCCAGCCGTGTATTGTAAAGCCCTTCGATCAAGAGATACGGTGTACAGCCCCCCTCCACCAGATCCAGGATGAGCTGCTGCAGGCTGGGCCAGTAGAATTCCTTGAATTGTTTCAGGCTCATGAAACTGTCGGTCCCTTTGTGAAGGGGGATGAAGACGCGGGGGTTCCTCTTGGCTTTTGCGCCGCCCACGCCGATGCGACTCATGAAGGGGGCCAACTGATTCACGGCCCGCTTGAGGTTCTCCGGTTGGAGAAGCAGGTCCATGGCCGCCCCGGTGGTGCCGCGAAGGTTGTCGGCCACCAGATCGTAGGGCGCCAGAACGGTCTGCTCCTTGATGGAAGGAAACCCGGCATCTTTCAGCTCCTTCGCAAATGCGCCGAAGGTTCCGGCCCAGGCCAGTTGCTTCTTGCTGGTTTCGACCAGGGTTTCCAGGGCCTTGATGATCTGGGGATCGGCAAAGGCCGGCAACACCGAAGGCCACACATAGCCCAGGGCCGCCGTTTCCAGAGGGGGGAGTTTTGAAAGCCCTTCCAGGTTTCCCGCCAGACGGGGGAGCATTTTACGGAGAAAAAAATCCCCCGGGTTGGAGAACAGCTCTTCATATTCATCCTCTTTCATGTACTCTTTTTCAATGAACTGAAAGGACTGATCATCGGGAACGCCGTGGCCGGGCCATTTCATGGCCTTGAAGTCGAGGCCTGCGAGCACTTGATCCATGGAATATATGGTGAAATTGACGCTGTAGGTGGCATCGGGCGCAAAATCGTAAATGGTCTTCCGCCAGGCTTCCACCGCTTTTTCCGGAACCGTGTAGGCTTCCCTTGGAGAAATGCCGCTGTAGTAGCAATTGAAAAATGCAAACAGGGGTACGATCGGCACACGGTCCGGTTCCTTCAACGCGATGGCATCGAGGATCCGTTTTTCCCGTTCTTGATATTTCTGCGTCTCTTTTTCCATTATGCGTTGCCTCTCAATCTAATCTTGTTCAAGCCAATGGCGGCACAATTTCACCGCATCCATGGCATCTTTGCCGTAGCCGTCCGCGCCCGTATAGGATTTCACCTGCTCGTCGATCTGACCGCCGCCGATCATGATGCGAATTTTTGTTTCGCTTACCTTGTGGACGGCGGAAACGGTTTCCTTCATGGCTTCATACACCAGGGTCAGAAAGCCGCTTAATCCCACCACTTTCGGTTTGAAGGCCTTCACCCCTTCCACGAAACGTTCCACCGGCACATCCACGCCCAGATCCATGACTTCATAACCGTTCACTTCCAGCATGGTCACCACGATATCCTTGCCGATGTCGTGAATATCGCCTGCAACGGTTCCCAGGAGCACGCGGCCTTTCTTTTCTCCCTGAACCTCCCCCTGAATGTGGGGTTTTAGTTGGTCTGCTATATTTTTGAGCATTCTCCCGGCCAGAATCAATTCGGGGATGAAATATTCCTCCGTTTCAAAGAGATGCCCCACTTTCGCCATGGCCCGCTTGGAGGCATCCAGGATCTTTAAGGGGTCGATTCCCTCCTTCAGGAGATTTTCGGTCAATTCGTTTACGCGGTCCCGTTTCATCTCCACCAGGGAAGAAACCAGTTCCTCAAGGGCATGATGATCCCCGGAAGGCTCGTGCGATTCCTTCTCCGCCGTCAAATTTGTGGCATAAGGTGTGTTCGGTGACCTTAAGCCCCAGGATATGATCCCCGCATCGGATAAGGCCACTTTGAGTTGTTCGAAAGCGTCGCCGATGGCATGGGCACGGACTTCTGAAAGCCCTTGGGGCATGCCGATAACGCCCGACCGATGGGCACCATTGTAGCGCAGGCAGTCCGGGTCTTTTCCCAACACCAGTTCCGCGCTGAAAATCATGTTTCGCAATCCCCGATCCGTGGGGTCCATGATGGCGCTGTCCAGGCCCGCTTGCAGGGCAAGGGCGACGAAGGCCTGGTTGATGAGGGTGCGGGAGGGCTGGCCGAATGAGATATTGCTCAATCCGCAGGTGATATGAACCTTCGGAAACTGCTTTTTAATCTCAACGATGGTTTCAAAGGCGATCCGGCCGCTGTCGGTCCCGGTGGCGATGGTGGTGACCAGGGGATCCACAAAGAGCTGTTCATCTTTCACCCCCCCCTCACGGGCCAGGGATACCAAACGCGCCACGATGGCCATCCGTTCTCCGGTGGTTTTCGGGATCCCCTTATCGTCCAGGGCCAGCAGCACCAGATCGGTGCCGTGCTCAAAGGCAATGGGGAGCACCCTGTCGATGCGGTCCCTCTCACCGCTTACGGAATTGATCATGGGGAGCCGGGTGGCCGACCTGATGCCGTTTGCAAGGGTTTTCGGATGGGTGCTGTCCAGACAAAGCGGGGTTTGGGTGACCGCTTCAATGGTCTTTACCAGCCACGCCATATCCTCAGGCTCCTGTTCGGGGTGGGTTCCCGCGTTCACATCCAGATAATCCGCCCCACACTTTGTCTGGGAAAGGGCCAGGCCTTCAATCACCCGTGCATCTCGATTCCGAATCGCTTCAGTCACCCGGCTGCGGGTGCCGTTTATTTTTTCGCCGATAATTATCATTGTTGTTTTCTCCATCTGAATCAAACCATTAAAAGCTTCCGTCGTGTTATGCACCACCCAGGTAGTCGGAGATGATGGCAAGGTCTTTTATGAGTTCATGGGCGGCCCCCTTCCGAACCACCCTACCGCTTTCCATCACATAGGCAAACCGGCTGATCCTGAGCGCGGCCCTGGCGTTTTGCTCCACCAGGGCCATGGCGGTCCCTTCCCGGTTGAGCTTTACAAGGGTCTCCATGATCTCTCCCACAATCAGCGGTGCCAGTCCCATGGACGGCTCATCCAGCATGAGCAGTTTCGGTTGGCTCATGAGCGCTCTTCCGATCGAGACCATCTGCTGCTCGCCCCCTGAAAGGGTTCCGGAAACCTGGGCGGAACGTTCTTTGAGCCTTGGAAAGAGGTCGTAAACCGCCTCGAGACGGGATCCGATGTTCGCGCGTCCTTTACGTCGGTAAAGCAGATAGGCGCCCAGGGTCAGGTTGTCCAACACGCTGAGACTGGTAAACAATTGCCTCCCTTCGGGAACCATGCACAAGCCCCTTTTGACAATGGCGGCGGTGGAAAGATCCTTTATGGAACGGCCCTCAAAGAGTATTTCACCACCCTTGGGTTTGACAACACCTGAAAAGGCCTTGAGCAGAGTCGATTTCCCGGCGCCGTTGGCGCCGATAAAGGATGTGATCCCGCCTCTTTCCACGGAAAGGGAGACGCCCTTAAGGGCACGCACTCCACCGTAAGTGACTGAAATGGTTTTCGCTTCAAGAACCGGAGTCTTCATCACCCAGATACGCCTTGATGACACGGGGGTCTTTTCGAACCACTGCCGGAGGACCCTCGGCCACTTTGGCCCCGTAATTGAGGACCAGAATTTCGTCGGAGATGCGCATGACCATTTTCATGTCATGTTCCACCAGGATCACGGTGATCCCTTGTTCAGAGAGCCCCTGAATCATGGCCGCCGCCTTTTCCGTTTCCGCTTCGTTGAGACCAGCGGCCGGTTCATCCAGGAGCACCAGACGGGGGCTTGCTGCCAGGGCGCGGGCCACTTCCAGCAGCTTTTGCTCTCCCAGGGGGAGATTGGCCGCAGTTATGTGGGCATGTTTCACAATGCCCACCGTTTCTAGCCAAGACATGGCTTCATCCCTTTCGCGGCCTTCTTCCCTTGAGGTCCCAGGAAGACGGAAGGCCGCTCTGATGAGGCCTTTTCGGCTTTTCAGGTAGCCGCCCAACATGACATTTTCCAGAACGCTCATTCGGCCGAACAACTCCACCGTCTGAAAGGTCCTGGCAATGCCCTTGCCCGCAACCTGGTGGGATTTGAGGCCGCTTAGAGGTTTTCCTTCAAACCTGATTTGTCCGCTTGTTGGCCTTAAAAACCCGGTGATCATGTTGATGAGGGTGGTTTTGCCGGCGCCGTTGGGGCCGATAACGGCGGTGACGGTCCCTTTCTTCACGCCAAAGGAGAGGTTCGAAATGGCCTGCACCCCTGAAAAGTGTTTGTTGAGTCTTTCAATTTGGAGTAATGCCGTCATTCCGTTACCTTGTTTTTTTGGCGCCTTTGATTCTCAACAGGATCCTCGACCCCAGTCCCACAAGGCCGTCCGGGGAAAACATGACAATGGCCAGCAGGATGATGCCGTAAGCCAGCACATCGAAATCCTCCAGACATGTGAGCCATTCCGGAAGGAAGGTCAGGAGCGCCGCGCCCAGGTATGCCCCCCAGATATTGCCGGTACCCCCGATGACCACCATCATCAATACCTTGACGGAGAAGAAAACATCAAACGGAGGCGGGTTGACGAAGGTCACGAAATGGGCATAGAGGCTTCCGGCCAAAGCGCCGTAAATGCCGCTCACCACGAATATCTGAACCTTTGCCTTGGCGATGTCGATCCCCACGGAAGCGGCCCCCTTTTCGCTGTCGTGGATGGCCCGAAGTGCCCTCCCAGACCTTGAATTGACCATATTCAGGGATATCCAGAGGACGGCAACCGCCATACCCCAGGCCAGGTAATAGAAACCAAGGGTGGATGATATCGCCATTGTTCCCAGATGAATGGGGGGGATCTCTCCGAACCCCGACGGTCCCCCGGTGAGTCCGATGAATTCATTTAAGACAATGTAGACGATCATACCGAACCCCAAGGTGGCCATGGCCAGGTAATGCCCTTTCAACCTCAGGGCGGGCAGCCCCATTCCATAGGCCAATGCGCCCGCCAGAACCATCCCCACCACGATTCCCAGCCAAGGGGAGATGCCCAATCGCGTGGTCAGAATCCCCGATGCGTAGGCGCCGATGCCGTAAAATGCCGCCTGCCCCAGGGAAATCTGCCCCGCATATCCCAAGAGCAGGGAGAGTCCCGCGGCGATGATGCTGTGAATCGCCACAAAGACCATGACATCCGTATAATAGCCGGTGGCCCTGCTAAGATTGAAGATCCAGGGCAATGCCGCCACCACAAGGGAAAAGGCCAGAACGGAGGTGACGGTTTTCTTTTGTTCAGAAAAAGGCATGGTTATTCATTATCGCGCACAGATGATCCCAGAAGTCCCCGGGGCCGGATGAACAGGACCCCCAGCAGGACCACCAGCGCTACTGCGTCCTTGTAGGAAGAGGATATGAAGCCTGTGGCAAAGGCTTCCAGCAGGCCCAGCAGGAATCCCGCCGTCACGGCGCCGTAGAAATTCCCCAGTCCCCCCAGAATGGCGGCGCCGAACCCCTTGAGAGCGAGCATGGCCCCACGGTCGTATTCCATGAGGGTGATGGGCGTGATGATGGCGCCGCCCACCGCCCCCAGGGCGGCGCTCAGGGCGAATGAAAAAAAAATCATTTTGCCGGGGCTGATGCCCACCAGGCTGGCGGCACCGGGATTGTCCGCGCAGGCCCGCATGGCTTTTCCGGTGAGGGTGTGCTGGAAAAAGAGGGTCAGGGCCACCACCAGCGCGGCGGATATGCCCAGGATCCAGAAGGTCTGAGCCTGGATATACGCCCCCCAGAATCGGACGGGCGGGGCCGCCAGAAAGGGTTGGACCGCATAGGGGTCCTTGCCCCAGATGAACATGGCAAGCCCTTTCAGGATGATGGAAAGCGCTATGGTGGCCATGATGGTGGTCAGGATGGTGGGTTGGCGAAGGGGACGGATACCGCCCCAGTAGATGCCCATTCCCACCAGGGATACCACCCCAACGGATATGAAAAAGCTGAAGAAGAGGGGGATTCCCAGAGATTCCGCCAGCACCGCCAGGACCAGTCCGCCCCAGACCCCGAATTCCCCCTGGGCGAAGTTGATGACCTCGGTCACGTTGTAGATGATGTTGAATCCCAGGGCCACCAGGGCGTAGATGGCGCCCACCGTTAACCCTGCGAACACATACTGGACCACCTGGCTGTTGACGCTGATGGAATCCATGGGGCTTCCTTCACTCTTTTTGCGGAATGTCCTACTCTAAAATCGCCCAGTTCCCGTTCTTGACCGTTACCATCACATAGGCATTCTTTCCGAGACCCACGTGATCTTTGTCGGAGCGGTTGAAAATGCTGTTGTTGCCCACAAACCCTTGGATCTTTTCCAGATAATCCCGAATCTTGGCCCGGTCCGGTCCCACGGCCTTGAGGGCATCCGCCAGTTGAAACATGGCATCCCAGGCATGCCCCCCGAAAACGCTCACCTCACCCTTGAATCCTTTTTCGTAGAGGCTTTTGTATTTCTTGACCACCGGGCTGTGGGGATCCTTTTCCGGCAGGGCGTCGGCAATGACGATTCGGGAAACCGGGCATATGACGCCTTCCGCGGCGCCGCCCGACAATTCAATGTTGCGTTTGCTGCCGAATCCGTAGCTTTGGTAGAGGGGGATGGGAATGCCCAGTTGTTTCCAGTTTCGGGTGACCACCACCTGGGGCGGGCCGATGGACCAGTTGACAATGGCCTGCGCACCGGTGCCGCGAACCTTGGTGAGCTGGGCCGTGAGATCCGATTCCTTGGGGCCGTAGGTTTCATCGGCCACAATCTCAATACCGTATTCCGGCGCCAGGTTTTTGAGCTGTTCCCGGCCGCTGATACCGTATCCGGTGGAGACACTCATGATGGCGACCTTTGCGATGCCCTGCTTTTTCATATAGGCGTACATGAGGCGCACCGCCAGGTCGTCGCCGGGAACCACCTTGAAGACCCATTCCCGCTTTTCCACGGGGGATGCGATCTTCATGCTGGCGGCACAGGAAATCATGGGCACTTTTGCTTTATTGACAATGGGGACCACCGCCATGGAGGTGCCGCTGGTGGAAGGCCCCACGATGGCCAGCACGCGGTCCCGGTCGATGAGCTTCTTGGCGGCCACAACCGTTTTGGTGGCATTGGCCTCCGTATCATATACGATCAATTCAAGGGGGTGCCCGTTGATGCCGCCCTCCGCATTAATCATATCCTTGACCATCTCGGCCGTATTACGTTCCGGTTCCCCCAAAAAAGATGCGGGTCCGGTGACCGCAAAAAGGGCACCGATGCGATACGGTTCCTTATCCCCCGCCTGAGCTGATCCCAAAAGTGTCAGGGCACATATTCCCACCATTGCCATCAAAAAACCGATCCGTCCCATTGCGCTTCCTCCTCTTTTTTTGGGTTTAACATTTTACGTCAGTATGAACCCAGCAATTTCAATGCCAAAAGGAGTTCCGTATAACAGTCTGGAATCTAATGAAAAAAAATGATCGGTTTCCAGGAGCGGAGCTTTTGTGTTATACGATTTTGCAAATTTATAAAATATGGTAATTTTATGGAGCGGAGGCATCATGACGGATTATCCGGAATCCCCTCCGGGGAGACTCAAGAAACCCGAAAACGAACCGGAATTGCCGATTCTTGCGGCGTTGCTGCCACCGCCCGTTTCTCTGGATACCCTCACCACCTTATCCGGCCTTTCACCGGTCATGGTATTGCGTTTCTTGGAGGAGTCCGTCCGAAAAGGGGTTCTCTGTGCCTATGAAAAAGAAGGTCCTGGGCATTACCATTTCGCCCATGAAAGAGACCCTGAAGAAATTCTTAACAATGCCGACCGTAAGGCCCTCATTCCCCTGGTGTCGAGGATGGTTTCCCACATTGATGAAACCTTTCCGGACCCCTGCGCAAAAAGTCTCGCCATCACCCATGTCCAACAGCTGACCGGTCTGTTGTCTGAGAGGATTTCCGATTTTCAGTCAGCCGCTCAATATTGTCTGGAGACCGAAAACCTCGAAGCGGCCGCCATCTATTTTCAGCTGGTTCTGGGAGCGCTTCATGAGCAAAGGCAAACGGAAAAGGAGAAGATCCTTTACATTGATGCGGCCCTGGGCATCATTTCCTCCTGCGGACATCTGAAACCCCTGGATCAGCAACGGGACATCCTGAGCCGGGCCCGCGCCTTCAGCATGTCGCTCAACGATCGGGAGCGGCTGGCCCAGGTGGATCTGCGGCTGGCCCAGGTGGTCAAGATCGAGGGGGATTATGATCGGGCGGGGCGGCTTTACGAAGAGGCCTGGGGTCTGGCGGAGCATTTGGGGCGGGACGACCTTCGGAAACAGGCGGCGTTTTTTACCACGGACTTTCTTTTCTGGCAAGGGCTGGTGAAAGATGCGGTCCTGCGGTATGAGCAGGCCATCGGCAACCTGGAGGAACTCCCTTCGGACCAGGCCACCCTGCGCGCCTGCGCCACCCTGGGCTGGTGTTACGGCATCCGCGGGCAGACCGCTCGGGGGATCGGGCTTCTGGAGACCGTGCACAGCCGGGCCGAAAGGCTGAGCCTTACGCAGATCAAGGTCTATGCGGACCTCATGAGTGTGCTCACCTACCTGGAGGCGCGTCGCGTGGATGCGGCGGAAAAACATTTGAACCGAATCTTTGCCCATCCGGAGGCTGAACTGGGCAATTATACGCTCTGGGCCGGGTACGCGTCCATGGCCTATGTACGCTATGCCGGGGGGGATCTCGCGGGGTGTTGTGCATACCAGAAGAAAGCCCATGAAAAGGCCATGGAATTCGGTTGGCACCATCATCGGGGGCCATGGAATTTTGAGTACATGGGCGGGCTGGAGGCGGAGGGCATGGGCCATCCGGAAATGACCTATGATTCGGAAATCGCACGAATCCGTGAGTGGCCCGATGTCTACATGCAGGGGGTGGGTTTGCGGTACGAGGCCATACGGTTGGCTGAAAGGGGCGGCGCCCGTGAAACAGTTTTGTCCCAATTGCACCGCAGCCTTGACCTCTTGACCCGATCCGGTGCCAGGATTGAACTCTCCCGGACCCGGATATTCCTGGCGCGTCAGCATCTGGAAGCGGGGGAGGATGAACCGGCCCGGGAACTGCTGGGAGCGGCCTGGCATGTGCTGTCGGGCGTCAACGAAAGTCTCTTCCCCGACGAACTGCTTCCCTACCTGGATAAGGCGGATGATGATGTGCTCATCGATACGTTGGTGGAGGTCGGCAGGGTGATCGGAACGGTGCGCGACCGGAAACGGTTGCTGGAGCGCATTATCAACCTGGTCATGCGCCTCACCCTGGCCGGAAGAGGGGGATTCTTCTTGAGTGATACCGAGCAGGGTTTCGAACTGGCGGCCAGCCGGAACCTGGACCGTATCATTGTGGGTTCAAACGGGTTTGAATCGGCGCGAAAAATGCTGGATCATGCGGCGCGGGAAAGGACCGAGATTATCCTCGAAAGCGGCAAAGGGGCAACGGGCGGATTGCCCCATCCCGATGATGGGTGGGCTCTTTGTTGTCCGGTTCTGCTGCAGGATCGGCTGCTCGGTCTCATCTACCTGGATAACGCGCTGGTAGGGCTCTCACCCCCTCAGAGGAGCCTTTCCCTGCTTCGTGTGGTCAACAACCAGTTGGCCATCGCCCTGGACAATGCGCGCGCCTATGAAGAGATCGCGAGGCTCAAGGATCGTTTGGAGGATGAAACACAGTTTTACCGCACGGAAATGGAGTCCTTTCCCCACCGCCAGCAGATCATCGGCGATTCAGCGGTGGTACGCGGGGTTCTACAGCAGTTGGATCGGGTGGGGCCTACGGACAGCACGGTTCTGATTACGGGTGAAACGGGGGTTGGAAAGGAACTGGTGGCACGGGCCGTTCATCGTCTCAGCCGCCGGAACGGCAGCCCCTTTATTCCGGTCAATACCTCTTCACTGGAGCAGGGGGTCATTGCCAGCGAACTTTTCGGGCACGAAAAAGGGGCTTTTACGGGTGCCTTCAAGAGACGGCGGGGCCGTTTTGAACTGGCGGATCACGGAACGCTCTTCCTGGATGATGTGGATACCCTTTCCCTGGAGATTCAAACCCGGATTCTGCGGGCATTGCAGGTGAAGGAATTTGAACGGGTTGGCGGAGACCTGACCATTCACTCTGATTTCAGGCTGATCGCCGCCACCAACCAGGATCTGTCGTCCCTGGTGAAAGCGGGAAAATTTCGGTCGGACCTTTATTATCGATTGAAGGTCTTTCCCATTCGCGTGCCGCCCCTGAGAGACCGGAAAGAAGACATTCCCGTTTTGGTGAGCCATTTTTTAAATGTGAACAACAACCGGCTGGGAAAGTCCATCAAGGGCGTGTCGAAGGCCGATCTGACCCGTTTAAACGCCTATTCGTGGCCGGGAAATATTCGGGAGTTGGAACATATCGTTGAACGGGCCGCCATTTTGAGCGACGGTGAGTTCTTGAGAATTCCGGAGTTGAGTCCGGATGCCAATAAAAGAGCCCGTTTTGAGAAGATGCGCTCACTCAAGGAGATGGAGCGGGATTATATCCTTGAAGCCCTGGGTCGGTGCCGGTGGCGCGTGAGCGGCAAAGGAGGGGCGGCCCAACTGCTGGATCTCAAACCCACCACGCTCTATGCCAAAATGAGGAAACTGAAAATTCGAAAGAACCTCTCATATGAGTAGGATGGGACATAAAACTGCAAGGGGGAAGATTTAGGCTGACGGTTGACAGCGGGTAGAGGCTGAAACCCTAGGCTTTCAAGGTCTAAAGGTAATTGGATGTCTCGCCGGTTTTAATGCATATCAGGCCGAGTACTGCGATACCGATACCGAAAACCATCGGCCATAAGGGTACGGAATAGGTAGCGTATTCCTCCACGCTCCAAAAGAGAACCAGCAGAAAAAATATTGCAACACCCAACATGCTTAGAAAGACGCCAATAATCCGGATCATAAGTGCGGTGTTCTTTTTCATGGCGGTTTACCTCCCTCTCTTTCCTCCCGGAAAAACGGGCCATGCCGGCTGAACCGACAAAATGCCGGGTGACCCGTGCGAGCATCACCTCTGGCTCGAATCTTCAAGGGTCTTGATGCAATGATCAAACCCTGTCAACGAGCTTTAAATGTCATGAAATTTATGATATATGTGTAAAATCCTGGCAGGTTCGGATCCGTAGCATAAACCACGTGTAAAGAAAATAAGGTACAAAATGGAAGCAAAGACGGGTTTTGATAGAGAGAAAATCCTGAAGGTCTTTTTGGGAAGCCTTTTGAAGCTCCAAAATGTAGAGCGGGGTTCCATATGGGTTAAGCAGGAAAATGCTTATATGTGCATTGAAGCCATTGGGGATGACAGCGACAAAGTCCTGGGGCTTTCCATTGGAAATGAAAAGCCGAGCATTGTGGGGTGGGTCATCGAAAATGGACGTATGACGGTCAGCAAGGTGGGGGAGGACCATCGACATTTCGATGAGGCGGAAAAAGAGGTGAAAATAAAAAGCAACCTTATCGTTTGTTTTCCCCTGATATTTGATACCGGGGAGGTCTATGGTGCCCTTGAACTCATCGATACCACCGACACCGGAAGCGATATCAACCTAAACAAAGCCTACCTTGAGCTTATCGAAAACATCATTTCAGTGGGCGCCATTGCACTGAGCAAATATACCGCCTACACGAAGCAGGTGGAAGAGAATAGGGCATTAAAAGAGATCATCAATGGATTCCAAGCGCAGCCGCCAATCATTGGGCAGGCGATACCATTTCAGGAGGCACTGCAAAAAACCAAGGTTTTCGCAAAATCGGACTATCCCGTCCTCATCACCGGTGAAAGCGGTACGGGAAAGGAGCTTTTCGCCAGAGAGCTTCACATTTTGAGTTTGCGCAAAAACAAGCCGTTCTTAACTCAGAACTGCAGTGCCATACCTGAGAATCTTCTGGAAAGCGAACTTTTCGGCTACCTCAAAGGTGCGTTTACCGGCGCTACCCGTGACAAAAAGGGGCTTTTTGAGGCGGCTGATGGAGGGACCTTGTTTTTGGATGAAATCGGCGATATGCCCTATGGCTTGCAGGCCAAAATACTGCGGGTGCTTCAGGACGGCGAAATCAAGCCGGTGGGAAGCACTTCGCAGAAGAGAATTGATGTGAGGATTGTTTCCGCAACCAATGTTGATTTGTCGAAAGCAATTGAGGAAAAGAGGTTTCGAGAAGACCTGTTTTATCGATTGAACGTGCTCCCCTTGAAGATTCCACCCTTGCGGGAAAGAAAGGAAGACATCCCTTTACTGCTCGAACGGTTCATTGCCGTAGAAGCAAAGAAGTTGAATCTCAAGCCGAAACGTATTTCTCCGGCAGCCTTGGCGTATTTTGTTCGACATCCATGGAGAGGAAATATCAGGGAGCTGGAAAATGTGGTGCGAAATGTAATGGTAACCGCTTCTGAAGAGACTGTGGAAATTGAGGACCTCCCGTCTTGGCTGATCGAAACGGCTCATGAGTGGAATCCTTCTTCGGTGCATGACCGCGGATCGGAAATTGATGCGCTTCTTCCGCTGAAAACGGGCGCCGAGTCCCCCGATGAGTTTGAAGGCCACACATTCAAATCCTTGGAAAAAGCCTACATCTTACACCTGCTTGAGAAAAACAGATGGAACATCAGCCGGGCGGCAATCGATGCGGATCTAAACCGTTCCACCTTTGACTCGCGGATGAAACGGCTGGGCATTCGTAAAAGCGACCCTAACTGATGTCGATACTGGAAATCCGGAAGAACCTTCGTTATAAATGAGTAGGAGGGGCATCACCCACACTGTTCAACCCCCGATTGGCGGATTCGGCAGTGGGATTCGAACACGGAATGTGACCCCTCGTCCCTTTTTGGGGTAGAAATGTAGGTCTCCCCCGTGGGCTTCCACAATCTTCTTCACAATGGGTAGGCCGAGTCCCGTTCCCTCCCTCTTGGTGGTGTAGAAGGGATGAAATATCTTCTCCCGTTCCGTCTTTAGAATGCCACATCCAGCACAACATTCCATGGATCCGCCATGCTTGTGGACACCTTTACCTTGTCTCCTTTTGAGGAAGCCTGGACGGCGTTGGCGATCAGATTTAGCATGACTTGCTTGAACCTGTTGAAATCCAGTGAAATACCAGGCAAGTTCGATGCCAAGTCCAACTGCAGTTCGACCCCTTGGGTCGTTGCGGCCTGCCAGGCCACTGCCACGGTCTCCAAGAGGAGGTCGTTGAAGGTTTCCACCGGATAGAGTTCAATGGCCTTCCCGCAATCGAACATCTCCCGCACCATACCGTCCAGGCGGGCCGCTTCTTTGCCCACGATGGCAAGTTTTTCCCCGTTCTTTGAATTCCCGTCACCCAGGCTTTTTTAGACCTGTGCCGTGAACCCGCCGATGTCCACCAAGGGCGCCCGCATGTCGTGTGCCACTTCCACCACCGTCCTTCCGATGGCGGATAACTGCTCCGCTTCAATCAAGGCCTGCCGTTCTTTTTGAGCCTTTTGGACCTGGAATCCGAAAATAAGGGTGATGGCCACATAGACCAGGGCCTCGCCCAACACGTGAGCATCCTCCGTTGAAAATCCCTTCCAGAGCTGGATGCCGCAAGGGAGATAGAGGAGGAGGGTGGTGACGGAAATAATAATTGCCCCTTTCAGGGCAAACCAGAACGTCCCCGGGACCAGGGGCAGGTAGAAAAGAGATCGATAAAAGGCACGTTCCTGGTTCAGGGTGTAAAGGGTGAAATAATTGAGGCAGATGATGGCCGCCATCATCAAGGCGATGGCGATGACCCGTTGATCTTCTCTCTCTATGAACACCTCTTTCGCCCCCCTGTTTTAGGAACCCGTGCTCAAACGGGTCGAAAGCGTCCTTTCATGATATTCAGGTGTCTTCCCCGCCCAGGGACGGAAGACCGGCTTTGATGCGCAGGTCGTTGCATCCCTTACACCCGGGCTCGAACCACCGGCAAAGGACCGGCCGGACCTTGTGATGTTTGCACTTGCCGGAGTCGAGATCGAGCCAAAGGCATGGATTGACGGCCCTGAAACGGGCACTGTGAGCGTAGGCGTCAATCTGTGCCATGAGTGCATCCGGTGCCCTCACCAATTCGTTGGCATCATAGGGGGGAAGGGGAAACGTCAAGCAACAGATGCCGCAGTTGTGGCATGGATTATTGATAGGATTGTTCACGGGCCGCCCATTGCCTCATTTTGATAATCGCTATGTCAGGTAGGTTTGAATAAACTTCGTTATATGTCTTATACTTTTCAAGAACCTCCACAACCATGGGCAGTGGTTCAGTCCATATTTCCCTGAAATCGCATTCGCCTTCAAGCGCAATCGGAAAAGCGAGCTTTTCTATGGGAGGACAGAAGCGGGCGTCAACATTTTCTTTGTTTCCCCTTGCATCGACGCGATACCAACCGTGTTTTTCCAGATAAACCGCATTCAAACCATGAAGACAAAACGGCGGGGCATCATTTTCAATGGTCAGGCGCTGGTAGCACAGCCCGGCAGGAATCTTATTGGCTCTCAATAAAGCGGCCAGTAAGTGACTTTTAGCATAACAATAACCGGTGCCGCTCTCTAAAACTTCCGACGCCGTAACGGTGGTAGGACTCAGTTTGAAATCATGGCTGTGCCTGATTTCATCTCTTACAAATCCAAAACATGCTTCTGCTATGTTTTCATCTCTGGAACACCCGGATGAAAGTTCCGCTGCCTTTTTGATCACAGACGGATTTTCCCAATTGATATATTTGCTCGATGTTAAGTATTTTTTCATTTCATGAGGGTGAAAAGGGGGCTAAGAGGCGGACCTTGGTTTTGGGTTATATCCTTTTTCACCATAGGGGCTCAGCTTCTCAGCCCATAATTCTTCAAGGATTTTAAGATCCTCAGAAGAATCATAAGCGGGATCATCCAGTGGTTTCAGGATTTCAAGTTCCTTGAATTCAAAGGCATCGGAACCGAATTGTTGCCATTCCTCCTGCAGGGCCGAATTACGACAGCTGCCCAACTTAAGCTCCGATTTGAAACGATTCAGTATCCCCGGCAAATTCTTGCTTGATCCGATCAGAACTTTGCCGTTTACCGTATTTTTTATTTGATAGACGCCCATGGGCCGGGGCGTGTTCTTGTATTCTCTTAAGATGGTTTTCCTGTCCATATCGTTTCCTTTTTGCTACTTCATGTTTGAAATAAGTCAGAGTGTGTTCCGTGGAACGTGGGGACGTCCTTCATTCTCTTCATCCCAAGGGAAATGTTTTAGGAAATAGGGAGCTTGAGGCCATCCAATATTTTATGATGGAGCTTTTCTTTTTGATTGGGCCGAACCCGGGAAGCGCCGCGTGCGGACGCTTTGATTTCGGCTAGGTAATATTCAAGAAAGTCCAGGTAGTGCCAGATATTACGCCCTTCGCCCCCTATTTTTTCGATAAAGGCGAGGGAGCTGAACAATATGAAAACCTGAACACTTAATTCCGTTACCCTTCGGAGGTAAAATTCATGCTTAACAATATCTTTGCCGTAATAGACCATGCCTCCCAGCAGCATCCATCGCAGCCGTCGAACGGTGCGAAACGCTCTTTTTCTCGCTTTTTCCAGAACGGGATGTGCGTAGATCCGACCGATTGATAGCCTTTTGAAAAGCCCGAATGCGGATTTCAGTATCAGCACCCACCGGCTTCCGTACTGCGTGGATGCCTTTGTCATGCTTCTGATGAGAAACAGCGGCGGGTAGATGCTGTGAATTTCAGTGGTGCCCTCAAACACCGTCGTGACCCTGAAATCCCGGAGGCGTTTTTCATAGGGCAATGTCTTGAGGTACCCGGATCCTCCATGGACCTGAAGTGCGTCGTAGAGGACATCCCAGGCACGGGTGGTGGAAAAAAGCTTGGCGTGGGAGCTTTCAATGGCAAGCCGCACGAAGGGGGCCTGTTCCAGGATGCCCGCCGTAAAGGACGTCATCGCTTTTGATAGAAAGGCGTTCACACGGGCCTTTACGATTTTTTCCTGTACCAGTTCAAACTGGGCGATGGGAACGCCGAACTGCTTTCGCTGACGCGCCCTTTCAAGCATCTCCCGGGCGGAGCAGGTCATTAAACCGTTGGATGCGGCGGCAAGGCCCAATCTGCCGTAGTTTAAAACGGTCATGGCGATTGTAAACCCGTCACCCGGTTTTCCGATAAGGTTTCCAATCGGGACTTTGACATCGTTGAATTTGATCATGGTTGTTGAACTGACCTTTAGCCCCATTTTGGGCATGTCTTTGCCGATTTCAACCCCTTCCCAAGCGGTTTCGACGATAAAGGCCCCCATAAAGCCGGGACGATTCTCGTCCATCTGTGCAAATACGGTCATTGCGCCCGCATAACCGCCGTTCGTGATATACGTTTTGGCGCCGTTCAAAATATAATGCCGGCCGTCTTGAGACCTTTCGGCGGAAGTCTTTATATGTTTGGCGTCAGAGCCGGTTTCCGGTTCGGTCAGGGCATAGGCGAAGATGGTTTCTCCTGTTGCGGCGGGGGGAAGGTACTTCTTCTTCTGTACTTCCGAGCCGTAAAGGATAAGGCCTTTAAGGCCGATGGAATGATGGGCCAGGGGAATGATGGCCAGGGCCATGTCTGAGCCCGCTGCGGCCTCGATGATATTCAGATAATCGGAAAGGCCAAGACCTCTGCCCCCGTAGGATTCGGGAATGGTGAGGGCGAACATCCCCGTTTCTTTTAACCCTTTCCACAACTCATCAGGCAGTTCTGCCGATTCTTCAAGGGCCAGCGGTGAATATTTCTTTGATAAGGTGGCATATGCCTTCAGAATGGCGTGTGCTCGTTCAGAAATTTTTGAACCGTGGCATGAGGTAAAAAGTGCTCTATCAAACTCACCCTGATACAGTTTTTCAAGAAATCCCCTGTTTTCCATCGCAAATTCCTTATTTAGGTACGCTGCCGATTTATGTCCGACGCGTTTGCAAAATAGTACTTGAAATAAATTATAGTCAAGCCCTATCGTAGAGGAAGGGCAACAAATTCTTGAGCGAGCCCGTCCTGACGGATGAAGAGGGGGCCGCTTTCGGCCGATTCAAAACAACCGCGGAGGATCAGAATGGATCAGCGAGCACTTCTTTGTATCGGGCACCGGGGCGCCATGGGGTATGCCCCGGAAAACACCTTGTTATCGTTTAGAAAGGCCCTTGAGCTGGGTGCTTCCTGTGTTGAGGCGGATGTTTATTATGTGGACCGTCATTTGATGGTGTTTCATGACGATCGCTTGGAACGGACCACCAATGGGGCTGGCTATCTGATGGACCACGATTTTGATACCCTTCGTTCCCTTGATGCGGGGAATGGCGAGCGGATTCCGACCCTGGCCGAGGTGTTTGAAACCATTGATCGAAGAGCCGGTGTCAATATAGAGTTGAAAGGACCCGGTACGGCACGTCCCGTTGCCGACCTGATTGCCGCCCTGCGCAAACGGGGATGGCCTGACCGCTTGATTCTGGTGTCGTCTTTCAACCACCGCGAACTCGAAACGGTTTGTGGAATCGACCCGTGCATCAGGATCGGGGTGTTGATTGCGGGCTCCCCGGTGAATGCCGCTGCTTTCGCGGCGTCTTTTGGCGCCTGGTCGATCCACATTTCCCTGGCGTTTATTGATCGCGGATTTGTGGAGGATGCCCATGGCCGCGGATTGAAGGTCTTTGTTTTTACCGTGAATAATCCCGAGGATATTGGAAAAATGGCAGCACTCGGGGTGGATGGGGTATTTACCAACTATCCGGACAGGGTTCTACAGTATCATCAGAATAATGGGATCATCGGTTGGGTGTAAAGGTCTCTTTTGAAGATGTTATGCGTTGCACAAAATTCCCAATGATCCGGTGGACCCGATCCGCTTCCTCACCCAGCAGAATCCCGTGACGGTCAAAGTTTAAAAGGCGGTATTCCTTATCCTTTGAGCTGATGCGTTCGAATACCTTCCTGGACCCTTTGGGATTTACGATGGGGTCGCCATCCGCCTGAATCACAAGGGCGGGGACGTTAATTTGATGCAGTTTTCTTTCCAGACTTGCCATGAGAAACCCCAGCTCTCTGACACCTTTTACCGGATTCCTGAAATAGTTGATGTGGGGATTCTCAGGGCTGTTTTTAATGAACACCATTTTTGCGCTCTCCATCTTGATAAGCTCCATGGACCGGTTCCACGCACCGATGGCGGGAAGGAATCTGACTGAGAAGTCCTGGAGCCGAAGGGGAGGGGAGACGGCAAAAACTGCCCTTATACCCGTTACCCTGGTTGCAAGATCGAGGGCCAGGCCCGCCCCGGTGGAAAACCCCCCGACCACCACCTCTTCGCACAGAGCGTTGACAATGGCATATCCTTCATCCACTGATTCCATCCAGTCCAAGCGGGTTCTGGTGGCCAGATCGTCGGGTGATGTTCCATGCCCGCTCACCCTGGGTGCGTAAACCAGAAAACCCCTGCTACCAAGATACTCCGCCAGTTCCCTGACCTCCGGAGGCGCCGCCATGTATCCGTGGAGCAGCAGGATGCCCGTCCGCCTGAACCGATGATTTCCGATCAGGTAAGGCATTCCCACTTCAATGCCTTTGGAATCGTTTCTTTTGTAGAAGGCTCTATACGCCTGCTGATAACGGCGAACGGCGCGATTCATAAGATTTTTTGCGATGTGAGGCCCCACCAGAAAAGAGGGAAGCCGTGCGATGAGGCGGATGTTGCGTTGAAGTTTGCTTAACGGTTCCACCTCGTTTGCCATGACCTTGATGGGATTCTCGAACCGGATCCGGTGGAAAGCAAAAACCTGTTTAAATTTGGAAGAATCTTTTATGAGATGCCCTTTCGCCTCTCTTATGACATTTTTTTCAAAAGCCAGTGAGAGAAACGATTTGTAGTGTTCAAAACGGTCATCCGTAAGGAGATGAACCTGGTCCTTTTCAAGATCTTCGTGCCGATAAACCCTCGTTTTGCCGAGATTTTGGGTGGCGGCCAGGAAAATTTTTTGTCTGAAATGCTTTTCATTGATCTTTCTTTGAGGGATCGCTTGAAGCATGGATGCAAACAGGTGGTCGTGATTGACGGTGGTCATGCGGTAAATGGCCGACATATATTCAAACATGACATGCAGGCCGATCTTGCGCATGGGCTTTCTGGCCGGGATCGGGTCATCAAAATCTATCCTGCGTGTGGATGCAATATCTTTCAATATGAACGGTTTTTTCAGAAATCCCCCCATTTCGATCGCTTTTCCGAAGCGGATATCCACATCAACGCCGGAGAGCAGCATGGTGCTTTCCGCCATCATCTCTTCAATTCCCCGCTCGGAAAGATCATCAAGGGCCTTTTCAAAGAGTCTGCTGACCCTGTTCTCATGAACCCGCAGGGGATAATAGGTGATGTTGATGGGAACGATATAGGTGCGCCTTTTGATGACGCCATCGATGGTGTCCAATTCAAAAGAGGTCGTCAGATGTTTTGCTTCATCGGGTGCGGCGGCCTCAAGGGCCTTTAATCGCTGTCTGTAAAATTCCGTCCTGAGAGCTAGCGTTGCAGCCCCCGTATGGGGAGGACGTTTATCGCCCCCGTAGGAGATCATGTAACGGCCTTTGTCGATGATTTTTTTACTCTTGACCATGCGCCCTTCAGGGTAAACCACCCATGCGGCTTCCCCCGTCAGGAGGGTTTTTACCATGAGACGGTCCCGGTGTGGATCGCGGGTCGAGATAACGCCCAGTTTGTTGAATATGTCGACGAGAGGCCCCTTAAAAAGGCTGTAATCGGCTAGGGACCAGATGGGAATCCCCGTCAGTTGGTAGATTTGGCGGGGCAGGAAAAGGGTTTCAATGCGGGTGAAATGGTTGGCAACGAAAATGATCGACCCGTGGGGAATGTTTTTTCCTCCGTGGATGCGAATGTTCAGTTTTGACAGCTGTGCGAGCTTTTTGACTGCAAGGACGGTTGTCAGGTAGGCGAATTTGTTCATGGATACCCATCCTTCCTGCTTCATCAAAAAATGAATGGGGAGGGAGATTCAGTTTGCCGTCAATCAGGGTTTCCGCGCTGTTGATGATAATGGCAGAATATCAGAAAATGAAAAATATGCAAATCCATTCCTTGCCGTCCTGCTTCATTTGTAACTGTTTGTAATTATATTAAAATAAATTTTTCAAACCCTCGCTGTTTTTTCTTGCTTTTCCCACGGAACTTCATATATTTGCAAAAAATAGCCCATTTGAAAGGACCGGCAACACCCCATTTCGTAAGGTGTTTCGGATTTGAGCCCAATAACCTTATACACCAGAAGGGAAATGACCATTATGAGCGCATTTATGACTACCACAGGACAGTTGATGACCTCGCTCCCGCAGGCAAGTGAGGAGGGGGACGACGAGCCTCCCGACCCAAGCCCGTGTGAGGCTATCCCCATTGTTGTTTTACCTCCTCAAACCACCAGGCGTGTTGTTCGGCTTTCCAAGTACCGTACCGGATTTCTCAACCCAACCATAAAAACCTTCAGCAAAAAGCACTTTCCCGGTGTAACTTCCAGACTCTGGAACGACTGGCGTTGGCAGACCACGCACCGCATTCGAACCTTTTCTCAGTTGGAATCGATGATTTCGCTTTCCGAAAACGAACGCCTGGCATTCACCCGGTCTTCCACCACGCTGCCCTTGGGCATCACACCCTACTACATGAGCCTGGTGTCTCCTGATGATCCGAACCAGCCGATTCGCCGAAGCGTCATCCCCACCATTTTTGAAACCATGCACGGAAAAGGCGAAGCCGATGATCCCCTGAATGAGGATGCTCAGAGTCCGGTACCGGGACTGGTTCACCGATACCCGGACCGCGTGCTCCTGTTGCTTCTCGATTTTTGCTCCACCTATTGCCGGTACTGCACCCGCTCCCGAATGGTGGGTCACGGCGCTATATATCCCGGCCGAAAACGGCTGGATCGCGCCTTAGAGTACATCGGCAACACCCCGTCGATCCGGGACGTGCTGTTGTCCGGCGGAGACCCGTTGATGCTTGGAGAAGAAAAGCTGTCCTGGATTCTGTCGCGGCTGCGGCAAATACCCCACGTTGAAATCGTGCGAATCGGGACCAAGGTGCCGGCGGTGCTGCCCCAGCGCATTACCCCACAACTGGTCCGTATGCTGCGGCGGTATCATCCATTGTTTATGAGCCTCCATTTCACCCATCCGGACGAGTGTACACCCGAAGCATATCGTGCCTGCACCATGTTGGCCGATGCAGGCATCCCGCTGGGTTCGCAGACGGTTCTGCTGAAGGGAATCAACGACGATGTGGAAACCATGCGTCGTCTCATGCACCAACTGCTCAAGATGAGAGTCCGTCCCTACTATCTTTACCAATGTGATCCCATTACCGGATCGGCTCATTTTCGAACACCCATTAAAAAGGGACTGGAAATGATCCGAGGTCTTCGCGGGTTTACCAGCGGCTACGCCGTGCCCACTTATGTGGTGGACGCCCCCGGCGGCGGCGGAAAAATCCCGTTGATGCCCGATTATGTGGCCGGCCATGAAAAGGATGCACTGTTGCTGCACAATTATGAAGGTGGGCTTTTCCGGTATCCACAACCCTGCACCACGGGTCCGGTTTATCCGGATCAGGGAGGCGTATACTGATGGCCATGAAGATTGGATTGACCTACGACCTGCGTCATGATTACCTGGCCGAAGGGTTCTCCGAAGAAGAGACCGCTGAGTTTGATCGTGAAGACACCGTGACGGCCCTTGAAAACGCCATCCGCTCCCTCGGTTATCACACCGAACGGATCGGCAACGGTCGTCAACTGGCAGCAGCCCTGGTAGCCGGGCGACGCTGGGACCTGGTTTTCAACATCGCCGAAGGCATGAACGGTATCGGCCGCGAGGCCCAGGTTCCGGCGCTTTTGGACATGTATCGGCTTCCCTACACCTTTTCCGACCCTCTGGTCCTGAGCCTTACCCTCCATAAAGGCATGACCAAACGCGTGATTCGAGATGCAGGCGTTCCCACCGCCGATTTTATGGTAGTGGAATCGCCGGAAGATGCAGGGGCCGTTCCATTCGCTCCGCCCTTTTTCGTAAAACCGGTTGCAGAAGGCACGGGAAAAGGGATATCGCCGTCGTCCATCGTTCGAGAGCCTTCCGATCTACAACCCATATGTCGCAGGTTGATCGAAACCTTTCGGCAGCCGGTCATTATCGAGCCCTATTTGCCGGGCCGCGAATTCACGACGGGCATTATCGGAACGGGCGGCCGGGCCGAGGCTCTGGGAACCATTGAAATAGAATTGCTGGATACGGCGGAACAGGGCGTTTATTCCTATGTGAATAAGGCCGAATATCAATCGCGGGTCCGGTACCGTCTGATCGATTCGGTGGATGATCCGGCGGTGGCCGAGGCCGAAGCCGTGGCCTTATCGGCCTGGCGCGCTTTAGGATGCCGGGATGCGGGACGTATCGATTTGCGCTGCAACGTCGAAGGACGTCCACTTTTTATGGAGGTCAATCCGTTGCCGGGTATTCACCCGGAGCATTCCGACCTACCCATCATCTGCAATCATCTGGGCGTTGCCTATGACGATTTGATCGCGAGGATCATCGCCTCCGCCCTCGTCCGTGTGCAAGGATCCCTTTGATGAAATTTGCCGTTGTTCACGATGTTGTCCGAAACTCGAGCGCGCCGGATGTTCGGGATGTAATCGCCCAGGCCGAGGCGGTTGAACATGCACTCGCTACGCTGGGGCACGAGAGCTGCCGTCTGGAGTGTTCTCTGAACCTGGCCGACGTACAAAAGGAATTGATCGCCAGCGGCGCGAATCTAGCGTTCAATCTGGTTGAATCCATTTCGGGGAAAGGCCGGCTCATTCATCTTTTCCCTTTCTGCCTCGATGCAATGGCCATGCCCTACACCGGCGCACGGGCCGAAGCCCTGATGCTCACCTCCAACAAGATCATGGCAAAACAATGGATGGCTGCCGCCGGCATCCCCTCACCGCAATGGGTAGGCGCAGGTCCTGAAGACGGCTGTCGAGGAGCCGATAATGTTCGGGACAGTGGACCATGGATCATCAAGTCCGTATGGGAACATGCCTCCATCGGCCTGGACCAAGAGAGTCTGGTCGATTCAGCGTCAAAAGCGCTTCTTCGCTCCATGCTGAAATCAAGAGCGGCGCTGTTGGGTGGCGACTGCTTTGCCGAGCGTTTTATTGAGGGCCGTGAATTCAATCTGTCGCTATTGGCGGAGCCCGGTGCCCCCCGCGTACTGCCGCCGGCGGAAATTCTGTTTGAGGGCTACACGGAAGGCATGCCGCGTATCGTCGACTATCGGGCCAAGTGGGATGATACAACCTATGAATACCACCATACCCCCCGCCATTTCGATTTCGACGAATCCGATCAGATCATTTTGAAAAAACTGAAGGCACTGTCGATTCGATGCTGGAATCATTTCGGGCTGTCCGGCTATGCCCGAGTGGACTTCCGTGTGGACATCATGGGAAATCCGTGGGTTCTGGAAGTCAATGCCAACCCTTGCCTCTCGCCTGATGCCGGTTTTGCGGCAGCGCTTGAACGAGCCGGTATCCCCTATGCCGAAGCCGTCGAACGCATCATCGCAGACGCAAATCATCCACAGGCCGAACCCGTCGGCACCGGGTCGCTTGGCAAGAAGGAGTTTAAGGAGAGGTTACAGAATGTCGTATTTTTGGACGAACCCGCGCCCCTTGACGTTGAACGTATCCGCAATCTGGTTGAGATCACCGGCTTCTTTTCGCCCGAAGAAGTAGACGTGGCCGCGGAACTGGTTGCCGAGCGAACCGCCAAAGGGCCTGAGAGCGGGTATGAATTCGTCATGGCCGGTTATTATGGACGTCTGGTCGGATACACCTGCTTCGGGCCGATCCCCTGCACATTTTCCAGCTACGACTTGTACTGGATCGCGGTGCATCCCGATTTTCAGGGGCGGGGCCTGGGGGGGCGGCTGATAATGGAAACGGAAAAGCGAATCAAAGCCTCGGGCGGCACCCGGATCTACCTGGACACTTCACAGCGGGCGCAGTACGCCGGCACCCGCCGCTTCTACGAAAGTTGCGGGTTTCGCTTGGAAACGGTTCTCAAAGATTTCTATGCCGCAGGGGATGGAAAAGCCATCTATGTCAAATCCCTTGTGCAAGCGGTTCCGGACTGATAATCATTTTGCACCGGCCTTGCGTTTTTTTTGACCCGCGTGTAGAAACAGTAGACCAAAATATTCAGGCTGACAGGAGGGGAGTATTAAACAGATTCAAATCAAAGTCGATCCTGATTTCATCCACGACCGGGAACACATTCGTCGTCTGGTTTCCAAAAAAGCTCATGCCCGCGTGGATCGTTTTGAGATCATTCGGCGGTCGGTGGATGCCCGGTCAAAAAGGCCCCAATATGTGCTTCAGGTCGAATGGATTACCGGCGAAAAAAACCTTGGGGAGATAGCGCCCGGTCCTTGGAAACCGGTTCGATCGGATCACTCGGTCCTGATTGTGGGCGCGGGCCCGGCCGGATTTTTTGCGGCCATGGAGCTTGTGCGTCTCGGCATCAAGCCGGTTATCCTGGAACGGGGCGAAGAGGTCCGTTCACGAAATAAAACCATCGCCAAACTCCTGCGACATGGCGTGGTGGATAAAGAATCCAATTACTGTTTCGGGGAAGGTGGCGCCGGAACCTATTCCGACGGAAAACTTTACACCCGGTCGAAAAAACGGGGCGATGTTCGCGCAGTCCTGGATATTCTGGTGGCCCACGGGGCCGATCCGGACATCAGGATCGATGCACATCCCCATATCGGCTCCAACAAGCTTCCAACCATCATTCAGAACCTGCGCCATACCCTTTTGCGTTGCGGTGCGGAAATCTATTTTGATTCAAAAGTAACCGATTTCGCAATTCGATCCGGCCGTGTCGATGGGGTGATAACAGCGAGCGGCAGAACATTCCAGACAGATGCGGTGATCCTCGCCATGGGGCACTCGGCACGGGAGATATTCGATTTTTTCCGGAGAAGCAATCTGCCCATCGAACCCAAACCCTTTGCCGCGGGCATCCGTCTGGAACATCCCCAGGTCTTGATCGATCAGATGCAGTACCACCACACCCCACGGCATCCCAACCTGCCGCCGGCTTCATACGGGTTTGTCAGCCAGATCGAGGGGAGAGGTGTCTATTCCTTCTGCATGTGTCCGGGCGGCCGGATCGTGCCATCCTCTACCACGTCTGATGAACTGGTGGTCAACGGCATGAGTTATGCGAAACGAAATTCTCCTTTTGCCAATTCGGGAATTGTCGTCGAAATCCGCCTGGAAGATATCGGGGACTTTCACAAAGAAGGTCCCTTTGCCTTTCTGGCTTTTCAAAAAGCGCTTGAACAGCAGGCGTTTGCCTTCGGTGGAGCCGTGGGCCAGCAGGCGCCCGGACAGCGGATGACCGATTTTGTTGAGGGAAAGATGTCATCATCGCTGCCGGCGACTTCCTACCTTCCGAGCATTCGCCCGGCACCGATCCACGAACTGTTTCCGCCGGAACTCCATAATCGCCTGAAAAATGCGTTAATCTCCTTCAGCGGAAAGCGAAAAGGTTTTTTGACCCGGGAAGCCGTCGTGTTGGCCGTCGAGTCCAGAACGAGCTGCCCGGTTAAAATACCCCGGGACAACAGCACTCTCATGTATCCCGGTATAGGTCATCTTTATCCCTGTGGTGAAGGGGCCGGGTACGCAGGCGGCATCGTGTCCTCAGCTATTGACGGCCGGCGGGTCGGCCGGAAAATTGCGGAGAACCTGGGCTGTCTTTAAACCGTTTGGCGCGGATTTGCTCACCGGGTGGTGTGGGGGCTTGAGGAGAGCGTCCCGAATCGGTCATCCCGCATTCCGCTTAGCGATCAGCGCCGCTCCCAGGGCGCCCACCAGTTGGGGTTCATCAGCCACCGCCGGCGTCTCCCCCAGAGCCTCCGTAAAGAGGGCCACCACCCCCTGGTTCTTGGCCACACCGCCGGTCATGGTGTAGGGGCCGGTCAGGCCCACGGAGCGGACCATGCTCATGATCCGGTTGACAACTGACCGATGAAGCCCTTTGATGATTTCCGCAAGGGAATGGTTTCGGGCCACCAGGGAGACGATTTCGCTTTCGGCAAAAACCGTGCAGACGCTGCTGATGGCCACTTCCCCTTGTGCGGCAAGGGAGAGCCTTCCCAACTCTTCCAGGGTGATTTCCAGTTTTGCGGCCATCACTTCCAGAAAGCGGCCCGTGCCGGCGGCACATTTATCGTTCATGGTAAAATTGAGCACCTTTGCCTTCGGGCCCACAAGAATCACCTTGGAATCCTGTCCGCCGATATCAATAATGGTCCGGCATTGGGGAAAAAGGTGTTTTGCGCCCATGGCATGGCACGATATTTCGGTCACCGCCTTGTCAGCGAAAGGAACTGCCGAACGTCCGTATCCGGTGCTGACCGTGTAGTCGACCTGATCGGTTTTTATTCCGGCCTTGCGGGTTGCTTCGGCAAGGGCTTTCTCGGCCGCCTGGGTGCTGTTTGCGCCGGTGAGCATGATGGCGCTCCCCAACACATGGGCCATCTCGTCCACCACCACCACATCCGTGGAGAGGGAACCCACGTCCACGCCCACATAAAATGTCATCATATTCCTCATAATATGAGATTCAGGTATCAGATTGTCTCACAAAACGCCACTTTTTTCCACCATTACCATCGTTTCCAGGGCGACGCAGCCACGGATTTTTCGGCAGAGATGAAAGAGTCCGTGAAAAGCGCTCATTCCTGGACGGGTTTCGGCCGGCCGGTCCGTTGGGTCTCAAATGGTTTTCGTGGAACAAATGAGCCCCGCAACCAGCAAGACAACACCCAGAAGCACCGGCCAAAGGGGGACGGGATCGGCATAGGGCGTATAGTCTTCAAGGGTGAAGAATGGGAAGAAAATATGAGCCTTTTTTGATGTTGGAGCCGGAATCGGAAGGCGGAGGTGCGTCCGATGAACTGCACCCGGCATAAATGCATAAAATGAAGGAAAGCAGGCAATATAATATGGTTTTCATGTCCCCGCCCTAAATTTAAACAGCTCGATTTATACAATCATAACAAGGAAATTGAACCAAAAATAGAACAAATATGGCCATTTTTTGGTTCATTCCGGCCAATAGTGACCCCATCGTGCTTGTTTCATGCCAACCGCTTGACAGATAATTTCGGGATGCGTATCGTAAACTCTGTTCACATCAAGAGCGGGTGCGCAATGGCCGCATCGTGACTTGGCGACGTTCCCCGCTTTTTGATCGTATCTTTTGAGCCGGGAGTAGAACATGAAGATGAAGATTTTTCAAACCGTTTTTTTCCTCATGGCCCTTTCCATAGGCCTCATACCGGCAGCCCACGCCACGCCCGGGAACAAGGAAATCATTGTCGGTTTCAATAATGTTAGCTGGCCACCGTACCTTGTTGAAGAGCCCAATGGCAAAATCCACGGCATTATGATTGACGTCATGAAGGCGATCGCATCCAAACACGGGCTTTCCGTCAAGATTACGCCGCTTCCGGAGAAAAGGGCCATCCGGGGCATGGCCGGGGGTGATATCGACGCGTATACCAAGGCAAAGGAATGGGTTGATGATCCGAACGCGTATCTCTGGACCGATCCGGTGTTGGATTCGACGGACGTGCTGATTTTTCCAAAAGACCGTCCCATCCATTTTGAGACGCCGGACGATCTCAAAGGGAAAAAAATCGGCGCGATTCTGGGGTACCGGTACCCGCTTCTGGTACCTTATTTTGCGGATGGTCGCATAAACCGCGACGACGTGAAAAAGGATTCGCTCATGCTGGCTAAGCTCCTGAAAGGCCGGGATGATGCAGCCATTATCAATAAGCACGTGGCGTTATGGGTGATCCGGCAGAATCCGGAATTCAAGGGGAAGTTCGCTTTTTCGGAAAAACCGGTGGGAACCGCGGGGTGCCGGTTCATGTTCACCCCCAAACAAAGCTGGGGTCCGTTTATCGAAATATTCAATAAGGAACTGGCGGCCATGAAGGGAGATGGCCGTCTGGAGGCCATTATTCGGAAGTATCAGTAGCACGCGGGTATAATGAAAGATGTCAATCCGATGATACCTTAAGGGCTTCCAAGGATGGTCTGTTAGAAAGGGTGTGTCATCATGCCGGGTCATCTTCATATTCAGGGTAAAGCTTTTTCAAACATTCGGGACAAATGCCGTGGCTGAATTCCACTTCGGAGTGGTCTCTGATGTAACTTTCGATCTGGTTCCAGTATCCCTTGTCATCCCGGATCTTTTTGCATGAAGCGCATATGGGGAGCATACCGCGCAGTCGCTTTATCTCAGTTTCTTTTTCCCTCAAAATCAATCTTCGGGCCTCTACATTTTCCGTGACATCGATGCAACTGCCGATATAGCCGCCGAAGTTCCCATGGGCATCTTTAAAAGGTACACCGCGATCAAATATCCATCGATATTCACCATCGTGCCTTCGAAGGCGGTATTCCATTTCAAAGATTTTACGGTTTTCAAAAGCCGAAAGGTATATTTCAAGGCACCTGTCCAGATCTTCAGGGTGAACCCCTTCCGCCCAGCCGTTTCCAAGCTCCTGTTCGATGGATCGTCCGGTAAAAACCAGCCATTGTTGATTGAAATAATCACACTCGGTTGAGAGATTCGCCCTCCAAATCATGATGGGCGCCTGTTCAACAATGGTTTTGTACTCAGCAAAAGACAAATCGCCTTTTTCCATGTGTCTTCCCTCCTTTGATCTTTTCACCCGTGCCGCAAATCGGTTCCGAGCGGCGGGCGGTGGAAACTGTTGGACGTCTTTTCGAACCCTTTTATCGTCCGGAGGCGGTTCGGAACCGCAAAAGCGGTGTCTATTTCTCCAGTTCTTCCTTAACCGCAAGTCCTATCTTTTCCAAAGTGTATGGCTTTTTGATGTATTTTCCCGCACCCATACCCTGGGCCGCCTCCACCTCCATGGTCTTGGAATATCCACTCGCAATGATCGCCTTCTGGCCGGGGCGTATTTTGATGATCGCCCCATAGGTTTCATGTCCATTCATACCTCTGGGCATGACCATATCGAGAACAATCAAATCCGTTCGATGTTCTTTCACATACGCGATGGCTTCTTCACCACTGGAAACCGCGTGTACGCTATAGCCCAGCTTGGTCAGTATGCCGCTGACGATTTCTCTTTGGCTTTCCTCGTCATCAACCGCCAGAATTCGTTCCCCGTGCCCCATGTATTCCTCCAGGGCAAGGGCTTCTTCCTTGGGCGAAATTTTTTCCCTGGTTACGGGGAAGTAGAGTTCAAATGTGGTTCCCCTTTCGCTGCTCCTTACGTTGATGTACCCGTTGTGGTCCTGAACCGTATTCCATACGACCGCCAGACCGAGGCCCGTGCCGCTTCTACCCATGACCTTCTTTGTATAGAAAGGTTCGAAGATCCTTTCCATGTCCCCGGAAGAGATGCCGGAACCGTCGTCCGACACGATGAGAACGGCATATTCGCCTTTTCGTACGTCCTCATATCCTTTAAGGGGTTCATCGAGATATCGATTCCGGGCCGTAATGGTCACCATGCCACTCATTTCAATCGCCTCGGTGGCGTTGACAATCAGGTTCATGAGCATCTTCTTGATGTGGCTTGGTGAGCCGTTTATGTTGAAAAGGTCGGTCTCCAGATCTTGGCTGAAATCAACAAATGCGTACGTTTTTTCCAGTTCCTTAAACTCGGCGGATCCCAGAACCTCATGAATGGCGGCGTTAAGATTCAAGACTTCTTTTCGTGTTGCCACCCCTCTGGCGATGGTCAGGAGGTCCGAAACGACTTCAGCCGCCCGCATCCCGGATTCCTGTATCGTCAGGATGGGCTTCCTGTAAGGGCTGTCTTCGGGCAGATCCATAAGAAGCAGGTCCGGATAGGTGACGATCCCCGAGAGGATGTTGTTCAGGTCGTGAGCAACACCGCCGGCCAAAAGCCCCATTGCTTCCATCTTTTGTGCCCGGTGAAGCCGTTTTTCGAGCTTTCTCCTTTCCTCCCTGGCGCGCCTCAGTTCCGAGATGTCCATGATGGTACTCAGGAGACACGTCTCACCGGCTAATTCAATTACGTCTGCTGACCAAAGGGCCGTTATGGTCTCACCACTCTTGGTAACGAAGGTGAATTCCCGCTCTCGAAACCCTCCTTTCTCACGGGCCAGATCCATTAGTTGGCGCCTTTTGCTCGGATCGGCTGAAATTCCCAACTCCAGGGAGGTTCGCCCGACGATTTCTGCACGCTCAAATCCGGTCATATCCAGAAAGGCTTTGTTGACCTCCAGAAAGGCGCCGTCTTCAAACCTGGTAATGGCCATCCAGGTAGGGCTTGAGTAAAACAGTTTGGAAAATCTCTCTTCGCTCTCACGAAGCGATATTTCAGCCGATTTCTGTTCCGTGACATCTTCCGATACCCCTTCAATCCATCCCTTTTCCGGTACCATTTTAGCGGAATAGCGGATCCACAGGATGGAACCGTCGTTTCGCCTGAACCTCGCCTCATAGTTCCGGAATTCTCCGTCTCTTTTCAGTAACGAAATCATATTCTCGCGTGCTTCGGGATCCACATACCTTTCCCCAATGTTGAAAGGCTGGGCCAGCAGTTCCTCTCTATCCTTAAACCCGATAAAACGCGCTAATGCATCGTTGGCATCAAGCATCAATCCTGAGTTTATGTCTGTTCGGTAAAGACCGATTTGAGCGTTGCGAAAGATATTCCGGTATGTTCCTTCCGCTGTGCGGAGGGCCTCCTCTGCTTGTTTTCGTTCGGTGATGTCATCAAAAAAGCCATCCCACAAGATATCTCCCGTAGAGGTTCTGCTGGGTGTTGCACGTGCCTCGACCCATATCAGACCCCCGACTTTTTTACACCGGATGATTTCATGGTATGAATCGAGATAATCGGCCGATCTTAGAACCTTCGCATGAAACGAATCACGATCTTCCGGATGGACCATGTCGAGAAGTTTCGAGGAATCTTTCAAGACCTCCTCCGGCGAAATACCCATGACATCGTTTACTGACTCGCTAATGTACGGAAAAATAAAAGACCCATCTGCCCTCATCATGAACTGATAAACAACAGCCGGAGAATTCTCGGCGAGTCTCCTGTATTTCGCTTCGCTTTCACGCAAGGCCTCTTCCACTCGCTTTCGTTCCAGCGCATTGGTCAGAATTTGTCCGACCAGACGGAGGATGGCCTGATCGTCCTCTGTCCAGGTTCGGCATTCGCGTACGGCATCGAAGCCTAAGAAACCGATGGGACGACCTTTTGAAAACATGGGAACGACGATGAGCGAGCGTATATCCAGCGCTTTAAAATATTTTCGTTCCGGATGTGCCTCGGACGGCAATTCACCTACCTTGGGCACATGAAAGACCTGGCGTCTTTCAATGTGTTCGGCAAACCACGGGAGTTCCTCATGGAGCGGAATATCTTTAAGCGTTTCACTTTGCGGTTCGATACCCTCCGCACACCATTCGTGCGTGTTTTCGGCCAGAGCCCCATCATCGCGCAACAAAAACACATAGGCGCGGTCCGCCCCGGAGAAGGTCCCGATGGCAGCCAGGGCGCGCTCGATGCCACCGTCTATCCGGTCCGAGGTCAGCCCCAGGAATTCGGATGAGATCTCACCGACCAATCGCTCGAATCGGGAGCGTCGCACCAGGGCTTGCTCCGTACGCCTAAGATTCGTGATATCCTGCATGGTGGCGAATACTCTTGTGGCCTTTCCGTTTTTACGCTCGATAATGCCTGCCGTCCGGACATATAACACGGCGCCGTCTTTCCGGAGGACCCTGTATTCGTTTGGTGCAAGGATTTCGTTGTCTGATGCGATATTATCGTTCAGCCACCGGGTTATACGTTCCAAATCATCGGGATGATGGATTTCCGCGTTCACTCTGGCATAGTCGATTATTTCTGATTTATCATATTTCAAGAGATCGAACATGGCTTCAGACCATGTGGCTTCACCGCTTTCACAGTCCCAGGTGAAGTCACCCATGCGGGCCATACGTTGCGCCTCAACCAGTCTCTTCTGGCTGTCCCTGAGAGCCGTTTCATCTTTGTTCTTTTCAGCTTCAAATTCCAATTCCCTGATTCGCTGCTCCAGTTCCTCGTAGGTGGGTTTATTGGGCATCAGGCAATCCTCCATCTACCTCAATAAGTGAACAAGCCTTCGATTTGTCCCACAGACCCGCAATCCGTAGCTTGGATGGATCATTCCGAAAGATCTGAAGCTCATTCTCGGTGGAAATAGGGACAATTTCAGAAAAACCTAGCACACTTTTAAGATGGCCGCAATTGCAATGGATTTCGAAAAAGTGCAACTCGTCGTCTGCTCAGGCCTTTTTGTGCCAGAAGCCGATATCCTTTTGACATAAGTGTTCGTTCTGGTGCATTGTGGTTTGCTTGAATAAATCGATTACCGGTGGGGGTAAATGAAAAAGAGTCTTTTGCTGTTAATGGCCGTTATGCCGGCCCTGATAACAGGTGGGTTGATTTATGCGTACGGCGTGAATGTTCCCTTCTGGGACCAATGGGATTGTCCCGGTGTTGTTCTCTTAAAGGCCCACGGGGGGAATCTGGGATTCGGCGACCTGCTGGCGCAACACAACGAAAGCCGAATGCCGTTTCCGAAAATCATATTTCTTCTACTGGCACAATTGACCGGATGGAATACCCGATATGAGACGCTTCTCACCTTTATGGGGGCCTGTCTCGTTTCTTTGAATATTTATTTCCTGCTGAACCGGACTTCCACGATTACCCTTAACACACGGTTGGTTCTGTTCTTTCTGGTGAATCTTCTGATTTTCACTCCCATGCAATATATGAACTTTTTGTGGGGAATGGAGCTGGTCAATTTCATCCCCATCCTCTGCAGTACCACTTGTCTGGCAATTGTCTATTCCAATCTGGGTGATACCCTGAAATTCATTTTGTTTTCGGTCCTCGCTACCATCAGCACTTACTCTTTCGCCAATGGCCTATTGTGCTGGATCATCGTTTTTCCGCTGCTGATTTTTCGAACACATAAGAAACCCTTTGATCTCAGGCGGCTGGTTTTGGTGGTAACCGCCGCTTCTATTTTTCTTATGGATGTGGCGGTCTATTTTTACAATTATTCCAAGCCCGCCCACCATCCGAGTTTTTCGGGGGCATTGTTAAGCCCTCTGAAAACAGCATTGGCTTTTCTAACGTTCATGGGGGCGCCATTGGGTGAAAAAGAACAAATCCCCAGTGCGATATTCGGTGTCATCTTGATGTGTCTGGTTTCAGCTTTGTGTGTGCATCTTTTCAAAATGTTTAGAAAAGGTGTTTCCATCGACCGCCTTTTTCCGTGGCTGGCTTTGGGAATATACAGTATTTTGAACGGATTGATGGTTTCTGTCGGGAGAATGGACTTCGGTGTTCTGGCCTCCAGGTACATTACCTTTTCCGCCTATCTGCCTTTGGCGCTTATGGTCATTTTCGTGATGTTTGCCGAGTCGGAGGGTACCCCCATATCCAGGATTCGAAAGTATCGTCGGAAGACCTTTGCCGTCATTGGCGGAACCCTATGTCTCATTCTGCTTTTCAACTATGGTATAGGCGTAAAAAGACTGGCCCGGGCCTCCTGGAAATGGCGTTACTCAAAGGCATGTGTTTCGTTTATCAACGTCATGGATGATAGGCAATGCATAAAAGAATCGGTTTACCCGATTCCTGAAGTGGCCCGCGAAAGGGCCAATGCTCTTGAAGACGCAGGTTTCTTGGGTGTCAAACTGATAGCGGATCCACGCCTTGGGAGGAACCAAAGTTTCACTGAGAACAGCGGGCCGGAAAACCATGGCGTTTTCGAATCATTGACGGATGAGGGCAATGGTTTTTTTGCGGCATCGGGTTGGGCTGTCCTGCCGGGACAAAAAAGAGCCGCCGATGCGGTAATCCTCGCCTATGAGGATCCCGGCGGCGAAGAAATCGCCTTCGCCGTTGCGGAAGTGGGAGAACGAAGAAAAAGCGGCAATGCCACAGTGAAATGGGCTTATAAGAGATCCGGCTGGAAGAAGACATTTCCTAAAGGTTCGCTTCCCGAAAATGCCGGAACTATCACGGCCTGGGCTTTCAACACGGACACATATGAGGCATTCAGGTTGAAAGGAGCATTTTAGTATCGTGTGTCACAGCCCTGTCGCCAATGATGACAATTTAAAGCCCAAAATTTTGGTTCAAAAGGAACCCTTCGAGCTACGTCTATAAATTATTAAAGGTTGCCCCTGCGGTTTTGAAGGGCGGGATGATGCGGCCATGAACAGAGGCGGTCGTCTGGATGCTATTTTCAAAAAATACCAATGATGAGGAAAAGGGCCGTTTATGGTTGGAATCCAGGTATGGCATCTCAGGAGTCGGAAGTCGTTTTGGCCATATCCAGAATTTCTCGAACGGTTTTCGCCAGATCCGCTTTGGCAACCGGCTTATATAAAAACGCCTTTATGCCCGTGTTTTTCGCCGACTCACCGGAAATCTTCCTGCTGTAACCGGTGCAGAGAATAATCGGCATTTCGGGCCTGATCTTCATCAATTCCGTTGCCAGAAGATCGCCTGTCATTTTCGGCATGGTCATATCGCTGATTACTAGGTCAAAATCGCCTGGATTTGATCGAAATAATTCCAACGCTTCAATACTGGCAGTCTTTGTGGTAACCGAATAACCGAGGTCTTCAAGCATCATACCATTCAATTTGGCGATGGGCGCTTCATCGTCAATCACCAAAATACGTTCCGTGCCCCTCGGCAATACCTCCGGTTTGTAGGAAGTCTCTCCTTTCCCCTTTTTGTTGATGGGGAGGTAAAGGGAAAAGGCGGTTCCTGTTTCGGGCGTACTCTCCACAAAAATTCTGCCACCGTTAGTTTGCACGATGCCGTGGACCATGGCAAGGCCCATCCCTGTTCCTTCGCCCGGTCCCTTAGTGGTGAAATAAGGTTCGAAAATAGAGCCGATAATCTCCGGCGGTATACCCGTACCGGTATCCGACACCATTATCCTGATGTAGTCTGCCGGCTTCAGGTCCAGAAAATGCTTTGGCTTGTCCGGGGTTGAGCGGATATCTTCCAAGACGACACGGAGGTTCCCCCCCCTTTCCTCCATGGATTGGGCGGCATTCGTACAAAGGTTCATCATGACCTGATGGATCTGGGTGGCGTTTCCCATAATGAAAGAATTGCTTCTGATATCCTGTTCGATGTCGATGGTGGTAGGAATTGATGAACGGATGAATCTCAGGACTTCCTCGACAATCACCGCCGGCTGAATAGGTCTGATTTCTTCGTCCGAGAGTCGGGCAAAGGTCAGTATCTGTTTTACAAGATCCTTGGCCCGGTTGGCGGCGGTGTAAACTTCCTGAAGGTCACTTTCGATTACTGACCCTTTTTCCACCTCCTGCATCGACAGCTCGGTGAAACCGAGGATAGCTGCTAAAATATTATTGAAATCATGGGCAATACCACCTGCCAGGGTGCCGATGGATTCCATCTTCTGGGACTGCAAAAGACGTTTCTCCATTCCCTTTCGATCCGTGATATCAAGCATGGCGCCGATAATTCCGGCCACATCCCCTTCAAGATCAAGGTAGGATGCCTTGTTGATCAAAATGTCACGCCAACTGCCGTCCGTTCGTTGTATCCGGGATTCATATTGCTGTATTCCGGGCATTTTGAGTAAGTCCGTATCAATGTTGTGATACTTATCCGCTACTTCTTCGGGGAAAAAATCATGCACTCCTTTTCCGATGATATCCGCCTTGGGCCTGCCCAGAAAGTCTGCGAAGGTCGCGTTACACCGTACCTTTCTTCAAGGAGTTCCGTGTAACTGGCCACCATGCGCAGGGGTTCCTGAAGGTCGTGGGACGCCACGTAGGCAAACTGCTCCAGTTCTTTGTTGGAGCGCTCCAGTTTTTCGTTCTTATCTTTAAGTTCATTCTCCAACAACTTCAGTTTTGTAATATCCGTCGCGATCTCGAATCGAACCATGCGCCCATCCACCCACTGAATGGCCTTATCCGAACAACGATACCAGCGCTTGTTCACCTTGTTCTGGAATTCCCAGATATGGGAACGACCGAGGAATTCTTTGAAAATCAAACTGTTCGTGCAAAAGGGGCAGGGTTCATCGCGATCCTGAAGGACCTTGTAACATTTCTTTCCAACAACATCTTTCCCCCAGTACGCTTTGAATGCTTCGTTGACGTGCAACAGTTCATAATTTTCAGGATCGGCCACATAAATCACATCATCGATCCCGTCGAGGATTGCGAGAAGCCGCTTTCGGTCTGTTTCAATGAGCTTTGCCGTTGCTTTCTGGGATGAAATTTCCTGTGCCGCTTCTCTCAACTTTCTTTCCGAGGCCAACTGTGCTTCATGCTTTAAAACCATGTCGGCCAGCATTTCCGAATAAGTGACCAGGAAATCCAGTATTACCGAAATCTTTTTCTCTTCAATGATGGGGACTTCCGAGAGCGCCGAGAGATACTCTTTTTCATCAAATCCATATTTCTCGGCCTGCCGTCTGAAAAAAACTTCATCGGGGGGGTGGGTCAGAAATTGCCCGACAAAGGCATTCCCGATATGGGTGCCATGCACCACAATGGGTGAAGCCGCATCGACGAGTCCGTTGCGGCAGCGATACTAAAGAATACTTCTGACCTTTCTTTAGATTGTTCGCCAGTGTGGTATCACTTTCAGTGCATTTTTCGGTTGCACGCTGATTCATCCTGTGAAAGTCCGTACATATCCTCTGCCAACGGCAACCGATAAGGATGTTTCCTTCAAGATCGACAATGGCGGTGGGGATCCCAACGGCATCACTGAAGCTGGTCAACAATTTCTGGTTGGCGGGGATATCGATGATTTCATGGATTTTTGTGTTCATCGGCTGCTCCCTTTCATTTCCGACGGAGATTCACAGTATACTGATGTTTGAAGGAAAGATCCATGCTTTTTCCCATTTTAAACCAATTATTTATGGGTTGTGCCCATCCTCACATGGACAATAGGGATGCGGAAATGATCGGGGAAGACTTTGCACGATATGGACGGACAAGAGAGAAAATTGCCATCTTTATGTTTCGTTTGGGTACGGCGGAGGGAAATCCTGAGGGAAAGGAGCCGCCGCAGTCACTTCATTCAAGCGGATACGCACCATCGGTGGAGAAGAGCCTGAAAACGGGCGTTTTTGTAATGGCAATGCGGCTTTGGAACTCCTTGGAGGAAAACGGTAGGTCCCCGTGTCTGTTTCTACGCTTCCAGTTTCTCCTCCAGGCGCTTAAGGCCCGCCATAAATGCCAGGCGCTCTTCCCGTGCATAGGGGTTGTATTGGTACATGTCACGAAAAAGCTGCCAGGTGTCATGGGTCACCACTCCCAGAATATGGAGCAGCCGTTTATACCCTTCCGTATCAATGGTGAGTTCCTTGGCGCCGAATTCATCCAGGCCCCTGCCGATAAAATGGGTGAGGGCCAGGCTCACGGCGATCTGACGGTCATGCTCCTCGGGCGTGGCTTCAATGACATTCAACCCTTTGCCGATCAGATATTTTTTTACTTTTTGATAGTGCTCGTTATGGATTCGTACTTTAGATAACACGATTTTCCGGTCAAGGAGGGATTTTGCGGCGCTGTCGGGGCCGAACATGGGGTGCGTTCCCAACAATGAGATTGAAGGGGGAAGCAGATCTTTCATCCATTCAACCGGATAGACCTTGACCGAGCACACATCGATGACCGTTGTCTCGGGCTTCAAAAGAGAGGCAATCCGTTTCAGTGTTTCCCGCATGGTGGAAATGGGAACGCTCAAGATGACCACCTTTTGACAGCATACGTCTTCCAGGGTGGCCGGTTCGGCGCCCATGCCGACAATCGCCTCTGTTTTGTCACTTCGGTTGAAGACTTTAATTTTGAAATCTCTTGCCAGATAGCCGGCCATGAGCCGACCGAATCTGCCGAAACCGATTATTCCGATCATCCTCGGGGTGCTCCTCTTCTTTCCTTAAACAACTGTGCCAGTCGCTTAAGGCCTCGAATCAGTTGTTCTTCTTCCACGGCGTAACAGATGCGGATATGTCCGTCACCCCCAAACGCTTCTCCTGGCGCCACGGCCACATTCGTCTGTTCAAGGATCTTTGTTGCCAGGTCTTCAGTGCTTTCCCCTTTCCCGAGAAACCGGCTTACGTCGGGGAACACATAAAAGGCGCCCTTGGGGGTGGGGCAGGGAAGGTCTTTCAGGATTTCCAGAGTTATATCCCGCTTCTTCTGCAAGCTCTTCCGCCATTGCTCAAAATGGGATGGATCGCGTTTTGTGGCGGCAAGTGCTCCATACTGGGCGAAGGTGCACACATTGCCCGTTAAATGGCTTTGCAGCCGGGCCATAGCGTTGATGATCTCCCCGGGGGCGGCGGCATACCCGATTCTGAATCCGGTCATGCAGTGGGTTTTGGAAAAACTTCCGGCCACAATGAGGCGATCCCGAATCTGGGGGAAATCAAAGAGACTGCAATGGGTTAAACCGTCATAGACAAACGCCTCGTAGGCTTCATCGGAGATCAAATAGAGGTCACGGGTACGGGCCAGATCGGCGATTTTTTTGAGGTCTTCCTCGGGATAGACCGCACCGGTGGGGTTGTTGGGGCTGTTGACGATGATCGCCTTGGTGCGATCATTGACGGCCGCCTCAATGGCAGGACAATCCAGTTGATGGGCTACTGTATCCACCAGCACTGGCTCGGCGCCGGCCAGTTTGATCTGCTCCCGGAAGCTGACCCAGCAGGGCCCAGGGATGATGACCTGGTCTTCCGGGTCGCAGAGCACCTGCAACGCCGTGTAAAGCGCTTGCTTGCTGCCGTTGGTGAAGATGATGTTGCGGGTGTCATAACCTTCGAATTGGCGGGCCACCGCATGCCGCAGCTCCGGCAGGCCCGATACGGGACCGTATCGCGTTTCGCCTCCCTTGAGCGCGGCGGCGGTTTTTGAAACAATATCCGGGGAGGGGGCCTCGTAAGGTTCACCGATACCGAGGTTGATAATATCGCGGCCCTGGCGTTTGAGGCTGTCAATTACAGCGCTTAGCTGTACGGTTCTGGATCCCGGGACCCTTAAAATTCGCTGTGAGAGCTGTTTCATTGCCTTTTTTCCAGTATCTATCATCAGCTGAAAATCAATCAGCAGATTTGAGGGATCACCGATTTCAGGTCCGATAACGGGATCGGTTCGACCACGGCTTGGCCCAGACCTTTGAGGAGTACAAAATGGACGGTGTCGTTTTCCCGTTTCTTGTCGTGGTGCAGCGCTTCCATGACACCTGCCCTGTCGACTTCCAGGCGCGTGGGCAGCTTCAGTGATGCCAGCAGGTGTTCCAGCCGGGCGAGATCGTCACCTTTTAGATACCCTTTTTGTGCGGAAAGCTTTGCCGCCACCATCATGCCGATGCTGACCGCTTCACCATGCGGCAGTTTGTGGACCTTTTCCACGGCATGACCAACGGTATGTCCGAAATTGAGTTTGCGGCGTTCCCCGGTTTCCCTTTCATCCCGGTTGACGATTTCCGATTTAATGACCATGGAGTCGTAAACCATCCTATGGACGGCTTCAGGCGACAAGGCCAATACCTTTTCCAGGTTGTCTTCTAGATAACTGAAAAGAGTGCTGCTTGCGATGGCCGCATGCTTTATGATTTCAGACAGGCCGCATCCGCGGTCCTTATCCGAGAGTGTTTGCAGGACTTCCGGATCACAAACGACAAATTCAGGCTGATTGAAGGTTCCGACCATATTCTTATAGCCGGAAAAATTAACGCCGTTTTTCCCCCCCACACTGGCATCCACCTGGGCCAGCAAAGTGGTTGCCCCAAAACCGAAGCGCACGCCTCGCAGATAGGTCGAGGCGACAAAGCCTGTAATATCACAGACGATGCCACCCCCGATACCAACGATAAAAACTCTTCGGTCCGCCTCCAGGGAAATCAGCTGATCAAAAATATTCCGGACCGTTTCAAGGGTTTTATTTTCTTCGCCCATGCCGATTTCAATCACCGCGCTTTCGGGAAACCGGTTTCCGTAGAGCCGCCGAACTTTCGTGTCGGTGATAATGACCGTCCGTGACGGTGGTAAATAGGCGGCGATGTTTTCCAGCTTTTCTCCAACCAAGAGAGTTGATTTTCCGGTGCCGCCGTGTATTTCAAGAGTATTCATGGTAGTTGCCTATGCCGCTGTTGAAACGGCGTATCTTCCGTTTCCATTCTCAAGTGACGTGCCGCCATGTGCAAGGCCGTTTCGCATCAACTGTTCATGGGCTGATCTCAGAAGGTTCTCGGTGGTTTCCCATGAAATGCAGGCATCCGTGATCGATACGCCATATGCCATCTCCTTTAGATCGCCCTTAATTTTCTGGTTCCCTTCATGAATGTTGCTTTCAAGCATAAGGCCTACCACCGCGTCGTTGCCGTCCATTTTTTGATTAATGACATCCTGCCACACAATCGCCTGGTTCTCATGCTTTTTCCATGAGTTGGCATGTGAGCAATCTACAACGATGGCAGTGGCAAGTCCCTTTGCTTCCAGCTCATTCACGGCCTCGCGAATGCTCACGGAATCATAATTGGGCCGCGTGCCACCCCTTAACACGATATGGGTGTAAGGGTTACCCTTGGTCTTTACGATGCTGGCCCGACCGTTGGGGTCAATCCCCAGGAAAGACTGGGGAGACCCGGCTGCGATGATGGCGTTAACGGCGTTTGTCAGCCCGCCGTCCGTGCAGTTTTTGAACCCCACCGGCATTGACAGACCCGATGCCATTTCACGGTGGATCTGGCTTTCGGTTGTCCGGGCGCCGATGGCGGTCCAGGAGAGGAGACCGGCAATATATTGTGGCGTGATGGGATCAAGGATCTCCGTCCCCGTGGGCAGGCCCATTTCCGTAATATCGATCAAAAGCTTGCGGGCTTTCCGAATTCCGGTCATCATATCATAGGTGTCGTTCAAATGGGGGTCATTGATCAAACCCTTCCAGCCGACGGTTGTCCGGGGTTTTTCGAAATAGACCCGCATGACTACCATCAGGGTTTCTTCAACCTCTTTTCTGAGCCGGTTCAAACGGTCTGCATAGTCCAATGCGGCGGTTTCATCGTGGATGGAACAAGGGCCCGCCACCACCATGAGTCGGTTGTCTCCTTTTCTCAGGATCCGCTGGATCTCTTCCCGGCTCTTCAACACCGTTTCACCGGCCAGCGGGGAAATCGGGAATTCTTCCTTTAATACATCAGGTGCAACGAGAGGGTTGAATGAGTCTATGTTGATGTCGTAAGTCTTTTTCATGATGGAAGCTCCTTTTTTTCCAAAACAAAAGGGCCGGGAGAAGCAATGCTTCACGCGGCCCTTAAAACCAAAAAAAGCCGCGGGCTTGTCTGCCGGCGGCTTTTAATTTTTTAAATCACTTATTTCTCAGAGGCGCTCAGGCAGACAGGTCCTATAAGCATAAAACCAATAATAAAGAAATCTGTCTGCAAAATGGTGTTCCACTGATGTCTCCCTGAAAAACCGACCTTTTTTCTTAGTGTAATAATTTATTGACTACAGAAACGCTTCAGGGATGTCAAGTGTTTTTTTCACTCCCCCATGTGTTTGGACTGTTTTCCCTGATCAAGTCCATCCCCGAAGCTTGCAAGCTTCTGCAACACGGGCGACCGCCACCAGATAAGCTGCATTACGCATATGGATTTGGTTGTTTTGGCTCATTTCATAAACATGGTCAAAGGCACGATGCATGGTTTCTTTCAGGCGGAATTGAATCTCCGTCAGATTCCAATAGAGATTATAGGTGTTCTGCACCTGTTCCAGATAGCTTACGGTTACGCCGCCCGCGTTGGCCAGGAAATCCGGCAGAACGAAAACGCCTTTTTCATAAAGGATATCATCAGCAGTGGGCGTCGTGGGGCCGTTGGCCAGTTCACATAAAATTTTACAGCGGATTTTAGATGCGTTTTCCCGGGTAATGACGTTTTCAAGGGCGGAGGGAAAAAGAACCGATACCTCCAGCTCCAGCAGATCTTTGTTGGAAATGGTTTCAGCATCTGCAAATCCGTTGACGCGTCCGGTACGGATTTTGTGGTCAATGAGTGCATTTGCATCAATCCCTTTCGGGTTGTAAACACCCCCCTTGGAATCGGAAGCCGCCACCAGTTTCATGCCGAGCAGTTCTTCACCGATACGCGCCGCATTCTGGCCGGCATTGCCAAAGCCCTGAATGGCCATTGACGCACCGTTCAGATCCAGACCGAGCGCTTTGGAAGCTTTCTGAACCACATAAATACCTCCGCGGGCAGTGGCGTCCGCGCGACCCTGAGAACCCCCCAGAGGAATCGGTTTTCCGGTGAAGACGCCTGGATGGTGCTCTCCGGTAAGGGTTTCGTATTCATCCATCATCCAGGCCATGATCTGCGGCGTGGTGTACACATCCGGCGCCGGCACATCTTTGGTAACGCCTAAAGTCCTTCCCACTGCGCGCACGTAGGCGCGGGCGAGACGTTCTTTTTCGGTTTCGGTCAACTCTTTGGGATTGCAGACCACGCCACCCTTTCCGCCACCTAAAGGGATATCCACCACGGATGTTTTCCACGTCATCCAGGCGGCCAGGGCCCGCACCGTGTCGGTGGTCTCATCGGGGTGCCAGCGGATGCCGCCCTTTGCGGGGCCGCGGGCCGTGTTGTATTGTATGCGAAAGGCCTGAAAAATCCGCGTGGTTCCGTCGTCCATTTTGACCGGCAGGGTTACCTTCAATTCCTGCATGGGCCAGCGGAGAAATTCATGGGTTGCACGATCCAGTCCCAGTTTTTCCGCGGCGTTGTCCAACTGTTTCTGAGCAATTTGAAAGGGGTTTAGTATTTCTGCCATTTTGTCCTCGCATCCTGATTGTCAATTTAGGGAGTCGCTTTCTTCATATATCGCAGCAGCCTGTTTTTCAAGATGTATCCTGGATCTGTCCCATGGGTTATGTCAAGGGTTGTTTCTCTCCAGATCCTCCAAAAGAGGAACAATTTCCTCCAGGTGTTCTCGAAATACCTCCTTTGCTCCTTCCGCATTCCCTTGTTTGATCATTTCGACGATGGCCGGGTGCGAGGTGGTGTCGTGTATCACCCGTTTGGTCGGTTTGATGCTTAAGATCAATTCCAGGGTCATGTCCATGAGGATATTCACCATCAGTTCATACATGGAATTGTGCGAGGCCTTTGCCACGATGCGGTGAAAATCGACATTCCATGCAACATACTTATCCCCGCTCTTGACTTTAGGCATGTTTTCGATGCCTTTCTCTAAATTATCGATATCTTCCGGAGTGCGTCTTTCCGCCGCTAGACCGGCCACAATCGGTTCAATATGCAGGCGGACTTCCATCATCTCACCCACGTTGGTGCGACCGAGCCTCAATGTATCGCGAACCAGGCTGCTAATGGCGTCATGCTTCATGGCGCGCACAAAAGCGCCGCCGGCAGGACCCCGCTTTATTTTCAGAAGGCCCGATTGCTCCAGATTCCGGATGGCCTCCCGCACCACAATTCGGCTGACGCCAAAAATCTCCATCAATTCATGTTCGGAAGGGAGTCTCTCTCCCTCAAGATATTCACCGTCAAATAGAGATTGCTTGAGCTGATCGGTAAGCATATCGGCCAGTCGTCCGGTTTTGATCGGTTTTAAGGGCATTTTGGCAAGCCTCCTTCATCAAGAAATTTTGAGGATTCACTATGGCCATATATGTATAACGTATGTTTTATGTCAAGGGATAAATGAAAAGATATTTCAATTGGGTAGCTCTTCTTTTATGATCGGTACTATGATTTTTTTTGTTAGGGAGATTTTTTTCTTGACAAGGATGACGCCCTTAATTTATTTTGTTATAAAGTTATATGTATGATGATTATTGTTTGGGAAAGGTTGATTGAAGGCGCATGTTTCACCCCCTCAATCAAGCATCGTTCACCTTTATCAATGGAGGCGGAAAATGAAAAAAATGGTTGCAAAGAAAATGCTGTTTATTGGAATGGCGGTCGTGGCGGCGCTGTTGATGTGGGTTCCCTCAAGTTCAGCAGGGGACTACCCCGATAAACCCATTCGCTTGATCTATCCCTTTCCCGCGGGTTCGGGGGGTGATATTTCCACCAGAATTCTGGCGGATGCAGCGTCAAAGGTATTCAAGCAACCCGTCAAAGTGAGCAATGTTACCGGTGGGAGAGCCACTATCGGCGCTGCCCAGGTCGCCCGTGCAAAGAAAGACGGTTATGAGATCGGTTCCTTACCCATTGGTCCCGCGGTAACCCAGCCGATCTTTTCGGCTGAGCTGCCCTATACAACAGCGGACTTTGCTCCCATCTGCCAGTTTACCTATCTGCCCATTGTTTTGGTGGCCAATGCCAATGCACCCTATAAAACCACCAAGGAGCTCATCGAGTATGCCAAAGCGCATCCCGGCGAAGTCACTTATGCTCATCCGGGTCTCGGAACAGTTCCCTATATGATGATGAAGTCATTGGAAAAATCCGCAGGAATCAAAATGAAGGGGGTTCCTTTTAAGGGTCTCCGGCCGGGTGTTACCGCCGCAGTGGGTGGACATGTGAATATCGCCCTGTCGGTGGCCGCGGGCGCTGTGGGATTTCAAAAGGCCGGAAAAATAAACATCCTTGGCGTTTTTGCGGGAGATCGCATGAAACTCATGCCGAGCGTGCCCACCATGGACGAAGACGGTGTCAAAGACTACCCCATGCTGTGGACGGGAATTTTCGCGCCCAAGGGAACGCCTGCGCCGGTTCTGAAATCTCTGGAGGAGGGGTTTGCCAAGGCGGTCAAAGACCCAAAATTCATTGACGCCATGACCAAGGCCAAAATGCCCATTCTCTATTTGGACAGCACGGCCTTCAAGGCCAAAATAGATAATGATATGAAATATTTTAAGGCCTATAAGACTGAAAAAATGAAATAGTATCATGCGCCCCAGGCGGTTGGCCTTTGGCTTCAAAGCCCAAGGGCCAATCGCCAACAGCTCAATGAACCCTATTCTCCAAATCGCAATATCTACCCGGGGGTAACAACATGGAAGAGAAACAAAGCTCCCTCAGCATCAAACAGGGCGACCTGACCATGGGGGTCATTCTGCTGGCATTCTCCGCACTATTTTATTATTTTTCCTATCACTTTTCCGGGTATGAGATCGAGAAGATCCCATACGACGTGGGCCCGGCTTTTATGCCCCGCCTTCTTCTGGGGGCGCTGGGTATTGAATCTATCGCACTTATCCTTTCCGGCATTTCGAAAAATGCCCAATCCCAACCTATGAAAGCGGTTTTTCAGTTGAAACCCATCGTCATGCTGGCTTCTTTTGTAGTCTATATTTACCTCTGCAATTTTTTCGGTTACATCATCGCCACCATGGCCTTCATGATTCTGGCCTTTTTTCTGCTGGGAGTTCGTGGCATATGGACACTACTCCTGGTTCCGCCGCTGATTACCTTCGCGACCTATTTCCTGTTTGGATCGGTTTTGAGCATCTATCTGCCCACGGGCAGCCTTTTTTAGGGAGGCAACATGCTTGAAAATTTAATGGCGGGCTGGCAGATTGCCCTCAGTCCGCAAATGCTGGCCATTTTGCTGCTCAGCGTTCCCCTGGGCATCATCGTGGGCGTATTGCCCGGTGTAGGGGCTGTTGTGGGCGTTACCGTACTTCTTCCGCTTACATTCGGCATGGATGCCAGCGCAGGCATCTGTATGCTGGTGGCGGTTTACTGCGGGGCCTTTTACGGTGGTGCGGTAAGCGCCATTCTGATCAATACGCCGGGGACGCCTGCCGCCATTTGTACCACCCTTGATGGCTATCCCATGGCCCGTAAGGGGGAAGCACACAAGGCGCTGACCGCAGCCGTAGTGGCATCATTTCTGGGGGGACTCATCAGCGTCATAGCCCTGACCTTTGCGGCGCCCTTCATCGCAACCGTGGCCCTCAAGTTCAGCTATACGGAATATTTTGCCATAGCCATTTTCGGGATCATCATGGTTATTACCTCTGGAAGCCGCAAGTCATTTCTCAAAGGGTTGATTACGGGCACCTTCGGCCTGTTTCTGGCGACGGTCGGCCAGGATAAGATGGGGACCGTAGAGCGGTTTACTTTTGGCATTCTGGACCTGTCGCGGGGGTTGCCCTTGCTGCCAGTGGTGGTGGGCCTTTTTGCCGTTTCCCAGGCCCTTTTTCTTACGGAACAGGGTGCTAAAGCCGTGCAACTGGGCAAGATGGAGCAGAGAGCCGGGTTGTGGGGAATGTTCAAGATTATGATGCAACACAAGATGACGCTGTTGAAATCCTCGGGCATCGGTACCGGTGTAGGTGCCATACCGGGCACTGGGGCGGCCATTGCGTCTTTTGTGGCCTATTCGGAAGCCAAACGGGCGTCCAAACATCCGGAAAATTTCGGAGAAGGGGAGATTGACGGGATCATTGCATCCGAGTCATCCAACAACGCCGTGACGGGAGGTGCCCTGATTCCCCTGCTGAGCTTGGGAATTCCGGGTGACCCCATCACCGCCATCATGATGGGGGCTTTTCTGGTCCACGGTCTCATTCCGGGGCCCATGCTGTTTATCGAGGCAGGACCAATGGTCTATGCCATCTTTGCCACAATGCTTGTGGCATACTTGATGGTTCTGGCTTACGGCTATTTCGGCGCGCGTCCTTTTGCCGCCATTTTGAAGGTGAAAGAGTCGGTGCTGGTCCCCATCATCCTGGTGATCTCCTTCATCGGTGCCTATGCGGTCAATTCTTCCCTGTTTGATGTGGACCTGGCACTGATCTTTGGAATTTTGGGGTATTTATTAAATAAGTTCAACTTTCCGCTGGCGCCCATTCTCATGGGCATCATTCTGGGTCCCATTGCCGAAGAAGGTCTACGCCAGTCGTTGATGGTCTCCAACGGCAGCTGGCTCATTCTGGTGACCCAGCCCATTTCCGCTACATTTCTGGGGGTGACGCTTCTGATCGTTTTGCGCAAAGCTTATGTGCTCACGTTCAAGAAGGACTGAAAGAAAGAGGTTTGAGATGAATCAGAAATACTGGAATCCGATACTCGAAACACTTGACCGGGAAAAAATGCGCGCCCTACAGCTCAGGAAATTCAAGCGCATCTTTGAATGGGCATACCAAAACTCAAAATTTCACCGTTCCCTCTATGATGCTGCGGGCATCAAACCCGAGGACATTCGCTCTTTTGAGGATATCCATGCGGTGCCCAAGGTGGAAAAGTCCATGATGCGGGATATTCAGCGCAAGGACCCTTTCCCTTACGGGGATGCGCTGTGTGTTCCCCTGGAGGAAGTGACCGAATTCCGACAGACCAGCGGTACGACGGGTCAGCCGGTCTATCAACCGGATACCTGGCAGGATTGGGAATGGTGGGCCGAATGCTGGTCATTTATTCTGTGGGCCCAGGGGTATCGTCCCACCGACCGGGTCTTTATCCCCTTTGGCTACAACGTGTTTGTGGCGTTCTGGGCCGGACACTATGGGGCTGAGAAACTGGGCTGTGAAGTGGTTCCCGGAGGCGTCCTGGACACCAAGGCGCGCATCCTCAAGATCCAGGAGCTTCAGGCCACCGCCATGATGGCCACCCCTACCTATGTGCTGGGAATGGCCGATACGGCCAGAAACAAAATGGGCATTGATCCACGTTCTCTCTCCATTAACAAGATCACCTGCGCCGGAGAGCCGGGTGCGGGCATTCCCACCACCAAGAGACGCATTGAGGAAGCCTGGGGCTCCAAGGTCTTTGATCACGCGGGGGCGACCGAGATCGGTGCCTGGTCCTTTGAATGTGCGGACCAGCCCCACGGCATGCACGTAAACGAAGGGCTTTTCCTGGTGGAAATTGAGGATCTGGATACGGGTAAGATCATTGAAGAGCCGGGGAAAAGAGGCAAAATGATCATCACGGCCCTGGACCGCCGAGCCCAGCCTTGTGTGCGTTTTGACTCCAAGGACATCATCGAATGGGATCCTGATCCTTGCACCTGCGGCAGAACCTTTCGCCTGATCAAAGGGGGTGTGGTGGGCCGCTCCGACGACATCACCAAAGTAAAAGGGGTGCTCCTGGCGCCGTCCGCCATTGAAGAGGTGGTGCGGGGGATCAAGGGCTTGGGTGATGAGTTTGAAGTGGTGGTAGACAAAGTGGGGGATGTGGACCGCATCGCCCTCAAGGTGGAGCTGATGCCCAATGCCGAAACCCAACGGGAAGAGATCGAGGCCAGGCTGGTGGATCAGCTGCGCATCAAAACCAATCTGAGGTACAATTTAAGCTTTCACGGTTACGAGACCCTTCCGAGATATGAAGTGAAAGCCAAGCGGTTCAAAGATTTGAGAAAAGCCCATTGATGAAGAAGGAGAGGGTCATGTCCCAAAAAAGCCTCAGCGAAATTTCCGCAAAAGTGTTGTCACTGAAAGAGACTGCACGGGATATCAAAATTATTTCAACTGATTTTCCCGCGGTTCAGCGAAACATTGCCCGTATCATGGCCAGTATCAAAATGCTGGAGATCAATTCCGTTGATTTGATAGCGGACGAATAAAGAACCGCGGTCATAACCTTTGTCAGGGTTTTTTATGAAATTACGCATCCTTGAAATCCGGTCGGCCATTTCCGGCAGCCCTTTCTAAAAAAGATCATACGCGAGAAGCATTTTTTTTGTGCTTTTTTTTAAACATATAACATATAAAGTATGTCAATGGGCCGTAGAAGCTGGTAGCAAGTTATGAAAAAAAAATTGATAGGCTTCATTCTGTCCTTAATTGTCGCCGGCATACTGTGGTATATCCCACTGCCCGGAGAATTAAGCCCGGAAGGACAAAAAGCCCTGTCGGTTACGGTCTTCATCGTAATATGGTGGATTTTCGGGGTGACCCATCCCGCATATACTACCATGGTAATGTTCCTCGGCTATATTCTGCTGGGTTTGGCCACCCCCGAAATTGTCTTTCGTCTGGCCAGTCTGCCTCTGATGTGGCTGGTGATAGGGGCTTTTTTGCTGGCCGCCGCCGTAACCAAGTCCGGTTTGGCGAGCAGAGTGGCTTACTTGTTTATGATTCGTTTTGCAAAATCTTACCGAAACATAGTAGTTCTTTCTTATGTGCTTGGTTTCGTATTGAGTTTTCTCATCCCTCAGCCTTTTCCCCGCACGCTCTTAATCATGGCCCTGGTATCACAGATTATTAGCAAAAGCGGCGCTAACAACAAAGACGCTGCTTCTTTAGGGCTGGCGGTCTTCACCTCGGCCACCGCCACCTCCATGATTCTGCTAACCGGTGACGCCATGCTGAATGTGACAGCTGTTGCCTTTTCCGGAACGCGAATCGGCTGGCTGGATTGGATCTCATATATGGCCGTCCCCGGGCTATGTGCCTCCATGTTAATGATGGGTCTGCACCTGGTTTTATTTCGTCAAACAGGACCAATGGAAATTGACCCTGGCATTCTAAGAGAAGAGCAGAAAAAACTTGGGCCTTTATCCCGGCAGGAGAAAGCAACCATAGTTTGGGTGTCCATTGCACTGCTGCTCTGGGCCACAGACTTTATACACCATATCGATCCTTCCTGGATTGCATTGGGTGTGGTGGTGGGTTTGTCCCTGCCCATCGTGGGGGACGTGCTGGGACCCAATGACATCAACACCGGTGTAGCATGGCCAATCGTCATCTTCGTAATAGGCGCCCTTGCCATCGGCACTGTGGCCAAGGAAACAGGATTGTCCCAGTGGTTGGCTCGGATTGCATTACCATCGAGTCCGCCGGAAAATGCTTTTACTTTCGCTGCCTTGGCATCTCTAGCAACGATGGCGATCCATATGGTGTTAGGCAGCGCACTGGCCTGCATGTCTATTGTCTCACCAACTTTGGTGGACTATGCCGTTGCCGCCGGTTGGAGTCCCGTATTTCCCGCACTACTGGTTTATACTGCGGTTGAAATTCATTACTTGTTGCCTTTTCAGCATGTAACCATTCTTTTAGGCGAAGGCAAAAGAGCCGGAAAATACACTGGCGCTGAAGTGCTGAAATTTGGAATTCCAATGACGGTGGTAACTTTAATTGTAATTCTGCTGATAGAAGTGCCTTGGTGGAAACTAATTGGATTAATCTAAATGGGATTCACTGAGAATAAGACGGTCATTAATTGTTCATAATTAGTCAAAGCAAACCAACAGTGTGAAAGGAGAAAAAAATGACAGACGTAAATCTTCCCCAACGGACGCATGAATATGTGAATGACACTCTGAATTCCAATCATTGGGATCATGTCAATTTTCGTGATGACGACATCGTTGTCTGCACCGCTCTTAAGACGGGAACCACCTGGATGCTTCGCATCTTGAGCCTGCTGATTCACCAGGACCTGACCGTCAGCAGCGAGGTCATGAAGACCCCCTGGCCCGACTATCGTCTGCTGGCATCCATCGAAGAAGAAGTCAAGGAAATGGATCAGATAGAGCACCGCCGCTTCATAAAGTGCCATGTTCCGCTGGACGGGATACCTTATGATGAGAACGTCAAATACATCCATGTTTCCCGTGAACTGCATGATGCGTTTTTTGCATTGCAAAATCATTGGGAAATTCTAACGGATGAAAACCTTGCCACCAAGGATAAACACGGAGAAAAACCTTTTCCCCGTTTTGAAAACGCCGGGGACGTTCACCAGCGATGGCATGACTGGCTGACCAAGAGCGGCGGTTTTGGCTGGGAAAAAGACGGATACCCTTTCTGGTCCATGTTCAGCTACGCTGAGAGCTTTTGGCCATACCGAAAGCTGCCGAACGTCTTACTGGTTCATTTCACCGATCTTTTGAACGATCTGGAAGGTCAGATGCGGCGCGTGGCCAGATTTATCGGGGTCGATGTTCCCGAAGATAAGTGGGCGGATTTTGCCAAGGCCGCGCATTTTGATTCCATGAAGAAGGATTTGAAAATTCTTCAGCCCAAATTCGATAAAATGTTCAAGGGCGGCGGAGACGCTTTTATGGACCGGGTCGACGGTATCTGGGTGGACATTCTTACCAAAGAAGAGGATACTGCAGTTTACGAGGCCAGAGCCGGCCAACTCGATCCGGAATTGCGCCAATGGATCGAAAAAGGGAGTCTGGAGATCGGTTATTATCCTGATGGAAAAAAATAGCCGAAAACAGGTAATCATATAACGTAAATCCTGGTCTCTCTGTCTTTGTACAGTACATTGAGGTGCTCTGATGACGCTAACTGAAATTTATGAAGCCATTGCAAAGATAGGTTCGCTCACAATTACGACTCTGGATGGCGACATCATGCACAGTCGTATTATCAGCATCTGTGGCGGTGATGAGGAAGGTATCTATTTTTTGACCATGGATGTGAAACCGTTCTATCGGCAACTCAAAAAAAATCCGCAAGTGGCCCTGTGCGGCATCTATCCTTCCAGCCGAAAGACAGGGAAGAACGCTGTGGGACAGCCCACTTTCGCACCCGGCTTTACCCTGCGCATTACCGGCGAGGCCCGGGAAATTCCCGAAGACGAGGTAAAAGAAAAAGCGGATTCCGGTAGCAAAGTCCACAAGTACTTTCTGGAGGATGCGGCTCGTTACCCCGCCATCAGGTTCTTCTGCATCTTCAAAGGAAAAGGCGAAATTTTTGACTTCGACTTTGAAATGGAGAAGCGCGACCACAAGCTCCTGCGTACCCGTTTCGCCTTTGGCGGCGAGGCGTTCAATGAGGCAGGCGCTCGCATCAACCCGGATGAATGCACTGCCTGCGGCGAGTGTTTCGATGCATGCAGTTTCAAGGCGATTATTCCCGGTGAACCCTACAGCGTGGACGGTTCACGCTGCGACGAATGCGGAAGTTGTTTTCAGGTTTGCCCACAGGGTGCCGTTAAGGTTTCGAAGACGATCTGATTGCCGGAATCAAAAATATTCCCTGTTATCCCTAAATCACGACTGCCGAGGATATGGATTTTGGGTGATTTGACCAAACGCTTTTTTAGGGTTGAGGGAATCCTCGAGTCCCCTGAGCAACCGGTTATAAATCTATTGACATGGTCTGATTTGTTGGGTATTGAGTGACAAAAAGGAGTTTTAGCGGAATGAAATTCTTTGGGTGGACATTCTTTTTTGGCTTTTTCTTTTGCTTTAGCCAGAGGTCTGCCCGGCGCCGCGATATAAAATAAAATAGAGCGGATTCCATGGGCGGGCCTCAGAAGCCGCCCATGGTGATGATGACACGAAGGCCATGGGTTCACACCCCATGGCCTTTTTTATGCACTGCAATCATTTCCACAACGGAATAGCCTAATGGTTAGGCGGAGCCGATGATGAAGCGGTCCCGGGAGGGGCCGGTTGACAAAAAAGAAAGTTTTAGAGGAGGTAATTTACCATGGGTGGACCTTTGGAAGGCGTTAAGGTAGTTGAAATCACGATGTTCCAGCAGGGGCCTGTCGCCGGCATGCGGCTCGGAGATCTGGGTGCGGACGTGATCAAGGTGGAAGCCAAAACCGGTGATCCGGCAAGGGGATTTATGAAGATCATTGGTGCCATGACCGGTCTTGAGGGAAACAACTACTACTTTGAACACACCAATCGGAACAAGCGGAGCCTGGTTTTGGATCTCAAAACAGAGCAGGGAAAAGCGGTGTTTCTGGACTTGATCGATCAGGCCGATGTGTTTTTGAACAACATGAGCATCAATGCTCCTATCAAAATGGGAATCGGTCCTGATGATCTATTGGCCCGAAATCCCCGTCTCATCTATGCTCAGGCGTCCGGGTGGGGGCGAAAAGGTCCCGACGCCGATGCTCTGTCCTTTGATTACACCGGCATCGCCCGTTCGGGATTGATGATGTCCTGTGGGGAAAGGGGGGCGCCGCCGACCCAGATTCTGCCCGGCATCGGTGATGAGATCGGCGGGTTGATGTGCGCCTGGGGTATCACCGCGGCGCTCTACGCCAGAGAGAAAACCGGCCGGGGTCAAGTGGTGGATACCTCTCTGATGGGGAGCATGATCGGCGCCTTGGGGTTTATCATGGCCGCACCTGCCATACTCGGACAGGAGTTTCCACGGGAGATCAGGGCGCAGGCCGGCAATCCCCTGTACAATCATTATCGATGTAAAGATAACCGGTGGCTTGCCATTGCCCATCTGGATCCGGACCGGTACTGGCCTAAATTCTGTCGTGCCATGGAAATGGAAGATCTTCAAAACGATGAAAGATTTAACAGCATTGAATGCCGCGGGAATAATGCACAGACGCTGGTGGGCATTCTGGATGAAAAGTTCGCCGCCAAAACAAGGGATGAATGGTTCGAGATTTTGAGCCGGGAAGGCTGCATCTTCACGCCGGTTCAGACCCCCACAGAGGTCACCCGTGATCCTCAGGCAATCGCCAACCAGTACTTTATTCCCGTTGAACACCCAAAGTGGGGTCCCATTAAGATGACCGGATTTCCATGGGATTTCAGTGATACGCCTGCATCATGGCGTCGGAGGGCGCCGGAATTCGGAGAGCACAATGTGGAGATTCTTGAGGAGTTGGGCTACAACAAAGAAAAGATCGCTTCCCTCAGGGAAGAGGGCATTATCGCTTAAAGCATATTCATTACGAGAATTCCATCTAATGTCTTTTTACAGAATGTTTGAATTGGAAGACCAGAAGATCTATAATCGCAAATCGGGAATAGCGTACATTCGTTGAAGGAGACGGCAGAGGATATTGAAGTTCTTTCAGAAGACTTTCTCCATATTCTTGCGTGATTATCATGTTGACCTGGCTTTTGTCCCTTTTTAACCTGGCTGTTCTGGTCATGGCGCTCCTGTTTGCCTATGAATCCCATCGGGAAGGGGAGGTGAGGGCGTGGAAAATCGGACTGGCGGGCGCGGGATTTCATTTCTTACTCGGTTTGGCGATCCTTTTTCTGCCGGTAATTCGAAACCCTTTGGCATGGTTCTTTCTCATAATCCTGGTCTTTTCCGCGCTGCTGCTGATCCCGCCTCGTAAAACAGCCCGCTCCCTCAAAGGGGCCGACGGTTATCTGGCCGGTGACGGCAGCAGTTTTGTCCCCTTTGATGAACGAGACATGAGTTTTGCTCGGAACCGAGGTCTTATTCCCGGTTCGGAACAATACGAAACCTATTACCAAATGCACCCGGAGCGAAAGGAGCACGACGATAAGAGACGTGAGAAAGGCGGCCCTCTGGGCCGGCCCGGTTCCATCGACGGCGGTTACCGGCCCAATATATCCATGTTGGTCTCTTCCTTTGAACTTCCTAACATGCTGGGCAGTAAAGCGCGGGTAGATCCCGATTCTGCAGGCGTTCAGAGCACCTATGCAGCCAAAGGCGAAGCGCCGCCGCCCTTTTCCATGGAACCGGAAAAAGCGACCCGCATTGTGAAAGAATGGGCCCGACACCTGGGGGCCGATCTGGTGGGCATCTGCAAAGTGGATCCCCGGTGGGCCTACAGCCACAAGGGAGAGATCCATTACGGTGAGTGGGAGGAATGGGGGAGTAAGATTCCGGAACCGCTCCCTTATGCGGTGGTGGTGGCAACGGCCATGGACAGCGAAATGGTGGTTACGGCTCCCCACACCCCTGCCGTGGTGGAAAGCGGGTATAATTACGCCCGAGGGGCCTATATCACCACCATCCTGAGCCAGTGGTTCGGTCGCATGGGTTACCGGGCCGTAGCAGAGCACAATCGTCATTACGACCTGCTCATGGTCCCCCTGGCCGTCGATGCGGGGCTTGGGGAGCTGGGTCGGCAGGGATATCTCATTGCGGATAAATTCGGTCCCCGTGTACGGCTCTTTGCGGTGCAGACCGACATGCCGCTTGTGCCGGACCAGCCCGTTGACCTGGGGGCAGAGAAATTCTGTGAACGCTGCCTGAAATGCGCCGAATCCTGTCCTTCCCGATCCATCCCCCGGGAACGCCGAAAGACCGTTGCGCGAGGGCTTCTGCGCTGGAAATTGAATGATGACGGTTGTTTTGATTACTGGGGAAAGGTGGGAACCGATTGCTGTGTGTGCATGGCGGTCTGCCCCTTTTCAAGGCCGTACCGCAGCGTACACAAGCTGGTTCGGTATCTGCTGGGACGTTCCGCCCTGGCGCGGATACTCTTCCCCCATGTGGACAATTTGATTTACGGCCGAAAATGGAAACCCCGTAAACCGACGGAATGGATGGCCTATCCCTGAAAGGGCTTTCAATTCTTATCAACCCCTGGTTAACAGGAGTCAAAAAATGAGCTTAAAAGTCGCTAAAGGCGGAAAAGAAACAACGTCAGCTACCCTGACCGGGATGGATGCGGCAAGTGATATCGTTGATTTGCGAAGCGCCATTGAATTCCTGAAACAGATCCCCGGGCAATTGCTGGTCTGCAATGAACCGGTGAATCCCAATGCCGAACTGGCGGGCGTCTACCGAAGGGTCGGGGCGGGGACGCCGGTGGAACCTCCCACAAAGGAAGGCCCGGCCATGCTCTTTGAAAGGGTTCTGGGCTATGATATTCCGGTGATCACCGGGGTTCTGGCCAGCCGGAAACGGGTGGCACAACTTCTGGGAACAGAACCCCAACGGCTGCCGCACCGTTTGCTGGAAGCCCTTGAAACCCCTGTCGCAGCGGAAATGACCAGCGACCAACACCCACCGTGCCAGGATGTCATTCACGATAGCAACATCGATATTATGAAGCTGTTCCCGGCCCCCACCAACACGCCCCTGGACGCCGGACCCTATTTCACCATGGGACTCATTCGGGCCGAAGACCCGGAAACCGGGGAAGCGGATGTGACCATTCACCGTCTCTGTGTTCAGGGGAAGGACCTGCTTTCCGTCTATTTCGTCCCGGGACGTCATATTGATCAGTTTCGCATCAAGGCGGAAAAAGCGGGGAAACCGCTGCCTGTTTCCATCAACATCGGCTTGGATCCTGCCATTTACCTGGCCGCCTGTTTTGAGCCGCCCACCACGCCTTTGGGGTTTGATGAGCTTTCCATCGCGGGCGGGCTTCGCAAAAGGCCCGTTGAACTGACGCCTTGCGTCTCCGTCGATGCCAAAAGCCTGGCCCGGGCGGAAATCGTCATAGAAGGGGAGATACTCCCGGGCGAAAGGATGCGTGAGGATGTCGGAAGCGATACGGGCTTTGCCATGCCCGAATTTCCCGGATATCTGGGGCCGGCCAAAGGGTCGTTGCCCGTGATTCGGGTGACAGCCGTTACCCACCGCCAGAACCCCATCATGCAGACCATTGTCGGGCCGGGGCTGGAACACACAAGCCTGGCAGGCATTCCCACCGAGGCCAGCATTCTGCGCCTGGTGGAAACGGGCATGCCGGGAAAACTCCTGAACGTCTACGCTCATGAAGCCGGCGGCGGAAAATATCTGGCGGTTCTCCAATTCAAGAAATCCTCCGCGGCGGATGAAGGGCGGCAACGGCAGGCGGCACTCATGGCCTTTGCCGCTTTTTCGGAGTTGAAGCATGTGATTCTGGTGGATGAGGACGTGGATATTTTTGATACCAACGACGTGCTATGGGCCATGACCACCCGGTACCAGGGAGATGTGAGCACCGCCTTTATTCCCGGTGTCCGGTGCCATCCCCTGGATCCCAGTCAGACACCCCAATTCAGCCCTTCCATTCAGGAAAGCGGCGTCAGCTGTAAAACCATTTTTGACTGCACCGTCCCATACCGTCTCAAGGGAGAATTCAAACGTGCCCCTTTTGCGGATGTGGATCTGGATCGATTCTTGAAAAACAGCTTTGATCCGGCAGTGTGACAGACCCGAATCAGAACACTTCCCCACCGGCATACTGCAATAGCGTCAAGTTTTGATCTCATTTACCAGACAATCCGGTCGACCGCCTCTTTCAATTCATTGACGCTGACGGGTTTCATAATGACCTCTTTGATGCCCTGGTTTACAGACTCGTTTTTGGAAAGTTTCATGTTGTAACCGGTACACATGATGATGGGAATCCCTTCTCGAATCTTTGTTATTTTCCGCGCCAATTCGTCCCCCATCATTATGGGCATTTTCATGTCGGTGATGACGAGGTCAAACCCGGAAGGGTTTTGCTGAAAATAATCCAACGCTGCTATCGGGTCTGTTTCGAAATGTACTGCATATCCGATATGCTCAAGGATTTCCTTCTCTAAGTTTCCGACCAGGTAATCGTCGTCAATCAGAAGAATTTTCTTTTTCCCATTTGTGGACTCGTGTCTATTGCCGACGTGGTTGTCCATAATCTGTTTCTCCTTTTACCATGGCGCTTAATTTCAGGACCAAGGGCTCTAATTTTTTTGGGTCAAGGTTACGGTCAGCCACAATACGAGCGGTTACAATTCCTTTTTTTCCGGGGATGTTTTTCTGCCCCAAACAGACTTTTCCCTCGAAACCCACAATCATGCCAGCCGTAAAAAGGCGAACGGAAATATGGGAAAACGGAAAAAAGGGCCCGGAAACCTCGAAGCAGATCAAAACGGTTTTGGCGGTGTTTGATCCGGAGGAGGCGGAAAGGGTGGTGGTGGGTGTCGTGGAAATCCCTTTTTCATCTTTTCATGGATTTGGTCGAATTTCTTTTTTTGTTCATCGTTCAGTTTCAATCTGATCTGGTTTCGGGCTTCATCCAAAAGAGGCTTTATTTTCACGAAAAGACGGTCTTTGATGGCGAAGCTCTTCTCATCGAGGTTCTGAACAATCGGCCGGATTTCTTTTACTTGGGCCGGTGAAAGATCGAGTTGTTTCGTCAGATTTTCAAGAAACATGTTGCCCCTAGGGGGACCATGAAGGAACATCTTTTCGATTCTGGACTCAAAGTAGATGCCCGCGCCCAAAACGCCCGCCAGCACGCCCACAAGAAAAACGATGATAACACCTGCCGCAAACTTCACTTTTGATTTGTACTTGGTCATGATGTGCCCAACAATTGAGAAAATGCAATATCCCAGGTGTTTCCCATCAACACCCTTGCGGTTTCGTAATCGGAAAATGAGGAGATCTGTTGAGAGATAATGTAGCCGAGTGCCAGCAGTGCCAGGGTTGCGACCGGCGTCAAACGCCAGAAATATTGCTCAAAAGCAGCCTTAAAGCCAAACTGGGAAGTCCTGGTTGCTGAATTCCTGACACGGGCCATGACGCGGTTTTGCCAGGCATCGCCAATCGCCGTCTCATCTTTTTCTCGGTAGGCAAAGGATAGCGCCTGCTGGACTTTACTGAAGTCCTTTTCGTTGAGATCCGTCATTGGTCCTCCTTTTTCAGGATGTGGGAAAGCAGCTTTTTAAGTTTCTTGCGGGCTCTGAAGGCGCGAACTTTGACATTTGTTCTGCTCCATCCCAGCATTTCGGCGGCTTCCTTTCCTGTTCTTCCTTCAAGATAAACCAGTTCCATGACTGAGCGGTCTTCCGGTGATAATTGATCCATTGCCCAATCGAGAACCTCTCGTGCCTCTTCCTGTTGAACCATTATGTCCGCCGAAGCGGTTGATTCTGATGAGATGACGGCCGCCAGCCATCCTCGGTGTTTGTCGGATAATTCGCTGATGGACATTTCACGGTCGCGATAGGTCCGGCGCCAATAATCATAGCAGGTTCTGACGGCGATTGTGGAGAGCCATTTTTGAAATTGGCTCTCCGGATCGAAATTGGATAGCGACTGATACGCTTTCACAAACACTTCCTGCGTTACGTCTTCCACTTCAGATGTGGGAACGCGTCTTTTGATAATCTTGAGCGCGTGATCTTTGTACCGGTTCATGAGGTGCTCATAGGCATTGATTTCCCCTTTCAGGATACGTCGTACAATTTCTGAATCGTCCGATGCGTCTAACATCCTGTGTCTGTTCCATCACCGATCGCGCGGTCAATGCATCATCATTTAGAAGCCACTTTATGAAGACGCGATTGCATCGAGTTCCATGTTAATACAGGTTAGGCAGTGTACCATAAATTATTCTCTTTTTCATGATACTCCTCCTTCAATCGGGATAGGGGGTCCTTTGGTTTGAGCTTTTGCCTGGCGGTTTTCGCCTCCCTGATATTTGCTGTATCGCTCATAATGGAAAAAAGGTTACAATTTTTTAATCAACCATGCGTTTCCTCTTAGAGAAAACGAGAGGTCCCATCTAAAAAGAGTTGTAACCGCCCCTAAGTTTTATTCGATTACCATTGCAGTTGTAAGATTAGCGTTTGAATAACCGGGAGGTGAAACAGAAAATGAAAAGAAAAGGTCTAAATGAAGACCTGGCGCTGCTTGATAGGGTCCTGCTTCCTTTGGGCGTTATAACAGGCCTGCTGGGGATGGGTTTGGGAGTGTTGATCTGTTTGGGAGTTCTGTAACCGATTGTAAGATGAATCCTTTATTCAATCGTGGGACTGTGACTGCACGGATTGATTCTTTAAAATGAGGCAACTTCCGATTGTAAATATAGTTTGTATTATATATGAACGTTGTGAGACGAAGAAATGGATCCTTCAGTTCAGACAGCTTTGGGGCCTCGGAAAAGAGGAAAGGAGTCCAGAACCATGGACAGCTATGATGTGATTGTCATCGGCGGCGGGCCGGGCGGTTATGTGGCAGCGGCCCGCGCCGCTCAGTTGGGCATGAAAGCGGCTTTGGTTGAAAAAGAGGCTCTTGGCGGCACGTGTCTGAACTGGGGCTGCATTCCCACAAAATCGCTGCTGCGAAATGCGGAAGTCATACACCTCCTGAGCCGGGGCCGGTCCTTCGGTTTTTCCTTTGACAACCTGGTGGTGGACTATGCTTTGGCCCACAAGCGAAGCCGACAGGTGGTGATGCGCCAGAATCGCCGCGTTACGGCACTCATGAAAAGCAGTGGCGTCACGGTTTACGATGGCGCCGCACGGTTTATGGATGCTGAAACGCTTATGGTGACGCCTTTGAGCATCAGCCTTCATGCCAAAAATATTATCATCGCCACGGGTGCTGCCGGCCGGGAACTCCCCGGTTCTCCCTTTGACGGAGAAAGAATTATCAATTTCCGTAGTGCTCTGGAGTTGACCGAAGTGCCCGCGTCGGCGGTCATTGTGGGGGCCGGTCCCATAGGAATGGAATTCGCCACCCTGTGGAACCGTTACGGCTGCCGTGTGACGGTGGTGGAACTCATGGCCCATGCGCTTCCCTTTGAAGACGAAGAGATCAGTGGCGAAGCTGAAAAACAGTTTAAACGAAACGGCATTATTGTGAAGACCAAGACACTCGTGGAGGGCCTGAACCCGACAGACCAGGGGGTGGCTGTAACCTTGAAATCCGGTGATACCGGTGAAACACTCACAGTCGATAAGGTCTTAGTGGCCATCGGTTTTACGCCCGACTGCGCGTCTCTGGATCTGGACAGAGCCGATGTCCTGATTTCAAAAGGTGCTATTCAGGTTGACGAGACCATGCGCACCAGTGTGCCGCACATTTACGCCATCGGCGATGTGAACGGCAAGATGGGCCTGGCTCACGTGGCCTCGGTCCAGGGTATGATTGCGGCTGAGACCATTTGTGGCAGAGCGACCGTTCCACTCAATTATACGGATATTCCGCGATGCACCTATGCCCATCCGGAGGTGGCCTCCGTGGGGCTTACTGAGGCCCGGGCCCGGGAGCTGGGTCATGGGGTGATCACCGCCAGTTGTCCATTTGCGGGAAACGGCAAAGCCGTGGCCATGGATGATAACAGCGGGTTTGCCAAGATCGTGGCCGAAGCCGACAGCAAAAAAATCCTCGGTGTGCATTTGGTGGGGGGGCACGTCACCGAGCTGGTGGCCGGCGCCACGGGAATGATGGCGCTGGGAGCGACCGCCGAGCAGCTCTCAGATACGGTTCACCCGCACCCCACGCTCAGCGAAGCGCTCATGGAGGCGGCCCATTCGCTGTGCGGTCGTGCGATTCATATTTAATTGCTTCAAAGGCTCACAAGAGGTTTGCGAAGAAATCGTTCCCCTTGTCATCCACGAGGATAAATGCGGGAAACTCCTTGACCGTGATTTCATAAATCGCTTCCATACCGAGCTCAGGATACTCCAGGACTTTCATGTGGGTAATGCACTCTTTCCCCAGGCGTGCGGCCGGGCCGCCGATGGACCCCAGGTAAAATCCCCCGTACTCTTTGCAGACATCGGTCACCTGCCGGGAACGGTTCCCTTTGGCAAGCATTACCATGGAACCGCCCCTGGCCTGAAAAATGGAAACATAGGGATCCATGCGGGCGGCTGTGGTGGGACCGAATGAGCCGGACGCATATCCTTCAGGCGTTTTGGCCGGTCCTGCATAATAGATGATATGATCTTTAATATAATCCGGTAAATCCTCACCACTGTCCAGACGTTCCTTGAGTTTGGCATGGGCAATATCCCGGCCGACCACAATTTTTCCGGTGAGCAAGAGCGGTGTGGCGACGGGATATTTCGTCAGGATGGCGCGAATGTCTTCCATGGGCTGGTTCAGGTCAATCCGTACGGCGTCTTCAAAAGCGCTGTCGAGGGAGGGCAGATATTTGGCGGGATCGGTTTCAAGCTGTTCCAGGAAAATGCCCTCTCGGGTGATTTTCCCTTTGATGTTGCGGTCCGCACTGCAACTGACGCCCATTCCGATAGGACAGGAAGCGCCGTGGCGGGGCATTCGAATGACCCGAACATCCAGACAGAAATATTTTCCGCCGAATTGAGCGCCGATGCCGGTCTCCTGCGACATCTTTAAAATCGTCTCTTCCCATTCCATGTCTCTGAAAGCGCGGCCCCCCTCACTGCCGGTGGCAGGCAGGTTATCCAGATAACCGGCGCTGGCCAGTTTGACGGTTTTAAGGTTCAATTCCGCTGATGTACCCCCGATGACAAAGACCAGGTGATATGGCGGACAAGCTGCTGTTCCCAGGGTTTTCATCTTTTCCAATACGAATTTTTTAAGGGCATCCGGGTTTAGCACTGCCTTCGTTTCCTGGTACAGGTAGACTTTATTGCCGGATCCGCCCCCTTTGGCTACGAACAGGAATTTGTAGGCATCGCCCGGTGTGGCATACAAATCAATCTGCGCCGGAAGGTTGCATCCGGTGTTTTTTTCTTCAAACATGGTCAAAGGTGCGTTCTGGGAATACCTCAGATTGTTTTGGACGTAAGCGTTATACACCCCTTTGGAAATGGCCTCGTTTTCATTAAAATCCGCCCAGATCTGCTGGCCTTTTTTGCCCATAACGATGGCGGTTCCGGTATCCTGACACATGGGGAATTCCATCTCTGCGGAAATGACGGCATTTTTGAGCATTTCAAGGGCAACCAACCGGTCATTTTTGGATGCTTCCGGATCTTTTAAAATGGCGGCTACTTTTTCAAGGTGTGCCGGTCGCAATAAATGGGCAACGTCCCTGAAGGCAGTTTCGCTTAGAAGCGTTAGTGCCTCGGGTTCAATTTTGATCATTTCTTTGCCCTCGAAAGACGTTGCGGAAATATGCTCTTGACTGAGTAGACGATACTTTGTGGCATCCTCTCCCAAGGGAAACATCTCCTGGTAACTGAAGTCGACCATTTTAATCTCCTTTTAGGTTCCCGTATTTCTTTCTTTTTTGTGGTAAAGGCCGTTGAGAGGTTTCAATCCCTTTCAGCTTTACCGGAGTGTCAAAAATGAAAGGAATAGAACTCGAACCTCTAACTTTATTATTTAATCGAATATTTCGAACATTGCAATCGCAACAAGCGCAGTATCGTGCCGGACCTGAAAAAGACGGAAGAGTTTAAGGTCTTTCACCGGTTGATCGAGCAGAAGAGGCATGGAAGCCGGTTTTGATTCAGCCATGTCGGCAGTTCACAACATGACTTCAAAGGCGGGAGAGACTCGGCTGGAAACCCAGACGACCCGGCAATTGGCGGGACTGGGAAATGTTGTCTTTGAAAAGATTTCGGAGCAGCGGCTCGATGATATCGCGGAGCAACTGGAAATCAAAGATCTGAAAATAATTTATATGGTTAATGGCTTATGGAGATTGCATTTGTCGCTTTTTCAGTAAGAAATTGTTCGGCCACCCTCTGCGCAATGATGGGCGCATTACCGCCGGCACGGTTATTGATGATGATGTTGGTTGAAACCCCCTTCTCCGTCGCCTGTCGCATGAAGTCTGCCGTTTCACCCACCATCCCGGATTGAAGCATCCCGTCAATGGGTTTGTCAAAGGGGTGGGCCTTGGCATAAGCATCCTCATATCGCATGCCCATGGGTGTCATAAGGCGGATGAGCCGCTGATTTCCCGAGTTGAAAACCCGGTCTTCCGCTTTCATCAGTTGCTTTTTGAGAGACGGCAGCCATGTCCAATGGGAAAGCACCTGGCCGACGCCGTGTCTTTCCAGTACCTTGAAGACGGTAGGACTCAGGTAGGCCTCGGTCCGGAGCTCAATGTGGTAACGGGTATCCTCAGGTATGGCTTCAAAGAATCCGTCAAGGTCCTCCGCCAGTTTTTGAATCGGCACCCGTTCGTTCTTCCGCTGGTATTCCTGCTCAAATATCATTCCCCTAAAGGTTTCGCCCAGAATTTCAATGGCGGGTTCATAGAATTGCTTGATGAAGAGCTCTACGTTCAGGTGGGTTTTGTTTTCGGCGTATCGGCCGTTGCGGTGAACTTTCCGGGCTGAAATCGTTTGGGGAACCTTCAGGACCACCCGGTCTTTTTGCCCCATGTGCTGCCGGTACCTTTTGAGGGTATAGAAGGTTCGCGTCGGTTTGCCGTCCTTATCCAGCAGGGGTGAATAAAACGTGTAATCAATTTCAAGAAGCGGGAAATGCTCAAAATACTCTTCCACGCTTTCCACGGGCAGGGTCTTTTCCACATAGGATTTCCCGCGGATTTTTTTGGTCCTTCGGCTGATTCGCCCTTCATAGCGCTCTTCGGTGTAAATTTGACCCATCCACCCGGCGTACCGGTCGCTGGCCATGCCCAGAAAGATGTTCGGGTCCAGTTTCCGGAAACGGAATTGCTCTATCTCACGGTTATTTTCTTGAATGTTGTTGATGGTATGGTCCATTCTTTTGTTGAGGCCATGCATAAGCTGAGGAATTCTACCACTCATCAATGATTATTAGAAACGGACTATATTCGAGTTTTGCTCAGAAAACAACCCGGGGCAATAGGAGAACAGGGAGTTTTCCAAATGAGAAAGCATTTATAGATGACTGTCAGAGGTCTTTAATGTTAAAATTCAAAGGTTTTATAAGATCGCTCTACAAAACTTGAGGCTTTCGTGATTCAGAAAAGTAAAAATAGCAGCCGCTTGCAAACGATTCTGAGCATGGTCATCCTGTCCATTCTTCTGATCATCGGAGCGGGGATATGGATTACCCAATCTCAATTCAACCCCGCGGTATTGCAAAAAGGTGCGTTCTTACCGAAGGCGACTCAAAATGAGAAATCTTCCCGGTTGTCTTCGACCCCACAGTTCCTACCGTTGCCTGAAGGCATAAAGCCCCTCACCGAAGCGGAGATATTTGATGCCGGCAATCTTTCCGATAAAATCGACGGCAAGGCGGAATTGTATTTGTCCGCCGGTTTTACCCGTCTGGTCAGCCAGCGGTTTAAGGACGACGGTAAGGCTGATATGTGGATGGAAGCCTTTGTTTATGACATGGGGAACAGCCAAAATGCTTTTTCAGTGTTCAGCACCCAGCGTCGGGAAGGATCAGAAACGCTTGATCTGGCTGAAAATGCTTACCGGACACCCAACGCTGTTTTTCTGACCCATGGCCGTTATTATGTTGAAATCATCGCATCCAAGGTATTTGAACAGGGAGATCACCCTGCAAAACGGATGGCCGAGACATTTGTTCAGAATACCCCGTCTGAGAAGGCCGCCTTAAACGAATCGGCATTGTTCCCGAAAGAGGGTCTGGTTAAAAACAGTATTGCCCTAATCGCGTCCAATGCTTTTGGTTTTGATGGTTTGGATAAGATATACACCGCCCAATATGAATTTAAGGATCATAGCCTCATGGCTTATCTTTCCCGTCGCGGCTCGCCGTCGGAAGCAAAAGAAATGGCTGTGGCTTACGCGAAATTCTTATTATCATTCGGTGGAAAGGAACTTGAAGGGAAGCCGGACATAAAAGACGCTCGGTTAATCGAGGTTTTAGACACCTACGAACTGTTTTTTTGGAAAGGTTCTTATTTGGCGGGTGTTCGGGATGCCGCAACCGCTGATCAGGCCAAAATGCTGGCCAAACGATTATATGACCGCCTGAAAGAGTGAGCAATGAATCCCAATTCAAACAGTGACCATTTGAACCGGCGGCAATTCCTGAACCGATTGGCAAAAGCAGGGATCTGTGTTTCCGCTGCCTGTGCCGCGGGTTTCTGGTTTCACGATGCCAAAGGTCCCGCAGCCTCCGTGGATAAAGAGTCGAAAATTGTTCAGTTTGATTTTTCCATTGAGGGTTTGGGGCAAAAAATGAGCATCGTTCAAGGGGAGGACAGGGCGGCTACCTTGCGAATGGCACTGAAGCTTTTAGGCGGCATTGAAACTTTTATTAAGAAAGGGGACCGGGTGTTGCTGAAAGTCAACGCCGCATTTGCAACACCTGCCATGCTGTCGGCAACGACCCATCCCGCCATCGTCACCGAAATGGCACGGCTTTGTTTGGAGGCAGGCGCCGCTTCCGTCGTGGTGACGGATAACCCCATTAACGATCCTGCCAGCTGCTTTGCCCTGACCGGAATTTCCGACGCCGCCCGCAAAGCGGGTGCTGAGGTTGTGTTGCCCAATGATGACCTCTTCGTCACCATGACGGCCAAGGGCGCAAAACTGATTCAAGACTGGCCGGTTCTATACAAGCCTTTCGGGGATATCAATAAAGTCATCGGCATGGCACCGCTCAAAGACCATCATCGAAGCGGCGCATCCATGACCATGAAAAACTGGTACGGACTCCTGGGAGGCCGCCGCAACATCTTTCACCAGGATATACACGGCATTATCATGGAACTGGCCAAAATGGTAAGGCCCACTCTGGTAATTCTGGATGGCACCACCACCATGATGACCAACGGCCCTACCGGAGGTTCTCTTTCGGACCTCAAGAAGACCCATACCATGATCGTCAGTACGGATCAGGTGGCTGCCGATGCTTTCGGTGCATCGCTCTTGGGAAAATCTTTAGACCAGCTTCCCTTCATCGGAAAGGCGGAAGCCGCAGGCCTTGGAACTTCCGATTATCGCAAGCTGAATCCTGTAATGGGATCAGTTACAAAAAAATCTCCATCGGAGCGGCGTTAGACCCCCATGAATATCCTGACCACCCGACGAATCTGCCAGGTTTTCTTTTTTGCACTGTTTCTGTGGTTTTGCGTGGTTACCACCCTTGGAGCGCAATGGTGGCAGCTCCGCGGATGGCTGGTGAACTGGATTATTCAGCTGGATCCCCTGGTGGGATTGGCAACACTGTTGAGCACCAAAACGGTGTATGCGGGTCTTTTATGGGGGCTTTTAACCATCGTATTGACCATGATACTGGGGAGGTTCTTTTGCGGCTGGATATGCCCCTTCGGCGCCATTCACCAGTTTGTGGGTTTTCTGGTCAACCGGAAAAAATCCAACGCAAAAAAAATCAAAGATAATCAATATCGTTCCTTTCAATCCATCAAATACTGGATTTTGGTTTTTCTGTTGACGGTTTCAGCCCTTGAAGTGGCCGTCGATCTGATTCTTCTCCCCTCAACCCATCCACTGTTTTTCGGAATCCTGATTTTGGGCCTCTTTATCTTTCTGATCTTCATTACCGTTCACAAAGCGAAGATGAACCCAAAAAAGACAGGTCTTTTGCTGTTGATTTTTGCTGGTGTCTGGCTGTTGTCGAGTTTTCTTTTTAACGGTCGTGAAACTTCCGTGGCATCCCTTCAAATCGGACTTCTGGATCCCATACCTTTGGTGTACCGCTCCATAAACCTTCTGATCCTGCCCCTTGTGGACCGAACATCCCTATCTCTTTCAACGGTCCCCCGCGTCTACGACGGAATCTGGCTGATGGCCGGGGTATTTCTGTCGGCCATATTGCTAAACCTGGCGGTGCCGAGGTTTTTTTGCCGTTTTATATGTCCGGCGGGTGCGCTGTTCGGTATTTGCAGCCGTTTTGCCCTCTGGCGAATCGGCAAGACAAAAAATGACTGTACCGACTGTCACCTTTGTGAAAGAAATTGTGAGGGAGCGTGTTCACCCACATCCCAAATTCGAATTACCGAATGTGTCCTGTGCATGAACTGCATGGGTGAATGCCGCCATCATTTAATGACGTACCAAACGGCAACCTCCGCCTCAGGTGAAATCGTCTCACCGAATCTTTCCCGCAGACAGTTTTTGACCTCCGCCGTATCAGGCGCCGCAGCCATTCCCATGCTGCGGATCGGGGGTTATCTGGGGGGTAACTGGGATCCTGCGTTGGTTCGGCCTCCCGGCGCCCTGTCGGAAGAAGAGTTCCTCTCCCGTTGCATCAAGTGCGGTCAGTGTATGCGTATCTGCCCGACCAATGTGATTCATCCGGCGGGGATAGAGGGGGGACTTGAAGGATTGTGGACTCCGGTTCTCAATTTCCGCATGGGAACCAGCGGGTGTCAGATCAATTGCATTGCCTGTGGAAACCTTTGCCCGACGGCAGCCATCAGGCCGCTTAGTTTGGATGAGCGACTCGGGAAAAACCGCTACGCCAAACAGGGCCCTGTTAAAATCGGCACCGCCTTTGTGGATCGGGGTCGCTGCCTCCCCTGGGCCATGGAAAGGCCGTGTATCGTTTGCCAGGAAAATTGCCCGGTGAGTCCCAAAGCCATCCAAACCCATGAAGTTTTCAGCACCATTAATACCGGTGTTAAATTGATTGTGGCAAAGGGTGATCCCGTATATATTGAGTTTCAGGAAACGGTCCCGAACATGAAACGGTTTGCCACGGGTGACTATTATGCCGTGATTTCTTCGCAGGATCAACGTCCGCGCCGGATCATCGACACCTGGGAAAGGGGCTTGCGCATTGCCGAAGCGGAACCCTTTGAAGCACCGCCGCTTACGGGAACCCGGGTTGACATTCGAATACGACTTCAACGCCCCTATGTGGATCTTCAGCAGTGCATCGGCTGCGGTGTTTGCGAACACGAGTGTCCGGTTCCGGGAAAGCGTGCTATCCGGGTGACGGCCGATAATGAATCAAGAAACCGTGAACATGCATTGCTCCTTAGGCGAAATTTAGAGGAGGTCATAAAATGATGTTGAAAAGGTGGTGTTGGTTAGTAATCCTGATAATGGTGGCAAGTCTGGGTGTAACGGCTCAGGCTGCAAAAGCGGAATCTCAACCGACGTTCAGGGAGGAAAACGGGCTACAGCGTTATGCCCCGCCCGAGTGGTTTTTAAAGGGGTATTTCATTGCCCGCGAAAAGAATCCCAGCTATCTTTTTGGACCGGTTCAGGATTTTGTTGAAAGCCTTGGCGGCAAAACTACCTGGTTGATAGAGGATGTGGAGTTGGAACGGATTCAAAGGGCTTCTGCGGATGGACAGAAAATCGAGTATTCGTTGTTTCTTGAAGTGGTTGCGCAGGAAAAAACGACCTATTGGGGGTTTGTTGCCTTGCCCCATGAAAGCGCACAGGCGTGGTACGATGCCCGAAGGGCCTATCAAGGAAGGAAAGCACAAGAATACTATGGGAAAACCCCAAGCGAACTTGAACGCGCGCTGCGCCAGGGGTTCAAAATTACGGCTGAGCTTCGTTTCTGGATCGAAAATGGAAAAGCCGGCTTGCAGGTTCCCGAGGACGTGATCATGAAAAACTACCAATGCCGACCGGTTTTCGATCTATCCGCCGGTCGCCGGACGGTCTCCCCGCCCAAGACCGATTAGTCCAGGATAAAAGGAGGAATGAATTATGGCATTTGATGAGCAGAACCATAACAACGGCAATCGCCGCGATTTTCTAAAGAAAGCCGCGGTCATGGGCCTTGCGGCTGCCGCGGGCGGCACCGCTTTGAGTGTTCCGAAACAGGCTTCCGCCCAGATGGCCCTTCCCGATAAACCCATACCACGCAGAACCTTCGGCCGGTCGGGAATAAAGGTCTCCGCACTTTCCATGGGGGGCATGTATGATGTTTTGAACAATCGTCTAATGCTTGCCAAAGCCCTTGAATGGGGCCTTGACTACTGGGATACCGCCGAATTATATGGTGGTGGCCGCAGTGAAGAGGGGTTCGGTCGATGGTTCGCCCGAAAGCCGGATACCCGCAAGAAGGTCTTTCTGGTCAGCAAGCTCTCCCCCAGAAAAGGAACCGATTTTACCCCCCGGCTTGATGCTTGCCTGAAGCGGCTACATACCGATTATCTCGATCTCTTTTTTGTCCATGGCATCAGCAGTATCGATGAGATGACCCCTGAATTGAAGTCCTGGTCCCGGGAAATGAAAAAGGCCGGCAAGGTGCGGTTGTTCGGTTTCAGCACCCATTCCAACATGGAAGAATGTCTTGAAGGGGCTGCCAGGCTACCGTGGATAGACGGTATCATGTTTACCTACAACTTCCGGCTGATGAACGAGCCCCGCATGAAGGCGGCGGTTGAAGCCTGCTATCAGGCCGGTATCGGTCTCACGGCCATGAAGACCCAGGGGGGTGGACCGGTCAAAAGAGATTCCGATTCCGAGATTGATATGGCGAGCCGTTTTATGCGAAAAGGATTTACGGCCGAACAGGCCAAACTGATGGCGGTTTGGCAAGACAAGCGTATCGCCAGCATCTGCTCTCAGATGCCCAACCTCACCATTATGGCGGCCAACGCGGTGGCGGCGGTGGATCAAAACCGCCTTTCAGCGTCCGATCGTGCCTTGCTGGACCAGTATGCCGGGGAAACCTGCAGTGACTACTGCGCCGGATGCGGCCGTATTTGTTTGCAGGCGCTGAAAAAAAGTGTCCCCATAAGCGATGTGATGCGCTGCCTCATGTATTTCCATTCTTATCAGGATCAAACGCTGGCACGTTCCACCTTTCAACGCTTGCCGGCTGAAACGGTGAGCCTCTTGGGCCGGTTGGATTTTAAGGCGGCGGAACGGTCATGCCCTCGAAGCCTGCCCATCGGACGAATGATGAAAGAGGCGAAGATTCTTTTTGCCTGAACAGGCAATCAGGCGAATTCTTTAATGGCGGTTTTCCATAAGAAATTCAGCCTGTATTACAGGCGGGTATCAGAAGCAAAACGAAAAGATGTTCAGGGGAATTAAGGATGGCCTCAAAGCCCACTTACGAAGAACTGGAAAAAAGAATCCGGGACTTGGAAAGGGAAATTACAAAACGCAGAGACGTTCAGGGTGAGATTGAGAAAAATCGTCTCATGCTGTCTGAGGCTGAAAAGGTCATCCAAAGCGAAGCGCAGAAGGCAGCCATTCTTAACGGTATCGCAACCAATCTCGCTTTTGTTAACGAGAAGCTGGAAATCCTGTGGGCGAACAAGGCCTCTGCCGATTCGGTTGGCAAGAGCCTTTCCGAAGTGATCGGGAGAAAGTGCCATGAGCTGTGGGCCGATCCTGAAACTCCCTGTGAGGATTGTCCGACGATCAAAGCGTTCAAAACAAGGAGAACCGAGCATCTCATCATGAAAACGCCTGACGGCAAGGTCTGGGATGAAAAGGGAGAGCCTGTTTTTGACGGAAACGGGGTGCTCTTGGGAGTGCTTGAAATCGCCCATGACATAACGGCACAAGTACGGGCGGAAGAAGCACTAAGAAAATCAGAGCAGAAGTTTAAAGAACTTTTTGATTCCATAACGGACCTCATTTACGTCCAGGACCTGGAAGGACGTTTTATCTCATTCAATCCCGCCATGGAGAAGTTGTTGGGCTACGAAAACGATGAGATACTCGGGCGTAAGGCCTCGGATATTATGAACCCTAAATGGCGCTCCCTATTTGAAAGCGAGTACCTTGAGACACTTAAAAAAGGAGGGTCCCAGGAGGGAATAAGCGCCTATCGTCGCAAAGATGGGCGAAAGCTTTACCTGGAATATCGAAGCAAATTGGTCAAGCCTGAAGAGGGTGAACCGTTTATTACCGGAATGGGAAGGGATGTGACCTCCCGTATTGAGGCTGAAAGGGAGAAAAAACAACTTCAGGACCAACTCCTGCATTCCCGTAAGATGGAGGCTGTCGCCACGCTCAGCGGCGGCATCGCCCATGACTACAACAACCTTCTCTCCATCATTATGGGGAACCTGTCCCTGGCCGAAGATGAGACAAGACCGGGCTCTGAACTGGCGGGTTTTCTTGCGGAGATAACCAATGCATCTTACAAACTAAGGGACCTGACCCATGAACTCATGGCTCTTGCCAGAGGTGGTACGCCGGTGAAAAGAGTGGCATCCTTAAAGGAGCTGCTCCAAGGCGTTCCAGGGGCCATTTCAAGCGAGTGCGGTATTTCGATTAAAGAATCCATTTCAAAGGATTTATGGCCGGTTCCCCATGATGCTCATAAAATGGGGGTTGTCTTCAGGAATGTTTTGAACAACGCGGTGGAGGCCATGTCCGACGGTGGAATCCTCACTATCACCGCGGAGAATCTGCGGGCCGAGGACGAAAGTGCCGCTATGGCTTTAGGCCCACTTAAAGGCTTGGATTGTGTACATATCTCCATCGAGGATCAGGGTAAGGGTATTCCTTTGGAAAATTTGGGTAAAATCTTTGATCCCTATTTCTCCACCAAGAGCATGGGCGTGCAGAAAGGGATGGGGCTGGGACTGGCAACATCCTATGCCATTGTGCAAAAACATGGTGGGCACATTGCCATTGAGTCATCTCCCGGGGCGGGAACCAAGGTGCACATCTATCTTCCGGCAGAAAGACAATCGGCGGAGATGGATCGCCACACGTCTTCTAATGACGATGCCCCGCTTCCAGGGTGATCTTGAGATTTTATAAATAATTTCCAAGATTTTAAATAAAGCATCCTGGGCAGCCCCATCCAGTCTATGGCGCCGATGAATCATTTTGGACGGCATTTCGCTTTCTGATGGCGCCCTTTTTCATTTTGTATCGAAGTACCCGTTCACTGATGCCAAGACGTTCTGCGGCCCGGGTCTGGATCCAGTCGTTCTTTTCAAGGGCCGAAATGATCATTTCACGTTCCACCGCCTCCAGCTTTTCCTGAAGGGTACCGCCTCGCGTGACGGCCTGAAAACGGCGAATTTCATCGGGGAGGTCTTGCTCTGTAATGGCGCTTCCTCTGGTCAGGGTGACGGTTCTTTGAACCATGTGCTCCAACTCTCTTACATTGCCGGGAAAGGGGTACTTGATGAGAAGGTCCACCGCTTCAGGCGTAAAATGAAGTGGAGAGGGTGCATATCGACCCAGGAAAAAATCCAAGAGTGCCGGAATGTCTTCGCGACGATGTCGCAAGGGAGGAATCTCAATTTCGAGCACCCTGATCCGATAAAAGAGATCATCCCTGAATTGTCCTGCCTTCACCATCTCTTTTAAATTACGGTTTGTGACGGAAACAAGACGGACATCCACATCGCTTTCATCCTCGCTCCCGACACGGCTGAATTTTCCATCCTGAACAGCCCTTAAAAGCTTGGGCTGAAGAGAGAGCGGCATTTCGCCAATTTCATCCAGCATCAGTGTGCCGCCATCGGAGAGTTCGAACCGGCCTCTGCGGTTGTTTGACGCTCCCGTAAAGGCCCCCTTAATGTGTCCGAAAAGCTCGCTTTCAAACAGATTTTCCGGTATTGCCGCGCAATTGACAACCAGAAACGGGGCGTCACCCCTGGGGCTCAGGAGATGAATAAGTTGCGCTACCAGCTGCTTTCCGGTCCCGGTTTCTCCGGAAACAAGTACCGGCCATTCACTTTCCGCCACTCGCCTCACCATAGAGAGGACATCTTTCATGGGCGGGCTTTCCGCTACCATTTTGAGTGGAAGCGGGCTTTCTTCCACCGCCTCTTCTACGACTGCCACATCCTCATCAACGGCAACCGCATGTTCCGCCTGCTGAATTCTTGTGAGCAGCAGGGAGAGATCCACCGGTTTTTCAAAGAACTCACAGGCCCCTAATTTCATGGCTGTGACTGCCGTGTCGATGTCACCAAAGGCGGTAATCATGATCACCCGCAAAGTGGGGTTCATTTCCCTGATTTTTGCCAGTATCACATCCCCGGTGAGTCCCGGCATTCGGTGATCCAGGAGAACCAGATGCACCGCTTGCCGCTCAAGAAGCCGCAGTGCTGCTTCACCATTTTCGGCAGTCAGGGTTTCATACCCCTGACGATCCAGGAACCCTTTCAGAAGTTCCCTCTGGCTGCGGTCATCATCTACAATCAGGATTTTCATGAAGAAGCCCCTTTATCTTTTTATGGTATTTTTCTTTCATTTCCGGTCAATGGCAGGTGGACGGAGATTTCGACCATTCCCGGCTCGGGTATTTCAATCGATATCCGTCCTCCGTGCGCCTCCACAATTTTCCGGGATATGGTTAACCCCAGACCGGTGCCGTCCGCTTTGGTGGTAAAGTAGGGGTCCAGAATCCGGTACGCTTCTTCCAATTTCAATGTAAATCCACTGTTTTTGACACTGAGACGGGCTTCCTGATCATTTTTTTCTATGAGCACGTGGATTTTCCCGCCTTGGGGCTGAGCTTCTATGGCATTTTTCAGCAGATTCTCCATGACCTGGCCCAACAGGTCGGCGTCGGCCAAAATCGGCTCCAGGAAAGTGATTTTCCGGTAAACTTTGATGTTCGACGCGTCACATTGCCGAGCGTAGAGCTGGAGGATGTTTTCAGCCAGCTGGTCCAGCCGTGTCGGTTTCTTGGACGGCTCTTTGGGGCGCGCAAATTTCAGGAGGCTTCCCACACTATTGTTGGCCCGTTTAACACCATCCAGCATCAGGCTGATGAGATGACGATGATCGTCATCAATTTCATGTCCTTCCAACTGAAGTCTCTGGAGTCCCATGCCCAGGGTATTGAGCGGGTTTCGGATTTCATGGGCAATGGCCGCGGCAGCCCGTCCCAGGGAAGCGTTTTCCCGTTCAGCGGAAAGCTGCCTTTCAAACTGCTTGACCTGGCTCAGATGTGCCCTCTGGTGCCGGTAAAGGATCATGGACAGGGCAACCCCCAAAAGGGCAAGGGCGGCAGTGAACAAAAAGAAGTCCCGCCATAGACGCCTTTCAGAACGGTTAAGATAACCGGCGTCCAAGGCTACTGCAAGGGTTTTGTCTTCCATCGGCACACGAGCTTCGGCAATCCTGAGAGTGCCGTTCTCCAGGATCTTGACAGCGGGGTTGTCCCCTGAATCTTCTCCGGAAGCATCAGCCTCCTCCAGCTTCACATACTGCATGCGGGGAATTCCCGAAAGGGTCTTGATCACGTTTTTCAACCCCAAATGTTCCTGCATGGTCCGGATTTGGCGGTCACTGATCCCGACCATCACACACCCTGAATTCACGCCTCTCGGCAGCGAAAAAATATAAAGATGTTCTCCTTCATGGTATTCAAATTGCGGTTTCGGCGGGCATGCCGAGGCCTGATTCCGAAGCCATCCCGAGGGGCCCTCCACAACCGTTTTGTCCCTTTTATGGATGCCGATTCCGGCAAGTCCCGCTTCTTTTGCAAAGGCGGTCAACTCTTTTTGTGTAAAGGGTTCTACCTGATCCAGATAGTCCACAAACCGGGCGGAATTGCCCAGGAAGGCCTCCAGGATTTCCTCTGTGGCCTTTCTCGAAAGGACGCTTGCGCGGGCGCTCAGTTGAATCACCTCGGCCACCAGGACGGCATTTTCCCGCACATTGGTCACAAAATTCTCCTTTGCCTGATGGGCCTGCCAAAGGAAATAGGCTGTTATGGCGCAGAACAAAAAAGCAAAAACAAACAGGTTGGCCAACCAGAGGGGGATTCTGCTTTTAATTTCTTCCACGGCCTTTGCCACCTCCCTGGCCACCAAATTGACTGCGGCTTTTACCGATACGCCGTCTCACCCCCGTGGGGTCTTTTCCGTAACTCTTCTGGCCGGAGGCTTGCAGGTATGTGGCGTTCAAGGACCCTGTCTCGCCATTGAATCCACCCCATATCCGTATAATATTTCCAGGCAAAAGGTGTTTCGGCAGACGGTCTTTGGGTATGCTGACTTCTATGCTTTTCTCGCCATGGGTATCCGTGTCGTTTTCGCTTTCAATGAGTGCAACCAAGAGTTGACCCTTCTCCGGATCCACGGAAAGGACGCGGCCCAGGAAAAGCTCCTCTGCCGATGCACTGAAGATCGCGCCGTTTACCGCGGCCAGTATCAGAAAGTATAGGATAGTCCGCATTGGATTACCGTTTGTTGGTACGATTCATAATCGAGAGGGGCGTCTCCGGATTTCCAGCCCAATTGGGCAAAGAGCTCAAAATCACCCCAGAATCTGCTGATCTGCATTCCGGCCGACCAGATATAGTTGGTGCGTCGCACACGTGTTATGTCATCCGGCACGCTGTTATAATAGGTTCGGTACCAGGTTGCTTCAAAAACTGTCTGCCATTGCTCTGCCGGAATCCAGGAGAGTGCTGCTCCGGCCTGGATTTCCCTGAATGATTCCATGTCCAAAGAAGAATTCAGATTCCCGTAAGCGGCATACAACCGTCCGGTCAGCTCGGGCAGGATAAACACATCGAGATCCACCCCTGTGGTCATGAGAAAGTTGTTTCGCGGAGGATAGAGTGTGTTGAGCTGGCTGTTGCCTTTTCCGCTACCCTTTCCTCCACCCTTTCCGTTACCCTTATTGCCCGGTGATCCGTTGAGGTTAAAGGATGACGGTGATGTTGCGGAGGCTTTTTTCCCCCCTTGCCCTCCTCCCTTGCCGGGATTACGCCCCTGCCCCTTTCCTGAAAAGGGCTTGGCCCAGTTCAGATACCCAAGCCATCTGAATGACTGCTCAAACCCCAAAGTGAGCCTGTTTGAGAGGATCCAGTCCGCATTGACGCCAACCATTGCCTCGTTCCTTGCATCTGTTTCTATGAGTGCATCGCGGTAGGCTGCCACCTCTCCCACAAGAGAGGGGAGAAGCCTCCCTTCCGCCATAATGTAGGAGAGTGCAGCTCCGGTCTGCAGGCGGTAGTTGTCACCAACGCTCCAGTAATCCTGATATCGGCCTGCCACGGATAAATCCAGTGAAAGGTCATTGGACAGGGGCACGAAATGTTCGGCACCGAGGGCGTAGTTGGAAAATCCCGAGCCATCGGAAGGGTCGCTCAACGCCGGATTGGAATCGTATCCGGCGGCCAACTCAGCCGAAAGATCGAACGCTTCCGAACGGGGTACCGCCAGCATAAAGAATAAAAGAATGCCTAACCCGACAGATAAAGGGAAACGCTTCAGCGCCCTTTGAGGTTTGGGGCGTTGAAGGGCTCTGTGCGTATAATTGTGGGGATTGTCCGGTCTGAGTGAAGGGTGCGGCAAAATGTTGTATATTTCTCCTTTCATCCCTCATATACACCCTGCGACCGAAAAAGAAAAGACCCCTTGAGCCGGGGCCTTTCCTCTTGTCACGCATCATCTGAAAAAATCAGATCGAAACCGCTGCGGCTTCTGGTTTACCACTGAATTTAATTCAAATTTCCGCCACGCCACAGGGGAGCCCCGGTTTCAGGATCACGGAGTTGGACGGTATCGTCTCCGATGGTTATGGTTACTGCGATATTGCGCACTACACCATTGTAATCGACCGTGTACCCTTTAACCGTTAACGTATCGCCAACGCAGGGATGATCAAAACCCAAAGAATCCCAGTAACGGACAGGACCGATTCCATAAATTGTGACAATTGTTGTATCATCAGGCGCAATTTCCAATCCCCCGCCTGCAACGGCGGTGATTACGTCACCCGTAACCGTAAAAGGCGTCCCCGCGAAGATATTGTGGATGGGACCGGTTCCGTCTCCAATCCCCTGGCCTTTTCCGTTTCCGGCCATGCCCAGTCCCGCACTTAAGAAGAGCACCAGCAATACGATGACACTACCTGTTAAAGCTTTTTTCATGATTTTTTTCTCCTTCCATCCAATTTGAATTTTGAAATAAAGTTTGCTTCAGTCTTTGCGTTGCCGCTTTTCCCCTATACATAAGCAGTAACCATGCCAATGTATAAAAACGCTGTATATCAATTGGTTATGTGGAATCTAGGCCATAGGGACATCGACGATTGCCGTCAGCCTCGACGATTTTGTCGAAATGCGGAGTCGAAATAGAGGTGGGTTGCCAGGCAGGCAGCGGATCATGCGGTATTTGTGGTGGACGATAGGCAGGATCTTATTGAACTGATTCCCCCAACCCGAAGACGTCCATGCCTTCGGGTTGATCAGGGTCTCAGGAGAAACATCCCATCAGGTCTCGGAAAAAATAGATGAGGCAGATTGCGCCGTTTTCGGCTAATATTTTTCCTTCACAAACGCCAATGATTCCTCAATGGCTTTAAGGGTTAGTTTCAGGTCTTCTTCCGTGTGTCTATAGCTGATATAGGCGTGGTGGTAGGGTGAGAAGAAGAACCCTTTGCGGATGAGCTGGGTGTAAAAATCGATTCTTTTCCTTTTGTAGGCTCCGGTTTCATCCTTCTTGAAGGTAATGTAGAACATGGGGGCGATACCGCTCAGTTCGGCGCCCACATCGTATCGGTCGATGAGTCCCTGAATATTGTTCATGAACCGTTCGCCTTTCTCCCAGATATTTTCCAGAACGTGGTCCCGTTCCAGAATTTCAATGGTCTTGAGCGCCGCAACAAAGGCGTCGCTGTTGGGGAAAAAGGTTGATGAAATAAAAAGCTTGTCGGCGGCGGCCATCATGATCTCTTTTTTTCCGGTGACCACCGAAATGGGGTAACCGTTTGCCATGGCTTTTCCCAGAACCGTCAGGTCGGGGGTTACACCGTAGTGCTTCTGAGCACCCCCCATTGAAATTCTGAAACCGGTTCGAATCTCATCATAGACCAGTACGGCGCCGTATTTGTCGGCAATGTCTCTGGCCCCTTGAAGGAATCCGGGAGCCGGTATCTGCATCTCCTGGTGATTGGGGTGACCGAAAGGGGTCATGATGATGGCGGCGGTTTCATCACCGTGTTCATTCATCAGCGTTTCCAACTGATCCAGGCGGTTATACCCGAATTCATAGACGTCTTCATAGAACTTCGCGGGGATCCCCCCCTTCATTTCCACGCACCAGTCGTGCCAGCCATGGTAACCGCACCGCATCACTTTGAGTTTGTTGGTGTGGGCCCGCGCAATGCGGATACTGGCGGTGGTGGCATCGGAACCGGTTTTCAGAAAGATGCTCATCTCGGAGGAGGGTACCAGTTCGGTCAGTTTCTTGGCCAGAAGGTTCTGAAATTTCTGGGTCAGGGTGAAACAAAATCCCTTTTCGGATATTTGTTTATAGACCGCTTCATCCACCTCTTCTTCCCGGTATCCCAGAATGATGGGGCCGTACCCGCACAAAAAGTCAATAAATTCATTGCCGTCCACATCGGTGAGGCGGCATCCTTTGCCGGTTTCCAGAAAAATGGGGTATTCCCCTTTGATGAAATCCCCTGGCTTTCTGGCCCCCAAAACACCGCCCGGTACCAGTTCCAGGGCCTCTTCAAAAAGTTCCAGACTCTTGGTGATGTTCAGTTTTTCGGTCTCTTTCATTGAAAGGTCTCCTTAATTTAGGCTGCAGGCTCGAACATGGATGAAATGGTTTCCGTCTGATGGATTCTGGCGCCTCTTCCCAGGAAAATGCTCAGGAATTTGTCAGGGTCAATGCACCCTTCAGGGGCCACAACCCCTTTTACGGTGACGTCCCCCGCATCCATCATGAGCGATGCAATGGCGGCGGGCAGTCCCGTTCCCGGAGCCATTCGTCCCACCATATCGGCGGTGTAGACAATCTTTTTACCGCTTCGTTCACCCTTTACGATGACCTTCAAACCGGATGACTGGGGGCCGTTATCCCTCCCTTCGGGAATGGTTTTCCATAATTTCAGCGCGAGATCATAGGGGGTGACTTTAGTTCCATTGATATCGACGGGCTCCGTTCCCAGAAAGCCCGTATCTTTCTGTTCCTTGATCAGTTCGTCCACCCACAGGGGGATCAGGGCGCCCTTGATGATCACATTCTTGACCCCTTTGATATATTTGGGAAGGGTGAGCGGCTGCGGGTGCCCCACGTAACGGACGTGACAGGTGCCCAAGGGGTCGAGGAATTGCTCCGCCACTTCTCCGGTACCGCCTTCAACCGTCACCAGTTCGCCATCGATATATTGAGGGATTTTCCCCAGCGTCATGTGAAGACTGTGATCCCAGGCGGCACCTGCCAGTTCGGCAATGCTGACCACCCAGTAAAGGTAGATTTCGTCGACGCGGTCCAGGCGATCTGCATACCATTTCACCAGCACATTGTTGGTTCCGGGGTCCGACCCCATTCCGGTGAGGACCGTGATGCCGGCATCTTTGGCCATTTTATCGATTTCCGATTTAAACAGAATCTCGGTTCCCTCATAATCGTCGCAAATATCAATATAATTGACTTTGGCTGCCACCGCCGCTTTGGCAACGGGTACGGCGGTTTTATAAAAGGGTCCCGCCGTATTGATGACCACATTGACATTTTTAAAGGCGCCCACCATTGCGTCATGATCGTTAACATCCAGTTTGATGAGCGTGGCTTTTTCATTTTCTCGGAGCTTTTTTGAGAGTCTTTCCGGATCCGGGTAGAGGTCCGCCAAAATAACCTTTTCCACCTGTTGCTGTTTTACCAGGTCTCTTGCAACGCCCTGTCCCATTCCGCCGACGCCGCCGATGATCAATGCTTTCATATTTCTTCCTCCCTTAATGTCTCAAAAAAAATGAAAAATCTGTTTTAGCCTTGGGCCTTTTTCGCCCTGATGGCGGCGAGAATCTTGTCCGGCGTCAGGGGAAAATCGTCCAGGTGAACGCCGATGGCGTTGCTGACGGCCGCGCTGTACCCTTGAGCCGCGGACATGGCGATGGACATGCCTGCCTCCTTGGCGCCGTAGGGGCCTTTCGGGTCTATGGATTCCACGATGATGTTGTTGATTTTGGGCATATCCGGGGCCAACGGCAGCTTATAATCGAGCATGGTGGGGTTGATACATCTGCCGTCGTCCCATTCGTGGTACTCGGTGAGCATGCCACCCTGTCCGCCCATGGCAATGGAGCCTTCAAACTGCCCTTCCAGTACCAAAGGGTTCAGGGCATACCCCACATCCTGTGCCGCAGTGGCTTCAATCACTTCAACCTGACCCGTATGGGGATCCACCTTCACTTCCACAATGGTGGTGCCGAAGGAAAACGCTTCGCACATCTGACCATAGGGGTTTTTCACCCATTCCCGTTTCATATCCACCTTTGGCCAGTAGCCGCCTTCCGCATTGACGGAATTGAAATTGAGCAGGCTGATGCGTACTACCTTTTTAATGGGGACGGACCTTTCGGGGTCATCCTTGACAAAAATGAGCCGGTTCTTGGCGACCAACTCGTCGGGTGCCGCCTTTAATACCTTTGAGGCGACTTCAAAGAGTTTTTTTCGACAGTTTTCCGCGGCAACTTTCACCGCATGCCCCCCCACAAAGGTTGAGACCTGGGAATAGGAACCGGGATCCGAGGAGGTGGTTTCCGTGTCCGCATTGACCAGGTGAATGTCTTCGGGCAGAAGCCCCAGTTCTTCAGCGGCGATCTGGACCAGCATGTTTTCATTTCCCTGCCCGTTGTCCACAACCCCGCTCATGACGGTGGCTTCCCCATCTTCATTGAACTTGATAAAGGCCTGGGAGCCGCCCCGTATGCCCATGGGAAATCCCGTCTGAACCGAATTGGTGCCGATGCCGATGCCGTGATACGGGGGGAGCTTCCCCCATTTTTCCCTGAATCCCGATTTTTCCACCGCTTTGTGAATGGTTTCATCCATGGCGCAAGACGCCACATAGCTTTTGGTGCTGGTGTAATCCCCCGGTTGCCGGGAATTCCTCAGCCGTATTTCAACCGGGTCTATCCCAAGGTGCTCCGCAATCATGTCCAGTTGGGTGTCGACCCCGCAGGCGAATCCCCGGCCATGGGTTCGAATCATGCCCCTGATGGGTTTGTTGGTGTAAACCCGGTAGCCGTTGTACCGGACACTCTCCATGCGGTAGGCCTGCTCCATGGAAAGAAAGGGGACGCTGGTGGCGATGGGGCCCGTGCTGGAGTAGGCCCCGCCGTCCATGTAGCAGGTGGTTTCGCGGGCGATGACGCGACCGTCCTTGTCCACGCCTGTTTTATGGGTGGTGATCATGGCGTGTCCCTGACGGGTGGCAATGGTGTTTTCCTCACGGGTAAAGGTAATTTTGACCGGCCTGCCGGTTTTTTTCGCCAGAAGCGCGCAGATGTAATCGGCCGGGCAGATTTCAGATCGCCCTCCGAAGGCGCCGCCGATGGCGATCTTTTTGATTTTGACCTTGTGCAATGGAATTTTGAATGAATTGGAAAGGGGTTTTGCTTTCATGTGCGGCCCGCCATTGGGGCACCAGACTTCCAGGCATTCTTCCGGGTCAAATCGCGCCACCACGGCGTAGGGTTCGGCGTGAAAATACGATTCTTCCGATGCTACAAAGGTATCTTCCCGAATGTAGTGGGCTTTTTCAAAATTTTCATCCACACCTCCCGTATCGATATTCACATGGATATTCACGTTGTTGGGATAATCCCCGTGGATCAGCTCGGTATTGGTGGCAAGGGCTTCCATGGGGTCGAATACGGCCGGGAGTTCTTCGTATTCCACTTCGATGAGGTCCAGGGCTCGAAGGGCGGTCTCTTCATCGATGGCGGCCACGCCGGCCACCTCATCTCCGATGTAACGGACCTTTTCCGTCTGAATGAACTGCTGATCCCGGGTATAGGGGAAAACCCCCCACTTGACCCCTTCCGTATCTCTTCCGGTGACAATCGATTTGACGCCGGGAAGCGCTTCAGCTCTTGACGTGTCAATATTCAGAATGCGGGCATGGGCATAGGGGCTTCTTTTAATTTTCCCCACCAGCATGCCGGGGAGTTTCAGATCGGCTGCATACTTGGCCTTTCCCATGACTTTGGCCCTGGAATCAACCCGCGGCATCCTTTTTCCGATTATGGTGTAGTCAGACATTCCCTACTCCTTTGGGTTACAATCGCAGCAATGTTCTTGAGGATGTGCCGCATGGGCGACCGCCTCGACAATTTTTGTATATCCGGTGCACCGGCAGATGTTGCCGGCAAGGGCCTTGCGGATGGTTTTTTCATCGGGCGCTGGATTTTCCGCGAGCAGTGCGTCCGCGCTCATGAGCATGCCGGGGGTACAGAAACCGCACTGGACCGCACCGTGATCGATAAAGGATTGTTGAAGTTTTGACAACTCATCTTCTCTGGCAAGGCCTTCCACGGTCTTGATTTCAGACCCTCTGGCTTCCATGGCCAGGGTCAGGCAGGATCGGACCGGTTTTCCATCCATCTGAACGGTGCAGGAACCGCAAACCCCTTCTCCACAACTCTCTTTTGCCCCGGTCATATCCAACCTTTCCCTCAGCACATCCAGAAGGGTCTCGTTGGGATAGATCCCGACATCATGGGGTTTACCGTTTATCTTCAGGGTGATTTCTATTTTTTTCATCTAAAACTCCATTGCGAGCGGTTATTGAGGTTTAATACTTTGCCGCCTCTTTGAGCGCCTTCAGAACGATCGTAGCGACCATTTCACACCGGTATTCCAGGGTTGACCCCACATTATGAACGGCAAATGTGGCGGCGTTGTCCATGGATTTCTTTGCGACTTTCTGAAAGGCTTCGGTGTCGTCAAGGCTTTTCCCCACCAATAAAGATGATTCCTGGGCCAGAAAAAGCGGAGCCCTGCCCATGGCGCCCACCACAATGCGGGCAGCCTCTATTTTGTCTTTTTCGACGTCGGCGGGCTTCAGAAGAACCCCCGCGCAGACAATGGGGTAATCGATGGCGGACCGGTAGGCCAGGCGCTGGTAGCTGCTCCGGGCATTGTGTAACGGGATAATGATCTCTTTCAGAAGTTCATGGGATTCCATTGCATGGGGCACGATGCCGTCAGCGGTGTAGAATTGATCGAGATTCACGGTTCTTTCATTTTCTTTGCTGATCAACACCAGTTTTGCGCCCAGCGCCATGAGGGCCGTCGCACCGTCCGACTGGCAGGTGGAATTGCATCGGTCCGCGTTTTCCCTGGCGTAACAGATTTTCCCGCCGTCCTTGTGGCAGGCCTGGCGGCCGGAACGGTAAAAAACAGACTGGTTGTAGTGATGACATCGGTTGTCCTGAAGGATATTTCCCCCGATGGTGCCCCTGTGATGTTGTATGGTGACCGCACCGATCTTTTCGCAGGCCTCGAAAAGCGCACGGGCTTTTTCCCGTACCACTTCGGACGAAATGATGTCGGCAAGGCACGTTACCGCACCGATCCTGATGTGGTCATTGCCATCTTCAATATAGGACAATCCCTTCAAGGATTTAAGGCTGATCAGGGCTTTGGGTTTTAATAGCCCCTTTTTCATCCTCACCAGAAGATCGGTTCCCCCGGCCAGAATCTTTGCTTTATCCCTGTGAGTGGCCAACAGGTCAAGAGCAGCTTCAAGATTTTGGGGTTCCAGATAATCAAATCTTGGTAGCAGCATTTTTTCTCTCCATAAGTTTAAATGTAATCATCGTGACAATAAGGTCTCGTTTGAAATCAGGGGGACACAATGCAACGGAATTTTACAGGATCACGATTCACGAACAATGTGTACTGTATACAGCGCTGAACTGTCAAGGATTTTAGGAAGAAAATGTGCCGTTTTCATCATGAGAGTGATTCGCCGTCACAATGTGCCGTCTCTCCCGCTCCTTGTGACGATCAGATTTTTGCCGCAAATATTCTTGGCCTTTGCCAAGTTATTCCGGCAACTGCGATTTCTTTTAAGGATACCAGAAATATTTCAAACTTGATCTTTCCCATCCAGCAGGTTAATATCAAGAACCCTTGAGATTTCCTGACGTCCAAAATTGAACCCGCTTAATGTTTGCAGGTAAGATATTTTCATATAAGGGCTTCGGCAAAAAATACATCCACCATCTTGCTTGTCCTTTGGCCCGTCTGCTGCGTTGCATTCACCAGCACATATTCACTAATATGCACTGGCGAATACGCCTAGTATACGAACCAAAATACGGCGCAATCTGGCGTATTTATTTTTTGCGAAACCCTAAAATTCACCCAGGTGGGCCGGCTTCGGATATGTAAAACCTATTGCCGGTTTTTGGTGGCATGAATCCTTTATGGCATTCTCAATTTATTGCAATTGACATTGCTTTAACAAAAAATGAAAACTAAAGATTACCAAGAACGCTTTGGGGAAATAGCCCAGGAGAAAGGATATATTACCTGGCCACAGTTGCGGGAGGCATTAGAAATCCAGATTGACGAGACTATCGAAAAGGGGGAGGTACGATTTATTGGCCAGATATTATACGATCTACAATTCTTAACAAAATTGGAACTTCAAAATGTAATTGAATTTCTTGATAAAAATTTGCTGTAAATATAGCCTGTCCTTTGAAAAGTTGGCCATGTTCAAACACACATTCATGACCATCGCCATAGTCTTCTGGGCTGTGGCGATAGTAGGCATTTCATCAGCCGAAGAAAGACTCCTGGTAGCGTCGGATCTGGAATATCTTGGTGCTTTTCGAGTGCCACAGGGGGATTTTGGGTCGCCGCAATACAGCGGGTTCAATTACGGTGGAACAGCTCTGACCTACAATCCGCATAATAATTCGTTATTCGTGGTCGGCCACGCCTGGTATCAACTGACGGCGGAGATATCCATTCCCCAATTCATCAATAGCACCAATCTTGCTGACCTTAACACGGCTACTGTACTGCAACCTTTTGTGGACATAACGGAAGGCAACCGGTCAAATATCGGGGAAGGGGGAGCGGTCGTAGAAACCAGCGGGGTACCGATTGGGGGTTTCATGATTTGGGGAGAGAAGCTCGTTGGAACCGCATTCGGATATTACGATGCAGGCTATGCTGTAAGACTATCCCACTTTACTTCCGGGCTCGATCTTAGTGAAAACGGCGATTTTCATGGGATGTATCAAGTGGGCGAATCCCCGACAATTCCGAACCCGGCGTTCATCGACGGATATATGACGGATATTCCACCGGAGTGGCAATCTCGATTCGGTGGTCCGACGCTCACTGGAAATTGTTGTCTTTCCATCATCAGCCGAACCTCCCTTGGGCCGGCAGCCTCGGTTTTTGATCCGGACAAACTGGGATTGGAAGACCCGGTACCGGTCACACCGGTGGTGGGCTACCCGATCGATCATCCGACGCTGGGAACCTATGGCGATCAAAGTCCCGACGTTTTGTACAACGGCTCCATGACCATTAAAGGGATAGTTTTTCCGCAGGGGAGCCGTAGTGTGCTCTTTTTCGGCCGGCGCGGGACGGGCATTTTTTGCTACGGTGAGGGGAAGTCCGACCCAGCTTTGCATAACACGTATTGTGATCCCGCTTACCCGGAAGTGCTGTGCTGCTATGATCCGGCCGATAGCTCCAAAGGCGGTCATGCTTATCCGTATGTGTACCTGGTATTGGCGTATGATGCATTGGATCTTTTATCCGTAAAGACAGGTGAGAAACAGATGTGGGAGATTTTACCCTATGGGGTTTGGGAACTCAATTTCCCCTTTGCCAACGACAATCCCGGCATTCTGGGGGCGGCCTACGATCCTTCAACGCAAAAAATCTATATTTCCCAGGACGGCGGAGATAAACCGGGCTGCTGTGGCCATCTGCCGCTTATACATGTGTATCATGTGAATATCGACCCTCCCATTACATGTCCGTCCTGCTCCGGCGGTGCGGTTGTTCTTAATGGCGTTACCTTTCCCTCAGGTGAGACGTGCGCATGTACGGGCACCATCATCTCGCTTCAGAACGTAACTGTCCCCAAAAATGCTACCGCCAATTTTAACGCATCAACCTCGATTTTAGTTGGTTCGGGAACAACCTTTGAAAATGGCTCAAGAGCCACTCTTACCTCACCAAGCACGACATTCCAAGCTGGATCTCAAATTGCAAGCGGTGCGGCATTTAATGTGAGGCAGTCTGAAACTTTTGTAAAATGATGTTCACTTGAAATAGAAGTTTGGTCCGGGGCCGAAGAATTAAAAGCAGATGATTTTTTATGCCCAAACGAAACCATATTAAAAGGGAGGATTATTCTTTCATGAATTTGAAAGACCAAAAGCGATTCATCGTTTGGATTACCGTGATTTCGATCATGATGATCTTGGGGGGGGTGTCAGAAGCCGCCAATTATTATCCGTTGCAAGTGGGCAATCGATGGGTCTACACTCCCTCATATGGAGACGGAACCCGTGTCGACACGATTGTTGGAACGGAGGATGTTAATGGCACGTTAACCCATGTGTGGAAACGTGAAGAATCGGCCCCGGATAATTATCATGAGAAACGTTGGATGGCCAGCGATGACGAGTCTGTAAAACTTTACAAAATTTGGGGCAATATGGCCCTTACCCCGGCAGTGCTAATTAATCCACCCGTGACAGTAGGGAAACGGAATCCTCAGCTTGGCGAGACTTCCCATCTGGAGATGGAAATTGGCGACATTCACCTGAAAACAGACTCTTATGTAGAATCGATTAATGATGTAATTAGCGTGCCTGCAGGCACATTCTCCAACTGCGTGGTGCTTCGTGAAATGAGTGAAACAACCATCAATGGGGTCAAAGATTATCGCTACGAAAAAACCTGGTATGCCCCCGATGTTGGTCCGATAGTGTATAGGAGGTATTCTTCGAACTGGGAAACAGTATATTTCAGCCAGGAACTTGTCAGTTTTTCGAACGCCGGCGCTCTTCATATCGATATCAACACGGATCAGGATGTGTATGAGGTTGGTGATACCTTGAAGGCCTTTGCTTCCATATATAATGTGGAGGATTGTCAAATGGCGGAGATTTATATTGTTGTGGGGCTGTCGGACGGACCCTTTCTTTTCTATCCTGAATTTACAGAAACGGTGAAACCGGTTTTGGCCGAACCTATCAATATATGCGGAAGCCCTTTCGCGAGTGATTACCTATTAGCTGAACTCCTTATAGCCGGCGCCTTTCCGAAAGGAAACCATGTTTGGTATGCAGTTCTGGTTCGACCGGGGACTAATGTCATGGATTCAAAAAACTGGCTCAGCTTTGACGCGGCGCCTTTTAATGTGAAGTAGAACATGTATCAAGAAGCTATGGAAGGCGAACAAAATATCTTCAGACGTGGTGATAAACGGGGATTTCAGGGCTATCGCAATTTCCAGACCTTCGGATGTACGCTTAAAAAAGAACATTAAATTATAAAAAAACGTCACGTCACCGAAAAATGCCTATATAAACCATCCGGTTGATATCCTTTGCAAAACATGAATAATATACCTGGGTGCTTTGCGAAATCTCGGGGAATGTGGTACAGAAATTTAATGCCGGTATCTTTTGACGAAACTGGATAGGCAGCAAATTGAGTGACTGCAGCATGTTGTGGTCGGTCGAGGGTGTTGTCCCGTCTTCCATATTGGGTCCCAAGGGTAGCCGCGGATTCTTTATCTATCTGAAACGCCAAACGGTGTTTAGGTTGCACTTTGTCAATAAATATGTGTTGAATTTCCTAAATCAGGAGAATGAGAGAATGCAAGGTATTGAGGCACTTGTTCGGGTCATTCAGGAGATAGCTTCCGGACAATATTCAAATGACATCATGGCGCTGACGTGTGAGGACCAGCCGAAAACAGTGAGAACCATTGCGGAAGCCATGGGTTTGATGATGGTTAAGGTGGAAGCAAGGGAGTATCGGCTGGAACAGATGGTTAAGGAACTGGAAGCACTAAATGAAAAGATCAAACAAAATACCATCCAAGTGGTTTCGGCCATGGCCCACGCGCTTGGAGCCCGTGATGCTTATACGGAGGGGCATGCCGAACGGGTGGCGGATATAGCCTGTAAAATAGCACGGCAGATGGGGTTACCACAAGAGGAAATAAGGTTTATTCGATTGGGCGGTATCCTGCATGATATTGGAAAAATAGGTTTTCCGGATCGTCTTTTTGAACCCAATGAAAATAAAAATCCTTCCGACCTGGTCAAGCAAATCAGCCGGCACCCCAGCATCGGGGTAGAAATACTTCAGGATCTGGATTTTCTGGGCCCGGCGCTGGAGTATGTTCATTGTCACCACGAACGCCCTGACGGAAAAGGGTACCCCCGCAAACTCAAGGCCGAAGAAATACTGTTAGGCGCCAAAATACTGGCTGTCGCCGATGCATTTGACGCCATGACGACCGACCGGCCCTATCAAAAAGGGAGACCGCCTGAAACCGCATTGGATATTTTGAAAAACGGCGCCGGGAAACAATGGGACTCCAGGTGTGTTTCGGCTTTTGATGCGGTTTTGAACGGCGCCAAGCCGAATTCGCAAACTGCCGAACCCTAGAGCGACTGACAGCCGCCGCCCCGTTTCGAAGCCTTTATGGGACGGAAGCATCATGTACGAAACTTTCTATGCAGCTTAGTAAGATGCAAAATGACTGACTATATAATAGAATTAGAGAGGAAAACACAATGGAAATGGAAAAACACATACTGACCATGCTGGTGGACAACAAACCGGGGGTCCTGTCGCGCATCGTGGGGCTTTTCAGCGGCAGGGGTTACAATATAGAGAGCCTGTGCGTGGCCGAAACCATCGATCCCAACGTGTCACGGATCACCGTCTGCACCAAGGCCAACGAACAGCTGATCGAACAGATTCTCAAACAGCTGAGAAAACTGATCAACGTCATCAAGCTGAGGGACCTGACCGGGTCGAAATCCGTCAAACGGGAACTGGTCCTGATTTGCGTGCAGGCCAAAGCGGACATGAGGGCCGAGATTCTCAGGATTGTTGATATCTTCCGGTGCAAAGTGGTGGATGTGGGACCCGAATACTACATCATCGAAGCATCGGGAAGTGAAGAAAAACTGGAGGCACTGATCACCCTTCTCAAACCCATGGGTATCAAAAAAATCGCCCGCACCGGTCAAATTGCGCTGTTCAGGGAGCCCTGAAGAAGCGGAACTACCGGCAAAGATTATCTTCCAGAGGAGTGGATCAAAAGAGAGAGGTTCCCGTGGCCTTAGACGATGTTAAACGCATGAACATAGCCGATGTTATTGAACATTATGGACATCATCCCCAATCAAAGGATCGGACCTTCTTTATGTATTACGACGAAGAGGGCGGGTTTCGCGAGGTATCTTTCGGCCGATTTCTGGAAATGTCCCTGAATTACGGCAGGATGATCGACGCCTTGAGACGAAGCCGGAACAAGGAGAGTGCCGGGCGCTTTCATGTGGGTTTCTTTATGCAAAACACCCCCGAAGTGCTTTATGCCTTCGGGGGTTGTGCCTTCGCCAATGCCACTCTGGTGGGGATCAACAATGCCCAGATGGGTCAAAGACTGGCCATGGACATTAAAAATATGGATGTGGACGTACTCCTCGTGGATGAGATTGAACAGCCGAAGTCGGGACGAACGTTCCTGGAATCGGTGATGGAAACCCACAGGGTTTACGATTTATCACCCCTCTACCCCCGGTATGTAATCGCAAGGAGGCGGCAGGAAAAGAATCACCCGAACCGGGTACCCACTATCGGGGAGGTGCTGGAAAAGGGCGCCGGTCAAGATTTCACGCCCATCCCGTTGGAAGGGGAGAAGGCGGGCGTCATTATTTTTACGTCGGGAACCACAGGAATGCCCAAGGGGATCGAAGTCCCGTGGAAAAAGGTGTTTGATGTGGGGGTGATGTCCACCACTATCCTCGATTACGGCCCCGATGATGTGAGCTATGTGTGCATGCCCTTGAACCACTCCAATTCACTTTATCTGGGTTTTATTCCCGCTCTCTTAAACGGCGCCAAGCTTTTCTTGAGAAGGAGGTTCAGCGCCGGCAATTTTGTAAAAGATATTGAGCGGGTGGGGGCGACCGTCTGGAACAGTGTGGGAGACCCGGTGCGGTATGTGTTGAACACGGTAGGTGAAGAGGCCGACTACGCCCACCTGCCCCTCAGGACTGTCATCAGCACCGGGACCAACGCTCACAACCGAAAAGCCTTCACCCGGATATTCGGGCTTGATATCTTCACCGAGGCCTTCGGATCCACCGAGGTGGGCGCCATCGCCACGGTGACCCCGGACACGCCCCCCTATTGTGTGGGAAAATACCTGCCGGGGAAGGATATCAAGATCGTGGATGAATTTACCGGTCGTGAACGTGATCCCGCGCAGGTCGACGAAACAGGAAGGATTCTCAATTTCGACAAGGCCGTCGGGGAGATTTTGATCAGTCAGAAGTCTCTGGGAAATTCCGCCTTCACCGGGTACTACCATATGCCGCGTGAAAGCGACGAACGAGTGGACGAAGCGGGGTATTATCACATGGGTGACCTCGGTGCCCTTGTGGAGCGGGAGGGGGGGCGATATCTTATTTTTCTAGGCCGCACCGGCACGGACAGGCTTCGTTCCAAAGGAGAGAATTTTTCCGTTGCCTTTGTGGAGGAAACCGTCATGGAATACGAAGGTGTGCTAAACTGTGTGGTCATCGGTATTCCCCACGTGGACAGTACGGAAAACGACAATCCCATTTATATCGTGGAAGTAAAAGATCCCCCCCGATTCGATGTTTCCGGGCTTTACGCATTCTGCAGACAACAAATTCCCCCTTATGCCCTTCCCGGATACTTCCGATTGCTGGCTGAACTGCCCAAGACCGATACCCAGAAAGTTCGGAAACCGGTGCTTCTACATGACTTCATAGAACGAAATCCGGTGAACGATGCCGATGAGAACGATCTTATCTACGCTGTAAAAGAGGGTGTCCTCAGGAATTTTACCACCCGGGAATACAGACGTCTGATGAATCGGTGTACGGATCCCCTGGTCCGTTCTCGTTTCGCGGTCGTGACACGGAGACAAGATCTTTTCAGAGAAGAACCATGAAGCATCTGCTCAATGCAACAAGTAAATATGCGGCCTTGGTTCTGGTCGCTTTTCTGTTCTGCGGCAGCGTCGTTTGGAGTGCGTCACCTCCGCGGGACGGAGCAGACGATTTTCCCCGAAGCCTGGAAAGCTACAATGATCAAGGGACTCCCGGGATCTTGACTGTACTGGCAAACCGCATTCGCCAGCAACCGTTCAACATGGTGGCAACTCTGATCTTCTTTTTTGCCATTGTTCACACGTTCTTGGCCGGCAAGTTCATGACCTTGGCCCACAAATGGGAACATGAACACGACGGAAAAGTAAAACAGGGGCTCCTGGATAAATACGCAGTTCATTACGGAGCGGAGCTATTTCATTTCCTCGGAGAAGTGGAAGTTATCTTCGGGCTGTGGGCTTTGGCGCTGCTGGGAGCAATTATCGGCTTTTTTGATTGGAAAACGGCTGTCAACTACATCAGCTATCGCGTCAACTTTGTTGAAGCGTTGTTTGTCGTAACGATCATGACTCTGGCCGCCACCCGCCCTATTCTGAAGGTGTCGGAGATTGTCATGCAAAAAATCGCAGGTCTGCTTGGGGGCAGCCTGACGGCCTGGTGGTTCACCATCCTGAGCCTGGCTCCGATCCTGGGGTCTTTTATCACTGAACCGGCGACCATGACCATCTCCGCACTGCTGTTGAGCCGCAAGTTTTACCATCTGCAGCCCGGTACCAGGTTTAAATACGCCACCCTGGGCCTGCTCTTCGTCAACATTTCGGTGGGTGGCACCCTGACCAACTTTGCAGCGCCACCGGTTCTGATGGTGTCGGCTGCTTGGCAATGGGATACGCTCCATATGCTCACTCGATTCGGTTTGAAAGCGGTTGTCGGCATCTTGTTGGCCAACGGGCTCTATTTTCTGTTCTTTCGTAAGGAGCTTGTAGAGATGCAACACGATTTTGCCGTCGAAGAACTCAAACACCGTATTCAGACCGAAGTGATCAAACGCAAGGAATTGGAGACGGAATTTGAAAAGATCGGCCCTGTCGCATCGGAAACACTCGACTTCGAGCGAACGCTTCATCAGAAGACAAGAGAAATCGTTGAGCACATCAAAAATCGGCTGGAGACTGATTATTTGCCGGACCTCTTGAAAGAAGGTTTTAATGGGGAGCTGATCAAAGAGGCATTCGACAAACGTTTCAAGGAAATCGAGCTCCAAAAAATGCGTCAGCTTATCCCCGGGTTGCTTCCTGAATATCAGCGGCCTCCGTTTGTGGATCCGGAGTGGGATAACCGTGATGACCCAGTGCCGGCCTGGTTGATTGTTGTCCACTTGCTGTTCATGGGGTGGACTATTTTCAACGCCCATCACCCGGCGTTGTTTATCCCCGGGCTACTCTTTTTTCTGGGCTTTGCCCAAGTAACGGCACCGTTTCAGAATCGCATCGATTTGAAACCGCCTTTGCTGGTAGGATTTTTTTTGGGCGGACTGGTGGTACACGGAGGAGTCCAGGGATGGTGGATTGAGCCGGTACTGGGCAAGTTAAGCGAAATTTCGCTCATGCTGGGGGCCGCCATCCTGACCGCCTTTAACGATAACGCCGCAATAACCTTTCTGAGCACCTTGGTTCCAGGATTTACGGACAGTCTCAAATACGCGGTCGTGGCCGGTGCGGTGAGTGGCGGTGGGCTTACGGTCATTGCCAATGCTCCCAATCCGGCCGGCCAGTCGCTCCTTAAAAGCCATTTTGACAACGCGGTATCACCGGTAGGGCTCTTCAAAGGCGCTCTCCTGCCAACGGTCGTTGTGTGGCTATGTTTCGCGGTGTTTCGTTAAGGGCCTCGATAAAAAATAGATGCACCATCCGGCTCGTCCTTTGGTCCATCTGCTGCGTTGCACCCACCAGCACATATCAGACAATCGCGCGGATGCGCCTTGCATAGGAGCTGAAATCCGGCACAATCTTATGTGATTATTTTTTCCCGAGGCCCTGAGCCCGATCTTTTCATGTCTGCCGCCATACCCGTTTTTCAAACACCCACTTTTCAATCATCTCGAAAACCAATTCCCGTCTGATGGGCTTTGTGACATAATCATTCATGCCCGCTTCGATGCACCGCTCCCGATCGCCTTTCATGGCATTGGCCGTCATGGCCACGACGGGGAGTTCGTCGAATCCCAGTTCCCTGATCCGCCGCGTCGCTTCAAGGCCGTCCATGACCGGCATCTGGACATCCATGAATATCAAGTCCACATCATCGGGCGCGTTTTTCAATTTTTCAACGGCCTCTTCGCCGTTGTCGGCAACCGTCACCTGATATCCGCCTTTTGATAGCATGATCTTCGCCAGTTTCTGGTTGACGGGATTGTCTTCCACCAGGAGAATCCGAACGGAACGCTTCATTTCCTCCCGAACGGAATACTGGGTAATGATGTCGCTTTTATCCGCCCGGGATTCTTTCTCCGGGTCTGCGGTTTCCTCCAAAATTCTCTCCAACATTTGGTAGAGTCTTTCTCTCCGTATGGGTTTTCCCAGGAAACCGTCACATCCCGCTTCTTTGCATTTTCCCGAGTCCCGCTCCATGAGGGAAGAGAGGGCAATGAGGGGAATGGTGCGGATTGAGGCCTGAATATGGGGAATGGAAGATCTGAAATTTCTTATTCGTTTTGCCAGTTCGTAGCCGCTCATCCCAGGCATCTGAATATCCGTGATGCAGATGTGGAAGGGATCCTTTTCATCCAGGGATCTTTCGAGAACCGGCAAAACCTCCTCTCCCTTCTCCAGTGAAACCACCCGCATGCCCACACCTTCAAGATGCCGGGTCAGGATTTCCAGATTGGTCTGGTTATCGTCTACGCAGAGCGCCTTTTTGCCGGCCAGGGAAACGGGCGCAAATCGCCTGGCCGCTTTCAATTTAGATTTTCCGAATATGCCGGTAAAATGAAAGGTGCTTCCTTTCCCTTCCTCGCTTTCAGCCCACACGTCCCCCTTCATAATCGCTGAGATCTTTTTACATATGGAGAGACCCAGACCCGTGCCGCCGTACTTTCGGGTGGTTGAACCATCCGCCTGTCTGAATGGCTCAAAAATGGCAGCCAGTTTATCCGGCGCAATGCCGATGCCCGTATCCCTCACCTTGACGTGCAGCATGATGCTGTCCTCATCTTCCCCTTCAGCATCCAGGGACAATTCGATTTCTCCCGATTCGGTGAATTTGGGGGCATTCCCCATCAGGTTGGTCAAAACCTGCCTGAACCGTGTTGGGTCTCCCTTCACATTGTGGGGAACGTCATCGCCGATGTGGCAAAGGATCTCAATGGGCTTTTTCCCGATCTTCGGTTGGATCACTTGGCAAACATCGTATGCCAGAAGCTCCGGGTCAAAATCGATATTTTCAAAATCGAGATCCCCTGCTTCAATCTTGGAAAAATCAAGAATATCGTTGATCAGTGAAATCAGGGTTTCTCCGCTCCCCTTGATGGTCTTAACATAGTCCATCTGCACTTCATCGAGAGGGGTCTCAAGCATCATTTCGGTAAAGCCGATGACCGCATTCATGGGCGTTCGGATCTCATGGCTCATGTTGGCCAGGAACTCGCTTTTGGCCTTGTTTGCCGCCTCGGACGCTTCCTTGGCCTTCTGTAGTTCTTTTTCGGTCCGTTTCTGATAGGAAATGTCAAAAAAGGTTTCCATCAGATGCTTTCGACCATCCAACAGGATGGTGGAAACGGTTTTGATAATGGGTATGGCTTCCTTTTTTTCGTTAATCAATAAACGTTCCGAATTGTCCAGTTTTTGCCCCAGGTCGCTGATGGGGCACTCCCCTTTTTCGGCGGGGCACACAAAGGCATGACAAACGGAACCGATGATTTTCTCTTTGGGAAGCCCGATGAGATCGGCCGCAACGGGGTTGATATCCACTATGGTGTGCGTTTCAGCGTCGATCAGCAAAACCCCCGCTTGTACGGAATCATAAAGGGTTTTCAACCGCTGTTCGCTTTCTATGAGGTCATCTTCCGTTTTCTGTCGTCTGAGAATTTCCTTTTTAGCCGTGCCTACGGCGGCCCCCGTCCTGTTTCGCAGTTCCTCGGCCGTTTTGGCGGTGAGGCAAATATAGAGGCTGACGGTATAAAGCATGAGGACCTTGGAGAGTTCGATGGACCAAACAACGGATGCATGGTCCACAAAGACCAAATAAAGGAGCAATAGCAGGTAACAGAGTACGGAAAAGTGGGTGAAGAAGAGGACTCTCAGATAATAAGTGTTCGCCTGGTCGGCGACCCGAACGAGCAGGAAGAAAAAGAGCCAGCTTTTGTTCCCCCCCGTGAAGTAGATGGCGGTCGTAAAAGCGAGAATGTCAAGGGAGAGGAAGAGCACGCCCAGATCGAATTTTTTAACCCGGCTGAAAAAAAGTGCCAGCATGAGCCAGGAGAAAAGGGCATACCCCATGAGAATTTCTGAAAGCAACAAAAAACGGGGCCAGGAAAAGGACTGGAGAATGAGAAAATTATTCAGAAAAGCTACGAAAAGGACCAGGATGAAACCGAGAAGCCTGAAACGGGGAATTTGGATTACGTTGAGACGATACCGCCGCAATGCCTTTTTTTTCGCAGCCTTCGCGGGGTTCAACTCTATTTCGTTGGCCTTATTGACAGGTTCATCTTTTATCATGATGAATCCTCCGCGGATCGGTTTTCCTGTCCGTAACCACTTTTCGGACTGTCGGATGAGGTGTTTGAGGCCTGCTATCCGCGATCCGAGACCAATTTCAAAGGGTTTCCTCCATCTTCACAGAGAGGATATCAGATTCGATCGCAGCAGTGAAGGATAAAAATGATGCTGCTGTCACCCTCTGAAAGGGAGAGGCTCTACCTTTTCCGGTGATCCGGAAACGCGTTGATTATTGCATGAATGGATGACTTTGTGCTATTGAAAAGGTGTTTTAGAGATTAACGCAAATATCGAGTTGGAAGGGTCGGATGGTCATCCCGGTGGCATATTCATCCCTCGGGTCGGCACCGGTACAATGGAGTATAAAGTCATGGACAAAACAATCAAAGAAGCGCTCAAAGATATTGTGGGCGAGGAGAATTTTACCGATTCCCTGATCGACCTGATCGCTTACGCCAAAGATGCTTCCGAACACGGGCACCGGCCTGAAGCAGCCGTGTGGCCAATCCGCACGGAACAGGTGTCCCATATCATGAAGCTGGCAAACCGGGAACGATTTCCCGTGGTTCCCAGGGGGGCCGGGACTTCTCTGGCAGGGCTGGCGGTTCCGGAGCAGGGCGGCCTTATACTGGATCTGGGGCGCATGGATAAAATTGTCAGCATTAATATTGAAGACCGCCTGGCGGTGGTTCAGCCGGGGGTTATTTATGCGGAACTGGACCGCGCGCTCTCTCCTTACGGGTTCTTTTTCCCCCCCGATCCGGCCAGCGGTTCCGTCTGCACCCTTGGGGGAAACGTGGCCACCAACGCCGGCGGCATCAAAGGGGCCAAGTACGGCACCACCAAAGACTACGTCCTCGCCCTGGAAGTGGTTTTGCCGGATGGTCGCATTCTTCACACCGGGAGCAAATGCATGAAAAGCGTATCGGGCTATGATTTGACGAAGCTTTTTGTGGGGTCCGAAGGAACCATCGGCGTGATCACCGAAATTACCTTCAAGGTGAACCCGAAACCGCCCATGACCTCAACGGCCATGGCGACTTTTGAAACCCTGGAGGATGCCGGTGAGGCCATCAGTGAAATCATGTATTCCGGCATCATCCCCAGCGCCCTCGAGGTGGTCGATAAGCAGTCATTGGTGGCCATCAATGAAAATACGGATATGGGACTGCCGGAAGTGGAAGCCATGCTGGTGGCCGAAACCGATGGATACACTCAAGGGGAAACCGAATTCCAGATGAAAAAGATCATGGAGATCTTTAGAAAAAAGAATGCCAGCGCCGTCAAACATGCTGATGAGAGCGGTGGGGCTGCGGCGCTTTGGGCTGCTCGAAAATCGGCGTACGGGGTCATGGCCCGCATCAACAACAACCTCATCGTTGAGGATCTGGCGGTTCCCATGAGCAAAATACCGGAAATGCTTCGGGCCATATCAAATCTTGCCAAAAAGTATGATCTTCAAATTCCCACGGTGGGTCACGCCGGTGACGGGAATCTCCACCCTGTGGTCAGTTTCGACGGCACCGATCCGGACCAGGTGAGACGGGTCGAGGAAGCGTCTGAAGAGCTGTTTAAAAAGGTCGTGGAACTGGGTGGAACTCTGACCGGCGAGCACGGCATTGGCTTGGCCAAAATACCGTTCATGGGTCTTGAGCATGATGAGACCAGCATGGATATCATGCAATCTCTAAAACGGCTGTTTGATCCGAATAACATTCTCAATCCTGGAAAAATGGGGCTGGAGGCGTAAATGAAAGGGATTTACGAATTTGAAAAGCAATTCCGGGATCAGGTTCTCAGGTGTTCAAGCTGTGGATTTTGCAGAGCGGTCTGTCCCGTTTTCGGGCTTACCAAGCGGCCCGCGCTCAATGCCCGGGGAAAAATGCTGATTCTAAAAGAAGTGATGGACGGCAATGTTCCGCTGGATGATGAATTGGTGGAAAGCCTTTTTCAGTGCACCACCTGTGCCGCCTGTGCCAACCAGTGCCCGTCGGGCGTGAACCCGCCGGAAATCATCAAGCAGGTGAGAAAGGATATGGTGCACAGCGGCACCTGTCATCCGGCCTTTGAGGGAATGAACCGGGTCTTGCAGGAACACTCCAACATCTACGGTGAGGATGAACCCGAAGATTTCGAACGGGAGCGAAACAAGAAAGCGGAAATCGTCTATTTTATCGGCTGTGTGGGGTCCTACCGGGAAGACGAGGCCACGCTGGCGACCCTGGAGATTCTGGACCATCTGAAGGTCGACTATACCCTCATCGACGAAGTCTGCTGCAGCGGCGCGCTGGGAGATGTGGGGTTTGAGGTCAACCCGAAACTGGCACAGACCAATGTGGATCTCATCCTGGCCACCGGTGCCAAAACCGTAGTGACCGGTTGCCCCTACTGTTCCAGAACCTTCCATGACAAAAAAGAGTATGGCGCCTTGCGAGACGGCGGGCTTGACATCATCCATGTGAGCCAGTTTTTAAAGGATTTTGATTTCGGCGTCAAAACGGACAAGCGCATCACCTATCATGATCCCTGCGATCTGGGAAGGCACTGCGGCATTTATGATGAACCCCGTGAGATCATCGGGCGGATTGCCCCCAATTTCGTGGAGCTGCGACACAACCGGGCCGATGCCCTTTGCTGTGGCGCAGGGGGCGGCGTGCGTGGTGCCTTTGCCAAAAACTCCATCGCCATGGCGCGAAGGCGTCTTGAGGAAGTGGAAGAAACAGGGGCCGAGGTGGTGTTGACGGAATGTAATTCCTGCGTGCACAATCTGACCAACGCCAAACTGCGGGCGCAGAAATTCAAAGTCTATACGACCACACAGTTCTTGCGTCAGCTTCTGGAAGAAGCAAAATAGGCAAGAAATATGAACCAACGGGAGAAAAACACATGAGTTCTGATACCCTTAAGGCGTTACCACTTCCCAAAATGCGCATGATCCGGCAGCAGTTTGAAGTCGCGCCCGCCGTAAAGGCATCGACCGAGCTGGACCGGGAATGGCCACGCGTAAAAGCAGCTCTGGGTTTGCCTTCGGGCTCAAAAATCGCCATCGGCGTCGGCAGTCGGGGTATTTCCAATCTGTCCGTTGTGGTACGTGACATTGTATCCAGGTTAAAAGTGCTCGGGTATAAGCCGTTCGTAACACCCGCCATGGGGTCCCACGGCGGTGCAACGGCACAAGGTCAGCTGGATGTTCTGCGGCATCGGGGAATAACAAAAGAGAGTGTCGGTGCTCCGGTTGAGGCCACCATGGAGGTTCAACCCATGGGTGAGGCCAACGGTATTCCGCTTTTCCTGGACCGATTGGCTTTTGAAGCCGACGGCATTGTCCTCATCAATCGGGTCAAACCGCACACCAACTTCATCGGCCCTACGGAAAGCGGCATCATCAAGATGATGGCCATCGGTTTGGGCAACCAGGTGGGTGCGGAGCATTATCATCGTCTCTCGGTGGTTCGATCGCAATATGAGATCATCAGCTCCGCCGGCAAAGCATTGCTTGAAAAATGCCCGGTACTTTTCGGCGTTTGCCTCCTTGAGAATCAGGCCCACCAAACGGCCCGCATCAAAATTGCCTTAAGAGATGAAGTGGAACGGGTTGAAAGCGAACTTCTTAGAACGGCGCGCTCCTGGCTGCCGACCCTGCCGCTGGATGAGATGGATCTTCTCATCGTGGACGAGATGGGAAAAGACATCAGCGGTGAGGGTATTGACCCGTGTGTGGTGGGGCGGGATGTGTGCGTTTACGGCGCGGAACGTCCCTGGCCTAAGATCACGCGGATTTTTGTGCGGGACTTGACGGCCGGCAGTGAAGGGAGTGCATTGGGGATTGCTCAGGCGGATTTTACCACGCGCCGGTTGGTGGACAAGATTGATTTTGATGCGAGCCTTGTGAATGCCGTTACCGCCTGTTGTCCGGAGTCCGTAAAGATACCGCTCACCTTTGTGACCGATCGGGAAGCCATCGCCACGGCACTTAAAACGCTGAGACCCTTTGATCAGAAGGACATCCGTATGGTTCACATCAAAAATACACTGGAGTTGACCCGGCTCATGGTATCGGTGGGTTGCCTTGAATCATTTAAGGAGGGAATCGATCTCCATGTGGGTTCCAAGGATATGGAATTGGAATTCGACGGCTCGGGGAATCTGATCTCCAATCTGTTTGATCAGAAATAGACATTGGAAGAATGGTGCGAGCCGAACCCTTAATTACGTTGAATAAAATTTCCGTCCGTCTCTACGACCGATTATATCTGCAGAACACCTCCTGGGAAATCAAGACCGATGAAAACTGGGCCATTGTGGGTCCCAATGGATCGGGAAAGACCACGCTGGCCAAAGCTCTTTTTGGCGGGGTTCCGGTGGTCCGGGGGTCCGTTAAACATCATGTAAACCCTTCACCGGAAAACAGAGAGACCCTAGCGAAATTGCCGGTCGGATATGCTTCCCCGGAATTGTTTCGCAAGGTTTTTGAGCGTGAGGAATTACAGGAAAGTTTCAGGGATTTCAGCGGCCGAATTGATGAAAAAACCACGCCCAGAGACATTGTGATTCAGGGTCTGGCCCAAAGCATCTATGCCGACGAGGGTTTCGAACAACGGCTGCAACACATGGCTCATAAAATGGGGATCGGCCACATCCTGAATCGGGATATCTGTGCCGTTTCCTCCGGGGAACTCTGTAAGGTTGTCATCGTGCGGGCGCTGATGCGAAAGCCGAAGCTTCTCATCTTGGATGAACCCTTCAATGGACTGGACAACCGTTCTCGAAATGATCTCAAAGAAAACCTCAATGACCTCATCTTAAGCGGTGTGCGCCTGGTCCTGATCACTCACCGGTTTGAGGAGATTCCGCCCGGCATTACCCATGTGCTTCACATGAAGAACGGTGAAATATTTGCCGCCGGAAAAAAAGAGCAGGTTCTCGGTTCCGTGGGCCTCTTAAACGGCAAGCAGACGGAGCAACGCCCTCCCTTTGCACTTCATGACATGAGGATGGTTCCGGAAACGGCATTTGATATCCAACCGACAACGCCACCTGATAGCCAAACATTGATTGATATGAGTCATGTAACGGTGCAATACGGCAATACGATTGTGCTCGATGATTTCAGCTGGCGGGTGAAAGCAGGCGAAAACTGGTTGATTCTGGGGGAGAATGGGGCCGGGAAATCCACCATATTGAAGTTGATAATGGGGGATAACCCCCAAGCCTACTCCAATGATGTCTATGTTTTCGGTAAAAAAAGAGGGGTCGGTACGAGCATCTGGCAGACCAAAAAGAAAATCGGTATGGTTTCAACGGACTTTCAGGCCCGGTATCCAAAAGATGTGCCGGCATTTCATGCGGTCTTATCCGGCTTCCATGACTCCATGGGGCTTTATCGTGCGTCCAGCAAAGAGCAGAAAAATACGGCCACAAAATGGATGCAAAGGCTGGATATTGATCACCTGAAAGAACGCCCTTTCGGGCGGCTTTCCTACGGTCAGCGGAAATTGACCCTGATTGCCCGTGCCGTTGTGAAATCACCGGTACTGCTCTTCCTGGATGAACCCTGTGATGGTTTGGATCGGGGCAACCGTAAGAAAATTCAAGGGGTTTTGGAGCATATCGGCCGGAACACCCGTACAAAACTGGTTTATGTCACACACCACGAGGATGAGATCCTGCCCTGTATTACCCATCGGTTAATGCTTCACCAGGGGAAAATTGTGGAATCGGCAACGATTCGCTGAGCATGGGCCCGCTGCCTCAACGTATCATAGTCGCAACTGGGCACCTTTGTCATATGGCGATTTCCATGATCTCGGTGCCGATGATGCCGACAGGCAGGTCATCTTCCACTGGCTCGAGGTATAGGCCAATAGCCTCTTTAATGTTGGCCATGGCTTCTTCCTTCGTATCGCCCTCTGAAATGCAGCCAGGAAGTGAAGGCACGTATGCTGTGTATCCGCCTTCATCGCTTTTTTCAAATATGATTTTAAGATTCATTTCATCAAAATCCTCTTCAAGTTTTAGGTACAGTATAACATGGGCGCCAGATGGATGTAAATCAAACCTCTGCCGCCACAGTCCTTTTTTCCGCAAAACGGGATCAGACTGTTGAAGACATTTCTCACTTGACATGATATTTACGACGCCATATTACGAAAAAATTATGATGATCATAATATAAAAGGGTGGTTCTCAATGACGAAAAGATCGTCAAACAAAGAAGCTTCCAAACGAAAAAATACTTACCGCCGGGGCGGTAGGGCTGCGACTGGCCCAAAGAATCGACCCATACGTCTTGATCAATATCCGGTTAAAACCTGGAAGGAGCAATCAATTGTCTGAAATCAAATTCCACCCTTACATAGACGGTTTGATCCAATACGTCTTTGCCAACCCCACGACCCCCATGTGGGAGCTGAGCACGGCAGAGGTCCGAAAAACCCGGAATGAAGTGATCACCAAACTCATGGGGCCGGGCGAGGAGGTGGCCAAGGTAAAGGAGCTTCGCGTACCGGTACAGGATGGTGAAATCAAGCTCCGCCTTTACTACCCCAGCGACGAACCTGACCTGCCCATCTTCATGTGGTTCCATGGCGGCGGCTGGGTGGTGGGCAATCCGGACACCCATGACAGCCCCTGCCGGGCCCTGGCCAATCGCTGCCGGGCCTGCGTGGCATCGGTGGATTATCGCCTGGCTCCGGAGCATAAGTTTCCGGTGGGGGTCTATGACTGCCTGGCGGCCACCCGGTGGGTGGCCGAAAACGCGGTCTCACTGGGTCTGGATGCCGGTCGCATTACCCTGGGCGGCGACAGCGCAGGCGGAGGCTTGGTGTTCGCGGTAGCCTTGCTGGCCAGAGACCAGGGAGGCCCGGCCCTGGAGAAACTGGTCTCGGTCTATCCGTCCGTGGACGTTGCCAGTTTTGAACGGGAAAGTTTCAAAAAATATTGGGACAAGGTGATCCTCAGCGGCCCGGTCTGCGACTACTACCGCAAGGAATATCTCAATGGACCCGAGGACGCTGCCGACCCTTTGGCATCCCCCTTGTTTGCCGAGGATTTATCGGGCCTGCCGCCCACGCTCATCATCACCGCCGAGCATGATGTGTTGACCAGCGAGGGGGAGGCCATGGCTGAGGCGCTAACGGAAGCGGGTGTGGACACCACATACACCTGCTACCCCGGCATGATCCACCTGTTCTACGGCATGGGTGCGTTGACGGAGGAAGAAAACGGCCTGGCGGAAACCGGCCGTTGGTATCGGGGAGAACCGGGCTGATCTTTCCCTGTCAAATATTTTCTCACCATTCTTTTCGGGTTATTCAAAAAAAAGCCCTTGAGTTTTCGAATTCAAAAAGACTAAGATTCGTCCCATCAGAAAATCCGTCGCAGAAAACCTAAGATGGGTGTCGAAATGGATTTGAAGGCATATTACAGCCCCGATATCTTGAATCAAGATACGGGGTTTTTTTGTTTGGGGTGTAATATGTCGGAGTGGAAAAAATTCTGTCTCTCAGTACTTTAGTGGACCGGTGTACGGACGGCTTTGGATGCACGGCCTGTTTCCTCACTGTGAGGGATGGGGTTTTATACGGCTTCCTTTGATCAGGCAGGTCAATTCAGAGGACGAAGGCCCGTGTGATTAGAAATAGGTATCCGGCAAGGCGATAAGCACCCTTTTGACTTTGCTCATTCTCTAGAGACTTTTGTAGAAAGGCAGTTTTCTGTTTATCATGCAGTTTTGAATGATATACCGTCAGAATATTAACGAACTGGGGTATCTACTTAGCTCAAGTCCATACTATATGTTGTGGTCGTTTGTTTGGGCGCCATCTGTATCGAACTCGTCCTCTTCGTCGTCTTTGCACAGGCCAACAAGCGTTGGACGAGGAACAGGATCTACGGCAAGCAGATGTTGAACAAGTCTGAAAAACAGCTTCCCTCTCGAAGTACTGGTCCGGCGATTGAACCTGAAGGTGAACTCGTCCAAGTAATAAGGAAGACAACCTCGTCGAACGGCTCCTTGGTACGTGCCAAGCAGCCATCTCTTAAGCAAGGAGGCAACGAGATGCGGCAAGGCCAAATCTTTGGGATCTTCACATATCTCATGGCGATAGCCTTTTGCAAGAAGACCGCTGTAACTCTTCCACCCATCGGTAATTACGGTACTACCCGGCGCAACAGAGTCCTCAATGAAAGCTTCCAACGAAATCGAACTCACGTCCGAGAGAGCAGCCATACGAATTCGCCCGATTCCTTCAAGGTCCTTGTCTTCAACAGCGATCCCCACGGGGACTTTTCCCGCTGCTCCACGGCCGCGTTTTCCTGGTTTCTTTTTCCCTCCAATGTAGGTTTCATCGATCTGCACAGATCCTGTCAGCCGGTCACGGCCAGGCCGCACCATCGCACGGCGAAGCTTGTGAAGCCACTCCCAAGCTGTCTGGTAGCTCCCAAGTCCAAGCGTTCGCTTCAGGCCAAGGGCGTTGGCACCATACTTCTGGCTGGTTATATGCCACATCGCCCTAAACCAAAGGGGCAAGGGACTTCGAACGCCGTGAAGAATAGTGCCTGCTGTCACAGATGTCTGCCGGTTGCATATCCTGCAATGCCAGAGTCCACGGGCTGTCGTCCACGCATCGCTATTACCACATTGAGGGCAAATAAACCCATTCGACCAGCGCAGTTCAGCCAGGTACCGGAGGCAGTCTTCCTGGCAGGCAAATTGCGCCTCGAATTCCGTCAGAGATTTTGGGTAGATTTCTTGTTCCATCAAGCCGGATACTATATGTAGTGGCCACTTGAGTCAAGTAGATACCCCAGTTTAACGAATTTTCGATTTTTTGCGGTTAAGAGATAAAGGTTGTTGAAGGTTAAAGAGGAACTTCACAATCATTTGTAGCCCAGAGGAATAATCGGTGAACGAGCTGCACCATTTTGTCAGAGTGGACTTCCATCGCTTCAAAGCGTTCGAGCGGTTCACTTTGCATCTCAGGCACTTCAATATTCTGGTTGGTCCGAATAACTCAGGAAAATCTACAATTCTTGCCGCATTTCGCGTACTGGCCGCGGCGCTACGCAAGGCGCGATCAAGGAAGCCCGAACTGGTGCCAACGCCTCACGGGCGCGGATATGGGTACAACATTGATCTGAGCGGTGTTTCCGTAGCCGAGGAGAATATCTTCTTCAACTATGACGATAGTGCGCCTGCATCGGTGCGATTCAAGCTCTCGAACAAGAGTGAACTCCTCTTGTACTTCCCGGAACTTGGCTCCTGCTATTTGACAACCGACAGCGAGGGTTCTCCACCGAAGACGCCATCGACTTTCCGCAAGCAGTTCAATTGCCCCATTGGGTTTGTCCCGATTCTTGGTCCGGTCGATCACAATGAAGCGCTTTACAAGGAGGAGGCCGCCCGTCTCGCCCTATTCAACTATACTGCAGCAAGGAACTTCAGGAACATCTGGTATCACTATCCTGAGCATTTCGAAGATTTTCGGCGCATTCTCACACAGACATGGCCAGGGATGGACATTGAAGGACCAAAGGTTGACTATTCCCACGGCAGGCCACGCCTTCACATGTTTTGCCCCGAAGAACGTATTCCTCGGGAGATATTCTGGGCGGGATTCGGTTTTCAAGTCTGGTGTCAGATGCTTACGCATTTGGTGCAATCCAGCGACAAATCCTTGTTTCTAATCGATGAACCAGACATCTACCTGCACGCGGATCTGCAACGCCAACTGCTTGCGCTCCTGAGGAACCTTGGTCCCGATATTCTGGTCGCTACGCACTCAACAGAAATCATCACAGAAGCCGAGCCTGACGATATCGTCGTAGTGGACAAGAAAAGGAAGCATGCACGCAGGATCAACCAGCCATCCGAGCTGGCAGAAGTTTTCGCAATACTTGGGTCCAACCTGAATCCTGTTCTGACTCAGCTTGCCAAGAGCCGGCGCGCTGTGTTTGTCGAGGGGAAGGATTTCCAGATTCTCGGTAAATTCGCACGAAAACTGGACTGCCCGCGCGTGGGGAACCGTAGCGACTTCGCCGTGATTCCCATTGAGGGTTTCAACCCTGAAAGAGCGCGCAATTTGAAGAAAGGCATCGAGACCACTCTTGGCGGGAGAATTGCTGCTGCAGCAATTTTGGACCGTGATTACCGGTCCCAAGACGAGTGTGATGCGATACGGGTTGTCTGCGAAGAGTTCTGTGACCTCGTCTGCATACATGCGTGCAAAGAGATCGAGAATTTCCTCCTCGTACCTCATGCCATCGATAGGGCTGCGGCAAGAAGAGTCGCAAACCGAGCTAGGCGCGGAGGGAAGGCTCAGTTGTACAGTCCTTGTGCTCGAAACGTGTTGGACGACTTTGCCCAAGACAGGAAGACGTATGTGACGTCTCAATGCCTCGCTTTCCGGCGACGCTTCCAGCGTTCCGCATCCCCGGCAACGGATGAAGCGACGGCCAACGAGATGGCTTTGGCAGAATTTGATTCACGGTGGAATGAAGATGACCTAAGGCTTGCGATTATTCCTGGAAAAGACGCGATGAGCTGGCTCAATGGGCACCTGCAGCACGACTACGGAATCACAGTGACACCCACGGGAATCATAGACGGCATGACGATAGACGAAGTTCCAACTGAAGTCAAAGACCTGGTCGCCTCCCTTGACTCCTTTGCGGAGCTGCGGCCAGGAACCGCGAGGGGCTAGGAGTAAAGGGGTCTGCCGTTGACTTTTGCTTCTGTACTAAGAGCCAACGGCAGACTTGATGACCCCTCAAATGATGCGGAGATGAACATCCTTGAATCGGTCTTGGAGTTATAATGCCATGGGAAACCGAAAACAGACGATCCCAATGGGTAATCCCCCGAAAACAGTTGATGAAGTTGTTGATAGGCTTATCTCTGAAATTCCCCTGAAAGACAGAGTCACAATTGCCAATATGAATAGATCGGAGTTAAAGAATTCCAGAATTCCGGGGACAGTATATGTATTTCTTGCCTTAACCATGAAATCGGTCCATGCTGTCCAAATGGCTAGGATTGCAAGAGTTGTGGTGGAAGGCATGCCGCACCATATTACACAACGCGGCAACAGACGGCAGAAGACTTTTTTTCGGATGAGGATTATGCCGCCTATGTAGCCCTTATGTTGGAATGGTGCCGGAAACATGCCGTGGATATATGGGCCTATTGCTTGATGCCGAATCATCTAATTGCCGTTTCTGGAAAAGGTAGTGTAAAATTTTTTGTGTGAATTTTTCTCGTGTCGAAAAAAAGGCGCTTTTCCTTTATAAGGGTGTTTACCAAGACATCCAAAAAGAAAGGAGAAGCGCCAATGAAGATGGAAATTACAGTACCAGAGGTCATGGAGTTGATCAACGAAATCCGTCAGGAACCTGAGACTCTTTTTGAAGTAATCCGAACAAATGTGAAAGAGAGTGTCGGGCAATACCTCTCTGAGCTGATGGAGACGGAGTTGACGGGCTTCCTCGGCCGAGGCCCTTACGAACGACTGGAAGGCCGTAACAATCACCGAAATGGTTCTTATGGCCGAAAGTTCACCATGAAGGGGATTGGAGAGGTTGCCGTAAAGGTCCCCCGGGATAGAAGCAACGAATTTCAGACGCATGTAATTCCTCGCAGCAGACAATATGAAGATTCTATTCGCAAAGACCTCTGCGTCATGTTCCTTAGCGGGGTGAGTACCCGGACCCTTTCTATGATGTCTGAAACCCTTGTTGGACGGAAACTCTCCCCGATGGAAGTCAGCAATGCCAGTAGGGAACTGACCCAGGCAGTAGAGGCCTGGCGTGAGCGGGATTTATCTTCAGAGCCCATTAAATACATGTACATAGATGGTACCCTTTTCTCTATGCGGGTTGATGGGTCGGTAGAAAAGGTTCCGGTTCTGGTTGTGGTTGGGGTCACCGAAAAAGGACACCGAACCGTGTTGGCCTTGCAGGCCGGTAATAAGGAATCTGCTCCTGTCTGGCGAGAGCTGTTCAAAGATGTCAAAAGAAGGGGTTTGGATCCTAACCAGGTTCGTTTGGGTATTATGGATGGCCTACCTGGCTTGGAAAAGGTCTTCTTAGAGGAATTTACATCAGCCAAGGTCCAAAGATGCCAGGTCCACGTTGCAAGAAACATACTGGCCAAAGTTCCCAAAAAGCTGAAGAAGAAAATTGCAGATGAGGTGAGATCCATCTTTTATGCCTCTTCGAAGAAACAAGCCCTTGCCTTCTTTGATGACTTCAAGGAAACGTGGGAGCAGGAACTGCCATCCGCTGTAAAATGCATGGGAAATTCTCTCCATTCTTGCCTGACATATCTGCAGTTTCCTAAAGAAGAATGGGTCTGTTTACGCACAACCAATGTCATTGAACGGGTCAACAAAGAATTCAAACGGCGAACGAAGCCTATGGAAATCGTTGCTGGAGAAAGATCCTGCTATACCCTCCTGGCTTTCGTTTGTCTTAAAATGGAAATCCACTGGAGATCAAAACCCATAGGAAAAGTGCCTACCACCCTGCCATTCTTCAAAAAATTGGCAGAAGAGAATTTCACACAAAATTCTTGACAGTACCCTGGAAAAAAGGAGGGTCACAGACTGGCCATCGGAGAAGCCCATCGCCGATATACCCGCCGTATCAACTTCAGGGAAGGGTGGCGCGGCCATTTGTGGCAGGAACGGTTTTCTTCTTTTGTGATGGACGAGCATTATCTGTTGGCGTGTACGCGGTATATTGAAAACAACCCGGTTCGCGCAAATCTGGCTAGGCAGGCTGAGAAATGGCGCTGGAGCAGTGCTTCGGCCCACATATCCGGTCAAAATGATGCACTGGTAGACGTAGACCCTCTACTTTCAATCATCAAAGGCGACTGGCGCGATTTTCTGGGGCAGAGGCTGTCGCCTACGGAAACAGACGACATCCGCAAGCATGCGCAAACAGGTCGCCCACTGGGGGATGAGCGTTTCGTCACCCGCCTGGAATGTCTGATCGGCAGGGAATTGCGGCCGCGAAAACCCGGTAGAAAGCCAAAGAAGAGTGGTAATTGATATACTGTCCCCGGAATTCTGCCGGTATACGGTCTGGAAAAGGCTGTTTTTTGGGCTCTATTTAATAGAAATCAGTAGGTTGACTTACCCGACGCGGACCGAGCCGGCATGATGTACTCGACGGAGATTTTAAAACTTACGCCCACATGTTCGGCCTCAACCCGTAGTCGTTCCTCGCTGCTCCGATGATTGGGAGACGAAAGGGGTTAAAATGACATTTCCCTACAAGATTGATTTCGACCGACTCCGATGGGAAATGCCCATTGCCGGGATAAGGCATAAATTTATGGATCATGATGGTCAACGCATCCGGCTTGTGGAGTACTCAAATGAAATGCCTCCTCATTGGTGTGAAAAGGGACATTGCGGTTATCTCATAAGCGGTAGAATGGAAATCGAATATCCCCATGCCAAGATGACTTATAATCCGGGGGACGGTATCTTTATTCCGGATGGACCTGAGCATCGACATAAGGGGAGGGTGCTCTCTGAGAAAGCCTTGGTGTTCTTTATCGAAAAAGTATAACGAATAAAGAAAGACAAGGTTTGATCTGGATTGTCTTAACCCTAGGCACGGCATTCAGGTTCTCAACGTGGCCGTTCCCAGGGCCAACAAAGCCCCAGGGATTCATGATGCGGTGATGAACATCCTTGAATCGGTCTTGGAGTTATAATGTCATGGGAAACCGAAAACAGACGATCCCAATGGGTAATCCCCCGAAAACAGTTGATGAAGCTGTTGATAGGCTTATCTCTGAAATTTCCCTGAAAGACAGAGTCACAATTGCCAATATGAATAGATCGGAGTTACCCGTCCTGTATAGCACCTTTGTAACGCAAATCAGGGAGCAGTATGGATTTGTTTCAGGGAACGAAGAACTGATGGAATCATGTAGAATTATTAGCGGGAATGAAAGATTCGATATGTCCAAGGGTCCAGCTCTGATCATTGATCTAATGTGGGCTCGGCTGAAACGAACTCATACAATTAGAACAGCCAAATGAACACGCTTTTTCTCAAGCTTGGGGTGTAAGGGCCTCGGCAAAAAATATATCCACCATCTTACTTGTCCTTTGGCCCGTCTACTGCGTTGCACCCTCCGGCACATATCCACCAATATGCACTGGCGGGTGCGCCTTGTATACGAACCAAAATACGGCGCAATCTGGCGGATTTATTTTTTTCCGCGACCCTAATGCGGGACATACTTCCGATTATAAGTTTATATGCCACGCAAAACTTGTGTAGAGCAGCATAGAAGCTGGCTCAATTGTAGGGAAAGAACCGAAAGCCTTTTAGCAACTTATAATCTGACGAACGTCCCCTCGATCCACATGGGAACGAGAAAGCATCCAATTTCAAATTTTCAATTGAAGTTTCATATGAGAAATTCGGGTTTAATGGTTTTATCCGGAGGGCCTATGAAAGCTTTGCAGTTTAATGTGAATGTTCCCAGATTCATCGCCGCCAAAACACTCCGGACGTTTTTAGGCGCCCGGGTCTTTTTCAAAGGGCCGGTGAAGACGGTTCAGCTTGCCGATGTACCTGAGCCCGCACTTTTCACACCGGACTGGGTAAAGATCAAAACCCTGTACTGTGGTTTTTGCGGCAGCGACCTGAACTTGATCACACTTCATGATTCTCCCAGCGCGTCCCCGTTTACCTCTTTTCCCTGCGTGATCGGACATGAAATTGTCGGCGAAATTGTTGAAACCGGCGCCAATGTAAAGGGGTTTCAAAATGGCGATTTGGTTACGATCAATCCGGGCCTTACATGTGAAGCCCGGGGAATTACTCCTTTATGTGGGCCATGCGGCGCGGGCCGCTCCAGCAATTGCGAAAATTTTGCCGAAGGGAGCCTGCCGCCGGGTATGTTCATAGGGATTACCAGTGGGGTTAACGGCGGCTTCGCCCCGTATCTGGTCGCCCATAAGTCTCAGCTTTTCAAGGTTCCCGAGGGGGTGAACCTTGAATCCGCCGTAATGACGGAACCGGTCGCCGTGGCATTGCAAACCCTGTTTGACAATATGCCCCAAACCGATGAAAAAGTTCTGGTGATCGGTGGCGGTGTGATCGGCAACCTGGTCATCCAGTCCATCAAAACCCTGGCGCCCGGATGCAGGGTTTTTGTCGTTGAGCCCTCTTCATTTTCCGCGGATTTGGCAAAAAAAGCGGGTGCGGAGGAGGTCATTCCTTCAAAAGGCCTCTTTGCCCGGACTTCCCGGATTACCGGCGCCAGGGTTTACAAGCCCATGATCGGCATGGAGATTCCCATGGGCGGATTTGACCGGGTCTATGACACGGTCGGGATCAGCGCCACCCTGAATCTGAGCATGCGGCTGATGACCGCCATGGGGACTCTGAGCGTGGTTGGGATCGGCGGGGATGTCAGGCTGGATTTGACGCCCCTGTGGCTGAAACTGCAGACCATCAAAGGCGCGTATGCCTACGGGCATGTGGCGTTTAACGGCAGAAGGCAGCATGTGTTTGAAATTGCAATGGAGTTGATGAAAAACGGTCGAATAAAGGCCGATACCCTGGTCACCCATAAGTTCGGCCTGGAAGACTATGCACAAATGATCGAAGTGAATTTGAACAAGCAAAAACACCGGGCTATGAAAACGGTGATGGCGTTTTAATTGAATTTCGTATTTTTTAAAGGAGGAACCCATGAGATTTTCGCTGTTGCTGTTTGCGCTGTCCATTATTCTGAAAATTGCGTCCATGACCAACAAGAGGTATAGGAAATATATCAGCAAGACCCATACAAAAATCCTGATAAAAACGGAAGACGGCGAGCGGGCGAGGCTGTTCATTTTTGCTAAGGGTAAGGTGTCGTCCGTTAGAGGTGATGAGAAGACTTTCGATGCGGCCCTGGTCTGGAAAGATGCGGCCACCGGTTTTTCCGTGATGACAAGCAAGAAAAAGGATGCGTCATTCAATGCGGCTGCCGAAAGGAAACTGAAAGTTTTGGGAATGGGCGTTTATGCCCAATGGTTTGAAGACGGCACTAAAATGGTGATGTAGCAGATGGGGGTTCTCCCCTATTATTGTCCTTATCACGCTCATGAAATCATCAACAGAATAGATGAAGGAGGAAGGCATGGCTGAAATATTCGGCGGTCACCTGGTTGCAAAATATTTAAAGCAAGTGGAACATGTGGGCATGGTATTTACCATCTCGGGCGGTCACATCGAAAATATTCTGGACGGGTTTACCCAATTCGGCATTCGAACCATTGATGTTCGCCATGAGCAGGCGGCGGCCATGATGGCCCACGCATGGTCCATTTATAAAAACGAACCCGGCGTGTGCCTGGTGACTGCCGGTCCGGGATTCACCAATGCCCTGACAGGCATTGCCAATGCGTTTCTGGATAATGCGCCATTGGTCGTGCTTTGCGGGAGGCACCCGCTGCGGGATGACCTGACAGGCGCCTTGCAGGAGATGAATCAGATTGATATGGTGAAGCCCGTGACCAAATGGTGCGCCACCTGTTATGACGTCAAACGGATTCCGGAATATCTTTCCATTGCTTTCCGTCAGGCCACCATGGGCAGACCGGGGCCGGTTTTTCTGGAGCTGCCGCCGGATATCCTGTTTGTTTCAGTGGATGAGAAAGCCGTAAATATGCCGGTTCGAAGGGTCCATAAATCATCCACCCATCCGGATGATTCAGAACTCAAAGAGGCCGCAAGGCTTATCAACAGTGCTGAAAGACCATTGTTTATGGGCGGGAGCGGCGTGCGGATGAGCGGGTGCCAGGATGTCCTTAGAACATTTATGGAAAAGACCGGATTCCCCTTTGCACTGTTAAATAACGGACGGGGCGCGCTGCCGGACAATCATCCGCTGTCCATCAATGATGGCGGCTTTACGGGCATCATGACGGGCGCGCCTCAGGCGGATGTTATTGTGGCCGCCGGAGTCCGCTTCAACTGGGTGATGCAGGCCACCAAGATGTTTCCGGACGCGAAGGTCATCCGGATCGATATTGAGGAAAATGAAATCGACCGGAACCGGTCTTCTGAAGTCGGCCTTGTGGGGGACTGCGGGTATGTGCTGGACCAGCTTATCCCGATGGTTGACAAGCGGGATCACGGCCAGTGGCTGAAAAAGTTGAAAAACGCGTACGCCGCCTTTTTGACCACGGAACTGGAACAGCGTAAAACCCCGTCAAACCCCATTCACCCCAATCGGCTGGTCGCACGGATCATGGAAGTCTTCGGGGAGGATGCATTCTATGTGGCGGACGGAGGGGATACCAGTTATTATGGTCTGGCGGGTTTTTCATCGTCACATCAAGCCGGGGTCCTGATCCCTGCCGGTGCGCTTCTGGGATGCCTGGGCACGGGAATCCCCTTCGCCATTGCCGGCAAGCTGGCGCATCCGGACAAGCCCGTGGTCGTTCTGAACGGAGACGGCTCTTTTGGTTTCAACAGCATGGAATTTGACACTGCGGTGAGACATGATATTCCCATTATCTGTGTGGTCAACAACGACTGTGCCTGGGGGATGATCAAACATTCACAGGCCATGAGCATTGGAAAGGACCGGTGCACGTGTGCGGAACTGGGCATGCGGCATTATGAAAAGATGGTGGAAGGCCTGGGCGGATACGGGGAACTGGTGACGAAGGATGAAGATATTATCCCGGCTATTCAGAGAGCCGTTGAATCCGGGAAACCCGCCTGCATCAATGTGGTCACGGACCCGACGGTCACAAGTCCCGCAACGGTGATGTTTTATCAGAATCTTTCGAATTTTTAAGTGGAAAATGGGAAAGGGGTTATATCAAATAACCACAAAGTAGATTGAATAAATTCTAACAGGGGATGATAATGTTCAGCACAGAGTTTTTACTGACATCATTGGTCGTAGTTCTGATACCGGGAACAGGGGTAATTTATACAATATCAACAGGGCTTTTCCTTGGCTGGAGAGCAAGCATTGCTGCAGCATTCGGTTGCACTGCAGGAATTATCCCGCACTTATCCGCAAGCATACTTGGATTATCTGCCATTCTTCATATGAGTGCCCTCGCCTTCACGGGCGTTAAATTTGCCGGCGCTGCCTATTTGCTCTATCTTGCCTGGTCAATGTGGCGTGAAACAGGTGCGCTTACATTTAACTCGACTTCCCCAAATAGTGGTCTTCGGCAAATCGCCATGAGAGGTTTTTTGCTCAATATCCTGAACCCTAAACTGTCGATATTCTTCTTGGCCTTTCTACCACTGTTTGTCTCTCCAAACACTTCATCACCAGTGTTTGAGATGTTTAGTCTGAGTTTTGTGTTTATGGCGATGACATTAATCATTTTTATTTTGTATGGTATTTCGGCAAATGGAGTTCGTAGACACGTTATTCATTCACCAAGGCTCATTTTCTGGTTACAACGATCATTTGCAGCCACATTTGCCGCTCTTGGTGTTAAGCTTGCAATGACGGACCAATAACTCATTCCCCCCAACTCTGACGCTCCGCCGCGCATCAGGGCCGACAGCGGTTGTTCTCACAGGATCAGATGCGTCATACAAAGTGGAAATGGGGTCAGATCTGCTGTTGGCTGCTAGTCCTTTGAATGATAATTGGAATTCCGAGGATACCCAATTCCAACCAAAAAATGCACCGGATAAACCGTTGATTTTCATGTTATAAGTAGCTAAATTTAAGACAAAAGTAAAGTGGTCGATAGTTACCCTATGAAACCCGACATTCGCACATACGGCAAACTTCGATATTTTTCCCTGATCAACAGCATGCTTCTGGGAAATATAGTTGTCAACTTTATCGGGGACTTCATCACCAAAATTTTTTTTGCCCACCGTAGCCTCACTCTGTCCGACGGACTCTTGACCTTCCTTCGCCACCTGGATATTACCTACGGAACCATCTCGTTGGCGGTTATTTGCATCCTTACCATCTGGTATGAAAGACCTATTCGAAGATGCATAAGGCATTTTGCCGACGGCATTGATCCCGATCCCCGATTGCTGGATTCCGCCAGACGAAGGCTGCTCAATGAGCCTTTAATGGTGGCGGTCATGGATATTTTTATCTGGGGATTCGGGACGATTTTGTTTGCCTTTTTTGCCTCTCCCCAAAGTCTGGGTATGGGAATCGCCTGCGGACTTATCACCGGCATGATGGCCTTTTTCTGGGTGGAACACGTGTGCCAGCACAATATGGTCCCTTTGTTTTTTCCGGATGGCGGTCTTTCAAAAGTGAAAGGGGTACGCTCAGTTAACCTGCGAACCCGGCTGGCGGCCCTCGTTTTTGCCGTTTCAATCGTTCCCCTCGCTTTTATCCACCTGACCATCGGTCATTTCAGGACCATGCAGGTCAATGGGAAAATGACCCCTCTCATGCTGGCAGACAGCATTCAGAAGACCATCGCCGTGGAGAGTCTGATGTTTATGGTGATATCCATTCTGATTGCCATGCTGGTTCTGCACCATCTCAGGAAACCCGTTGCGGAAATCATCCGCACCATGAGCCGTGTAAGAAAAGGGGATCTCAATGCAAAGGCCGTCGTTTACACCACTGATGAGATCGGCTTTGCAGGGGAGGTCCTTAATGCCATGACAGCAGGGTTAAGGGAGCGGGAAATGATTAAGAACACCTTCGGCCGATATGTTGACGCCAAGATCAGGGATGAAATCCTAAACGGCAATATCCCCCTTGATGGCGAGCTTAAAGAGGCAACCATCCTGTTCGCGGACCTTCGCGACTTCACCCCCCTGGTGGAAAAGACGCCCCCAAAAGAACTGATCCACCTGCTCAACGACTATTTAAATGCAATGGCGGAAACCATCAAGGAGCATGGGGGACTGATCCTTCAGTTCATAGGCGATGAGATAGAAGCGGTCTTTGGAGCCCCCATATACGACCCAAATCATGTGCATTCCGCGGTACAGGCCGCCCTTTCCATGCGAAAGCGACTGGAGGAGATTAACAGGAATCATGCCCTCCAAGGATTTGCAACCCTGAACCACGGGATCGGTATTCATACCGGAATGGTCCTGGCGGCAAATATCGGCAGTTCGGATCGCACAGCCTATTCTCTGATCGGAGACACGGTGAATCTGGCCTCTCGAATCCAGGACCTGAACAAAGAATTCGGCACGGATATTCTTGTCAGTTCAAAGGTCGCAGAGGAACTTGAAAAGGCGTTCGTCTTTAAAGCCATGCCTGCCATAAAAGTAAAGGGAAAATCAGGGTCTGTTCAGACTTTTTCCCTTGAACCCTAAAAAACTATCAGCCTTTGAGTGTTGGTTATGAAAACTACTGTGCTGGGGTTCAACAAAAGGAGGCTAGGGCACGCAGATGGTACAGGCGACGGCCGGATCATGAAAAAGGGTTCTTTTCCGATCCCGGCTGCAAGCCTTTTGTGTCAGGATAGGCCATCAATCATGCCGCCATAAAGGGCCAGCGACTCCTCAATCCTGGCTTCAATCTCAGCCAGGGAATCCCGGGTTATCCCCAAAAGACGCGCAGACTTCATTTCTTCCATTGACGCGCCCTCTTGTTCGGTGTTCCCCTTGCCGGTCATGATTTTCGCCATGGCGTTGGCAAAATTCGCCACCTGCAGATCCTTTGAGATCTGGGCGGGGCTGTCCGCATCATCGTGGTGCAGCGCTATATGAATGGTGTGAAAAGGGAATCTCCACTTTTTCAGGACTTTTGATCCAACTCCGTTATGATATTGATTGACAAATTGTATCAGCTCTTCCGCGCCGATTTTCTTTGCGAATTTACCCTTGCGTTCCAGTTCGCTGGCGCTCTGTAGAAGGACTACCTTACCAATGTCGTGCAACAATCCGTTTATAAAAGCATCGCTTTGCAGGGTCAAGTTCAAGACTTTCGCCGTAACTTCTGAAATAACGGCGCAATGAAGGGAATGTTGCCAAAGTTCCTCCATGAGCTCGGAATACGCACTTCCACCGCCACTGAACAGGGGGCGAGTGCAAAAGGCGTCCACGTACTGTTTGGTTACGACCAGTCCCAAACGATTGAGGGCCTGCTCCACACTCCCTATTTTCGTGGCTGCCCCGTAATAGGCCGAATTGGCTATGCTGATCAGTTTGCCTGTGATGGACATATCTTTCTTAAGGACATTGGCGATGGCGGTAAAGCCAAGGTCCTTCTTGAGTACTTCATTGAATTCAATGCTCGTTTGGGGGGTAAGAGGAAGATCGATTCTTCCACTGTTGAATCTATCGATAATCGTGTTAAAGGGGTCCGTCTTCTCCTCTTCTTGAGGTCTTTCCGCCTCTTCTTCTTTCACCCCCAACTGTTCAAGAATAAACCTGGCTACTTTTTCCTTATCAAGCGGTTTCAGCATATACTCATCGCATCCGGCGGAAAAGGCGGTCACGGCCCTGTCTTTGGACCATTGTGTCGCCGTCATGATAATAAATGCGCGTTTCGTGTTTTTAAACTCCGTCTCTTCTTCCACACTCCTGATGTCCATAAGGGTCTCAATGCCGTCCCTGTCGGGCAAATCAGGATTCAGTGTTATCAAATCAAAATAAGATGAGGTTTTCAGCGCTTTCTTGACCAAACCGATGGCGATTTTTCCACCGGTGACCATCTGTACTCCTCCAAACTCTTTCAATATCCCTTTAAGCAGGTTCCTGTCATCAGGATTGCTGTTGATAATTAAGCTTCTCATCATCTATTCTGCTTTCTTCTCTGCGTATTCAGCCGCTAGTTGGTTGTTGTCTTGGCGATAAATTTTACCAAATCTTCTTTGTTCATTACTTTCCGTCTTCTGCTAAAATCTTGTCAAAAAAATGCCGGGTTACCATTTCCAGGCGACCCGGCTAATTTTTCCAGGCAACCCGGCTGTCTTGATTCAAGACCCGTGGCTTTCCGTCCCCACCTCACGATGGGTTTGGCCTTCTCTAAAATATAGTTCAAATGTTCAGCACATCATATCAAATCTTGCAAGGATAGAGAAGTACGGATTTTGATCTCTATCCATGTAAGGGAACCTCTTGACTTGAGCAGCGGTTGAACGGTTTCAGAGGATACTTGTAATGAATGGGATGTCAAGAAGAATCCGCGCCCAGGAGCTCTGGGAACAAAATCTGGGATTGGGAAAAAAAAATAAGAAAGGGGGGGCAAAACGCGCATGATGGTGTTGGGCAAAGCATGAACTCTTTCCGATACCGCTCTTTTGGGGGTCCAAAAGAGCGGTATACGGCCTGAAAAAGGCTGTCTTTTGGGCGCTATTCAATAGAACTCTCAATAGTCAGCTTGGTTCAATCGAAAGCCCTCTTCTTTTCCGCAACCATGCTGTTGCAGCTTTTAACACCGTGAGCGGCATCCGACGCCCAGTGATCGGCCTGTACATGCCTGAAAATATGTTCATCCACGTAATTACCGCCGATCATTACTTTTGCACCCCCTTGCGGGAGTTCCCTGTGAAGCAATTCCACGGCTTTTCGCAAATCGGGCAGGGTGGAACTCAATACACAACTGATACAGACAAAGTCGGGCCCAATTTTGCGTGCTTCGGTCAAAAAGCGTTCCGGCGCCACATCCACGCCCAGATCCACCACTTCATATCCTTCGCAACGGGCCAAAAGGGCGAACAGGTTCTTTCCAAGATCATGGATATCTCCCAAAATAGTCCCTAAAAGTATGACGCCCGTTGCCTGATCATGGGAAGGCCTGGGAAGGTAAGGTTCCAGAACCAGTGTTGCGCGGCGCATGATTTCACCGGCCATGATCAGTGCGGCGATGAAGTAGCGGCCCTGTTCAAATTGTTTCCCCACATCCCTCATGCCCTGAATGCAACAATCCATCACATGGGCCGGTTTCGATCCGGCATCCAACATTCGGACAATCTCCTGCAGGGCCTCTTTTTCTTTCAGCCCGGCGATCAATTGGGCCAGGTGCTCTTTTTGCGCCATCTGTTCAGTCACCCAGGGATCATTCATGCCACACTCCCATTTTGCATATCATCGGCATCCGGTCGGGTGAAATGAGAAACCAGCCAAAGGCCGAAGGAAGGTCGGAGCCATCAAAATAGAGATGCTCCAGTTTGAAAACATTTTGACCTTCGGCCAATCGAAGAAGTTTCGCCTCCCGTCCATTGAGACTTGCGGGCATTAGCCTCAATTGCGCCTTCTTGAAACCGGGAAGGCTTTCTTCCAGTAACAAGCCGGTCAACACATCGGTTTCCAACATGGTTTCAATAAAGGGAGACTCCGGGTCGGCACGGGCGTAGCCCACATGAAAGATAAGGGGATGCTTCTCATGTAAAATCAGCCGTTCCACCAGAATTACGGAATTTTCTTTATTCAGTTGCAGCACTTTTCTCAGATCTTCCTGTGCGTCCTCCACTGCGGTCTTAAGGATATGCACTTCCAATTTTTCTTTTTCTCTGAGAATGGCGCTTAACGATTCCAGCCCGAAATGGCTGGCGGTGAACTTCAGTCGTTTGATAAAGGTGCCGCGCCCTTGTATGCGATCCACCAGTCCCTCTTGCGCAAGGAGCCCGATCGCCTGCCGGGCGGTCATGGAACTGATGCCGAAATTTCCGGCGATGGCCGCCTCCGATGGCAGACGGGCGCCGGGTGGATAGGTTCCATCGGAAATGCGCTGCTTGATAATCCGGGCCAACTGGGCGTAAGCGGGCAGATAGTCTTTTTTATCGATTCGTTCGGCTTCGTTGAATTCAGACACGGAATTAGGCATTTTAAGAATCCGGGATTCTGCTCCTTTTTGAGTGGGCAGACCTTAAAAAAGAGCTTGACAATCATCTATAAGAATATAAGACTCTAACACAATGGTGGCCCCGCGTAAAGCCCTTTTGTGGGATGTCGATGGGTTTGTCGTTGACGCGGTGGCCGGAATAAACTTTTGCAAAGAATGGGTGAGGTAAATATCGGGAGGGAACATGACTGAAAGCAAAGACTATCTTTCTCCAAGCCGGAAGCAGGCAGTGTTCCTGGAAAAATGGGCCTCCGGAGAAGGCATCGACTTCGTTGACGAGAATGCCCGGGAGTCATATCAGTATCGCACGGGTTTGATCAAAGACGCCGTCCGGCTCGAAAAAACACCCGACAGGGTGCCGGTGGTTCCGCTGGGCACATTCGTTCCCGTGACGCTCTACGGATATACGGGTAAACAGGCCATGTATGATCCCCACATTCTAGGAAAAGTCTACCTCGACTATTCCAAGGAATATGGCGCCGACGCCGCAGGGGCCGCACCCATGGTGATGTTCGGCCCGGCATTGGAAACACTGGATTACCGGCTCTACAAATGGCCGGGACACGGGGTCAAAGAACAGCTCTCTTACCAATTCGTCGAAAAAGACTACATGAAAGCCGAGGAGTACGATCATCTGATTGCCGATCCAAGCGATTATTGGTTTCGTGTCTGGCTGCCGAGAACCCATGGGGCCTTGGCGCCCTTGGCCGACCTGCCACCCATGTACGGCACCATGGAATTGCCCATGGCCGTACCATGGCTTTGCACCTTGGGTGCCCCTCCCGTTCAGAAAGCCTACCAGGCACTTCTGGAAGCCGGCAGGCAAAGTTTCGAGTGGATCGGGATCCTGGGGCAGTATTTGGCACAAATAAAAGGTGCCGGATATCCTTTCTATGCGGGAGGCGCCACCAAGGCCCCATTTGATGTATTGGGCGACAGTTTTCGGGGGACGGTCCAGCTGATGATGGATTTATACCGCAGGCCGGAAAAAGTCTTGGCGGCCCTGGACAGGCTGACGCCCCTCATGGTCCGGTCGGGCATGGGCGGCGCAATGGCCAACAACAATCCGCTGGTGTTTATCCCTTTGCACAAAGGGGCTGACGGGTTCATGAGCAATGAACAGTTTGAAAAATTCTATTGGCCGAGTCTCAAAGCGGTCATGTTGGGATTGATTGAAAATGGATGCGTGCCCGTTTGTTTTGTGGAAGGGGCCTACAATCAGCGGTTGGAATTCCTGACGGAAATTCCCAAAGGTCAGAGCATTTTCATGTTCGACAAAACCGACATGGCCCGTGCCCGGGAGATTCTGGGCGGAAAATCGTGTATCGGGGGCGGATTTCCGGTCTCGCTCATCATGACCGGCAATGTGCAACAGGTAGAGGATGAAACCAAACGATTATTGGATTTGGCCGCCGGTGACGGGGGATATATTTTAAGTATCGGTTGTGCCATGGACGAGGCCCGGGAGGATACCCTGAAGGCTTTCATTCAAACGGGCAAGGCGTACGGTAAGTATTGATGACGGACATTAACCGAGGTTGGTTTTGAACCGCAATGCCCTTGCAAGCAGATGTGTGAATCCCGGATTCCCCGCCAACTCCACTTGTTGTGCTTTTAGGGCGATTCGGGAAGCCCGTTCGCTTTCTTTTTTTGATATCAATGCGAGGTAGGCACCAACAGAAGCTGCATTTCCGGATTGAATAAATTTCGCGTTTGGAAACTCCGGAAGCAGGCCAATGGAAAGGGCGCTGTCAATATCAATATGAGAACCAAAAGCGCCCGATAGATAAACAGCGGAGACTTGTTCAACCATTGTGTTTGTTTTTTTAAGAATTGTTAAAATTCCCGCATGGATAGCCGCTTTTGCAAGCTGAATTTCAGAAATATCTTTCTGGGTAATTAAAATATCATCTCCTGAGCCGCTTTCTTCAGATGCAACCAGCTGATAGGATAGACTATTTTGCCTTGGTCGGACCCTCTTGGCATTTTTATTCAATTGCCCTCTTTCACCCAGGATCCCCACTCTTAATAGTTCTGAAACTGCATCGATGAGACCGGAGCCACAGATGCCGACCGGTGCCTTATGGTGAATTGTTTTTACCTTTGGGCCTTGATCCGTTATCTGTACTTGTTCGATTGCGCCGGGCCCGGCCCGCATTCCATCCCGAATATGGGCACCTTCCAAAGCCGGACCTGATGCACAGGAAGCGACAAACATCCCCCCGCCCACACCGGGTTTGACCAGCACGATTTCCGTATTGGTTCCAATATCGACACCTAAGACCATGTCATTGCTTCGGTCCATATTACAGGCCAGAATCATGGCAACATGATCGCCCCCGATGAACCCTTTGATACATGGCATAATCCTGACCCGGGCACATGGAATATAATCCAGGTCCAGGTCGGTGGATGAAAGTTCCAATTGTGTTGAGAATCCTGCCGTGTAGGGTGCTCTTGCCAGGAAATTAACCGGTAACTTCAGTAGAAGATGCGAAACGGCGGTATTGGCACAGAGGACGACATCCGTAACCAGCCAGGGGGATACCCGCCCTTTTTCGCAGAGTGTTTCAGCCAGACGATTGAGGGCTTTCCGAAGCATGGACGATAGTTCCTCGTCCCCTTCGGCTGTGTTGATGGCATAAGCCAAGCGGCTGATCACATCCTCACCAATAGAAATTTGCGGATTCATAATGCCGGCTGAACAGGATTCTTCTCCGGTGGAAAGATCCACAAGCCTTCCGGCAATGGAAGTTGAGCCGATGTCGATGGCCAACCCATAGGGGACCGAGCCGAGAGGGCCAATCCCCGTTGGTACACCTTCTTTTAAAAATACGGCAAATGAGCCCTCCGATGATCTTAACAGGTTTGATAGCCGGTGAACAAATTTCGGATGCACCACAAATCTTTCGCTGTCCGTCAGCTGAAGTTCATCCATCAGGCGTTGCAGATCCGAGCGTTGATCATTCAAAGACGGAAGATTGAGCTGAACACTTATAACGGTTACACGGTCAACTGATTCCGGAGACCGTGATTTACCCTCCAGCAAAAGTACCTGTTCCGTTCTTTTTGATGCAGCAGGAATGTGTATTTTGGCATCCCCATCAATTGTGGTGCAACACGCCAACCGCTCCGTTGAAGTTCCCAGTTTACGGTCAAGAACAGCCCGTTCATCACTATCCGGCAAAGAGACCTTCCCGGAAATAATTTTAACCCTGCATCGTCCGCAGCGTCCCTTTCCACCGCAGTCGGAGGCGATGGGTACTCCGGCCTTTTTTCCGGCTTCCAGAACGGATGTGCCTTTTGCCGCATGGATACGTCTGCCTTGGGGCTGAAATTCTATTTTACACATTTTGGCTGCATGGGTTGACATTGGGTTTTCTTATTTATCGAGCTGGCGATATGAGCAGGTGTCCATCAACAATTGTGACAGACACCTGCCCATTTCGGAAGGCCATATTCTGCGGTCAAACGCTTTACCGGCAAATGTTAATATTTACCATATTCCTTCCCCGTTTTCATAAAGGCTTTCAGTGTGTCTTCTTTGGCTTCGTCCATGGCACAGCCAATGCTCAGCATGTATCCGCCATCACCGGCGGCCGTGTCTAATAGTTTTTTGGTTTCATCTTCCACCTGTTGAGGATTACCGGTAATGATCAGTGAAATGGGGAACCCACCCGCAATACACGATTTTCCGCCAAGTATTTTTCTTGCTTTGCCCATATCGGTTCTGTCGAAAAGAAAAATGCTCGTCCCTTTCGGTATCTCCGTTAAAAATTCGAGTCTTTCATTGTAGGCTCCTTCTACAAAACAACAGGGCACACATCCGTTTTCAATCAGGCCCAGCATCACTGCTTTCAGGCTCGGCCAATAAAATTTTTCAAATTGATCATTGCTCATGAACCCGTCCGCACCTTTATGCAATGGAATGAAGACAATGGGATTATTGTTTGCCTGGGCTCCGGCCACACCCGTACCAATCATGAGAGGCGTAATTTTCTCAACGGCTTCCAATACTTTTTCAGGCCTTCGGTAAAGATCCATCATCAGCGCGGTGGTCCCCCTGAAGGAGTCGCCCAATACATCAAACGGTGCTTTTGTCGCTCCTCCGGCATAAAAGGGATAACCGGAGGCCATGATTTGTCCCAGATATGGACCTAACGCCTGTATCCATTCAAAACTCTGTCTGCCGGCTTTAAGAAGCGCCTGGAATGCCTCTTGAATGGGTGGCGCTCCCAGAGTACAAAGATACGGCCCGGCCATGGGCAATTCCATGGTGCCGTAAATGGGAGGCAATTCAGCTAGCGGCGCCAGCGCTCCACAGGTTCTTGAAAACCAGATTCTGAACCAGTAATCTGATGGATCGTTGATGAAATGATCATAATCCTCAGCTTTCATGTATTCTTTCTCGTGAAACTGGTAGGAGAGTTTTTCCTTGATTCCGTGTCCCGGCCATTTGTAGAGCTGATAATCCAAAGTTTCCAGAGCCGGGCCGTACATGACCATGGGCGCGATTCCGGTGGCATCAACATCATATTCTTTTGTAAAATCCAGGTAAATCTGTCCCAGAATGTTGGCATCATACATGGCTTCTTTGCCGGTATGGCCGGAAAGTTGGACCGGGGCAAAAATCTCAAGGGGAACAATGGGTACCCGGTCCGGTGTTTTTTTCAGTTGAATGGCGTCCTTTATAATTCCGGTGCGATACTGGTAAGCTTTCTTGGCGCTATCATCGACAAACTCGATCCCCTCTCCAGCAACCCATCTCTTTAGAAATTCTCCCTGTTGATCGGAAGAAGTCGTATTTTGATCATTCGTCATAGTTCCCTCCTTGCTTGCTATATATTTTGCACAAATTGAATGTAATCTAGCTTACCCATTTTTTACAAAGGTTGATGCCACTAACGGCATCAATCACCCATGCATCGGCGCCCACATACTGACAAACCTGATCATCCATTTGTCCGCCGCCGATGATTACCTTTATATCATCCAGGCCTTCGGCTTTCATTTTTTCCACAACCTCTTTCATTGGGTCGAAGGCCAGTGTTAAAAGTCCGCTCAGTCCCACAACATCAGCACCGAAATCTTTGGCTTCGGCAACAATCCGGTCCACGGGAACATCAACACCCAAATCTTTAACGTCGAATCCGTTAAGCGATAGAAGCGTCGTTACGATATTTTTGCCGATATCATGGATATCTCCTTCCACGGTTGCGATCAGGATTTTTCCGAGTTTCTCCTCGTTTTCATCGGAAGCTCTCTCCTCTAAAAGCGGGGTGATCATTTCCAGGGCGTTGTTCATCATATCGCCGGACATGACCAATTCAGGTATGAAATAGACCCCTTCTTCAAATCGTTTTCCGACTTCCGTCATGGCATCCTGATATGCCTTGAAGACGCTCAGTGCATCTGTTTTGGACTCCAGAAGTCGCTTGGTCAGCTCTATGGTTTTGTTTTCTTCCATTTCAACAATGGCGTGGGTTAATGCTTCAAGGTCTTTCATGTGCTTTCTCCTTAAATTTGGGTTTTGGGTTTTTTCTTTATTATTAATCAGTTCCTGGGGCCGATGCGCCCGGCCCGATAGGCTTTGTTGAAATTTATGCAATAACGGTCCTTCCCCATAAGCATCTCGGAAGCCATCATGGTGGTCATGAATTCCCGATTGTTGGGATCCGCAATGGCACTATCCATTCCTGCCGCAATGCACATGGCCAAAAAAGTATGGTTGATGACACCCCTGAGCGGCATGCCGAACGAAATATTACTCAGACCACTGGTAACATGAACCTCAGGATAAGCCGCCTTTATTGCCTTGATGGTCTCAATTGTGATTTTGGCATTCTCTATACCCGTGGAGATTGTGGTAACGAGCGGATCCACCAGAAGTTGGTCTCGCGTGAGCCCACCTTCAAGGGCCAACCCGATCAGTTTATGGATAATCTCCATACGTTCTTTGCTGGTGTCGGCGATTCCTTTGACATCGTCCAGCGCCAGAAGAATCAGGCTGGTCTTATATTCCAAAGCCAACGGCAGAACATTCTCAATCCTTGCCTTTTCACCGGAAACCGAATTGATCATGGGTGTTTTCTTGACGGTTTCAAGGCCTGCCTTCAACGTTGCGGGGTTTGCGCTATCAAGACAGATGGGCAAGTCGGACACGGCCTGAACATTCTCAATCAGCCAGACCATATCATCCGGTTCCCGGCTTGGTGGTGTACCGGCGTTAATGTCCAGATATGCGCTGCCTGCTTGCGTTTGTTCCTCTGCCAGCCGCTTGATGGCATCAGCCTCACGTTCTTTGATAGCTGTTCCCACGGCTTTCCGGGTCCCATTGATTTTTTCTCCGATAATAATCATCAGCATATCTCCTGAATACTTGTTTAAAAGAAAGGAATCGGCTCGCCGATTGGTGTAATAACAAAAGAGGCTGGATCCTGCGGCCCCCTTACTAATTGTTCCAACAATGTCAGGTCCGTTGGAATCTGTAACAGTTCGAGAGCATGCGCTTCGGCATGATGTTCACAACGGCGGACCGCACGTGAATCCGGCTTTCCGGTGACCAGCATTGCTATGGTTTTGTAGTGTTTAAGTGCTATGGCAATGATCTTATCTCTTCGGTCAGCTGAAAGATGCTCCATCCCCTGGGAAAGTCCATCGAAGATATTCATTTCCGTGTCAAGCCAGGTGGGTTCCATAAAAAAGGATCCCGGATGCTTTTTCAGAATTTTTCGATGCCGGTCCCTCGATCCCAGGAGGGCTCCCACACAGTCATCAATCCGAGGTAGGATCAGTCTGCTTTTAGTGGAACAAACGCCTTCCAGGCCTCTACCGCACAATCCGTAACCCAAGTGTATGTCAACTCCTTTTTCCTCCATGTTTTCAATTTCCCCCTGAACACGTTCCCGAAGCCGACTTGGACTGGTATGCAGACCGATATCCAGAATTTTAACATCGGTATCTTTGTTGATATGGGGTAACAGCAGTGGGTAAAGGGCGTTACAAACAATCAATTTGAAATTCTTTTCAGGCATAAAAGTATCCACTCCGGTGTTCTTTCCATATAGTCTTTCAGTCTTATAGATGAATGTCAATATTTTTTTGCTTTTTTTATTTTTTCCCCTGTTGTGAGGTCAGAATTTCTCAAATATGATTATTCGTTTTTCATGGAAGTCACCTTTGACAGCGGACTCCGAACTGATGAGTCGTATCTTTTGGCCTCTCGGGCTGTCTGGCCTGTGCCGTGTGGAATTATTATTCCGAGACCGATGGAAAGTGTTTAGACTCCACCAAGGGTTGTGAACCCCAGTGGCAGAGTCCCAGATGCCGCGTATGTTTGAGTCCGTTCGAGGAGAGTGGCCTTTACTATTATTGCGGGAATGGCAATTGAGATGTAAGATTCCTTCAGGATAGATTCCTGAATCATATGCCCCATCACCCGTGACAAAATATTCTTACGTTACCGGCCCCGATTTTCATTCATGGGAGATTGATCGTGCTCAAGAAAAAGGGGGACAGATTTATTTTTGAGGAGCAAAGATCCAGGGATTCATGATGCGGAGATGAACATCCTTGAATCGGTACCAGTTATAATGTCATGGGAAACCGAAAACAGACGATCCCAATGGGTAATCCCCCGAAAACAGGTGATGAAGCTGTTGATAGGCTTATCTCTGAAATTCCCCCTGAAAGACAGGGTCACAATTGCCAATATGAATAGATCGGAGTTACCCGTCCTGTATAGCACCTTTGTTACGCAAATCAGGGAGCAGTATGGATTTGTGACAGGGAACGAAGAACTGATGGAATCATGTAGAATTGTAAGCGGGAATGAAAGCTTCGATATGTCCAAGGGTCCGGCTTTGATCATTGATCTAATGTGGGTACGGCTGAAACGAACTCATACAATTAGAACCGCCAAATGACCAGGCTTTTTCTCAAGATCGGCCTGGCCGCTGTTTGGGGCTTGTTATTCTCAATTCCTTGTCTCTGCCTTGCCTGGTCCGGCAAAGTGGTCCGCCTGGCCGATGGTGACCCCTCAAGCCAAACCCGTAAGAGTGGTCAATAGTTGCCCCATGAAACCCGACATCCGCACATACGGCAAACTTCGATATTTTTCCCTGATCAACAGCATGCTTCTGGGAAATATAGTTGTCAGCTTTATCGGGGGCTTCATCACCAAAATCTTTTTTGCCCACCGTAGCCTCACCCTGTCCGACGGACTTCTGACCTTCCTTCGCCACCTGGATATTACCTACGGAACCATCTCGTTGGCGGTTATTTGCATCCTTACCATCTGGTATGAAAGACCCATCCGAAGATGCATAAGGCATTTTGCCGACGGCATTGATCCCGATCTCCCATTGCTGGATTCCGCCAGACGAAGGCTGCTCAATGAGCCTTTTACGGTGGCGGTCATGGATATTTTTATCTGGGGATTCGGGACGATTTTGTTTGCCTTTTTTACCTCTCCCCAAAGTCTGGGTATGGGAATCGCCTGCGGACTTATCACCGGCATGATGGCCTTTTTCTGGGTGGAACACGTGTGCCAGCACAATATGGTCCCTTTGTTTTTTCCGGATGGCGGTCTTTCAAAAGTGAAAGGGGTACGCTCAGTTAACCTGCGAACCCGGCTGGCGGCCCTCGTTTTTGCCGTTTCAATCGTTCCCCTCGCTTTTATCCACCTGACCATCGGTCATTTCAGGACCATGCAGGTCGATGGGAAAGTGACCCCTCTCATGCTGGCAGACAGCATTCAGAAGACCATCGCCGTGGAGAGTCTGATGTTTATGGTGATATCCATTCTGATTGCCATGCTGGTGTTGCATCATCTCAGGAAACCCGTTGCGGAAATCATCCGCACCATGAGCCGGGTGAGAAAAGGGGATCTCAATGCAAAGGCCGTCGTTTACACCACTGATGAGATCGGCTTTGCGGGAGAGGTCCTTAATGCCATGACGGCAGGGTTAAGGGAGCGGGAACTGATTAAGAACACCTTCGGCCGGTATGTCGACGCCAAGATCAGGGATGAAATCCTAAACGGCAATATCCCCCTTGACGGCGAGCTTAAAGAGGCCACCATCCTGTTCGCGGACCTTCGCGACTTCACCCCCCTGGTGGAAAAGACGCCCCCAAAAGAACTGATCCACCTGCTCAACGACTATTTGAATGCAATGGCGGAAACCATCAAGGAGCATGGGGGACTGATCCTTCAGTTCATAGGCGATGAGATAGAAGCGGTCTTTGGAGCCCCCATATACGACCCAAATCATGTGCATTCCGCGGTACAAGCCGCCCTTTCCATGCGAAAGCGCCTGGAAGAGATTAACAGGAATCATGCCCTCCAAGGATTTGCAACCCTGAACCACGGGATCGGTATTCATACCGGAACGGTCCTGGCGGCAAATATCGGCAGTTCGGATCGCACAGCCTATTCTCTGATCGGAGACACGGTGAATCTGGCCTCTCGAATCCAGGACCTGAACAAAGAATTCGGCACGGATATTCTTGTCAGTTCAAAGGTCGCAGAGGAACTTGAAAAGGCGTTCTTCTTTAAAGCCATGCCTGCCATAAAAGTAAAGGGAAAATCAGGGTCTGTTCAGACTTTTTCCCTTGAACCCTAAAAAACTATCAGCTTTTAAAGGAATAAGGGGGACAGATTTATCTTTTCGGTTTATTTTTTACTGCTAACAATATCAGAAAAACAAATCTGCCCCCTTTTCCCGGTGATGTTTCATCAGAATAAATGCTATGGATGCGGTTTGTGTGTCTCGACCTGTGCATCAAACGCCATCTGAATGGTGCTCAAGGAAGGCCGGAAAAATCCTATTTGAAAATAAAGAAAAGATAGTGCATCTGGAGTCCTAAAGACCATGGGGGTGATATCGGGGTGGCGGAGACCGGGTCGGTGGGGACGACTTTCAGCGTAAGGCTTCCACTTTTTGATTTAAAGGCATATCATGGAAAAACGAGAAGAAGGTCGAGAGATTAGGGGCGATAGAAACCAAAATCGGTCCGATTTGTCGGCAGAGCTTTTGAAAAAACTCAATAAGACACACTTTCAAGGTGCTCTTGTACGATCAGGAGCCAGTGCGATCATGTGACTGATTGCCGTTTTTTCATTTCTTTTTGGGATTTTCAGTGTTGATATTTTCATTGGTATTATTGCCGCGGTTGTATATCTCATCTTGATGAATCCACCAACCCTGTGGGTTTTAAAGCGCATTACCCGTCGTGACATCTACAGGAACTGCTCTCTTCTGGTTAACGCACTTGAAATTATAGGCTATACGGCCATTATCTATTTCTTGGGTGGTATCAGGGCTGCATATCTCGGCTCTCTTTATGCCGCCTTGATCACTTATGTCGGGATAACCGCACCGAGAAGCTTTCCCTTCATCATTGCCAGTTTATGTGGGACAACCTTCCTTCTGATGGTGGCAATGGAGTACCTGGGTCTAATTCCCTTTCAGGAAATAGAACCGGCTTTGCGTCTCCATTGAAAAATCAGGTATCAATCGTTTTGGCTACAATCTCGGCACGTTATGTAATCGCGTACATTACGTCCTACACCTCGCATCTGCTGAAGAAGTCAAAAGATGAGCTGCGCAAGCAAAATGTTGAATTGTTGACAAAGACCGAAGATCTAAAGCAAGCTCAAACTCAATTAATTCAGGCAGGAAAGTTGGCATCCATCGGTGAGTTGGCATCTGGTGTGGCCCACGAGTTAAGCCAGCCCCTGACGGTGATCCGGGGCACGGCCCAGTTGATCTGTAGAAGTGTTCGAAGGAACAACTTGAATAATGATGAACTGATGGAGCAGCTTGATCCCATTGAAAGAAATACCAAGCGAATGATGAACATCATCAACCATCTGCAAACCTTTTCCCGCCAATCGAAAGAGGAGTTTCGCCGATTAGACATCAACAAAGTAGTCAAAGGGTCCTTCACGCTGATCAACGAGCAATTACGCCTCCGCAATATTGAAATCATGGAGGCGTATGCCTCCGATTTGCCTCCAGTTCAGGGAAGTGAAACGCGGCTCGAACAGGTCATCACCAATGCCCGAGATGCAATGGACAGGCGGGAAGAAGCTTCAAAAGGTGCTGATGAGACAAAGAAAATGCTCAGGATATCCGCATCCGAGGCAAGGGATAACAGCCATGTGGAGATGAGGATCACCGATTCGGGTAAAGGAATTCCACCCGGGGATCTGGATCGGATCTTCGACCCGTTTTTTACCACCAAGGAAGTGGGGAAGGGAACGGGGTTGGGCCTCTCCATCAGCTACGGGATCATCAAGGACCATGGGGGTGAAATCCAGGTGACGGAGACGGGGCCTGCGGGAACTACATTTAGGATATTCCTTCCGATATCGCCCACGGATGAATAAGTGGTAAAGGGGTCTGTGCTCTGGGGTCGATATGCCGGATTACCTGGATCTTTGCGGGAATGATATCCAGCTGTTCCGAAACCGCTTCCCCGATTCGGCTTAACTGGCAGCCACATGCGCATATTTTGTCCGCATCATCAGTGTCATGGACAACTTCAATTGAGCACGGAGGTGGCGGATTTGTTCCAGCTATTCCCCAGATAAAGCGTGAAGAATTGATCTGGCAGTCTTGCGAAATCTTGATGAATGTGCAATGCTAATTTAATGCACGTAGTTGTTTTATTGCTCAAATCCAAATTTGCCATCATGACGAGAAACTTGGAAACAGATTTTTGTTGACATTAAACGACTTCTCTATATGAATTAGACTCAGTATCATTATTACTTTTTTCCCCCAATAAACAACATAACCTTAACGTTTTGGGAGTCTGCTATGAGACACCTCAATCGGAAGGTTCCAATAAAAAAGCCTCCAAAGGGACTTTTCTATGTCCGTGGGGGCTTTTCTGTTTGGGGAATCATCCCACGCAAACTTACCGCTATCCTCAGTGGTGATGTGGTGATGTCAAAGGTTGCAGGAAACTCATGAGATCAGATGAGGATGCGACTGTCCGAACTCACTGAATGGGGCATAATGATCTTCACAACCATTATGATGGGAGATGGGAATTGGGGTGGTGATTATATACAGGCGTAGGATTGCATAGGATAGTTGTTATTGTAAGTTGGCAATAGAAGAGAATGAGGAGTTTAGAGGAGAAGTGAAGAGAACGATAGATAGAGTTTGAAAGTTGGTTAGGGAAAAAGTAGGAGATAGCGGATGAAAAATGTAAGGTTGTCATCTTTGAGATTTGGGAAAGATTCTGACGACAGCGTGAAAAGAAAGCTTATAATAGTTTTGGCATTGCTTACTCTAATCGTCTCGACCGTCCCGTTCATCACCTCACCTGCATACGCTGACTACAACTGGAGCAATATCGGCAACCCCGGGGGGGGCGAGTATGTCGATTGCCTCACCAGCGCCGGAAGCATCATATACGCGGCGACAGTCAGCTCAAGCGAGTTTGGTAAAGCAGGCATACATAAATACGACGGGACCGGATGGAGTAAAATCGGTGACTTTGAAGCTTACGCGCTTTTGGCAGTCGGAGGCAATGTATACGCAGGGTCACATAGCAGAGTCTACGTGTACAACGGAACTTCTTGGGGGACCACCGGTCCCCTGGTAATTGCGACTATCGATAGCCTTGCCTACGACAGTGGCGTCTTGTATGCAGCGACATTCGGGGGGCAATATTATGGGTTCCCTGACGCGCTGCACGCACTCAACGTCTCCTCCTGGCAGGAAGTCGCACAACTTCCGATACAGACCAGTCAAAGTCAGACGCACAACCTTGCTGTCTTGAGGAGTGATATATACGCAGGTTTCTGGGCATACGGTGGTTTCGAGGGCCAAGGAGTGTATCGATACGATAATGCGGGTTCCTGGACCTATATCGGGTGTCCCAGCTATCAACACGTTATCTTCAGCCATGGATCCAACCTATACGCGGGGGGTGGACGTAGCGTATTCAAATACGACGGGAACTCCTGGGTCGATATCGGGATACCCGATCCAAACCCCTCCAGTCGTGTCTATTGTTTTACCGCAGTCGGAAGCGATATATTTGCAGGCACAAACTGGAGCGTATTCAAATATGACGGGTCCTCCTGGATCGACACCAATTGGGGTGACTTGTACCCTGATGATAGGCGGATTTTGTCTCTCACCAACGACGGAACAAACATATACGCGGGGACATTCAATGGGAACGTTTACAGGTGCCCCTCAACCCCCCCCTCCTACGTAAACAAGAATGATGCTACATGTGGTGGAAAAGTCCCCTGCTACAGTTCAATCCAGGTGGCAATCAATGCAGCAACCACGGGAGCTGCCATAAAAGTAGCCCAGGGCATTTACAATGAAAACCCTACACTTAACATGTCAAAGTCACTAACGCTTCAGGGCGGCTGGAATTCGGCATTTACATCTCAAACTCCAAACACAACCTTCATTAAGGCACCTAAAGCGCCGCAAGGGGCACTTACATTACAAATGCTAATAGTAAAACCTTGATAAGTTCAGCACAAAACACCCAAATCATGGGGAGGGGGACGATTACGGATTACGCGGTCCTTTTGACGGCAGGATTGGTCTGTCGCCAATTAAGTAAAATCGTCAGGTGGCTTCTGGCACGAGGTCACCACCTCCCCTCAGTTTTGTTGATTGCCCGAATATTGTGAGGCAATAATCACCGGTTTCGGGCATTGTTCAGCACGGGAACATTGCTTTGGTACATGAAAAGCCTGATAAAATGACATACGAACCGCCTGCCCACAGGTTAAAGACGGAGCGTAATGGCAGGCACTGGGAAACTGGGCCCCATTGACAACAAAAATACCAACATTGAAACTACGTGTCCTTTGGACCATGAAACTTGAATATTCAACTTGCCTCAACGCTGAATTTCGTCGTTGCTGCCTGTTTCAAACGAATTGGGAAAAGGGAGGGTTTCCATGAGTTTCAAACGTTTTGTCCATCTGGCCGTTCTCGCGATTGTTCTATTTTGTCCGCAATACTCCAATTCTCAAGGAAAACCGAATTTCTCGAATTATGAATATTATGTAACCAAGGACGGAGCATTTGGGGTTTACAGACCTAAAGGATGGAAAGTCAGCACCCAGAAATATCCCAATGGCAAGATGGTATTTGTCAGCGATCCACAGAACCTCTTTTTTGCGAGTGCAACCTGCCTGGAAGATATCAACCCGAATCTCGATGCGGTTACCTTTGCAATTGCCACGTTGAAAAACATCACCAAGCAGATGCCTGGCCTCAAAATCGTTGGAGCCAGAAGCAGTAGGGATCGGATGCATACGGTGGTAAAATATCACCGGAGTGGTCACAAAGAGACTCCTATCGAAGGGAAATACATGTTCAACGTCAAACAACCCAACGCTTCGGTATTTGGATACGAAGCTACCTCAACGCAATATAGAGAAGTGGCTTCCACTCTTTTGACCATCATTACCAACATCACCGTTCTTGACGATCAGAAGTATCAGAGGCTTGTTTCTCAAGGCTCTTTCCAGGGGAAACAAAAGAGACCCACGACACTTCCAATGAAACAGACGTCATCGCCCGACCGCACTTGTTCGCTCCTGGTCCCGGAGGGATGGAAGTTTACAGCCGGTAAAGGTGCGGCTCTCTGCACCTCCCTTCATGAAGAGAGTGGATTTATTTATGCCGTTATCGGTTTTGTCGCGAAATCACGGATTCCTTACTTTAACAGCGCCAACATACCAGGCCTTCATTATGAGCATATGCTTCCCGTTGACGCTCTGATCATGGCCGCCAGACATGACGGTTCAACCAACCACAGGGTGATTGAACGCTACAACAACAAATCATGGGCCAATCAAGCATCTGCCTATCTTAAGAAGCAGGTTGATGCGGAGCTCGCATTGATTTCAGCCACGAATAAGCACGGCTTGCCCTGTACCGGCTACTACGATGTTTTTGGCTTCCCACCCGACAACGCCGGTCAATGGGGAATAATTGTCATGGGCTTTTGGGCACCCACTTCACAGTTCGCGCAACAACTCTCCTCACTCATTAGGATAGCGGAGAGTTACCGACTTAACGAACAATGGGCAGGAGAATATGTCCGGGAAGGAATGGCGAGGGTGAGAGAGTTGATGAAAAAGACCTCATCGATGATGTCACGCTATGCCGAGGAGATGCGTCAAACCAGCCTTGCCAGCCATCAGAATCGAATGAAGAGCAGCGATTACATCAGTTACAAATTTTCAAGCTACATGCGGAGTGAACAGGAATGGGTGGCCAAATTGGGAGGAGGGAAGATCTATACCACAGACCATTGGGGACTCAGTGTCGACGGAAAATACGTCTTCGAAGGTCCGCCCTTCAACTATTACAATTATCGAGGTGATGATTGGTTCGGACATATCCCTGTTGACAGTTCCCGAGAAGTCTACGAAGCGGTCAAGGGACAGTAGCCATCAACGTAACAAAAAATGCGGAGGTGACCAAGAAGGTCCTCAAGCATCTAGGATTATGAATCGAGAAACCACGCAAAGCCAGTTGTCGGTGTGCGATCAGGTGCAGGCAGGCCGCGTCAACAAAGATCGCCAATACAGCCTCAACTATTCCCTTTTCCAATTCTCGTTGTGAGGCTTTCTTTCCGCCCGTCGAAATATCATTTATCTATTTGGTACATCAGGTGGCGACAGGATTGCATAAGAGCCATCTACCCACCGCGATGCTTTTTCAAAGCGGCTTTGTTGGGACTTGCCTGAAAGCCCCAACATCTGGTCGCCAGCCCCGATGAACTGCCCATGACAGAAACGCACCTATATCATTGTTTCGTTGAACCCGGAACCCGAAGGTATGAAAAAAACTGGATATTGACGCTCATTCTTCCGGTTCAGCATGTAGAATGCTGATTCTATTCTTCCGTTTAAAAGCGCAAGTAACCCCTATTATTTGCGGTCTTTGCAAAATCGGAAAAAAACTTTAGGAAAATAAACGCCTCTATTATGGCCCGATCAAAACATGCTCAGGTGATCGGTTTCCAGAAAGTGTGTTTGAATATCTGTTTTTACCAAACCGAAAAATGTGTGTTGTCGCATTCGGGCAGTCGCAAGAAGGGGCGGCTTTCAGAAGTTGGCACGGAGCTTCAAAAGTTGGTTCGTAAGCCGGCAAAAGACTGCCTACAAGGTCAGGGTGGTGGTCTGGGTCAAGGCGAAACAATCCATGTCCACGTGCTTGTCCCGGTTCATGGATCGGCATTCCTCCACGAGCAGATCCTGATCCTCATCGCTTCTATCCTGGTTGTGATGGAAAAGCCCAAAGCTTTTGACGCGGGCCTTTCGGGCCAGTTCAAGGGCATCCGCGTAGGTGGAGTGTCCCCACCCTTTTTTCATGTGATATTCTTCCCGAGTATATTCCGAGTCGTGGATCAGCAGGTCCGCATCCTTTGAAAATTCAGCATATTCTTCAAAGGTACGCCCGTTTCGGTGCTTGTGCCGCAATTCATTGTCCGTCAGGAACACGAAGGATTTTCCGTTCTCCACGAATTTATACCCCATGCCGCCGTTGGGATGGTTCAGATTGATGGGAAAGATCGCGACGGAATCGATTTGAAAGTCAAAGCGGCATTCCACATCGTAATCAATGGCGGCTTCGAGGGCGTCAAACTGTATGGGGAAGAGCGGGGCGCTCATGGCTTTACTGAGCAGTTTTTGAATATTTCCCTGGGTGGTGGGACAGCCCATCAAATGGATGACGGCTTCGGGATGGTAGATGGGTTTAAAAAATGGAAATCCCAGAATATGATCCAGATGGGAATGGGTGAAGAGGAGGTGGCAGTGATACTTTCCTTCTTCAATCAGCCGGGTTCCCAGGCGCCGAATGCCGGATCCTGCGTCCACAATAATGATTTCATCATTCTGGGTGCGGATTTCAAGACAGGTGGTGTCTCCACCGTATTTAACATATTCCGGGCCTGATACCGGAATGGAACCTCTGGCGCCGTGGCATCGTATAATCATTGGTATGTTCTCCCTGCTCCTTTTGAATTTTTTCGGGGCCTGCACAACAAAGAAATTATTCTTTCCTCAGCAGAGAATAGATTTGCACCGGCTTTTCGATTCCCTTGAGATCAGCCACCCCCCTGTCAAACACGGGCCAGAGGCCATGGATCAAGTCTCGGGTTTCATTGGCGATGAGGATATCTCCCCCTTTGGCACGGTCGGCCAGCCGTGCGGCCAGGTTGGTCACATTGCCGCTGGCCGTATAGGTCATTCTGGTCCCGATGGAGCCTTTAAAACGGGTCATCCCCACCAGGGCTGTACCACAGTGAATACCCATGTTGACATTCAGCGGATCAATGTGCGAGGCAAGTTCCCGGTTGTACAAAAGGCTTTGTTGGTGAATGTCAAATGCGGCCTTGATAGAGTTAGCGGCATTGGTTTTGATGTCGTCTTCCTTAAAAATAATCATGAGGCCGTCTCCGGCGGTTTCGTTGATATCGCCCCGGGAGCGGTGTATGGGGTCGACAAAGCTGGAAAATAGGCTCTCAACAATTTGATTGACCTCCTGTTCGGGCAGTCTGGCGCTGAGTTTGGTGTAGCCTTCAATGTCGAGGAAAAGAACGCTGACCTCCTTTTTTTCCTTTTCCTGACTTAAGATTGCCGGGTCTTTTTCCGCCATCTTTAAAACGGACTGGGGAACGAAAAGGGAAATGTTGCTCAACATTTTGCTGATTTTGAGCTTCTCTTCCGTCATTTCCCAGTGTTTTTTGGCCCGAAGCACCACATTACGGGCTGTTTTGGCAAAGTCTTCAATCAAGAAGAAGTCTTTGGGGGTGAAACGGGTTCCCGGTTTTCCCACCACGCTCACAACCAATAGCACTTCATCCCCCAAAAATGCGGGGGCCGCGGCTTCGGGTCCAACCTGAACCATTTCGCCGTTCTCTCTTTCAATCGGGTCACCCTCCGGGACTACCACGATCTGCCGCTTTTCGAGGGCTTTCTTGATGACCGGGCGGCTCCTTTTGCATGACAGGCAGTTCACGGGCCGGTCATAAAGAATACACTGCAGGGGCCGGGTATATTTTTTGGCGTCCGGGTCCATTAAAAGGATGCGTGTTTCCATGGCGGAAGGAATTTGAACTCTCAGTTCGTCCCGCATTTCCTGGAGGATCTGATTGATTTTGACCAGTGGCATGATTTTCTCGTCCAGTCGGGACCTGGCTTCAAATCTTTCTTTATAGTATCTTTTCATTGAGGCTTCTCAAACCACCTGGTTTCCTGAAGCAAATGAATCGCTTCTCATTTGAATTGACCGAGTTTTTCCTGGTAAAGTACCAAAAATTCCGGTAATAAGGAACCAAAAAACCGGGGAGATATGGTTTTCTTATCCGTTAAACGTTTACTTCATTTCATTACCTTGATGGAAAAAGAATAAAATGAAAAAATACGAAATCATTATTCTATCCCTTGTATTCCTATGCTTCTTCTCGTGTGCGCCGAAGGACGAGAGCGAACAGGCGCCGCCACCCCCACCGAAAGTGTCCGTTTATGAGACCGTAGCCAGTGAAGTTCCCCTTTATCAGGAGTTTGTAGGGCAGGTTTACGGGTTCAAGGATATCGGCATTTCGGCCCGTGTGGAGGGATATCTGGAGGGGATCCATTTTCAAGAAGGATTTCCCGTAAAGAAGGGGATGCTCTTGTATACCCTGGAAAGCCAGCAGTTCGAGGCGGATGTGGCGGCCAAGATGAGCGGTGTGGCAGCCGCTGAGACCTACACGACGGAAGCGAAAACCTATTTGGACCGCATTAAGCCTCTTGCAAAAGAAAAAGCGGTCAGTCAGAGTGATCTGGATTCCGCCCAGGCCCAATATGATGTGGGACTCTCCCAGATAAAAGCGGCAAAAGCGAATCTCCGGGCCGCGGAAATACAATTGAGTTATACCAAGATTTATTCACCCATTTCCGGGATTATCGGTAAAACCAAAGCCAAAGTGGGAGATTTTGTGGGGCGCCAGCCCAGTCCCATTATTTTGAACACAGTGTCGCGCATTGACACGGTTTTGGTTCAGTTTTTCATCACGGAAAGCCAATATCTCATGCTCATGCGCACACATATTGTTGAAAGAGAGGAGAAAAGAGCGGCAAAGGATGAGAAAGCCGAGCTTGAACTGATCCTGTCGGACGGTTCCGTTTATCCCCATAAAGGGAAGGCTGATTTTGTCAACCGGGAAGTGGATCCCCAGACGGGCGCACTTTTGATTCAGGCCTCCTTTCCCAATCCCGATGAGCTGCTTCGCCCGGGCCAGTTTGCCAAAGTGAAAGCGGAGATCGACGTTGTAAAAGACGGGATTCTGATTCCCCAGCGTTGCGTGATGGAACTTCAGGGGACCTTCAGTGTCTATGTTTTGTCGGCTGAAAATAAAATACAGATCAAGGAAGTGAAGGCGGGGCCGAAGATCGGATCTTTCTGGTTGATTCGCGAAGGGTTGAACCCGCGGGAAAAGGTGGTTTACGAAGGATTGCAGAAAGTCAAGAACGGAACCGTTGTTGCGGCGACGGTGGTCGACGTGCCTTTGAAGGAAGAAGAAAAGAAATAATGGCGGATCAATCAAAGCAGGCAGACCGGGCGGCTAAGGGCAATTTCTTTGTCAGGCGGCCCATTGTGGCCATGGTGATCGCCATTATCACGGTGATCGCCGGGGTTGTGTTCCTGAAGGCGCTCCCCATTGAACAGTACCCCAACATAACCCCTCCCATCGTGGAGGTACGCGCCACTTATACGGGTGCTGACGCCATCAGCGTGGAACAGTCCGTGGCAACACCGCTGGAACAGCAGATCAACGGTGTGGATAACATGATCTATATGAAATCCACCAACGCCAACGACGGCACCATGACCATTCAGACCTCCTTTGACATCGGTACGGATCCGGATATGAACACGGTCTTCACCCAGAACCGTGTGGCGGCGGCCACGGCAAAACTGCCCGAAGAGGTGAAGCGGTTCGGCGTGACCACGGAAAAATCCCTTCCCAACATCCTGATGCTCATTGCCGTTACTTCAACGGACGGTCGGTATAACCAGCATTGGCTGGGAAACTATGCGCTCATCAATATCAAGGACATCCTGGCGCGCATCAAGGGGATCGGACGGGTCAATGTCATCGGGGCCAGCGATTATTCCATGCGGATCTGGATCAAGCCGGACCGTCTGGCACAGATGGGGATTACGGTCCCTGAGATCATGGACGCCCTTCGCGCCCAGAGCGTGATCGTGCCGGGCGGTAAATTCGGCGCCGAGCCGTCACCGCCGGGAACGGAATTCACCTACACGGTGCGCCTGCCGGAGCGGCTTCAGTCGGAAAAGCAATTCGGCGAAGTGGTCATTCGCACCACGGATGACGGCGCACAGGTCAAAATCAAGCACGTGGCCCGGGTGGAGTTGGGGGTGGAGACCTACAACGCCTTTACCCGGCTCAATGACAGCTCCTGCGCCATGATCGGCGTGTATCAAGCCCCCGGGTCCAACGCCGTGGACCTGGCCCGGAAAGTCAGGGCGACCATGGAGGACCTTGCCGGATCCTTTCCGGAAAGTCTCCGCTACGATATTTCCCTGGATACCACCCTGGCCATCACGGCGGGTATTGATGAAATTATTGAGACCCTCTATATCGCCCTGGCGCTGGTGATTCTGGTGGTGTTCATCTTTATTCAGGACTGGCGTGCGGCGCTCATTCCCACCATCGCCATCCCCGTTTCCCTGGTTGGGGCTTTTATTGTATTTCCAATCATCGGTTTCACCATCAATGTGTTGTCGCTCCTGGGACTGGTACTGGCCATCGGTATCGTGGTGGATGACGCCATTGTGGTGGTGGAGGCGGTTCAAAACAATATTGAAAGCGGCATGGACCCAAGAGCGCCACCATGAAAGCCATGGACGAGGTGACCGCTCCCGTGATCGCCACCACCCTAGTGCTGGTGGCCGTCTTTATCCCGGTGGCCATCATGGGCGGCATCACCGGGAGCCTTTATCAGCAGTTTGCCATAACCGTGGCGGTGTCGGTGGTATTTTCGTCCATCAACGCCCTGACCCTGAGTCCGGCTCTGTGCGCCCTGCTGCTCAGAAAGCAAAAACCCATGCGGGGCCCTCTGGGCGCTTTCTTCAAACTGTTCAACAAGCTCTTTGACAAATCCACCCATGCCTATGTGGGGCTTACAAAGGTTCTGGCACGAAGACTTTCCATCGGCGTGGTCTTCATCCTGATTCTGACCGGCGCTCTCGGATATCTGGGAAACTTGATTCCCGGTGGTTTCATGCCCGAAGAGGACATGGGATACCTCATGGTCAATATCCAACTCCCCGATGCGGCCTCCCTTCAGCGGTGTGATGTGGTTTCCAAAAAGGTGGAAGAAATCATCAGGCAATACCCGGAAGTTGAATTTGTCACCACCGCCGCCGGTTTCAGCCTGCTCTCCGGCAGCATGAGCAGCAATTCGGGGTTTATTTTCGTCTCCTGAAAGACTGGGGCCTCAGGAAGGCCACCGCCAGGGAAGTGGTGGCGCGGTTGAATGTGGATTTTTTCCTGAATGTCAATGAAGCCCAGGTGTTTGCCTTCGGCCCCCCCGCCATTCCGGGGCTCGGGAGCGGTTCCGGATTTACGTTGATGATTCAGGACAAGCGGGGGAATACGCCGGCCTACCTGGCGGATCAGGCCACAAAGTTCATTCAGGCGGCTTCCCAACGTCCCGAGATCGGATCCATTTTCACCACTTTCCGGGCCAGCGTCCCCCAGCGCTATATTGAAATCAACAAGGACAAAGCCTTGAAAGCGGGGGTGAATCTCAATGACATCTACACCACGTTGGGAGCTTTTCTAGGGGGTGCCTATGTTAATGATTTCAACCGCTTTGGAAGACTGTACAAGGTGTATGTCCAGGCGGAACCCCAATACCGGCTCAAAGAAACCCAGGTGGACTTGTTTTATGTGGACAACAAGGAGGGGACGAGCGTCCCCCTGTCCACCTTTGTCAATATCCAGAACATTGTGGGGCCTGATTACACCAATCGTTACAATCTGTACCGCTCCGTGGAATTGACCGGATCTCCGGCCAAAGGGTTTACGTCCGCCCAGGCCATGGCGGCTTTGGAGGAGGTGGCCGGCCAGGTGTTGGCGGACGGCATGGGGTATGAATGGAGCAACATGAGCTACCAGGAAAAGAAATCCGCCGGAACCGGATCCATGGTCTTTGTCTTCTCCCTGATTTTCGTGTTTTTGATCCTAGCGGCCCAGTATGAAAGCTGGTCGCTCCCTTTCAGCATTTTGCTGGGAACTCCCTTTGCCATTTTCGGCGCATTTCTGGCCCTCTATGTGGCCCGCATGCACAGCGAAAGCTTTGAATTGAATGTCTTTGCCCAGATCGCCCTAGTCATGCTCATTGCCATGGCGGCCAAGAACGCCATCCTCATCGTGGAGTTTGCCAAGCTGGAATTTGACAAAGGCCTTTCATTGTTTGATGCGGCGGTAAAATCCGCGAAATTGCGGTTCCGGCCCATATTGATGACGGCCTTCTCCTTTATTCTGGGGGTGTTGCCCCTGGTGGTGGCCACCGGTGCGGGCGCGGAAGCCAGGGTTGTCATGGGGATGGCCCTTCTGGGAGGAATGACCCTGGCCACACTGCTGGGGGTTTTCTTTTATCCCATGCTATTTGTGTTCATCGGCAAAATCGCCCGATACGAGAAAAAACGCAGCCTTCAGGAGGCGGCATCGCCGGAAGCCTGAAGACCCCGTGAAAAGCCGCAAAACTCTGAAAAAATGGCAACCATGAAAGTCAAAATGATGCATAAAATATGTGGGTTGAGTGTTCTGTTGCTCCTGTTCTCCTTTTCAGGATGCGCTTTGGGGCCGGATTTCATGCGCCCCGTGGTGGAAACGCCCAAGAACTATCGTTTTGAAAAAGTGCCCGCGGAGCGCATGATCAATCTGGAATGGTGGCAGTTATTTAATGATCCGGTGCTTTACACGCTGGTAACCCAGGCCCTATCGAACAACAAAGATCTCAAAATTGCCGCGGCCCGGGTGGAGCAGGCCAGGGCTTATCTGGGATTTACCCGGGCCGATCAATACCCCGGCGTCTTTATCGAAGCCGGCACCGGCACCGGCAATTTCGGTGGTGGCACACGATCCGATACCCGGAACAGTTACGGCTATGTGGGCCCGATGCTCAGTTGGGAATTGGATTTCTGGGGAAAGTTCCGCCGGGCCACGGAATCGGCCAGAGCCCAGTTGATGGGAACCGAATACGGGCTCAGGACGATTCAGATCGGTCTCATATCCCAAGTGGTGGGAACCTATTATCTGCTGCTCGATTACCATCAGCGGGTGAAAATATCAAAAGACACCCTCAAATCACGTGAAGAGAGTCTGGATATTATTCAAAAACGGTTTGATAAAGGGATTATTCCCGAACTGGATGTGAACCAGGCCCAGATTCAGAAAGAGATTGCCGCATCGGCCATTCCCCAGTATGAACGGTCTGTGGCCCAAACGGAAAACGCCCTCAGTATTTTGCTGGGAAAGCTCCCCGAGTCCATCAAGACGGGCAAAGGTTTGATGCAGGAATCAGCGCCCCCTGCGATCCCCACGGGATTGCCGTCAAGTCTGTTGGAACGTCGGCCGGATATTGTGCAGGCTCAGTTTCTGCTGGAAAGCCAGACCGCCAATATCGGGGTGGCGGAGGCCATGCGGTTGCCGGCCATTTCGTTGACCGGCATGGTGGGGGTTGCCAGTAACGAGTTGGCATCACTTACCTCCAGCGGTGGCGCCTGGTCGGTGGGTGGGAGTCTTATAGGACCGATTTTTCAATTCTACAAGAACATACGGCGTGTGGAAATCGAGGAAGCCAAAACAAAGGAAGCCCTCTACTTCTACGAGAATACGGTACTGACCGCCTTTCAGGAAGTGGATGACGCCCTGGTTGAAATCGATACCTATAAGAGCCAGAAGTCGGCTGTTGAAAGAAAAGTGAAAGCCGCCAAGAATGCCTACCGTTTGGCAAAACTTCGATACGATAAAGGGGTCAGCAGTTACCTTGAGGTTCTGGAGACGGAACGGGCCCTTTTTTCGGCGGAGCTGGAACTGTCGGAATTGAAGCAGCAATACCTGAACGGATATGTGAAATTGTATAAGGCGCTGGGGGGTGGATGGTTGAATAAGGAAGAAAAGAAAGGGAGAAAAGGCCCAAAGGCGGTTAAGCATAAAGATGCCGGTGAAGGATAGCGTCAAATGATGGCCCATGTGCATCACCGAGAAGGCAAGCCCTCATCATTTCTGGTCGAACATGTGGATCTGCTTCCCGAAGGGAGCGTTCTGGATGTGGCCACGGGAAGGGGAAGAAATGCCGTTTATCTTGCCCGGCGGGGGTTTGAGGTGGAGGGGATCGATATCTCCCCTGAAGCGTTGGATGCCGCACGGAAATTGGCGAAGGAGTTCGGCGTTTCCCCGACTTTTCGAACGATGGATCTTGAAAGCGATGTTTCCCTCCCTCGCGAGGCGTTTGACGTCATTGTCTGTTTCAACTATCTTCATCGACCTTTGATCCCTCTTTTAAAGCGAGCGCTTCGTCCGGGTGGCATGATGGTTTATGAAACCTATATCGTGGATCAGGCGCGGTTTGGCAGACCGAAGAATCCGGAACATCTGCTGCGGCACAATGAGCTGCTCGGATTTTTCCAGGATTTTAGATGCATTCGTTACCGGGAAGGGATTCTGGAACATCGAAAGGCGATTGCCGGGTACATTGGGATTAAAAATCAGGATAACCTTTACAGTTCCGGGGTTCGGCATTAGAGTATCGAAATGAAATAAATGATGTCATTTGAAAATTGGAGAGTAATGTAAATGCCCGAGAGAACAGGGAACCATACCCCCGACGAAATAAAATGCCTGTATGAGATCACAAAGGCCATCCATGCAACCATGGACCTTCAGCGGGCTTTGTATAAGGTTCTTGAGTTACTCTCAGAGCACCTGGACATGAAACGGGGCTCCATCACGCTTCTCAATCCGGAGACAGGGGAGATTCATATTGAAGTGGCCCACGGGATTTCCGAAATGGAAAGAACCAAAGGCAAATACAAGCTGGGCGAGGGCATAACCGGGCGCGTCATCAAGGCGGGAAGAGCCATGGTCGTGCCTAAGATCAATGACGAACCGCTTTTTCTGGATCGAACGGGTGCCAGGAGTGGGATCGATCATTCCAAAATTTCATTCTTGTGTGTTCCCATCAAGGACCAGGTCCGGGTTATCGGCGCCCTGAGTGTGGATTGTGCCTTTGAAGGAACATCTTCTCTTGAACAGGATGCGAGGATTTTAGCCGTTATCAGTACGCTGATTGCGCAGAAAGTATCCATGCTGGAAAAGATCCATCGAGAGAAGAACCAGCTTGAAGAGGAGAATCTCAGGCTCAGAAAAGAGCTTAACAAAAAATACAGTTTCAGCAATATTGTGGGCAACAGCCGCAAGATGCAGGAGGTGTTCTACCTGATCAGCCAGGTGGCCAAGAGCAATGCCAATGTGTTGCTGCTGGGGGAAAGCGGAACGGGAAAGGAACTGGTCGCCAACGCCATCCACTACAACAGCCTTCGTGGGGGCAGGCCGCTGGTGAAAGTCAACTGCGCGGCACTTCCGGAAAACCTGATTGAGGCGGAACTTTTCGGTTATGAAAAGGGGGCGTTCACCGGGGCCAACCGGACCAAGTCGGGCAAGTTTGAACTGGCCGATAAAGGGACCATTTTTCTGGATGAAATCGGATCTCTTGCCCTTGGAAGCCAGGGCAAGCTTTTGAGAGTCCTGCAGGAGCGGGAATTTGAAAGACTGGGCGGGAATCGTATCATCAAGGTGAATGTTCGTCTGGTTGCCGCTACAAACGGAGATTTGGCGCAGGCGGTGGAAGAGGGGTCTTTTCGAGAGGACCTTTTTTACCGTTTGAATGTTTATCCCATCTATCTGCCTGCCCTCAGGGAGAGAGAAGCAGACCTGCTTTTGCTGGCGGACTACTTCCTCGAGAAATATGCGGTCGAGTATGAAAAAGATATCAAACGGATTTCCACACCGGCCATTGATTCGCTGACGCAGTATCATTGGCCGGGAAATGTGCGGGAACTGGAAAACTGCATCGAGCGGGCTGTTTTGTTATGTGAAGATCAGGTGCTTCACAGTTATCACCTGCCCCCCACATTGCGAACGGCCAAAGAGACGGGCACCCAGCAGGCCCAGTCGCTGAAAGATGCCGTAGAGCGTTTTGAGAAAGAAATGCTCATTGAAGCCGTCAAAAACAGCCGCGGCAATATGCGGAAGGCGGCCATGGCCCTCAAGACAACGGAACGTATCTTCGGGTATAAAGTTCAAAAATACGGCGTTGATGCCAAACGGTATCGATAGGCGGTGAGCCCAGATTCAAAAAGATCGGCTCATGGCCGCAACAGCAAATTACAAGGAGGATTTTGGTTCATGAAAAAAGGAATGTTATTGGCCTGCATGGTTTTTTTGTCAATATTCGTAATGCCCGTTCATGCTGAGGAGTTTGTTATTAAGGATTATACCTTTACCTGGCATGTGGTAAAATACGGCGGTACGACCATGGAGATTCAGAAAACCCCGGAGACCTTGGTCGTTATTTTCGGCCAGCCATCGATTCCCCTATGCGCACTGACCGTCTCCCCTGTACAGGCCAATGCAATTGGAGAACTCTTAACAAAAACAGACGAGTATTACGAATCCCAGAAAAAGAGTGATGACCTGTCGTCCTCCGATTCCATCTTTTCCAACAATTGTGAAGTCAATTTTTCGTCTAAACAGGGCCGTGAATTCAGGATCAGGGTGAAGCAAAAGGAGCTTTTTGGTCCCGTGGTGCTCATGGAGAGGGACGAGGCCATTGAAATCGGGAAATATTTGAGGCAGGCTGAGCAGATGGCCTCTTTTGCCGATAAACGTATCAGGCCCTGATTCAAAAAACCGCGCGGTTTTGTGAGTGGAGTGTCATCATGGTGCTGAGAAAATTTGGCGGCATCCTGTTGCTTTTGCTGGGCGCAGTGGGCGTGGTTGCCTGTGGTGTGGCGATGTATCACACGGGTAGCGTCAAAAAGCAATTCCGTCATTTTGCGGGGCAGGTGTCGGATACCGCCGAAAACGCTCTTGCGGGCATCCATCGCCAGCTGGATCAGATAGATGCTTCACTTTCGCGCGTACGTGCGGATTTGAATACCGTTGTTTCAAGTGCGGAAGCCCTTGGAACAGAGGGAAAGGGAGAAAAAACGCCGACGGATCATATCGCCTTTACCCTGGATCACGGGGTCAAGGAAAAACTTTTAAATGCGCGGCAATTGATGGATACCTCTGAAAGCACGGCCGAGGACGTAAGCCGTTTGCTGACGCTTTTGGGTGTTGAGGACCCGGATTCAGGGAAAGCCGATGGGCAGCAAGGGTCTTTGATGGCAAAGGTTAAAGGGGCCTCCGGCACCTTGAGCCGATTGCCCGGTATGCTTGAGCGGGCAAAACAGACCGCACGGGATCTGCAGCAGAATCCGGATTCGAAAGAGGCGCTCAGGGCATTAACCCGGGAAGTGGGGAAGATGGATGAAGGTTTGGCGGAAGTTCAGGCCCTGGGCATTGAGTTCGGGAAAACCGTTCAAGGTATTGAAGAGAATTACCGATACTATCGAGAGAAGACGTTTCGGTATATCCATCTGGGGGGTATTCTGATCCCCCTGTTGCTGGTCTGGCTGGGATTGGGCCAGGTTGCGTTGATTATCTTGGGCGGGCGCCTCTGCATGAGGAGATAGAATTGAGAAAAGCGGGTTTTATTTTTTTAATCGCAGTTGGTTTTTTGCTTGTGGCTTCCCTCGTATTGGCGGGTGGAGAAAGGGGTGCCAAGGATTTTGATCTTAAAATTACCGAAGACACCACGCGGGATGGACGCATTTCTGTTGGGATCAAGGCCAAAAGGGCTTTTTCCCTGGGACGTACCAAAAGACAGAACAAAGAATACCAAACCGTGCCATTTGAGAGTTGCCTGCCCACGAAACAGAAGGGGTTCCCCGAAGTTTCCTATTTCAGAATGGTTTTCCAGTTGCGCAACAACCAGAATTACAGACTGGTAGTTCAAAAACAGGTATTTAATGAGATGCCCTACGAAGGGGAATGGCTCCCTTCCAGAGGACAGATCTTAAGAAGCGAGAATCCTTCCAAAGTTCCCTATGAAATGAAAGCCGCGGCAAAGGTGGATGCCGACTATCCGCAAAGTGAATTTGTGGTCTTAGGTGATCCCTTTCTGATCCGGGAGGTTCGGGGAATCGGCGTGACCATATACCCGGTCCTTATCAATACGGTTCAAAAACGAATTAAAATTCTTCGATCCATCGAATTCGAGCTGGTTCCGGTGGACGAAGGGATCGCCGTCAACCAGCAGTCCCAGCGGGTCCCCAAGATTTTTTCGCAGAATGAACCGGTTTTAAACGCTCTTTTCGACAATTTCAGGTGGGCGGGTGAGCTGGATGACGGTCTCGGGCATGTGCTGGTGATTTATACGGCGCGGGACAAAGACGCTATTCAACCCTTTATCGCCCACAAGAGATCTCTGGGGTTTACGGTGACGGAGCAGCAAGCGGCAACGGGCACCAATGTGAAAAGCATTATTCAGGGCGCCTACGATGCGGACCATGATCTTTTATATGTGCAGTTGGTGGGGGATTGGGCGGATATTAAGTGCGAGACGGACAATCAGGGATATCCCAGGGACAATGCTCTCGGCCTGGTAGCAGGGGAAGACAATTATTATGATCTCATTATCTCCCGTTTCAGTGCCAATAACACCGCTGACGTGACCACCCAGGTGAACAAGGTCATTCAATACGAGACAAACCCCAATGAAACATGGTGGAAGAACGCCTTAGGGATTGCTTCAGCAGAAGGTGGAGGGGAGGATGGTGATGATGGGGAGATCGATTATGAACATGTGGACATCATCAAAGAAAACAAACTGGTGCCCCGGGGCTATACTACCGTCTCTGAACAATATGACCCAGGGGCTTCGTCCTCAGGGGTCGCCAGTGCGGTGAATGGCGGCGTCCATGTGATAAATTACACAGGTCACGGTTACATGTATGGCTGGTCCACCTCGAATTTTGACACGACAGATGTCAATGCCTTGACCAACGCTGGTAAATTGCCTTTTGTCTTTTCGGTGGCGTGCAATGTGGGAGAGTACCAGAGCGGTACCTGCTTTGCGGAAAGCTGGCTGAGAAAGAGCGGGGGGGGAGCCGTATCAGCCCTCATGTCCACCATCAGTCAGCCCTGGGATCCCCCTATGCGAGGGCAGGACTATATGAACGATCTGCTCACGGGTGGTTATTACTATTCCGATAAACCAAACGAGTATGGTATCAACACGGATCAAGGCAAGACTCGGCTCGGCTCCATTGTGTTTAACGCCTTCAATTTGCAGATCGCCGAAGCCGGTTCGGGGGATGTGGAAACCACCAAGACCTGGATTTTGTTTGGTGACGGGTCTCTGATCGTCTCAGCGGCTGCTGTGCCCTCATGCCCCGATTGTTCCGGCGAGCCGGTAGAAAATATCACCTTTAAGGCCAACAGCACGTGCACCTGCACCCGAACCACCCCTATGACCCTGGGTGAAGGGATCGTCATCGAAAGTGGTGCTTCAGTCACTTTTCAGGCCCCCGTTGTGAATGTTACGCCAGGATTTAATTTCACACCGAGTGTCGGGTCCAAAATATCGATTCGGAAAAATTAGTTGAATGTCTTTTTATTTGGTTGAATCCAAAAAATCCGGCTGAGCAAATTCCGGATCCGGGTAGGTATAGAACCCGCGTCCCGTCTTAACCCCCAGTTCACCGCGCTCAATTTTCTCCTGCAGTGCCTGAGGCGGCTTATCTTTGGGATCCTTTGATTCGTTGTAATAGACCATCTCAATGTCCCGAACCACGTCCAGCCCCACGCCGTCCATGATGCCGAAGGGGCCCATCTTCATTTTGGTGAAGGTCATCCAGGCCCGGTCCACGTCCCGGAAATCCACATAGCCGTTTCCCCACATCCACAACCCTTCCCGCTTGATGGCCCTCCAGACCCGGTTGAAACAGAACCCCAGCAGTTCTTTCTTGACGGTCAGGGCAATACATCCCATGGACCGGACCCAGTCGACGCCCTTTTGCAGCACTTCAGGGGTGGTCTTGCTTCCCCCCATGACATCCGCCATGTTCATCCCTTCCAGGATCACATAAAAATGGGTGTTGAGGCATTTCTCGGGCCTTCCGCTGCTTTCTTCCATGAGGGATACGGGCATGGAGGAGCTGTTGGTGGCAAGAATGGTTTCAGGCGCGGCCTTTTCGCCTAAGCTTTTAAAAACAGCCTGCTTAATCTTCAAGTCCTCCGGCACGCTCTCCACAATGAGGTCTGCATTTAGAACGGCGTCATCCAGATTTGTTGTTTCCCGGATTTGGTCTCTGACCTTCTCCAACTGTTCCCACGGAACAAATGGTTTGATCCCTTTTGTTTCGATGCTGGAACGAAGGCGGGCCAGTGTTTCTCCCAAAATGCCTTTGCGTGTGTCGTAAGTGGTGACGCTGTATCCGGCATTTCCGGCCAGCAGCGCGATCTGGGTCCCGAGCGTGCCTGTTCCGATGACCGTAACGTTGTTAAATGGTTTGTTCATATGGTGCTTTCCTCCGTTTCTTTTTAAGCCCTAAGACAAATTCTTGTATTCGTCAATGGCCGTTCCGATGCTTTTAAGAAGATCCAAATCCCTGAGCCCACGGACCTTCATACTCTCATGATTTCCGATTTTGATGAAGTGAACTTTTTTCAGTTTTCGAAAACCGGTGGGAGCGGTTACGATTTTCCAGGGAGTGGTAATGGGAAGGTGATCGTTTCTGAATGAAATTATCCCGTAATCTATATTTATTCCTTCAGGATTTACCGCGACCGTGCTGAAGCCGAAAAAAGGGCTGTTGAAAAACCACAACACGATGGCCAGCCAGATAACGGAGGCCATCAGGTGTTTGGGCTTTTTCTTGACGAGGGAGTAGAGGATAAAAAACAGAACCAAACCCAATGCAAGAAGCATGATGCTGTTTTGAATCCAAAGAGATTTTATAACAAAAATTTGAGTATCCATATTTTTTTAGAAATTGACGCAGCCCTTAACACGGCTGCTCGGCGGTTGTCAATAGAGCGTTCCGGGAGCCGGGTGAAAAAAACATTATGGTTTTTAATCATAAAAATTTGAAAATTCCACAAAAAATTTACACCAGATCGGCGATGGGTGCAACCTTTCTCTTGACAGTCCAAAAACCCTTCTGTTAAATTCCGGCCGATGCCGAATACCCCGATGAGTGTAGGCAGTTTCAGCATGGCTAGCCAATTGCCTTACGTCACTTGCGCTGCATGGGGCGGTAAGGCCTTTTATTATCCGGTTTTTTGTTAAGCTATTAAGGAGGAAAGCGCTTCATGAAAACCCTCAGGTACGGTCTCTTTTCTTTTTTTGCCATTGTCCTTTTTTTGATAGGTTCACCCGCATTTGCCGGCCATGGGGAGGCAGGTGGCCCCCCTAAAGCCGTAATTGAAGGCGGGGACACCATCAATGTCTCGGGTATCGTCCTTGATAGTCATAAAGAGCCTATCAATGAGGCCAATGTGACGATTTCTGTCAACGGCAAGGAAATGGAACATGTGGTGACGGCCCACAACGGCAAATATGTGGCCCGTTTTCAGATGGAAAAAGGCGAAGTTGAAAAATCGACCATTGAGATAAAGGCCTATAAAGCCAGCTTTAAGGGGGCCACTTATACCGTTCATGGGGCTGATCTGGCCCAGCACGGGGACCACCTCTATATCAGTGAAGACATGAATCTGGACCGCCATCTCGGTCCCGCCTTCTGGATTTCAACGGTTGTATTCATTCTGGCCTATGTGCTCATCGCCTTCGAACTGCTTCACAGAACCGTCGCCGCCATGCTGGGCGCGGTCATCATGCTGGTCATTTCTTACACCATCGGTACCATCAATCCCGAATTTCATATTTTTTCATTTGAGAGTGCCATCTTTTCAATTGACATGAATGTGGTGTTTTTGCTCATGGGGATGATGATTATCGTAGGGGTGCTAAAACATACCGGAGTGTTTCAGTATTGCGCTTATGTTTCTTATAAAATGGCCAAGGGTAATGTGTTTGTGCTGGCGGTCTATCTGATGATTTTCACGGCCTTTGCCTCCGCCTTCCTGGACAATGTGACCACCATGCTGCTCTTGACGGGGGTCGCCATCGAGATTTCCATATCCCTGGGCATCAATCCTCTCCACATGCTGATTCCGCTCGTACTGGCGTCCAATGTGGGCGGCACGGCCACCCTCATCGGCGATCCCCCCAACATCATGATCGGTTCCTATGCGGGCCTTACCTTCATGCATTTCGTGGAAGCCCTGGCGCTCATCTGCCTGCTGTGTATGGTAGCCCTGATTGTTTTTACCAAGCTGGTTTGGGGCAAAGACTATGCCGGCGGAAAGGTGGAAGATGTGCAGGAGTACATCCGGGTGCTCAAGGAAAAATACCAGATTACCGACCCGAGGCTGCTCACCTACGGCATGGCCGTTCTGGGGTTTGTGATTTTCCTCTTTTTATCCCACGGATACTGGCATATGGAAGTCAGCGTGGCGGCTCTCATGGGTGGCGCGGTGCTTCTGACCATCGCCATTCTTACCGAAAAGGTCGACCTGATCGAACTGATCGAAAAGGACATTGAGTGGCCCACCCTCATGTTCTTTATTTTCCTCTTTATCATGGTGGGCGCTGTTGAAACCAGCGGTCTACTGGCGGTCGTTGCGGACTGGATTCTGAACCTTTCCGCCGGGAATTTTGTGATCGCCTGCAGCCTCATCCTTTGGGTATCGGCCATTATGAGCGCCTTTGTGGATAATATCCCCTTTACGGCGACCATGCTGCCGATTGTCGGTTATTTGAGTACGGTAATTCCGGGTGCTGAGAATACCCTCTGGTGGGCGCTGGCACTGGGGGCCTGCCTCGGCGGCAACGGTACCATTATCGGGGCCTCGGCCAACGTGGTGACCATGGGCATCGCGGAGTCTCGGGGCTACAAGATCAGCTTTATCGGGTTTATGAAAACGGCCTTTCCCTACATGATCATCACCATCCTGATTTCCCATGCCTGGTTGTTGATTGTCAGGCCAACGTAGGATAACCGTTTGAAATCAAACGCCTCCTGTCCGGTTTGTCCGGGCAGGGGGATTTTTTTGTTGTTGACAACCGACGCAATGAAAGCTAACTTGCAAGATTAAATTTACAGCAAACAAGGAGACGCAATATGGGTTCCAACAGTAAACAGACCAGCCTCATACGGGCTAGGAAAGCAAAAAGCAATACGAAAAACCTGAAGAAGAACCAGGAGCGAGTTCAGAAAAATGCCGAGCTTCTGAGAAAACTCGCTTCAGAATCCGATAATTGATTAAACGCCTACCTAAAGTGGTTTGAACGCTGCAAGGCGTGCCGCGCAACCTTTTCCGGGAGGAATGAACTATGAAAGTGCTGGTTTCTTACTACTCAGATACTGGAAACACCCAAAAAGTGGCCGAGGCCATCTTTGATGGCATTACGGAAGGCGAAAAGGAAATCTGCTTGGCGACTGAGGCTTCCAATCTATCCGATTACGACCTGGTTTTCTGCGGTTTCCCCGTTCAATCCATGGGGCTCCCCGCTAAGATGGAAACTTTTGTCAAGGGGTTGCCCGAAGGAATGAAGGTCGCATTTTTTGCAACCCATGGCTCCCTTCGAGGCGGTGTATTGGCGATTACGGCATTTTATTCCGCCCTGGGCCTGGCAAAGAATCTGAATGTGATGGGGACATTCGGTTGTCGTGGTGTTGTAAAGCCCGATATCATTGAAGCTCTCTTAAAGAAAGCGGAGTTTCGGGGCTGGGCCCTTGAAGCGCAGAGTGCCGTGGGCCATCCGGACACTGCTGACCTGGAAGATGCAAAAGCCTTTGCCTCGGCCATGATGACCAAAGCCAGGGCAAAGTAAAAAATTACCGTAGCGGATTAAGCCCCGGCAGGCTCCCCGGGAGGGTGCCTTTTCGGGGCTTATGGTTACGCGGTTCTGATCAATAATCCCACCAGATACTGTCCTTTGTATCGTCCTTCTTTAATGAATGTGATGTGCCGGATTTCCGTTTCCAATTCTTCGGGCGAACCGTTCGGGTCTTCCGGATTGTATTTCATGTGGTACGTCTGACCCGTTTCCAGGTATTCCAAAGCCTTTGATCCGGTGCCTACAAGTATGCCCATCCCCGAGGGGGATACATCCCTGACCCGGAATTGAAAAAGGGGATCCGTCTTGCTGACGGAAAATTCAACGCTTCGATATTGATCAAGTATGGTTCGTGGTTCGGATCGGATGTCTTCAGGTTTCTTCATGGTGAGATTCCGTCTATTCCCAATTCAGGGCATCCAGCCAGTTTCCTTTCCCGGGGATCCCGGCTCAACCGGGTTTGGCTTGCATCCCGTAACATTGTATTATACTATTTCGAACATTTTGAGTGTCAGCGTTTACAGTCCGAGTATTTATCAGTATATTCAAACACTATACCATTTTTTTGGTTTGATTGCGACTCTATAAAACAGTTGCTTTTTTTAAGAGCGTTTTCGAAGAAATGCCGTAGCGCCATTTTTCCATTTAAAACGAGCTTGTAGAGATTTAACGTGCGGGTAAGCCTTAAACAAAATATTCTTTTCATGGTGGCCATCATTACGGTTTCCTCCATTTTGGGATGTATTTTGTTGATTCAAAACGCACGGATGATCGGAAAAAACCTGCAAGTGGAAACGGAAGAACGTATCCGCGCCGTGGTGGGACAAAATGCCGAGCAGATCGAAAGCGCCATGCTGGTCATGGAAGAAAATGCGGTCGACCTTGCAACGGCAGGTGAGGCCTTTTTTGCCGTCATTCACCAGACAGGCCAGGATATTACCCCACAAATCAAAGGTTACCTGGTAAACAATTTCAAAAAACTGTCAGAAGCTCTTGGCGGGGGCCTCTGGTATGAACCGAATGTCCTCTTTTCCGACCGGAAACGGTTCGGTCCATATGCCTTTAGAAAAAACGACCGGGTTTCGTTTACCTGGGATCTCAACACACCGGAATACGACTACCATAATCAGGACTGGTACCGTATGGCCATCCCTGAACGATGGGACCGAAACCGCCGACGGCAGTTTAGTATTTACTGGACGGATCCCTATTTTGACCAGGCCGCCACCACGACGCTCATGATTACCGTCGATGCGCTGATGTATGATGCGAAAGGGCGCATTCTCGGTATTTCCACTGTAGATTTCAGCCTTGAAAAACTCCAGGCAATGGTTTCCAAAATGACGGTAACGCCCGGCTCTTTGCCCTTTTCAGCAGATATTTCCAGCCGTGTTTTGATTTCGTTTCCAGGAAATCCCATGAAGGTACTTCAAAAACTGGACACCCTGAAATGGGGTGATGCGATTCCTGATACAGGAGAAAGAAAACCCGGTAAAATTCTGAATAAAACGATTAGGCTGAAAGGGGAAGCGTTTTCACTTTTCTACACTTTTACGCGAACCGGGATGGTTCTGGGGATACTGGCGCCGCAGAAAGAACTCTATGCCAGGATTAACGAACTCAACCATGCCAACATGGTTACGTCCATTGCGGTGATTGTTTTTCAGATTGCGCTGTTTGTGGTGATTGCTTTTTTTACGGTAAGACGTATCTGCAATCCCATCAGCAACCTGACACATGTTGCAAGGGAAATTGCCGATGGGAAGCTGATTAATGCCAAAAGAACGTTGGACAACCTTCGTGGCGGTTTTTCGTCCAGCAAGGATGAAACCGGCCGCCTCTTCGCTGCTTTTCAAAGCATGACTGAAAAACTCAATGCTCTGATCGGCCAGATCCAGCAGTCCGGCAACCAGGTCACGGCATCTTCCACAGAGATCGCAGCCTCTTCCAGAGGATTGGAAGCGACCATGAACCAGCAGGCAGCGTCCACCACTGAAGTCAGTGCATCGTCAATAATGATTTCCAGAACAGCGGAAACCCTTTCCGGTACGGTGGATGAGGTATCTTCGGCGACAAACGAAACGGCGGAACTGGCGGAAGCCGGCCAGGCGGGTCTTGCGGGGATGGAAGCATCCATGCAAGATGTTTTGAAAGGGACGGCATCGGTTTCAGCCAAGTTGGAAGCCATGAAAAAAAATGCCCGGGTTATCAGCTCCATTGTGGTCACCATCACCAAAGTAGCGGATCAGACCAACCTGTTGAGCCTGAACGCAGCCATCGAAGCGGAGAAAGCAGGGGAGTACGGTCTTGGTTTTTCCGTGGTGGCCAATGAAATCAGGCGATTGGCGGACCAGACCGCGGTGGCGGCGTTGGATATCGAAGATATGGTGGGTGAGATGGAAAAGTCCGTATCGACGGGGGCTTCTGAAATGGAGGCTTTTACCGGGGTTGTGCAGTCCACCGCCCACAAAATGAATGAAATCGGCAGCCAGTTGGGTGGTATCATGGAAAAGGTGCAGACCCTTCCGCCCAGGTTTCAAGCGGTGAGCAAGGGAATGACGGAACAGTCCACAAGCGCCGGTCAGATCAGCGAGACCATGGAACATCTCGATGCCGCAACCCAGGATACGTTGGAATCCCTCAGGGAATTTAAATCGGCGGCGGAAGACCTTAACGAAGCCGCCTTAGGGCTGCAGGAACAGGTTTCCCGTTTTGAGGTGCTTTGATAAAGCGTCTCTGAAAATAGAGTGAAGGACGGATCAGCCATGAAGCTCATGTTAAAGCATAAAGTGATCGGGTTGCCGTTGGTGGCAGCGGTGTTGCCGGTTCTGGTAATGTTGGTGCTGACCTCCGTTGAGAAGAGAAACGTCACCGGAAAAATTGAAGGGCAACTGGATGTTCTCGCTCGCGAAAACATAGAGCATCTTGCGCTGGCGGTCTACAATACCTGTGAAGCCACCAGCAAGATGGTGGAAAAATACCTGGATCAACGGCTGGAAGATTCAGATGCCTTTTTTGAAGATATGGGCGGGTTTTCCCTTTCCGACGAAACCGTGTCCATAAAGGCCGTAAGAAACAGGAATCAGAAGAACACAGACATTTCCATCCCCAAAATGTTGATTGCGGGCGTGTTTGAACCGAGCACCTATATTGATGTGATTCGACAAAAGTCTGGTGGAAACTATGGTCTGTTCCAACGGGTCAATGATGCCGGCGATATGGTGCTGATCGCCAGCACCATTTCTTCTAAAGGCGGGGAGAAGCTTGGAAACATCTATCTGCCGTCAATTGAAAATGGTGTGGCCAATCCGGTTATTCAACATATTCTAAAGAAAAAGATATTCCACGGCATTGCCGATCTGGCTGATGGATGGCATTTCACCGCCTGCAAGTTTATTGCTGATAAGAAAGGTCGTATTATTGGGATGTTGTTCACGGAAGCCCCCTTTAAAACCCCCGCATCACTGCGCCAGGCCATTATGGATATGAAAGTGGGCAAAAGCGGATATGTTTATATCCTGGGCGGCAAGCATGCATTTCATCGCGGGCATTACATCATTTCAAAGGGAGGTGAGCGCGACGGTGAAAATCTGTGGGACGCCAAGTCTTCAGACGGCCGGTATTTCGTCCGGTCCATGGTGGAAAAAGCCGTTAAACTGAAAAAAAATGAAGTGGCTTATGATCGATATGCCTGGAAGAACAAGGAAGATGAGGCGCCTCGATGGAAAGTGGCGGCGCTGACGTATTTTGAACCCTGGGACTGGGTGATCGGCGCCGGAACTTATGAAGATGATTATCACGGTGTGAAAAAGAACGTTGAAAACGCCATGACCGAGATGCTTTGGGTCATGCTCGTCAGCGGTGTTCTGGTGTTGATACCCATTGTGGGAATGGCGCTTTTTTTCGGCAACAAAATCACCCAACGGATTACACAAATCACGGGTGTTGCAGGCGAGATTGCCAAAGGCAACCTTTCGGCCGCCGCGGAGGCCGTGAAATCCATGGTGAAGAAGGACAAGGCCGGGAAAACCGATGCCGCGGATGATGAAACAGGCTTGCTGCTCATCTCCATCAAACGGATGACGGAGAATCTCAATGCCCTGGTCGGGCAGGTTCAGCGATCCGGCATTCAACTGACCGCGTCTTCAACGGAACTGGCGGCCACCGCCAGACAGCAGCAGGCGGCCATGAACCAGCAGGGGGAAGCCACCCAGCGCGTGAGACGGGCGGCCGCGGAAATTTACAGCGTGGCGAACCAACTGGAGGTAACCATGCAGCAGGTGGCCGAAAGATCACAGGAAACCGCCGGGTTTGCCAGCAAGGGGCAGAACGATCTGGCACGAATGGAAGATGCCATGCACCATATGGAAGCCGCCTCCAAATCCATATCGGGTCGCCTTCAAGCCATTAACGAGAAAGCGGAAAACATCACCAATGTGGTCACCACCATCACCAAAGTAGCGGATCAGACCAACCTGTTGAGTCTGAATGCCGCTATCGAGGCGGAAAAAGCAGGTGAATACGGCAGGGGTTTCAATGTTGTGGCAAGAGAAATTCGAAGGCTTGCGGATCAGACGGCAGTGGCGACCCTCGACATAGAACAGATGGTGGACGGAATGCAGTCGGCCGTCTCCGCGGGCGTCATGGAGATGGATAAGTTTATTGCCGAAGTGAAGCAGAGCGTGGAAGACGTGGGCAAAATCAGCGGGCAGCTGGCACGCATTATCCAGCAAGTCCAGGCGCTTTCTCCCAGCTTTGATGATGTAAACGTGGCCATGGGGCACCAGTCTGAAAATGCCAACAAAGCCAATAGCGCCGTCGCCAGACTCAGTGAAGAAATCAGTTCCACTGCCGAATCCCTGCAGGAGACCTTTTCAGCCATCGAGCAATTAAATGAAGCGGCGAGGGGACTGCAGCAGGAAGTGTCACATTTCAGGGTCAGCGATGGTCCGGATGAGGAAGTTAAGAGCTGAGAGTGATGCTGAGGGAGATATCAATGAGAATTTCAAAAAAGTCCTTTCATCTGTTTCTGGTAACAGTGGTGATGGGTGCATTTTTCTGTACTCACTCCCACGCCGGGAAAAAGGAATTGACCTTTGCCGTAGGTCTCGCACTGGCACCGTACAACATTCCGGAGAAAAATTGCGGCATGGAATTGGACATCGTGCGGGAAGCGCTGGCAATGAAAGGGTACCGGGTCAAAACCAAATATGTGCCGTTCGCCCGAAGAATTCGGGAAATCGCCCAGCGGGAAGTGGACGGCGTGCTCACCGTCAATGAAAATTCCGGGCTCGATGTCTTTTTGTCCGATCAGCACATTACCTGTGAAAATGTGGCCGTGAGCCTGAAGAAGAGAAAATTCAACATTAAGAAACCCGGTGATCTCAAAGACAAGAGCATCCTCACCTTTCAAAATGCCAAAAAGTACCTGGGTAAGGAATTTGTGGCGGCGGCGGACGCGTCTCCCGACTATCGGGAAATCAGCAAACAGGAGCTTCAGATTAATCTCCTGTACGGCGATCGCGTGGACGTTATCGTGCTGGATAAGAACATCTTTTACTACCATAAAAAAAATAATAAAATGGTGGATACCACGCAGCCCATCGATATGTGGCCTATTTTTTCGGAAGTCTCCTTTCGTGTGGGATTCGTTGACAAAAAGGTCCGGGATGATTTTAATGATGGGCTCAAGCAATTGCGTGAGCGTGGGCGTTATGACGAAATTATCAGAAAATACATTTCAAAATAATCAAATGAGGCGGCAATGAAAAACTGGAGCATCGTCACAAAACTAGTGGCATCAACATCCGGTATTGTGTGTTTTCTGGTGTTGCTGGGTGGGTTCATTTTAATCCGGTTTGAGATTAGAATGGTGGATACGTTTACGGATGAAATTTTGAGAGGGTATCATGAACTCATCAACGACCGGGAGATGGAGGAAAAGCGCAGCCTGAAGCAAGGCATCAATTTCAGCACCCACATCCTGAATGGTATTGGTGCCGCCTATTTGTATAATTTGGATCAGGAGGGGCTCAAGCAGTCACTTCGGCCCTTCATGAACTATGATCAGATTATGGCCATTAAGGTTTTGGACGAGCAGGGAAAGCCCTTTGCCGCCGCCTGGCGAAATCCCGATGTGGAAATCGGAAATGCATTGCCCAAGGACCTGGCGCTCAACGATGAACTCTCTACTCAGGCCGAAAGCTATCGTGGCGAAAAGAAAATCGGGGTTTTTAAGATCTATTATTCGGACAAGCTCCTGAAGCAAAGAATCCAAGACCTCAAAAAGGAGGCTTCGACGGATGCTGAAAAGTTTGAGGCCAGTTCGCGGTCTCAACTTGAGAAAGCCATTTTGAGCCAGAGTATCGGGGTGATTCTTATTCTGTTCGTATTGGCGGCCACCCTGATATTCTTTCTGCGGGCCCTTGTTTTAAAACCGCTGAAGAATGTATCCGATATTGCTCACCAACTTTCGGATTTTGATTTGGCGGTCAGTATTGAAACAAAGCGAAAAGACGAGATCGGGGTCCTGCTGAATGCCATAAACGATATGGCAGCCTCCTTTCGAATGGTGCTGGGACAGGTCCAGCGGTCCGGCATACAGGTGACCTCATCTTCAACGGAACTGGCCGCTACCGCCAGGGAGCAGGAGGCGACCATGAGCAACCAACTGACTTCCAGCAAGAAGGTGGTGGAGGCTGTTGAGGAAATATCCGAGGTGTCCAATGAGTTGGTGAAAACCATGGACCAGGTCGCCGCCATGAGCCAGGAAACCGCCGGTTTTGCCACAAAGGGGCAGTCGGATCTGGGCCGAATGGAAGCGGCCATGCACAACATGGAATCGGCTTCCAAATCCATTTCGGGTCGATTGGAAACCATCAATGAAAAGGCCGAAAATATTACCACGGTAGTGGTCACCATCACCAAAGTGGCCGACCAGACCAACCTGCTCTCCCTTAACGCGGCCATTGAAGCGGAGAAGGCGGGTGAGTACGGACGCGGGTTCAATGTGGTGGCAAGGGAAATTCGAAGGCTGGCGGATCAAACGGCTGTTGCCACACTGGACATTGAACAGATGGTTCAGGAAATGCAGTCGGCGGTTTCCGCCGGTGTCATGGAGATGGATAAATTTATTGGAGAGGTGAAACGAAGCGCTGAGGATGTGGGCCGGATCAGTACGCAACTGGCCAAGATTATCGAACAGGTCCAGGCACTGTCACCCAGTTTCGAGAATGTGAATGTATCCATGGCGCAGCAATCCAATAACGCCACGGAAATCAACACGGCCATCGTCAACTTAAGTGAGGAAATGCAGCAGACCATGGAATCACTGCATGAATCCTATTCCGCCATCGAGCAGCTCAATGAGGCGGCGCGCGGTCTGCAGGATGAGGTGGGGCGATTTAAGGTGAGCTGAGGCTAACGTTAAGAATCATGCTATTTGGGGGAATTTATGATCATTCGCGTTTTCCTGCTACTGACATGTCTTTTGGGGTTTTCTTCTGTTGGTTTTGCCGAGACCATTACCCTGGGGGCTGAAAATGATTGGGCGCCTTACGCCAATTCGGACGGCACCGGGATGGCCAATGAGATCGTATCCGCTGCCTACAAAGCTGTTGGCATTGACGTGGTCTTTAAGGTCGGGCCTTACAACCGTTTGTTAAAAGAGGTCAGGGAAAGCGCTATTCTGGGAGCCTTTGACGTCCCTAAGGAGAGTGCCACCGAAAAAATTTTTATATTTGGGAAGACCCCGCTTTTCGTAGCCCACTCGGCGTATTATCAAAACGTGGACCACCCTTTGTCCGCTGGAAAAAAAGAAGATCTGATCAACGGCGAAAAAATCGGAGTCGTATTTGATTATGGCTATGGAGATTTTTTTTCAAAAAATGACCGCGTTGTCAAAATTCCGGTCAGATCCGACTTGCTCAATCTGCGTAAGCTGGCCAAAGGAAGAATTGATGCAACGATTCTTTATGATAAAACGGCGAAAAAAATTATTACTGAAAACGGCATGGAAGGTAAGATCGTCAAAGCTTTTGACAGCGAGAGCTTAAGTATCTATGTGGCGTTCTCAAAAACTTTTCCAAAAAGCCGATACTATGCCGAAAAGTTGGACGAGGGTCTGTCCATTATTGTGGCAAACGGCGTTTATGATCGGATTGTGAATGCCTATTGATACGCCGCTTGCAGCCATCCAATTGAGGGAGAAAATTCGGCTATGCTGGTCCTGCTTTTCTATCTGGGTGACACCATGTACACCATGAAATGCGATCGGGTACGAGAGGTGGCCCCCATCGTAAAACTGAAGGAAGTGCCCCATGCGCCCGATTACGTTGCCGGATTGTTCAACTATCGAGGGGTGATTGTTCCCGTGGTCGATCTGCGCCGGCTTATTCAGGGAGAGCCCTGTGAGATCCGCATGAGTACGCGTATTATCCTGGTGGACTATGTAAAAGAAGACAATACCCCCTACATTCTGGGGCTTATGGCCGAAAGGGTTACGGAAACCGCCAGAAAAGAAGAAAGTGCCTTTGTGGCCCCCGGGCTGCAAATGAAGGAAGCGCCTTACCTGGGCTGCCTTATGATGGAAGAAAAAGAGATGATTCAGTATGTGGATCTGGACCTTCTTCCGGAAAGTTTTCAGTTTTTGCCGGCCCTTGAAGATACTCATCATGAAAAAGAACATCATTGAATCGTTGCTTAATGAAAAGATAGGGCTGGACACTGAGGCCATCGGCAAACAGGTGATCGAAAAAGCCGTTGGGCGGCGAATGGCGCAGTGCGGTTCGAGCAATCTGGAGGCTTATACGAAAACCCTTCTGGATTCCAATGATGAGTGGAAGCATCTGATTGAAATGGTGGTGGTACCGGAAACCTGGTTTTTCAGAAACCGGAAAGTATTTGATTATCTGGCTGGTTTTGTGAAAAATGCCTGGCTTCCCGAAAATCGAGCTCGCCGGATTAAGGTTTTGAGCATTCCCTGCTCTACGGGTGAGGAGCCCTATTCAATCGCCATGTCGTTCATGGATGAGGGCATCCATAAAGACCGCTTTAAAATTGCCGGCGTTGATATCAGTGAAAAGGCTCTTGAAATAGCTGAGGCAGGGTTTTATGGAAAAGGGTCTTTCCGAGGAAAGGATCTGGCCTATAGAGATCGTTATTTCCAACCCCAAAACGACGGGTATCAATTAGCAAAGAGTGTGATTGAAACGGTCCGACTCAAGGCCGGCAACATTATGGAAAAACGGTTTGTGACCGATGCGCCCTATGACATTATTTTTTGCAGGAATTTAATGATTTACATGAGCCCGGAAGCAAGAAATCAAACCCTTGAAACCATGAGTCGGCTACTGACCGATAAAGGTCTCTTTTTTTGTGGCCACGCAGAACGACAAACGGCCGTTGAATGGGGGTTTGAGGCGGTTAATGAAAGTGGTGTTTTCGCGTGCCGAAAACGTTGCAGGGAATCCGGAGGAAAGCCCGCATCGGTTGATGCAGCCGGTTCGGAAATTAAGCGACAGGTTCCCCTGAAAGAAATAAAAGCGATCCCAAGACTTTCTTTAAGTGTTGATGACCTGTTCAAAAAATCGACCGAAGGGAAGAATCTTTCTAACTCTGCCACCAGCCTACCAACCCCTGAAAAGGCCTTTGATTTGTTTCTGGAGGCGCGCAAAATGGCGGATCAGGGACAACTTCCCAAAGCGCTTGAAATTTGTGAAGTTTTTCTAGGCGAAAACCCTGTTCACGCGGAGGCCCATTTTCTCATGGGACTGATTTATGAGGCGCTGCACGATGAGGCGAAAGCCGAAGCTTTTTTTAACAGGGCTATTTATTTGGACCCGGAGCATGCGGAAGCATTGAATCATATGGCGTTTATTGAACTTGAGCGGGGAAACAATAGCGGCGCTGAACGATTGCGACGAAGAGCACAGCGTATCAGCGACAGTAGCGCAAATTTTGCTCCGCAAAAAAGTGAACTTTCCGGAATGAAGAATGGAAAATAAGGATAGATGCTGGAAACGGATAGGCGTATGGGGGAATGAAGAGCCCCGCTGTCCGAGGCTCGAAGAAGTGATCCACTGTCGTAATTGCGAGGTCTTTACGCAAGCCGGTCGGAATCTCCTGGAACGCGCCCTCCCCGAAGAATACAAGGATGAATGGGGAAGTATTCTGGTTAAAAAAAAGGGGAAAGAGCTGGTTGGCGCCAGCGCCGTGGTTGTTTTTCGTGTTGAATCGGAATGGATGGCGCTTGCTGCCGGGTTGTTTGCGGAGATCATCGACGATGTGAGCATCCATACCCTTCCCCACCGAAAAACCCCGATTTTATTGGGCCTAGTGAATGTGCATGGCGAAATTCAATTGTGTGTTTCTTTGAAACACCTCATGAATCTGGAAGAGGCCCCAGCACCAAAGAGGGGTGCCCACAAGGCAAAAAAGCGGTTGATGGTGGTTTCCAAGGATAACGATCAATGGGTCTTTCCGGTCAATGAAATACATGGCATTCATCACTTCAACCCCAGCTTTCTTCAGAACGTTCCGGTGACCATCGCAAAGTGCAAATCCACCTTTACAAAGGGCATTTTCAAATGGGACGAAAAACATGTGGCCCTGCTCGATCATGAACTGCTGCTTTACAACCTTAAAAGGAGTCTTCAGTGAACGAAGGGCCTGAACAAATGGAGAATGATGATTCCGCCATGATGGATCTCTTTCGTTCAGAGGTCAAACGGCATGCTCTGACCCTTCATGACGGCCTTCAGGCGCTTGTGGCCAATCCGAAAAGCCTGGACAGGCTGCAGGCTATGATTCCCGCCATTCAAGCCATTAAGGGGGGCGCCCAGATCATTAATTTCGACGAGGCGGTGGCGGTTGCACAGGCCATGAAAAGTGTTTTTGCGGCCGCCCTTAAGGGCGAATTCAAGCTGGATGAGGCAGGGGTTGACCACTTGTTTAAGGGACTTGAAATCCTCGATCATATCTCTGAAGAACCCCGGGAGGGAGAACCGGCATGGATGGATACGAACGCCCAAGAGATCAATGTCTGGGTGAACGGGGCCGTATCTCTTTCTGTTGCTGCGCCTTCGGATGAATGTCCCGACCCTCAGCCCGTAAAGGTTCATGAGAGGGAACCGGTGGGGACGTCGAGCTCTGCCCAAGAGGAACCGCATGAAGATGAGGACGTTCTCCTCGATCCTGCCATGTGCGACCTTTTCAGATCTGAAACCCAGAATTATGTGGCCATTTTAAATGATGGACTCCTGGCCCTGGAGCAGAACCCGGCATCGGCTGATCAATTGGAAGCGATGATGCGGGCGGCCCATTCCATCAAAGGGGCAGGCAGGATTGTGGGCCTTGAGGCTGCCGTCCATATGGCCCATGCCATGGAAGATTCTTTTGTGGCAGCGCAGAAAGGACTCATCTCTCTTGATTCCGGTATGATTGATATCCTTTTTCAGGGCGTTGACATGCTGAACCGTATTTCTGAACATGCGGGTGAAGGCGGTTCTGCATGGCTCAGGGATAACCGAAATGAGATTGAAACGGTAAGAGAAAAGATCAAAGGCATTATTACCCAGGAAATGGGTGGTATTTCCCAGGCAACTGGAACGGAAAAGCCGTCTGTTAAGGAAAAGAAAGAAGCCTTTGAAATCGATGAACCTCATGGGGATGCACCGGCTGCGCCTTCACGACAGGCCGGTGAAACCTTTGCGGCGGATCCCGCCATGCTGGATCTTTTCCAGGCGGAAGTGGAAACCCATGTGGCGGTTTTAAATGACGGCCTTCTGGCCCTTGAAAACAATCCCGGGGCTACGGATCAGCTTGAAGCGCTCATGCGGGCGGCTCATTCAATAAAAGGCGGTGCCAGGATTGTGGGTCTGGATGCCGCGGTCAAAGTGGCCCATGCCATGGAAGACTGTTTTGTTGCGGCACAGAAAGGGGCGGTTTCCCTGGGGTCTGAGCAGATCGACATTCTGCTCCGTATTGTGGACATTCTCATTCATATTGCAGAATCCATCCATAATGGCGAAACGGACTGGGTGAGCCGACATGGAAAAGAGATTGATCATCTCATGGCCGCCATGAACGCCATCCTTCGTGGTGAGGCACCGATTCATGTCTCTCCCGTGGACGAAGAGATCGTTGATGTGCGTGAGCAGGAGATTTCATCTGATGGTGATCTTCACCCTGCTAAAAGCGAAGACCACAGGCCGGTTCCGGAGGAGGCCTCCGAAAAAACGCTGGTTCCCCAGAAGCCGGCGGAGCTGGATCGGACGGTCAGGGTTACCGCCGCCAAAATTGAACGGCTCATGGGGCAGGCCGGGGAAGTTGTGGTGGGGGCCGGATGGCTGCCCACTTTCTCGGAATCCCTTTTGGAACTTAAACGAAATCACCTGGAGCTACTGAACATTTTAGAGGGGCTGCAGGATTCGGTCATGCAGAAAAAGAAGCAGGCCCAGGTTCAGGAATTGGTTTTGCAGGCCCGGGAGAAGACCAAAGCCTGCACCCTTCAACTGGCAGACCGATTGAATCAGTTCGATATCTTCACCGGTTCCACTGCCGCACTATCGGATCGCATCTACCATGAAGTGATCTCGGTTCGCATGCGTCCCTTCTCTGATGGGGTTCAGGGCTTTCCAAGGCTGGTAAGGGATCTTGCTCGGGATCTGGGGAAAAAGGTGCGTTTGAACATTATTGGGAAATCCACCGAGGTGGATCGGGACATTCTTGAGAAACTTGATGCGCCCTTAAACCACCTCATTCGAAATGCGGTAGACCACGGAATTGAATCACCCGAAGAGAGAATCGCCGCCGGAAAACCCGAGGTCGGCCTTTTGCAGTTGGAGGCTTCCCATCGTTCGGGGATGCTCATGATCACGGTCAAAGATGACGGCCTAGGCATCGATCTGGAAAAACTGAGAGAAAAAATTGTTCAAAAGAAGATGACCACCGAGGAAATGGCCATCCAGATGACCGAGGCGGAATTGATGGAATTTTTGTTCTTGCCGGGGTTTTCCACCGCAACAAACGTCACGGAAATATCGGGTCGTGGGGTCGGTCTGGACGTGGTTCATAACATGGTTCATGAAGTGGGCGGTGTGGTGCGGGCGGTTTCAAACCCCGGAAAAGGGTTGACCTTCCATATCGAACTTCCGCTGACCCTTTCCGTGGTCCGCACTTTTCTGGTGGAGATTGCCGGCGAGCCCTACGCCTTTCCCCTGGCCCGAATTGACCGGTGCCTGGAACTGCTGCCCTCCGACATCGACATTGTTGAAGACCGCCAATATTTCAGGTTCGACAACAATAACATCGCCCTGGTGGATATTCACAATGTTCTGGAACTGGAGGTGCCCCTTGAAAATCGGGAGAAGCTGTTTGTGGTCGTATTGAGCGACAGGTTAAATGCCTACGGGCTGGCGGTGGACAAATTCCTGGGGGAAACGGATCTGGTGGTCCGGCCGCTGGATCCCAGACTGGGCAAAGTGCCAGACATCAGTTCGGTGGCGGTGATGCTGGATGGATCTCCCGTTTTAATTTTTGATGTGGAGGACCTGGTGCGCTCCATTGATAATCTTCTGGCCGGGCGAAGGCTTCGCAAATTGAGCCGGACCATGGAGGCCATTGAAGACCGGAAACAAAAACACATATTGGTGGTGGATGATTCATTTACGGTTCGTGAGATGGAGCGGAAACTGCTTGAAAGCAAGGGTTATCTGGTGGATACGGCCGTTGACGGTGTGGATGGCTGGAATGCGGTTCGCACCGGCAGTTACGATATGGTCATCAGCGATGTGGACATGCCCCGAATGAACGGCATCGAGTTTGTGAACCAGATCAAGCGCCACGCAGAACTTAAAAGCATCCCCGTGATTATTGTTTCCTATAAGGACAAGGAAGAGGACCGATTGGCGGGATTGCAGGCAGGTGCCAACTACTACCTGACCAAAAGCAGTTTTCAAGACGATTCGTTCATACGTGCTGCCGTCAATCTCATTGGAGAAGCTTAAAACAAAGGGGGGCAGTTGTCAGGGTTGAGGGTTTAATTCAAATCAGCTTTTTCTGCACCCTGATGACTGTACACTGTGAATATGCGGATTGCCATTGTCAATGACCTATCTCTGGCCGTCGAGATCCTGAGAAGGATTGTTCTGGAAAGTGCCGTCCATAAAGTGGCATGGGTTGCTAAAACCGGTGAGGAGGCGGTTCGAAAGAGTCGAGACGATACCCCCGACCTGATTCTTATGGACCTTTTCATGCCGGATATGGATGGTGTGGAAGCCACCCGCAGAATCATGTACGCCTCACCGTGTCCTATTCTGGTGGTTACGGCCACCATGGAAGACCATGCGGGAAAAGTTTTTGAAGCCATGGGGCATGGAGCACTTGATGCCATCAATACGCCCATGATGGGGACCGGTGAAAGCGCCCAGAAAAGCCGGGATGCCCTGCTCAAAAAGATTTCCATTATTGAAAAACTGAAAATCAATTCACAGGTAAACCCGTCAAAAAATGCATCAAAAGCCGCACCGATTTCAAAAGTTTCAACGCTTATTGTGATGGGTGCGTCAACCGGGGGGCCAAAAGCCCTGGCGGATATCCTGAGCCTTATGCCGGCGAATCTGAGTGCAGGGATTGTCATCGCTCAGCACGTGGACGGTGAGTTTTCAGCCGGCATGGCCAGCTGGCTCGATGAACAGAGCCCTCTTTCCATACGTCTGGCGGAAGAGGGGGCATCTCCGTCACGCGCAACCGCCCTTCTGGCCGGTAAGAATGACCACCTTATTCTGACGTCGAACCTTACGCTTTCATACACCAAAGAACCCGTTGCCACGCCTTTTCGCCCTTCAGTGGATGTGTTGTTTAAGAGTGTTGCGGCCCATTGGCCTTCCATGGGAATTGCCGTGCTGCTGACGGGAATGGGGAGAGACGGCGCCGAAGGCATGAAAATGCTGCATCGCGTAGGCTGGCATACCATTGCTCAGGATGAAGCGACCAGTGTGGTTTACGGTATGCCCAAAGCGGCCCGGGATCTGGGGGCAGCCTCTGAAATCCTGCCCGTTGACAGGATCGCAAAGGCGATTCTTCGGCGGATTTGACAAAATGGTATTCACGCGTCATCATCGCCAAACTTTCAAATGGGAATTTTTATGACTGATACCGCTTCTTTGACCCAACATCGCATCACCGTTTTGCTGGTGGATGATCAGCACATCATCGGCGAGGCCCTCCGTCGAATGCTGGCGCCCGAACAAGATATTGATTTTCACTTCTGCCAGGATCCCACTAAGGCCATCAAGACGGCAAACCAAATTCACCCCACGGTTATCCTGCAGGATCTCGTCATGCCGGAAATCGACGGATTGACCCTCGTCCGCTACTATCGTGCCAATGTGGCCACCCGCCAGGTCCCGCTGATTGTGCTTTCCAGCAAGGAGGAGGCCCTCACCAAGGCGGAAGCATTCGCCCTCGGCGCTAATGACTATATGGTCAAACTGCCGGACCGGTTGGAAATTCTGGCGCGGATACGATATCATTCCCGGGGCTATATCAACCTGCTGGAGAGAAATGAAGCCCAGGCCCAACTTGAAAAAGCAAACCGGCTCATTCGAAAGACCTTCGGCCAGTATCTTTCGGACGATATTGTCGATGCCATCCTGGAAAGTCCCGAAGGGGCTGCCTTGGGTGGGGAAAAGCGTTTCGTCACCATTATGATGACCGATCTAAGAGGATTCACCGCCATCGGCGAACGACTTCCGGCGGAAGATGTGGTGGGCATCATCAATATCTACCTTGAAACCATGACGGAGATCGTTTTGAAATACCAGGGAACCATTGATGAGTTTATCGGTGATGCGATTTTTGTCATTTTCGGTGCTCCGATTTTGCGCGACAACGATGCCAAAAGGGCCGTGGCATGTGCGGTGGAAATGCAGCTTGCCATGACCCAAGTGAATGAAAGATGCCGGGAAAAGGGTTACCCGGAGGTCCATCAGGGGATCGGCATCAATTCGGGTCAGCTGGTGGTGGGGAATATCGGTTCCAAGAAACGGATGAAGTACGGCGTGGTGGGGCGAAATGTAAACCTGACCGCCCGTGTGGAAAGCTACACCGTGGGGGGACAGATCTTCATTTCCGAAAGCACCATGGAAGAGTGCGGTCAGCACTTGTTGAGAATTGACGACCAGATAGAAGTGATGCCGAAAGGGGTTAAGAAGCCCCTTACCATTTATGAGGTGGGAGGCATCAGGGGTGAATTCAACCTGTTTCTGCCGGAAAAGGTGGATGCAGCGCTGGTGGATTTGCCCAAGCCCCTTCTCGTTGAGTTCACCATACTGGAAGGAAAACACGCGGGGGATACCCGGTATGTGGGGACCCTGGATAAACTGCTTGAGAAAACCGCCCAAATATCCGCTGAGGTCTCAGTGGATAAACTGGTCAATCTGAAAATTTCACTTTTTGATTATGACAAAAATGAGATTACATCGGATCTCTATGCCAAGGTGATCAAGAACGTTTCAAAGGAGCCGGCGGTCTTTCATATCAGCCTGACCTCGGTGCCCCCGGAAGCCGCCGCCTTCCTTGAACGTGTTGAGAAAGAGCCTGTAAAGAATTGAACAATTGGAGTTAACCATAGATGCCGACCCAAAATCCACAGCATGGGCATGAAACCCTTCATACTTTTTCCGAGCGCACCATCACCGTATTGCTGGTGGATGACCAGGAGATTGTGGCAGCAGCCGTTCGGCGTATGTTGTCGGAAGAACCGGATATCCGGCTGGAATATTGCCAGGATCCAAGTAAGGCCCTCAATCTGGCCAGGAAGATTCACCCGACCCTCATTTTGCAGGATTTGATCATGCCGGGCATCGACGGGTTGACCCTGGTTCGTTTTTTCAGGGCCTCTGAAGACACACGACAGATCCCGCTGATCGTTCTTTCCACCAAGGAAGATCCGGCCACAAAAGCGGAAGCTTTTGCCAGGGGTGCCAACGATTACCTGGTGAAGCTGCCTGATAAAGTCGAACTCATTGCCCGGATTCGCTACCATTCAAAGGCCTATATCACGCTTCTGGAGCGGAACGAAACCTATGATGCCCTTCTGGCCAGCCAGGCGGCCCTCAATAGTGAGCTGAAACAGGCGGCTGCCTATGTTCGAGCCCTGTTGCCTCCCCGGCTGTCGGGAGATATCCGCACTGATTGGGAATTTATTCCATCCACTTCCCTGGGGGGAGATTCATTCGGTTATCACTGGATTGATGCGGATCATTTTGCCGTGTATCTTCTGGATGTATGCGGGCACGGCATCGGGGCGGCCCTTTTGTCCATATCGGTCATTAATGCCTTACGTTCCGAATCCCTGAACCATGTGGATTTCAGAGAACCGAGCCAGGTTCTGGCGGAACTGAACCATGTTTTCAAAATGGAAAACCACAACGATATGTTTTTTACCATCTGGTACGGGGTTTATCACAGACAGAAAGGTGAAATTATCTATTCCTGCGGTGGTCACCCTCCCGCCATTGCCATCACCGGTGAAACGTCCGAGACCGCCCGGTTGGTCAAACTGTCGGGTGGAGGGTTTATCATTGGCGCAATACCGGAGAAAGAATATCCCAGTTTTTCATTTTCTTTCAAACCCTTTACACGGCTCTATATTTTCAGCGATGGGATTTACGAGGTTGACGGCTGTGACGGGAAAGTCTGCATGTTTGATGATTTTGTCGGCGTGGTGGACGAGCTTTATCGGGACAATCGGGCCCATGTGGATGGGATTATCGACACCATGAAAGCACGGCAGGGGAAGGGAGTTTTTGATGACGATGTCTCCCTCCTGGAAATTGAGTTCGCACGGCCCGGCCGAGATACCGAAGATCCTACGGAGGTTTGAATTCCATGAGAAAAAATCGTGTCTTGTTTCTGGTAAAATGGTTTTGCATGTTCTTTTCTGTTTTCTTTATGAGTGTTGCCTGCGCGGAAACGAAACCCGGCGAAATCGGGCGGGTTCTGGGTGGTCCCTGCAGCTACAAAACTTATCCGGGAACAGCGCAGGTGGTATCGGTGGAAAAGGCGTATGCCACCAGCCAGGACGGGAAGAAAAGCGATGATGGGTATGATGTTCATTTCGTTTTCCATCCCGAAACGGTTCCCGAAGAAACATATGCACGGGTTGAGGGAAAGACACACACTCTTTTGCTCACCAACGGCAGTCGTCCCGGGATGGGCTTTTTAAAAAAATACGGCATAGCAGCGGACAAAACATTGCCATGTGAACTGGCGGTTATTGTGAAAGGGACCTGTACCCCGATTCTCTTCAAATTCCCAACTATTGACCTGATCGATTATGAGGCGAACCGATGACATTTTATGGAGGGAATCATGCGTAACTACCTGGGAATAAATAACCAGCCTTTTTATATGGCAATGTCGAGAGCTGTTCTTTTTACACTTTTTCTGTGGATTCTAGTGATTCCGATTTATTTCGTGCCCACTGCTCATGCCAAAAACTACATCAAAATCGGTTTGCTGGAAGAACCCAAAACCCTGAACATCTGGTTGGCGACCGATGCCTGGTCCAGCAAGGTCCTGAGCCAGATATACCAGCCCCTCTACATTCGTGATCCCGAAAACCTGAACTTGACGCCATGGCTGGCCGCGGAAGCCCCGGTCTATGATCCTGAGGCACTGACTTACACCGTCAAATTGAGGGCTGCAAAATGGTCTGACGGATCCGAACTGACGTCCGAAGACGTGGCGTTTACGGGCCGTCTCATCACAACGCTGAAGGTGCCGCGATATTTGTCAAGCTGGGAATTTATAAAGAAAATTGAGACGCCCGATAAAAGGACGATCCGTTTTACGCTCAGGGAGCCCAAGGCGATTTTCCTATCCAGGACCCTTACCGCCCCTATCGTTCAAAAGAAATACTGGGAAGCGATCCTGGAACGGGTACAGGACCTTGAAAAGCCACTTCTGGAACTTCTGAAGCAGAAGATCAAAAGCCCTATCAGCAGCGGTCCCTTTGTGCTCAAGGAGTGGCGCAGGGGCGCCTATGTGTTTCTGGAGAAGAACGAACATTTTTTCGGTCGCGGGCGGACGATCGGGGGATACGATGTGGGGCCCCATATTGATGGTATTATCTTCAAGTTTTTCGGCACCAGCGATGCGGCGGTCCTGGCGCTTCAAAAAGGGAGCATTGACATGTTCTGGTGGGGGTTGCAGGAGGGTTATCTGGCAGATCTGGAAGAAAATAAAAACGTTAAGATCTACACCAGCGAGAAAAGCGCTCTATATTATGTGGGGTTTAATCTCAGGAAAAAACCGTTTAACGACCTTCACTTCAGGAAAGCCGTTGCCTTTGCCACGGACAAAGCGTTTATTGTCAAAAGGATTCTTCAGGCGTACGCCCTGCAGGCCGACTCCATTGTGCCCTCCAGCAACGCCTTCTGGTACGACCCCAATGTGCCCCGGTACGGTGATGCGTTAAACCGTGACGAAAGAATACGAAAGGCCTATGAGGTTTTGAAGGAAGGAGGATATACGTGGGAAGATCCTCCCGTTAATGACAAAGGGGAGATTGTTGAGGGTGAGGGGATTCGCCTGCCGGATGGAAGTGAAATGGAGATGATGACCATCCTGACGCCCCCCGCGGACTACGATCCTCAACGGGCCATGGTGGGGATCATGATTCAAGAGTGGCTCAAAATGCTGGGTATTCCCGCCAGCAGCAAACCGATGCCGCTCGGTTCACTCATTCAACAGGTAAAAACCCGCCATGATTTTGATGTGTTTGTACTGGGGTACGGAAATCTTTCCCTGGATCCGGATTATTTGAGGAATTTCTTTATCTCAAAAAACAGCAATTCCAAAGGGTGGAACACCAGCGGTTACAACAACCCCGGCTTCGATGTCATCGCCAACGCCAGTGCCGATACCATGAACCGCGAAGAGCGGCGAAAGCTTATCTGGGAAATGCAGGAAATCCTCATGCGGGACCTCCCCTGGCTGCCCCTTTACACGCCGAAACTGGCTGAAGGGGTTCGGGAGGACCGTTTTACGGGCTGGGTCAATATGGTGGGAGGCATCGGCAACCGCTGGTCTTTCTGTGTCATAAAACCGGTCGGGAAAAAGTGAAAATTAATTCTTCATGTGTTTTAGAATATTTTTCACCCGAACTCTCGTATTGATCAAATAGGGTTCCAATGGTTGCTTGGGGAGTGACTTTTCGTCCCACTCGGCAGTTTTGACCCGCGCTACAACACGATCAACATCTCCGTTTTCCTCTTTCAGGTATCGTTTTACCCGGCCCACATATTCACTTATCTGATGCATGGACCCGTCCAGATATTTCCTGACATCCTGTCCCGTGAAGACGTAATTGTGAGCAGTACACAATATCTCCACTTCCATTCCGGCCAGAAATTCCATGGATGCACCATAGGCTTCATGGTCAACCAGGAATTCGCAGACTCCGTCGCAGCCGGCGGCTTCTCCTGCCACCAGGATTTTCCTTTCCGGAATATAATAAGCCGTGGAATCCCATGTGTGCCCCGGAACGGCAATGACCTCAATGGTCAAACCCTTTTCAATCTCCCTCTTCCGACCATCTTCTAAAATAATATCAAGGGCAAAGGGTTTGAATTGCGCTTCATGAATTTTTGAAACGCCCCAACTGCGGAGTGCTTCCAGAGCGCCTTGATTCAGCGATTTGATCTGTTCAATGGCGCCGCTCCGCTCCAGGATTTTTGAAGATTCAATGGATCCTGCAATTTTCATTTCAGGCCATATCTTTTTCAAATAAGCCCCCGAACCCACATGATCCCAGTGAGAATGGGTCAAGAATAGAAAAGCGGGAGACCGTTTCCCCAAGACATTCTTGATTTCTTTCTCATAGAGATGTAGCAGACCTGTAAAACCCGCATCGAACAGCAGGGGTGCAGGGCCATCCAACAGATAGATCGGGACCGCGGAATGCCCCAGAACATAAAAATTTTCGGCAATTTTTCCGGTGCGGTTAATGCGCATGTCTTTGTTCCTGTTTATTTCTCTACCTTGCGATCCCGCCGGGAACGTGTAGTGGGGTATGATGTAAACCTGCCGCACATTCTGCATCAACGGAAATAAATGTCAATGGAGTTCGCAACAATAGCATTTTTGCTTGACGAATTGAATTGTTACGGCATATTCTATTGTGGAATATTTCGTTTGTAATTGAGAAAGAGGCTCAGCTGATTTTTTTCTATTTTGAGTTCAAAGGTTTTCATCCGAATTTATGCATGCGTAAAGCGAGGCATTGGGAGGGCCGATGAAAGACAAGCCTGCTACGGAGTATGCTCTGCTGGGGACATTGATGTCGGAGCCTCGGCACGGATATGAGATTCTTCAATTTCTTGAAAACGGTCTCGGACCGGCCTGGCGTGTCAGCACAAGCCAGTTGTATGCGCTTTTAAAACGCCTGGACCACGAAGGATTGGTGGATTCAACCCTTGAGGCACAAGATACGCGGCCTTCAAAGCGGGTTTTTGCCATCATGCCGGAGGGGAGGGAGCGTTTTTTGCGCTGGTTGAAAAGCCCAACGGACCATGCTCGGGATTTACGCATTGAATTTCTGGCCAAACTCTATTTTTTTCGTCATCTTGGCATTGACGGGGGAGAAGAACTGTTGAATTCACAGGTTGCCATTCTGGAGCGACTTCAAAAGCGCCTTACGGAAAAAAAGAAGGCGGAAGCAGACGATTACAACCGATTGGTCTATGGTTTCAAGATTTCGACCCTGAAAGGATGGCGGGACTGGCTGAAAAAGGAGGCCGCTTTCTTTTTAAAAGGAGCTCTTTAAATGGCAAACAAATTCAAATCCTCCGCGGCCATCATTTCCGTGGATCAATCTGTGGGAACCATTTTGGCCCATGATATCACGGAAATCAGGCCCGGACAATTCAAGGGTCCGGCCTTTAAAAAGGGGTATATCATCAAGAAAGAAGATATCCCTCATTTGAAAAGGGTTGGAAAGGAACACCTGTACGTTTTGCACCTGGATCCGGGAGAAGTTCACGAGGACGATGCGGCCCTTCGGCTGGCAACGGCCCTCGCCGGAAAAGGCGTTTTTTTCGATCCTCACCCTTCAGAGGGAAGAATCCAGCTGAAAGCAAGTCACAGAGGCCTTTTGAAGGTGGACGTGGCGGCACTGACCCGTATCAATCTGGTTCCGGATATCAGTTGTTCTTCCAGACACACCAACTCCGTGGTCGAAAAGGGGGACGTCATTGGCGGAGTGAGGGCCATTCCCCTGATCATCGACGAGGAAAACCTGTCTGCCGCTGAAAAAATTGCCCATTCAGTAGACGAGTTCTTCTCCGTAAAACCATTCCTTTCCCCCAAAACCGGCATTGTAATTACCGGAAACGAAGTATTTTCAGGGCTCATTGATGACAAATTCGCGCCCATCATTCGAAACAAACTGCAGGATTTTGACTGCACTATTGTGGGAATTGCCTTTGCCCCCGATGACAGGGAGCGTATTGCATCAGAAATCAAAGGTCACCTTGAAAAAGGAGCTGAAATGATTGTGGTGGCCGGAGGCATGAGTGTGGATCCGGACGACATTACCCGAGTGGCCATCGCCGATGCGGGAGCGAAGGATGTGGTTTACGGAACGCCGGTCCTGCCGGGCGCCATGTTTTTGTATGGTCGTTTCGGGAATGTTCCCGTCCTGGGGCTGCCGGCCTGTGTTCTTTTTTTCAGGGCCACGGTGTTGGACCTGATTCTGCCCAGGGTTCTGGCAGGTGAACGGATCACCCGGGAAGATCTTGCGGCCATGGCCCACGGGGGCATGTGTTTGGAATGTGATTCATGTCATTTTCCCAGGTGTTCTTTTGGGAAATAGTTGATTTTTTATAAAAATAAGGCGCAGGGCGCAGAAATAAATATGGTTGGCAAGAAAGGGAGTGTTGAATATGTTTAGCGAAAAGCGAATCGTCATCAAAGGGGCAGGGGACCTTGCCACCGGCGTGGCCGCTCGGCTGTGGCGAAGCGGTTTTCCGGTTACCATGACCGAAATCGAGCAGCCTCTGACGGTTCGGAGGAGTGTTTCCCTTTCGGATGCTGTTTACGAAGGAGAAGCAAGTGTGGAGGATATGACAGCCCGGCTGGTGAAAAGCCGTGATGAGATCCTTGAGGCGTTGGATGATCGGTTGATTCCCGTCATCGTGGATCCGGAAGCGAAAATCGTTAAGGAAATAGCGCCATTTGCCGTGATCGACGCCATCATGGCCAAAAAAAATATCGGGACCCGTATGGATGATGCTGAATTTGTAGTCGGTTTGGGCCCCGGGTTCACTGCCGGCAAGGATGTGCATGCCGTTGTGGAGACCAAGCGGGGGCATACATTGGGCCGGGTCATCCGGCAAGGAGCGGCGATTCCCAACACGGGGATCCCCGGTGAAGTGAAAGGGTTAGGCTCGGTACGAGTCGTCCGGGCCCCTGCTCCCGGTATTTTTAAAGGAGTGCTCTCCATCGGGACCCATGTGCAAGAAGGCGATATCGTCGCCTATGCCGGGGATACCCCGATTCCGGCGCCCATTTCCGGAATGTTGCGCGGATTGCTTCACGACGGTGTGTTTGTGGAGAAGGGCCTGAAAAGCGGTGATGTGGATCCACGGGATAATAAGGAGAGTTGCTGGACCGTTTCCGACAAGGCGCTGGCCATCGGAGGAGGTGTCCTGGAAGCGGTTCTGATGGCCATAACCGGCGAAAAGCGTGTCTCAGGAGATAGGATATTATGATTGATGTTTTTGATGCGGCGGCAAAAACCTTGCGGACCGGTGAGAGTGTTGCATTAGCCACCATTGTTCGGTCCCATGGATCGACTCCCCGGGCCATCGGCGCCAAGATGCTGGTTTTCCCCGATGGCCGTATCGTGGGAAGCATCGGAGGTGGCGCCATGGAAAAACAGGTGATTGAAGAAGCCAAATCGGCGATCAAAACCGGTATGCCCAAAATGGTTCAATATAAACTCAAAGAAGTCGAACTTGGCCATCTGGGGGTTTGCGGCGGTGAAAATGATATTTTTATCGATGTCATTGCCGGGAAGAAACAACTCCTCATTGTGGGTGCCGGTCACCTGGGGCGGGAAATCTCCAAGCTGGGCGCTTTTTTGGGGATGGATGTGGTGGTATTTGATGATCGTTCGGAATATGCCAATAAAGAGCGGTTCCCCGATGCCCGAGACATTATCGTGGGAGATGTTGAAAAGGAACTTGAAAAATTCCCCATTACGAACTGGTGTTATGTGGTGATCGTCACCCGTGGCCACGAACAGGACGGTGTGGCCCTTGAAACCGTGATCCGCTCACCCGCACGCTACCTGGGAATGATCGGCAGCCGTACCAAGAAGGCCAAGATTTATTCGGAACTCCAGGGGAAAGGTATCGAACAGGACCTTCTGGACCGGGTGCACGCCCCGATCGGGCTGGATATCGGTGCCGAAACCCCGGAAGAGATCGCAGTGGCCATTATGGCGCAGATCATTTCCATTGGCCGCGAGCCCAAAAATGGGGACATCCTTATATAATTGAAGATCAAACTTCAAACAGGCGCTTAATGATCTTGATCAGAGGTCAGGCCAGTGATCATGCCGTGGTTGTTCTTGCTCATACAGATAGGCGGCCTGCAGCACCAGCGCATCTTTGTGTCTCGGTCCGACAATCTGAAGCCCCGCCGGCATGCCTGATTCGGTCAGGCCCGTCCTGACGGTCGCGGCAGGGTGGCCGGACAGGTTAAAAGGATAGGTGAATGCCACCGCGCCCAAAAGGGGAATCGGTTCGCCGCCGATTTCCGAAGGTGGCGGACCTTTGGCGGCGAATGCTTCGGTCGGCATGGCAGGTGTCAACAGAAGGTCGAAATGGTTGAAGAAATCCTGGAGGACCCGGTTTAATTCGGTACGGCTTTTCTGAATGTTGACACGGTCATGAAAGGAAAGGTCTTTTGCATTCTCCAGGGATTTCATAAGGGTGTGCCCCAACTCCGGCCGGATTTTTTCGAGATCATCATACAGCTGCCCGCACAGCTCCCGGTTCATCAAATCGGACCACTGCCCTCCTACCTCAGGAAAAGAACCTTTCCATAATTCAACATGCTGGTCCATGTTTTCAAAAGCGGCGGCTGCTCTCTTCGCAAGGGCCAACACATCTTGCTGAACCCGTGCGTAGCCCAAGTCCGGGCTGAATCCGATTTTCAAGCCCTCAGGGCGCATTTTGAGGGCTTCCAGATAGGAGAAGGAATCGCGAGGCAGCGACTCGGGATCCGCCGGATGATATCCTGCTGTACAGTCCAGATAAAGGGCCGCGTCCGCGACACTTCGGGTGATAGGCCCTAGGGTCCAGGTGCGCGTTATGTGGAGGCGGGCTGACGGCCCGAAAGGAATCCGTCCAAAGGTCGGCTTTATGCCGAAGCAGCCGCAATAACAGGCGGGAATACGGATTGATCCCCCCGCATCCGACCCTGTGGCCAAAGGAACCATGCCCGCCGCAACGGCCGCGGCAGACCCTCCACTGGATCCGCCGGGGGTCCGTTCCAGGTTCCATGGATTTCGTGTGACTCCGTGCAACCGGTTTTTGGTGAACCCGGTAAACCCGAATTCCGGTGTGTTGGTTTTCCCCACCACAATGGCCCCCGCACGCCGCAACCGAGCCACCTGGATGGAATCCTCTTTTGCCACATTGTCTTCAAAAGGGATGGATCCGAAGCTGGTAACCATGCCTTTAACATCTTCCAGGTCTTTGACACCCAACGGAATGCCGGCCAGCGGACCCGGCACCTCCCCTTTGGCAATACGCGCTTCAATTTCCCCGGCTTCTTCAAGGGCCGCATCGGCCCTCAGTTCCGCGAAGGCATTCAACGCGGGGTTTACGTCCTCTATCCGTGCCAACGTCCTTTTCATCAATTCAACCGGAGAAAGGGCCTTTTCGCGGATCAGTTTTGCAAGTTCCCAGGCTGGTCTGTAAAGAAGGGATTTCATTTAAGTGTCCTTTTAGAGAAGTGCTCATATTTCTTGGCGGTCGGCTTAAGGGCCGGAAAAGCTATTTGCTTTCTATACACCGAAAAACGCTCAGGGTCACACATTAAATCAGGCTCAAAATCGTTCAAGTACAAGCGCGGTAAGAGCAATGATCCGGGAAAAACATATATTTCCGAGCCCAGATGCACTCTTTGTGAGCCTGTTGTAGATCAATTTTCTCCAAAATGATATGAATGTGCATAAGCGGAGGGTATTTCGTGTTGCCTTTTCAAGAGTTGGGGATTTGGAAGATATTCGGGAGGGATCATTATGAGCAAAGTCTATTTCATCAAGGCGCGTGAAGACAATAAGCCTGAAAATATCAGCGCTGATGCGGCGACCCTGTTTCAGAAGTTTCTTGAGCAGGAGGAGATCAGCCTGGCGGAAAAATTGCCTTTAAAGGTTCATTTTGGTGAAAAAGGGAATATGACGTTTATTCCGCCCACCTGTTTTAACGGTTTGATTGATATTTTAAAGCGTCGCAAAATCGAGGCCTACTATACTGAAACCAATGCGCTTTACCGGGGACAACGACAAAATCGGACCGACCATGAAAAACTGGCGGCAGAACACGGATTCACCCAATTGCCTGTGGTGATTGCGGATGGGGAATACGGTGATGATTTTGAACAAGTGAAAATAAATGGGAAGCATTTCAAATCCTGCTTCATCGGCAAAACAATCGCGTCAGCTGAACAGGTGTTGGTCATTTCCCATTTTAAGGGGCATCTGCTGGCGGGTTTTGGGGGCGCCGTAAAACAACTGGCCATGGGTTGTGCCGCCAGAGGGGGAAAACTTGCGCAACATCATAATACCATTCCCAAAATTAAGTCACGTAAATGTGAGGGTTGCGGCGAATGCGCCCAACACTGTCCGGTTGATGCCATAACGGTTGGGGACAAAGCAACCATTGATATTGAAAAGTGCATCGGTTGCGCTTCCTGCATGGCAGTATGCCGAAAAGGCGCCATTGGCGCCAATATGCTCAATCTGGTCTCCTCTTTTGTGACAAAAACGTTCACTGAGCGTTTAGCGGAATATGCCTATGCCGCTCAAAAGGATAAACCGAATCTGTATGTTAACTTCGCCTATAATATCACCCGGGGCTGCGATTGCGAGGGCCGTGCCATGAAAATCATTCTGCCGGATATCGGCATATTTGCCGGCACGGACCCCATCGCCGTGGACCAGGCCTGCCTGGACACCATTGAAAGAACCATGGGGCGAAAATATTTCAGACGGGGCCGCCACACATTGTCTTACGGGTCTGCACTGGGGTTGGGCTCCATGACCTACGAATTGGTGGATGCCATTTGACACAATGGTTTTGTAAGTAGAGGTCAGGATTGCTTTCCGATTTCAGGTTCCGGGACAGTGCCCGCATAAAGGCTTACTCCGTACGGCACCCGGTCCACTTTGAAATCGCGAGGTTTGGTGAAAAACGGATCATCAATTACCAGTTTCAGCAAATCATCTCTGTACCGCGGGTGGGCGATGCTGGCAATGGCCAAAGCCTTGTTTCCGGTGGTCAACCCACGGAGGTCCGCTACCCCGAATTCCGTTACAATCACCACACCATCATAAGAAGATGCGGTCAGGGTGACGCCGGCCGGGTGATGGGGCACGATCTTTGAGTGGCCTTTATTCGTTATACTCTTGACCGCTATAATGGGCGTACCGTATTCCCTGCGGTTGATGGCCCGAATGAAATCGGGCTGCCCCCCCACACCGCTGTAATATTTCCTGGGGTCGATGAAATCGGCCCAGACATTGCCGAACAGGTCGATGCCCATGGCGGTATTGATGGAGATGAACGGACTGTTCTTGCGAATGATTTCAGCGCCGTTTGTGTAAGCGCATGGACGCATTTGCACGCCGGTACGCATGTGGCAGAAATCGTAGAGGTCTCTTGATCCCATGATCAAGCTTGTGGTGCTATAGCCCAGATTGGCCTTTTTCTTTCGGTTGGTGACAATTCCCATTTTCTGCAGCAGCATGAGCCCGTCACCGTACAGCTCGGTCTGCACCCCCAGATCCCTGAACCCGCTGTCCCGAATGATGCCGATGACCGAATCGGGGATTTTGCCGATTCCGGTCTGAAGCGTCACGCCATCCCGGATAAAGTGTTCGACAATCAGTTCGCCGATTCTCCTTTCCGCGTTGGGCAGATCGTCGAAATCGGGTGGATCAAAGGTATAGACCGGCTTCACATCCTCTTCCACCATATAGTCTATGGAACTGGCATCCAAAACGCTCTGACCTTCAGTGAACGGCATGGACGGGTCCAGTTCGGCCACCACAATCCGGGCATGATCAATGGCCGTGTGGATCGCCTCCACCGAAAGGCCCAGGCTGTATTCACCGGTGTGGGGATTCCGGGTTACCTTAATCAGAACCACATCGGTTTCGTATTTCTGACCGGGGGCGATCAACCCGTCCACATTGGCGAGTGTGCAGGGAAGGTAGTAGGCATGCCCCCGGTTGGCGGCCTTTCGTACCTCTCCCCCTGAAAAAATGGAATAGGCCATAATCCGGTCCTGTAATCCTTCTTCCAGATATGGGATCGGCCCTTGAAGCAGGAGATGTACCATCCGCATAAAGGGCAACCGTGGTGTGCCGGCCTTTATGGCGTCAGTCAGAGATTTAATCAGGGTGGTCGGTGTTGCGGCATTGGACCCGACATAGCAGTTAATGGACTTTCGTCCTTTTAACGCTGAAGCGATGACCTCGCCCAGTTGATTCGCCAGAATAATTTGTGGTGTTTTCATCATGTTTACCGTTTCATCTCCTCAAAATGGACTCGTTTCAGCCGGGAGTCTCAGGTTCCTTATCTTTTTTCGTATATGGGTGAAAAATCTGCCTTTGCATTCCGGCGCACCCCCTACCAGTAGGGCCATTGCCAGTCCTTTTGCTCCTTTTCGTCTAATGGCATGCCGGGTTTTTTAGAATCCAGCAACCCATCCCAATTGGTGCGGTCTTTCATCTGGATTCTGTTTTTTTCCGAAAGGATCTCTTTCCCTTCCCTGATCTGCCATCCCCCTCCCAGCCCCTTGTATGCGGCCACAAGGTTTGTACTGACCTGGCCGCTGACATCCGTCAGACGATTCGATTGGGTGGCCAAAAAACGTTCGGAATCCAACACCCTTTGATAGTCAATCAGCCCCTCTTTATACTGCAGCAAAGAGATTTCCACGGACCGTTCGGCCGCGGTGACGCTGTCTTTTAAAAAACTCTCTTCTTCCCTGGAACGGGTGAACGCCACCAGGGCATCTTCTACCTCACGCTGAGCGTTTAAAACGGTATTTTTGTAAGAGACAACCAACTGCTGAAGGCGTGCATCTTCCACCCGCACCCGGTTTCTGATGCGCCCGTAATTGAAAATGTCCCAATTGAAGCCGGGGCCCACGCTCCAATACAAGCTTTTATAACTGAATATATCGCCAAGTGAACTCTGGCCGAACGCCGAAGTGATGTCCGTTGAACTCCATCCAATGGATCCAAACAGATAAAAATGGGGGTAGAGGTCCGCCTTGGCAACTCCGATCTGAGGACTTTGGGTGGCGATTTGCAGCTCTGCCAGGCGAATATCCGGTCGACGTCTCAAGAGATTGTTGGGAATATCGATGATTACCGCTTCCGATGCCGTTGGAATTGCAGCAGGTCCCTCCAGCATGGCTTTCAACTCCCCCGGCAGCACACCCAGCAATATGGCTAAAGCGTTTTGGGCCCTGCGCAGGGTGGATTCAAGCCGTGGAACCAGGGCCTGAGTATCCCGCAATAATGACTTGGCCTGGGTCACATCCAGTTCCGAAACAGCGCCCTCTGTGAAGCGGACCTGGGCGATCCGCAGGGATTCTGTCTGCAATTTGACATTTTCTCCGGCGATCATGATCTGTTTTTCCAAAGTGCGTATCACGATGTATGTTCGCGCCACCTCAGCCGTCAGCGACACGAGAACATTGTCATAATCGGCAACGGTTGCCTGGAGATTGGCAACCCCGGTTTGCACGGAACGACGAAACTTTCCCCATATATCCAACTCCCATGTGGCATCGAACCCTACGCTCAGCGCATTGAAACTGCCGTCGATAAAGGGAATTTCGGCATCCGTACTGAGCTTGTTGTTCAACAGACCGCCGGAAACCGATTGCTGCTGAGGGTACAAGGTGCCGATGGCAATACCCAATTGGGCCCGCGCCTCATAAATCCGGATCCCGGCGATCTGCAGGGAAAGGTTCTGCTCATAGGCTTTTTCCACCAGGTTGTCCAGCACGGGATCTTCAAACACGCACCACCACTTGCTGTAGTCGGTTTCACCGGCACTGAGGCCCGGCAACTGCGTCTCCGTCCACTTCTCCAGCAACGGCGCATCGGGCTTTACAAAATCAGGTCCCACCATGGTGCAGCCACCCATGAACAACACGATGGCGACCCATGACAGATTCAGGGGCTTGAGCCATGTTTTGAAGCACCCCTTCCTGTTCTTAACGCTTATTGCATCCACTTTTCCGGTGTGCATGGTTTTCTCCTTCCTCAACCCGTCACATGGGGTGCCGGTGGTTTAACCCGAAAAAAGAGGCTGTAAAGCACCGGGACGTAATTGAGCGTAAACATACTGCCGATCCCCAGTCCGAAAAACATGACCGATGCCATGCCGTAAAAAAGCGGATCATGATTGATGATCAGCGGTGAAAACCCCAGCATGGTGGTGGAAACGGAAAGCAGGATCGGCCTGAATCGGCTGACCGCCGAATTGACGATGGCATCGTAGGGGTCCTGCCCGTCGCGCTTGTTTTCCTCTATTTTGTCGATCATCACGATACCGTTGTTCACAATGGAGCCTGCCAGGGCCAGAAGTCCCAGAATGACCATGAAACCGAAATCAGCCTGCATGGCCAGCAACCCGACCACCGACCCGACAATCACCAGCGGCATGGTGAGAAGAATGATGGCGGCACGCCGAATGGAGTTAAACTGCCATACCAGCAAAAACAGGATGCCCCCGAAACATGGCAGGAACCATTTCGCCAGATTCTTCTGGGCCTTGGCAGAGTCCTCCAGCTCGCCTCCCGCCGTCCAGTGGTAATTGTTCGGAAATTCCATCCCCTTGAGAGTGGGCATAAGGGCTGCAAAAAGCTCGGAAGCCTTCAGAACCCGGTTCTTGGCGCTGACCGTGATGGTGCGCTCCTGATTGTACCGCACGATACGGTTCAGTTCGCCGACGGTGTACACATCGGCAACCTGATTGAGCGGTACGCTTTCACCCGAGGATGAACGGATGCCGATGGTGCGAAGGCTCTCGAGGGAATCCCTCTCCGCCTTAACCCCTCGCCCGACGATGGGGATTTCCACATTGCCCTTGTGGTAACTGGTGGACGTCTTACCATCCACAAAGAAAGAGAGTGTATCGGCCACACCCCTGGACGTTACCCCGGCCCGAAGGGCGCGGGCCTGATCCACATCCGCCTTGGCCGTGATCACCCGGTTATTCCAGTCCTGTTTGATATCGATGGTGCCGGGGATTTTCCGGAGCGCCGCCATCACCTGTTCCGCCTGTTGCAGCAAAACGTCCGTATCGGGACCGCTGAGCCTGACTTCCATCAGGCCGCTCTCGCTGCCGCCAAGCCACATGGATTTAACCCTCCCGCGCACATTGGGGAAATGTTCCGCCAGGTATCGGCTCGTTCGCTCGACCAGTTCGGGAACCTCTTTGTTTGAGAGCGTGTTGACGATCAAAAACCCGACGAAAGGATCCGGATCCACCGGTGACAACGACAGAAAAAAGCGGGGTCCACCGTTTCCCACATAGGCGATGGTTCCGGTAATTTCAGGATTTTTCTCCTTGTCCTGCAGCCAGGCACTCAGCTCTCTTACCGTCCTGTCGGTCTCCTCAATGCGTGTTCCGGCCGGAAGGTCCAGATAAATCAAATACTGGTTTCTGTCCCCGCTCGGGAAAAAGGCCTGTGGTATAAAGGTTGCCGCATAGAGGGCGACGGCAAACGTGCCGCCCGTGAAGGCCAGTACCAGAAACCGATAGCGCAGGGAAAATTTCAGAATGCTGCGATAGAACCGATAGAACTTTCCACCGTAGGGATCCGCCTTCTGATTTTTGCCGCCGCTGGCCGGTTTTGTCTTTAAGAACCAGTAGCACATGCTGGTGGATGAAAACATGGAGAAAAACCATGACCCCATGAGCAAAATGATCATCACCGAGCCTAGCGAAGAGGTGTAATCACCCGTTGAACCGATTTGCAGCAGAATCGGCCCAAAGGCGAAAACCGTGGTCAGTGTACTGGTGAGCAAAGGAACCGAAAGGGAGTTGCCGGTCTTTAAAACGGCATCTTTCCGCGGCATTCCCGTTTCCATATTCACTTTGATGTCATCGGATACCACAATGGCATTATCCACGAACATCCCCAATGCAATAATCATGGTGGCCAGCGACATCCTTTCCATATCGATTCCCAGGGCGTACATGGCGAGGAGCCCGAACAGCATGACCAGGGGGATGAATGACCCGACAATCAGACCGGTGCGAAACCCCAAGAGCAGCATAACCACCACCAGAACAATCACCACGCTCTCAATGACATTGAGCACCATGCCGTCGACGGATTTCTGGATGAGTTCGGGCTGGTAGGTGGCAAATTCAAGGGTGTAGCCCCACGGCAGAGATTGCTCTATCCCTTTAATTTCTTTTGACAGGCGATCACCGAATTCAACCGCATCGACTCCTCTCAGGATAAACACACTCAAGACAATACTCTGATGGCCATTGTAGTAGGCGGGGTTGTTGATGGGCTCCACGTACGCCTTTCTGATGGTTGCGATGTCACGTAGCGGAATGGAGGTCTTGGTGCCGGGAACCGGGATAAGGACATCTTCGATTTCTTTTATGGATTTGAACCGGCCCTGGGTCTCCACGATAATTTCCACATCGTTGATGTCTATCCTGCCGCCGGGCAAAAGGATGTTCTGATCCCGCAGACTTTTCCCGATATCCATGGGATCGATTCCCAGTTGCGCCATCTTGGCGTTTGACACATCCAGATAGATACGCTCATCCTGCACACCGGTGAGATCGACCTTCTGGATACCCTTGAGGAGGTTGAGGCGCTCTCTGATTTTGCGGGCGGTTTCATACATTTCCGCCATGCTGAACCCATCGCTCCACAGCGCGATGGTGGCCACCGACGTATCGCCGAAACTATCGTTGACCATAGGTCCCATGGTGCCTTCCGGCAGTTCGGGTTTGACGTCATCCATGCGGTTTCGCAGCAGTTTCCATGTGGCCGGGAGTTGTTCGGCAGGAACTTCATCCTTGATGGTCACATGGATGAGGCATTCCCCGACTTTGGAGGTGGAATTCTTGATCTTGTCCACTTCGCCCATGCTCCGGATCTTCTCTTCAATGGGCCGGGTGATCAGCCGTTCCACTTCCTCCACGGGCATCCCCGGATATTTCGCGACCACCAGCGCCTCACGAATGGTAATGAATGGGTCTTCCAGTTTGGGAATGCTGATAAACGCATAGATGCCACCGACAATGACCAGTAAAATCGTCATGACGACGGTTCGAGAATTGTCCAGTGCAAAAGCGGTGATCCCTTTCATTTGCCCCCCTGTCCTTTCAACCGTTTGACTTTCATACCATCGGCCAGAAAGCTCACACCGGCCACGGCGATGATGTCGCCAACCTTAAGACCCTCCGACACGATGGCATCACCGTGCTGAGCGCCGTTAACGCGGATCGAAGTCTTTTTGACCGTGGAGGTCTCGGGGGAATATACAAAGGCAAACCCCTGTTTCGCTTGACTGGTGGGAAGGATTGCCTGGATCGGAACCAGGTAACCGGGCTTCCGGTTTTCAGCCTTGATAATAAGACTCGCCTCGGCGGTGATGCCCGGTTTGACCTCTTTTTTCGGGTCAATCAGTTCCACTTTCACCGGAAAGGCGTTGGCTTCAACAGCAGCGGACCCGATATAGGAAATGCGGCCTTTTGCAGACTCACCCGGCAACGTGGGAAAGGCAACCGTCGCCGCGCCGCCGATTTGTATCCGGTCGATGGTGGTCTCCGGAACGGCTAACTGCACTTCCATTTTTCCGGTGGCATTCATTTCAAAAACCTTCTGCCCGACCTTTACTTCCTCGTGCGGCTGCACCGACCGCCAGGCGATGGCGCCGTCGTAAGGCGCAAGCAGTTTGGTCTTTCGCAGATTGCGATTGGCCTGATCCAGCTTTGCCATCTGATAATCCACCGCGCTCAGGGCCGCCTTGTAATTGTATTCCGAGACTTCCACAAATCTTTTGGCGCCCGCTCCCTGTTCAAAAATCCTCTTGTGGCGCTCGTACTCCGCCTTTGTCTTGGCCACATTGTCCCTGGCCTTGGCAAGCTCCGCCCTGGTCGCATCCACATCCAACTGGTACGGCTCAGGATCCAACACGGCCAGGACCTGTGCTTTTTTCACCCGGTCACCGATGTCCACATTCACGGATGCCACCTGTCCGCCCACTTGAAAACTGAGTCCGGAGGTATCCACCGCGGCGACCTGCCCGGAAAATTTGCGTATCTGCTCGACAACCTGCTCACTGACGGTAATGGTCTTGATGGCCCTGACCGTCTCAATGATTTCGGGTTTCTCTTCACATGCGGTCAGAGCGACCGACAGGAAAAGAAACCAGACCAATCGCTTCAAAGTCTGTTTCGGCATAGTCAACCTCATTCCGGGTCTTCGCTGTTGTTATGGTTTTTTCCTTCGTGCCTCTTTACGCTCATTTGCCCACTCATTTGACGGTATAACCTTTCCCTTCCAGGCATGCGGAATAGGCGCGATCATACGTAGTGCGTTTTTGATCGATCGCCGCAGTCTGCTGCTGTGCCTGTTGCTGCTGGGCCTGTGCCTGGTTTCTTCTGTTTTGCCGGATTTTCATGCCACCCGCCATGGTACCCGCTGCAGCACCCGCGGCTGCTCCCTTGCCCGCATCATTATTCGCAATGCCTCCCACCACTGCGCCCACTGCGGCTCCCCGTGCCGCGCCCCTGATCCTTTCCCCCTGAGGCCCCTGCGGCTGAGCGGCGGGCGCCTGGGCCGTCGGCTGCGCTTGCATGGGATCAAAGCCTGTTTCCTTTTTGGCCCAGGTGTAACAATCATACTTGTCTTTTTCCATCTGTTCCGGGGTCTGTCCTTTGGCGGGGAAAATGATTGGCTCCTGCCCGAATGAAAGCGTTGCGAAAAAGGCTGAAGCAATTATCATCACTGCCGCAGTTGACAAAACTAAAGTTGCCAAACTTCTTCTCTTCATTTCCTTTTCTCCATTTTCAAATGATGGTTTGTTTCTTTTAATCGCTTCTGCCTCAACTATCAATTAACCCTTTCTCCCCCTCGGCATTCCCCCCTTCGACCGGTACGGCGCTCCTGATTCTCGATTGAGCCTCCTTATTGTCTTGCCGGCAGGAGCTTACTTCGCACTTTTGCATGCACCTTCCAGCCCATTTTTTCCAATTGGCTGCGAGCCATCTTGCTGAAATCACCCGAGACCCACAACTCTAATCCCGTCCTTTTCGACCTTTTCGCTTCTTCCACCAAGGAACCTGTCACACGAGCCACCTTTTCACTCCATATGATATGATCGCTTGGTAGAACCACGACGATAGTACCATCTTTTTTTTCCGCACGTGCCAATCGGGCTATGGGAGCGAGGCGCTTAAGAGGGGATATATGCCTGTGATAGCCGGCAGTCAGAAGTGCTGATTCTGTAATGATCTTGGCCATGACCGGGTCACCCGCCTGAAGGGCGACCTTCAGATATAACTCTCGGTTGTCCACACCCTTCATGGACTCAAGCGCTGCAACCATCACTGTCTCCAGAGCCGGTGAGAATTGGGGATTGTTGAGGAAAAGCTCAATGGTATCCTCATTCATACCCATTCCCAACAACTTGTTCTTATTCTGTAGCCAGAGTTCAGAAGCAGGTGTCGTGTTGATCGCTTCGTTCAGGAGCCGGGCAGTACCGGAGGTTGTCAATAACATTCCTCCGGCACCCGGTACGGCAGCTGTCGCCACTCCCACACCGAGTCCGCCTAAATAGTCCGCCCAGGCAAGTCTGTCCAGCTCTGTTTGCAGGACCTTGTTGCGTGAGTACACGTTGACCCCAAACTTTGTGGCAATCTGGCCCTTGGACTTGGAAAAGCCGATCAGCTGTGCCGCCTTGTTGTCTTCGGCTCCGGTCGGCTCACGTTTCCCCACCGTTCCCACTGCCCGGTTGAACAAACTACCGACTCCGCTGGCTGCGCTTTCAAAAGTTCCCATGGGGTCACTCACCAGATTTTTCAGCCCGGTAACGGTATTTTTGCCGGACTGTTTTAGCGATTCGATTGCTGTATCATCAGTTTTTATTTTTTTCATTGCGGCAATTGCTTCAATTTCCCGGATAAGTATCAGTAAAGAACTGGTGCTGATCACTTTAAAGTTACCAAAGGAAGAATTGACGCTATAGTGATTCAGAAAACCATCGTTATTGACCTTGTCATCAACCGTATAATGCTCACCTTTGAGAACTTCAGGCGGAAGAAAAGACCGGGCTTTAAGAATTCCCGGTTTTTCAAATTCAGCCAGAACGGCTTTCGGTATGATAACCTGCAACAGACAAAGGAAAATAAAAAAACAAAAAGTGGTGCAATAAGTTCCTGCCATATTTAATTTTTTGTAGCTCATCATGGTGCCTCCGTATAATCTTTCAAGCATGATTAGACAACTTGAGCGAAACATTATTGTGACATGGTTCGGCACAAATGTGCAAAAAATAATGGCCGCCATCGTAACTGCGAGTGTTGCTTGTGTGGGCATGTTCATATCTCTTTCTGTCAACTATTTTATTCCAATTGCGCATCCGATTCCCCATCTTGACCCAGATGCTTGTCCCAGTATCGTCTTAATAGTCCGCTCAAAATCGTATACAGAAAACCCGTCGTAAGACCAAACATCAACACCCCGTTTGTTGCCTCCAGAGCCCCAAGAAGACGCCTTTTAGGGCTCATCACAATGTCTCCATAGCCGAGCGTCGCGAAGTTGACAACCGAGTGATAAAACGCCGTGGCGAAGTCCGTGAACTCATCGAAGGCAAAAAACAACCCGGCCCAGACGGTCATCTGATCAGGCTTCCAGCCAGCATGATGAGCATAACCGCGGTAAGGAGCGACGACATCCAGATAAGTGTGGGTCTGATGGCCCCTCTTTTTTCTAAAACAATAAGGAATTTCAGCGCGGCGCCAACGATGACACACTGGATTGCCAGACAAACCGCCATGCTCACTAATCCAATTATGAGGTTTTCACGCATGAGATGCTCCTAATCGAACCAGCCGCCTCTTCTAGCGCTCTAAAGACTGAATGGCTGCTGCAATTTCACGACTGAACGCCGTCAGGGTCTGGTTCTGGGCATCGACGATTCCGGGAAAACCGGTCCCTGAAACCGGAGCACGAAAAACGGATTTACGTCTTATGCCGGGGGTGCTGTCGTCCATGCCTTTCAGCGTCCATAAGGCGATCAAAACCGCTTCCCTTTCGGGCACGCAGTCAAAGCGGGTGACATCGATAACCACCTGATAATTTGCGACGTTGGATCCTACCCGGTCATATTTCGATCAACTGTCTGACCTCCGCCGGCAGGCCGTCTTTTTCAACCGCTATCTTCTTTTTCAAGCTCCATTTTGAAATCTCAAAATAGAAGATCAAAAGGCTGCTGTCCCAGGAACCGAGCTCCGTTGCATCAAAAACAATGCGTTTGACCGAAGGATGCCGATCCAGTTGCTCGGTCATCGCTTTCGTGGAGGGTACATCGGTTTTCATGTGCCATTTTCCATTCAAATGGACCTTCAGGATCTCCTCGCCCGTCAAACTCATATGAACCGCTGCATCACTCATGATTAAATCCGCATCGTAAGGGTTTTTGATCTTGCTTCATTCTTATATCCTCGGCTTGAGCACACGGACTGCATCCGTGCCATAGAACTTAACCGGAGTACCGGTGTGGTCCACTACGGTGATCTCGGAAATATCTCCTTCAGATTCTTGGGTCGTCGTTTTTCCGGTGGCTTCGGCAAAACGCCTTGCCAGTTCCCAGGCCATGACGTCTGAGTTGAAGAGTGACTCTCCCTCCGAGGGGAACGATTCTGAAACCCATTGACCCTCGTGCCGTCGATCGAAGCGGACACGGAATCCTTTCGGTCTCTGAATCCAGCCGGCGCCGATCATCTGCATTGCTTCTTTCAAGTGCATTTTCTGATCTCCTTTATCCCTTAACTCAATCAACCAGAATCTCTGTTCCGTCGCTGATTTCTGAGGTTCCCTGGATATGAACGAGGCGTCTCGGCATGGCAAAAATGATCCCCTCATGGTCGAAACGAAGTTTAAACTTTTCGAGCAGATCGCAACGGGTGCGCCAGTAGTCGACGTTCTTGACCCAGGACCAGGCGGCTAATTGTACTCCTTCCAGGGTCAGGTCGATGACGAACACTCTGGCGGGAGGGGTCTTGAGGATACGGGGGTCCAGGGCCATAATTTCCGACAGAACCGCCTTGGCCTTGAGGAGGTCCTGTTTATACCCGATGGGGAAGTCGATCCTGATCTGCCGGTTGGGTATGAGATGATAGTTGATCACGTAATCATTGAGCACTTTGCTGTGGGGCACAAACACGGTCTTGCCGTCGAAGGTCCGGATGCGCGTGTTCATGAGGGTGGTATTCTCCACCTTCCCCAGAAGGTTGCCGGTCTTAATGGTATGTCCCACTTTAAACGGAAGGGTGGGGATGAGCGGTCTGAACAGGATCACAATGCCGATGACCGCCAGTGAAATGGCTATGAGAACCCGAATGATCACGGTGGCCTTCAGACCCAGGAATTGAGCGGCAGTGGCCACGGAAAAGGTGATGATCACGATGAAGATGACCGTAGTCACGACCGAAATAGTGGCTTCTTTCATATTCATTCTTCGAAGGAACGGTTTAGCGTATTTCAGGAACAACTTTGCCAGCAGTAGACCGATCACCAGAATGATGAGCGCCCTTACGACAGCGGGACCGTAAAGGTTCACCATATCGCCCGCCTCTCTAAATTTTTGGAGCTCGGCTTCAATCCTATTCATGCTACCCTCCCCCTCCTTACCTAAGATTTGTGATTCATTTTGCATGGGAGTTTATGGCAAACTCTCTCGCTTCAATGAAATCAATTCAACTCATCATCTCCGCCAGAGCATCCCGCCTCTGCACGTCCGTTCACTGCACCGCTTGTTTTTTTTCCTTCTCCTTGACTTTCGCCCGCTCTTCGCTCTGCTCCATGATCATCTTGTAGGCAAGGTAATACTTGTAAATGTTGCTCACGTATTGCACCGTTTCACGCCCGATCTTTTCCGCGGCAACGACCTCCACATTACTGAACCATTTGTTGGGATCGAGACCGCGCTTGGCAGCCTGTTTGCGAAGCTGAGAGACCCGTCCGGGTCCAGCATTATACGAGGCAAAGGTGAACAGCCCCTTGTTCAGCGGGTCCATGGGCTCATTGGCGTAAAACTGGTTCATCATGAAACGGATGTACTTCACGCCGGCGTGAATGTTGGGCTCGATTTTGGTGACATCAATAAACCCCATGTCCTTGCCCGTGCTCGGAAGTAACTGCATCACGCCGACGGCGCCCGACGGATTTCGCGCGTTCTGGTTGAGCCCCGACTCCTGGTAACCCTGCGCCATCACGAGCAGGTAATCCAGGTCGTATTTGTCCCCGTACTTCCGGAAAAACGCGATTGTGGCTTCAAACTTGGCGAGATCTTCCTTGGAGGTGGCGCTCTTCACAAGCTTTGTGTTTTTCAGATATTTCTGCAGTAACACAGTGCGTGCCTTGGAACCCTCAGAATATTGGGCAAGAAACTCGTCAAGCGCTGCCTTGATCTTCGGGCTGTTTTTGCGGATCATTACCCCGAGTTCCCCCTCGGTCCGAACAGCCGCTTCCGGATGCAGGTCAATCTTCGTGAAGATCTGCTTCCAGAACTCGGCAATGTGGTTGTCCACAATCGTGTTCTTCACAAGACCCGCGTTTACCATCTCCAAAATATCTTCATCCTCCAGCTCCGGCGGCGCGAGTCTTATTTTCACCGGTGCCTTGCCTGCCTTGGTCAGCTCGGCATTGAGTCTCCGAATGCTTTCGTAATAGCTCGCCGTTTTCCGAATATAGACCTCCTTCCCCGACAGGTCCTGGGGTGTGGAAATCGGCTCGGCCCCGGTGACCACAATCTCGCGGACGTTCTTTCGCGTGGGATTGGTGAAGTCAACCTGCTTCAGACGCTCCGGAGTGATCGTCAGATTGGCGACGGCCATGTCCCCTCGGCCCTCAACCAGAGCCGAAATGAGTTCATCATGGGGCACGGCTATGAACATGACGTGCACGCGAACGTGCTTGTTCTTGAGCTTCTTGTTGACGCTGTCCTCGAATAGACGGCCCATGTCGTAGGTGAGCCCTCGTTGCGTTGCCTTGTCCACAAAGTAATGGGTCCTTGAATAGGTCACCAGGATGCGGATGATACGTCGCTTTATCATCCCGTCAAAGTCCCCGGTGAATTTTTGCTGGGTAACGTCGGTCAGAAAATACTGTTTCTTGGCGGTCTGACTCGCCTGTTTGTCCTCTGTTTGACCGAAGGCAACCGCTGCAAACAGCAGGCCGCAGGCTGCGGTCAGAAAGACGATTCCATGTTTCATTTTACTCTTCCTCGCATATCTTTCATTTCTCCTGACCCCTGATCCAACTCCTGTCAGGGTTAAAAAGGGTCATGTCGTTTCCGAGTTTGACGGTTTCTGGACCCATGTCCTTCTGGGAAACTACCCCCTCCTGGTTGACCACAAAGGTCAGCACCCCGGATATTCCGTATCGCGTGGGAAAGGCTACCAGCGCAAAACCGCCGGTCATTTTGCCATCCACCATATACTCGCGTGCTCCACCGGGCACGTTTGCGCCCTGAGCCTTCAGCATTTTAAAAAAATAGCCGCGGTAGACCCGCATCTTGCCTTTCTCCGCTAGCTCATAGCCTTCCTTTTGCATGATGTCAACAAATGCCGCGACGGGGCTGGGTGCTTCGCCGGGCTTGCCTTCCCAGTAAAGTCCGTCGTGCTGCCCGGGTGAACTTCTGAAGTGTCGGGCGCACTCCAGGGTGCCGTCACCGTTACGATCCTCGCGGAAGTATTCTCTTTGGATATCAACATGGGCGACCATCACGTTCAAGGCACTTAACTCAGCCTTGCCGACGCGCCTGCTGATCAGATCCTCGTGGCCTTCGGTTGGATCAAATCGCCACCTCGTGTCCCTCCCTGAAAAGAGAGAGAAACCATTCGCGCTCATAGCGATCGATGACCGGATCGCCAGAGGAGACGAGCCGTAGCCCCTTATCTCCCAGTATCCCGGCAACGGTCTCTTTAGAACCGCGCTCATAAGCTGCACCCAGGGTTGCGGCAGCCTCCTTTGCGGTTGCGAACGTCTTCCTCGGCACAACCGCCTCCTTACCGTGCGCCGAATTCAGAAATAAGCCGCCGGTCATCATGAGCGCCACGCAGATCCTTCGTGTCAAGTAAATCATCTTTCCCTCCCGGGCAATTGGATGACATCGTCATGCGCATCATTTTGGCGGTTGTCTCTTCCCCGGAAGAAAAACCTCCATATTCTGCCTTCTCCACCAAGGACCCGGTCCGGTTCCCTGAAAGCGAAGAAGGGTATAAATACCACAAAAACGATCAGACACCCGGCCAACAATTCATGTCTCCTTTTTCCTATTTACAAATTTCTGTCACCCTGCCCTTCGCCCATCCAGTGCACCAACAGATTGTAACCTAATGAAAGCACAATGGCCCCGGTGAACAGCCCGATCAGGCCGGAGAACATGAATCCGCCGATGGCGCCTAAGAAGATGATCAGCATCGGCACGGGGGAACGTTGTCCCATCAAAAGCGGTTTCAGTATATTGTCGGAAAGGCCGATGAACACCAGCACGATCGTCCAAAGGATAGCCATGGCCAGCGCTTTTACCGAGAAAATGTAGATGACAACGGGTAAGATCACAATCACCGTAGGCAATTGAAGAATGGCGACAACCAGGACGGCAAAGGCCCAAAGTCCTGCAAGGGGCACACCAGCCAACACGAACACCGTACCGGCGGTAAGAAACTGAAAGAACGCAACCCCGAGGATGCCTTTGGCCACATTCTTGATGGTTACTCCCGTGACAGGGATCAGGTCATCGGCACGTTCCCCGACCAGGCGACGGATCAGTTCCCGCACAAAACCGGCCGAAGCATCGGCTTTGACAAGGAGTACACCGGCGATGATCACCGAGCCCAAAAACATGAGGAGCCCCTTTCCGAAACCGCCCACCGGCCCGATTACCGTCATGCCCAGTTTCGACAGGGGTTCCCTGTAGGTCGTGATGGCCGATTCCAGGCTCTTGGAGGCCAGCAACCATATTTCCGAAATGGGCTTTCCGATCAAGGGCCATCCCGCAACAGACGGGTCGGGGGGAGGGATCACAAGGGTCTGGTTCCTGAACTGCCTGACCAGGTTTTGTATCTCTTCAACCAGGGAACTGACAAGCCAGGCGGTTGGCAGTAGGAGCACCACAAGCATCAGCAGGGTTAGCAGGACCCCCGCCAACAGATCCCTGCCCCCCACCCAGCGTTTCACCACGGCAAAGAAAGGGTACAGGGTGACGGCAATGATGGCGCCCCAGATCACGATCTCGATGAAAGGGAGGATGATCCCGATGCACCAGGCGATGATGCCGAAAAGGACAACCATTCTGAGGAAGGTATCGATTAAAGGAGCTTTAACATCTTGGTTCATACGGTTACCTTTCTCCTTTCAAAATTCATGAGTGCACTCTTGGTTTTCAGTATATCAATTCAGCCAGCGAGTACATGGCACGCTACAGTGTGCCGCCGGAGATGTTCCGGGCCTTGAATCCGTTCTGCAACAGGATGCGCGTCGCGTAATAGGCGCGCTGGGCGGAACGGCAGATGATCAAAATATCGCGGTCACGGGGAAGTTCGCCAAGGCGCGAGCGGAGCTGCCCAAGGGGTATGTTGACAGCCCCTTCTATCAACTTTTGTTGAACTTCTTTACGACCTCCTGCCTGGCTACTCCTTTTTGGTTTTGGTTTAGCCATATTTCAGTTCCTCCTTATTCCCAATACGGTCAGGGACTTTACGCACCTCAGATTGCGCCTCTCGCCATTTCGATGGTCTCAATACCCGTCGAATTCGAGATGGTGTCGAACCGGATCTCGGGCTGTTTGAGCGCCATTTCCACCACCAGGAGCAGGTTGAGGTATTCCTTTGAGCGAATATGACGCAACAGATCTTCCTCGTTCCTCCAAATTTCTTCGAACAAAAGCACGTTTTCTTCCTCCAGGTCCCAGTAGATACGGCAACTGACACAGCCGGGATGGTTTCTGCATTGCCCGCTTATGGATCTGAGGACTTTCAATGCCTCATCATGCTTTTTGGGAGGTATCATCATTCTTATGGTTGAATGAATCATCTGGTTCTCCATTTTCCGGCAAAGCCGATGCGTCGACCATCCTTTTTGTATGCACAAGAAACCACAGTGCCTTGTCGGAAATAATCGACCTCTGTTTTAAGTGTCACCCAATGAAGTCTGCCAAATACGTGCCAAGGAGAACTCGAAAACCGACTATGCTGTCAAGCTATTGTTATTAAACAGGATTGCTATGAAAGAAAGGTGCGAAAGTGAAACGGGGGAGGCAAGGCTTCATGCCTGGATACAGGCACGAGCCGTTATGCCGGCACTGCTTTGTTGGAACGATTGATCCCTAATTTCTTCATTTTCGTCTGGAGGGTTGTTCTCTTCAGGCCCAGAATTTCGGCGGCACCCCCCGGTCCGGCGATGCGCCAGCCGGTATGCTCGAGAACGTCGACGATATGTCTGCGATCTACATCTCCGAGGTTGGCGGTTGCGTCGATTTCAAAAGATGCACGATTCGGCAGTTCAACGGTGAGGATTTTACCTTTGCTCAAAATCGTGGCGTGTTCGACCATATTCCTCAGCTCTCTTACGTTTCCCGGCCAGGAATAGGCTTGCAGTGCTTGCATGGTCTTTCTTGGAATGGTTTCTATGTTTTTTCCCATCTTTTTCTGAAATTCATCGACAAACCTTCGGACCAGGAGAGGGATATCTTCAGAACGCTCGCGGAGAGGTGCAATCGTAATGGGAAATACATTCAGCCGGTAAAAGAGGTCCCGCCTGAATTTGCCGTCCTTTACTTCCTGCTCAATTTCCCGGTTGGTGGCGGCAATGATGCGGACATTGACGTACCGCGGCTTTGTCGATCCCAATCGCTCAAAACTCCCTTCCTCAAGGACCCGAAGCAGCTTGCTCTGTAGATCGAGGGGGAGTTCACCGATCTCATCCAGAAAGAGCGTTGAGCCGTCGGCAATTTCGAATCGACCGATCATCTGGGTCATGGCGCCCGTGTAAGCACCTTTCTCTCGGCCGAACAGCTCGCTCTCAATCAGCGTAGGATTGAGCGAAGCGCAGTTGACCGTTACCAGTGGCCGGTCTTTCCGGGAACTCATGCCGTGGATGGCCCGGGCCAGCAGCTCTTTTCCCGTTCCGGTTTCCCCCAGGAGAAAAACGGTAGAGTCCGTCCCGGCGACCTGTTCCGCCTTGCTCAGGAGCTTCCTCATGGCAAGGCTTTGCCCCACGATCTCTTTATGCTCCACCAGGAGCTTGACCTCCTCCTTCAGGTAGAGATTCTCCTCTTCAAGCCGTTGCTTAAGATCCTCGATCTCCAGCAATCGCCCTTTGAGTCGTTCCTCCATATGTTTTCGGGTCAGTGCGTTGGCAAAGACTTGTGCAATGAGCTTGAAGTCCGTCACGACCGTCTCCGGCCAGCATCTCTCTTGGCCCATCACAGCGAAAGTCAACAGGCCGAATACGGGTCCCTCTCCGACCGCCAAGGGAACGCCTACGATGGAGCTGGTGCCGTAGAGACCGAAACTTTCCCGGTCGCGGACGGCTTCCGCGGGGAGGTCAGTGATCTTCGACAGGGTGATCGTTTCCCCGCTCAAAACCTTCTGAAGCGTCCAGGGCCAGAAATCCTTTACATTCATCCGTTCAGGCGGCATTCGACTCCCCGGAGGCTGAAAAAGATGCGTCAGTAGCAGCGTCCCGGGCTCTCCATCAGGGACCTGGAAAAGCGTGGAGCGATCAAGACCGAGGAATTCGCAGACCCTGGCCTGGGCCGCTACAATGCTGCCGTCGATTTTGTCAGCGGGGAGATTGATAAAAAATGTGGAAATTTCAGCCAGCAGCGTCTTGAACCGCAACTGGTTTTCCAGTTCTGCATACGGTTGGATTTCCAATGGCGCCATAGATTACCGGTATCCCAGTGAGAGGAAGCTAAATCTCAGAAACAGCAACATTTTATAACATGGGGAACATGCTTGTTCAACCTCATAACCGGACCCGCAACATAACTGGAAAAAATAGGACTTTCTTGTAGATTGATTCAAGGTGGGCCAGCCCAAATCAATGGCGAAAGGAGGCTAGCACGTCACGGGAGTGTTGGGTTGATCCCCGATTTTCTCCTTATCCGAGATCGGCAGATATAGACGGACCGTTGTTCCCTTTTTAAGCTCCGATTCAATAGAAATGAATCCGCCATGATTTTTGACAATTCCGTATGTTGCGGATAACCCTAACCCCCGGCCCACGAAATGAGTTGTGAAAAATGGATCAAAAGCTCTTTCCAGTGTTTTAGAATCCATTCCTTTTCCGTTGTCTTCAACCTGAACGCATACATAGGGGCCGGGCTCATAATCGGGATGTTCACGCTGAAATGCGCCATTTAACGTTTTGGTTTGACATGAAATTCGAACAACACCTTTCTTTTCAACCGCCTCGACGGCATTAATAATAACGGCGGATACCGCCATGCTGATCTGATTTGGGTCCGCGGTCACTCTTGGCAAATCGGGCTCCGGTTCGAAGGTCAGCTGAACGGAATCGGAAATACCCCGGCGCATAGACAACACAATTGTTTTCACATAATCGCTGATTAGAATGGCTTTGGGGTAGTATCTGCCACCAAAGCCGCAGGCCAGAAGTTGAGCGGTCAAATCGGCCATACGTTCCGTTGCACGCTTCATCGGTTTTACGCATTCCATGATCTCTTCATTCTCAGAAAAGTTCATTTCCAGAATCCAGTTGTGAGCGGTGATTGCTGAGAGTGCATTGTTGAAATGCTGAGCGATGCCTCCCGTCAGGGTTGTCATGGCTTCGATCTTTCTTATTTCCCGGGTCTGCTCTTCAAGTCGCTTGCGGTCGCTGATATCGTGAATCGTGGCCAGAAAAGCAACCTCTCCGCCAATTGAAATCCGACTTGAATATACCTCCACCTCCACAATGGATCCATCGCGTCGCACATCTCTCAATTCATAAACGGCTTCCAGCTTTTCCGACCATCGTTTTCGCCTATCCTCCAGTATTCGGCGATCTTTCTCATAGATAAACTGGAGGACATCTTTTCCCAGAACCTCGTTTTCGTCATCAAAACCGTGTAATTCAAGCCATTTCGCATTTACCTCAATGATTTCCCCATTCTTGGACAGGCTCTTCGCCTCCCGTGACTCTTGAAACAGGGCACGGTAACGCGTTTCACTCTGCAGAAGTGCTTCGCCGGCCTCTTTAAGTTCTTCCTGCATCTTCAACAGTTGTTTGTTCTGCTCCTCCAGCTCAACCTGGTAAATCTGAAGGTCTTCCAGCAGATTTCGAATATCCGTGGCGGACATCCTTTTCAGGGAAGAAGCGCTTCTGCTGAGCATTTCCTCTGTTTGCCGGCGAAGCCTTAACGCCTTATTGGTGCCTGAATTATTTTGTTTCATGCGGATACCCCATACAGAAAAAGCCCCTGAGGGCATCATGACTCAGGGGCTTTTGCAGCGATATGACAATGCGCTTTTCGGCAACCTGGCAATCATGACCCAAACGGTTTTAGACCCACGGCTTTGCGTCCCGACCTTTCGGAGGGTTTACCTTTTCGCTAAAATTATTGCCAATAAGCCTACAGTATAAGACTTTCTCTGTAAAGCGGAAATCAAAGGGGTGCCCGGTCAAGGACTCAAGAAATTTTTTACATCTTTTTCGAACCAATCCAAAAATCGATCCATCCTGCTTGACACGCGTTCAAAAGTGGCTAAATTGGTTACAACAAGGTACGACATGCAACAAGATGCAACATTGTTTTCTTAGCCCGATTCAGGAATTCCAGCCATGAAAAAGATGCCTTCGGCGGTGGACCGAGACAACTGCGGTGCGGTTTTAAAAGGTTTACGCCGGAAATTCGGCAGCATGTCCATGGCGGAGCTGGCCAAGACGCTCGGTGTATCGCGCAGCACGGTCATGAGGATTGAAGCGGGTCAGACACTTCCCTCCGAGGATCTTTTGAATCGGCTTAAAGCAATTCAACTGATCGGCATATCCAAATTCCTTGAGCTGCCCGACAAAGACAAAGAACACTTTACACTGTTCATGGATGGCGTCGGGGAGAGTGCCGATGATTTTTCAAAGAACATGGCTACCCATATGGTGAAGGCGCTTACGCCTTCGGGTATTCTGGCAGGATTGGGGACCATTGCAAGCGCCTCATTGAACATGTCTTCATCTGTGGTGAGTGCTGTTCCGGTTCTTTCAAGTCTCGCCGGATACGGTCTGGTAAAGGGATTAAGGGCCATTCTTGATGCAAACCATCTCAATTGTATTGAAAAGGAAGGGGTTTGGGAAATAACCGGGAAGAATGAACAAAACAGAGTTTCCAAAGAGGAGGGAACGGACATGGATGAGAGAAAATCAGGGGTAGAAGGCAATTTTGGTCTTGGCGGTCTTTTTAAGGGGTTGGGAGATTTGATGGAAGCGGCTTCAAAGCTGGCTGAAAAAGGCGAAGAAATATCCAAATCAGGTGAAATTGATTTCAGCAGTTTGAACAAGATCAAGGGCCTTCAGGATTTGAAGGGTGTCTACGGCGTGAGTGTTCGCACCATGGCCGATGGAAAGCCTTCCGTGCAACCCTTCGGAAACATCAAAAAGTCCCCTAAAAAGGGGCCCATGGTGGAGGAAGTCCGTGAGCCGATCATCGATATTTTCGATGAATCGGATCATATTAATGTGGTGGCTGAAATGCCCGGGATTGATGAAAAAGATGTTCAGATTGAAATTAAGGGTGACATCCTGAACATCAACGCTGAAGGAAAAAACAGGAAATATCAGAAAGAGGTGCTGCTTTCCCGCGAAGCTACGGGTGAAAATATGACTTGGGCGTATAAGAATGGAATGCTCGAAATCAAAATTCCAACGCTCGACAAATAAGCGGAAAAGATATTATATCGGTTCGGTAAAGGAAAATTAATTGTGAGAAAACTGCTTTACGTTCCCGTCATCCATGAGGCGGCGGATTTGGGGAGCATCTCATCCGTGGCCGATGAAAAGGGGCAGAATATATTCGGGCACATCAGATGGGCAAGGCACAAAGAAATCGTGAAATCTTTCTGGGAGAAAATCTCCGAATATTTCAAGGATATCGATGCGGCTGATCTGGAAATTTTTCAGGACGGCTTGCCGGTGGGTGGCGAAATCGGGCTTAAAATCATTCGTGAAGGTGCCAGGAGAGGAAGCAGAAACTATGGGATTGTACTTGACCTGATCAATCGGGGTGGCATCATCAAAAAGACGGAAGATGTTGAATTGCTTCAAAAGGAACTCATCAGAACAAAACAGCTCTCCGGGAAAGACGCGCATGGGAAAGAAGAGCTTGATGCTTTTCAAGATTTGAATTCAGGGGAACAATTAATGGCCGATCGAGACCACTTTGTTGCTCAAACCATTAATGAAACCCTTGAGCATCGTGGGGTTCTCTTTATGGGAGCCTTCCACCAGGTTCCGGTTTACCTGGATAAAGACATCGAAATCGTGGAACTCAAAAAGGTCGACAAGGTTCAGGCCTATTTGAAAATCCTCTACTCGGAAGGGCCACGCGAAATGTTAGCGGCCCTTTCCGCTTATATGGTATCGCCGACCCACACGTCACCGCTGTAAACACAAAACCCTCCATAATCCATTCAACCGCTCCTTTCCAACCTTGACATGGTCCACACAACTTTTGTAGATTCAAAATGTTATCCGCCCCTGTCGAATGCTGATATGAACATGTTTCAGCAGATTATGACGCATCAAGAGAAAATTGGAAAAATGCAGGTTCCTGGTTTTCTTATGCCCTCCCCAAAAAACATTCTCGTCGCTGATGACGAAGTCTCCATTTTGAAGTTGTTTGAAAAGTTGCTTCAAGGTGAAAACTATCGACTTCTTTTCGCATCCGATGGTGAGGCGGCGATACAGGTGGCCAAAAGTCATCCCATTGATCTGGCCATACTGGATCTGGTCATGCCGAGGATGGGAGGGCTGGAGTCACTCAGGGAAATCAAGAAAATAGATAAACATACGGAAGTGCTGATCATTACGGGAAATGCGGAAATAAATGGGCTCGAAAAGGTATTCTTCGATTACGGTATCGTTGATTATCTGATCAAACCCTTTGACATGGTTGAACTGAAACTGACCGTAAGGCGCGCTCTTCACAAAAGGGACATATTTCTGAGGAACAGCAATGAAAATGACGCGTTGAGAGCCCGCATTGCGGAACTGGAGAAAGATTTCCATGAAAAAACCTTTCGTCTGAGGGAATCCCAGATCAAATACAAAAATATTGTCAACAATTCCACCGATGCCATTGTGGTCATTCAAGACAGTGTTATGAAGTTTGTCAACAAACGGTTTGAAGACCTCTCCGGCTATTGTCAGGATGAAGTCGTGAGCATGCCCTTTGCGGATTTGCTCCATTGTGAGGATTGCGCCCACGCCAAAAAAAATGGACATGATGGGGAAATGGCGGAAAACTACCTGAAGAACGCCGGAAAATTCAGGATACGAAAAAAAAATGGCATGTTTTTATGGGCCGAAAACCAGATTGTGGGCACCACATGGGAGGGCATGCCGGCAACACTCTGTTTTCTGAGGGACATTTCGCAAAAGAAGCATATGGAGGAGATGATGGTTCGGTCTGAAAAAATGGCTTCCCTGGGACAACTCTCCGCCGGACTCGCCCATGAACTGAGAAATCCCTTGGCCGTGATCAGCTCTTGCGCTCAGTTCTGTTTGGAAAACATGGATGTGTCAGGCATGGTCTCCGAAAACTTCAAAGTCATCCATCGAAACAGTCAGCGGGCCAGCAAACTCATCCAGGAATTGCTGGCATTTGCCCGTCCGGATCAACTCAAATGGAAATCCTTGAATTTGAATCAGTTGATTGAGAAGATGCTGAATATGGCCAGGATGGGCTTAGGTGCATCCGAAATTACATTTGCAAGGGAGCTTGACGAAGGATTGCCCGAAATTCCCGGAGATGAAGAAAAACTGGGCCAGGTCTGCATCAATCTGATTCAGAACGCCATACAAGCCGTACCCGAAGACGGCAGAATAACCCTTAAAACCGGCTGGGATACCACAAGAGATGCCATGCTGGAATTCAGTGTCACAGACAACGGCCCGGGTATTCCCATTGAGCATCGAAAACGTATATTTGACCCTTTCTTTACCACCAAGGATGGCGGTACGGGTCTGGGTCTCAGTATTTGTGACGCCATCGTGATGCAGCACCATGGCTTCATTTCTGTTGAATGCAAAGCAAACGGTGAGTGCAGATTCTCGGTGAAGCTGCCTACGAAGTAGAATAATAGGAACCTATCAATTTATGGGTGAAGAAGCAAAAAACGGACCCGAAATAAAAATCCTTCTGGTGGACGATGACGATGATTTCAGGTGGGCCACCGGGAATATACTGAATGCCGTGGGATACCATTGTATTCAAGCCATGAACGGGCAGGAAGCGCTGAATCTTGTGGAAAAGGAGATCCCCGACCTGGTTCTCATGGATTACCGCATGCCCGGAAAGAACGGTTTAACGGTAGCGGCTGAAATGAAACGGACCATACCGGCCGTGCCCATCGTCATGATAACGGCTTACGGGGAAGTTGATTCCGCCGTCAAAGCCATGAAGATGGGCGTCTATGATTATGTTACAAAGCCCGTGGACAATAACGATCTTATTTTCACCATCAAACGGGCGCTGGAAACCGGGGGGCTGATGCAGGAGATGAAATACCTGCGAACGGTTCTCGCTGAAAGGAGATTCCTGTGTAAACAGATGGGAACCAGCGATCCCATTATAAAACTGGTCCGGCAGGTGGAAAAAGTGGCTTCCACCAATTTTACCGTCCTCATAGAGGGCGATAGCGGTACGGGCAAAGAGCTGATTGCCCGTTCTATCCACAATCTGAGCCAGGTCAAAACGGGTCCCTTTGTGGCCCTTGATTGTGGTGCGATTCCCGAGTCACTGGTTGAAAATGAGCTGTTCGGCTCCATGAAGGGTGCTTTTACGGGCGCGGACAGTGATAAGCCCGGGCATTTCGAACTGGCCCACGGGGGGACTCTTTTTTTGGATGAGGTGGGAAATCTCTCCTATGCCATTCAGCAGAAACTGCTTCGCGCCATTCAGGAACGGATGATCAGAAGACTGGGCGGCAAGAAACCGGTGTCCGTGACCGTCCGGATCATTGCCGCCACCAATCAGTCCTTTGCCAAAGACCTTAAAAACGGACAATTCAGAACGGATCTTTATTACCGGCTCAATGAATTTTCCCTCAAAATGCCCTCTCTTAAAGACAGGATCGAAGATATCCCCTATCTGGCAAAGAAATTTCTGGACGAGGCGGAAATGGAACTGAAAAAGAAGTGTGCCGGCTTTTCCAGAGACGCTTTGCTGGCCCTGGGGGCCTATCACTGGCCCGGAAATGTGCGTGAACTGCGAAACATGATCCGGCAGGCGGCGCTTCTTTGTGAAGCGGATGCGCCTATCCAAGAACATCACCTGTTCTTTACCGCCCAGCCGTTTCCGAGGGACAGAAAAAAAACCAATTTCTCAAGCTTCGGTGGCGGAAAATCACTCAAGGAGATGGTTAACGAGCGGGTACAGGCGGTGGAAAAGGAGATTATCGGAAAGGTTTTGAAGGAATCAGACGGTAACAAGAGCCGGACCGCCAGAAAACTGGGAATGGATTACAAAACACTGCTCAGGAAAATCAAAAGATGTGCCCTTCAGCCGTAATGGTGTTGAGAGATCCCTTGGGGCATTCATGTCTCAATTGGGGTTCCAATGCCATACCCTTTTACGCCCTATAAAATCCACCGCTTCCACGCAAAGACAACTCTTGTAGTATATCCAGCCAGATAGGAAGTTGCATCTGATGTGGCATGCCACATGCATACTTATAGATCAACTGTGTCCAACCAGGGAAAGAGGCTGGATTTTAGAATAATGCTAACAGCTTTTTCTAAAAGAGTGTTTTTTAAAATCAGGTTTATAGGCCTGTGAAAGCAGGAAAAAATGGGAAGTGAGACAATGGGTACTTGCTTTCCCAGTTTAACGCAAAACCCAAAAGAGAAAGGAGATTTCGTTATGGCAATGGAAAAATCAATGGCTTCTGCAAGTTTGGCTGAGGTAGTCGACAGAATTCTGGACAAAGGCGTGGTTGTCGACGCATGGGCAAGGGTTTCTCTCGTTGGGATTGAACTGCTGGCCGTGGAAGCAAGGGCCGTGGTTGCCGGTGTTGAGACCTATCTCAAATATGCGGAAGCCGTTGGGCTCACCGCAACAGCATAGTAAGCAGTACATGTAGAATCGAAGGGAGATTGCCGGATATCCTTGAGATCAGAGAGGCGTTTTTTGAACCCCTCTCCAGAGGATAAGAATTCCATCAGGAAGTCTTGGGCATATTCGAAATCTCCGAACAGCATACCGGAAGACCGTCAATAAGTCTGACAATGCTCCCTTCCTCTGTTTGAATGGGTGAACGCATTGTCTGAATTATGGGCGGTTTTTTTGTTGAACGAGGTGGAAGAGTGGGAACCGGAGAAAATTTAAAAGACCTGGCCAACAGCATTATTGATTCCTATGAAATGCGCGTCAAAACCGTGAACGGTCTCATGGAACAGGCCTATTATTTTCTTAAGAGCTTTCATGCGGAACTGGAAGAGATGATGGTTCAATTGAAAGACAACCTGGCCAAGTCGGAAAGCCTTCGAAAGAAGGATTTTGATCGAATGATGAGTGGACTCATGGCCAGAAGAAGTTCACGGGAAGAGGAAGCGGAAAAGGTTTTTGAAAATTTTCAGCGGGAAGAAAAAGAGATGATCGGGCGATTGCGAAATGTGATTGAGTCGGGTGGCCGGTCAAATCCGGAAGACATGGAACTTATCAAGGAAGACATCCTGAAACGACAGAAGGAACGGGAGACAGGTATCCTGCAAGCCATGAAGCGTATTCAGTTGGAGCAGGAAGAATTGAAAGCGGCCCTTAAAAAACTCCTTGAAAAAGGGGAAACCGTAAAACTTAAAGATTTCAAGCTCATGCTAAAATCCCTTAAGGTTCAACAGGGAGTTCGCAACAACCCGGTCGGCCGAATCCTGGACGATCTGGATAGGGTTCGGGAACGGGTGCGAAATCAATGGCAGACAGCGGTGGGGGGCTATTAACACAACCGTTAACGGTTGTAGGGGCAGGCGCCCCTGTGCCTGCCCTGAATGAATGCGGTACACAGGGCAACCACAGGGGGTTGCCCCTACGTAGCCAATCCGCCAGGGGGAATGTTCATTTCCCTGCCGGATTCGCCAACACAAACCAAAAAAAGGACGTCCTTGAGGATGCGATAGAGCGTAGATCTACCCTCTAACAAGAATTCTCACAAATCTCAAGCATGTCTTCAAAAATCAATATTTCTAAGGAGGAGTGATCATGTTGGCAAATGATTTGAGAAGACTGGCGGAAGAAATTGCGGGCGCGTACGAGGCGAGGGTTCAAAGCATTTCGAATCTTAGAAGGGAAACAGCCGAAAAACTGGGGATTTTCAGAACAGATCTGGAGACATCCAACAAAGAGAGGGCTCTGAAAGTACACGCGGAACTTAAAGAAATGGGGGACAACCTCCGTTCCGATTTGAATGACTTCAGTGAACAAATGTCCGGATTCAAAAGGGATCTGGATCAGTCGGAAAAGGACCGCAAAAAAGATGCGCAGGAAGAGATTCATGATCGCAGCCGCTACATCTCGGGTCTGCGCAATGACACTCGAACCCTGATCGGCGACTTTGAAAATGCCAGGAAGGATATGTGGAGCAGCATGAAATCCCAACTGGAAGGCTTCACATCGACGCTGGCCCAATACCGAAACGATGTGGTTGACGGCAACAGAGAGCGCATGGACAGGGCGCGCACGGAGCTCAAGGACCTGAGGGACAGCCTTCTATCCCAATTGGGTGGTTTCATGACCACACTCAAGCAGTTCAAAACAGACCTGGACAAGTCGGAAATCGACCGAAAGGAAGAAGCTCTGGCGGAGATCGGAGAAAGAAAGCAGGATCTACAGGGCATTCTTGGCGGAACACAGGATATGTTGAAAGCATTTGGGAATGCACGGAGGGAAATGTGGACGCAACTGAAAGGACAACTGGATGCCTTTACCGCGGAACTTTCACGGTTTAAAGGGGATCTGGACCGAGCCGAACAGGACCGGCAGGAAACCACCGGCCATGAAATTTCGGACCGGCGCGAGCACATCGGCAATCTCAAAGGGGACACGCGCAACCTGATAAACGATTTCGAAAACGCCAGAAAACAGATGTGGGGCGGTCTGAAGTCGGAACTGGAGGCATTTACTTCAGGTTTGGCCCAATTCAAAACGGATCTGGAAGAAGGAGAACGACAAAGACTGGATACCGTGGTCAAGGAAATGAGGGAAAAGGGTGAAGCTCTGAAAGCGAACCTTCAGGATTTCAGCACTAATTTATCCACCAACGTTGGGAAAATGCTGGGAAAACTCAACAAGGATCGATTGGAAGCAGCCAGGGCATGGCATGAAATTATATCTTCCGTTCGTTCCTCTGCCGGCGGCATGACGCTGCCCACCCTGGGGGGACCTGTTGCGGTGGTGGAACCGAAAATCGAAATGAAGGCCGCCGAAAAAACAGCGGCGGAACCCGAAGTGAAAGAAACAGAAACGCAGGAAGCGGTAGATGTTTCCGAACAACTGGCGGAATCATCAGAAGATGAAATTGATGCCGAGGATCTTCATGGGGAGATTGTCTCCCTTCTGGAGGACACCCCGGACGGACTGAGGATGGTTGAAATTGCGGAACATCTCAGAATCGAAAACTGGCGCTCTCTGATCCCCATCATAAAAGAACTGATGGATGAGGATGAAATCAGAAAAGAAGATTCAACCTATTTCGCTGTTTAAGAGCATTTCAACGGCAAAAAGGTGCGAAGGCCGGGGTCGGAAACGAAGGCGCAATGACGGTTTTCCAATTCGACCCCGATCCTGCCGCTTTTGCCCGGTGGCAAAAAAAGGAAGCACAGTGGACCAGCGGAAGAGCATGGACATTGAAGGAAACATCATGGTGAACTGTGCTTTTTGTGGAGGAACCGGAACAGATCCTTTTGGACTCCTCTCTGAAAACTCCCTTTGTCAGGTTTGCGGGGGAAGCGGTGAGGTGGTTGTTCGCAGTCCCGTCACCCCCTGCGCCTATTGCAGGGGCTCGGGAGTCCATATTCATCGGCGCATGGTATGCACGGTTTGTTCCGGAAAAGGGATGGTCACGGTGGAAAAGCACATGGGAACCTGTCCCCATTGCTGGGGAAAAGGCTTTAGGCCAGGACAATACCTCCCCTGTTTGACCTGCGGTGGTAAAGGTGTGATCGCGGAGGAGTAGGCCGCAAGGTGTTGCCGCATTCTGAAGATGCCTGCTGCCCTAAGAATAAGGAGGATTATATGTCACTCAACAGCACAACGGTTCTGGAACCCCGCTCACTGCCGAACTTCGTGGAAACCCCCTATGTAAAGGACATTGCGGAAAGGGCCATGGCCTATATTGCAGCGGGTTTTCCAATCCATTTCAGGGGGATATCGGGAACCGGCAAAACCACACTGGCCATGCACGTTGCGGCCATGATCGGCCGACCGGTGGTAATGATCCACGGGGATGAGGAGTTCTCCACATCGGATCTGGTGGGAGGGGAGACCGGCTTTCACAGGCGAAAAGTGGTGGACAATTATATTCACACAGTCAAAAAAACCGAAGAGGACATGCAGAAACGGTGGGCCGACAACCGTCTCACGGTGGCCTGTAAAAATGGTTTTACCCTCATCTACGACGAGTTTACCCGAACCAGACCGGAGGCCAATAATGTTCTGCTGTCGGTGCTTCAGGAAAGAATGCTGGACCTGCCGGCCCCCAGGCAGGGAGAAGGAAACTATGTGAAAGTCCACCCCGATTTTACGGCCATCTTTACAAGCAACCCGGAGGAATACGCCGGGGTTCATCGAAGTCAGGACGCCCTTCGAGACCGAATGATCACTCTGGACGTGGATTATTTTGATGAAGAAACAGAGGTCCGCATTACGGAATTCAAGTCGGGACTTTTGAACGGGGATGCAACAAAAATTGTTCGTATCGTCAGGGGATTGCGGGACTCTGACACCTATGAATTCGCGCCCACCGTCAGAGGGTGTATCATGATCGCCAAAGCCGTCACCGTTCGTCAGGCAAATGTTGACAAGGCGGATCCCATTTTCAGACAGACCTGCATGGATATCCTTTCATCTGAAACCAGCCGTATCGGCACCCCCGGCAGCCAGAAGCGGGTCAAAGGCGTCATAAACGAATTAATTGATCAGATCTGTTAGCCATTCATTAAGGAGATATTCCATGGGAAAAGATATTCGTTCGCTGGGTCACATCAAAACGCTCATGGGAATGAAGCACCGTTCCCTCCCCAAGGCGGACAGGGCAAATGACGCTGAAATCTATCTATTAAAAAACAACCTCTCCCTTTCCAAAAAAGAACTGGTAAGCGTCAGTCAGCGAAAAGAAGTGATTGAAACCAGGATCGAGGACATCGAGAACCGGATTGCCGAACTGGAGGCACAGGAGCTGGAAAAAAAGGCGCAAATGCCCGGCGATGGAGGAAGGAAAAGGCCTAAAAGCAACGTGACAGTCATGAAAATCGATTATTAACGAGGCTCGCCTTAACCATGCGGTTGCGGAGAGATTATGGCCAAAGAGGGAAAATACATATACTGCATCATCAACGGCAATGAGGGCCGCAATTTCGGCTCCGTGGGAATCGGTAAACGGGGTGATGTGGTATCCACCATCGGATTTCAGGACATCAGCGCGGTCATCAGCAGTTCTCCCATAACCCAGTATGTGATCGATCCGGAAAACCTTACCGCCCACGAGAAGGTCATTGAAACGGTCATGAAAGACTACACGGTACTGCCGGTGCGGTTCTGCACCATCGCCAACAGCGCCGAGGAAGTCCGGATGTTTCTTCGAAGGCAGTATGGGGAATTCAAGGGAATGCTTCACGACCTGGATAACAAGGTGGAAATGGGGTTGAAAGCCCGCTGGACCCGAATGGACAGTGTTTTTGAGATAATAGGTCAAAATAACCCGGAAGTGAAAAAGCTCAGGGAAAGCATTGCCAGGATTGGGAGAGACGCCGGTGAAGATAAGAAGGTCGCTCTCGGAAAAGTGGTGAAAGAGGCCCTTGAGGAAGAAAAACAGGCCACCGCTCTAAAAATACTGCGCCGGTTCAAGCGGTTGACCCTGGACACGCGGCAAAACGACCTGGTGGGGGACGATATGTTCTTAAACGCTGTTTTTCTGATCGACAGAACCCGGGAAAAACAGGTTGACTTCCTGGTGGAGGATTTGGCGGAAGAATATAAAAATAAAGCGGATTTCAAGCTTGTGGGACCGGCGCCCCCTTTTAATTTTGTCAGTATTGAGATGAAATTGTAAAGAAGAAGGAAAACCATGGCTTCTGAAAAGAAAAGAACAGCAGCAAAAACCTTTGCCTTGAAGGTCGGGGAAGCGGCTGCCAAAGATGTGGGTCGCGGTATTGTCCGTTTTGACCCGGTTGAATTCGAAAAGCTGGGGGTTCAGGTGGGCGATGTGGTGACGGTGGAAGGAAAACGGAAAACCGTTGCCAAGGTGTTGCCTGCCTACATGGAGGACAGGGGCCAAGGGTTGATTCGCCTCGATGGCATCACCCGGGAGAACGCGCAGGTGGGAATCGATGAAAAAGCGAAGGTGGCCGCCTGTGATTTTCAGCCGGCCCGCAAAATCGTCGTAGCCCCGCTTACGGCGATGCGGTCATACGACGCACGGTATATCGGGAGCCTGCTGGAAGGGCTTCCTCTGGTGGAAGGGGACCTGGTGAGGGCCCGGTTGATCGGTTCACGGACCCAGGATTTTAAGGTGGTTGCAACGCTGCCTTCCGGGGTGGTCATGATTCATCCCCAGACGGCCATGGAAATCCAGCAGAAAAAGGAACCGGGGGAAGGCAAAACCCGTATTTCCTATGAAGACATCGGCGGACTTGGAAGGGAAATTCGAAAGATTCGGGAGATGATCGAACTCCCCTTGAAATACCCCCAGGTCTTTGAACGCCTGGGCATTGATCCGCCCAAGGGGGTGCTCCTCCACGGGCCTCCGGGATGCGGTAAAACCCTCATCGCCCGGGCCGTGGCAAATGAAACCGATGCTTTTTTCAAAACCATCAGCGGCCCGGAAATCATGAATAAATTTTACGGCGAGAGCGAGGCCAATCTTCGCAAGATATTTGACGAAGCCGCATCCCGTGCTCCCAGCATCATCTTCCTGGACGAAATCGACGCCATTGCCCCCAAGCGGGAGGAGATGGGCGGGGAAAAACAGGTGGAAAAGCGTGTGGTGGCGCAATTGCTGGCTCTTCTGGACGGGCTTTCGTCCCGAGGGCAGGTCATCGTCATCGGCGCCACCAACATTCCCAACGTCCTCGATCCGGCACTTCGAAGACCGGGGCGTTTCGATCGGGAGATTGAAATCGGTATTCCCGACATGAAGGGGCGGCTGGCCATCCTGGATGTGCACACCCGGGGGATGCCGCTGGCTGAAGACGTGGATGTGAAGCGTCTGGCCGAAATCACCCACGGGTTTGTGGGTGCGGACCTGGAGGCGTTGTCAAGGGAGGCGGCCATGGCAACGCTTCGAAAAATCTTCCCTCGAATCGACTTTGAGCTGGAAGAAATCCCTTATGAAACCCTCATGAAACTTCAGGTCTCCATGGAAGATTTCATGGAGGGCTTCAAGAGCGTGGAACCCTCCGCAATTCGAGAAGTTTTCACTGAAATCCCGGATGTAAAATGGACCGATGTGGGGGGCCTGGAAGATATCAAACGGGTGCTCAAGGAAACCATTGAATGGCCCCTGAAATATGCCGATCTCTTCAAACACGCCGGCGCCACGCCTCCCAGAGGCATCCTTCTCTACGGTCCTCCCGGCACCGGTAAAACCCTTCTGGCCAAGGCGGTGGCATCGGAATCGGAAGTCAATTTCATATCCATCAAAGGTCCCCAGCTCATGAGCAAATGGGTGGGGGAGAGCGAAAAAGGGGTCCGGGAAATTTTCAAGAAAGCCCGGCAGGCCTCTCCCTGCATCATCTTTTTCGACGAAATCGACAGTGTGGTTCCCAAACGGGGCATGGACAGCTCCTCCCACGTGGCGGACCGTGTCATCAGCCAGTTCCTGACCGAAATGGACGGCATTGAGGAGCTGAAAGGGATCATGGTCCTGGCGGCTACCAACCGGCCCGACATTATTGATGAAGCCCTGCTCAGGGCCGGCAGGTTTGACTTTCAATTTAAAATCCCCGTGCCCGAGGAAGGCGCAAGACTCGAAATTCTGAAAGTCCATACAAGGGGAAAGCCCCTGGCCAAAGGTGTGAACCTTGATGCTCTGGCCAAGGCTTCGGAAGACATGGTGGGGGCCGATCTGGAATCACTTTGCGAAAAGGCCGCCATGAAAGCTATTCGGAAATTCATCGAAAAGGGAGGCGATGACTATTCCCGCTTCACCATTTCAAAAAAGAATTTCGAGGATGCGCTCAACGATATGAAAACGTCGTGATTTGTTCGGAGGAATAAAATGGCAAATGATGGAAGGACCATTTACGGGTTTGTTCAAGGGGAAGAATCTCACAGTTTCGGCGGCATCGGGATTGAGGGCACCGAGGTTTACACCCTGCCCCATGAAAATATTTCCGCCCTGATCAGTTCTCATGGCCAGACCGGATTGAATGATCTGCCCAAAGAAACTCTTCTGAGGAATTTGACGGTTTACCAGTCGGTCATTGAACAGGTTATGACGGAGCAGTCGGTGATTCCCGTCAAATTCGGAACGTTTATTGAGCGGGATGAAGCGGTGATCCGTATTCTGGAGCGGGGCAAGGTTCAGATTTCCCAATGCCTGAAAGACATGGAAAACAAAATCGAGCTGGATGTGGTGGTCCTCTGGCCGGATATCAATGTGATTCTCGCGGAAATCGCACAAACCGATGAGATCAAGGCCCTTAAAGAAAAGGCGGCGGAACAGCCCGAAAAAGACGCTCTGGAAATGCGGATTCAGGCGGGAAAAAGAGTCAAAGCCCTGCTGGATGGGAAACGGGAATCCATCCAATCGGTCATCATGCCGCCCCTGCTGAGCCTGGCCGAAAAACACTGCCTTCACGACCTGATGGACGACCGTATGATCATGAACGCGGCTTTCCTGATTGACCGAGGAAATGCCGCCCGGCTTGAAGGGGTTGTTGCAGGCTTGGACCGCCATTATGAAGACACCCTCAATTTTCGCATTATCGGTCCTCTACCCCCTTACAGTTTTCGAACCTTTGAGGTTAAAACCATTGATTATGAAAAGCTGAACAACGCGCGAAAGCTCCTTGGACTGAAAGAGCAAGCCACCCCGCAGGAAATCCGGGAGCATTACTGGCAGCTGAGTAAGGAATTCCATCCGGATAAATTTCCCGGGGACCGGGATGCTCAAGAGCATTTCGAAATAATAAATCATGCCTATAAGCTGGTGACGGATTACTGCGGTGACACTTCCTGCTCTTTCAGGGAAGAGGATGTGAAAAACTGGACGTCCCTGAAGGCGGTCGGCAATTAGGGTCTCGGCGAAGGAAACCAATTCCATGACGCAGGAAGGACAATACATATACGCCATTATTGAAACGGATCGGGAAGTGAATTTCGGTCCCATGGGCATGGGCAAAGAAAAGGGCGACGTCTATACGACTGTTCACAATGGGCTTGGCGCCGTTATCAGCGATTCTCCGGTCATTCAATACCCGGTCACCCGCGCCAATACCATGACCCATCAGAGCGTTATGGAAACGGTTATGAAGGAATATCCCATGCTGCCGGTGCGATTCGGAACCGTCAGCGAAGGGTTGGACCCGATCAGGAAGAAGCTTCTGAAGGAAAGACAGAACGAACTGAGCGAGACATTAACCTACATGCGGGGAAAAATTGAACTGGGCCTCAAGGCCATTTGGAGGGACATGCCGCCCGTATTTCATGAGATTGTGACCCAAAACAAGGAGATCGGTCGGCTTCGGGACCGCTTATTGAAGCGTCGGGGCGGTGTTCAGCGGGATCAGGTTCGATTGGGTGAAATGGTGAAAAAGGCGCTGGAAAACTGGAAGGAGCAACAGGAAAAGGCCATCCTGCAGCCCCTTGACGGCCTCTGGGTTGAACAAAAGCGGAACAGCTGTTTCGGAGATCAAATGATTGCCAATGCCGCCTTTCTGGTGAAAAAAGAAAAGGAAAGAAGCGTTTGACACGGCCGTTGAAAAAATCTCGCGGCAATATGCTGAGAAGATGAGCCTGAAGTATGTGGGGCCTATCCCACCCTGCAATTTCGTGGAGATTGTGGTGCAGTGGTAGGGGATATAGTGGTCAGTGGTCAGGGGGCGGTGGGAAATGGCTTTTATTTTAGATGATATTCTTTTTTCACCTCTCAAACTGACCATCTGGTTGGGTGAAAAACTGCGGGACGCCGCCTACAGTGAAATGACCGATGAGTCAAAAATTCACGAAGGGCTACTTCATCTCCAGATGCAATACGAGATAGACGAAATCACCGAGGAAGAATATGAAAAGCAGGAAACGCGTCTTATGGAGCAACTCGAAATGATTCGAAAAATGAAGGAAGAGGAGTAGGGATTGCGGAATGAAATCATCGAACTTTTTGGAATCAAGCGTTAAAGGAGAAAAGAAATGGCTGCAGGCATGGGAGAAATCGTCAAGAGCGCTCGGTCCGAACTGAATGTCCATACCGGGCTCGAAGTTTCATCCACCATCGAAGTGGTGAAGCAAGATGGTGAATGGCGGGTTGTTCTGGAGGTGGTCGAAAAGCACTCCATTCCGGAGGGTATGGATATTCTGGCGTCCTATGAAACCCGCCTGGACGGAGACGGTGGCATGCTGGAGTTTAGACGTACCGGCATGAGACGACGGATTGACACCGATTGGACACCTGAATAGGAGAAGAAACAATGGTTTCAGGTAGCGAAATGAGAGCGCTGAAAACCGTAGTAAAGGAAAATGGCGAGACCACGACCCGCCTGGTAAGCCGACAACTGGGGATTGATCTTTCTTATGCATCCGTTCTTTGTACAAAGCTGATCAGGAGCGAACACCTGGCACAGGAAACGCGCGGCCGTTTTAAAATTACACAAAAAGGGAAAAAGGCGCTCGGTTGGTCCTGTGAAGAGACTCCGTTTGAAGCTGAATATGGGAACCCCTTTAAAAGAATTCAAAGAGAAGAATTTCAGTGGTGCTCTCTCAGAACGGGTCGGGTGAATCCCAAACCAATGGAAAACGGTTTTCTTAAACCCGGCCGGGAAGAGATGGCCTGGAGCATCCTTGACCATGGAAATAGCGGCAGGGCGCAAACATCCCTGATAACCGAAAAAATCTGCACCTGCGGCTTTTGCGGGGGCACCGGGAAAAAAGCAAAAGGGGCCAAATGTTCTGTCTGCAGAGGAACGGGGAGTGTCGGCATCGTTCCTCCGGCTGTTTCATGCGCCTATTGCAGCGGCAGAGGCATCGAAAGGCGGTCGGGGCGGGTTTGTCCGGTCTGCCGCGGCAAAGGGGTGGTATCGGTGCATCTCCCCGTCGGCGTCTGCGGTGAGTGCCGAGGCTTGGGGGCGGAACAGGGCACACGCCTTACCTGCCTGAAATGTGGGGGAAGAGGGGTTGTGCAGGTACGGGAAGCGGCGAGAAGCGCGCACAATGTGAAAAACACAGGAGTAAACTAAAGCCATGGCCATGGAACCGTCCAGGGATGAGAGGGGCACCGGATTGGCGGACGTCATTGACAGGATTCTGGATAAGGGTCTGGTGATCAATGCGGATATCGCCGTATCGGTAGTGGGGGTGGAGCTTCTGGGCATCAAGATCAGGGCCGCACTGGCATCTTTTGAGACCGCCGCAAAATATGGCCTGGAATTTCCATCCGGAACCCGTCTGGAAACCCCCGCCTGGGAAGAAGCGGTTACCGCCAGAGAAAGCTGCCCCCAGTGTGAGAAAAGGGTGGCTCTGCATGACCTCATGGACACCGGGTGTCCCTGGTGTGGCTGGATCAGCGCCAAAGCGAAGGAAGTGATCAGTGAATAGGGATCGGTGGACCGTTACGCCCACTGACAACTGATCACTGACAACTGCCCACTGAACTATGTCCATCGACATTGACGAAAAAAATCTCAAGCACGGCGTTCTGGGCCTGGTGGTGGCCCTGGTGGAAATCATTAAAGACGCGCTCCGGCTTCAGGCCCTCAGGCGTATGGAAGGCGGTACCCTGACGGAAGAGGAGACCAATCGGCTGGGTGAAGCCCTGATGGATCTGGATGGGGCCGTCGAAGAAATGAAAATGGAACAGGGAATCACCGAATCGGTCAAATCGGTGCGGGAAGGTCTGGACGGCATTGTGGATGATCTGCTGGATCAGATAATCAATCCCGGAAGATGAAAAAAGTGGACAGTGGTCAGGGGGCAGTGAGCAGTGGTCAGTTTGACTCAATCAGGAACCTCATAATGCTATCATGATGAAAGAAATAATTGACAGAATGGTGGCCCAGGAGGTCAAGGGCATACTGGAAGCGTATAACCCATCCATAAAAGAGATGGTGAAGACTTCCCTTCTGCCCCAACTCAGAGACGCTGTTCGCCGGGAAATCAAAGAAAGCCTGGGAAAACTTCTGGAACAAAGCGCTGAAACACTCAAAAACCCGATACCCCTCCCCGACCCCAACCATTCCGCAATCCCTGGACCAGACCTTGGCCTATCTTCCAACTCAAATCAGTCCATGGGTGACCGTCTACCTGAGTCCACCTCAGATTCAGCACTTGGTCGCCCCAGGGCGGGCCGTACTCCGCACTCGGCCATTGGCTTGTATCTCTATGCCATTGCAGATGGCGGTGAGGCCATGGATTTCGGTGGCATCGGCATAGAGGGAAATAAGGTCTACGCAATACCCGTAGGCGATCTTTCCGTCGTGGTTCATGAGGGCACGGCCGAACCCTATCATTCGGATGACCGGGACGAGGTCAAGAAATGGGTATTGACCCATCAGAAGGTGGTGGATGCGGCCTGGGAAAAGTTCGGGGCGGTCATCCCCATGGGGTTTGACACCATCATTTGCGGCAAAGGGGATACAGATCCCGAAGAAAATATGCGGAAATGGATTGAAACCGATCCCGAAGCTCTGGCATCAAAAATGGCGAAGATTCGAAACAAAGCGGAATACGGCGTTCAGATTTTCTGGGAAACCCGAGCCATGGCCCGTGATGTCAGCGAAAAAAGCACTGAGATAACAGCATTGAGCCGGGAAATTCAAACAAAGCCCAAAGGGATCGCCTACATGTACCGGCAGAAGCTGGAAGAGCTGCTGAAAAATGAGATGGGGAAAAGGGCCGATCAGTGCTTTCAGGAATTCTATGAAAAGATCGCAGACCATGGGGATGCGCTTCGTGTGGAAAAAACACGAAAAGCCGAAGATGAAGGACGGCAGATGCTTCTGAATCTCTCCTGCCTGCTGTCAAAAGACCAAAGTGAAAAACTGGGAGAAACCCTGGAAGAAATTGACAACCGGGAAGGCTTTTACGTCCGCTACACCGGCCCGTGGCCACCGTACAGTTTTGTGTGACAGTGATTGTTGATGGAATCAGGACGGTTTTTTAAGTCTTTTGAGAGCTTTTTCGCTGTCTTTCTTGTGGGTGATGGCCAAAACTACGACATCGCTGGAAATGATGCGGTAATAGGCCCTGAAGTTTCCACTTCGCAGACGATACAGGGGCGGGTGAAATCCAGTGAGTTTCTTGATGCGGCTTTTACCGAATGGGAGGGGCGATATTTCAAGGTAGTTCTTGATATCTTCTGCAATCCGGAGTGCGGTATCAATTTCAAGGCTTTCAATTTCCCGTTGGGCCGGTCGACTATAGATGACCCTGAACCTATTTTTCACGGGAACGCCTTTTTAATTTCGCTATCATGGCATCGGCCGTAATGCCACCATGGGTTTCAAAATCGGCATAAGCCGCTTCAATTCTTGTTTTAAACGCCGGATCGTTTTCAATGAGGTAATCGGCCAGATCTTCCTCGTTGATATGGTGAAGGATCGCCATCGGCTTGCCATAGGCGGTAATGATGACATCTTCTTTCTCGGATTTTTTGAGGATGTCCATCGTTTTCTGTTTAAGTTCTTTTACGCCTGCAAATTGCATAGCCAGCCTCCTTTAAAAGTTACACAATAGAGTAACCTTTATGCGAGGAACTGTCAACAGAAGATTACTTTAAACACATTAACCTCTGAAAACTGACCACTGACAACTGAAAATCATGACCCCAAAAAGAGAACCCCACGCAACCCTGGTCGACCTGCTGGATCGTGTCCTGGACAAAGGGCTAGTCATTCAGGCGGACCTGATCGTGTCTGTTGCGGGTATTCCGCTCATCGGCGTCAACCTTCGCGCGGCCCTGGCGGGCATGGAAACCATGCTGGAATACGGGGTGATGCAGGCGTGGGACGAAAACACCAGGAGCTGGGAACGGGAAAACAGAAAAAGAAAGATGACGAATCTGCTGGCGGAAGAAACAGTGCTTCTCAAAATGAGGGGGGCGTTGCATTCAAGTGAGGGCATATACCGAAACTGGCAATATGGGCGCTTTTATTTGACGTCCCGTCGGCTGATCCTCTATCATGAAAATTTCGACACCATTGTTTTTGAAACCTCATTTGATCAAATTGATGGTCTGGCGCTCAGTGAAAAGGGCATCACGGATGGAAAGAAAACACGAAGGGAGCTGCATCTCCTTTTGAAAGAAAACCGGTGGCACCGGCTGAGCGCGGTCCACATCGAGGAACTGAAACAAAAACTGGAAGCCGCCATGGGGGATGCCGAATATGCCGTCCGGGATCTTTCGGCAAAAGAGAGGGAGACCTGCCCTCAGTGTGGTCGCCTTGATCTGGTCCGAACGCTTTTAAATGCTGGCTGTACTGAATGTGGCTGGACCAGCCCGTCAAAAGCTTCTGGAATTGTGGCATTCACTTAACCTCTCAACACTTGATCCAGGATGAAAAAATGGAGTTACCGGCTGAGAAAGGAAACAAAATGCAAAAAGACCGAAAAGAAACATCCGGTTTCTCCGAAAGGTTGGCGTTCACAGGAAGAATTGCTGCCAGCATTGCCCATGAAATCCGAAATCCCCTGACCAACGTCTCCTTGTCCGCAAGGCAGCTGAAAGAGGCTTTTTCGGAAGACAGCCCCTGGGCACGACATATCGAAATCATAGAGCGCAATACGGAACGGATCAATTTTCTGATTACGGAGATGCTCAACTGCGCAAGACCCCCCAAACTCAACATGCAGCCCCATGACATCAACGGCATCCTGGATGGCACACTCGATTCCATCAAAGCCAAGATGACCGCCCAAAAGGTTCGCGTCCGTAGAACCTTCTGCAACGGGTCTCCGGCTGTAAAGGTAGACCGGGAGCAGATCACGCGGGTTTTTTCAAACGTGATGATCAACGCCATGGACGCAATGCCCGAAGGGGGTGTGATGACCATTGAAACCGATCGGGAAAGCGAATTTTTTGTGGTCAGGATTAAGGATACGGGAATAGGGATTCCGGAAGAAGATATTATTCGCATATTTGACCCTTTTTTCAGCACCAAGAGTTCCGGCATCGGCCTCGGCCTTTCCATTACCTATACAACAGTGGTCAGTCACAGGGGATCCATCAGTGTGGAAAGTCAGAAGACGGAAGGCACCATTTTTTCCATCTCTCTGCCCATTCACTGAAAAATTGCCATGCAAGAACTGAAATACGACATAAGGCGCGGCGCGGATACCTACAGCGCCGTGTATCACCCCAGGCTTAAAGCATGGATTTTAAAGGGCATTATCAATCGGGAGGAAGCACTTGTATGGCGAAGCGGGCTTTCCGGATGGCGCAGGCCCGAAGAGCTGGAAGAACTCAAACCGTATTTTGAAAAGCGGGAAAAGGAACAGTTACGAAGGACAAAGGTCGACAAGGTGCCTCCACGGGTTCCTCAAAAAGAGATTCAAAATATTTTGATCATCGATGATGAGGAAGATCTGTGCTGGCTTCTGTCAAGCGCCCTTTTGGATAGAGGGTATAATGCCGCGACGGCCAACACGCTGCAACAGGGCATTGCATTGCTTAAAGAAAATCCGGACCTCATCTTCCTGGACCTCAAACTGCCCGATGGCGACGGAATGGATATCCTTCCCATCATTGAAAAACAGAGTCCGGAATCCTTCGTGGTGGTGATCAGTGCCTACGGCAGCGAGGAGCGGATGGAAGACGCCCGTGATAAAGGCGTTTACGGCTTCATCGATAAGCCGTTTACCGAGGAAAAAATCATGCGTATTCTGGAACAATTTCAGAGGAGCCATGCAAAAACACATGGATAAAGCAATCGGCATAGACCTGGGTACAACCTATTCGGTAGCCGCTGTCATAGAAGAGGGTCGGGCCAGGGTCATTCCCAATGCGGAAGGCGAAAACCTGACCCCGTCCGTGGTAGCGGAGACCATTTCCGGGCACCGCCTGGCGGGGTCGGTCGCCAGAAGACAGGCATCCGCCAATCCGCATAATACCGTCAGATCCATCAAGCGTCATATGGGAAGCGATTATCGGGTTTCCCTGAACGGCAGGGCCTATTCTCCTCAGGAAATATCCGCTTTTATTCTTCGCAAAATCAAGACCGACGCGGAAGCCCACCTGAAAATGACGGTGAAAAAGGCGGTGGTTACGGTACCCGCCTACTTCACCGATGCGCAGCGCCAGGCCACCTATGAAGCCGCCACCCTGGCCGGACTGAAAGTGATTCGAATTATCAATGAACCCACCGCCGCCGCACTGGCCTATGGATTGAACCGTGAAAAAATTCAGACCATTCTGGTGTGGGACCTTGGCGGCGGGACCTTTGACGTCTCCATCCTGGAGCTGGGAGACGGCATGTTTCATGTAAAATCCGTCAACGGCAACACGAGGCTCGGAGGGGACGACTGGGATGAAAGGCTGGTGAACCATCTTTCTGAAGAAATCTTTCGTCAATTCAACCACGACATCCGTTCCAGTGCCACGGAACTGGAGCAGATGAGAGAGATTGCTGAAGAGGCCAAGAGGACCCTTTCCACCAAACCGAAGGCGAGCATTCCCCTCCGTTTTCTTAAAATGGCATCATCCCCCATGGAAGATGCGCGGATTTCCGTGACCCGGAAAGACTTTGAATCCATTACGGCTGATTTGCGGGAAGCGCTCCTTGCCCCCACACGGCAGGCCCTGAAAGATGCCCGGTTGACCCCTGAACAGATTGATCGGGTGGTTCTGGTGGGCGGCTCAACCCGAATGCCCGCCGTGAGGCACCTGGTGGAAGAGATTTTCAACCGGAAGCCTTTTACCCGGATCAACCCCGATGAAGTGGTGGGTATCGGTGCCGCGGTTCAGGCCGGTATTCTCACGGGAGAGATCGAGGATGTGGTCCTGGTGGATGTCACCCCCCTCTCCCTGGGCATTGAAACGGAAGGGGGCCTTTTTGCCCGTATTATTGAACGAAATGCCGCCATTCCCACATCCGCGGGACAGATTTTCACCAATGCGGAGGACAACCAGGTGGAAATGGATTTCCATGTGCTTCAGGGCGAGCGAGAAATGGCGGAAGACAACATCAGCCTGGGCCAGTTCAAATTGACCGGTTTGCCCCCCCTCCCACGGGGTAAAGGAAAGGTGGAGGTCAATTTCAGAATTGACGTGAACGGCATTGTGACCGTATATGCGAGGGATCTCTATACGGAACAGGAAACAGGGATTGAAATCGATGCATCCCACCTGTTGAGTGATGAAGAAGTGGCCCTGGCCCTCCAGGAAGCCGAAGACGCGGCGCGGGAGGACATGAAACGGCGGGAAGAGACCGAGATTAATATTCGCGCCGACGGCATGATCCGTGCCGCGGAACACGTTCTTCAAAAAGACCGGGAAAAGCGGATAAGGGCCTTCGGGGAGCAGATCGAGGATGGGATTTTTCATCTGAAAGAAGCGCTCTCTAAAGGTGATGCTCACATCATCAAAGAGCTGACCGGTCAATTGCGCAAACTTTTGAAAGAAGCCAAATGAGACAGGCCAAACGAAGCATGCCGCCCCTGCCACGATCCAGACCTGAATTTCTCCCCGGAGAGGATATCATACTCTCGGATCAGGGCGGTTTTCGGCAGACCCATCGGGCCGGGTGGCGACCGGTGGAGTGTTTTCTGACCAACCGGCGCCTTATCTTCTTTCTGAGACCCGAAATTCGGTTTCAGGCGCCCCTTGAAAACATTGTTAAACTGCACGATGAAAAGCATTATTATGTTCTCAAAACCAGGCCCACCCTTCGAATCAGCTACCGAAGAGAAAAGGGACCGGGAATCGGGGAGGTCCTTTTTGTCACCAACAGGATTCATCTATGGAAGAAGAAAATCCAGCAGCTTTGCTTCCTGAATGTGGATTTTCAAACCCTTGAAAAAATTGCAAGCCGGCTGGATGTCGATGGCCGGGACATTCTGTGGCATCTCTGGGAGAAGGGGCACGCCAGGATCAACGAACTGGCCGAACTGATTCAGGCGCCGAACCACATGCATGTGCTGCTGGTGATTCGTGACACCATCAATCCTGTTGCGGAAAAGGACCTGGGGTGTCCCGTCCTTTCCTTTGAAAGACAAAAAATCGACCCCGATACGGGGGAAACCATTCTTTTCAGCTGGTGGCTGGTCGGAAAAAAGGACTGTTTTCTCCCCAACGGGGAACGGCTGGTGGACATTTTTGACGAGGGCGATCAAATCCGGGTCATTATGGAAGTGAAAGGCATTTCCACCGAAGATCTGAGGCTTGATTTCAAGGGAGAACGGGTCACCGTCAGATGCCACAAAATCGGAGCTTCCCTGCGGGTGGAAATGCCCCTCGGAATTCCGGTCAGCCCGGCGGGTTATACGCTGCGGATCCGAAACAATCTTTTGGAAATCAGGTTTAATAAGGATCATTCTTCTTAATAGGGAAGTACCCCTTTGACGTCAGCATTGAACCACACGCTTGAGTTTTTGAAAAACCCTGATCTCCGCCTAATCCTTTTCGGCGGCAAGGGTGGTGTGGGCAAAACCACCATGGCCGCAACGACGGCCGTTTTCCTGGCCCGATCTTCTGCAAATCAAAAGAAAATCCTCATTATTTCAACGGATCCGGCTCACTCCCTGTCTGACAGTTTCGGTATTGAGATCGGGGATCGGATGATGAATGTTGAGGGTGCAGGGGACAGTGATCGGGAGACTGTGACCAACCTTTATGCCCGTGAACTGGATGCGGGCCGGCTTCTAAAAAAGTTCCAGGAGAAGAACCATGAAATCCTTCAAAAACTGGCGGAAAGGGGAACTTTTTTCGACCGGGAGGATATTGCGGACTTCCTTGATCTCTCCCTCCCCGGCATGGATGAAGTGGTGGGCATTATGGAGATGGCCCGTCTTTTGAGAGACAATGATTTCCAGACCCTGGTGGTGGACACGGCCCCGACAGGGCACACCCTTCGCATGCTGGAATTGCCTGCGCAGATGAAAAAGTGGATTGAGGTGATGGATCTGATGCAGCAGAAACATCGCTACATGTCTCTTCGTTTCACGGGGAAAAAATATGTAAAGGATGAATGCGACCTTTTCCTGGAAAGTCTCGCTTCAGATATAATCAGGGTGCAGAGGATGCTCAAGAATGGGGATACCACCCGGTTTGTTCCCGTGTTAATCCCTGAAATGATGAGTGTTTACGAAACAAAACGATTGATCACATCCCTTGAAAAAATCCATGTTCCGGTCCATGAAATACTGGTCAATCGAGTGGCGGAAAGTAATCGTTGCCCATTTTGCATGTCAAGGGTCGAAAACCAGAAACAGGCTCTTGAAGCCATCGATACGGTATTTTCCCATTATCACAGGATTTCGGTTCCTCTTTTTTCTCATGAAATAAACGGTCTTGATGGACTGAAAAAAACGGCCGACTATCTTTCGGGATGTTCACTGCCCGAAATCCATTTTAAACCCGTGGCAGACAGCGTCCAATCCGCTGACGGTATCGATTTTGATCCCGCCCTTGATTTTTTCATCTTCGGCGGCAAGGGCGGAGTGGGTAAGACCACCCTGGCATCGGCTGCGGCGCTCCATCTGGCCCGGAGGCATCCTGAGAAAAAGATACTGCTTTTTTCCACGGACCCCGCCCACTCCCTCTCGGATGTCTTTGACATTACCATCGGCAACCGCATTACGCCGATAGAAAGGACGGAGGACGGAAGACGGAAGACGGAGGGCGGAGAGCAGGGGACTCAAAGCAACCTGTTTGCTTTGGAAATTGATCCGGAAGATCTCTGGGGCCGTTTTAAAGAGACTTTCAGGCAGGATGTGGAAGATCTGTTCGACCATTTTCTGGGCGGCCAAACGGACCTCCGTTTCGATCGTCAGGTGATGACCGAAATGCTGGAGATGGCGCCTCCCGGGCTGGACGAAATCATGGCCCTTGATCACATGATGGATTTAAGAGAAAAAAATCAGTATGATATTTTTGTGCTGGACACCTCACCCACCGGCCACCTCATGCGCTTTCTGGAACTGCCCCAACTGGTCAAGGAATGGCTGCGGGCTTTTTTCAGACTGTTGATGAAATACAAAGGCGTGGTCCGTTTAGCCGGGGCCGCGGAAAAGGCGCTCAGCCTTTCCAGAAATGTGCGGAAAATCCAGGAAACCTTTGTTGACCCGGAAAAGACCCGGTTTCTGGGCGTCACCATTGCAGAGCGTATGGGGTTTCTGGAAATGGAGCGTTTGATGCAGGTCATTGAAAAGGCAAATCTGCCGTGCGAACATATCATCGTCAATATGGTATTGCCCGAGACCCGTTGCGGGTTCTGTTCCCTCAGACGCATGGAACAACAGGGCTGTCTTCAGGAAATTCATTCACGGTTTCGGTTTCAGAGTGTTGTGCATGTACCGCTTTTTTCACATGCGATTTGTGGAACGGAGCAAATCAAAAAAATCAATGACATCTTATTTGTCAGGGAGCAGGCATGACGGAAAAAAGATGGAAGATTATGCTGGTGGATGATGATGCGGATTTCATCTGGCTGACGGCCCGAATGCTGGAAGATGCCGGCTACCAGGTGATTGAAGCCCGCAATGGAGAAGAAGGCCTCAGTAGTTTTCATAAAGAGACTCCCGATTTGGTTCTCATGGACTATTGTCTCCCGGGGGAAGACGGCCTGAAAACAAGTCTTCGCATGATGGAGTGTTGTCCGGGAATACCCATCGTCATCATTTCGGGATTTGCAGAGATCAGGACTGCGGTCAAAGCCTTGAAAGCAGGCGTTTACGATTATGTCACCAAGCCCTTGAATCCGGATGATGTTCTGTTTACCATTCGAAGGGCGTTGGAAAAAAGGGCTCTCGAAAAAGAAGTGCAGCATCTGAGACAGGAGCTGAACAGCCGGGCCCCCCTCTATGTGCGCATGGGTCCCAGTCATGCCGTTAAAACCCTGGTGCAGCATGTGGAAAAAGTGGCGCCCACCGTCTTCACCGTTCTCATCGAAGGAGAAAGCGGTACGGGAAAAGAGCTTGTGGCCGGCGCCATTCACGATTCGAGCCAGGTCAAAGACGGCCCCTTTGTGGCGGTGGATTGCGGGGCCATTCCGGAAACCCTCATCGAAAGCGAACTGTTCGGCTATCGGAAAGGGGCTTTCACCGGGGCACATGCGGACAAGATGGGGCATTTCGAAACGGCGCACGGCGGAACCCTCTTTTTGGATGAAGTGGGCAATCTATCCTATCCGGTACAACAGAAGCTTCTGCGCGCCATTCAGGAACGAAAGATTCAGCGTCTGGGGGATGGGGAGCCCACACCCGTTTCAACCCGGATTGTGGCCGCCACCAACCAGTCATTGGAAAAAGATGTGGAATCCGGCCGGTTTCGATCAGATCTCTATTTTCGCCTTAATGAATTTACCATCAAACTTCCCCCTTTGAGAGAAAGAGGGGACGATATTCCCTATCTGGCGGCCAAGTTTGAAAATGAGGTGGAAAAGGAGTTGGACAAGAAATGCGGTGGGTTGTCCGAACAGGCTTTGAAGGCGCTATTATCCTATTCATGGCCGGGAAATGTGCGGGAACTGCGAAACACCATCCGTCAAGGCGTGCTGCTTTGCGAGGAGAATGGAGCCATAAAGCCGGAGCATCTGACCTTCAACGCTCGTCATTCTTCAGGCCCTTCGCTGAAAGCGGAAAAGACCCCGGCAGATATTTTTGATGGCGGTGAACCGCTCAATAATATCCTCAACCGTATTCGAAACAAGGTGGAAAAAAATGCCATTGAGGGGATCCTCACCCTGGTGAAAGGGAACAAGAGTGAAACGGCCAGACGGCTCAGCATCGATTACAAAACCCTGCTTCGAAAAATCAAAAAGTATGACATCGCGCCTGTCTTGAGAACAGCCTGAAAGAAAATGGAGCACACCGGAAAGGTCAGGAAAATGAACGATGGTATCGGGCATAGCAGGAAAGTGTGACTTGTATTAACAGTCGCCCACTAAACCCGGAATTAGTACAATGACACTTCATTCTTTAATTTCTCCAGATCCTCATACGCCTTTTTTTCACACTCCGGGCAGAGGCCATGACTGAACACAGCTTCTGAATGCTCGGTAATATACGACTCAACACCTTGCCAGTACCCTTTATCGTCCTTGATCTTTTTACATGACGCGCATATCGGCAGCATGCCGGTCAATTGTCTGATATCTGTGAGAGCATCTTGAAGTTCCTTGTTTCTTTTTGTGAGTTCTGCGGTATATTTCTTTATTTCTTCATCAGCGCGCTTACGCTCGGTGATATCGCGAATGAGGCCTAAGGCATGCCAGCCGCCATTTATTTGGACGGCGGATAGCGACAACTGGACCGAGATTTCCTGCCCGTCTTTTCGGAGGGCCTCAAGATCGAGTATTTTCCCCACGGCAGATCCCTGGCCAGTCTGTTGAAATTTCCGGAAGGCGGTGTGGTACGCCGGGTGGAAACGCGCGGGCGCAATCAAGTCATGCAGGTTTTGGCCGATCGCTTCGACCCTTGTATGGCCGAACATGCCCTCCGCAGCGCGGTTCCAATAGGATACTCGACCTTCCGGGTCCATCATCAGAATGGCATCCTGCGTCGATTCCGTGATAGCTAACCAGCTTTCTTCAATCTGTTGAAGTCTCTCATCCTTCCGCTTCTGCTCGGTAATGTCACGCGCGGAAGACAGAACGTCGGTAACGGTTCCGCCTTCATCCCGCTTCAACTGCTTGTCTTCGGCATGCTCACTTTGATTCATCTGTCCAGAATCTCCCTCACCTTTATCAAAAGATCTTTCGGCGTGAACGGTTTGTGGATAAAGTCAGAACCGGCGTCTTCCAATTCTTTGCCTTTGATAATATCCATGGTATATCCACTCATAAAGAGTATTTTTGCCTTGGGGTTCACTTTTTTGATCGCCTCAGCGACTTCTTTCCCGTTTTTCTTCGGCATGATCATATCAAGCATGACGATGTTGATCTGTTTCCTGTTTTCCATGAATTTTGCGATCGCATCTTCACCGTCTACCGCGGTAATAACCTTATAGCCGAAAGACTCCAGCACTATCGTCGCCAATTTCCTGAGGGAAGCGTCGTCTTCGGCCACAAGGACAGTCTCATTTCCGTGTTTGACAGGAGCGGCGGCCTCCTTTTCCCTCTCCAGGGGTGCCGCTTCATCACGGAGAGGCAGATATATCTTGAATTCCGTGCCTCCGCCCGGTTCACTGGAGACCTCGATATGGCCGTTATGCTGTTTGATTATCCCGTAGGAAACGGCGAGGCCAAGCCCTGTCCCTTCTCCAATTCCTTTTGTGGTAAAAAAAGGCTCGAATATCTTCCCCTGTGTCTCCGCATTCATTCCCCGCCCTGTATCGGCAACCGTGATAAGCGCATATGTCCCTGGTTTGCCATATCCATACGCTGCGACATTATCGTTATTCAATTCTTGAAGGCCCGTGCTGATCGTCAACCGGCCGCCCTCCTGCATTGCGTCTTTGGAATTTACAGCAAGGTTTATCAGAACCTGCTCAATCTGCCCCGCATCAGCCAGCACTGTCAAAGGCATGTCCGCAAGCTCAATATTAAACTCAATACTCTCCCTGATAATCCGTCCAAGCATTTTCTTCAAGCCAAGGATAATTTCATTGATGTCAACGGGCATCATTCTAACAACATCTTTTCTGCTGAAGGCAAGCAGCCTTCGAGTAAGAGCCGCGGCCCTCTCGGCGGCAATGAGTACCTCCTTCATATCTTCCTTTGCAGGGCTGCCGGTTTCCAGCGTGTCCGCGACCAGGGTGCCATAGCCCATGATCACACTGAGGATATTGTTGAAATCGTGGGCAATCCCCCCTGCCAACGTGCCGACGGCCTCCATCTTCTGGGCGTGACGGAGTTGGGCTTCAAGCTTTTTCCGTTCACTCACATTGCGAATAATACATTGGCCAAAATTAGCCCGGTCGAGCATATATATATCCGTGTAGATTTCCTGCCCGGACTTGGTTTTCACCGGCACATTTTCGTAATTCAGAAGGCCGTTTTTGGCCAAGTTTTGCATGATTGCCGGAAAATCATTCATGTCGAGCGGAACTCCGATATCCCGCAACTTTTTCCCGATGTAGTCCGCTTTGTAATACCCAAACATTCTTTCGATGGCCGAATTCGCATGAGAGATATGTCCTTCATTCTTTTCAAGAAGCACGATCACGTCGCTGGCGGACTCAAAAATATCCCGGTAGCGCGCCAGGGACTCTGATAACAGGTTTTCCTGCAGCCTGCGCTCGGTGATGTCCTCGATAGCCAGGAGGATGATCCGTTCCTCCCCCATCGCTCGTTCAATCTGCCGAGCATTCAAGAGCATGGTTCGTCTGCCGATGGCTGCAAAATCGTGTTCAACCTCATAGTTGTCAAACGGGTTGTTTTCCGGGAGAATTTTTTCAAGCAGTTCCCGCAGCTTGGGGATATCCCACTGTTTGTTCCCCAGGTCATAGATAAGTTGCCCTATGGTCTCTTCAGGCGTTACCTTGAAGAAGCTATAGAATGAACGGCTGACGGTGACCACCCTTAGGTCCTGGTCCATAACGATTAAGGGTTCACGCACGGTGTTGATAACGCTCTCGGCGTATTCCCGGGATTGTGTCAGGCTCTTTTCCCTGGTCATTACCTATCTCCTTTCTTGTCAAGCGGAGCCTTTGGCCTCATCCAGCGCTTTTCTGACAGTCGTTGCCAGATCTCTTTTGGAGAACGGCTTCTGAATGAATTTCACCCCCTCCTTCAAGACCCCGTGATGAGCGATGATATCGGCCGTATATCCGGACATGAATACACACTTGATGTCCGGGTAAAGGGATTGCAGCCGTTCTGCCAGTTCACGCCCGTTCATTTCAGGCATTATCACGTCGGTTATGAGCAGGTGAATCTTACCGGGGTGTTCTTCAGCGAGACCCATGACTTTGTCCGGTTTTTTTGAGGTCAACACGGTGTAGCCAAGTCCTTCGAGAATTTTACTGGCGAGGTTCAAGACCGGGAGGTCATCCTCCACCAGCAGGATGGTCTCACCTTGACCTTGCGGGATTTCCGTCACACTTTCATCCTGGACGTCGACAGCATCCCCCTCATGCCGGGGCAGGTAAATCTTTATGGTTGTCCCTTTACCAGGTTCACTGTAGACGTTGATAGATCCGTTGTTCTGCTTGACGATGCCATAAACCGTGGCCAACCCCAGGCCGGTGCCTTTATCAATATCTTTTGTGGTGAAGAAGGGTTCGAAAATATTGCCCAGTATTTCTTTATCCATACCGCAGCCATTGTCGCTTACGGCCAACAGAACAAACTCGCCGGGAACAAAACCGTCATGATCGGCACAGTAAACTTTGTCAATGGCAACTTTGGACGTTTCGATGCTGAGCTTGCCCACATTTTCGATGGCGTCCCGAGCGTTGATGCACAAGTTGACCAGGATCTGGTCAATCTGAGTGGGGTCCATCTTGACAGGCCACAAGCTTGCTCCCGGCAACCATGCAAGATTGATGTCCTCGCCGATGAGTCGCCGGAGCATTTTGAGCATACTCTCCACATTCTCATTCAAATCAAGCACCTTGGGGGCGATGGGCTGCTTTCGGGCAAAGGCCAACAGTTGCCGGGTGATGTCTGTTGCACGTTTTGCAGCCTTAAGAACTTCACCGAGATTGTCATGCAGCGGTCCGGTCGGGTCCACCTCATCTATTGTCAGTTGGGTAAAGCCTATGATCACGGAAAGCGCATTGTTGTAATCATGGGCAACACCACCGGCGAGGGTGCCTATGGCTTCCATTTTCTGAGACTGACGAAGCTGTTCTTCCAAACGTCTACGTTCTGAAACGTCACGCACAATGCCTAAAACAATTTGTTGGCCACCTACCTCTGTAGGAAGAGTCGTTATTTCTACCAAAACCGTTTCGTTGTTTTTCCTATTCAAAATGAATTCATCAGGTCCGGTCGCTTCGCCCTCTAAGTTCTTGCTCAAAAGTTCAAGCGCTTTTGGCAATTGGTCCGACGTCAGCAGCTTCAGCTCCAGGAAATTCTTTCCTATTAATTCCTCTTTATTATGACCCAGTAATTTCTCCGCGGCTATATTGCCGTCTATTAAGGTTCCTTCTAAACTACTCAAATAGTATGCATCAGGCGCGAATTCAAATAGAACTCTAAATTTTTCTTCACTTTTTTCCAATGATGCCAGCATTGATTTTTGGCGCTTCAGCAAATTCTGTACGCCCCCTGAGATAAGTGCAATGGATATGGTGACTATGCTGTTTAAGAGCAGAAAGTTCAGACCTATGACTATCCATTTTTCAACAGGGTTGGTTGTGGAGTAGCCCCATTCCATGTGGCCAAATTGTAATAATATGCCAATGATGATTACCGTTCCTGCATTTACGGCAAGAGAAATTAGTGAAATTCGAAGGCCCAGGAGAATGGCTACAATAATCGGAAACGCAAATAGCCACACAGGACCGCCACCGGAAGGCCCTATGGTCAACAATAGTACTAACCCCAAAATATAGCCGATACAGCAAAAGGTGATCGCACGAACTAGAAAAGGAATAGACGGGCAAAAAAAGAGGATAGCAACCCAAGCATATATAATCGTATCAACAACCGCAACGCTCCATAGATCTTCTTTAATACAAAGTGCAACGCTAGGAATATAGACAAAAAGTCCCAAAGAAGCGCCGGCAAACACAAAAACCAAAAGAAGTCGTTCTTGCCAGTATCTTATTCCCTCATCGGCAATAATGCCTGAGGGGGTTGTCTTCCTAACGATGAAACCCTTTAGGTTTTCCCTCCAATTATTTAAATGATTGGGGCCAACCATAATTTAATTCCAGTTGCGGCAAAAGTGATGATTCAGCCGTGCGCTTTTCAGCTTTCAAACGGAAGAATAGAATCAGCATCCTTGAAACTTTTGTTCACTAAGATAACCTTCAGATCTGAATCCGGCACCAAAAGGGGTTCGCGTATTGTCTCTACGATATCTTCAAATATCCGGTCTATTCCGGTCACCATCATGGTCCTCCCTCCTCTGCATCAAACCGTTAGATGGTCTTTCTTGAATAATATTGGCTTTTTGGGTTCTTAAAGAGTTCTTGCATCGGCCTTCACACACTGTACGGGGAGTCTCACGGTCATCCGGGTGCCTTTTTCCTTGCCGCATTCAACGCTGATGCTCCCCTTGTGCTGCTCCATGATCGCGTGGCAGATGCTCAGGCCCAGCCCTGTACCCCCATCTTTGGTGGTAAAAAAAGGGTCAAATATCCGACAGAGGCAGTTATGCGGAATACCGGGGCCATCATCGGTGATATTTATCTCCAGGTATTCTCCAGGGTCTGGAAGCCCTGTTTCAATGGTGATTTCCCCCTGATGAGAAACCGCGTAAATGGCGTTTTGAAGGAGATTAAGGAAGACCTGTCCCAGTTTCTCTTCATCCCCATGCACCTTGGGAAGTCCCTTGCCCAGCCGTTTTACAAAGGTGATCCGGTTGTGTCTCACCTCAAGCTGTGCCATCTGCAACATCCTGATGATCAGGGGGTTGATATCTACATCGCTGTATTCCAGGTGGGCCGGCCTTGCAAAGGCAAGCAATTCGTTGATGAGATGGCTCGCCTTTCGACTGCTCCGGTAGATCACCTGAAAGTTTTCTTTCACCATGTGTTCGGGTTGCCTGGTTTCCAAGCAGAATTGAGAACAGGAACTGATCACCGCCAGGGGATTTCGTAACTCGTGGGCCAGCCCTGCCGAAAATTGACCCAGCGAAGCAAGTTTTTCCGATCTCAGCATGGCCTCCTCGGACTGCTTACGTTCGGTGATGTCTTTTGAAACCACTGTTACAGATGTTGTGCTCCCATCCGGGGTTTTTACAGGGCTCAAAGTGCGAAGAAAATATCTGTCGTCCCTGAGGCTTCTGTGTTCATGTTGGGTTGTTTGGCCGGTTTCGAATACTTCTTCAATTTTTCCTTCAAACTCCTTGGTGTCATCGATCAAATGGAACTCGCCGTATGTTCTTCCTATAACTTTGTCCACTGGCGATCCGAGTCTTGATAGATGCTTTTCGTTCACAAAAAGGTAGGTGCCATCCCTGTCTACGAGGTATATGGAATCTTCGGTAAATTCCACCAGGGAACGGTATTTCTCTGCGCTTTTCAGAATTGCTTCTTCTGCTTGATTGCGTTGTTCTATTTCAATTTTCAATTGTTCATTCACTTTCACCAGTTCCGCAGTGCGCTCTTCCACTCTCCGCTCAAGTTCATCATGGGCTTTCCGAAGCGCTTCCTCGGCCTGCTTACGGTCTGTAATGTTGGTTACGGCCGCTCGAATCCGAGCAAAAGTTCCATTCTCATTCAGTACAGGGATGCACTCCATCTGCGCATGGAATTGAAACTTATCCTTTTTTAGAATCCTCAGCTCACAGGTTTGTTTTGTCTTTGCTTCAATGAGTTTCTTGCGGCGAAAGTAGAAGGTATCCTGGTCATCCTTGTCGATAAATCTTGAGAAGGGTTGGCCAATCAGTCTTCCTCTTTCCATCCCAAACATGGCGGCGCCGGTGAGATTGGCCTCCATAATAATTCCTTTTTCACTGATCGAGAAGTAGCCGACCGGGGCAAAGTCATACAGCCCTGCATATTTATCCCGTTCTGCGTGGAGTTCCAGTTGTGTCCGTCGAAGCTCCTCGTTCTGCATCTCTAATTCAATATGGTGCACCTGCAGCTCATGGATGATGTTTTGAATGTTTTGAGTGTGCCCCTCTTTGAGACCCTCAGGGCCTTCACGGAGCAACGCCTCCGCCCGATGTCGCAATTCCCTTGACTTTGCTGCACTGCCATCTTCCATCGTTTTCACCGCTCGGGGTCCAAGGATTTAGTGGTTATGCAAGTCATCTCAACTTGATGGTCTTCAAAACGCGCTCTTTCCTGCATAAGTCTTGCATGTCTCATAGTTCAATTTATAGCGATTTTAAATCACTTGTAAACCGAAAAATTTAGAAGTGCCCAACGCAGGGTCACATATGTCTGCCAACCTGGACCCCATGCGCTCCGTACTATTACTCGGGTTTCAGGAGCCCTGCCGGGCCAGGAGATAATAAAGGCCTTGAATGTAAATGAAAATGGGAAACCGGAGGGGAAACACACCCGCCCAAGATGGTTCAAGTTAAAGGGATTGAAGCTGTCGGGACAGTTTATGCCCGTTCATTTCAGGCATTATCAGGTCGGTGATGAGCAGGTGAATCTTAGCGGGGTGTTCTTCAGCGAGACCTTAACCCGAAGGCAGGGTGAATCGGTCTTCCGCGAACAGTTTCAAGCAAGCACTCGCCACCCGGGGGTCATAAAACTTTCCGCTGTTCTTTGAGATTTCCTCCAGAGCAAGCGGGAGACCCAGGGCCGCCCGGTAGGGCCGGTTTGAGGCCATGGCTTCCACCACGTCAGCCACGGCCAGAATCCGCGCCTCAATGGTGATTTCCTCCCCGGAAAGTCCCAGAGGATAGCCGGAGCCGTCCATGCGTTCCTGATGCTGCATTACAAACCGGGCGACGGGCCATGGAAAGGGAATGTCTTTCAGAATGTCGTACCCGTCTTGGGGATGGCATCGGATCATGTCCATTTCCGGTTTGCTCAGGCTCCCGGGTTTGGTCAGGAATTCCGAAGGGATGGATATCTTGCCGATGTCGTGAACCAGGGCTGCCATATAGAGGCCGAGGATCTGGTCTCTGGAGAGCCCCATCTCTTCGCCGATGGCCCGGGACAGCAATGCCACCCTGTACTGATGGCCTGCCGTATAGGGGTCCCGTCTTTCCAGGGTTCTGGCCATGGCCTCCACCGTGCGGGTCATGGTATCTTCAAGGACTTCGAGGCTTTCTCTCAACTCCTCTTTGGTGCGATTGTGCTCCGAGATGTCCCGGAGAGAGGCAAGGTGGGCCTTTTCCCCTTCCCAGCGGGTTCCGGTCACCCTCATTTCCACCACCATCAAATCCCCCTCGGGCCGGACGATATCCAGTACGGTCCTGCCGCCCTCCACCAAGGGATATCCCATAGAGGTCCCGATGACTTCTTCCGCCTTTCGCTGAAAAATAGCTTCCGCCGCCGGGTTGATGAACCGAACCATCTGTTCCGTATCAAAAATGATGATGCCGTCCGGGTTTCCCAAAATCATGCTGCGGAAATTTTCCTGGCTGATCCGAAGGGCTTTTTCCATCTCCCTGCGGTTCTCCACTTCGGTTCTGAGGTTTTGGTTGGCGGCCGTCAGGGCGGCGGTTCTTTTCGCCACCATCGCTTCCAGATGGCCGTGGATACGGTCCAGTTCCCTTTCCGCCTCCCATCGGGCGGAGAGGGCAAGGGAAAACTGGCGGATTTCCTTGGTTTTGAACGGCTTTTCCAGATAGAAAAGCTTGTCCTGCGGCGGGACTCGGCCTTCTATCTCCTCGATTAGGGCCCCGCTATCTCCCGTGACCATGACGATCCCTATTCCCCGATCCAGTTTCCGGATTTCCTCCGCCGCCCACACTCCGTCGGGACCATCGGCCATGCGGATGTCCAGAAACGCCACCGAAAAGGGCCGGCCTTCCGCCTTGGCTACCCGAACCGTTTCCACTGCCTCTTCGGCCCCAGAGCAACAGGTCAGATCAAAACAGGTCACGGCGAGATCCGGATTTCCACTCTTCACTGCAAGGAGCATTCGGCGATACAACTGGAGGATCCCCGGTTCATCGTCCAGAGCAAGGATACGAAATGCGTCTGTTTTCATGACACTCCTGTCTTCAAGTCAATAAAGATAAAATCCGGCTTTTGGACCTTCAAGATATCCAATGCGGAAAGCCCGTCTTCGACCGCCGATACTTGGTAGCCCTCTTTTGAAATAAGATTTTCCATGAAGTCCAGAATGAGCTTATTGTCGTCAACGACTAATATTTTCTTCACGGACATGTCTCTTTATTGTCGGTTCGTAATTCGGTCTAAATCCCCATTCCGAAATTCGAGATCGGGCTATACCTTACTCTCCGCCACAACCAACTCAAGCTCCAGGAGCACTTTTTCTTTATTCGACAGATCTCCGATGAGCCGCTTAATGGGCACGGGGAGCTTTTTGATCAGCGTGGGGGTGGCGAAAACCGTCTCTTTCTGAGCCAGATCGGGCCGATCCAGCACATCAATAATTTCAAGTGTCGCGTTACCTTTTAATTCCTGCTGGCAGATATTTTCAATTGCTTCAATCGCCTTTTTGGATCTGGGGGTTTCTCCGGATACATACAGCTGGATCTCAATTTTTTCCATCCTTTCGCTCCTGGTATAGGCCCTTTCTATCTCGATCCCTTTCTCACCCGATTCAGCCGTATCCACACCATACGGCATGCCAGAAAGGGCCGGCGTGAAAGATTTTCTTATGGCCTCATCATCCACCAAGATACGGCGATAAGGCATTTGTATTTTCCAGTTCTTCTGTTGTGGCCTGAAGCGCTTCTTCCCGTAACCGCACCTCCCGTACCATTTTGTGGGCCTTGTTCAGTGCATTATAATAGCGATTGTTCTCCCTCAGACGTTCCCTGCCTATGGCGCGCTGCATATCGGTAACCGTCTGCTCCCAGGGTTCCCATTCAATGTGGTTGATGTCCCTCATGGCGGACACAAGGTGACCCTGAGGGATATTCCGGCTCACCCTGGAAGGCACCATCCGTTTAAAACTATCACTGGTAGTTGTGGGTCGGGTCCGGAGATTCCTCGCGGAATTTGCCTGACTCAGGTTCTTTACTTTTCTCATAAGGCTCCCCTCTTCTTTGGATTGACTATCAATTGTGATTACACTGCCCCCTCATAGGTGATGCATTTTCTGTGCCTCCGGAAGGAAAATGATAACTATTGGATTTTAAATGTTTTTCTAAGGTGGCACCTGTTGGAAAGGTGAAGTTGGGGGGGACGGATAGGACATTTGAACCCTAATTAGGGTATGAATACCATAGTGCGATTTCGGATTTCGGATTGCGGTTTAGGGCGTAATGGAAGCAATTCCGGGGTCTTCTGTTTGAACTAGCCGGGTTTGCCTTATCGGTATCCAGAACCCGAGTGTAGACCGAAAAATTGTCGGACCCTCGTGTCCGCATTCTCCGGCCGATACTACAGCCGAGTGTGGAAACCCTGCTTCGAAAAATCGAGAAACATGACATCGCACCTGTCTCGAAAACAGCTTGAAAGAAAAATAAATTTGACCTGGTGATTCTGTTAATTGTATTATGGAAATAACATTGTCCCAACCCTGCCCCAATGCGGATTTTGCACATCCGAATATTAGAGCCTTTCTGATGGGGATTGGGCTGGTAAGATAAGCCCTGTTCTACACGAGAGGTGTAATCTTGAACATCCTACTGCTCTATCCGGCCTTTCCCGAGACTTTCTGGGGGTTTCAGCACGCCATTCGCTTTATCCGCAAGAAAAGCGCCTACCCGCCCCTGGGCCTGCTGACGGTGGCTGCCATGCTGCCCCATGAGTGGAAAAAGCGATTGATCGATTTAAACATAACGACGCTTTCCGAGAAGGACCTGGAATGGGCTGATCTCGCAATGATCGGGGCTATGGCCATTCAACAGAATTCGGCTAAAGAGATCATTTTACGCTGCAAAAGAGCATCTGTGTCGGTGGTTGCCGGAGGCCCGTTGTTCACGGCTCAGCACGAGGATTTTCCCGATGTGGACCATTTTGTCCTCAACGAGGCTGAAATTACCCTGCCGCATTTCCTGATGGATCTGGAACGGGGAATGCCCAAAGCCATCTATGAGACGTCCGATTACGCCGATATTCAGAAAACACCGCCGCCCCTTTGGGATCTTGCCGTCCTGAAATCCTACGCGGCCATGGCCATTCAGTTTTCCCGGGGGTGTCCTTTCAACTGCGAGTTCTGTAATGTCACGGCCCTGTTCGGCCACCGGTCCCGATATAAGACCGCCGAACAGATTGTTTTTGAACTGAACGGTCTTTATGAACGGGGGTGGCGCGGCGCCGTTTTTTTCGCGGACGACAATTTCATCGCCAACCGAAAATACCTCAAAACAAGCCTGCTGCCGGCTCTGGCAGCGTGGCGTATCGGTAAAAGAGGCGTCGCCTTTAACACAGAGGCATCCGTTGATCTGGCCGATGACGATGAATTGATGGGTCTGATGGTGAAGGCAGGTTTTGATGCCGTATTTATCGGTATCGAAACCCCGGATGAAGCGGGCCTTTCCGAATGCAACAAAAAGCACAACAGAAACCGGGATCTTGTGCAAAACGTCAAACGGATTCAGAGGGCGGGATTGCAGGTTCAAGGTGGCTTTATCGTCGGGTTTGACAGCGATACGCGATCCATCTTCGAACGTCAGATCGATTTCATCCAGAAAAGCGGGATCGTCACCGCCATGGTCGGAATGCTTCAGGCTCCTCCCGGTACGAAGCTCTATGAGCGCCTCAAAGGAGAAGGTCGACTCCTTGGCGCCATGTCGGGGAACAATGACGGCACTACCAATATTGTTCCCAAGATGGACATTGCCACGCTAAGTGAAGGGTATCAGGAAATTTTGCGGCATATCTATTCACCGAAAAACTATTATCGGCGCATCAAGACGTTTCTGAAGGAATACAACGCTCCAAAGGTTCAGATACCATTGGATGTTCAGCGTTTCCTGGCCTTCTTTCGATCAACCATGCGCCTCGGTATTATTGGTAAGGAGCGTTTCCAATATTGGAAAATTCTCATATGGACCATGTTTTCACGGCCGAGGTCCTTTCCCCTGGCCATCACGCTGACCATTTACGGTTATCATTTCCGTAAGGTCAGTGAATCGGAATTCCATTAAACATCAAAAGCATCCCTTCTGGCGATAGACTCCCCCAGATGGCGAAAACAGGGAAAATGCAGCAGAATCGGCAGGGTATCGAATTCGCCGTCTTTCACATATCGATCATTCATCTCCGCGCAGACAACTTTTTCCACTTTTTTCTTTGCCATGTTTACCCCTCTATTGGCTCACAATCTTGGTGTAATGCAAAAAATCCATTGTGATTGAAACCTGTTTATTTATGTGTCACAACCAATTTATTATAATAGTCTCCATATGTCAAAGTGTTATCAGGATAAATCCACATGAATTATTGTCGATACGGTTTTCGTGAGAAATTGGTGCGATGCACCATATTTTCCTTGACAACCTGTGCCCATGCATTATATTTAGCATGTACCGAATCAAAAACAGGGTAACAATTTTTCAGGAGGTTGAGGAGTATGGAACCGGTAAAAATCGCAACACAAATGATTGAATTTCAAAAAACCACGTTTGATAATAGCTTTAGCGCCTTGGGGATGGTCCACGATCAGGCGGAACGGATGCTCAGCATGTCCCTTGACCAGGCCACATGGCTGCCCGAAGAGGGCAAAAAGGCCATCACGGAGTGGTCTGGCGCCTATAAGAAAGGTGCGGAAGATTTCAAGAAGGCCGTAGATGATAATTTTGGTAAAATGAAAAATTTTTTCGCATCCACAAAGCAATAAGCCGAAGGGTCATGGGGGTGGCCTTTCAGGCCGCCCCCTTATTCTGAGGCTCTAGCATCGAAGAGGTACCCATGGAAAATATTACGGATCTAGCTCTGGCCTCTTACAAATCCTTTTCCCATTCCCTGGAAAGGCTTTTTGACATAAACCTGAAACTCATGGGGGCCACCCGTGAGCAGATGAAGGCTTCGCAAGCCTACAGCAAAGGCCTCACCACCTATATCAACGAGTTCATGACCCCCTTCTGGATCTCTCTGAACGCCTTCTCCGATACTGAAAAAGGAAAACTGGGAAGCCATCTCCCCTACGAAAGCCTAAGGGACTATGTGGAGCTTTTACAGTTTAACCTCCAGGTCGCCGAAAAAGGGTTCAACAGCAGTTTGGGAATGATGAGTGACTATCACAGCCGGGAAATGACCGAAGCCTTCTCCGCATGGCTCAACACCGTCTTTGATCGCGGGGGAGAGGATATCGATGAATTCATGGCCCGCCAGGCAAAGGCCCTTGAGCAGGTTGTTGATGCCTATCCAAAGGCCATCCTGGAAATTGGATCCGAGTACGGGTTTCATTTCGAAGGCACCGGTTATCAAAAGGCTGCCGAGACCGACCGTTTCCTGCTCTACCAGGTTCTTCCCAATGACAAAAAGGTCACGACCCGGAAAAAGGGAAAACCCATCATTATCATTCCCCCCTATGTTCTGGGGGCCAACATCCTGGCTTTTCTGCCCGGTGAGAACAAGAGCTACGTGCATTCCTTTGCCAACGAGGGGATTCCCACCTACATCAGGATCATGAAGGAAATTGACCAAACCCCTGCCGTACAGACCATGACGGGTGAAGATGATGCATTGGACACCCGTTTTTTCTGTGAGGAATTAAAGAAAACCTACAAAAGAGACGTTACACTGAACGGGTTCTGCCAGGGAGGGTTCGTCGCACTTTTGGATATCCTTTCCGGTGAGCTTGACGGCCTGGTGGATGCCCTCATCACTTGCGTGGCGCCCATGGACGGCACGCGAAGCAAATCCCTGGTTGAGTACATGGAACATTTGCCGCCGCGATTCAGGGACCTGGGCTATGCGGAGAAGATCCTCCCAAACGGCAACAAGGTGGTTGACGGAAAGGTCATGAGCTGGGTCTATAAGCTCAAGAGCATGGAAAAAGAGGCGCCCATTTTCAGCTTTTACCGGGACCTGATGATGTTCAACAGGCCCGATGGCAAAGAAGCCAAAATCAGCAAAACAGCGGCGGCCCTCAATCACTGGCTGATCTACGATCGAAGTGATCTGCCCATCGCCATTACAAAGATGAGCTTTGATTCATACACCATTCCAGTGGACAAGGACGGAACCCTGCCCGTAAAGCTTTTTGACCGAAAACTCAATTTCAAGCGCCTTAAGGAAAAGGGAATCAAGTTTCTGATCTGCTATGCGGAAAAGGACGATCTGGTAGACAAAGAATCGGCCCTGGCGCCGCTCGATCACATCGACGCAGAGGTCTCGGTGTTTCCCAAAGGTCATGGCGCCATCGCCACATCCTGGTCACTACCCTCCTCGGAATGCGCCCTTGATACCTCTTTCGGTAATGACTGCCGCGGTCCCGTGCGTTACCAGTTGGACCTTGAAAAAGAGCAGGACGAAATGACCTCTAAAAAGAAATCTAAGAAAAGTTGATGGACAGACACTTTCGGAAGCTCTGGGGAGGGAATTCCTTTTTTGTGAAGCCCGTCTATGTTTTGGGTGCTTTCGGAGGACTGACCAGCGCTTCCCCGTCTAAGATTGTTTTCCCATCCTGATTGACACAATAAGTCCTTAGCCTTACACGGTTTTTCTCGGAAATGACTTCTATTACCGCAACCCGGGCGGTAATGGTGTCGCCCATGTGAACCGGTGCCATGAACGTCAGTTCCTGTTTCACATAAATGGTCCCTGCTCCGGGAAGCTTGTTCCCCAGCACGGTGGAAATGAAACCGGCCGACAGCATGCCGTGGGCAACCCTGGTTTTGAAAAAAGTTCCTTTGGCATATTCTTCATCAATGTGGGCCGGGTTTGTGTCTCCGGTGATGCCCGCATAGAGATAAATATCCGATTCTGAGACGGTTTTTGTAAACCCTGAGGTATCTCCCACACGAATTTCATCAATGGTTTTTCCGATCATGATGGTCTCCTTTTAAGGGCCGATGTCCTAGAACCACGATCTGTGGCTCCATATGTCATCCTTCAGGGCTTCCATATCTTCCTGAAGTCTCAAATACATGCTGGCGTTCTGGATAGCAACCCCACCCTGAAGGGCAAGGGCCGTCACCAGATTGACTTCATCCTCAGTAAAATCCCGGGGGGTCTCACTGTAAAGACGCAGTGCTCCGATCACTTCTTGGTTGTCTTTGAGGGGAACGCTCAAAATGGATACGATCCCCTCTTCCTTTTTCTCTTTTCCGTGCTGAATCCTTTTGTCATTGCCGGCATCTTTAACCACAACGGAGTTGCCCTTAAGGGTCTCCGCCATGCTTTCTCCAACAGCAAGGGGGCCTCTTTCGAGATATTTCGCGCTCAGTCCGTGGCTGGCCACCAGTTCCAGGGTCTGTTTTTCCTTATCGATGATCAAAGCGGAAGCGGCTTTTACGCCCAAGGCTTTGGCAATATCGACCGTCAGGGTCTGGAAGATGCTTCTCACATCAAGGGAGGAATTGATGCCGGCCGCCAGATCGTGGAAAAGCCTGGTGTTTTCCCTGATTTTTTTAAGGAGCCGGACCTGTTGGATGGCCATGGCACCCTGTTCCGCAAGGGCCGTCAGAAAATCGATCTCGTCTTCCGTAAAATCCCTGGGTTTGGCCGTGTAGAGGGAGAGAATACCGATATCCCGGTCTCTGACTTTGACGGGCACCATCAGAATGGAGGTGATGCCTTCTTTCTTCTTTGCGTCATGGGCTTCCAATCTGGGATCGGTGGTGGCATCACGGGCATAAAGATAGCCTTTCTCATGAACAACCCGTTCGATTTTTGCCACCTGAAAAAGCAGCTGATAGTAGCTTTCCGACAATCCTTTCTGCGCTGTGGGAACAAACTGATTTTCTTCTTCATCCACAAGCCACAGGCAAGCCGCTTTTGCATTCATGGTATCAACGGCACTGTCAACCACCAGCTGCAGCACTTCTTCCTCATGGGTGGTCGTGCTAAAAGCCCTGCTCACCTCGCAGATGGTTTTGAAATAGTCATTTTTCCCGGTCATAACGTTCTCCTGAAATGGCATCTTTGGGTCTATTTTTGAGGTGTAAGGTATAAGGTGTAAGGTCTTGATCTTCCCTTCCTTAACCTAAAACCTTATACATTAGGCCTTAAGCCTTCAAAGTGGCGATCCTGGTTTTGCCTGCCCGCGCCTTTTTCGAAGTTTTGCGTTCCGCGCCTTCACGATCTTTCAGCCACGCGGCAATTTTTGGGGCAAACTCCTTCTGACACTTGCTACTGACGTAAATTCCGATATGCCCCGTATCGAGACAAATGTCCTCGGTATCCTTGCTCCCCACCCGGCTGGTCAGCAGTTCACAGGCAGCGGGCGGTACCAGGTGATCATATTTACCGTAGAAGTTTAGCAGCGGCATGGTAATTTTTTTGAGATCGATCCGCTTGCCCCCCACTTCCATTTTGTTTTGAATGAGCAGGTTTTTTTGATAGCAGTCTTTTACAAACTGTCGGAACGTCTCCCCCGGAACATCCGGGCTGTCAAAGATCCATTTTTCCATGCGGATGAAGTTTTCCACAAAGCTCTTGTCGTCCATATGCTCCGAGAAGCCGACGTATTTGTCGATCATCAGTCGTGCGGGATTGAGCAGCAGAAACCCGAAGTTCATCAGATCTCCCGGCATATTGCCATAGGTACTGACCATGCGGTCCACGTCAATATCCTTCATCCAGATATTCAAAAGGCCCTGGTCCGTATCAAAATTGGTGGGGGTCACCGTGGTGATGAGGTTCTTGATTTTCTCTGAATGGAGCGCGGAATAGATGACACAAAAGGTTCCGCCCATGCAGATCCCCATGAGGTTGATCTTGGAAATATTGTGGCGCTGCCGGATCACCTCAACCATGTCATCCATATAACCGTTCACGTGATCGTCGATGGTGAGATACCGATCTTTGCGGGAAGGGTATCCCCAATCCGCCATATAGAGATCAATTCCGCTATTAAGAAAACTGTGCACCACACTCCTGCCCGGTTGAAGATCCAGCATGGTTTCCCGGTTGATGAGTGCGTAGACCACCAGGAGAGGGGTTTTGAGTTTCACCTGTTCTCCGAAAATGTCCGTCAGGTTTGTGGAAAGGGTACGGTCTTTGGTGGGGATGGGTCTGTAATGCTTCAATTTCACACGGTCTTCTTCATAGACCACATCGTAAGGGGTGGTGGCAATGCCTGTATCCAACGGGCCTAACAAAACGTCGGGTGCCTTTTGCGCACGCGTCTGCGCTTTTTCAGCGTCCTCTGACAGCTTTTTTAAAATGAGATCAACGGGGATTCTTTGCTGCGCCATGGAATCATCTCCTGTTACGGTCTCAGGCCTTTTTCTCCAGCTGCCGGACTTTCTTTTTCAACAGGTAGAGCTCTTTGTAGAGTTCATCCATCTCTTTTTGTGTGGGTACCGGAAGCGTCTGAATGAGGTCTTCAAGCACATCCCGCCTGGCCATCATGAAATCCCCCATTGCATCAAGGGCTTTTTTGAGGACTTCCGTGTACTGGGAAGATTTGAAAAGGGTCATGTAATGCCCTTCAAGGATCTTGATCCACATTCGGTAGTATTCCTGTGAATTATTAGGAAGCTTTTTCTCCTCAGTCAGGGTCACAATCTCATCCTGCATGACTCCTATGGATTTTTCCACCGGTAGGTAAAGGACGCTCATAAAATGGGCCATGGCACCCTGAAACAGGTTGAACCGGTCCATGAAACGGCCTATTCTTTTTTGATAGGAGCGGGTCAGTCCCAGTTGCGGTACGTTCAGGAATTTGCTGAATTCCTCTTTGTATATCTCCGTCCAGGCGGTGAAGACGTCCTGACCGAGGTTTTCAAAAGAGTAGGCCTCAGTCCGGCTGCCGATCCGTCCGGCCCTTTCCATCCACTGCTGCTGCAACTGAAAAGATCTTTCAAGGCCGCTCCGAGCCATTTTCAGAAAAATCTCGGGAAACGTATTCATCCCTTTAAGAAGGGAATCCCTGGTCTCGGGTTCTTTCATCAGCGATGCGGCGGACTGCCACATTCTCAGAACTGAGTTCATCGAGTTTGTTGCGCGGTTTTTCTGAGCCTCGCCCGGTGGTGAGGATTTCTCAGGAGAACCCGTTTCCCCGGCCCATGGCTGGGTCATCATATTCCAGAACCCGGTTGCTGATTTCATCCATGCTTCGAACATGGCCTCAGGGTCCATTTCTTTTTGACGCATGATCTCACCTCACCATTTTGTTCGCACCAAAAAGCGTTTTTTTCATCTTATGCCAATAAAGTGCCCTTTTCAATCTCTTTATGACTAAAAAACCCATGTTTGTTCAAGAAGATACCGGCGCAACTACTGCCCTGAAGCTTTGTGCGGCCCCGGTTCTTTCTGATTTTCTGCTTGTTGCAGACTGAACCCTGTTATAGTATGATTGAAATACAAGCAAAGTCGTCCCAATCCTCCATTGTTTCGACGACGAAAGGAGCGCCTGAAAAACGGTACAGGGCTGTGGCGGATATCATTTCCCATCTCAAAGGTGCCCTTTGTTTTTCCTGTCTTCTGGCCAATATCTTTTTCTGGCTGGTTCCCCTCGTCTTTTTGACCTTTCTGAAATTGCTGGTACCATCGGAAAACTTTCAGAAACTTCTTTCCGCTCCCATGGCGTTGATTTATCGTCTGACCGTTTCCCTTGACGATTTTCTGCTGTTTCACATCATGGGCATCAGCGTGGAAATCGAGGGACGTCGCAAAACCTACCCTGAGAAATTTTATCTCATCACGGCCAACCATCAGAGCTGGAGCGATATTTTTGTTCTGCAGCATGTTTTCAACTGGCGTGCGCCGATCCCCAAGTTCCTTGTCAAGAAAGAGCTTATCTATCTGCCGGTGGTGAATATCATTTGTCTGGCCTATGACTACCCCCTTTTGCAGCGAGGCTCCATGAGGGGGGGCGTTTCGTCCCGGGGGCATTTTGAAAGGGATATGCAGTCCCTTGAAAAAGCATTTGCGAGATTCATCCGTTATCCCGCAACCGTCATCAATCTCGTTGAGGGGACGCGTTTTACAAAAGAAAAGGCCCGACGTGAAAGCTCGCCGTATGAACACCTCTTAAAACCAAAGGCGGGCGGAATGGCGATCATCTTCTCTATCCCCGGCGTGAAAGTCCGCACCCTAATAGATGTCACCATCGTCTATGACTGCGAGCGTCCCACCTTCTGGAACTTTCTGTGTGGCAAGTGCGGCAGGGTTATTGTAAAAGTTAAAGAATACGATTCTGAGGCGTTGCCCGCAAACCGTGATCTTGATTCAATGGCAAAATGGATCAATGGGGTGTGGGAGAAAAAAGACCTTGAAATAGGGTGCATTCGGCGGGAACTGGCGCTGCAAGAGTGAACCCCAAAGAAGGAGGAAACAATGGCGTTCGAGAATTTGATTTTTGAGAAAAAAGGACACATCTGCATCATTACCCTTAATCATCCCCCCGTCAATGCCTGGAATTGGGGCATGATGTCGGACTTTGAAAAAGCGGTGACCGAGGTTGAAAAGGACAAAGACATTAGAGTGCTGATTATCACGGGGAAGGGTGAAAAAGCATTTTCCGCCGGATTTGATTTGAGCGATTCGGCGGGCGCTCCCAAAACGAGTCCCAAGGGACGCGAGCTATGGACAAAGCTCGATCGTTTCAACAAACCGGTCATTGCCGCCATCAACAGCCATGTGCTTGCCGGTGGGCTGGAGTTGGCGCTCTGTTGCCACTTTCGCATCATGGTGGATGATCCCAAATTGAAACTGGGGCTTACTGAACTGAATGTGGGCATCATCCCGGGCTGGGGCGGCACCCAGCGATTGACACGGATTGTGGGAAAAGCCAAGGCACTGAACATGATCCTCTTCAGTACGTACCTCAATCCTCAAGAGGCTTTGGAAATGGGGATCGTCAATCAACTCTCCTCATCCGACAGCCTCATGGCCGATGCGGTTCAATTTGCCGAAAAGCTGGCCAAACGCCCGCCCCTTGCGGTAGCATGCGTGCTGAAGGCGATTTCAGCGGGAGAATATGAGGGATTTGAAAAGGGTCTCAAAGTGGAAGAGGCCGGAACTGTCATAGTGAGACAGTCCAAGGATCGTCTGGAGGGGTTTTCCGCTTTTCTGGAAAAACGGGAGCCGGTGTTTAGGGGGGAGTAGGAAGGACCATGTATTTCCACCATGCAAGCTTCGTCTGGAAAATTAATATTATCCCATGAAGGGAGCAGGAACTATGATATCTGCATTTCATAAAATGATTGAGTTGCGCAGGAGCGTCAGAAGGTTCAAACCCGGTCATGTGGATTCGGAAATCCTCAAAAAACTGCTGGACGCTGCCCGACTGGCACCTTCCGCCGCCAACAAGCAGGCCCTTATCTTTATTGCGGTAAACGACCCTATCATTGCCGAAAAGATTTTTGAAACAGAGAAATTCGCCGCCTATCTGGGAGGTGCCGGTCAGCCAGGGCCCGGCGAGGAACCCACGGCCCACATATTGATCGCTCGAAATAAGGAACTGGGCATCGCCGAAACCGTTCGGGATGTGGGGGCCGCTGCACAGACCATTTTAATGGGTGCCTGCGCATACGGCCTGGGCGCCACCTGGCTCCGCTCCTTTGACCGGCCCGAAACGGCTAGGATTCTCGGTCTTTCCGAACCACACGAACCCGATTCCGTTATTGCCTTAGGGATTCCGGGAGAATCTCCTCAGGTGGCGCCCATGAAAGAGGGCGATGTGAAGTACTGGCGTGACGAGACGGGCCGGCATTTTGTACCGAAAAGAGCGTTTGAGGAAGTCTGTTTTCTCAATGGTTATGGCAAAGGATGGTAATACAACACCATCAGAAAAATGAAATTAGGAAATTCCCAATAAAGTGCTGAAAGAGGCTTAACCTGCGGTCAGGTCGTGATGTCAAAAACCGGGGCGATTTGAGATAGTCTCAACGTATTCCATTTTTGACGGCTGAAAAGCGACACACAATATGTGGGTGCGCCGCGAGGGCGCAAATCACCAGGGGGTGAAAGTCCCGTCCGGGAAATTGTCGGTTCATCCCGGTAGCTACCCAGGCAGTGGGGTGGTTAGCCCCCTGATGGCGAATCTTTACATGAATCGCTTTCTGAAGCACTGGCGAATAAGTGGGTGCAGTAAGGCGTTTTGCGCACGGGTCGTATCCTATGCGGATGACTTCGTTATATTGAGTCGAGGACGGGCTAGGCAATCCCTGCAATGGACGCAAGACGTCATGGGAAAGCTGGGTCTCAGGCTCAACGAGGACAAGACGGTGGCAAGAGATGCCAGAAAAGAGCACTTTGATTTTCCGGGCTACACCTTTGGCTCCGTGTGCTTTAAGAAAACGGGGAAGCCGTATATGGACGCTGGCCCTTCAAGAAAAGTATAACAGAAGGTAGGTGGAATTCTTAGACCAGGCGAGAAGGGAGCATGGCCGGAAGTGCGTATAAGGCTGAATGCGCTTCTGCGAGGCTGGTGCACTTACTTTCTTAAACTTTGCGTGTCCCTCTCAAGAATGGTATGATGGGTTTAAAGCTTTGTTTTTCACTGAAGCATAAAACATTTTTCTCACAAATGCGCGGCGGCCGAATGCAATTGCCCACCATGGAATTTATACTACCCATGAAGAAAATCACCGGAGGACGGCTCGCATTTTTCCTTCCGTGGTATTGCCTACTGTGTGTGTCCCTTATTTGGGTGAGACCGGCCTTGGCAGGCCCCGAAGTTGACCATGGCCTGTATGCCGAATTACTGAAGGCGCATGTAAATGACGGAGTCGTGGATTACCAGGGGTTTAAAAACGATGAGACCAAACTGGACCGGTATCTCGATATGCTGGCGAAGACCGATACCCGGACGTTATCCCGCAATGAACAGTTTGCCTTCTACATCAACGCCTATAACGCATGGACCATAAAACTTATCCTGAGTGACTATCCGGGAATAAAGTCCATCAAAGATCTGGGAAGTTTTTTCGAGAGTCCCTGGAAGAAGAAGATTGCTCGTATTGATGGAAAAGTGATAACGCTGGATAACATTGAGCACGACATTCTACGTCCCCGGTTCAAGGATCCACGAATCCATTTTGCCGTCAACTGTGCGTCCAGGAGTTGTCCTCCCCTGATGTCGAAACCCTATCAGGGCGACATTCTGGATGAGCAGCTAACCCGGGTAACCCAAAAGTTCATCAATGATCCCGAATACAACCGCCTGAAAGGGAATACCCTATATGTGAGCTGCATCTTCGATTGGTATGCTGATGATTTCAACGGCGACATTGTGGGTTTTTTCCTGAAATACGCCAAAGGGAACACCCTGGCCATGCTGAAAGAAAACCGGTCTGGAATTGACGTTGAATACCTTGACTATGACTGGTCTATGAACGGGAAATAGGGGAGGGACGACATGACGGCATACGACTATGATATCGGTATTCTGGGCGGAGGGGCTGCCGGCCTGACCGTGGCCTCAGGCGCTACCCGACTGGGAGCGAAAACACTTCTGGTTGAAAGCGAGGAAAAGCTCGGTGGCGACTGTCTTCACTTCGGATGTGTCCCCAGTAAAACCCTCATTCGAACGGCCCAAGTTTATCATGCCATTGAAAAGGCCGAATCGTTCGGTCTTCCTTTCGTGGAAATGCCGCCGGTGGACTTTCAAAAGGTGAGGGAAAGAATCGAGTCGGTGATCTCAACCATTCAAAAACATGATTCCGAAGAAAGGTTTTGCGACCTCGGCGCCAAAGTGGTATTCGGTAGTCCCTCTTTTTCAGATGAACACAGTATTCGGCTGAACGGAAGAATGATTTCGGCAAAAAACTGGGCCATTGCCACCGGATCCTCACCGGGTATCCCTCCCATCAAAGGGCTCGATAAAACCCCTTATCTGACCAACCGGGAAATCTTTTACCTGGATCGTCTCCCTGAGTCCATGGCGATTCTGGGGGCGGGTCCCATTGCCATCGAGATGGCTCAGGCGTTCTCCCGCCTTGGAACAGCCGTATTCGTTGTTCAGCGAAGTGGACAGATTCTGAGCAAGGAAGACAAGGACATGGCAGATGGGGTGATGCGGGTTCTCTCCAGTGAAGGCGTCACCTTTTGTTTAAATGCTTCAATCCTTGACGTGGCGGATATGGGTAAAAGCAAGGAAGTCCGTTTCAAAGATAAAACGGGAAAAATCAACTCACTGGAAGTGGAAACGATTCTCGTTGCCATGGGTCGTGACCCCAATTTAAAAGGGCTCGGTCTGGATGGCATCGGTATTGAAACAAGCCGCAAGGGCATCCAAGTGGATGATCGATTGCGAACCGCACAAAAACACATTTATGCCGCGGGTGATGTAACGGGCGCTTTTCAATTTACCCATGCTGCGGGTTACGAAGGGGGCATTGTGGTGGCCAACGCTATTTTTCATCTGCCAAGGAAAGTCGATTACACCCTGCTGCCCTGGTGTACCTATGTGGATCCTGCGCTTGCTGCCATCGGCATGAACGAGAAGACGGCTGCAAAAGCGGGGATACAATACGCGGTTTTAACAGAAGGTTTTAAAGATAACGACAGAAGCCTCGCGGAAGGTGAAAGCGTCGGAAAAATCAAGATGATCCTGGGCAAGGACGAAAAACCGATTGGGGTTCAAATCCTGGGGCCTCAGGCAGGGGAACTGCTGAACGAATGGGTCGCCGTTCTGAACGGGAAGGTGAAGCTCTCCACCCTGGCTTCCGCTGTTCATCCTTACCCGACGCTGGGAGAAATCAACAAGCGGGTGGCAGGCAGCTATCTTTCACCAAAAATATTTTCCGAAAAAGTCAAAAAAGGGCTCAAGTTCTTTTTTCATTTGAAAGGAAGAGCGTGCGGAGCGAGAGTAAACGGCCGTGAGTCGTAGGAGCAACATGGAACATAAAAAGAAACGCTATACGAAATGGTTTGTCGTATGTTTTATCGGTGGATTGTTTCTTCTAGGAGAAGTTGTCGGGGCAGAAAACATTGAACCGGCCCAAATCCCTGAATTGATGGCATCACTTAACATCCCGGCGGGCCAGAATTTTTGCGGGGAACCGGTCCCCATGGACAACCCGGATGTGAGAGAGCGGTTCGAGCGGGAACTGCTGTTGACCCTCTGGAATCGACCCCAGGTGATTTTGTGGTTGAAACGTTCAGGTCGTTATCTGCCCCATATGGAGCGACTGCTCAAGCAGAACGGGCTGCCCGATGACCTCAAATATGTGGCCATTGCGGAAAGTGCTCTGAAACCCCATGCGGGCTCCAGCCGGGGCGCCATCGGTTTCTGGCAGTTCATCAGCGCCACGGGACGGAGGTATGGACTCACCATCAACGATCGCGTCGATGAAAGGCGAAACGTGTTCGCCTCAACCCGGGCCGCGATCCGGTATTTCAAAGCACTGCACGAGGAAATGGGATCATGGACTTTGGCTGCCGCGGCCTACAACATGGGAGAAAAGGGTCTGCTGGGTGAGATACTGGCCCAGGATTCCATGAATTACTACGACCTTTACCTCCCCCTGGAAACGCAACACTTTCTATTTCGCATCCTCGCTATCAAGCTCGTTTTTTCCGACCCGAAACGATATGGTTTCGACCTGTCCAACGAAGAGCGCTACCCGATGCTATCCTTCGACAGGGTCCAATTGAAATGCGACCGGGAAACGCCCATCAAGCTTGTGGCAAAGGCAGCAAAGACCCACTTTAAGGTCATCAAGGACCTCAACCCTGAAATGCGGGGACACTATCTTTCAAAAGGAGAACACGAACTCTTGATACCCAAGGGGTCGCTTCAAGGATTTCAGAATCGGTATGCCGGATTGCTCAAGGAATATGCCGAAAATCAGAAAGGCCGCATCTATGTGGTGCAGCGGGGGGACAACCTCTCCACCGTCGCCCGTCGTCACAATGTTCCGGTTACCGCATTGTTTATCTGGAATCGCATAAACCCGCGAGATCCCATCCACCCGGGACAGAAGTTAATTGTCCATCCCGGGGAATAATTATCAAAGCTTTAAGTCCTGACTCAGGTTGCCCATGAGCATCTCAAGGGCAACCTGCTGCTTTTTCTGCTGGGTCTTAAGGGATTCTTCCTGGTTCTCCATTTTCCCCAGCCGTGTTTCCTGACTGTCAAGCTGCTGAACATAGCGGCTTCGAAGCCCCTTTTCTTCAGAAGTCTGGCCCAGACCCTTCAGGTTTTCACGAAGCCTTTTCTGGTCGGCAAATACCTGTTGCCTCTCCTTTTCAAGAGCGTTCAGGCCGGTCTCGATGCGGGCCAAATCGGTTTTGAGGGCAACTATTTTTTCCAACTGCCCGAGTGTTTTATCGTCCAGGAATTTTTGACGGGCAAAGATAAGAATATTGTCGGGGGTTAAATTGCTGACGGAAATGCTTTCCCAAACGTCCCGAATTTCTTTGACCACAAATGCAGTTTCGGTATTGCCGGGGACCGTTAGCTCAAAACGAAGATAACTGTCGGTGGTCCCCAGGGGTTTTTGAGGCTGCAACAGTTTCCAACCGCTATGGTATGGGTGTTCGATGACCACCGTTTTGGCCTGAGCATTCTTATTGCTGAGGGTGTATGTCCTGGTTTCCAAAATCCCTCGATGAAGGCGCATAAGCCCGCGGTTTATGACCACCCGGTCCACCGGTTCGGTGGTGCTTCCTTGTTGGGTGTTGACGTTAAGGCCCAGGTCAACCGCATAGGTGATATAACGCTGCTCGTTGGGCTTGAGGCTTTTGACAAAAGCTTCCCCTGCATATGTGCCCCCCTTGAGTACGGTCAGGGGGCCCCCTTCCAGGGTGAGACCTGTGGTATTCTTAAGTTTTATCCCTGCCAGGGGGTGTTGTTTTCGAGTCTTTTCGTTGTACAGGTCCACCGCTTTGCCTTCAATGCCCTTTGAGACAATGGGTACCAGCGCCGAGCGGTTCTGATCGATGGTGACGGGATGGTCGATGCGGTATTCAAACATGTCTCCCACTTCGCGGGTGACGCTTTGGGCTTTTAGATTGCGAATGCTTTGGTCCATGTCTGCGTCAACAGCGTATCTTTTGGCCATGGTTTCTTTTCTAACGGAGCCGGCTTTGGTCATGGGGCTGGCGGGCGCTGCCATCAACATTCGGTTTTCACTCATGGCGGCTTCCGGCACCGATGGGGCGACCGCATCTTCATCATCCATTTTGAGTTCAGGGCGCTTTTTGAATCGCGGTGCATAGAGCTCCTGAATAAATGACACGGGCAAGCCGCTGACAAGGGAAAGCTGAATGTTTTCCCAATCTTCCCCACTGACATTGTCGACGATGGCCCATCCCTGCAGAAAAGGCTTTTTCCCTTCGTTAGAGTCGGGAATAACGATGCGATAGGTCGCTTTCCATACGGGAACCTCCATGATATAGCTCACCAGAAGTTCCTGAGGCCCTTTACCTGTAGGCGTTATGGTCACGGTTTTTCCGTTTTTTTGATGTTTTTGAAACAGGATGGAGAGGTATCTGTCCAGATCTTCATTGAGCTTTGCGTCAACAAGCTTTATTCCGGTTATTTCCGCAGTGTCAAAAGTGCGCATCTGGCCGTCCGCGTCCATGATGGTCAGAAGGAACCAGGGTGAAATCGCGTCGTCTTCCTGAATATTGCGCTTTTCTACTCCCATGATGGTTCCCAGAACGGAAGTGCTGCCCGTCAAAACCTGGATTTCGCTTCCCTGAAGCTGCTGTAGGATCTGGGGTAGCCCCTGGTTCTCTTGTAGTTGAAAATTGAATTCATCCAATTTCTGCGCAATGGTTTTGTCATTGTCATAGACAATGCTGCGTACCTGACCGCCGGTTAAATTCAGAACGGTAAGGCTCTTGAGGAGGTCATTCATCTGGTCGCTCTTTACCCGAAGCCGGATTTCTTCTCCCGCCGCAACGTTTCCCCCCAGTTGAAAATATCCCACACCGTTGTTAAACAGGGTCACTTGCTTGAGGACCAGCTGGCCCATGTCGGGGAGTAGTTCCCGGGCCGCGGAGGCAGGGTTGCCTGATGCCGCCAGGAGCATAAAAGCGGCGGCAAGCACCATGGAAGAAAATGTGCAGTGGTGTTTCATTTTTCCTCTCCTTGTTTTATGGGAAACAATTTATCAAGAGCTTAACATAAGGAGATATTTTTGTTCAACGGGCTTTTCTTGAATTCTCTCCCGGCATCATTGACACCTGCTCCCCCCTTCCCTATAATCGCCCACTAAATCTTAAAGCAGTGGCTGTGAAATTTCAAATGGGAGCAAGTTGAATGGTGTTGGTATTTGACCAGTGGAACGCGATCCGGGCGGCGAGCAGATTCAATAAGCGCAAAAACAGCAGCATAAACGGTTTATGGATCGGGGTTCTGACGGCCTTTCTGCTTTTGCAAACGGTTAATACAAGCTGGGCGGATGAGGTCATCATGAAAAACGGAGACCGTATTCAAGGGAAGATCGTTTCCATGACCCAGGGAAAGCTGATTTTCAAAACCACTTATGCTGGTGAAATCACCATTAAATGGGACCAGGTCGCAAAACTTAGCACCGAGGAGCCCATGGAGGTGACGCTGACGGATGACAAAAAACTTGAAGGGAAAGTCAATACCTCAGAGACAGGCCAGCTTCTATTCTATCCGGAAGACGGGGCATCGCCATCTCCGGTAATAACGGCGAATATCAAATCCATGGACCGGCCCAAACCTCCCGCCACGTGGGATTTTTCAGGTAATATTAACGCCGGGGCCGGTAAAGAGACCGGGAATACCAATACTGAAAAATACAGTTTTATAGGAAACCTGAAAATTTTTGAGATGCCACATGTCTTTAAGTTTTATGGAGAGTTTCACAAGGAATGGAGCAAGCAGGTCTTGAGCAAGGACAATTGGCTGGGATCGGGTACCTATGAACGCTTCCTGACCAAGAAATGGTTCCTCTGGGGCAGTGGTGTGGCACAAATGGACCAGTTTAAATCCCTCGATTTACGGGTTAATGCGGCTGTGGGACCCGGATACCAATTGTGGAATTCAAATGAGAAAAATCTCTCCTTTAAACTCGGGCCGGGTTATACCTACGAAAAATATACCAAGAAGATGCAGAACTTCGGGAATGTGGACAATCGGGAATATGTTTCAGGTTACTGGGTGCTGGATTTTGACATGTGGTTTTTTGAACAGCTGTTCCAGGTTTTTCACCATGACGATTTACTCTACGATCTGCAAAACGCCGGTAATTGGATCGTCCGAACCCGAACGGGGATTCGGCTTCCATTGGTGTCCAAACTTTTTGCGGCCTTTCAGTTCAATTACGACTTTGACAATCAACCGGCGGACGGTAGAGATAAATACGACCAATCGTGGGTTTTTACTCTGGGCTGGCAATTCTAAAGAAATTGGTTTGGTCTTCACGCTCCTGCGTGGAAACCTTTAAAGATGTGAATGGGGCGAAAACCCATGGGTCAACCAAAGGAAAATCGGATTTCTGCCTGTATTATCTGCCATAATGAGGAGAGAAACCTCAAACGATGTCTGGAAAGTCTGAAATGGGTTCATGACATTATTGTGGTGGATTCCATGAGTACGGATCGAAGCGTTGAAGTGGCGGAAGGATACACGGACCAAATTTTTCAAAGGCCTTGGCCGGGATATGCGGCTCAGAAGAACTTTGCGCTGGAAAAGGCGAAAACGGATTGGGTGTTCAGTCTTGATGCCGATGAAGCGGTCTCAAAGGCATTGCGCGATGAAATATCTTTCGAGATCGCACGACCCGAGGCCCTGGACGGCTACCGGATGCCCCGGCGCTCCTTTTACCAGGGGCGTTGGATCAACCACAGCGGTTATTATCCGGACCGCCAATTAAGACTTTTCAAACGGGAAAAAGGACGTTGGGTGGGCGGAAGGGTCCATGAGCGAATGTCGGTGGAAGGGCACGTGGGAGATCTGACACAAGATCTTCTCCATTATCCATATGGGGGGACGATTTCAGGCCAGCTGGGGACCGTGAACAGTTTTTCCACACTGTTGGCCAAGGACATGTACGACCGGGGAAAGCGGTTTCACCTGGCCCTCCTTTTTTCTCGACCACTTTTCAAGTTTCTGGAAGTCTATGTGTTGAAAAGGGGTTTCATGGACGGTCTTCCCGGTCTGATCATCGCAGTTTCGGATGCCTATGCCATGTTTGTCAGGTACGTGAAGTTAAGGGAAATTCAAGCAGATCTGTGATGGTTCCGCGAATGCAAAAGACTGTGAAATCGACTATATCTCGGAATGATTCGACACAAGACCTCTTCCTGCGAGTGTTGAATAATGGTGTTTTGTGTTTGCTGGGGATTTTTTTATTTTTTAATCCCTTTCCCCATACCACCAGTATTCAGGAAATCAGTTTCTATCTCTCGGTCTTTTTGGTTGTTTTAGGCGTTATTTTTCGAAAAATGCCCTTTTCTTTTAAATCCCCCCTTTCCGTGCCTCTTTTAATTTTCACCCTGTGGGCGGCCGTGGGGCTTTTTTTTGCCCTGGATCAGGAAAACAGCCTTCACGATTTTTACGCGCACCTGTTGAAATACCTGATGCTCTATTTCATGCTGATTAATGCATTTAGATCGAGGAGGAGGCTTGAGTGGCTTTCATGGATCATTATCATTTCGGCGACGGTCTTCTGCGTGGGGGCGTTGGGATATGAGTATCTGATTCTGGGGGAGAATGAATACTCGACACGGTTTGGCGTTCGGTTTGTGCAAAACCCCACCAACCTGATGGGGGTCATTACCCTCTTGGCGGCCATCCTTTCAACCCACCATCTGAAGGAGAAAGGGCGTTCCTGGTGGTATCGCGCCCTTTTAGTGTTTTGCCTGTTGGTGCTTCTGGCAGTGACCGTGCTGACCGAGTCCCGGAGCAATTTTGTGGCCCTGGGAATCGTAGCCGTCATTCTGCTTATAAAATATAAAAAAGTGTTGTTGGCATTCGGTTTGGTATTTGTGCTTTTTGTTTTGTTATCTCCCATCAAAGACCGGTTTATTCTGTCGGAAAAATCCAATGTGGGTGATATGGGCAGCCTTCTTCATCGGATCAGCATAGCCTATATTTCCTATGAAATTATGAAGGATTATCCGGTATTCGGGACCGGTTTCGGCATCAAAACCTTTCAAAATCGAAAGGCCATTGATCCAAACGTCTACAACACAAGGCTTCCGAAAAAGCTCAGGCTGGATGAATGGGGCCCAAGAGTGGTGGATCTGAAGGCCTACAAGAACCAGGTTTTGAAAAATTCCGGAAAAGACGACCGCCCACCCGAAGAACAGGGCATCGTCGAGCATCTCTTTAAACGCCCTCACAACATGTTTCTAAGTATCGGGGTGAGGATGGGTTTTGTGGGCCTGGCGCTTTTCCTCTATCTGCTATTTGTTGCGGGGAAGATGTGCTGGGAAACCATGCGGTATGGACAAAATGCCTTTCTAAAAGGCTGGGGCCATTGTGTGACGGCCGCATTTGCCATGTTTCTGGTCAAAGGGTCTCTGGATCCGGTTTTTACGCATCTCACGGAAGTGGCCTTGTTTACCATCTTCGCCATGATCACGATTGTCTGGAGCCTGAACCGGGCCGAGTTGAAACCGCCTGATAAACCTTCTTGACGATCAAGGCTTGTGAAGGCCGTTGGTGCAAAAAACCGGAATCTCTTTTCGATTGAAGTACCGAATGTTGGGCCCTGTTTGCCACCGGCGCCCTGTGATGGCCGGAGGGTGCCACAGGTGGAGGACTTTGGCGGAACGAATGGCCGACCGGCAATGAATGCCGGCCCGAACCAGCCGGATGCCCAGATCTTCATCTTCTCCGCCCCACCCTACGAAATTTTCGTCATAGCCGTTGACCCGCTCAAGGTCTTTTCTGTAAATGGAAAAATGTCCCCCAAGGCTTTGTTTTCGTGGGGGCGCCAGATGAAGCCGCATGAGAAAGGTGCGTTTGATGAAACGGCGATGGGTTTTGATGAGGGGCCTTTCAGGGTATCGTTTGTCCAGCCGGTCTAGAAGATCGGCGGTTATAGTGGATTGAAAGGATTCACGGGTGGCGGTTTCATCCATGTTCTTGTATCCGCCGGCAATAAATCTTCCTTTTTTTGCATGTTTCAAGTGCTCTTGAATGGTTCGGGGTAACACCAGAAAATCACAGTCGAAAAAAATCAGATAGTCGCCTTTCGCATGTCTTATGCCGTTGTTTCTGGCAGCAGCATTTCTAAAACCCTTTTTCCCCTGCCATACGTGTCTGACGGGGAAATCATAATTTGGGATCAACTCTTCCAGCCTTGAAACAGTCTGATCGCAGGAACCGTCATCGGTGATGATGACCTCATCAAAATGCTCTGACGCGAGTTGGATAGAATCCAGACAGCATCTCAAATGCTCCAGCCTTTCATAAAAGCAGATGATGATACTGACCATTTTCGTATTTCAGTCTTTCTTGATGCCGAATTTTGACTTGAGAGGAAATCTTCCAGGGTGTTCTATTGATTCAACGTCCAAATCAACATCAAGATCCGGCCAAAAAAAATGGCCAGGCGATGGTTCTTCAACATTAAGAATTTGCCCTACAGTAACATCCTTAAACCAGGGGAATTCTTCATAGGACATGAAAAGCTCTTTGTTCTCTGCTAGGAGCCATATGCCGTGATTTGAAATATGTGTCACCTCAACTTGCGAAATGCTTTCGCCAAGCGGTTGTGAGTGCATTATAATGATCCTCTATGGTCGATTCGATTTCTTTGAGCTGCATCCGAGAAAGACGATAATTATGGGCCAGTTCTATTTCTGGCTCCAGCCAGAATTTTGCTTCGCCATTCCCGCAATGGGCGTGGACGTGCATTCTTGGCTCTTCACGGGAAAAGAAAAAAAACCTATAACCCTTTTCTCGAAATATTGTGGGGCTCAAGATTAGACTCTCTTTAGACAAAAATTATGAAGCGCTTGATAATTTCGGCACAGCTTCCTTTGTTTTCATAAAACAGGTCTCACCCCGTCGTCAAGTGATATACACGGCAATTCGGTCAATATTGAAATGGAAAGCCAAAAAATTTAAATGCTTTATAGAAGAAATGATCCACAGAGGCCTTTTTGCTTCGCCGGTAAGCGGGGAGCACAATTTCGGAGAGTTTCAGGTTTTTTAGAGGTTGTTCCTGTATCAGCCGGGACAAGTGGGGAAAGAGTTGATATCGGTTCAGCACCAGATTCCGGGCTTCCGTGAGGGCGGGAATACGTTTCTTCCAATCATCCTTGTCGGTGACGGCCTTAACCGATTCAAAGGCTTTCTCAGGGGAGTCAATATCAATTCTGATGAAAGATGCGGGGGGGAAATAGTCCTCCAGGTTGGTGCATCCAAAGTATATGGGAACCGACCAGGAGAGAAAGCAATCAGCGATTTTCTCCGTCCAGTAGTCGGGACTGCTGCTGTTTTCGATGGCCAGGGAATATTGGTAAGGCGCGAGCCCGTCCCATTTGTCTTCGATAAAGCGAACCGCTCTTCCAAACAGATCAATATCCAACGACCCCTTCTGTTGAATATATTCCAGAAAAGCGAGTCGTTTCCGGTGCCCCGGCAGATCCCGAGCATTGCCCACCACCCATGAAAGGGTTTTGGGTTTGGGCGGTATTTCAAGGGCAACCAGTTCATCAAAGGTTTTGTTTACGTGCCAGGGGATGGCGGGGTGTGAAACGGTAAATTTTGAAAGGTTTGAAGGGACATGGTGGCTCAGGATCCGCGCGTAGGGACCCAGTTTTTCAACCATCCAGTCCGTGTGCCCTTTCATGTAGGGTTCCTGCATGAGGCACCACACGTTTTCGGGGGGGCATTGAGCACGCGTTTCAGTTTTCATTTTGTTGTTCAGCACCACCAGGAAATTACAGGTTGGTTCAGGGTCCAGAATGAAGTGCAAGCCATCCCAAACCCCTTTTCCCCCCGGGGTTTGCCGAAGAAGATCGGGCCAGTCCCAGTCTTTAACGATGCCGACGGTGATCATGGTTGCCGCACGAAAGGTGTCTAGAGTTCATCTGAATGCTCACGGTAAAAACGCTCATTGGGGTATTGGTCCGGGCCTTCGTCTTTCATTTCCATGGCTTCATCGAACATTCCCTTGATGCCTTGGGGGGAAGCAGTGTATTTTTTCTCATGAACAAACCGCCGATTGAAAAGGCTGTATTTGCTGTTCGAGTGGCATTTTATATTTTCAGGCTGCTGTGCCATGGTATCTTCAGCGTAGTTCTTGAATCCCTTGATGGTGTGGCTGGCCATGGGGGCACCATATTTTCGAATGTAGCGCCAGGTCATGTCCCCGTCTTCTTCGCCGATTCCCAGAAGCCGTTCATCGAAATACCCGAGATTCGCGATTTCTTCTTTTCGAGCAACGAAATGGGACCAGGAACGGTTGATCAGAAATGATCGTCCCTCATTTTTTCTCAGGATGTTTTCAATCTTCTTCATGAATTTTCCATCGGTAATCAGGGTATCGTCGTTGAGCATGAGCACAAACTCACCGGAGGCGTGGATCAAAATACTGTTCCAGAGCTTTGAGAGACTTCTGAACACGGGAAAAAAGATGGGAAACGTCTTTTCTTGGGTGGCCATAAATTCCAGGATGCGCCTTCGATACTCCTCTCCAAACGCTCTTTGGTGTTCGCCGTTGATGGCGACCACGATTTCCGAATCACTCTCAAAGGTCCGAATCTTTTTCAAGAGCGGCACAAAATAGTCTTCGAATCGCTTTTCAAAGGTGGCGATACCGATGGAGATCTGAAAAGGATTTTCCTGTTTTCGAAATGGGCCAAACATTAGACGCTCAATTGAATAGGTTCATAATGTGCGAGACTATAGGGAAAATCCGTCCGTTCTGTCAACGTCAAAGGGACAATTCAAAGAGCCATCTCATGGGTCAGAGGATCTCTTGCCTTTTCCTTTTCCTTGACTGGGCCTCCTTATTCCAGTAGTTTCACTCATCAAAATCGCCTAAGATTCTATTCATAACCATCTCTAGAAATGGGGTACCCTAATGCCAGAACCGGCCTGCCAGGGAGAAGTGAGGACTCTGAAACCGGAAAATTCACCTCCCGGTCAACAGACCGGACAGGGTACCATCGGATGGGTCTCCCTGGCCATGATCAATCTGGCCATTATTTACAGCGTCAGGGGTCTTCCCCTCATGGCGGAAGAAGGGTTTCAAACCATTACCTTTATGGCCGTTTCCGCTTTCTTTTTCCTGATTCCCATTTCCCTGGTGACGGCGGAACTTTCGTCCGCATGGCCGCCAAAGGGAGACGGTGGCGTTTACATCTGGGTGAATGAAGCCTTTGGGAAACGCTGGGCTTTTATGGCCATCTGGCTCCAGTGGAGCGAGAATGTGATCTGGTTTCCCACTGTTTTATCTTTTATAGCGGCAACCCTTGCTTATGCGTTTTCACCCCAACTGGCTCAAAACAAGCTTTATACTCTGGTAGTGGTGCTGGTGGTTTACTGGGGCGGGACCTTTGCCAACATGCGGGGCATGAAAACCTCCGCCTGGATCAGCACCCTGGGTGTGTTCAGTACCTTAATTACGACGGGACTGATTGTTGTTCTCGGATTCAGCTGGATTATCAATGGTAATGTTTCCCAGATCCATTTCTCCATGGCGTCGCTCGTCCCGGATTTTACCAACATGGACAACCTGGTTTTTCTGGCCGGCGCCCTGGTCATTGTTTCCGGCATCGAGGTTTCCGCAGCGCACGCTTCAGAGGTGATAAATCCCAAAAAGTCATTTCCGAAAGCTATTTTTCTTTCTGTGCTGGTCTCTATTTCCGCTATTATTTTCGGTTCACTGGCCATTGCCTTTGTGGTCCCCCAGAAAGAAATCAGCCTGGTGGCAGGGCTCATGGAGGCCTTTGATAAGTTTTTTGCCGCTCATCATCTGGGGTGGCTCGTGCCGGTTGTGGCGATTTTGATTGTAGTGGGTTCTTTGGGAGAGGTGGCAGCCTGGATTCTGGGTCCCAGCAAGGGGCTGATCGTTTCAGCCAAAGACGGCCTTATTCCCCCCATTCTGCAGCGTAAAATAAATGGGGACGTGCCGGCAAACATCCTGATTCTTCAGGCTCTGGTGGTAACAGCCCTGGTTTCAGTCTTTCTTCTGATGCCCACCGTCAACAGTGCCTACTGGATTTTGACGGCACTGACGGCGCAGCTTTATCTGATCATGTACCTGCTGATGTTTTTGTCAGCCATCGTGTTACGGTACAAACGGCCGGACGCCCCCCGGCCCTACCGGATACCCGGAGGGAATTTCGGTATGTGGGTGGTGGTTATGGTGGGGCTTCTGGGGGGTGTGTTCACCCTGTTCATCGGATTTTTTCCGCCTTCACAACTGAAGACGGGAAGTCTTTTATTTTATGAGTCATTTCTGGTGCTGGGTATTCTGGTCATGTGCGGGGCCTCTTTTTTAATCTATGCGCTGAGAAAGCCAGGTTGGATCAAAACGGGTCCAAAGGAAATTGAATAGGAATCATTTTTTTGAAATCAGGGAGGGGGAATATGGATATCAACAAAGGCGAATGGCCCATCATGATTATTTCAGGTCAATTTGATGCGCAAAATGATGAAGGGTACCGGTTGCGGCAGTTATCCGAGCAATTGGAGGAGGTCCATGGTTGCCGTATCATACCGTCGTATACCTACGAAGATGGATATGAGATATTCCGTTCCCGGTCTGATTTCGGAAGTATTGTAGTGGATTGGGATATACCTTTGGAAGATTCCAAGGAGCAGACCACCGCCGAACAATTGATATCCAATATGAGAAAACGCCATCAGCATGTGCCCATTTTGTTGATGGCGGGGCCCATGGGGCTCGGCACCGGTCTGGAATCCATTCCTTCGGAAGTCTTTAGAGAAATCAACGATTGCCTTTGGAAGACAGCCGATACCATCTCTTTCCTGGCCGGAAGGATCGCGGCACATGCACAGGAGTATATCCTGTCAAACTACCCGCCGTTTTTCGGGGAATTGGTAAAGTATGCGAGAGAATATAAATTTGCCTGGCATACCCCCGGCCATATGGGAGGGATAGGGTTTCTGCGCAGTCCGGCAGGAGTGGCTTTTTTCAAATTCTTTGGCGAGAATGTGTTTCGTTCCGATCTTTCCGTTTCCGTTCCGGAGCTGGGTTCCCTTCTGGAGCACAGCGGCGTGGTGGGCGATGCGGAAAAGAACTCGGCACGGGTATTCGGGGCGGATCAGACCTATTATGTGCTCAACGGCACCAGCAACGTGAACCAGATTATCTGGCGAAGTCAGCTGGTTCGGGACGATATCGCCTTCGTGGATCGAAACTGTCACAAGTCCCTTAACTACGCAATGGTCATCACGGATGCCTACCCGGTATACATGATTCCCAGAAGAAATAAGCGGGGTATCATCGGGCCTGTGAGGTTTTCCGAATTCTCTCCCGATTCCATTCGGCAAAAGATTCAAGAGGACAAGCTGATCCCCGAAAGCATGAAAGATGATCCGGTGAGAATGTCTGCGCTCACCAACTCCACCTACGACGGGGTCTGTTACAATGTGATCAATATCAAAAGGCAGCTGGAAAAGAGCGTTCAGAACCTTCATTTTGATGAGGCTTGGTATGCCTACGCGCGCTTCCACCCCATGTACAAGGACCACTACGGCATGGCGGATGATGATTTGGATGAAAACCATCCGCCCATTTTCTGTTCCCATTCCACCCACAAACTGCTCACGGCCTTTTCTCAAGCTTCCATGCTTCACATCAAGAACGGCGGGAAAGTGAAAATCGATCACGATCAATTTAACGAATCCTATATGATGCACGGTTCCACTTCGCCCCAATACATCATGATTGCATCTCTGGATGTTGCAACGCAAATGATGGACGATAATGGTCTTACCATGATGAACGACATTATCGAGGAGGCCATTCGGTTGCGCCAGAAGGTTGTGAAGATTCAGAAAGAGTATGAAGCCAGAGGAGATTGGTTCATCGGCATGTGGCAGCCCAAAGAAGTGTCGGTCAATGGAGAAATGAAGCCTTTTGAGACCGTGGACGTCGATTTCCTGATGGCAAACCAGGTTCCGTGGGTGATGACCCGTGAGAACAACTGGCACGGTTTTGAAGAGATGGAAGAAAATTATGCCATGTTGGATCCCATTAAATTGACGTTTACCACGCCGGGAATAGATGACCATGGCGTGATGGCCGATGAAGGCATTCCGGCCTCCATTGTGACGGAGTATCTAATCGGGAAGGGTATTGTATGTGAAAAGACGGACTACTATTCATTTTTACTACTCAATTCCCTTGGAACCACCCGGGCCAAGCAGGGAACCCTTCTTTCGGCATTGCTGCGGTTTAAAGATCTCTATGATGAGAACACGCCGCTTAAGGAGGTTTTTCCGGATCTGGTAAAAGCCCATTCCGACCATTATGCGGGTGTGGGACTCAAGAAACATTGTAATGATATCCACGGTTATTGGAAAGAACACCGGATACTGGAGATGATGCAGGCGGCATTTCAGATCATTCCCGATCAGGCCATGAAACCATCCGAGGCGTACCACCAGGTTGTTCGGAAAAATGTCGAATTTGTGGAGTTGGACCGGATGGAGGGGAGAACGCCTGCCGTCATGATGGTGCCCTATCCGCCCGGCATTCCCATTATGATGGGAGGGGAAGTCATGAATGAAAAGGCGGCGCCCATATTCGATTATCTGAAACTAAGGCAGGATTTCGAAAACGCCTACCCCGGGTATGAAAGTGAAATACACGGCGTGGAAAGAACGTCGCGGGATGGGAAGCAGTTCTTCAGGACGTTGTGTGTCAAAAAATAGCCCATGAAGAACAAAATACGGGAATGGATCAGACGTTATCTCCTGGCGGATGTCTTGAGCACGGGGCTTTCCATGGCGTCGGCGTGGGTGATTCACCGGACAACCGGGGATAATGTGCTGGCGGCCTTTTTTGGCTCTGCCGTGGCATCCATCAGTTTTTACGGTATCATCGCCTATCGTGATGTCAGAAAGAGCCTAAAGCACCATCGGAAGCAAGCATTACGCTATAATTTTGCATTTTATTTCAAAGATTTGCGGAATTTGATTATTGAATTCGGTCCCTCGGAGATTCTGGATGTTCTGGCGGTTCGGCCTTTTTTTATGTACTTCATGCCGAAACTGATGGGGGAATTTATGCTGGGGACCTTTGTGGGTAAAACGATCGCCGATTTGGTCTTTTTCATTCCCGCCATCATCATGTACGAGGTCAGAAAAAAGCATTTGAATGATTGAGGTTTTCAAAAAAAATCAGGAGCCGGATCGAAAAGGAAAGCCTTCTCTGTTCCGGCTCCTGGATTTTGCACGCTATTTATCAAAAGGTCCCCACGGTGCTTGCGACCAGTCCTCTCCCGTTACGACATCGGGTTGGTCCATTTCAATGGGGCCCATGCCCTGCTGGCGTTCCAGATCCTGGTAGCGCTGAAAGGCCATCTCGTCGCCTGCATAAAGGCATTGACAGTCAGCCGCATCCGCGTAAACAAAATAGAGTTTGCCGTGTCGCTTGTGTCGGCTGAAACGCTGCTGGGCCAGGGTTTTCAAATGGGCCGTCTTTTGGGGTGTATCGGCTAGATGCTTTTGAAAACCGGCTTTCATAAGTAGACCTTCGGTATCCAACACGTCATTCTTCTCTAATGTGGCGCATCCTGCCAGCAGTAGGGCAATCCAAAAAACGCCGACCAAAGGAATCAACCAAACCTGGAATTTCTTCATGACGTAAATCTCCTTTTCTTATGGGTTTGCGGCATTAGGGCCGAGGCCCTTAGGTCTTGTTGCGTGTGCCGTTATCACCGTGAATATAGATAAAATGCTTAAGTCTCCAACTCAGGCTTGCCGCCAACCAGATTCAGTTGGGCGCCGCTTCCTCGTCTTCAAAGGATTCATGAGCCATGACGTGGCACCAGTGACAGGTGGCGTAACCCACGGAGAGAAAAATCGGCTTGTCTTCATGTTCAGCCCTTCGAAAGGCGTCATCTCCCCAGGGAAACCAGCCAACCGGATTGCCGGCACGGTGCAAGAGATAGGGCTCTTATCTTGTGACAATTTGTTTTTGGGAACCTTTCGGTTCGCTTGGAGCATGATCCGACTCTTTATTCGCAAAAGTTTATGTTGATGAAGTGAGATTAGAAAAATCGGTCGACGTAGTCAAGTGAAAGGATTGGGTTATTTCGCCATGGTATCTTGCAGGCCCGGTGGCACGAATTAGCAAAAATTGTCACAGATCTTCCGAATATTGTCAGGAATGGCAAAAGTGAGAATCTCGGAAATCTGATATGTTGAAGTGTATATAGACAATTCAAAATTAAACCCATTGAAATGAATGCCGAATGTGGATTCTATTGATTTCATGTGTGCTATGCGGCGTAGTAATTGCATGACTTATCCTCAATCGATAGAACATGTACAATCTCGGGGCCGGATGGATCGCTGGAAATTAATTCGTTTTTGTTTTTTATCGATAAACAGAGTTTACATGAATTATTTACATGAATTGTTTAGAGGTGTGAAAGGGGGTGGGGGTTTTTCAGAGTAAGATGGAATTTGGATCATTTAAATTAGACTAAAAGTTGGAAAGGAGAAAAAAATGTTAGCAAAACTAAATGCAAAAAAAGATCAAAAGGGTTTTACGCTTATTGAGTTGATGATCGTTATTGCGATCATCGGTATTCTGGCGGCCATTGCGATTCCGCAATTTAACAGTTACAGGAAAAGAGGCTATGTAGCTACGCTTCTTGCTGATTCCAAAAATGCCATTACCGCTACTGCCGCGTATTTGACCGATTGGCCTACTGCGACCGGTGTCGATTTGGCCAAAATTCAAGGAGCGGGTTTTACGCAAAGCAATGGTGCTACCACTGTAATAGCTTACACTAATGCTGATGCCTACACTGCAACCACTACAGGGGACGCTTCTTGGGCCCTTACTGGAAATACTGCAGTAGTTAATCAAGATGGTGCCATCGTGACAAAACCAGCGCCATAGGGTAGTATAAGTACAGATACAAAACTGATAAAAAGGGGGTGTCGCAGGGCGCCCCTTTTTTATGATATATCATCATGTCGAAGCATCGGTTTTCAAAACTTTCGCTTTTGATCCTCCTGGCAGCAATAATTGTATCCATCATTATTCTGTCATCTGTACCGCCCGTTAGCAGAGACGCTCTTGTTCATCATTTGAATGTCCCCAAACTCTACATCGAGCATGGAGCAATCTATGAAATTCCCTCCATGCCCTTTTCATACTACCCCATGAACCTGGATCTCCTCTATCTGATCCCCCTGTATTTAGGCAACGATATCGTTCCAAAGCTAATCCATTTCTGTTTTGCGCTGCTGACGGCATGGCTGATTTTCCACTACTTGAGACGTCGTTTGAATACAACCTACGCCATTTTTGGGGCGGTGTTTTTTCTGTCTACACCCATCATCGTGAAGCTCTCCATCACTGTTTATGTGGATCTGGGTCTCATTTTCTTTTCTACCGCATCGCTCCTGTTACTTTTTAAATGGATCGAAACCGGTTTTAAGCTAAAATTCCTGGCCCTTTCCGCGGGTCTGTGCGGCCTGGCAATGGGCACGAAATATAATGGGTTGATTGCCTTCTTTTTGCTTACCTTTTTTGTGCCATTCTTGTATTCAAGGTACTCTCAAAATAAGAGAGGCAACTTCATCAGGCCTGTAGGATACGGAGTCCTTTTCTTCACTGTAGCCCTTCTCGTTGTTTCACCCTGGATGATCAGAAACTATCATTGGAAAGGGAATCCTGTTTATCCCCTCTATAATAACTGGTTTAACCCTTCGGCAGCCCCTTCAAAAGAGATTGTCTCCGACAAGGCCGAAAAGAAGATAGAGTTAACGCTCTTCACTTACAGAACAATCGCCCATGGCGAACCATGGTGGCAGATCGCCCTCCTGCCCATACGCATCTTTTTTGAGGGAAAAGATGGAAGTGACCAATACTTTGATGGAAAGCTGAACCCTTTCCTCCTGATCCTGCCGATTTTTGCATTTTGGCGAGTCAGGGAAGGGCCTGAAACTCTGGGTCGTGAAAAGAAAATATTTTTGGTCTTTGCCATCCTGTTTTTTGCGGTTGCCTTTTTCAGCGTCGTTCTCAGGATAAGATATATGTTACCGATTATACCACCGCTGGTGATACTATCAGTCTTTGGCATAAGGAATATCGCGGAGGTCGTTAAGGGCTTGCGGAGCCAAACTGGACGCAAGACAGGGTCAGTCATCCTTGGTTTGGCAGTAATACTGCTCCTGGCAATTAATGCCTTCTACGTCATTGATCAATTCAGACATGTGGCTCCATTCAGCTACCTCACGGGTGCTGTCAGCTGTGACGAATACATAACCAAGTATTGCCCTGAGTACCCTGCCATGCAATACGTAAACCAAAATCTGCCGCCGGAATCACTTCTTTTGTTTGTTTTCTTAGGCAAGCGGGGCTATTATTGCGACAGGGATTATATCCCTGACACTCCCGTTCAGGTAAACAGCCTGTATCAGCTTATGAAAAATTCAAATAGCCCGGATGAAGTGTTGGTGGACCTTAAGGAGATAGGAGTAACTCACCTGATTATTCAAATCGGGGTATTTAACAGGTGGGTAAACGATTTGTTCGATGTTGAGAAACGAAAATTCGTGAAGGAATTCTTCACAAAACACGCAAGCCTTTTGTATTCGAAGAATGGGGTCGGTGTTTTCCGGTTGGCAGATTATTAAAAAGTGTTTCCCAAAAACGCACAATGGGAATGATTGACTGATTCGTATTTGGAATCTACAATAGCACAGTATAAGAAAGCAGGGGTGGGTTCGTTGCCTTAAGCTATTTGATTGGAGATCGTAATGAAAAAAATGAGGGAATCTGATGTATCCGTCATCATCCCCGCTCACAATGAAGCCCACAATATCGGTAAGATTGTCTCCTATATTCTGACGCTTCATCCTGGTTTTGAAATCATTGTTATTGATGATGGCTCAAAGGACGGCACCGGAGATTTGGCTGGAGAAGCGGGGGCGATCGTTTACAAGCATCCCTATAATATTGGTAACGGTGCCGCCATCAAGAGCGGTATCAGGATTGCTTCCGGCCAGGTGCTGGTATTCATGGATGCGGATGGACAGCATGACCCCGCGGATCTGGATCAACTGCTTCAGCACTTTCCGGAATTCGATATGGTGGTCGGCGCCAGGCACAAGGTTGAGCAGGCTTCAAAGGTTCGAGCACTGGGAAACCAGATATACAATCGTCTGGCCTCATATGTGACGAATTTCCCGATCCAGGATTTGACGTCGGGTTTTAGGGCCATTAAGTCGGATCTGGCGCGAAATCTGCTTTATCTTCTGCCCAACACCTACTCTTATCCCACAACCATGACTTTGGGAATGCTCCGGTCCGGCAAAAGCGTCAAGTATGTGCAAATTAAGGTTAAGCCAAGGAAAATTGGAAAAAGTGACATAAATATTATAAAAGATGGTGTCAGGTTTTTTATGATTATTGTCAGGATATGTACCTTTTATTCTCCGTTAAAGATTTTTCTCCCCATCAGTATCGTCCTTTTCCTGACCGGACTGGCCTATTACTGTTACACCTTCTTGACTACCGGCCGATTTACCAATATGAGTGCCCTTCTTTTTACGACTTCCATTTTGATATTTATGCTGGGACTGATTTCTGAGCAAATCAGTCAAATGAGATTTGAAAAAAGCGAAGGGGATCGATTTGTTTGAACTCAAACTGCCTCCGACGTCGAATGTTTTTTGCTCCGAAAATGAAAGGGTCAACAATATGATGGTGGCAAAAGATAGTCGGTAGAAAAAATGACAAAACCATGGCTCAAAAAAGGACCATAAGACGTTTTTCAATTTCTGTTCTTGCCTCAACGATCTTTTTTTTGCTCCTTTGGCTCTTTTCAGAACCCACTCTCAGCCAGCTTGGCCAATTTCTGATATGTGATCAAAAACCGGTTTTCTCTGATGCGATTGTCGTACTAAACACCGGTGTGGAGTACTATCCCCGCCTGCTAGAGGCGGCGGATCTCTTTCGAAAAGGGCTTTCACAAAAGGTAGTCATCAATGGAAACCGCAAAACAGATGTTCTGCGGGACCTTGAAAAAAGAGGATTTAAGGAATGCTGTCCCTGGAGCGAGGACAGGGTTAGGATACTTGAGATGTTGGGTGTGCCAAGAAGGGAGATCTTACCCATCAGCGCCGAGGATGCCTACGACACCGTGAGTGAGGCGGAATTGGTGGGAAAAGCACTTATCGGTCAAGGTTATAAAAAGGTTATTATCACCACCAGCAAATCACATACCCGGCGAGCGGACTATATTTGGAATACCATGTTTGAGGATCAGCTATCCATATGCACTGTCGCTGCAAAGACGGATCCCTATGACCCAAAGGGATGGTGGAAACAGCGAAGGCAGATACGGTGGGTGTTGTCTGAATATGGGGCGTGGGTCTATTATTGGTGGCAGAAATTCAAGCGGGTATTCCGGGGTAACGAAAGAGAATGAGAATTTCCGTTATTGTCCCCGCCTATAATGTTGAAAAGTCATTATCAATATTGCTTGATTCTTTATCAAATCAAAGTTGCAGAGACTTTGAAATGGTTGTCGTGGATGACTGCTCTCAAGACAACACTTGCCGGGTTGCGGAATCATATAACTGCACATTGGTTCGGACCCCCAGGAATCGAGGTCCGGCAACCTGCCGGAATATTGGCGCAAAAAAGGCCCGGGGCGATATCCTCGTGTTCACGGATAGCGATTGCAAGGTCGAATGGAACTGGATTGAGCGAATTGAAAAGTGTTTTTTACAAAATGACATGGATGCCGTCATGGGAAAGGTTGTGCTGATGCCGTCGACTCTATTGGGAGATTCAATTTCGGCCCTTGGATTTCCGGCTGGTGGGGCAATCGGGTTTGATAAAATTTGGAAGGTAGATTCAAAAGGATTTACAAACAGTCTAAGCACCTGCAATTGTGCGATCACAAGGAGTGCATTTGAAAGAATCGGTGGATTCGATGAATCTTTCCCTTTTCCGGGCGGAGAGGATACCCTTTTGGCATATAATTTAAGTAAATCGAATTACAGGATAAAGTACTGCCCGGACATGGTGGTTTATCATGCCGCCCGAGACTCATTCAGGGATTTTGTGAAATGGCAATTTCGAAGAGGTGTGAGCAGTTTTATTTTTTCAACCAAGATTTCCAACAAAGTGAGCTTTTTGTCCTTGAGAATATGGTCTAGTGGAAATATTTTTAAGGCTTACTATCGTCAAAAGATATTTCCGATGGTACTTTTTCTACTGGGAACCAGTGTCTTTGTGCACTTCTTAGGGGCTTTGTTCGCCAAGAACAAGAGGAATTCAATATGCAGGTCCTGATTATTAACCCGCCATGGCCGGGAAAGGGCTTTGGAACAAGGTCTCAGAACCGGATCATAAAACACCGTAGCGATAAATTCCTTCAATATCCCATTTTTTTGGCATACAGCGCGGCGCAACTAAAAGCAGCCGGTTTCAACGTTGTTTACATCGATTCTGTCATTCAGGATTTTGATTTTGACCGGACCATTGTAGAGGCTGAAAGGGCGCACCCCGATGTCATATTCATGGAGACGACAACACCATCCATAGAGGCCGACTATAAGAGTTTAATCGCATTAAAAGATGCAACGGCAGCCAAAATCCTTGTGGGAGGTCCCCACGCCACTTATTTCAACAAGCAGGTCCTGGTCGAATGTTCCGCTATTGATATTGTGATTCGCCATGAATTTGATACAAAAATTGCAAAGGTTGTTTCAAACCTGGATGATCTGGCTGTTGTGAGCGGCATCACTTATCGTAAAGGCGATGAGATCGTTGATAACGGTGATGGTGAGTTGGCCGAAAACCTGGATGCCGTTCCCTTCTCCGACCGGGACATTATCCCCTGGCGCTGGTATCTGGAGGCCTGGTATTCCCGAAAGCCCTTCATGAATATGATGACGTCACGGGGCTGTCCCTACAACTGCTCTTTTTGCCTCTGGCCCCAAAGCATGTACGGGCACAAGCAGCGGTTTCGAAGCCTTGACAACGTTTTCTCCGAAATAGATATGCTGGTAAAGCGCTACGGCGTAAGGGAGCTGAACATTGACGATGGTACTTTTACCACTCGTCGGGAAAGGGTGCTGGAATTCTGCCGGCGCCTTCGAAAAGAGAAGTATGGCTTGATCTGGACTTGTAATGGCCGTGTCGATAACTTAGACGATGAGATGCTTGGGGAGATGCGGCGGGCCGGATGCAAGCTGATCCGTCTGGGTGTAGAGAGTGGATCCCAGGAGGTGCTCGATCGAATTCAAAAAGGGCTGACCCTGAAGCAGATCGAGGACGGGGTCCGGATGGTCAAAAAAAGTGGGATTCAGGCTTTGGGCGGGTTTATGTTTGGTTTTCCCTACGACACGCGGGAAAGTGTCGAGCAGACCATCGCGTTTGCCAAGCGACTGTCGCCGGACCAGGCTCAGTTCTCCATCAATATGTGTTACCCGGGAACGTCTTTGTATGAATACGCAAAGGAAAACGATCTGATTCTGGCCAAGAGCTTCACGGAGTTTGACATGACCCACGGGCCGGCAGTGCGCACAGTGGACATGGAAAGAGAAGAACTCGCAGATATCCTCTCCAGGGCCTACCGGGAGTTTTACTTTCGGCCGCGATTCGTTTTTCAGACCCTGGGCCATTTAAAAGGTGTCGACGAGATTCGACGGGTCTGGCGCTCCCTGAAAAGCTTGGTCCGGACGATCCGCCTGCATGCTTGAAAAGATGGCCGTTTGCCAATTGGACGAGCAGCGTCATGAAAATACTACAGATCGGGCACCATAAACCGATTCGCGACGGCATCGCGGATCATAATACCCTTTATCTGAAACATTTAAAGGCGATTCCCGGATTGAGCATCACCGTCCTGCACAACCAGGATGAGATCCGTAAAGAAAACGGCGTCGAATACCTGAGATTCAATCCGCTGACGTTCTCCAGGCAGGTGAAAGAGTACGATCTGATCCACTTCGAGTTCGGGGCCTCCTTTCGGGGCGATTACGCTAATTGGTGCTTTTTCCTGTTGCCCCGTGCCCATCGCCCGAAAGTCGTCTCGACATTGCACGATCTGTCCACACTTACCTTGAGCAAATACTATCGGATTCTCACCGAAGCGCCGCCGATGTTCCTGTATTCCATGGTTCCGCTTTCTTTGGGACGTATTTTGAAAAATTCAGATGCTTGTATCGTTTATTCCGAGCATTTCAGAAGAATCCTTTCCGTTCGCCACAGCACCCATGTGAAGAAATTGCATGTGCTGTTCCACGGTGCCGATTTGCCGGTCAGCCGCCCGAAACACCCCTCTGTATTCCCTTTAAGGCTTTGCTCATTTGGGGCGGTATCCCCGAGGAAAGGTTACGAGGTGCCGATTGCCGCAGTTATGGAATTGGTAGCGGAAGGAGTGGATCTAGTGTATGACATCTACGGGCAGGCGCCGTTCGGTTTTTATCTCGAAAGAGTCAAACGGCGGGCTGCCGGCTGTGACAGAATCCGGTTCCCTGGGTATATCCCGGAAGAAAAAATTGTTGACACCCTGCAGCAATACGACATCATTATTTTGCCGAGAAAATACGTCAGTGAAGGAGGGTCGGGAAGTCTTTGCCATGCCATGTCGAGTTTGGTTCCGGTGCTCGGTTCCAAGGTCGGCTATTATGGCGAATATCTCTCCCATGGCAAGACCGGTTTTCTCGTGGATCACAATAAGGACACATATAAAGGGACGATCCTTCAGATATTGGCGGAAAAGTCCGATTTGAAGAATATATCGGAAAACTGTCTGGATTTTGTCAGAACGGAACTTCACTGGCCGGTCGTCTGTCGCCGTCATGTAGACCTGTACCAGCGTCTGATGAGTTGAGATTTTGCCAAATCGCTACACCCATCGGGGGTGAACCACCATGGCCGGGGAGTACATTATAGCCATTATCGTCAATTTCCATTCACAGGCACTGGTGTGCTCGTGTATCGATAGTTTGAAAGAGAAGGTACTCCGACCGCTAGGTCTCGTGGTGGTGGATAACAGCACCCTGCCGGACACTATCTGCATTGAAAGCCGATTTCCCGATGTAGTTATACTCAGGCCGGGCTCGAACCTGGGTTTTGCCGGCGGGTGTAATGTCGGCATCCGGTATGCGCTCGGCCAGGGTGCGGACTATATCCTCCTCTTAAACCCGGATACGCGTACGGAGCATGATTTTGTTGAGCCGTTGATCAGCGCTCTTAGGAAAAACGATACTCTCGGCATGATCGGTCCGCGAATCATTGAAGACAGTGGCGAGGGGAAAACCTGGTTCGGCGGAGGAGGAATGAACTGGTGGCTTGGTGGTCCCAGGCACCGGGTGTCAGATACAGGGGGGAAACGCGGGGCGGTGGAAACCGTTTCGTTTTTAAGTGGATGCGCCATGTTGATCCGCGATCGGGCCGTCAAGGAAGTTGGACCCATGGATGAAAGATACTTTCTCTATTTCGAAGACGGCGACTATGTTCAGCGCTTTCTGAAAAGCGGATGGCAGGTCGGTTATGTGGCCGATTCACACCTACGGCACCTGCCGTCAAGCACCACCGGGTTTGGCAGCAAAACCTATGTCTACTACTTTTCAAGAAATCGGATCTGGTTCATGAAACAGTGGGCCAAGCCATATCATTTCCTGGTATTCATGGCCTACAATACCCTCATCAAACTGCCTGGGGCAGTTTTGGTTTTTGGGGTGTGGCAAAAGCGGATGGATCTTGTCCGGGCGTTTTTTTACGGTTTTCTGGACGGATTGAAAACAATGCCGGCAAGGCAAAATCGGCGATGGCATGTGTAAGGATGGGAACTGGTGACTGACGGGGTGGCTATTACAGCTTTTTTGGGTTACCGTGTTTCGCGTCCGTCATTTCTTGAGCATTGTGGAGATATTCGTGTGTCTTTGGGGTCTGAGTTTCTCAGATCGCCATAGCCTTTCAATCAACTAACTTTCTGTAGATAGCAAATAGTCCCTTGCGAAGCGGGTGGGGAAAATAATGGAAAAAAAGTCCTGTAACCCAGAAGCGTATAATTGCCTTTCTGGGAATATCTCGAAACCTCGGAAACTTGAATTGTTCTGATAAGGACATGAAGAATATCTCTGCGTGCTTGTGACGGATATAATGGATGGTATCCGCTCTACAACGCGTTGCAGTCTGAACCATACTGCCTGAAGAAATTCGGTAATAGAAAAGAGCCTCAGGAATGCAGGAAAACTGATAGCCGGATTTAGATGCTCGTATCCAAAAATCCCAGTCTTCATACCCCATTCTCATTTTCTCGTCGAAGCCGCCGAGCGCTTTCCAAATTCGTTTCCTGAAAAGAGCTGTAACCGGCAAGAGATTACGTTGTAACAGCCAGAACAGGTGAATGTTGGGGGAAGGAATGAATAGGTCCTGTCGAGCTCCGAAGTGTTTTGTCCAACAGCATACAACGTCGGGTTGTTCATTATTGCGAAAAACCGCCAAGGTCTTGGCCAAAAATTCCGGATGAAGGTAGTCATCTGCGTCTAAGCAGAGCAAAAAGTCTCCGGAAGTTTTTGCAATCCCAATGTTTCGGGCGGTTGAAAGCCCCCGATTATTCTGGTGGATAACAACGCCCCGATCTCCGACAGAACTGCTGCTTATATCATCTATCAGATCAGGATTGTCCGAACCATCGTCGACAATAATGCACTCCCAGTCCTGAAAGGTTTGATCTGAAACACTTTCAAGGCATTGATAGAGGTAACGCTCTTGTTTGTATACTGGGATTATTATGGATACAATTGGAGAATTATGCATTTAATCTCTATTTGATTTTAATCAGGCATAGAAATCAACTTCCTTCGGGCGTGGTCATGTTTGTTGGCTATGCCTGAATAATGCTTTTGAAATCGCAGTGGCGAAGCCATGAATTGGGTGTAAAGTCGGTGCCTCTGGTCCTGGATGATCCGATTCAAGCGATTTTTTTACTCATTTATTATAATTGCCTCCCTGCTGAGCAAAAGTACTGGGTACACGTCAGCCTTTATTATGCAATTTGTTCCTTGGCCGACTATCCAGCTGGGCCCTTTGTTTGCGCAAGGTGAGCGCTTTTTCATACAGGTCTAATTCGGGTTTAAGAACAATTTTTAATTTCTCTTCTTCCGCAAGAGTCAAGGGCTTTTTTTGCGGGTTTTTATTAGAGTGAGGCGTTTTTCGTTTGAGCCCTTTGACCAATGAACTATTCATCAGGGACTGAAATAATCCACGTTCGACGTTGCTAAGGCCAAGCTTGTTAATTCGTACCCACTCATGAAATCGGACCATGTCTTCATCAATGTATTCGACAACACCTACAAAATCTATCTCCGTCAGGTCATACCCTGTCAGGTAGCCTTCAGAAACCTCATGTTTCAGAAATTCTGCCAACTGAATAATGTCCCATTGATCGGCCATGAATTTATCATGATTAGGATTCCCATGCGGTTTTCTAGTGAGCCAATAATGATAATAAGAGTTAATCCGCTTAATCGGATCACGCAACCAGGTAATTGTTTTCGCATCCGGGTACCGATCTCTAAAATCCGTAAAGTTAAAGTGCCCGTGAATTGCTGCAGCCCATGAACTATCCTCAACTATTTTTTTATAGTCAACATCGGGTTTATAGCGGCGATACATTTGGATCAATTGCTTGCCATATATTCTTTTCAACACTTTTAGAAACGATGATCCCGCCGTTTTGGGGATATGAACCGAAAGAAGTTCAATCATCTTTATCTCCATATTTTTGGGCAAAACTTTGCTGACTAAATTGGTTACTTCGGTGCTTGCAGCAGTAAGTATCTATGAAAAATTTGTGAACCACCAGTGAAATTTCGTTTAGTTATTTTGTTATAGCTTACTTAGATTAGCACCCAAATTAGCACAATTCAAAAATTGTTGGCCTTTTCATAGGCCTCAAATTGAATAGCCAAAAGTTGATATCCGCCTGACTACCTTACGTTTCACACTTTCAAGGGATTTATAACGATATTCTTCTTTTTTGAGCACGGAACCCATGACTGAAGAGATGTAAGGTGACGCATCTAAAGATATTCGTTTCTTATGAGTTGCCGACTTTTAACATTGCGTTGTTGATCATTCCATTCTAAAGTGTTAGGAAAAAACTCTGTAAATTCGTGTTCCGATCAATGTTCTCTTAAAAAAGAATGTGGAAAATATTCTTAACAAATTTGGCTTAAATATTTTTACCCAGTAGAGTACTAATCGCATTTTTTCAATTTTAGAACATGGGATACTGAATATATAGGAAAAAACATGTGTTGCTATTTCAACCCTGATAGCTTTCGGAATAGCTTCATTTTTGTGATCAAACTTATGGCAAAAACGATCTAACAGTTTTTCTACATTTTGGTGCAGCCTATCAATATCCTCGGTCCCAAGTTCTTTTGCCGACTTGGGGCCATAAAGATACTTGAGACATTCAAAAGCCGACTCGATAGGATACTCACCTAATACATAAGCCATGTTTCTTTTTGCTATCTGTATTGCAGCTTTCTCTTGGCTTTTAGCGTGAGTTGTAGAGAGCCCCCCTTTCCAGGAACGCCATTTAACCAGTACAATGGGCAAATTGGCGATCTCCCAACGAGTGCTTAATCTGGACCAAAGATCATAATCTTCCGCATATTTATAATTTTCCGAATATCCACCGATGCAGAGAACAGCATCTTTTCGGAACATAACAGCAGAATGAACGAAAGTATTTGTATGCAATAAACGCCAACTTAAAAGATAGGGGTCTATGGGAAAAGTGATTGTCTCTATTTTCCTCCCGGCTTTATCGATTTTTTCTATCCAGGACCCCACCATGGCAATGTTCACATTTTCGTCAAGAAATGTTTTTTGTCGTTGTAAGCGCTCTGGAAAAAAAATGTCATCCGCATCCATTCTTGCAATGTAATTTCCCCGCGCCAATTGAAGCCCTCTGTTGAGAGTCTTGGTGATTCCTATATTCTGCTTGTTTTTTTCGATTCTTATCCGGTGGTCAAAGAAACTGTTTAGAATCTCCCAAGTGTTATCTGTTGATCCGTCATCAATAATTAAGTATTCAAACGCGGAAAATGTCTGATTCAGAATGCTTAAAATTGCTTCTGATAAATAATTTTCTCCATTGTAAACCGGCATTAGCACTGTAACTTTTGGCGAATTGTTTATCATAATGAAAAGCGGTTATAGAGTAATCCAGCGCTCAGGTAGCAGGTCGATCGTATCAATATCTTCACTGTTAAACCATTTATCCGGGGCGATGACAATCTTGTCGGAATAAGGATTAAGCCATGCCCCCCACCAACTGAAAGAGCTGTTCGCAGTAATATGATGGCAGCATTGACTTATCAGTCTCAGATCTTCGTAACTCTTTAAGCTATTGTTGTGATCTACAAAAATTACAGGATGAGAGATATCTATGTTAGCTTTCGACCATTCAGGGTCATCGCTAAAAACAAAAAAATACGGCTCGTCAACCCTGGAAGAAATCTCAGCAATAGCGCGTGCATAATACTCAAGACCGCATGTGCCATGTACTTTGCTTGTCTGTAAATCCGAGACATAATCTCCGCGGCGGACGTGCAGACTCACCGACTCGCGTGAGGAAATTAATTTTGCCATTTTTTGATTGTCGCCAGTTTGCGGAACAGTTATTGCGAACTCCCTACGGATTACATCTTCAATATCATTAAAGTATTTTTCGCTCTGCCAGTACCCATCAAGGTAAACATTATTGGGCAGTTTCAATATTTTAGCATCGAAATGAAAATATGATTCTTGAATATGTGATGGGGCTGGGGCTTTCGGTCTACGTAAAAAGCATTGTACTATCCGATCCCGAACACCATTTTTTTGAGATGCTAAAGTCTTGACTTCCCGTGGGGAGGCAAAATCCTCCGAAATATTGAACGCGCCGAGCTCGTACTTTCGGAGATTGTAATTTTCAAATCCAGAAATATCCAGTTTCAACTCCGTACCCAGGACATGAGCTAACCGCCTGCCAGCAGCATACTGAAACATCTGGTTGCCAATGCCACCAATGAGCCTTACAATGACCATCTACCCTCTCAGATGCCTATAAAGCTCTATAGTCCTTGAAGCAAGTTTCCTGACTGATGCTGAAATAATATATTTTGAATTTACATATATAATTTTTGAAGCCATCCATATGGTTTCTGGCTTTGTTGAGATATTGCCTTCTTGTTTCCATTCTGCCCTTTTGAAACAAATAAATGCATGTGTATTTTCAAAAAAACGTTTCTTCAATAGCTCATCGTTAACATCGCAAATATAATCGAGGTGTCTAATTTTATTTGGATAGCGATCGAAATACTCAAGATATTCAAAATAACGTATTGTTAAGTCATCTTCCGGCGCAGGGATATAAACAGAACCATTTTTAACGTCAATAATTCGCCTGTCTTTAAAAACCTTGACAAAAAATGCGTTCTTAACTGAAAACTTTGTGAAAAAATTAAAATTATGGATCAAATCGATACGAATATCCAATTTTTCGTTAATTAAAAAATCAATGTGGCAATAATATTCTCTATTTGTTATTCTTAGTTCCCCATTTAATGACAAATTTGATTCATAAAAATCGGCAACTTTTTGTAAAGTTGTATCTTTGTCCATAACTAACAAATCTACATCAGATCCGGAATAATAATCTGGGAATTCTCTGCTTTTCTTGATCAAAACATAATCTTCTATTTCATAAAGCAGCTTGATCAAATTTATTTGACACATCAGTAGCGAAACTCCACGCATCTTACATTCTTTAAGTGATGGTTTAATGATACAGCAGCCCGATGAACTCCATCTAATATCGTGAAATATCCAGGTTCCTTCTTTACGATTATGCGGCCAAATTGTTTGATTTGATTAATATTCAATTCGTTAAGTTTTTTAAACTTATCCCAGGAGTAATCCACCGTTAATAATGTGTATTTGAAGTTTTCAAGATAATTTCTATAATCAGCAGGTCCCTGGTTTAAACTGCGGTAGTGCGGCGTTTCAGAAATCTTTCTTAAACGGTGAATAACACCTTTACCATCCGAATCATCTAAAATTGACGCCCTTAATTTTTCTATCATGATTGTCTTATATATGTAGGTTTCAGGTGTTTTTAAATAGTATGGCTTCTCAAATGGCAATCTATCGCCATCCCCATGAAAATAGTGGATGCCATCCTTATATCCTAACATTTTTAAAAAATAATCTACCTGCTCCTCGTAATCAGAAGTATGGATAACATGTTCATGAGAGACGCCTTTATTCAGAGGCTTAATTTGAAAATTGTTATCAGGATGTTTGGGGTTATACTGATTTCTGATTCTAATTTTGATCTGATTTATATATTGACATTGAACTTTGCGGAATGCCCCTTGCCCGGACGGCTTTTCCTGCGGATTATAGTTTTTTACAAAAACAAGCAAAACTTCCGGTTTAACCAGAAAAAGATATTTCAACTTTGCACGCAAGTGCCAAATGGGTACAGTATCACATCTATAAAGATCAAATATGAATTTCTTCATATTTTTAACTGTTCTCAATTCAATCCTTATGATTTTAAGACTGTCTTCATTTCTTAAAATATCCAGAATTTCATCTTTATGGGGCAAGCCATTCCCCCAAATTGTGAAGAAGTCGTAGCGGAATCGGCGATGGATTAATCTATGTGTTTCATTATTGTAGCAACAAAACATGTTCGATCTAATCCTAAATAAAGTTTGTAAATATTTGCAAGATTTGGAACCTGGTATGTGTCTTACAATAAATAGCCTTTATCTTTACCGACTTATTCATCTAATTTTTTATTAAAAAATAATTTCTTAATAATCTTTATGAACATTCTATTCAACACGCCATTGTATTCTGGGTGCTAATATTCCAGCTCTCTTATTTTGCCAATATTTCGACACTGTAAAATCTCCATTGACTTCGATTTTTATTGAAATGTCATCGTCATTAAGTGGGTTAAAGTCCCATGATTGTTTGTAGATACTACCATCGAATTTTATTAAATAAGTACCTTCATTAAGGATATCTTTAGGCATTTCACATGTTATGATATTGTTTCCAAACTTGATTTCTTCATTAATATTTTCATTTGTATCTGTGTGTAATGTTCTAAACAAATGTTGATTATTTTCATCAAACACACTTACTCCAATTGTTAGGTCTCTTTTTTTGATTAGAACAGAAAATTCAAAAACTATGAATATTTGATCGTTTTTGGTTACACTATTTTGTATAATATTGCCATATCCATCACGAGCATATAGCCTTATAGGTTTTAAATAATTGCATGGATTATAATAATTAGAATTTTCCCAAATTGCATTTTTATATGATGATTTGTTTAAGTATTTATGTATTGTTACATCGGTTTCTCCGAAATATTCTACCTTCCCGTCAGTCAACAATATAGCTGTTGAGCATAGTCTCATTATTGAATTCATATTGTGACTCACAAGTAGCGCTGTCCTTCCCTCCTGGGCTACATCCCCCATCTTCCCCAGGCACTTTTTCTGAAAAGCCACATCACCCACAGCAAGCACCTCATCCACTATCAGAATTTCCGATTCAAGATGGGAAGCTACGGCAAAAGCCAAACGCACATACATGCCACTGCTGTAACGTTTCACCGGCGTATCGAGGAATTTTTCCGCCTCGGCAAAAGCCACTATCTCGTCGAACTTGCACTTGATCTCCTGCCGGGCCATTCCCATAATGGCGCCGTTGAGGTAAATGTTCTCTCTGCCGGTCAGCTCAGGATGAAAGCCGGTGCCAACTTCCAACAAGCTCGCCACGCGGCCCTTGATCGTCACTCGACCTGCAGAAGGCTCTGTAATACGCGAAAGAACTTTTAACAGTGTGCTTTTTCCTGCACCGTTCCGCCCGATGATGCCCACGACTTCCCCCCGCCGGATTTCAAAGCTCACATCCTTCAGCGCCCAAACCTCTTCCATCGTATCACCCTGAATGATGGGCTTGCCTTGCAAGAGGTCTTTAGTCTTTTGCCAAAGGTTGCTTGCACTCTGCATGAGCACATCCCGCAGGGCGGTGTAATTACCGGTTTCCGCCTTGTGGCCTATGGTATATTTTTTGCCGAGGTTTTCAGCCTTGATGACGATGTCCGACATATATCTTACCTTATATCAAATCCGCAAAGGTCTTTTCCGTCTTCCTGAAACGAGAGACGCCCAGCCAGATAAAGAAGGCAACGATAACAAGGCCGAGGATGAAACCGGGCCAATACATTGGGCTGTCGCCGCCCAGGATGCACCAGCGGAAGCCGTCGATTACTCCCACCATGGGATTGAGGCTGTAGATCAGCCGCCATTTTTCCGGGATGACACTGCTGCTGAAGCCCACTGGCGAAACATACAGGCCGAATTGTACAACAAAGGGAATTAAGTAGCGAAAATCACGATATTTTACGTTCAGAGCAGTGATCCAGAGTCCTGGACCCAGACTCGCAAACAAGGCCAGGAGGATGAAGAGCGGCAACAGTAACATATTCCAGCCTGGGGCGAATTGATAATAGACCATCAGCCCTATCAGGATGACAAAGCTGATGAGGAAATCCACGAAGGCCGTCACTACGGTGGCAGTTGGGACAATCAACCTCGGGAAGTAGACCTTGCTGATGAGGTTGGTATTGGCAATCAGGCTGTTGGAGGCTTCACTCAGGGATGTGGAAAACAGGGACCAGGGAAGCATGGCCGCAAAAACCATGAGGGCATAGGGGGTGTTCCCATCGCTCGGCAGCTTGGCCACCCGGCCAAAGATCACCGTAAATACCAGCATGGTCAAAAAAGGCCTGAGAATGGCCCAGGCTATCCCGATGATGGTCTGCTTGTAGCGCACGGAAATATCACGCCAGGCAAGGATTATAAAGAGTTCCCTGTAGCGCCAAAGGTCAGCCCAGTAGTTCTTTTCGGTACGGCCCGGTTCAAGAATGAGTATATGTTCCGTCAAGTTTTTAAGCTCTGGTTCCATTCCTAGCGGAGTCTCAGATGGGAATACTCCAAATAAATTCCGTCTTTTGATCGGGGAACAACCTTTCCGCCATATTATTTTGGAATCCTCAGCGCTGATACTCTAAGCCCGCAGTCGGTGTAAGATAATCCTCACGTGGCTTTGTCTATTGATGGCGAGGGGGTTCATTTCGACCTGTTTTCCTTGTATAGGTTTGCTTCTGGAGGTTCTTGATTGCACAGCTCCGCCCCTTAAATTACCAAAACGATCTAGGGATTAGATCAATAAATTTATCAGTCGGGTTCTGGGGTGTTATAGGTTCGCTTTCAAGGCTCATCCCTTTTTTTATGTGCCCTTTTCTTTTTTTGCTTCCCAGATCAATACCCGTGGTTTTTCTTTCAGATTCTGAGAGAATTCGGTGAATTCCTTTTGTGTTAATACGAGTGAGCGAATTTTTCTCTTAATATATCGTTCAGTTTTTCTGCTCAAATCATTTAAATGATATTGGTCAATGTTGCCCACCAGCAACAGGTCGACAATTCCTGTGTCTTTTCCTTCGGCGTAATCGTCGATTAGATACGCCTTTTCCAGGTCTCCCAAGCGCGTTACGATGCTGTCGATGACCCTATCAATGCCCATGGCTTTGCTGACCATGGATTTGAGTTCGGGAAAGAGAGGGTGTTGGTCGTTGGCCTTGTAAAGAATGTTTCGGCCGTTTTTTTCAGAGTTGAGTAGGCCGGTTTTGGTGAGTTGGTTGAGTTCTTCACGAACGGAGTTGCTGGAAACCTGAAATTCACTGGCCAGTTCTCGAAGATATGCCCGTGTTCCGGGGTTGAAGAAAAAGCGGGTCAGAAGCTTTATCCTGACTTTTGAGGCGATGAGGCCTGAGAATAGGCTGTCCAATATTTTCTCCATTATGAGTTATAAAACTACTCATAACAGGTTTAGGAAAATTGTCAAGAAGTTATTGGGCAGGGTTGGTCTGAGGGGATTCTGCCAAATCCTTCGTCCCCAGGCGTTTTGGAAATTCCTGAATGCTGCTGAGCTGTTCCACTGAAGGAAAATCACTTAGCACACAGGCCTTTTCAAGGTATTGGATTTTGCCGATGGCGATAATCCTGGCCTCTTTCTGAAGTGCGCAAGCCGCCTTAATGAGTTCAATTTTGTGGTCGATGGGCAATGTCAAGTCTACGACCACCATGGCGAAAGAATCCACTTTCAGGGCGTGCATGGCAGACCCGTGGTTGGGATACCGTATGGGTTTCATATGGTGAGCCTGAACATGATGCTTCAGATAATTGACACGATCCGAACTGTCGCTGACAATTAAAACACGCGTGTTTCCCAAATTCTCCTCCTGGACTTTTATCGAATCCCTTATGTTGTTTGTTCAACATGGTATCCTGAAGATCTGAGGGCTTTCAGGACAGCGCTGAGGTGAGGCAGACCCCTCGTTTGTATAACGAATTCCACTTCCGCGGACTGAAGGGGCAGGTTCGTAAACGCCCTCTGGTGGTAAACCTCCACGATGTTGGCTTCAGCATCGGCGATGCAGCGGGTCACGTCCGATAGCGCTCCGGGAAAGTCCCTCAGTTCCACCCGCAACCGGACGAGACGTCCGGTTCTCACCAGCCCCCGCTGAATGATGGCGGAAAGGGGCAGCAGATCGATGTTGCCGCCGGAAAGGATCAGGCCTGTCTTTCTTTCCTTGAATCTTGACGGGTGTTTTATGACGGCGGCGAGTCCCACTGCCCCAGCCCCCTCCACCACAGTTTTTTCAACCTCCAGGAGCAGCAGCACCGCCTTTTCGATATCCGCTTCTTCCACCAGGAGGATGTCGTCTACGGTTTCTTTTACAATGGCCAAGGAGAGGCACCCCGGTTCCTTGACAGCGATGCCTTCCGCAAGAGTGCATTTTCCCCATTCCGGCGTTGTTTCCTTGATGGCGCAACACATGGATGGATAACCTTTTGCCTCTACTCCGATGATGGATATGTCGGGATTGAGGGATTTGGCGGCCACGGCGCACCCTGAAATGAATCCGCCACCCCCGACGGGTACGACAATGGCTTCCAGATCGGGAAACGTTTCAAGCATTTCCAGGGCAACGGTCCCCTGGCCCGCCATGACTTTTTCATCGTCATAGGGATGAACCAGTTCAAGGCCGCGTTCAACAGCCAGCTGCTTTGCAAAAGCACTCGCTTCGTCAAAATCCTCGCCTTTTAGGATCACTTCCGCATTAAAGGCCCGGGTATGTTCCACTTTGAGGTTGGGGGTATACTTGGGCATGACAATGACTGCGGGGATTGCTAAGTGTTGCGCGTGGTAGGCCACAGCCTGAGCATGATTTCCCGCGCTCATGGCGATGACTCCCGTTTTTCGTTTCTTAGGGGGCAGGGATAATAGTTTGTTCAGGGCACCGCGTTCCTTGAAGGACCCCGTGAACTGCAGGTTTTCAAACTTCAAGATTATGGATGCGCCGGTAATTTCAGAAAGAGTGGTGGAAGGGGCGCAAAGGGTTTTGATAATTCTGCCGTGAATGGCTTTTGCGGCATTCTCGATATCTTTGGGGGTGAGAGGCATTTTAGCAAAATCCCTAACATTTGGAAACGAAGCGATTTGGGATGCAACGCATCCCCTATGTGCAACTTCAGGTGGGTGTGGTACAGGTGGACAACCCTGCTGAAGTATCCGATTTCGATTTTGTTTTCGCCTGTTTTAGGTCATTCTTGAATCGGGACATAATACTTATAAAGATCGGTTTAATTGACAAGAGCAATAGAAACAGCGCCCCAGTCCATTGGGCCCACAGCGGCATGATTTCACCCGCCCGCCCTAAAAGGGCTTGCGGCTGCAAACCGAAAGCACTGTAGAAATGATCGACTATGAGCCCGAAGAAAACGGCGGACAGGCAGATGGCGGTGAGATAGATGAACGTGGCCCGTTTTCCGATGGTTCCCCAAAGTACGGTCAGGGAGGTCACATTGGTGGCCGGACCGGCCAGAAGAAACACCAGCGCCGCCCCCGGGCTGACCCCTTTTAAAATGAGTGCCGCGGCAACGGGGGTTGATGCCGTGGCGCAAATGTAGAGGGGAATTCCCACCGCCAGCATTAAAAGCATGGATGACAGGCCCCCTCCCAAATAGCGCACAAATATGTCATCGGGTACGAGGGTAGTAATCAGACCTGCTAAAAGCATCCCGACAAGAAACCATCCGGCCATGTCGCCCCATACATCGGTCAAGGCATATTTGAAACCCGCCAGAATTTTTTGTTTTAGGGGATGGTGTTTTTTATGTTCTTCGGGCGGGCAATTTACTCCGTCGCAGCAGGCGTCTACGGGACAAGTGAGGTCTGCTGAAACGGTCCCTTTATTTTCGGGACCATTGAATACGTTTTCCGCGATACCGGCTGCGGTTGCCGTCGTAAACGCTGCAATGGGGCGTGCCACGGTCATCACCGGATCCAGGAGTGCATAGGTGATGGCCAGAGAATCAATGCCCGATTCAGGTGTGGATATTAAAAAGGCGGTGGTTGCACCGGTGTTGGCGCCCTGTTTGCGAAGGGAAACGGCCGCCGGCAACACACCGCAGGAACAGAGAGGCAAGGGAATACCAAGGAAAGCGGCTTTGAAAACGGACTTGAATTTCCCCTGTCCCAATTGGCGGGAAATGGTGTTGGGGTTCAGAAAAACATGCAGGAGCCCGCTCACTAGAAGCCCAAAAATAACATAGGGAGATGACTCCAGCAAAAGGTGCCACGCTTCGAGAAGAATATTGATAAAAAATGTCATCTTATTACCTTAGAGGTTACTCACGCACGTGATCCAAACCGATCTTGAGCAACTCGGCCACGTGGTCGTCGTTTAGCGAATAATAAAGGATCTGCCCGTCCCGCCGCTGCTTCACCAGGTCCAGGTCTTTCAGACGTCTCAACTGGTGTGAAACCGCTGAATCGGTCAAGCCGGTGAAGGCCGCCAGATCACAGACGCACATTTCTCCCCCTTCCAGGGCCATCACCATCTTAAGGCGGGTATTATTCCCCAGAACCTTGTAAGTAAGGGATAATCGCTCCAGGTCTTTTTCGGAAATGGATTCTTTCCAGGCTCTTTCAACCCGTCCGAGATGGACCACTTTTACCTGACACCCGTCTTCTTTAAGTATTTTATTTTTTCGCTGCGGCATTCTATTTCCAATCAATATGTGAGCATATGTTCAAATACTTTAATGTTCGGACCTTTTTCTGTCAAGGCGTTTTTTATGATCTCAAGAAGGAGGATTGATGAAGAGGGTATTATTATTGGAAAGGATCAAAAGCCTAAAAAGCGGACTCGCCGGCTTCACGAATCTTTTTTTCTTCGGCCAGTTTTCTGGCTTTTTCGATTTTTAGCATTTCTTCCATGTTGCTGACGAAATAGATACAAAAGAGATACTCCGGGTTTCCAAGACGGTCTTTAGTTGAGGAGACAATAAAGAAATCTTTGCCCTCCTTCCAGAAAATGGTGTGCCCATCGTTATCCTCCCACTTAAACTGTTGTGGCGGGCCATATTTCTTCTTGATGGTTTCGAGAATCGCTCCGCCACCGGGTCCGGCGGAGATTTTGAAAAATAAGGGGTTTCCCGTATCATTTGAAAAATATAGCGTTACATCGATGAAAGGCGTCTCCTTCAAACGAGCGTAGCGGTACATGAGTTTGGTGGTGTTGTGTTCGACCCGCTGGCCTTCTGGCAGGTTCAGCTCACGGTTCAAATTGGAAAGTTGAGGAAAATGTTTTTTGAAAAACGCGCTTGAGTAAATGGTCAGATCAATGACGTTTTGCTGACTGATGGCATCGGAACCGAGCTTTTCTCCCAGTTTCCGGCGAATAGCGCTTGAATAGTGTGAATTGGCGCCCAGATCAAAAAAAGCAAACCCCCGTACGACCTCCGGTTGTGGCGGGGTCTTGGCATCTTCATTGCTGCAACCCAGGCTTTGGAATAGGAAGATGCCTATAACCAACGTACTCAAAATTAAAAATGGCCGGTATTTATCCATTCAAAAGTGCTCTTATTCCTCATTTGAGTGAGCCTAATATTGATTCTTTATTGTATGGAAGCAGGTTAACATTTTCTCGTGAGTATGAAAACCCGTAAGTCGAGATCGGTCCGATTTTCTCCCTATAAATTTGACTTAAATGCAGAATAGGAAACGTTCCAAGGTTGATTTACCAGCCTATTTCCCTTGAACCTTTTATGCAAGTGCTATATTTTACAGGGTCATGTTAATTGGTGAGGCGAGCTTGTACGGAGTAAACATATAAATTATGGGAGGAGATCGGATGACGGATCTAATGGATCGCATCAAGGGAAGGCGAAGCATTCGGAAATATCAGGACAAGGAAGTTCCGGACGAACTGCTCAATCAGATCCTGGAATCGGTCCAGTGGGCACCATCCTGGGCCAACACACAATGTTGGGAAGTCATTGTGGTCAAAGACCAGGGCATAAAAGATGCTCTTGCGGAAATCTTGCCCAAAACCAATCCCGCACGCAAACACTTTGCTGAAGCGCCCGTTATCCTGGTGTTATGCGGTAAACTGAACAGTTCCGGCTATTACAATGGGAAGGTAACTACGAAATTTGGGGATTGGTTCATGTTTGATCTCGGGCTTGCGACTCAGAATCTCTGCCTGATGGCCCATAGTCTTGGTCTGGGGACCGTAATTACAGGACTTTTTGACCATGACCGGGCCGAAGCGGTATTGGGTGTGCCTGAAGGATACGAGTTGGTGAGTTTAATCCCGTTGGGATATCCGGCCCATGATTCATCCGCCCCAAAACGACGGGAGATCAGCGATTTTACGCACTATGACAAATTTTGATGAATCAATGAAGGGTTCAAGACTCTGACCGCACAGGCCAAAATCATGACCTGTGCGGTTAGAGTTGCTTATTTAGCTCTTGTAGTCAAAAACGGAATCCAGGTCTTCGTCGGAAATATCGAACACGACATCATGGGGCGGAAGCTTTTCCATCCTGAAAAATTCCGGAAGTCTGTCATCCGCTCGAGTGAACCCCGCACGGGCATTGAAATCGTTTTCGATTTTCAGAACCCGCTGTCCTAAAGCGACGATGCCATCTCCGGTGAGAGACAATCCGTATTTTGCGTTGACCATGTCCACGATGGCGGTAAAGGCATCGGGAATGTCCAGCACCGGAAAGGCGACGAATAGACAGAGCCCGGCCGTGTCAATGGCTGCGGTGGCTACCTGCAGATCGCTGGAAAGCTTGGCCTGACTGTCGGTTTTAAGGGGGTGTACATCGCCGCCCACTTTCATAATGTTGGTGGCAACGGCATAGCCGGCCGTATGGTCCGCGCCCATGGGTGAAGTGGCATAGGTGACACCCACACCCTTTACGGCCCTGGGGTCATAGGCGGGCATTGCCTGGTTTTTGACGACGGGTACCCTTCTCACGCCAAACGCTTTTCCCACCGCGCCGGCGCCGCCACCCAGAATACGACCCAGGGGAGTGCCTTGCCCGATTTCGTTGACCAGTTCTTCAGCACCTGCCACATCTCCGAATTCTTTGACGCCACCTTCCATGGCTACGGCCACGGCATTACCGGTCTCAATGGTATCCACCCCGAAATCGTCGCAGGCCCGGTCCATTCGCGCAATGGCGTCCAGGTCGTCGATTTCGCAGTTGGGGCCAAATGCCCACACCGTCTCGTATTCCGGCCATTTTGAAAGAAATGCGCCCTCTTGATTCAAATAGATGCCGGAACAGCGGATGACACAACCGCTCATGCACCCATGGGTCGGATCCCCCTTACGCTCAACCGTGACCTTGTTCAGGCTTTCTCCGCCCACCTTGTCCGCGTTTTCAAAACGTCCGGAGCTGAAGTTGCGGGTGGGAAGCGCACCGGCCTCGTTGATCACGTTAATCAGGACGTCGGTGCCATAGGTCGGCAGTCCCTGGCTGGTCACCGGATGATCCATCAGGGCTTTGGTAAAGCGTTTGGCGGCCGCTTTAAAAGCCTCTTTATCCGCCAGGGGAGCCGATTCTCCGCCTTCAGGATCAATGACGATGGCTTTGAGGCCCTTGGAGCCCATGACAGCGCCCAAACCCCCGCGGCCGGCATGGCGGGTGGGATGAAGCTCTCGGTCCGTAAAGGCAACGCTGGCTGCCGGCATTTTCCATTCCCCCGCTTGACCGATACTGACGTAACCCATTTTAGATCCGTATTGATCTTTGAGAGCGTCTACCGTGTCATAGTTTCCCATGCCTTTCAATTCACTTGCTTCCTGGATTTCGCATTTGTCTTTGCCGATGAGAAGCTTGTACAGTTTGTTTTCTTTGGGCATGCCTTCGATGACAATGGCCGCAATACCGAGTTTTGAAAGATAGGCACCGGCCTGACCGCCTGAATTGGCTTCTTTGATGCCCCCGGTCAGTGGGCTTTTTCCGCCCACGGAGATACGCCCCGAGTTGGCGCAGTTGGTTCCGCCCAGAAGCCCGGGCGCAAAAACCAGTTTGTTGTTGGGACCAATGGGAGAACAGGTGGGGTCCACTTCCTTGTTGATGATTGCAGAGGTCAGGCCTCTTCCGCCCAGCCCTTGATAGTCGCTGGATATTTCTTCGCTGCTCGTGGAAAGTTCCGTCATGTTGACTCTCAGGATTTTAAACATACCACACCCTCCTTTTCCTGGTCGTTTCGGTTGTTCATATCCGCCTTTGAGAGATCCTTTCTCATGGGCGGTGCTGTCGGTTCAGGTTGCCTCAAATTTTGTTCAATCAAGACCACTTGATTACCAGAATGCATTATAAAAAAGGTAATTTCAAGAAAAATATTCAAAAAATTCAATTGTTTAGGTCAATATTGACATAAGGCCATGTTTTATAGAAAAGATTGACAGGTATCGAAAAATAGTGATAATTAAAAAAGTTAGACGTCTTTTTTGGAAGGTTGCGTCTCATTTGAATGGATGTTTTGCGGGAATATGCTGATGGGCCTCAAGGTTTTCTTAAGTTCCACATTGCGAAAATGCCATCCAGGTTATGAACCTTCCACGGGAATTGATCTTGAGCTGAAAGATGATATTTCCGTGGCGGCACTTCTTCGAAAATTGAAAGTGCCACAGGAACGGGTCAAAATTGTCATGGTTGACGGCATACATGCGTCTCTGGATCATCTGTTGAAAGGCGATGAACGGGTGGCATTTTTTCCGCCGGTCGGGGGAGGGTAGAAAGAAAACGATGAAGCCGGTTTGGAGGTAAGTGAAAAATGGATTCTGTAGAGGGGCAGACTGTTACCATACGCATATTTGGCTTTCTGCGCAGTTACCTGGATGAACGCGGGTTGCCCTATGTGTTGAGAGAGGAAATTCCCGATGAGGGTATGAGTGCGTACGATTTGGTCAAACGTATTGCCATTCCTACGGATAAGGTGGAAGCTGTCTTCAGAAACGGCGAGGTGATCAATATCTATGACCTCGTCAATCCGGGAGACAGGGTGGCGCTGCTTCCACACGGGACGCCCGGACCGTACCGGTTTTTTCTGGGAATGGACAGGGAAAACCGAGAACGCGCCAGAAGAGAGGGTAACGTAGAGTTATCTTGAACGGTTATCTCTTTGAGGGCATGGGAAGTTCCACAATGGGGTTTCCAATTAATTGCGTGATGATGGGAGGCAGATCGCTATGATGACAGGCCGACTTTTTTCATGGAACAATGTCACGACCTTTTTTCCTAACCGCCGTGGTTCCGCGAGCATATGGTTGATTGCGTCAATTTGTTTTGTGGTCGTTTTCCTGGGGATCGTTTTTTTCCTCTTAAAAGATCAGAGCTCAGAGAGGAAAACGCCAGTGGTTCCGGCGACCTCTAATTTGGAAGTTCGTGAACCCATCAAACCTTACACCGCTTCAAATGAGGTTCCTCCAGCGGCCGAAACGCCTGGATTGAAATCCGATGTTCCTTTGGATAAAGGATTACCGGAAGAATCGGACCAACCGTTAAAAAAACCCTTGAACGATGCCCCCCCTGGAATACAAGATGTACGCCCTGAAGATCCTGCCGGCAAAGGAATTTTATCTCAGGAATTGAATAACCGGGAACCGGACGTTTCAGAGCAACCGATAAAACCCTCTGAAGGTACTTCACCTTCTCCCGCGGTAAAACCGCCCCTGGTTGCTGAAAATGCTGAACCTGGCCCTGAAGAATCGGAAACTAAAGAGGCAGCGCCGAAATCCGTTTCGCCCCCTGGAGTATCAGCGTCTTTGAAGAAGACATCCACTCAACCCACTCTAAAAACAACGGATGTGGCGCCCCTATCTAAAGAGAAAAACTTGAAGGAACTGGTCGTTACGGTTGTGGAAGGAAATGTCCGCAAAGGCCCATCCGTGAAAGAGACGGTCGTATTTCGAATCGCCCGCGGTGACAAGTTGCAGGCGACCGGCCAGAAAGGGAACTGGTATGAAATACGACTAAATGACGGCAGATCAGGGTGGGCGCATCAAACTCTTTTTAACGCACTTTCAACGCCTCCTTTACAAGCGAAATCTGAAATCCCCAAGAATGGAAAGAAAGGCGTGATTAATGGGATTCGGACGGTGGTGACAGACCCCAATCGCGCTCAGATTATTTTTGAACTCAATGGCTACTTTCCTCCTGAAATTATGGTGATTGAAGGGGAGGTGCCTCGGGTTGTTTGCGATTTCTTTTCAGTGGGGCTGGCACGAGGCGTCAAGAAAGACGTTCAAGTCAACAATGGCGTGGTGAAGCGGATAAGGGTTGGAGTTCACAAGGGGGCCAAGCCAAAAACCCGTGTGGTGCTGGATCTTAGTTCCGGGCAGAATTATGCCGTGGAGCAGTTTTTCTTTGAAAAAGAGAACTATTACGCGTTGATGGTCAAAAGTGCGGCCAATTGAACCGCCTAAACGGTGGTTCTTCCAGGGTCTCTTATGCCATATAAAGACTGCTTTTTCTCCAATCTTTATGTTTTTCTTGAAAAGACTTCAGGAAACTGCGACCTTTTTTGTCGCGAAGGTCATAGACAGCGTGCCTCAGAATTGTTACGGGACACCCTCCTTTAAGGCTGCAGGTGATTTCGTACCGGCTGAACCCGGTTATGAGACCTTTGATAATTTCTCCCTCAAGCAGCGTGAAGAATACCACCCGCCTTTCTTTCATCAGGGGAAAAAGGGATTTGTTTTTGATGTGGTGTCTCAGCGCAGGCGCAATAATCGGTTCCAGCGATAATTTGGAAACTTTCGGGTCTGCTTTTATGAGGGGCCTTACTTTATCGGAAATATCAATCGGATAAAGTATTTTTACGTTTGTTTTGGACAGAACCGATTCTTCCGTATCATCACTTTTGGTTTTTAGATCATATACGAGGTTGTTTAAGATTCTGGACCGGATAATATGATGACCGTGAAGGTGAAATTCCCACGGCTTTTTCGACTTGCATGCTTCATCAAAGACCGAAGTTCCGTACTCCTGATCTAAATATTCCTGAAATCCTGAGAGATGTCCCATATCAAATTCACAACCCAATGCACGAATAAGTTTCCGCTCCCCGGCATATTCGGAACGCGGATGCTGAAAATAAATTCTTGGTGGATGCTAATCTCCCATGTCCTTTTTTAAATTCTCTTCAAATTCTTTGAAAAACCGATCTTTTTCTTTCCAGTCCGGGCCAAAACGCTTGCTGAAATAATTTCCCAGCTTGCTGAAAAGCTTTTCCCATACCGGCTTGCCCTCTCCCAGTACCACGTCCTCGAGGAATGTGCTGAGTTCAGCAATTTTTTCCTTGGGAAGGAATGAAACCGCCCCTAATTTTATCGATTTTTTCAAGGATTCCGGAGAAAGAGCGTGAGCGGTCAGCATTACCGTAGGAAATTCCCTGGAAACGGCGGTTTTCAGCAGCTCAAACCCGTTTACCCCCATAATATCAAGAATAACAATGTCATAAGTATAGCTGAGGAGGTATTGGAGAGCCGTGTCATAGTCTGTCGCCTTGTGGATGAGGCACATGTCCAGCTCTTCCTCCACGGTTTCCAGAACATCAGGTTCGTCGTCTACCACCAGAATAACTTTGTCCGTTAAAGCGCTTTTTTGAGACATGATAATGTTGTCCTCCTCTAATCATCCTTTTCTGAAATTCCTATGATGACCAATCCGGGCGCAAAATGAATGATCATAGCGCAAACTCTATAATAGAAGCTGAAGTTTTATCAAGATAAAAATATGATCATTATATCCACCTTATGCACGATTTTGATGTTCGAAAAGCAAGATTCAAACTCTTTTAAGATTTCAACATTGCCGCAATCGGTTACTTTATATATGAATATAATTAAGGTTATTATTTCCTGCGCCCATTTAAGGCCGAGGGTTGATTCCAGACATGAATATATTTGTGCTTGATACGGATATTGTGCGATGCGCACAGTATCATTGCGATCAGCATGTCTCGAAAATGATATTGGAAAGCGCACAGATTATGTGCACCGCCCTTTACAAGCGAGGCTTTGAAACGCCCTACAGGCCCACCCATATGAAACACCCCTGTGTCCTTTGGGTGGAAGAAAGCTACAGCAATTTTATTTGGTTGAAAAGTCTGGCGTTTGCGCTTAACCGGGAATTCAAGTACCGCTACAGCAGGCACAAAGACCATGCAAGTGCCCTTGTTGTCCGGGAGATTTCGGTTTTGTCCTATGAAGATGTGGGACTTACCCAATTTGTGCAAGTCATGCCGGAACCGTATCGACGCAAGAACGATGCGGTGAGTGCCTATCGGGCCTTTTACCGTGGCGAAAAGGCGAAGTTTGCAAAGTGGACCAAAAGGCCCGCCCCCGAATGGATGAAAGTGATTTGAATATTATTCACATTGCTGGATGGTTATTTGTATTCAAAAATGGTTTCCGAGATGTGACGTCTATTTCTCTTGAAGCAGGGAGGCGGCTCCCTGATCCAGGAGCCAGGTCAGATTGCCGGACCGGGGATTGATTCCCCGAGCCGGAAGATTCTGCTTTCTTTCAAGTAAAGCCTGTATAACAGCTGCCTTTCCTTCTCCCGATGCTATGAAAACAATATTCCTCGCCTGATTTAGAATCGGGTAGGTCATGGTCAATCTGTGGACGTTCGGTATCCCCCCTTTGACGGATGAAATGAACTGTTTTTGCTCCTCTAATACCGGCGCTCCCGGAAAGAGAGATGCCGTGTGTCCATCGGTTCCGATGCCCAGCAGGATCAAATCAAATTCCGGGATTTCATTTGCACCGGTTTTGAAAAAATCTGTGATCTGCACCTGATAATGTTCGGCGCCCTCATATGGGTCCATATGGACGGGCATGGGGTGGGCGTTCCTTTTCAAAACGGGGACCAAATCGATGAAATCCTTGCGCGCTGCACCATAATTGCTGGCAGGATCTTCAAATGGAACGTAGCGCTCATCAACCCAGAAGATGTGGGTTTGATCCCAAGCAATGGTTGAACAAAAAGGGGCTTTCCCGAGCAGTTTGTGCATGCCCCTTGGGGTCGAGCCCCCTGAAAGAGCCACCGAAAAAAGACCGCTACGGGCCACCGCCTGGTCGGCACTCTTGGCAAATAGGGTTGCGCCGGCCTTTGAAAGCTCGTCGAGGTCTTTATGGATGATCATATCAGATTGGGCACGCATAAGACATCTCCCTTGCATTCACATTATCCGGCAAAAATGGGACTTTAAAATGCCGAGGCCCTGATTTAATGAAACTCATTTTTTTGTTTACCCATGCCTTCAGTATCTTATAATGAAATTCTTAATTGGCAAGTAAAATTGAATGCCCATCCTTTAAACATGGAGAAATGCACAATGGCTTTTGAAACGGTGTTGTATGAAAAAAGTGGATCTGTCGGGATACTCATGTTGAATCGTCCGGAGCGGATGAATGCGGTGATTGAGCAAATGTACCTGGATATTCAGTCGGTTCTGGCAGAGGCGCAAAAAGATGCGGAGGTTCGGGCGCTCATCCTCACCGGTACGGTACGAAAAAGTCCAAAAGGAGATAAGCAGGCCTTCTGTGCGGGGGCGGATCTCAAAAAGCACGGGGACGGTGATCGGACGCTGTGGCAGAAACGCGAATATATTTTCCTGGCCCACGAGACCACCCGAATGATCTATGAATTTCCGAAACCCGTCATTGTGGCCGTCAATGGTCCTGCAAGAGGCGCAGGAACTGAAATGGCTCTCAATGGTGACTTTCTGTTCATGGCCGATACAGCGACCATCGCTTTTCCCGAAACCAGTCTGGCCACCTGTGTGGGTGGCGGCGCCACCTACCATCTGGGGCAACTGGTCGGCATGATGCGAGCGAGGGAGTTGATTCTTACGGGAAGGGTTGTTGACGGGAATGAGGCCGTCGCCTTGGGGTTGGCACTGAAATCAGTGCCGGTGGAACGATTGTTCCCTGAGGCCATTTCTTTCGCGGAGGTGTTGGCGGAAAAGGCACCGATCTCCATGGCATTGAGCAAAGCTCTGATTCGACAGGCACCTTATCGAGACCTGGAAACCGTTTTGCTGGCAGAGTCTGAGGCGATTCTGGCCTGCATGAACACTGAGGATTGGCAGGAAGGTATTCGCTCTTTTTCCGAAAAACGCAATCCCGTGTTTAAAGGGAGATAGGTTTATGGAGCTGGAACATGTGTTGAACGCAACGTCCGTAGCGGTGGTGGGTGCTTCCAAAAAGGAGACCAAACGGGGTTACCAGGCCATTAAAACCCTTTTGGGCCAGGGTTTCGAGGGGCGGATTTACCCCGTGAACCCCAAGGAAAAAATTATCATGGGGCTTCCATGCCATAAACAGGTTTCCGAAATTGAAGGTCCCGTGGAAATGGTCTTGATTACCACACCGGCCAAAACCATACCGGAGATCCTCAGAGACTGTGGCAAAAAAGGTGTGGCAGGTGCGGTCATCATTGCCGGTGGTTTCGGCGAGATGGGCAAAGCGGGGAAGGATCTGGAGAAAGAGATCGTTGCCATCGCAAAAGAGCAAAACATCCGGCTCATCGGCCCCAATACGTCCGGTATGATGAACCTTGAGAGCAACATGAACCTGGTGGGGTTGAAAGGTGTGCCCAAAGGTCACATTGCACTGATTTCCCAGAGTGGCAACATGGCCCTGACACTCATCACGGAGGCCGCCATCAAGAGTCGTCAGGGCTTTTCCTATTACGTGGGCATTGGGAACGAGGCGGACCTCAAATTTCACGAGTATCTCTCTTTTTTTCAGGAAGACCCTAACACCCGTGCCATCCTCATGTATGTGGAGGGGATGCGGGATGGCCGCCGTTTTCTTCAGCAGGCCTATCAGACTACTCGTAAAAAGCCCATTGTGATGCTTAAAAGTGGCCGTTCCGCCGCGGGAAAGCGTTCAGCAGGATCCCACACCGGTGCTCTGGCAGGCATGTCTGAAGTGGCCCGGACCGCCTTTCAAAGGGCGGGCATTATTGTGATTGAAGATTCCGATGAGTTGTTTCCCGCAGCCGAAACCCTGGCCAGTCTTCCCCATATCAAAAACCAGAGCATCGGCATTCTTGCGGACGGAGGTGGTCATGCCACCATCGCGGCGGACAAGTTGACGGACCTGGGAGTGCATATTCCACCCCTGAGTGAGAAAACCCAAAAAAGGCTAAAGGCCCTGCTCCCAGTGGGAGCGTCCACCCGAAACCCGGTAGACATCGCGGGTGGAGCCGATGAAAATCCAGCGGTTTTCGCGGATTGCGCTGAAATCATGCTCCATGACCCCCATGTGGGAGGGTTGCTGGTAGTGGGCCTTTTTGGCGGCTATAACATTCGGTTTGCGGAAAGCCTGGCGTTTGTGGAGGAAGATGCGGCACACCGGATGGGAAAGCTGATTAAGGATATGGGTAAACCGATCGTGGTTCACAGCCTGTACAACTATGCCCGGCCTCATTCACTCGACCTGCTCAGGTATTACAGTATCCCTGTCTATGACTCCCTTGAAGTCGCCTGTAGCAGCATTTCCGTGCTCTCTGAATACGGGAATTACCTGGCCAGTTATAATGCCAAGCAGAAGTTCGTGTTCAGCAAAGGGAAGAAGGCCAAGCCGCGAGGCGGCGAGATCTTTCAACTCGCTCGCGAAGAAGGTCGCACGGCCCTTTTTGAGCATGAGGCCAAGGAGTTGATGGGATTGCACGGTGCCCAGCGTTTTTCGAGCAGGCTGGTCCATTCTGCAGATGAAGCGGTTGTTGCTGCAACGGAAATAGATAGGCCGGTGGCCATGAAAATCGTGTCGCCTGAGATCCTGCACAAGTCGGATGCGGGGGGCGTTCAGCTGAACCTGGCCACTGAAGGAGACATAAGGGCTGCCTATGAGGCCATCATGAAAGGCGCAGCGGCCTATGATGCGGCTGCCCAAATTCATGGCGTGCTGGTGGAACCCATGATGAAAACAGGACTTGAGTTGATTGTGGGGACCAAGATGGATGATCAATTCGGGCCCGTCATCATGTTCGGTATCGGGGGTATCCTGGTGGAGGTTTTGAAAGATGTGGTGTTCCGCGTACTGCCCATCTCAGAGCGGTCCGCCCGCAAAATGATTGATGAGATCAGGTCTGTGGAACTGTTGAACGGTTTCAGGGGCAGCCCGCCGGTAGACCGAAAAGCGCTCAAAAATCTTCTATTGACCATATCGGAAATTGTGGGCTCCTACAAGGATATACAGGAGATCGATCTCAATCCCGTAATCGCCTATGAAAATGGATTTGGTATCGCAGACGCTCGGATTCTGCTCAAAAAAGAAGGAGATTTTGCCGATTGGTAGAAAGCGATGGCGAAAATCACATGTCAAATTTATGGGGACAGGAAAGGCTTTTTATCTTGAGGTGAATCATAAAAATTGCTAGTGAGTAACTTACTGAATTGTCTATAAGCTCAGCTCTATGTGCTTTGCTATCCGTAGGGCTGGGCTTCTTTTTGATTGAAATCGGGAGCATTTGATTTTGAAACGATTACCTTATATCGGTATTACCATGGGAGATCCGGCAGGCGTGGGGCCGGAAATCATTGTTATGGCACTGACGGATCCCAAACTTCACCAATGGTGTCATCCGGTTGTCTTGGGCGATGGTGCTGTCCTTTCCGACACCATTTCGAGGCTGGGAAAAATGGGTTTGATGGCAGGCGACATCGCCATCAATTTCGTTTCCACCCCTTCCGATGCAGTGGGTAAGCCGGGCGTGATGGATCTTATGGCAGTGTCAAATCTGGCGTCGCAAGCCATTCAACCGGGCCGTCCCGTTGTGGCGGGGGGAAAGGCCATGGTGGACTACATTTTGCGGGCCGTGGACATGGCCGTTCACAATGAAATTCAGGGGATGGTGACCGCTCCCATCAGTAAAGTGCTTATGCATCAGGCCGGGTACAAATATGATGGGCATACCCAGCTGATCGCCCATGAGACGAAGGCGGAAAATTACGTGATGATGCTGGCAGGGGATAGACTTCGCGTGGTGCTGGTGACGATCCATTGCGCCCTGAAAGCCGTTCCCGAACTGTTGACCCAAAAGGGGATCTACAAAACCATCGCGATGACGGCCAAGGCGCTGAAGGAAGATCTGGGGTTTGAAAGACCCCGCCTGGCGGTGGCAGCCCTCAATCCCCACGCGGGGGAAGAAGGTCTTTTCGGAACCGAGGAGCGGGAGATGATTACACCGGCCATCTCGCAGGCGCAAAACCTGGGTATTGATGTAAAAGGACCGTTTCCGGCTGATACCCTGTTTCATCAGGCTGCTGCCGGCCGATTTGATGCGGTTGTTGCCATGTACCATGACCAGGGACTTATTCCCTTGAAGCTGCTTCACTTTTCCGATGCAGTCAATGTGACCCTGGGGCTGCCTATTATCAGGACCTCTGTGGACCATGGTACCGCCTACGATATTGCCGGAACCGGCCGGGCCGATCCTTCGAGTCTCAAAGCTGCCATTCGCATGGCCACGGAAATGGCCGAAAATAGAGCCGCTGCACAAAAATTGGAGAATAGAGAGAAGTATGTCCATTGACGCCATTAAAGTTCGAGGGGCCCGTCAGCACAACCTCAAAGATATTTCCATAGACATTCCCCGAAACCGGTTTGTGGTGATTACAGGACTTTCCGGATCGGGCAAATCATCCCTTGCTTTTGACACCATCTATGCAGAGGGACAACGGCGGTATGTGGAGTCTCTTTCCGCCTATGCCAGACAGTTTTTGGAGCAGATGGACAAGCCCGATGTGGATTCCATCGAGGGACTTTCTCCGGCCATCTCCATTGAACAGCGCGGGTTCAGCCGTAATCCGCGCTCCACCGTGGGGACCGTGACGGAAATATACGACTACATGCGGGTTCTTTTTGCGCGGGTAGGGCAACCCTATTGCCCGGATTGCGACATTGAGATCCGCTCGCAAACCATTCAGCAGATTGTCGATCAGATTCTGGGTTGGGAAAAGGGGAGCCGGATTCAGATTATGGCGCCCCTGGTGGAAGATCGGAAGGGCGAACATTTACGCTTACTTCAGGGGCTTCGTAAAGACGGGTATACTCGCGTGCGGATCGATGGGAAAGTTCAGCTTCTGGACGAGGATATTGTTCTTGAAAAAAACCGAAAGCATACGATCCAGGTGGTGGTGGACCGGCTGGTGATTAAACCGGAAATTCAACGCCGTTTGACGGACTCCATGGAATTGACCCTTTCTATGGGGGATGGCCGCGCCGTGGTGGAAGTGATAGGGACCGGCGATGTTTTTTTCAATCAAAAGGCGGCATGCCCAAAATGCGGTCTCAGTATGCCGGAATTAACGCCGCAAATGTTTTCCTTTAACAATCCGGCGGGCGCGTGTTCCGAATGCAGCGGGTTGGGCACCAAGCGGTCCTTTGATCCGGAGCTGGTTGTGGCCGACCCCGATCAGTCCCTTGCGGAAGGTGCCATCACTGCATGGCCCAGGCGTTTCTCCGGTTACTACCTGCAGATGCTGTGTGCCGTTCTGGACCATTACGGGGTTGAGCGGAATGTGTCTTTCAAGGATATTCCGGCGGATGTTCAAAAGGTGCTCCTGTACGGTTCCGGCAAGGAAAAGATACCTGTGGAATTTAAAATGGCCCGTCGAAAGCATTCCCGAAATCAACCTTTCGAAGGGGTGATTCCGAATCTGGCGCGTCGTTTTCATGAAACCAGTTCCTACCGTGTGCGGTACGACATGGAAAAGTACATGAGCATTCGACCCTGTTCGCTTTGTGAGGGCGCCAGGCTCAAAGCCACCAGCCTGGCGGTCCGCGTGGGCGGCAAGTCTATTCATGACCTGACCACCCTCTCCGTTGAAGGCGCCTATGAATTTTTTGATGACCTGCCCCTGGGACCTAGAGAAAAGACCATTGCCAAAGGGGTGCTCAAGGAAATCCGGGAAAGGCTGGGGTTTTTGCGGAGCGTCGGTCTCGATTATCTAACCCTTGATCGTGCTTCCGGTACCCTGTCAGGGGGTGAGGACCAGCGGATACGGCTGGCCACGCAGATCAGTTCCAGGTTGGCGGGGGTCCTTTATGTTCTGGATGAACCGAGCATCGGTCTTCATCAGCGGGATAATCTGAGGTTGCTTGAGAACTTGAAGCAGTTGAAGGCATTGGGCAATACGGTCCTGGTGGTTGAGCATGATGCGGAAACCATTCTCCTGGCAGACCATGTCATCGATATGGGACCCGGGGCGGGCGTCAAAGGGGGAGAAGTGGTCTTCAGCGGTTCACCCGGTGCATTGGTTAAATCACAGGATTCTCTCACGGGTCAATACCTGTCCGGACGACGAAGCATCCCTTATCCGGCGGTGAGACGAAAAGGAAAAGGAAAGGCGCTTTTGATCAAAGGCGCGCGTCTCAACAATTTGAAGAGCATTTCAGCGAAAATTCCCCTGGGCACTTTCACCTGCATAACCGGCGTGTCCGGATCGGGAAAAAGCAGCCTGATCAATGGCATTTTGCACCCGGCACTCAGTCGTCATCTCTACGGATCGAAGGCCCCCGTAGGGCCGTATGATGAACTGAAGGGCGTGGAATATCTGGATAAGGTCATCAATATCGACCAGAGTCCCATCGGCAGAACCCCACGTTCAAATCCGGCAACCTATACAGGCGCATTCACGCATATTCGAGATCTTTTTTCCATGCTGCCCGAATCCAGAGCCAGGGGCTACAAACCGGGTCGTTTCAGTTTTAATGTAAAAGGGGGACGATGTGAGGCGTGCAAGGGGGACGGCATTAACAAGATTGAAATGCATTTTTTGCCGGACGTCTACGTGACCTGCGAGATTTGTAGAGGGCTACGCTACAATCGGGACACCCTTGAGATCAAATACAAAGGCCAGAGTATCGCGGATGTTCTGAACATGACCGTGAATCAGTCTTTGGCGTTTTTCGAGTCCATTCCGCCCATTCGAAACAAATTGAAGACCCTGGTGGATGTGGGCGTGGGGTACATCAGACTGGGGCAGCAGGCCACAACCCTTTCAGGCGGTGAAGCGCAGCGGATTAAACTCTCCAGGGAATTGAGCAAACGAAGTACGGGAAAAACACTTTACCTGCTCGATGAACCGACCACCGGGCTTCACTTTGCCGATATCGAGAAGCTACTGGAGGTCTTGAATCGACTTGTGGACAAAAAAAATACGGTTGTAGTGATTGAGCACAATCTGGATGTGGTCAAGGGTGCCGATCATGTGATCGATCTGGGTCCTGAGGGCGGCGAAATGGGAGGAGAGGTTCTGGCGACAGGGACTCCCGAAGAGATAGCAAAAATAGGGACATCCTATACCGGTCAGTATCTGAAAAAAATCTTGTAAACAAAAATAGACTCAACCGATATTTGCGGTTATCGGTTGAGTCTATTTTTTTCAGGAAATATGCTCAATAATGATGTTCAGGATTCTTCGAACCGGTTCGGCAGCGCCCCAGAGCAACTGATCCCCTACGGTGAAGGCGGTCAGGTATTCGGGCCCCATGAGCAGTTTTCGAAGCCTTCCCACCGGCACATTAAGGGTTCCGTTGACGGCTGCGGGTGTCAGTTGATTGAGGGATAATGTTTTATCATTGGGGACCACGGTGACCCAGTCGTTGCCTTTTTGAATGATGTCTTCAATTTCATTTAGTGCAATGTCTTTTTTCAGCTTGATGGTAAGCCCCTGACTGTGGCAGCGCATGGCCCCCACCCGAACGCAGAGCCCGTCGATGAGGATGGGGGTTTTGGACTGAAGGATCTTATTCGTCTCCACGGCGCCTTTCCATTCTTCCCGGGTCTGTCCCGATTCCATGGGGACATCAATCCACGGAAGCAGGCTTCCGGCCAGGGGGGCCATGAAGTTTTCCGTTGGGAAACTGGTACTTCGCATGGCAGCGGTGGTCATTTCGTCAACCACGATAGCCGAAGACTCCGGGTCATTTACCAGGTCTTTGGCCACCATTCCCAGAACGCCCATTTGCGCGATGAGTTCCTTCATGTTTTTGGCGCCGCCACCGGAGGCGGCCTGGTAGGTCATGGCGGAAATCCATTCAATATGGTTTCCGGCAAAGAGCCCGGACAGGGCCATGAGCATGAGGCTGACCGTGCAGTTCCCGCCCACGAAGGTTTTGATGCCGTTTTTGAGCCCGTTGTCGATGACGGAGCGGTTGACCGGGTCCAGAACGATAATGCTGCTCTCATCGAGCCTGAGGGTCGAAGCCGAGTCTATCCAGTAACCCTTCCATCCGGTTTTCATGAGTTCGGGATATACCTTCTGGGTGTAGCCCCCGCCCTGACAGGTCATGATGATATCCAGGGAGGAGAGGCTTTCAACATCATAGGCGTCTTTCAACGGCGGCGCATCCAGACCCGTATCCGGTGCCTCTCCGCCCGCATTGGAAGTGCTGAAAAAAATCGGTTCAAAGCCCTTGAAGTCTTCTGCTTCCCGCATGCGACCCATGAGAACGGAACCCACCATGCCGCGCCAACCCACAAAACCGATTCTCAACATAAAACCCTCCTTGCAGTGCTTTGTTTCGTAAAAACCCATATAATCGTTTAATCTGTTCGATTTTTCAAGAAGAAAAATTACCTCACCATCTTTTCCAGCGCCGCTGTTAAAGACATGTTGATCACGAGATCCGCAATACCATCAAGCGGAGTGGGGTCACGGTTGATGATGATCAAAGCGGCGCCGCTTTGTGCCGCATGCTCCGGCACCGAGGCGGCCGGCTGAACCACCAGGGAGGACCCCAGTACCATACAGAGATCACAGGTTTCCGCCTCCCTGAAGGATCGCGCCATCTTGTCCTCTGGCATGGATTGACCGAAAGAGACGGTATCCGGCTTTAGAATGCCGCCGCAGTCATCGCAGGAAGGGGCCTTGATGCCGCGATCCAGGCGATCTTCAATTTCATCCCGGTCATATTTTTTCCGGCAGTTGAGGCATGACACCGAAAAGGCCGTACCGTGGATTTCGATGATATTGTCCGGATGATTTCCGGCCTTGTGGTGCAGGTGGTCGATATTCTGGGTCACAATGGCGGACAGTTTTCCCGCTTCCTCCAAGGCCATAATGGCAAGATGAGCCGTGTTGGGCCTGGCTTCTTTCATGGTGACGTAAAATTCACTGCTCATCTCCCAGTATTTTTCTCGGGCGGTTGTATCGGAGACGATTTTCTGGAAATAGAAATCGGACGGATCGTATTTCTCCCAGATGCCGCCCGGGCTTCTGAAATCAGGGATGCCCGATTCCGTGCTGAGGCCCGCACCGGTGAATACCAATATGTTATTCGCTCCTTGAATCATTCTTTCGCCTTTTAACAGCTCTGAATCCATTCCCTCATCCTCCTGTCGGTCTTTTTCGGGCAGTCCCACAAACATTATTTCATTGATGCGCCGTAAGGGGTTCTGCTATAGATTACCATAATCGCATCAAATGACAAGGGGTCCAAAGGGAGGAAAAGGGGGGGTGCAGCAGATCCTGGTGTTTCAGCAAAACGGCAGCGGGTTGCACAAGATTTCGGGAATTGAAGAATTCGGCGGCGGTTTTTGTCAAATCACCATCTTCAATATCGACCAGCCCCTTTCCCCCATCCTGGATGAAACCGATATGTATCTGCCCGATGCCATTCGTGCGGATCTGGTTCTCGATTTTCTGAAACACCCTGATTTATCCTATGATTTGGCGAAGATTTGCTTCGAGCAGAATATTCCGGTGGTGGCGTCGGGGCAAAAGGAAAAGCGCCAAGGGGCCTTGACGCCGCCCACCTGATGCGCCCTTTCCCGGCAGGCGTGTCTGGGACCCTACGGTGAGCATTTCGGTTCCCCCGAATTCAAAGCGGTTTTGTCAAGCGGTGTTTTGGAACGGATCCATGTGTTGCGCGGTGCACCCTGCGGCGCCACTTGGAAAGCGGCAAAGCGGGTTGCGGGTTTGAAACCGGATGAGGCGGTGGTGCGGATGGGGCTGGAAACCCAGTTCTTCTGTTCCGCGGATCCCTCGGGGTGGGACCCCATTTACGGCAGTAGCCCCGTCCATCTGGCGGGGAGGCTTCACAGTGCCGCCCTCGGCAATGCGCTTCACCCGGGTCGGGGGCGGGTTGACCCTATTAAGTCGGCATGAAGGAATAAAGGAGTGTAAAATGGGACTTCTGGTCAGATGGTTAATCCTCACAGCGGCGATAATGGTCGCTTCATACCTTATTCAGGGTATTGAGGTGAATGGATTTTTCAGCGCTTTTTTTGCGGCGGCTATTTTGGGGGTTCTGAATGTTTTTTTCAGGCCCATTTTGTTGATTTTGACGCTTCCCATCAACATCCTGACCCTCGGCCTTTTTACGTTCATCATCAATGCGGTTTTGCTTAAAATGGCCTCGGGTGTTATCTCGGGTTTCGTGGTGCACGGATTCTGGTCAGCGGTTTTCGGCGGTCTGATTATCAGTGTGGTGAGTTGGCTTCTGAATTCGTTTATCAACGACCAGGGCAGGGTGGGCTACACCGATCTGAGGCGAAGAGAAAACGGGCGGTGGGAGTAGAGCATTTGAATTCCCCTGCCGTAAAAGAGACCCTTGATTTAAAGGCGATTGTAATTCTGACCGGCCTCTGTCTGCTGTGGGGGTTCAACGCAGTGACCATCAAGGTGAGCAACGACGGTATTTCACCGGTTTTTTGTGCGGGAATCCGTTCCGTCATTGCGGTTGTTGCCCTGGCAATCTGGATGAAAGCGAAAAAAATGCCTCTTTTTCCATCCAACCTTTTGGATGGTGTGGTGGTCGGTTTCTTGTTCGGCACTGAATTTGCGTGTTTGTATGCTTCCCTTCTGTATACCACCGGATCCTCCGCGTGGATTCTTTTGTATGCAACACCATTCTTTCACGCTCTGGGAGCACATTTTTTTCTGAAAGGCGACCGTCTTACCGTCCATAAGAGCATCGGGCTCATACTGGCCTTTATCGGCATTGTTGTTCTGCTCAGCAAAGACTTTGGTGCACCGACCTGGACAGGTCTTGTGGGAGATCTTCTCGCATTTTCGGCCGCAGCCCTATGGGCGTTGACCACCATCTACATTAAGCGACGTCTGGTGGGATCGGTTTCCTTTCATCACACCCTTTTTTATCAGACGCTTTTCTCCATCCCGATCCTCTTTTTGATCAGCGTTCTCATAAAAGAGACCCCCATCGATCATCTGAATGGCTTGATTGTTTTGTCGGTGGTGTTTCAAGGGATTGTTGTGGCGTTTATAAGCTACCTGCTCTGGTTTTATTTGGTACATCAATACCCTATCAGCAGGCTGAGCGCTTTTACGTTTCTGACCCCGGTATTTGCCGCAATTTTCTGCGTGGTTCTGCTCCACGAACTATTGACATGGAAGTTGACGGTTTCTTTGATTCTGGTGAGTCTGGGAATCTATGTTGTCAACATGAAGCCTTTAAGTCGCCGGAAAGCTTAGTGCTCTGATGTAAAGACATGGGCGTGAAGCGTGGAAATCCATTGTTTACCCTCTTGGGTTAACCGCAGATAACGCAATCCATCCTGAATAAGCGGGCTGACCACGTCCCAATAGAATCTGGCATAATTCTTTCGCAAATCTCCCGGTCTTTTGTATCCCAGTTTTTCATTGATTCCGATTTCTTCGAATTCATAGTATAGAGCGGGCGATTTTCGCAAATAATCCGGATCTCCCATTTGACCGATGAAATCCGCGGCACGGACCACTCCGCCGTAACCTTTGGTATCCCGGTGCACATCATCATCCGGAACGGGAAATCGCGTTACTTCAATGTACGACGCGATAACATCAGCATCCATGATCCGTTCAAGCCCGGCTATGAGCTTTCCGCCAAAGCGCTCCCTCACAAAAAGTTTGCTGCGGTCGACGTGATAGGGTGTAAGGGCCACATCCGTTCCCCCTTCCGGCAGTTCAACGGTTTTATCATTTATTCCGGTAGCAAATTTTATGTTGGTGTCATTTCTGCAGACGCCTTTTACATATCCGATGTCATGACAGAGAAGGGCTATCATGCAATGAAGCCAGTCGACGGGCGTAATGCCGCCCTCACAAAGGTGTTTACCTTCCAAAATGGCCTGGCCCGCCAAGGTTACCATGACAGTGTGATAAAGATCATGGTAAAGGGCATCGGAGTTAGCGATATTTTCGAGGGCAAGCCGGCCCGACCACCCGATTAAATTCCCAAACCCTGGTTCGAGGTCGCTGTAGTTGCGGCGGTATGCGCTCACAAGTTCTTTTACAAAATATTCGATATTCAGTTTTTGAAAGTTCAGCATGACGAAAAATCTCCCCTTTTTATTCTTCCGCGGTGTTTCCCGGGGAGAGAATACACCCATGGAAAAGTTGCTCCCCGTTTAATGGAGTCAATGAATATCACCCACCGGAGGAAAATGCAACGGTTCGTGCCGCGGTTCATCTCTGCCGGTTGACTTATAGGGAAAAGCCGCTTACCCTCAGATTAGCAAGAATAACATTTCCAGAAAAGATAAATCGAAAACACGGGGGAATACATGGTCGGTAAAATGAGAATCGCATCAGGGGTCAGTCAGCTGGACCGCCTCTTGGGGGGACTGTTCATCGGCGACAACGTGGTTTGGCATGATGATGCCGGAAGTCTGGCTTCCGTGTTTTGCATGAACTTCATGCAGGCATCCACGTCCCAGGAAAAACCTTTCATATACGTAAGTTTTGACCGTTCTCCCCGGAACCTGCTGGATAAGCTGGGACCTTTGGCTGAAAGTGAAACCTTAACCATTCTGGATTGCTTTACCCATGGTAAAGGCGCCAGCTCTGATGTCTTTTTGAATTTTTATGAGGAAGGAAATTCCAAATGGCCATGCCGGATTATTTGCGTAAAGGAGCCGTGGAAAGTTAATGCGGTGACGGAGTCTTTTTATGGTGTCCATGGTGAATTGGAAGGGGATGTTCGCTTTGTTTTTGAGAGCCTAACCGGCATGCAGGAATTGTGGGGCGGTGAAGATGATCTCATCCATTTTTATTCTCACTCCTGCCCACGCCTGTACGAACTCAACACCATCGCCTATTGGATTATGGAAAAGAAAGCCCATTCCACGCGCCTCAGGGCTCAGATCAACCAGATTGCGCAGGTGGCCATTGACCTTTCGGTTAAACGGGGCACTACCTCTCTCACCATACTCAAGGCCGAAAAGCGAAGTCTGGAAAATCAGAACAAACCCCACCGATATTGGGTGAAAGATCTGACGGTGAGTTTTGAGACCGAAAAGCATACCACCGGCCAGATTGATTTGGGGATGCGCCTCAAGGAACTTCGTATGAAACGGGGATTGAGCCAAACGGAACTGGCTAAAATGGTCGGGGTAACGCCCAGTACGATCAGTCAGGTCGAAAGTAGGCTCATATACCCTTCGTTACCGGCCCTCCTTAAAATGGCGGAAGTGCTTTCAGTGGAAATCAGCTCTTTTTTCCAAAAGAAATCAGATCTGAGCCGTCAGATTGTTTTCCCCGGCATTGGAGCGGTCGATGTCAAATTTCCGGAGCTGCCGGCGGACAGTGTGGGCGCCAAACTGCTGGCCCCTTTGGATTTCGACGGCAAAGCGGAACCTTATCTTATCGAGATTCCGCCGAAGAAGACCCTGCCGTCTCATTTTTTCATCCATAAGGGTGAAGAGGTGGGATATGTTCTGGCGGGTAAACTGCAGCTGAAAGTGGGTAAGGGGGTCTATTCGGTTCGTTCAGGTGACGTTATTTATCTTACGGCCCATATACCGTCCCAGTGGAAAAATCCGGGACCGGGAACTGCCAAATTACTCTGGGTTAAAATTAAATAAGGCCCTCAGAAGTTCATTAGACTCTCTGAGGGCCCTTTCTCATATTCTTGAAATATCAGTTGAAGAGCCCCTTAACTATTCAGAATCTTTCTTGCACTTTCGTCGTTTACATCCGCCACATGGGGAATCCCCGTTTCTTTGGCGGTTTCCCGGTTTCCACTCATGAGGTCGCCGCGGGAAATTTTGTTCAGAGAAAATCTCCTGGCGCCGGCCATCAGTTGTTGCAATCCGCAGCCGAGTTTGTCTGCCAGCGTACAGAAGGCAATAGCGCCGTAGGGGATGTTTTTCATTTCATCCTTGCCGACCTTCTTCTGTACCTCAAAATATCCGGCAAAGATTTCCTTGGCGGTGCTGCCCACTTGAAGCACCGATTTAGGCAGTTCAGACCAGTGACCGTTTACGGCGGCCCGCTTTTCGGGATGGAGTGCACCCTGAATGTTGGCACCCACAAATCCGGGAATCATGATCCCTCTTCCCATGCAGATCAGCTTTGTGTAGGGGGCACCCAGTGCCAGCGCCTTGAAAATGTGATCTTCCAGTGCAAAACCGCCGGCAAAGGACATGTCCACAACTCTTTGTCCTTTGGCGGCCAACATGCTGGCATATTGATAGGCCTTGGAATGGAGGTTGATGGAAGGCACGCCCCAACTCTGCATCATGTTCCAGGGGCTCATGCCGGTTCCGCCTCCGGACCCGTCGATGGTCAGCAGATCGAGTTTGGCATCGGTGGAGAATTTGATGGCCATGGCCAGTTCTTCCATACCGTAGGAGCCGGTTTTCAGTGAAATACGTTTGAAGCCCAGCGCCCGCAGATAATCCACGCTGCCCATGAAGTCTTCCCGCACCTGGGCCACGGTGTCCAGATTCGTTCCCCCCAGCCGACTGTGCCGCGCAAAAGATTTGATGGAGCCATTTTCAAAGGCTTCCTGCACTTCAGGCAGGGTGGGATCGGGATCCACCACATAACCTCTATCTTTGAGGAAAAGGGCGTAATCAAGACTGGTGACCTGGATTTCACCGCCGATATCCTTGGCACCCTGGCCCCATTTCAATTCAATAATGCATTTGTCCCCATATTTATCAACCACATACTCTGCAACCCCGTTTCGAGTGTCTTCTACGTTGAGCTGAACAATGATGGCGCCGTATCCGTCGAAGTAGCGCAAATAGGTGTTGATACGTCGGTCCAGTTCAGGAGAGACCTCAATTTTACCTTTTCGAGTGTCACCCGGGTTGATTTTGCTTTTTCGGTCAACACCCACCACGTTTTCGCCGATAACAACCGGAATACCCGCCAATGCGCCACCTACGGCAAAGGAATCCCAATATTTTTCAGCTACAAAGGTGGACCCCAATGCGCCCGTCATGAGAGGCATCCGCACTTTTGTTTTGACTTCTTGACCGAATTCGGTTTCCAGACTCACATTGGGAAAAATGCAATCGTCAGGGTTGTTGGTCAGGGTGTCGGACAGCCCTGAAACACCGTAAGCGTATCCCTGAATTCGAAGAGAATTGTAAGAAACGCCCACGTGGGTGGTGTTGTTGGCCCCCGCGGTCACAATACCGAAGCTTCTGGGATAGAGCAGTTTTCTGCCTACCAGGCTGGAGAGCCAGGTTTCACACCGTCCGTTACAGTCAGCGCGGCAAAGGGTGCAAAGGCTCGATTCGGCAGGATTGCCTCGGTTACTTGTTCCCAGAACATCGTTGCTTTTGGAAAATCGCATGGTTAAATCTCCTTTGTGAGAGGTTGAAAAGTGGGGTTGAACAAAAAAAGGCGCCTTTTTTCCTTAACGGAAACCGGACGCCTTTGTCGCTTATGGGCTGAGACTTTTCCACGCCATTGTGGAAAATATTCATTTTGCCTTTATGTTAAGAAATATAGTTAGTTCAGCTAATCGACGTTGTCAAGGATTTTTACTGAAAAATTTGAAATATCTTTAGAAAGGCTTAAAAAATGTGCGGTAATTAATAGAGGAGAATATCAGACTTCGTTGGAAAGTAGGATGGCTTCGGCAATATGGCCTATGGATTTTCGGGAATCCATGGCACGTTTCTGCATCCATCGGTAAGCTTGTTCCCCGGTCATGTTGCGTTGTTTCATGAGCACTTCTTTGGCGCGTTCAATCAGTTTTCGTGCCGCCAGCTCTTCCTGGATGACCTTGGTCTGTACCATGAATTCCGTATTCAGAATCGCTACGGCCGCCTGGTTGGCCACCGCTTTGATGAGATTTACCTCTGTTTCCAGAAAGTCGTGGGGTTCCGATGTAAAACAATTGAGAACGCCGATGACTTTTTCATCCTTGACTTGAAGGGGGACGCTGACCATGGAAACAAGCCCCAGTTTTCTGGCCATTTCTTTTTCTTTGAACCGGGGTTCTTTTAAAACGTCCTTGAGAATCAGTGGCTGGTTATGGGTGGCGACGAAACCCACGACCCCTTCATCCATACTGAGGGATCGATCCTTCAGGTATTCGTGCTCAATGGCCTGAGTCGCTTTCAACCGAATTTCTTTTGAAGGCTGGCTTTCATCGATGAGCCAGAGAGAGCAGATTTCAACGCCCGTAACTTTGGCGGTCACCATGACGATCAGCTTCAGAATATCTTCCAGGTAAAGATCCGAAGTGATGGCCCGGCTGATGTCAGTGAGGGCCTTGATGTATCTGTCGTAGGTCTTAGAGGAGATTTTTTCCATTTAGTCGTGAAATATAGGAGAGTTAATCAAGACCTCACCTTAAAGCGGAGCTGTTTATATGACCGGTTTGATATCCACAACCGGTGTGTTATCCACCACTTCGAGCGCCTGCACTTTGATTTTGAGGGGTTGATCAAAGCTGAGAATGCGCGTCTGATGAAAGCCGATGGGATTGGGCCGACTGGGTGATCGGGTGGCAAAGACACCCTTTAAGGGATTTTTCCTGTTGCCTCTGGGGTGGACCTGCAGCTTGTCCCGATCTCCGAGATGCAGCCAGGTGAAAACTATGATCTCATCACCCGGCTGCAAGCCAAACAGGCCGTCTTTGTATTGCGGATCGATTTCGACCCAGGCTTCGGGTGCCCCTTCCTTTTCCTGAAAAGGGCAGTCGGCCCTGCTCTTGAGACTTGACCGAACCCTGCCGATCTGCCGCAATTCAAAGTCCGGCATATCCAATATTCCTCTATTTATTTTAGGTTTTCGCGAATTAATCCAATGAGCTTTTGAATATCCTGGGGGGTCAGCTTGCCGGCTTTCATGAAAATCAGTTTGCCGCTCTTATCAAACGCCAATACATCGCTGTTGTCATCGGCCAAGTTCCATTCCTTCACCAGAATTTTGTCATAGTCCTTTACGTAGATGGCGGTCGGATATTTTTTCTGTTTTTCTTCCAGGGCGGACGAAATGGCAAAATTGGGAAGCCAGGTGGCGTCCATGTTGATCATGGCAAAAGATTGGTACTGGTCCCGCGGAAAATTTTCGAGGCGGAGTGCTTCGCTCGTTTCATTGTTGAGGTCCTTTTCATCGGGATCCACATAAAAAAGCACATGCACTTTTCCCGCCAGTTCCTTGCTGCTCCAGGGACTGCCGTCGAGACGCCCGCCCAAATCGCCTTTCAGTTCAACTTCTTTGGGTATCTGACCCATTTCCAGCCCGGCCCATGCGGATGTAGCCATAACACCTACCGACAACAGTATCATTAAGAGATGTTTCATGATTGTTCTCCTTACCAAAATGTTAGATTGAATCCTGCAGCGGTGATTCTTTCTCCTGAAAGCCACCAGGGTTAAAGGCCATTGCGCCGAATGGTGAATCATATTAGAGGTATCGTCCAAATTCAAGGGATTTCTTGTTGATGGCAAGTCCGGTGTGGATCTGAACCATTTCATGGACTGTTTCTCTAAAGGGAAGATATACCAGTGTGGCCTTTTTGATGGCCGTTTTCATTTCGGGAAGCCTGGGCAAGACGTTCTTTTTGTTCACCGTTGCATACGCAAGGGTTACCTTGATGCTCTGAATGGCTTCAGCAAGAGGCAAGGTCACCGGATGGCGAGGTTCATGGGGGAAAGCCTTTTCGCCATCCAATTTTTCCTGAGTCAGGGTAAGACGTCCTGATATGGCGAGAAAAAGCTTTGGCCGAATTTTGAAAGCCGGTGCCCAAAACGCCATGCCTTGGTTATGCCATGATTTTTGAACGACTTTCGGCTGGTTTGTCACTCGTATGAAATCGGCAAAGGAATTAATGGTGATGCCTTCCATCCGGACTGACATTTTCCAGAAAGGGAGATAGGTCAAATCAGGATGACCATTTGGAACCATGAGGAAATCCACGGGGGTAAACCGCCTCCCTTTGGCTTCCCAGGCGGATTCACAGTTGCTGCATAACAGGACAACGCTGTCCTTCTGCCCTGCGAGGTTCCATCCACATCTGGGGCATAGAGTTGCCAAAAATTCGAGATTCCAAGGCGGTACATTCTCAGTGATAGATGAAAATATTTTTCTGTCTTTCGGCAGTCGTGCTACGGGATGGTGGGTGATGGCATCAAAAAGAGCCCCTTTGTCTAAATAGAGGGGAAGATAGATGAGGTTGACGGCCTCACCCACATAGGCTTTGTGAAAAACCTCCTCGGAAATTTTGGAAATAAACTGTTTTTCCGCATTGGTCAACATTTCAGAGGTTTTCAGGAAGCATTTCAGGAAAGAACCTTCGGTCTTCTGACTCAAGAAACGCATTTTCATGGCTTGCGGTCTCAGCCCCAGAGAAATGGGAAATCGCTTGAGAGGAACGGCCAACCGCGTGAGATCCATAATCCGGTACCGTACACCCAGTGAGTGGCAAGCATAAACAACACCTCGAAATCGAAGATAGGGGACATAGAGGATTTCTTTATGGCGTGTTTTGTGGGGAAGCACAAATCTGAAAGGTTCGCTGGAGAAGAGAAAGCTCTTTACATCACAAAAAGGGCATTGAAGGATGTGGTCGGTTTCTTCCAGTTCAACAGGCGCACCGCATTGGGGACATTCCTGTTTGACCCAAAAACCCATGGTGACTCCGATTTAATATCCGTCCAAGAATTAAAGCCTCTCTCCACACTGGTTACAGAATGTAGCGTCGGGCAAGTTTTCCCCCTTGCAGTGAGAGCAGATTTTTCCAGTGGGTCTTTCTTCGACCTTTTGGCCGCACCTGGGGCAGAATCTGGCGTTAGGGGGCAGGTTTTTGCTGCAGTTGCCGCACTGACCGAATACCAATTGCTGATGTCCGCAGTAAGGGCAGAATTTGGCATCCCTGGCAATCGCTTTTTTGCAGTCGGGGCAAAAGCTTTCCCGGGGGGCGGCCTGTCCCTTTTGTCTGAAGACGTCCCCGAACATGGCAGGCATCATGAAACCCATGCCCATTCCCAGCCCGGCGCCCGCTTCTCCCTGATTTGCGGCGGCCTTTTCCATGGCCATTGCGGCTTTCATTTTTACAAGACGGTCCAGATCGGGAATGACATTCAAACGGCTTTTGTCGTCGATGGTCGCCTGCACCTCGGGAGGCGGCGTAATCGAGGTGATATAAAGGTGGGTCAAACTGAGGCCGAAGTGGCTCAGATCGTTCTTCAGGGCTTCCTGAAGTCCGGCCGAGAGTTTATCGTAAGTCCCGGGCAGGTTGAAGAGGGTATCCAGGTGTTCACCCAGATGGTCGTTGAACCTGGAGACGATGACCCGTTTTAGGTATTCCGCAATCTGTTCCGTGGTGAAATGCCCCATGGTGCCCACCATGGTGTTGATGAAAAGCAGCGGTTGTGTGATCTGAATATTAAAAACCCCATGAGCCCGAAGCCTTATGAGCCCCAGTTCCGAATCCCTGAAGGCCACCGGTTCACGGGTTCCCCACTTAAGATTGGGGAAAACTTTCATATTGGCCATGTAAACTTCAGCGCGAAGCGGGCTGGTCATGGCCCAGGGCACGGATAGAATTTTGGTGAGAATGGGAATGTTGGCGGTTTTCAAGGTATGACGACCGGGCCCGAAAGCATCGCATGCCCGACCCTTGTAAAAGAGAATGCCCGCCTGGCTCTCCCTTACGGTAAGCTGCGCTCCGTACTTAATTTCTCCTGAGCCTTTTTCAGGGATTCTGTGAACCAGTTCTTTGCCGGTTTCATCAAACCATTCGATGACTTCCAGAAAGATCACATTATCCATTCCCATGGTTTTCCCTCCCTTTGCGTTTGTTCAATTTTAAAAGTTTAACCCGTATTTACATAAAGTACAAGAGAAGAATGGCTCACAAAATCCTGTTTGACATAGCGTTTTGGCAAGGCTACTATACCGCCTCGATAGGGATTTTGGCACTGCGACGGATGCAAACAAGGTTGATGGATGAAATGGTGTGGAGCAAAAGATGAACCATCAGAAGCATATGACCGAAATGCTTTCAACGCTCAAGAATATTTTTTATCCCGAAAATGTGGCTGTTATCGGAGCATCCACCACATTTGGCAAGTGGGGGCAGGTCATATTTTCAAATATCAAGGCGGGGGGTTTTAAGGGCAAGGTTTTCCCCGTAAACCCCAAAGGGGGGAAGATGTTCGGTCTGGATGTATTTCCGAGTATCACGGATATTTCGGATCGAGTGGACCTCGCCTTTATCACCACGCCCGCTGAAACGGTTCCGGGATTGCTCGAAGCGTTGGGAGAAAAAAGGGTAAAGGGTGCTGTAATCATCACATCCGGATTCAGTGAGACGGATGTATCCGGAAAGAGGCTTGAAAGAAAAATCGTAGAAGTCGCGCGAAAAAATAATGTTTGGACCATTGGCCCCAATACCATGGGGATCATCTGCCCGTATGCCGATTTTTTTGCGACAGGTTCTCATCCGCGACCGCAAAAAGGTTCCGTGGGTTTCATTTCACAATCGGGAAATCTGGGCAATCAACTCGTTCACTGGGCCGAACAGCAGGGGGTGGGCATTTCTCTGTTTGTAGGGTCCGGCAATGAAGCCATGTTGACATGTTCCGATTATATGGAATACCTGGAAAAAGATCCCAATACCCGATTCATTGTGCTCTATGTGGAAAACGTCGGAGATGGCAGCCGCTTCACGAAAGTCGCGGAGCGGATAAACAGAAAAAAACCGGTAATTCTCCTGAAGGGCGGCAGTACGGCAGCGGGTAAAAAGGCAGCCTCTTCACACACCGGTGCCATGAGCGGCGAGGACGCCGTTTTCAGAGGTGCCTGCCGTCAGGCGGGAATCCTGAATGTGAATGTGCCATCGGATTTACTGAACTTGTCCGCCGGTTTTTCTTCTTTGCCTCTTCCCATGGGAAACCGTGTGGGCATTGTGACATTGGGCGGTGGCTGGGGGGTTGTGACGGCTGATGAATGCATAAAAAAGGGATTGGTGATTCCAGAAATTCCGGAAGATATTGTGACCCGCATCGGAAAATATCTGCCCGAATTCTGGAGCAAGGGAAATCCCGTGGATCTGGTTGGAACCCGGAATCTGGAAGCACCGGTGGTGGCCGTTGAAGAGTTGATAAAATGGAACGGGATCGATGCAGTCATCTGCCTGGGCATTGTCGGGCGCCATGAACTGGTAAAACAGATTCTGGATTCCACCCGAAAGGCCGACCCCGAGGTGCCTTCGGAGTTTCTGGAATATGTGAAAAAAATGGGCCGCGAGTTTGAAGAACGGTTCATTGCGCAAATGACCGCCTTTATGGAAACCTACCAAAAGCCCGTTATCGGTGTTTCAATGGCCGATGGTGGCAGAGGCACGGTGCGGCCTGTTCCGGAGAGCAGGTACAGCGGGGTGATGTTTCAGACCCCTGAAACTGCGGTGAGTGTGCTGGCAGGGATGGTATCCTACAGTCGGTTTCTGTCCGAAACGAGCGCTCATTGAGACGTCCCCTTGGATTCCTTTTGAAATGGCGTCTTTCAACCGTCAACTGTTTGAATTAACGTTTTGGTATCCTCTTACACTGCCAACTTCCGGTGAATCAGCTTGATGACCGATTTGGGGTTGGCTTTGCCTCTGGTTTTCCGCATTACCTGCCCCACCAGAAAATCGATGGGTTTGAGATCACCTTCCTTGATTTGAGAAACCACTTTGGGGTTTTCAGTGATGACCTCATCCAGAAATGTCTCAAGGTGCTCTTCATCCTGAATCGGTCTTAATCCTTTCTTATGGATGATGGCTTCGGGGTTTTTTCCGGTTTTGAACATGTCATCCAGAATTTCTCTGCCGATTCCTGCGGTCACTCTGCCCTGGCTTACGAGATTGACCAATTCCGCACAATCCTTTGGCGCAATGAGGCAATCGGCCAGGGTGCAGGAGGCCTCATTCAAAAGCCTGAAAAGTTCCTTGATGATCCAGTGACTCAGTTTCCTGGGATCCTCGCAATGGGAAACGCAGGCAGTGAAATAGTCCGAGATGTCCTTGTCCCGGGTCAGGATCAACGCATCGTCTCGCGGGATGTCGTATTCGTCCATGATACGCTTGACCCGCTGGTGAGGCAGCTCGGGCAAAGCGTTTTTGATATCAGCGATGAATTTATCTTCCAGGTTTACCTCCAACAGGTCGGGATCCGGAAAATAGCGGTAATCAGGAGCGTCTTCTTTGCTCCGCATGGGACGGGTGACGCGCTTTATTTCGTCAAAAAGAAGGGTCTCCTGTTGCACTGTGCCACCGGAATCCAGGATTTCCGCCTGTCGATTCATTTCGTATTCCAGGGCTTCCATCATGAATCGGAAGGAGGACATGTTCTTGACTTCCGTCCGGTTGCTGAACTCCCGACTTCCTTTGGGGCGAAGGGAGAGATTTACGTCACACCGAAGCTGGCCCTTTTCCATTTTGCAGTCGCTGATACCGATGTAGCGGAGAATCTGCCGAAGCTTATCAAGGTAGCTTCGGGCTTCCTGAACAGACCGCAAGGGGTTTCGTTCATGGTCTCCCACTATCTCAAGGAGCGGTACGCTGCTGCGATTGTAGTCTACCAGGCTGTAATCGGCGTCATCAAAGGAATCGGATGAGTGCACCAGTTTTCCGGCATCTTCTTCAAGGTGAATTCTCTTGATGCCGACAGCGTAGGGCTTCCCGTCATCGCCGGTGATTTCGAGATATCCGTTTTCACAAAAGGGGAGTTCGTACTGGGAGATTTGATATCCTTTGGGAAGATCCGGATAGAAGTAGTTCTTCCTGGCAAATCGCGATCTTTGGTTTATGGTGCAGTCAAGGGCTACGCCTGCCCGAATGGCATATTCCACCGCCTTTTTGTTGAGAACGGGAAGGGCTCCCGGCTGCCCGGTACAAACCGGACAGATTTCAGTATTGGGAGGGATGTCATAGGCCACCCGGCAGCTGCAGAACAGCTTCGTTTCGGTTTTCAGTTCGACGTGCGTTTCAAAGCAGATAATTGCGTCGTATTCCATGGTCGGGATTCCTGTAGGAATTAGGTATAAGGTTTAAGGTGTAAGGGCCTGAAACCATTTTTTCAGTGTTCCACATTTGCTGTTTTAACCAACCGCTCGTAAGCCGCGCCCACCCTAAGAACCATTTCTTCATCAAAGGGTTTTCCCACGATTTGAAGGCCCACCGGAAGGCCATCCACTTTCCCGCAGGGGAGGCTCATACCGGGCAGCCCCGCCAGATTAAGGGAAACAGTGTAGATGTCCACCAGATACATCTGCAGGGGGTCGGTCATTTTTTCGCCCAGCGCAAAAGGGAGGCAGGGCGAGACCGGTGTCACGATACAGTCCACTTTCTTGAATGCCTCATCAAAATCGTTTTTGATCAATGCTCTGACTTTCTGGGCTTTCAGGTAATAGGCATCGTAGTAGCCGGCCGAGAGGACATACGTTCCCAGCATGATGCGGCGTTTGACTTCCATGCCGAAACCTTCCGTTCGGGTTCTATGATACATCTCCATACAATCCGTAATATCACCCGCATTCCTGAAACCGTATTTAACCCCATCAAATCGCGCCAGATTACTGCTCGCCTCCGCGGTAGCGATGAGGTAATAGGCGCTGATGGAATGAGGACTGTGGACCAGATTGACGGGAATCACAAGGGCACCGTTTTTTTCAAGGAGACGGACCGCGCCAAGTACCTTCTCTTTGATTTTCGCATCCAGCCCTTCCGCAAAAAACTCTTCGGGAATACCAATTCGAATCCCCTCAATTTCCCGGTTGAGCGCAGTCAGAAAATCGGGTTTTTCAATGTTGGCGGAGGTGGTATCCAATGGATCATGGCCGGAGATTACATTCAGCATCATGGCGCAGTCACCAACTGTTTTTCCAATGGGTCCGATTTGATCCAGGGAAGAAGCATAGGCGATCAGACCATAGCGGGAAACCCTGCCGTAGGTGGGTTTGATCCCGGTGACGCCGCAAAAAGCGCACGGTTGTCGAATGGATCCTCCCGTATCGGTACCGAGAGCGAGAATGCTTTCACCGGAAGAAACCGCTGCCGCGGAACCGCCGCTGGAACCACCGGAAACCTTTTCAGGGTCATGGGGATTTCGGGTTGGACCGACAATACTGTTTTCCGTGGACGATCCCATGCCGAATTCATCCATGTTGGTTTTTCCCACCAGGACGGCGCCGGCTTCAAGGATGTTTCGAAAGGCGGTAGCATTATAGGTAGGAACAAAGTTCTCGAGAATTTTCGATCCGCAGGTGGTTTTGATCCCTTTTGTGCACAAAAGATCCTTCACAGCAACGGGAATGCCTGTCAGAAGCGGAGTATCGCCTCCCTGCTTGAATTTTGCGTCCGCAAGATCCGCCTGTTTGAAAGCGGTTTCCCGGGTCGTAGTGATAAAGGCATTGATCGATTGTTCCCTTTCGTCAATTCTTGTGAACACCGATTCAGTGATTTCCCGCGCGCTCACTTCCCGCCGCCGCAGCATTCCGGTCAGCTCCATTGCACTTCGGTCACAGAGCTCCATGGCTTGGTTTTCCAATATCCTTAACCTTCCAGTATTTTGGGTACTTTGTAGTAGTTCTTTTCCCTCATGGGGGCGTTTTGAAGCAAGGGTTCGGTCTCCTTCTGCACTTCAGGCCGGTCTTCCCGCCACACGTTGTCTATTTCGAGAACGTGGCTCATGGGGGAGACGTTGTCTGTGTTAAGGCTTTTCAGGTTTTCCACGTAGTTTAAAATGGAATTGAGGTCTTTTTGGAAAAATGCGGTTTCCCGGTCCGTCAGCTCCAACCGTGCCAGTTTGGCCACGTGGTGGACCTCTTCTTTTGTGATCATTTCAGCCTTTTCTTTTTTTGAAGTGACCGTGCGCTCCTCGGCGGAGGCTCGATCGCTTTTCACTGATTCATCCGCAACGACTTTGGAAGGTGCGTTCAGGGCCAATTCCTCAAGTTGGGCAGGATCAGCCCAAGAAGGGGCTTCAGTCAGGGGACAGAAGGCTCTTCGGTTTTTGGGAAAAGCAATCACATCCCGTATAGACGTGGTTTTGAGTATCATTGCGATGACACGATCCAGTCCAAGGGCCAGCCCCGCATGGGGGGGAGCTCCGAATTCAAGGGCTTTCAGAAAAAAACCGAATTTGGCGGTCGCCTCTTCAGCGCTCAGACCCAGTGCTTGGAAAACCTTTTGCTGAACATCCATTCGGTGAATACGAATGCTGCCACCTCCCAGTTCCTCGCCGTTCATGACCAGATCGTATGCCCTTGAATTGAGGGCCTGAAGCGCAGGCAGGTCTTCGGGATCAAACTCTACCCGGTCGGGCATGGTAAAAGGGTGGTGTTGCGAACCAATCTGTCCGTCCTTCAATTCAAATAGTGGAAAATCCGTGACCCACAAAGGTTGCCAGTGGTCTTTGGGAATCAGGTCCAGCCGCTCGGCCACGTGAAGGCGTAGCCTGCCCAGCACTTTTTTCACCAGTTCGCCGGATTCGTCCGCGATCATCATGAGGACGTCTCCGTTGTGCGCTTTGAAACGGTCTAGGAGTGCCGCCTGTTCATCGGAACTGAAAAACTGGACAATATTGGATTGAAGCTTTCCGCCAACGGCTTTCATCCAGGTCAATCCCTTGGCGCCCAGTTGGGGAACGATCGTTTTCGCATAATCGTTTTGTAAAATGTTTTTGCTGAGGGCTCCATTCGGATCTTTGACGGAAAATCCCCTGATTTCACCGCCCTTGTCAATAATGTGCCTGAATATGGTATATTTTGTGTCCAGAAAAATATCCGTGGCATCTTCGAAGGTCATTTCGAAACGGAGGTCCGGCCGGTCCGTTCCATAACGGTTCATTGCCGTTTCATAGGTCATTCTGGGAAAGGGCCGGGGAAGGTCAATTTCCCCAACGGCAAACATTTTGACCGTCAACGCTTCAATGGTTTCATAGATAAATTCCTCATCGATGAAAGAGGCTTCCAGGTCCAGTTGCGTAAACTCCGGTTGACGATTGGGTCTCAAGTCTTCATCGCGAAAACATCTTGCAATCTGAAAATATCGGTCCATGCCGCCGATCATGAGAATCTGTTTGAACAGTTGGGGGGATTGCGGCAGGGCGTAAAATTTTCCATGGTGAACCCGGCTGGGAACCAGATAATCCCTGGCACCCTCGGGTGTGCTTCGGGTCAGAAAGGGTGTTTCAATTTCAGTGAAGTTCAGCGCATCCAGAAAATCCCGAATACATTTGATAATCTGATATCGTTTGCGAAAGATGTTCTGCACCGAGGGTCGGCGTAGATCCAGGTATCGGTATCTGAGCCGTATTTCCTCGTCAACATTCTCAGGCCCGGCCTGGATTTCCTCACCGAATACCATGGCCTTTTCACTGATCTGAAAGGGCATGGCCTTCGATTTTGATAATATTTTAACGTCATTTGCCAGAACCTCAATTTTTCCGGTCTCGAGGGTCGGATTTTCAGCGGTTTTATCCCGCAAGGTTACCCGGCCGCGAACTTCAATGACATATTCTTCCCGTATCGAAGCGGCGGTTTCATAGCTGGCCTTGTCTTTTTGCGGATCAAAAACCACCTGAACAATACCGCGAACGTCCCTCAGGTGAAAAAAGAGAATGTTTCCATGGTCCCTTATGGCATCAACCCAGCCCATGAGCAGTACTGACTTTCCGGCATCGGAATCAGTCACAGCGCCACAATATGTTCTTTCATTACAATTCATTAAAATCCCCTGGCTGTTTTCGCCCTTTTATTCATGCGGCGGATCACTTCATTCAAATCATAATTTGTAAGGAAGATCCCTAAATTAGAAGAATAAAATCCATCTTTATAGTTTAGATATTTTTTTTAGTCAACAGGGGTTGAACTCTTTTTTGATCGATTGCACCATTGCGCTCGGCATGATATCCTGACATTTTGGTATTGCTGTTGGAAAATCAGAGCGGCGCTTTCGTTCTTTTATAAAGCCGCGAACATAATAGTGCTTATCAATGAATATTATCAACACCATTATCCCCATTTTTGTGCTCATCGTGCTGGGCTGGCTGGCCGGGAGACGTGGTTTTTTGCCCGTCTCATTTCTGGGCCCGGCAAACCGGCTGGTTTTCTATCTGGCAATCCCAGCCATGATATTTCGGGCCCTTTCCAAAACGGACTTTCACGCGGAATTCGATGCTCAAGTTGTAGCGGGAACCCTATCGGCGGTGACAATTGTCTTTGCCGTAGCTTGGGGGGTGGGAGCAATGGTGCATTTGAAACGCGGCCAGCGGGGATCCTTTATTCATACCACGTTTCACGGAAATCTGGGATATATCGGTTTTGCGGTGGTGTACTATTTTCTGGGAGCGCAGGGGCTTGCCAGGGCCAGTATTATTGCCTCTTTTGTCATATTGGTTCAGAATTTTCTAGCAGTCCTGGTGTTGCAGGTCTATTCAACGGACGTTCGCAGTCATTTTAGCAACCTGCGAACCATAACCCTGACCATTATCGCAAATCCGGTGATTATTTCTGCTGTAGCAGGAATGCTGTTTTCCATTTTCACCATCCCGGTTCCGCTGGTTATCGGAAGAAGCCTGGACATCTTAAGCAGTCTTGCGCTTCCCCTGGCCCTATTGATTATTGGCGGTTCCATTTCCTTTTCATTCATGCGGTCCAAAATGGCGTTTATACTCATGGCGTGTATATTGAAATTGATTGCGCTTCCTACTGTCGGTTTGATAATGTTTAAGCTCATGGATCTTGCTGCCGGGGACTATTTGCCGGGGATCATCCTCCTGGCCACCCCCACTGCAACCGTCACTTACGTCATGGCCAATGAAATGAAGGGGGATCCTGATTTTGCCAATGCAGCCATTTCCCTCAGCACTATCTTTTCCTCTGGAACGTTCATCTTCTGGTTGGCTGTTGTTCCTTGATGTTTTTTTTTCAAATCGCCTTGGTCCATATCTGCAAATTCGGGAGCAATTGACGGAGTTTTACGCATTGTGTTAGAATTCGTAAAGGTAGTACCTGGAATTTTTTGATAAGGAGAATACAATGGCAAGCGCTAAAAAAAACAGGTTTTGGATGTTGGTTTTGCTGAGTTTATGCCTGTTCGGATGTGGGGGTAGCAATTATAATCAGTACGCGGAGGACTTCTACAATCAAGGTATCGCCTGGTATCAGAAAGGAGAATTCGATCGGGCTGTAAAGGATTTTACGAAAGTTCTGGAGATGGCCCCCGAGGGAACGCAAAATTATATTGTATATTATAACCGGGGGCTCGCCTACTATAAACTTCGCGATTACGACCGCGCCATCCGTGATTTTGATTCAGGCCTGCAACTGGTGGCCGGCCGAACTGCCATGGGAGAATACAAACCCCAGGTTTATGATTCAAGCATGGACGTCCCGGCCCCGACACCCAAATTGGAATACGGGGTTTTTAATCTCTATAAAGCCCGAGGGGACGCATGGTTTTACAAAAAAAGATATGCTGAGGCCGTCAACGACTATGATAAAGCACTTCAGTATGGGGAGCAGCGCAAAGAACTCCCGACCATCTATAATGCTCTGGCCTGGTCCAAGTTTCAAATGGGGAATTACAAGGGGGCTATTAATGATTTTTCCATAGCCATCGACATGAATAGCCGCTCGGCGAGAGATTACTATGGGAGGTCCCGCGCCTGGGCTGAAATCGGAGACATGAACATGGCGTTGCGGGATGCCCTCATCGCCCATGACCTCAATCCGAACAGCCAGAAATACGATGACCATGTTTTTGAATTGAAGCAGAGGTAGGAAAAATGATGGAAACCACCACCTTTAACGATTGAAAAGGAGGGCTTGTGATGAAAGTCCATATCAAAACGATTGTCTGCACAACGGATTTTTCAGACTTTTCAAATCGCGCTGTCCCTTTTGGCGTAGCGCTGGCCAAAGAGTTCGGTGCTAAACTGTATTTATGTCATGTGATTGATTTATCTTCGGTTGCCATGTACGGCGAGGGGTTTTCGGATCCGTTGCTGCTGGAAACCAAAATTACGGATTATGCACACGAGCACCTGAAAGAGCTGATCGGCGATACGGATATTGAATGGGAATCACTCACGTCGGTGGGACATACGGCTGATGAAATTGCGCTCATTGCCAAAGAAAAAGGGGCAGATCTGGTGGTTTCCGCCACTCACGGCCGTTCCGGGTTGAAGCGCCTGATCCTGGGGTCGGTGACGGAACGCTTAATGCGGACGCTTCCCTGTCCCATGTATATTGTACGCAGTCTGGAAAGGGAGCCGGCCGCACCTGTGATGGCTGAGATGAAACTTACGAGAATCCTGGTGGGATGTGATTTTTCCGCCGATTCCGATCTGGCCGTTCAGTATGGGATCAGTCTGGCCCAGGAGTTTCAATCGGAATTGTATTTGGCCCATGTGCTTGAACCGTCAGTTTACAAAGATATGTTAACCCATCCGGTGAGTTCGGCCGATCCGGGTAGAGAAGGGTTGCGAGAGAAATTGACCCAGAAATTGAACGGTATGGTGCCGGAGGAGGCAAAGCAGTGGTGTAAACCGGAAACACTTATTCTGGCAGGGCACCCTTCCGATGAGCTTACAAAATACGCTCTGGTGCATGAAGTGGATTTGATTGTTCTGGGCGTCAGAGGGCACAGTGTGATGGAATCACTGCTGGTGGGGTCAACCACGGATCGTGTTGTCCGGCAGGCGCCCTGTCCGGTTTTGTCGGTGAGGCCGAAAGAATAAAAAACGGTTTACAGTTACCGGTTTCCGCTGGTTTGCCCTGCTCCAGGTGGGAATGGGGAATCGATAATTTCATAACGATTCGCCTATTCGCCTAAACCAGTCGAGCGATAGGAAAAACCGACAACCGGAAAATGGCAATCGGCAACAAAAAAATGGGGGTCGAGCAGATAAAACGCTCGACCCCCATTTTTTTAAAAAGTTAATAATTTAAAACATCCAACCGGCGTTAGGGCATGGGCGTCAGCTCAACCCGCCTGTTCAAAGCGCGTCCTTCCGCCGTGTCGTTGGTGGCGACGGGACGTGAGAAACCGAAGCCCCTGGCCATCAATCTGCTTTTGGAAATGCCCTTGTTCACCAGGTACTTCATGACGGCATTGGCACGCCGCATGGAGAGTTTCATATTGTATTTTGCCGTACCGATATTGTCGGTATTCCCCTGAAGTTCCACTTTAAGACCGGGATTTATCTCGAAAACCCTGACGGCTTCATCCAGGAACCCGTAGTATTCGGGTTTGATGTTGGATTTATCAAAGTCAAAGAGCACATCTCCCAGTACCCAGCATCCGAATTCGTTGACCTTGGCGCCTTTGGGCGTTCCCGGGCATTTGTCCACGTCGTCACAAATGGTGTCACCGTCTTCGTCCACACAGATCACTTCCACGACTTTGGGCGGTGCCTTCTGCAGGAGGACATTTGCCACGAAATCGGCCATTCCTTTGCCGGCGGCAATGTTATCGCCATTCACCATGAATCCGCATCCACCGATTTCCGCAAGCTGAGTCAAGAACGTGGTGGCTGGCTTGTCGTCGCCGATCTGCACGGGATAGATGCAGAGTCTGTCGCCGTACTGGCTTTTGAGGCTCGCGGCGGATTTTTTAACCGCATCATAGACCATGACTTCTTCGTTGGCATCGGTAAAAATGACAATCGCGATATTGCCCTGTGCGGAGCTGAAATCCTGACCAGCGGCGTCCAGTGCCAGGTTCAGGGGGCTTTCACCGACGCTGAACCCGATATTGTTGAGGCCGCCGTCCACTCCTGCTGCTGAAAAGGGGGCCGGGCCCCACATCAATTCAGTCATGATGGGGCTCATGGGTGCTTTCCTGCCAAAGGCTCTGAGTGAGCCCGTGATATCCGCATTGGGAACGGTGTGCCCGAAACCGCTGGCCAGATCCTTGGCATAATCGAGTTTGAGCATTCCTTTGTACATTTCGCCCATGGATCCGGATTTGTCGACAATGATCTGGAGATTATTTGCTTTGAGCACATAATCCCCGCTGGTCAACATGGGGTTCAAGTCAACGGCATTAAACGGAGCCAAAGGCTTTGTCGTGGCACAGGCGGCCAGCAGCAAAGCCATTAGTCCAAACAAAATAACTTTCCAAAAGCTGTTTCTTTTCATCATTCTTCCTCCTTAGAATTTTTGAGCACAGAGCCCTATTTATGTTTTGACCGCCTATTTTCTTGAGCAATAGTACGGCTACGTCCATGAATATTTGAGCAGGAAACACCAATAATCTATATTTTGCCTGATTATCACACCCTAGGTCAATATGTTTTTGCACCAAAAGCAAAAAAAATGTTAATTAAACTTTGCCGGTTTTGTTTTCCTTTTTGCCTTCGGCTCCCAAGTCAGGATCCGGGATGACTTTCCCGGTGATCTCCTTGATCTTACCCTTCACTTGGTGCAACTTGCCTTCCGCCTCGTCCCTTGTGCGTTATTTCATGGTATTCCTCCTGTTGGATTTCGGTTTGGCTGAAGTTTACGTAAAAAAGACTGATAAGTTAAAATAACTGTTCTCAGGATTTGCTGAACTCGACCGCTGCCTTTTTGTAGGCGTTACCCAGATCCTCCAGAGGCACATCGATACCTGCCTTTAATTGCTCCCGACCAGGATCATGCAAATCGTATATGCAAAGGGCCTGCCAACAACTGGAGAAAAGGCAAAATGTTGCAATAATCCATTAATAACGATTCGTTATATTAATAGGAGCGGAAGCGTGGAGGAGGTTGAAATGATTGGGTAGCCCTCAATATTTGGTGGAACCGCCATATATTGAGGGAGTTTTTGAGGATAGCGGGGAAGTTTAATCCGACACCTTGGTCCCCGGTCGGAGAGATCCCCAATGCCTCTCACCCACCAGGCAAAATCCCTTTCGCAAATGGAATTCAAATCAGCTTATAGTTTATTAATCCCAGATAAATGCTTTAGTGATTGGATATCATGGTCCAAAATGGCTTTTCGTTCAAAGTGAAATTATCCAATCGGGTCGAATCTTAATCATTTTGGACCATTTGCCGGCAATGGGTCTCTTTTGCAAAACAAATCAGTATAGCGGACATGATGGACCCTGCCATCATCAAAAGGAAAGCGGAGCGATAGGCCCCTAGTTCATAACCCCGCACCCCCGACTCAAACGCTCCGTTCCAGTTTTTATCCAGAATCCAACCCATGGCGGGTTGCAGGATCATGGGCCCCGACATGACCCCCATGTTGGTTACACCGGAGACAGTACCTGACAATGATGAGGGGACCGATTCTTTGGCAAAGGCAAAGCTCAAAATCATGACGCCCGATGCGGTTCCCACCAGGATGATCAGCAGGGTTAAAAGCCACAGGGGAAGATGTTGCACAAACAGGATCAAGTACCAGCAGATGCATGCCACAAAACTGCCCACCACATAGATGGGTTTTCTGCGGCCCATTCGGTCTGAAATAATGCCGGATAAGGGCCCTCCAAGCCCCCAGGTGATCAACAGCAAAGAGGTCAACGCGGCGCTTTTGGCAGGGGTCAGGCCATAATGGGTGGTTAGAAAGGGAATTCCCCATAGCCCGGAGAAAGCGAGCACCGATCCCGCTATGCCGCTGGGTGCAATGGCGATGATCCAGGTGTTCATATAGGTGAAAACTTTCAACAGGCCAGACAGGATGGATAATGGCGCGTGGGCAGGTGCGGCGTCGGCATGGATGAATCCTTTGTAGCCTCTCTCTGAGGGGTCGTCGCGAACAATGATCCAGATGCATATGGCAATGGCCACGGAGGCCGCAGCGGATACCATCATCACCGGCCGCCATCCGAATTGATCAATGAGGATACGCAAGGGTGCACCGGCGGATACCGCTCCCACCAGTCCGCAGCAGAGGGCCAGGCCGCTGGTCGTGGCGAAACGATGCGGTGGAAACCAGTGCATGGAGAGTTTCAGCAGGGAAACCCAGGCGACTCCCACGGAAACGCCGATGAGGAGACGCCCTATGTCGGCGAGCACGATGGTGGGGGCTGCCGCAAAGAGAAATGCGCCCAAGGCAGCGACAAAGGAACCCGCGGTCAGCAGTTTTCTGGGGCCCCACGCGTCGGCCAGGAGGCCGGTGGGAATCTGGATGGCCACATAGCTATAGAAATAGTAGGCGGAAAGGTTGCCCAGGGCCGTGGCCCCGATTTGAAAGTCGGCCATCAGATAGTCGGTCATGACCGCGGGCGCCACCCGCTGAAAAAATCCGCTCAGGTAGAAAGCGGCGCCCAACCCCCAGACAATCCATGATAAATAGCCCGGAGGGAATCCCTTCACCCCAATATCCCGGCGATGACTTCCGTCTTTTACCCTAGGCATTTAGTAGCGCCCGGGCTACCACGGTTGAAATATCCATGACCTCGAGGTCCAGTCTCTCCCGCCTGGCGTGGCCTTTGAGGGTTCTGACGCATTGCTGACAGGCGGTTACCACTGCATCAGCTCCGGTTTTCCTGATTTCAGCCACTCTTTTCCGGGCCAGTTTGTTGGAAAGGGTGGGATCTGTCATTTCCAGGTTGCCGCCACCACCGCAACAGGTGCTCTTAGCACGGGTGTTTTCCATTTCAACCAGCTTGAGACCCGGAATGGCGTTTAGAATTTTTCTTGGCGCTTCGTACTCCCCACCGTTTCGACCGAGATCGCAAGGGTCGTGATAGGTGACGGAGCGGGGAATCTCTTTGAAGGAAAGTGCGTTTTTGTCCATAAGCTGTTCAATCAACTGGGTGCTGTGAAACAACTTGAAATCGTCGGGGTAGTACTCCCGCCACATTCGATAGCATGAGGGGCACGAAAAGACAATGGTTTCGGCTTCAAGGGCGTGTACTTTTTCGACGTTGTGCTTCACGAATTTTTCCATGCCCTCTTCGCCTGCGCCCGCACCGATCAGGGGAAAGCCGCAGCACCATTCCTCACCCGCCATAATGGTGAAATCAACATTGGCCGCCGTCATTATTTGAACCATATTCTTAGGGATGGTCTGGGCCATTGGGAAAAAAGAGGCCACGCATCCCACAAAGTAGACCAGTTTTGCTTTGGCTTTATGATACTGGTGATCGGGAAGGTCTTTTATGTCTTCTCTCCAGTCTCCCCGTTCTTCGTTGTCCTCACGGGAAATATTGTGATGGCTCATCAGGGAGTCAACGGCGGGTTTCATGGATGGGGATAATCCTCTTTGTTCGGTAATTTCCTTCCGCATGTGGGTAAAGACCGTTGTCAGGTTCACACCGCTGGGGCATGTGGCCGAGCACGCGCCGCACAGGAGGCACCTGGCAAATATGTCCCGATAGTGGTCGCTGATCGTGGCTTCTCCCTTTCCGTAGCGCCGTGCCAGCTGGATTTTTCCTCTGGGAGTGTATTTTTCCAAGAAAAGTTCGTGACTGACGGGGCAATTGGTCAGACAAAGGCCGCATTTGATGCATTGGTCGAATTCAGGGGAAATAAGATCCATTTCCATATTATAATTTCCTCATATGTTGAAAGGCTAAAGAAAACTACCCGGGTTCAGGATATTGTTGGGATCAAAGACCCGTTTGATGCCCCGCATGAGGTCAAGGGAGGTTTCACTGAATTCCATATCCATGAAACGGGCTTTGGCGATGCCGATGCCGTGTTCACCGGAAAGCGTTCCTCCCATGGAAATAGCGGCTTCACAGAGTTCTTCCAGCAGTTGGTCTACCCGGGCCATTTCTTCCGGGTCACGTAAGTCCGTCATGATCAGGGGATGAAGATTTCCATCGCCCGCATGGGCCAGGACCGCCACTTTCAGATGGTACTTCTCGGTGAGCTCAACCACCTTTCGAATAATATCGGGCAGTCTTTTGACCGGGACGGTGGCGTCCTCCACAATGCAGTTAGGCCGCATGCTGGCAACCGCCCCAAAAGCGGTTCTCCTAGCCTGCCACAGTTTTTCGGCTTCCTCCGCACTGTGGGCCCGGTCCACGGCAATGGCGCCTTTTTCACGGCAAAGGGCTTCGATCCGTTCCCCCTGTTTGTCGACCAGGTCTTCATCTCCGTCCACTTCGATGAGCAGCAGGGCCTGGGCCTGGGCGTTAAATTGTGCGCCGCCGTAATCGCTGATCACGTCCAGCACCGTTCTGTCCATCAATTCAAGGGTGGTGGGCACCATGCCCGCGGCCAGAATGGCGGTAACCGTGGTGGCGGCATCATCCAGATCCGCATAGGCGGCCTGAAGGGTGGTCTTGGCTGGGGGCAGGGGCACAAGCCTCAGCGTGATTTCAGTGAAAATGCCCAGGGTTCCCTCAGAACCGCACAAAAGCCGTGTCAGGTCATAGCCGCTGACGTTCTTAAGGGTTTTCCCGCCGGTTTTGATAATTTCACCTGAAGGGAGCACCACTTCAAGCCCCAGCAGGTAGTCCCGGGTGACCCCATATTTGACGCCCCTGGGACCGCCGGCGTTCAGGGAAACGTTACCGCCGATGGTTGATACAAACATGCTGGCCGGATCCGGAGGATACATCAGATTGTATTGTGCCACTTCTTTTTGCAGATCCCCGTTGACTACACCGGGCTGAACCACTGCGCACATGCTCGCCCTGTCAATTTCCAGAATTCTGTTCATGCGGTGAAAGGCCATGATGACACCTCCTTCACGCGCCACCGAGCTGCCGCAGATATTGGTGCCGGCCCCCCTGGGAATGATATTGATTCTGTATTCGTTGGCAATTTTCATGATTTGGGCGATCTGATCAGCGCTTTCAGGCACCAGAACCGCATCGGGCGTGAACTCCGGAAGAAAACCGTCATAGGAGTAGGTGATAATGTCCTCCGGATCATCCAGGTACCACACATCCTCCAAAACAGCTCGCATTTTATCAGCGGCAGCCTGTGAAATCATAATGAGACTCCTCTCTTCCATCGTGTGTTTGAATCAATTCATGCTTTCTTTCAAAACGAAAAATCAAAATTTGAATGTTCATCAAAATACCTTCATTTTCCGCACGGCAAAGAAGCACATTTTTATCAGCAGAAGTCCGTGTCTGAAGCGGCTTATCTGTGTCTCGCCATACTCTCTTGCCCTGTAGCGTATGGGTATTTCAACGATTCTAAGATTAAGTTTCGAAGCTCCAAAAAGAAGATCAAAATCACCAAAAGGATCAAAATCACCGAAATAGTGCCGGTTTGCGGCAATTGCCATATAGTTCTCACGGCTTATGGCTTTTGTACCGCAAAGCGTATCCTTGATTCTCTGGCTCAGGAGCCATGAAAACGCAAGACTGAAAAACTTGTTTCCCAGCATGTTCAGAAAGCGCATGGCTTCTTCTTCCATTGGATATACAAGCCTGGAGCCGTTTATAAACTCTCCTTTTCCTGATGCCAGGGCATTGTAAAACTTGGGCATTTCCTCAGGAGACACCGTGAGATCCGCGTCCAGAATCATTAGAATATCTGCCGTCGCCTGCTCAAATGCCTTGCGTACAGCATCTCCTTTCCCCCGCCCTTCCTGGACAAGAAATTTGATGTCTTTATCCGGAAAAAGGCCCATAACCCTTTTTATTTCATCAGGAGTTCCGTCAGTAGAATGGCCATCAATGAAAATTATTTCCGTATGAGAACCCAGATCAGGGAGCCTTTTCGCCGCATTTTTTATGTTGCCTTTTTCGTTCTTGCAAGGGATTATAACTGAAACACTTTTTTCCGGTACAGGTTTTTCTTCGAGCGGCCTTGCAACAATATAATTAATGAGGCAGAGCCTGTTTATCAAAGGGAGGCTGCCGATAAAATCAATAACTTTATGCAGAAATGGAACCTTTTTGGGAAATATAAGTCTTCTTTCCTCCTTAATGGTATCAAATCCCGAAAGAAACAGGAGGTTTTCAATATCCTCAGGAGAAAGCCAGTTTCCTGTATTGGTAGGGGTTTTCAGGTTGAAGCGCTCCGCAAGCTTTAAAGCGGGCTCCCACAGGAAATTATAATAGGAAACAATGATCCTTGTGTGATTTGAACAAAAAGCCTTTAGATTTTCAAAGGTTTTTTGTATATCCTCAAGATGGCCGACTAGGTCGGACATAATGATATAGTCAAATGTTCCCTTTACATTCCAGGTTAAAGGATTTTCAGCGTCCCCCTGCCTGAAATCAATGGTCGGAAATGCATCTTTCGCAAGCAGCGTCATTTCAGCGCTGATATCTATTCCCATGCCCTTCGAAGGCTTTAAAGCGGCCAGAAGTTCCCCAGTTCCTGATCCCAGCTCAAGAACTTTTCTGTTTTCAGGAACAAGAAAACGGAAAAAGGCTTCAATAGACTCGTGGTAATAATAATTACGTTTTTTCCACGCCCGCCTTTCGGGTGCTATTCCATCAAAATGTTGCTGCAAATCCGTCATATGTCACTGTCGAAAGGATAAATTTGAATCAGTATAAACGAAAGTCCGGAAATTTGATTCTGTCATGGGAGTATTTTAAACTTATTAAAAGACCATTTTTTAGCTTGATAAAATTTTGAGCACCCGGGTCTTTTGATTTCAGCTTTTGGATTTTGGGTGCAACCGAATTGGTGCCGGTGAAAGAGCACTCGGTTTCATTGCATTGGATTTCGATTGCCTCATATGTCTTAAAATTTATACCACTTACGCGATAGGCATGAGAAAATTCATTCGATTTAATTGTCAGAATGAGATCCGAATCGGCAGGGTGCCCGTTGGGTCTGGGATGAATGTGTAAACGCAGTCTTCCATCAGCAATCGGTTCAATTTTCACAATGGGTTCAGAAAGGTTCGTAAAAAGTGTAAATATACTGCGACCGTTTTTGTAACCAGACATCAGATTTTGCAAATATTCGGGAAGAGAGTCTGAGGTATTGATTAAGGTATAATGGTATCTCAATACATCCAAAACAGTATATTCCTCTGTTCGGGGGATTTCCGGGTAGACCTTTTCAATTTCAATATATCTGGCCATGACCGGTAAACTGGAGACGCGCAAAAGAAACGTTAATGCCACAGAGTAGAAAACACATGCTGTTAAAATCGACACTAGGCTGATTCTCAGCCATTTCCTTTTACTTCCAAGACATTTAAGCCATCCTGCAAATCCAATTGCAAGAAAGGGCGTTAAGAGAATGAAGTACCTCTGACCGGCGCTATTGCCCGCCCACCAACCATGCCAAAAGCTGTAGGTTAATACATTGAGGCAGATTGCGATTAATGAAAAAAGACAAAAATTTTTTTGAAGGCTAGAAAAAGCCTCATTGTTAGATTTCGAGAAAATTCCTGTAAGGATCAAGCCCAGTATCGAAAATATTACAGCAGGAGAGTAGATAAACCATCCCCTACATCCGGAGAAAAGTATCTGTAACAAAAAAAAGTATTTCTTGAGGGAAAATTTACCGCCTGAAAGAGCCGTATAGCCATTCGTTAAAGGATCTCCGTAGGAGGACCAGTTGTAATAAAGATAAACCGCCAATAAAGCTGAGCCAATGAGGGCAATCAAAGTCAGTGATTTAAGAAAAATAGGTCTAGGGTAACGACTAAAAATACCGTGGATATAGAATGCGAGCCATGGGAGAAGGATGATTGCATTGGTGGGGCGAACAAGTACGGCCAAACCAAAAAATAGACTCCACAAAGCGCAAAATTGAAGCGTTCCCGAGGATTCTTGCTTCGGAAATATTGTTTTAAAGGTGAAAAACAATACGCCGGATATGGCAAATACTTCCGCTGGGTGTGAAAATCCAATTTCTTCCAAAGCATAGGTATAATAAAAGGAAACGAGAAAAGGGATTCCTGCAGCAGACAGTTTGGCCAATGGGCTGATTTCAAATATCGTCAGCATCTTATAGATGAAAAGGAAGCTGAAAATCGTAAGAACGATGTTCAGTAGCAGGAGCGCCACACCGTCCCAAATGGAATGCCCATTATAGGCCTTAAAATAATTTGTATACGTTGAGTCTTGATCAAGAAAGCTGGCAACCCACATTAAGGGGAAGGCCATGAGTGGATAGCCTGGAGAAAACTTGGTCACAAATTTGTCCCGATTATAATTGACGCGGTTCATTGAATAATGAAAATATTCGGGCTGTTGGGACGTGACAAAATTTCCGCCCTGCACGAGACTCTTTGCGGTGTGATAGTAGCCCCACCCATCGGAATCAACATATGGAGAACCATCTAAGAAAATAACGGCGGCAGCCAAAATCCCTATTGCCAATGTAACCATTGAAATTTTCATCTATTGTTCCTGGTTTACCAGCTTCAGAATCGGGATTTTAGTTGAAGGAGTTTTATAAGCCGTTTCTCGCTATGCTTTTTCCACCCGCAAATGAATCCCTGATGGCAGGGATTCGCCGAACATCTGGGTTTCATCCCGGCTTTCCACGGGAACCACTTCTTCTAAGACATGGATAAGGGGGGCTGACCATTCGTGGGGACTCAGCCAATCGATGATATCTTTGATGACTTCCGGGTCCAGATCCCGTTTTCGGTCACCGGTGAGCCGGGCCATCTGGGAGAGGGCCAATCCAACGGGTCTGGGAGTCTTCCAGTTTTGGCTCAAAATTGTTTTGATCCAGGACGTCACCAATCCCGGTGAAAGGACCCGGTCAATGGGCCCGTAGAGAGGTTCTCGTGCTCCGATCCTGGACAGGGACCAAAAATGCTGGGCTCTGGATTTTTTGGGATGAAGGCTTTTGAGCAGCTGTTTGCCCCTTGCGGATTTGTCCTCCACGGAAAGTCGTTCCAGATTGGCCAGGGTCATCCATAATTCCATCTCTTCCTGGGGCGCAAGATTGGGTTTTTTGCCGCCTTTTCCGGGTTTGAGCAGGGATGAGATTTTCAAAAACACCTGGCGCTGCTGACTTGCCGAGAGGCCTCCGGCGATCCGACGCCACAACACCCACCATTCTGATCTTGCCTGAACGTTCTTGGTATGAAAAGGTCCTTCATGAAACGATTTCCATAATGTTTTGATACGGTGTTCATCCAGTGCATCCCCAAAACCGGGCCTCAGGCAGAATCCGATCAGGTTGAACCAGCGGCTTTCGTATTCGATGCTCCGTTTGCGGGTTGAATCCAGGCCCATGAGTTCATCGGCCATTCGGCGAATAAACTCTAAAGGCCATTTTTCCTTCGGCGCATTGACCGTTTTAGCGATATCCTTGATGAGCTGAGGGGGCTGGATCTTGGGGGTTTTACTGGAGAAGGTATCTTTGAGCCGTGAAATGGCCTCACCCACAATCGATTCTTCAAACACCTCCTGGTCCGATACGTCAACGGGTTGCTCTATGGTGCGCAGTTGAAACTGGAAACGCCACCGGTGAGGGCTTTTTAACGACTGACACCACAGGGCCAGGGTTCCCACTTCCGTATAGTGAGCCTCCACCTTGACGGGAACGGCGACCCCTTCTTTGGCCTTTTTCCCAAATTTGATCACCGTGTGAAGGGGCGGAAGGGTTGTCAGCGTGTTGTCCACGGGAATGACGTCCCCCACGGCATCTCCCGAGCGATAACTGGAACTGTACAGGTTAAACCGAACCGGCTGGTTGGCCAGGACGGAAAACTGCTTGTCATTGAGTTCGTTCTGCGTTCCCTCGGGCATGCCCCGTTCAACCAGACAGATGGCCATTTCGGGGTCATGATGGGAGTTTTTTTCATTTGAGGCTGTTTCTTCGGAGAGGTGGACACCCAGATAATAGCCTCTGGCGCTGCCGCTGTCCACCTGAACGCCGTATCCTTTTCGAACCCGCCCGTAATAGGAGGCGCCCAAGGCCACGGCAATATCCAGATCCGGGTTGGCCAGCACCCTTGGCGGCGAATCCTCGGTTCCGTGAAACCGCGTAGAGACGGCGGCCCGAATACGTTCCTGAAGGATGGCGGGTTTGAGGGCCGCGCCGTTGAACATGATCAGGTCCGGTTCAATGCTGTCCCGGTCGAGGGTCTCCTTCAGGTCTTGCCGGTGTTGTTCCAGAAACCGGATCAAATGCCGTGTAATAGCCGGATCCTGAGCATAGGGAAGACCAAATTCCGTCATGCCCTGCCTCGGTTTCAGGTCGAGTGATTCTTCGGGGGAGACCAGGGGGAAAAACCCGTCCAGAATAACCGTTTCCACATCCGAGCGGTTGAGCTTGCTGGTTTTGGTGTCGGCAATCAGTTTGCGGCCGTCACCGATGAGGGTGATGGTTTTTTCATCATCTACTTCACTCAGGATGTCTTCCTTGGCCTGGCGGCACTGGTTGCACAAAGACTGCCACCGACCCATGGTCAATTTCTTCTTTCCTTCGCCCTGAAGACGACCCTCGGAGAGATGGGCCAGGGCCAGGTCCATGTTGTCCCCGCCTAGAATCAGATGATCTCCCACGGCAATCCGTTCAAATACGGGATTTCCGTCCCTTTCCCGCAGGGTGATGAGGGTAAAGTCGGTGGTGCCGCCTCCCACATCGCAGATCAGAATCAGTTCCCCCGGGTTGACCAGCCGATCCCATTGTTTTTCGTTGATGTCGAGCCAGCTGTAAAAGGCCGCCAGCGGTTCCTCAAGCAGTGTGATGTTGGGAATGCCCGCTTCAGCGGCCGCTTCAACGGTCAAATCCCGCGCCACTTCGTCGAAGGAAGCGGGGACTGTAATGACCACGCTCTGGTTTTCCAGCCACCCACTTTCATCCTCTTGGACGTGGTGGTTCCAGGCATCTTTGATATGTTTCAAGTAAGCGGATGTAATGGCGATAGGGGAGCGCTTTTCCGCGGTATCATCGGCACCCCAAGGCAGGATGGGAGCATGCCGGTCTACTTTTTCATGGCAGAGCCATGACTTGGCTGAAGAGATCATTCGGTTGGGAGATTTTGCGCCCTGATCCCGCGCCAGTAGCCCCACAAAATCGTCTCTATTTGTCTTGTTCCAGGGCAGGGCCAGTGCGTTAGCCGGAAATTCGTGTGCTCCCGGCAGATAAAGAAAAGAAGGGAGCACCTTGGCATTGGATATTTCACCGGAACCCGTGAGTTGGGGGATTTCAAAATGCTCTATAACCGGTCTGGATCTTTTCTCATTCAGGGCGAGGTCGATATAGGTGACGGCGGAATTGGTGGTTCCCAGGTCTATTCCGATGATATATTTCATGGGCTATCGGGTCTCTTGCTTTCTTACATTGAATTCCAGTTTGAATTTATTCTGATTTTCCCGTGATACACACCAGAGTTCCAGTGTCCCCACCTCGGTGATACGGGTTTCAAGGGTTACCGGGACAATGGTGCCTGTTTCTCCCTCCAGGTGCGTTTCAAGGGTGGTGATGAGAACTATTTCGCCTTCCCAGTCCTCCGCTATGGTGCCTATGGCATCATGGCGCCGGGTATCGGAGCCTAAGAAATCAAATTTAACCGGTTCACCCACCACCAAGCCGAATTCTTTACCTGAAAGGGTTGCCTCGGAGCCTTCTTCCATACCGAAAGGCGCCACACACAGGGCCTTGACCGGCGTGGGAACTCCCGGCACCGCGGGCATGGATGCCTCCACGCCGATATAGTAGGTTTTGGCGAGCCCGCTGCGAATGCGGATTCCTTTGCCTTTCCTGGCCAGACCGTAGTAAGCCGCACCCCGGGCCACGGCCAGATCAAAGTCACTGTTTTCAATCTCTCTGGGCGAAGGACATCCTGCCTCGGCGGTCCAGGAAGAAAGAATTTCCAGCACTTTTTGTCTCAATCCCTTGGCTTTCATGACCCCCCCGTTAAAGAGAATGGCAGTGGGGCATACAAATGTCTCAAGGGTTGATTCCGGTGTTTCCCGCTGATTTAAGAACTGGGCCAGGTGGTGGGTAATGGCCGGGTCGGAGGCATAGGAAAGTCCCATTTCCCGCATTCCGGCACGACGCTCCTCCCGTGGGCGGGCATTTCGGTCACATGATGGAAAAAACCCTTCTTTCAGGACCGATTCAGCCTGGGCCCGGGTCAGTTCGGTTTTAATGACACCGCCGATGAGCCGGCTTCCCCGCCCGAGGATGGTAATCGGGTAGCTTTGTGCATCCTCATGGGTGAACAGATGTTCTTTGGCTGAGCGGCAGCCGTAGCTCAGGCCCCGCATCTGGTGTGCATCGAGCTTCCGGCCTTCTGCAGCCATGTTGCCGGCCACGGTGTACGCCAGGGTCAGGTCCATGTTGTCCCCGCCTATCAGGAGGTGTTTTCCCACGGAAACCCGTTCCAGGCTCAGTTCGCCGTTGGCCTCGGTGACTTTGATGAGGCTCAGATCCGTAGTCCCCCCGCCCACATCCGCTACCATGATCAGATCACCCATCCGAACCATATGTCGCCATTCACCGCGATTTCGGTCGATCCAGGCGTAAAATGCGGCCTGAGGTTCTTCCAGCAGGGTGGTCTTGGCAAGCCCTGCCATTTCCGCCGCTTTTACGGTGAGATTCCTGGCCACCGCATCAAATGAAGCGGGTACCGTCAGGAAAATCTCCTGATGTTCCAGGCGCAGGTGGCTGTCGTTCTGAGCAAAAGCAAAATTCCAGGCTTCACGGATATGCCGGATGATGGCGGCGGAGGCTTCGACCGGTGAAAGCTTCTTCCGATCATCAGGCCCTTCCCAGGGCAGGATCGGTTTATTGCGGTCCACCCCGGTATGGCAGAGCCACGATTTGGCGGAGGCAATCATGCGCATGGGAATTTCGGCGCCTCGGTCACGGGCAAAAGTGCCTACCGCCGTATCGCTTTGCGGATCCCATGGCAGGGCCAGGCCGTCTTCGGCCACATCATGGGGACCGGGCAGCAGCAAGAAAGAGGGAAGGGTGCTGCTCTCCCCAAGGCTGCCCGCGGCGACCAGTTGAGGGATTTTAAAAATTCGAATGTGGGGTTCCGTTTCCTCATGGGCGCGGGCTTCCGTATAAGCCACAACGCTGTTGGTGGTCCCCAGGTCAATGCCCACCACATAGGTGGCAGCAGGTTTGGTCTCCATGGTCATCGGTTACTCGTTATGGGTTGTGGGTTTACAATGTTGCTGCAAAGTTACAATCAAGGGATCTCCACCTCCGCCGGTGCAATAACCGTCGGGTCGGGATTGCCTGAAAGGGTCGGCAGATCGAACTTTCCCACCCGCCAGCCGCGATGCTGCAGAGCGCCCTTGAAAGGTGGTTCTCCGGTGACGTTGCCTGTCAGCTTGATGGCGGAGGCATCAAACCCTTTTTCCACGTCAATCTCTTCGCCTTCTTCCCGGTCGACCACGGCTTCGATTTTCAGGTATTTCTTCAGGGCCTTCTGACAGTTTTCCTGAATGTTGCGAACCGCGGCACCGATTTGAGCGTCATCATAATCTTTTAGGTTTTCCTCAAGAAAGTCCACCAGACGACCCTCTCGCTGAAGCAGGCTCAGCAAATGGAGGGCCCTTCGCTGGTTTTCCCGTTCCAGCTCCTCTTTTTCCTCCGGCGTCGGGCGGGGCGGCAGATTCTTTTTCGGCTTTTTGGGGGGGGCGGAATCAGATTTGGGAACGTCCATTTTGGCCAAAGTGCGGCGCACGGAAGCTCTGAGCGTCAGCCAGAGGAGAATTCCAAAAAGTACCAGGCTCCCCCCGAGCGCCTGCAGCGAGAGAACGCCGATGTTCTGAAGAAGAGGCGTCAGCACTTCCGGGCTTATCTGTCCTTGAAGCGCCTTATTTAGAATCCCCATCTGCCAGTATCCGAAACCGGCGAGACCCAGCCCCATTAAAAGGAGCCAGATGAATATCCAAAGGGATAGTTGGCTTGAATTATTTTTGGCTGTTTCCATATCTGATGTGTCCTTTCTTTTTTGTTTATTCCCGGATTGCTGAAAATAAATATAACATATTGGAATCGCGTGTTAATTAGGCCTTTATGAAGGTTCGGGGAATGGGGCCGATGCTACCCCAGTTTCGGCGGGAATGTCAAGGGTGGATGTGCGGAGCGGTTACGTTCCAAAATCCCCATTCCTTAAATTCAGTCAAATATTTTTGTTTTTGCGTTCGATTAATAATGATTGGCCTCATAGATGACTTTGATTTGACTTTTTTGCCTGATTGTATGAAGCTGAACAACAACCGAACATTCATAAATCTGAACGGGGATTTCCGTGCTTCAACGTTGTTTCATGAAGAATCTATCTCACGTAGAACTCAAAATTCGCCATTATTACCTTTTCATCGGTCTTTCTTTTTGCACCTTCGGGATTCTCGATGCCGTTTTCTGATGCCCTGGTGGGCCGGATTCTTAGGTAAGGATTTATCCGCGGCCAAAATCGATTTTCACTCTTTGAAAGCCGCCGTTTCTAACCTGTCGGAACAAAGAAAAGGGTCTTGAATGAAACCGATCATCCTTCATAATATTCTGGAAAGCATTCCGGTGGGTCTTCTGGTCATTAGCCCCGATGGAGAGATTGTCACCAGCAATGAGGCGGCATCCCGGATACTGGGTTATTCCTGCCGCATGTTTGAAGGCAAAGGGTGGGGTGACCTGTTTTTGGGGGATTTGAGAAATCAAGCCTTTAATCAGGTCATATTGGATGTGATACAGGAAAAAATGGTGAATCTTCATCGCAGGGTTCCCTATGTTCAACCGGGTGGAAAACGCCTTCAATTGTCCATCACGGGATCTTTTCTCAATGAGAATGAACAGATCGCCGGTATTGTGCTGATTCTTCATGATGTCACCGAACTTGAAATGCTCCATGATCGAGAAAAGCGGGTTTTGAAGGAAAAGCACAGGTTGGAGCGCGAACGGGCGGAAGGCTTGATGCGGCTGGCCATGGCCATTTCTCACCAGATCCGCAACCCTATTATGAGCATTGGCGGCTTTGCCAAACGAACGCTCAGTAAAATAGATGAAAACGCATCCATTGTCCCCTATTTGAAAAATATCCTGAGCGATGCCGAGCGACTGGAAGCCATTGTGAAAGTTGTCAATGAATATACGCGGATAACAACGGCTGAACCGGTGAATGTCTCTCTTTCAGCTATGATTGAAGAGGAAGTTTCACGCCTTCAGAGCAAAATGATCGAACTGTCAAAGCGGGTCGACTGGTCTTTGGATTTTTCCGAGGTTGCATTTCCCGTTGATCCGACGCTTTTTAGAAGGGCCATTTATGAGGTCTTGCTCAATGCGCTGGAGTTTTTAGGAAGTGATGAAGGATCCGTGAGAATTCTTCTTTCAGAGGAGCGGAACGGGTTGTTAATGGAAATTGTGGACAACGGCATCGGCATATCGGGAGGGGATCTCCCCTATGTTTTCGATCCCTTTTTTACCACCAAAGCGGTTGGCGTGGGAATGGGGCTCTGCCTGGTGAGGCGTATTGTGGGAGAGCATGGCGGGGATGTGCGAATTGACAGTAAGCCCGGAAAAGGTGTCAAAGTCGTCATGAGGATCCCCGATCCTGCCGTCGGTGGGTTTTAGGGCCTCGGCAAAATGGAGGAAAACATACAATGAAATCTTGGTGTCATTTTAGACTCGGCATAGCGCTGATTGTGAGTTCGGGGATCGGGTTTCTGTCGAATCCGTTTTTGGAGACCGCGATTTCAGCTGATTTCCCGTACACTAAACCACCGAACATCCTGTTTGTCATTATGGATGATGTGGGCATTGATCAGATGCAGATCTTTGGCTATGGAGGGGTTACTCCTCCGCGCACCCCGACCATTGACACGGTTGCGCGTGCCGGCGTGCGATTTCGAAATACCTGGGCCATGCCCGAGTGTTCGCCGAGCCGGGCCGCGCTTTTTGTGGGGCGTTATCCGTTGCGCACGGGTGTCTACGATGCGATTTTGAACCTCGATCTGGCCAACTCCCAGGTATCCCCCTATGAGGTCACGGTGCCGCTGCTGCTCAAAAACCGTAACTACGAGAGCGCTCTGTTCGGCAAGTTCCATCTGGGCGGGCCTGAAAATAATCCGGCCGGAAACCTGGCGCCACACGTCCTCGGCTGGGATTTTTTTTATGGATATCTCCAGGGAGGACCTTATCCCATCGACACAACGGCCGGAGGAGTCGTCGATCCTGACACGGATCCGGCCACCTGCGGTTTCATTCCCGGTTCGGGGGCTGGGGCCTGTTATTTCAGCGATGGGGCCTGCCGGGAAATTTCCGGCCTCACTCCCGGGCAAACCTGCTTGGAAGAAGGCGGCCTTTTTGTTCCCCAGAGCATCTGTACGTCGCCGCCTCCCGCTGGACTGGATTTCACTTTGTACAACGCCTACTATGTGTCGCCTCTGGTCATCAATTATGAAGATGGAAGACTCGAAGTGGTTCCTCCTGAGGACCCTCGCGCACGGGAGTACCGAACGACGGTGGAGACCGATGCGGCCATCGACTGGATCAAGCGGCGCAAAGGGAATAAACCCTGGATGGCCACCCTGAGTTTTTCGGCAGCCCACGCACCTTTTCAGCAACCTCCGCCGGAACTCCTGGCCGAAGGCGCCGTGACGACCGATGATCTGGACTGCGAAGACATGGCAGCGCAAAGGGTTCTGATGAACCAGATGGTTGAAGCGCTGGATCACGAAGTGGGAAGACTCATGACCGAGACGGGGCTGGCCACGCGCACCGCTGACGGCCGTCTCAGTTTCCACCCCGAAAAAACCAACACCATGGTGATCATCATCGGGGACAACGGCAGTTTTGCGCCCACCGTAAAGGCGCCGTTCATCCCCACCAAATCAAAAGCCTCTGTTTACCAGACCGGCGTTTGGGTGCCGTTGATCATCGCCGGTCCCCTGGTGGAAGGACCGGATCGGGAAGTCGTCCACATGATCAACGTGGTGGATCTCTTTCAGCTGTTCGGCGAAATCGCCGGACTGGATGTTCACAGGGCGGTCCCGAAGAGCCATACCCTGGACTCGAAGCCAATGCTGCCGTACCTGACCCATCCTGATCAGGGCAGCTTTCGCAACAGCAACTTCACCCAGACGGCGGACAACATCCGCCCCAAAGGCACGGTTATCTCCCCCTGCGTGTTTGAACAATTCAATACGTGTGTTCAGCTCTTCACCACCGAGAAACTCTGCACCTCGGAACAAGGCATATGGTACGGCCCAGGCAATGTGGACTATCCTGAGGGCCTGGTGAACTGCTGCGAGGTCAAGACGACGGTGCCGGGTCAGGAAGACCTGGAAATCCTGCCCCTTTCCCAGGATGCCGTTCGCGACGACGCATACAAGCTGGTGGTGAGGGAACTTCAGGATTGCCCGGGCACGTCCATGTCCACGGAGTTTTACTTCATCAACGAGCAGCCCGTTACACCCATGCTCGATCAGGAAGATCTGCTTGGGGGGATGGGGCTAAAGGGAGTCGGGAGACTAACCCCGACGGAGAGAAGTCACTTCGAAACCCTGTACTCTGAGATGTACGAGATCCTGAACTCAGAGCCCGATTGCCCGGGAGACGGCAACCTCGACAAAATGGTCAACTACGAGGATCTCCGGAATTGGATGAATTTCGCCACAACCTGGGGCGAGTCAAGTGTCTACGATTTCAATTTTGATGGGCTGACCAACGATCTGGATTTGATTACTATTTTTAGAAACTACGGCAAAAATTGCTGGTATTAGAAATAGAGCGGCTTTCAAGCCTCGGGTGGTATCCGGTCAGGCAGGGGACACCGTTTAACCCAGTCCCTCTGTAAATCGCTTATATCGTTTTAAACCTTCCGTCAGGGTTTCACGGTCGGTAACATAGGCGAGCCTGACCCGGTTATCAAAAAGATCGTGACGTCCGGAGGAAAGCTCCGTTAAAGGCAAAACCGAGACACCTTCGTCCCGAAGAAGCCTTTCAGAGAAGGCCTTGGCATTGATGGGGGTTTTGGGAGCTGCATAGAAGGCGCCGCCAAGTTCGTAACCTAACCAATGGCCGATATATTCGCCGACCAGATCCCGTCTTTTCCTGAATTCGCCGATCATCTCTTTTTCCCAGGCCCTCGTTTCAGGATTCATGATCGCGTCCACAATCGCATATTGGGAAGGCGTATTGACGCTTGAAGAGGCCTGGCCGGTTACTTTTGCAACCTGATCGGCGACATTTTTCAATGTTTCCGGAAATAGGGCAAAACCGATTCTCAATCCGGTTGCGGCCCAAGCCTTTGAAGCACCGCTCAAAATGATGGTCCCTTCGGGATAATAATGGGCAATGCTTCTGAATTTTGAATCATAACAGTGCAGCCAGTAGATTTCGTCCGCCAGAATCAGCACATTGTATTTTCTGGCCAGTTGCGCGATGCCTTTCAGCTCTTCTTCACTGGCCTTGTATCCGGTGGGATTATCGGGGTCGGTGATGAACATGGCTTTCGGGCCCTGCTTCAAAGCGTCTTCCAGGACATCAAGCCGGTAGCTCAAATTGTCCTTCTCCCGGGGAACAAAAATATTGCTTCCACCAAAAAACTGGACCTGTTCGCCGTAGGATTCCCAGTGGGGATCAAACACCACGAATTTATCGCCTTTTTCCACGATGGTCCCCATGAGCTTAAAGATGGTATCCTTGGGACCTGACGTAACGACGATCTGGTCAGCGTCAAAAGTGAGATCCAATTCAGCCTGGTAATAGTGGGCAATGGCTTCCCGCAATTGAGGGAGACCTGCCTGGTGGGTATAACAGGTCTTCCCTTCATCAAGCGCGCACTTCATGGCTTCTGCAACGTTCGGCGGAACTGTAAAATCGGGTTCGCCAATATGGAACTCAAAGATCCTTTTACCCTGGTCTTTCATGGCATTAACTTTTGCTAAAAGCGAAAGGGTGGGTGATTCGGCCATTGACAAAGCTCTGTTCGCTATTAACTCTCTGTCCATTTTCAACCCTTTCATTTTCCCTTAGAAAAAGTTACGATTCGATCACTTGGGGGCAATTTTCTCCGGGTGTGAAACCTATTATATTTGAGCGGGAGTGTCAATGATGCATGAAATGACGAAACGGGTGAAAGAACTGGCGGCATGCCTGGGTGCTGCCGCCGTGGGAATTCCTAATCAAGAAACCCTAGCGGGTGGCCCACCGTCAGTTGACCTGGCATATGTGCTTCCGGAGGCGAAATCAGCGATCAGTTTCCTGGTTCCGCTGGATCAACGGTTTGTGGAACCCTATCTGAGAAAGGAAGATCGACGCGCATATGAACTGGACAATGTGCGAACCAATACGCTGGTGAGCGGTATTCCATTTGAGATTGCAAGCTATCTCAAACAGAAAGGATATCCTTCAGCGCCTCAGGCCGCCAATCTGGTCTACCGAACCGATACTTCCAACGGTCCCCATGATGAAAAACCTATGTTGTCCCATCGATACCTTGCCGTTAGATCGGGGATCGGCTATTTCGGGCTGTCGGGAAATGTCATCACCAAAGAGTTCGGTGGGGCAATAATTCTGGGATCGCTGGTGACAGCCGCGAAGTTGATCCCGACGGACCCGTTACCGCCGGAGGACAACTATTGTGATGGATGTGCCCTCTGCATGGCATCTTGCGCCTCCGGCTACATGTCGTCAAATGAAACCACCACGGTTCGCATGGGAGGGTATGAATTCAGTTACGCCAAACGTCGTCACCACAATCGGTGCGATTACGTGTGTGGAGGGTTCACCGGTCTTCACAAGTCGGGAAGATGGTCCACATGGGCGCCGGGAAGGTTTTCTGTTCCTGAAAAAGACGAAGACTTGAAGTAATGCCGTCCGAGCAGCGGGCGTTATATGAAAAACCTTAGTCGACTGAACCACTGAGTCTATTTGCCCGGACGGAAGACAAGAAAGATGTATTGCTGGTGTAATGAATTGCAGAACTACTCTCGAAAATAAATGTTTCCGTCTAGACACCAGAAACCGTGTTTGACGTTTCGTGTCAAAAATGGGTATGATATCCCCCTTTGATAAACGAAATGTCAAATTTGTGGAATTTTAAACCTATTTGATGTTTCATGGCGACGTAAGGGAAAATATCCTCCTTAATGACAAGGTTGTTCGGTTAGGTGAGATTGCCGCTGACATTACCTGGCACACATTTTTGAGCAAAGTTCTGGCTCTCAAGGGAGGAACGGCACTCAATCCCTGCTTCGGCCGTCCTCAAAGGCTTTCGGTCGATTTGGATTTTAGTTATATCGGGCACATCGAACGGGGAAGAATGCTGGCAGATTGTCCAAAGGTTGAAGACGTCCTTGTGCGGATTACAGAACAGAAGCCTACCGGATTCAAAGATCAGCAGATGCTTTTGCCGGTTGAGCCGCCAGTATATGTTGAACTTCCCAAAATTGTGAGCGGGCAAGATAAAGGCCGAGGGGGGACGGGACTTCAATCTCTGGGGTTGTATATTCCAACTTCGATTTCTTTCTCGCATCCATCCCATTAGTAAAGTGAGTTCAAGTCGTTGGTTGTGAAGTCCTCCGTCACATCGCAGCTGTCCACCGGAGAGACATTAAATTCAACGTTTTTTGCCATAGTGTGGAGGGAAACCAGATTCATTTGGCGGACCATGTATGTAGCTCTAATCTTTACTTTTGGTTGCATGATGTATGTGGGAGTTATGTCAGTCCTATGCAATCCAAAAAACGGCCAGTTCCATGCCTCTCTCGACCCTCAGTTGGCCCTCTCCCAATAATGATATCACAGTCATTCAGCGGCTAGGAATCGTTTGAGATATCATTCTAACCGAAGGAGCGGGGTTGACCTCCAGAGGCACAATTTGGGGATGTGGCTCTAGCAACCATCTACTCCGTCTCCAAATAGCAAACTGAAATCCCAAGAACCAGTTACGCCCTTTCAAGATATTCCATTATTTATTTAAAAATGGGGCGTGGAACAGGCAGGCCAGAGATTGCTTTCAATTGAAATAGATCACTACACTTGAATTGTCTATGCAGCAAACGCAATTGTCGGCAACGCGAATGCCACTGATTTTGGAATTGACTGGGACATTCACCGTTATTAAATTATTACCTGAGTTTCCTGAAGAAGACACGGCGGCTACTGTTTTCATTGTTTCCCATTTGTTTGCTCGGTAAATCTGTATCATCACGTTGCTTTTGCAATTAAATCCTCTTCCGGTATCAAAAGTCAAATCAAATGCACGTACATATTTGTCTGGGAATTTATATGTATGGGCTCCTAGGAAACAGCAACACCCTTTTTCTGCATTTTCTTTATTTTGACAGGAGAGCCTGAGCACTTTTTGTGTTCCTCCCGAACCTCCTTTTGCAGCCGTACCATACCATGGGTAGACACCGTCCACGGAACCTTTGAATTCGCTGACTGTACCAGCGATGAAATAGTCGCCGCTATAATAGGGTTGTCCTTGGGCGCCTAGCTTGGGATCAAGAATCCATCCGTCATACAATTGTCCGTTCCCTTTCGGATTCCGATGCAGCATCAAATGGCGCCCAACTAGAAACCCCTCCACGGGCGTTCCCAGAAGAGCGCCGGTCACCTGCTTCGTTTGGGGATTGTATTTGTAAATAAGCAATCCTATGTAACCATTGCAATTCACATTCCAGCTGGTAGGGTATGGCGTTTGTTGGCCAAACGCGAGATGAGCCGAAAAGACCCAACAGATAATTCCCACAACAACCGGGACTAGAACCCCATGCATTTTCCTTTTCGTATCCAATTCGCTCACGCCTCCAATTTTCACTAGAGCATTCCTTTTGTCACCCGAAAGCCTCAAGAACCATATCTGCATTTAGAATTCGGCTCAAGAATTTTAATGCTAAACAACATTTCGCGTTTAGGTCAATTTAAATTTCATTAAACAATAAATTCGTTCCTTTATTCCACAGGCAGCGTCATCCATTAAAAGGTGCCAAAGATCTTATCGTCTTTCCCGTTCTGAGTTTGGCAAATGACCTTTGAGTCCTCTGGAATGCAAGGTTTCAAGTTCCATGCGAATATCCTCATTGGTTATCTCAAGGGTTTTGATGGCTGCCGAATCAAACTGGGACAGAAAGAGCAGGGCCTGTCTGGTACATTCCTCATCCCATAGGTCAGGACGGCTTTGCCAGCGATCAATAACGTCTTGAGGTGTAACGGTGTGTGTTTTCTGCTTTCTCTCTAAAAACAATCCTGCAGAAACAAGCCATGGGTCAGCTTCGATAAGTGCAGATTGCATATTGAATCGGGAAACTGAATCTTTCTGTTCGTGGCCTTTAATGATCATAAGATAGAAGAAACGATCAAAGTCAGCAGCTGCCGAAGGTTCAGCAGTTTGATGATATGGTTCAGGTTTTTTGAAATCGAGGTCCCTAAAGAACTGCCGGATGCCGGAGCAGGTGTATACCTCTCTGCCTACAGGGAAAGGAATTTCTTTCTGAGAAACCGCCTCCAGCAGTTGTTGCCGTTTGTTTTCCAGAGTGACGTAAAAGGAGTCGACCGGTATTTCCGAAGCAATTACCTCCGGTATTTTCCGCAGGGCTGCCACAAATTTTCCCCGGCGTTCCAGCAAGAGCAATTGCTCATAAAGAATGCTGTAGCTGGGAATCTGGGTTGTGCCAATAGTCTCAGATTTGGAGACCAGATGATTATCCTTTGCTTCCAGGGCCAAGGGGGTAATGAATAGATGAAAACAGAGGCTGAGCAATACTATACACATATGGGGGAGGAATTTTGCCATTGAAGATATAACCTTTTTTTATAACGGGCTTTTCGTTCAGAACCTATATGGCTGGGTGTAACAGAATCTGTACATTGACGGTTTCTTCTCCGGCTTTTATTTCAAAAAAGATGCTTTCGCCATAAAATCCAGATGGTGGCTGTCCGTGTACCGAGTTGTGCTTAAACTGATAAATGCCAGGTTCAAGAGACATAAGCCCTCCTGAGAGATCACTGAGTTTTAATTCTTGTCTCTCTTTCTCGACATACTTGTACTGACTGCTTACGTCGCCCGGCCAGCGTTTGACAACAACTCCTTTATTTTGCTTTTGGCGTTCATAACGAATAAGGACAACGGATCCAACATGGTCAAATGGCATGACCGATTGAATTGAGACATTGAAAAAGATCGGCCTAACCAGACATTGGCCTTCCGTGACTTTCTCAACTCCTGTCCCTGTATAATCAAACTTAGCCAGTTCCTGCCAGGGGGCCGGGCTGTGATCTCTTGTTACCGCCCGGGTTTTGATGACATAGCGACCGGGATTCCAATCCCGCGGGGCAATCCAAACGCTGATGCCCAGGTTCCCGCCTATTACTCCGGCAGCACTTTGCTTTAGAAGTGTACCATGGGGTGATGCCTGGTCCCACTGAACGTTGAAACCGGCACTGGAGACGTTTTTGATGGCCCGGTCGTCACTGGCAGGGTCGATAATCACCCCGAAAGTGTCAGGGGGAATCGGGTCACACCGGTCGCTGCGGTTTTGCAGCACACCGAATACAGGTTTCGCGTCTGCGTCGAGGATCAGCAGTTCGATCCGGGCGAGCGGCCCTAAGGCATCGATGCTGGGGACCACCCATTCGATGACGATTGCGGCGGCATCCGGTTCATAGTCGGCGCGGACAAATTGCATTCCGGCGAGGGTTGGGGCCTTACGGTCTGCCATGGCGTGGGTCGAACTGGCCAGGCCAAGAAGCAGAACTGTTGTCAGAAGACAACGGATTCTGGTGCTCATAAATAGGATAACCATTCTTTGGACGCGATGGTAATACTCGTCTTTAACTTCTCGGGCGCGTGTTCCATCAAGGCCGCGATGATCTCTTTCTTGGTAGACTTATAAGGAGGCTCCATGACATGCAGAGCCGTGGTCCCGGCATCGATCTTGAGCATCTTCATTACACGCTTGGGCGCCCACATGCCGCCCAATCTGCGTGGGGAGAAGACTTGAGACACTCGGAAGCCCTCCACGGCGGACCAGTCAACAGTGGTCAGGCCAAACACCCCCTTGAGTCCGATCGTTTCGCCGGTGATCATCAGGATCTGGAGAGACATAGCCGTGGTGATGAACGCCAGCACCGGATTCGCGAGCACCATCATGAAAAACCCCATGCCCCGTATCATAGTTTCGTCCCATTCCGGCGCTGTGTGGAATACCTTAGCAAAAATCGTATCCAGGAGCCACAGGGCGAACACGACCTGTACGAGGACGATGATGACATCCCAGATCAAAATGGCGCTCCTTTTGCCGATGTAGATGCCCCCGCTGGAGGTACGCGCGTAACATCCCTTCAAAAAGAGCAGGCCCAGTACTAGAAAGAGACCGCCGACGATTCTGCCCCCGGTCCTGAGATGCTTCACTTCCATGGGGACGATGGTGGGGACCGTCTCGACCCACCCCTTGAAAACATGTCTTCCGAACTGGAATGAGCCATCCTTGATTCCGAAGGCCTTCCGGAAGGCATCCCATTCTTGAGGCGGAACCGCATCCTGAGGGATGGGACGATGAGAGTTGGGGCGCCCGTTGGCGTACATGCGCCGCATGGCGGCGACTTCCAATTTGAGCGCGGGATAGCGGGCCAGATCTTCAGCCCGTATTCGGGGATAGCCGTATGGATTCATGACCGCGTCAGCACGGGCTTGAGCCAAGGCCATTTGCTCTTGCTGTCTTTTCAGCTGCCGCCACGCGTCTTCCTGGGTCTTCGGCTCGGGCAGAGGCGGATCCGATACGTCGGGATGTTCGGGGACTGCCAGAACCTCAAGGATGTCCAGAAAGAGAACGGCCTTTCCGCCTTGCCCCAAGCGATTGGTGCTCATAGGGACGAAGAGCAGCACCAAAGCGGCCGGAAGCAGAAGGTACGCCATCCATCGTTTCAGCACCGCTAACATGAGAAACCTCTCCGCGATCCTATTCCCAATATGGGTATTGTTATTATGTCTCCTTTTGGTTCACAACGCATCATCAGCGGCGACCATAGGGAGAAACGGAAGCCTCCAAGAGATGTTACGGATGGATACGGTTGGAAATCGGATCAAGGAGATGCGAATTGATCCTTCTTGATCACTCTTTCTAACGGGTTGCATTCAACAGTTGTTTTTGTGCATCAGCCAGTTCTTTCGCTGCCTTATTGTACTGTGCGTTTGCCTTTTGCAAAAGGGCTAACGATTCTTGTGTGGATTTTGTGTATTCTTTCAATGACTTTTGCAGTTCTTCACGGATTCTGGTGTTTTCTTTGAGTTGTTTAACCGCGCTGTTATAATCTCGCGTTAATATATTTTTCTTGCCAAGCTCAGCATTATATTCACTTTCTGCCACTGCTAACTTCTTCCCGGCTTCCATCCTTAAATCGCATATCTTTGTCACTTGTGACGCCCAACGTGCGGCCTCAGCTTTATTCCCTTTATCAAGATGGTATTGATATTGCTCGTATGCTTTCTTTTCCTCCTGCTTAAAGCCCTCCCAAACTCTCTTGCGTTGATCCCATTCAATTTTCTTTTTATTCGTTTTTGCTGTTGCGGTGGCCAATTCCGAATTATATTTTTTTACGTTTTTCGTGAGCTGTTGCCACTTCGCGTTCTCTTCATTCAATCTTTTGAGTGTATTTTCCCGCCTTTTTTTCTCAGAGTCAACGCGGCCCTGTAAACTCTTAACGTTCTGCAGCGCATTATTGAGATCTTTTTGTGCTTTTGCCACTTTCTGTTTTAAGGCTTCAATATCCGGCTGAGCGGAATACGCCGCTGGCGGACATGCGCAGAAATAAACAGACGTAAGAAACAATAACATCATCAGCATGCCTGCACCGTATTTTGTATTCACCATATCCTCCTTTCGCCTGCGTTTTCATTATACATCAGAAACGCGAAGCACAGCTGATTTTCCCTGATAATTACCCGTATTGCCTCCATAAATTATTTGACTACTATCTGCAATTACTACTATTCCAGGTTTTGGATGAAAATCCGCAACCAATTACATGCAGTAAGGCTTTTCATACGGATTTGTGGGTAGAGTAGTTATTTAGAAACTTTAAAGCATGAATCAAATCTGATAGTTCCTGCTGGTGGAGGTCCAATAGGAACGGAGGATAAGATTCACAATCGTCAAAAGTGTACTCCGAAAGACCTGGGGAGTCAAAGCATATTGCGTCAAGAAGGTTGCCGAGGAACGCGGTGAAATGGTGGTGTATCTGGTTCCCGATAGGGCTGTTGCATCTGCTTGCCGCGTATCTAAATGTTGACAGATGCCTTACGTTCTGTGGGGGAATATTGCCTCGGATTTGAAAATATTTCAATCCTACCTTAACTGATTTCTTATGCCAGAGCCCAAATATCGTAAAGCCCAAAAACGTTGTGATATCATCAAACCAGATGACTTGGACGATTGTTGCGATTGATGCCAGTCTCAGGGCCGGTCGCTCTGGGTATATATTGAGAGCACCAGGAAAAAATCAAGGGAAAGAAATGATTTTTCTTTAGGCAAAACTCCTCCATTGCGGCTCAAGCCGATTTTTAAAAATTTTATTGACTTCACTTAACAATTTCACGCTTGGATATTCGCATTCCGGCTTTACAGGTGGAAAACCCTGCCCCTGATGTCCGATATTGGCAAACTGGTATGACTAGATCTCTTAATTTTTCAAGGATCAGAGCACCTTGGAGCCATATTTCAAGGATTCGGACGGACAGGGTAGCATTCTCAATAGAGCCGTCATTAATGTCCACCTAATCAGGGGAACATTGCGGCAGTTATGTTAATAGCCATCCAGTCCGCCGAAACCGCGAAAACCGTAAGCGAAAAGATTAAGTTCAGTGGATTCTGGGCCTACAGTTTTAGCCTTATTTCATATAGATCCTGTACCATGCATCGCCATTGACCTAACGGGCGATCCTTTTGAAAAGCAGCCTCGAGTGCGCCTGCTTTCTTCCATTTTTTCCGGAGATACGGCCAAATTGTGAGATAATAGCCCGCGCGTTCTTCCGGTTCGACTTTTGTATTACGGAGGTGCTCGGGCATATATATTTGGGAGGTCCGCATCAGACACATTGCAGTACGGAGATATCGACGGCCAATTCCAAAGTCAGCGTGTTGCTCAGCTGCCTCTCGGCGTTTGTAATCGGCCATCAATTCTTCTGGACCGTGTAAACCCATGTGATTGCCAGATTGAACAACATAGTCTTTAATTTGACTTTGTAAAGATAACCCTTGACTTCCTGGCCGAAAAATGGTAGCAACATATCATTATGCTAACACCAACGGAAACATTCTACTGAGCAAAGGAGCGAATCTTATGCAACCCCCCACCCGTCCCCCTTGGGGGACGTGGGGAGTCGCTTTTTTACATTCGTGGACAGCTACGCGGGACACTTTCAATCCTACCGTCATGATGTTTCGGATAAGGCCCGGCAGTACGCTTGCGGTCTGATGCAAGCCGGTCAGAGTAAGAACATGGACCGGATGGCCGAAGTTGTGCCGGACTCCAAGTCGCGGAACCTTCAACAATTTCTGACCCATTCCAAATGGAATCATAGAGAGGTTATCGATCATGTAGCCCAGGATGTGGATAAATTTTTGGGCGGCCCCAATGCTTGCCTGCTTATAGATGAAAGCGGGTTTGCGAAGCAGGGGAAAGAATCGGTCGGAGTTTCTCGTCAGTGGTTGGGTCGCTTCGGCAAGGTGGACAATGGTCAAGTGGCCGTCTTTGGTGCACTGTCTAATGGCGCCTACGTGGCTCCTGTTGATGTCCGGCTCTATTTGCCCCAGAAATGGACGGATGATCCGGAACGGTGTGAACGTGCGGGCATACCGGAAGAAGAACAAACTTTTCGAACGAAGATTGAACTTGCTGAGGAAATTGTTCAACATGCACGGGAGAACGATCTTCGCTATGGCTGGGTAGGAGCCGATGCAGGATATGGTAAAGGCCCCGGGTTTTGTTTTGCTCTTGATGCGATGGGTGAAACGTTTTGCGTGGATCTTCATTCCGATTTTAGAGTGTATCTGAAAAATCCGGAGCCCTACTTGCCAAAAACGCCATCTGGCCGGCCAGCTAAAAAATACCAGAGTGATCAAGAGGGGATTGAGGTTGGGCAAGTCGTGAAGTCTCTCCCTCGTCAGCGCTGGAAGAAAGTGGTCCTGCGAAAGACCACACGCGGAATACTCATGGTTCGGGCTTGCCGTGTGAAGGTTTATGTGTGGGATGGCGAATCGGATAATGTCAAATTTTGGACGTTGATTGTAACCAAGTCCTTGGATGACAATTCGGACGTGAAGATTTCCCTGAGCAATGTGACACAACGCACCACGCTGAAACGATTGGGATGGATGCAACGCCAAAGGTTTTGGATTGAGCGCACATTTGAGGATGCCAAAAGCGAGTGTGGAATGGCCGATTACCAAGTCAGAAAATGGCAAGCTTGGCACCATCACATGGCTCTTGTGATGATGGCTATGTTGTTTATGCTTTCTGAAAGAATTTCTCATGAGGAAACTTACCCACTTCTATCCTGCGCGGATATTGAAAAATTGCTTACCCATTTTCTTCCTCGCCGTGATGTCACTGAAGAGGAGGTCATCTTTCAACTGGAGGAACGTCACCGTATGCGCCAAAAGGCAATGGAGTCTCATGCGCGCTGTCAGGAAAAAAGGTTGGAAAAGGACTGACGGCGACAAATTATTTTTACGAAGTCAAATTAAGAATATGATTACAGCGCTTTGCTACTTTGCCGGTATAGGTTTTACCTTCGGAGCCACCGGTTTGTTTGACCCTGGGGATAATGCCTGAGTATGATACCAGATTGTTCAATGGCTTTTGCTCATGTGGGTTCCCAATTTCAGCTGTTACGCCTGCAGCCAGAACGATTCCGATACCGCGAAAAGTTGTCAGAAATGCACCTTGAGTTTGCGCAAGCCATACAGCAACTTCCTGCTCCAGTTGCTCTACACTGTCTTGTAAACATCTAAGATGTTTTACATGTTGAGTAAGTGAGAGCTGAAGGGTGGAGATGTATTCCTTTGGCGTATTGAGCACACGTGCTGCGTATTCCTGAAGTTTAACCGCAGTACTTTCAGGTTTTGATGTCCCGAATCGTTTTAGGATCTCAATGAGCTTTTGTCGTTTCCGACGACGGATCTGGCGTGGACTGAATCGGTCTTCCATTAGGTACAATGAGGTCTCTGAAAAGGCCAAAATGCCACTTTTCTTCTCATTCAGGAATCCAGGAAAGAGCCGGTCAACAACCGTATGTATTCGATTTTTTACTTCCGTTGATATGGCCACCAGTTTTTTCCTGTGACGAACCAGCGTACGGAGGTTACGGTAGATGCCGGATTGAGCAGGAAAACAGTTGCCCCGCCGGTTGAGGAGCATTGAAGCGATGCCCATTAAATCCAGTCGATCCGTACTGGCTTGCATATTGGCTCGTTGTTCTTTCGCATCACGGGCGTTGACACCCGCGACGATCCACCCGCCAGATCGTAAGGTGTTGACAAAGTTCTCAGCATAAGAACCCACGTCTTCGCCGCCATAGAAGACATGTTTAAGATCTATTTGGCGATGCTTGCAAGATCGGGTTACTTGTTCGATAAGGTATCTGATCCCTTCGGGGGAGTTTTTAACGGAAAACGGTTTCCTGAGAATATGACCATGGCCATTACACAACATGGCGACATGGTCCGTTTTAGCGTAGTCGATTGGCACACACATGACTTTCGCACCATTACCGGCTTCTTCAAATAAAGTGAGCAGCTCTTGACTTTGGTTGGTATAAATGTTCTTTTTTTTCATGGTGAAATTCCTCCTTTCATTCGCAGCTGGTTCATTCCAGACTGCTCTCAAATCTGCCACCGGCATATCCGGATGGCTAAATCTGAAAATGGAGTTTCACCTAACTTTTGTCAAAACTCGATGACCTTGTTCAGTACCAAAATATGTAATGATGTCCCGAGTTATAGAGTTGGGGAGGAGACCCGAGCTAAACCTAAAGGGCTCACTCTCTTCCCCAACATCTATACCTCGGAAAGGTACCAGAATATCCCGAAATTTTCTTCATGTCAAAAACCTGGGATACGCTTACATAGAACTACCGCTTCCAATTAATAAGTAATTAAGCATGCTCGCAAAATCAACATTTTTTTGTGGTTTCAGTGAATTCGATGTCAGTGCGTTTAGATCCAGCTTCAAGACCTTTTTGATGTAAGGTGATGTATGCTCAAGAATTGGATTTTGTTGAAACACATCATAAAGAGACCGGGGGACGGGATTCAAATCTCCGGGGGTTTGCATATTCAGGGAGAAAATTCCTTGCATCATCCCCGCTCCCCATTTATCGTGGACGTTATGGGGCATCCTTATTGGGTTCCTTTGCAGCAAAAAGGCCATAATTTGCCACCATTGACCGGAAACTCGTGTGGTACGGCAGTATTAACCTATTGGGCTTTGGTATTTCTCAAGAGAGCGTGATGCGTTTGAACAGTGGTGGAATTGCCCATGAATTGATGGAAAACGTTAATACCGATGATCTTCTAAAACGTGTGAAAGATGAAACTGAATAGAGGAGTGACCTCAGCCTGGAATTTGCCTTCTAAGCGAGCGGATCTCTGGTGGGAGGATATTGACGGTCTCGCGGCAAGGGTGTCTGATTTATGGAATATCCTGTCCTGGGAAGAACGAAAGCGCGCTGAACGACTTCGATTCGACCGTCACCGACAGCGCTTTGTTGTGCAGCACGGGAGGCTCAGAGAAATCTTAGGCGGTTACCTGGATATGGCGCCTCAGGAAATCAGGTTCCAAAAAGGGCCCGGCGGAAAGCCGGCCGTTGCGGGGGAAAACCCTATGATCCGTTTCAATCTCTCCGATAGCGGCGGTCGTGCGCTTTATGCGGTGGCATACGGCAGGGAAGTGGGGGTTGATGTTGAAGTGATTCGGGCAAAACCGAAAGCTGCGGCACTGGTCAATCGATTCTTCTCCCTAAATGAAAAGGCGGCTTTTCAAAAGCTGGATGCTCGGGAAGAGCTGGCGGCTTTTTTTGCGGGATGGACGCGCAAGGAAGCTTATGTGAAGGCTATTGGCAAGGGGTTGCGGTTCCCCCTGGACCGGTTCGATGTTTCCCTGACGCCTGGGGATCAAAATGCCCTGCTCCGAGTCGAAGGGGAACCGGAAGAGGCGAAACGCTGGTCGTTACGCGACATAGACCTGGGTCCCGGTTTCCGGGCCGCCCTGGCGGTGGAGATGACGAATACATCTTCCGATGAAGATATTTCAATCCGATTCAGGTGTTATCTCCCGTGAAACAGTTTGGAAGATACGGTGTTTTTATCCTGTCAGGATGTGCATGATTTGTAATTTTCAAATGCTTGACAACCGAATTTTGCTAGCATAATATGAAATCATATTGCATTCATATTTGAGAGGGGGAGGACAAATGAAGTCCATATCCATAAGAGGGGTGGACGACCAGCTGGATTCACTGCTTAAAGCGGAAGCGAAAGCAGCTCGAAAGAGTGTGAACCAGTTTGTACTGGAGACCCTTAAAAAGCAAGTGGGGCTGGTAAAGAAAAAGCGATATACGCATGTGTATTATGATTTGGACAACCTCTTCGGAAAGTGGTCGGAAGATGAGTTCGTTGAGATTCAGGGCAAAATCAATGCTGAAAGACGTATCGAACAAGAGATTTGGAAATGAATAGAATTTTGATCGATACCAACATTTACTCCTATGCCCTTAGAGGAGATCCTGATGTGGCCGCCGCTCTGCGTCAAGTTGCCCATATCGGTTTCACCGCCATCTCCATTGGGGAACTTCTCTCGGGGTTCAAGGCAGGTCGAAGGGAAGAAGAAAACCGACAAGAGCTTGTCACGTTTCTCGATTCACCCCGCGTGATTCTTTATTCCGTAAACGAGGTGACAGCGGAATATTACGCCCATATTCTGAATCAACTGAAGAAAAAGGGAACCCCCGTTCCCACCAACGACATCTGGATTGCGGCAGTTGCATTTGAGCGCGGCCTGCCCCTTTATACAATGGATCAGCACTTTTCCCAGGTGGAGGGGCTACTTCTGAAATAGCCCATATTTAACGATGGTGTAAACGGCCTTGAAACCGTCCCTCCAGCCGATTTTTTTCCCTTCTTCATAAGATCTGCCGTAATAGGAGATGCCGACCTCGTAGACGCGACACTTTTTTCTGGCAATTTTGGCGGTCAGTTCGGGCTCAATACCAAAGCGGTTCTGTTCAAGGGTGATACCTTTGATGATCTCCGTTCTGAAAGCCTTGTAGCAGGTTTCCATATCCGTCAGGTTCAGGTTTGTGAACATGTTGGAGAAGAGCGTAAGCATTCGGTTGCCCACGTAATGCCAGAACAGGTGTACCCTGTGAGGGCCTTCGCCCATGAACCGTGACCCGTAAACCACATCGGCTCGTCCGTCCAGAATGGGCCCCAGCAGCTTGGGGTACTCCATGGGGTCATATTCCAGATCGGCATCCTGAATCAGCACAATGTCGCCGGTTACGTGGTAAAGACCGGATCTTATGGCCGCGCCCTTGCCCATGTTTCCGGTATGATAAACGGCTTTGGCAACCTCTTTCTCAAGTTCCTCCCGAATGAGTTTTGTTGTGCCATCGCTGGAGGCGTCATCCACCAGAATAATTTCCTTATCCTTTACAGGGGATTCCATAACCCGTTGAAGGAGCGTCGGAAGATGCGCTTTTTCATTATAGCAGGGAACAATAATGGATAGTTTCATGAGAGGGCGTCTCCCCGGTAATCGTTTCTAATTTTGATTGTCGAATGATCAGTATTCAGATTATTCTTGTCCATTTCAAGACTAAAGGCAAGTCGAAGGTGGCAAACGATTTTTTTGGTCTTGACGGGTGCGTTTTGAAATTGAATAATACCCGGTAAATTTTGAGAAAATATTGCTGTTTTTTGGATCTTATGGAGGTTTGTTTATGACGCATCAAAAAGCAATGGACCCTGATCTTCTGAACATGGTTCTGGATACCATTGATAAACTGGAAAAAGAAAAGCTTCCCGTTGACACAAAGCTGGAAATGGATCGTCTGGGGACGTTTCCAACGGAGTTGATTCGTTTTATGCTGGGTTCGGATATTGCCCTTCACCTTATCTTTATTCCGGAAGAATATGGGGGCCTGGGTGCAGGCGCCACGGAGATCGCTATTGTCAGCGAGCGGATGGCCAAAATGGACCTGGCGGTGGCCACTTCTTTTCTGGCCATCTGCCTCGGAATGGATCCCATCCGAGTGGGCTCCACGCCGGAACAAAAGGAAAAGTATATCGGAAAGATTGCCGAAGAAGGTTTGGTGGTTGCCTACGGTGTGACTGAACCCGAGGCGGGCAGTAACGTTCAATCCCTCAAGACCAAAGCGGAACGGGTCCTGGATGAAGAGGGCAAAGTGAAAGGTTACCGGATCAACGGCCAGAAACAGTTCATTACCAACGGCGGTGTGGCGCAACTTTACACCATTTTGGCCGATGCACCGGACGGCCCCTCGTTTTTCATCGTTCCGGGCGGCACTGAAGGGCTGATTCCCGGAAAGCATGAGGACAAACACGGTATTCGCGCTTCGGATACCTGTCCCCTGAGTTTGGAGGACCTCTATGTCCCCGTTGAGGACTTGGTGGGGGGGGTGGAAGGGCAAGGCCTCAAGCAGGCCAACAAAGTATTCGGATATACCCGGCTGATGGTGGCCACCTTCGGTTTGGGCGGCGGCATGGCTGCCCTTGAAAAAACCGTCAAATACGCCAAAGAGCGGGTTCAGTTCGGTACTACCCTCGTTGAAAAACAGGGGTATACGCACCAGCTTCTGGTCCCCAATGCCGTACGGCTGGAGGCGGCGAGAGCCCATATTGAAGAAGTGGCCAGACGGCTGGATACCGACGAAGAAGACCTGCAAGTGGAAGGTTCCATTGCCAAATATTTTTCCACCGAAGCCGGGGATGCCATGGCCAACGATGCGATTCAGGCGTTTGGCGGGTATGGGTATATTCGGGAATATGAAGTGGAGAAGATCAAACGGGATGTGAAAATTCTGACCATTTATGAGGGAACCAGCGAAATTCAGCGGAATATCATTTCCATGTTCCGGCTCAGATCGACGGTCCGTTCCAAGGGCGGATTTTATAATGATATGGCGGACGGACTGGCGGAATTGCCCGAAGAAACCGGCGGTCCCATGCTGGCGGATGCAGTGAGAGTGATGAACGAGGTGATTCAACGCGCTCGCAAAGAAAAGCTCACCAAGAGCCAGTACGTCATGTTCCAGCTGGCGGATATGATGACCTGGTCCGAGGTGGCGACCGCCCTTTGTCGAAAGGCGGCTCTGGATGGAAACCGGAAGTCGAGAACCCCGGTGTTTATGAAAGCCGCCGCAAGGCTGTTTGCACGGGAAGCCATTATTAAGATTCGGTCCAATGGTCTTCTGATCAGCCAGGGGTGCGAAAAAAGTCTGGATGACGTGGCATCACAATTAAACGGGCTCAATACGGAGCGAATTCTGGCCGGCAGCCTGGCGGACATGGATATTGTTGCAAAGGAACTGGCGGCGTAGATCAGTGTCCACAAAAAGGCAATACCGAAAACCGAGACGTCCCTCCCGCTCCGGCAAAAGAACGGCGCCCAGGAGCGAGGATAAATATACACAGCCGAAGATCGATCAAGGCCTGAAGTCAATTTTTGAAACAATCGGCGTTCCCGACAAGACGCCGTTCGTGCCGGACCCGTTTCAACTGCAAGCCGTTGAACTGGTTCAGAACGATGATGTTCTGGTCAGCGCGCCCACCGGATCCGGCAAGACCTGGATTGCCGTTCAGGCCATTGAATCCTGTCTGGAGAGAGGTCTCAGCGTTTGGTACGCCTCTCCTCTGAAAGCTCTTTCCAATTCAATTTATCAGGAATTTGTTCAGAAATTCGGACCGTCACGGTGCGGTATCCTGACCGGCGATCGAAAAGAGAATGCGGAAGCCTCCGTGATTGTGGGGACCACCGAGATCCTCAGAAACCAGCTGTATGACGCCATGCACAAAGGGGTCAGTATCGGGACGGACCTGGTGATCCTTGACGAAGCCCATTACTTGACCGATCCGGATCGCGGGGTGGTGTGGGAGGAAGTGCTCATTTATCTTCCGTCCCGGGTGAGGTTGCTGCTTCTTTCCGCCACCATCAGCAACCCCCATGAGGTTTGCGCCTGGCTGAAGGAGGTGCGCGGTGTCACCAACCGCGTCGTGCTGTCGGAAGAACGCCCTGTGCCGCTGAAGGCCCTGTTTTTGTTTCCGGATGGGCTCGTAACGGCGCTCGGTTCCAAGAAAGGATTGGGCCCCAAGGTCAAGAAATTCCTGGGTTCAAAAGAAGGCCAGGGCGGAGGGCGATCGGAAAAGATTGATTACGGCAACATACTGGCTTGTCTCAGGAGCCTGGACCTGTTGCCGGCCATCTTTTTTCTGAAATCAAGGGCTGATTGCGACCATGCCCTTGCCACCTGTTCCGCCGTACCAAAACCGCCCGGTCTGGCGCGGCGCATGAAAGGGCTTGTTAACGCATTTATCAAGGAATATCCTCATATTGAAGGACACAGGCAAATCAAGCCTCTCCTGGAATCCCTGGTCGGTTCCCACCACGGCGGGCAGCTGCCCTATTGGAAGGTGCTGATTGAGCAAATGATGAACAAAGGGCTCCTGGAGGCTATTTTTTCCACATCGACGGTGGCTGCCGGTGTCAATTTTCCGGCGAGGTCGGTCGTCCTGTTCCAGAGTGATCGCTACAACGGCCGCGAATTCGCCGATCTGACGCCTACGGCCCTGCACCAGATGGTCGGACGCGCCGGAAGACGGGGGATGGATAACATCGGCTTTGCACTGGTCGTACCCGGATACTATCAGAATCCCAAACTGATCAATGAATTGCTGTCATCTCCGCCGGACCCCATATTGAGCCAGATTCACATCAATTTTTCCATGACCCTCAATCTGCTGCTTTCCCATTCACCCCTTGAGGTGAAGGATCTGCTGGAAAGATCCCTTGCCGCCTTTCAGGAAAAAGCTCGTGGAGGGGCGGATGAAAAGTGGTTAAGAGAGCAGTTGTCGAGTTTCAAAGGGGCACTGCCCGGGGCGCGGTGTGACGCTTCCGATCCCTATGAAGTACTGGAGTATATTCAGAAAACCACCCGAACAAAAGATATTCGAAGCAAAAGCCCCAAAGCAGCCGAATACGGCAGGCGGGTGAGAGAAAGCTTCCCTTATCTGACACCCGGAAGGCTGTTTCTTCACAAAAACGGGAACATCTATGCGGTATTCAAGGCCTATATGGATGAAGAGCGATTGATCTGTGCCGCCCACAATATTCGCAAGAAAGACAGGGATACCCGCCGCCAGCTCACCTTGCGGCGGGTGGACCTGGCCCAGATCGAGACCATTTATGATCTATTGATCCAGCTTCCGGATGATTACTCACGGGATGGTCTGGATCGACTCTTTGAGAGAGTGTCCCAAAAAGACTTACAGGTCTTGAATATCGAAAATTGTGAAACCGAACCGGACGAAGACCCGAAGGCTCAGCAAGACAGTCAAAATAAGACCCCGTGTGAAAACTGCGCTCATGTAGACCTTTGTCATGGCAAAACAGACCGTCATTTTAATCGCCTCCTTTCTCTATTTAGAAATTCCAGGGACCGCCTTGAAGCATCGGAGAGCGGATTGTGGTTGAGTTTCAAGCAGCATTTGCGTTTTTTGAAGGAAACCGGGTTTGTGGATATGGAGGACCGGTTAACCGACGATGGCCGATGGGCCTCCAATTTGAGAGTGGATCAGCCGCTTTTGATCGCCGAATCCATCCGGCAGGGGGCCTTTGACGGCATTTCGCCGGATGTCTTCGCCGGCGGCATGGCGCCCTTTGTATGGGATCGGACTCAGGATGTGGAATTGAGGGGCGCAGACGGCATGGATTTGGCCCCGGTGGAAAGGTTGTTTCACAAGATGTTGGGGCACCTCCGAGAATTCATTGCCCTGAAAGAGAGCCGGGGTTTCAAGTCGCCCGCCATTTCGTTCTGGCCTTCCGCCATCCTTTTCATGTGGGCCAAAGGCGCCACCTGGGAAACGCTTTCTGAAGTGGTTTCAGTGGGCGAGGGGGATCTGGCTTCCCTGATCATGAGAACCGCCGATCATTTAAGACAGGTCGCAGCGTTGCGCGAGACCCATCCGGATTTGGCGCGCACCGCCGGCGAAAGTATTGCGCTGATCCTTCGCGAGCCGGTTTATCTTTTCTGATGACGGCTAAGGATTAATACAGACGAATTAACGAGGAGAAAAACATGAAATTAAACAGAGTGAAGGCTATGGCGACTGCCATAGCGATCTTTTTTGTGATGATCGGTGCGGCGCGAGCCGATAGCGGCGCCACACTGACCAGCGAAGCGCAGGCCTTAATCACACCCGACAAGGCGATAGCGATGCTCAAACAGGGTAACCAGCGCTTTGTCGGTGGTAAAACCGTAGCGCGGAATTTACTTTCTCAGGTTAAGCAGACCTCCAAAGGGCAGTTTCCCTTCGCAGCTGTTGTGAGTTGTCTCGATTCACGCATACCGCCGGAAATCGTATTCGACCAGGGGATCGGTGATCTTTTCGTGGCGCGAGTGGCGGGCAATTTTGTTAATGACGATATCTTAGGCAGCCTTGAATTCGCAACCAAGCTGGCGGGCGCCAAGCTGATTGTGATCTTGGGCCATACGGAATGCGGTGCCATCAAAGGCGCCTGCGACGCGGCGCAACTCGGTTTATTGACGGCGACGCTGGCCAACATCAACCCGGCCGTAAGGGCGGTGCAGGGTGACTTCATCCCCAGAAGTTCAAAGAACACAAAATTTGTCCAGGCGGTTGCGGAAATGAATGTCGATCTAACCATGCAGAAACTCCGCGACAGGAGCGTTGTGCTACGGGAAATGCTCGACAAGGGTGAGATTGGAATGATAGGCGCAATGTACGACGTCAGCACCGGAACCGTCAAATTTTACAAGTAACCATTCGATTCATTTTGGCCCGAACCGCCTCACAGGGATCGCAACGGTCCTTCGTGAGCCGGTTTATCTTTTCTGATGCGTGAAACCAACCGAAGAGAGCGTCCTCCCAAAGACCGTTCCAGCGTGGTATGGATCATTTCCTTTCTGCTCTTGATGGCTTCCTTTTACTGGCTGGACCAGAATTCCTGGTTTCAGGAAACCATCGTGGAAAGGCTTTCCCGATGGACTGCCATGGGGACCGTCTTCCTACTCAAATTTTTGGGGCTTCAATTGAAGTTGGCGGATTCAACCATAACAGGTCCCGGCCTTCGGGTTGAAATCGCCAAATCCTGTAGCGGCACCTTTGTCTTCCTCATGTTTGCCGCGGCCGTCATCCCTTTTCCCGTTCCATGGAAGGCGCGTTTAAAGGGTCTGTTGATGGGTTTGGGAACCCTTCTCCTGATCAACCTGCTCCGAACTTCCCTCATTGTTCTGGTGGTCAGCCGTTTTCCGGGGGCCCTTTGGACCTTTCACATTGTCATCGGACAGGTGATGGTGATCGTCGCCATGATGGGAATTTTTCTGTGGTGGGCAAAAGGGAGCCATGAAAAAACATTTCTCACCTTTTTTAGCAACAACCGGGCCATTGTTCGCGCACTTCTCTTATTTTGCGTGGGGTACGTAGCAGGCTACATCCTTTATCAAATTTTTCTGAAAAGCCCTTTGGGCCTTTTTGTGAACAAACAGATCACGATCCATTTGGAATGGATCCTGTCTTTTATCACTGCCCATTTCCTGGAAGGCCGTTCAACTTCATTCGCCCCCGTCCCGGTGAATTTGGTGGGAGGATGCCTTTCAAGTCCGGTGGTGGTGCTGCTGGCGGCGGTGGTCTTCGCCTGGCCCGCCAGGTGGTGGAAGCGGCTCCTGGTGATCTTTCTGGGATTCCTCCCTTTTTTCTATTGCTACCATCTCCTGCGTGCCGTTCTGGTGTCCCTGACCCTGGGGTTCCAATCAAAGGATATTAACCTGGTTTACAATTTTTACGGTCAAGTGTTTCTGATCCTGTTCATGCTGGGGTCTCTGGCCTATGTGAGATGCACCCGACAGAAAGTGATGACTTACGGAAAATACCTGCCGCGATCCGCTTTGGCCTGCCTCCTGGCGCTGCCGGTGGCCTTCGGCGTGGGATGGTTGTCCAATCATGGACTCACCCCCTGGCTGGTGGGGATGGTGTCGGATGCCACGGTTCCGGCCTTTGATCCGGAACAGGCGGTCAGTACCATGCCGGCGGTTTGGACCTTTATCTGGCTGGCGCTGGTGGGGAGTACGCCGCATCTCACCACCGCACGAAAAATTGTTTTTAGCCTCGCAGGTGTTTTGGCGGTCTTTATTCTGTATGCCGGGATTGTAATGCTCTTTGAAACCTTTCATATGGCCCCCCACAAAGGCCTGTTGAAACTGTTTGTGATCCTTTTGCCATTCGGGGTTTACGGGGCTTGGTTCCTCCCTTTGCGGAAGGCACAACGCTGATTCACATACCCCAATTTCCTCTGAGCTTCCACTATGAGGGGTGTATCCGCTCCACTAAAACCGAAAGAATCACGGAATCGGATGTTACGATTTTTCAGTTTTCGCTTTCATCTTACGGTTACGCTCATACCACATCTGCAGCATTTCCACGCATACGGCAAATCCCATGGGAAGGTAGATATAGGCTTTGGGCACATGCTTATGGAGGCCTTCCATGAAGATGGTAATGCCGATGGTGATCAGAAATGAGAGGGCGAGGATTTTGAGGGCGGGATGATCCATGATGAAATTACCGATGGGGCCGGAAAAGGCCAGGATGACCACAAAAGAGAGAACCACGGCTGTGATGATGATCCAGATTTGGTTGGTCAGACCGATGGCGGTGATGACGGAGTCAATGGAAAAAACAATATCCAAAAGAACGATTTGCATAATCACCGAGAAAAAGTTCTTTTGAAGGTGCCCGTCCTCTTCCGAAACTTCGTCTCTCAGGCTGATGGTGTGATGTATTTCGCGCACCGCTTTCCACAGAAGGAACAGCCCACCTGCAACCAGGATCATGTCCCGTACTGAAAAGTGACGAATAAGGGGAGTGGTCAGGTTGGACAGGGTGAGCAGAATAATAAGGATCAGAATTCGGGCTGCCAGGGCCAGCGCCAGGCCTATGACTCTGGCCCTGGTGCGATGGGATGCCGGCAGGCGTGAAACAAAAATACTGATGACCAGAATATTATCGACACCCAGGACCAGCTCCAGGCCGACCAGCAATAAAAGGGTTGCAACCGCATCAGCCATTTTAGATTACCGGATGGGACTTTTTTTCAAGCAGAGGGTGGCCATAGGCGATTAAAACAGGCGTTCCCATGGTCGACCAGGGAACGCGCATGCCCGCTCAGTTATGGCTCTTCTCGCTTTTCATCAAAGACCGGCAGGGCTTCCACCTGGTCCTTGCTGAGTTTCAGGAAAACATCCCCATCCTCTTCATAATGGTCGATTTCGCTCACGGGAACGGCAATGTCTTTTTTGCCCCAAAGGTGTCCTTCCACCATGACAAGATGGCTGATCAGACCGCTTTTGCCGTGCACCAGAAATTCGTCCACCCTCCCAACATGGCCGTCCGTGGCAAAGACTTTAGCGCCTTTGTGTACCGATACCCGCCCTTCCGGGACGGCTTCGTGCTCCACAAAAACGGCCGCGGGCGTGCCCGCGTACCAGCCCTCCTGATCGGCCATATATAGCACTACATTGCTGGGGATATACTCTTCCTGAATGTAATTTTTCATTTCCTGGAATTTTTTCTTGTCGATGGAAAGCTGGACCGTATCGTGAGTCGCTTCTTTTACCAATCGTTCCGGAACCAGACGCTGGGTGTTTTCGATGTTATTTTCCCTGACCACCAGATGGGTAATCCTTTCCACCTGAGGGTTGATGATAATATCTTCGAGACGACCGATCCGCCCATCCGTGCATTCTACATGTGCTTTCGGGTGAAAATCCAATGAACTTCCTCCATTATGCGGGTTGTAATTGTCAATTTTCCGGCCAGAAGCGTTTAAGAACGCTGCCATTAGGCCCTACTGGACGGATGTATGATGTTTTATATACGAAACAATGTCCGTGGTCGTTGTGCCCGGTCCGAAAACCTCTGCGATTCCCACATCCTTGAGGGCGGGAATATCCTCGTCGGGAATGATGCCCCCTCCCAGAACCAGCATGTCGGTAACGCCTTTTGCTTTCAAAAGTTCCATCACTTTTGGAAAAAGGTAATCATGAGCGCCGGACAGAATGCTCATGGCGATGACGTCCACATCTTCCTGTATGGCGGACTCCACAATTTGTGTGGGTGTCTGTCTTAAACCGGTATAGACCACTTCCATGCCGGCATCCATGAGGGCGCATGCCACCACTTTGATTCCCCTGTCATGACCATCGAGCCCGGGCTTTGCCGCCAGGACCCTGATTTTTTTTGTTTTGCCCATTTCCGTCTCCTGTTTGATTACCCCAGGGGGTTAATTACCTCAGCGTGTTAATGGCCTGGTACTCACCGAATATACCGCGCAGTACGTCACAGATCTCTCCAAGGGTTGCATACTCTCTCACGGCTTCCATAATCAGGGGCATCAGATTGTCTTCTCCGCGGGCGCCCCGGTCCAGTGCCGCCAGTGCATTTTTCACGTTGTCGTTGTTTCTCCTGGCTTTGAGGTTTCTGAGACGTTCCACCTGCTGGGTTCGAACCGCCGGGTCCACCCGCAAAAGATTCTTGGGCCTTTCCTCGTCAATGTGAAAACGGTTGAGCCCCACCACAATCCGTTCTTCCTTTTCAATCTCCCGCTGATAGGTGTAGGCACTGTCCTGGATTTCCCGTTGGACGTAACCCTGCTCAATGGCGCTGGGGGCGCCTCCCATCTCGTCGATTTTTTGAATGTAAGCATGCGCCCGGTCATAGATTTCCCGGGTGAGGGCTTCTACGTAATAGGAACCGGCCAGCGGATCCACCGTGTCGGTCACGCCGGTTTCATAGGCGATGATCTGCTGGGTCTTAAGCGCAATCTGAACGGATTCTTCCGAGGGAAGGCTCAACGCCTCGTCCATGGAATTGGTGTGCAGGCTCTGCGTTCCGCCCAGAACGGCGGAAAGCGCCTGATAGGCCACCCGAACGATATTGTTCTTGGGCTGCTGGGCGGTCAGGGTGCAGCCGGCTGTCTGGGTATGAAACCGGATCATCATGCTCTTGGGGTTTTTGGCGCCGAAACGTTCCTTCATGATATGTGCCCACAACTTTCGGGCGGCCCGGTATTTGGCCACTTCTTCCAGGAAGTCCAGGTGGGCGTTGAAGAAAAAGGAGAGCCTGGGACCGAATTTGTCCACATCGAGCCCGGCTTTGAGGGCCGCATCCACATAGGCGATGCCGTTGGCCAGGGTAAAGGCGATTTCCTGCACCGCGGTGGAGCCTGCTTCGCGAATGTGATACCCGCTGATGCTGATGGTGTTCCAGAGGGGCACATGTTGGGCGCAGTAGGAGAAGATGTCCGTGATGATCCGCATGGAGGGTTTAGGGGGAAAGATGTAGGTGCCCCGAGACGAATATTCCTTTAGGATATCGTTCTGGATGGTCCCTTTCAAATCTTTGGGAGATGCCCCCTGTTTTTCGGCGACCACAATATACATGGCCAGCAGTATGGCGGCCGGTGCATTGATGGTCATGGAGGTGCTGACCTTTTCAAGGGGGATGTTTTGAAACAGGGTTTCCACATCCTCCAGGGAATCGATGGCCACACCCACTTTTCCCACTTCTCCGATGGCGATTTCATTGTCCGAGTCATAGCCGATCTGGGTGGGGAGGTCGAAGGCCACTGAAAGTCCCGTCTGCCCCTGGTCCAGCAGAAAACGGTACCGTTTGTTGGATTCCTCGGCCGAGGCGAACCCAGCATACTGCCGCATGGTCCAGAACCGCCCCCGATACATGGTGGGCTGCACTCCCCGGGTAAAGGGGAATTCTCCCGGGAATCCCAGGTCTTCCGGGTAGTTTTGCCTTGAATCATCCAGGGGCGTATAAAGCCTCTTTACGGGAATTCCCGAGGTGTTTACGAACTCCGGCTTTCGTTCCGGCCGCTTGCTGACTTTCTGGTCCACTGCTTCGGACCATTTTTCCAAGGCGCTTGTCAGCGATGCCTGATTCTTTTCGTTGCGCATGGGCGGATCTCCATTTTTCAAGCGTTTTTCATGACGTCCAGTGCGGTCTGTCCCAGATGAGACAAGCCGGGGGCCACGGTAATGCCGGCCTGTTCCAGTGCCTTGATCTTGTCCACCGCTTTCCCCTGCCCGCCGGATATAATGGCGCCTGCGTGGCCCATCCGTTTACCGGGGGGCGCGGTCTGACCGGCTATGAAGGCGACGACCGGTTTGTGAAAAGATGCCTCAATGAACTTTGCGGCCTCTTCTTCGGCGGTGCCGCCGATCTCACCGATCATTACCACCCCTTCCGTATCCGGGTCTTCCTGGAAACGTTTGAGATGGTCAATAAAGGTGCTGCCGATAATGGGGTCGCCACCGATGCCGATGCAGGTAGACTGGCCCATTCCTACCTGGGTCAGTTGGTACACCACTTCATAGGTCAAGGTACCACTCCGGGATATGACGGCCATATGCCCTGGTTTGTGAATATTGCCCGGCATGATGCCGACCTTGGTTTTGCCGGGGCTTATGATGCCGGGGCAGTTTGGACCGATCAAAACGGTGTCGCTCCCTGTTAGACAACGACTCACTTTGACCATGTCCAGGGTGGGAATCCCTTCGGTGATACATACGATCACCTTGATCCCGTTTGAGATAGACTCCAAAACGGCATCTGCTGCAAAGGGCGGCGGCACAAAAATGACCGCCACATTAGCGCCTTCTGTTTCCACAGCCTCCCGCACCGTGTTGAATACGGGCACCCCTTCAACCGCCTGCCCCCCCTTTCCGGGTGATACGCCGCCCACAACTTTTGTGCCGTAGGCCAGCATCTGTTGGGTATGAAAGGTTCCTTCCCGTCCGGTCATGCCCTGGACCACGATTCTGCTGTTTTCATCAACCAGTATGCTCATAATCAGTCTTTCCCCTTAACCTGTCCGGCCACATGCTCCGCCGCTTCGGCCAGATCTTTTGCCAGCAGGAATGTCAAATCGGATTCTTTCAGGATTTTTCGGCCTTCTTCCACATTGGTCCCTTCGAGCCTTACAATTAAAGGGACCTCAATCCGGTTCTTTTCGGCCGCGGACACCACTCCCCTGGCCAGCACGTCGCACCGCAGAATACCGCCGAATATGTTCACCAGAATGGCTTTGACTCTGGGGTCTTTTAAAATGATTTCAAACCCTTTTGAAATCATCTCCTCGTTGGCGCCGCCCCCCACGTCCAGAAAGTTGGCCGGTTCCGCACCGGCTTCCTTGATCAGGTCCATGGTGGCCATGGCTAGACCGGCGCCGTTCACCATAGCGCCGATGTTGCCGTCGAGTCGGATATAGTTGAGATGGTACTCTTTCGCCATCAGCTCCAACGGATCTTCTTCGCTGGGATCATCCAGGGAAACCATTTCTTTTTGCCTGAACAGGGCGTTATCATCCAGGTTGATCTTGGCATCAACCGCCAGAACCTGATCATCTGCCGTAATGACCAGGGGATTGATTTCAAGCAGAGAACAGTCCAGGGTCGTAAAAACCTTGTAGATTCGGCCCATCAGTGAAGCCAATTGTTTTACGACCGCCGGGGACGGAACGGGATCGAGCCGGTAGATCAGGTTTCGGGACTGGTATGGGAGCCAACCGGTGGACGGATCCACACCTTCTTTCCAGATCAATTCCGGCGTTTTTTTGGCCACCTCTTCTATTTCCATGCCGCCGGCCTGGCTGAAAATCATGGTCGGTTTCCCTGTTTTACGATCAATGACCATGCCCAGGTAAAGTTCTTTTGCAATATTCACCCCCTGTTCCACCAAAACCTTGTGGACCTTGACCCCTTCGGGTCCTGTCTGTGGGGTTACCAGGGATGTCTTGAGCAGCGATTCGGTGACGGCCACCACTTCCCCGGGGTCTTTCACCACCTTGACGCCACCCCCTTTACCGCGTCCCCCGGCGTGCACCTGGGCTTTGACGACCCATGGGGGACCGTCAATGCTCCGGCATGCCTTGGCGGCTTCATCCGGAGATGTTACCAGCTGACCTTCCGGAACCGGAACGCCGAACCGCCCGAGGATTTCCTTTGCCTGATATTCGTGAATTTTCATCCTATAACCTTTTGTTAAAGTTGATAAATGATTGGAAAAGAAAAACCTTATACCCTAACCCTTGTACCTATAACGGACAATTCCCATGCCGCCTGGCGGGAATACTCTGCTTTTTATCCTTGAGCATCATGAGCGCTTTGATCAACCGCGGCCGGGTGTTTTCCGGGAAAATGATTTGATCAATATATCCCAGTTCAGCCGCTTTAAACGGACTGGCAAAGTTGTTTCGATAATCGTCAACCAGCTCTTTTCTTTTGGCTTCCGGATCTTCAGCGTCGGCGATTTCCTTTCTGAAGATGATGTTGACAGCGCCCTCGGGACCCATGACGGCGATTTCAGCGGTGGGGTAGGCATAGTTGATATCGCCTCCATGGTGTTTGCTGCTCATGACATCATAGGCGCCGCCGTAGGCTTTTCGCGTGACCACTGTTATTTTCGGGACGGTGGCTTCACAGTAAGCATAAATAATTTTGGCGCCGTGTTTGATGATGCCCCCGTGTTCCTGACCGACGCCCGGCAGAAAACCGGGTACGTCAACAAAGGTGACCAACGGAACGTTGAAAGCATCACAGGTTCGCACAAAGCGGGCGCATTTCATGGAAGCGTTGATATCCAGGCACCCCGCCATAAACCTTGGCTGGTTGGCCACGATCCCTACCGGCATGCCGTTTAAGCGGCCAAACCCGATGACCATGTTTTGAGCGTAATGACGCTGAACTTCCATAAATTCATTGTGGTCCAGGACCGAGTTGATAATATCTCTGATATCGTAGGGGATTCTGGGATTGGTGGGGACCACGTTGTTGAGCGCCGGGTCCGTTCGCATGGGGTCATCGGTGCAGGGGATGGCGGGGGGCATTTCCCGATAATTCTGGGGAAGAAAGGCAAGCATTTCCCTGACCCGGTCCAGGGCCGCCTGGTCCGAGTCCTCAGCAAAGTGGGCGACCCCGCTCTTGGAGTTGTGGGCCATGGCCCCACCCAGGGCCTCGGCGGTCACCTCTTCGCTGGTAACGGTCTTGATGACCTGAGGGCCGGTGACGAACATGTTGCTGGTTTTTTTAACCATTACCGTAAAATCAGTGATGGCCGGTGAATAAACGGCACCCCCGGCACAAGGCCCCATGATGACGGAGATCTGCGGTATGACGCCGGAAGACCACACATTGCGTTTGAAGATTTCGCCATAGCTCCCTAAAGAGACGACCCCTTCCTGGATTCTGGCGCCACCCGAATCGTTTAATCCGATTACCGGTGCACCGTTATCGAGTGCCAGGTCCATGATTTTGCAGACCTTTTCTCCGAAAGGGCCGCTTAAGGAGCCGCCGAAAACCGTGAAATCCTGAGAGAAGATGAAGACGGACCGTCCGCCGATGGTGCCATATCCCGTGACCACGCCGTCACCGGGATATTTTTTTTTCGCCATGCCGAAATCCTGGCAGCGATGGACCACGAACTTGTCGATTTCCTCAAAGCTGCCGTCATCCAGTAGATATTCGATGCGTTCTCTGGCGGTCATTTTTCCCTTGGCGTGCTGCTGATCGATCCTTTTCTGACCACCGCCCAGGTCCGCTTCATGGTTTCTTCTTTCAAGTTCACTGATTTTCGCTTCTATATCCATTTTGGTCTCCTTGGAGTTTACGATAATAGAAGGGTCTACGGCAAAGCAGCATTAGCCGCGAGCGCTGAGCCCCGATTCTCAGGAACGGTTGTTTTTTTGCCTTTAGTCAGTGCGCCCAATGGCCTGAAATCCCCAAACAATTGGTTCAACAAACCGAATTTCACCAGATTATTCGCAGCATCATAAAAGATTTGGTCGGAAAATCTGAGCTATCATGTCAGGATTCTACGATAATTTCAATAAATTTCCTCGGACAAAAGGGTTTAGGTAAAAAATGGGGGTTTGAAAGGTATTTTGAACTTGCAATAAACCGGCTGCATAGTTACAATGTAGCTACATCTGAAGAAAAGCTTTCGTTTAGGACCCGCCAGCAATGAAATCGGGCTTTATTTGTTTCGCGTTACCCGGGCGCAGAGTTGAGGAGGCCATCAATGATCGAAAAAGCAAAAGGATCCGTACTGGTTGTAGGCGGCGGCATTTCCGGTATGCAATCGGCCCTGGATCTGGCAAACTCCGGCTATTACGTGTATTTACTGGAAAAGAGCCCGGCCATCGGGGGTGCCATGGCCCAGTTGGATAAGACTTTTCCCACCAACGATTGTGCCATGTGAATCATCTCTCCCAAACTGGTCGAGGTCGGCCGGCATCTGAATATTGAACTGATCACCTATGCGGACCTGGAATCGGTGGAAGGGTCCGCTGGGAATTTTAAAGTGAAAATCAAAAAACGCGCTAGAAGTGTTGACATGGACCGCTGCACCGGATGCGGCAGTTGCGTGGAAAACTGCCCGGTCACCCATCAGGGAGTTTTATTGAAATGAATGAAATCAACGCAACCGAAAATGAAGCTGCCCTAGCCATCGATTTTCTGGCGCTGGACAAAATGGTGGAAGAGCGCTTTGACAACGACAAAGAAAACCTGATCATGATTCTTCAGGCCATCCAGACTCAATACAACTACTTGCCGCGTCCGGTTCTCGCCTACCTGTCGGAAAAAATAGAAATCCCTTTGAGCCGTATTTACGGGGTCGCCACCTTTTACAGTACCTTCAGTCTTGAGCCCCGAGGAAAAAACATCATCAGCATCTGTCTAGGTACCGCCTGCCACGTGCGGGGTGCCGGTAAGGTGCTGGAACGGATCGAAGAGACGCTGAACGTTACCAACGGCGAGACCACTGAAGATGGCCGGTTCACCCTGGAGTCGGTGCGGTGCATCGGCTGCTGCAGCCTGGGGCCGGTGGTGAAAATCAACGAAGATGTGTACGGGCGGATCGCTTCGGAGGATCTGACGCAAATTCTGGATCATTACGGGGAATCCCATACGGAACAGGGCGTTTAATATGAAGATTCAGCGAATAACGGATATCGATGATATCGGCCGCGGGCAAGAGGGAACCCTTTACGTTCCCGAAGTGATGACCGTCAATACGGGAATGGCGTCCTGCGGTATTGCGGCAGGGGCCGACAAAACCTTTGCTCGGGCCACGGAGGAATTCGGGAATGACCGTCACCTTCAAATTCGAAGGACCGGATGCCTGGGGTTTTGCGAGATGGAGCCTCTTGTGGAGATCTACCGAAGAAACGGCCCACGGATCGTTTACAAAAACGTCACGGAAGACAAAATCATCCACATCATCGATGGCTATAGGGTGGGCCAATTCGATAAAAAGCTGATTTTAGGACAGATGCGCGATCCCCGCTCTCTCCTGGAAGAAGACACTCCTAATCCTCTTCTAGGCGTGGAACCGGTTCCGGAAATTCCCTTCCTGGAAGATATCCCGTTCTATGACCGACAGATCAAGATCGCCCTGCGAAACTGCGGTTACATCGATCCCGAGAAAATCGAGGAATACATGGCCAGGGGCGGCTATAAAGCGTTCATCTCAGTCCTTAAACAGAACCGGCCCCGCGACATTATCGCGCTCATCAAGACGTCCGGCCTGAGGGGTCGTGGGGGCGGCGGGTTTCCTACGGGTGTCAAATGGGAGAGTTGTGCGGCTCACCCCGGGGAACGCTTCATCATCTGTAACGCCGACGAGGGAGACCCGGGGGCCTACATGGACCGCAGCATTCTGGAAGGGGATCCCCACGCCGTTATCGAGGGAATGCTCATCGCCGGGCTGGCTATCGGCTCAAACAAAGGGTTCATCTATGTGCGTCATGAATACCCCTTGGCGGTCAAGCGACTGGTTACCGCCATTGGGCAGGCTGCGGATTACGGCTTGCTGGGGCAAGGGATCGCGGGTTCCGATTTTTCCTTTGAAATAAAAATCTCCACCGGTGCGGGCGCCTTTGTCTGCGGTGAGTCAACGGCGCTCATGGCTTCCCTTGAAGGAGAGGTGGGACGTCCCAGGGCCAAATACGTTCATACGGTGGAAAAGGGATTTCGTCAAAGCCCTTCCAACCTGAACAACGTGGAAACCTACGCCAATGTGCCGGCCATTTTGTCCAAAGGCGCCGACTGGTTCTCCCGATTGGGAACGGAGAACAGCAAGGGGACCAAGGTCTTCAGCCTGGTGGGCAAAATCAAGAATACGGGCCTGGTGGAAGTGCCCATGGGGACGAGCCTGCGAAAGATCATTTTTGATATCGGTGGCGGGATTCCCAAGAAGAAAGCGTTTAAGGCCGTACAGACGGGCGGTCCTTCGGGAGGCTGTATCCCGGAAGCATATCTGGATTTGGGGGTTGATTTCAGCGAACTGGCCAAGGTAGGTTCCATCATGGGTTCCGGTGGCATGATCGTCATGGATCAGGATACCTGCATGGTGGACGTGGCAAGGTATTTCCTGGACTTTCTAAAAGAGGAATCGTGCGGCCAGTGCAATCCCTGCCGGGAAGGGATCAAACGGATGCTGGAGGTCCTCAACCGCATCTGTCAGGGCGAGGGGAGAGAAGGGGACATTGAACTGCTTCAAGAGCTCGGCGCCATGGTCAAGAATTTTTCTCTTTGCGGGCTGGGCACCTCTGCTCCCAACCCCGTGCTCACCACCATAAAATATTTCAGGGATGAATATGAGGCCCATATCCGGGACAAAAAGTGCCCGGCCGGGATCTGCAAGCCGTTGTTTCATTACGAAATTGACGAGGATGCCTGCACCGGCTGCACCCTCTGTGCCCGCAAATGCCCACGGGAGGCCATCACCGGAGAGAAGAAAAAGACCCATGAACTGAACCCGGAAAAGTGCATCAAGTGCGGCATCTGCTATGAGGTCTGCAAATTCGGCGCCATAGCGATTGCCTGATTTTCAAAACCCTTCAACCTATCCAAATGGATCACCCATGATAACGCTTAAAATCAATGACAAGGAAGTTCAGGGAGAGGAAGGCGAATATATCCTCGATGTTGCCAGGAAAGCCGGCATCGAAATTCCCACCCTTTGCCATCATGAGGCCCTGGAGCCCGCCGGCATGTGTCGATTGTGCACGGTGGAGTTGTTTGATGGGCGAAAAACGAGATTCGTGACCGCCTGCAACTACCCCATATGGGAAGGAATGGAAGTCTTTACGGATTCCGAATCCGTAATGCAAGGCCGCAAACTCATCGTGGAACTTCTGCTGGCCCGCTGCCCCAACGTACCGGTGCTCAAGGATCTGGCCCGGAAATACGGTATTGAAGAACCCCGTTTTGCCCCGGAGGAAGATGACTGTATTCTCTGCGGTCTCTGCGTTCGCATCTGCGAAAAGATGGGTAATAACGCCATCAGCCTGACGGGACGCGGTGTGGACATGAAGGTGGATACGCCCTTTCATGTGCAGACGGACGTCTGCATGGGATGCGGTTCGTGTGCTTCCGTTTGCCCCACCGGCCATATCAAACTGGAAGACATTGCCGTTCATCAGGTCAAGCTCATCCCTTCGGAATACGACATGGGCCTCAAAGGTCGAAAGCCCATCTATGTTCCCTATGCCCAGGCCATTCCCAACATCCCTGCCATTGATCGGGAGATGTGCATGCATTTCAAGACCGGCCAGTGCCAGGTGTGCAAGGAATTCTGCGGGGTGGATGCTATCGATCATTCTCAGCAGGACGAGACCATTGAACTGGAAGTGGGGTCCATCATTTTGGCGCCGGGGTTTCAACCCTTTGATCCGTCCAGCATGACCCACTATGGATACGGCCGGCATCCCAACGTGATGACGGCCATGGAATTTGAACGGATTTTGTCCGCCTCGGGCCCCACAATGGGTCATCTTCAAAGGCCTTCGGACGGAAAAGCGCCCAAAAAGATCGCCTGGATCCAATGTGTGGGCTCCCGGGAAGAGCACCGGTGCGATCACGCCTATTGTTCATCGGTTTGCTGCATGTACGCCATCAAGGAAGCGGTCATCGCCAAAGAGCATGCAGGGGAAGATCTTGACTGCACCATATTCTTCATGGACATGCGAACACACGGAAAGGATTTCGAGCGCTATTATGATGATGCGCGAAACAAGCACGGGGTTCGATTTATCAGGTCCCGCATTCCCGCCATCGATACGGTCAAAGGGCGGGATGAATTGGAAATCACTTATGTCAATGAGCAAATGGTTCCCACGACGGAATCCTTTGACCTGGTGGTCCTCTCCGTAGGCATGGAAACCCCTGAAGATCTGACGGAACTAGCAGAGCGGCTCGGCATCGGGCTGACTGCCGGTCATTTCTGCGACAGTTCCTCTTTTCATCCCGTTAACACATCTCGCGAAGGGATCTTTGTGTGCGGTGCTTTTGCGGGCCCCAAGGATATTCCACAATCCGTGGTGGAAGCCAGTTCCGCGGCGGCTGAAGCCGGCGCCCTGCTGAAAGCGGCCCGAAACACCTTGACGAAACAGGAAGCCTTTCCCGAGGAGAGAGTCGTCACCGGAGAGCGTCCCAGAATCGGTGTTTTCGTTTGCCAGTGCGGCATCAACATCGGTGGCGTGGTGGATGTCCCGGCCGTGAGGGATTATGCGGCATCGCTCCCCTATGTGGAATATGTAAACGACAACCTGTACACCTGCTCCCAGGACACCCAGGAGGCCATGAGCAAGGTCATCGTCGACAACAACCTGAACCGCATCGTGGTGGCCGCCTGCACTCCCAAGACCCATGAGCCGTTGTTCCAGGAAACCCTGGTGGCGGCCGGACTCAATAAATACCTCTTTGAGATGACCAACATCCGGAATCAGGATTCCTGGGTGCACAAAAATGATCCGCAAATGGCCACCCAGAAGGCCAAAGACTTGGTGCGCATGGCGGTGGCCAAGGTGGCGCTCATGGAACCGCTGACGGAAACGGAGCTTGAGATCAACCAAAAGGCGTTGGTGGTGGGGGCCGGCATCTCCGGCATGGCAGCGGCCGGAAGCCTTTCGGATCAGGGGTATGTAGTCTGCCTGGTGGAGCGGGAACCGTTTTTGGGAGGGCAGGGGAGTCTTCTGTTTCGAACCTGGAAGGGCGAAGACGTCCAGATGAACCTCGCCAAAATGATGGAGCGGGTTCAATCCGACCCGAATATCGACCTGCGCTTGAATACGGAACTTTCCGGCGTTGAAGGATTCGTGGGGAATTTCAGAACGACCCTATTTTGTGACGGCCATGAAGAGGAGGTTGAACACGGCGTCGCAGTGATCGCCACCGGAGCCTTCGAGGCAAGACCGGGTGAATACCTTTACGGAGAAGATGAGCGGGTGGTCACGCACTTGGAACTGGATCAGCGATTCATTCAAAACGATCCTTCATTAAAAGAGATGAATTCCGCCGTGTTTATTCAATGTGTGGGATCCCGAGAGCCCGAGCGTCCCTATTGTTCACGAGTCTGCTGCACACACGCCATGGAAAGCGCTTTGCACCTGAAGACCCTCAACCCTGAAATGCGGGTGATGGTGCTCTATCGGGATATTCGAACCTACGGGGAACGGGAATATCTTTACCGGGACGCACGAAACGCGGGGGTCTTGTTCATCCCCTTTACCCTGGACCGTAAACCGCGGGTTTTTAAAGAGGATGAAGCGCTCAGAATCGAGGTGGTGGACCCGTTGCTGGGGGAAAAAGTGTCGATGACGGCCGATCTGCTTTGTCTCGCCTCCGCCATTGTTCCTTACCGGGACGAAGCATTGGCTCAGATGTTCAAGGTTCCCATGAACGAGGATGGTTTTTTTGTGGAAGCGCACGCCAAGCTGGGACCATCGGAATTCGCAACGGACGGTGTCTTTCTGTGTGGTATGGACCATTATCCCAAACCCATTGATGAATCCATTGCGCAGTCTCTGGCTGCAGCAAGCCGTGCCGTGACCCTTCTGGCCCGCGGGACGGTTCGCATGAGCGGTACGGTGGCCCAGACCGATCCGGGCCAGTGCAGCGAATGTGGAGTGTGCCTGGCCATCTGTCCCTATTCTGCGCCCGGGTTCAGGGAAAAAGCCCCCTTTGCCGGTAAAATGGAGATCAACCCCGCCTTGTGCAAGGGATGCGGGTTGTGCGTAGCCTCCTGCAGATCGGGCGCCATCAACCTGAAAGGGTTCGGGGAAAGCCAGATAATGGCCATGATTAATGAGATATAGGTTACTGCCTCTGGAGGATGGAAGTATGGGAACTGTCGATCTGGATCGATGCGATCCTCATTTTGCAAAAGAATTGGCCCGACAACCCGGCGCCGAAAAGATTTCTGCCTGTTTCACATGCCGCACCTGCGTTGCCGGATGCCCCATGTCAAACGTAAACGATGCTTTTAATCCGGCGCGGATTATCCGTATGGCCCTTTACGGGATGAAAGAAGAGATTCTTAAAAGTCCCTTCATATGGCTCTGCTCCAGTTGCTATACCTGCCAGGAGCGTTGCCCGCAGGGGGTTCGGATCACCGATTTTCTGACGCTTCTGAAAAACATGGCCGTCAGGGAAGGGTATGAACCGTCGGGCATCAAAGCGCAGATGGATCTGACAAAAGGGCAGGGCAGGATTTACCCCCTGGACGACTTTGACAACAAAAAGCGGAAGAAAGCGGGACTGCCACAGCTCCCCACAACCTGTGGCGTGATCGACAAGCTTTTCCCGGATCGGGCATAATTTAGAACAAAAAAACTGAGAACCGCGGCGATGCCGCCTTAGGAACACTCCCCATGAAATATGCACTCTTTTTAGGTTGTACCATCCCCGCAAGATCCCGAAACTATGAGCTTTCCGCAAGGCGTGTGGCGGAAAAAACAGGGATCGAACTGGTCGATATGGAAGATTTCATCTGTTGCGGTTTTCCCACCAAGGCGGGGGACATGGACGCATCCCTGTTGATGGCCGCCTACAATCTGGCCCTGGCCCGAAAACAGAAGCTGGACGTATGCGCTCTTTGCAGTTCCTGCACATCCGCTTTGTCCGAAGCCGCCCGTCACTTATCAGGAAATGAGGAAGACCTTGCGAAAATAAACGAACGATTACTCCCCTTGGGATTGAAGTATGAGGGTTCTCCGAAAATCCGACATTTCGCGCGGATATTGTTTGAGGAAATGGGGGCGGAGAAGATTAAGGCGCAGTTTGTAAAAGATTTGAGCGGCCTGAAAATTGCGGTACATTACGGTTGCCACTATTTGAAGCCTTCCGAAATTCACGGGGGTTTTGATGATCCGGAAAACCCCGACTCCCTGGAAGCGCTTGTGGCATTGACCGGTGCGACCGTCGTAGATTACCCTGGAAAAAAAACGTGCTGCGGCGGCCCGGTACTGCCGGTGGATGAAAAATCGGCCATGCTTGTCACCAAGGGAAAACTGGACAATTTGAAAGAGGCCGGCGCGGACGCCCTGTGTCTGGTATGTCCGTTTTGTTCCGTCATGTATGACGGGAATCAGAAAAGCATCGAAGCGGCGTATGAAACCGAATATCAAATTCCCGTTTTGTATTTAACCCAGGTGCTGGGCATGGCCATGGGATTTGATCGAAAGGCGCTGGGGCTCAATATGAATGTTGTGAAAACAAAAGACCTGCTCGAACCGTACTTTTAAACGCCTTCAATCTCTTTTGCTAAATCCGTAGAAGAAGATATTGAAGATTTTTTCTGCCAGCGCGTTCGGTTCCACCTCGCCCCTCGTATTGTACCATTGATAAGTCCAGTTGCACATCCCCACCAGAAAATGCACGTCCATGGACAGGTGGGGTGTTTCAATCCCATTCTGTTGGCAGTAATTCTCGAGCCCTTTCTTCCAGAAAGACAGGTATGATCGCTGTTTTTCCTTTAAAGCCCGGTAATATTGGCCGCTCAGGCAGTTCTCATCATGAATAATCAGTTTGCTTCTGTATTGATCCTGACAGTACAGATTTACCTGAAAACGGATGCATTCCCGGATGAACGAAAGGGGGTCTGATACGCGTTCGCTGATTTCTTGAATACCCGCCAAAAGATCATCCATATAACTGTCCAGGATTTGATACAGTAGTTCTTCCTTGCTTTCAAAGTAGTAATAAAGCCCTGCCTTGGTCATGCTCATGGCTTCGGCGATGTTTCGAATGGATGCCTTCTCGTATCCCAGATTACAGAGAATTTTGGTAGCTGTCTTATAAACAGCGGCCCTTCGACGCTCCTTTTCTTTTTCCCGATATGATTTTGCCATGGTGTTCTCCCGTTGTTTCCGGATCGGCATGGATATGACTGTTCCTGTAACAAAAGCGCATTGACAATGTCAATCAAAGATGATAAAAAATCTACCGGTCGGTAGGTAACTCAACCGATCGACCCATGAAACGAGTTTTTCCGGGATTTATACCTTAATTGACCTGACCCGGGTTACATAAAAAACACTATTTCAGGAAAAGGAAACCATAATCATGCAGATATACAGTGAAGAGCATGACATCTTTAGAGATACATTCAGGAAATTTGTGGCCAAAGAGGTCACGCCCTTTGTGCCTCAATGGGAGGAGGATCGTGCTGTCCCACGTGAGCTCTGGAAGAAAATGGGCGAATACGGGTTTCTCTGTCCCTGGCTGCCGGAGAAATACGGCGGGCTTGAGCTCGGGTTTGAGTATTCCGTGATTATCAACGAAGAGTTGATTCGGGGGGACGGTTTCGGCGTGGGCGTTCCCCTTCACAGTGACGTGGCGGTTCCCTATATTTCCACTTATGGAAATGATGCCGTAAAAGAGCGGTGGCTGCCCGGCTGTGCTACCGGTGAGGTCATTACGGCCATCGGCCTCACCGAACCCAACACGGGGTCGGATCTGGCGGCCATTCGCACCCGGGCGGTACGGGATGGGGATTCTTATGTGATCAATGGTCAGAAAACTTTCATCACCAACGGCTATTTCGCGGATCTCATTGTGGTGGCCGTCAAAACCAACCCCGAAGCCGGGCACCGCGGCATCAGCCTGATCCTGGTGGACAAGGACACGCCCGGCTTTTCCCGCGGCCGAAAACTGGAAAAGATGGGATACCACATGCAGGATACGGCCGAGCTTTTTTTTGGAGATTGCCGGGTGCCCGTAACCAACCTTCTGGGAGAAGAGAACAAGGGTTTCAAATACATGATGGAGAAGCTCCAGCGGGAGCGGTTGGAAGTCTGCATCAAATGCCAGGTGAACGCGGAGGAAGCATTAAAAGAAGGGCTGGAATACGCCAAGACCCGTGAAGCCTTCGGTCGTGCCATCGGAAACTTTCAGAATACCGCATTTGTACTGGCGGAAATGGCAACCGATGTGAAACTGGGCCGCGTCTTCCTGGACAAGCTCATTGCCGATCATATTCAGGGAAAAGATATCGTACAGGAAGTATCCATGGCCAAATACTGGTTGGGTGAGATGGTCAACCGCGTGGCCTATCAGGCGGTGCAGATCCACGGCGGCTACGGTTACATGGAAGAATACCGCATCTGCCGCATCTTTCGGGATGTGCGGGCGCTTTCCATTTTCGCCGGTACCAGCGAGATCATGAAACTGATCGTGAGCCGGAACCTGGGACTGAAGCCACAATAACGTCGAAACCGTCTCTTGAAATCATGGGGCGGCCAAAATCTTGGTCAGAAGAAGCAAGTCAGCGTTCACCTCGGAACGGCTGCCCACATCATCTCACCACCGGAAGCGTACCATCAACCCCGATTCACAAGTATCGAGGGAGATATGGAGTGCTCTCCGTGAATGATGAGCGGCCATTTCCCGGTATTGTTCCCAGTCCTCTTTGGGACCGCCCGGTTGACCCAGAATATAAATTTCTCCTCCGATGAATCCGGCACCGGCGCTTATTGCACCCCCGCCGGCATCACCCGCAATCCCGGTCGCGACACCCACTCCGGCATTTAACGACAGATTTACGAGATGAAGCAGCCAGTTCTCCCGTTCGCAGGCCCGTTTTGCATTGTTACATAACAGGGTTTCAGCCGCTTTCAGCTTCTTCAATTTCTCCCCACGGGTTGCCTCCGGCAGATTCAGGATGGGATCAGCGCCGTAGCGCGCTTCCAACGGCCTGAAAAGAAGATCCGCCACACCCAGAGCAGCAAGGCCCGACTGAGACCCGAAGTTCACACGATCCGCGGTGTTGTCGGTAAGACCCGCCGCCACTCCGAGACCCACAAAGGCCCCGCCGTTAATGGCCATCCAGCTCCAATACCAGATTTCACCATGCCGTTTATGGGACTCCAGTTTGGTTTCAATAAAACGAATGCGATTTTCAATGACAGGATCAGGAAGATCGGCATTGTTCCAGACAATCTTTTTGGGTTGTGGGCCGGCACAGGCTGAAATGCTAAAAAACAGAATCAGTATGAATATAAAATGGTTGAAATATTTCACCGAGCTTTAGATTACCGTTCCACCAGAGTACTTTTGTCCATTTTCCAATATAAACCCGAAGAGTCGGCAGGGTTGCTGTAATAGTCCAGTGTAAATCCATACTGAACGCCTCTGTAGTCGGCACAGGGGATCGGCAGACTCAGGTCGGTGCCTACAGTTATGCAGACAGCGCCGCTACCCGTGGCCAAAGTGGATGTGTTTATCCTCCAATATAACCCGGAAGGGTCACCGGGGTTGCTGTAAAATACGAGGTTAAATGCGTATTTTGCGCTGCCATACAGGGCGCAGGGAACCCAAATGCTTAAATCACCGCCCACGGACAAACATGTGTCGGCACCTTCAATGAACCTGTTGTAGTAATAATTGAGAAGGGACACAAATTCAGTGGTCGCTTTCAGTTGTCCGGTGGTGTTGGGGTGGCTGTCCCATTCTCCACTGGCATATGCCGGAAAATTGTAATTTGTGCCAATAACGTGCTGGACAGTGCCGTTGTACCATCGGTGATGGTTGTCTGCCCCTGTCAGGACATTAAAATAATCAAACACGGCCACGTTGTTATAGGCATACCCATTTAGCCAGTCATTGATCAGCCAGTTATTGAAAGCGCGGGCATTCGCTGCCCGGTGATCGGGCGTCTGGTAGTCTGAGGCATAATCATTTTGATTCTGCGGCGGGGCGGTGATGACGACGAATAGCTTGTCCTGGCGGGACTGAAAGTAGGTCAGCAGATTATTGTAGACCGCCTTGGCATTACTAACCGTATATTGATCGGACACTTCCGAGGCCGGCGGGTCGTCGGGCTCTCCGAATAGATCGGAGTTTGGAAAACACGACTTGAACATGACGATTTCGTTTTCACCCCCTGGATCGGCCGTCAGGCGGGACCAAGAACCGAAGTCGCCTACATTCTGATTGTTTTCGCCATAGAGCGCCGCGAGTATGGTCGCGCTGTTGGCACCGGTGAACCATTCAGGCCAATTGGGAATATCCGTCAAATCACCGACGCTGTCGGGTCCCCACCCATAATTTGTTGCGCTGGCAAAATAGTTGTTGGTCATCAAAGCGGCACCCAGTCCGCCGTAAGGTTGGTCGGTATTTGGATCGGCAAGCCAGTTCCCGCCGGTTGAGTGGTGAATGAAGATCAGTTTAACCGTTGATGCGGGAGGGTCGATGCCGGCCGCATAAAGACACATTGAATTGACAAAGAATAAATAGACCGCGATGATTGCCGCTATTTTCAAACCTTTGAGATTCATAACATGCCTCCTTTTGTACAAATTCATGCCTGAAAAGCTAATTTAAGCCCTTTCTCAGGCGCTTGTAAACCAGAAAATTGAAATTCGGGAAGGTAACAATGTCCTTCCAAATTTAAAGAGACTCACTTTCCGACTTGTGGCTCAGCAGGACTGGCATATTTTGACGGGGCAAAGCATATTTTAGCGAAATATTTTTGACATATGCAATTTAAATTACGATAATCTTTATGATTTAGAAGACTGCAAAAGATAGTAGAAGCAGTGTTAATCTGACTTAGAATATGTTTCCCATCTTGCTGTGGGAACCTCTGATTTCGCGAACAGGAGAACGAATGACCGATTACGATGCCATTGTGGTCGGCAGTGGCGCCGGTGGCTTGAGTGCGGCGCTGCGAATGAGCCAGCGGGGCGTGTCTGTCCTCTTGCTGGAGGCCGCGCCATCCTTTGGCGGCTATTTGAATGCATTCACCAGAAAGGGCTACTCTTTTGATACCGGTCTTCACTATCTGGGCAAATTGGCTCCAGGAGGGTCTTTTCGGACGCTGTTGGAGCTTCTGGAGATCGACAAGGAGGTGTCCTTCATCGAGTTGAATCCCGATGGGTTCGATCGTTTCTGTTTTCCTGATTTTGAGCTGCGGCTCTGTAAAGGCAAGGAGCGATATCAGGAGAGACTTCTGGAGCTCTTTCCCAATGAATCCAAGCCGATCAAGAGATTTTTCCATACCGTCGATCAATTGTTGAAGGCGTTTTCCGATCCCAAGGGTCCTCCAAAAAATATTCTTGATAAAATCGGGTATGTGGTTCGGCATCCGGTCCTGATGCGGTATTTTCGCTCAACCTACCAAAAGATGATCAACGGCATCACCCGCAATCCCCTTCTTCAGGCGGCTTTGTCAGCCCACTGCGGCAACAGCGGTCTGCCGCCCAGCATGGCCTCGGCCTTTTTGTGTCTCATGCTGCTGGATCACTATTTTGACGGCGCCTATTACCCCAAGGGAGGCAGCGTGGCCCTTCGGGATGCCTTTGTCACCGGACTTCGTCGGCAGAAAGCCGTTCTTACGGTCGGCGCACCGGTAACACGTATCGAACGGCGGGGGACGGAATTTTGCGTCCTTACCAAGTCCGGCGATCAATACACGGCCAGAGCCGTGGTCAGCAATGCCGATCCCATCATCACTTTTCGGAAATTGGTCGATCCCGCCCTGATTCCCAAACCCCTGGCCAAGAAAGTGGCCCGTTTGCGACCGTCGGCTGGCGCCTTCTATGCTTTTATCGGCACATCCCTGGACTTGAGCGCCACACAACTTTCAGATGCCAACATCATCCATTTTGGTTACATGGACGTGAATCGGTGTTTCGAGACCCTTCATAGGCGCGATGAAACCGATCCGTTTCCCTACTATTTTCTCACGTCGCCTTCCCTGAAAGACTCCCGGAGCCCTCACGCTCCTCAAGGCCACCATACTCTTCAGATCATCAGCGGGTTCGGCTATGACCACCATCCCTTTTTGCCTTGGACCGGTACCCGCAGCAGACATCGCGGCGAGGCTTACGACCACCTGAAAAATCGGTTGGGCATGCAGCTCGTACGATCTGCGGAACAGTATCTCCCCGGGCTCAGCGATCACCTGGAGTATGTGGAGTTTGCCACGCCCCTCTCCAATGAATATTGGGTCAATAGCTTTCAGGGTGCGAATTTCGGTCTGGAACAAGCCCCGGACCAGTTCGGCGCGGGCCGCTTCTACGACTGTACGGCCGGCATTGAGGGGCTGTTCCTGGTGGGTTCCGGCACGATCAGCGGCGGCGTGCTGCCCTGCATGGCATCCGGTGTGTGGGCAGCCAGTAAGGTTCTTGATTTTCTGAACAACTGAGCCTTTTTTCAGCCAGTGATTGCCCCTGATCCCGAAAGGAGTGGACAAAAATAGGCTTTCATAAAAAAAGCCCTAAGAACGTAAAGCATAACCATTTAGACGAACTCCTGAGTAATTTTCTCTTTGGAGAGCAGCACCTTGAAAACCCTGTAACGGAATATCTCCTCCAGTTGTTTGATTTCAAACAAGGAAGACACACGGAACATACCGTTTCCATGAAGCCAACCGTCCGTACAAAAAAGGCCGTTTTTCCGTAGTGAAAAAGAGCTGGATCGTTATCATCCGGAGGCGATATACTCAATCCGATGGATTCAGTTGAAAACAGTTCACTTTGCCATGACAAGCGCAACGTATACACACAATGGCCGTCAGGTGCGCTTTTATGTGCGTAGGGAGGGACAATCCGTGCTGCACCAACCACTAAGAAGCAAGGCAAAGACCAGCGGGCTTGGCTTGGATTTGAAACCCGGGGACAGACACTACCGGGCCTACGTGGGTCCTCCGGTGGCCTATGACCTGGTTTCTGCCATGGTGTTTAACCTTCTCACGTGTATTGGGCTTCGACAACACCACCGGGTGCTGGACATCGGGTGTGGTTCCCTTCGAGTGGGGAGGTTGTTGATTCCCTACCTCAATCCCGGCAACTACTTCGGTGTGGAGCCCAACAGATGGCTGGTGGACGACGGCATTGAGAACGAAATCGGAAGAGACCTGATAAGAATAAAGAGGCCTTCCTTTTCGTTTCAGGCTTCCATGAAGTCTTTCCATGAACCTTTGGATCTAGATTACGCCATAGCCCAATCCATTTTCAGCCACTGCGGAAAGGATCTTGTGAAAGGGTGGCTGTCCCAAGTATCCTCCCATTTGAAAGACAGCGGTGCGCTCGTAGCCACATTCCTGGTGGGAGAGGAAGATTTTGATGGAGACGGCTGGGTATATCCCGAATGTGTGAACTTCAAACTTGAGACAATGGCTGAAATGGCGTTCGAATTTGATCTTCATTTTGAGGTACTCGACTGGACTCACCCCAATCAGACCTGGGCGCTGTTTTCAAAGGAGGCCTGCGACAAATCCTTGGTTGAGGGCGGTCCAATCGCATGGAATCGATTTGTTGCCAAAGCAATCCGGGAGTATACGCAAGAATTGGGCTGACCCCATGTTTATTCATGAATGAGAGCATCCTGGAAAATTGCGGGATCATCCCCAATTGCCCTGTGTATTGTATGCCGTTGGCTGATAAGTAGTCATACATTGATAAGATGAATAATATCAATGTAAGGTACGTACGTGTCTGCCAACGGAAGCGGAGTGGAAATATGCGGTGAGAGCCAGAACGATCACGGCATATTGTAGTGTTGAAATCACCCAAACGGGCGATGGATATGATCAGAATCTGGATGCTGTTGGTTGGTACACCTATAACTCAGGGGGTATGACACTCCCGGTGGCCCAGAAAGCGCTGAATGCCTGGGGCCTGTATGACATGCCGGGTGATGTATATGAGTGGTGCTAGGACTGGTATGGCAGTTATGGTTCGGCTGATACAGTGAACCCCACGGGCCGTCGTAAGGAACCTCCCGAGTGAGATGAGGAGGCAGTTTTAACGGGGCGCGTATGGCGCCAGGTCGGCCTTTCACGGTGGAAACGATCCAACTATCGCATACGGCTATCTCGGGTTTCTCTTGGCGAGAAAGCCTTAGAAATAGATTGTAAGAGACAATCAAGACCGGCATAAAGACCTTTGAGATTATCATTGAGCGAGGGGGCCGTAGCTGAGACCTTCTATGTTCTGCCGACGGCTTTTTGTTCCGGCACCGCGTTTAATGGTCATGTGCTCCGTATTGGAAATTACAATGCTTAGATAGGTTTTGATAAGCCCATGGAGCAGAATTGTGGCTTCAAAATGCTTTATGCCGTTCTCATGAGGTCAACTCCACTATTTCGGTCGGAATATTGTACAAAAAGGTGTTGCTTAAAAGAAAAAGGGCTTTAACAGTTGGTTTCTGCTAAGCCCTTGTTATTGTACTGGCGCGCCCAGCAGGATTCGAACCTGCGACCTACGGATTCGTAGTCCGTCACTCTATCCAGCTGAGCTATGGGCGCATTGGCAAAAGAGCTATATATCAGAGATCATTCGATCTGGCAACCATTCTGTAAACAAAAAATAAACTATCAGGCGTATCGGCTTACGATTTCATCAATAATGTCCGTGGTTGAATAGCCCGTCACAAACGGGATCCTTCGAACCTCTCCCCCTGCCGCCTTTACCACGTCCGCCCCGATGATCTGGTCTTCCTGCCAGTCCCCGCCCTTCACCAGGATGTGGGGAATGATGGTTTTTATGACCCGTAGGGGGTTGTCTTCATCAAATATGACCACACAGTTCACGCATTCAAGGGCGGCCAGAAGTTCCGCTCGCATTGTTTCAGAGAAAATGGGCCGCTTGTTCCCTTTAATGGCGCGTACGGAACGATCACTGTTAAGGGCTACGATCAAATAGTCCCCCAGGTCTCTGGCGGAAGAGAGGTAACGGGCGTGCCCGGGATGCAGGATATCGAAACAGCCGTTGGTGAAAACGATCCGATTCCCCGAATTTTTGAGTGCCTCACAGTTTTCTCCGGCTTTTTCAAGGGCGGATATTTTATCGAGATATGCGGTCATCTCTCCTCCTGATTTCAAAAGTTTATAACACCGCTTTGGCCAGGGTGACACAAAAAACAGCTTGGGCGCCACCCCGTGTCAGGACTTTTGCGCATTCGTTCAGGGTATTTCCGGTGGTTGTCACATCATCCACCAAAAGGATGTTTTTTTCACGTACGGATTCAGGGCTTTTAAGAAAAAATGCGTTTTCAATATTTTTACGACGTTCTTTTTTGGAAAGGGTTGTCTGAGGAATCGTGTGTCTTATTCTGAGCAGGGAGAGAAAATCGACTTTGCCTCGCAGGCCGAAAGCGATCCGGTTTGCCAGCAGCAGGCTCTGATTGAATCCGCGTTCCCGAAGCCGTTTGGGGTGAAGGGGAACAGGCATGATTAGAAAAGGTTCCCTGAGCGTGAATTGCGCGTTTACGAATTGGGTTAGAAGCGATCCCAGCGCATCGGCTATAAAGGTTTTCTGGCCGTATTTAAACCTGAGAACCGCCTCAAGAATAGGTCCTTCATATACATAAGGAGCGTAAGCCCCATCAAAGAACGGCTTTTTTCGAAGGCAATCCTCGCAAGGGTGATTTTCAATGTCGTTTGAGCCAAAGGGCATACCGCAGATAGTGCAGAAAGGCGCTTCGATGTGGGTAAAGCTTGAGGTGCAATTCCGGCATATGGGCTTTGAGGACTCTCCTGCGTCAAGAGGTGCCTGCCACAGAAAGTCTCCACAGATAACGCATCGTGGCGGGTAGATGATTTGAGTGAGCTGTTTCAAGGGGTTCACTTTTCCTTGATTCCGCCGTTTGGTGAAGCTTTAACGAACTCCTCGAAAGAGCAGTCGCGATTGATTCCCCGGCACGCCAGTTTGGCCGTGTTCCACGTTTCCCGGTCCGCAACATTTGCCGGAAAATAGGGCCAGAGTTCGCACCGGGCAGGTTTTACGGTGTGAATGGTACACCCGTTTCCTTTCTTGAAAAAAATACAAAAATTGGTTTCGCCCACTTTGGCATAGACCCGATTATGACGCTTTATGGTGTATTCCGTCAGAAAGTCTTCGAGTTTCAGGCCCAGGTATTCGGAGATCCTTTTCTGTTCCGCCGCTTCCATGAAAATGCCCCCTTCACCGTAGCAGCATTCACCACACATTTTGCATTCAAAAGCTTTCATTCTCTAACATTCTCCCGGGAGTTCATCACAGGTCGCGGCTTTCGTTGGATGTTTGTTTGACAAGCCTTTCCAGGTCCCAGTCCACCAGCAGTCTCAGGCGGGCATCCACCCCTTTCTTCTTGTAAAGGAGATGGCCGTTTTGAAGCCCGTATTCAAAGAGATCCCGGGTAGCTGCCACATCATGACGGCAATATTCGGTCAGTTTTTCCATTTCCCCCTGGCGGAACCACTCCACCGCCTGAAGGCCATGGGCGGTTTTTCCCCTGCCGAGCGTTTCCGTGGCCAAGTGATCCAACCCGAGGCGGAAGCCGAGCCGTTGGTGGATATCCGCCAGAATGTCGAAAGTGGGAAGCGCTTTAAGATCCTGTTGAGTATAAGCACCCAGAACTTTGTAATCAAATCCGATGACATTGAATCCTACGATCAAATCGCCTTTTTTGAGATGATTCACGAGATCGTCGATTCGATCTTCTTCAAAATTCAAAAACCGCTTCTCCAAACTGTCAAACAAAACCGCCACGGAAATTCTCATAAGGTGGGTGTTCCGCCATCCTCCCACATCCTGAGCGGTTTTCTGAGTTTCAAGATCAAAATAGAGTATTCGGGGGCCGCTGGTTTCTTCTTTGTCCGGTTCTTTTTTGACGGCTGCGGGGGCTGGCGCTTCCTCATCTGTTTCATCGGACATTTCGCTGAACGGAATGTGACCCAGAAGGCCTTCAAGGATCAGCTGGGCCGCCGCCTTGTCGAGGGGTTTGTTGCCGTTTCCACATTTGGGGGAATGGATGCACGAGGGACAACCATCCTCACATTCACAGCTTTTGACGTGTTCCCAGGTCTTTTCGAGAAGCTCCAGGATGGTTTCAAAACCCCGCCGGGCCAGCCCTACGCCGCCGGGATAGGCATCGTAGATGAATATGGCGGATTTTCCCACCTGGGGGTGGTGGGGATAGCAGATGCCCCCGATATCGTTTCGGTCGCACAGAGCAAAGAGAGGGAACATGCCGATGGCGGCATGCTCAATGGCATGGATGCCGCCCATGAAATGAAGCCCTTTTTTCTCGATGAACCGTTTCAAAACGGGCTCGATTTCCACCCAGAAGCCCGTGGTCTCAAAGATCTGCGGCGGTAAATCTTCCAGGGGAAATACCCCCATAAGTGCCTGGCCGGGTAGCGTCCGTTTTTCGTAACCGGTGATGATTTCGGTGACTTTTAGGATCCCTTCCCGCACGATAAACTGTCCTTTCGGTCGGCTTTGATGCACTTTGATGATTTCCGTTTCCTTTTCGCTGCGGGACCGGGTGAAATATTTCAAATCCGACTGGTGAACCACCACATCTTTCTTGTCCAGAAAGAGATGTTCCACCTCGTATTGACGGGCACGGTGCAGATAGATGGCGCCGGGATGGCATTCCTTGAATGCTTTAAACCCGTCCACCGTTCCGATGGCCTGGCCGGTTTCGCGCTCGAAAATGGTATAGGTTTCACCGGTGGACCGGATGTTGACGGACAATTGAGGATTCCGCCGGGCGGAATACCACATGGGATCGCCTTCGGCGGTTCGGCTCAAACGCCCCTCTCTTTCCAATTGGTCAAGGTGGTCAAAGAGATTCTCGGGCCAGAAGTCTTGGTCCTCTCGGGTGATGGGCGACTCTGCTGCCGCGCAGACCAGATGATCTTTGACCACATAGAGGTTATTGGGGTCCAAAATAGCGGCCTCAAAGGATCTTTCAAAGAGTTCATGGGGATGTTTCATGAAATACTGATCCAGAGCGTCGGGTTTTGCCACCAGAAGAATCATGGAATCCCTGCCGGAGCGGCCTACCCGGCCTCCCCGCTGCCAGGTGTTGATGATGGTGCCGGGATAGCCCACCAGGAGACAGATATCCAGGAATCCGATATCGATGCCCAATTCCAATGCACTGGTGGAAATCACCCCCAGGAGATCACCTCGTGCGAGCCGTTTTTCAATGTGCCGCCTTTCCTCGGGCAGAAAACCCGCCCGGTAGGAGCTGATCTTATTGCGAATGGCGGGTGTCAGCTGGTTGACCCAGAGATGGATCAGCTCCGTCACCTTTCTGGCCTGAGCAAAGACAATGGTCCGAAATCCCATGCGCACACACTCGGTGAAGAGCCTGGCGGAGGAGAAGTTGGCGCTCCCTCCGGGATTGAGGAACACCACATGCTGGCCTGATTTTGGGGCGCCGGTGGATTTCACCACTTCAATTTCCCTCTGAATAAGGCTTTCCCCGAAAGTTTGCGGATTGGCGACGGTGGCCGAAAGAAGAACGAACCTGGGGTCTGCGCCATACAGGCGACACACTCGGCGCAGCCGCCGTATGATCTGGCTCACATGACTTCCAAAAATGCCACGGTAGGTGTGTACCTCGTCTAACACCACCAATGAGAGGTTCTTGAAAAGGGACTCCCAGTTCAGATGGTGACTCAGTATGCCCCGGTGAAACATGTCGGGATTGGTGAAAAGGATGTGGGGCGGGTTTTGTCGAATTTTTTTTCGCTGGTGGGGCGTGGTGTCGCCGTCATAGATGGCGGCGCCGATGGAGAGACTTTCAATTTGATCGAGCCATTTTGAAAGGTTTTTGAGTTGATCATGCTCCAGAGCCTTTAGGGGAAAAAGAAAAAGAGCCTTTGTGTCAGGGTTTTCCAGAATTTTTTCCAGAACGGAAAGGGTGTAAACAAGGGTTTTTCCGCTGGCGGTTTCCGTGGCCACCAATACATTCTTGCCGGCTCTGATATGACGAATGGCTTCGATTTGATGGGTGTAGAGTCGATTGATGTTCAAACCGTCCATGGCCTTTTTTATATCGGCATGAAACTCAGGCGGTTTTCCGTACACCGCTTGTCGCGGGGGAAGAAAATGTTCAAATACGAAGGCCTGACCGAAATCATCATGGGCCTTCAGGATGTCGACGAATCGGGAAAGTTTCACGTTATTTGTTTCTTTTCGGTTGGGGGGTCCTCAGAGGTTTTCTTCTTTCCGAATTTTTTTTCAAGGGCTTCCTGAATCTCTTTATCGGTCGCTTTGGGTCGATCTGCCATGGTCATCTGAATATGTTCATGGGTCTTTTTCAGGATGTCGCTCATGAAGGTGTCATTTTCACTGCTCCAGGCGCTCCATCCGTCGATGCCGATATATTCGTCATAGGAGGTTTCGTAGTATGGGTCGTAAATCCTGACCCCTTTTTGTTCGTCATGTTCATAGGACACAAATTCACCATCAAAACGCTCAAAATCTTCATCCTTGAGCCCCAGGATCTTTAAAAGAGGTTTATGTTCTTCTTTTACATGCATGTTGTTTTGCTCCTAAATTTCCAGGCGTGATTTGGCGGCCGCCATTTTGTCGTGACATTCTTCCCACTTTTCCAACTGAATCTCCAGTTTGGTGGTGACCTCTTTGTATTCTGAGAGAAGCGGTACACTCTTTGTGCCGTCTTCAAAAATTTTGGGGTCGGCAAGAAGATTCTCCACCTCTTTTTGCCGGGTTTCCAGTTGTGAGATGGCGTTTTCGGTTTGTTCCAGCTCCTTCCGGATGGGGGCCAGCATATCGTGAACCCGTTGCCGTTGCTCGGCTTCCTTCCGCTTATCCCTTTTCCGGTTTTTACCGGTGGAAGACTCGGCCTTATCAACGTCTTTCTCAGGGTTTTTTGAAGGATTTTTCAGTCCCAGGTGAATATCTACGTCGGTTTCTTCAAGGTGCTGGTAATACTCTTTTAACGTGCCGGGATATTCAATCAATTCTCGGCCTCTGATATCCCAGATCTTTGTGGCCAGGCGATTGACGAAGGATTGATTGTGAGAGACGAACAGGAGGGTTCCACCGTATCCCGACAATGCGTCGATAAGGGTTTCCGAGCTTTCGATGTCCAGGTGGTTGGTGGGCTCATCCATCAGCATGAAATTCCCCGGTTTGACGAGAAGTTTCGCAAGAGAAACCCTGGCGCGCTCTCCTCCCGAAAGAACGCTGATGGGTTTGTCCACGTCATTGCCGGAGAAAAGAAAGGCCCCGCAGACCGATCTCACAAACCCGATGGTCGCATCGGGTACGGATTGGTAGACCTCTTCCACCACTGTTTTCTGAGGATTGAGCAGATCTGAATGGTGCTGGGCAAAATAGCCGATATCGACCTGGTGTCCCACTACGATTTGTCCTCGGTCCGGCTTCAATTCCCCGGCCACGGCGCGAAGCAGTGTGGTCTTTCCACAGCCGTTGGCACCGATAATCGCTATTTTTTCTCCTCGCGTCACTCTTGCGTTGAGATGTTCGTATAAAATGTTGTCACCAAACCATTTGGCGACATCCCGAATGGCAACCACTTCATCTCCGCTTCGTGGAATGGCAGGAAAGGAGAACCGAATCGTCTTTTCTTTGCGGTGGGTCTGGATCAACTCCATTTTTTCCACCAGTTTAATTTTGCTCTGGGCCTGACGGGCCTTGTTGGCTTTGGATCGGAATCGTTCTATGAATTTCTGGGCGTCTTTGATCTTCTGTTCCTGATTTCGGGCCTTGTTTTCGAGAGATTTCACCTCCTCAGCCCGGGCTTTTAAATAGAAATCATAGTTGCCGCCATAGGAACGCATGCCCTCGGTTTCAAAGGAAACAAGGCGATGAATCTGCCGGTTGAGAAATTCCCTGTCATGGGATACCAGAATCATGGCGCCTTTAAAGCCCTGAAGAAACGTCTCCAGCCATCTGACCGATGGCATGTCCAGATGATTGGTGGGTTCGTCCAAAAGGAGGAGGTCGGGTTTCTGGTATAAAAGCCTTGCCAGGGCGGCGCGCATTTTCCAGCCGCCGCTGAGCTCTGATACAGGTTTTTGAAAATCCGGCACATCGAAGCCGAGACCCAGTAAAATTTTTTCAGCCTCGTGAGAAGGGAAATCGAGGTTCAACCGGTTGATTTCCTGGTGTATATTGGCAATGTCCTTGCCAAAGGCACTCTGCTCCAGTTGATCGGTCGCCCTTTCGAGAAAGTGCTCTGTTTCTTTTAATCTTTTTTCGAGCTTTTTTCGCTGGGGTATGGCGTCGAGGATTGATTGAAGAAGGGTTCCTGAAACGTTTTCCTGAACATCCTGAGCAAGATATCCCATACGGGAATTCCTGGCGATTTTGATTTCCCCCTCGTCGGGTGTGATTTCGCCCATAATAATGCGAAGCAGGGTTGTTTTTCCGGAACCGTTGGGCCCCACCAGACCGATGCGATCTCCAGGGTTGATTTGCAGACCGATCTGGTTGAAAATCTGTCTTTCAACGAAATTGAGGGAGACTTTGATGACGGTGACAAGACTCATGGTTTATTGAAATGGATTCTGCCTTCTCATAACTTCGAAAAGTCGCCAGCTTAAGCAAAGAGCTTTCTGCCGCTGCGCGGACGACGGTTCAGTCATTAAAATTCAGGGAATTCAAGATTCTGCTGTATCGTTTTGTTTGCTTATATATAATGGTTTACGATCAATTTGCAAGAGTCATTGATGTTCAGTTTCCGGCTTTATTGTGTTATGAGGCTACTGTCAGAGTAGAGTGACGTGCCCGGCATTTGTGAATCCTGGGTTGTTATAAGGGTTGAGGACCAAAGAGAGTTAAATGATGGAAGTTGAAGATGAGGTGAAATCAAGGCCCGTCCAGCGGAAGCTTGCCGCTATCTTGAGCGCCGACGTAAAGGGATACAGCCGACTCATGGGTCAGGATGAAGCGGCAACGGTAAAGTCTATCAGGACGTGCCGTACCATTATGGCTTCCGCCATTGCCACCGCTCACGGAAGGATTGTAGATTCCCCCGGTGATAATGTTTTAGCTGAGTTCGGCAGTGCAGTGGATGCGCTTGAATGTGCCGTGGTTATACAGGAGTCGTTGAAAGAAGAAAATGCCCAATTGCCCGCTGACCGCAGAATGGTTTTCCGAATCGGTATCAATATCGGGGATGTGATCGTTGAAGGAGATGAAATTTATGGTGACGGCGTCAATATCGCTGCCAGGCTCGAAGGGTTGGCCGACCCTGGAGGGATCTGCATTTCAGGAACCCTGTATGACCAGGTAAAGCGAAAGGTTCACCATCGATATGATTTCATGGGGCGGCAGGAAGTGAAAAACATTTCCGAAGCGGTTCGAGCATATCGTGTGATATGGAACGACGCAGATGTTTCAACACAGCCTGAAAAGAGGAAAAATTCAGGCAGGCTGATCCCATTCTTCAATAAAAAAGGTTTGGGATTTGTATCAATCGTAATTATCACTTCTCTTTTGATGCTGTTGCTCATGCCCTTTGTGAACCATTTTAAAATCAACCTTCTGACGAAAATGTGGCAATGCCGTCTGACCCTGTTGCCCAACACCCAACAGGTGACCGTCGTTACCATCGATAAAGATGAATATCGCAAAATGAATGTGAAGGGGGCGGAAGCACTGGGATCCCCGATTGATTCAAGTCCGAAGCTGTGGCGGTGGTATGATCCGACGGTTATCAAAAATCTTTTTGAAATGGGCGTGGGCGCTGTGGGATTTGATTTCTGGTATTCACCCGCCAATGATGCGTACGAGAAAAAGGCGACGGCCCGGTTTGTCGATAGTCTCAAATGGGCCAAAAATAATGATTTTCCCGTTATCCTGGGCCAGTATCAAAATACTCAGGACCCGGCAATTTACAGTCAGGCCGATTGGGGGTTTATCTCCGTATACAGGGATTTGACCTGGATTAACGAGGTCATGTACCTGAAGAGCTGGGATAAAATGGCCGTATCGGGGGAGTTGATGGAGCGCGCTGGCTTTTTTGTGCAGGTATTGGCGGAAAAATTGAGAATGAAACCCGTTTTGGGTGCTGGCGGGGTAAGACTCATTGGACGGCCGATCCCAAAGCGCCTGTGGTTGGCTTTTGCCGAGACGCCTTTTGCGAGAGTGCCCTATCATGAAGTTTACAATGGGTGGGCGGATAAGAAGCTGTTCTCGGGGCGGATTGTCCTTATCGGCATGGGGGGGGACAAAACGGATTATTTCCATGTTCGGTACAGTCCCACCGATTTTACGCCCAATGACAGATCGGATGGTTACGGAATGCCGGGTGTCTTTCTCTTCGCCCACGCCATCAATCAGATTATTCAAGGCTATTATCACACCGAAATAAATGATGAATGGACGTTGCCTATTTTAGGGCAAGGGATTTCACTCTTTCACCTGGAGAGCATTTTTTATCTCCTGATTGAAACCATCGGTACCTGTCTGTTATTATGTGGGGTGTTCGTTCTTGCCCGAAAAAAGGGGGGGCGTTTGATGACTGTCGCTGTCATGGGGTTAACGACGGTGGCACTTATGGCGGCACTGGCTTTTATCCCGGTGCTGTTCGGTTTGGCCAACTTTTTCTTTGCGGGCCTTGTTTTTTCGCTGTTGTCTCTTTGGATTAATGAAGAAACCCAAAAACTGATTTGAAATCGTTTGAAAGGGGGTAAAGACATGGGTTTAATAAAATTGAAAAGGGTTTTGCCGATGCTCTGTTTCATGGTTTTGTGGGCGGTTCAGGGATTGGCCGGGGAAACGGCAGCTAAGCAGGATCAGGTGAATTCAGGTGTGATAGAAATTGAGTGCAACATCTCGCGCCTTGAGCTGCGCCTCTGCCCGCATGAAAAGTTCCAGGAAAAGGAGAAAAGCGTATTGTTTGGATTGATCAAATCCGAAAAACGATTCTGTTCCGGCGGAGAAATTTCTCTGGGTGCAACCCCCGTCAAGCCGACTCCCGTACCAACGGGCAAATACTTGTTGATGATCCCTCAGGGTTACCGCTGGGAGCATGACGGTCCAATTGAGATCGACGTGGAGACCGGAAAAAGAAATTATTTTCTGTTGAAACTCTTCAGCAGCAGTGCCCATAGCAGCGAGGACGACAATGGCGCCGGCGGGGGCGGTAGCGCCGGGGGTGGGCGCCCTTGACCATTGCCGGTGTCATCCATTGAGGGCCGGCATGTTTCGATGCTCCTCCATGATGCACCGGTTCATGACCACCTCTATGCCCGCTTCCCGGGCTTTTGAGGCCGCTTCGTTGTGAACGATACCCAGCTGCATCCAGATGGTTTTGACCCCGATGCGGATGCATTGGTCCACCACCGGGGGAATGCGGGTGGGATTGATAAACAGGTCGGCCACATCAATTGTAAAAGGGATGTCTTCAAGGGTTTTGTAGCAGGTCCTTCCCAGTATCTGCTCCTGCCCCGGATTTACGGGGATGACTTCATACCCCTGTTTCAACAGGTACTGTGCCACCTTGTTGCTGTCCCTGGACGTTTTGGGTGAAAGACCCACAACCGCTATCCTCTTCGAATTTTGAAGAATTCTTTCTATTTCTTCCGATGGGGGGGTGTTTTCAGGCATTTCACATTGAGTGGTTTCCATAAGTATCCTATTTTAGCAGATTTTTTACGGTTTCCGCCTTTTTCTTTACATCCATGGCTTTTTTGACCCCCGGGACCTGCTCCATAACCTTGTCAACGACCTGGCTTTCAAAGGTTGACGGTTTTTCGGTTTTCGAGGTTTCAATTTTTTTTGGGGGAGGGTCGTCAGAAATCTTTTCCGACCTCAATTCCTTTTTGACATTCCTGAATTCCCGGATGGCGCCGCCGAGGCCTTTTCCGATATCCGGAATGCGTTTAGCGCCGAAGATCAGGATGACGATGATGGCGATGACGATCAGTTCCGTTGGACCAAGCCCGAACATAATGATTTGTCTCCTTAAAGTGTGATTAAAACCGTCTATTCAAGACCTGAAAATTGAACGGGTTCCTCATCTTCTTCGCGTGCTTCTATACTTCCGATACAATAGGCCGACTCTCCCATGGCTTTGAGCCTTAAGAGAATCTCGTCGGTTTCCTCTTCATTGACCACGATGAGAAGCCCAAGTCCGTTGTTGAATGTCAACAGCATGTCGTGGTCCGATATATTACCGGCTTTTTTGATGTATTGAAATACCGGCTGGGGTACCCAGGCGGTAGTGTCAATGACGGCTTTGCAGCGTGACGGCAATATGCGGGGCGGATTTTCGATGAGCCCGCCGCCGGTGATGTGGCTGATGCCGTACAGATGAAAATCCCTTCGGAGGTTGCTGATGGTCCTGGCGTATATGCGGGTGGGCTCCAGCAGTTCTTCTCCCAGGGTCCGGCCAAAATCCGGTACATAGTCGGAAACGGACATTTTCAGGTCATCAAAAAAAAGCTTCCTTACCAACGAGTAACCGTTGCTGTGAAGACCGCTGGACCCGATGCCGATCAAACGATGGCCAACGGCAATCTCGGAGCCGTCCAGCAGTTCTTCGTTGTCGGCCATACCGACTACGAATCCGGCCAGGTCGTATTCGCCTTTCGCGTAGAAACCGGGCATCTCGGCTGTTTCCCCACCGATAAGGGAGCATTTGGCTTCCATGCAGCCGGTTGCGATTCCCTTTACAATATCGACCGCCTTCTTCTCATCGAGGACACCCATGGAGATGTAATCGAGGAAAAAAAGCGGGGAAGCACCCTGTACGACGATGTCATTGACGCACATGGCCACGAGATCCAACCCGATGGTGTCATGTTTATCGAGCATAAAAGCAATTTTGAGTTTTGTGCCAACGCCGTCTGTGGAACTGACCAAAACAGGATTTTTCACATGTTGAACATGGAGCGAAAAAAGGCCTGCGAATCCGCCGATATTGGTTATAACACCAGGGGTTTGGGTTTTGGCCACAATCGGTTTGATCAGTTCTACAAATCTATTTCCAGCTGCGATATCGACCCCTGCTTTGGCATAGGAATCTTTTGGTTTATCGGGTTTTGAACTGTTCATTTTAGGTTTGACCCCACAAATTCATAAAAATTTGGAATCGCTTTCACCATATACAATCAATGTCGAGCGATTCGTTCCGAGTTTTTTTGAACGGATGATTTTTTCCCTCGATTTTATTAATTTAGGTATCTTTTCAAACACAGGGTCCGGGCAGGACCCGTTAGAGGGGGAATAACTGTTCAACTCTCTGAGCAAGCATGATATCCCCGGCGGCTTTGAGCTGTCCGCCCATAAATGCCTGCATGCCGTTAATTTCCTTGTTAATCATACCAAGCCATGTTTCGGCCGACATGGTAAGCGTAACGGATGGCTCATCATGGGTGCCTTCAAATACTTCACACGTGCCGTCTTTTACGACAACGGACCAATTCCCTCCACCATCCCCTGTAATTTCAAATTGAAAAACTGCGTTCAAACCTTGAGCTGCGTCGCCATCAAACACCTCGGGCATTTTGTTGAAGACATCCGTAACATTTGCTAGTGCCATTCTTGAATATTCCTCCTTGATTTTTCTTCTTGTTCGATATAACTAGCAAATGATGGCGTTGTCAATCAATATCAACACAGGCTACAATCCAATTCAATATCTGAAAATGATTCGTGGTTTGATAGGTTGCTAATAAGTACCTTCTTTTTAGAAGGATTGATGGGTTTGTGATTTTTCTTGCAATGTGATGAGGTGTATGTTAAAACTCCCGCATTTCAATGAGGAATGTGAGAGCGAATGAAGCGAAAACTACCTAGAATTACTTCTATTTTAGGGGAAGATGCAGCTTTTGAGGGAACGTTGACGTTCACGGGCGGGCTTCGCATTGATGGCCGTTTTAAAGGTGAAATTTCTACCGAGGGAACTCTGATTATAGGGGAAAGCGCACTGATTCATGCTGATATCCATGCATCCTGTGTTCTGGTGAGTGGTGAAGTTTACGGCAATACGGTTGCGGACGAAAGAATCGAAGTTCTGACGCCTGCCAGGATTTACGGAGATATACACTCCCCGGAGATTATTTTGGACGCGGGGGCTGTTTTTGAGGGAAAATGCCAAACGGAAAGCTGTTGAAGCGTAGTTTCGGTTTGAGCGCCTTTACATCGAAAAAAGTTTTGACAAGTGCGGTTTTTTTTTGTAAAAGGCGATACTTTTGTATTTAAGTGGATTCGCTCGGAACTGAATTTTAACTTACAACCCATGGAAAATCGTGATGAAAGGATGCGTCTGACATGCTGAACATAGACGGTACACTGATTCTTCAAATAGCCAATTTTCTGGTTCTTCTGGTGGTGATGAATATCGTCCTCTATAAGCCGATACGTGGGATTTTGGCGAAAAGAGATGAAGAGATGGCCTCCCGCCAGAAAATGATAGACGGTTATCAGGGCCACGTTGAGGATAATGAGGCAGCGATCGAAAGCGGTATGGTTTCGGCCAGGAAAGAAGGGTATAAGGAAAAAGAATCTCTGAAAGCCTTGGGGCAGGAAGAAGAAAAAGGGGTTCTTCAGGAGGCTGGTGCTGCCGTGGAGCGAAAGTTGACGGCGGCTAAACAAGAGATTGAGACCAAGATTACAGCCGCCAGAGAGACCCTGGAAAGTGAGATTTCCGGTTTTAGTAACGAACTGGCTGAAAAAATTCTGGGGAGGAGCGTTCAATGATTCGCTTTACAAATGAGAAAGGGAAAGCATTTCTGATTATCGGCATGACGCTGTTGTTCGCCATTGCTTTTGGCGGGTTTGCTTTTGCAAGTGGTGGTGGCGGTGCAGAGGGAGGAAGTCACGATCAAATGCTAAACCTCTTTTACCGGATCCTTAATTTTACCCTGCTTGTGATCATCCTGGTCGTGGTTGTCAAGAAAACTTCCATGTTGCGGTTTTTTGGGGAACGCAGGGAAGAAATCAAAGAGAAACTTGAGGCACTGACAAAGGAACGCCAGGCAGCGGAACTCCGTAGTCGTGAACTCGAGGCGAAACTGGCGGCGTTTGAAGTTCAGAAAAAAGAGATTCTGGAACAGTTCAGGGCTGAAGGTGCCAAGGAAAAAGCGAGAATTATAGCCGAAGCCAGGGAGAGGGCGACCCAGCTCATCAGCCAGGCTGACCGTACTATTGAGCGGGAAATTCAAGGGGCCAGCGAACGGCTGAAAAAGGAAGTGGTTGAAATGGCGGCCCAGCGAGCGGAAGAACTTATCGCCAGAGAAATAAAAGACAGCGATCAGGACCATTTGGTGAATGAATTCATAAAAAGCGTGGAGAAACTACATTGACCGGTTCAAAGATTTCCAAACGATATGCAAAGGCACTGCTCAGTCTGGGGCAGGAAGACGGAAATTATGGGGAATATGGTGATAACCTGAAAGAGTTCGCCGCTTTTTGTAGGGATAATTCGGAATTTTCAAAGGTGATCTCCAACCCCGTTTTCTCAGTGGATGAGCGAAAAAAGGTGCTGGATGTGGTGTTGGAGAGAAGCACTTTCGCTGACCTTGTTAAAAACTTTCTAAGACTTCTTCTCGACAAGCAAAGGATTGGCGGCATCGAAGATGTTTCAGCCGATTACACACGCCTCACAGACGAGATTTCAAACATTATCCGTGCTGAGATTATTACGGCCAGACCGCTTAAAGATGACGTCATGGCCAAATTGGATAAGGTGCTTTCAAAGATCACGTCCAAGACGGTCAAGGCAAAGGTGGAAGAGGATGAGTCTCTTATCGGGGGACTTGTCGTAAAAATAGGTGATTTGGTATTGGATGGCAGTGTCAGGGCACAGCTTGAAAGCCTAAAAGAATCATTAAAAAGGGGTGAAATTAACTAATGGAGATCAGAGCTGCAGAAATAAGTGATATAATCCGGGGCCAGATTAAAGACTACGAAAAAAAGGTCGAGGTGAGCGAGACCGGAAGCGTCTTGTCTGTGGGTGATGGTATCGCTCGCGTATACGGGATTGAGAAGGCCATGGCCATGGAGATGGTGGAATTCTCCGGCGGCATTTTCGGCCTTTGTCTTAATCTGGAAGAAGATAACGTGGGTGTCGCCATTATGGGCGATGACTCCAAGATTAAAGAAGGTGACACGGTCAAGAGAACCGGCAGAATTGCTGAAATTCCCGTTGGCGATGCGGTTTTGGGCCGCGTTATTGATGCGGTGGGCCAGCCTCTTGACGGTAAAGGACCCATTGAAGCCACCGAGTTCAATCGGCTCGAGGTGGTGGCACCCGGTGTTATCGACCGCAAAGGTGTTCATGAGCCTTTGTACACGGGTATCAAGGCCATTGACGCCATGACGCCGGTGGGAAGAGGCCAGCGTGAATTGGTTATCGGTGACCGGCAGATTGGGAAAACGGCCATCTGTGTTGATGCCATCATCAATCAGAAAGATACGGACGTTTATTGTATTTATGTGGCGACCGGACAGAAAAAGTCGACCGTGGCCCAGGTGGTTGATATCCTGGAAAAACATGGCGCCATGGAATACACAACGGTTGTTGCGGCGTGCGCCAGTGATCCGGCGACACAGCAGTTCATCTCCCCTTATGCCGGATGCGCCATCGGCGAATATTATCGCGACCAAGGAAAACACGCCCTGATTATCTACGACGATCTTTCGAAACAGGCAACGGCTTACCGGCAGGTCTCCCTTCTGCTCAGACGTCCCCCCGGACGTGAAGCTTTTCCGGGTGATATTTTTTACAACCATTCCAGGCTCCTTGAACGCGCTGCCAAAGTAAGTGACAAACTGGGCGCTGGTTCTCTCACAGCCCTCCCGATTATTGAAACCCAGGCTGGTGACGTTTCAGCCTATATTCCGACCAATGTTATTTCCATTACGGACGGTCAGGTTTATCTTGAACCGAATCTTTTCTTTTCCGGCGTGCGCCCGGCCATCAATGTGGGTCTGTCCGTTTCACGCGTGGGTGGTGCCGCCCAGACCAAGGCCATGAGAAAGGTTGCCGGTTCGCTGAAGCTGGATATGGCTCAATTTCGTGAATTGGAAGCCTTTGCCGCCTTCGGCAGTGACCTTGACAAAGCCACATTAAAACAGCTGGATCGAGGTCGCAGACTGGTGGAAATATTGAAGCAGCCCCAGTTTCAGCCCATGAGTGCAGAGAAAGAAGTGGCGATTCTTTTTGCCGGATCAAATGGCTTCCTCGATAAGTGGCCGGAAAGTTCGGTCGCTGAATATGAAAAACAGATGCTTGAGTTTATGACCAGCAAATATGCCGACCTTCTGGCGGATATCAAGGACAAAGGCGATATTTCTGAGGACACGGACGGTAAACTGAAAAAGGCCCTGGAAGAATTTGCGGGAATTTTCCAACCCGAGGCCTGATGCGCCTGTTGTTCTGAACACGAAAAAGAACGATAAACTTCAGATAATCAAAGAGAGAAAGGCCACATGGCAACCTTAAGTGATATCCAGAGGAAAATAGGGGCTGTTAAGAAAACGCGGCAAATTACCAAAGCCATGAATATGGTTGCTGCCGCCAAACTTCGTGGCGCCCAGATGAAAATGGAGAGCTTTGAGCCTTATGCCACCAAGTTCGCTGAAGTGCTCGGGAACCTGGCAAGCCGGATTGAATCTGATATTCATCCCCTGTTGGTGAAAAAGGAAAAGGTTTCCCGGGTGGAATTGTTGCATTTTTCCGGTGATAAGGGTCTTTGCGGCAGTTTCAATACAAATTTATTTCACCGGGCTCAAAAGTGGATAAAAGAGCAAAAGGGAAATGGTGTCGATATCGGTGTGACGACGGTTGGAAAGAGAGGCCGCGATTTTTTTAAGAAAAGAGGATATGATCTTATTGGAAGCCATATCAACGCCTACGCGAGCGTAGACATATCCTTTGTCAATCAGATCAGCCGGGGGATGATTGAACGATTTCTTACCGATCAAGCAGATGAAGTCTACATGATTTACAGTCGGTTTGTGAGCATGGCCAAACAGGAACCCACGCTGGTCAAGCTGATTCCCATTGAACCGCCGGTCGCCGAGGAAGAGGAAGGGTCCGGAGCTGAGGCTGAATATCTGTGTGAGCCTAATCCTGAAGGTCTGATGATCGAACTTCTACCCAAGCATATTAATGTACAGATTTACAACGCATTTCTACAAAACGAAACTAGCGAGCATGCGGCACGAATGGCTGCCATGGACAATGCTTCAAGGAATTGTGACGATCTTGTGGAAAGTCTTACCCTTGCTTACAATAAAGCACGGCAGGCGGCTGTTACGGCTGAGCTGATGGACATCGTAGGTGGCGCTGCCGCCTTGAAGGGATAACGGTTTTAACCATATAAGGAGGTCTTTATTTAACCATGAACGAGGGCAAATTAATACAAATTATCGGTCCGGTCGTCGATGTGGAGTTTAGTGACGGTGAACTCCCGAATATCCTAAACGCACTCCTGATCAGCAATCCGGCAATCAACGATGTCGAAGATAATCTGGTTGTTGAGGTTGCTCAACATCTCGGTGACAACGTGGTGCGCTGTATTGCCATGGACGTGACCGACGGCCTTGTACGGGGCATGCCGGTCAAGAATACCGGAAACCCGATTATGATGCCTGTGGGGGATCCGGGGTTGGGTCGCGTCCTCAATGTGGTCGGAAGGCCTGTGGATGGTCTCGGTCCAGTCGTGACTGAGGAATACTATCCTATTCATCGTCCCGCACCATCATTTGAAGATCAGGACACATCGGTCAACGTACTTGAAACCGGTGTAAAGGTCATCGATCTGCTGGTTCCTTTCCCAAGGGGCGGTAAAATGGGGATGTTCGGTGGCGCAGGCGTCGGCAAGACAGTCGTCATGATGGAGATGATCCATAATATCGCCATGCAGCACGGCGGCATCAGTGTTTTTGCCGGTGTGGGCGAACGAACCAGAGAGGGCAATGACCTTTATATGGAAATGAAGGAATCGGGGGTTCTCCCGAAAGCAGCTCTGATTTACGGTCAGATGACGGAGCCGCCCGGGGCCCGTGCCCGAGTGGCGCTTTCTGCACTGACCGCTGCCGAATATTACAGGGATGAGCGGGGGCAGGACGTTCTGCTCTTTGTTGACAACATCTTTCGTTTTACGCAGGCCGGCGCGGAAGTTTCCGCTTTGCTGGGTCGTACGCCTTCCGCAGTGGGATATCAGCCGACATTAGGGACTGACTTAGGCGCCTTACAGGAGCGGATTACTTCGACAAAGAAAGGATCCATTACGTCAGTGCAGTGCGTGTATGTGCCCGCGGATGACCTTACAGACCCCGCCCCTGCTACAACCTTTGCTCACCTTGATGGTACGGTGGTGTTGTCCAGGCCGCTTACTGAGTTGGGAATTTATCCGGCTGTGGATCCGTTGGATTCCAGTTCCAGGATTCTGGACCCGAACTATCTTGGCGAGGAACACTACCACACCGCCATGCTGGTCCAGCGAACACTTCAGAAATATAAGGAACTTCAGGATATTATCGCTATTCTGGGAATGGATGAGCTGTCGGATGAGGACAAGATGACCGTTGCCAGGGCGCGTCGGATTCAGCGTTTTCTCTCCCAGCCCTTTCATGTGGCGGAGACTTTTACCGGGACTCCGGGTGCCTATGTCACTGTGGCCGAGACAGTAAAAGGCTTTAAGGAAATCATTGAAGGTAAACACGATGATCTGCCGGAAGCCGCCTTTTACATGGTTGGCGGGATCGAACAGGCCCAGGAAAAAGCTGAGAAGATGGCCAGCAAATAAACAAAAGGTAATAATTAATGGGAAAATTAAATCTGGAAGTTGTTACCCCTGAAAAGGTGATGGTGAGTCAGGAAGTCGATATTGTCGTTGCTCCCGGAACTATGGGAGAGTTTGGTGTTTTGGAAGGCCATGTTCCCTTTCTTTCAGGAATTGAACCTGGCGAGTTGCGGTTTTCCAGTGGAAGCCAGACAGAACGTTTTTTGGTAACGACGGGATTTTCCGAAGTCTCAAACAATAAAGTGTCGATTTTAGTGGATGCCGCGGAAAAAGCGACGGAAATTGATGCGGATCGGGCTCGCAAAGCCATGGAAAGGGCCAAGGAAAGACTTGCTATGGACCGGGGTAAAGAAGATGTTGATTTTCTGAGAGCCGAGGCTGCACTCAAACGTGCTATTGTTCGCATTAGGATTTCGGAAAAGAAAATATAGCGATTAGCCAATATTGAATAAAAAAGGCAGGCGGAAGTTCGCTTGCCTTTTTTTTATGTATTGACGTTTCTTGATTTCAGCGATAGTATGCCGAATAGTTGTATTAAAAGCATCCTTTTAACAGATAATGAGGTGCTTTTTAAAAGTGCGGGAAGCTTTTCGATTTTTGTTGCTTTTGGTGATTGTTTCTTATTGAAGAGGTTTGTGTGGCTATGAATACAGAGGTTGATAACGGACAATATAACGTTTGGGAATCTTCAGTTTCGGAAGAAGAGGTAGATCAATTTAAGTTGCTCGAGGAAAAAGTTGACAGCCTTATTGAAAAAACACTGGCCTTGAAAAACGAAAAAGAAGCGATTGAGGAGAAATTGCGGGCTGAAGAGGAAAAAGTCGCGGAATTAAACGGCAAGATTGAGAAACTGCGTTCCGGGAGGAATGACGCCAAACATAAAATTCTCTCCCTTCTTGAGAAAATGGAACAGGTTTCAGGTTAGGGAGAATTTTCCGGAACAATTGGGTTGTTGTTTTTCTGATCGAAAATTTACTCTTGGGCATTGCTTTTTTTGGCAGAACAATGTTTATTCCGCTATTTCTTAAGAAACATTGAGCCTTGATTTTCGTGAGGTATGGTGTAATTTCGAAGATATGAAAAATCCAATTAGAATCAGGATTCTGGACAATGAATATCTGCTAAGGAGTGATGAAGATCCTGAGCAGGTGAATAAAATTGCGAAACTGGTCAATGATAAATTGGATCTGGTGAGACAAAATTCGGAGAAGCTTTCCGAAGGGAAAACAGCTATTTTGGCTGCCTTTGATATTGCCGGGGATTACCTCCGTTTGCTCAAAGAACGAGACATCCTGCGTCAGGATGTTCAGGATCGCTGTCGGTTGATGAATCGGCAGATTGAATCATTGGAGTAAAAAGTTCTTCTAATTTTTGTGGCGGGATCATTTTTGTTAAAGGAATATGGTTTCACCCGTTAATTATAACGCCCGGTTCTGATGAGCGGGATTTATATATATGAGGGGCTGGGAATACTTCGGAAAACACGCTAAACGTGATGATATATGCGGAATCGAAAGAGATTATCGATGACTGTCGGCTGAAGGCAAAACGGATTTGTCCATGATCTCTTAGTAAGGGTATTAGGTGCCGTCCTTTTTTAGCAGGCTTACGGCAATACTCCGTGTTATTTCCCCACTTGTTCAATTCTGGCTGTTTTTTTCGGAAAATTCCCTTCTTTTATCTCAGATGATCACACGACCGGAGTGGCTTTTTTGCCGAAGGGCATGGAGATGCCGGCCAAGGTGCGAACCTGAGAAGTACCCTTTACAGAAGCTGATTTCAGGAGCAGGAAAGCAATATGAGCTCATTGGTATATATGATAGTGATAGGCGGAGCAGGGCTGATCGTCGGAATTCTCTGTGGATTTCTGGTTCGAAAAAAACTGGTTGAAAGCCGCATTGAAGCCATCGAAGAATATTCAAGAAAAGTTTTAGCTGAAGCGCAAAAAGAGGCGAAGACGACAAAGCGCGAGGCAGAGCTCCAAGCCAAAGACACCTTGTACCAAATGAAGGTGGAATTTGAAAAGGAGAGCAAAGAAAAAAAGGATGAGGTGTTGGCACAAGAGAAACGGTTGCACCAGAAAGAGGCCAACATCGATCGAAAATTGGAGCAACTTGAACAACGAGATGATCGGATAACTGAAAAAGAGAAGATCATCAACCGAAATGAGCTTGATCTTCAAAAGAAGGAGACGGAATATACCGAGCTGATTGCAGCGCAGCGAAGAGAGTTGGAATCCGTTGCCGGCATGTCCGGAGAGGAGGCAAAACAACTTCTGATGACGTCCATGGAAATGGAGGCCAAGCACGATGCTGCTAAAATGATTCGACGCATTGAGACTGAAACAAAGGCCGAAGCGGACAGAAAGGCCCAGGAAATTATTGCGTTGGCCGTCAAAAGATACTCTGGAGACTATGCTGCCGAAAAAATTGTGTCTGTTGTGAATCTTCCCAGTGAAGAGATGAAAGGGCGGATTATCGGAAGGGAGGGTCGAAACATTCGCGCGATCGAGGCCGCAACGGGAATTGATCTGATTATAGACGATACGCCTGAAGCGGTTATTCTATCGGGTTTCAATCCCGTCAGAAGGCAGATTGCAAAAGTTTCTCTTGAAAGATTGATAGAAGATGGCAGAATCCACCCTGCACGGATCGAAGAAATTGTCGCAAAAGCTCGAACTGAAATTGAAAACAGCATGAAAGAGGCCGGGGAACAAGCCACTTTTGATGTGGGAGTTCATGGAATTAACCATGAGTTGGTCAAACTCATCGGGCGACTGAAATATCGTTCGAGTTATGCTCAGAATGTTCTGCAGCATTCCTTGGAAGTCAGTTTTTTATGCGGCGTTATGGCCGCTGAACTGGGCGTTAATGTGAAACAGGCGAAACGGGCGGGCCTACTTCATGATATCGGGAAAGCGGTCGACCATGAAGTTGAAGGGCCCCATGCCATGATCGGAGCGGATCTGGCGAGACGCTACGGTGAATCGAATTTGGTTGTTCAGGCTATCGCTGCACACCATGAGGATGTGGAGATGACATCTGTTCTGGATGTGTTGGTTCAGGCATCGGATACCCTTTCCGGAGCCAGGCCGGGAGCACGGCAGGAAATGCTTGAAAGCTACGTGAAAAGACTTGAAAAGCTGGAAAAAATTGCATTATCCTTTCGGGGAGTGACCAAGTCTTTTGCGATTCAGGCCGGCAGAGAGATTCGGATTATGGTGGAAGGAAAAATCGTCAGCGATGAACAATCGAGCGTTTTGTGCAGGGATATCGCAAAGAAGATCGAAAAAGAACTCACCTACCCCGGGCAGATCAGGGTTATTGTAATCCGTGAGACCCGCGCCGTCAGTTACGCCAAATAGTGCCCGTCCACAATCCAAATTGCCCCATTTCTGCGTCAGACTCAACTTGTAATCCGCAGATACTTCGTAAGAAACTTCTTGCACTATCAAAAGAACGCAGCTACAATATAGCTCTATTGCAGCCACATTTTGAAAATCTCCGTCGTCTTGGTGCGATTTTGTTGAAAGGCGATTTTTTTTAGGTACCTTGCGTCAAGACCTTTTTGGCGCAAGCTGCTTTAGCCATATTGTCTGAGTTACTACTAGGTTGGTTTTGCCTTGACAGATGTTTAATACTTCCCTAGTCTCCGGTTAAGGCCGAACTCATTTCCAAGTCAAAGACTGTTTACGCTCCGTTTGTTGGTCTGACGTTTTATATGAAACACCTCGCCGTTTCTGAAAGGAGGAGTGGTAATGTCGAGAACGAAATCCTATTTGGAAGGGATGCGAATTCTGGCTGTAGATGATGAAGAGGACGTTCTTGATACGATTGAGGAGGATCTGGAATTTTCAAATGTGGACAAAGCCTCCGATTACCATACGGCCAGAGAGAAGATATCGAAAGAAAAATACGATCTGGCAATTTTGGACATTATGGGTGTTGACGGGTTAGGTCTCCTTCAGGAAACGGTCGCCAAAGGCATTCCCACTGTCATGTTGACCGCACATGCCATGAATGAGGATACACTAATCACATCCATTGAGCGAGGCGCTATCGCTTTTTTGCCCAAGGAAAAGCTGGCGGAGTTGGAAGAATTGCTCGCAAATATTCTTGAGGCCCATCATTCCGGAAAACCCACCTGGAAGATTCTATTTGACGAGCTAGGCGCGCATTTTGATGATAAATTCGGAGCTGGCTGGCAGAAAAATCATAGCGACTTCTGGTCCAAATTCAATCAGACCTATAGTGTCAGTAAAGGCATTCAAACCCGTTTAATGCATGACCGAGAGGTTTTGTCGAAAGGTGTTTGAGGGTTATTGTGATGCTAAGAAACCGGAAAGAAAGGTTTTTGGTTCGTGGGCTGTAAAACTGGTTTTAGCATAAACACTTTTTCTTGCTCGAATCAAGTAATGAGACCTTCGAGCGTGATTTGGGTTTTTTGAAAGGAGGTGAGTTTTCAAAAGATTTTAATACCGTATTGAGGTGCGTTGTGGCGTCTTGATCGGCTTGATGAAAAAGCGGTTCTAACAGAAAGGAGCACGTGAGCAATGAAAAAACTATTTTTTTCTGTAATGGTGTGTCTGGTCGGGGTTGTAATGGTCTGCGGTATGGGATGGGCAAAAAAAGCACCTTCCCTGGATGCATGGAAGCCAGCCTTTGACCCGTCAGGCGCAAAATATAAATGTATTGTTTCAAATGTCTCTCATCCTGTTATTAAAGGCGTCTTCGCCGGTTTCGCAATCAGAGATGAATTGTGGAAACGTACCAACGGTATGATTTTTCTGGATTACAAACCTTTTTCCATGCTGGGAGGAGAGGTTGAAGTTCTGAATCAGCTTCAGATGGGTGCGATCCAGGGTATGGCCTGCAGCTCCGTGGCCTCGACCAATCTCGGCCCCCGTTTCGGACTCATCAACCTTCCTTTTCTGGTGGATTCCTTCGTAAAGCTGGACAAATTTGTCAATAGCGGTCAGCTTTTCGACCATTACATGAATGCCATGGGTCACCAGGGGATCATCGGCCTGGATATTACCGGATACGGCAATTACGGATGGGCCACAACCATTCCCGTCAGAAACATTGAAGAAGCCAAGAAGGTGAAATTCAGAATTGCGGAAGCCGCTGTTAATAAGCTGCTTTACAAAGCCTGGGGCTTCAATCCCGTGGTCATGCCGTGGCCAGATGTACCGGTTGCCCTGAAACAAGGGGTTATCACGGGCTTGGATCATACGCCCATGGTTTGCTATATCACGAAAAAATTTGAAGTGGCAAAGTACTTTACCCGTATCAACTATGCCCAGGGGTTGTTTATCTGGCTCTTCAACAAGGCATGGTTCGACAAACTTCCCCCCGATCTTCAAAAGACCTTTAAAGAAGTGGTCCATGATGTATGCGCCAAGATTCGTCAGGAGACCATCGCTCAGGAGACTTGGGCCATTAAGGAAGCCAAGGCAAAGGCCGGCGTAACCTTTATCGACCTCTCTGCCGAGGATATGGCGACCCTGAGGAAAGAAGGCAATTACGTCTATAAGGATTTCGCTCCCCAAATCAACAGGCTCTATTCCGATGACAACTATCGCCCTGAGAACTTCCTGCAGGAAGTCCAGGTCTATCTGGGTTATAAGCCGTAAACGCATATCGGCGGGGAGAGATGCCTCTTCCCGCCGTTTTATTTTTAGGGAGTTGATATGTTTTTAAAGGTCTTGGGCTTTATTGATAAAGTGTTGGCTTTCATTGAAGAATGGACGCTGTTTATCGCCACTTTCGCCGCTTTGCTGGCCCTCTTTGTGAATGTGGTTCTGCGATACGGGTTCAACTACTCTTTGGCCTGGTCGGAAGAGCTGGTGCGGGAGGTTATTATTTTAACGACCTTTATCGGATGCAGTGCCGCCATAAAGGCGCGTTCCATGATTAAGATTGATGCCCTGGTGCAATTGGTTCCAAGTCTCAAAACGCCTCTTGCAGTTTTCAGCCATCTGGTTACGCTCTTTTTTTCGGGAATGATGGTGTATTATGGCTGGAAAATGGCAACCCTTCAGGTCATGACCCAGCAGAGGACCATCATCCTTGAAATCCCCCTGGTGTATCTCTACGCCATTTTGCCCATCATGGGGGCCATGATGTTCATCCGAACTATTCAAGTGATGTATCAGGATTTTCTGGATTGGCGAACTGAAGCGGAAGCGGCCTGATTGCAGTCGTCGTTTTAGACATCCATCCCTATCGATTCGGAGAAAAGCTTTCCCATGGAACTCAGCTATTTTGTGATTCTGCTTGTCCTCTTAGGGTGCATGGCCGCAACGGTGCCCGTGTTCATGTGCCTTTTTTTTACCTCGGTCATGGGTTTCGTTTTATTTACCGACCTGCCGGTCCTTCTTCTTGCCCAGAGTCTGTTTCGGAGCATGGATAAATTTGCCCTTGTGGTGGTTCTGTATTTCATCCTCTGCGGCAATATTATGACAGCCGGGACCATCGTGGACAAACTCATCAAGGTCGCCAACGTGCTGGTCAGCTGGCTGCCCGGTGGACTGGGTATGGCCGGTGTCATTGCGTGCGGTCTGTTCGGCGCCATATCGGGGTCCACGGTCGCCACGGTGGTGGCGCTGGGTGGATTCATGATCCCCGCGCTTCTGGAGAACGGATACCAGGAAAAATATACTTTGGGCCTCATGACCACCTCCCCCAACCTCGGGGTGATTATTCCGCCCAGCATTGGAATGATCCTCTATTGTATGATCAGTAATGTTTCCCTTGAGGGTCTTTTCCTGACCGGATTTGTGCCCGGAATCCTGATTATCATTATAACATGTGTTTATTCCTATTTTTATTACCGAAAGCGGACTGATTTTGTACGCATGCCGGTTCCCAACTTCAAGCAAGTCATTTCGACCCTTAAAGAAGGATTTTGGGCGCTCATGCTTCCCGTTATTATTTTCGGCGGGATTTTTTCGGGTGCTTTCACCGCCAACGAAGCGGCCGTTGTGGCATGTGTATTCGCCTTCGTGGTGGAGCTTTTCATTCACAAATCCATCAAATTCAAAGATGTTAAAAGAATAACCGTCAGTTCTGCTGTTACATCCGCGACGCTTTTGATCATTGTGGCGGGAGCCACCTGTTTCGGCCGGTATCTGACGCTGGAAGATATCCCCGGTCAGATCACGGAAGCCGTTTTATCGAGCATTCAATCCCCCATCGTGTTCCTGGCGGCCTTGAATATTCTGTTGCTGATTGTCGGAATGTTCATGGACATTATTTCCGCCACCCTTATTTTGGGGCCGGTGTTTTTGCCCATGCTTGGCGCGTTTGATATTAATCCAATGCACTTTGGCCTCATCATGACCGTCAACCTTGCCATCGGCTATTGTACGCCGCCCATGGGGGTTAGCCTCTATATTACAGGAGCCATTGCCAACCGGGATTTGGTTTATGTGTCAAAAGCGGTGATGCCCTTTCTGGCCATACAGATTGGCGTGCTGATCCTCATGACCTATTGGCCGGAGCTTGTGCTGTGGCTGCCTGAAAAACTCGGTTATTTGTACTGACCGTTTGCGGAACAAATACGATTGTTGTTTTGATTTAGCAATAGATTCTACGGAGGAGAGAACAGGAATGAATTACGCCAAATATGCTACGCTTCACGCCCGTCACCTGCCCCACAAGAAATGCCTCATTGAGCGGACGCCGTCTTTGAATCAGCGAAGGACCCTCACATGGAAAGAGTTTAATGCTGAGATAAATCGCGTTAGCAACTATCTCTCAAAGGAACTGGGGATCAAGTTCGGCGATTATGTGATGCATCTTCAGAACAATTCCCTGGAATGGCTTATTACCTACTATGGCATCATCAAACTCGGCGCCGTGGTGGTCCCCCTGAATTTCAGGTTCGTGGGATCAGATATCCTTTATGCGGCTGACGTATGCGACCCCAAAGTTTTCATCATCGGTTCTGAATTTCTTCCGGTGGTTCAATCGGTTCAGAAAGAGTTGACCACTGTTAAAAACTATATTTGCATAGGCGCCGAAGTGCCCGATGACATGATCAATTACAAAACCGTTGCCGCTTACGAAGATGTTTCCGAGGCCATTGTGGATGTCGACGATCAGCATGATCTGGCCATGATGTTTACCTCCGGCACCACGGGCAAACCGAAACCCGTATTGCACACCCACTATTCCCTGAACAATACGGCTATCGGAAACGGGATGAGCTATTTTGTTGAAAAAAATGACAATTATGTTTTTTTTCTTCCCCTCTACCACAGCGGCACCATGTTTCTATGGGCACCTTTCTATGCTACGGGGGCAAAGGGAACCATTCTGCGTGAGTTCACGGATCCCAAATGGATCATGGAGGCCCTTGCCGAAGAGAAAGGGACGGATATTCTTTTCGTGGTGCCCATTGCCGTTGCCATCCTGAACGCCATCAGAGACGGAAAAATGAAACTTGAGGACTATGATCTTTCCAACTGGCGTTACCTGGAGATCGGCGCGCAACCCGTACCCTTTGACGTGATGAAAAAACTGGTGGAAACCTTTCCGGTGGGTGTAAGCAATATTTACGGCATCACCGAGGGCGGCGGCGGAGGCCTCTTTAACCTGTATCCGGAAGATGTATTGCGGAAACCCGGGTCCATCGGAAAGCCTACCTTCGGTGTCGAGGGGCAAATCGTTGATTTCAAAGGCCGGGAAGTGCCTGCCGGTGAGGTGGGGGAACTCATTTTTTCCACCCCTCGGATGATGAAAGGATATTTCAAGAACGAGGAGATGACCCTGGAAAGCCTCAAGGACGGATGGCTCTATACGGGGGATTTGCTGCAGACCGATGAAGAGGGGTTCTTTTACATCGTCGATCGGAAGAAAGACATGATTACCAGCGGGGGTGAAAATATTTTTCCCGTTGAAATCGAAGACGCCCTTATGGAACATCCGAAAATTGATGATGTAGCCTGCATTGGTCATCCCGACGAACGGCTCGTGGAGATCGTGATGGCCATCATCCAATTAAAGGAAGGGGAAACCATGACCGAGGCGGAAGTGCTGACGTTCGGCGAAAGCAAACTGGCCAAATACAAGCTTCCCAGAAAGATCGTTTTTGACAAGGTCATGCGGAACCCCACCGGCAAACTGATGAAGCCACAGATGCGTGAAAAGTACACGGGAAGAAGAGAAGCGTTTCAGAAGTTAAGTTAGTCGTACTTAAAACAGAATTTGAAAAAGAGGCGGCATTTTGCCGCCTCTTTTTTTTGAAATTGACTGAACAACTCGCAAACACAGGATATAGCCAAAACCACCGGGAAAAGTGTTTCCCTCCCCCAAAAGGGGGATGTCGTTTACGCATCCGGCAATCTAATATGTGCTCTTCGATAAGCTTTCGCTGATTGTGCTTTCAAATACAAAATTCGGTGCGTTTCATAAGATTGGCCGAGTCCAAAATGCGTGAAAAAGAGGAGCTGAAGCATGGTCCAACTCAATAATGTTCTCGATATTTTAAAATTACTGGATAAATCCAACTGCAAGGAATGCGGAGAGGCCACCTGTCTGGCATTTGCCGCAACGGTTCATAAGGGAGAAAACGGACTCCAGGCATGCCCGCATCTCGATAAGGATGTCCTCGATCAGGTTCGCGACGGGGTTCGAAAGCGAAGAAGCGTCAACCAGGACGCCGCCGAAGCCATGGCCCAACTCAAAAAGCAGATTACGAAGATGGATCTTTCAGCGGCAGCTCAACGGGTGGGTGGAAGATTTTTGAACAACAGGTTGACGCTCAAAATTCTGGGAAAGGATTTCAGCGTCGATTCAGAAGGAAATCTTTTTTCCGATATTCATATCAATTCCTGGGTGGCCATCCCTTTTTTCAATTTTGTTCTTCATGCCAAGGGCACGTCTCCCTCAGGGGGGTGGATCCCTTTTAGGGAACTCAAAGGGGGAAAAGAATGGCAGGGACTTTTTGGTCGGCAGTGCGAAAAACCGATCAAGAACCTGGCGGACAGATACAGCGGCCTATTTGAGGATATCTTGAATATCTTCAGCGGAAAACAGGTGGAGCGGCATTATTCATCGGACATATCCCTTGTGCTTTATCCCCTGCCGAAAGTCCCGGCCCTCATCTGCTACTGGAAACCGGAAGATGGGATACCCTCGGATCTGACGCTGTTTTTTGATTCAACGACTGAAGATAATCTTCCCACTGAATCAGTGTATACGCTTTGCACCGGAATGGCCAAAATGTTTGAGAAAATCGTTCAATCCCATGGCGGGTGATGAGGCCCTAAGTAATAGACATATTTCTGATTTATCTCTGTTTCATGGCTGCGTTTTCCCGAGCCAATGTTTCGAGAAGATCTTTCAGTGCCCAGGATTCTGATATGGGCGTCAGGCTTGCCCACAGGGGCCGGGGTAGGCTGAATTCACGATGAGACGCGATCAGTTTGTGAAGTTCCTCTTGGGTTAGCCCGCTCATGACGACCGCACGTCTGAGGGAGGAGCGGTCAGGTTGATCGGTTTCAGCTTCTTCCAAAATTGTCTTGAGGCTCTTTAAACCATCGGCGTCGGACGGAAACCTTACCGGAATTTCTTCCATCCGAATTTCTTTTAAAATGGAAGAGAAGGCTATCTGTTCCTCTTTTGAGTAACCGCACGCCAGAATCCCCCTGGGGCCGTACATGGTTTTTGAGGACTTTTCCACTTTACTGAAAGTTCCATCACTCATCGATTTTACTCCTGTTTTCCCCTCTGAAATTCTGCCATCCGTCATCGCCCCTTACTCGGCAATTTTTAAATGAAACTTTCCCGACCGAAATAATTTCAGGCATATATTCGCCACATCTTTGTCGTAAAGCACCCCCCGGTTGGCTTCAATTTCTTCCAGGGCCTTTTCGATGCCGAGAGCCGCTCTGTAAGGTCTGTGTGTGGCCATGGCTTCGACCACATCGGCTACGGCAATAATCCTGGATTCAAGCAGGATTTCTCCTCCTGAAAGCCCGTCGGGATATCCTGAGCCATCCATACGTTCATGGTGTTGCCGCACTATTTTGGAAATAGGCCATGGGAAATTGATATTCTTGAGGATATCATAACCTGCTATGGAATGGGTTCGAATCAGCTCGAGCTCAGGACCGGTGATTTTTCCGGGTTTGCTGAGGATTTCCGTCGGTACATTGATTTTGCCGATGTCATGGACCAGGGAGGCCAGCCGCATGCCCTGAAAAGTGTCCTGATCAAGCGCCATTTCAGTGGCGATGGCGGTAGCAATTTCCGTCACCCTGCGCTGGTGCCCCGCCGTATAAGGATCTTTCATCTCAAATGCCGATGCTAGAGAAATAACGGTTTCTTCCAGATTTTTGTTCAATCTGATAATGCCATCCCTGATTTGCTTTTCGGCTTTCTTCCGTTCGGTGATATCTCTCAACGTGGCAATGTATGCCGGCATACCCTTGAACGTGATAGTGGTTCCGTGTCCTTCAACATCTTTTTCCTCACCATTGGGCGTGACGATTTTGTATTCGTCCAGAAACGTTTTATGATTGTTTTTTGCCATAAGATAGTTTCTCATGAGAGCCTTACGACAACCCGGGTGAATGAAATTCTCCACATTCATGCCGATTGCTTTTTCAAGGGAGCTTATGCCAACCAGATCCGCCGCGGCTTTGTTGGCAAAAAGCGTTTTACCTTTCGGGTCAACAATAACAGCGGCATCCAGCATATTGTCCACGAGAAAACGAAATTGGTCCTGACTTTCCCTCAGTTCTCTTTCTTTTCGTTTACGCTCCGTGATATCATTTATGATGACCACCGCGTGGTCCTTCAGAGGTATGATGTTGAGGGTTACGAGGTGCCCATGGAAGGGCAGGGGGGCTTCCTCATTGATTTCTTTTCCACTTTCCCTTTCGGCCAGCAGTTCTTCAACGCGATGCCTCTGCTCAGGGGGAAACAATGCAACGAATTTGGCCCCCAGGAGATCACCTTCTGAGAGACGGGTCAAGGAACGAACCTGAGCATTGGCCGAAAGAATTCGTCCGTCGGCTTCGATCTCCAGAACGCCCTCTTTCATTTTTTCCAAAATGATCTCAACATGCCGTTTGGCGGAAAGCAATTCCTGGGTGATTTGTCTGGGCCAGATATCTTTGAGGCCCAGGACCTGCCCCAGGCGACATTTTTGGCGGTATTTTTCCGGATTTTCTACGACGGAAATAATGATGCGCCCCAGTTCGGCGAGGGGCCCTTTGGCAATCACAATATCGGCGCCGAGCTCAACCGGATTCATGCTCTCTTCTGCTGCAAGGGCGCTCATCACCACTATCCAGCAGTTCGCATGCTGTTGCATTTCCCGAATGGACCGGCAGAGTTTCCTACCATCAATGTTGGGCATGATCAAGTCGGAAAAAATGATGTCCGGAAAGTACGTTTTCAGGATATCGAGTGCTTCGAGGCCATCTTCAGCCACTTTAACGACGTGTCCTTTTTCTTGAAGCAAATCCCTTGTAAACTCAAGGATCAGTTTATCATTGTCGACAATAAGAATTTTTTTCATGGCTTCTTCCCGAAAAAGGCTTTTTCTTCAGACAATCTGCCGAAAGTTGATTTATTTAAGGAAGGTTTGTAACATTAGATTTATACTATATTTTAATATAAGCCCTTTGCAAGGGTATTTTATTTCTGGAATGCTTTCCATTGTTTTTTCAGGTCCGACTGTCTCTATGAGCTTTTGGGCCACAATGTCTGTATTGATATTGCCAGAAACATCAATAAAAACAGCAGGCGTTTGATCCACTTCACGGGATTTCTCCGTTACGGGGGTATAAGGGCCTCGGGAACAGTTTTGTTAAGGCCTGTCACATGTGCGCGATGACGTCGATTTCAACCCGCGTTTCAAAGGGTAGGCAGGCTGCCTGGATGCACGTTCTGGCTGGCAGATGCTCACCGAAATATCTTCTGTAGACCCCATTGAACCGGGCGAATTCTTCCATGTCAAGGAGGTACACGGTCACCTTCAACGTATTTTTGAGGGACGAACCCGCCTCCTCAAGGATTATTTTCAGGTTCCGCAACGCCAGTTCAGCTTCCTCTTCCACGGTTCCCAGCCTGATCTCGTTGGTTTCAGGGTCTACTGCCCCCTGCCCCGAAACATAGATGAGCCCATCATGAAGGATCGCCTGAGCATAAGGGCCCCCGGTTACAGCCGCCTTATCCGTATGAAGAACTTTTTTTTCTCCCATTTCTTCCTCCTTTTGCCGATTCTATCAGGTTATCGCATTTCATTTCATCCGGTTAACTCATGAGACAAGCTGATAAGCAGTTGATTTTTTAGAGAGAACCTTATCGAAATGCCTTTTGGTCGTCAAGGAAAAAACAAACTGCGATATGTCCGGTGCCGATCAGAACTGAAGCGGCTTAGGGTATGCTAGGGTATGCGCCCGTCCGGGTTTTTCTTTTGTACAACCGTTACGGTACCGATTTTCTGTTCTGAACTTGACAATGGAAGGCTATCAATTGCTTGACAACTTCACGCTAATCTGGTAAGTTGTTATTTTTTCAGGATTATTCTGTCTCCAAAACCTAAGTATTGTGAGCCCCGGCATGAAGGACCCGCGGGATTGCGGACCAAAAGAGATAACATGGCCATGCGGTATTGACAAAAAATTGTGGGAATCAGACGGAGGGAACAGATTATGAAAGCCGGCCCTATTGAAATGCCAATAAGAAACGACAACCTCCTGAAATTTCCCAATACCCAATTGGATGAGGACGAAAAAAAGCAGCTTACCGAGCTGACGATTCCAAATGAGCCTGTCAAAAAGGAAAAATTTGCGCCCCCCCCCTGGCTATTCCAACATCAGGACCTCAATAATGCTCTGGAATCCGCCAAAGTGGTCGATGAAAATTTTCTCAAAAATAAGCTTAATCATGTTCATTTTATGGATGAGCATATCCTTGTTCTGCTGCGTCATCCCAAATATGATGATAACGTCATTGTGAAAGTAAAGTCCGGTCCTTGCATTGGCAGTGAGTTGGACTGTCAGTTCTTACCTGATAGCCCGTCAGATACAAATTGGAAAAATTATACGTTTCTTCACCTCATTGTCGATGACGGGCAATCGGTAATCCTGATTCCGGCTCATCTTAAAAAGATGGATCGATGCGGATTTTCTTTTAATCTGCCCCACGAAGGCTATGCCGTGGGGCAGCGTCGGACAAGGCGCTATTCTTGTGAGAAAATAGACGTGGAACTGGTGCAAGGAGGGCGCATGATCAAAGGGGTATTGTTGGATTACAGCCCGGAAGGGTTCTGCGTTAGATTAAGCCAAATACCTTTCAAAAATTTTGAAGGGGCATTTCGTTCGGGTGCTCTGAGCATGCTTCAGCTTCGACGGGATCAACAGCATTTATTTTCCGGTCTTTGTGAATGCATCCGTCAGCAGGATGATTCAAATTACGTGGATGTTGTCCTGGTACCCGCGGAAAACCAGGTCCAAGGTTTTGACAGTGAACAAGTCAAAAAAACCACGTCGAATATTTCACTGATCCCCGCCATCATTTTTGACCATCCTTTTTTTGGAAAGAGAATCCAACTGGAGGTTGCAAATATTTCTACTTCAGGATTTTCTATCTGTGAAAAAAAGGATGAAAGCGTCTTAATGCCGGGAATGATAATCCCCAAACTAACGATCGAGTTTGCTGGAGCCATCGTAATGGAATGCTCCGCTCAGGTCATGGGCCGCTTCGAAAAAGATGAGAAAACAGTCCGCTGCGATTTTGTCATCCTGGACATGGATATTGATTGTTATACCCGTCTGGTTCATCTCTTGGCCAATTCCATAAATTCCTGCTACCATATCTCCAACAAAGTGGAAATGGACGCTTTGTGGGAGTTCTTTTTCGATACGGGTTTCATTTATCCCAAGAAGTACGACCTTATACGATCACAAAAGGAGAAATTCAAAAAAACTTATCAGGACCTCTACAACAACAGTCCGGAGATTGCCAGACACTTCGTTTATCAGAGAAACGGTCGTCTCTTTGCCCATATTTCCATGGTGAGGGCCTATGAACGTGCCTGGATGATTCAACATCATGCCGCAAGGAGCGTGGAAGGAAGAAGAGCCGGTTTTGCGGTTCTGAAGCAGATTGTGATGTATTTGGCCAATATGCATCGCCTTCCTTCTACTAATATCGATCACATGATGGTTTACTTCCGTCCTGAAAACAAATTTCCGGATAGAGTATTCGGTGGGTTTGCAAGATCCAAAGAGAATACGGGGGTTTGTTCCATGGACCTTTTTGGCTATCTCCCTCATTCGGGCCTTTCAATGGCGATTAAACTTCCGCCTGGATGGTCTGTCAGCGAGTGTTCGGCAATAGATCTGTGGGAAGTGAATCTTTTCTACCGAAACTGTTCAGGAGGCTTGTTCATGGATGCTTTGGGCCTTGCTCACAAAGGCCGTAGTGAAGAATCCTTTGAGGAAACATATCGTCGCCTCGGTTTCTTGAGAAAATGGAAGGCCTATTCCCTCAAATACGAGGAGAAGCTGGAGGCAGTCCTGATTGTTAACCAATCGGATTTCGGATTTAATCTTTCTGAATTGCTAAACGGCATCAAGGTCTTGCTGGTAGATCCGGAGCACCTGTCTTGGCCTATCCTATCAAGGGCCATCGGAAATCTGCTGAGAGAATACCGCATGGAAGAAATCTCCATTATGTTTTTTCCGGCCGACCATGCCAAAGCCATGAATATCCCTTACCAAAAACAGTATCAGTTATGGATCTATGATGCTCGTTTCGTTGACCGCTTTGTTCAATATATGAGAAGAAAATTCAGGATAAAGGAGTGGTAGAAGAAGGTGAAAAATGCCCCCCTTTACAACAGTCGGATAATCAGGACCTATGTGGAGTATCTGCTAAAATACTATCCTGACATAGCCATCGATTCCGTGTTGCTTCATGCCGGCATTACCTCATCTGAAATGCAGGATGGGGCTCACTGGTTTAACCAAAGTCAGGTGGATCGGTTTCATGAAATGGCAGCTCTGAAGACAGGTAACCCAAACGTTGCCAGGGATGCCGGGCGTTTCTCAGCATCCACCGAAGGGCTGGGCGCTGCAAAACAGTATACTTTAGGCTTAATGAGCCTGACCTCCATCTACTTATTGATGGGAAAGCTCTACCCCCTCATGAGTCGTGCCGCCGAGGTGAAGACAAAGGCGATCGGCCCCAATAAGGTGGAGATTATTTCCACGCCCAAGCCGGGGGTGGATGAAAAACCTTACCAATGTGAAAACCGGATCGGTACCTTTGAAGCCGTGGGCAGTTTCTTGACCGAAAAGCCTGCTCAGGTCGAACACATTTCATGCTTTCATAAAGGGGATGCCGCCTGTCGTTATGTGGTTATCTGGGAAAGGACGCCGGGGGACCTCTGGAAAAAAATTCGCAATTACACCCTGTTGTCTTCAATCGCCCTTTGCGGTGCGCTCGTTCCGTTTCTTCCCATGGCCTTATGGGGCGCCATTGTAATGATCAGCGCCTCTTTTACGGCAGCCCTCTCACTCTATTCCCAACATCTGGAAAAATCGGAACTGATCCAAACCATTAAGAGCCAGGGCGATGCGGCCAAAGATCTCCTGGCGGAGACCGATATCCGATATAACAACGCCATATTTGTTCAAGAGATAGGGCAGGCTATTTCTACCATTTTGGATATTGAAAAACTTCTCGGAACCGTGGTGAATGTGATGGAGAAACGGCTCGATTTTGATCGTGGCATGGTGATGATTGCCAACCAGGAAAAGACCCGCCTCATATACCGAAATGGTTATGGCTACAGTCCTGAATTGGAGGAGTATATAAAACATACAGATTTCAATCTGGACAATCCCCGTTCGAGAGGGGTCGGAATACTGGCCTTCAAAGGACAAAAACCTTTTCTGGTAAACGATATTTCCGAGATAGAAAAGGACCTTTCTGAAAAGAGCAGGGAATTTGTCGATAAAATGGGGTCCCATTCATTTATTTGTGTGCCGATTGTCTATGAAAATGAATCCCTGGGGATCATTACCGTTGATAATATGAGCTCAAAAAGGAATCTCTCCGGGAGTGACACGAGCCTCCTGATGGGTGTTGCGTCCCAGACGGCGATCAGCATGGTGAATGCGATTTCTTTCCAGAAACTTCAGGAGAGCGAAGAGAAATACCGAACTATCCTTGAAAGGATTGAAGAAGGGTATTTTGAAGTGGATTTGGCCGGGCGATTAACATTCTTCAACGACTCCATTTGTAGGATATTGGGCCGTTCGCGGGAGGAACTGATGGGCATGGACAATCGGGATTACACCGATTCGGAGACCGCCGCGAGAATGTATAAGGCCTTTAATGAAACCTATCGCACCGGGATTCCTGCCAACGTCATAGACTACCGGATTATCAGAAAGGACGGAGGGACAAGAAGTCTTGAACTGACAGCTTCCCTGCTGAAGAATTCGGCAGGCGAACCGGCAGGATTCAGAGGGGTCGTTCGGGACGTCACCGAAAGAAAGCAAGCCGAAGCGCTGCATCGGGAGAAACTGGCCGCAGAGGCCGAAAACCGGGCAAAGAGCCAGTTTCTGGCCAACATGAGCCACGAGATAAGAACCCCTCTAAACGGTATCATCGGCATGACGGAATTGGCCATGATGCGCCAAATGGACAGCAAGCATCTGAATATACTGCAGACCATTCAAACGGAATCCAACTCCTTGTTGGGCATTATCAATGATGTCCTCGATTTTTCAAAAATTGAGGCGGAAATGCTCCAATTGGAGGAGATCTCATTTGAACCGGCAAATGTCGTCAACAACGTTGTGAACGCTTTTATGCACATAGCCGAGCAAAAAGGGCTGGAGATTAGGGCGTCGTTAGCGAGAGATGTTCCGGGCGGCGTCATTGGCGACCCCGGACGGCTAAGACAGATATTGATCAATCTTGTGGGGAATGCTGTCAAATTTACGCAAAAAGGCGAGATCACTATTGAGGTTCGCGTGGCAGAAGACCTTGACAAAAGTGTGAAGTTGCAGTTCGCGGTTGTGGATACAGGCATCGGCATACCACAGGACAAAAGGAGGACCATTTTCGAGAGCTTCACTCAGGCGGACAGTTCAACCACCCGGAAGTACGGGGGGACGGGTCTTGGTACAACGATCTCAAAACACCTGGCGGAACTGATGGGTGGTGAAATTGGTGTGGAGAGCGAGGTGGGAGGTGGGAGCTGTTTTTGGTTTACGGCGGTTTTCCAAAAACAAATCACTGAAGTGGCTCCCCGAATTCAAACAGACAAGAAACCGGTCATAAGTTCTGAACCGCCTGAAAAGCAGAAAAAGTCGTTCAAAATTCTTCTGGTTGAAGATTATCCCACCAATCAGCAGGTGGCCGTCAGCCATTTGAAGTCGGCTGGGCATGATGTGGATTCGGCCGTCAATGGTCTTGCGGCATTGGAGCTTTATCGAAAGAACCACTACCACCTCATCCTGATGGATGTCCAAATGCCTGTCATGGACGGTTATGAGGCGACCCGCCAAATCAGAAAGCTTGAAAACCAGCGCAGACATATCGGATCTGCTCACGGGACTTCCGATCCGCAACAAACACCATCCGGTGGCGACCGGATACAACCCAAACTCCAAAGAGTTCCCATTGTTGCCATGACGGCCCATGCCGTGGAAGGCTACAAAGAGAAATGCTTAAGGGCGGGAATGGATGATTACCTCTCCAAACCTTTGACACGAAAGCATTTTTTGGCCGTGGTGGAGAAATGGGCACGTTTGGGTAACAACGGGGATGCGGAACCTTCGAGCCCCAACCTTAACCCGTTCCCGGGTACAATCATCCCACATGAGCGGGATCTTTCTCAAGAATCCATCCCAAGTCATCAATTCAAAAAAGGTCTTGCAATGAATTTTGAAAGGGCATTGGCTGAATTTGAAGGAGACCAGATTTTTCTGACGGAGGTCTTGAAGGGTTTCACGAATAATGTCAGAGGACAGATTGATGTCATCCAACAGGCGCTAAAGACCCGGGACGCCGACCGGGTGAGAAGGGAAGCCCATTCCATAAAGGGTGGGGCGGCGAATTTAAGAGCGGACGCGCTTTCCCGAATCGCCCTTGAGCTTGAAAATATCGGGAAATCGGGTGAATTAACCATGGGCCCCCGCCTTCTTAAAAAGCTTGAAAAAGAGCTTGATGGTTTAGAAGAAATGGAAAAAACTCTTCAGGCAGCTTAAGCGCTCCGGGAGCATTTTTATATGAAAATATTAATCGTGGATGATGAACTTGTAAGCCGCAAAAAAATGGATCTGCTGGTCCGAACTTTGGGCTATGAGACCGTTGTTGCCAATGATGGAATGGAGGGCTGGGAGGTCTGGAAGAACGAGAGGCCGAAAATGGTCATCACGGATTGGATGATGCCTCGTATGGATGGATTGGAACTCTGCAAAAAGATAAGAGAGGCCGAAGGCAGCGAGTATATCTATATCATAATGGTTACCTCCAGAGAGGACGTCAACGATCTCGTCATGGGTATGGATGCGGGGGCCGACGATTTCATTACAAAGCCGTTTATCAAGGAAGAATTAGCGGTACGGATCAGGGCCGGGGAAAGGATCTCCAGTTTTGAAACCCGGGATATCGTCATCTTTTCTCTGGCAAGGCTCGTCGAAAGTCGGGATTCGGAAACCGGTAACCATTTGGAACGGATCAGGCACTACTCAAGGGAACTGACAACCGCTATTTTGCTATTGGATAACCCTGTGGAAGAGATAGATACTCTCTTCCAGGACAATATTTTTCTGACCAGCCCTCTCCACGATATTGGGAAGATCGGTATCCCCGATTATATATTGCTTAAACAGGGAGCGCTGGATGATCAGGAATTCGAAATCATGAAAAAACACAGCGTGATCGGTTTTGAAACACTCAATGAGGCGTTGCAGAAATATCCTAAGGCGGACTATTTGCGAATGAGCGCCGAAATCGCTCTCTCCCATCATGAAAGATTCGATGGTGGGGGATATCCCTACGGACTCAAAGGGGAGGCGATTCCGCTTTCGGCGCGGATTGTGGCTTTGGCGGACGTCTATGATGCGTTGGTCAGCAAAAGGGTTTACAAAGAGGCATATCAGCATGACGTGGCAAAATCAATCATCGAAAATGAGAAAGGAAAGCATTTTGATCCCATGATCGTCGATGCTTTTCTTTCCTGTGAAGGCAAATTCATCGAAATCTCACTGCGTTTTTCCAAAAATCAAAACGGTTTTACGCCCTTGCAGAGGATCAGCGGCGTATAGGTAAACCGCCTGGGGGCATTGAAGAATTCGACAAAGTCATCAAAGAATTTCTTGTGCCCACCGGGATAATCATCAAATACGTTGGGAGCCTTTTGTGAGGTCATCTCCAGTTTTTTCGTCCAGTTAAATAAATCAGGCGCCTTGACCTTCCCGTAGATCAGATGATGTGCTTTCATATCCATCGTAATATTTTCATAGCCCAGATCATAAAGAAAGGAATAGAGTTTTCTTCCAATATAGGGATCAAAATTATACTCTTTTTGCATCACGTTGATAATTTGAAAGAGGATCTTTTCCATGTCCAGGGGCAACTCATAGTGGCTGAGACAGTTATGGTCTAGGTCCAGAAGGCAGAAATATCCACCCGGTTTCAGGCAATTCGTGATATCCTTGATGATGTCCGGGCTTTCCTTTGCATGGTATTCCAGAACAAAACGGATCCATATGATGTCGAAATCGCACAATCCCTTCCGTATCGGTTTTGTGAAGTCGCAGACTTCAAAATCAATGCCCGGGTCATTGCCGTATCTCTCTTTTGCCTTTTGGATCCTATGGGCTGAAAAATCTATTCCTACCGCCTGACCGTTGGGCTGGACCATCTCTCGAAGAATCGAGGTGGTCTTCCCGGGCCCGCATCCCACATCCAAAACGCGAAGGCCGGGCTTTATGCCGCACCAAAGCGCCTGTTCACGTACCGCTTCGGGATCGGTTTTAATATCCAAGCGAAAGGCTTCTTCGTGGTTTTCCATAAGATAGGAATGGGATTGTTTCATGATGCTTCTCACCTAGAATGAAGGACAAAAGGAATATACGGCATAAGTTCTAAATTTCACACGGCTCACGTAAGCCATCGCTTTCGCCTTCGATAATGCTTGACGTCCCGGTAGCTCTTTTTTTTGCCCACTTCCGTGAGCCCCAGGTAGAACTCCTTCACGTCGGCATTTTCCTTGAGCTTTTCCACGCTGTCATCCAGAACGATGCGGCCGTTTTCCATCACATACCCATGGCTTGCAATGGAAAGGGCGAGGCGTGCGTTCTGTTCCACCAGCAGGATGCCCACTTTTTCCTCCTGGTTGATGCTCTGAATGATCTTGAAAATTTCAGAGACCAAAAGCGGAGAAAGACCCATGGAGGGTTCATCCAGGAGCATGAGGGTGGGGACGGACATGAGTCCCCGACCGATAACCAGCATCTGCTGCTCTCCTCCGCTGATATAGCCGGCCAGAACGTTTTTTCGGGCTTTCAACCGGGGGAACATGCCGTAGACTTTCTGAATGTCCTCTTTCATTTTTTTTCGGCTTCGATTGGTATGCCCGCCGGCAATGAGGTTTTCTTCAATGGAGAGATCCTCAAAAACACGTCTTCCCTCCATCACCTGAAAGATCCCTTTTCGAACAATTTCTTCCGGGTATTTGCGGTCGATGCGTTCCCCATTAAACCGGATCTGCCCGTCGGTGACAGCGCCGTCCTCCGATTTCAGAAGCCCTGAAATGGCCTTCAGGGTAGTGGTTTTACCGGCCCCGTTGTTGCCCAGGACCGCCACGATGCACCCTTCATCCACGGACAGACTCATCCCTTTTAACACAAGAATGACATTATGGTAAATCACTTCAATATTGTTGACCGCCAGCAATGGTTCCATAGGGTTCCCGGGTCTGTTGGGTTATGCGCCGAGTCTGGAATAGGTGATGTCCTCTTCTCCCAGGTAGGCTTTGATGACTTTTTCGTTGTGTCGGATTTCCGCAGGTCTTCCTTCCGCGATCTTTAGTCCGAAATCGAGTACGCAGATGCGATTTGAGATATCCATCACCACACCCATATCGTGCTCTATGAGGATGATGGTGATGCCCCATTCTTCGTTAATGTCCAGGATGAAGCGGGCCATATCTTCGGTCTCCTCCAGGTTCATGCCCGTGGCCGGTTCATCCAGCAGGAGTACCTTGGGACGCATGGCCAGGGCACGTGCCATTTCCACCCGTTTCTGAAGCCCGTAAGGAAGGGAATGCACCACGTGCTTCCGAATGGGCTCAATTTCCAAAAGATCGACTATCCGTTCTTCAATTTCCTTCCTGAGGGCCATCTCTTCGGTTCTGGTTTTGCCGTAATAGATGCCGCCCGAAATGGACCCGGATTTCAAATGAACGTGGGCGCCCAGCTTGATATTGTCCAGAACGTTCATGTGGCCGAAAAGCTCGACGTTTTGAAAGGTTCGCGCAATCCCTATTGATGCGATGCGGTGCGGTTTTAAATGGGAGATGTCTTGGTTTTCAAAAATGATGTGTCCCCGGTCCGGTTGGTAGAACCGGTTGATGCAGTTTAAAAGACAGGTCTTGCCCGCGCCGTTGGGGCCGATGATGGAGAATATTTCACCTTTTTTGACCCCGGTACTCACACCATGGAGGGCTTTTATACCGCCGAAACTAAGATGGATGTCTTTTATTTGAAGCTGATAATTGATATTTTCTTCCATGTCTTCTCGCGAGAGTGAATCGGCCTGCTAAACGTTCGTTTCCACCTGTTTGATCCAAACGGTGGTTTTCATACGGAACTCCTTGCCGTCTTTGTACCGGATGTCGGCTTCCACCGGGATTTCTTCACGGTCGCCGTACAGGCCTTCAATCAGCTCCCGGTATCTTTCCTCAACAAATTTACGTCTGACTTTCCGGGTTCGCGTCAGTTCATCATCATCGGCATCCAGTTCCTTGTACAACAATACGAATCGGTTCACTTTGGCCACTTTGGGGAGTGTCTCATTGGCCTTTTGGACTTCTTCGGCAATAAGATCGTAAACCTCCTTTTTCTGAGAAAGGTCCGTAAAGGTGGTATAGGCCAGTTGGTTGTTTTCAGCCCATTTCCCCACATTGGCCATATCGATGGCAATCATGGCGGTGATAAACGGCCGGTCCTGGCCGATGACAACGGCATCTACGATGTAGGGGCTGAACCGCAGTTTATTTTCAATGAGCTGAGGGGAGAATTTGCCGCCGTCCCCCAATTTCATCACGTCGCTCATGCGGTCAATGATGATGATATGCCCGTCCTCTTCCATGAGGGCCGCATCTCCCGAATGGAACCAGCCATCCCTCAGCGCCTCTTTAGTGGCTTCGGGATTCTTGTAATACCCTTTGAAGATGGTGTCGCCCCTAGACAACAGTTCCCCTGAATCGGAGATTTCAAATTCAACTCCCGGGATGGGTAATCCCACCGTATCCAGGCGGATGTCCCCGGTCCGGTGAAGGATGGAGCCCGCTGTCTGCTCCGTCATACCGTAGACTTGTTTAATGTCCACGTTCAAGGCCATGAACATGTTGAAAATCTCCTGCCCCAGGGGTGCCCCGCCCGTATAGACGTGGCGCAGTCGGGCCAGGCCCAGATAATTTTTCAGGGATCGGAACAAAAAAACATACCCCAGCAGATTCAGGAATTTGAGGCCCAAGGGGAGCGGTTTTTTTTGCAATGTGTGTTCCGCCACCTTATATCCCACGGACAGAAACCATTTGTAGGCCATCCGTTTGATCCATACGGCGTCCTGTATTTTAACCTGAATGTCAGAACACATGCGCTCCCATATGCGTGGCGGCGCCAGCATGATGTGAGGGCCGATCTCGCGAATGTTCTCCTGGACCGTTTCCACTTTTTCCGGAAAATTAACGGTAAAGGCTTTGTAAAGGGCCCAGTAGACGCCGAATTCCTGCTCGCCGATCCAGGGAAGCGGCAGGAAGGAAACATATTCAAAATCATCCCGCGCTTCATCCACCTCATCCTGTCCCCTGGCCACGGCGTACATGTTTTTGTGGGTGATCATGCTCCCTTTGGGCAGTCCGGTGGTGCCTGAGGTATAATTGATCATGCCAACGTCATCGGGTTTAACTTTTTGAATCATTTCATCAAAGAGATGGGGCTCTTTCTCGTGTAATTCCCGGCCCATTTTCTGAATGTCTTTGAAGTGCGCGAGCAGGGGTTCTTCATAGCGCCTCATCCCTTTGGGATCATCTACGATAATCCTTATAATGTTGGGGCATTTGTCTTTGATTTCCAGAATCTTGTCCGTCTGTTCCTGGTCACCGGCCATGACGAAGACGGAATCGGAGTGGTTGATAATGTATTCCACCTGGTCCAGGTGGCTGTCCGGATAGATGCCCACGATGGCGCCGCCCAGTGCTTGAACGGCCAGTTCAGAATAAAGGCCTTCAGGCCGGTTGTCGCCGGCATAGGAGAGCTTATCTTCACGCTTGAACCCCAGATGGTGGAGTCCCAGAGCAAAATCACGCACGTTTTCAAAATACCCCCGCCAGGTGACGGGCTGCCAGATGCCGAACTCCTTTTCGCGAATGGCCACCCGGGTATCCCCCAGGCGATCGGCATTCCGCTTGAGCAGCATGGGCATGGTGATGAAATCGGACATAAAGGTTGAACCTTTTTCTGGTAGGGGCGAAAGCCCCAATTTTAAACCGGGCGCCCCTACATCATTTCACAATTTTTCTATTCGGTTTTAATCCAGTCGGAAATGGGCTCAAAGATCTTCTTTTCCACATTCGCCTTGTAAACCCTTCCATAGGGAATTTTGTTGTTGACCACCGTGTAGGGGCACATGAGTCCGCCGGTGTCAACGTCCTTGAGGGTTTGAAGCGCTTTGGCCAGGCCGGGGCCGTTGAGTTCACCGGCTTTATCCGCCCGTTTCAGGCACTCTACGAAGACCAGACCCGTAAAAAATCCCTGCATGTAGGAAGTGGGTCTGTATGTGACTTTGGGGTAATGCTTTTCCGTCCATGCGCGGATTTTCTGGATCATGGGGATTTCGGTCTGGTAATAAAAGGCGTAAGGCATGACGCCCAGATATCCTTCGGCCAGAGGACCCAATTTATCCAGGAGCATCTTGTGGGTGCCCCAGAAGGTTCCCATGAATTTGGCCTTGAGTCCATAGTCCCGTGCCTGCTTCAGGACCGCCGGGATGGGGGAGAGCACAAATCCTTGAAAGATCACATATTCCGCTTTTTTCCGTTTCAGGTCCAAGACCTGGCTGGTAATGTCTACGCCCCCCACTTTGGCCACTTCTTCCGCTACCAGATTGAGTCCCAGCTTTTTACACAATTCACGACCATAGGGGACGGGGTCTTTTCCGAATTCCGTATCGCTGTAGAAAAAAGCCACGTTGGCACCCGGTTTTTCCTTGGCGATGTATTGCAGCAGAATACCGAACATATCGCTGTAGGTGGGGCCGGGCACAAATATAAAAGGGTTCTTGGCGGTATCGGCCAGTTCACTGGAAAAGGAGGTGGAACTGTAGAGGATCTTGTAGCGATCCTTGATTTCCGGGGCCATGGCTTTACCCAGGGCCGTGCTTTCACCGTACATGGCCACCGGGTTATCCCGGGCCATGATTCGCTTGAAAGCGGCAACCGCTACGTCCACTTTATAGGTGCCGTCTTCCATGATGTACTTAATCTTTTTTCCGTTGATGCCCCCCTCTTCATTGGCCATCATCAGGGCGTCTTCCAGGCCTGCGTTGATATGGACGCCGGCAAAGGCAAACCTGCCGGTAACCGGTTGGACGGCACCGATCTTGATTTCATCGGCCCCAAAAGCGGTTGGTGCGAAGCTCATTATGAAAATAATTCCCAGAACGAATAGTCCCAATGACGCAAAAACACTTTTTTTCATCGTCGTCTCCTCCTCGAATTTCTGATGGGGCCCTTAGGCCTTGATGAACAACAATCTAAGAATCGGATGAACGGCATCACCTCCCTTGTCTAAAAAGGAAAAATCAGTATGAAAAAGGCCAGAGTAGAAAAAAGGCCTTGATGCGGCGCCAGATTTCCGCCAGACCGCGGGGTTCAAACACAAGAAACAATACGATTAGCCCGCCGAAAACCACTTCCTTGAAGGGAATAAAAAAGTGGGCCGCATCGGCAAAAACGGATGTCAGGCTGCTGGTTAAAACGTTCAGCAATTCCGGGATAAGGGTCATGAAGACGGCACCGAAGATGGACCCCATGACGCTTCCCAATCCCCCCACAATGACCATGGCCAGGTACTGAACCGACAGATGAAAGGGAAAGTGTTCCGGCGTGACGATACGGATGAACCCCACCCACAGAGCACCGGCGATGCCCGCATAGAACGATGAAATGGCAAAGGCGGTCAGTTTGTACCGAAAGAGGTTGATGCCGATGATTTCAGCGGCCAGGTCGCGGTCCCGGATGGCCACAAAAGCACGGCCGACCCGGCTGCGAACCAGGTTCCGGGCATAAACCACGGCCAGCAACACAATGATGAGGGTGAGAAAATAGAAGCGTTTTTCCGTATTGATGAGGAAGCTTCCGATGCGGGGCGGTGGCACGTTCAGGCCGCGAACCCCCTGGGTCAGACTTTCCCAGTGAACAAAGATGAACTCGAAGATGAACTGGGCCGCCAGGGTGGCAATGCAGAGATAGAGCCCTTTGACCCGGAGGGACGGAATGCCGATGATGAGCCCGGCAATGGCCGCCATGACGCCAGCCAGTGGGAGTGCCACCCAGAAGGAGAACCCCAGTTTGGTGACCAGAATGGCGGAGGTATACCCCCCCACACCGGCAAAGGCCGCGTGCCCCAGGGAAATCTGTCCGGTAAACCCGGTGAGGATGTTGAGTCCGATGGCGGCAATGACCGCGAACCCGATCATGTTGGCCACATACAACAGATAGGCATTGGCCACAAATGGAAAGACCAGAAGAAACAGAATGAAAAGTCCCAGACACCACTTGACAAAGAGGGATTGGAAAATTTCTTCGTCCTTGATGTAGGTTTCTCTAAAATCGCCACATCTCATAGTTTGGTTCCGATCTGAAAACCCTTAGACGCGCTCTATTATTTTCTTGCCGAAAAGGCCGTAGGGGCGAATCATCAAAATAACGACCAGAATGAAAAAAGGCGCCACCGCTTTGGCGCCGCCACCCACAAGGGGATCGATGTAGAGGCCTGTCAGGTTTTCCATGATGCCGATGATGAAGCCGCCGATGATGGCGCCGCCGATGCTGTCCAATCCACCCAGAATGATCACGGCCAGTACTTTGAGACCGATATCGCCCATGTAAATGCTGATGCCGCTGATGTTTCCGATGACAATGCCGCCGATGACCGCCGCAATGGCGCCGAAACTCCAGGAAAGGGCAAATATCCATCGCACGCTGATGCCCATGGAAAGCGCGGCCTGCTGATCGTTGGCCGTGGCGCGCATGGCCACGCCGGTGCGGGTAAACTTAAAGATGAGGATGAAAATGATGGTGCCGATAATGGCAAAGACAAACCCCCACAGAAGTCCTGACGGGACAATGGCGAAGTTCAGATCCAGAGGTTCGGGAGGGAAGATTTCGGGAAAGGACCGGTATTCAGGGGACCAGATGATGTGAGTGATCCCCTGTAGCATGAACGCCAGGCCGATGGTGACCATGATGACCGATATGATGGGTTCTCCGATGAGCTGCCTCAGCACCAGCCGTTCAATAATCAGGCCCAGCAAAAAAGCAAAGGCAAGGGTTCCGGTGAAGGCGGCCCAGAAAGGAGCCCCCGTATCGGTTAGAATGGTAAGGCATACGAAAGCGCCCAGGGTCATGAAGGCGCCCGTGGCAAGATTCAAAATGCTGGTGGCTTTATAGATGAGGACGAATCCGAGGGCGATCAGGCCGTAAACACCGCCGGTGGCCAGACCGGTTACAACAACCTGCAGAAGAATATCCATAAATACTCCAGAGCATTGTGTTTCCTCTATGAGTAGCACTGATTCTTCGGTTGTGTCAATACCAAAGGCGTCGGCACTCACGCTGAATTTGTTCTACCCTGATGTCTTGAATCCCCATCCTCTCAAACCGGCTGTTGAAAAACTCACTTTCTTTTTGAATTGCAGAGTTGCTTAATCTAGAGTTTTCTGACCATTTAGCCAATTGCAATCACGGGAAGTAACGAAGGGAAGATTCATGCCCGACCCAAACGAACAGGATGCCGCGCAGCAGGCCGCAATAGATGGCCTGACCCTGCACAAGCGGGCCGAGGACCAACTGCGACAAAGCGAAGAACGATTCCGCCTATGCTTACGCCAAGCCGGGCGCCCATGTCTTGTTGGCCGTCAGCGACAACGGTTGCGGCATGCACCCAGAAACCCTTGCACAGATTTTCGAACCCTTTTTTACCACAAAAAACGTGGGGCACGGAACGGGATTGGGGTTGGCCACAGTGTACGGAATCGTCAAACAGAATGACGGTTTTATCAATGTCTACAGCGAACCCGGCCATGGCACCACTTTCCGAATCTACCTGCCCGCCGTCGACGGCGTACTTGACGATGATTCTACCGGGATAAAAGAGGGTGCATCGCTGGAAGGATGCGAGACCGTGCTGGCGGTCGAGGACGATCAGGAGATCCTGGAACTCATCCAATCCATCCTCGAAACACTCGGCTACCGTGTCCTGATTGCCGGCACCCCTAAGGATGCCATCGCATTGGCAACCAGACATGGCCAATCCATCGGTTTATTAATTTCGGATGTGGTGATGCCCGAGATGAACGGCCGACAACTGGCTCGTCAACTTGGTAAAATCGTTCCAGGCCTGAAGTGCCTCTTCATGTCCGGCTACTCGGCCAACGTCATCGCCCACCACGGAGTTCTGGATCCTGGTGTGCATTTTGTCCAAAAACCGTCTTCCATCAACGAACTGGCCGCCAAGGTCAAAGAAGCCATTTTTTCTTCTTGATCCGGTCCTTTGCGTTTTTCAAATGATTTCTCACCCCACTGTTTGCATCAAGGAATCCACCTGTCCCACTCCGGCGGATTGAGGTCACTTAACACTCTCCTTGATTATGGTGTCATAAAGCGCTACGATGATGATTATGAAAGCAAAACACCGCAAGACATTAGCGGCTATCTTTGCCAAACCTACAAAGTCAAGTATCAAATTCTGAGACATTGAGTCTCCGGTCGAAGCGCTTGGTGGTGAAGTTCGAGAGGGTGATGGTTCTCGGATAGTTTTGGAACTTTGCGGTACAAGAGAATACGTCCACAGACCGCATCCGGGGAAAGAAGCAAAGAAATATATGGTTGAAAAAATTCGTGAATGGCTAACCTCTTTGGAGGTGACACCGTGAACAGTATGACCTACAAAGGGTATTTTGCTAAAATCAGCTTTGACGAGCGGGATAGTGTCTTTTGGGGAAAAGTGGTCGGAATAAAAGAGAGTATTACCTTTGAAGGTGAAACTGTCGCACAGCTCACCGAAGATTTTCACAGTGCCATTGACCACTATCTTGCTGACTGCAAAAAGCAGGGCCGTAAACCTGCCAAACCATATTCCGGAAAGCTAACCTTGTGTCTTTCCCCTGACATACATGCCGAAATAGCCACTGCCGCAGCTCACACTGGGAAAAGTCTTAACAAATGGGTAGCTGATACATTAGACCAGGTCATTCATTCTCATTAGCTGTTGATCAGTTCCAGCGCAAAGACCTTGGCTACCCATATCAAAACAGTCTGCACCTCATCACGGGTTATAGCTTGGTGTCCGCCAACAGAACATGGACGGAAACACTGGCGGTCAAGGTTGGGGGGCGGTAGAACATAATTTTGTCCATCATGATATTGAACACATTTGTAAAAACTGCTATTTTTGCACTTTCGGCGTCTACTATTCCAAAAAGGCTCCGGGTCTCTCTTTCAAATGATACAATGTAAGAGATTAAGGGCCTAAACCCCATCTGAGAGGAGCTTGTCGTGAAAAAGAAAAGCGTATTGTTTGTTTTTTGTTTGCTGCTTTTTTTCCTGTTTGCAACGGTTGCTTCAGGTTTACAGAGCGATAGTGGCCCTTCTGATTACCTCACGACCATTAATCAATCCATCATGCGTCCAGGAATGGATGTCATAAGAGAATGGATGAAAGACGCTAAGACTTCGCGTGAAGCCTATATTGATCTCAATATAGCCAATGTTTTGGAAGAAAAAAAATTGACGAACATGGCAACCCAAATCAACCTCCTCAGTCACCTGCAATATACTCCTTCCGAACGAAATCAACAGAGTTGTGGAAACTGCTGGAACTGGGCTGGGCAGGGTGTTCTTGGAATCGCACTCGATGTGAACCAAGGCATCAAAGATCGTCTTTCAATTCAGTTTCTCAATTCCTGCAAGTCCGACAAATACGCCTGTTGCGGAGGATGGCTCCAGGATTTTGCAACCTGGTACGGATCTCAAAAGATAGCCGTTCCCTGGGCTAACGCCAATGCCTCTTTTGCCGATGCCAGTATGCAGTGTCAAAACAACAGAAGCGATATCGCTTGCTCTGAAATTTCAACCAACTCAAATTACATCATTTCCAGCATCGAACCCGTTACCATTGACACGAGCGGCGGCAAAAGCCAAGCCATTGCGAACATCAAAAACGTGCTGGCTCAAAACAAGGCAATTTGGTTTGGATTTTTTCTTCCCAACCAGGATGATTGGAATCAGTTCTTTGATTTCTGGGACAATAAAAGTGAGAGTGACCTTTGGAGTTTTGATTTTTCCCAAGGGCACCAGTGGACAGATGCGGGCGGGGGGCACGCTGTACTTCTTGTCGGGTACAATGAAGATGCAGCCGAGCCTTACTGGATCATTTTGAACAGCTGGGGTGCGCCTGCCGGCCGTCCAAACGGTCTATTCCGCATGAAAATGGATATGGACTACGGCCTTTTTCATCTAGAGGGCTCCAAGCAGGAACAGGCCTTATATTTTCAGACTCTTGACACTCAGTTCGGGAGCGGCACTCCCGGGGAATGCACTTATTCCATTTACCCTGCTTCCGAACGCTTTAGCGCAAACGGCGGGAATGGTTCGCTGGCAGTGAATGTGTCTGATCAGTCTTGTGTCTGGGCCATTTCAAAAACGGGCGACTGGATTACAAATGTCTCGCCTTCAAACGGCAGTGGAAGCAGCACGGTTACCTATCAAGTCTCCCCGAATTCGGGGACTCAGGAACGTCAGGGAACCTTGACGGTCCAGGGAAAGACTTTAACCATCACACAAAGCGGTGCGCTCACGGAATCAAATCTCCTGCAAAACCCGGGATTTGAAGACGGAACCCTGAATGTCGCATGGACGGAGACGAGTTATTATCAGATTATAAACCGTGCACCCTGTTTCAGTATGGGGGCCGCCGAGTGTGCGCACGGCGGGGAATGGATAGCCTGGTTGGGTGGCTACAATAGCGCCGAAGACGTCCTTTATCAGGCCGTCACAATTCCCTCTTCAGCTATATCCGCAACGCTGCAGTTCTGGTATGCAATCGATACCTGGGATTATCTGGATTATCCTTACGATACGCTGTCGGTACTCGTGTATAACGGCCAATGGCACACGGTTTTACAACTGAGTAATCTGGACTGGAGCTATGACTGGACTCAGACCGATAAAATAGATTTGTCGGCCTTTATCGGCCAAAGCATCACAATTGCTTATGTGGCGATCTCCGATGAAGCTTTTTTAACCAATTTCTATATTGATGATGCCCAATTAACTTCCGGAACAGCTGTTCAGCCTGCTGTGCCTTCACCGGATATCAAAGTCAACGGAAGCGATGGCCCAATCACCGTTTCATCCGCTACCCCTATTTCGATTACCGTTGGGCTCAGCCCGGGCTCATTTCCCGGACAGAATGCCGACTGGTGGCTGGCGGAATCGCTTCCCTCGGGAAGCTTTAATTACTTCAACCTTTCCACGGGTTCTTTTGTGCCGGGCCTTTTAAGCACGCATCAGGGGCCATTGTTCAACTTGAACTCGACACCACTTCTAAACGGATACTCTCTGACGGAAGGGAATCATAAATTCTATTTCGCAGTTGACCTGAATATGAATGGTTCACTTGACATGAATTCCATATATTATGATTCCGTAAGCGTTAATGTAACCGGGCAATAACTTTCAGCACGAATTTAAAGCCTCGGCAAGAACGTGCTCGGCTGGATTCGGCGCGACTCATGCAACATGATCTCCGTCAATTCGGTCCTGGAGGTGGATCTCTTAGGTCAGGCCAATGCCGAATTTATGGGGGGCACTTCTGAGAGCCGCTGAAGAGATGTATGTCATATGAAGCGTATTCCTTCACCCAATATTGTAGAAGGGGTTGACATGACCATGCTGTTGCCTTGACGCGCTGGCACTGAAGGTCACTTCCTCCACGCCTTCAATTTTGAGGACAATCCCCTTTATCTGAGCTTCCTCCGGGCTTTCCTGATCCTTATCCATGTTAGAAATGTGAATGCTGCCGTGATCGGCCGCAACTTGGATTTTCGGTGAAATTTCAGCCAAAGCCGCTTTGACTTTTGCCGCCAGGGCAAGGTCATCGACCAATTTCAGAGATTGTGGCGTCGCCTGGAAATTCGGCTTTTTGACCGTATCAAAAAGGATGTCCACCGCATCGTCCACGGTCAATCTTCCGATGTGCAAGACGATATCGTAAGGCCTGCTGTCCCAGGTATCCGTACCGTATATCTGCAACCCCCACCTGCGACGTTCTTCGTCGTCTTTCCGTAAAATGTAAAGCGCTTTGTCCTCTGGAATATTTTCACGCCTCATCTCTTCTTTTACCCTGTCCTGCATGTCCGCGATAATCCGGACTTTCAGAACATGGGGAATATCGCGAAGGAAATACTGGCCGGCCAGGCCATGATAGACAACATTGTCTTTTCGAACATGACGGAGAAGTGCGGCGTAGATATAACTGACATACCTCTCCTTGCCATGGGTGAAACGTTCAAGGACCGACGTGGGGTCATGCAGCGCCCTGACGAGCTTTATTTCCGGAATATTGAATTCGTGGGAGGCTTCCAACAGAATATCGCGTGAGATGCACTCATAACCCAGTTTCATGGCCAGCTTTTCAGCGACCTCCTTGCCTCGGCTATAGGATCCCCGGTTAATCGCAATAATAGACATTTTCTTCCTTTCATGTTGTTCGCGTAGCAATTTATGGCACATTGGCACTATGGTTTGACTAAATGGTGCAGAACAAAATCATCGTGGGAACGAACCCGAAACGCCCACTGTTGGTTCCGACAGTGAACGTTTCGGTCGCGGGAAAATGACTAAAGCGTTGCGGAAATGACCACTTTTTGAATCTGGCTGGTGCCTTCATATATCTGGGTGATTTTAGCATCGCGCATCATCCGTTCCACCGGGTATTCCTTGACGAAGCCGTAACCGCCCAACAACTGGACCGCATCGGTGGTCACTTTCATGGCGGTTTCTCCGGCAAAGAGCTTGGCCATGGCGGACTGGCGCACCATTTCCTTGGGCACCCGGTCCAGGTTTTTGGGGAGTTTTTCAAAAACACTGGCCGCCTTGTAGGTGAGCTGACGGGCAGCCTCCACCTGGGTGGCCATGTCGGCCATCATCCACTGAAGCCCCTGAAAAGAAAAGAGTGGCTTTCCGAACTGGGTCCGTTCCTTGGTGTAGCTAACGGCATAATCGAGTGCCCCCTGAGCAATTCCCACCGCTTGGGCAGCCACCGGAATTCGGGTGAGGTCCAGGGTTTTCATGAGGATGTGAAACCCTGAATTTTCCGCGCCCAGAAGGTTTGCCGCCGGCACCCGGACATCCTCCAGAATAATTTCCACCGTGGAAGATCCCCTTACGCCCATTTTGTTCTCATGTTTGCCGATGGAAAAACCGGGCGTCCCTTTCTCAACCACAAAAATACCGGTGCCTTTAGGGCCCGGAACGGTCGCATCGGTTCTGGCCGCAATACAGACCACGTCGGCCACATCCGCATGGCTGATGAAGATCTTGGTGCCGTTGAGCACATAGTCATCACCATCCCGCACGGCTTTGGTTTTTAGGCCCGACACATCGGAGCCGGCATTGGGTTCGGTGAGGCCGAAGGCGATCAGATGTTCGCCTGTGGCCAGTTTGGGGAAATACCGCTGTTTCTGTTCATCGCTTCCGGCCAGCATGATGGGGGTGGTGCCCAGTTCATGCACCAGAAGGATCACGGAGGTGGAAGCACACGCCTTGGCGATCTCTTCAATGATGAGGCACAGGGAGAAAAGCCCCATTTCAGAGCCTCCGAATGCTTCCGGATAGTCGGCGCCGAAAAGGGCGTTTTCCCGGAGCAGTTCCACCATATCCCAGGGGAATTCCGCTATTTCATCCCTTTGTGCGGCGCCCGGGGCAATCTGTTCCCTGGCCATGCGGGCGATGGTTTCCTTGAGCATTTCCTGTTCTTCAGTCAATTCATATGACATGATTCCTCCTTAATGGCAAATGGTCCGCAAAAGTTTCAATATTGTGGCCCCGAAAAATTAATGATAGAGATTGCTTATTTGGATTTGATACCATTGTGATTCAGACAAAGTCAATATCTGCTGGCGCTGCAATCGGTTGACACCAAATCTTTTCTATTCTATGTTCCTTTTAAACACTAAATGAGCCATCATTCATTATTGCACACTCTATCAAGGAATTCAAATGTTAAAAAATATCGAGGAAAGCCCTCTATATCGAATTGCCAATGCTCGGAGCATGGTCTTTTTCGGCGCATCCAACCGAATGACTGCCATGGGAACCCACCTGCTTTCCGCAGCGCTCGCCGGCGGTTGTGAAGGGGCCATTTATCCGGTTCATCACAAGGAAGAAAATGTTCTGAAGCTAAAGGCTTACCGGCAGGTGCAGGACCTGCCGGAGGTCCCTGATCTGGCGGTCATCGTGCTCCCCACCCAACTCGTCAATGAAACCCTGAAGGCCTGCGCGAAAAAGGGTATTCGCCAGGCGGTGGTGGTATCAGGGGGATTCAATGAGGTGGGGGGTGGCGGCGGCGAACTGGAGGCGGAGCTCAAAAGGATTGCGGGCGCCCATGACATGAAGATCCTGGGGCCCAATTGCCTGGGCGTAGCCAATTCGCACCGGAACATTAATACGACCTTTATCCCCAATGAGGGTGCCCCCGGTTTTGTGGGACTGGCATCTCAGAGCGGCAGTCTGGTGACCCAGATATTTGAATACCTTTCCGGTTTCAATCTGGGGTTCAGCACCGCCTTCAGTGTGGGTAACGAAGCGGTTCTGGATATCGTCGATTGTATGGAATACCTGGGGGCATGCCCACACACCAAAGTGATCGCCCTTTACATCGAGGGGATTCGAAGGGGTCACGCTTTTTTGAAGGCGGCCCGTGCCATTGCGCCCCACAAGCCCATTGTGGCATTCTATGCGGGAGGATCAAAGGCGGGAAGTGCGGCCGGTTTTTCTCACACCGGGGCCATGGCGGGCCCTGACGAACTCTACGACGGCATGTTTAAGCAGGCCGGTGTGATTCGGGTTAAATCCGTGGTGGAATTGTTTGATGCCTGCTGGCTGCTCGGTTCCATGCCTGTTCCTCAGGGGAATCGGGTGGTGATTCAAACCCATTCGGGGGGACCCGGCGCAGCGGCGGCAGACGCCTGTGGCAGGGCCGGCCTGGCGCTTTCAAAACTGTCGGACGAAACCCTTAAGAACCTTAGACCCTTTGTTCCGCCGACGGGAAGTGTTGGAAATCCGGTGGATTTAACCTTCAGCAAGGACCATAATGATTTCTTCTCTCATATTCCCGAGATTTTGCTGAAGGAAGAAAATGCGGACATCCTTCTGGTCTATCTGCTCAATCCATCCCCCGTGGTGGAAAGGGTTTTAAGAGGGTTGGGACTATCCGAAAAAGAAGCGGTGGTGCAGGGCCGAAAAATCATTGAGAGTAACGCTCTGGCCCTGTCAACATTCTTGAAAACGCAGGAAAAGCCGGTGATCGGGTATTCATTTCATCGCCCGGATGCCCATGTGATGGGAGAAGTGATCAGAAGGGGCATGCCGGTTTTCCAGGGAGCCGAAAGGGCGGCCCGTGCTATTGCCGCATTGGTGGCATATTCTGTAGTAAGGAAGAAATTGAGTACTTAAAAACCAAGGTGACCTATGACAAAATCCATTAAGGTTGAAGATCTGATGGCTGAAAGCGGTGTCAAATTCGGGACCAGTGGGGCCCGGGGTCTGGCGACGGCAATGACCGATGAGGTCTGTTATCTGTATACGGCGGCCTTCATCCAGCATCTGGAGCGCAGTGGTGAATTAAAGGGTCAGGGTTCGATGGCCGTGGGGGGCGACTTGCGGCCCAGCACGGACCGCATCATGGGCGCGGCGGCCCGTGCCGTATCCGACAAGGGGTACTCTCCCATCGGTTGCGGCAGGCTTCCCTCTCCGGCCCTGGCTTACTACGGCCTGGTTAACAGTGTGCCCACCATTATGGTGACCGGCAGCCACATCCCCGATGATCGAAACGGGATCAAGTACAACCGGAAGAAGGGGGAGATTCTCAAGGCGGACGAGGCCGCCATCAAGCAGGAAATGGTGGAGGCCCCTGCCGGGCTTTTTGACCCGGAGGGCATGTTCATATCACCCCTTGCGCCACTGGAAGAAGACCTCCGTGTGGTGGAGATGTATGTGGCCAGGTATCTGGATTTTTTTCCAGAAGATTGTTTAAAGGGAAAAGCAATCGGGGTCTACCAGCATTCGGCGGTGGGACGTGAATTGATGGTGGAGATTCTTACGGGCTTGGGTGCTGAGGTGAAAACGCTCGGGTTTTCAAATGTTTTTGTGCCGGTGGATACCGAGGCCATTCGGCCGGAAGACGTCAAGGCCGCTCGAAAATGGGCCGAAGAATACGGTTTTGACGCCATCGTTTCGACGGATGGAGACAGCGATCGGCCTCTGATCAGCGACGAAACGGGAAAATGGCTGCGGGGAGACGTGGCGGGGATCCTGGTGGCAGCCTACCTGGGTGCCGATGCCGTGGTGACACCTGTCTCGTGCAATACGGCCCTTGAAAAATGCGGCTGGTTCGATTCGGTTCATCGCACGCGAATCGGATCGCCTTATGTTATTGAAGGGATGGAGCAGGCGTTGAACGCGGGCAGTCAACGGGTGGTGGGGTATGAGGCCAACGGGGGTTTTCTGACGGCCTCGAACATTACCATGGGAGGCAAAACCCTGCGGGCGCTCCCCACCCGTGATGCCATAATCGTACACCTGGCAATTTTGTTGATTTCCATCCAAAAAGGAAAGAGGATCAGTGAACTGATGGGGGATTTGCCCCAGCGCTTCACTCACAGCGATCGTTTGAAGGAATTTCCCACCGAAAAGAGTTTAGAGGCGATGGAAAAACTCCAGAGTGGTGATGGGGAAAAAGACCGGCAAACCATTGAAACCGTGTTCGGATCCCATTTCGGGAGGGTCAGTGCCGTAGATACCACCGACGGTTTGCGCATTACCTTTCAAAATAATGAGGTGGTTCACCTCAGACCATCGGGCAATGCCCCTGAATTTCGGTGTTATAATGAAGCAGATACGCCGGGAAGAGCGCGGGAGATGAACGAAATCTGCATGAAGATCATGGCGGGTTGGCGATAACCTAGTGCCCATTCACAAATGGCCAATTTGCCCGATTTCTGCGTCAGTCTCAAATTATAATCCTCGAAATACTTCAATGTATTCCTGCGGTTATAATTTTCGTCTTCCTTGAACTCGAACAAATTTTCTCATTCGTGGACGGACACTAACCTATTCATTCCAGCCGTGATGGCCGATGAGGTTGACAAAGCGGCACCCGCCCAGATTTTCCTGGCGGTACCTTCCGTTTTTCTTTGTGATGCGTTTCAGTTCCTGAGTGGTTCTATCACCGATGGGGATGACGAGTCTTCCCCCCTCGGCCAACTGATCCAGGAGCGGTTCGGGGATGCCGGGGGCGCCTGCCGTTACCATGATGGCGTCATAGGGGGCGAACTCCTGCCACCCCAGTGTGCCGTCGTACGCTTTGAACAGCACATTGTTGCATTCCAGTACCGCCAGAATGGTGCGGGCTTTGACCATGAGGACCCGAATCCGCTCCACCGTGTAAACCTTTTCGGCCAGCTGTGCCAGAATCGCCGTCTGATATCCGCTGCCCGTACCGATTTCAAGCACCTTTTCACTTCCCGTGAGCCCCAGGGCTTCCGTCATGAGGGCGACCATATAGGGTTGGGAAATGGTCTGTTTATGGCCGATGGGCAAGGGATGGTCGTTATATGCCTCCCCTGAAAGGGCTTCTTCCACAAACCGGTCTCTCGGAATTTTTGCCATGGCATCCAGCACCCGCTGATCCTCAATGCCGCGTGAAATCAACTGGCCTCTGACCATTTTTTCCCTGGCCAACCGATAATCGGTGTTAAGGTTCATGGTTCTCTCTCTTGGATGCAGGAATTGATTGGATTAAAAATGCTATCATAAAATGAATTTAATTGTAAAATGCTTTTGACGCAAAAGGGCTCACGCGCTTGTTGACAACCCTTTTTCAAGGTGATACTTTCCAATTCTTTCCGCAGGCTAACAGGTGTTTGAATTTTAAGAGAAAGTGAGGAATTTCATGAACTTTCAAGAACTGATAACGGCCCTGCAACGATACTGGGCCGATTATGGGTGCATTCTTCAACAGCCCTACGACCTTGAGGTGGGAGCAGGGACCTTCAATCCGGCAACACTGTTGCGGGTTCTCGGGCCTGAACCGTGGTCCGTTGCCTATGTGGAGCCTTCACGCAGACCGACAGACGGCCGATACGGGGAGAACCCCAATCGTCTGGGGCACTACTATCAGTACCAGGTGATCATAAAGCCTTCCCCCATCGATATCCAGGAGGTTTACCTGGGGAGCCTCAAATCCCTGGGTATCGATCCGCTGGAGCATGATATCCGCTTTGTGGAAGATGATTGGGAATCTCCCACCCTCGGTGCATCGGGATTGGGGTGGGAAGTCTGGCTTGACGGCATGGAGATTACCCAATTCACCTATTTTCAACAGGCGGGGAGTATCCGGTTGGACCCCATCAGTGTGGAGGTCACCTACGGTCTTGAAAGAATCGCCATGTATATGCAGGAAAAGGAAAGCGTCTACGACCTCATGTGGAACGATCACCTGACTTACGGGGATGTCCATCAGAAAGGGGAATGGGAACTTTCCGTTTACAATTTTGAAATGGCGGATGTGGATATGCTGCTGGAATTGTTTCACAAGTATGAACAGGAGGGCAAACGTGTCGGGGAGGCCGGATTGGTGCTGCCGGCTTACGATTATTGCCTGAAATGCTCCCACACGTTTAATCTTCTGGATGCCCGCGGCGCCATCAGCGTGACGGAACGGACCCGCTACATTGATCGCATCAGACATCTGGCGCGGCTGAGTGCAAAGAACTATCTGGCCCAGCGCGAAGAAATGGGATATCCCCTTAACAATCGATAAGAACGGATGAAGACTATGACGGCAGAATTGCTTTTGGAGATCGGAACCGAGGAAATTCCGGCAGGGTATCTGGAAAACGGTTTGGAAGAATTGAAAAGGCTGGCTGGAGAATGCCTCAAGGAGAACCGAATTGATTTGGCCGGCGGCCTTGAGGTTTACGGAACGCCGAGACGGCTGGTCTTATTGGGCAGGGGTGTTTCAAAGAAACAGCAGGACTTGACCCGGGAAGTGACCGGCCCGCCCAAAAATGCGGCCTATGACAAAGAGGGGAACCCCACCAAAGCGGCGGAAGGGTTTGCCAAAAAACAGGGCGTATCCGTTCAGGAACTGCAAACCATTGAAACCCCCAAAGGGGAATATCTCTATGTGAAGCAGGAGATTCCCGGTAGGCCGACCTCTGAGATTTTATCCGAGCAATTGCCCGGCATCATCGGGGCGATTCCCTGGCCCAAGTCCATGCGTTGGGGAGAGGTGGGTTTTGCGTTTGTACGTCCCGTTCACTGGATTTTATCTCTTTTTGACGGCCGAGTGGTCCCTTTTGAAACGGCCGGGGTTCAAAGCGGCAACACCACTTTTGGACATCGGTTCATGGCGCCGGACGGGGTGACCGTCTCAGATATCGCCGATTACCAAGAAGCGATGAGAAATGCCTTTGTGATTCTTGATCCTCATGAGCGGCAAGGGGTTGTGGTTAAAACGGTTCATGATGCGGCCGCGGGTGTGGGAGGCGTTCCGGCGGATGATCCGGAATTGGTTCAAACGGTGGCGAACCTGACCGAGTATCCCACGGCTGTTTGCGGCAGTTTTGAAAAGGGTTTTCTGGACCTGCCGGATGCGGTTTTGATCACCGCCATGCGGGAGCACCAAAAGTATTTTGCGGTTTACGACGAAAACGGTTCGCTCATGCCCAATTTCGTGGCGGTCAACAACACGAAAACCCGGGATGAATCCGTGGTGTGTCGCGGTCACGAACGGGTCCTTCGGGCCAGGCTTTCCGATGCGGATTTTTTCCTGAAGGAAGACCGCAAAAAGCCGCTTCTGGATCGGCTGGAGGATCTGAAACAGGTCATCTATCAGGCCCGGTTGGGGACATCCCATGCCAAGGTGATGCGGGTTGAGGCGCTTTCGGAATGTATTGCGGAACAGGTGCTCCCGGAAGAAGTGGATCGCGCCAAACTTACGGCGCGTCTGGCCAAATGTGATTTGGTGACCCACATGGTCATTGAATTCCCCTCCCTTCAGGGGGCCGTGGGAAAAGCGTATGCCGCACTTGAAGGATATGAAGAGGATGTCTATTCGGGAATCTATGACCATTACCTGCCCCTGAAAGCGGGTGGTGCGCTGCCACAGTCCGGAATCGGTGCTGTTGTGGGCGTGGCGGACCGGCTGGACACCATTTGCGGGTGTTTCGCCGTGGGTCTCGAACCCACGGGAAAAGCCGATCCCTTTGCCCTTCGACGGCATGCGCTGGCCATTATCAGGATTATGGAGGATACGGGCTGGGATTTGTCTTTCAAGGAACTTATCAAAAGAGCGCTTTCCCTTCTGGCGGATGGAATCGATTTCGATGTTGAGGCAACCTTTGAGCGGGTACTCGGGTTTGTTCGTGAACGATACAAAAATATGATGCTAAGGTCCGAATATTCATCCGACCTTGTGGAGGCGGCGATTTCTGAAGAATTCGACCGCATCCTGAGCCTTCGGCCCAAAATGGCGCAGCTCAAAGATTTCACCTTGTCATCCGAAGAATTTGCGCCGTTGGCCCTCACCTTTAAACGGGTCAACAATATTATTAAGAAACAATCCCGGGCGTTTGAGGTCAACCCGGAGCTGTTTTTAGAGGACGCTGAAAAAGATCTCTGGGAAACCTATCAAGGACTCAAGGATGATGTGGCGGCCTGCATCGGGAAGAACGCCTTTCTGGAAGCGCTGGGGATCATGGTAAGGCTCAGAACGCCCGTGGATCAGTTGTTTGATAACGTGGAGATTCTGACAAAAGACGATGCGCTCAGGGAAAACCGGGTGGGGTTGCTGCAGCTGATTTCAAGCTTTGTGTTGACCATCGCCGATTTTTCCAAATTCTCAATATGAGCCAATGGGTGTCGCCTTGAGACGCCGCATTTTATTTTCCATCATTATGGTTTGAAACCGGACCGGTTGGTGCCGGCCATGTCTGAATCTCCGGGCCTCAAGCGCTTCAGTATCATCACGCGCGTTGCTCGGAAAGCCGTGTCCTTCCCCGTATTGGTACGTTCCCGTTCAGGGATTGGAATATTTGCCTTGACACAGAGATCAGACTTCCAATATCATCCTAAGAAGGCGGGTGACTTTTTCACCCATTTTGCAATGTCTTCAAAGATTCTGATGTTCACTAACAGCTTCACTCAATAGCGCATGACGTGGCTATTCCTTCTCAGTCGGTATCCCATTAAACGAAAATAGTCTTTTTTCAATCGTATCTAAACACATTAATAGCACAGCTTAATGATTCCGGAATCTGCGAAAACAGATGACTGCCGGAAGGGTATCAGCGCGAATCTCTATTGAACGTCTTTGGGAACTCGTTTAGGGTTTTTGCGTTTTGGATCCACTTTCAGTGCCGTGATCTCGGGGAAGGAGGCAGCAATGGCGATCAGAGTATTGATCAGTAGAAGGTTTAAGGACGAATACGTTCATGAGGCCCATTATCATAACGCGGAAATTCGAGCCCTTGCCACCGTTCAACCGGGCTACATTTCGGGAAAGACAATGATCAACATGGAAAATCCCAACGAGATGATCATTGTCAGCACTTGGGAGAGCAGAGAGGCGTGGGACGAATGGTTTAAGAATCCCATCAGAAAAGATTTTTACAAAAAGTTGAGGTCGGCCCTGGAAACCGCGGAAGAAATATTATTTTATACATCAGGCGGCAAGCAATGAAAGTCTTGTCAATGAAAGGACGCCCTCTGTGGCCGGCCACGGAGGGCGGTGAATACCCGTTGCCGATTTCGCGGGCGGATAGGTATTTTCTCTTTATTTCATGGTGTTACGCTCGGAAACCGCTGTTTTTTCAATTCCGCTTTTACGGTAAGACCAATTTTCTTTAACAAGAATGGTTTCCGCACATACGCTCCCGAACCGAGTTCCTGAACCTTTTCCACGCGGCCTGTTTCAGAAGAACCACTCACAATCACCGCTCTTTGTTCCGGATGCAGCTCCAGGATCTTTTTGTAGGTTTCAAGCCCATCCATTCCCGCATCCATAATCATGTCCAGGAGCAACAAATCAACCTGGCGGGTTTTCAGGTATTCAACGGCCCCTTCCAGAGCCTCTTTTTTGGCAGCGGCATTCACTTCCGGACTATCTTCCATTCGCAGCTCCAGAAGGTCTGTGAGTCTCTCTTCGCATATTGAGACGCCCATTTGCGATGCATTTTTAAACGCTGCAAGGGTGCGGTCTTTGGGCAGAGAAGTGAGCGGGGGAAGCAAGAATTGGGCTAGCAAAATGGAGAACAGAATGCCGGTGAAAAAAACCGGTTTTTCTTTTTTGCCATATTCTCGAGGATTTCCGCCGGCGTAAATTGACCCCCCAATCGCTCTGCCAGATCTTTCAGGCGGTTGACCAATGCATCCATGCCGAGGCTGTCCCCGTAGTGGAAGGGGCCTCCCAGAAACGGTGGAAACCCTAAGGCCAGAACCGCCCCCACGTCCCCGTCCCGGGGAGAGGCGATCACATCGGTCTCAAGGCAAAAGGCCGCCTCGTTGACTTTTGAAAGCACCAGCCTTTCCTGAATCTCCTGGTTATCCGCAAGACCCTGTTTCATTTGAGGGAGATGACGGTATATTTCCCGGGTCGGTTTCTTTTTGCCTTTTTTCCCCTTGGGATAGACATAAAAACCCCGTCCGCTTTTTTGTCCCAGAAGCCCTGCTTCCACCAACCGCCCCAGGGCTTTGGGCGGTTTGGGCCATTTCTCTTTCATGGCATCACAAATGAATCGGATCGCCGGGTCCACCGTGTCAAACCCCATTTCATCCATGAGGGCAAAGGGGCCGACAGCATATCCGAAATCCTTCATGACTTCGTCGATTTGCTCCACGCCGTGCCCCTCTCCCAGAAGTATCAGGGCCTCAAGAAGATACCGGCAGAGAACTCGGGTGGTGTACAAACCGGGGGTGTCTTTGACACGGATCACGGTTTTTCCCTGTGCATGGGCAAAGGCGTGGGCTGTGTGCAAGGCCCAATCCTCCGCACCCTCCGGCACAATCAATTCCACCAGGGGCACTCTGTGAACGGGCGAAAAATAGTGTATGCCCACCACCCGCTCCTTGTGACGGGCATCCGCCGCGATTTGTGAGACGGGCAGAAAAGCGGTAGTGGAAGCGATCACGGTTTCGGGCTTTGCCCGTTCTTCAACCTCGGCAAGCGTCTTTCGTTTGAGATCAAGGTCCATGGAAGCCGCTTCAACCAAAAGATCGGCTTCCGATAAATCACCCAATTCCCGCGTTCCCGAAAAGAGGCTCCAGCGGTGATCAAGGGTTTCCCGCGTGATGGCTTCAGATTTCTCCTGTTTTGTCAGACCCATTCGAATCAGTTCACCACACCGTTTGAGCGCCTCGCCGGAAATGTCATGAACCATTACGGAATAGGGGCCCAGGGAAACGGAAGCGATCCCCGTCCCCATGGCACCGGCACCGACAATGCCCACCTGTTTCAAGGTCCGGGAATCGTTTAATGGAACGGTCTTCATCTCCTGGGTGGCCAGAAAAAGCCACATGAGGGAACGGCTCTGGGGGGTCATAAGAAGCGGACCGATGTGGCTGATCTCACGCTCCAGTGCCTTGTCCTCCCCCGCTTTAACGCCCAGTTCCACACATTCCACAATCCTTAAGGGCCCGGGGTAGTGGCCCCGGGTGTTCTCGAGAACCTTTTGGCGCACCCGGCCGAAAAAGATGTCCCTGGCCACCGGCAATCGGATCATTCTTTCAGCCATCGATTTTTTCGCCGAAGGCCGTTTGAGTTTGCCGTCGATCAGATCATTCACCCGCTCTGAGGCCTTTTGGAAAAGGTCCCGGGGAGTGGTCACTTCATCCACCAAACCCCATCGAAGGGCCTTCCCGGCGCGAATCCGCTTTCCCGTAAGCATCATGTCAAGGCCTTTTATGAGTCCCACCCGCTCGGGCAGACGCTGGGTCCCGCCGGCGGCGGGTAAAATCCCCAACTGCACCTCGGGCAGCCCCAGCACGGTCGCAGGATGATCGGTGGCCACAATGTAGTGGCATGCCAGAACCACCTCCAGTCCGCCGCCCAGGGCCGCCCCGTGCACTGCCGCCACCACCGGTTTTTTCCCTCTTGAAAGCCGTGCGAGAATGCGGCTGTAGGCCCCGTCCAGCTCACAGACCAGGTCCGGGTCATCAGCCCCGGTGAAAAGCTTGATGTCCGCTCCCGCAATAAACGTATCGGGTTTGGCTGAACAGAAAACCATTCCCTTGACCGCTTCATCCGCCATGAGGGGCACGACCTTTTTCTCGAATTCGGTCAGCAGATCCGGCGTCATGGTGTTCACCGATCGTTGGGGATCGTCAAAAGTGACCTTGACCACGCCGTTTTCGAGCATTTTCGTTGTTATTTCGTCCATGGTGTTGTTTGAAGGCCTTAAATTTATGAATCATAATTCTTTTGCATAGCAATAAATGGAACCTAAAAACTGCAACCGTTAACGGATAATGTATTGATATCTTATTTAAATTATGTTAAATATACATTATATTGAAACTTATCCGGAGACACCCTTATGATGCGCAAATACTACGTCACTTTTTCCGAAAAAAACCTCACAGGCAATGCAGGCTTGGTCCACTTGGGCCGTTTTGCAGAAAAACTCGGCATCCAGAAAATGCTCGACAAGATCCTCACCATCCAGCGCGCTCCCAATGCCGATTACCAGGTCTCCGATGCGGTGACCATGCTGATGATGAGCGTCCTATCCGGCATCAAACACATGGCCCATACCGTCATGGTCAAAAATGATGAGGTCCTGCGCGCCATTTTCCGGTGGGACAAGTTCCCGGATGCAACCACCTTTGGTCGGATCTTCCGGTTGTTTTCGCAAAGCCACTGCATGGAATTGGCTGAAGTGGAGAACGTGGCCAGGCGAAAAGTGTGGTCAAAAAAATGGTTCGGGAAGATTACTTTGGACATGGACTCCACCGTTCGCGGTGTTTATGGCTCCCAGGAAGGAGCTGAAAAAGGGTACAACCCCAAAAAGAAGGGCCAGAAGAGCTACCATCCTCTCCTGTGTTTCATTGCCGAAAACCGGGAATGCCTCCACAATTGGTTTCGCGCAGGAGGTGCCTACTCGGCTAACGGCTGTGTGGAATTCATGAAAGAATGCTTCACTCGGCTTCCCAAACGTGTGTGGCAAATCGTCGTCCGGGCCGACTCGGCCTTCTTTCAGGGTGATTTGCTTGATTTTCTTGAAGAAAAAAGCACACGGTACATGATCAAAGTGAAGCTCAAAGGTTTGGAGAAGTTGCTGGAAAGCCAAGAATGGCGAAAGATCAAAAATCGTCCTGGATTTGAAAGCACTGAGTTCGAATTCAAATGCAGTGGATGGAAAAGGACCCGCCGATTTGTGGCCATCCGTGAAGTCATCACAAGCGAACCTGAGGAGGATGCTCTGTTTGAATTTTCCAAGGTCGAGTATGACTATTTTTGCTATGTGACCAACATGGGCCTCTCACCAATGGCTTCGCACAAATACTACGGCCAGCGGGCCACCAGTGAGAACTGGATTGAGTGGTGCAAGAACCACATGGCCTCGGGCAGTATCCTGACCCAGGACTTCTGGGCCAATTCAGCCATCTTCCAGACCTGCATTATGGCCTACAACCTCATGGTTTGGATGATGTGGCTAAACGACGAAGCCGGATTCAAAGAAGAGCCGAACACGATCCGCATGTGGCTGATCAGTGTGCCGGCAAAACTGGTGACACGCAGTCGTCGGTGGCAACTCAAATTGTCAAAGAACTGTCCCTTTAAGGAGAGGTGGATCTATCTGGAAGAATCGATTCAAAGCCTGTCATTCGCCTAAGATCGACCGCTCCCAAATTCAAAAGAAGCGAATTTCAAAACCGGTGGAGGGGTTTGCCCTGCGGCAGCCAGTTACGGCAACAAGGTTCATCGCCGGGGGGGAATTCGCCTCTCTCTTAATTCTACTTTGTCACATTAATGCGGCGGCCCGGCGCGCGGAGCAGGGCACCTGACACAGCCAATGGGTTCGCTTCTTTTCCGTGTTCACCGTCCACCAGGCAAGCCAGCCAGCAGGCGGCCTCCGGCAGTTACGATTTTGTCCCGCATCGAGCGCTGACCATATGGGCTGAAGCCACAGTTGCCATCATGGCTGGAACCATAAGCAAGGTTGCTTACGCGATGGGGCAAACGGATTCCGGCTAAAATTGCTTTACCATGGGTGCCCTGATCAGCCCCGATTAATTGGGTAACTATTTTGCTGGAAATATGGATTATATGATTGATTTTACACATAATAGCTATTATATTTTTCTTCATGAGACGGCGAAACCAATGGGGGGTTGGGCTCGATCACAACAGCCCGCCCGAACACCTATAAAACCAAAAAAGGAGATAGCCATGACAACAGCCCCCTTGCGGGGGTGTCGTCTTCTTTTATTAGTTATTTCAATTGGTTTTCTGATTTCTTCCAAACAAGGACCCGTAATTGTGCCGATCAGGGAGCGCTCTATCTGAAAGGATTGGTGCAAGCTGAAAAGAAAAACATGGAACGTATGGCAGAAATGGTTCCCGAATCCAATGAGCAGGCGCTCCAGCATTTTGTTTCCAATTCGCCCTGGGACGCGAACGCTGTGATGGACCAGGTGGCTATGCGCAGTAATGAAGCGCTTCAAGATGGAGAAGACCGGTGTCTGCTGATCGATGAAACGGCTTGTCTCAAGAAGGGTACAAAATCTGTAGGCGTAAGCAGACAGTGGGCGGGAACCATCGGTAAAGTGGACAACTGCCAGGTGGGGGTTTTTGCCGTTTTGGGGCATGGTATTTACGCTACTCCCATCGATTGCCGGTTGTATTTGCCGGAGAATTGGGTCGAAGACCCTAAACGCTGTGAAGCGGCAGGTGTACCGGACCACCGCGTCAAGCTCCTTCGCAAACATGATTTGGCCTTGGAAATGGTTGAAGGGGCCCGGCAGAAGGGTATCTCCTTCAGTTGGGTGGGATGCGATGGTTTTTATGGGGAAGATCCTGCCTTTTTGCGAGATCTGGATGGGATGGGCGAGGTTTTTGTAGCGGATGTGCATAAGGATCAAATGGTGTGGCTTGAAGACCCCGAGCCCTGCGTCCCTCCCCGCAAGTCCACCAGCGGCCGCCCCCCGAAAAAACTTGAACCGCGTATGTTGCCTGTTCGTGTGGACCTTCTGGCAGCTCAGGCCCCGGCTTCCAGTTGGCAGCGCGTCACTGTACGAGAAACAACCAAAGGCAAACTTGTCGTAGATATATTTCATCAGAGAGTATGGCTTTGGGATGGAGAAGAGCCGTCGGCCCATGAGTGGCATTTGATTGTTCGTAAAGAAATTGATGGAGGCAAGCTCAAATATACGTTGAGCAATGCTCCTGCCGATACTTCGGTAGAGCGTCTTGCATTTGCTCAAGCTCAGCGCTATTGGGTCGAGCGCGCTTTCCAGGAATCGAAACAGCATAGTGGACTCGACGATTATCAGGTCCGTGGCTGGCTCGCATGGCATCACCATATGGCCTTGGTTATGATGGCAATGCAGTTCATGCTCGAAGAAAAATTGAAACATCAGGATCTCTATCCCCTTCTGAGCTGCGCTGATATTGTATCGCTCCTCAAATATGCACTTCCGAAAAGAGCCGTTACTCAGGAAGAGATTTTACGCCAAATGGAGATACGCCACAAAAAACGAAAATCCGCTATCGAGTCGGCCCGGAAGGTTCAAGCAAAGCGCCTCGCCGGCGAGCTAGCCGGTGCGGCAATGTGACAAAGTAGAATTAAGGGTTCCCAGGCGCCCAATGGGGCCCTAAATAGGATTCGGTTATGCCAAATTCTTTGATGGTCTACGTCTCCGCCGCCCTGTATTCACGATTGCAGCTTTTAGGTGGAACCATTTCCATGCTATCATGCACAGAGAGTATTGTGTATTTTTTTTTCGAATTGGCCCTATTCGATAATGCCCGGATCTCCTTGACAGACCTTCTTTATTTTCCGTATTATCCCAATGGCTTAAAAAAATAACGCACTCCTTTATAAGGAATAAACATGAGACCTCTGAACGGTATCAAAGTGGTTGAAATGGCGGGATTGGCACCTTCCCCTTATTGCGGCATGATATTGGCTGATTTCGGTGCGGATGTGGTTATCGTGGACCGTCTGAGCAAGGGTGCGCCTGAATTCGGAAATATCATGAAAAAGAACCCATTCGACCGGGGCAAACGGTCCATGCGTTTGAACTTGAAATCCAAAGAAGGGATTGAAATTGTCAAGGGGATGATCGAAAAGTCCGATGTGCTGCTGGAACCGTACCGCCCCGGGGTCATGGAAGCGCTGGGCCTGGGCCCTGAAGATACCTCAAAACTGAACCCCGGATTGATTTACGCCCGGCTCACCGGCTGGGGCCAAACCGGAAGTTTTTCTTCCATGGCCGGACATGACATCAACTATATTGCCCTGTCCGGGGCTCTCTCGCTTTGCAGAAGAAAAGGGGAACGGCCCGTTCCTCCCATTAATATGCTGGCGGATTTCGCGGGCGGCGGCATGCTCTGTGCCATGGGCATCCTGCTGGCGCTTCAGGAACGCCACCGTTCCGGAAAAGGTCAGGTGGTGGACGCCGCCATGGTGGATGGCGCAGCCGGTTTTTCCACCATTTTCCACGGTATGCTGGCGCACCATCTCATGACCCTTGATATCGGAACCAATCCCCTGGATGGCGGGGCCCCGTTTTACCAGACCTACGAAACCTCAGACTCCCTTTTCATGGCCGTGGGGGCCGTTGAACAACGGTTTTACGGAAAATTGCTTGAAGGTCTTGAACTCGACCCCCAGGCCCTTCCCCATCAATTTGACATGTCGCAATGGCCCCAAATGATCGAGCGTTTCGCGGAAGTGTTTAAAACCCGAACCCGGGACGAATGGACGGCCGTCTTTGAAGGAAAAGACGCATGTGTGGCGCCGGTTCTGAATCTGAACGAAGTGGGGGAACATCCCCACAATCGGGAACGAAACCTGATCATTGATCTGGACGGCATTCCGCAACCCGCCCCCGCCCCCAGACTTTCCCGAACGCCCGGCCGTGCCGACCCGGCCAAGGGGTCTCGGGGTGCCGACACGGTCGACATTCTGGGAGAACTGGGTTACTCCGAAGAACGGATTCAAGATCTTTTCAAAGAGGAGGTTGCGGAGTAGGGATCATCAGACGATCATCTTGCTGATGATCTCTTTCATGATCTCCTGGGTTCCCCCTCCGATGGAGAGGATCCGATTGTCTCTGTAGAGCCTTTCCACCAGGTATTCCCGCATGTAACCGAAGCCGCCGTGTATCTGGACGGCGTCATGGGTGACCCGATCACTGGCCATACAGGCGAAATTCTTTGCCATGGAGATCTCCTTGACCTGGTTTTCCCCAGCCCCTATTTTGGCGGCAACCCGGTAGATGAATTCACGGCTGGCCTCCACCAGGGTCGCCATATCGGCCAGTTTATGGCGGGTGACCTGAAAACCGGTGAGGGGCCGGCTAAAGGCCTTTCTGTCCCGGGCGTATGCGAGGGATTCTTCCAGGGCCATCTGGGCGGTCATGTTGGCCATAATAGAGAGCTGTAATCGCTCATTCTGAAAATTCTCCATGATGCCGTAAAACCCCTGACCCTCGGCCCCCAGGAGGTTTTCAACCGGCACCCGGCACTCATCGAAATAAATCTGGGCCGTATCCGACGCCCACCACCCCATCTTTTTCAGCTTTTCAGAGACCGAATATCAGGGGGTGTTCGAATCAATGACCAGCAGGCTGATACCGCCATATCCCTTGCCGCCGGTTCGAACCGCGCAGGTCAACCGGTTCGCCCTGGCCCCGCTGGTGATGAACATCTTGCTCCCGTTCACCACGTAATGGCCGTCTTTTAGAACCGCTCGAGTCCGGATATTGGCCACATCCGATCCGGCGTCGGGTTCCGTGATGCCGAGGGCCGAGATCTTTTCGCCCCGGAACACAGGGGGGAGCAGACGCGATTTCTGTTCCTCTGTCCCCAGGGCCAGCACCGGGGGTATCCCGATGTCGAGAGAGCCTAAGCCCGCAGCGACGCCGCCTGAGCCACATCGCATCAATTCCTCGGTGGCGGCGATCTTAATGAAGATGTCACCACCGGAGCCGCCATAGGCCTCTGGATAACCGATACCGAGAATGCCCGCAGCTCCGGCCTTGGTATAGAGGTCTCGGGAAAATCCCCCCTGTTCCTCCCACTCGTCCACAAACGGCCTGATCTCCCGCTCCACAAACTTGCGAACGGTGTGCCGGACCATGTTATGGGTTTCACCGAAATATTCCTGGTAATCAGTCATGTGAATTCTCTGTCCGAATTCCCCATTGCTTATCCTGAGCATTTCTATTCAACCATAATGGTTTTGTCAATTTTTTGATAAGATTTTAAACCCTTGAATCCGGCAACCGCAATCTTAAAGGCGACCTGATCCATAAAAACCGTGGAATGACAAAGCGCGTGGGGTCTTAACTTGACGCGAAATCCATAGAATAGTAAGGATATGAAACATCGAGAAGATCTCCATACGTTCCAAGGTACGCAATTGATGGTGGCATCCCCATGGATTGAAAGGAGTCTGTTATGAGCATTTTGAAGATCGACATGAACAGAAAAGAAGTCAAAAAAGAGGCCTTTCCCAAAAACAATCTCGTGGGTGGCCGGGCCATGATCGATTATCTGCTGACGGAATACGGTTCCCCCAGCGCACACCCCCTGTCTCCCGAAGCACCTCTTATCGCGGCCCCCGGCCTTCTGGCCGGAACCAGCGCACCCCAGTCGGGGCGCATGTCCTTTGGCGGCAAGAGCCCGTTGACCGGCGGTATCAAGGAAGCCAATTCGGGCGGGACGGCCGGGGACAAACTGGGCCGTCTGGGAATCCGCGCCATTATGGTTCAGGGGAAATCGGACCAATGGCAGGTGCTCAAGATAGACGCCGAAGGCGCCGTCCTTTTACCCGCCGAGGATATTGTCGGCATGGAAAACTATGCGGCATGCGAAAAGCTCAGAGAGCGCTACGGCAAAGATATATCCATAATCATCATCGGGCCTGCGGGAGAGATGAAGCTGGCCAACTCGACCATTGCCGTCACCGATCCGGAAGACCGCCCCTCACGCCACGCCGGAAGAGGGGGTGTCGGCGCCATCATGGGGTCCAAGGGGCTCAAGGCCATTGTGGTGGACAGCACCGGCGTCCCCTCACGAAGAGCGGCCGATCCCGATGCCTTTAAACGGGCGGTCAAAACGGCTGTGGAAACCATTCAGAACAATCCCCTCAGGCAGGTCTTCCACGCCCTGGGGACCAATGTGTGCATCGATGCCGACGGCGACCGGGGCAGCCTTCCCACCCGCAATCACCGGCACGGCGCCTTTGAAAAACGGAAGGGACTCTGCTCCAACACCATGATCGAGCTCAACAGCGCCCGGAGCGGCTCCATGGGCAATGCCTGCATGCCCGGCTGTATCGTCAAGTGTTCGCCCATTTTCCACGATGCCGACGGCAACCACGTCACCTCGGCGCTGGAATACGAAACCGTTGCCATGCTGGGCGCCAACCTCGGCATAGACGACCTCGATTCCGTGGCCCGGATGGACCGACGGTGCGACGAACTGGGTCTCGACACCATCGAAGTGGGGTGTGCCATCGGTGTGCTCAACGACGTCGGCCTTTTTGAATTCGGAGACGCCGCCAAAGCCGAAGCCTATATTGAGGAGATTGCCCAGGGAACCCCCATGGGGCGAATTATCGGCAGCGGTGTGACCCAGACAGCCAAGGTGTTCGGCATAGACCGGATCCCCGCAGTGAAAGGTCAGGGGATTCCCGCCCATTCCGCCCGGTCCCTCAAGGGGTGGGGCGTCACCTACGCCACCAGCCCCCAGGGGGCGGACCATACCGCCGGCGTGGTGGAAGACGATCCTCTGAACCCGGTCGGTCAGGTGGATCGATCCCGGATGTCCCAGATCTTTACCGCCGCGCTGGATGCAACGGGGTTGTGCATGTTCACCTTTTTGGCTTCGACTCCGGAGATTATTGCGGCCATGGTTGCCACCCTTTACGGCGTTGTTTGGACGGCCGCCGATTTCGAAGAACTGGGAAAGGAAATGCTCCGCCAGGAGCGGGCCTTCAACATCAAAGCCGGTATCGGACCGGAAGCCGACGGGCTCCCGGATTGGATGCGAACCGATCCGCTGCCGCCCACCGGCGCGGTTTTTGACGTCCCCCGGGAAGAGATCGACCAGTTTTTCAACTTTTAGGTGCCAATTCGGGTAAAGGGTTCGGCGACAGCGAGAACGTCATGCACATCGAAATAAAACTCTTGACTGGGCTTAAACAATATCTCCCCGACCCAGACGCGACGGGGGCGGTCCGGCCCTTCGAAATCGCCGAACCCGCCACGGTGAAACACGTACTGGAAAAACTGAGCATCCCCCTGGACACGCCCAAAGTCATCATGATCAACGACCGCCAGGGCGCCCTCGAAGACGAAGTTGCCCCCGGCGACCGGGTGACCATCTTCCCGCCGGTGGGCGGCGGATAGAAAGCCAGCGTTTGAGGGAATTAATGGGACATAGCGGGGACATAGGGAACTTTCTCAACTTTTAAACTTCATTGCTTCATAACAGTTAAATGTTTAAATGGCAAGAACGTCCCCCTATTCGTCCTATTCACCCTAAATCAATAACCACCCCCCATTGTCCACATCAACAGCGACGTTATAAAAAGGAGATAAATGAAAATGAAGAATATTTTAACAATTGCGGCAATTATAACGGTATTTACTCTCTCGGTATTTTCGTCTGCAGACGCTGCTGAAAACACATACCGTTTCAAAATTTTTAACGAAAAGAATAAGGCAATAGTTGAAGGAAGCTTCAAGGGAGAGGATACTAACGGAGATGGCTGGATTGATAAATCTGAATTAATTCGTTTTTCAGAGAAAGTAAATCAAACATGCTTAAGCGGAAAAATACAAAAAAAGGGTTGGAAAAAGTTTGTCAACGAAAAAGAGTATCCAATAATTATTCACGAACTTCAAGATGTAAAGAAATTCAGATTTGGGGTGAATGAATGGCGAAAGGGGATCATCCTTCTTGAATTTGAGACCAATACAAATGAAATGAAGAACTTTTCCGTCAAGGGCTACCTTTTTTGGCGTAAAACTGAATTAAAAGAAAATGGGAAAAAAGTTGTTTTCTTAAATGGCGTCAGTGACGGAAAAGAAGGGCTCGTTTTTTGTATGTCCGAAGCAAAAAAGCTTCGAATTGATCTAAGGCTATCTAATCAATAGCCAAAATCAAGATTCAATAAAAAATGATGTCAGGGGGCCCTGGGTTATCCTAGGCCAACTATTGGGGTATATATACAATTCTTAATGAATTTGCAGTTAATGCTATGCCAAGAAAATCAAATACTTCCACTGTGACGCGATGAGGACCTGCCGCTTTAAAGGCATTGGCTTCGTTATACATTTATCATTACAGCCGTCCACTACTGCTGCCGCCTGAAGTTCACTTGGGCACCTTCCTGGGCCAGAAAACCGCTTTTCACAACTATGTTGGGCGCTTTTAGGGTGACTTTGGCACCGTTTTGGATTACCACGCCGGGGCCCATGGTGATGGATGTGACGGCAATGCATTCACAATCGGTGTCGGAGGGAAAGACCATGTTGGAGAGCACGGGCGCGGGGCCGTAACACCGGGGGCATGGCACGGGGCCCAACCCCGAATCAACCATCCCGGAACGCCGGTAACCGCCGCGGCCGGTTCCCCACAAAATGCGGGCATCGGCCGTTCCGGGCAGGTCGTAAGCCACAACCCCCGAATGAGCCGTGTTCAGAATCAACTCCAGGTCCGGGTCAGCGTCAATGTCGGCCAGGGTAGGGGCCGCAAGGCCACCGTTCCAGTCCGGACTTCCGTAGGCGACGGGAAGATCCATCTCAAAAAGAGGGGTCCCGTGGTAGTCCAGAATATGCAGCTTTCCGGTCCGGTTCGTCCCTTTTTCCACCCAGGAGGCAAAGATCACCTCCCCGTGACCGTCATTGTCCAGATCCGCCACCACCGGTTCAGAGGCAAAACGGTAAAATCCCTCGCCGGCGTTGTAGACCCCATAGGGCCAGTTGCCGTGTTCCGTCTTGTCCAGCCAGAAGGCGTGCATCCGTCCGTCGTAGGAGGGGAAAATGATTTCCAGGTGGCCGTCCCCGTCCAGATCAGCCGTAACCGTATTGGGTTGGACGCTTTCAATGACATTGTAATCCTGGATGATGGGGGCGCCGGTGTTGATGGGGATGGTTGTCCAGTCATAGCCGCCTGAGCTGAACCGGGTCCGGTCTTGATTGAAAATATAGGGTGTGTTGTAGAGATCCGTGTAGGGGCTGGTGTGGCAGTTATGCACGTCTCCGGTAACCACCACTTCTTTGGTGCCATCCAGGTTCAGGTCCACCACATTGGCGGGACCGTTGGCAAAATTGGCCCGTGAGGTGTCCTCTTCATAGCATGGTCCCCAGCCGCGGATTTCATACGCCAGGTCCACATAGGCCGGAACCTCTCCCCAGTAGTCCATGTCGTGGCCGGGATGGTCATGATATATTGGGTGGGTCGTAAGTTGGCTTCCGTCTTCGTTGTAGGCGCAGACCGTGATGGTGTCCGATGGGACGATCACCTCCGGAAGGCCGTCTGCGTCGATATCCCCGATCCCGATGTTGTCATTGTAAAGGCCCGCGGCCGAGCCTTCGCCCGAGAGCTGCGGCCATCCGCCACGGACGGCTCCCGTATGTTCATAGACCCATGTGTTGATCGTGTTGAGTCGGGCCATTCCCACCACAATTTCAAGATCCTTGTCGCCGTCCAGGTCCCCCACGGCCAGGGATCGGAATTCCCCCCCGGTCTGTTGTTGAGGCCATCCGCTCTGAAAATACCCGTTATGGTCATAGACCGCCACATACCCGTTTCCATGGGCCGTGACGATTTCAAGGTCAGCGTCCCCGTCCACATCGGCGATCACGATGCCGGGCCATGTTCTGCCCACATTGGCGGCGTCGGGCTCACTGCGGTCATGACCGGATTTCATTCGCCACTTGAGCGCTCCGGAAGAACCTTCCAGAACCACAATGGAATAGGCCGAAGCAATGATTTCCATTTGTCCGTCCCCATCCAGATCCGCCGCCGCGGGGGAGGAATACCATCCGGTTTCGCACCAGGAAGAATAGCATCCGCCATGCTGCCATTTGAGGATAGGTGCCTGAACCGCGGAAAAGGCGGCGGGTGTCGCGTACGAGAAAAACAGTATGGGGATGACACAGATTATGGAACGTATCCTTTTCCCCATCTTTTCAAATGTCCGTCCTATCATTACAGGCACCCCACATAACAATCCAAATCTGAATCCCGTGTCAGGCTCTAAATGGATGCCGGCGGGAAAGGTTTTAGGTTCCATGATCCATTTCACCGATGTCGAAATAGCTCATCCCGGCATTATACATCACCCTTGGATTCCGCTCCATATGTAAGTCATCCAATTCATGATAAAACGGCGTATCCCTGAGTTTTGCTGAAAACACCTTTTCGACGCCGTTCAAGTGCAGGCTTACACCGAACGCTCTAAAAAGAGCTGATAGCTCAGCATAAGCATTCGTTTCTTTGGCCAACTTTACAAACAGCCCGTTTAAGCTTTTCAGCTTTGAGTTTGGATAATTGTTGCAGTAATCAATAAACTCCACAGAATGAAGCGAGGCCAGGGCAACGGGTATGCACCAGTTCCAATCGTTTCCCGTGCAAAAAGACCCCCATGAAACGTATTTGAACTCCTTTAATTTCCATCTGCTGTTTATTTCATTCAGGATGGCTTCATGTAATTTCGATTGTTTAGAAAAGGAACCATTGCAATCCCTGTGAACTTCCAGCCACATGCCGCCGTTCTTTTCCTTGATAACGTTCCATTTGATTTTGCAGTCTTCAAATTCGATCAAAAAAGCATAATCAAATTCCTTATAGGCCCATCCGGCTGACTTTGTATCAAGATAAACCTTGACATCAAATGATTCTTGCGCTTGCAATGGTGCGAAAGAAAAGAAATTAAACGCCATCAGAATCAGTATCAATGCGATGATTTTTTTCATAATCTTGGGACTGGAATTCCGGCTAGAATTCCGGGGACAGTATACCTAAATTTATAATATTCTGCCCAGTCTGCCCTCCAATGGTCGGCCAGTCTGCTCATGTTTACGGATGTCTTCCCGTTGTTTTGAGGGCTCCACCGCTGGATGATGTGATGCGGCATGCCCTCTACGACAACTCGTGTGATTCTTGCCGTAATATATTGAAAATACAAAAATACTGATTTGGCTGTCAATTTAATAAATGTACCGTCCCCCGAATTGCGTGGGTTGGCCGCTGATTGGGGAGAATGATTGACTTTGAAGGAATGATTTGCCATTCTCTCGGAGCATGACATCGTTTACTTTTGCAGGAGAATGAAGGCATGCGAAAATGCACCGGAAACAATACCCGGGAATGGGCCTTTGATGCGATTTTTGACGTGGAATGCAAGAATTGCGGGAATATGGTTGAGTTCTTTAAGGATGAGATCAGCAGGCGCTGCCCACGATGCAAGAAGACGGTTTATAACGACCGGAAGGATTACGGGTGCGGGCAGTGGTGTACATCGGCATCACCCCATATGAGAAATTTCTGTTCGAAATTCAAACGCTCCAAAGATCGCTTTTACGGACACGTCACCGCCTGATCTGATTTATACCATTCATCCGCGTTCATCCAATTGAAGGGAAATGTGGCACCAAACCCAATTGCCACTTGGGTCGGCTCTTCCCTTTTCTCGGTTGATCGTTTCATCACGCGGACTCACATTGCGTAGCGCTTGCGTTTCTTCGCTATTATTTTTCAAATTCCCGTCAAAAATGCTTGAATTTCCTAAACCACAAATATTAGTATCTCCATCGTTAGTAAATCCGCTCCCAAAAAAATCCTCATTGGGTGTCAAAATGGATCTGAAATCATATCGCAACCCCATATCTTGAACCAAGGTATGGGGTTTTTCTATTTGCGGCGTGAATATGCCAGGATGGAAAGATACCGTTTTACAGCCTATCCCGGTGCACGGGGCGGTTCGGGGAAGAGCATATGCGGGTATCGGGCCGATACTGCAGTTTGCTGATCAGGTGTATGAACAAATCCAGGGAACGAAGTCACGATTGCTTTAAGAACCTGTAAGAAAGACCAAAGAATAGACTAATTGATACACTGTCCCCGGAGTTACGTAATACGTCTCCGGTAAGATGATATGCCGTTAGAAATGCAATGTATTTCGATTCTTCGAAGCAGATAAGCTAACGATTTTTGAAAGATAACCTGAAACAGCATAATAACTTCTTGATGCGCTTACGGAACGATTATACAACTGCATTAAATGAAAATAGAGAAAATTAGTAACCCCATGATATACATTTATTTGGCTATATAAAATGAAAATATTTAAGTTGATTATAGAAATAATACAACTTTTTAAAAGCCCAACAGTAGATTTTAGAGAAGATCAACAAAAAACGATATCTTCGCTGACAAACAAAGGGTTTTTAATGTCTACAGCGGAAGACAAATGCCCATTTCGATATCTTGAACCTGATAATTACTGCGGTCGTAAATTGCTTGAAGGAGATAATATGTGTTATTGGCATTCTCAAGATTTGAATAAGTATAAACAGAACATTATTAATCAATATTTTAATGAAGAAATTACACTGAAAAAGGCGATTGAAAATGAAGTTCGTAATGGCAATTCATTACATGGTGCCTACTTACCAGAGGCATCAATTGGTGGTAGTTGGTTTAATAAAGGAGCAAATCTATCAGGGGCAAAATTGAGAGAAGCGAATCTCACCGGAGTGCATTTGAGCTATGGCTCATTGAAAGATGCAAATCTCACCTATGCGAATATCGAATCTTCATTCCTTGGTGACGTTGACATTCGCGGTGCAAATTTAACCGGAGCAAAGCTTTATAACGTAAAACTAAGAAATAACAATTTTGATGGTGTCAAGGGTTTAGATAAAGAATGTTTTCGCGGCTGGAGATGGGGAGTCATACCTGTGTATCACATTTTGGAAGAATATCCTCAATATAATAAAAGTGTATACAGAGCAATGAAGATTTATTTTTCGCAGTTAGGTGCTCATGATGATGCCAGTTGGGCCGCATACAAAGAATATGAAGCAGACCGACGCTTGTTAGTGAAAAATTTAAAGCCCTTATCGTTGATTGCAGAGAGATTTGCTAAAGCGTATATGCGAGATAAAAAAATAAAGGCTTCTATTTTTATCGTGCATTCATTTATGGATTGGTTAATTAATTTGTTTCAAATTATTAAGTCGTATACCTCTTGTTTTTGTTTTGGATATGGCGAGAGGCCACTTCGCGTGCTTTTTGTATGTGGCTTGACTATTGTTATATATGCGCTTCTATATTGTGGCTTTGATATGTTGACGGAACCAACTTTCAGGAATGCGCTTTACTTCAGTATCGTTACCTTCACAACTCTTGGTTACGGTGATTTGACCGCAACGAAAGATTTTCAATTATTTGCTTCTTCAGAGGCATTGGTAGGGTTAATATTAATTGGTCTTTTTTTATTTACCTTGGCACGAAGGGGAGCAGGGAGGGGATAAACGTGGATGTGGATGGGTGGATGGGGTCTGTGGATGGGGTCAGGTCTGCTGTTGACTGTTAGTCCTTTGAATGATGGCTGGAATTCCGGGAATGCTTAATTCCAACCAAAAAATGCACCGGATAAACCGGTGATTAGGACGACTATAGCGCAAAAATCTAAAAATGATACGACTTAATAACCTAAAAATATCTTGACGCAAAAACCTAAAAATAATAAAGCTTAATAACCTAAAAATGACACATCATATACAGACCAACAATGCCGACATTACAAGATAAGCTCTCAGAATCTCTCGCTGTTCTGAAAATACTTCAGGACGACGGTATTGTTGCCATCCAAACAAAAAACATGACACGAACTCACCGGGAACGTCTTGTTAAAAGCGGCTTCATCAAAGAAGTGATGAAAGGATGGTATATTCCAGCCCGTCCTGAAGAGCCGACCGGAGAGAGCACAGCCTGGTATGCGTCATTTTGGGGCTTTTGTGGTGATTATCTTAACATAAGGTTCGGCAATCAATGGTGTCTTTCCCCTGAGCAATCATTGAGCATTCACGGCGAAAACTGGAGCGTACCCAATCAACTGCTTGTCCGAACGCCAAAAGGGGGGAACAAGCCTATATCCCTTCTTCATGGGACATCCATAATGGACGTTCGCTTGAACCTGCCGGACAGGAAGGATATGGAAATCAAGGATAACATGCGGATTATGACCCTGCCCGCTGCTTTGATTTCATGTGCTCCTGCCTATTATTCAAATAATACTGTAGAGGCCCGCGCTGCGCTGTCCGTGATCTCTGATGCTTCCGAGATCTTGCACAAGCTCCTTGAAGGTGGGCATAGCACGGTGGCCGGAAGGCTTGCAGGAGCTTTCCGGAATATCGAGAAAAATGTTATTGCCGACAATATTATAGAGGCAATGAGAACTGCCGGATACAACATTACGGAAAATGATCCTTTTGAAGAAAAACCTGTTATTGTTTTTAGTGAGCGCGAGCTTTCTCCATATGTCAACCGGATACGGATGCACTGGGCAGACATGCGCGGTATTGTCCTGAAAAATTTTCCGCAGGCGCCCTTAGTACGCCAAAACACCGATGAATATCTTAAATATGTCGATGAAATATATCTGACTGATGCCTATCATTCACTTTCTATTGAAGGATATCACGTCAGTGAGTTGCTGATTGAACGTGTTCGTTCAGGGAGCTGGGACCCGGAAAACAACTGCAAAGATAAAGAGTACGCAGATGCCTTGGCTGCTCGTGGTTACTGGCAAGCTTTTCAAGCGGTAAAAAAAAGCTTGATAAAAATTTTGAATAAGAACTCTCCGGGTACGGTGGTCGGCAATGATCATTCCATATGGTACAGAGAATTATTTGCCCCAAGTGTAAGCGCTGGTTTTATAGGCGCATCTGACCTTGCCGGTTACCGAAACCAACCTGTCTATATCCGAAGATCAAGGCATGTACCACCCCGGTACGAAGCAGTGCGCGATCTTATGCCTGCATTCTTTTCTGTTTTAAAAGACGAAGCAGAGCCAGCGGTAAAAGCTGTTTTAGGCCACTTTTTCTTTGTTTATATCCACCCCTATGTTGATGGAAATGGCCGCATGGGAAGATTTCTGATGAATGTTATGTTAGCCGGTGGCGGCTACCCATGGACCGTCATTCCATTTGAAACCCGCAATGATTATATGGCCGCCTTGGAAGAAGCAAGCGTAAGAAAGAATATAGAACCTTTTTCCGGATTTTTAGCTGAACTCGTTCAAAAAAAGGCAATGAATAATCAACAATCCAAATGAACCGGACAAGCCGGTTATTTGGAAACGCACGTTATGTTCTGTTCAACCCCAAAGCAACTGGAATAATAAAGATGGCGTATGATAAAGGATTAGCTGAACGATTACGGGATATATTCCATCAAAGATCGGATGTTGTGGAGAAGAAAATGTTTGGCGGACTGTGCTTTATGGTTTCCGGTCATATGTGTTGTGGAATTGTCGGCGAAACCTTGATGGCCCGCGTCGGACCGGATATGTATGAAGAATGCCTGAAGCAGCAATACGTAAGAGAAATGGATTTCACAGGCAAGCCGATGAAAGGTTTTGTGTATGTTCAGCCTGAAGGGATTGCGGAGGATTCGGAACTATCCGGCTGGGTGGATAAGTGTATGGGTTTTGTACTCTCACTGCCAAAAAAGAAAGCGTAGGGTGTGGGGCATAATCGCTGATACCGCACTCAGGCTTGAGCGCATTTTGGCGTTGAGGTGTAAGATCGGGTTGGAATGGGGGGTGTTATAGAATGTCCCCTATCCCTGCTGTTTATCGCTATTGCGACGGAGGAGGCCATGGTCGAGAATCTGGAATTGAGAGACGGCGAGGAGGTTGTTCTGGACGTGCGTTGCGGCTGTATCAAGCCCAACGAGGACTTTGCCACAAAGACCCACGACGGATTTCTGCACGAGGTGGGGGCATTCGTGACCAATGACCTCTACCTGGCCAAGAAGAGTGGCTTGATGCCCGTGAACGGTACACTGACCCTGACCAATCGTCGTCTGTTCTGGCAGGCTGTAAACGCCTCGAACCGCGCCCCGTCACCGTCTATGGCCATGCGGAAGGACAGCTTGATGAGCGGCGCGGTGCAGATTGAAATTCCCCTGGACGCGGTGAACGGCGTCGAATTGCAAAAGCACGCGGGACTCAGCGCGTTGAAAGTGCGTACGGCCAAGGGCGAGGCGGTCTTCGCCCCGCCCATGTTTTCCGGCGACGTGCCGGAACGCCTTCAGAAGGCCATCGAGTCCCTGCGCAGCGGTGAGACCGTGTCACCCAACCAGCAGGTTCCCCACGTCGCCAGCGGGGAGTTCACCCGGCGCGGCCTGCCCATGAAATGGCTGTGGGTCGCTATCGGCGTGGTCGCTTTCATCGTGTTTCAACTCCTGAAAAAATGATTTGCTAAGGGGCCGACTGGCGGTTGTCCATTTTAGTTCTGAAATGGTGGACACGTGGGGGACGGGGATCGATATATTGATTGACATGATTCAATTTGCCTGTTTATTGTATCTGGAATGCCACGAAAAGCCGGAATTGATGCTACGGGCTCGCTTCACCACATCATCGTGCCGGGGTGGAGCGCCGAAAAAGCTTTTGGGACGAAAGTCAGGGACGAACAGATTGCAAAAAATATGGGATTACATATTCACTTCATTTTCGCCGGAGTCTTCTACAAGATTCTTTTTTCGGCGAACCTCCACATGAATTTTGAGCATCCGAGTGCCGGTGTCCATGGGGTTATGCGGGTCGGCGCCCCATCGGGCGCGTTTGCTTGCCAACAACAAACAACTTTTAACGGGAGGATTTTATGATGAAAAAGCAAGTTTGGTTGTCGATTTTGGTAATTCTTTCCTTTTCCCTTTTGGCCTTTTCACCGTCCGCGGTTGCAAAACCGATCAAAGTGGGTTTCATCGATGCCTACAGCGGGCCGGCAAGTGTGTATTCAAACGACGTGGTGGACGCATTCAAACTGGAAATGGACAAGGTGAACGCCGCCGGCGGTATTCAAGGACGACAGGTGGAAATCATTAAAAGGGATTCCAAGTTCAAAGTGGACCTTTCCCTGGGACACGCCAAAGAGATGATCATGCGGGAAAATATCGATATTCTCGCCGGCACCATCAGCAGTTCGGTAGCCCTGGCCATCTCCAATCTGGCGCTGAAAGAGAAAATTCCCTTCTTCGTGACTTTTGCCAAAAGCCAGGCCATCACCGGGGAAAAGGGCCATCGATACGTCTTCGGAATTGCCGAAAACACCACCATGGCCGGAAAGGCCGCCGCGGCCGTATTGGCGAAGAAACCGTATAAAAAGTATATCATCGCCGGGGATGATTACGAATACGGCCACGCCATTGCCGAATCCACCTGGAAAAATCTCAAAGCGGCCAATCCGGACGCGGAACTGATTTCCGAGATCTGGTGGAAAGTGGGCGAACCGGATTTCACCCCCTACATTACGGCTATTTCATCGGCCAATCCGGACATGGTCATTCTTGCGCTTGGAGGAAGAAACCTGGTTCCCTTTCTCAAGGCGGCCAAGGCAACCGGGTTTGCCGACCGTTTCCCCATCTACACCCACACCGCAACGGAACTCAGCAACCTGCGGGCTCTTGGGAAAGACGCACCCTTGAACACCCTGGGTACATCCAACTACTATTTCTATTTTCCGGAAACCCCTGAGAATAAGAAATTTGTCGAGGAGTTCGAAGCGGCTTACCACAGAAAACCGGCCGTGGGCGCTCTTTACGGCTACCTGGCCGCCCGCTATATCATTGAGGGGTATCAAAAGGCCGGTAAGGTGGACAGCGAGAAACTGATCGACGCCATCCAGGGAATGACCGTCGATTCCCCGGTGGGCAAAGTGACCCTGCGCGCCTATGACCATCAGGCCCTGCTTCCCATGTTCCTGGGTGTGACGGCCAGCGATCCGGCCTATCCGGATTTTCTGATCGCCAAGGATATCGTCACCGTTCCAGGCAGCGATCTGGTATTGAGCGTGGAGGAAGTAAAGGAATTACGTGAAAAAAAATAACCATCCATTCCGGTCGGTCGGCCGCTTATCCCTCCCTTTTGGATGTCGGCCGGCCGCTCAAATTGGATCGGTGATCCGGGGGGAAAGGACGCAGGATGGAAAGTCTCACCTTGAACGCGTTGTTTCAGCAGATACTGATCGGACTGAGCCGAACAACCATTTTATTTATGGTCGCCTCCGGTTTGACCCTGGTATTGGGAGTGCTTCGGATTCCCAATGTTTTTCACGGGTCTCTGTATATGATCGGGGCCTTTCTGACCTATACCATCGCCCAGTATTTCGGTTTCGGAACCGTCGGGTTCTGGGTGGGGCTGGCCGTTGCGCCGCTGCTCGTCGCCCTGATCAGCATTGCCATTGAGCGGGGAGTTCTTCGCACATTATACGACAGGGAGCATTTGATGCTCCTGTTGTTTACCTTCTCCATTTCCATGGTGCTCTCCGACGCGGTCAAATTTGTGTGGGGCGCCAAGTTCCGGTCCATGTCCGTGCCGCCTTTTTTTGAGGGCGCCGTGAATATTCTGGGCATGCCTTTCCCCCGATACAACCTGTTTCTGGTTTCCCTCGGCCCCATTCTGGCCTTCGGCCTCTGGTTTTTAACCAACAAAACCAAAATTGGAAAGATCTCCAGGGCGGCATCGGTGGATCGGGATATGGTGAATGCCATTGGCATCAACGTGAGCCTGGTGTTTGCAACGGTATTCATTATCGGATGCTACCTGGCGGGATTGGGCGGGGCGCTCATCGCTCCCATGCAGAACATCACCCAGGGGATGGATCACGATATCATCATCGAAGCGTTTCTAATCGTGATTATCGGGGGTCTCGGCAATATCTGGGGCGCCTTGCTTGGAGCCCTGATTTTCGGATTGACCAGCTCCATCGGCGTTCTCATATGGCCGCAGTTTTCCATTGTGCTGCCCTATATTGCCGTGATCACCGTGCTGTCTTTTCGACCCAACGGGATTTTGAAATCCACATGGTAAAAAAGGAGTGAATCTTGTTCAACGGGCTCTTCAGCAAAAAATCGTTTGGACTTCTGATATCGGCGTTGATCGTGCTGGCCCTTCTTCCCCAGTTTCTGCCCCGTTTTTACATCTATCTGCTGGCGGTCATTCTGGTTTCAGGCCTTCTGGCGACCAGCCTCAACCTTGTGCTCGGGTTTGGCGGGATGTTCCAGTTCCATCACGGCGTATTTTACGGATTCGGGGCTTATACGGCCGCTTTGGTGGTTACCAAGGCAGGCCTCAGCTACTGGTTGGGATTCATTGCCGCCCCCTTTACTGCGGCCCTGCTGGGATTGGTCATGGGCCTTATCTGCATTCGCCTTTCCAAGCTCTATTTCGGAATGTTGCAGATTTCCCTCGGCTCCCTTGTGTGGGTCGTGGTTTTCCGCTGGTATGATCTGACCGGAGGCGATGACGGCATTCACGGTATTCCCCTGCCGGATATCATCTATTCCACCACGGGGGGATTTTATTTCATCCTTGCGGTTACGAGCGTCTGCCTTCTGCTCATGTTCCTGATTACCTGTTCCCCTTTCGGGCGTACGTTCCAGGCCATTCGGGACAACCCGGAAAGATGCGAAGCCCTGGGTGTCAACGTGCACAGACACCAACTGATCGGCCTGGTCATTGCGTCCTTCTTTGCAGGCATCGCCGGTGCTCTTTTTGTTGTTGTGGAAGGGTCCGTGTTCCCGGACCTGCTGTTCTGGAGCCTGTCGCTGGAAATTCTCATCATGTGTCTGTTAGGGGGATGGTTTATCTTTCTCGGCCCTTTGTTCGGCGCAGCCGCCATAGTTAGCCTGCGCGTTTTCGGGAGCACGTATACGGATTACTGGTCGGCCGTTTTGGGGGTCATCATGATGCTGACCATTTTGTTTCTGCCTGACGGCATCCTGGGATTCTTCCAGAAAAATAAATCCGAAGGATGAGGATTCAGAGGGGAAAGCCGCATGCTGCAAGTTGAATCGCTTCAAAAATCGTTCGACGGATTTATGGCTGTCACTGATGCCAATCTCCTGGTTGAAAAAGGGGATATTGTTGCGGTCATCGGACCCAACGGTGCGGGCAAAACCACGCTCTTCAACCTCATCACCGGGCAGCTCAAGCCAAACGGCGGCAGAGTGATGTTCAAGGGCAGGGATATCTCGGGAATGCCTCCGCACCGCATCTGTCACATGGGGCTCAGCCGTTCTTTCCAGATCGTCAATATATTCCACCGTATGACGGTTTTCCAAAATGTCCAAATCGCAGTTCTTTCCAATCAGAAGAAAACACTGAAGTTTCTGGCTCCGGCCCACAATATGGTGGTGGAGCGTACCGAAGAGATCCTGGCAAGTGTGGGCTTGATGGAAAAAAGAGACCGCATCTGCGGCACCCTGTCCCACGGTGATCAGAAGGTGCTGGAGATGGCCATTGCGCTGGGCACCGAACCCGAGTTGCTCATTCTCGATGAACCCACCGCCGGTATGTCTCCGGAGGAAACGGCGGTGACCATCAAATTGATCCGAAAGCTTTCCGGAGATCTGGGCTTGACCATTTTATTCTGCGAACATGACATGAGCCTTGTTTTTGCCGTGGCCACAAAGATCATGGTGATGCAACTGGGGCGGACCCTCATTCAGGGGGACCCGAGAACCGTCCGGGCGGACCGAAGGGTTCAGGAGGCTTATCTCGGGGGGGCCAAGTAATGCTTCAGATTGAAGAGATCCACACTTATTACGGGTTGAGCCATATTCTGTTCGGTGTTTCCCTGGAAATCAAAGAGGGCGAAGTGGTCTGCTTGTTGGGGCGCAACGGCGCGGGCAAAAGCACGACAATGAAAAGCATCATCGGCCTGACGCCTCCGAAGAAGGGGCGTATCCGCTTTAAAGGCCAACCCACGGCCGGGAAAAAACCGTTCATGCTTGCCAGGATGGGAATCGGCTATGTCCCGGACGATAGGCGGGTATTTGCCGATTTGACGGTGGGAGAAAATCTGGAGATCAGCGGACGCAATATGTCGGAAGGCGGATGGGATAAGGAACGGGTGTATCAATTTTTTCCGGCGCTGAAAAAAATAGATTCAAGACGCGCGGGCTATCTTAGCGGTGGCGAGCAGCAGATGCTGACCATTGCAAGGGCCTTGATGACCAATCCGGGCCTGCTGTTGCTGGATGAGCCCACCGAGGGTCTGGCCCCGCTCATCGTGGAACTTCTGGAAGAGCAGATCGTCAAACTCAAAGAGGCCGGGCTAACCGTTCTGCTGGCCGAGCAGAACCTGGATGTGGCGCTCAGGCTATCGGACCGGGGCTATGTCATCGACAACGGCGTCATCCGCTATGAGGGAAGCATCGAAGATCTGAGAAACAACGAGGAAGTGCGGAATAAATATCTTCTGGTTTAAATGAAGACCAATGGGGTCGCATCTTCATTAGGGATGTCCCTCAATGCTTTTCATAGGACATTCTCCTTATTATCCCGACGATGTTACCAGTTCGGCCTCTTGCTTTTATTCCATGTAGGCGCCCTTGTCGGCGCTGACTGCATGCTTGGCAAAGGAAGCAAGATAGCCCTTGGTCACTTTCGGCTTTGGCGGTTTCCAGGACGCCAGCCTTTTTTTGATCTCCTCATCGCTTATCTCCACGCCGACCCTCCTGGCAGGAATATCTATATCGATGACATCTCCATCGCGAAGAACGGCGATGGGGCCTCCGACCATGGCTTCGGGCGTCAAATGCCCTATGCAGGGCCCGCCCGACGTACCGGAAAACCTTCCATCGGTAACGATGGCCACTGATTTATCAAGTCCCAAATCCACCAGCATCCAAGTGGCCATCACCATCTCTCGCATTCCGGGCCCTCCCTTGGGACCTTCGTACCTTATGACCAAGACCTCACCTCCCTTCACTCGCCCTGCCAGCAGGGCATTGATACAATCTTCTTCCTGCTCGAAAACAATGGCGGGACCTCTGTGTTTCTGCATTTCCGCCCTGACCGCCGTTTGTTTCACCACGGCGACTCCCATATTGCCTTTCAGGATGGCGATGCCGCCATTCTCGCCTTTTGGATTGAAGAGCGGGCGGATTATCTCCGGATCCTTGATTTCAGCGTTCTTTAAATTATTCTTCAAGGATTGGCCGCTCGAAGTCATCACACTTGTATCCAGAAGGCTATCCATGGATTTCATGACCGCCTGTAAACCACCGGCTCGCTCGAAATCCTCCATGAGATACCTGGGGTCCGAAGGTTTTATTTCCATAATGGAGGGTGTTTGCCGGCTGATATTTTCAAAGTCGTCCAGCGTAAAGGAATAGTCCAATTCATGGGCCAGGGCGGGAAAATGGAGCGTCAGATTAGTGGATCCGCTCGTAGCGCAACAGACCTTCACCGCATTGCGAAAGGCAGCTTGACTCATGATATCATTGGCCTTGATATTATTCCGTAAGAGAGCCACCACCTTCCGCCCCGCTTCCTCAGCCAATTTTTCCAAAGCCGGGTCTGTGGCGCACAGGGCCGAATTTCCGGGCAATGAAAGACCAAGGGCCTCGGCGGCAATGCACATGCTGTTGGCCGTCCCCATAAGGCAGCAGGCTCCGGGACCGGGGCAGACACAGCCTTCCACCTCCCGCAATTCGTCATCGCTGATCTTGCCCTGTTTGTGCATTACGAAATATTTCCCCATGGAAGATACATCCAGCCGGTCCCCTTTGTATCGGCCGGCCGGCATATATCCGCCGGTGACTAAAACGGTGGGAAGATTGCATCGGGCGGCCGCCATGAGCAGACCCGGCACAATCTTGTCGCAGGTACCGATCATCACCACGGCGTCATAGCTGGCATGCTCTATCATCATCTCCACGGAGGACGCTATCAGGTCGCGACTGGGAAGGATGTATTTGAAGCCTTCGTTTCCACTCCCCTGGCCGTCACAGGGCGCCAGCACGTTGAAAATGGTGGCAAATCCTCCCGCATCGCGGATGCCGCGCTTGACGGCCGCGGCAATTCGGTCGAGGTGGATGGAGCCGGGAAGAATCTCATTCCAGGTGTTGGCAATGGCCACCAGAGGCTTTTCCAGATCTTCCTCTGTGGCCCCCAGGCATTTCAGGAACACCCTTCGCATGTAGTACTGGGGAACATCAGGACTTAGGTTTTTGCTTCTCAGTTTCGGTGTCATCTCCACCCTCCGTCATCGGGTCCTGCACAGTAAAGAATGAGGACCATGGTCAAATATTAGGATTCAATTTGAATATGCAAAAGTCCCTCTGGCCCAGCTTCTCCGCCTTGGTCAGTTTGCCGGAAGCGACTGAAGCTATTTCTTCAAATATCCGCCTTCCGGCCTCCGTCAGCCTCTCTTTTCCTTCCAGGATGCGACTCACATCCATATCCATGTTATCTTTCATTTTGAGATAGATATTCCGGTTCGCGGTTATCTTGATAACCGGCGCTATGGGAGAGCCTATGGGAGTGCCCCGACCGGTGGTAAAAAGAAAGATCTGCGCTCCTCCGGCCGCCATGCCGGTAAGCTGCTCGATGTCATGGGCCGGGGAATCCATGAATACCAAACCTTTTTGCGTGGGCTGAGAGCCGTATGAGATCACCTCTTCAAGGGGCCCCGTCCCTGCTTTGTAAATGCATCCGAGAGATTTCTCTTCAAGGGTCGTTATACCTCCGGCAATATTGCCGGGTGAAGGATTGCCCCGGCGGATGTTCATCCCGGCCTTATGGGCCCTGTTCTCCCACCAGGAAACGGCATTGAGAAGTTGCCGGGCGACCTCCGGGGTCCTGGCTCTTTTGGCCAGGAGATGTTCGGCGCCGATCAGCTCAGGGGTCTCAGAGAGGAGCACCGTTCCGCCTTCGGCCATTAGCAGATCACAGGCGATGCCCAGTGCCGGGTTTGAGGCCAATCCGGAGGTGTAATCGGACCCTCCGCATTCCGTCCCCAGAATCAATTCATTCAAAGGGATCGGCTCACGATGGAGTTTGGCCGCATCGGCGAGCATCTGCCTGACGATCTTTCTGCCCAGCGAGATGGTTTTCTTCGTTCCCCCGACTTCCTGGATCACCAACTCTTCCACCCTCTTGCCCCTCGGCCTGATCCCGTTGGCAATCTCCTCGGGTACAAGCTCTTCACATCCGAGCCCCACGATCAGTACGCCAAAAACATTCGGGTTGGCGCCAAAGCCGATCAAGGTCCTCCTGACGGTCTGGCGATCATTCCCCATTTGGCCACACCCGAAAATATTGGGGAGATAGACGGCTCCTTTCAGGCCTCTGGCAATAGAGCGGGCCGCCTCCTGCGAACAACCGACGCTGGGAATGACCAGCACGATGTTTCTTGTCCCCGCTCTTCCGTCCGTCCGTCGATAACCCTGGAAATTCATCGTGTTCCTCTTACGAGCGGCTTGCTGACCACGTTTTGAACGTGAACATGTTCTCCCCGGCTGATTCTTTTCAGGCTCTGTCCCATGGGCTCCCCGTACTTGATCACTGAATCGCCTTTTTTGATATCCCTCAATGCCAGTTTATGACCCTGGGGAATATCCGATAAAAGCTTAATCTTCTCCATGGTCCCTTGAATCTCTACGGTGATCTCACTGCCGTTCGGCAACCATTCCAGGGCGGTGGCAACGTTATCCTTTTTATCGATCACGATGGTTTTGATTTTAGTCATCCGCTAATCCCGTGTAGCGAGGTCCCATCCGATGGGATGGCATTTCCAAAAATTAACACTACGACCATGTTTTTATGGGGATAATAAGGCCTCCCGATGGAAATATTGCCACGCGCGCCTCCACATAATCGCGTCCAAGCAATTTTACGCCTTCTTCCACCGTGGGGACGTATTCAAATCCCATGGTGCGGGCTTCTTCCTGCGAAACCGTCGGAGACACCAGTACAGTCCTTATCTTTGGTCGTAGAATCACGCAGGTCATGGCTACATGGGTTCCAAGGGCAATGACGATGAGACCGTTTCCCTAGTGTATTTCGTATCCCTATATTCACTCGCCTTTTTCCTTTTTGTCAAATCAAAAGACTGCACGCCACTTTTCCTTATCAGCCTCCAATTCGGCTTTTATGCAGTATTACTATTTGGCCGGATGATTCCAGCAATGATGTACCTTCGTCTTCATCTGGGGTTTCATTATCCCAGTGACATACTTGCAGGATTTTTTATTGGCATCATTAATGCTGCCCTAACTTACTCCCTTTCTCCTGTAATCATTGGTTTTATTGTAGAAATGAAGAATTTTAGTTTTTTTTCTTTTGGATATTGGGTATTTATTCTAATTTTTTTGACAATTGGTTTTAAATCATGGTTAAAGAGAGTCTGAATCCGTCATATCTTCGGATTTCATAAACGGTGGAACAAATACATACACCCGACCATTGAAACCTTTGAGGGAATTAAAGGGGTCATCCGTGCAAGTTGAGGTTATTAAGACAATCTTCTGAACGATTGCCGGGGATTATCACTACAGGACTCTTAATTGGAGGTACAGATGCAATATTTTTGCGATTTAGAAAACAGGGAAGCAAAAGAAACCGCCCCCGGTGCCACCATCCGCACCTTTTGGGGCAAGGAGATGCTGTTATCCATTGTCGATTTGGCTGCCAACGCTGTTGTACCGGCTCATAATCATCCCCACGAGCAAGCCGGGACCGTTATCTCCGGCACGCTCGAGTTGACCATCGGCGGAGAAAAACGTTGGATCAAGCCGGGAGATACTTACATCATTCCGGGTGGTGTAGAGCATAGTGGCAGGACGGGCGACACCCCTGCCAAAATTTTGGATATCTTCAGCCCGGTTCGAAAAGAGTATCAATACTGATACGTTCGTTCCCGGATGTAGGAAAGCGAGCCCATGAGATCAAGCCGGATCCCTTGCCGGGTTAAGCAAAGGATCCGCTTCCCGCCTGAAGAGTCTTTCAGAGGGGAAAAAGCTGTTCAATCCGCTGGGCCGGCATGATATCCCCGCAAGGTTCGGGGGACAGTATGCTTAATTCCAAATTCTAACAAAAACATTCTGCGGACAAGCCGCAGATGTTTGCGTTCTAATCACAAATATCAAAGGGGTCGGAATAGGGGGACGTACATTGGATTATAAGGTGCTGGAGAAAATAGTATTTCCTAAAGCTGCTGTTATTTTTACTATTGCGATGTTCATGCTTTTGTCACCCACCATCGGCCTTGGCGCGACCATCGACGTTTATCCGGGAGAAAAAATCCAAGGCGCCGTCAATAGCGCATCCGCAGGGGACACGATCATCGTACATACGGGAACTTACACCGAGAACATTGAAGTCAAAAAGCAACTCACCATAAGAAATTCCGGAAACGTAACCGTCAACGCCAGAACACGCTGGGATCCCTGTATCAGAATAACGTCATCCGGAAGTGGGTCTACCATTCGGGGGTTGACACTGGGCGGCGCAACATTTGATGACGGAATTCACCTGGATAATGCAGATGGCTGTTATATCGAGAATAACCACATCCGGAACAATGGTAGGGACGGCATCCACATCAAAGGCGACAACAATACATTGAGTGACAACACCATCGATGATAATCAAGAAAACGGAATCCATATCCATGGAAAACAGAACAAGATTTTTGGATCAAGCCAATATTCTCAATCCATATCCAACTGTGGTCTGGCAGGTATCAGGCTCGATACCGGTATCAGCCCCTTTCAATTAAAGCACTATAACGAAGTCTACAACAATCTTTTGGAGAAAAATTTCCATGGAATCCGTGTGGTATTATCCTCTTACAACGAAATCCACGACAATAAAATACTCGACCATCATCAGGGCATATCTCTGCGTGATTCCGCATCCAATGATATCTATGGCAACATGGTTAAATGGAACAAAGAGTTTGGAATCAACATAGGAAATGTGCTTTGGTTACCCTCCAAATCCAATCTGGTCCACAATAACACTGTCTCGGAATGCACCATAAATGGAATATCGCTCACAAACATTGAACTATCCAAGCAGGAAACCCTCAATCAAATCTATGAAAACGACATTTCCGCTTGTTTAACCGCAATAAACTCTTTCTGGGAAAACGCAGATGTCATTCGCGATAACACCATGACATTGGTGGGCGTGGGAATCGCGTTGGAAGGTTCAAAAGAGACCACAATCTTTCAAAACAGGATCAGGGTTGATGTGATCGGCCTATGGTTCATCAATTCTTCATCGGATAAAGTCAGTTTTAACAGCATATCCAGTTTGGGGCATGCGCTTATCAACACGGGTATTCTTTCTTCTCCCGGCCACGTAAACGCAAAATACAACTGGTGGGGCTCCAACGATGATCCGGGCAGCCAAATAGAAGGGTCCAATGTGGACTATACACCCTACCTGGTATTGAGCGTTGATGCCAACCCTGAAAAAATTTTCGATTCCGAACCGCTCAACTCATCGACCATCACGGCGGATTTATGGCATGACAGTTCGGGTAATTATCATGACCCCACATACGGTCACGTTCCGGACGGAATACCGGTGGCATTTGACATTGAAAACATACCGAATTTGGGAAGCCTGAATCCGCTGGAATCCTCAACCAGCAGCGGCAGCGCCGCATCCACCTTCAACGCGACCGATCCCGGGAATGCGGACATTACAGCGACGGTAGACTGGGAGACAGTCCATGCATCCGTTACAATTGATGCATTGTCATCACTCTCCATAACAAAAAAAGCGTCTTCAGATCCGGTCACGGCCGGTCGGGATGTCACCTACGCCATAGAAGTACATAACAGCGGGCCGGGTCAGGCGGAAAACGTGAAAGTTACGGATGTTCTTCCAGCGCATCTTGGTAATGTTCGGTATTCTCTTGTCAGTGAAGTCGGACCCTGGCAAGACTGGCCGCCTGTGCCGGGATACGTGGATTTTGGGGATCTCCCGGTGGATCAGGCTAAAAGCGTTTGGATCATTGGAACCGTGGATACGGACACGCCAAACGGCACAGTTTTAAAGAATACAGCGTCCGTAACATCAACCACCTATCCCGGCCCGATTTCCACCTTTGTAACCACCACGGTGGCGGCCGTGGCCCGTGTTGCTCTCGAGAAAACAGTGGACGATGCAGAACCGTATGCAGGTGACAGGGTCACCTTCACGGTTACGGTAACCAATAACGGCCCCAGTGAAGCACAAGATGTCCTGATCGGGGATGACATGCCCCAAGAATTCACAGACATCGTTATAACGCCCTCAAAAGGGAGCTATGATGATGGCCTGTGGACGATACCCGCTCTTTCAGTGGGTGAAAAAGCGACCCTGACCTTAAAGGGAACCGTCACTCGGCAAATGGAGTGCAATACCTACACCAATACCGCGTCCACGAATCATCCCAACGCTCTGCAGAAAATCGCCAGCGCCGGCATAACCGTGAGATGCCCGGCCCCCACCGTGACCACCCAGGCGGTCAGCGGCATCGGCACCAACACGGCCACGGGAAACGGAAATATTACGGATCTCGGTTCTCCCAATCCTACCCAGCACGGTGTCTGCTGGAACACCACCGGTAATCCCACCACCGCCGACAGCAAAACGGATGAGGGTCCTGTGAGTGCTACCGGTGCGTTTGCCTCCCAAATGGCGGGGCTTTCTCCCGACACCAACTACTTCGTCAGGGCCTATGCAACCAATACGGCAGGAACATCCTACGGCAATGAAGTGCCTTTCACCACCAGGGCGCAGGGAGCAACGGTGACCACACAGGCGGTAACCGATATCGGTAAAACCACGGCGACGGGAAACGGAACCATTACGGATCTGGGTGTGCCCGATCCTGCGGAGCACGGGTTCTGCTGGAACACTACGGGGAATCCCACCACCGCCGACAGCAAAACGGATGAGGGTCCTGTGAGTGCTACCGGTGCGTTCAGCTCCCATATGTCAGGGCTTTCTCTCGGCACCATCTACTATGTGAGGGCCTATGCCACGAACACGGCAGGAACATCCTACGGCAATGAAGTGCCTTTCACCACCAGGGCGCAGGGAGCAACGGTGACCACACAGGCGGTAACCGATATCGGTAAAACCACGGCGACGGGAAACGGAAATGTCACGGATCTCGGTTCTCCCGCACCCACCGAGCACGGTGTCTGCTGGAACACCACGGGAACGCCTACCATAGCGGGTGATAGGACGGAAGAAGGACCGGTCGGCGCCACAGGGGCATTCACCTCCAATATAACGGCACTTTCCTCCGGCACCACCTATTACGTAAGAGCCTACGTCACGGATGCGGTTGGAACAATTTACGGCAATCAGGTTTCTTTCACCACCGATGAGCGGTTGCCAACGGTGACCACCCAGGCGGTGACGGCCATCGGCACCACCACGGCGGACGGGAACGGAACTGTTACATCCCTTGGTTCCCCCCCTCCCACCGAGCACGGTGTCTGCTGGAACACCACGGGAAATCCCACCATAGCGGACAGTAAAACGGATGAGGGTCCCGTGAGCACCACCGGGGCGTTTGCCTCCCATATGTCAGGGCTTTCTTCCGATACCGTCTACTATGTCAGGGCCTATGCAACCAATACGGCAGGAACATCCTACGGCAATGAAGTTTCTTTCGGTACCCGAACGCGGGCTGCAAAGGTGACCACCCTGAAGGTGACCGGCATCGGCGCCACCACGGCGACGGGAAACGGATATATCACGGATCTCGGTTCTCCCGCACCCACCCAGCACGGTGTCTGCTGGAACACCACCGGAACGCCCACCATTGCGGGTAATAGGACGGAAGAAGGGCCGGTCAGCGCCACAGGGGCATTCACCTCCAATATAACGGCACTTTCTTCCGGCACCACCTATTATGTGAGAGCCTACATTACGGATGCGGTTGGGACAATTTACGGCAATCAAGTTTTTTTCAACACGGTGGCCCAGGCTCCAACCATCACGGACTTTAATCCCGGAAGAGGGGGACCGGGCACGGTCGTTACAATCCATGGGACCAACTTTACCGGTACAACAGTCGAATTCGGGGGCACGAGTGCGAGCAGTTTTACAGTGGATACAACAACGCAGATCACTGCCGTGGTGGGTGATGGGTCCACAGGCAAGGTAACCGTAACGACCGACCATGGGACTGCAACAAGTGCCGAAGATTTCATCTTTGACGTGCCGATCCCAACCCTGAATGAGTGGGGAATGATCATGTTTGGTTTGCTTCTTATGGGCTTTGTGGTCATTGTTCTGAAAAAGAGGAGAGGTGGTGTTTGCTTATGAAAACGTGGAAAAGTGGAAAAGAAAGGTGGAAAAGGGGACAGATTTATTTTCCCAGCCTTCTTGTTATCCGCAGCCAATGTCAGAGAAATGAATCTGTCCCCTTTTCTTTGCTCACTAGTGAATATATAATGTAGCTCATTCTTTATTTGGATTCTAGTGCTTAATGGCTTTTTTCCCCTTGCATTTGAGAGAAAGTTAAAGTTATAAGCAAAAATAAATAGATATAAAGGAAAACCGAAAGGGCAAAACCACCAAAAGGCGGTGACGCAAAGCCACGGGTCTAAAGTCAGATGGCCATGACAGCCGGGCTTCCGAAACTTTCAAAGTCGATAAAAAGACGCCTTTGGGTATGTATGCCTGGAGGTGTTTTTTTTTGGTGCGAAAGTTGTTTTTTGTCACCATCCTGAAAGGAGGAGGAAAAAACCGACCATACTCTGTTGAATTCTCTTATCGCCCCGGCATTCGGTGAAAGACCGATGGTTTTCCAGGACGCTCGCTGTTGGTGTCCGCTAGGCAAGGCCCATCCACAAAAGGCCAATTAGCCCGATTTCGGCGTCAGGCTCAAATTATAATTCTCTAAATACATTAATGTATTCATGTGGTTATAATTATCGCCTTCCTTGAACTCGAGCAAATTTTCTCATCCGTGTCCTATGAAACCTGATACGTATGGATCGTTGTCATCCGGTCCGGTTCTTTTGGGGGAATGTCTTTTTACATAAATTTGAGGAGTCGACATGGCTGTTTATGAAGAAGGACACAGCATAGTAAGTATTTGCCGTTCATCTTTGGCAAATCAGAATTTTGCGGACTACACGCGAAGTACTGCTGGAAAATTGCCCAAGGAACCATTGACGGTTCTTCACTTTCTTCACCGCCATAGGAAATCTGAAAAGGACTTTACCCACAGGCGAGAATTACTGTTTCCCACTCTTATTGCTTTTCTCATCGGTCTGACCACCGGTTCTGGAAGAAGATTTCTAAGAAATAAAGGACCACCCGGAAATTACCACCTCAACTGTAAATCCATTGGCTAAAGTTAATGACATTGAGTTGTAACCTGAAAACAGAGCACGTCCGGGTAGCCGACAAAGACTGCCCTGACACATCCGCGATATCTCACAGGAGGCAATAAAATCATGTCGACCGAATATACGACCGAATACACTTTCCTTAAGGCTTGTTGGTGCCAGCAGACCGATTATGTCCCCGTCTGGCTGATGCGCCAAGCCGGCCGCTACCTCAAACAGTATCGCGACGTGCGCGCCCAGGGAGGCGGCACTTTTCTCGATCTCTGCAAAGACCCGGCCCGGGCCGCCGAGGTGACCATCCAGCCGATCGACATCTTGAACGCCGACGCGGCGATCCTCTTCTCCGACATCCTCACCCCGATCGAGTCGATGGGGATGGTCCTCGACTTCGTGCCCGGCCCGGTGTTCGAGAAGCCGGTTCGCACCGCTGCCGACGTTGATGCGCTGATCGTGCCCGAGGACATGGCTCAGGCGGTCTCCTATGTGCCGGCGATCAGCAAACGGTTGCGTGCCGTCTTTGAGGGGAGGGTGCCGTTGATCGGTTTCGGCGGGGCTCCCTTCACCCTGGCCTGCTACATGGTCGAAGGGAAGGGGAGCAAGAACTTTGCCGAGTTGAAGAAGATGATGTACGGCGACTTCCAGCTCTACGACGCGTTGATGCAGAAGGTTACCGAGATGGACCGTCGCTATCTCAATATGCAGATCGAGGCTGGCGTGCAAGCGATACAGATCTTCGACACCTGGGGCGGGCTGCTGGCACCGCACGACTTCGAGAGTTACATCCTTCCCTACGTCAAGCAACTGATCGGCGGCCTCAACCGTGAAGACATCCCGGTCATCTACTTCGTCAAGGGTGGTGGCGGTATGCTCGAACTGGTCAAGGAGGTGGGCGCCGACGTGCTCGGGCTCGACTGGCATGTCAACCTCGGCAAGGCACGCGACATCCTTGGCCCAGACATCGCCGTGCAGGGGAACCTCGATCCGACCGTGCTCTACGCGTCGAAGGACTACATCGAGAATGAGGTCCAGCGGATCCTCAACGAGAACGCCGGGCGTCCCGGCTTTATTTTCAACCTCGGCCACGGCATCCTGCCGACGGTGCCGCCGGAGAATGCAATTCATATGGTCGAATGCGTGCATCGCCTGTCCCGGAATTAATTTCATGTCACGGCCGGGACTCTTCAGGTCCCGGCCGGTTTGTTTGTGGAGGCCCGAGTATGGCCTCAAATGAAAAAAATCGGCCCTAGTCGTCCTAAATATGGGTGGCCCCGATTCGGTGGCAGTGGTAGCGTCATTTCCTTGCTATCTCTTTTCCCACCGTGAGGCCCAAAGTCGCCTCGGGATTATAAGCGTTTATCCTCAGCGGCATTCTTTAAATCGCCCATCGCCCCTTTTTCAGGGTATCATCGTGTAAGGAGTGTGCATGTCAGCCCAAAAGAAAGAAAAATTCATCCCCAAATGGATCGCCTGGGAAACCACCCAACGTTGCAACCTGAATTGCGTCCACTGTCGCTGTTCATCGGATATGCAGTCATCCATGGGGGATTTCACCACTGAAGAAGCTTACAAGCTGATTGACGACATCTGCGAAGTCTCCACGCCGGTTCTGGTCCTGTCCGGCGGGGAACCCCTGATGCGCCCGAATATCTTCGATATCGCCAAATACGGAACCAGCAAAGGGCTGCGGATGTGCATGGCCACCAACGGCACCCTTATCACCGATGAAGTCTGCGCCAAGATGAAGGAAGCGGATATCAAGATGGTTGCCCTTTCTCTGGACGGCTCAAGCGCTACGGTGCATGACGATTTCCGCCGGTTCCCGGGAGCGTTCGACGGCGTAGTAAGGGCTGCGGAGACCATGAACCGCAACGGCGTCAAGTTTCTGATCAATTCCTCTTTCACCAAGCGCAACCAGAGCGATATCAGCGCGACCTTTCGGGTCGCCAAAAGCCTTGGCGCCACAGCCTGGTATATGTTCATGATTGTCCCCACCGGCCGCGGCGAAGAGATCATGAACGAACTGATCTCCAAGGAAGACTACGAGGACATCCTGTGCTGGCACTATGAGCAGGAAAAGAAAGAGAAAGATATCCTGATGCGGCCGACCTGCGCCCCTCATTATTATCGCATCGTTCCGCAAATGGCCAAAGCCGAAGGCGTTCCCTTCGAACGCCGCAGCCTTGCCTTTTCCACTGGCGGCGGCAAGGGGTGTATCGCTGCTCAGACCATCTGTCTCATCGACTGCTTCGGCAATCTCAAGCCCTGTTCCTACTTCCACTCCTCGGTCGGCAACGTCAAGCAGGTGCCATTCCACGAACTGTGGTTTAACTCCAAGGTCTTCAACGACCTGCGTGATTTCAAAAAATACCAGGGAAAATGCGGCAAGTGCGAGTTCATCAACGTTTGCGGCGGCTGCCGGGCACGGGCCGATGCGGTCTACGGCGACTATATGGCTGAGGAACCGTTCTGCAACTATATTCCCGCCGGCCTTCGTAAGTTCCAGGGCGCAGTCGAAATGGCCGAGGATGGAAGGGCTTCCTCCCGTTTTAACCAGGGTTATTGATGGGTAGAACAGGCTTTTCAGAGCGGGAATAGTTGTTCAATGTGCTGGGCCAGCATGATGTCGCCGGTGGCCTTGAGATCCCCGGACATGAAGGCCTGCATGCCGTTGGTCTCTTTGTTGACGATTCCGAGCCATGTGTCGCCCGACAGTGTCAGGGTCACGGAAGGTGATTCATGGACCCCTTCGCTGACCTGGCAGGCGCCTTCTTTGACCACCACACTCCAGTTCCCGCCGTTATCGCCGGTGATCTCATACTAAAAAACCGCATCCAGGCCCTGAAAATGGGGTCATCCATTAAAGGGTGAGTCAAGAGAAAAAACACCTCCCCATAAGAAAAATTGCTTACGGGGATGATTTTCAAGCCATTCAAACATTATTGTTGCTGCCTGAAGTTCACTTGGGCACCTTCCTGGGCCAGAAAACCGCTTTTCACAACTATGTTGGGCGCTTTTAGGGTGACTTTGGCACCGTTTTGGATTACCACGCCGGGGCCCATGGTGATGGATGTGACGGCAATGCATTCACAATCGGTGTCGGAGGGAAAGACCATGTTTGAAAGCACGGGCGCGGGGCCGTAACACCGGGGGCATGGCACGGGGCCCAACCCCGAATCAACCATCCCGGAACGCCGGTAACCGCCGCGGCCGGTTCCCCACAAAATGCGGGCATCGGCCGTTCCGGGCAGGTCGTAGGCCACAACCCCCGAATGAGCGGTGTTCAGAATCAGTTCCAGGTCCGGATCAGCGTCAATGTCGGCCAAGGTAGGAGCTGCAAGACATCCGTTCCAGTCCGGACTTCCGTAGGCGACGGGAAGATCCATCTCAAAAAGAGGGGTCCCGTGGTAGTCCAGAATATGCAGCTTTCCGGTCCGGTTCGTCCCTTTTTCCACCCAGGAGGCAAAGATCACCTCCCCGTGACCGTCATTGTCCAGATCCGCCACCACCGGTTCAGAGGCAAAACGGTAAAATCCCTCGCCGGCGTTGTAGACCCCATAGGGCCAGTTGCCGTGTTCCGTCTTGTCCAGCCAGAAGGCGTGCATCCGTCCGTCGTAGGAGGGGAAAATGATTTCCAGGTGGCCGTCCCCGTCCAGATCAGCCGTAACCGTATTGGGTTGGACGCTTTCAATGACATTGTAATCCTGGATGATGGGGGCGCCGGTGTTGATGGGGATGGTTGTCCAGTCATAGCCGCCTGAGCTGAACCGGGTCCGGTCCTGATTGAAAATATAGGGTGTGTTGTAGAGATCCGTGTAGGGGCTGGTGTGGCAGTTATGCACGTCTCCGGTAACCACCACTTCTTTGGTGCCATCCAGGTTCAGGTCCACCACATTGGCGGGACCGTTGGCAAAATTGGCCCGTGAGGTGTCCTCTTCATAGCATGGTCCCCAGCCGCGGATTTCATACGCCAGGTCCACATAGGCCGGAACCTCTCCCCAGTAGTCCATGTCGTGGCCGGGATGGTCATGATATATTGGGTGGGTCGTAAGTTGGCTTCCGTCTTCGTTGTAGGCGCAGACCGTGATGGTGTCCGATGGGACGATCACCTCCGGAAGGCCGTCTGCGTCGATATCCCCGATCCCGATGTTGTCATTGTAAAGGCCCGCGGCCGAGCCTTCGCCCGAGAGCTGCGGCCATCCGCCACGTACGGCTCCCGTATGTTCATAGACCCATGTGTTGATCGTGTTGAGTCGGGCCATTCCCACCACAATTTCAAGATCCTTGTCGCCGTCCAGGTCCCCCACGGCCAGGGATCGAAATTCTCCACCGGTCTGTTGTTGAGGCCATCCGCTCTGGAAATATCCGTTATGGTCATAGACCGCCACATACCCGTTTCCATGGGTCGTCACGATTTCAAGGTCCGCGTCCCCGTCCACATCGGCGATCACGATGCCGGGCCATGTTCTGCCCACATTGGCGGCGTCGGGCTCACTGCGGTCATGGCCGGATTTCATTCGCCACTTGAGCGCTCCGGAAGAACCTTCCAGAACCACAATGGAATAGGCCGAAGCAATGATTTCCATTTGTCCGTCCCCATCCAGATCCGCCGCCGCGGGGGAGGAATACCATCCGGTTTCGCACCAGGAAGAATAGCATCCGCCATGCTGCCATTTGAGGATAGGTGCCTGAACCGCGGAAAAGGCGGCGGGTGTCGCGTACGAGAAAAACAGTATGGGGATGACACAGATTATGGAACGTATCCTTTTCCCCATCTTTTCAAATGTCCGTCCTATCATTACAGGCACCCCACATAACAATCCAGATCTGAATCCCGTGTCAGGCTCTAAATGGATGCCGGCGGGAAAGGTTTTAGGTTCCATGATCCATTTCACCGATGTCGAAATAGCTCATCCCGTCATTATACATCACCCTTGGATTCCGCTCCATATGTAAGTCATCCAATTCATGATAAAACGGCGTATCCCTGAGCTTCGCTGAAAACACCTTTTCGACGCCGTTCAAGTGCAGGCTTACACCGAACGCTCTAAAAAGAGCTGATAGCTCAGCATAAGCATTCGTTTCTTTGGCCAACTTTACAAACAGCCCGTTTAAGCTTTTCAGCTTTGAGTTTGGATAATTCTTGCAGTAATCAATAAACTCCGCAGAATGAAACGCCATCAGAATCAATGCGATGTTTTTTTCATGCCAGTTTCAGGGGAAGCAACCTTAAGGTGAATGTCGTTTCCTTATGACGAAACAGCTTAACAAATCGTGGACTGAATGGAAACCCTATTGAAAACCCATGGACTTATTATCGAAAGGAAAAGATCGAAGAATACAATCAGGATCAACAAACAGTGGGGCGTCAGTCTTGAATGGCATGAAGGGAACGCGTTCAACATTTCGGTTAACGAAAAACCAGAATTCACCTCTTTTCATTGGGCAGCCTAAAAACATGCTCGGCACCCGGTTGCGCCCATAACACTCGGTCATGCCTGAAATCGGGTTTGGGGTCAGAAGCCGGGAAGACAGGACATAAAGTTCATCAGCATCCGTCTTGCACCATGGATGTGTGTTTTCATGGGATCGAGCGTCATGGCCGTGGTCAGTTACGCAGCTGCAATACAACTTTGCCAATATTTTCGAAGCGTTCGAGGATTGCGTGTGCCGCTGCTGCTTCCGCCATCGGCAGGGTCTTATATATGACGGGGCGAACGGTTCCGTCTTCGAGCTTTGGCCACAACGTCTTTTCAAGTTCACGCAGGATGAAGTCCTTTATTTCGTTGCTTCGGCTGCGCAGGGTACTGCCGATCAGGTGTAGGCCGCGTTTCAGGATGGGGCGTAAGGAGATTTCCGCATGTTCGCCGGCGAGGGTGGCGATCAGAATCCAGCGTCCGCCAAGTGCCAGTTTTTCGAGATGTCTGCCGAGATCAGTACCACCAACGCAGTCCAGAACGATGTCGACCGGATTTTCATCGAGAATTTTCCCCAGATCTTCCGTCTTTCTATTTACCACGATGTCTGCTCCGAGACGGCGGACCATCTCGGCTTTTTCATCCGAACCGACTGTGGTTATGATTTTGGCGCCGAAAACTTTGGAGAGCTGGATTGCGGCCATGCCCAAGCCGCTGGCTCCGGCATGGATCAACACAGTATCTCCGGCTTTCATTTTTGCTTCGATACATAAATTCAGGAAAGATGTGGCAAAAGCTTCCGGCAGGGCCGCGGCTTCCGGCATTGACAGGCCCCGTGGGACTGACATTACCATTTCCGCCGGAACCGCCACTTTTTCGGCATAACCGCCCCCACCAAGCAGTGCACAGACTTTGTCTCCCTTTTTCCAGCGTTCCCCGGCAGGTGATTTCAGTATGGTTCCGGCGACTTCCAAGCCCATCCATTCCGGCCATCCCGGTGGTGGAGGATATTTCCCCACACGCTGCAGCAGATCGGCGCGGTTGAGCGCGGCGGCATGGATTTCGATAAGTACCTCACCCGCTTTGACTCCCGGGTCGGGCACTTCGCGCCACGAGAAACCTCTATTTTTGTCGATCAGCATGGCATACATGTTTTATTCTCCCAGTGGATGTTTTCTGTTTCTTAGGGCGAAAAACACCGCCCTCCGCTCAAAAAGGCTTAAGAAAAACCGTGAACACACGTCTACACATCCGACGGCCACGTAACAGCGATGGGCCGCACCGGAGAAGCGGTTCCGCCGCGGATTTTCAGGGGTGATGCCATGAACAGAAACTCGTAAACTTTTTGCCGGGCCGGCTCGTCCAGGTTCAGCACCTCCAAAATGTGAATGCCGTTTTGGACCAGCAATATCTGGTGAACCGGCAAGTTGGCGCTGGGCGTTTTTTCAAGGGCCAGCGTATCCCCCCCCACATGGGTCGCGCCCTTCTCCGCCAACCATTTGGCGCCGCTCTCCACCAGTCCGGGGCAACCCTTGTGGTGCGAAACATAAGCGCGGGCATCGGCATAATGTTTGATCCAGCCCGTACGGATCAGCACGGCGTCGCCGGTCTGTATCTCCACATCCTGCTTCCGGCAGGCGGCCTGCAGATCTTCGGACCCGATGCCGTGATCCGGCGCCAGACAGTCGGTTTCATACAGGCCCGCGATATCCAGCAACACTCCCCGGGTCACCACCGGGGCCGCCTGGTCGATGCCGGCTTTTTGCAGACCTTCATAGCTTTGCCATTGGGATATATCCCCCACGCCATGCACCTGATTGTCCACGGAGATGTGCCCCAGTGCGTCCATGTGGGTGCCGGTGTGGCCGCCGGTGGTAAAAAGGCAGTTTGACGCCGACACCTTATCCGCATAGACCATGTCCCCGTGTATCTTGGTCAGGGAAAAGGCGAAGGGTGGGTGATTGGGGTGATGGGGCATGCCCAGGTAATAATCCATCCCCAGGTCGAATATCCGGCATGTCTTTGCCAATTGGTTAATGTCTTGAAATTGCATTGATTTCATTCCTCTGCTGGATTGATGATTTACGGCGCAGCTCTTGTTTTGTTACGTGGACGGCCCCAGAAGCTGACGAGCGATGATCAGTTTCTGGATTTCCGAGGCCCCTTCGTAGATCCGAAGCGCCCGAATTTCCCGGTAAAGGCGCTCAACCGTGGAACCCTTGAGCACGCCCCGGCCGCCGTGCATCTGAACCGCCTGGTCCACCACCCTGAAAGCGGCCTCGGTGGCGTAAAGCTTGGCCATGGAAGCTTCCTTGGCCACGGATCGGTTACCGGCATCCTTTCCCAGGGCCGCCAGATATACCAGCGCTCTGGCCGCCTGCAACTCCGTGGCCATATCCGCCAGTTTCATGCGGATGGACTGAAAGTCCGCCAAGAAGCTTCCAAACTGCCGGCGTCCGCGCACATGCTGCAAAGATGCGTCCAGGGCCGCCTGGCCGATACCCACCGCCGCGGCCCCCACGGTCATTCGAAATAACTCCAGGGTCTGCGTGGCGATCTTGAAACCCTGTCCCACATCTCCCAGCAGGTTTTCCCGCGGCACAAAAAGGTCCCGGTACTTGAGCCTGACCAGATCATGGGGCGCCACCGCTTCCAGCCGCTCAGCCACTTGGAGACCCGGCATACCCTTCTCCAGAATAAAGGCGGACATGGCCCGGGGATTTTCCGGCAGCGGACTGCGCACAAAGGTGACCAGGATGTTTGCCGAGTAACCGTTGGAAATGAAAACTTTTTCGCCGTTCAACAGCCATCCGCCATCCACGGGTTGGGCCGTAGACTGCATGCCGTTTACGTCGCTCCCCGCCTGAGGTTCGGTCAGCGCGAAAGTGGTGAGAAGTTCCCCCCGCCCGATTTTCACCAGAAATTTTTCCCGCTGCTCCCCGTTGCCCGCCAGATAAATCGGATAGCTTCCCAACCCCTGCATGGCCAGCGTTACGTCCGCCGGGCAATAGACCCCCGAAAAGGCCTCCCGGGCCAGGCAGATCGGCACCGCTTTGATGCCTCGCCCCCCCAACTCTTCGGGCAACAGCAGATTGAAAAACCCGGCACGGGCCATCTCGGCTACCATCTCTTGGGGCACCTGGTCGGTTTCGCCGTATTTTTCGGCAAGGGGTATTAAGCAGTCACGGGCAAAATCCCGGCAATACTGCTTAAAATCCATTTGATCGGACGATAGTAACAATTTCATTGTGTCATTTCTCCAAAAATGCCCGTGAATGAAGGGCCTGGTTGTCGAGCGGCGTCATTGGGCCGGCAATTCATTTTTCAATATTTTGCCGATGGAATTTTTCGGCAATTCATTTAGAAATCGTATTTGTGGAATTTTGTATGGGGCCAGTTGTTGACGGCAATAATCTAAAATGTCTTCTTCATTCAATTGGTGTCCCGGTTTGGGGCTGAGATAGGCCAGGGGCACTTCACTTTTTGTGGGATGCTTGATACCGATAACCGCCGCTTCATTGACGCCGGGGCATTTATAGAGGACCTCCTCGATCTCCCTCGGATACACATTGTACCCGCCGGTAATGATCAGGTCCTGTTCCCGCCCCACCAGATACAGGTAGCCATCCGGGTCCCGGTAGGCGTGGTCACCGGTGTGGAGCCAGCCGTTTTTGATCCGCGCCAGGTTCTCTTCAGGAAGGTTGTGATAGCCCGCCGTGCGATTGGGACCTTTAAAAATTAAATGTCCCACCTCCCCGTCTTCCACATCTTTTCCCTCCCCATCCACCAGCCTCACCTGCACGCCCGATGCCGCGATGCCGATGGAACCCTGTTTGCCCATGCCGTAAACCGGGGTGCAAGCCACCAGGCCCGTTGACTCGGTTAATCCATAGGCGTCTCTCACCTCGGCCTGGAATGTCGACTTCCAGCGATCGGTCAGGTCTTCCGGCATGGGCGCGCCACCCACCAAGCCCATGCGCAGGGAACTCATGTCGTGCCGCTTCGGGTCAAATCGGTTCAGAAGATAACTGAACATGGTGGGGACGCCGGGAAACCAGGTCACCCCATGTTGTCCGATGGCCTCCAATACGGCGTCACTGTCGAAACTCTTCATCACCAGCACGGCGCCGCCCGAGCTGAAACTCCCCATAAAAGGGCTGGCAATGCAGAAAATATGAACCATGGGCAGAACGGCCAAGGCCAGGTCATTGGGATACAGACCGAAATTCTGAGCAATATTGGGCCCGCCGAAACAGAGGTTGCGATGGGTCAGCACCACGCCCTTGGGGCGGCCCGTGGTGCCCGAAGTGTAGAACATGAAGGCCGGAGTCTCCCCCTGAAGCGTTGAAGCGACATTTTCGGGCGGTTTTTCCGTTCCGTCGATTCCCAGGACCTGAAGCATGGTTTGATCGTTCCCCCGAATCAGCTTCTTCTTTAAGGCCGGAAGCGACGTGTTGATTTCATTCAACTTTTCGGCATGGCTTTCATGCATCAACAAAAGCCGGGCCCCCGAGTCCGTCAAAATGTGGGCGATCTCCCTGGAGGTGTAAACGGGGTTCACCGGCACCACCACGGCCCCGGCTTTCACCGCGCCCATAAAAATCTGAAAAACATAGGGACTGTTGTGGTGCAACACCGCAACCCGGTCCCCCTGTCGGATGCCCAAATTACGGAACCCGGCGGCCAGGCTGTCGGTAATCCGGTCAAAGCAGCCATAGGAGACAGTGCCCCCTTCTCCGAGCATAAACGGTTTATCGCTAAATTGTTTTGATTTGAATTTAACAAAATCCAACAGGTTCATCATGTCTCCATTAAACTTTAGATTGTTTCTTTCACAAGATCGGAAGGGCGTGGGACCGATTCCTTTCGAGAACGCCACTGGGCCAAGGCCATAAAAAACACCAGCAGCAGCCCTGCAATAGTTACCGAGTAGGCCGGCCAGAAAATGAGTACGGACCCAAGAATAAACAGAACTCGCTTGGGCCAATTCAAGGTATTGAACAGAAATCCCTGAACGCCTGCAGCCAATGCGAATACGCCCACAATGGCAATCAAAAAGACGTAAATCGTATCCGTCAGTGAGCCCTTGAACAACAGGGCCGGACTATACACAAACAGGTAGGGCAGAGTGTAAAGCACCAAGCCGAAACGGACCGCTTCCAGGCCGGTTTTCATGGGAGGCGCGTTCGCAATGGCCGCCGCCGTAAAAGCGGTTGTGCAGATGGGCGGCGTAATCAGTGAAAGCGCGCAGAAATAAAATATGAACAAGTGCGCGGCGATGGGGATCACGCCCATGCTCACAAGAGCAGGCGCTTCAAGGGCCGCCAGTACCAGGTAGGACACCACCGGCGGCAATCCCATCCCCAGGATGATTGAAACGATCATAACCCAGAACAGGGTGAAAAACAGGCTGCCGTGTGCGAGGAACTCGATCACCTGGGACAATTTCATGCCGGCGCCGGTGAGCGTCATGATTCCGAGGATGATGCCGGCCACGGCACAGGGCACGGTGATGGGGATCATGCGCATGGCGCCGTCTCGCAACGCCTGCCAAACGCCCTTTAAGGAAAGGGTCCTGGCCACCGCGGCCACCACCCAAAGCAACAAAAGCGAATAAGCACAGGCAAACATGGCCGTGTACTGCATGGACATCAATGCAATCAGCAGGACAACCGGGATCATAAAGGGGAGTCCCGACTTAAAGGAAGGCCAGAAACCGGGCATATCGGACTTGGACATACCGCTCAACCCCCGCAGACCGGCGTAGAAATCCACCATGAAAAAAAGCCCCAGGTAATGAAAAAAGGCCGGCAAAGCCGCGGCCACGCAGACATCAACATAATCCACCCCCAGCATATTGGCCATGACGAACGCCACCGCTCCCATGATGGGAGGGGTCTTGTAGCCTCCCGAGGAGGCCACCGCCTCAATGGCGGCGGCCACGGTGGGTTGGATGCCGGATTTTTTCATCATGGGGATGGTAACGGCGCCGGTAGTGGCCGCGTTGGCAGCCGAACTCCCCGAAAGCATCCCCATGAGGCCGCTGGCGGCAATGGCGACCTTGGCCGGCCCTCCCCGATAACCACCTGCAACGGAGCTCGCCAGCTGCAACAGCACGGACGAGGCCCCGGCCCGGTCCAGAAAAGCCCCGAATATGAGAAAAATAATCACAATGGTGGCGCAGACGCCGATGGGGATGCCGTATATGCCCTCGGTGCCGGCAAAAACCTGGACCACGATTCTTTCCACCCCATAGCCCCGATGCCCCAGAAATCCCGGGATATAACTGCCGAAATAGGCATAGGCCAGAAAAATCAGGACAATCACCGCCAGGGAGATGCCCACGGTGCGGCGTGTCAATTCCAGAAGGATCAGAATGGCCGCGACCCCCATAAAAATGCCGTAGCCATCCATAAACGGCGATATGTAAAGCTGCTTCCAATTCAATGCCAGGTAAATGTTGGCGGCAATGAAAAGAACAGCCAAACAACAGTTCACCCCCAAATCCATCCCGGAGGCTTTGTCCTTTCTTTTGAATTGAAACGTAAAAAGGCCCAGTACGCAAATGAAGGTAAGATGCAGGGTCCTTTGCAGCATGGTTTCAAAGGTGCCGAAAAAGGCCGTGTACAATGATATGATGGAAAGGACAACCGCACAAACAGCAACGAAAAGGTTTACGGCATTATTGATTTTTACAATCATTATGGTTTTCTCCGCTTTGTTTACGTCAAACGACCCGTTTCAATCGGTTGAAAATCGTACCTTTCCATCAAAACCTGTGCATCTAAAAACCCATCCATTCCCTTTACCGACTCATCCCTTTTTCCGTGAAATATTTGACCGCACCCGGATGGATCGGCACCGGCATGCCCTGATATACATTGGCCAGTTTGGTTTGTTTAAAATTGGCCGATGCGGAGGTAATGAAATCCAGATTTTCAAAAACGGCTTTTGTGGCGTTGTACATGAACTCATCGGCCAGGGCCGGGCTGCATATCAGGGTGTAGGACATTCCCGCCATGGGCGTCGCTTTCACCTGGCCCCTGTAGGTATTGGCGGGAAGGCTTCCGATGAAATAGGCCGGGTCCCGTGCAACGATTTTTTTTTGTGCCTCAAGGGGGAGCGGCAGAAAGTTTAAATCAACGGAACCTGCCATCTGAACAAAGCCGGGAACTTTGATCCCCATAAAATAGGAACAAGCGTCAATATGTCCGTCTATCATTTTCTGGACGGCATCAGGAAAGCGGATATACTCGGCCCTGTAATCCTTTCCGGCCTCCAATCCGCAGCTCTTGAGGATGATGTTTTCGTTCTCCAGCATGGTCATGGAGCCCGGCGTGCCGATGGCTACTCTTTTTCCTTTAAGATCGGCGATGGATTTGATCCCGTTGGATTTGCGGGCCGCTATGGTGAAATAACCGGGATAGGATGAAAACCATCCCAGAACCTTCATCTTCCCCTCAAAGGGCTTTTTCCCATGGTATCCCGCATAAAGCATATTGGCGGTGGACCAACCCAGCTCCATTTCACTACGATCGATTCTCAGGATGTTCTCTCTTGAAGCACCGGGGGTTGTTACGCCGGTGACATTGTATCCCGGCACATGGTCGTTGATCACCTTGGCCATGGCCACTGACAGCGGATACCAGGAGCCTTTGGCGCTGGCGGACCCGAACGTGTAGTTATTGGCTCCCCAGGACAAAGAAGGGATTTGACCGCTTAAACCAATGGCAGCCAATCCGGCGGTTGAGACCTTGACAAACTCTCTTCTGGTGAATTTTTTGACGCCCATGTCTTCCTCCTTTTCTATCCTATGATTTTTGCGGGTTTCTTCTGTTCGCGTAAACAGAAGGTGCATGATTCCTTTTTTGCCTTTCCAACGACCCCCGATAAAATGAACACCACCGCATCAAAGAACCGTTCTGCCGCCGTCCACGCAAAGGGTTTGTCCCGTGATAAAATCCGAAGCGTCGGAAGCCAAAAACATCACCGCTCCCATAATGTCTTGCGGCTCTCCCACGCGATTCAGGGGCGTGGTCTCCAGAACACTGTTTTTAAATTGAGGATCCTCCAGGCGATCTTGTGTAAGGGGGGTCTTGAAATACCCCGGTGCAATGGCGTTGACATTGATCTTGTAATCCGCCCACTCGGACGACAATGCCTTGGTGAGCATGACCAGGCCCGCCTTGGTCATGGCGTAAACGGAAATGGTAATGTTGCGTCGAACCAGAAATGCCGCGGCCGACGAAAGGTTGATGATTTTTCCGCCACCTCTGGGAATCATCATTTTGGCGGCCGCCTGGCTGCAGAAATAAACGCCTTTGAGGTTCACGCTCGTCACATGATCAAAATCCTCAGGTGTCACTTCCAGGGCCTTTTTAGGCCGATTCACCCCCGCATTGTTCACAAGGATGTCCAACCCGCCGAACTCGCCGGATATCTCAGACATCATTGCTTCCATGGAAGAAAGGTCCGCCAGGTCCAGACGCGTCAATAAACAGCGCCGGCCCATGTCCCGAATCTCCCCGGCAACTGTTTTCCCTTCCTCAACGGCCTGACGGTAGGTCACGACCACATCGGCGCCCACATGGGCTAAAGCCAAAGCAATCCATCGGCCCAGTCCGCGACTCGATCCGGTCACCAAAGCAATCTTGCCCTCTAAGCCAAACGTCGGATAGGGTATGGTTTCGGAGGTCATTTCATCTCTCCTTATTTGATTTAAAATTCATAATTTTTGCTGAGGCCCCTTCACCCGAAAGCATCGACTTAAGGGGCAATCCACCTTTCAAAACTGTCTCCAATGGCCATCGTCACAAAAATTGAATATCGTCTATCATTATATTATATTGCTTGTCAATAAAAATCATAGGCTATTGCCAAAATTTTATTGATCAATATTATACATTAACGTTTAACGTTATTTTTTACGCCATGTTTTGGGTAATGCACGGACAAACAAAAAAATGGAATTGGATAGTTAAAGGAATGTCAACGGCCTTTTGAAACAGCCGTGTCCGATTAGTATTTTTGTGAAAGGGGTTGGATTAGGGGGTAAGGGCCGTGATAACCTAAAGATTCCGACAAATCTCGACCCAGAATTTTCACTTTGTTTGTTGAATCCATCAAGAAATCGCCATGGGCCTTATCAGAGGGAATCGTTACATTTACCGCCGCCACAACCTTTCCACCGGCTTCCAAAACCGGAAAGGCGATGGACGCCACTTCCAGGTTGAGTTCACGATCGCAAACGGCGTATCCCTGTTCTCGCACCATTAAGACATCTTGCTTAAATTTGGCGGGATCAACAATGGTGAAAGGGGTCATGGGTTCAAAATCGATGTTTTCAATTATTTCCGCAATCTCTTCATCCGGCAGACCCGCGATCATCACCTTTCCCATGGCCGCACAGTGGGCCGGCAGTCGGAAGCCGGGCTGGATATCGTATTTCAAAAATCTACGGCCTTCCCGCCTGCACAGGTAGAGGATATGCCCGCCTTCCAGCACGCTCAAATTAACCGTCATCTCATGGCGTTCAAAGAACTCGTCAATGTATCGATGGGCAAGCGTTGTGAGCTGGGAACCGTTCAAAAAAGAAAATCCGAGCGTTAACACTTTTGGTCCCAGAAAAAATTGTTTAACGCTGTTCCGTTTCAGATATCCCAGCGCTAACAGTGTGTCGGTAATACGCTGGGCCGTTGGAACATTCATGCCGGAGAGAGAGGCGATTTGAGACAGGGTGAGAGCGGGCCTATCCGCCGTGAAGGCCTGCAAAACCAAAAAGCCTTTTTCGATTGCCTGTACAAAATGGTTCGTTTTTCTTTCCATGAATAATGACTAACATTATTCGTTTTCCTTTGTCAATATTCAAATTAAGGACAATCCCTTTCAACAAACCATTGTGATGGAATCTGAAACCATGAAACAAAATCAGATCCCTCACCGGCGTGGGCAAAGGATCTGCTTCCCGCCTGACGGGTCTTTCAGAGCGGAAAGAGCTGTTCAATGCGCTGGGCCAGCATGATGTCCCCGGTGGCTTTGAGATCCCCCGACATAAAAGCCTGCATGCCGTTGGTGGTTTTGTTGACGATTCCGAGCCATGTGTCGCCGCTCATGGTCAGGGTCACGGAGGGTGAATCATGGACCCCTTCACTGACCTGGCAGGCGCCGTCTTTGACCACCACACTCCAGTTCCCGCCGTTTTCGCCGGTGATCTCATACTGGAAGACCGCATCAAGCCCCTGGGCCGCATCCGCGTTGAACACCTCGGGCATCTTGTTGAAAATTTCTTTTGCATCTGTAAACGCCATTTTTTCATCCTCCTTAAATTATTTACCGGTAAAATTCGGCGCCCTCTTCTCCATGAACGCCTTCATGCCTTCTGCCGCGTCCTTAGTGGCGATAACCTTGTCAAGGGCTTCGCAGAGATAGTCCACGGCCGCTTCAAAAGGCATGTCGCCCATGGCTGAAAATGCCGCCTTGCCGAGCCTTGTGCCGATGGGGCTCTTGTTTGTGAGGCGCTTCAGCGTCTCTTCAACCGCCTCGTCTAACCGGTGCGGCCCCACTGCGCGGCTGATCATCCCTAACCCTTCCGCCTCCACGGCCGGTATCTTTCGGCCGGTGAGGACCATATCCATGGCTTTTTTCCTGGGCAAATTGCGATAGAGAAGGGCCCCCACCATCATGGGAAAGATGCCCACGTTGACCTCTGGCAGACGAAAGTAGGTGTCGTCCCTGGCGATCACGATATCACAGGCGAGCATCAGGCCCATTCCACCGGCAATGCAGGGGCCGTTTATGCGCGCCACCAGCGGTTTTTCGAATTTCGCCATTTCCTTGAGGAGCGCAGCATAGGTCCTGGGGCCCGACAATCGGTCGTCCCCACCTCCAGCCAAGGTGACCCCCAAGTCCGCCCCGGCGCAGAAGGCCTTGTCCCCCTTCCCCGTAAGACAGACCGCCCCCACCGCCTCGTTCCGATCCGCCGCCTTCAAATGGTCCCTAAAAGAGCGGATCATTTCCAGGCTGATGGCGTTTCGACGCTCCTCCCGGTTGATGGTCAAAAACCCGACGCGGTCCTTGACCTCATACAACAGGTCCTCATTCATGGGTCAATTGCCTCCAAGCAGACATTACTCCTCCCAAAGATCCTTCAGTAGCCCAGGATCCAATCGCCGATCTTCATGCGGGATATTTCCGTGGAGGTTCCGGCGATCTGAATGTATTTGGCGTCCCGGTAACCGGTCTCCACCTGATTTCCGCGAATGTATCCTTCTCCCCCCAGGATCTGCAGGGCGTCACTTGTAATTTTTTCGGCGGCCTCCCCGCAAAACACCTTGGCCGAATGGGCCAGAACCTCGGCCTCCCGGTCCTTTACCTCGCACATCCAGGCGGCGCGATAGGCCAGAAGCCGGGCCGTTTGAAACAGGGTCAGCATTTCGGCCAGTTTGAAACCGACCTCCTGATAAGCGATGATCGGTTTTCCCCCGCTTTGGTGGGTTTTGGCGTATTGAAGCGCCGCGTCAAAGGATTGCCTCATGAGGCCCAGGCCGGCGGCCGTGAGGATCTGGTCCTCCCACATGCGGACGGTCTTCAGGATTCCCCGATCCACGGGGGGGTGAATCACATGGGAGGCCGGGCAATTATCCAATTCCATGGGTGATATGGGGACCCCCTCGTACCCGAGGGTGATCAGTCTGTCGCCCACGAAAAGGCCTTTCCGTCCCTTTTTGATCAGGAAGAAGGCAGGCCCTTCACAACCGTCGATCTTTCCGGCCACCGCGATCCAGTCCGCAATGGGTGCATTGATCACATGGCCCTTGGACCCGGTCACGAAAAACCCGCGGGCGGTGGGGACACCCTTTGTGTTGAGTGCGCTGTTTTCAGTGTTCATCCCCTCTTCCGAGAGGGCCACGGCGCCGATGCTCCGTCCGCTCATAAGATCGGGCAGGATGGCGATTTTCTGTTCCTCGGTGCCGAAACGGGCCACCAGCCGTCCGAAAATGCGAACGCTCACCTCCACGGAAAGGAAAAGGGGAGGAGAAAGTGCGGCCAGCTGCTCTTGAATGACCGCCAGGGAAACGGTGTTGCGACCCTCTTGTGCCGAACAGGTGAGATATCCCGCCGATTCCAGCAATGTGAACCAGCGACGGGCTAATTCTTGAAGGTCTTCCGCGTGAAGGGTTTCCATTTTGCTCAGTTCGGATGCGTCATGCTCAGCGAACAGTTCCCGGATTCCCCTGCAAATCTTTTTTTCCTGCTCCCCAAGGTCAAAATTCATTGGAAGGTATCCTCTAAATGAGCTTTGAGATGATCTTTTTCTGAATATCGGAGGTCCCGCCGCCGATGGGGGCAAGCCGGCTGTCCCTGAAATACCGTTCCACCTCATATTCATGGCAGTACCCATACCCTCCGAACAGGACCATGGCGTCATTGGCGGGTCCCAAGCACCCGTCTCCCACAAAGAGCTTGGCCACGGCCGCTTCCAGATGATTGAGGGGCCTCCCCTGATCCTTATACCAGGCGATTCGGTAATAGAGGCTTTTGGCCGCTTCGATGAAGATCTTGATATCGGCCAGTTTGTGCTTGATGGCCTGGAATTGGCCGATGGGTCGGCCGAACTGGTACCGCTCCCCGGCATAGCGGGCGCATTTATTCAAAACATAACTCATGCCGCCCACAAAGGGGGCCAGAAGCGCGCTTCTGTCCCATTCCACCGTCTGCATGGCCATGATGAACCCTTCCCCTTCACGGCCGATCAGATTCCTCTCGGGGATTTCACAGTCCTCCAGGATCAGCTCCGAAGTGTGGGAAGTGCGAACCCCCATTTTGATGAGGTTATTACCGGCGGAAAACCCTGGGGTTCCCTTTTCCACGATGAAAGCGGAGATGCCCGCATGCTTGAGATCCCTGCCGGTCTTGGCGTATACCACCGCCACGTCGGCCACGGGCCCGTTGGTAATGAACATCTTGGTGCCGTTTAAAACATACCGGTCTCCCTTTTTTTCCGCCCGGGTGGTCATGGAGGCCACGTCCGACCCGGCGTTGGGTTCGGTGAGACCCATGCAGCCGATCCACTCCCCCGAGGCCAGCTTGGGAATGTACGCCTCCCGCTGCCGATCGGTGCCGTGGGCATAAATGGTATCCCCGCAGAGGAAGGTATGGGCCCCGTAGGCCAGGGTCAACCCCCCATCCACACCCGCTTCCCCAAGGGCTTCCCCGGCCAGGACCGTGGTCACCACGTCCGCGTCGCTGCCGCCCAGACTTTCCGGGAAGTGAAGGCCCAGGATCCCGAATTCTCCCAGCCTTTTAAAGGACTTCCGGTCGAATTCCCCTTTGAGGTCGTGTTCCTGAACCCTGGGCACGATTTCCTTCTTGGCAAACCCCATGACCTGGTCCCTGAACATGAGTTGTTCTTGGGTAAACTGGAAGTCCATTGTTCCTCTTACAATCCCATAAACTTGGCGGCAATCCCCTTCATGATCTCGCTGGTCCCGGCGAAGATGGAGAGGACCCTTGCGTCCCGCCAGGCCCGGGCAATGGGGTATTCCTCGCAATACCCGTAACCCCCGTGAAGCTGAACACCCTGATCGGCCACGCGCATGGCCATTTCGGATGTCCAGTACTTGCCCATGGATACATTTACCACCACATTGACCCCCTCCATATGATCCACGATGAGCTTGTCCACGAAGGTCCGTCCCAGCCGGATTTCGGTGGCCATCTCAACAATCTTGAATTGCGTATTCTGAAATTTGGTAAGGGGACGGCCGAAGGCGGTCCGATCGCGGCAGTACCGGACTGTCATCTCCAGCATCCGCTCGGCAGCGGCCACCGCTATGATGCAGCACATGAGCCTTTCTTGCTGCAATTTTTCCATGAGCATCATGAAACCGCCCCCCTTCTGCCCCAGGCGGTTGCTTTTGGGGATTCGGCAATCGCTGAAGAATAGTTCGGCCGTATCCTGGCTGTGCCATCCCACCTTTTTGATCCTTTTCCCCCTTTCAAATCCCGGTGTGCCGTCCTCCACCAGATAGAGATCAATGGCCTGATAGGGGTTTTCCGTGGAAGGATCTTTGGTGGCCACCACAACCAGTCCGCAATTGAGCCCGTTGCTGATAAAGGTCTTCTGGCCGTTCAGCACCACATGGTCCCCGTCTTCAACAGCGGTGGTCCGGATGGCGGCAAGATCACTCCCGGCGTTGGGTTCGGTCATGGCCACCGCCGTGATCAGCTCTCCCGAGATACACCCGGGAAGATATTTTTTCTTCAGTTCTTCGGTGGCAAAGGATGAAATGTAGGGAACGACGATATCGCTGTGGAGCGGTGCGGCCAATCCGGTGTTGCCCGTCCTACCCAACTCCTCGGTCAGGATCACCGAATAGAGAAAATCCGCCCCTAGCCCGCCATATTCCTCGGGCACATCCATGCAGAGAAATCCCTGCTCTCCCATCTTCCGCCAGACGCTCTTGGGCACTCGGCCTGCCTCTTCCCATTCGTCGGCGTGTGGAATGACCTCTTTTTCGAAAAATTTTCTTACCGCGTCCCTGAAAATCCGGTGTTCTTCCGTATATTGAATGATTTCCATCAGATGTACTCCTTCAATGGGTTGTGGCGGGTCTCAGGCCCAGGATCTCACGGGCTTCCGCGGTAGAGGCCGGTTCCCGGCCCGCCTCCCTGACCATACTCACCAGGGCATCCACCAGAACCCCGTTGTTTTTCGCTCTCTCACCCCCCGGCAGGTAGAACGTATCCTCGAGGCCCGTTCGCACATTCCCGCCCAACTCCGCGCATTTACGATGAAGGTCCCAGATCTCATCCCGACCCACTGCGATGACCTGGTAATGGGTTCCCGGCATCATTTCATCCACAAGGATGGGGAGCAGATCGGGCCTTGCGGGCATGCCGCTTTGAACCCCCATGACGCAGGAAATATGGGCCGGTCCCTCAAACATGCCGTTTTTCCGGTACAGGCCCACGCTCCGAACAATGCCCGTATCAAAACATTCGAATTCCGGCACGATATGGTTTGCGATCATCACATCCAGAAATCCCTTGATCTTTTCCACCCGGTTGTCAAAGAGGGCGGGGGGCCAGGCCCAGGACCCGTCGGCCCGAAGCTTCAGATAATTCAGGGAGCCGGCATTGCAGGCGGCCATTTCCGGTTGAAACTTTTCGAGGCAAGCCACAGGACCCGAGATATCGGGCCCAACCACTCCCGTGCTCATGCAGATGATGATCTCCGGGATACGGTCCTTGATGGCCCCAAGAATGTTCCCCACCGTATCCGGATCCCATGTGGGGAGATGGCCCATCCCTTCCGCCTGGTTCCTGAAATGACAGTGGAGGATGGACGCCCCCGCATTATATGCCTGCACCGCATGGTCCGCCATCTCCTCCGGGTTGACGGGGACATGGTGAACCGCCGGATCCGTCAGGACCCCGGTGAGGGCACAGGTCACCACGGTTTTTTTCTGGTTCATGTTGACCTCCTCTTAGGCCCCTTTGAAGTTGCCCTTTCGTTTCTGCATGTGGGCGCCTATGGCTTCAAACAGATCCTCTGAAGGCAAAATCATGGAAGATCTGGCCGCATTGTAGTGAAGGGACCGCTCTAGACCGATCTCATCATCGAAGAGAAAGACCTCTTTCGCCCCCTGTACGGCCAATGGGGGGTTGGCGGCAATCTCTTCGGCCATTTCCATTGTCTTTGCCTCTAGTTCATCCCTATCCACATAGACGTCATTGACCAGCTGGATCATTCTTGCCCGTTTTGCGTCAAACCGATGCGCCCGGAAGGCGATCTCCCGTGCGTGCCCTCTCCCCACCACCCTGGGAAGGCGCTGGAGTCCGCCCACATCCGTAATAAAGGCCAGGGAAGCTTCGGGCAGGCCGAAGATCGCATCCGCCGTACAGATACGGATGTCACAGCAGAGAACCAGCTCCAGACCGGCCCCGAGACAATGGCCGTGAATGGAGGCAATGCTCGGTTTGGAAAGTCTCTCCAGGCGATTGTGGATATCCTGGACTTCTTTGATTTTTTGAAAGAAATTCAGTTTCTGCGTCGCACCCGGTTTGTGGCCGATGGCCGATATCAGTTCGTTTTCAGGGCCGAGGTCGATTCCCGCGCAAAAAGACTTGCCTTCTCCCTTGAGGATCACCACCCTCACCTCCGGATCCTCGCCGGCAGCTCCTATGGCCCGATCAAGGGCCTCCCAAACGGCGAGATTCATGGCATTGCGTTTCTCCGGCCGGTTCAGGATAATCCGACCCACTTGCCCCTTTTTCTCAAATGTCACCAGATCGTTCTTCCGCGGCCCAGTTTTTATTTGATTGGCATCGCTCATGGAAAATATCTCCTCTCCTTGCTTTCTAAACCTCGATCTCCAAGTCCTCAAGGGGATAAGAGACACAAGAATGCACATACCCGAATCGCGTATCCGACTTCCGGACCGGCACCCCCTTTGGCTGGAATACCCGTCCCGACACCACCCGCACCCGGCACATGCTGCACTCCCCCGATCGGCAGAGGGCCTTGAGGGTGAGCCCTGCTTTCTCCAGCGATTTGATCACGGGCTCACCGGCCAGGGCTGAAATGGTCTTTCTGCCCTTTACCCGGATTTTAAACACCCGGGTCTCGGGAATTTCTCGGGGCCAGCCCGGACAGGCGGAGACCTTTACCGGCGCGCCGTAGACTTCCCTGCGTATTTTCCTTTCCGGAATATTCAGCCGCTTAAGCTCCGGGATGCAATAATCGTAAAGCCCCTGTGGGCCGCAGAGATAAAAGGTTTTGTCCGCCACATCCCCCAGTTTCTCTTGGATCAGTTTTCCGGTAATCACCCCTACTGCCCCCTTGTAATCTGCCGGGGGATTTTCAATGACGGGGATGTATTGAATGTTTTTAAATCGGCCGGAAAGGGAGGTGAGTTCATGGTGGAACGGGGCCTCTTCAAGGGTTCTGTTTCCGAAAAACAAAAAAACATGCCGGTCCAGCCCGCACTCCGTGATTTCTCGTATCATGCTCATAAAGGGCGTCACACCGGCGCCGCCGGCGATCAAAACCATTTTTTTGTCATGGAAGAGGGGGTTATGATAGAAGTTGCCGCAGGGCCCCGAGCTCCGGAAGATTTCCCCCTTCTTCACATGATCCAGGAGATAATTGCTCACCAGCCCCGATTCAACCCTCCGAACCGTAATATCCCAGAACCCTGCCTGGTTCGGAGGGGAAGATATGCTGTAGGGGCGGCTGGTGAGGATGCCGCCGGCCTCAACTGAAAGCGAAATGTACTGCCCGGCCAGAAAAGGGGGGAGATCACCATCCTCGGAAATGAACCGGAAGGTTCTGGCCGAGGCGGTTTCCTCAATGATATCGCTTAAGCGAAGTCTGATCCGGTCGGGATGAAGCCGGTTGATGAACCGCTCCGGCATGCTCCGATCTCTGGTATAATCCACACCGAACTTCCGGCTGTATTCAATCTCGCCGATGATATGGTCATATCCGTCAAAGTCTTCAAACACGGCTTTTTTCATTTTTCTTCCTTCTCCAATTTACGCACGATGGATTTGGCCGCTCTGAGGCCGGCCTGAAGCGTCGGATGAAACCCGCAGTCTCCCACCCAGCCGCTGGCAAAATAGAGCCCCTCAATGGGAGAATACCGACCCGGCTGAAAGAACATGGAATCCTTGATATACTGCTCGTATCCGTAGATGGCCCCTTCAGGATGGCCCAGATACCGCATGTGCGTCAGCGGGGTGGCAACCTCCAGTTCCTCAATGTGTCCCCTGACATGAGGATAGATCGCTTCCACCCTTTGGAGCATCTCCTCCGCGCACTGGAATTTCATCCTGTGATACTCCCGCGGGGGAACCCGCAACCAGGTCTTTCCGTATTTGAGGGTGACGATGTTGGCCTGGCAAGTCCCCTGGGGGGAGAACTCCGGGTCCGCCACATCATAGCAGCTCAAGACCACGGGCTGATTCCCGATAGGCAATTCCTGCATTTTGCTGAGGGTCCGGTCCGACACATCCAGATCGTTTAGGAGGAAGGTTGTCGGCTCCGTAAATCCGATGGCATCCGGTTCACAATCAAAACCCGCGAACAGGGTGAACGCCGACGGGCTGAGGCTTCTTCCTCTCATCTCTCTGTGCACCTGATCCGGAACATGCTCCGGGTCCATGAGACCCACGTAGGTGGACACCTGCGATGCGTTTGAGACCACAAACCTAGCGCCTATCCGGTCCCCGTCCTCAGTCACGACACCCTTGACGGCTCCCTCTTCCACGATGATCTTTGAAACCCCGCAGTTGTAGCGTACCGTCCCTCCGTGAGTGAGAAATGCATTGGCAATGACATTACTGAGGGCCTGGGAACCGCCCTTGATATGAAAGGGTTTAAATTCGATGTAGGTAAAGAAGATCATGGCAAGATAGGGAAACGCCAGCCGGTCGGGAGGGAGACCGATATATCCCCAGTACACGCTTAAAACGGCTTTTAAGAGCGGATCCGTAAAGAGTTCGTTCAGGACATGGGACGCTGTTTTGAAGGCATAGGCATACATGTCCGGATATTTCTTGCGTGTGGGCGCAGGGTCCTTGAAAAAAAAGGTGGCCAGCATCTGGTTGGCGTAGGCATAGACCAGAGTGAAGAAAGTGTCGATGCCCTCACGCTCATGGGGAAATCTTTCTTTCAATTCGGCGATCACCTGGTCTTTATCCGGTTTTAACCCTATCCTGAAGCCGTCCGGCATGACCACGCTGTATAGATCGGGCATCTCCACCAGCTCCAGCTGATCTAAAATCCCTAAGCTTCCCAGCATCATGCGCAAGGGCCCCGGTTTCGTAGGGGTCCCCATGCCGCTCAGTTGGTGGAGGGCCACCTCAAATTCGAAACGGCCCCGGCAGAAACTGGTGGCACACCCCCCCGGAATATTGTGCCGCTCCAAAAGCAACACCCGCAGCCCTTTTTGGGCCAGTGCCGCCGATGCGGTGAGTCCGCCGTTCCCCGCACCGATGACGATTGCGTCATAGCCATCCATGGAAAACCTCCTGTTATGAGGCTACGGACCCGCCCGCGGCCTTCGTTTTCGCCATCTCCATCTCTTTTAATTTTCGCCGTAACACCTTTCCAATGGCACTCTTGGGGAGTTCATCCATGACTTCCACCTGCTTGGGGACCTTGTAGGAGGCAAGCTTCTCCTTGCACCAGGCGCGCACCTCCTCTTCGGTGATCTTCTGGTCGGCTTCCAGGGCGATAAAGGCTTTCACGGTCTCCCCCCGGTAGGCATCCGGTATGCCGATGGCGCAGGCCTCCTTGATTTTGGGGTGCGCGTAGAGGACTTCGTCAATGTCCCGGGGATAAATATTGTACCCGCCCGCAATGATCATGTCCTTCTTCCGGTCCACAATGAAGAGATACCCTTCATCATCCATGTATCCGATATCTCCCGTGTAGAGCCACCCGTCCCGTATGGCCTCGGCGGTCTCTTCGGGCTGGTTGTGGTACCCGCTGGTCACTTGGGGGCCTTTGAGGATGACTTCCCCCGATTCCCCTAACGGCATATCCTTTGTGCCCGTATCCACGTCCACGATGCGACAGTCCGTATCGGGGACCGGAACCCCCACGCTACCGGGTTTCAGTTTTCCGCCCCGGGGGTTGGCATGTGACAGGGTGGAGGTCTCCGTCAGGCCGTAGCACTCCACAATGTCCGCCCCCACGGTTGCCTTCCATTGTTTTATGGTCTCGAGGGCCAAAGGAGCGGCGCCGGAGACGCATCCCTTGACCGAAGAGAAACTGGTCTTTTTGAAATCCTTATGGGCCAGAACACCCACGAAAAGGGTTGGGACGCAGGGAAACCAGTTGGGCTTGTATTTTCGGGTCATCTCCAGCACCGAGCCCGGGTCGGGCCTGGGGATGAGGATGTAGGTGAGTCCCCGGTAAATGGCCGTGTTCATGCCGGTGGTAAACCCCGCCGTATGAAATACGGGAAAGGTCCCCAGCATGCTGTCCTTTCCCTCCACCGCGTCCGGCAGCCAGGCCCTCAACTGCTGAACACATGCGCTGCAATTGGCATGGCTCAGCACCACGCCCTTGGATACGCCGGTGGTGCCGCCGGTATAAAGGAGCGCGGCCAGGTCGTCAACCTGAACCTCCCGCTTCGGCGGTTCCGCCGGATACCGCTTGATCAGGTCCATGAATTCCAGGACCCCGTCGGCCGGCGTGATCTTCCGGTGCATCTTCTTTTTGACAAAGGGAAAGAGCTGCTTTTTGGGAAAGGGGAGATAATCGCGGATGTGGCATGAAATGATGGTCTCAATGCCTGTTTTCTCCTTCAGGTTGAGAAATCGGGGGACCAAAAGATCCATGCAGATGGCCATCCTTGATTCGGAATCGTTCAGCTGGTGTGCCAGTTCATTTTCCGTGTAGAGGGGGTTGTTCATGACCACCGCGGCTCCCAGCCTGAACACGGCATAGGCGGCGATAATCACCTGGGGCATGTTGGGCAGGACGAGGGACACCTTGTCGCCCTTTTCCACGCCCAGGTCCGCCAGGGCCGTTGCAAACCGGTTGACCAGTTCATTGAGCTGCCGGTAGGTGATGGTTTTCCCCATCATGATCAGGGCCACGGTTTCCGGATACCTTTGGGCGGTCCGGTCCAGCACCTGGGAAAGGGTCAAGGTGTCATAGTTGATGGTGGGGGGGACATTCTCGGCATAGGCCTTGTGCCAGAATCTGTCTTCCATAGTGCTTCCTCCTTGCGTGTCACCGGAAAACGTCGCGTCTCCCGGCAGGAACAGGGTTATCGGAAAGCCTATATATAAAAACGCCGTCAAAAGGAGCGTTTCACAGCTCAGTATGAGAAGACATGTTGCCGCCACCCGTCGGCCATGAACACTGTTGGGGTTGGGTCGAAACAGATTCCCGGAATCTGGGCTTATGCTTTTTTCATCCCGGCCATCAATTCACGCATGATGATCAGCCGCTGGATCTGATTGGTTCCGGCACCGAACTCGATGCCCTTTACATCCCGGTACATCCTTTCTATGGGGAATTCCCTGATAAAGCCGTACCCGCCGAATACCTGGACCGCCTTGCCCACGGCGCGAACCCCCGCCTCGGCGCAGAAGAGTTTGGCGTATGACGCATCGAGCCGGACCCGCCTGCCGGTGGCGGCACGGGATGCGGCCCAGTAGGCCAGCACGCGGCCCGCCTGAATGTCGGTGGCCATATCCGCCAGGATCTGCTGGATCATCTGAAAGGAGGCGATGGGCGCGCCGAACTGTTTCCGTTGGGCGGCGTATTTGAAGGCCAGGTCAAAGGCCCCCTGGGCCACGCCGATGGGGGCGATGGACCAGAGAATCCGCTCCCGGTCCAGCCCGCTCATAAGCACTTGCAATCCCTGGTTCTCTTCACCCAGGAGGTTCTCGGCCGGGACCCGGCAGTTCTCAAAGATCAGCTCTCCCGTGGGGGATCCCCGAACCCCCATTTTTTTAAGCGTCTTCCCCGTGGAAAACCCCGGAAAATCCTTCTCCACGATAAAGGCGGATATCCCCTTGGGGCCAGCCTGGGGATCGGTCTTGGCGTAGACCACGATCACATCCGCCAGGGGACCGTTGGTGATGAACATTTTGGTGCCCGTTAGAAGGTACTTATCCCCGTCCTTGACCGCCCGGGTGCGAAGGGAAAGGGCGTCGGAACCGGCCTCCGGCTCGGTGATGGCAAGAGCCCCGATCTTCTCGCCTTTAATCAGCGGGGGCAGATATTTTTTGCGCTGGCTGTCGTTGCCGTTTCGGTAGATATTCTCCGCGCACAAAATGGCGTGGGCCCCGTAGGTGTTCCCCGTTGAGACGCACCCGCGCATTAGCTCTTCCATGACCAGGACGCATGAAAAGAATCCGGCGTCGCTCCCGCCGTAGGCCTCGGGGATGGAGATGCCGAAAAGGCCCATGTCGGCCATGGCCTTGAAATTCTCCTTTGGAAACCGTTCCTGATCGTCGATCTCCGGCGCCAGGGGAATGACCTCGCGGTCCACGAATCGGGCCACCGTATCCTTCAACATCTGTTCTTCTTGGGTCAGTTCAAAATCCATATAAACACTCTCCCGATTTTTCAGTCGTCGTCTTCATCTTCAGGAATGAAACGGTTAATGAACCCCGTATGAAAATCCCCTTCAAGAAATTGCGGATCATCCATCACCCGTAAATAGAGGGGGATGGTGGTCTTAAGGGGTTCGATTTGAAATTCGGACAGGGCTCGTTTCATCACTTGAACGGCTCCCATCCGCGTGAGATCGTGGGATACCAGTTTGGCCACCAGGGAGTCATAGAAGATGGGAAGTTCATACCCCTCGTAGAGGTGGGTATCGAGCCGGACCCCGAATCCTCCCGGCGGGCGGTACCGGGTGATGGTTCCGGGACAGGGGGCGAACCCGCGATCCGGGTCCTCCGCATTGATGCGGCATTCCATGGCCCACCCCCGGATCGGCAGATCGTCAAAGGTGTATCCCAGGGGAGCTCCTGACGCCAGCCGGATCTGTTCCTTGACAAGATCAATCCCCGTGGTCAATTCGGTCACCGGGTGCTCCACCTGTATACGCGCGTTGATCTCCATGAAATAGAAGGCGCCGTCCGGGTCCACCAGGAACTCCACCGTGCCCGCGTTTTCGTAATGGGCGGCTTTTAAAAGAGCAACGGCCGCATCCCCCATCTTTCGGCGAAGATTCCGGTCCACAAAGGGGGACGGGGATTCCTCGATCAGTTTCTGGAAGCGCCGCTGTATGGTGCACTCCCGCTCCCCCAGATGGGTCACATGGCCGTCCCTGTCGCAAAGCACCTGGAACTCGATGTGGCGGGGTTCGGAAATCAGTTTTTCAATGTAGAGGGTGGCATCCCCGAAAGACGCGCCCGCCTCCATTTTGGCGATGGGGAATTCGTCCACCAGCATCTCTTCGTCTTCGCAGATCCTGATGCCGCGCCCTCCGCCACCACCGGCCGACTTGAGCATTACCGGATATCCCATGTCCGAGGCCACAGCCATGGCCTCCTGGACCGTGGGGACGTGGCCCTCACTGCTGGGAATCACCGGAACCCCCGCGGATACGGCGGTCTCTTTGGCCGCCAGTTTATTTCCGGCCAGCCTCAGATTGGCCGCCGTGGGGCCGATGAAGGTGACCCCTTGGGCCTCGCACAGGGTCGCGAAATCTTCCCGCTCCGCCAGATAGCCGTAACCGGGGTGAATGGCGTCGGCCCCTGTTTTCTTTGCGGCGCTAAGGATGTTCTCCATGTTCAAATAGCTCTTTGCACTCATGGCGGGACCGATGCACACCCGTTCATCCGCCAGGGAGAGGTGAAGGGAATCCGCATCCGCCTCCGAGTACACGGCCACCGTATGAATCCCCATCTCCCGGCACGACCGGATCACCCGGTGGGCGATCTCCCCCCGGTTGGCGATGAGGATCTTGGAAAACCTGTTCGGCTGATGATGGGGGATTTTGAAGGGCATTATTTTTAGGCTTTCTCTATGACGAACATGAGGGCATCGTCTTTGAGTGGAGTTTCATTTTCCGCTACGATCTCAAGGATCTTCCCCGCCACGGGCGACTTGACACTTTGAAAGACTTTCATGGTCTCAAGCAGCGCTAAAACCTGCTTTTTTTTCACCTCATCTCCCACTTCCACATAGGTCTCCTGATCGGGACCGGGCCTTCGGTAGAAAACCCCCGACATGGGTGCCCGAACTTCCACTTGCTTTTTCGCGTCACTCATCGTCATACTCCTTTCACCCCGTTTTCTGATCCCAATGTTTTCATGTGGGTCCTGTCCCGTGCAGTTTGGCCCTGAGGGGCAGTGTCTCATTTTTATGCCGTGTGAGGTCAATGGCTTCGATAATCCTTTTCCGTGTATCCCTGGGGTGGATGATTTCATCCACCACTTGGGCGGTCCAGCTTTTGGCGGCGTCAAAGACATCCACCTGTTCCCTGGCCCGGTTCAGGTATCCCGGGTAGGCATCGTCCTCCATGCCGCAGTCAAAGGCTTTCTGGTAATCCAAGGACGAGGCTTCCACGCAGAACCGCGCCGTGGGCCAGGCATAGACTAGATCAACGCCCATATCCTTTACGCACCCCAGAATCATGCCTCCCGCATCGGCGTAAGCCCGGCGCAACACCATCGCGATCTTGGGAATGGTGGCCGTGGCGTAGAGATCCAGTATTTTTCCCAGATGCCGCATCAATCCGAGGGTTTCCTGGGATTCCCCCGGCACCTCGGGCGGCGTGTCCACCAGGGTCACCAGGGGAATACCGTAAGCGTCCAGCACCTGCAAAAACCGGTAGTACTTATCGCAGGCATTGATTTCGATGACGCTGCCGGGAATTTTGGGATTGCACGCCACAAGCCCAACCGCTTCCCCGTTAAAATGGCAGAAACAGGTGATGATCTGACCCGCGTATTCGTCCTTGATTTCGTAATATCGGCCGTCATCGGCCAGGGTCTCTATGACCCGGTGCATATCGTAGGGACTGTCCTCATCATCGGGGACCATGGTGCAGAGTTCTTCCACCTCCCGGTGAGGACTGTCCTTGGTTTCTCTTATGGGGGGGCGTTCTTTCCAATTGGAGGGGAGGTACTTCATGAGGCCCCGGGTCTTTAAAAGGGTCTCCCGGTCGTTTTCGCCCACCACATCGCAGGTACCGGTATAGACCATGTGATAATCGGCGCCGCCCACGTCATCGCCGATTTTCTCCGAGGTGGCCGCCTGGGTCATGCGGGGACCGCCCAGCCAGAGATGGGCCGACCCCCGGCTCATGAGAAGAAAATCGCACAGAGTGGGGCAGTAGGCCTGGCCCGCGATGCAGGGGCCCAACAGCACATTGATCTGGGGAATCATCCCCGAATACCGCGATTCCAGGGCAAACCACCAGTCGATTCCGGCCATGGGCACATCCCGGTAGCCGAGCCGTCCGCCGGAGGAGTCCAGGAGCCATATCATGGGGATCCCCCAGGTCGCCGCCATCTCCATCATTTTCACGAACTTGAGACCGTGCTGGGTCCCGATGGAACCGCCCAGGACCGTGAAATCGCTGGCATAGACCACCACCCGTCGACCCTCGATCCGTCCGGTCCCCACCACGGCCCCGTCACAGGGTGCATTCATTTCCCGTCCGTCGATTCTTTTTCCGGTGGTGTTCACGCTGGACCCCAGTTCGGAAAAAGATCCCTCGTCCAGGAGAGAGTCGATCCGCTCCCGGGCCGTCATCTTGCCCCGGGCATGCTGCCGTTTTACATGTTCCTCACCGCCTCCGGATCGGTTTTTTTCATGAATATGGGCCAGCCGCCTGATGGCATCATCCATTCTGTCACCCATTTAACCTTCCCTCCTTACCGGTCATGCGGGTTTTATGGAACGCTTTTTTTCCGGCAGCGTTTCATGCTTGTCGGCCAACGCTTCCAGGGCTTTGATGATTCTTGGGCGGGTGTTTCTGGGATCGATCACTTCATGGGCCGTATAATAGGACGTCCATACCTTGGCCAGGTTCATGACCGAAAACTGCTCTTTGAGAATCCCTAAGTATCGATTGAACACTTCGTCGTAATTCCCCTGCTCCTTGGCCTTTGCCAGTTCCTTGTGGAAGATGGCATGGACCACGGTCTCGGGACCCGTGGGGGCGAACTCGGCCGTGGGCCATGTGTAGACGAAGTCGGGAAACATTTTGGAACACCCCAGAACGATGTTGGCCCCGCCGTATGAGCGCCTCAGCACCATGGTGATTTTGGGGCAGGTGAGATGGGCATAGGCGTGGAGCAGTTTGGCGCCGTGCCGGATCACGCCCATGCGTTCCCATCGGTCGCCCGGGGGAAATGCGGTGGTGTCCACCAGGGTGACCAGGGGGATGTTGAAGGCGTCCAGAAATCTCATAAACCGGTCATATTTATCCGATGCGTCAGGTTCCAGAATGCCGCTCAATTCATCGGGGTTGTTGGCCACAAGACCCGCCACATGACCCCCGAACCGGCAAAACCCGATCACCAGATGGGAGGCGTAATCTTCTTTCAGTTCAAAGAAGGTGCCGCGATCCACGATCAAGTCAATGATCTCATGGATATCATAGGTGAATTTGGGATTGTCGGGCATCACATGGAGGAGCGCTTCTTCACGCCGCTCCGGATCATCTCCGGTCTCCAGGAAGGAGGGCTTTTCCCAGCAGCTGGCGGGCAGGTACCATAACAGATCTTTCAGCCTATGAATGGCTTCTTCATCATTTTGAGCCATGAGGTCACACTGTCCGCTCTTCTCCATATGGAACTCGGCGGTCCCCGCATCGTCCGACTCCTTGGCGCCTCCGTACCACAGAAAGGCCGCATCGTCCCGCATGATCAGAAAATCGGAAAGCACGGCGATGGAAGCCATGAGTCCGGTGCACGGCCCAAGCACCAGGGCGATTCTGGGAATTACACCCGAGTACCGGGAATAGTTCCGGATGAGACGGCCTAGGCCCCCCAAACCGCAATCCCCTCCCTTGATACCGACCCTGAGTCCTGCCGAATCGAACACAGAGATGAGCGGCATTCTATTTTGCCCGGCCATCTCAACCCAGTCCGCCAGTTTCCAGGCGGCCTGGTCCCCCAGGGACCCGGACATGACCGAGAAATCCATGGCACAGAGCGCCGCCGTTCTCCCCTCTATTTTGGCAAAGCCCATGACCACCCCATCCGATGGGCACGGCCTGGCTTTTCCGTCAAAAGGGGCCCGGGAATCGGTCACCAGGGAGCCTATTTCCTCAAAAGACCCGGGGTCCACCAACCGGGCGATGCGTTCCCTGGCGGTGAGCTTTTTGAGCCCGCGCTGGATATGGAGCCGGTCGTCTCCTCCGCCTGCAAGGTTTCCGGCGCGAACCCCGTCCAGACGTTCCAGGTAGCCGTCCATCCATGTTCCCATACCGTCATCTCCCCTTAGGAGCCCCTTAAAGAGCCTGGGGTCAAACCTCTAAAGCCCGAAGGAATCCTTGCCGAATGGCCTCGGTGATCTTCCCGGGTTTTTCTGCGTCCCCGATTTCGATCCATTGGATTCCCGTATTCTGAATCGCCTCTCTAAGACTGCTTGCCGAACTAACACCGGCGGCCATCACCACGGTATCCGCAACAATGGTCTCCCGGCCGTTGCCCGCCTCCACCACCACCGTGCCCTCTTTAATCTCAAGGAGCTTTGTGTTGGGTCGAAGATTCACGCCCAGAAGTTTCAATGACTTCATGAGGGACCAGCGCGCGGTTTTTCCGACGTTTGCCGCAAGCCGGGGAACCATGTCGATGACCGTGACCCGCCTGCCGGAAGATCTCAAAAGGGATGTGGCGTAATCCCCATCCTCGGCCCCGTGCAACATCAAAAAGGTGTAGGTGTCGGAGTCCGGCACATCCATGGCGGCGATAAAATGGGCCGTTTCGCATCCGGTTGCGCTTCCGCCCACCACCACCACATCCCGGCCGATATCCCAGGTTTTTTCCGACAGCACGTCCCACGCATCCGTCACATGGGGCAAATCTACTCCCGGCACTTGAGGGGAGATAGGCCTTGCACCCGTTGCCGCCACCAGCAGATCCGGATTTTCTTGGGATATTCTCTCCGGGGTAAGGGGGGTTCCCAGCATCACCTCGACCCCCAGCAACTCCATCCGGTTCCCCATGCTGGTAATGAGCTTCAACAGTTCCGCTTTGCCCGGGGGTGTGCCCGCCAGATTGACCTGCCCGCCAAGACGTGCCTCTTTTTCAAAGAGGGTGACACGGTGACCCCTTTCCGCCGCCGTGATGGCGAACTGCATGCCCGCGGGACCGCCGCCCGCCACCATGATCCGTTTGGGCGCTTCGGCCCTCTCCACTTTGTAATAGGCTTCGTATCCGGCCATGGGATTCAGGATACAGGTCACGGGGTTCCCGGAAAAAATGGTATCAAAGCAACCCTGGTTGCAGGCAACACAGGGAACGATCTCCTTAAGCCTCCCCTCTTGCACCTTACGGGGAAGATCCGGATCCGTAATAAGAGGTCTCCCCCAGCAGATCATATCACACGAGCCGGATCTAAGGGCCCGTTCCGCAACAACCGGGTCTCCCAACCGGTTTGATGCAAAGACGGGAATGGTCACCGCTTCCTTGATCCCGCGGGCCAGATAAACAAATCCCCCGGCGGGCACATTGCCCGTCAACTGGGGCACGGTGGTTTCATGCCATCCGCCCGTCACATTGACCGCATTCACGCCCGCCTCTTCCGCTGCCCGCGCGAACAGGGCCGATTCCCGATTGGTATGTCCACCCTCCATGAAATCATTTCCCGCAACCCGGATACCGAGAGCCGTATCTTCTCCGATGGCTGTCCTGACACGGCCGATCACCTCCAGGCCGAACCGCATACGGTTTTCCAGTGTGCCGCCGTAATGATCGGTGCGTTGGTTGGTCACCGGTGAGAGGAACTGGCTGATGAGGTACCCGGTGCAGGTCAGGATCTCCACAAAATCCACACCCGTTGCCACGGCCCGGCCCGCCGCCAGGGCGTAAGCCTCCTGGACCTCCTCTATGTCCGCCAGGGTCATCTCCCTGGGCATCTCCCGTGTTAGTTTGCTCGGAATGGGGGAGGGCGCAATGGGGGTCATACCGGTAAGGAAGGAAAACGCATACCGACCCATGTGCAGGAGCTGAAACGCCACTTTCACATCGGTCTCCCGGTGGACTTCTTCTATGAAATCCTTCAGCGGGTCGATGAACTTGTCTTCATGAAGCCCTACCATGATGGGAACACTCCCCACCCGGTCTATGGAAAGGGGTCCTATGGTCATCAGCCCGACCCCGCCCCGGGCACGTTCCATGAAGAAGGCCCTTAAACGGTCGTTAAAAGAGAAGTTGGTGCTGTAGGCCAGCCCCATGGAGGGCATGACGATCCGGTTTTTGATCTCCAGTTTGTTGATACGGATGGGTTCAAAGAGCTTTTTGAAATCCATTGTTGATTCCTTTCCGACAGTTAGAAGATCGATGTACAGTATCCGTTTTCCTCCCTCAGTTTTCGTACCTCCCGACAATGGAAATACTGCACACATTCATGAAGGGGATTCCGCCCAGGTTGTGGGTCAGTCCGAAACGCGGGTCTTTGATCTGCCGGTCGCCGGCCCTGCCGTGAAACTGCAGATACATTTCGTACAGCATCCGGAGGCCCGAGGCCCCGATGGGATGGCCGAAACATTTGAGCCCGCCGTCCACCTGGCAGGGGACACCCCCGCCTTCACGGTCGTAGAATCCATCCATCACGTCTTTCACAGCCTCACCTCTTTGGGAGATATGGAGGTCCTCGTAGGTTACCAGTTCGGTGATGGAGAAACAGTCGTGCAGTTCCATCATGCTGATCTCTTCCCTGGGATTCTTGATCCCGGCTTCTTCATAGGCCCTGGTGCTGCATTGGTCGGTTGTCATGAAGTGGTCCCCATCCCATCGGTTGAACCCCATTTCCTCGCCGCTGCTGAGAGCAAGCTGCAGGGCCTTGACCGTGATGAAATCCTTTTTGCCCATGGCTTTTGCGTTTTCCACCGTGGTCACGATGGCACATGCCGAGCCGTCACTGACGCCGCAGCAGTCAAAGAGCCCCAGGGGATGGGCCACAATGGGGGCAGCCATCACCTGCTCATCGGTGACTTCCTTTCTCAGGTGGGCCTTGGGATTGAGGACACCGTTGGCGTGGCTTTTGGAGGAGACATGGGCCATGGCCCGCTTCAAGTCCTGATCCGGAATCCTGTATTTGGCCGCATAGGCGGAGGCCAACTGGGCAAATGCACCAGGGGCGGTGACATTGGGCCACCACAACCAACTGAGCGACCCCCAATTGGATCCGGGATTGGGGAGCCCGCCATAACCGCTGTCTTTGAGCTTTTCAACACCCAGCGCCAGGGCTATATCATAGGCCCCGGAGGCCACCGCATAGACCGCCCCCCTGAATGCTTCTGTTCCGCTGGCGCAGAAATTCTCCGTTCGGGTGACCGGAATGAAAGGGAGTCTGAGCGTTGTGGAGAGCGGCAGGGCGCTCTTTCCCACATTGGTTTCTTCCAGGCATGTGCCGAGCCAGGCGGCCTGGATATCGTTCTTTTCGATCCCCGCGTCCTCTATGCATTCGGAAAAGGCTTCCACCATGAGCTCCTCCGCGCCCACGTCCCATCGTTCCCCGAATCGCGTACACCCCATGCCGATAATCGCTACCTTGTCTCTGATTCCTGTGGCCATGATCCCTATCTCCTCTAGAACTTGAACAGCTTCTCGATGAGCTGCGATTTCATGAGATCCCCTTCTATCTGGAGTTTCCCGGAAGTAAATGCGCTCATGGCATTCAGTTCGCCCGAAATGAGCTTCACAAAACCTTCATCACCCATTTTGATGGTGGTGGTGGGCGACTCATGGGAACCTTCCGTCACAAGGCATTCCCCATTTTGTATGTGTACATGCCAGATCCCGCCCCCGTCACCCGAGATATCAAAGAGAAACACCACATCCACCCCTTGGGCCTGATCCGCCTGGAACGCGTTCGGAAGCGTGTCGAATATCTTTTTGACCGTGAGACCGGAACCGGTGTCCGTATCGGCTGCTTCCTTTTTCGGGTTGAAGGCATCCAACATGGGGCCGATGGAAGCGGTTGCATTGGGAAATTCCTCCGCCCCATCCAGCGTGTTGATGGCATCCCAGTGCTTGTGAATATCTTCCAGGGTGGGCGGCTCGGTGCCGCTGCCTAAAGCCTTCCCCGGACCGGTAAGAATAGCCGCGCGATTAAAGAATCCCATCCCCGCGTTTATGACCAGACCGGTATCGTTACATTGATCAGAGCAGAAAAAGAGGACCAGCGGAGTGACGAATTGGGGATTCAGCTTTTCCATCAGGTCCGGCGGCAGAATCCCTTCCGTGAGCCTTGTGGCAGCCACGGGTGCTACGGCATTGACCCCGATATCGTGCTTTTCACCTTCAATTTTGAGGGTGTTCATGAATCCGATCAATGCGGTCTTTGCGGCGGAATAGTTGGTCTGCCCGAAGTTGCCGTAGATCCCCGCCGCACTCGTTGTAAAAATAATCCGTCCGTGGCGGTTCTCGCGCATTTTCAAAAAAGCCGGCCGCGTCACGTTGTAGGCGCCTTTTAAATGTACGTCCATCACCGTATCCCAGTCTTCCTGCGTCATCTTGGCCAGTGTTTTGTCCCTCAGGATACCCGCGTTGTTGATCAGAATGTCCACTTTGCCATAAGACTCTATGGCTGCATCCACTATGGCCTTTCCGCCGTCTGCCGTGGCCACCGAATCGTAATTGGCCACCGCTTCTCCACCGGCTTCCCTGATTTCCGCTACCACCCGGTCCGCAGGGGTTTTGGCCCCTTCCCCCGAACCGTCGGGGGCGCCGCCCAGATCGTTCACCACCACCTTGGCCCCGCGCTTTGCCAGTTCAAGGGCGTAATCGCGGCCCAAGCCCCCTCCCGCTCCGGTCACGATGGCCACCCTGCCGTCAAAGCGAATTCCCTCTTTTTCGTCTTTTGAAGGGGCGCTGCCGGGTATGGGGATTGCCTTCCAGAAATAACCGGTAAACCCCCGGTCCCGGTCCACATACCGCCTCCTGAAGGCGAGGTTCACCTTTTGTCCCACACTCACATCATCCAGGGAGCAATCCGTAAAGTCCGCCATGAACCGGCCCCCGTTCTCAAACTGGATCATACCGTATACGGCCGGCGGATCCACCGACACGGCCAAAAGATCCCCGGTGAAGCTTTTAATAAATGCCGGCTCATCCTGGAAGGTGTAGTCCTCCTGGGTGTGAAAGGCGCCGCAATCCGGGTTCACGCAGATATCCATTTTCGGGAACTGGGGGGTTCCACATTCCGCGCATCTGCCGCCCACCAGACCGAGAAGCATCTTACGCTTCCGCCACAGCACTGTCATGGCCGTCTGGGTGGGGGCCTCGGCCCGTATCCCCATCTCCGTCTGGATCAGGTCCCTGAACTTGAGGAATTTGGTATAATTGTCTTCGGTCTTTTTATTGGCAAGGCTCCCCTTAATGCCCCTTCTGGAGGGGAGATTTTGTATATGATCGGTGACCTGGAAGTAGAGGGCGTCACACCCCTGGCCGAATCCCGCCACCACGATCCGGTCCCCGGGTTTGGCCTTCTCCAGGGCCGATATGAGCATGACAAAGGGGTGTGCGGCGCCGGTCTCGCCACTGGCCTCGTGAAAATTGTCCACCACCTGATCGGGTGAGGCCCCCAGCTTCTTGGCGATCTTCCGGTGTTCGGCCTTGAAAAAGCAGGGGAAGACAAAGGTATCCACGTCATCCATGGTGATGGAGAGTTTGCCCAACAGTCCCGTGACCGCCTCGGGGATGATTCTGGAATAGCCTTCATCCCGGACCCAGCGTTCCTCCCACATGTAGTCGTAGTCGTTTTGTGACCCGCGATAGTGGTCCACGAAATCATAGGACACGGAATAGCTCCCCTTGAATTCCGCAATCACGTCCGTATCCCCAAGCAGCAACGATCCGGCACCGTCGCCGAACCACATCTCATAGAAATAGGCGGCCCGCGCTTCCCTTTTGTCCGATGCCGTCACGAGGATGTTGTGCCGCTCCCCGCCCTTGATGGCCTCCAGTGCCGTGACCATGGCGCTGGTGCCGCATTTGAGCGATGTGGTAAAATCTCCCGTTATGATGTCGTCTCTCAGATTCAGGGCGGTCTTCACCACACCTGAGCAGGAGCGATCCGAAAAGGGGAGGGTCGTGGAACAGAGGTAGTGCCCGTCCACCAGGGAACGGTCCATCCCGCTGAGGCAGTCCCGTGAGGCCTCCACGGCCATGGTCAATGCGTCTTCATCCCAGTTGCAGAAGGAGCGTTCCCCCTGGGCCACCAGGACGATGGCGGGGGCGAGCCATCCCATACTCTGATAAATGCTCATACGGTTAAGCCTCAACCTCGGAATATACCCGCCGTACGATTTTATGCCGATCATTGGTTGTCCTCCTATTGCTTTAAAGGCCGGGAACTCAGCTAAAATCTAAAGAGTTTTTCGATGAGCTGGGATTTCATGAGATCTCCTCCGATCTTTATCTTCCCGCTGGTGTAAGCAATCATGGCGTTCAGTTCCCCTGAGATCATCTTCACAAAATCATCGTCCCCCATTTCGATGGTGGTGGTGGGGGCATCATGTGATCCTTTTGTGACCCGGCAGGCCCCCTCTTTCACGGTCGCGTGCCAGGATCCACCTTTGGGGCCTGAAATATCAAACTGAAATATTACATCCACCCCCGCGGCCTTGTCCGGTTGAAACGCACCCGGCAGCCCATCAAAAATTCCTTGGACCGTCAGCCCGACCTCTGTTTCCCCGGCATCATCTGCTTTTTTAGGGCTGAAAGCGTCCAGCATGGGGCCGAAGGCAGCGGTTGCGTTGGGATATTCTGCTGCATGATCCAGGCTTTTGATCTTCTTGAAACTCTCCGCCACGGCCTCCGGTAAAGGAGCTGCCTTGCCGTCTCCCACCACGGCACCCGGCCCCGTGGCCATGGCCGCCCGATTGAAATATCCCATGCCCGCATTGTAGATGGCACCTGTCACCGGGCATTGCTCTGAACAGAGATAGAGCACCAGGGGGGCGACAAATTCCGGTTTCAGCTTTTCCAGAAGTTCCGGCGGCAGAATGTCCTCCGTGAGCCGGGTTGCGGCAACGGGTGCGATGGTGTTGACCCTTACGTGATGCTTATCCCCTTCCAGCTTCAGTGTATTCATGAAACCGATCAATCCCATCTTGGCCGCCGAGTAGTTGGTCTGGCCGAAGTTGCCGTAGAGTCCTGCCGCGGATGTGGTGAAAATAATCCGCCCGTAGCGGTTCTCTCGCATTTTCAAAAAAGCCGGCCGCGTCACGTTGTAGGCGCCTTTTAAGTGAACGTCCATCACCGCGTCCCAGTTCTCCGGTTCCATTTTTGCCAGTGTCTTGTCTCTCAAAATCCCTGCGTTGTTGATCAAAATGTCCACTTTTCCGTAAGCGTCAATGGCCGTATCCACAATGGCCTTTCCGCCATCCGCCGTCGCCACCGAATCATAGCTGGCCACCGCCTCCCCACCGGCTTCCCTGATCTCCTCCACCACCTTGTCAGCCGGGGTTTTGGCGCCTTCCCCCGAACCGTCCCGGGAACCGCCCAGATCGTTCACCACCACTTTGGCGCCGCGTTTTGCCAATTCCAGGGCATAGACCCGGCCCAGGCCCGCTCCCGCTCCCGTCACCACGGCCACCCGGTCGTCAAAACGGATCCCGCCCTGTTTCCGACGATTCAGAACCGCTTCCTCGCTCAGCCATTCCACGATCCCGCCGTCAATGACCACTTCCCGGGTCTCCCGGTTGAGGGTTCTGAAATAAGCCCTTCCATCGTCAATTTTCCATATCTGGGTGGTGATGGGTATCCCTGGGTAAAGGGTCTTTGAAAAGCGCACCCTGAATCGGCTCATGCGCTCGGGCTCCCCGGGGAACAGATGCTTGATCACGGCCCGGCAGGCATACCCGTGGGTGCATAGTCCATGCATGATCGGCTTTTCAAATCCGCTGGCCTTTGCAAACTGAGGATCTGCGTGGAGTTGAAAGATATCTCCCGAAAGCCGGTAGATCAGCGGCTGGTTGGGGGACGGTTCGGCATGCTCTTCAAAGTCGGGGGGACCGTCGGGGAAATCCACGCGGACCGTGGGACCGGGTTCTCCTCCGAAACCACCGTCTTTTCGGCAGAAGAGGGTAAAATAATTGGTGAAGAGTTTCTGGCCGTTGGAATGAAAGGTATCGGCCTCGGCCAGCACCAGGGCTCCTTTCTCAGACCCTTTGTCATAGATATGAGTAATGGCGCCTTCGGTGATCAGGGTCCCTTCAACGGGAATGGGGTTATGAAAAACAATATCCTGCTCCCCGTGCAGAATCCCCGCGAGGTTAGCGTTTGAGCTGATCCCCACCTCCGCAAGAAATTCAAAAACGCTCGCGATGGAGTAGCTGGGGATTACTTTCAGCTTCTGCTCAAAGCAGTATTCCAGATCTTCGAAGCCGGCCCCCACCCCCATGGCATAGAGCACCAGATCCTTCCACGTATAGGGCTTCTCCACAGGGCCTATTTTCCTGCCGATTACATCAAGGTTTAAGGCCATCCTCACACCTCCTTAGGGGATTTCCAGATTGAACGTCCAGACGCCGAAGCCGCCCGGAAAAATAGGGCTGCAAACTGTATTGCCGAGGTCCTTACTTTCATTCAGGCGCCTCATCCCGTCGGGCCGCCCCGTTGAACGCGGGGATAAGGATCGACTTCAGGGTCTCTTTGACTCTTGCGCGATACGCATCTTTTTCAAGCCCCAGCATGGGCCTGAAGAAGTCTTCACCGGAAATAAAATTGTGAATAGAGTTCATGATGGTCAGGATCTGCATCTTGACCCTCACTGGGACGCTTTTTTCACCGCCGCTCAGATCCATGGACCGGGCGATATCGGAGATAAATTCGGGGACATGGAAGTCAAAGTGGATTTGAGGCCGGGTCTTTCCGAAATAGCGTAACAGAATCAGATTGGAGATTTCGGGGAATTGAAAAAGATATTCGGTCATCGAGTCAATAGCCATATCCATCCGCACCGCCAGAGGCTTGCCGTGTATGGCGCGTTCCACCTCAATGAGCTTCAACCGAAGGTCTTCCGTGATGTCCAGGACGGACGCTTCATAGAGATCACCCTTATCCCCCCAGTGGTAATGCAAGGTTGAGATATCAATCCCCACCGCTTCAGCAATCATCCTTGTGGTCGTACCGTGAAACCCGTACTCTCCGAACACTCGCCGCGCAGCCGTGAGAATTTTCCCTTTCATGGAATCGGGATCGTTTCTTGCTTTTTGAAGAGGGGTGGCCATCAGGGTATTCCATCCATGTATTCCATCGTTTGATGGAAACTCATGACACATGAATTTATTAATGTCAAGGAATTTTTTACTGTCGGGTTTCAGTTTTACTTGGTAAGGATATGGGTCCGCTTAGGGATGGGCGTTTGAACCTGTCGAACTGAAATGAGATTCTTTTCAGTTTCGTGGTTTTTGGATCAACAGGTAAAGCTCCCCTTTGTGCTTTAAATGTCCTGCCACTGCTTCGGCGTAAGGACCGTTCCCCCAGAAAATGTCGGCTCTTCCCGGTCCTTTTATGGCGCCTCCGGTATCCTGATTGACAACAAAACGGGAAAAGGCCTTCCACCCCGCGATTTCGCCTTCGGAGTTGAGGGTCGGTTTCTGGCATGAGATGAAGCCCAAAGCCCCTTTGGGAAAGCATTTTGAATCGAGCGCAAGGGACCTTCCCGGGGTGAGCGGAACACCAATATTGCCGACGGGTCCGGTATCAAGAAGCCTGAAAAATATGTAGGAAGGGTTATGATTCAAAATCTCCTGGACTTTTTCGGGATGTTCGGCAAGATACCGCCGAATTGCCTGCATGGACATTTCTTCTCTTGTGAGCAGTCCCTGGTCCAGCATGTAGCGGCCGATGCTGCGATAGGCGCGGCCATTGGCGGTGCTGTACCCCACGTTAAGGGTTCCGCCGTCATTCAGGCGAAGCCGGCCTGACCCTTGAATGTGAAGAAACGCCGTATCCACGGGGCTTTTCAGCCACGCCAATTCAAGCCCTTTTCCTTTCAGTGCGCCTTCCTCTATCTCTTTTCGGGAAAAGTAAGGCAAAAATCGCTTTCCTTCAATCCTGCCGGTGATTTTCCGTCCTTTAAGGTCCTCCTTGAAAAGGGAAAGATCTGCTGTTATAAGGTCTTCAGGATTTCTGTAAAGAGGGTATTTGAAAACTTCATCCGGCGTCAGGCTGGCATCATAGAGCGGTTCAAAATATCCGGTAAAAAGGACTTCCTCATCTCCATTGTTTCCGGTGGCACGGTAAATTAGAAAGTTTTCACTGATGGTTTGGCTCAGATTTTCAGGGGTCGGTTTTTCCCTTATGAGATTCAGGAACGCCTCCTGGCTTTCTTTGACCTGGCGGCAGGTAAATGTTTGAGAGCCGTAATGAAAGATTTTTTCAGGATTCAGTTTATTCAAATAGCCCTGGTTTTTTTCCAAGGCGGACACCAACGAGTCCCAATCCATGTCATCGTCGAAGGTGGGATAAAAGAAATCCACCGGTTCCAATGAGGCTTCATATTGCTGAAGTTCTTTCTTGATTGCCGGATGGCAGGCAAAAAAGGTCAGGACAATGATCAAAAGAAAATACTTAAGACAATATGGATTCTGAGTGTGCATGTTTTCCTCGGAAAGAGCAGCGTTTCCTGTTTCATATTACAACGGTGGTTTTTTTTCAAGAAATGACCTTTTCTCATTTCACACAGGTAAGAACGGGTATTTTTTTCAGAAAAGGGCAGGGGTATAATGTGGCTTTTTTGCCACAGTTAGCCTCTTCTGAAACCGTATTCCAAAAAATCATTTCGAAAACCAATTTCTAATAAACCGTTTTAAATCAAATGTATAAATAATTATTGCCTTATTGGGAATGGGAGAATCCGGATTGCGGCATACTATTTGCTAGCGCAGTATCGCGTGATGTGAAAGAGGTGGCGAAAACGCTGCTTTTGAGAAGGAGAAACCTGTGGATTTCAAACAACGCACATTGAAGGAACCTGTTGGTTGTACCGGATTGGGCCTTCATTCGGGTGAAAAAGTAAAAATTAATATCAAACCCGCTCCCAGCGGTACGGGGATACGGTTTTTGAGGACCGATCTGTCAGAGCGTTCTTTTATAGACGCTCGTTTTGACAATGTATTTGACACGACACTGGCCACCAGTATCGGTACCAAGGGGTGTCGTGTGTCCACCATTGAACACCTGATGGCCGCGTTTTACGGCTTGGGGATTGATAACGCTCAAGTGGAACTGGATGGGCCTGAAGTGCCGATCATGGACGGCAGTTCAGCACCGTTTGTCTATCTTCTCAAGAGTGCCGGCATAGTGGAGCAAAAAGAGCCAAAACGGTTTATCGTGGTCAAAAAACCCTTCAAACTGGATGATGGCCAACGGTCTATCCGTGTGGTTCCTTCAAATGAATTGAAGATCAGTTACATGATCGATTTTCAGCACCCGATGCTCCGGAATCAGGAATACGAATTATCCTTTTCAGGGAGTGATTTTATTCGGGAAATTAGCCGGGCCAGAACATTCGGGTTTCTGAAGGACGTTCAAACCCTGAAAGAAAATGGGTTTGCCAAAGGCGGCTCTCTTGACAACGCGGTTGTCATTGATGATTTCAGGATCCTGAACGAGGATGGCCTGAGATACAAAGATGAGTTTGTCAGGCACAAGATTCTTGATTTCATCGGAGATCTTTCCTTGTCCCAGTCACCTGTCATCGGTCATTTTGTTGTCAAAAAATCCGGCCATTTCCTGAACCAGAAGATGTTGACCAACCTGATGGCATCCAAAAAGCATTGGAAAGTGTTGACATTCGGCACGCCCGAGGAATGCACGCGAAACAGCCTCAGCATTCCGGCTTTCGGTTTGCCTGAACTTGCACCCGTATGATCTTTTATTGAAAACCAACCTTTCCGGTAGTGTTCGGCCGCCTCTTTCTTCAGGTAAGAGGCGGTTTTTTTTGTGTCTTTTTAAAGATATTCATGCCCCACCCATATCCTGCCGCCAAGTTTCAAATTTTGAACCGCCGGGGATATGCCTTGCATTTTCCTGTAAGCTACCTTATTATCTTTCATTCAAATTTCATAAATGTTAAAGGGTTAGATTAATGCTTTAATCATACGTATTTACCATTTTTTTTCTTTGGAACCTGAAGATGGGGATGATTTCAACTTTTAGCAAAGGCCTCAGAATATCTGTGCTGGCAGTGCTGTTTCTGGCCTGCATGGGACCGTTATGGACGGTTTCCGCAATGGCGGAAGATGCCAAGCTTTCGGATATTGTGGTGACCAACACGCATGATCATCTATTGCTCTATTTTACCGTTACCGATTGTTTCACCGAGAACATGAAGAAAGCCATCGATAACGGGGTTGTTACCGTGTTTACCTTTTTCGTGAATTTGAATGAAGTAAGAAATTGGTGGTGGGACAAAAAAATTGCCGATTTGAAGGTCAGCCACGAGATAAAATACGACAGTTTGAAAAAAGTCTATGAGGTAAAGCTCTCCTCAGAGGATGATAAAGTGGTTGTCGCCAAGGATTTTGACCAGGCCAAGCGATTGATGGCGGAAATTGTGGGGCTGAAAGTAACTAAGCTTCAAAATCTGCATCGAGGGAGTCGATATCAAATCAATATGATGGCGGAGCTCGACACCATCAAGTTGCCCTTCTATTTTCATTATGTCTTTTTTTTCCTATCTTTGTGGGATTTTGAGACGGATTGGTATTCGGTGGACTTCAGATATTGAGGCGTTGCGGATATCAGTCCTGCCTCTTCATGGCTTAAGCACCATGAATCTTGTCCTGAACGCCGACGCGGCGTAGCGGTTTTTTTGCGCTGGCTGCCCCCTATTACGTGCCATGAAAGATTACCTCGAAGCTGAAGTAAATGATCTGAAAAGACGTCGCAGAGAGCGTTATGTCATTGCTTTTCTCTGTTTGATCATTTCATTTCTGATTTATCTCAGTTTACGAATATCTCACCTGGGTCAAACCCTTCCCTTTTCCAGCAGCATCATTGCTTTTGCGCTCATCAATATCAATGTGATTTTGCTGCTTCTGTTGCTTTTTCTCACGGTAAGAAATCTGGTTAAACTGTTGTTTGAGAGAAAAAAGGGTATCATGGGAGCCAGGCTCAGGACGAAGCTGGTGCTGGCTTTTGTGACCCTTTCCCTTTTACCCACCACGATTCTGTTTTTTGTTTCGGCACAATTCATTTCTTCATCCATCGATTATTGGTTCAACCTGCAGATTGAGAGGTCCCTCAAATCTTCCCTGGAAGTTGGACAGGATTACTATAACGGGATCACCGATGAAATTCTCTCTTTCGGGAATGTGTTAAGCCGGGTCATCACATACGAGGGGTTTTTGATCCCCAGCAAAAATGAAGACCTTGAAAGATTTACAGATGAAAAAAGGAAGGAATTTGCACTTGCTTCTTTAAAGGTCTTTTCCAAAGACCTGGAAATGATGTCGGTTTCAAAGGACCATCGCATTGATCTGACATCCTTCACGGATCCTGCAAGGGAGGTTCTCGATCATTCGATTCAGGAAGGGACCGATGGGCAATACATCCAATCATCGCCACCCGGAGATATCGTGGGAGGGGTTGTGCCGATTTTTTCTCGAACCGCTTCCAAAGCGGTGGTGGGTCTGCTGGTGGTGACGCGCTTTGTTCCCGGATCTTTTGTGAACCGCCTTCATGCCATTTCAAAAGGCCTTCAGCAATACCGGCAACTCAAGATGCTTAAGAACCCCATCAAAGCCAGTCATATGATTACGCTGTCCATCGTAACCCTTCTGATCATTTTCACCTCCGTATGGTTTGGGTTTTATATTTCCAAAGAAGTCACCGTCCCCATAAATGAACTGGCTGAGGCGACCAACCGCATCGCATCGGGCGATTACAATTTCTTTATTGATCTGGAAACCAAAGATGAGATGGGTCTGCTGGTAAACTCGTTTAACCGCATGACCCGGGATCTGAAAACCGGTAAAAACAGACTGGAGTCCGCCAACCGAGAGCTGGTGTCGAGCAATCTGGAGCTGGAGCAACGCCGGTTGTATATGGAGATTGTTCTGGCAAATGTGGCTGCCGGGGTAGTGTCCGCGGATGCGAGAGGTCGAATTCTGACCATCAACAAATCCGCGGAGAGGATGCTCAACATAAAGGCGGAACGGATCATCGGGAAGAATTACAGGGAGATCCTTTCCTCTGAAAACAAGAAAATGGTGGATTCCTTTATTCGAAATGAGGGGCTTTTGCGAAAAGGGTTTATGAATAAACAGATTCACATGACAGCGGGAAACCGGCAGTTAACCCTGCTGGTATCACTGAACGTCCTCCAGGATGATCGAGGCGGATACGTGGGGCTTGTGGCCGTTTTAGAGGATTTAACCGAAATCGAAAAAGCCCAGCGGATGGCCGCCTGGCGAGAGGTGGCCAGGCGTATTGCCCATGAAGTCAAAAACCCCTTGACGCCCATTCAACTCTCCGCCCAACGGCTCAAGAAACGCTACGGAGAGAAACTGAGCGATGAAGACGCAAAAGTATTTCTCGAATGTACGGAAATGATTATTACCCAGGTGGATGAACTCAAGCGTCTTGTCAACGAGTTCTCCAATTTTGCCCGCATGCCCGCAGCCAATCCGGTGCCTGCAAATATCAGTGAGATTATCGAAGAATCGTTAACCCTGTACAGGGAAGGGCACAAGGAGATTTCCTTTGTGTTCAACCGTTCGGAGAAGGCTCCGATCTTCAACCTGGACCGGGAGCAGATAAAGCGCGTTATGATCAACCTGTTGGACAACGCCATCGAGGCCATGGAAGGCCGCGGCCAAGTGGTGATCGATCTGGACTATGACAGTGTCTTGAAAATGGTTCGCATCGAGGTGGCGGATAGCGGGCCGGGCATTGATTCAGAAAACAAGGTACGTTTGTTTGAACCCTATTTTTCAACCAAAAAGCATGGAACCGGCCTGGGGCTTGCCATTGTCAGCACCATTATTACGGATCATGACGGGTTTATCAGGGTGAAGGACAACCAGCCGAAGGGAACGAAATTCGTAATCGAACTGCCGACCCGAACTTGATGCGCACTTGAAATGTAAAACTCATGATGATTCTTTATCATTTTCTATGGACTTTTCCCCTGGCCTTTCTCCTCATGGCGGCACTTCTCAGAGGACAAAAACGCTTAAGGGAACGCCTTGCCCTGACTCTACCGAAAAGAGCGCCGAACAAAGAGAGCCTTTGGGTTCATGCCCTTTCGGTAGGGGAAGTGCTTTCCGCCGTTCCTTTGGTGGAGCAACTGAAAACGGCGTTTCCCCATAAAGAGATCGTGCTTTCCGTGACTACCCAAAGCGGTATGGCGTTGGCTCAGGAAAAAATGTCAGACCGGGTCGACTGCATCATCACCATGCCCATGGATGCATGGTGGTGTGTCAGGCGGATCATCAGTTACGTGAGGCCTTCAGTGTTTATTCTGGTTGAAACCGATCTTTGGCCCGGGTTGCTCGATTTTTTGAAACAAAGTGGTGTCCCAAGTCTTTTGGTGAACGGGCGCATTTCGCCCCGAACCCTGAAATCTTACCAAAAAGCGCCATTTGTCATTAGGCGCATGTTTGCGCCGCTGAAATATTGTCTCATGCAGACGGATCTGGATCGGGACCGGTTGCTGCAGCTGGGGTTAGAACGGAAAAGAGTCATTACCACAGGCAATATTAAATTCGACCGTGACATGGCCACCCTGGATTCGGAAGAGATGGAAAGCATGCTTCTGATGCTCGGATTGAATCGGGAAATGCAGGTCTGGGTGGCCGGGAGCACGCACGAAGGTGAAGAGGAAGTGCTTTTGAAGGTCTTTCAGGATCTGCGAAATCATTATCCCCTGTTGCGTCTGATTATCGCACCCCGGAATGTGGCCAGATCCCGCGAGATTTCAAACATGGTCGGAACAGAAGGCTTAGAGTTGGCTCTGAGAACCCTAGTTTCGAAAAAAAGCCTTCCCTATGATGTTCTGGTTCTGGATACGGTGGGCGAATTGGGACGAATTTATGGGCTGGGGAGTATGGCGTTTGTGGGGGGAAGCTTTGTTCCCATCGGCGGGCATAATTTGCTGGAACCCGCCCATTACGGCATTCCGGTGCTTTTCGGGCCCCATACCCATAATTTTGAATTCATGTCGGAATCGATGTTGAATGCCGGCGGGGCTCTGCGCGTTCAAAATGGCACTGAGCTGTATGATGCCATGAAACGCCTGTTGTCGGACACGGTATTGTGCCGGGAAATGGGGGAAAAGGCGAAAACCTTTGTAACTGAAAACAGGGGTGCCCTGAAACGGGTTGTAGACCATATAGCCCGAAATATGGCATCAGCGGAGCCTTCCCATGGTTGAATTCCTGCGCAAAAAAGACTGGGCATCCATTCACCGGGAGAGAACATTTCAATATTATACGCCGGTTTTGGCGTTTTTTTCGTTGTTGTACGGCATTGCACAAAGGGTGCGGTATGCTGCATACGACTTGGGGATTCTAAATAAAAAAAGACTGCCGGGGCTGGTGGTGAGCGTGGGGAATCTGACGGCAGGCGGTACGGGCAAAACGCCGGCGGTCGCTGCGTTGGCAAAATGGGCGCTGTCTCAAAAAATCAGGGTCTGCATTCTTTCAAGAGGGTATGGGGGGGAGTACAAGACGCCTGTCCTGGTGGTGTCCGATGGCCGGCAGGTGCTGTCGGATTCCCGGTTGGCCGGAGATGAACCCATACTCTTGGCCGGGAAGGTTCCGGGGTGTCCCGTGGTATTGTCCAGAGAGCGGTATCTGGCGGGGAAATACGCCCATGAAAAATTTGAATCCGAACTTTTCATTATTGATGACGGGTTTCAGCATATTCAGCTTGAGCGGGATTTGAACCTGGTGCTGATGGATGGGGACCACCCCTTTGGGAACGGGCATCTTCTTCCCAGAGGACCTTTGAGGGAGCCGCTGGATCAGTTGGCAAGGGCCGACGCGTTTGTTCTGACGCGGTTCAGAAAGAATGGTGGGCAGGTCACAATGGATTTTTTGAAAGGCAACTATCCGGATATCCCGGTTTTTTGTGCGGATCGTGTTCCGGATAGGGTGGTCTTTCCCCGTTTGGGCCGGGTTGATTCTTCACGTGTATTGAACCAAAAGCGTGTGGTCGCTTTCGCCGGGATCGGAAATCCCGAATCATTTCGGGAGACGTTGGTTTCACTGGGTGCCGAGGTGGTTGCTTTTTGTGGTTTCAAAGATCATTATGCGTACCAAAAAGATGATCTCGACCAGCTTGTTCAGTTGAAACGGGAGACGGACGTCCATTACATCATGACTACGGAAAAGGACTGGGTGAGGATGGGATCCATCTGGCCCGAGTGCTCGGAGATCGCTTATCTGACGATTCAATTTTCCTTTCTGCCGGGGCAGGAAGGGGTTTTCAGGATGATTGAAAATGCGTTTAGAAAAAAATAGAATATTTAGAGCGGCCGTGTCTCTCATGCTCAACGGTTTGGTCAACCTTCTGGGGCTTATCCCAATTCGGTTGGGCCAATTCCTGGGCCGCATGCTGGGACGTTTCTTGGGGATTGCAGCGGTAGGTCCCCTGAAGACGTCTTTAAACGGCCTGCGAATGGTCTTTGGGGATCGAATGCCGGAAGAAGAGCTGCGAAAACTGAATCGTCGTGTTGTTATCCATTTCGCACAAATGCTGTTTGAAGTGCCGCATGTTTTCAAGCTGAATTTAGAAAATCTCAATCGATATGTGTATTTCGAAAACGAAGCGGTTTTTGCCGAGGCGTTGGCCAGGGGAAAGGGATGTTTTATTCTTACGGGTCATTTCGGAAACTGGGAACTCATGAGCGCGGCCATTACCCTGCGGTTCAAGACGGACGGCATAGCGGTGGCCCGCCCCGTGGATTTTGCACCCGTTGAACAATTGATGTTGCGTTTGAGGACCCGGTTCGGTACTGAAATCGTACCCAAGAAAAAAGCCATGAAAAAACTGCTGATGGGCGCCCGTAAGAACAAGACCATGGGGATTTTGCTGGATCAAAACGTGGACTGGTATGAAGGGGTTTTCGTCCCCTTCATGGGGAAACCGGCCTGTACCAACAAGGGCCTGGCACTGATTGCCATGAAAACCGGCGCGCCGGTGATTCCGGTTTTCAGCGCGCGACAGCCCGATGGCCGGTACCGTGTGGTGTTTGAAAATGAGGTGGATCTGGTTCGCACAAAGAGCAAATTGTCCGATATTGAAGAGAATACGGCTTTGTTCAACCGGATCATCAATAAATACATCTACTGGTATCCCGAGCAGTGGTTCTGGTTTCACAAGCGTTGGAAAACCCGGCCCAGCTGCCCGTTTCCCCGCAAGTAGAGAGTGACCGGCCATTTGCATATTTCATGAAGGATTTCAGTTGAATTTGTATCAAAACAGGCCCATCGAAAAAGCCCGGGTAAAGCGCATCCTAATTCGCGCCACCAATTGGGTGGGAGATGCCGTCATGACCCTTCCGGCCCTGGAGGCGGTGAGGGAAAATTTTCCAGGGGGGCATATCACGGTTTTGGCCAAGCCCTGGGTGGCGCCTATTTTTGAAGACCATCCCGCCGTTGACCATGTTCTGGTCTATGAAAAAGGCAATACCTCCAGGGCCGCTTTTGCAAGGATGCTCGGAATAACCCGACTGATTCGAAAAGAGCGGTTTGATCTGGCCATCTTGTTTCAAAACGCCTTTGAAGCGGCACTTCTCCCCTTTGCGGGCCGTGTGAAACAGCGTGTGGGGTATCGAACCGACGGCCGGGGCTTTATGCTCACCCATGGCGTTCCTCGAAGCGAGCAGGTGCTGAGAATTCACCAAGTGGGATACTATTGTGAGATTCTGCGTGCCATGGGGTGGCCTGCCGAAGAGAGGGATCCGGTGCTTCATGTCAGCGATGAGGTTCGGGAACAGGCCATCGGGGTTCTAAAATCCAACGGTATTGAGTCCCTCGATTTTCTCGTGGGGTTGGGTCCAGGGGCCGTTTTCGGCAGTGCCAAACGATGGCCTCCCGACCGATTCGCCCAAATTGGCGACTGGGCGGCCGAAAGGTGGGGCGGAAAAGTACTCGTGTTCGGCAGTAGTGGTGAAAAGGGCATTGGAGATAAGGTCTGCGCCGCCATGAAACAGCGGGCCTTAAACCTTTGCGGAGAGACCTCCTTAAGGGTGGCCATGGGGATCATGAGCCTGTGCGGTTTTTTTGTGACCAACGACTCGGGACTCATGCACATGGCGTCGGCCCTGGGGCTTCCCACCGTGGCGGTTTTTGGGTCCACGGATCACGTGGCCACCGGCCCCAGAGGCCCCAAAACCAGAATTGTCAGGCGCGCTGTGTCCTGTGCGCCTTGTTTGAAGCAGGAATGCCCGACCGACCACCGGTGTATGCTGGATATCACCCCTGATGCGGTCTGGGAAACAATGGAAGCGCTACGGAGGGAAATTGCTTGAAAAAGCCGGCTGTTTTTATGGATCGGGACGGCACTGTCAACGAGCAGATGGGATATATCAATCATTTGGACCGCTTTGTACTGCTGCCGGGCGCCGGAAAAGCCATTCGGCTGCTCAATGAGGCGGGATATCTCGCCCTTATCGTGAGCAACCAGTCCGGGGTGGCGCGTGGGTATTATCCGGTGGATCTGGTCCATCAGGTGCATGATAAGATGAAAACCCTGATAAAGGCGGATGAGGCAACCCTGGACGGCATCTATTTCTGCCCCCACTACCCCAATGGGAAAGTTTCTCCTTACGCCATGGGCTGCGATTGCCGAAAACCCGGTACCGGCCTGATTCGAAAGGCTGAAGCCGACTTTGATATCGATATGGAGAATTCCTATGTGATCGGAGATCGGTGCAGCGATATTGAGATGGCGCACAAAGCCGGTTTGAAAAGCATCCTGGTCAAAACCGGTTATGGAAAGGGTGATCTGGCCTATGTTTTTCCCCAATTCCCGTTTCAGCCGCTTCACGTGGCGGAAGATCTCTTGGATGGGGTGAAGTGGATTCTAGGTTGACAGCCTCTCTAAACAAGCACGTGCCTTTGGAAATTCTCATCGTGAAATTGAGTGCCATCGGCGATGTGGTGCATACCCTTGCGTTTCTGGATGTGCTGCACCGGAATTTCCCGAGAGCCCGGATCGACTGGCTGGTGGAGGAAGGCGCCGCAAGCGTTATCGAAGGGCATCCGGCCATTGGTCGGGTGATCGTATCGAGAAGAAAATTCTGGCTGCGAGAACTGGCGGAAGTCCGTCGTTTCAAGAAAGTCTTTAGGGAAATCCTGTCCTTTTTAAAAGACCTGAGGCGCAATCGGTACAACTGTGTTATTGATCTACAGGGTCTGTTCAAGAGCGGTATTATGGTGGGGCTTTCAAAGGGTAAGCGAAAGGTGGGAATGACGGGCGCCAGGGAGGGTGCATCCCTCTTTTTAAAAGAACCGTCCGTCAAGGTGAATTATAACCAGCATGCTATTGATCGCTATCTTCAAGTGGCGGCCTATCTGGGATGCAAATGGGACCGATGGGATAACAAAATTCCGGTGTTCGAATCCCAACGGCACGCAATAGACCGATTGCTTGCATCTCATGGGGTTAAGGCCGGGAATCTGGTGGCCATCAACCCCATGGCCAAATGGAAGACGAAGCTGTGGGAACCGGATTTTTTTGCGGCCTTGGCGGACCGGATCCTGACGGAATTTCCCTGTCAGGTGATTTTCACCGGAAGCAAAGAAGATCGGCCGGTTATCGAAAACATTTTATCCATGATGAAGAACCGGGCGTTGAATTTTGCCGGCGAAACCGGGCTCAAGGAACTGGCCTCTCTATATGGGCGCTGCCGGGTTTTGATAACGACGGATACGGGGCCCATGCACATGGCCGCGGCAATGGGGTGCCGGGTGACGGCCCTTTTCGGGCCCACATCACCGCTTCGAACCGGTCCTTACGGTTCAAAGCACAGGATGATCACCTCGGGCGCAAAATGCAGCCCCTGTTTTAAAAAAGCGTGTGATCAATGGTCCTGTATGCGGAACATTACCGTGGACAGCGTCTTTGAGGCTGTGGAAGAAATCCTTCTGCAGGGAAAATCAACAAAATCTTAAGGCACAATGCGGAATAAAGGAGGATGAAAATGGCAATCAGCAAAGAACTGTTGGATATTCTGGCATGTCCCAAATGCAAGGGGGATATCTATCTGACGGAATCGGAAGACGGGCTTATCTGCGATCACTGCAAGCTTCTGTACGAGATCAAGGACGACATCCCCATTATGCTCATTGATGAGGCAAAACCACTGGACTAAAATTTCCACGTCCCCTCTTTTTGAGGAGGGTTGTCCCTGTGAAAACGGGTTCAGCAGCAAATGCCCTTTCGGGCGAAAACCTCTGGTCTGAAATCTATCGAGTTGTCATCGGCAGGACCGGCTTGGCGCAGGTCTTTGCCAATTTTGCCGGGACGGGCGTCTGCTACAGCTATTTTGCTTTTTTTGATTCGTCGGCTCCTGTCTCACTGATATCGACTGGATTGTTGATCACCATTGCCATGTTCGCCGGGCTGGTGGGGTTTGGTTTTTTTCTGAACCGAAGATGGGAAAAAGGTCTGATCCGATATGTGCGCTCAAGAATCGATGGGCACAGCGTTTCTCAAGCCTTCGAAAAAGAGGCCCGCCGTAAAGTTCTGAACCTGCCTTTCATGGCGGCCCTTGTGGCTCTCATCAACTGGTCTATGGCCTCCGTGATCATGTCCGGTTATAATTTCATCGAAACATTTTCGGCGGACACCTTTGCGGCCGCATCCTTTCAGGCCCTCAGGGTATTTGTGGGGGTCATTATTTCAGGGGTTATTACTTCAGCCATTGTTTTTTTCGTAGTGGACACCCAGGCTCGAAAAACCTGGCCCCATTTTTTTCCGAAGGGTGATCTGAGTAAAACCCCGGGCGCCCTTCAAATGAAACTTCGCACCCGCATGTTTATCGCGTTCATGCTGGCCAGCATTGTGCCCATGATCCTTATGGCGATCCTATCCTACAACAAGGCCCGGCTCATGCTGGTTATGAATCCCGAGGATGTGATTCAGAGTCTCTTTCATCTTACGGCTTTTCTTCTGATCGCAGCCCTCGCCGTGGCCGTCATCCTCTCCCTTCTGGTTTCCAGCAGCATCATCGGTCCGGTAAAAGGCATGGAAAGGGCCATGGTCAAAGTTCGAAACGGTGACCTTACCACATCGGCACAGGTCGCCGCCAATGATGAACTGGGCGTTTTGGCCGAGAGTTTTGATCAGATGATCGAAGGGTTGCGGGACCTCGAACGGATCAAAGAGACCTTCGGGCGATTTGTAACCCCTGAAATTGCACAGGCCATCCTTGAACATCAGCCTGTTCTGGGCGGTGAAAACACGGAGGTTTCCATCCTGTTTTCAGATGTTCGCAATTACACCACCATCTGCGAACAATTGAGCCCCGAAGAGGTCATATCTCTGTTAAACGACTACTTCTCCTACATGGTCCGGGCGATTGAACAACACCACGGACTGGTTTATCAGTTTGTGGGAGACGGTATTATGGCGGTTTTCGGGGCGCCCGTAAAGCTGGTTGATCATGCCGATTGTTCGGTCAATAGCGCCCTTGCCATGATGGATGCTCTGGATCGATTCAACGTCGAGATCCGTGCCGGCCTTCCCCCCATCAGAATCGGCATCGGCATCAACACCGGCCCGGTGGTGGCCGGTATTATCGGTACGGAGCAGCGGATGGAATATCGGGTGGTGGGTGATTCGGTGAATCTGGCGGCCCGAATCGAGGCACTGAACAAGGAATTCTATACGGATGTACTCATCAGCCGCTCCACAATGGATCAACTCAAAGAGGACTTCAATTTGAAAAGTTTTCCGCCGGTCAAAGTTAAAGGGAAAGAAGATTACGTTCAGGTCTATGAGGTGACCCGATAAAGCAATTGAGATTGATGAGGCTCACTCCCATGAAAGAAGATTTATGCATGTGCCGTGATGCCGTAAAACTCACTTCCGGGCATGAACCGGGTGACCTGGATACGGTGGAAACCGCAACAGGTAAGTTGGGCTTTGATGACTTCCAGGTCCGGCAAAACGGTGAGTCCTTTCAGAGAGCAGTTGACGATGTTGAGGTTGGCGGCCATGGGGTCTCTGCCTTTGCTCTGGAAGTTGTTAACCAGAGCAAGGCTGCCATTCGGGGATAGACGGGAGCGCAGCAGGGAGATAAAATCGGGGCGTTCGTCCTGGTTCAAGTAGTAGATCAGATTGAAAGCGGTGATCAGATCGAAACGCCCCTGCAGAGCGTCGCTCTGAGAGCGGATATCCCTCACAAAAATGTTGAAACAATCCTGAAGCCGCCATTCTTCCAAGTTGTTCCTGGCCTGAACAGCCACCTTCCTATCTGTATCGATACCGATTCCGGTTGCCTTTTTGTTCGCTTCCCGAGCCGTTTTCAAAACGAAACCGCTGCCGCAGCCCACATCCAGTATTCGGAAAGGACCGGAAGCAGGCACCAGGGATTGAATGAAGCTTTTGAGGATGGGCTCACCGATTTTGGAGAAACGTGCCACAATTTCACCGATTTCGTTTAGATCATCGCCAAGAGAGGCACCGCGCATACGGCTGGCGAGATGACGATAGGCGTCGCTATAGTAGGTAACATTGGCCTGGATTATGGCGGCCAAGGCATCGCCCTGTTTTTTGGCCAGCACCCTGGATCGTTTTCCTTTGAGACTAAATGCGGCGTTTCGTAGGGAGAGCTCTTTCAGCGCCAATCCCATATCCAGGAGCGCATCCAAGAGTTCGGGGCGTTGGACCGTGAGTTTGGCCATGAGTGTCTCCCGGGTGGCTTTGGTTTGAAGGGCTTGCAGCAACCCGGTTTCCAGGGCCGCATAAAGATAGTGCATGCGCAAAAACGGAAACAAGTCACGCATCACGAGCCACAGGCCGGGGATCCTGATGGTTTTCCATCCGGAAATTAGGTGCCTGATATTCATGGCAATTCCTTTCGAATTCGATTTCTCTATGAGCATGCGAAAACAGGGCGTAAATAGACCATGAAAAGCATTTAGAGCATTTGCTCTACTTTGTCAAGGCTTTTCCGGAAGACTTAATTTTTGGGCTAATGCGGACCACAGAACGGGGGTCAGGTAGGCCTTGAGGATGTAAACGATTTTTTTGAAATGGTCTCGGATGGTCGCTGGCGTTACGGGAATGTTGCTGGTGTGCAGAGCTGTTATGATGGCTTCGGCATAGGTCCACACGATGAAAACGATGGCGTTTTGCTCTTCAGTGGTGATACGCTCTCGAAATCCACCCATTTGGGCGACGAAATCAAAAAGCGTTGTAAATTCCTTGGCCCGCCTCGCCTTAATGTCATGGTACATGGTCTTGAATATCTCGTCGCGGGCCAGCAAGGCCGCCAATTCAATGTAGATAAAACGGTATGCATAGATCAACTCGGCGGTGGCTGTGATGGTTTCGGCGATGAGGTCAATGCCGGATTTGAATTCCCCCCTTACCTGAACCAAAGAATCGAATCCTTCAATAAGGCGTGTCAGCAACTCCCTCACGATGTGTTCCTTGTTTCTAAAATGATAGTAGAGATTGCCCGGACTGATGCTCATGGCCTTGGCGATATGGTTGGTGCTTACTTTGTGGGAGCCTTGCTCGTTGAACATTTGCAGTGCCGTGGCGAGGATCAGCTCGCGTCTTTTCGTTTTGGGCTTGGCTGTCATGATGTCTTTATAAAATTTCGAGCGGTGAAATACACGAAAAAAAATAAGAGAGGAGTGAAATAAGGCGGATGCCGCCTATGGGGAAGTCGTTATTCCTGAACGGAGGCCGGGACAGCGGCGGTTTGCCGGAGGTTTCATCTGAAGCATTCAATACCGAGAATAGGAGCGTGATTCAGGAAGCATTCAGGACGTCAATAATTGAAAAGCGGGGCAAATCATGCTGTTCTCTCTTTATCCCTTTTGCGGCAGATACTTTTTTTTTCGCGGGCGTCTTCGTGTTTCGATTTAGTTTTGAGCCTTTTTTGGGAAAGGTACAGAAGCATCAGCAGCGAAACCACCACCAGCCCGCCGGCGAACAAATCCCCGGTACGGGTATAGAGGGTCGGTAGCGATGGCGGAACGGGGATGGATCGATCCAGGACGGCTTCCTCAAAAAGGGCGGTTCGGGAGAGGATCTTCCCGTCCGATCCGATGAAGGCGCTGAACCCCGTGTTGGCGGCCCTTACCATGGGAATGCCGGTTTCCACTGAGCGAAACACCGCCATGCTCAAGTGCTGATAAGGGGCGCTGGTGGCACCGAACCATGCGTCGTTGGTGATGTTGACCAGAAGATTGGCCCCTTCCCTTGAAAGGTCCCGGGCGAGTTCCGGAAAAATAGCCTCAAAACAGATGAGGACACCCAGGGAGAGATCTTTTTCCCTGAGAGGCCTCTGGCGGTCTCCACTGGTAAAATTTCCGGCGGCCTGAACCAGTTGGTTGATAAAGGGGAGATATTTCTTCAAAGGAACATATTCACCAAAAGGGACCAGGTGCCGTTTGTCATAGTACCGGGTAGAAGAAACGCTCGGCGCGATCATGTAGGCACGGTTGTAGTATTCGATTTTCCGGTCCGCGCGTTTATAGGCAGGGCTGCCGAAAAGGAGAATCGCCCCCAGCTCTTTGGAAAGCCCTTCCATCCTGGGTGAAAATCGGGGTGCGTCCTGGTAGAATAGTGGAAGGGCGGTTTCGGGCCAGACGATCAGGGAGGGCTTATCCCGGGCCACCGAGCGGCTAAGCCTGAAATAGGTTTCCAGGGTTTTGATTTGAAAGATGGGTTTCCATTTGACGGACTGGTCGATGTTGGCTTGTACCATGGCGGCGTTAATGTGGGGAGCTGTTTTGATTTGGGCCTTTTTTTGTGAGAGTTGATGTAATCCATAGATTAAAGTACCCGCTATTATCAGCACCACAATGAGCCACTCCCATTTTAGAAAAGAGCGTTTCACTCCCTTTTTGCTGAAAAAGGGTTGGAAGATCAGGCCATTTATCAGAACGATTAGAAAGGAGACACCGTACACTCCCACGAGATCGGCAATCTGGATGACCGCAAGGTGTTCGTATTGGCTGTAGCCCAGCAGACACCATGGAAATCCGGTCACCAGATGGGCTCTCGCGTATTCCAGACTGACCCATATGGCCGCCATGAAAAAAGGGGAGAAGGCGGCTTGATCTATTTGAATTGTGAAATAGGAAAACAATGCCGGGTAAAGGGCCAGGTAAAGGGACAACAGCAGGAGCGCCACCAGACTGACGGCAAGGTTTAGATTTCCATATCGCCCAAGGACCACGATGATCCAGTACATGAGGGTCAGGTAATGAAAAAACCCCGCTGTGAAACCGAGCTTGAGCGCGCTTCCGGACGGTTTGTCATGAATGGATATGAGTAGGGGAACGAGCGCAATCCAAGCGAGAAACGAAAGCTTCCCCGGTGGAAACGACGCCGTCAACAGCAGTCCTGACAAAATGGCCAGGAACAGGTCGCGAAGGGTAAGGGCGCTCTGTTTTGCTGCCGGCGTCATGTGAAATCGCTCAGGTGGACGCAGAATCCGATAGAAGGGGCACGGATTCTGATTCGCTGTCTCCACTGGAGGTAATCAGTACCTTTTCAATTTTCCGCTGATCTCCCTTTTGAATGGTAATGTCGAAATTTTCAAAGAAGATTTTTTCACCTATTTTGGGAATTCTCCCCAGAAGGTGAATGATAAAGCCGCCCACGGATTCAAAGTCTCCCTCCGGTAGCTTAACCTTCAGTTGCTCCTCGAGTTTTTCTGCTTCCAACCGTGCATCCACAACGATGCCACCGTCGTCCTGGATGGAAAGAAGGGACTCTTCATGGTCATGCTCATCCAGTATTTCGCCGACGATTTCCTCCAGAATATCCTCGGTTGTAATGATGCCGGCAGTGCCGCCGTATTCATCGGTCACCACCGCCAAATGCGTCCGTTTTTCCTGAAGATCTTTCAGTAAATCGCTGATTGTTCGGTTTTCGGGAACGAAGAATGGCTTTCTAAAGATTTCAAAGGGAATTTTTGAGTCGGGATCCCCGCCAAGAAGCCGCAAAAGGTCTTTGGCGTGGAGAACGCCCACCACATGGTCGATGTCCTCTTTATGGATGGGAATTCGGGTATGCCCGCACTGGGTGACCAGCGCAATCATTTCGCCCAGCGTAAAATCCGCCGGAGCGGATGAAATCTCCGTGCGCGGAACCATGATGGAGTGGGCCTTTGTTTCTTTCAGGTCCAGGACCCCGTATACCATGTGGGATTCTTCATTCGTGATAAGACCCTTCGCTTGACCTTCATCCATGAGATCATGGATCCCTTCGGTAAGATCATTGCTGTTGTCCAGGTGGCTTTTTCGTTTGAAAAAAGATTTGATGCGGCGTAAAAATCCTATATCGGGATCGTCTTCCAAAGGATTCTATGCTCTCCTTATATTTCAGGTTGTCATAATACGGGTTTGAAGCCGATGGTTTATGGACGAAAATAGTATGCACGTCCTTTCAAAATGTCAAGATTTTTAAAGACAAGGAGTATTCACCGTAGTTGCGTTTTCCTCGGTTGCGCGAATTGAAAAAGGTAAAATTTAACTTGACTGATGAGCTTGATTGTATTACCTTTCCTGTTTGCCGGTGTATAGCTGTTTCATACATCCTCTGGATCAGGAATATTGTGCGGGCATAGCTCAGTTGGTAGAGTACAAGCTTCCCAAGCTTGGTGTCGCGGGTTCGAACCCCGTTGCCCGCTCCATATAACGCTTGAAAATTCGGTGAATCCTGATTCCCCCTTTTCAAGGTTATCCGCTCTGTTGCACAAAGGAGCCGATCTACTTTGGATTGCGGACGCGGTTTTTGGTGTTTTTTGATGCATTAAACTTCCTGAAGACCCGTTTAACGCATCAGGCACCCTACAATTTTGTCTGCACAGGGGGAGCGGACCTTTGGTCCGCTTTCTTGGTTTTGGGCCCTGAAAACCCTTGAAAGATGTTTCTAAGAATAAATGACGGATTCCGTGTTAAAAGAGATCGAACGACTTATTGAGCCGGTCCTGGAGGAGATGGGGATCGAGCTTGTGGATATGGAATACCTTTCCGGTCAGGGCCGGCGGGTCCTTAGAATCTATGCGGACAGGCCCACCGGTATTAATCTGGATGACTGTGCCGCGGTCAGCCGTGAAATCGGACATCTTCTGGATGTGAAGGACCTGCTTAAGCATCACTATGTCCTTGAGGTATCGTCTCCCGGCCTGGACAGGCCGCTCAAAAAAGAAAACGATTTTCTTCGAGCGGTCGGACAGAAGGTCAAGGTCAAAACAGCCGTCCCGCTAAAGGGACGTCGAAATTTTTCGGGGGTCCTTCAATCCTTTGAAAACGGCGTGCTGCAGCTCGAATTGGACAACTCCGTAGTTCATATTCCTGAAGAAAGCGTGAGTAAGGCCAATCTGGTGTTCGATTTTGAGAATTAGGGTATTTTAACTTTTGGGTGGAGTAAAGGAATGGTTTCTGACTTAAAAAAGGTGCTTGACCAGGTAAGCCGGGAAAAGGGTGTTGATCAAACCGTATTGATCGGAGCGCTTGAGGAAGCCGTAAAGGCGGCTGCCCGTAAGAAATACGGCAATGAATACGATCTTGAAGTCATCTATAATGATGAGATGGGGGAAGTGGAGGCGTTCGAGTTCAAAGAAGTGGTTGAAAATGTGGAAAACACGAACCTCCAGATCTCCTATCAAGAGGCCCTTGAACTCGATCCGGAGACCGAACTCGGAGACAGCCTGGGCATCAAGATGGACCCTGACACTTTCGGAAGGATCGCGGCACAATCCGCAAAACAAGTGATTATGCAGCGGCTGAAAGAGGCCGAGCGGGATATTGTTTATGATGATTTCATCGACAGACGGGGTGAAATCGTCAATGGGATCGTTCAACGGTTTGACAGGGGGGCCATCATCGTCAATCTGGGGCGCGCAGAGGCGGAATTGCCCCATAAGGAACAGATTCCCAGGGAATCCTATAAACAGGGCGATCGCATCAGGGCCTATATCCTGGATGTGAGAAAGATCAGTCGTGGGCCTCAGATCATTCTTTCCAGAACCCATCCCAATATTGTGGCCATCCTATTTGAAAATGAGGTGCCTGAAATCTCCGAGGGGATTGTGCAGATCATGCAGGTGGCCCGCGAACCGGGGGGACGCGCTAAAATCGCCGTCAGTTCGAAAGATTCCGATGTGGATCCAGTGGGTGCATGCGTCGGAATGAAAGGGCGACGGGTGCAGGCGGTGGTCCAGGAGTTGCGAGGCGAGAAAATCGATATTGTGACCTGGGATCCCGACTCTGCCAAGTTCATATGCAATGCGCTGGCGCCCGCTGAGATTACCCGCGTCATCGTGGATGAGGACAACCATAGCATGGAAGTTGTCGTTCCCGACGATCAGCTCTCCCTGGCCATTGGAAAACGGGGTCAGAACGTTCGACTGGCGGCAAAATTGACAGGGTGGCGTTTGGATGTGGTCGGCGAGACAAAATATAACGAAACCTTGAAGGATGGGTATAGATCGCTTCTCGATTTGCCTGGCGTGGGTGAAAAGACCGCTACGGAATTATATGATTCCGATTTTCGATCTGCCCGTGATGTTGCGGTTTCCACGATTGCGGACCTTACGGTAGTGAAGGGAATCAGCGAAGATAAAGCAGAGGCGCTTATCGCGGAGGCGAACGAGTACCTTACCGGTGCATCCAAAGAAGTTGCGCCGAACGAACCGGAAACGATCAATGCTGAGGAAAATGAGACTGCCGAAGAAGAGCACGGCACGGATGAGGTATCTGAGGTAACGCCGCCGGATGTGGATGAAACAGACACGTCGGAAACGAAAATATCCACTGATGAGTCGTAACCGAGGGCATATCCCTATTAGAACCTGTATATGTTGTGGGGCTAAAAGAGATAAACGGGAGCTGATTCGGCTGGTTTTGGATATGAATGGCGCGGTCGTTAGAGATCCTTTTGGAGAGGGTAGGGGCGCCTATATTTGCGGGGATGAAAAATGCCTGTCCGACCTGAAAACGGGCAAAGGGTTGAGCCGGGCGTTCAGGCGGAAAGTCTCCATTCCCGCTTTTTTAAACGATATACCCGAATGACGGTTTTTTGCAAATGTCTCAGCACGAAAGGGCACCGGTATTTAATATTTTCTGGGGGAATTTATGGCTAAAATCAGGGTTTACGAATTAGCAAGGGAACTCAAAATAGAGAGCAAGAAACTCGTGGACGACCTCAATGCGGGCGGGCTGGAGGTCAAAAACTATATGAGTACCCTTGATGAAGCGATGGCTTCAAAAGCCAGGAAGATTATTTCCGGGTCCGTATCGGAAGTGGTGGTTGAAAAAAGGGTGAAACCGAGGGTCATTCGCAGACGAAAGAAGATTGTCCAGGTTGAGCCAAAACCCGTTGAGCCCGAAGAGGAAGGGGAAGAACCGTCCACGGATGGCGCCCCTCTCACGATTCCCGAATCCCCTGTTGTCGAAGAAGCGTCTCCCCCAGCGCCCACAGCAGTGGAAGACCCCCAAACAGTAGAAGAAACCGAGACGGCAGTTTCCGATGATGATGCCCAAGCCCCGGCCGAAGTTATCGGTGAAGCTCCTGAAGCCTCTGAGATGGAAGCCCCCATGGAGGAATCAAAATCGCCTGCCGCAACCGTTGTGGCACCTCCCCCAGAAGTGCCTGACGAAACTGTTGCCGAGAAACCCGAAGTGATTGAGGAAGAATTTCCAGAGCCGGCGCCACCCGTTTCAACAGAGCCGGTTCAAGAAGAAACGCCCTCGGAGAAGGATGAAGCCGTAGTCAAAGATAAAAAAACCCTTTCCTCGGAGACGCCCGTCAAAGCGAAAGCAAAGAAAGGCAAGAAAAGAAAATCTGAAAAACCCGCCAAGATTATCAGCCCGCCGGAAGAAGGGCCCCTTAAGAATATTCTGGCCAGGGAAACTGAAAAGAAAGCCGAAAAACAAAAGACCGTGAGGCCAAAGCGTGGGCCGTCCGGCCCGGTTTCCGAAATACCCCAGCAACCGCTGCCGCCCAAAGTGATAGCGCCGCTGCCGGATGATGCGAAACCCTCAAAAAAGAAAAAGGGATGGAAGAAAGAGGTTGAGGATGCCGCGCTGAAAAGAGCGGTCATCAAGCGCAAGAAAAAAGAAGTTTATGAGCGGGCGGATCTTTACCAGGATCGCGGAAAGAAACATAAAGGGAAAAAGGGCGGTAACAAGGCCAGGGAAGTTCCTCGAAAATTCAAACAGACGGAGATCACCACGCCTAAAGCCATCAAGCGGCGCATTAAGGTTCAGGAAACCGTCACCGTCACGGATCTGTCGAAGGCCATGGGGACCAAGGCTGCCGAATTGCTGAAGCGACTCATGAAACTGGGTGTGATGGCCAATATCAATCAATCCCTCGATTTTGAAACGGCATCCCTGGTGGCTGATGAACTCGGTTTCGAATTGGAGCTGGACTCCTTTCAGGAAGAAAGTTTTTTTGCCGATGTGGAGGACTCGCCCGAAAATCTGGTGTCGAGACCGCCGGTGGTAACCATTATGGGCCATGTGGATCATGGAAAAACCTCCCTGCTCGATTATATTCGGAAATCAAACATTATCGGCGGCGAATCGGGCGGCATTACCCAGCACATCGGGGCCTATTATGTGAAGCGCGAGGGCGGCGATATCGTTTTTCTCGATACTCCCGGTCATGAGGCCTTTACAGCTATGAGAGCCCGTGGCGCAAAAATTACCGATATTATCGTTCTGGTGGTGGCGGCGGATGATGGGGCCATGCCCCAGACCAAGGAAGCCGTCAATCATGGACGAGCGGCCAATATCCCCATTGTGGTGGCCATCAATAAAATGGACAAGGCCAATGCCGATCCCGACCGGGTTAAACGGGAATTGGCGGAATTGGATCTGGCGCCGGAAGAATGGGGTGGCGATACGCTCCTAGGAGAGATTTCCGCCAAGACGGGAGCAGGCGTCGATGATCTCCTGCAATTGATTCTGCTGCAGGCTGAGATGCTGGAGTTGTCGGGAAACCCCGATAGAGAGGCCAGAGGTTCCGTGGTGGAGGCGGAATTGGACAAGAGCCGTGGGCCGGTGGCAACGGTTCTGATTCAAAACGGAACCCTTAAACAGGGCGACCAGTTCGTCTGCGGTGAGCATTTCGGCCGTGTGAGGGCCATGCTGGACAGCCACGGACGGAAAATGACGTCCGCGGGCCCCTCCGTCCCCGTTGTCCTGTATGGGATCTCCGGTGTTCCCATGGCCGGGGACGAGTTCATTGTTGTGAAAGACGAAAAAGTCGCCAAACAGATTATTGAACATCGAAAAGAAAAATCTAAAAAACAGGAAGGGACGAAAACCGGACTGGTGAGCCTCGATGATTTGTACGAGCGGATCAAGGAAGGCGGCGTTAAGGAATTGAACATTATCCTCAAGGCCGATGTGCAGGGTTCCGCCGAAGCCCTTGCCGAGTCCCTGATCAAGCAGAGCACCGAGGCCGTGAAACTGCAGGTGATTCATTCAGCAACCGGCGGCATTACGGAATCCGATGTCACCCTTGCTTCCGCCTCCGACGCCATTATTCTGGGGTTCAACGTAAGGGCCAACCCAAGGGTGCTGGCTTTGGCGGAGAAAGAAAATATCGATATTCGATTCTATGATGTGATCTATAACGCCATCAACGATGTGCGCTTGGCCATGGCCGGCCTTTTGGAACCGATCTTGAAAGAAAATATCATTGGGCATGCAGAAGTCCGGGAGATTTTTCGTGTACCCAAAATTGGCGTCGTCGCCGGATGTCATGTCACGGATGGCCATGTGGAAAGAAATGCCAAGGCCCGCTTATTGCGGGACGATGTGGTTGTTTTTGACGGCAAGATTTCATCTCTCAGGCGCTTCAAAGAAGATGTCAAAGAGGTTCAATCCGGATATGAGTGCGGTATCGGTCTGGATAATTTCGGCGACATCAAACCCTCGGACGTTTTTGAAATCTACCAGGTAGAGGAAGTGGCTGCGGAACTTTAATAACGATGGTGGTCGGTACTATGAAGGTCGAATTTCTCCTGTTTGACAATCAGTCTCTCAAGGGGAAAAGAAAAGTCGTCAGGAGCATGGTCGATAGGGTGAAGTCCAAGTTCAATGCGGCTGTTGCCGAAGTGGGCGCCAATGATAAGTGGCAGAAGATTGAGTTGGGGGTGACTACGGTGGGCAATGATCGGCGTCATGTCGATTCCTCCCTGAACCACATTCTGGATTTTCTTGAATCTCTTTGCCTGGCACAAATTGTGAATACGGAAATTGATATTATCAATATGTGATTGCGGATTCCGGTCTTTAAATTTCGCCATATTGCCGGGGCGACCTGTCTGTTCATAGGGTGAGAAGAGTGGAGAATCCGTTGATTTTGGAACCAAAGAGGGAAGACTGATATGCTGCCGGGGAAACGATCTGTACGGGTGGGGGACGTCATTTTAAAAGAGTTGGCTTTTCTGCTGCTGGAGAAGGTGAGGGATCCACGTGTTCAGGGGGTTACCCTGACGGGGGTTCGGCTCAGTGATGACCTCAAACTGGCCCGGATATTTTTCAGCGTCTTAGGAGATGAAACCTTGGTGGAAAAGGCGCAGTCTGGGTTGGACAGCGCTACGGGATTTCTAAAAAGAGAAATCGGGAGGCGTGCCGGTTTGCGGTACATCCCTGAAATTAGATTTGTGTATGACCCTTCGCTCAAAACCGGAGAGCATATGGAGCGTGTTTTTGAAAAGATCCGGCAGGCGGATTAGCGCAGTGCTTTCGGAAGACGCTCTTTTAAGCGCTTTAGAAAAGGTTGCCGGGGTGCTCGACGGCGGAAATCGTTTTTTGATGATGACCCATGAAAATCCGGATGTGGATGGCCTGGGATCCATGTTGGCACTGGGAAAAAGCCTAACGGATCTGGGAAAAGAAGTGGTCATTCTGATTCAGAAATCTCTTACACCTCCTCTGTCGCTTCTATCGGGCGCTGAAAGAATGATCGTTCAGGGAGCTGAATTCAAAAATGATTTTGATGCGGTTCTGGCGTTGGATTGTGCGGAAAGGGAAAGATTGGGTCCATGCGTGAGTTTGTGGCCGGGGAAGGGTCCCTCCATTAACATTGACCATCACGAGACCAACACCTTTTTTGGTGGGCACAACCTGGTTGATGCGGACAGCTCCTCCACCGGGGAGTTGGTGTATCGACTGATTAGATGTGGCGAGTTCCCTCTGAACCATGAGATCGCTGAAAATTTGTTTGCGGCAATCCAGTCGGATACAGGTTCTTTCAGGTTCACCAACACCACTTCAAACACCATGCGGATTTCGGCAGATCTGATGGACCATGGGATTATTCCCTGGCAGACATACCGGAAGACAACGAATGGATACGGCCCTGAGCGGTTGAAATTACTGGCCGGCGCCCTGGCTCGGGTGGAGTTTTACAACCAAGGCAAAATCGGCATGATGGTACTCAAAAAGGAGATGTTTGAACAAAGCGGCGCCCGTGGGGCCGACACTGAAGGGTTTGTGGAGTTTCCCCGGGACATCAAAGGAGTTGAGCTGGCGGTGATGATCAGTGAAAAAGATGAAGATACCTATAAGTTCAGCATTCGCTCCAACGTTTGGGTAAATGTGGCTGAGCTGGCGTCACGATTCGGGGGAGGGGGCCATGCAAAGGCTGCCGGGTTTACCCGGAAAGGATCTCTTGCCGCATTGAAGAAAGATTTTTTGATGGAAGCGGGCCGGTTGTTGAATGAAACGTCCCGATGACGGCATCCTCCTGGTTGACAAAGAAGAAGGCGAATCGTCACACGGGGTTGTTAGAAAAGTAAAATCCGCACTGTCTTATGGCAAGCGATACAAGGTCGGACATGCGGGGACCCTGGATCCATTTGCAACCGGACTGCTGGTGGTGCTCTTGGGACAGGGAACCAAATTGTCCCGGTTTATGATGGCCGGAGAAAAGGAATATCTGGCCACGCTGGAACTGGGTATCGAAACCGACACCCTGGATCCCACCGGGAGGGTAACGGCTGTTCGTGATGTTCCCCGTTTAAGTTCTGATTTTATCAGAGAAACCGCCAAACGGTATGAGGGGGAGATCCAACAGACGCCGCCGATCTATTCTGCTGTGAAACATAATGGTGCTAGGGCTTATGCTCTGGCCCGAAAGGGCCTTCCGGTAGAGCTCAAGGAAAGGACGGTCATGGTCCATTCCTTATCCATTGACGCAGTTGATCTGCCCGACATTACCATTCGGATCAAATGCGGCGGGGGCACCTATATTCGAACGCTTGCGGCTGACCTGGCCCGGGACCTGGGCCCGGGAGGGCGATTGAAAACCCTGAGAAGATTGAAAAGCGGCGCCTTTGACGTGGCGGATGCGATGTTGTCCCGGGACATTTTGAGTGAAGCCCACGGTCAAATTCAGAAGAGGGAAATTTCTTTGCTGGAGGCGCTGCCGGACATGGGGGAGATCAAACTCGATGAGGCCCTTGCGGAAAAAGTGCGGCTGGGATATCAGCCCGGTTGGAATGAATTAGCCTCCGGTGCGGACCCTATTCATTCTTTGTTTGAAAATACTGAAAAGGATCAGGGAAGTTTCATAAAACTGGTCAGTGGCGACAAACTTCTGGCGATTGCAAAGAAGAAAGATGGGGAGGGCGGTCATGAAAAAGTAAAATTTGAGCGGGTCTTTTCTTGATTTTCTTGTATTTTTGGTTTCCATGCCAAGGCATGGGAGTACATGCTCGGAAAGATTTCAATTGCCCGGTATGAGGTGAACCCCTTCCGGGGCAACCGTTATTTTTGCTAAGACATGTTCAGCGTTTTGGAAACATCAATTTTTAGGAGGTACTAAAAGTGGTTTTGACAGCGGGAGCAAAGAAAGAGATTCTTGATCGGTTTAAACTTCATGAGAAGGATACCGGTTCGCCCGAGGTTCAGATTGCCTTACTGACCAGTAGGATCAAATACCTGACGGAACATTTTAAGGTCCATAAAAAGGATCATCACTCACGTCGAGGGCTGTTGAAACTGGTGGGGCAGAGAAGAAGGCTTCTGAACTACCTGAAGAAAAGAGATCTGGAAAAATACCGGACGCTTATTAAAGAGCTCGGCATTCGAAAATAGTGTGATTGCTCGTGCAACGACCTGTCTTGATTTTCACCCCGTGTTTCGGAATTGTGAAAAAACGGCAGTGGTTGCATACATCCGGTAAGCTTTAGCTCGAGATATATGACATGATGGCTTCGCAATTCTATAATTTTTAACTGCAACCCAACATGAGCCAATGCGCTTTTTCGGAACACGGTTTACAAAAAGACCAACACACGTCTATTTGAAAGGAAATATGGGATAATGGTGAAAAATTACTCGATTGAAATTAGTGGCCGGAATATCCATTTGGAAACCGGTCGTATTGCCAAACAAGCAAACGGGTCGGTCGTTGTTACTTCCGGTGAAACCGTTGTACTGGTGACTGCCGTGGCGACGGATGAGGTCCGTGAGGGGATCGATTTCCTTCCTCTGACGGTGGAATATCAGGAAATGTCTTATGCGGGGGGCCAGATCCCCGGGAACTTCTTCAGAAGGGATATGGGAAGGCCGGGAGAGAAGGAAACGCTGATTTCCCGCTTGATAGACAGGCCGTTAAGGCCGTTGTTCCCCGATAATTATCATTACGAAACCCAGGTGATCGCCACCGTGCTGTCAACGGACAAGGAAAATGAGGCGGACATGCTGGCAATGCTGGGCGCTTCAGCGGCCCTTGAAATATCCGATATCCCCTTTCTGGGACCCATTGCAGGGGTGAAGGTGGGGAGGGTTAACGGAGAATTCGTGGCCAATCCCACCATCAGCCAGCAGGAAGAAAGTGATATCAATCTCATTGTGGCAGGAAATCGCGATGGCGTCGTGATGGTTGAAGGCGGTTCCAAGTTCGTCAGCGAGTCCGACATGATTGACGCGATCTTCTATGGACATCAAGCGATCCAGCCCATGCTCGATATGCAGGAATCCCTTAAAAAGGAAGTGGGCAAACCCAAAAGAAGTATTCCCGATGAAGTGGCGGACACATCCCTGAAGGCAAAGGTTGAAGAAATGGGAGAACCCTTGCTCAAGGAAGTGTTGCGCATTGCCGACAAAATGGACCGGCAGGCAAAAAGGCGGGATGCTCAAAAGCAAGTCGTGGATGCCCTTTTGGAAGAGCATGAGGGACAGAAATCGGAAATTAAGGATTTTTTTCATTCCCTCGAAAAGAAAATGGTTCGCAGCATGGTTCTGGATGAAGGCAAACGGATCGATGGCCGCGCCTTTAATGAAGTGCGCCCCATTGAATGCCTGGTGGGGTTTCTGCCGCGAATTCATGGTTCGGCCCTCTTTACCAGAGGTGAAACCCAGGCCCTGGTGCTCACCACCCTCGGTACGGAAAGGGATCGGCAGAGAATTGAATCCATTTTCGGCGAAGAGCTCAGGAGTTTTATCCTCCATTACAATTTCCCCCCCTACAGCGTCGGTGAGGCCAAAAGACTCGGCGGCCCCGGGCGCAGGGAAATCGGACACGGCGCACTGGCCAGAAGGGCCCTGCTCCCCGTATTGCCCAGCGAAGATGAATTCCAATACTGCATCCGTGTGGTATCTGAAATCCTGGAATCCAACGGCTCTTCCTCCATGGCCAGTGTTTGCGGGGGGTGCCTTTCACTCATGGACGCCGGGGTCCCTATAAAGGACCTGGTGGCCGGCGTGGCCATGGGACTGGTGGCGGAAGGGGACAAGGTTGTGGTGTTGACCGATATCCTGGGGGATGAAGATCACTATGGGGATATGGATTTCAAGGTGACCGGCACCACGGAAGGCATTACGGCGCTTCAAATGGATATTAAGGTGGAACGGCTTACCCGGGAAGTGATGGAGCAGGCTCTGGCGCAGGCCAGGGAAGGGCGCCTTCATATTCTGGGGATTATGCGGGACACCATTGCGAAGCCCCGAAATGCGGTTTCCGAATATGCACCCATCATCACAAACGTTAAAATCAGCTCTGAAAAAGTACGGGTGTTGATTGGCCCGGGCGGCAAAACCATTCGGGAAATCTGCAATGTCTCCGGTGCCAGAATTGATGTGGATGATGAGGGCGTGGTGACCATTTCCTCACCCGACAAGGAGTGTTCCGATGCGGCCATGAAAATGGTCAAAGAAATTGTTCAAGAAGCCGAAGTCGGAAAATTGTATCAGGGAAAAGTGGTCAAAATCATGGATTTCGGGGCTTTTGTGGAAATATTCCCCGGTACTGACGGTTTGGTCCATATTTCTCAATTGGCGCCTGAACGGGTCAACAAGGTGACCGACGTGCTCAACGAAGGGGACGAGGTACTGGTAAAGGTGCTGGAAGTGGGAAAAGACGGCAGAATCCGTCTTTCCCGTAAGGCAGCCTTGGGAGAAGACCCGGATGCATCGTAAGACGGTATTGAATAACGGCGTCAGAATCGTCTCGGAACGGTTGCCCCATGTCCGCTCTGTTTCGCTGGGGATATGGGTGAATACCGGTAGCCGGGACGAGTCGCCGCCGGAAAACGGGGTTTCCCATTTTATTGAACATATGAGTTTCAAGGGTACCCGTAATCGCAGCGCTTTTCAGATCGCCAAAGACTTGGATGCCATTGGCGGTCTTTCAAACGCTTTTACCGGCAAGGAAACCACTTGTTTTTATGGCAGGGTTTTGGACCGGCATTTTCCCGTTCTGGCGGATATCCTGTCTGATATTTTTGTTTACCCCACCTTCCAGTCCGAGGATATGGAGCGTGAGCGGGAGGTGATTTTTCAGGAAATCAGTATGGTGGAAGACACTCCCGATGACTACTTAAATGAGCTCTTTCAGTCCCTTTTCTGGCCGGACCATCCCATCGGCCGTTCGGTGTTGGGAAGTACTGAAACCGTCGGCCGAATGGATCAGAAAATGATTCGTGACTATATCCGGAAGTACTATATTCCCCAAAGAGTTCTCGTGGTCGCCGCCGGCAACGTGGATCACGATGAAATGGTGGCCTATTTCAGGCCGATTTTTGAAGCGGAAAGGGATTTTTCCACCCATAATCCCGAAAGGACGCTCCCTTCGACCGGCGGCGGGGTACTGGTGACGCCTAAGCCACTGGAACAGGTACATCTATGTCTGGGTGGCGATGCGCCAAGTCAGGTGGATGAATCGCGATTCGCCTGTGCTCTGCTGAATACCGTCTTAGGGGGTAACATGAGCTCAAGGCTTTTTCAGGAAATCCGGGAGAACCGAGGCCTGGCCTATTCGGTGTATTCCTTTTTTTCACCCTATGTTGATGCCGGTCTTTTTGGTGTTTATGCGGCCACGGATGCGCGGAACATGAATCCGGTGCTTGAAATCACTCAGAAGGAGATCAAAGGACTATGCCATGGGGAACTGAGTCCGGATGATCTGGAAGCTGCCAAGGAAAATGTGATCGGCGGCATGTTTTTAAGTTCCGAGAGTTCGGACAGCCGCATGATGAGGGCAGCCAAAAACGAATTTATCTTCGAAAGATACGTGGATTACCAGGAGATCGTGGAGAGCATCGAACGGGTAACCGTTGATGATGTGGTGGAAATGGCCAACAGAATTTTTGGGGTTGATCAGATCGCCTTCGCGGCCCTCGGTCCCGTAACGGAAGAAGATGTAGACCGGGGATGCCTCATTTATCATTGATTGTCAAACCGGTTCTAAAGGGTTTTCGTTGGATTCCATTTCCGTAAAGATTAAGATCTGTAACCCAGCACTCCTTGAACAGGGAATTCCCCTCCCCGCCTATGCCTCGGAAGGGGCTTCCGGCATGGATATTCGGGCTTGTTTAGAATCGCCCGTTACACTGGACCCGGGTCAAATAAAATTTATTCCCACCGGTCTGGCACTCTCCATACCGCATGGCTATGAAGTGCAGATCCGCCCCAGAAGCGGTCTGGCACTCAAGCACGGCATCGGAATGGTCAACGGTCCCGGCACCATCGATTCCGATTACCGGGGTGAGATCGGTATCATCCTGATCAACTGGGGAGAAGCCCCCTTTACCATCAGAATGGGGGACCGCATTGCACAGATGGTATTGTCAAAGGTCCTTCGGGCCGACCTTAAGCAAGTGACGGAACTGGATGCGACGAAAAGAGGGGAAGGCGGTTTCGGCCACAGCGGGGTTCAATAGAATAAACCATGAAATTCTCCATCCTCTCTTCCGGGAGCCGTGGTAACAGCTGCTATCTCGAAACCGTTGATGCCAGAATCCTGGTGGATGCGGGCTTGAGCGGTATAGAGATCGAACGTCGTCTGGAAGCAGTGGGCGTTTCGCCCCAAAGCCTGGATGCCATTGTGGTGACCCATGAACATACGGATCACATCAAAGGCGTGGGAGTTCTGGCCCGGCGATACAAGTTGCCCGTCTACGCCAATTCCCAAACCCTATCAAGTGCCGAAAAAGCCCTTGGGAATCTTCCCGAGGTTATTTCCGTTCAAACCGGCGATACCCTGAAAATCAAAAGTCTCTCCGTCGAAACCTTCACCAAATGCCATGATGCTGCGGATCCCATGGGGCTGGTGTTTTCCAATAACGGTGCCCGAATCGGCCTTGTCACGGACATGGGGCGAAGCACACGGTTGGCGGAAGTTCGATTAAAGGCCTGTAATGCCTTGATCCTGGAATTCAACTACGATCCCACCATGCTCAGTGAAGGCCCTTACCCGCTGGATCTCAAGCGAAGGATTCACGGCACGGAGGGCCATCTGTCAAACCAGCAGGCAGGAGAGCTGCTGGAGGCCGTTTCCCATGAAGATCTCAGATGGTTGGTGCTGGCACACTTAAGCGAAACCAACAATCATGCGGATAAAGCCCTTGAGGCCGCCAAAGGCGCGTTGGACCGCTGCGGGTTGAAACGGACCCGGGTTCTGGTGGGCCAACAGAATGTGGCCTCTCCCTTTATTGAAATATGAGTGACCGTTGACGTTTGCGAATATGAATTCAGCTATTCATCATTTCCCGGAGTAACCTATGAAAAAGCGGTTGATTCTGGCTGTCATATTCTGGACTGCCCTTTCCCTGCCGGCCTCCGCCGCCCAGAAGGCGACCCTTATTTACCAGAATGACCTTCATGGATGGCTTTTTCCCTCTTCCAGCCGGGTTGGCATGGTGGGGATGACGGGCATTCTCGTGCCCCTCTTTGAAAAGAATCCCAATGCCTTCTACGCCATGAGCGGCGACCTGATGACCGGTCCCAATTTCGAGCCCCATTTGAAGGGCGTCACGGAATTGCGCCTGTGGAATCACTTCTGGCGATATTTTGAAAAAAAAGGTTTCGAAAACAGGGTCTTAATTTCCCCGGGGAATCATGACTTTGACCACGGTGTTCCGGCTCCCGACGCTTTTTCGTCAGGTCTGCTCTGCGCCAACCTTTTGACCCTGGAGAATCAGCCCTATTACATTCCGTACCGTGTGGTTCAGTCCGATTCCGGTTTTCGGGTCGGTTTCATAGGGCTGCTCTTAACCGGGGATCATCAGGTTCTGAAAACAGTAAACCGGGACCATCTCAAGGTGATTCCCATGCTTGAGGCGTTGGAAAATGTTATCCCGAAAATGGGCAGACTCGACCTGACCGTCCTCATGGTGCATGAATACCTGCAACATATCATTCGATTGGCCGATACAATTCCTCCTGAACTGGGTGTGGATATCATCTTGAGCGGCCACAACCACATGCTGCTTGAAGCGCCACTGGTTCGAAACGGCATCTATATCTTTCAGGCAGGCGCCATGAACGGGTACTACGGCCGGGCCGACGTCACGGTGGAGAACGGAAACGTCACATCGCTCACCAACCGGGTGATCCCCATGATCCCTTCGAAACTGGCCCACGTGGCCATGGAAGCCAAGGAGCAGGTGGATGCGCGGCAAGGGGCACCGGTGGCCACGTTGAAACAATCCCTTCTGGGGACCAGCTTACCGGCTCAAGAGAACAGCCTGGGTGATTTTGTGGCCGATGCCTACCGGTGGGCCACCGGGACCGATGTGGGCATGACCAACAGTGCCTCCCTGAGAATGGATTTCAGGGTTTTCCCCGGGGAAAGCCGGATCCTTTATGAGGGGGATTTCAAGGTGTTGAACCCTTTCGGGGACCATCTGGCGACCGGTACACTTTCGGGCAGGCAGATTCTGGAGATTCTTGAAGGGGATGCCCTCCGATTTCAAAACCAGGTGTCGGGTATGCGTTACAAGGTGAACCGGAAAAACCCTGCCGGAAAAAAGGTCTTTGATGTCACTATCGGCGACAAGCCCCTTGAACCGGATGGTCGGTACACCTTTACGCACAACGCCTATGCCACCAAACCGAAAAAGATGGAACAGTATCTGCATCTGAAGACGGGCACGGTCCAATGGAAAAAAACCGACCTGCTGTGCCATGAGGCGTTGACCGATTACGCACGCCATCTCATAACCATCGATTATCCCAGTGACGGGGCGGGTCGCATCGAGGTGATCCCCTGATGACGGATATGGCTCCCCATGCGATCTTGAAGGACCCCCACCTTCACGTGGTCCTTTATCAACCGGAAATTCCCGCCAATACCGGGAATATCGCCAGGCTCTGCGGGGCGGCCCGAATGCGGCTTCACCTGATTCATCCGTTAGGTTTCAGCGTTGACGACAAACACCTGAAGCGCGCCGGGCTCGATTACTGGCCCGAGATCGATGTGCGGCATCACGTGGATTTTGATGCTTTTCTGGGTCAGATGAACAAAGACGCCCGCCTATTTTGCTTCAGCGGTCACGCCGATATGTTGTATCCTCAAGCATCGGTAACTCGCGGGAATTACCTCCTCTTCGGCTGTGAAACCCTTGGCCTGCCGAAAAACCTGCGAGAATCCTATCCCTGTTACGGGGTCCCTATCTGGGGGAAGATTAGGAGTCTAAACCTTTCGACAACGGTGGGCATCGTATCTTATCATTACCTCCATGGATTGGGCCTATTCTGATATCTCTTACAATTCAAAACCCGCAACGAACATCGTATTCCGGCTCACCTCAACTGTAGCGATTAATTATTCTCTAATATATTTTTCTTGACATTCCACCGGCCTCGCATATCATTTCGGGAACTGGGGAACTGGGGAACTGGGGAACTGGGGGAACTGGAACTGGTTGGAACTGGGGTCGGGCCAAGGGAAACGCCATAAATTAAGATGGTTAAAGCGAAAAAGGGCCTAAAAACGGGTCTATATTCGCATTTTTGGGGCTAAAAAGGGCGATATAGAAATTCTGGAACACGAAGCTAAATTTCTAACTAGAAAATGCACCGGATAAAATTGGTGATTTTCGCGTTCGGCGGCGCAGGATTGACCGAGACTGTACAAGGAGGAAAGAGGTGACCAAGTTCTGGAACGGCTCCCGCTTCAGGCGAGAAGATCCGAGCGGGTTCTACGAGAGCTACTTTCAGCGGGCCAATCACCCGAGCCTCGCCTTGGCCTTCTGGATCCGCTATACCGTTTTCTGCCCTCGAGGACGGCCGGGCAAAGCGTGTGGCGAACTGTGGGCGATTTACTTCAATGGCGAGACAAACCGGATCGATGCGGTAAAGGAGGTTGTTCCGATTTCGGACTGTGACTTTTCTCGCACGCATCTGGATGCGCGCATTGGGAGCGCGACGCTTACGGACCGAGGCCTTCATGGCCGCGCGGCGTCGCAATCTCATGTTCTCCAGTGGACGCTAGACTATGCCGGCCGCGAGCCACCGCTACTGTTGCTGCCAGAGCCGTTTTACGAACGTGGGTTCCCGAAGGCAAAAGCCTTGGTCGGGAGCCCTAGTGCCGTGTACAACGGCACCCTTACGGTAGACGGCGAAACGATTCTGATCGACGGCTGGAGGGGCAGTCAGAATCATAACTGGGGCAGCAAGCACACCGATCGCTACGCGTGGGGCCAAGTCGCTGGGTTCGACAATGCCCCGGACGCCTTCCTGGAGTGTTCTACTGCTCAGATCAAGCTTGGACCAGTCTGGAGTCCCCGCCTGACCTTTGCAGTACTGCGCGACGAGGGACGGGAGATTGCGCTCAACGGCCTCCTGCCGAGGGCGTTTATAGGTCTGAGGTACCAGAATCCGCCTGGCGGTGAGAAAACTTGTCTCAACACCAAATTGGCGAGCGCGGAGATCACTGTGCGGCGACCAGGGCGCTCGCCACGGACGCTGTTGACAAAACACCGCGCAGCGTTCGAGATTCTCACGGACAGAGCCGACCACGGTGTGCCTATTGTTGCGTGAGCCGACTTAATTCATGAAGGTGTGCCCAGGTTTCCAAAATCAAGCGAGGTGTCTATTGAATCGTCCCTGAATCCAAGTCACCAAATTACTCAGAACCCAACCCAAGCCAACACGTTAAACAAGATATGGAGGATGAAAAGATGCGAAAGCCGATATTCGATACCATCCGCGTTTAGCGCGGCATGGGCTTCACACCCGAAGAGATGACAGCGATCGACGAGCTTCTCGACTGGCTTGGCATCGAGGAGGACGATCCGGCGGCGCTGCCCGTAAGCGATCCGGTGTCAGCGGAAACCGGCACGATGGGACTTGACGATACGCAGGCCTTTTTGGATTCTGTGCATACGTCCGGAATTTTCGGGAGTGAGCTGAAGCCGGATCAGGTGAAGGGACTTGAGGCAGTTCTCGGCGCGGCCACGAAAGCGGGCTGGCCTCTCGCTTTTTCCGCCTATGCACTGGCGACCGCCTGCCACGAGACCGCTTACACCATGCAGCCGGTGCGCGAAGCCTTTTGCTCAGCGAGGACTGGCGCCGCAACTACCTGCGCTATTACCCCTTTTATGGGCGCGGCTACGTGCAGCTCACCTGGAAGCGGAATTACGAAAAGGCGGATCGCGAGCTGGACCTTGGCGGAAGTCTGATGAGCAATCTCGATCTTGCCCTGGCCCCTGATATCGCCGCAAAGATCATGGTGAAGGGGATGCAGGAAGGCTGGTTTACCGGGGATAGAACGGGCCGGCGCCACACTCTGGCGCGGCATCTGCCCGAGACCGGCGCCGCCGGCGTGGACCAGTACACCTCGGCCCGGCGCATCATCAACGGCACTGACAAGGCCGGAAAAATCGCCGGTGAAGCCGTCAAATTCCAGACGGCTCTCCAGGCGGGGGCTGGTAGGTGATTGAACAATACAAGTCCATCCTGTGCCGGGAACACGCCCTTTGAATGGACCCATTCTTCGGGCACTCCGCGCCCCTTATCTCGCTTCTGTCACATAGAGTTCATTTTGTCGGTCTGGCAAGGGCGTGGGCGGAATTCACACAGGACTCTTGATCTCTGCTTAGATCTTTTTCAAGGAAGATCCGCAAAAACCAATTTTAATTTCAAATACTTGAAGCATTTCTGATGAGTTCAAAAAAAAGTTGCAACCGGAAAATAAGCATGGCACCTTTTACATGATATTTTTGATAAAAAAAGAAAGGAAAGGTACCATGCCACAGCTAATATTGCCCATAATCCCAAAAGGAGCAACACAAATCAACCAGTTGGTAAGTGTCTACCGTGATGAAGATCGGTGGACATATTTTGTTGGCACTTATCCGATTTTTAGCCATGAGAAATCAGATCATCTACTCTTCAAGATAATTACTGGGCAGCTGATTGAAGCAGGCGCCTGTCGTCAGATCCAGATAGTAAAGACCTTTGGCGTAAGCAAGAACAGTGTTATTCGATCGGTAAATAAACTTCGGAAAGGTGGCATTGAAGCCTTTTTCAAGAAACGTCCTGGACGTCGGGGTGGTAATGTATTGACCCCGGAAGTGATTGAAAGAGCACAAGGCTTGCTTGATGAGGGTTGCAGCAGGGTTGATGTTTCCTTGGAATTGAATGTTAAGTATGACACCATTCGCAAAGCGATAGGCGCAGGTCGATTATCGGAACCCGGGACTCAGGAGACCGTCATCAGTAAGTCGTCGCGTACCGTTGTAGATAGAGCGGCTTCTGAAGGTATGGGAGTTGCTTGTACCCGGGTTGAGGAGCGAGTACTGGCATCCCTGGGAAAATCTATGGGAGCCACGATTCATTTTGAATCCTGCCTGGATGTTCCTAAAGGGGGTGTACTGTGTGCGATTCCAGCACTTCTGGCCAATGGTTTGCTGCATGGGGCAGAGCAGTTTCTAGGTATGGTTAGCGGTTACTATACGATTTATCATGTGCTGCTCCTCCTTGCACTGATGGCTTTGTGCAGAATTAAGACAACAGAAAAACTTCGAGGGCATGCCCCTGGAGAATTTGGAAAACTGTTGGGGTTGGATCGAATTCCCGAAGTCCGTTGTCTGCGCAAGAAAATGAGTGAATTGAGTGCCAATGACGGTGCAGAGCGGTGGGCCGCCCATTTGGGCAAATACTGGATGGAATTGGAACCTGAATCAGTGGGTGCTCTTTATATCGACGGACATGTGCGTGTCTACAACGGTGGTTTGACGCAACTGCCTCGTCGTTACGTTTCCCGTGATCGCCTTTGTTTGAGAGGTATCACCGATTACTGGGTCAATGATTCTATCGGCCGTCCGTTTTTTGTGGTCGAAAAAACCGTCGATCCGGGATTACTGGAAACGTTAAGGAAAGACATTGTCCCCCGGTTGCTTAATGATGTACCCGGTCAACCAAGCGATCAGGAATTGGGCGAAAACCCATGGTTATGTCGATTTATTTTGGTTTTTGACCGGGAAGGTTACAGTCCATCATTTTTTGCTGAAATGTGGTGCAACCATCGCATCGCTTGCATGACCTATAACAAGCATCCGGGAGAATCCTGGCCGGAAGAGTGGTTCAACACTCACAAAGTCACCATGCCGTCCGGTGAAGTCATAGATATGCATCTTTGCGAAATGGGCAGTCATGTGGGTTCCGGCAAAAATGTCATCTGGATGAGAGAGGTCCGCAAACTGACGGAGTCAGGTCACCAGACCAGTCTTGTCAGCACGGCCTTTGACCTGCCTCATACCCAACTGGCAGCCCGCATGTTCAGCCGATGGTCTCAGGAAAACTTTTTCAACTATATGATGCAACATTTTGATATTGATGTTGTTTTGGAATACGGAACCACTGAGTTTCCTGAGACCGAAAAGGTGGTGAATCCTGCTTGGCGAGAGTTGAATCGATCCCGGAACTCTTTGAAGAACAAGCTTCGATATCGGCGTGCTCGTTTTGCGGAGTTAACGCTTCACCCTGAAACCGAAGAAAAGCCCGCCAAGTATGGTAAGTGGCTCAAGAAAAAGGCCGATCTGTTAGAGGAGATCGAAAACTACGAACATCAACTGGAGAAATTAAAGGCAGTGCTCAAAGAAACACCAAAGCATGTTACGTGGGGTGAGCTTGAACACAAAGACAAGTTCTTGCGTTTACTTCCGGGAAGGAAGCGCCTGATGGACACCATCCGAATGATTGCTTATCGTGCTGAAACAGCAATGTTGGGATTGATTAGCGGTCCCACAGTGAATCCAAGTGCAGCTCGTCGTCTGCTTCAGGATCTCTTTGTGACAGAAGCCGATATCATTCCCGAACCTGAAAAAAATCGCCTGAATGTAAGGGTGCATAACGCTTCTAGACCTGCGGCCAATCGGGCACTTGAACAACTGTTTGAACATCTCAATAATGCCAAGGTAAAATACCCCGGCACTGACATGCAACTCTTCTATCAAATTGGGGGCTTTTTCGGCTCAAATATCGAACAAGGTGTCATTTGATTTTCCTGGAGGTAAGGAGTCCTGAATTTAGGCATTTGCAATCCACCGAAGGGTACGATAAGCTGTATGACGCATGCGCAGGAAACCCTTTGGTGCGCCATGCCAGGATCAGGATAACCTTTCTAAGCAACAAAATTAATAAGAAGCGGCCAAGACTCCGGCGAAAGCCCTTAGATCAACGCAAAATAGATCAGGCCCAGTGTCAGAATCAGCCATATGCCTGAATGATAACCTAACTGGAGTATTTCATTGACGAGTCTTTGAGAATCTGAATTTTTCATAATGCCCTCCCTTTTAAATCTGGTCATATGTTCGATGGTCAGACCAGATTTTATTGACTTAGAAAAAAATGTCAAGTATTTTTTTCAAAAGGGCATTAATTTTTCTTCATATAGATTATTCAAATAGTTATATTAAGTTATTGGCTTACAGATCATAGTCTTCTGTTTGGTCGGACCAGAATGTCGGAGGATAGGCATCATCGTTGGAACAGCTTTTCAAAGAAGTCCAAATCGATAAAGTAACGGATAAGATTGTCGATCAGCTGGAAACGTTGATCAGAGGAGGCCAGATTGCGCCGGGCGATAAGCTGCCCAGTGAGCGACAGCTCATTGAAATGCTCGGTGTGGGGAGATCGTCCTTGAGAGAAGCATTGAACAAGCTTGAAGTGATGGGTTATGTGGAAATCAAGAAGCGAAAAGGGATCTTCGTCAAGTCCATCGATTGTGCGATTCAGCTGGACCCGCTCAAGCGGATGATCGCAGAAGACAAAAACAGTATCGTTCAACTCTACGAAATCAGAAGCGATATTGAGCAGTCTTCAGCCTATGAGGCTGCCATAAAAAGGGATGCCGCAGACCTGGATGAAATTAATCGGTGCCTCCGCAATTTTGAAACTTCCGATGGGACCATCCATTTCACTTGGGAACGGGACCTGGCTTTTCATGCTTCCATTGCAAAAGCTTCCCACAACTTCTTTCGTTTACACGTCGTCATGAACATTTTCGATTTTTCAAAAGAGTTTATTCAACCGATTTTTGAAGGTTTTGCAGATGCCTCCCATAATGCGCTCGCCATTGCTGGACAACACACGGCTTTATTTCAGGCGATTCAGGAAAAACGTGCCGAAGACGCCCGGGAGAGGATGAAAGAGCATCTGGACTGGACGAATCAGAAGCTTGTGGAGCATTTTCAAAAAAGGAGCTGATTTCCCGGAAGGCGTTGAACATTTTCTGGAATGATGCCCATTTGGCAAAATGACAATGCCCCTATCGGGCCGCTGTTGACGTTGGACAAAAAGCTCAAAGCATCGGCACAAACCGTCAACGTCGAAACAATGGAGGTCTGAAATGCAGGTTTACACATATTCGGAAGCCAGGCAGAAGCTCGCGATTGTCCTTAAACAGGCAGAAAGTTCAGGAAAAGTGATGATCCGGAGGAAGGACGGTAGAACCTTCGCTTTGGTTCCAGAACCAATCGCGATTTCGCCTTTAGACGTCCAATCCATTAAGGCAAAGGTAACGACAGAAGAAATAGTGGATATTGTCAGAGAAGGAAGAGAAAGGTAAAATAAGGCTTTCAACAACCGCCCTGAAACCTGCGCGGCCTCATTGTCAAAATCAAAGGAGCGAGCGAAAAGGGGTCTCTCAGGATGGTTCTGAAGGGGTCGGATGGCATGCTTGACATCACGAGATCCGCAAGGAAAAAAGTCAGGGAGATTGTGGATCAGGAAAAAACTATTTCCCCCATCCGTATCATGATGGCTGGCGGTTGCATCGGTCCCCGTTTGGGAATGCTGTTCGATTCGGCGCGACCGGAGGATCAGGTCTTTGAAGCAGAAGGGATTCAGTACGTGATCGGAAACGATTTGTTGTGTCGGTTTCAGCCCATTACCGTGGATTACATATTCGATTCATCGGGGGGAAGGTTCAGTATCACATCACCAAAAACTGAAGAGGAGGAATAGAAACCATGTTCCCGGAACTCACCCGCCACACCCGCGTGCTGGAAATCGTGGGCGATACCATCCGCGTGAAAGCCCAAGGGGCCGCCTTCGGCGATCTGGCCGTTGTTGAAAACGTGGATGGTGAAACCAGCCAGGCCAAGGTGGTGGCGCTGGATCGAGATATCGTGAGCCTCCAGGTCTTCAGCGGGGGCAAAGGGCTTTCCACAAAGGCAGTGGTCAGATTTTTGGGGCATCCCCCCAATGTCATCTACTCCGACAATATTTTGGGGCGTATCTTTAAGGGATCGGGCGAACCGTTTGACGATGGACCGGACCTATCGTCCGATTCGAGAATCGAAATGGCGGGGCCCACCGTAAACCCCATGATGCGGGTGGTACCGGACAAAATGATCCAGACGGAAGTTCCCATGATCGACCTGTTCAACTGCCTGGTGGAAAGCCAGAAAATCCCCATCTTTTCCGTGGCAGGCGAACCGTATAATGATCTGCTGGCGCGCATCGGTTTTCAGGCCGACGCGGATATTCTGGTGTTCGGGGGCTTGGGGCTCATCTTTGACGATTACCATTTTTTCAAGACCGCTTTTGAATCCCACGGTGTATTTCACCGGACGGTCATGTATGTAAACCTGGCTTCCGACCCCATCGTGGAACGTCTCTCCATTCCCGATATGGCCTTGGCGGTAGCGGAAAAATTCGCCGTTGAAGAGGGGAAACGGGTGTTGGTGCTCATGACCGATATGACCGCCTATGCCGATGCCATGAAGGAAATCGGCATTTCACTGGAGCGCATCCCGGCGGCGCGGGGGTACATGGGGGACCTGTATACCCAACTGGCCATGCGCTATGAGAAAGCCTGCGATTTCAAGGGCGCCGGGTCCGTGACCATTCTCACGGTGACCACCATGCCCGGAAATGATGTGACCCATCCGGTGCCGGACAATACGGGCTATATTACCGAAGGTCAGTTCTATCTGCACGATGGTTATATCGACCCCTTCGGTTCCCTTTCCCGCTTGAAACAGAAAGTGATCGGAAAGGTCACCCGCGAGGATCACAGTCAGATCATGAACACCATGATCCGTTTTTATGCGGAGGCCCTGGAAGCCGAAAAGAAACAGGCCATGGCCTTTGAACTCTCCTCCTTTGATGAAAAACTCATCAAATTCGGCCGGCTTTTTCGCGACCGATTCATGGACATAAAGGTTTCCATGCCCGTCATAGAAGCTTTGGATCGCTGCTGGGAGACATTGGCGGAATGTTTTGACCCCGGCGAACTCCTGATGAAGCAGGATCTCGTTGACAAGTATTTCCCCAGTGAAAGTGCGTAATTCATGGCCAAGCTGGCATTGAGCAAGACGGAACTTTCAAGGCAACGTGAGAACATGCGGCTTTATAAGCGGGTGTTGCCTTCCCTGGAGCTTAAACGGATGCAGTTGACCGCTGAACTGAAGCGTGCCAGAGGGAAAGTGCGGGAAGCCATGGACGATGAAGAAATACTCAACCAAGAAATCGCCCGCCAGTTGCCCATGCTGGCCCATGAAAAAATGGATCTCTCCGGACTGGTTGCTGTGGAATCCATTGATATGGGCGAAGAAAACATGGTGGGCGTCAGGCTTCCCACCTTTGTGGAGGTTCGATTCAAGGTCGCTGATTATTCAATGCTTGCCACTCCCCATTGGACGGATGTGCTGGTAAAGCGGATCCAGCAAATGGTGTCACAAAAAGTCCTGGTTCAGGTTATGACCGAACGGGTCCGTCTTCTGGAGAAATCGGTACGCAAAATCACACAGCGCACCAACCTATTTGAAAAGATCCTCATTCCGGAAGCCAAGCGGAATATCCGGAAAATACAGATTTATCTGGCGGATGCGGACCGGGCCGCCGTGATACGGTCCAAGATTACCAAACGCATTCGGCAAAAACAGTCCCAGGCCCTATCAGGAGCTGTGCAGTGACCATTGTTGCCCTTGAAAAAGTAACTTTTTGCGGCCATGTGGATGACCGTCGCCAAATCCTGACCGATCTTCAGGATTTGGGTTGCCTGCACCTGATTGCCATTAACCCTGAAAAGGACTCCGTTGGCCCTTCAGGGCCCACGTCCCGTGCGCGCGAAGCCCTGCGGTTTTTAAAAAGCTGCTCCCATCAAAGACGGCAGGTCACCCGGGTGAGCCGGTTCGATGCGGCCGATATTGAAGCCCGGGCGCTTAAGATAAAAGACCGCATCGGGGAATTGGAACATGAACGGGATTTTCTGATGGGCCGCATTGAGAACCTCTCTCCCTGGGGGGCCTTTGACTTCCCGCGCCCCGAAGAGTTAAACACCCTGAGGCTGTGGTTCTATATTGTCCCTCACAAAGACATGGAAAAAGTCCGGGAGTCCGACCTGGTCTGGGAAAGGGTTTTCGCGGACACTCGGTTTTCATATGTTGTGGTGATCTCAACAAACGAGCCGGAAGGGATGCCCGTTGAAAGGGTGCGCACCGGTAGGCGCACCCTTCACCAACTGGAAGAGCGACTGGAAGAAGTTGAACTGGCCCTGGAGGACCTTTTCGCTGAAAGGGCCGGGCTGACACGCTGGTGCACGCTTTTTGCGCGAAATATTGAACGACTTGAAGACCGGGCGGCGGTGGCCGATGCCATTGGGAAAACCTATGCTGAAGATGCGGTTTTTGCCCTTCAGGCGTGGGCCCCGAAAAAAAGTATTCCCCAATTGCAGGACTATGCTCATGAGCACAGAATGGTTTTTGAAGCCGTGCCCCCAGAGGCCCATGAAACACCCCCCACCCTGATGGCCAACCCCAAAGTCGTTGCCGGCGGTCAGGATCTGGTGTCATTTTATACCACGCCCCAATACTGGTTATGGGATCCTTCAACCATTGTATTTTTTTCTTTTGCGGTGTTTTTTGCCATGATTTTTGCGGATGCCGGATATTCCTGTGTCATGGGCCTGGTGATGCTCGGTTTCTGGAAAAAAATGGGTCGGGCGGAAACCGGCCGCAGGCTTCGGATTCTGTTGGCGACCATGGTGGGGGCCGGAATTTTCTATGGTGTCCTGGTGGGAAGTTATTTTGGGGTGTCCCCTGAACAGGGAAGTGTTCCATCCCGGCTCAAGATCATTGACATGATGGATTTTGATCTCATGATGCAGTTATCTATTTTACTGGGCGTTTTCCATCTGGTGCTCGCCAACGGGGTATCGGCCTGGAACTTTCGACGCTCCATCAAAGGGTTAAAACCGCTGGCGTGGGCGGTGGTGATTGCGGGGGGTGCGCTTATCTGGCAGGGGACCTCCAAGGAGACCCTGGTCGGGGTAAAGATCCCAGGCGTTATTCTCTTGGGCCTCGGGCTGAGCGGTGTGTTGGTGTTCACCAGTACGGAGGGGCCTGTGTGGAAACGCCTGCTCAAGGGCTTTACCGGGCTAACCGGTATCTCAAGTGCCTTCAGCGATGCGCTCAGTTATCTCAGACTGTTCGCATTGGGCCTGGCCAGCGCTTCACTGGCCGGAACCTTTAACGCCATGGCGGGTCAGGTGAAGGAAACGCTTCCGGGAATTGGTATTCTTTTCGCCCTGATGATCGCTCTTTTGGGACACACATTGAATTTCGTCCTGGCTGTTGCAGGCGGATTTATTCACGGTTTACGGCTGAATTTTATTGAATTTTTCAGGTGGAGCATTACCGAGGAAGGTTATCCCTTCAGGGCTTTTGATCGAAAGGAGAAGAAATCGTGGAAAACATGAGTGTAATGTTGGGATGGTTGGGCGCGTTTGCACCCCTGGCCCTTGGCGCCGTGGGCAGTATGATCGGTTGTTGCCGGGCCGGGCAGGCTGCCATAGGGGCCATGCTTGAAATCGAAAGCGGCTATGGTCGTTTTGTGGGTGTGGCGGCAATGCCCAGTTCGCAGGTGATTTACGGCGTGGTGGTGACCCTGACCTTCGGTGGTGCCATGAATGCCGCATCTGCTTCAGGGATTTTCAGCATCGGCGCTCTGACGGGGATCGCTCTCATGGTGAGTGCCATCTACCAGGGATATGCCTGCGCATCAGCCATCAGCGTGGCAAAAAGCAAGCCGGAAGTTTTCGGCGTTTCCCTGGCGCCGGCGGCGGTGGTGGAAGGGTTTGCCGTGTTTGCATTTGTGTTTGCACTGGTCCTGTTGGGAACGGTAACCGGCGGTTGAGGAGGCATTGAACATGGATGAGCAAAGGGCGGTTTCCTCGGGTGTTCAGGATTTGATTGCGCGGTTGCGGGACGATGGTGTGAAAGCCGGCCGTGAAAAGGCGGAACAAATCCTTCAGGAAGCCCGTGAGGAGGCTGGGAAAATTTTAGCTGAAGCCAAGACGCAGGCAGATGAAATTCTGGGTCGCGCCAAAGTGCAGATCGAAAGGGATCGTAACGCCTGCATGGGATCCCTTCGAACAGCCATTCGGGATACGGAGCTAAAGATGGAAAGTGAGTTGAAAGTGGACTTTGCAGCTCATGTTCGAAGGCTGGTATCCATTGAAATGGGGGATCGGGAATTTATAAAACAGTGTATCCTGGCGGTTTCGGGCATGGCCACCGGGCACATGGTCTGCGAGGGCCAGCCCGTTGAAGTGCTGTTGCCCAAGGATCTCTTTGAAACCGATGAATCCGGTTCGCGTCTGACCCCTGAGGGGAAAGAACGAATGCACCACCTGGTGTTGGGTATTTCCGCTGATATGCTACGGGAAGGGGTTGAACTGAAGCCTTCCAGGAATCTCAAGCGGGGCATCCGTGTTCGGCTCGTGGGGGAGGATCTGGAAATTGATCTATCCGACAAGGCCATCAGCGATCTGCTCCTTGAGAACCTGTTGCCCCGATACCAGGCCATTGTACGCGGTGAAGAATAAATCGATTGCGGATTTCGGATTGCCAATGAAAACGATGCGCCAAACCTACTATACGCTACTGGCCAGTTTGCCGCCGTTGCCGCGGTTTGACCGGGTCGAGCGTCTGCCCATCAGCGCTGAGCGGCTAGCGCAGCGCCTTCGGATGCTCAATTCCCATGACGCGCAAGTGTTGGAGCGAGCTGCCGCTTTTCTGACCTGGCAGGAAGATGCGCAAAGGGTGACGGATTCGGAAATGGTGGGCCGGTTCGAGAAATTGGCAGCGTCCATGTCAAACGCTTCGCTAAAAACCCTTTTTAGCTTTCCACTGGATCAGCGGACCATCATGGCGGCCCTCAGACGGCGACATCGGGGTTTAAAACGGCCTTCCGGTAAAGAGCCCTGGGGAGTGGGGCAATATGTGGGACATATTGAACGTAATTGGGACGCACCCCATTTCAGGCTGGCGAAACTTTATCCCTGGCTTCCGCAAGCGAAACTTTATCTTGAAGATGATTCGGTATTGGACCTTGACCGTCTTCTGAAAAACGTGCTCTGGGACTATCTGGATGGGTTGGTTCCGGACTGGGATTTTGGTTTTCGCACCGTTATGGCTTACCGAATGAAATGGGATATGGTGGATCAATGGCTCACACACGATGAGACAAAAGCCGCTGAGCGGTTTAATGAACTGGTGAAGGAGATCATCCATGAACAACCCAAGCTTTTCCATTGAACCTCAGAGAACAGCATCCTCCGAGGCGGGTGATGTACGGGTTCTGGCGGTTCGTGAAAGCCTCGTGACCGTTGATACGGGAGAGGGAGCCATTCGAAAAAATGAAGTGGGGTTTGTTCTGGTGGGCGAAGAACGCCTTATGGCCGAAGTGCTGCGAATTCAGGGAAATACTGCCGATATGCAGGTATTTGAAGACACCCGGGGGGTGCGGGTGGGGGACAGGGTGGAGATGAGCGGTGAGATGCTCTCCGTTGTTCTGGGCCCGGGTCTGCTGGGGCAGGTCTTCGACGGGCTTCAAAAACCCCTTTCCGTATTGGCGAGGGAGTACGGATTTTTTCTCCCCAGGGGTGTGGATTTGTTCCCCCTGGATCTTAAAAAGAAGTGGGCGTTTACACCCGTTGTTTCAAGGGGAGACACGCTTTTTGCCGGTCAGGCCATCGGCACTGTTCAGGAAGGACTGTTCACGCACAAAATCATGATCCCCTTTAAGGAGCCTGAGGAAGTTGTTGTGAAGTGGATTAAACAGGGCAGCTTTACGGTGGATACCCCCGTGGCCCGCATTCAGGGGGCGGACGGCACCGAGCGGGATCTGACCCTCTGCCAGAAATGGCCTGTTCGGCGGCCTATTCCGGAAGCCATGTTGCGCAACCGCCGATCGGAACGGCTCTATCCCGACAAACCCATGACCACCACCACCCGCATTATCGACACCTTCTTCCCCATCGCCCTGGGCGGAACCGCCTGCATCCCCGGGCCCTTCGGGGCCGGAAAAACGGTGCTGCAAAGCCTGATCGCCCGATATGCCACCGTGGACATGGTCATTGTCACGGCCTGTGGTGAACGGGCCGGAGAAGTGGTGGAAACCATCCGGGAGTTTCCCGAAACCAAGGATCCCAAGACCGGCGGTTCTTTGATGGACCGCACCATTATCGTCTGCAATACCAGCTCCATGCCGGTGGCGGCCCGTGAATCGTCCATTTATACAGGCGTCACCCTGGGTGAGTATTACCGGCAGATGGGATATCACGTTCTGGTGATTGCCGATTCCACTTCCCGCTGGGCCCAGGCCATGCGGGAGACCTCGGGGCGAATGGAGGAAATCCCCGGCGAGGAGGCCTATCCCGCTTATCTGGATTCGGCCATCAAGAATATCTACGAAAGGGCGGGGGTGCTGAAATGTTCCGATGATGCCGTGGGGAGCCTCACCATGATCGGTACGGTCTCCCCCGCGGGCGGCAATTTTGAGGAACCGGTGACACAGGCCACCCTGGGTACGGTGAAGACATTCCTGGGCCTTTCCTACGATCGGGCCTACAAACGGTTTTATCCCGCCATAGATCCGCTGATTTCCTGGTCCCGTTACCTGGACCAGCTTGGGGACTGGTTCAGGGAAAACCTGTATGGATCATGGGTGGAAGACGTCAAAACCATGCAGGGACTATTGGTCCGGGGGGACGGCATCTACCAGATGATGCAGGTGACCGGGGAAGAGGGGATCAGCCTTGAGGATTTCATAACATGGCAGAAGGCCACCCTGGTGGATATGGTTTTCCTGCAGCAGGACGCCTTTGACGAGGTGGATGCCGCCATGCCGCTCGATCGTCAGCTTCAAAGCTTCAGGCTGGTCAAGAAACTGACCGATCAGTCCTACGGTTTTGAGGCTAAGGAGAGTGCCCGGCAGATGTTCACAAGGATTACCGGGCTCTTCAAGAACCTCAACTACAGCCCTGAAACATCTCCCGAATACGAACGGTATTCCCGGGAGATTGAAGACTTAGCACGGAAATTTTCCGTCAATTAGGTTGCTTTGCGATTTTCTTCCCCTTTGCTTTTTTGTTTGCCTGGAGTTTTTCACCCAGTTTGTGTTTTTTAGCGGTGGCCCTTCGTTGCGCTGAAAGGGATCTGGCGGCCAGGGATTGTCGGGCCGAAAACCCGTATTTCTTACGGTATTCCTTTGAATCCATACCATGTTCTTTTTGAAGGTGCTTGCTGGTCAAAATCTTGAACTCTCTTCCGCATTCAAGGCATATGACCTTGTTTTTCAGAATCGATTTTTTGGGATCGAGTTGAATTTCGACGGATTCTTCGTCAACAACGGTTTCTCCCTCTTCCTCGTTCTTAAGGTGTTTCAAAGTCTTAAACGTTTTCGTCAGATAGGTTTCCATATCTTCGGCTGACATGGTAGAGTGAGATGCTTGAGCGGTTGCCAGTTCTACGGCCATTTCCGTAAGTGTTTTTGCCATTTTTTTTCGTCTCCTCGAATAAATGATGGAAATTTAATAAGCAATATCGGTAGAAGAATCGAAAAATTCAGCGGATATGTCAATGTTTTTTTTGTTAATCGGGCTTGCCGGCAATATGAAACTGATTAAAACTCAATTTAATGGTCAACATGTTCTATTTTAATGTTCTTAATCCGGTATTTTTCCGGTGTTTAAAAAGTATTTTCAGGGGGAAAAAATGAAATCAATTTGCATTGTGATTGCTGCACTCCTTTTTTCTTTATGGTTTGCCGGCTGTGCAAAAACGTTGCCGACAAATGGTGTGCCCGCTTCTAAAACCTACGAGCAGGAACTGGATATCAAGGCCAACGGTTTTTATCGCACCTATCTGGTTCACGTGCCGCCCGGTTATGACCCAAAAAAGCCGATGCCCCTGGTGGTGGTGATTCATGGCGCTTTTGATACGGCGACCGGCATGGAGGCCTTTTCCGGGTTCAGCGAATTGGCCGATCGAGAGAACTTTCTGGTTCTTTATCCCAACGGTATGGGCCTCTTCGGCTGGCTGCAGCATTGGAATGCGGGGCATTGCTGCGGAAAAGCCGCTAAAGACAAGATTGATGATGTGGGCTTTATTGAAGCGGCCATTGAAGATGTGAGCAGCCGGTTGCGGGTAGACCCTAGACGGGTGTTCGTAGTGGGGTTTTCAAACGGTGGAATGATGGCCTATCGGTTTGCGGCCGAAAAAACCCATCTCCTGGCCGGCGGTGCTTTCCTGGCGGCATCCATCGGGGGAAGGCCCTCAAATGAGGAGCCGGAATGGCGGATTCCAGACCCGGAAGGCCCCTTGCCGGTCATCATCCTGCACGGCATGGCGGATCAGGATGTCCCCTTTGAAGGGGGTAGCAGCAAACGGAGGGGCGGGCCTCGAACCTATTGGTCCGTGACGGACTCTGCGGCATTCTGGGTCAAAATTGACGGGTGTGCAGGGGATCCGACAGAAAGCGAGGACTTTAATGGCCGTGTTGATGTGATTTCATGGAAGGATTGTACTAAACAAACAGCAGTTTCCCTGTACAAAATAAAGGGTTGGGCCCATGACTGGCCGGGCCCCTATTTTACCGGTAAATTGCCTCAGACGGACCCGCTGAGGCAATTTGACGCGGCGAAGATCATCTGGGATTTCTTTGAGGCGACCGCAACCCCTCAATGATCCCGTCTTTCAGTGCCAAATGACTCGGCACCGGAATGGGCGTGCAGCGGTCCTTTTCCGGGTTGTACATGAGCCGGTAACTCATCCCCTGGTTGGTTTCCCGGTGCATCCTGTCCCACCCCCTGACAAAATAGGGACAGGCATCGTTGAAACAGATGTACATGAAATCGTTGTCCCAGGTCTGGCAGAAAGGGTTGTCCGGCACCTCCCATTTTTTCAATTTTTCATCGCAATGGGGGCATCGAAGGGTCTCTTTGACCGCTCTCTCTTTTTTCTCCAGAAGTCCCTTCGTCATCTTCCTGCCGTAATCATTGCTGATGGCCGGTCTTTTTCCTTTGGAAACACCACCCTTTTTTTCAGCGTAAACAGCGTAAACAGGATCGCTTACCGGCGTCTGGTCCGCATATTTGTCGTCTTTCGGTCTCGGCTTTCCTTTGGATGAGAATCGGAATGTCTCCTCAAAGGCGCCCGACAGATTAAAGAAATCATTGACCAGAAGGACCCGTTCGTTTTCCTCTGAATCCCGCCACACTTTGACGGCCTTTTGCGGGAACATCCGGTTTGAAAAAATGACCAGAAACAGCCCTCCCGGTTTCAGAATCCGGCCCACTTCCTCAAATACGGCCAACGGACGAGTCATGTAGTCTACCGATACCGTGTTAACAACTGCATCAAAGCCGGCATCGGGAAAAGGGAGATGCGGGTCCCGGTTGAGATCGTGAATGACGTGTCGCGTCAGTTGTCTGTTTTGTTTCAGTTCGTTTTCATTGAGGCCCAGCCCGACAATTTCAGAAGCGTTTAAATCGTCAGGAATATGGCTGTCCCATCCCGCCATGAGATCAAGGATCACGGGATCCTTTTCGGTAATGAGGCTGCTAATGATATTCTTGACCGTTGACAGTGCCATTGAGTCCAGATGGCTGACAAACCGGTCGGTTTCATAAAAAGCTTTGTCGCTGGAATCGTCCAGTCTGGAAAACGCATCCTCGCGGCAAAGGGGATTTAATTCAGATTCGTATTCGGTGGAAAAAGAAGTCGCTCTTGCCATGATAAATTCCTCCAATAAAAAAAGCCGTGAATCACCATCTGGTGAAACCCGGCTCGTAGCCCCTTAAAAGGGCGGGTTTACGATTATTCGATTTTGCTTTGACCTCAAACTAAGCATCCACTGCGTTGTGTCAAGTAAGGAGACCATCTATTTGATTGACCCTGAAATCGGGATTTTGCTACTATCTGCGCCATTCATCATTAAAGAGAAACAAGCCGCTTTCCATTTTTTGAGAGAGAAAAATTGAATCAATTACAGAGTCTTTTGGGCTTTTTTATGCTCCCTTTTCTGGCCTGGCTTTTCTCAGAGTGCCGAAAGAACGTCAATTTCAGAACCCTGATTGCCGGACTCTTGCTTCAGGTATGCCTTGCCCTGTTGCTACTGAAATTTCCGGGAAGCCAGGATGTTTTCCTGTGGTTGAACAAAGGAGTGAGCGCATTGGAAAAATCCACACGAGCGGGCACCGGCTTCGTGTTCGGCTACCTGGGCGGTGGACCCCCTCCTTTCGACGAGAAAAACCCCGCTTTAACCTACATCCTGGCGTTTCGGGGGCTCCCTCTGGTATTGGTGATCAGTGCGCTCACATCGCTTCTTTTTTACTGGCGAATTATCCCTCTGGTAGTGAACGGTTTTGCGTGGGTGTTGCAGCGGGTCATGGGTATCGGCGGAGTGGAAGGCTTGGGCGCCGCCGCCAACGTCTTTATCGGCATGGTGGAGGCGCCGCTTTTTGTGAAACCCTATCTGTCCGAAATATCCAGGAGTGAGCTCTTCACCATTATGGTGTGTGGTATGGCCACAATTGCGGGTACGGTAATGGTCCTGTATGCGTCGATCCTTCAATCGGTGGTTCCCGGCATCATGGGACACCTGCTGGTGGCCTCAATTGTCAGCGCACCCGCTGCCATTACCATCTCCAAACTCATGGTGCCCGAAGTATCGGAGATTTCAACGGAAGCCCTTGCGGCGCCGAGAGGCGCACAAAGCGCTATGGATGCCATTACAAAGGGGACCCTTGGCGGGATCCAACTGCTGATCAACATCGTCGCCATGCTGGTGGTTTTTGTGGCCCTGGTTTACCTGATCAATCTTTTCCTGGGGTTCCTGCCGGAGATATCCGGGAAACCGGTGACGTTTCAGCGCCTGGTGGGCTATATCATGGCGCCGGTCGCCTGGCTGATGGGTATCCCTTCATCGGAAATGGTGACGGCAGGGGGCTTGATGGGGATCAAAACTGTATTGAATGAGCTGTTGGCCTATCTCAACTTTGCGGCCCTGCCCCAGGGGGTGTTTTCTGAGAGAAGCCGCCTGATTCTCATCTATGCCATGTGCGGATTTGCCAATTTCGGTTCACTGGGGATTATGATCGGGGGCTTAGGCGCCATGGCACCGGAACGCCGGGATGAGATTGTGGGATTGGGGCTCAAATCCATTGTTGCGGGGACCATGGCCACCTGCATGACCGGGGCGCTTGTGGGGATGCTTTACTAGGCGATCCAGATGGTCTCCACATATGAGAAGGCAAAATCAACCACCATTTTTGGCCGATTGTTTTCCAAATCCCATGAAACAAACGGGCTTAACTGGTCAATGACCACCTCCCTTTCAATCCCCAACTTTTCAGAAATGGTGGTGGCTGCGGTTTTCACCGTTTCCATGATGATTCTATCCAGTTTCACCGCCTCATTCACCGATTTTAATTTCGGATTGCTTTGAAGCTGTTCAATGGCTTCTTCCCAGTGGATGGCATCAATTTTGCGGCGCAGGACATAGCCGTTTCCCCGGTCCCGAATGATCAGCAGAATAGGATTTGTCTTAAATTGGGCGCTCTTGATTTTGGTGTTGGGCATTTCGTTTGAAATCTTTGACACCAACTCACCTCTCTCCTGAAGGACAGGAATCTGTCTTGCCTGAACCCGTTCAATAATAAAAGATTTATGGTCGATTTCAATTTCTTTCAAGCGGGTGGGATCGAAACCCAGATCCATGAGGTCTCCCAGGGTCAAGGTGTCTTCATAGGTTTTGTGGTTTTTTTCAAGCCACAGCAAGAAATTAGGCCTTCGATAGTTGGGCAGTGATTCGATGACCTGGGCCGGTTGTTGCTTCAAATCTTCCGGAAACTTAGAGAGCAGCCCCAGCGACCCCATGACAACCGCATCCTCGTTGGCCAAGTCTCTCGGCGCATAAGATTTCACCTGCAATTTATCGATGCGGGCATCCAGCACAATCTGCTCGGTGGATTCTCCACCGGTATATCCCACCAGGTCGCCGATGCGGCGTCTGAAGGAGATGAATTTGGTAACAAAGCGGGTGAAGAGAAAGCGCATGAATACGGAAGATTGAGCCCCTTCAAGCTCCGAGTGAAAATAGGTCATCAACGCCTGGTAGAGTTCCCTGAATTCGTTAAGGGTCTTTTTGACCATGGTTTCGTTTTCTCGAATATCAATGACCGCCCGTTTCCGCTTAAGATGATACATGACTTTCAGAACAGGTTGTTTCAAATCCCTGTCTTTCAGAGAAGGCGGAATGAAAATCATGTAGTTGTTGTCTTTGTAAAACATGAGATCTCCGATGATCTCTTCTACGGGAATCCAAGACTGTTTCAGGTAAACGTCATTGGTGGGGTCTTCCTGGGGGATGATATTGTCGAGAATTCCCACCGCTGATTTTTCAGTCAGAAAATCGGCAAATGATTTCAGAATCTGATGACCCAGCCCTTTTCGCCTGAAAGGGGCAGCCACTTCAACATAGACCAGGTAGTAGCAGGGAATCGGTTTTTTCAGGTAGATCATGTTGAGGCGAGCGAGATTTTCGCCGGTTTCCGCCTTGATTTCGAACATCTGAAACCCGTTTTGAGAATCGGTGAATTTCAGCCGGTTGATGCGGCCGCCCTTTGCCGTCGCCCTCACCAGTTCCCAGAGGTTGTCAAAGAGGTCGGCCGAAACCGGCGCCTCCGCCAGTCCGCGGCGCATGCCATCATCGATCAGCGCCACCAGGCACAACCGTTCGCTCAGGTTCAGGTCCTTTCGGGTCTCGGGAAGCTTGAGAGATTCCGCATCATCGGTCACTTCAGATTCCGGATCCTGGGCATCATGGACAGGGACGGAATCATTTTGAGAGAGGTTTGTAGACAACTCTTTGCCATTTTTCAGGGAACGGTTGATCATGAGCTTACAAAGGTCATACATGACTTTGAAGGGCTGGATGTCCGTCAGGGTGCTGACGAACTGGGCGCCTTCCAGTGCGATGCTCTCAGGGGAATTTCCGCGGTCGAGCTGCCCTAAAATGTTTTCATGGTAGTTTCGGGTCGCTTTCAATGCCTTTTCCAAATAGTGGTGAACATCCCCTTCCACCACCGCATTGTGACTGAGCACCGCCCGTTCGGCCGGAAATGCGGCCAGTTTTTTGATGCTTTCAACATAGCTTTTTAAAGAAACAAAATAGTTGGGCCAGAAAACGTCTTTTTCCGGAAGGTAAAACCCTGTGGCGTCTCCCACCACCAGCGTTTTCTCATTTCTCTCATAGGCCGAAATATGGCAGGGCGAATGGCCCGGCGTATCGATGATTTCCCATTTGATATGATTTCCCAGATCGATGATGTCTCCACCCTTCACCAAAAGATCCACTTCAAACCGGTAATCTTCGGGGGTGGGAGGGATTTCATCGATTTCCGATTTGGCCCGCATGAGTTGCGCAATGCCCAGATCAACCAGAAGAAACTCGTTGTACAGCTCTCTCGTATTCAATATTTTGGCGCCGGGTGCACTGGCCACAATTTTGAGATGCGGCCACTTGCGTTTCAGGTGCGGCAAAGCGCCGATATGGTCAGCATGGGTGTGGGTGAGGAGGACGTACTCAATCTTTTTCATATCGAATCCAATCTCTTTGATCTGTTCGACGATCAATTCGGATGTGGGACCTGTTCCCCCCTCAATGATCATGCCGACGTCTCCGGTGGACAGAAAGGCGGGAAAAGCCGATGTTCCCAGTCGATGGAAATTTTTCGTTACGGCCATGGCCTTCGATGTTATACCGTTCATTTTATCCCCTCATAAAAAGCAAAAAAAAAGCCGTGGGCCCTTAGGTGCCCACGGCTTTAAAATTTTCAAAAACGCCATCAACCCACGGGCACAGGTATTCCCCAAAACCTAAAATAAAAAAAGCCCGTGAATTTTTGATGCATCATTCGTACACCTTTCATCGTTATTTCTATCCACCACTTCTATAAAATGAAAGGGGCCTTTGTCAATGTTTTTCTTATTGGCGGTCAACTCTTGCTTTCAAACCCCTCCTCACGAAATGAACCGCTATGATATGCTGATTTCGGTTTGAGAAACTATGAGCGGCGCGCAGCATCAAACGTTGCCGGCAGCGGTCAGCTGACGTCGGCAGGCCTCTTCTTTGTCCATTGAGACATCTGTTCATAAGCGTTGGCAAGCCTCAGAACCTCCAAATCCTTTTTCGCGGGACCCACTATCTGCATTCCCATGGGTAACCCCCGGCTGTTGAATCCCACGGGCACGCTTGCGATTGGACAACCCGAAAGTGTCCCCGGTACGGTTATTTCCATCCAGCGATGGTAGGTATCCATGGTTTTCCCTCCCACCTCTTTGGGCCAATGAATTTTGGCGTCAAAAGGAAAAACCTGGGCTGCGGGGAGCAATAGATAATCGTATCGGGTAAAGAGATTCGTAACGGTTTGGTACCATTTGGAACGGTCAACCGATGCATGATATACATGGGAAGCATTGAGCGCCAATCCCCCCTCGATCTCCCATATGGCCTCCGGCTTCATTTCTTCTCTATTTTCTTTTGTCCTGTAGATCGGTCCCAGGCTACCCGCAATCAGCCATTGACGCAGGGTGAGCCAGGTTTGCCACAATTTCTCCATTGGATAATCGATTGTGGCACTCTCTACGATACAACCCAAGTCTTCGAAATGTGCCAGTGACCGTTGACACAACTCCAGGATATCCGGCTCCATGGGAAAATAGCCGCTTAAATCACCGAGCCAGGCAATCTTGCGGCCTTTCATGTCGGCCTGTAAGCTGCCCGCAAACTGAAGGGGGTCTTCACTGATGGACAACGGAACGCGAGAATCAAAGCCGGCCATGGTTGACAAGAGCATCGCAGTGTCTTTGGTGGTACGTCCCATGGGCCCTTCATAGCCCAACTGCTGGGAGAAAATCTCCATTGCGGGCCCAAAGGGCACCCGACCAAAGGAGGGTCGAAATCCCATGATATTGTTATATGCCGCCGGGTTTCGCAGGGACCCCATCATGTCGCTGCCATCGGCCACCGGCAGCATCCTTGTTGCAAGCGCCACGGCCGCGCCACCGCTGCTGCCGCCCGCACATAACTCAGGATTGAAGGCGTTATAGGTGGTGCCGAATACAGTGTTGTAGGTTTGGGACCCTAAACCGAATTCAGGCGTATTGGTTTTGCCGATGATGATAGCACCTGCTTTTCTTAAGCGCTCAACAAAAATGGCGTCATGCTTCGTGATCTCATTTTTAAAAAGCGGCGAACCCATGGTTGTGGGGATATTTTTGGTGGCTGCGAGGTCTTTTACGGCATGCGGAAAGCCGTGCATCCAACCGTGATAAATGCCCTTGGCGAGTTCGGAGTCCTTTTGCTCGGCTTCGGAAAGGAGTTTATCAGGATTACGCAGAGATACGATTGCGTTGAAGGTGGGATTAACCTTGTGGATCCGGGCAAGGTAGGCTTTCATCACGTCAACACATGATGCCGCTTTGTGCCTGATGGCATCAGATAATTCTACAGCGCTGAGATTAATGATGTCCCATGGGGAACCACCGCCTGTAACCTCGGAAAAGCGATCTGTTTTTTTTGTGCGTTCCGGATCTTTTTTGTCCACCGCGCAGCTCCTTTTTTCAGTACAGTCATCATCCGACGCAAATTTGAACCATACCTTTTACCGTATAATCTCATCTTGGCCAAGTCCAATAAAATTTCACTTCACCCGCCAACGCCTGCCGATTAACGGCGCTGCTCAAACCGTATTTTTTTGGAAATGTTTCATTACGCCAAATAAGAAAACATCAAAAACCAATGCCGCGAATGTAAAAAAAGACGCTGATCCTACTCAAAAATCGAAGCAATGGAATTATTACTACATCTTTAGAATGGCTATAAATATTAGTTAATTTTAAAGTTTTACAAACTTTATTGGCCTATGTTTTAGTCTATAAGAAAAAGCAATTTATTTTCTTGACAGCATTCTTGAAATAATTTATTCAGAAAAACAGCTTCAATGTCGTTTGAACTACATTCATTCTCGGGCTGTTTTGAAAGGAGGGAACGTGGATAGAAACGAAGTCTTAGAAAAGATGATGGCTGCCGAAATCGACACCCTGCGCGTTGATTTTCCTGATATGCACGGCATTGCCAGAGGTAAGATTATTCCCGCCAAACGATTGGATGAAATCCTCGAAGAAGGCATCAATTGTGCAAAACCAACCTTTTCCCTGGATTTGAGTTACAATATCCCGCCCGGAACGGGAACAGCGGAAGAAGTCAACTATGAAGACATGACCGTTATTCCGGACATCAATACTTTCACAATCCTCCCATACCAGGAAAAAACAGCCCGATTTATCGGTGATATTACAGTCAACGGCAAGCCTTTTCTCTTTTCACCCAGAGAACTCCTCAAACGCGTCATGAAAGAGTATGAGGCACTGGGTATTTTGCCCGTTGCCGCCACGGAACTGGAGTTCTTCGTCTTCAAGGATAACGGAGAATCCCTGGAATATTATTCAAACCAGCCCAGCAATGTGTACACAACAAACCTGAGAGTAGACCCCATCTATCTGATGCGAACGCTTCAAAATACCCTCCTTTCCATGGGCATAGATGTCCTCTATACCAACCATGAATTCTTCCAGGGGCAATACGAAATAAACTGGCGGCACACCGACGCGCTGACCATGGCGGACCAGAGTTTTACGTTCAAAACAGTCTGCAAGGAAATGGGTTTCATTAACAATCTGCTGGTCACCTTTATGGACCGCCCTAAAAACGACATGGGCGGAAGCGGATATCACCTGCATGTATCCCTGAACGACGTCAAAACCGGGAAAACGCTTTTTGACGATCCAAACGGAAAGTTGGGGATGTCTGACACCATGCGGCATTTCATCGGAGGTCAGCTTGCCCACGCCAAGGGCATGACACCTTTTTTCGCACCCACCATCAATTCATATAAACGATATGCCCTGAACAGTTTCGCCCCCTATTACATCGCCTGGGGACTTGACAACCGTACAACCTATATCCGCGTTCCAAACGAGCGGGGGAAAGCAACCCGTATTGAAAACCGAGCGCCGTGCGCCTCCGCAAATCCCTACCTGGTCATCGCGGTGGCGCTGATTGCGGGGCTGGACGGCATCAAAAAGAAAATTGACCCCGGCGATTACTATGATGGGGACATCTATGCCGAAGAACCCGGAAAATTTGAAACCATGCCGGGCTACTTGCATGAAGCCGTCGGAGAACTCCTGAAAGACGAAGTGCTCTGCGACGCCATAGGTCCTGAGATCATAAAGAACTTTACCACCATGAAACTGGCGGAAGCGGAACGGTTTCGAACCTTCGTCACCGACTGGGAAACCCAGGAATATTCTTATCACCTTTAGCGGATAGTCGGAAGATTTCAAGAATACCGCCACGGCGCCTTTTCAGACGTATTGCATGGGCAGGCTGGAAAAGAATTTGATCCATAACATCCTAGAACGGGAGGAGCATCATGTGCGGAATAGCAGGGATTATTGCCAAGGACACCCCCACCCTTGGAAAAGACCTGATCAATATGCTCAAAGAGCTGATTCATCGTGGGAAGGACGCCACGGGCCTGGCTTTCTATGAAACCAGGGATAATGTTCAAGTCCGTGTCTCAATGACCGGACCTCAATACTTGGCCGAGCTGGAAGAAATCATCAATAAACATGGTGCCATTGCCAACAAAAAGGTCTACCGGGGAGAGGGCATCTTTTCATTCTTTCAAGCTGAAATAGATATGCCGCCGGAATCTGAAAAACTCTCATTGCTCCATTGGGATATCGATGCTCATCCTGAACTTTGCGTTCATTCTCTGGGGAAACAGATCACGGTTTATAAAGACCAGGGGTCGGCGGAGGATCTTCAACGCGTTCATAAGATCCCCCCGGTTAAATCCACCCATGGCATTGGACACGTGAGGCTGGCAACTGAAAGCGTCGATAATATCAATTTCGCTCATCCTTTTGTTTCCTATTTGTATCCGGGTTTGGCCATTGTTCATAATGGTCAGTTCACCAACTATTTCAATACCCGCAGAAAATTGGAAAGCCTGGGCGTGCGATTCAAGACCAGCAACGATTCGGAGATGGCCGCTCATTTCATCGGGTACCATATGAAAGAAAAGGGGTTATCTCTGGAAGAGGCACTCTATCTGGCCCTGGATTCTTTTGATGGGGTGTTCACGCTTTTGGTGAGTACCGAAAATCAAATGGGCGCCATTCGTGATCGCCTGGGCATAAAGCCCATGCTGTTCTTTGAAAAGGATGGGGCCACGGTACTTTTCGGTTCGGAACAGATCTGTTTAACCCCAATCGTCTCCGATGTGTATGCCACGGAGATGGAACCGGGAGGCATAAAGGTATGGTCCATCTAGACATTTCGAAAATGAGTTCCCGCGATATCAACAAAACCCTCAAGGAATTTATTGTCAAAGAGAAAGAGATCATTATTGAAAACCCGCATTCTCTTCACAATTTTGCCACGGCTCTCATCGGGCAAGCCAACATTACGGTGAACGGAAGTACCGGATTTTATACCGGAGGGTTTCTTGAAGGCCCCACCTTGATTGTAAAAGGGAATACCGGCTGGTATACGGGCGACAACATGCTGGCGGGTGAGATCATTGTAGAGATGAACACCGGTAGTAACGCCGCTCCCTCCATGCTGGGCGGCACTATGGTGATTAAAGGGAACAGCGGCAGCCGGACCGGCTACGGCATGAAAGGCGGGAATCTGATCGTTTGCGGTAATGTGGGCCGATGGACCGGACAGATGACCCTTGGCGGACGTATCATTATTCTCGGAACCTTGGGCGAAGGAACAGGGGAATCCATGTATGACGGTATTATTCATGTCCTGGATCCGGATATTGAAAAAAAACTGGGGGGAAATGTTCGCGTTGTTCCCATCAGCGATAAGGAAAAGGGGGAAGTGGCATCACTCTTCAACAAATATGGCATCAAACAGGATGTGGAAAATTTTAAAAGCGTAGTCCCCAAAGTATATGGGCGTCATGAATACGTATTGTTTAAGCCAACCCATAAAAAGGGGGTGCAGAAATAATGGGAGACCAAAAAGAAACGTCGAGGCCGAAAGATGTTCAGAGAGGTGTATGGAACAAAGAGACCATCTCGGAGATCAAACACAAGGCTCAAACCGGGAAACATCGGATACGGGGATGCGGTACCCCGAGAAAACTCCCCAACTTTGATGATCTTCTCTTTCTTCCTTCTCAGCTTACCCGCATGTCTATCGATACTTACCGGGAAGATTGCGAAACCCGGACCGTCCTGGGCGCACGCTATGCCACAAAACCGCTGGTCATCGAAACACCCATCATGATTTCCGGCATGTCATACGGAGCACTTAGTAAAGAGGCCAAAATTGCCATGGCAAAAGCAACGGATATTGTGGGCACGTCCATCAACAACGGGGAAGGCGGTCTCCTTCCCGAGGAAAGAGCGAACTCCTACAAACAGGTGGTACAGATCCTCCCCAGCAGAATCGGATTCTCCCTCCGAAGTATCGAAGCGGCCGACGCGCTTGAAATCATCACGGGCATCGGAGCCAAGCCCGGGTTGTCCGGACATCTGATGGCGGCAAAAATAACCAAGGAAATTGCAGCGTTCCGTCAATTGCCGGAAGGAATTGATCTCCACAGCCACCCCAGGCATGGCGACATTTTCGGGGCCGATGATTTGTGTCTCAAGGTCGATGAATTGAGAGATGTGACCAACGGTGAAATTCCCATATTCATCAAGATCGCCGCCGGGAGGGTTTGGGAGGACGTCAAAATCGCGGCGAAATCGGGGGTGGACGGCATCGTCATAGACGGTGCCGAGGGCGGCACCGGGGCCGCGCCCGTCATCGCTTCCAACAACTTGGGGATTCCCCTGATGCCGGCACTGGTCCAGGCCGTCCGCAGCCTTGAAGACATGGGCGTCAAGGAAGAGATGAGCCTTGTGGTATCGGGCGGCATCAAGGATGGGGCGGATGTGGCCAAAGCCCTTGCCTTGGGGGCGGACGCCGTGGCACTGGGAACCGGCGCGATGATTGCCATGGGATGCGTGGTTTGTCTCAGATGCCATGAAGGAAGATGTGCATTCGGCATCGGCACACAGGATCCGGAACTGAGGAAAAATCTGAATGTGGATGAAGCGGCCCAAAAAATCGCCAACTACATTCAGGCCATGACCTATGAAGCCGTGATTATTGCCAAAGCAGCGGGGAAGACCAAATTGAGCAGCCTGGAAAGGGAGGATGTGAGATCTCTGACCCTGGAGGCTTGCGCCATGACGGGGATCCCCTTGATCGGCAGCAACTATGTTTTCGGTGAACAATTCGGGTTCTGTTAAACAGTTTACAGTCGAGGTAATCTCCAAATGCGAATTACGGAACACCCCATCCTGGGGCCCTTTGAGAAGGGGAAAAAAATAAAGTTTACATTTGACGGCAACACCATGGAAGGCTGTGATGATGAACCCATTGCCGCGGCGTTAAGAGCACAGGGGATATTGATTCACCGGTTTACCACCAGGAGAGAAGAGCCGCGGGGCCTCTTTTGTGCCATAGGTCGGTGTACGGATTGCGTCATGACGGTTGACGGTGTTCCAAATGTGCGCACCTGCGTAACGCCTTTGAGAGAAGGAATGGATGTGCGAACTCAAAAAGGCAAAGGACGGATAACGGCCGAGGAGTAAAATATGCAAAGGCATGAAATGGTGAGCGTCGGAGCAGGTCCCGCCGGGCTTTCAGCTGCCATCGAGGCGGCAAAAAACGGCGTACAGGTGGCGGTGTATGATGAAAATGACAGACCCGGCGGTCAACTGTTTAAACAAATCCATAAATTTTTCGGTTCCCATGAACACAGGGCAATGGAAAGAGGGTTTAATATTGGAAAAAGCCTTCTTGAAGAAGCCCGGGATTTGGGCGTTCAGGTGATTCTGGACTCGGTTGTCATGGGCATCTATGAAAACAGAACCATGAACATCATGGTAAAAGACCATGTGGAGGAGGTCAAAGGGGAAAGGATCCTGGTGGCCACAGGTGCATCTGAAAACATGATCCCCTTCCCCGGTTGGACCCTGCCGGGGGTCATCGGTGCGGGTGCGGCCCAGACCATGGCCAATATCCACGGCGTCAGGCCGGGCAAAAGAATTCTCATGGTGGGATCGGGGAATGTGGGTGTCGTGGTGAGCTATCAGATGCTTCAGGCAGGTTGTGAAGTGGTTGCGATCATCGACGCCGCCCCCGAAGTGGGGGGGTATGGGGTTCATGCCGCCAAGGTAGCACGAACCGGGGTCCCCTTCTATTTGGGACACACCATAAAAAACGCCCACGGGAACAAGTGTGTGGAAGGCGCCACCATTCATCAGGTGGACGCATCCTGGCAACCGGTGGCGGGAACCGAAAAGACGTTTGACGTGGATACCATCTGCGTGGCGGTCGGTTTGAATCCCATGACGCAGCTCCTTAAAATGGCCGGCTGCAAAATGGTTTTTGTTCCGGCACTGGGTGGCGGCATTCCAGCCCACAACAAAAACCAGGAAACATCCATCCCCGGAATATATGTGGCCGGCGATGTTTCAGGAATCGAAGAGGCCAGTTCAGCAATCGTTGAAGGACGACTTGCGGGAATCGCAGCATCCAACAGCCTGGGATACTTGAACGACGATGATTTTCATCAACAAAGGGAAACGCTTCTGCGAAGCATGGCAGGATTAAGAAGCGGCCCATTTGGTCAAAAAAGGGATGCGGGAAAGCAAATCCTGTTCGAGTCGATGAAAGGATGAAATAATGCCGGAAGGACTAAAAAAAAGGGGATATATCTCAGATGAAGAGATTAAATCGGGGCCGGGAATACCCTCTGCGCAAAGACGTCAAAAAGGCCCCGTGGCGGTCATTGAGTGTATTCAACCCATCCCCTGCAATCCATGCGAAACAAGTTGCAAGGTGAATGCCATTGCCGTCGGAGATGACATCACCAACCTGCCGCATCTGGATCAAGACAAATGCATCGGATGCGCCTCGTGTATCGCCATCTGCCCGGGACAGGCGATCTTTGTGGTAGATGATGGATTTGAGGAAAAACGCTCTCGGGTAATGATCCCCTATGAATTCCTGCCTCTTCCTGAAAAAGGAGAGGTGGTGACGGCACTGGATAGATCCGGCAAGGAAGTAGGTGATGCGGAGATAGTGAACATCAGAAAAAAGGAGAATATGGACAAAACCGCGGTGGTGACATTGGCAGTGCCGAAGGCATTGTCCATGAACGTAAGATTTTTCAAATCAAAAAAATAATGAAAACAATGAGGAGGTAAGTGGTTATGGCCGAACAAGCATTGGGAATGGTGGAAACAAGAGGACTCGTTGCGGCGATCGAAGCAGCCGATGCCATGGTAAAGGCGGCGAACGTCAAGTTGGTGGGCAAGGAACATGCCGGGGGCGGACTGGTTACCATTTCCGTAAGGGGCGATGTGGGAGCGGTAAAAGCGGCGACGGATGCGGGGGGCGCCGCGGCCCAGAAGGTTGGAGAACTGGTTTCCGTCCACGTGATCCCAAGGCCCCACACCGACATTGAAATTATTATCCCGAAACGTGATCAATAGCCGCAAGGCTTGTTTCCGGGTACCGGCGAGCGGCAATCAAAAGCTGATCCCGCAAAGGTGAAATCTCAAAGAGTAAGGAGCGGTTCCGATGGCATTTAGCATCCAATTTATCTCGCACCCGTCATCCGGCGTCAAAAACATGTTGGCCCAGCGATTGGGGCCCCATGGGAAAAAAATTTTCGCTGAAGACGGTTTTGAATTCAGTGCCGTCGGGCTGCTTCAAGGAAAGCTGGTGGACATGATACTTGCTGCGGATATTGCTGAAAAGGCTGCTTCGGTTGAAGTCTTTGACCTGAGAGGCCTTTGCCCGCAGCATATCACCATGATCGGAATTTTTGGCGATGTGTCCGCGGTAAAAGCCAGCCTGGACGCCATTAAGAGTAATGACAACTTGAAATAAATTCACTGTAACGGGCCGTGAAAGGTCCGGAACGCTGTGCATGGAAGGATGTGCGGAAAAATGGTCATTGCAAGGGTTGTTGGAAATGTCTGGTCGTCAAAAAAGAATGAAAAAATCAATTCCTTTCGGCTGTTGTTTGTTCAGCCCCTTGGCGCGGGATTAAAGCTTATGCCGAATCTGATCGTTGCCGTCGATGAAATCGGCGCCGGCATCGGTGAAGAGGTGCTGGTAACACAGGGCGCACCCGCCATGCAGGCGTTCTCACGGGATGACTTGATTCCGGTTGACGCCGTGGTGGTGGCCATCGTGGATAGCCTGGAAATGCCGGATAGCGGGACTTCGGAATGAAAAAAGAAGACATCATCAACAAAGTCCGGGATGCGGGCATCATCGGTGCGGGGGGAGCGGGATTTCCCACCCACGTAAAGCTTAACGCCACGGTGGCGCATGTCCTGGGAAACGGCGCTTCCTGTGAACCCCTTCTGATGAGCGATCCCTATTTGATGGAAAATGATCCGGATGCCGTGCTTCGTGGCCTCCGGTTGGTGATGGAATGCACGGGTGCGCAAAAGGGATCCATCTGCCTCAAGAGAAAACACCGGGGTGCCATGGATGCCCTCGATAAAGAGGTGGGAAAGGGTTCATTCAAGGAAATTGATCTATTCGAACTGGGAGATTTTTACCCTGCGGGCGATGAACAGGTCTTGGTATATGAAGTTACAAAACGGGTTGTCCCCGAGGGCGGCATTCCCCTGCAGGTAGGAGCGGTGGTCAGCAACGTGGAAACCCTCCTCAACATCAAACGGGCCGTCGAGGATGGGTTGCCGGTAACGGAAAGATGTCTGACCGTTGCCGGCGAGGTGACGCGGCCCATGATCCTGAGAGTGCCCATTGGGATCAGTGTGGCGGACGTCATCGCTCTAGCCGGTGGACCCACCATCGAGGCCTACCAGGTCGTCATGGGGGGACCCATGATGGGTCGGGTGGTCGATGACATGAGCGCACCCATCACAAAGACCACCAGCGGCATTATCGTCTTTCCCGCCCATCACAATATTATCACCGGAAAGATCAGAAATCCGGAACAGGTCCGAAAAATCGCCGCAACCATCTGTTGCCAATGCACACGTTGCACGGATCTTTGCCCCAGGAAACTTCTGGGGCACCGATTGGAACCCCACAAGATCATGCGAAGCCTGGGATGGAACACGAACCTCGCTGATGAAACGTTACAAGATGCCCTTATCTGTTCCGAATGCGGTATTTGCGAAAAATACGCTTGCCCCATGATGATTTCCCCCAGGGAAGTCAATGCCGCCATCAAACGCGAACTGCTGGCAAACGGCGTTAAGAGACCTGTGGAAGAAAAGGACTACAGGCCTTCCGGCTTTAGAGATATGCGAAAAATACCCACCCAAAGACTCATGCAACGTCTCGGGATCAACGGTTACGACATCCATCCCGAGTTTTATCAATCTGAGATTCAGGTATCGGAAGTCTCGATCCCGCTAAGACAACATCTCGGGGCGCCTTCGGTCTGCCTGGTGCATAAAGGGGATCATGTTGTCAAGGGGGATGTCATCGGCGAAATTCCTGAAAAAGCGCTGGGCGCCAGGGTTCACGCCAGCATCTCCGGCAAGGTGACATCGGTTGGGGATGTCGTGGTAATCAAGGGATGAGGTTGACATAATGGAATATAGGGCCATCGGCATGGTAGAGTTGAACAGCGTCGCAAAGGGGATTGAATGCGCGGACCATATGGTCAAAACCGCAACCATAGAAATTATTGCCGCGCGTCCATCCTGCCCCGGCCGATACCTGATTATGGTGAGCGGAGATGTGGGATCCGTTCAAAATGCAGTGGATGTGGGGAAACTTGCGGCAGATGAATTTCTTGTGGATTGGTTCATCATCCCCAACGCGAGCCCGGAGTTGTTTCCGGCATTGAACGGCACGACCCAAATTCGAAAAATAGATGCGCTCGGCATTATCGAGACCTATTCGGTGGCATCGTGCATCTCCGCCGCCGACGGCGCTGCCAAAGCGGCTGATGTGGACCTCATTGAAATCAGATGCGCCACCGGCCTTGCCGGGAAATCCTATGTCATCCTCACAGGGGATGTGGGCTCGGTAAAGGCTGCTGTTGAAGCGGGTGTGGCTCTCGTGCAAGATAACGGCCTGATGGTATGTCATGTGGTTCTCCCTGCTCCGGACAAGGATCTCATGGAAAGGCTCCTATGAAAAATCACATCAACAGCATATTGGCAATGCTGAACAAACCACACATATGGGAGTTTTCGGGAGCAAAAGAACTGTTTGTCGGCGTTGATGTCGGGACATTCAAAGTGTCCGTCATTGTTGTGGATGAAAACGGCCGACCCAGAGCCGCGACACTGGAACGTGCCGAAGTCGTTAAAAGCGGCATGATTGTTGACTATATGGGAGCGGTTCACGTGGTCAGACAAATGCTTGAGAAGATCAGAGGCGTCTGTCCTCTCCCTTTGGAAAAGGGAGCCACATCATATCCGCCAAACACCGAATCGGGAAATATCAACACCACAAAATATATCCTTGAGGCAGTGGGCTTGGAGGTCATCAACATCCTGGATGAACCCACCGCGGCGAACCATGTTCTGAAAATGGAAAACGCAGCGATTCTGGACGTTGGCGGCGGGACGACCGGAATCGCCGTCATCAAGGGGGGCGACGTCGTCTACAGCGACGATGAAGCCACCGGTGGCATTCACCTGACCTTGGTGTTGTCAGGAGCTCTGAACATTAGCTACGAAGAGGCTGAAGAGCTCAAGATGGGCGAAAAAGGTAGGGACATCGTCCCAATCGTAAAACCGGTGATTGACAAAATCTCAACCATCGCCACCGGTTTTCTGACGTCCTTTAAAGATATCGACAAAGTCTGCCTGGTGGGGGGGACCTGTGAATTGGAAGGATTATCCGAAATTGTTGCCGAAAATCTCGGATTGGAAACCTTCAGGCCCGTTGGACCACAGGTCGTCACCCCTTTTGGAATCGCTCTTTCCTGCATTGAAACAAAGGTTGGAAGATAAAGAATATGGCCGATTTAAGTCCGGAAATTATCAAACAGATTGTTCGCGAAGTCGTTAGCGAACTGCGCCGCGATCCGGAAGTACCTGTAAAAAACAAAAAGAAAAAGAGCAGCGGCGTTGAAACCAGGGCGCTGATCGTATTTCAAGCAGGGACATTCAAATTGGCGGAAGCCCTGAAGCAGGTAGGGATGATCGAATCACAGGTCGAGAAATCAGGTGTTTTCACCTTCGAATCCGCCAGGGCCTGGATATGCGGAGAGGAGTTGAGAGAAAAAACCGGCTCCCGCTGTATTTTGGATACCGTAAAACAGGATGGGCTCATGAAAGTCCTTGAAAAAGCGGACATCCTGGTCTTACCGACGCTCTGCATGAAAGTCGCCGCCAAGGTGGCGTCGCTTACCTGTGATGATCCGGAATCCGGCATTGTGTTCTCAGCTCTTGCCAGGGGAAAGAAGGTATTGGCCGCCAGAGACGGGTTTATGTTTTTGGAGTTTCTTGGAAATGACCGGTTGCGCGAAGAAATTGAAAATATTTTGGCGAAACTGGAACGGTTCGGCATTGTTTTCTGCAAGACCGAAGAACTGAGCACCGCCTTCAAAAAGATGGCATCACCGGGATCGAATCAAAGCGCCTCCGGAAAAACCGGAGCCGGTGTGCCTATGACAAACACGGCACTGTCTCTTGTAACGGCCAATGACATCACCAGGACTCATGAAGAAAAAGGAAAAGAGATCCTGATGGCAGCCGGCGGCAAGATCACTCCCTTGGCCAGGGATTTGGCAAAAGAATATGCCATTACCATTTCGGAGCAGATACAAAAAATATAGGAGAGGGTCGTCCCTATCCATTGCAGTTTAGTGAAATGTTGATTCCACCACTAAGGAGAGAGAACGCATGGCTGAGTTAAGAGTGTTTTGCCATTTAGACCGATTACAGCCCCAGTTTGCTTCCCTGTTCGGCAGTTCGTGTAGGGGATTTTTACCTGTTGAAGGGATGGCTTCCCTTTTTATCGAAGTGTTGCCCGGCATCGAAATCAATCGACTGGCGGATATCGCACTCAAGGCAACCAACGCAAAACCGGGCGAACTGATTGTGGAAAGACGGTACGGCATGCTGGAAATCCATTCCTTTGACCAGGAAGAAATTCTGCATGCGGGTAGAATGATCCTGGAGGAGATGGGCGTAACAGAGGAGGATCGCATTGCCCCCAAGATACTCTCCACATCCATCGTTAACAAGGTAGACCCTTATCAGGCCGTCATCATTAATCGAAACAGCAAGGGAATGTTGATCCTGGGCGGCGACGATGTCTATCTTCTGGAAGTATCGCCGGCCGCCTATTCCTCCATAGCCGCCAACGAGGCTGAAAAGCACTGCAATGTTCGGTTGGTGGATCTTCGGTTTTTCGGTGCTGCGGGCCGCGTATATCTGGCAGGTACGGAATCTGAAGTGAGTGCGGCGGCGCAAAAAGTGATAGAAACCCTGGATAATATTTCAGGGAGAAAACAATAGGGGGGATATTACCCATGCAGCAGGCTTTGGGGCTCATCGAAACAAGGGGACTTGTTGCCGCCATTGAGGCAGCGGATGCCATGGTAAAGGCAGCCAATGTGAAACTGGTGGGCAGGGAGATGATCGGACGAGGACTCGTCACCATCATGGTGGCGGGAGACGTGGGCGCCGTAAAAGCGGCCACCGATGCTGGGGCAGCGGCCTGTGAACGTGTGGGAAAATTGTTGTCGGTCCATGTGATCCCCCGGCCTCACGATGACGTAAACATTTTGCTGCCACACGGGTTTTGGAATGAAGAACCACCCGAACCCTCCAAAAGTCCACGAAAGAAACCGGACTTGGGAAAGGGTAAGCGCACACAAAAAGCAACCCCTTCAACCAAAGGAAAGGCAAAATAAGAGAACAGAATGCAGGAGAACCAGATGGCTACTGTTTTTATATTCGGCAGCGATATTGAAAAGCTTATTAAAGTGGGAAAAAGAGAAATCGAAATCCCTCTCGATGCACGGATCTCAGCCGCTGCCCGTGATCTGATTAAAGAGCATCATATAAAAGTAAATTCCATCGCTCCGGATACGGGAACGGATAAAGCCGGTTCCCCTTCGGAAATAGAAAATACGCCGGAAGATGCCGAGGAGAGTGTCGGAAATCCGGAGCATGAAGCCGCCGTTGAAATTTCCGAAAAGGAAATCGAAGCAATAGCAAACCGGGTTCTTGAACGGCTGAGAGAAGTAAAAGGCCTCGCCGGTCTTCCAACTGTGAAAAAAGATGTCGAAGGGGCTCCCGATGACGATCTGGTGATCTGTAGATGTGAAGAGATCACCAAAGGGGAGATTAAAGAAGCCATTCGAAACGGCATGTCCACATTGAACGGCATAAAACGGATAACGCGTGCCGGAATGGGGCTTTGCCAGGGTCAAACATGCCAAAGGCTGGTGATGCAAATTCTGGCCGGCGAACTTGGCATTAATCCGGCTGAAATTGAATCCACTACCGCAAGAGCGCCGGTCAGGCCCGTGCGGTTATCAGTATTTGCAACTGGTTAAAGAACCGCATTTTCGGATCAGGAGATAATATGCCCAATACAGCAGATTGCATTATTGTGGGAGGCGGCGTCATGGGATGCGCCATCGCCTATAACCTTGCCAAACAGGGCCTCAAACCGATGGTAATTGAAAAATCCGACATCGGTGGTGAAGCGTCCGGAAGCAATGGAGGAGGGGTCCGGCAGTCGGCAAGAGATCTCAGAGAAATGCCGCTCGCCATGGAGAGTATCCAAATGTACGGACATCTCCATGAAGAACTTGAAATGGACGTGGAGTATGTTCGTAAGGGGAATCTTCGCCTCTGCACCAATGAAGAAGAGATGGCGGCCATGGAAAAAGCCGTGGAGAACCAGAAGGGCGTGGGTCTTGAACTGGAGATGCTTGACCGCAAACAAGTCCTTGAAATCAACCCATACGTGGGTGAAAAGGTGATCGGGGCCAGTTTTTGTCCCACCGACGGTCATGCCAACCCTTTTCTGGTGACCTATGGATTTTTCAAAAAGGCCAAGTCCCTTGGGGCACGGTTCAATACCCATGAAAAGGTTTGCGACATCCGGTTGCAGAAGGGAAAGGTTTCCGCCGTCATTACGGATAAACAGGTCCTAGAAACGGATCTGGTGGTGAACGCCGCAGGGGTTGCCGGCCGAAGAATCGCTAATATGGTGGGACTGGATTTACCCATGAAACCGGTCTTTTCGGAAGCGTTGATCACCGAACCTTATCCTCCTCTTTTTCAACAGATGGTCGGACATGCCAAAGGCCTTTTTTATGGGCGACAGACGGTACACGGGCCTTTTTTCTGGGGCGGCTTCGTCGGCACCGAGGATTATATTTATCGCAACGGTAAACCACTTTTCAATTATATCGGTCCAGCCATATCCAAAAGCGTTTTGGACTTTTTTCCCGTACTGAAAAATCTGCATGTCATCCGAATGTGGTCAGGACTCATCGCCATGATGTCCGACGGCATACCCGTGCTCGGGCTTACCGAAGAAGTTCCCGGTTTTGTGTTTTCCACCGGGTTCAGTGGGCACGGTTTCGGTTTGTCCCCCATTATCGGACGGCTCATGTCGGAATTGATCATGGACTGTAAAACAAGCATCTCCATTCAGGATTTCTGTTACGGGCGGTTCCGCCGGGAAACCGACGATTTTTGCGGCATCAGTGAAAACGCTTCATGCACCCTGAAAAATGATTTTTGTCCCAATAAACGAGAATTGCTGAAAAGCATCTAGAGGACCCTTGTATGATTGATTTAAGAGCATTTGCAATGATTGATCGCTTACAGAAACAGTTTGTGGGCTTTATCGGATCCACCGCCATGGGGTATTACCCCGTTGCCGGACAAGCGGCGATCTTCATTGAGATAGCGCCGGGCATAGAGATCAACAAACTGACCGATGTGATGATGAAAAAAGCCAATGTGCTGCCGGGCGCCATGGTCGTGGAAAGGACCTTCGGAATGCTTGAGGTCCATGCCGATTCACCGGCGGATATAAAAGAGGCGGGCGAAGTCCTATTGGATTATCTGGGGATGACCATAGCCGATCGGATGAAGCCCGAGATTGTGGCATCGCAAACCATTGAACGGACGGATCCTTTCATGAGCCAGATTGTCAATCGTTTCCGCAATGCCAGCATGTGCCTTTCGGACGATTCCCTCTACATCATGGAAGTTGTGCCCGCGGGCTACGCGGGCCTTGCGGCAAACGAGGCCGAAAAAGCGGCCGATATCACCATCAACCATGTCACGGTGTTCGGCGCAAGCGGCAGGCTTTATCTCTCGGGAACTTCTTCAGATGTAAAAGCCGCCAGGGAAGCCGCCGAGGGGTCGTTGAAAAATCTGGAAGGACGTGAGTCATAAATCATGAGTTCACTCAAGAAGGATTTTTTTGAGAATATTATCAACGTTTATCCCACCTTGTCTCCCAAGAAAAAACGAGTGGCCGACTTCATACTCAGAGATTACAAAAAAATTTTTTTGATGACCGCCAAGGAAATTGCCGAAGCATGTGAAGTCAGTGAACCGACCATCATCCGCTTCACCGTTGATCTCGGGTTTACCGGCTATTCAGATTTTATGCAACAGGTAAAAGCGTTGCTTCACATGGAATTAACCAGCCAGGAGCGGCTGATTAAGGCATCCAAACAAACCCATGAAAAAAGCACGCTACAACTCTATTGCCAAAATGCCGTCCATAACCTTGAAAACGTAATGAATTCGTTTTCGGAAACTGATTTCAAGCAAATCGCAAAAGAACTGCATAAGGCGGACCAAGTTTTTGTTGTAGGATACCGGGCTTCCGGGACCCTGGCCTATTACCTGGGTTATCTGCTCAAAAAAGTCAGGCCCAATGTTTTTACGGATATCAACCTTTCATGGGATATTATGGATTCCATCACACACAGTGGTAAGGGCAGCCTCCTTTTTGCAATGGCATATCCACGATATCCCATCAGGACTCTTGAGACCTTGAAACACGCAAGGAGATATGGACTGAAAATAATTGCTCTCACCGACAACCACAAATCTCCTGTTGTCAGTCTTTCAGATCAGCACATTATTCTCGATGTGGAAGGTGTCTCTTTTGTTGATCCCTTTTCGCACATCCTCCCGTTTCTGGGCGCGCTGGTACATGAGGTCACTTTTTTAAACAATCAAAAATCCATGGAACGGATTGTCGAATTCGATAAAAGTGTTGCATCATCCAATGAATTCTTTGCCGAAGACAACCCGGATGAAAGGCTTAAATACAAAAATGACGGTTCCTATTTGCATTCACTTTGGCCCGAAAGCCAATAGCTTTGGTAAAATTTCATCCGAATCCAAAGCCACGGGATTTCTTTTTCAGGGTCTGCGATAATCAATACAGGGAGATAAAGAGATGAATCTTGACGAAAAAATGATCAATCAAATAGTCGAAACGGTAGTCCGTAAATTGGCTGAAAGCGATGCTCAAACCAATAGCAACAATGGCGATGTGGGCTCTGAATCTAAAATCAAAGATGGTGTTTTTCAGGAAATGGAGGATGCCATTTCCGCGGCTGAAGCAGCACAAACAAGCCTGGTCGTCCTCCCCCTTTCCGTTCGCGAACAAATTATTCAGGCAATCCGGGATACGGGAATGGCCCACGCCCGGGAATACGCCCGCATGGAGTTTGAAGAGACGGGCCTGGGCAAGACGGAGGACAACCTCAAGAAGATTGAAGCATCTTGCGGGGTCCTGGGAATGGAGGATCTCTCCTCCGAAGTTTACACGGGCGATAAGGGGGTCACCATTGTGGAAAGGATTCCCTATGGGGTCATCGCTTCCATCAACCCGGTGACCAATGGAAGCCCCACGATCCTTTTTAACGCCATTATGATGCTTGCGGGCGGCAACACCGTTATTAACAACCCCCACCCCAAAACAAAGGGTGTTTCCATCAAAACAATCCGCGACATTAACGCGGCGGTGATTGCGGCGGGCGGACCCCCCAATTGTGTTTGCTGTCTTGAAACCCCCACCGTCCCTTCGGCCCAGTATCTGATGACCCACGAAAAAATCAGAGTTATTGCCGTCACGGGCGGCCATGGGGTCGTCGCTTTTGCCACAAAGACGGGGAAGCGGGTTTTTGCGGGTGGACCCGGCAATCCGCCGGTTGTGGTGGATGAAAGCGCCGACCTGGATCTCGCCGCCAAATGCATTATCGAGGGCGCATCCTTTTCAAATTGCACCCCCTGCGCCAGTGAAAAAGAAATCTTTGTGGTTGATTCGGTAGCGGACAAACTAAAATCGCTCCTTCAACAGCAAGGCGCATACGAAATCTCCGCGGGCCAGGGAGAAGCGCTGATGGAACATATCTTTACCGAAGTAAAAGGTCCCGGCCAAGGTGGCGTCATCAATATGGACTTCATCGGAAAGCCGCCCTCTTTTATTCTTAAGACCATCGGCGTGGAGGTGGGTCCTGATGCAAAAATTGTGATCCTTGAAACGGATAATGATCATCCTCTGGTATGGACTGAACAGATCATGCCCGTGATTCCGTTCGTCCGGTGTAAAGATGCGGATGAAGCCATCTCTCGCGCCATCAAAGCGGAACAGGGATGTGGACACACCATGGTGATCCATTCCAATGACCTCAATAATCTAGGCAAGATGGCTTCCAGGGCGGAAGTCTGTTCATTTGTCAAAAACGCCTCGTCCCTTGCGGGCGTAGGGGTTACGGGAGAAGGGTACACGTCCTTTCACGTCTCCACCGATGGAGAAGGGCATACCCGTCCCAGGAATTTCACCAAAATCCGGCGTTGCATCATCTCGAACGATTTCAGACTGCGATTCGGTGCCAAGTAATTGAGCAAAACAACCATTTTCAGCGAATCAAAAAACTTGGAAAGGAGGTGAAAACAGGAGGCATTCGGAAATCCAACACGGTCCTTTGACCCAAAACCAGGAGGAAAGAGAATAATGAAAAAGAGATTTTTATGCATTCTTGGATTTGTTGCCATTGTTTTATCGACCTTTACCATCACCTATGCCGATATATTGGATCCTTACGACAATATCGCCGCCCCCCCCGGTACCTTTGCTCTAGGTTCCTATTTGATGTACCAGCACTACCCTGAATTCTCCACGAAAGACGACGGTAACTTTGATATCGGCATCGATGTCACTGCCCTTGCCCTGAGACCCGTGTACTTTTCTCCGGTCCAGTTTTTCGGCCATTCCTGGGGGTTTAATGCCATCCTTCCCATGGGGCAGGTCAGCATGACGGGACTCGAAAGCAGTACGGGTTTCGGTGATCTCATTTTTGGGCCGTTTATCTATCTTGTCGAGAATGAAACCAACAATTTTTATCTTTCCTTCTGGGAATTTATTCAGGCGCCCACCGGGAAATTTTCCGATCAGCTTGAAAACAACTTCGGAACGGATCGCTGGTATTTTGAGCAGGAACTTGCATTGGGATGGTATCCCGGGAAATTCGGTATTGATGCCAACCTGAACTGGTGGATATTCAATGAATCAGAATCCTATAACGTCAAACCACCCCAAGCACTTGAACTGGAAGCGGTATTCCATTACGCCGTAACGGAAAAATTCCGCGTCGGCATACAGGGCGCTGCCTGGTGGGATCTGGGAGATACTGAAGTGGATGGAGAAAACATAAATGGTTCACAGGGGAATAATCTCAAGGCAGGCCTGAACCTTATGTATTCTCTTCAGGAGAATTTTATCGTCAACCTCAGATTCATGCAGGACGTAATATCAGAAAACTGGACCAAAGGATCCACAACCTATCTAAGGCTGGTTTACGTCTTTTAATTTTCAGACAAAGCGGGCTTCTAATGGACTTTTCCGCCCTCGATGTGACGCCAGGGTCCTTGGGATTCATGGAAAGAAGAACATTTTTTGGAGTTTGGGATTATGGAACTGTTAAAACGTCGGAATTTTTCTTCCGGTGCCCCATTTGAGGAAAAAGTTGGATACAGCCGCGCCGTCAGTGTTGGCAACCATGTGTTCGTCGGGGGCACCACCTCCACAAACGCCCAAGGTGTCGTGGAAGGCGCAGATGACGCCTATGAACAAACCAAAATTATCCTGAAAAAAATTGAGCAGGCACTGGAACGTGCGGGGGCATCTCCTTGTGATGTCGTGCGTGTCAGATTTTACGTGACCGATATCAGCAAAGGTCAGGAATACCTGAAAGCTTATTCCGAATGGTTCAAAGAGGTAAAGCCGGTGATCACCATGGCCGAAGTGAGTGCCCTGGCCCGACCGGAACATCTGGTGGAAATTGAGGCCGATGCCATTATCGGCAGCTATCAAACCATTGGCCAAAAGTAGTTTTCCTTTTTATGTCTTAATCGTATCAAAATAAGGAGAAATAAAATGAAAAATGGCAGATTTTCAATGTTTGCGGCAGTCTCGTTGATTGCCTTATTCATCGGTTCATTAGCATTTACGAACAACGCGGGGGCGGCCGAAAAAAAGAAAATTTTCAAATGGAAGATACAGTCCGCATATCCGCGTGGCGATGTATCCATGGAACTATTGAAGGTCTTTGCTAAAAACGCAGAGGAAAGGAGCAATGGTCAACTGAAGATCACGGTTTTCGCGGAACCTGAACTGGTTCCCGGCGAACAACTGTTTGAAGCCACCCAGAGAGGCACCATCGATATGCTCCATGCGTTGGGGGCCATGTGGGGCGGAATCGTCCCCGTGGGAGAAGTGGAATTCGGCCTGCCCTATGCCTGGAGAATCCCAGGAGATCTTAAAATCAGCGACAGCTCGGAAGCCATACGTGAATTCTTTTTCGAAAGCGGATTTGTGGATCTCCTGCGCAAGGAATACGGGAAACACGGCCTTTACTGGCTTGACATGCATACCTACGGCCCGATTTTCACGGTTTCCACCAAACCCATTAAAAAATGTGAAGATCTGAAGGGGAAAAAAATGCGGATGGAAGGCGCCTGGATGAAATACTACGACATGCTCGGCGCCCGCGGGACCTACATCAGTGGGATGGAAGCCTATATGGGTTTGAAGCTGGGGACGTTGGACGGGTCGCAATGGGATGTCAGTTGTATGACCGCTCTGAAATGGTACGAGGTCGCCCCGTACTGGCTTCGGGGAGTAGATCCCGACCATTGCATCGGACATATCCTGGTGAACCAGAAATCCTGGAACGCACTGCCGGATAATTGCAGAGAAGCGCTAAAGGGCGCCGGCAACGACTATTTCCATGCGCTTGTAAAGGTCCACGAGGAAGAGCTGAAGAAAGTGGCGCAACTGGTAAAAGATGGAAAGGTCATAGAGAGCTGGCTGGATGAAGACTGCCGAAAAACACATGCCGAGGTGGCTTATAAGCTTTGGGAAGAGATTGGGAAAAGTGATCCCGCCGCGGCCAAGGCCATTGCAATGATCAAAGAATGGAAAGGTTTGAAAAAGTGATGGTATAATCGCTTTTGTCCACCCCTGTTAAGATCCGTCGTTTCTCTCAGGGGTGGATACAAAAGAACAGATGAAAAAGGTGCCCACCATGACAAACGACAAGCGGTCTTTTTTTTATTTCGTCGACAGGGTGACGGAAAAGGCAGGGCAAGGCGCCGCCTACATTGTCCTTCTGATTATGATCGTTACAACAATAGATGTTGTGGCAAGATACGTTTTTAACAGTCCACTGGTCTGGGGGTGGATGACAAACCGTCAATTGTTCGGCGTTTTCATTTTGTTTGCAGGGGCCTATACCATGTTCAAAGAAGAACATATCAGGATCGAAATTTTCTATGACCTCTTCCCGAAGAAAATGAAGTTTTTTGCAAAGGTCGTCGCACTCATCTCGTTCATTGCCTTCATGGGCGTCCTGATCTGGCAAAGCGCATGGATGGGTTGGAATTCTTTTCAAATGGGAGAGAAGGCGGCCGGTGCTTTTCGCATCCCCATGTACCCATTCAAGTTACTCATTCCTGTTGCGGCATTTTTGTTTTTCCTCCAGGGGCTCAGCGTTTTTACCCGTTTTCTCAGGAAGTAGCCGATGACCGGATAATCGAAAGCACTTGGAAAACAGAGAATGTTTCGCTTTCAATCCTCACGTAAACAATGGGAACTAAAGACTCATGAGCACTGAACTTGTCACATTTCTATTATTTGGCGGACTTGTTTTTCTCCTGGCATTGGGCGTACCCGTTGTATTTGCCTTGGGCGGCATCAGCGTGGCCATTACTTATATGATGGGAAATGCCGATGACCTGTACATCATCGCCACCACCACCTACCGGCAAATCACCGATCCCACGCTCATCACGATTCCCCTCTTTCTTCTGATGGGCAATTTCCTCCTCCATTCCGGCATTTCCGACCGACTGTTTGTTGCTCTCAATCACTGGCTGTCCGGCGTAAGAGGGGGGCTTGCCATTGTTTCCGTAGGCGTATGCGTGGCATTGGCCATGTGCGGTGGATTCGGGCCGGGAATCTTGACCATGGGTCTGATTGCCGTTCCGGCGATGCTCAAGCATTCCTATAACAAATCGCTTGCATTGGGAAGCGTCATGGCGGGAGGAGTTCTCGGAGAGATCATTCCCCCCAGCATTATCATGATCATATTTGCCTATATCTCCCACGTATCCATTGGAAAATTGTTTTTTGGAGGGGCAATCCCGGGTCTTTTGACAGCCTGCCTTTATATCGTCTATATAACAGTCAGATGTCATCTCAACCATCAAATCGCCCCCAAGTCGAAGGTAGAAGTCACGTGGAAAATAAGATGGGTTTCCCTGAAAGAAATTGTTCTGCCGGGATTGTTGATCCTCTTGGTGCTGGGATCCATTTTCTGGGGTATCGCAACCCCTACTGAGGCCGCCGGAGTAGGGGCCATGGGCGCATTTATCATTTGCATCCTTTATGGAAAACTCTCGTTAAAGGTTATCTCTGAATCCTGCATGGACACCCTCAAAATCAGCGGCATGGCCCTCTGGATTCTGGTGGCGGCCACTCTTTTCGGAGTCGTATACACCAGCGCGGGCGCTCAATCCATGGTAATGGACTTTGTGCAGGACCTTGAAATAAACCGGTGGTTCATTCTCGCGGTCATGCAAGTCATACTGCTTGTCTTCGGCGCTTTTATGGACGATTATGCGGTGGTGACCATTTGCGCACCTATTTTTGTTCCCATCGCCGGGTCTCTTGGATTCGATCCCATATGGTTCTCCATTATTTTCATCCTCAATATGCAGGTTGCCTATCTGACCCCTCCCTTCGGCTGGGCCTTGATTCTCATGAAGGCGGTTGCACCGAAAAACATTCATACAAAGGAAATATGGCGGGCTGTGCCGCCTTTTGTATTGATCCAATTGCTGGTTTTAATTGTCGTCATGTTGTTTCCTCAACTGGCGCTGTGGCTTCCGGAAAAAATGTTTTAACAAAAATGAATTCATTGTGAGGTTCTGGGTATGACGCAAGAAAATCGATTGGACGGTAAACGGATTCTTATCGTCGATGACGAACCGGATATCCTGAACTCGCTGAAAGAACTCTTGGATATGTGCGTTCTGGTCGAAGCATCCAGTTTTGAGGAAGCAAAAAAACTCCTTGAAGAAGACTTCTTTCATCTGGCGATTTTGGACATCATGGGGGTAAAGGGCTACGAACTGTTGGACATCTGCCGGGAAAAAGAAGTACCGGCTGTGATGCTTACCGCTTATTCCGTAACACCCGAGGACATCGAAAAATCCTTTCAAAATGGCGCGGCATCATTTGTACCCAAAGATGAGCTGCTCAATATCGAGGTCTTCCTGCAGGACATCCTGGAAGCCAGAGAAAAAGGAAAGTCGCTATGGTGGCGTTGGTTCGACAGGCTTGCCGATTACTGTGAGAAAAAATTTGGACCGGATTGGCAAAAAAAGCACCCTATTTCCGTAAGATGATACTTACAGCGAAAGCAATGGATGCGTAATTATTGACCCATACAAAAAGGAGGTATTATGACAGCTGACATGGTTATCAAGAACGGTAAGGTGATTACGGTTGACAAAGAATTCAGCATCAAGGAGGCGATCGCCGTAAATGACGGAAAAATCGTGGCGGTCGGTTCAAATGACGACATTGAAAAATTCATGACATCCGATACCAGAATTCTGGATCTCAAAGGCAAAACGATCCTTCCCGGTATCAACGAAAGCCATATGCATGCTCCTTTTTTCGGAGCAACCCGTTCACCTCTTGCCATCGACCTGACATACCCCGCGGTTCAATCCATACCCCAGATGGCCGAAGCGCTCCGACAAAGGGTGGCGGAAACACCGCAAGGTGAATGGATCAGAGGTTTTGGCTGGGATCAGGGTTCCCTCGAAGAATGCAAAAGCGATCCTGCCAGGCTGCCCAGAAAATGGGATCTGGATGCGGTTTCTCCCGACCACCCTGTGGCCTTCACCGATTTTTCCTGCCACACCCTGTTGGTCAACAGCAAGGCTCTCGAAATGGCCGGGATTACAAAGGACACACCTGACCCCTCATCAGGCGAGATGGAACGGGACGAAAACGGCGAGCCGACCGGCATTTTGAAGGAGCCGGGTGCCCAGGCACTGGTCTCCGTGCACGTTCCCCTCTTGACAAAGGAGGAGAAAAAGACCGCCCTTCTGACGGCCCTGGATCACCTCAACGCCAACGGCGTGACCAGCTTTACGGATGCGGCCATCGGTCCCGGAGGTGAAACGTTTCTGTACGGGGTAATGAGCGGGCAATTCGTCCGGATTTATAAGGAAGTTCTGGAAGAGGGAAAACTGACGGCAAGGGCCAATGTTCTGCTTCTCTATGGAGATTACGGCGCGCTGACATTGGCGGATATAAAGAAGAATATGGCCACATTTGAGGTACCGCCTGATGTGGATGAAACGTGGCTCAAATTCAAGGGCGTGAAAATTTTCGCCGACGGTATACCGTTGACCTACACGGCCTGGATGAACGAGGACTATGTGAGCGGCAATGCCGCGCATGGAACTTCGGTGATCCCCGGCAAAACAGACCAGGAGCAACGTGACAATCTGATTGAAATGATCGAATATATCCACTCCAAAGGCTATCAAATCGGTCTGCACGCTACCGGGGACCGCGCCATCGATGCGGCGGTGGATGGTTTCGCCAAAGCCTGTGAACAGCGCCCGAACGGCGATCCGCGCCACTACGTCATCCACGGTGACTTCATCAGCCGGGAAAAGGCGGAAATCCTTGCCAGACACAATTGCGGCATCGCCATGCAGCCCTTCATCAGTGCCATGATTGCCGACTTTGAACCGACTGTCGTAGGGGATGCGCGCGCCGCCTATGAATGGCCCACACGGACGGTTCTCGACGTGGGTGCGAACCTGACAAGCAATTCCGACGCCCCCGTGACCTACCCCAACTGGCGGATGGGGGTTCAGGCGGCGGTTTTGAGGGAAGGCCTGGTATCGGGGAAGGTGAGTGGCCCGGAAGAGTGCATCACCGTGGAAGAAGCCATCCGCACCTATACCATCAACGGGGCCTGGCAGGACCATATGGAGGAACTGAAAGGCTCCATAGAAGTGGGTAAATTCGCCGATTTCTGCATTATCGGGGGTGACATTCTCTCCGTTGATCCCCACAAGATCGGCGAAATCCCGGTACTCATGACCATTGTTGGCGGAAAGATCGTTTTTGATGGAAGCGAAGGCGCCCTCGCCTGATCCGAAAGAGATGAAATGGGCATCTAAGCACTTTGAAGTTCGACCTTTCTAAAATAAGGAGGGATTGTCATGGAAAGAATTGCAAAATACATCAGGATCTCTGCACTCTGTCTGCTTGCGTCCGGGTTTATCCTTTTCGGTGTAACCGTACCGGCCCAAGCGAAAACCAAAACCCTGAAGGTGGGCATGCTGATGCCCATTTCCGGACCCATCAGCGTTGTGGGCATCGGTTTGACAAGGGCCGTTGAACTTTACTTTGATAAAGTCAACGATGAAGGGGGATTACAACTGGACGGGGACACTTACAATCTTCAACTCCTGTCCGAGGACAGTAAGCTCGATCCCACGGCCGCCTCAACGGCCGCAAAAAAACTTGTTTACAAGGATGGCTGCAAGTTCGTATTCGGGGCTATCTCCCCGGCGGTGGCAGCTGCCATCTATCAGGTTTGCTCCAAAGCCAAGGCCCTCCATCTCATCACGTGGATCGACGGCCCGGGAATGCCCGGGGACGTGAGTCCCAAAAAGCCCTACGCGGTGAGGCTCTGCATCTCCTCCGATGCAACTTGGGAACCGGATTATGCATTTTTGAAAAAGAGATTCCCCGCGGCAAAAAGGCTGTTTATCGTGGCCCCCAATGCAGGTCTTTCTCTGAAAAGAGCCGTGAAACTGGCCGAGGAACATGGGTTGGAAGTGGTGGGCCAGGAGATCTGGGAACTGGGGAGCCACGACTTCCTCCCCTTCTATACCAAGGCCCTGGCCGCCAAGCCCGACGTCATTCAAGCCATGTGCAGTGCCCAGGCGGGCTACCAGCTGCGGACGGCTCGCCAATTGGGATACAAAGGCGTCTTTATCTCGGATGCGCCCACGGGACCGGCCATGCTCCTTTCCCTGGCGGGACCCGAGGGTGCCAATAACGTCATCAGTAACGGCATGGACATGAGTCGCGCCACACCCAGTATGAAGGAATGCGTGGTGCGATGGAAGAAGAAATACAATGAGCCTTTCTTCTCTGACGCCATTATCACCTGGTCCGAAGCAGAGGTTTTCGTTCAGGCACTCAAAAAGGCAAACAGCATCAAGCCTGAGAAGGTGGTGGCGGCATTTGATTCCATGACCGCGCCGGACAGCTTTCAAACCGCCTTCGGGCCGGGCCATATGGGCGGCGCCAACAGGTTTGGCGTGAATCGGGTGGTTGTTAGACCGGTACCCATCAGTCTTCTCATGGATGGAAAAATTGAGTTCGAAGGCTTCAGGATGCCGGTGGTCGATAAATAGACATGGCGATACCGGGGAGGTAATTGGCCATGGATGTTTCAGCGGAACTCCTCTGGCAGGGTGTGGTCAACGGGGTGGCCCTGGGTTGGATCTATGTCCTCATGGCCCTGGGCCTGACCCTCATTTTCGGCATCATGCACATCATGCAGTTTGCCCATGGCGAAATATACATGTTAGGCGCCTATGTGGTCTATTACCTGACCGCCTTTTACAAACTTCCACTCATCCCGGCAGCGGCCCTGAGCATGGTGTGCATGGCCGCTACGGGTGTTTTCCTCGAACGGGTCCTTTTCCGCCAACTGAAAGGAGATATGCTTGCCGCAGTGGTGGCGACCCTCGGGTTGACACTCATTATTCAAAGTGGTGCCGTTGCGGCATTCGGGCTCTACGAGAGGAGTATTCCCGTTCTGGCACAGGGCCCCCTTCATTTCGCGGGTACCGTGGTTCCCAAAGATCGGGTGGTGGCGGTAGTGGTGGCGGTTATTCTCAGTCTGGTGCTGTATGTTTTTCTCAAGACCACCAAATACGGCCAAGCCATGGTCGCCAGCGCACAAAGTCCCGAAGGCGCCATTTTGCAGGGAATCAGTCCGGACAGAATGGCGTCTCTGTGCATGGCTATCGGGTGCGCCCTTGCCGCGGCCGGCGGCACCCTTGCCGGGGCGCTGTTTGCTCTCAGTCCTTACATGGGTCTTTCGCCCCTGATCAAAGGATGCACCATTATCGTCCTGGGAGGCATGGGCAGCCTGCCGGGTGCACTCGTGGCAGGGATGATCCTGGGCCTCATCGACGGATTGGTGCCGATCCTGTTCGGACATACCTGGGCCGCTATCGGGCCGCTTCTGGTGGTGATTCTCGTCCTGATCATCAAACCGCAAGGACTCTTTGGACATGAGTAAGGAAACCATCAAAAAGACATGGGGATGGACCGCCGCGGCCCTGACGGCCGTTGCCGCTCCCCCGATTCTGGGGAGTGTTTATTGGACTTCGGTCCTGACCACCATCGTCATCAACGTCCTCTTGGCCGTCAGCCTGCGAACCATCTTTCTCATCGGCGAGTTCTCTTTGGGCCACGTGGGGTTCATGTGCCTGGGCGCTTACACATCGGCCCTGCTCTCCATGAAAGCCGGCCTTCCCTTCGGCCTGGCCTTGCCGGCCGGTGCCCTCACGGCAGGCCTGGTGGCCCTGGGGATCGGGTATCCCTTTATGCGAGTTAAAGGGATCTACTTTGTTATCCTGACGGTGATGGCCTCTGAAAGCTTTCGGTCTCTTGCCATGAACTGGGAGGATCTCACCGGGGGATTCGGCGGCCTGGTGGGCATCCCGGCCCCCGGAATGCTGAATCTTCCACTACTGGGAGAAGTGGATTTCAGTGGATTCAACCAGTACTACTACCTTACCCTTACGGTGGTGGCATTGTCCCTCTTCCTGATCCACCGGTTGGAAAAATCAAGGCTTGGATTCACCTGGCTTGCCATCCGTGAAACCGACAGGCAGGCCGCCGCCGTGGGGATCAACGTATTGAGATACAAGGTGATAAACTTCAGCATCGCCTGTTTTTTTGCGGGACTTGGCGGTGCATTGCTGGCTCACTCCGAACAGACCATCAGCCCGCAGGCCGGTTCCGCATTCGGCGTCATGACTACTATGTATCTCCTTATCTATATGGTGGTGGGTGGAAAATCGCGATTCACAGGCCCTGTTTGCGGCGCGGTGTTTTTGTCCCTGGTCATGGAATTCACCCGACCCATGCAGGAATATCAGCCCATGTTCGTAGGGGCCATAGCCATCGCGGTGGTTCTGTTTTTCCCGGAAGGCCTGGTAAGTATCCCCGAAAAGATCGGCACTTGGTTTTCCTCACCTACCGAAACAGCGGCCGAAGTACCCGTTAAGGGCTCGGCCCATAATGGGTGATTCAATGGCTTTTCTCGAAATCAGAAGAATAACCAAATTATTTGGCGGCCTCACGGCCGTCTGGGAACTGGATATGGAGGTCATGGAGGGCCGGATTCTGGGGCTTATAGGTCCCAACGGGGCCGGTAAATCCACGGTGCTTAACTTGATCGGGGGCGCTCTGAAGCCCAGCAAAGGGGAGGTGGTCTTCGACGGCGTAACGGTTACAAAACTTGGCACACACCAACGCGCACGGCTGGGCATTGCCCGGGTCTTTCAGGAAAATCTTCTTTTCAATGGTTTCACGGCACTGGAAAACGTGCTGGTGGGTTTCCACTTGAAGGCTGAAATAAATCTCTTCAGCTCGTTCATAAAGACACGGTCCACCCGCGCGGAAGAAGAGATGCTGAGAGAAAAAGCCCTGGAGACCTTGGCCTTTGTGGGCCTGGAATCCCATGCGGACGGATTGTCAGCTAATCTGCCCCATGGGAGCCAACGGTTATTGGGTCTGGCCATCGCCCTGGCCACGGAGCCGCGACTGCTCCTCCTGGATGAGCCGCTTACCGGCATGAACGCAGAGGAGGTTCAAAGCATGCTGGCCATGATCAGGACCGTTAGAGAACAAAAGGGGATTACCTGCATCATCATAGAGCACAATCTGAAAGCCTTGATGGGACTTGTTGACGGCGTTACGGTCCTCAATTTCGGCAAGAAGATCGCCGAAGGCACACCCGGCGAGATCGTTGAAAATCCGGCCGTAATGGAAGCCTACTTGGGGACGGAAGAAGATGTTGCTTGAAATCACGGCATTGACTGTTCGTTATGACGGGGCGGAATGTCTGAAGGATATCTCCCTTACGGTTGAAAATGGTGAAATCGCCACCATCATAGGGAGCAACGGCGCCGGTAAAACCACTGTACTCAGAACCATATCCGGATTGAAGAGGGCCGCTGCGGGGGAAATCCGATTTCAAGGTAAAAGAATCGATTCAACTCCGGCGCAGAATATTGTAAAATCGGGCATCGGTCATGTACCCCAGGAAAGAAATCTTTTTGCTTACATGACAGTCCTCCAAAACATCAATATGGGAGCCTATCTACGGAAGGAGAAGCATCGGATCAAGAAGGATCTGGAAAAAATATTTCATATGTTCCCGGTGTTGAAGTCGAGGAAGAAGCAACAGGCAGGGACCTTAAGCGGGGGGGAGCAACAGATGCTTGCCATTGCAAGGGCACTTATGGGAAACCCCACTCTGCTGTTGCTGGATGAACCCTCCATAGGCCTTGCCCCTATGATGGTTCGTGAAATAGGCCGGATTGCCGTGGAGATTAACCAGAAGGGCACCAGTATTCTCATCGTGGAACAGAATGCCCGTTTGGCCCTGAGGCTTGCTCGTCGGGGTTATGTGCTGGAGACCGGCAATCTGGTTCTGCAGGGGCAATGCCAAGATTTGCTGGATGATCATCGCGTGAAAAAGGCCTACCTGGGGAAGTGAGAAAGCGTATCCGTGAGACTCCATCTGTTACAGCATGATCCCATCGATTATTCACGCGACAATATCGCCATTTGGGCTCAGAGAAAAGGCTACGAAATCTCTGAGACCTATCTCTGCAACAAAGAAAAGTTGCCCTCTTTTTACTTTGACTTCGTAAAAATAATTTGTCGCCGTCAGTCCTTTTCCAACCTTTTTTCCTGACAGCGCGCATGAGACTCCATTGCCTTTTGGCGCATACGGTGACGCTCCTCCAGTTGAAAGATGACCTCCTCTTCAGTGACATCACGGCGAGGAAGAAAATGGGTAAGCAATTTTTCAATATCCGCGCAGGATAGAAGTGGGTAAGTTTCCTCATGAGAAATTCTTTCAGAAAGCATAAACAACATAGCCATCATCACAAGAGCCATGTGATGGTGCCAAGCTTGCCATTTTCTGACTTGGTAATCGGCCATTCCACACTCGCTTTTGGCATCCTCAAATGTGCGCTCAATCCAAAACCTTTGGCGTTGCATCCATCCCAATCGTTTCAGCGTGGTGCCTTGTGTCACATTGCTCAGAGAAATCTTCACGTCCGAATTGTCATCCAAGGACTTGGTTACAATCAACGTCCAAAATTTGACATTATCCGATTCGCCATCCCACACATAAACCTTCACACGGCAAGCCCGAACCATGAGTATTCCGCGTGTAGTCTTTCGCAGGACCACCTTCTTCCAGCGCTGACGAGGGAGAGACTTCACGAGTTGCCCAACCTCAATCCCCTCTTGACCACTCTGGTATTTTTTAGCTGGCCGGCCAGATGGCGTTTTTGGCAAGTAGGGTTCCGGATTTTTCAGATACACTCTAAAATCGGAATGAAGATCCACGCAAAACGTTTCACCCATCGCATCAAGAGCAAAACAAAACCCGGGGCCTTTACCATATCCTGCATCGGCTCCTACCCAGTCATAGCGAAGATCGTTCTCCCGTGCATGTTGAACAATTTCCTCAGCAAGTTCAATCTTCGTTCGAAAAGTTTGTTCTTCTTCCGGTATGCCCGCACGTTCACACCGTTCCGGATCATCCGTCCATTTCTGGGGCAAATAGAGCCGAACATCAACAGGCGCCACGTAGGCGCCATTGGACAGTGCACCAAAGACGGCCACTTGACCATTGTCCACCTTGCCGAAGCGACCCAACCACTGACGAGAAACTCCGACCGATTCTTTCCCCTGCTTCGCAAACCCGCTTTCATCTATAAGCAGGCAAGCATTGGGGCCGCCCAAAAATTTATCCACATCCTGGGCTGCATGATCGATAACCTCTCTATGATTCCATTTGGAATGGGTCAGAAATTGTTGAAGGTTCCGCGACTTGGAGTCCGGCACAACTTCGGCCATCCGGTCCATGTTCTTACTCTGACCGGCTTGCATCAGACCGCAAGCGTACTGCCGGGCCTTATCCGAAACATCATGACGGTAGGATTGAAAGTGTCCCGCGTAGCTGTCCACGAATGTAAAAAAGCGACTCCCCACGTCCCCCAAGGGGGACGGGTGGGGGGTTGCATAAGATTCGCTCCTTTGCTCAGTAGAATGTTTCCGTTGGTGTTAGCATAATGATATGTTGCTACCATTTTTCGGCCAGGAAGTCAAGGGTTATCTTTACAAAGTCAAATTACGAATTTGACTGGCTGATCATCATGGGTGGGTCCCAGCATGCATGGGACGAGAAGAATCATCCGTGGCTCATTTCTGAAAAGGCATTCATCGCCAAGTCACTGGAGAAAAATAAGATTATCCTGGGTATCTGTTTGGGTGCTCAACTCATCGCCGGCGCCTTGGGTGGTGAGGTTTTCCCCAATGAAGAAGAGGAAATCGGGTGGTTCGAGGTTTCTTTAACTGCTGAAGGTGAAAGATCATTTCTTTTCAAGAATATTCCAAAAACATTTGTTACCTTTCACTGGCACAGTGATCATTTCTCCCTCCCCCCCAATTGCACCTGCCTGGCCCATAACGAACCGACCCCTAACCAAGCCTTTGTTTACAAAGATCGTCCTTTAGTGGGGTTACAGTTCCATCCCGAAATTACCCGTGACATGGCCGACATTTTTGCAGGGAAATACGGATACCAGTGGGCAAAAGGACGGTTTGTCTCAGGCAAGGAAACCGTTCTCAATCAGACCCGAAAAATCCCGGATACCGACTGGTTAATGTCGGCAATTCTCGACAATATGGACCAAGCCTTTAATACCGGGAGCAAAAGATGAAAGGAATTCTAAATCCTTTCCTTTGATGCCATTGGCCGTTTAAGAGTTGAGAACGGTGGTGCCTGTTCCTGTTCCATCCGATTAAGCCGCTCCCAGATTAAAAGCGTATTGCCCCCATACCCTAACCCAAAATCCAGATGCCCTGCCAGCATTTGAACCAGCCGTCCTTGTTCATGAAGATGAAGACCCGGAATGAGTGGAGAATGATCAGCTGGACAGGAATTCTAAAGCCTTGGCTCTTCGGGGTTGAGCATAGAGGGCGCCTTGTTGCGGCACAAGAAAAAAGCGGGTATGGACATGACCCATTTTATCCTTCATAATAAAGAAGTTCTCCAAAACTAGATCCTCGGGAAGCAAAATGAAACTTCAATACGGACTCGATGACCGGCCCCCCCTTATCAAGTCTTGCCTTATCGGCATTCAGTGGGCGGCAATTCTCATTTCATCGATCGTGATCTTGGGCAAGGTGGTGGGAGCCGTTCAACTCTCCGAGCCGTTGGATCAAATCGTCTATCTTCAAAAAATCTTCTTTATTTGCGCCGTGACCCTATTCTACCAGCTCTTTTGGGGGCACCGGCTGCCGTTGCTGCCGGGACCCGCAGCGGTCCTTCTGGTGGGCGTGATTGCCAGTCAGGGATTCGGAACGGACGTGGTCTACAGTTGTGTGACGGTGGGGGGTATTTCCGTGGCCTTTCTCGGGGCCAGCGGCATTTTCAAACACCTCCGACGCTTTTTTACCGCCGATGTGATCGCCGTGGTCCTGTTGCTGATCGCCTTTACCCTTTCCCCCACAATCCAGAAGCTTATCCTCTACGGGGAAACCGGGGTCAGCCCCCTCTCCAACCTGAGCTTCGCCTTTGTTCTGATCTTCGCCATGCTCATGGGCTATCGGTTCTTAACCGGCATCTGGCAATCGACCCTCATTATTTGGGCCGTTATCATCGGCAGCCTCATCCATCGCTTTATTTTTCCGGAGAGCGGCAGTCCCGGAATCCCTGCAGATATCCCGTGGTGCAGGGATTTTTTCCGAAATATGGTCCTCCCGTTTTCTATTCAGCCGGGTGTCCTGATTTCCTTTCTCTTCTGTTATATCGCCCTTGCCATCAATGAACTGGGCGCCATCCAGGCGGTCAACGAGATGCTGCAGGCAACGGATATGGACAGGCGGATCGCAAAAGGCGTTTCCGTAACCGGCCTGGCCAATACGGTCTCCGGATTCTTTGGGGTGATCGGTCCGGTCGACTACACCATAACCCCCGGAATAATTGCGGCGACCCGTTGCGCGTCACGCTTTACACTGGTTCCCACGGCGATTATCATGTTTGTTTTGGCCTTTCTCCCTTCGGTAATCGGTTTCATGGGGAGTGTGCCTTCCGTGGTGATCGGCGCGATTCTGGCTTATGTGATGGTGACCCAGGTTGCGGCCGGGTTAATGGTCGCATTTCAGAACGGGGAAGATTTTCGCTTCGAGGATGGCCTGGTGATCGGGGCATCCATTTTGCTGGGGACCCTGGTCGCTTTTTTGCCGGTGGAGGTCTTTAATGGCCTGCCCCCGTTCTTAAGACCCGTTCTGGGAAACGGTTTCGTGGCGGGTGTCGCATGCGCCCTGGTCATGGAACAGCTCCTGGGTGAGGGTACCGGCAAAGAGTAATCGCGCAAATTCGGTGTTTACAAGTGACTGAAAATCGTTTTAAATCCCTTGGAAAGCTTCGAGATCGTGATGAGCAAAACATGGAAAAGCCCATAAAGAAAATACTGGTGATTGACAATGATCACTTCATCCTGGAATTTATGAAGGATGTTCTCTCCGAGAAGGGGCATGAAGTCGTAACGGCGGAAGATGGCCTTTCTGCTCTGGACATCCTGGAAACCCTTGTACCGGACGTTATTTTTGTTGACCTGGTAATGCCCAATATCGGCGGCGAGGAACTCTGTTTTCTGGTAAGGCAGAACCCGGCGCTAAAAAAGGTTTTCCTTATCATTCTCTCCGCTTTGAGCAACAACGACACCGTCAATTACCGGGAACTGGGAGCCGATCACTTCATTGTGAAGGGTCCCCTGAAGGAGATGGCGGCCGAGGTGTTGACCGCCCTGGAAAAGCCCGGATCGATCGATTCCGTTGGCCGCGGCGGCTATACGCCGCAAAATGTGAACCAGGAATTGCTCTCGGTTATTCAACGCTACAAGATGGTGATCGCCAAAATGTCCGAAGGGGTCTTTGAGGTGACTTCCGACGGCAGAATCACTTACGCCAACCCCAGTGCGCTCTCCCTGACCGGATTGCCTGAAAAACGCGTATACGGCGTGCACATTGCCAAGCTGTTCACGGGCCGGGATGGCGAGCGCATGCGTGTCGCTCTGGACCGGCTTGGCGACTCTCCGGTGGTCATGGCGGATGATTCACCTCTTGCGATTAACCATCGCCAGGTCAGTGTCAGCATATTGCCTCTCAACGACGAGACCTCCAGCGCTGCCGTTATTCTGACCGATATCACCGCTCGCAAACAGGTTGAGGAGAGCCTCACCAAAGCCAAAGAAAAAGCCGAAGCCGCTTCACGGACCAAATCGAGTTTTCTGGCCAATATGAGCCATGAAATCCGTACCCCCATGAATGCGGTGATCGGTTTCACGGATATGTTGCTTGATACCGATCTTGCGGAAGATCAGAAGGATTTTGCGACGACGGTTAAAAAGAGCGGAGAGGCGCTGCTTTCTTTGTTGAACGATATTCTGGATTTTTCCAAAATCGAGGCGGGCGAATTGGATTTTGAGTCCCTCGATTTTGATCCGGAACTGCTTTCCTATGATGTCTGTGAAGTGATCCGTCCCCGGATTAATTTTAAACCGGTTGAGATCCTTTGCCGTGTCGGCGCCGATGTTCCGCCCTTTGTAAAAGGCGATCCAGTACGGTTTCGGCAGGTTCTGACCAATCTGATGAGCAATGCTTCCAAATTTACCGAGTCGGGGGAGATCGAACTCTCACTTGATATAGAGGCGGAAGAAGCGGATCGGGTGAAATTTCACGTAACGGTTCGGGATACCGCCATGGGTATTCCGGAAGATAAACGATCTTCCATTTTTGATCCTTTCCAGCAGGCGGATGATTCAACGACCCGAAAGTACGGCGGTACGGGCTTAGGCCTTTCCATATGCAAGCAGATATCCAATCTCATGGAAGGTGACATCTGGGTTGAAAGTGAAGAAAATAAAGGTAGCATTTTTCACTTCACTTCATGGCTTGGAAAGACCGACCGGATGGATACTGCCAGGAGATTCAAGCCGCTGTCTCTGCGGGGCAGAAAAATTTTGATTGTTGATGATAATCTGAGGAACCTGGAGATCTTGACCCATATTTTGAAGTCCGCGGGCATGGAGGTGGTGGCTCTCAAAGAGGGTGAAGGCGTTTTACCGATTCTTCATAAGAGCCTGGAGGCCAAAAAACCCTTTGACCTGTGCCTCAGCGATATCCAGATGCCGGGGATGACCGGGTATAAGTTGGCAAAAATGATACGTCATGACGAAGCGCCCATCCGGTATCTTCCAATGATTGCCCTTTCCTCTTTAATGGAGCGTGATGCCAGATTGTGTAAAGAGTCAGGTTTCGATGGTTTTTTGAGCAAACCGATTCATAGGGGCAAACTGTTTCAGATGATGGTGAGGTTAATCGGGGAAGTTGGGGTCAATGCTAAAGACAGTGAAGGTACCAGAAAAAAGATCATCACCCAATACTCTCTGCGGGAGGAGATGAAGCATTCAGTTTGCATACTTCTGGTGGAAGATAACCCCGTCAACCAGAGGTTGGCGAAGATAATGCTCACCAAGGCCGGCTATCAGGTGGCGGTTGCCGATAACGGCAAAGAGGCGGTTGAACGATACATGGCATCTCCAAAGGATTTCGATCTGATATTTATGGATGTTCAGATGCCGGAGATGGACGGACTGCAAGCGACGAAAGCAATAAGGGCGAAAGGGTTTGACACCGTCCCCATCGTCGCCATGACGGCACATGCCATGAAAGGGGACAGAGAGAAGTGCCTTGAAGCCGGAATGAATGATTATATCACTAAACCGATAAAAAGGGAGCTGGTTTTCGAGGTTCTTGAGAAATGGGTTTTGGAAAAACATCTCTATATGGGTAATGGAGACGTCCCCATGTCCTAAGAGGACCACACGGCATTTTCATAATGCTCCAAAATATTCTGATCTTTTGTGACCAGCGGATTGTGGTTCAAAGCGGCATTGGCCACGATAATGCGGTCAAAGGGATCACGGGTCCAGGAAAGTTCTATAGCCGCATTGACAATGGAATGAAAACTCTTGTCGCATATTTTGAGCCCGATTCGATCCGAGAGATCAAAGACGATTTCACTGGCCTGCGCCGTGATACGCTCGATTTCATATAAATATTGCAATTCCAGGCGTACCACCGGCGAGATATAAATGTCATGACTATTGATCAGTTCCCTGGTCGGGGGAATCAGTCTCGCCATATCGCCGGCGTATAACCACACAACCACATGCGTATCAAGGTAAATCAAGATTCACCTCCTGTTCCCAGTGAATATTTACAAGATCGCCCGGATCGCCTTTTATGACATTTGGTCTCGAAATAATATTTTTAAGTTTATCCGGTTTTTCCACCGGCACGATTCGCAATCTTTTTCCGCCCCTGTTGATTTCAACGGGGATGCCCGTATCAAGAACTTCGTCAAGGATCTTGAATAGTTTGCCTCTTAACTGTGTCGGCGTTACGGTTTTCATGGTATTTCTCCATGAAAGAGTGTACATTTATAAAGAATAGTATGTACATGCTAAGGCGATACGCTCTTGCAGTCAACAAAAAAGCTTCCGGAAAAGAAAATGTGTTTTCAGTTGTAAATTCTTTTTTTATGATGAGGTGGTATTATGAAACGGGTAATCATGGCAACGCTTTTTTTCACTATTTTAGCCGTATTACCAGCTACATGGACTTATGCAGGATGGGACCCGAATAAATCGGAAACCGCTTCTGATCAAAATATTCAGGATCAAGAGGTGCAGCAGGCCGTTGCTGATTTCAAAAACAGCGATCCCAGCATGAAGGTCTTTTTTGATAAAGCCTATGGGTTTGCGGTTTTTCCCTCAGTAGGCAAAGGAGGCGTCGGCATTGGCGGTGCTTATGGGGAAGGAAAGGTCTATAGCAAAGGAGCGCTGGAAGGAACGTCGAGTCTGATGCAATTCACCCTTGGTTTACAGTTGGGGGGGCAGGTATACAGAGAAATTATTTTTTTCGAAGATAAGACGGCACTTGATCTTTTTAAATACGGAAATTTCGAATTTGGCGCCCAGGCATCTGCTGTTGCCGCAACCGCGGGCGTCTCCGCCGATACGGATTATAGTAACGGCGTCGCAATCTTTACCTTAGCCAAAAGCGGATTGATGTTTGAGGCTTCCGTGGGAGGACAGAAGTTTAGTTTTGAGCCTCTATGAAACGACGCCGGGCTCTGACGGCAGCGAAACCGTGACATGGGTCCCTTCAGTGGGGGATGTGGTAAATTGAATGTTTCCCCGGTGCGTTCTGGCGATCAGCGAGGCGTTATAGGTTCCCAGACCGGTGCCGTCTTTTTTTCCGCTGGTTGCATAAGCCTCGAAAAAGTGATCCCGTATTTCTTCAGGAATCTCGGCACGATTGTGAATATCGACGAAACAGATCTTTTCATCATCCTTTTGATCCGTTTCGATGCTGATTTCGATGGGCGCATTTTCCGGTGAGGCTTCTATGGCATTCTTGAGAAGATTGGCAAACATCATTTCCAGCAGATCCTCGTCACCGTTTACCATTTCAGCATTTTTATTTTTTGATTGACTAGGGATTGAGATCCGAATGGTAATTCTCTTTTTCAGGGTCAGGGGTTCCAACTGACTTCTAATTCTGTCTAGAATGTCCGTTACGTTGACCGGCTGGGGGTTGAGCGCATAAACCCCCTGCTCCATTTGGAACAGATCACGGCTTCGATCGAGCAATTTGAGTGTCTTTTCACCCGATGTTTGAATCAGGGCCGCTGCTTTTCTCTGCCGCTGGGTTAAATTGGTCCCTTTTTGTAACCGCCTGGCCAAACCGGTAATTCCTATGAGCGGGGATTTGAGATCGTGTCGCATCATTCGTTGAACATCCTCTCGAATGGTTTCGATTTTATTCCGGTCTGTAATATCCCTGATAATCGCACCGAAATAGACCCCGGATTCGCTTTGCCAGTGAGAGAGCGTCAGCTCGATGGGAAATTCCGTTCCATCTTTTCGAACCGCCGTCATTTCCAGTTTTTTGCCGATGATATGTTTTTCCCCGGTCCTTAAGAAACGTTTAACGCCTTCAAAATGGGCTTTTCGATATCGTTCGGGGATGATGATTGTCACGGATCTTCCCAGTATCTCCGAGCCATAGCCGAAAATGAGCTCGGCGCCTTTATTCCATGTCAGTATTGCATCATCCCCGTTGGCGGTGATAATGGCATCGATCGAGGTTTCAGTGACGGCGCGATACCGATCTTCACTCTCTTTAAGTTCGCGGAGAAGTTGCTCCTTATTTCTCTTATCCATAAAACCTGCTTTCCTTTTGACGACTCATTCATGTCAGGTTACAACCTTCTTAGGTTAAAAGCAAATGGCTCGGAAAAATGGGTATGTTTTGAGGTTCAGGAGGCTGGCTGACAGGTTGGAAATATCCTTGAGACCGTGTCGATGATATCGACGGGAGTTGATGATGATTTGGAGACAAAAGCCTTTGCACCGGCCTCCAATGCAGCGTTCCGGTATTCAATGGTGTCGCAGTTGCTGATGACCACGATAATGGTTGCCGGGTGTGAAGCCTGAATTTTCCGGGTCAATTGAATTCCGTTTTCTCCCGGAAGCCGGATATCCATAAAAATGAGCTCCGGCGTTTTGGTTTCAATTTCCATTAAGGCTTCGAGGCCGTCGGCGGCCTCTCTTATGGTCATGGAGGGGAATCTGCCGATGAGGATGTTCTTAAGGATCTCACGAAAAGACACATTGTCTTCCACGATCAAGGTGTTGGTCATTTATTTGCTCCCATGTGGCCTGCTCCGGAATAAAAAGTACTGAGCTTGTAAAAAGCCACCGAGGTATTTTGTCCAGGCTTTTTCAAAAGCTGAACCAGAGACATATTCTATAACAGAATACCAGGATATAATGAAATTGGATATGGGGGAAATCCCGTATTTGGAATGAGAAATTTGCTTATTTCTCAGAAGTAGGGATAATTTTCAAACAGGCTCTTAGCACCCTTTTGCATGAAAGGCAGGTGTTGTGCTTGACATATTTTCCTTTAAACCGTAACGTTCCCCCTAATTTTATCTTTGGAACATAGCGAGTTTTTTAGTGAGCTTGAAATAGTCTGTCCCGGGAAAAATGGAGACTGCCCGCATCACAGTGCTTTTGATTGAAGACGATGAAGATGATTACATCATCTTTAAAAGGCTGTTGTCCGGCATCTCTCAAGAGCGTTTTGAGCTCAAGTGGGCCTCCAATTATGAAGCTGCCGTTAAAACGGCGGGAGAAGAGCTTTTCGACGTTGTTTTTATCGATTATGTTCTGGGCCAAGATGATGGACTGACCCTTTTGCGCGAGCTTCTTCGCGACGGTTTGAAAGCGCCGGTGATCATTTTGACGGGACTTGGCGACTTTGAGATAGACGACCGGGCCATGCGAGAGGGTGCATCTGACTATCTCGAAAAAAAGAACCTCACTTCTTCCCTTTTGGAACGTGCCATCCGATATGCCATGGACCGGACACGAAACCTGGCTAAAATTCAGGCGCAGGGGGACCAGCTCAAATTTCTGTCCGAGAAACTACTTGAAATCGGGGAAAAAGAAAGGGGTCTCATCGCCGGTGAACTTCATGACGGTATCAAATCCCAACTCTGTGCCATCAAATATGCGCTTGAAGAAAAACTTCTCCGTATGGGCGGAAGTGATGTTGAAGACGCGGGAATTCCTCTTGAAAAAATCGTTCTATGGACGAAGGATACTATTAATGAGACCGGTAGAATTTGTACTGAGCTTCGATCTGAAATGCTTGAGGATCTTGGGATTCTCGATGCCATCCGGTGGACCTGCAGGCAGTTTAAAGATACCTATTTAGATACTCGACTCCATCTTCGTTTAGATCTGGAAGAGAAGTTTATCCCACAATCCCTAAAGCTGGTTATATACCGGATTGTTCAGGAAGCCTTGAATAACGTGGCCAAGCACGGCAAGGCCGAAAACGTTCGTATTTCCCTGAAAACGGTTCCGGATGGGTTATCATTGGTCATAGTGGACGACGGCAAGGGGTTTGACATGAAAAATCCGGAATTTCACAAAGGTTTGGGTTTAGAAAGCATGCAGAATCGCACGGAGATTGTTTCGGGCCGGTTTTTAATCGAATCCACCCCGGGTGAAGGCACCCGGATAGAATGTTTCTGGCCGGGTCACTGATTGCCCGAAAGTCAGTTATCAAATTTGTGCCATCGTTTTATATTAGGGGGCCTTTGCTATGTCGGAAAAAACGCGCCTGGTGATCGTCGAAGATCACAAAATACTGAGACAGGGGCTTTGTTCTCTGCTGAGTGCAAGCGCTGATCTGGAAGTGGTGGGCGAAGCGGGGGATGGAATGACTGCCATTCGGACCATCAAAGAAATTGAACCGGATCTGGTCCTTCTGGACATCAATATGCCGAAAATGGACGGCATTTCAGTCATCAAAGAAATCAAGCAATACTGCCCGGATACACGGATCCTGGCCCTTACCATGCATCGTTCGGAACAGTATATTCTTCAGGTGTTCAAGTCCGGCGGAGATGGATATTGCCTGAAATCGTCAGGCCAGGAAGAGTTGATGAAGGCCATCAAAGCAGTCTTGTCCGGCAAGCGCTATGTGAGCCCGGAAATTTCCGGGATAGTATTGGAGGGGTATCTTGAGAGCCGGAGAACCGTCAAGGAGGAATCTTCATTCGAGAGCCTGACCCAGCGCGAAAAGGAAGTCCTCAAATTGGTTGCAGAAGCGTATCAGAACACTGAGATTGCCGATTATCTCTGTATCAGCCCCAAGACGGTGGAGAAACACAGGGCCAACATCATGCGGAAACTGGACCTTCACAGTGCCGCGGCACTAACTGCCTATGCCATTGAAAACGGACTCGTCATAAAAGAATAACGACAGCGGATTTTGAGACAATTTTTTTCATCCCGGTTCGATTCGTTTTTAAATCACAATTGGGGAAAAATCGCTATCCTTTGATCGGTTTGTGAAGCGTTTCCCTGGCCCGCATTTCGAGCGGGGCAGGGAGGTGCATGTTAACGAGCATTGTGGCTCAATCTAGCTTTTGATTTCGATTTTGCGGCCGCCAGCCCCTTTTTTGGTTTTCATGACCACCTTCAGTACCCCATCCTTGTAGCTGGCATCGACATCCTCTTCGTCCACTTCTCCGGGTAGCCTCAATGATCGTGAAAAAGACCCGTAACTGGACTCCTTAAGATAGTAATTGGCATCTTTTTCTTCTCTTTCGGATGTGGTTTTTCCGGAGACGGTAATGATGTTGTCGCGAATGTCGACGGAGATATCTTCCTTTTTGATGCCCGGAAGGTTTGCGGTCAGATGGTATTTTCCTTCTTTCTCATAAAGATCAAAGGTCGGATGCTGCTCCTCACCTTTCCATCGCGGCCACTCGGGCCATAGCCGATCCTGCCACACATCCCCCATGCTTTCCTGTCCGTAGGGGGTCATCCAACTGGGTCTGCCCTTTCGCAAAGTTGGTAATGCCATAATGTTTTCCTCCTTTCTCTATTATGACTGATTTTCTCGTTCGTACAATCTTTATGGGAACTCGATATAAATATATTCTCTCCGACTTTAGTTTGAAATGGGGTCCAAAATGTATTTTGAGACAAATGAATAGGTACTTTACGCCGCTGGTAATGGAAAACCGGCGCAATCTTATGCCATTATTTTTTTGTTCTGACCCTTAAGGAGGGCCCAAATTTCCTGTCCGGTTTTGGTTTCATTCGGGGTTGTCCGGTTTGTTTGAGCCCGCAGCCTCTTTTTTAATAATGGCCTTCAACTCGTCGCCCTCGATCTTTTCCTTTTCAAGGAGAATTTTGGCTGCCTTTCTCAAAATGTCCTTTTTTCCCTTGAGCAACTCTAACGCTTTTGTATATTGTTCTCCAATAATTCTCGCTACCTCGCTGTCGATTAATTCAGCAGTGGCTTGCCCGTACTCATCTTCGCTTTTCATCCCCCAGTCAAATGCCTGGTTTTTTTTCGGCCGGGAAAAAAAGATTTGTCCCACTTTGCTGCTCATACCGTATTCTTTGACCATGCTTCTGGCAATGTCAGTGGCTTTGGCCAGGTCATTATGGGCACCCGTTGAAATGTCGCCAAAGATGACTTCCTCCGAAGCACGACCCCCAAGGAGCGTCGCAATCTTGTTCAGGAGCTCTGTTTTGCTCATGAGGAAACGGTCTTCCGTGGGGACTTGCAGCGTATATCCCAGAGCGGCAACCCCCCTCGGAATAATAGAAATCTTCCGCACGGGGTCGGTTCCCGGCAGGCTCATGGCGACCAGCGCATGGCCAAGCTCATGATAGGCGACGGTTTCCCTTTCTTTGGGATTGATGAGACGGTTCTTTTTCTCTAATCCGCCGATGATCCGTTCCACTGCGTCCGAAAATTCCGGCATGCCCACTTTTTTCATTTTTCTTCTTACGGCCAGAAGCGTTGCTTCGTTAACCAGGTTCGCCAGATCCGCCCCTGACATGCCGGGTGTCATGCCGGCCAGTTTCTCCAAATCCAAATCCTTGTGGGCTTTTATGTTTTTCAGGTGTATCTTAAGAATTTCTTCCCTGCCTTTTTTGTCAGGCCGATCCACCAGGATTTGCCGGTCAAAACGGCCGGGTCTCAGGAGGGCCGGATCCAGGATTTCCGGTCTGTTGGTGGCCGCCATCAGAATGACGCCCAGCGTGGGGTCGAAACCGTCCATTTCGACCAAAAGCTGATTGAGCGTCTGCTCCCTTTCGTCGTGGCCTCCCATGGATCCAAAGCCTCTGGCTTTCCCCAGGGCATCCAATTCGTCGATAAAAATGATGCATGGAGACTTTTCTTTGGCCTGGATGAAAAGATCCCGTACCCTGGCTGCGCCCAGGCCCACGAACATCTCCACAAATTCCGAACCGCTGAGGCTGAAAAAGGGAACCCCGCTTTCGCCTGCCACGGCTTTGGCCAGCAGGGTTTTTCCGGTGCCCGGCGGCCCCACGAGAAGCACCCCTTTGGGCATCTTGCCCCCCAGTTCGGTGAACCTGGACGGTTCCTTGAGAAATTCAATGACCTCCACCAATTCCTGCTTGGCCTCATCCACACCGGCGGCGTCATCAAAGGTGACACCCACCTCCTCCTGCATATAGATTTTCGCCTTGTTTTTGCCCAGACTCATAAATCCGGGTTGCTGGCCGGCCATCCGTTTTATGAAGAAGTACCAGACCCCGAAAAAAAGGAGGACCGGGAAAAACCAGGAGAAAATATTCGCCAGAAAGTTGGATTGGATTTCACCCTTGAAGGTGACATTATATTCTTCGAGGAGCTTGCTCAAGTCGGGATCCACCCTGACGGTTCGAAACGCCTGCCCCTTTTCCGCGCCGGGTTTTTGCGATTTCATTCTTCCCTGTATGCGATTCTCGGTGATGGCCACTTCCGCCACCTTGTTCTCTTTCAACAGGTTTAAAAACTGGCTGTATGGGATGGTCTTGATGGACAGGGCAGAGCCCAGGTAGCCTTGGATGAGAAAAACCGCCCAGATCCCCAACAGGACATACCAGACGGAAAATTTGTGGTGTTTCTCCATGGTTTTTCCTTGCATTACCCGGGGAGAGTATCCCGCCTTTCAGGAGATCCCCCGGGCCGCGGCCGCGGACAGTGCCGCATGATAATCTGGCTCGTCGGTCATTTCCTTTACCACTTCAGTGTAAGTTACTTCGCCTTTGCCACCAATGATGAAAACAGCTCTTGCCAAGAGCCTTAATTCTTTTATTAGGACGCCAAATGCTTTGCCGAAAGCGGCTTCCTTGTAATCCGACAGGAAGGTGATATTCGTGACATCATGCTCATTGGCCCATCGTTGTTGCGCGAAAGGAAGATCCATGCTTACAAAAACGAGATTAACTTTGCCGGGAAGCATTTTAGATTCTTCGCTGAATCGTTTGGTTTCCTTTGAGCAGACCGCGGTATCCAGGGATGGAACACTGGCAACGATGAGGACCGTACCCTCTTCATGTTCCAATTTAACGGGCTCAAGCGCATTGTTGATGAGGGTAACTTTGGGCGCGGTCATGCAAGGGGTGATTTTTTCACCCACCAACGTCAAAGGTTTTCCATTGAAAGTTACCAAGTCTTTCCATTCTTCCATGTTGATCTCCTTACTCTTAGTATCCGAATATTAAACCTCGGGAAAGAGGGTATTTGATTTGCGTGCAAAAATATATGGAGTGAATCATGTATTCATGGGTGAAAATATCGGTAGTCGAACAAGCGCAACCGAATTTTCAAACAGGCGCTTAAAGATAAAAAATGTGCGTCATCGTCACCAGAATTACGATGTAGATCAAACTCAGCAGCCCCCCGATTTTGATGTAGTCCCGTGTCCGGTATCCTCCTGGTCCCATGTAAAGGGCATTGACCTGATGGGTCGGCAGCATGAAGGAATTGGAGACTCCCAGACCCACTACGATAACCGCCACGCGTGCATCGATTCCGATCTGTTGCGCCATGGACACCCCCAGGGGAACCAGCAAGGCGCAGGCGCCCACATTGGAGATCACCATGGTAAATGCGCAGCTCACACAGGCCAATATGATCAGCAACAGCACTGGCGACATGAAATCGCCCAGCCCGATGATGATCCCTTTGGCAATCCACTGGGCAGTTCCCGTCTGTGTCACCGCCATGCCGAGCGGAATGAGTCCTCCCAGCAGGAATATGGTGCGCCAATCCACCGCACGGTATGCTTCACCGATGGTCATGACCCTGCTCAATATCATGCCCAGCGCGCCCAGCATCAGGTTTACCGGCAGTGGGAGCGGGTTGTATGGCCGATCTTGAAAATAGAAGCTCGAAAAGATCATGAGAAAAAGGGTGAGCAAAAAGCATATGAGAGCCCTTTTCCCCTTTTCCGGCTGCTGGAATTCCTTTTCAAAAGGAGAAACGATGATGAAGTTCTGATGATGTTCCTGCAGGGCGTGGAATTGTTCCCAGGTGCCGTGAATCAGCACCATGTCACCTGCCTGCAATGGCAGATCCGCCAATTCCAGATAATAGGTTTCACCCGACTGGTGGATCGCGAGCGGAGTCACGCCGAAAGTTTCACGAAAGCGGATTTCTTGGATGGTTTTGCCCGTCAGAATGGATCGGGGAGAAACGATCACCTCCACCACGTCCGCTATGGAAGGATTGAACAGGGTGTTCCTGAAGTAGATGGCCTCTTTTTGAAGGACCAGTCCGTAATCCCGGACAAACTCTTCGACGCCCTCATGGGGGCCGTAAATACACAACGACAGGCCGCTGCGAATACCCGTCTTGGTGTGCGGAGCCACATCTAAGGTGCTGTCGGTTTTGATTGAAGCCACAATATTCACCAGGTAGCGGCGCCGAATGATGTCCATTTCCGGAGATTCCTTGTCAGCCCTTGAATCTTCGGGAACGAAAACCTCATAGGGTCCGGTGATCAACGGGTAGGAATCGAGAACCGTATCGTGGGTCCTGTCCGTTCCATCTCCTTCAGCACCGGACCTGTCACGGGTAGATGTGGCGAGTATCGCCATTCCCCCCGTGGAGAGAAACGCAATTCCGCCGATGACAATGGCCAGGCCGATGGGCGTCAGTTCCAAAAAACCGAACTTGGGCATTCCCTGGGGCAGGATGTCGTTGAGCAGAATCAGCGGACTCGTTCCGATCATGGTGAGCGTGCCACCCAGAATCGCTGCCATGCCGATGGGCATGAGAACGCGGGAAATGGGAACTTTCAGCTTGTGGGATGCTGTTAAACGAATCGCCGGCAGGAATAGCACGGCAGCGCCGGTATTTTGCATGACGCTCGATACGGCTGCGATCATGACGGAAAAGATCATCACGAGTCTGGAAGTGCTCTTTCGGATCATGGGCAGCACCGGTTGAATCATTCGGCTCACCAGGCCCGCCCGGTTCAGTCCGTAGCTGATGATCATAACGCCGATGATGGCGATGACCGCATTGCTGCTCAGCCCCCGAAAGGCATCATTGGCATTGAGCAATCCCAACTCGGGAAGCAATACCATCATCAGTATGCCCACCACATCCACACGCACCCACTCCACAATGAAAAGAAATACGGCGGCTGCCACTACCAGCAGCATCAGGAGTTTGGTCTTCAAATGGGTATCCACCGAGAATGGGAGCTTAACGACCCCCATGTCATGGATCTTACGGCCGTCGGCGGTGGTCAGTTCGGCAATTACATCCAGCCAGAAGACATGCTGCCCGGCTTTGGTGTCGGGGTTCAGGGTATAGTCGATTCGGGCCTCTATGGATTTTGATGTGTTCTTTCCCGGCGGCGGGAAATTCACCATTAGATGATGAAAGGGCCTCTCCGAATGAACCTTATCAATGAACGCGATTCCGCTCTTCGCCGGTGAGGAAATCCATATGATCACCGGTCCGGCGGCGTTCAGGTTCCACATAATGGAATTTCCCTGAATGTCGCGGGGGTGCTTCAGAAATGCTTCAATTTCAAGACTTCCGGTTTCACCGGCAACCAGAGGACTCAGGGGCTTTTTCATGCGGATGGAAATATGTCGGGGGCTTCGCGGGTCGGTTTTTACAATCGTTTTGGAATGTGGCCCGAGAGAAGGCGGTGCAGGGGATTGCGTTTCGCCGCCAGCCTCTGAGTGTACCCAGAGAAAACCCATTCCCATCAAAACCGCTGCAATAAAAATCCACCTTCTGAATGTCATTTGAATATCGTTATCGGTGTCATAAAGGTTTTCTGCGAAATGGCTTGTTTTCCATTCGGCTCTATACTCTTATAAAATAGCTTGGGATGCAATGGGGCAACTTGCGTATTTGTCTCAAAAGAAAAAAAATCCATCCGTGTCATCATTGATTAAATACAGGATTAACCCCATTTACGAAAACGGTGGATAACCGTATTTTGGATAGGATAGATATTGGGTTTGATTAGGAGGAAGCATGGGACTTTACAATCTTGATAAAATCTTTAAGCCGAAGTCGATAACGGTGGTGGGCGCCAGCGAAACCCGGGGTACCATCGGACGGGCCGTCATGGAAAACCTGATCCAGGGAGGATATGAGGGCCGGATTCTCCCGGTCAATCCCAAATATTCAAAAGTTCTTGGCATAAATTGCTTAAAATCTCTCTCCCAGGTTGACCAAAGTGTTGATCTTGCGGTCATTTCCACTCCTATTTCCACCGTATCTCAAATCGTTCGGCAATGTGTGGATGCGGGCGTTGGCGGTTCTATTATTTTCTCGGCGGGCGGGCGTGAGATCGGAGATGAAGGTCGGGAGTTGGAAAATGAAATTGAAAAGGAGGCGGCCAAGGGAGGTCTGCGGATCCTCGGCCCCAACTGCATGGGGATCATCTGTCCGAAATGGAAATTAAACGCCAGCTTTGCCGCCCACATGGCGCCTGAAGGAAAAATGGCGTTTATCTCGCAGAGCGGGGCCATCTGTTCCGCCATGCTCGATCTATCCCTGAAAAAGAAGATGGGGTTTCGGTATTTCGTCAGCATCGGCTCCATGCTGGATGTGGATTTCGGCGATCTCATTGACTACCTGGGACACGATCCCGAAGTGACGAGCATCCTTTTATATATGGAAAGTCTGACCGAAGTCAGGAAATTCATGAGTGCAGCCCGAGAGGTGTCGCGCATTAAACCGATTGTGGTCCTGAAGGCGGGAAAAAGCAAATCCGGCGCAAATGCCGCGGCTTCCCATACCGGTGCCCTGGCCGGGGAGAGCCGTGTGTACGAAGCAGCCTTTACGCGCGCCGGCCTGGCCCGCGTTCGTACCCTGGAAGACTTTTTTGATTGTGCCGAGTTATTGGCCAAACAGTCGCCCCCTTCCGGCCCACGCCTTGTTGTGGTTACCAATTCCGGCGGCCCCGGCGTCATGGCGGCGGATGCCATCGAGGAATACGGGTTGGAACTCAGTTCGCTCAGCGAAAAAACCATAGATCGTCTCAATGAAATCCTTCCACCTTATTGGAGCCATGGAAATCCCGTTGACATTCTGGGGGATGCCACGGCCGAACGGTATGCACAAGTGACGGGCTGCTGTTTTGAAGCCGAAAGTGTAGATGGGATGCTCGTTATTGTAAACGCACAAGCCATGACGGATCCCACCCGGGTGGCCGAGGCTTTGAGCAAGGATCTCAAGGGAAAACCGTATCCGGTGTTCACCGCCATGATGGGCGGAATGGATGTTGAAAAAGGGCGGACCATCCTCAACACCGCGGGAATCCCCACATATGCTACCCCGGAGCGGGCCATCCGTTCTTTCGCGGTGTTACTCGATTATGCACGGAATCTCCATTTGCTCCAGGAGATTCCCTCACGGTTTCTTGGGGATGTGGAGGTGCGGGAGGGGCAGGCAAGAGAGCTCGTTGACAAGGCCCTGGCCGGGAAAAATGCATTTTTGGAAGAGGCTGAATCGAAGCGCCTGCTGGGCTACTATGGAATCCCGGTGAATCGAACGGAGGTTGCCGAATCCATGGACGAGGCATTGAGACTGGCGGCCGAAATGGATTACCCCCTTGTTATGAAGATCCTCTCTCCCGATATCGTCCACAAGACCGAAGCACGGGGGATACGGACCGGCCTCGGAAGCGAGCAGGAGGTTCGGGATGCCTATGAACAGGTGATAAACGCTGCCCGTGCTTATGATCCTGATGCTGAAATTCGGGGCGTGACGCTTCAACCGATGGTGCAAAAGGCGGAGTTGGAACTTCTGATCGGGGCAAAGCGGGATGAACTTTTCGGGCCCGTGATCCTTTTCGGCATGGGCGGCGTTTTTGCGGAAGTCATCGGGGATCGAAATATCGGTTTGGTTCCACTCAACCGAACGTTGGCGCGAAGGCTCATTGAAAAAACCAAGGCTTACAAGATTCTGAAGGGATATCGGAACATGCCCGCGGCAGACATGAGCCTTATCGAAGGGCTGCTCATTTGTCTTTCGCATCTCCTCGTGGATTTTCCGGAGATTGCGGAGCTGGACATGAATCCCGTGCTGGTAAAAGACGGCAAACTCGTTGCCGTGGACGCCCGGGTTCTGATCCGAAAATCCGAGGTGGCCGCGCCGCACCACCTGGTGATCAGTTCTTACCCCGAACAATACGAATCAAAGGAGACCACAACGCACGGCCTTCAGATATTTATCCGCCCCATCAAACCCGAAGATGCCCCTCTGCTGATGGAATTGTTCGAGAATCTTTCTCCCGAAAGCCGTTATCACCGGTTTTTCAGCCCCATGAAAGCGCTGTCCCGGGATTTTCTCGTCCGGTTTACTCAGATTGACTACGACCGTCACATCGGCCTGGTGGCCCTTGCTCGCGAGGACCATGAGGAGAAGATGTTGGGAGTGGCCAGAGTGATTATGGAATCGGATCCGAGGAATGCCGAATTTTCCGTCGCCGTGGGGGACAGGTGGCAGGGAAAAGGAGTGGGCAGACGACTGCTGGAGCGATGCCTGGATGCAGGCAGGGATTATGGGATTGAAACCGTTCAAGGGTATGTGCTGGCTGAAAACAGACAGATGTTGAAGTTGGGACAGGAGCTGGGATTTCAGATTTCCCGGAACGAGGGAGAGAATACATACCATTTGACCATCGATCTTTAAGAAAGAACTTTAATCATGGAAGATTACCACCATGAGCAAAATTGCGGTCATTATCGCGTCCCTCTATATCTAATGAAAGAAAGCCATTTAAGGAGAATCCATTGATGAATGCCGCAAGCCGGTACAACGCCCTGATCCATGAGAAAAGCCCCTATTTACTGCAACATGCAGGGAACCCGGTGAACTGGTACCCCTGGGGGGAGGAAGCGTTTCAAAAGGCAAAAAATGAGGACAAGCCGATTTTTCTCTCCATCGGGTACGCCACCTGCCACTGGTGCCACGTCATGGCCCACGAGTCCTTTGAAGATTCAGAGACCGCGGAAATTTTGAACAACCATTTCGTCTCCATCAAAGTGGACCGGGAAGAACGGCCGGATCTGGACAAAATCTACATGTCCGTGTGCCAGGCCCTCACGGGCCACGGCGGATGGCCCCTGTCGGTATTCCTGACACCCGAAAGGATTCCTTTCTTTGCCGGAACCTATTTTCCCAAAACCGGCCGCCAGGGACTCATCGGTTTTCCGGAATTGCTGTTAAAGTTGGACAATCTGTGGAAAGAAGATCGGGACCGTCTCCTGACGGCGGGAGATCAGATCACCGAGCATCTGCAAAAGGTTTCCGAGACCGCTTCAACGGGGAAATCTCTGAGCGTTGAAACTCTCGAGAAAGCGGGCATACAACTGGCCCGCAGTTTTGATCCGCAGTGGGGCGGGTTCGGCAATGCACCGAAATTCCCTTCTCCCCATCAGCTCACTTTTCTCCTTCGGCGGCACCGGCGAAACGGCCGGGCAAACGACCTTAAAATGGTGGAAAAGACACTTCAGGCCATGCGCTGGGGAGGGCTTTTCGATCACATCGGTTATGGTTTTCACCGCTACTCGGTGGATGAGAAATGGTTTGCCCCCCACTTTGAAAAAATGCTTTATGACCAGGCCCTTCTGGCCATGGCATACACGGAAGCCTACCAAGTGACCGGTCAGTCGTTTTATGCCAGGGTGGCACGGGAAGTATTTACCTACGTCTTAAGAGACATGACGGCGCCCGAGGGCGGCTTTTACTCGGCGGAAGACGCGGACAGCGAGGGGGTGGAGGGGCTTTTTTATCTCTGGACGCCCCGGGAGGTAAAGGCGATCCTGGGATCTAAATCGGGAGAAGTGTTTTGCGACTTTTTCGATATTCGTGAAGGGGGCAACTTTGAGGAGGGCCGCAGTATCCCCCATATGCGGGAATCCCTTTCCGCTTTCGCAAAGGGGCGAAGCATGGGCGAGAAGGTGCTGGCCTCGCTTCTTCAACAAGGGCGTGAAAAGCTTTTTTCGGAAAGGAAAAAACGGATCCACCCCCTCAAGGATGACAAAATTCTGACTGCCTGGAACGGGCTCATGATCACTGCCTTTTTCAAGGGATATCGGGCGCTGGGAGATGCCATCTATCTCCAGGCCGCGGAAAAGGCGCTCACCTTTATCCTCAATAGCATGCGCAAAAAGGACGGTTATCTGATACGGCGCTACAGGGAAGGAGAAGCGGCCCATGCCGGTTATCTGGATGACTATGCCTTTCTCACATGGGCACTGGTGGAGGGTTACGAAAGTACCTTTAACCCCAGCTATTTGGAAACAGCCGTTGCGTTGACGCACACCATGCTGGATCTTTTTTGGGATTCGGAAAACCACGGGCTCTTTTTTACGGGCAGGGAGAATGAGACCCTCATTACCCGCAGCAGAGACGCCCAGGACGGCGCGCTTCCCTCAGGCAATTCCGTTGCCGCACTTACCCTTCTCCAGTTGGGAAGGCTTACCGGAGAGACGGCTTTTGAAGAGAAGGCGGATAAGCTCATGCGGGCTTTTTCCGATCAGGCGGATGCCTATCCGTCGGCCCATACCCAGCTGTTGCAGGCCCTGGATTTCATGATCGGTCCGGCGCAGGAAGTGGTTATCGCCGGACCACGCGATGACGGCAATACGAAAACCATGTTGGAGGTGATTCACCGAAATTTCCTGCCCCGTCTGGTGGCACATCTGGTGTCGAATGACGAAGACAGGGATCGGCTGGCCGAACTGGCGCCTTTTGTTAAAGAGATGGTTCCCGTGGAAGGAAAAGCGACGGCCTATGTGTGTCGCCGATATGCCTGCCAGGCGCCCGTTACCGATCCGAAGGAGATGGAAAAAGCGTTGAATGAAACGCCATAAAGGATTTGTTTGAAACCTGCCACGGCTCAATAACACGGAAGCGGCCAATATCACCCTTGCGGATCAATTTAGTTGTCTTGAAGAAAGGTTATCAACGAAAACCATCAGGAAACAAGGAAGGAGGATTTGAAGATGAAAAAAACAAGTAAATGGACGGTGGTATCAGGCGTGTTCCTGCTGCTGATTACGGGTCTGGCATTTCAGGTGTCGGCGTCCGAAATGGTCGGCTCCAAAGCCATGGAAACGGATGCCGGCATTATGTATATGACCGGCGGGGTCGGTATCGATTCGCGGGCCCAAATGGATAAGGCAGCCGATCATTATAACCTGAAAGTGGTGGTTGCCAGCGCATCAGGCGCTTACCTGGCGGATGCAATGATCACCATCAAGAATGCGGCGGGAAAAGTCGTGCTTAAAACCATGACGGACGGTCCGTGGCTCTTAGTTAAGCTCCCCAAAGGGACTTATAGCGTGATGGCCGCGATCGACGATCATCAGAAAACCCGCGAGGTGAGCGTTTCATCGCACCTCAAAAGCATCACGTTTCACTGGAAGCCCTAATAACAGTATGTCGGCGTTTATACGGTGAAGGGATAGGAAATTTCGGGGCTTTACGTAACGGCTACATATTTTTATTTTTACAAATACACTCTCCAACTGATTGTATGCCGTAATTTATGTTTTTAGAATCTGCCCCAGGTTTACCTGCTGTATATTTGGATCATTTCCAAACCCCAACAAGGGCATTATGATCTCTTTTCTGAAATCAAAATTTTTCTTTGACCATTGTTATCAAACCATTCTGGTCTCTTGTTGGGGGCTGATGCTTGTCTTTGCTTTTTCAGGGTGCACGTCCCGCCAAACGATTACCAGGGAATCAAACCCGCCTCTTCCCGAAAAGAATCTCCTGAAGAAGTGGCGGCACCTATCCAAGACCCCCTATTCCTCTTCCAAGGGCCCCTTAACGGTGGACCGGGTCATTGATGAGGCACTGAATGTCAGCCCCGAACTGGAACAGATCAGGCAGAGAATCGAGGCCGCATTCGAACAAATCCGTCAGGCAGAGGCTTCCTTCTATCCCAGATTGGTCGCCTCCGAACGGTTCAACACCACCAACAATCCGGTCTACGCCCTGATGAACATCATCAATCAACGACGTCTTCGAGCGGATGTGAATTTTAACAACCCGGGCACGCAGCAGGATTTTACCACTCGCATAGGGGCGGATTGGTCCCTTTTTGAAGGGGGAAGCCGTTATTATCGTCGACAGGCGGCGGTCAATTTTAAGGATTCCGTGCAGGCGGAATTGCCGGCGGCCCGAAATCAGCTGGTGGCCAAAGTCGCTGAGATCTATTTTCACTGGCTGCAGTCCCTGGGTTTTATCGGTGTGGCTGAAAAGGCGTTGCTCTCCTCCGATACGGACGTCAGGCTGGCCGAGGCCCGGTACAAGGCCGAGATGGCGCTGCCCAGTGAGATGATGCGATTGAAGGCACACAAGGCCGAAATGCGTGGAAATCTCGTTACGGCCAGAACGGGTGCCCGCAGGTTGCAGGCGGCTCTGGAGCGATTCCTGGCCAGACCGATTCGCAAAGAGGAAATCCCCGACCCTGCCGTTTATCTTCCAGCCCCTTTACCCCAAGATGGGCTTGAAAAGCCGGATTCCCTTGTGGCACAAGCCCTCGAAACCCGGCCTGAACTGGGCACTGTCCGTGCCCTGATCGAGGCGGCCCGTAAGCGGATACAGGCGGCGCAAGGGGGGATTTTGCCCCAAGTCGGTCTGGGCGCCGAATACCAATGGAATACGGAGACTTTCGATAAAATGGAAGGGAGCTGGCTGTTGGGAATCGAAGCCAAATGGTCCTTTTTTGAAGGAGGGGCGACCCTTTCAAAGATCAGAGAGGCGCGGGTGCGGTTAAAGGAGATTGAAGCCCGGGGCGAGCAGTTGGCCCTGGACATCGCCCTTGAGGTTCACCAGGCGACCCTGGCGGTTGAGGAAGCCGCCGAAAAGATCCAGGTGGCCCATGAGAGACGAAAATGGGCCGAAAAGGCCCTGGTGGAGGTTCGGAACCTATATCAAAATCAAATGGCGACGGTGGACTCTCTTCTTCAGTCCGAGGTGGCATTCAATCGGGCCGACGTCTCTTACACCGCCGCCTTATTCGACGGAAAAATCGCGCAAGTCCTTTTGAGGCAGACCCTGGGGGATTTCGCGAATTGGACCGAGGAACGCCATGGGTAAGTCATCTATTACGGCCGGACGAAACATTTTGCGGGAGGGGGGTAAAGTACTGGTGGTCCTTTTCATCCTGGTCTTCCTGATGATGTGGCTCTCCGGTTTTTTCATCGGCAAAGTTCAGCCGGCCCCCCCTCTTGAAAGATCCAAACCCGCCCGGTCAACCACGCAAAAGGTTGAGCGCCGGGTTTTTCCCGTCATCATTGAGCAGGTCGGAAACCTCAGGGCCATGGTGGAGGCCCAGGTCTCGAGCCGCATCATGAGCCAGGTCACGGAGATCCTGGTTCAGGCAGGCGACTCTGTGAAAGGGGCGGAAGAAAAAGATGGAAAGGGAACCCTCATGGCCCGTCTGGATGATCGGGACATACGGGCCAAATTACGGGAAGCCGGGTCAGATGTACGGGCTATGGAGCGGTCCATGGAGGCGGCCGAAGCCAAACTGGGTGCGGCGAAATCCCAGAGGGAAGCGGCTCTTGCCGATCAGGAAAAGACGCTTGCCGACTACAAACGGTATCAGAATCTTTATAAGCAGCAGGCGGCTACCGGGCAGCAATTGGGGCATGCCCGCGCTCAAGAAGAGGTGGCGCAGGCCAATCTGACGGCGGCCAGGCAGGACGTGCATGCCGCACAAAGTGACATCAAGCGCATTCAGGCCCGCATAGAACAGGCCAAAGCGGCCGAATCCTCGGCCGGTATCATGCTGAGTTACACGGAAATCCGCGCGCCTTTTAAAGGCCGTGTGATCAGAAAGATGGTCGACAAGGGGGACATGGCCACGCCGGGTCAGCCGCTCTTTTTCCTTGAGATTCCCAGTCGGCCCGAACTGCATGCCTTTGTGACCGACTCCCTTATTCCGCGGCTGCGAATCGGACAGGAACTGGAGGTGCGTATTGATGCCTTGAATCGCTCTTTACGGGGAAAGTTGCGGGAGATCGTACCCCAATCGGATCCGTCCACGCGAACGGTCCTGGCGAAGGTGTCCCTTCCGCCCGATTTGGATTTGGTAAACGGACTTTTCGGCCGTCTCCTGGTGCCGAGCGGAGAATATGAAGCGCTTGTGATTCCCAAAACGGCCGTGCGGGAAGCGGGACAGCTTTCCCTGGTAAAGGTCCTGGATTACGAAGGCTACCCCCAGCGGCGTTTCGTCACCCTCGGAAAGGATCATGGGGATCTGGTTGAAATTCTTTCCGGCCTGAAGGAAGGCGAGGAGGTCGTGATCCCATGAACACCAATTCCGCTTCTCACGGCTGGATCAGCGGGATAGTGGAAGCCTTTCTCAAGGGGAATCTCTCGGTCATTTTGATTCTGGTCAGTCTTATGGCGGGGATCGGCGCCCTGTTGATGACGCCGCGGGAAGAGGATCCTCAGATTGTGATTCCCGTTGCGGATGTGCTCATCCGCATGCCCGGAGCATCCGCTGACGAGGTGGAGCGTCAGGTGGCCAGCCGGCTTGAAAAATTCCTCTATCAAATCGATGGCGTCAAACATGTCTATTCCATGAGTTTTCCCTCCATGGCGGTGGTAACGGTGCGATTCCATGTGGGAGAGGATCGTGAAAGGAGCTGGGTCAAGCTTTACAACAAAATCCGCTCCAACATCGATCAGGTGCCTCCCGGGGTGACGGGATGGGTCGTGAAACCCGTGGAGATCGACGATGTCCCCATCATCAATATCACTCTCTACAGTGATCAATATGGTGATTACGCCCTGAGACGCCTGGCCGAGGAGTTGCAGCTCCGCCTTCAGGGTGTCAAGGAAGCAGGGATTACCTCTCTGGTGGGAGGGAGACCGAGGCAGATTACCGTTCATCTGTCGCCCCAGCGCATGGCGGCACGGGGCATCTCCATCCAGGATATACAGCGCATCATTCGGAGTGCCAATGTCCTTTTACCGGCCGGAAATCTTGTGTCTGAAAATCAAGAAATCAGATTGGATGCGGGACGCTTCCTCACGACCGCCGGTGAAGTGGAAAACCTGGTCGTGGGCGTGCGGGACAAAAAGCCCATCTTCTTAAAAGAGGTGGCATCCGTTCAGGATGGTCCCGCGGAACCCGAAACCTATACCCGTATCGCTTTCGGCCAAAGGGCTTTTTCCTCGATAGATCCCGCGGGTCAAGAGGCTTTACCGAAAAATATCGAGCCGTTGAAAGACTATCCCGCGGTAACGGTTGCGGTGGCAAAGCGCAAAGGCTCAAACGCCGTATGGGTTGCCGAGGGGGTGCGGCAGGAGACCGCACGATTCGCCCGGGAGGTGCTTCCGGAGGGAGTCCATTGGCGCATTACGCGGGACTACGGAAAGAGCTCCGACGACAAGGTCAACGAATTGATCAAAGAACTCCTCGTGGCCATTGTGATCGTGGTGGCCTTACTGGCCTATGCCCTTGGCTGGAAAGAAGGGCTCATCATCGCCCTGGCGGTTCCGGTGACCTTCGGTTTCACGCTTCTGATCAACTACCTTCTGGGTTACAGCATTAACCGGGTGACCCTCTTTGCCCTGATTCTGTCCCTGGGACTGGTGGTGGACGACCCGATAGTGGATGTGGAAAACATTCACCGGCATTTTGAAATGCGCAAGGAACCCCCTCATCTCGCCGTCATCCATGCCGTCAACGAGATACGGCCTCCCGTTATCGTGGCTACTCTGGCCGTGATTATCTCCTTTCTCCCCATGTTCTTTATTACGGGAATGATGGGTCCCTATATGGCGCCCATGGCGCTCAATGTGCCGGTGGCCATGCTCATGAGCCTGGTAGTTTCCTTTACCATTACCCCCTGGCTCTCCCTGCATCTGCTTCAAGGGGCCTACAATAAGCCTCAGGAGAAGGCTTACGATCTCAAGGAAACACGACTCTACCGCTTCTACCGTGCGGCGGCCGAACCGATTCTGAATCAAAGGCATCTGCGCTGGGGGGTATTGGCGTTGATCATGGTGCTCATGGGCTTTTCCGTGTGGCTTGTGGTCACCTATCGTGTACCGCTTAAAATGCTTCCTTTCGACAACAAAAATGAACTCCAGGTGGTCGTCGACATGCCCGAGGGGACAACCCTTGAAACCACGGAGGCGGCCACCCATGCCCTGGCCGATTATCTGGTCCGGGTTCCGGAGGTCACCGATGTCAGCACGTATGTGGGCACCAGCAGCCCGGTGGATTTTAACGGTCTCATTCGGCACTACTATCTCAGACACGGCGCCAACGACGCCGATATTCGGATCAATTTTATCGAAAAAACGCACCGCGAACAGCAGAGTCACCCCATGGCCCTGCGGCTCAGGAACGGGCTCAAGGAAATTGCGCGGCATTTTAATGCCAATATCAAGATTGTTGAGATTCCCCCCGGCCCTCCGGTTATCGCAACCCTGGTGGCGGAAATCCATGGGAGAACACTGGGGCAGCCTTATGACAAGCTGATGGCGGCGGCACCGAGGGTGGAACATCTCATGGACAAGATTGAGGGCGTCGTGGATGTGGACGATACCCTCCTTGCGCCGGAGAAAAAAACCCGGTTTTTGACGGATCGAACAAAAGCCTCACTCAACCGTATTAGCGATGCTCACACCGCCGAAACCCTTCAGGGGATGGTCCTGGGCACGGAGCCCGGTTCCCTTCGCTTGGGGAACCAGGTGAACCCACCTTACATTCAGTTGCGGTTGCCCCGGAGGGAAAGAGCCATCGAGACGGACCTCAACCAATTGATGATCACAGGGGCGGCGGGAGAGGGGGTATTTCTTTCGGAGCTGGGTTCCTTTAAAAAGGGCATCATCGATCAGCCCGTTTATCACAAAGACCTCCAACCCGTCGTGTACGTCTTTGGCGATACCGCCGGCCTGCCGCCGCCGGAAGCGGTGATGATGCTGGAAGACAAGATTACTAAGGATTCCGATTTGCAGGACGTCAATGTGGTATGGACCGGAGAAGGGGAATGGCATATTACCGTGCAGGTCTTCCGCGATTTGGGCATCGCTTTTGCGGTGGCTGTTCTTGGGATCTATATTCTGCTGCTCTATCAGACACAAAGTTATCTTCTTCCGGCCATACAGCTCATTGCACTGCCGCTCTCCGTCATCGGTATCATTCCCGGTTTCTGGTTGCTGAATCTTTTGACCGGCCATTCTGTTGACGGATGGAACAATCCCATCTATTTTACGGCGACAGCCATGATCGGGATGATCGCTTTATCGGGGATTGCCACGAGAAACGCCATTTTGCTCATCGATTTCGTGGAGAAACGGAGAAAGGAAGGGGAAGGTCTGGTGGAATCCCTTCTGGAGGCAGGCGCTTTACGGACAAGACCCATCGTTCTGACGTCCCTCGGCGCCATGCTGGCCGCCTGGCCCATCACCCTGGATCCCATCTTTTCGGGGCTCGCCTGGGCCTTGATCTTCGGCATCGCCGTTTCCACCTTTTTCACGCTCATTGTGGTCCCCATGGTCTACTTCATGGCCTACGGCGGGAAGTCGGACCGGAATTCCGACGGAAAGCACGGACTCAAGACCGAAGGCGTATTATGAGTCTTCATGGGATAGTGTCTCAGTTTGATTTCAGAGACCAAGCCATCTTAAACCGGCACCCAATTGGTGTTCATTAGTTTTAAATTATTTTTTTTCTTGCTAATTCCTCATCTTTATTCTCTAAAGGATATTTATATGTGACGGAATCTGTTTCATGCGGGATTAAACATCTTTCTGTTTATCAGGCATATTTACATGCTATGCAGCTAGTAGAATATTAAAAAGGCCAAAAATTTTTATCGAGATTTTCTTCCCATGAGCGATAAACAGAAAACTGTACAATGACTGGTTAACAATAAGAGACAATCAATGCAGAAGAGACATCAGCAGATCCTAAGGGCTCTGAAGCGGGCGTATGATGCATATCTGCGTTTCACCCTTGCTTACTTCTCGCGTGGCCCCGTCCTTCTGTTTTATCTTTTCGGCCTGTACTACACATGGCGAGTTCTCGCCGACTTCAACGAGGACACTACGATCATCACGAATGTGGCCTTCGGCATGGCAGCCGCGTTCAGTGGCCTTTGTTTCGGCTGGGCTTCGTCGCTTAAAGACTCGTCCGAGGACAAGAAGCGGGTAGGCTACTGCGGAGAGCGGTTCCTTCATGCCGCGCTACTTCTCGTGCTAGCCTCAATCATAAAGTATGCCGTTGTGGCCATGGGGCCTGCTACGTACAACGATATTGCCACGCTATCCGATATCGGGTGGCGGCACTGTTCAACCATATTATTTGGCGTTCTTGTCGCTTTGCTTTTTTTCTGGGCTCTTACGTTCGCTCATACGGGTGTCATATTCGTGAATCGGATTCTCTGGAAGCGCATCAATGTCTACTCGGACTGGGATTCTTGGATGTAGGTCTGTGTCTTTTCGTATAGAGAAGGCAGTTGCTAACTGCACCATGGACCTCGACCAGTAATTGCTGCGGCGTTGCCGCGTCAATCACTAGCGGGTCATAGCGCACGTTATGCACATGGAAATAAAGGCTGAGCACTGATGGCAAACAATAACGGGAATGGGAAATCCATCGAATCCTGGATATGGGACGCCGCCTGTTCTATTCGGGGAGCCAAGGACGCGCCGAAATACAAGGACTACATCCTCCCGCTGATCTTCACCAAGCGCCTCTGCGATGTCTTCGAAGACGAGCTGAACCGCATCGCCGCCGAGATGTGCGACACCTTCAAGAAGCCCAAGTTCCGCAACAAGCAGGACAAACTCCGCGCCTTCGACCGCGTCGTCGCCAATCCCATGTGGAACCAGGACTGGTTCACCGAGGCCGACTACGACAACGACGAACTCGACCGTTTTCCCGCCGGGGCCGGCTTCCCCGGCAAATCCTCCGCCGACTGGGGCTGGGTCCAGCACATGCACGCCAGCCTCAAGCCTGAGGGCCGCGCATGAAGATCTTCATCAGCAGCGTTCAGAAGGAATTCGCCACGGAGCGCAAAGCGCTGGCCGAATACCTTGCAGGCGATCCGCTGCTGCTGCGCTTTTTCGAATGCTTTCTGTTCGAAGATCAGCCGGCGGCCGACCAGCGAGCGGACCAGTGCTACCTCGACGAGGTGGATCGTTGCGATATCTATCTCGGTATTTTCGGCAATGAGTATGGTCGGGAAGATGCCGAGGGGCTTTCACCGACACACCGTGAGTTCAATCGGGCCACCGAAAAGGGCAAAACTCGCCTGATCTTCGTCAAGGGGGCCGATGACGGCGTTCGGCATCCGAAAACAAGCGCCCTGATAAGTGATGCCACCGGCAGCCTTATCCGACGTCGGATCAATTCCTCCGAGGAGCTTATTGCCGCGGTGTATGCGAGTCTCGTTCGGATTCTCGAAGAGCGTGAACTGATCCGTTTCGGTCCGTTTGATGCCACGTTCTGCCGAAACGCTTCGCCCGACGACCTTGACGAAGACAAGATCACCCGTTTTCTTGTTCTCTCCCGGCGCGGTCGAAATTTCCCATTGCCGGGAGATACGCCGCCCCATGAGGTGCTGGTGCATCTCAACCTGCTCGACAAAGGACGGCCGACCAATGCCGCTATGTTGTTGTTCGGCAAACAGCCGCAACGTTTTCTGATCACCTCCGAGGTGAAATGCGCCCATTTCCACGGCTATGAGGTGGCAAAACCCATTCCCTCTTATCAGGTGTACAAAGGCACGGTTTTCGATCTCGTGGATCAGGCCAAGGATTTCGTGCTCTCAAAGATAGACCTCTGGGTGGGAACCAGAGCGGAAAGCACCCAGGCGCCGACGAAATACGAAATTCCGCAGGAAGTTGTCGCCGAAGCCATCGTCAATGCCGTCGTGCATCGCGACTACACCAGCAATGCCAGCGTGCAGGTCATGCTCTTTAAGGATCGGCTTGAAGTCTGGAATCCCGGCACGCTGCCGCCGACCCTGACGCTTGAAAAACTGCGCGGCCCCCATGCCTCCGTTCCTCATAATCCGCTTCTTGCCGAGCCCATGTACCTGACCAAGTACATCGAGCGCATGGGAACCGGGATCCGTGATATGATCCGGCGATGCCAGAAAGCCGGGCTTCCTGAACTTGAAATCAGGATTGACGGAGGGTTTTTTGTATTGACGATCCGGAGGAAAAAGCCTGAGGCGGGGACCAGGTCGGGACCAGGTCGGGACCAGGTCACGGCACCAGTCACGGCACCAGTCACGGCACCAGTTGGAGAATACGTCACTCGACTCCTTGTTTTGCTGGCAGATCGCGACGCCCTCTCCAACGCCGAAATTCTCGACGCCTTTGCCCTGAAGGACCGCCGACGCCTCCGCGACACCTACATTGACCCAGCCCTTGCAGACGAACTGGTAGAGCGCACCATCCCCGAAAAACCCACCAGTCGCCTCCAGAAATACCGGCTCACGGAAAAGGGACGCAGATTACTGGAACAACTGGAAAAGGAAAGGGGCCGTCCATGAAGAGCATTGTGCCTACCGGACAAGTGAGCGGACAAGTCGAGGCCTATGAGGCCCAAGTCACGCCACGAGTCGATGGACAGCCAGAGTCGCGGCCAGAGTGGTTCAGCAAAGGAGGGCGGACATTCCTGTCCGTGAAACGAAGTGGGAAAAAGGAGCGGGGACTTTTCAGCCCCCGGCAAAGCCTCATGGCGGGTTGGAAAACCCTCCCTCCGGCGCGGGAGACGGACAAAGCTTTGAAGGAGATTCTGGAGAAACTCCGGATATGAGTTTGGTCGAAACAGACATTGGAACAATCGCGCAAGACTGGAAAGTCGTGCCGCTCAAAGACGTTGCCGAAAAGCCTCAATACGGACTGACCGCAAAGGCGGCAAAATCTGGTGATACTCAGTTCCTCCGAATCACCGACATCACTGACCAAGGCGTGAACTGGGCAACCGTTCCGTTTTGCTCAGCGCCAAAGAAAAAGATCGACACGTGCCGACTCAAATCCGGCGACATCGTCTTCGCTCGTATCGGAGCAACGACAGGAAAAAGCTACATGATCACAGATCCGCCTGATGCGGTGTTCGCGTTGTATCTCATCCGTGTCCGAGCTGGCGAAAACCTTGAACCTGGTTTCCTGATTCAGTTTTTCCAGTCACGTGGTTACTGGCAGCAAGATGATGCCAACAAGCACGCTAATCTGAAGAAAGGCGTGAACGGTTCAATTCTCAGCGAGCTTCTTCTCCCGCTCCCCCCACTCCCCGAGCAGAAGAAGATCTCGCACATCCTTTCGACGGTGCAGCGGGCGATCGAAGCGCAGGAGCGGATTATTCAGACCACCACCGAGCTGAAAAAGGCCCTCATGCACAAGCTTTTCACCGAAGGCCTCCGCAACGAAACCCAAAAACAAACCGAAATCGGCCCCGTCCCCGAAAGCTGGGAGGTGGTGGAGTTGGGCGATCTGCTGACAATCGCTCAGTATGGAATGTCCGTAAAAGGAAATCCCGAGGGGAACTACCCGATTCTAAGAATGACGAATCAGGTCGATGGGCAAATTGTCGACCGCAATCTGCAATACGTTGAAATCGGTGATGCTGACTTTGCGAAATTCAAGGTCGAGCGAGGGGACATTCTGTTCAACCGGACCAACAGCCTCGATCTTGTTGGACGGACAGCGATTTTCGATATCGCGGGAGGCTTCGTGTTTGCCTCGTATCTGATTCGGCTCCGAACAGACGAGCGGCAGCTAAATCCAATACCCTTTAATGAATTCAATTCACTGCTGCAAAATGATTGGTATCTTCAGCTAATTGCCAAAATATAAAGATATTCTATAAAAAAGGACGAAAAACGGGGGAAATAAGAACAGACTTCTGATTTCGGTTCATAGACCCAAAATATGGCGCGGGACATTTTTTTCATGCTCAGATACCCTCTTGATGGGGTCATCCGATGACCATTTAATCCGACAATTGAGATGAGGGTAGAGCCATGATGAAAAGCGTCGTAGAAGCCTTTTCCAAAATTGGAAATGATTTTGTGTTTGCGCCTTTTGAGCCAATCATTCAGCCAATCATTGATGAGGTTCTCAAAGAATATCAAAAAGATAAATACAGGAAAGGTACGATTTTGACCCCGTGCATTTTGGTTTGGCTGTGTTTTGCGTTGGCTTTACGTCGGGATTCAAATTATAGCAAAACTCTGAACTGGTTGTTTTCTGGATTTCGTTGGAAGTCTTTGAACTTTAAAAAAAATTGTTAGTGATGGTGCGATCACTCATGCTCGATCAAAAATGGGGGTTGATGTTTTTCGTACAATTTTTCAAAGATTTTCTTCAATTTTCAAAGATGTCACTCCCGATTTCTACGGACTGATAACCGTCATGTTTGATGGCACATCTATGACGATGCCAGATACGGAAAGCAATCGGCAAAAATTTGGAAAACACAAATCGGGAAGAGGCTATGGCGCATTCCCTCAAATCAGAGCCGTTGCGCTAATGGCTCTATGTGCTCGTCGCATTATCGATATCGCATATGCGCCCTATAAAGGCAAAAAGACCGGCGAAAGAACACTAATGTTTGAAATCTTAAAAAGATGTTCGAAAAACAAATGTTTATTCCTTTTCGATGCAGGATTTTACTCATTTTATTTGGCCAACTATATGTACGAAAATGGGGCTCAATATATCTTGAAAGTTGCAACATCCGTCAAATTAAAAGCAATTTCCGGATCTCAAATGGCTGATGGCAGTTATCTGAGCGAAATTATAGGAAAAGTTGTTGTATCGGTCAATCCGTATAGCGGCCGCAAAAGTTGGAAAAAAGTAAAAATAATTGTTCGTGTAATTCATTTTCGAATCCCAGGCTTCCGACCTGTCCGTTTAATTACAACTCTGTTGGACCCGGCTATCACTGCACAAGAGATTATCGCCCATTACCACAAACGTTGGGATATAGAAATTGCCTTCGACGAAATAAAGACGCATCAATGCGCCACCCTTAAGGGACAGATGCCGACTATTTTTCGAAGTAAACGTAGTGATTTAGTAGAACAGGAGTTGTATTGCATCCTGACCGCATACAATCTGATTCGATCTTTGATAAAAGAATCAACAGATATGGAAGGCGGTGATCCGTTGTTGATCAGTTTCCTGGAAACTGTTGATATAATAATTGAATGCGCGGCGCTCATGAGTATATCAGCAGAGAAGAGAAAAAAAAGGGAGCGGCTCTTTTTACTTAAAATGATCGCAAATTCAAAAATTGATAGACCGCGGAGACCGAGACGTAATCCAAGAGCTGTAAAAGTAAAAATGTCAAATTTCAAACGAAAGCGAAGTACCGACAAATCAGAATGTACGAATTTCATGCAGGATATTGAAATCCTATATCAGGAAGCAGCATGAATGCGATTCATTCACGGGTATTGCAGCTAAATCCCTTCTTTCTCAACTGCTACTTTAACACGGACGAGGTTCAAGCCCGCCTGAAGTCAATCGCCACACGGGCAGTCAGTCAAAGCAACATCAGCGCAACTCGACTGAAAGGCTTTCCCTTTCCCAAACCGAGTTTGGATGAGCAGGAGGAAATTGTAGCTCACGCGAAGGCGCTGGATCGGAAGCTGGCCGTCCATCGGGGCAAACTAGAGCAACTTCAAGACCTCTTCCGCACGCTCCTCCACGAACTGATGACCGCGAAGATCCGCGTTCACGAACTCGAACTTCAAATACCCTTTTCAAGTAGGTAGCCATGCCAACCCCCTCCGAACATAAAACCGTCCAAGCCCGGATACTCGAATACGTCGAGGCCATCGGTTGGACGTTTGTGTCCCGCGAGGAAGCCGAGGAAAAGAGGGCGGGTTTTCCAACCCGCCATACGCAAGAAAATGGCGGACAGGAATGTCTGCGCTCTGTTATTGGCGGGTTAGAAAACCCGCCCTCCGTTAGAGCTCCATTATCCCTCTTCTTCGACGACCTGCTCGACGCCAAAGTGCGGGAATTTAATCCGCGCTATGCGGAAGGCCCGGGCGCCTTGCTCGGGAAGTTCCGCCATCTCCACACCGACATCTACGGCAACCGGGAATTCGTCGAGCACCTGCGCAGCCGGGGCAAATTCTTCGACCACGAGGAGAAGCGCGAGCGCGACCTGATCCTGATCGATTACGACGATCCGGCAAAGAACGTTTTTGAGGTCACCGAGGAGTGGGCCTTTCACAACGGTCACTACGGCACGCGGGAGGATGTCGTCTTTCTCATCAACGGCATTCCGGTGCTGGTGATCGAGTGCAAGAACGCCAACAAGGACGAGGCCATTGCTCTGGGGGTGGACCAGATCCGCCGTTACCACCGCGAGACGCCCGAGCTGTTCGTGTCGCAACAGCTCTTCACCGCCACCGACGCCATCGGCTTTTCCTACGGGGTGACCTGGAACACGGTGCGGCGCAACATTTTCAATTGGAAGCTACCGGAGGGCGGGTTTTCTAACCCGCCGCATATGATCTATGGCGGGTTGGAAAACCCGCCTTTCTTTTTCGATGCGCATGGCGAGATCGACAAAAGGGAGCATCGGTTACCCCATTGGCAGCAGGGCGAGGCATGGGTGTTTGTGACGTGGCGACTGGGTGATTCTCTCCCGAAAGCGAAGCTGGATCAGTGGAAGGAGGAGCGCGCGATATGGCTTTTACATCATCCCGAACCGTGGAATGAGAAGACCGAAGCCGAGTATCATGATCGTTTTTCCAGCCAGGTCGACGAGTGGCTGGATCAGGGGAGCGGGTCGTGTGTGCTGAAAGACCCGGCGAGCGCGAAGATGGTGGCAGATGCGTTGAGGCATTTCGATGGTGAACGATATGAGATCGCGTCATTCGTGGTAATGCCTAATCACGCTCATGTGTTGTTCCGGCCGCTGGGCAAACACACGCTGCCTGAGATCCTGAAGTCGTGGAAAGGATTTACGGCTCGGGAGATCAACAAGCGGATCGGAAAGAAGGGGGCCCTTTGGCAGGATGAGTATTGGGATCGGTTGATCCGGAATGAGCGGCATTTTTTCAAGGTGGCGGAATATATCCGGGAGAATCCGGTGAAGGCCCGCTTGAAGAAAGGGGAGTTCATACGGGAGGGCGGGTTTTCCAACCCGCCGCAAGCAGCCCATGGCGGACAGGAATGTCCGCCCTTCGTTGAGCGCTATGGCGGGTTGGAAAACCCGCCCTCCCTTAATGTTCCCGGCCGCCTTGAGGCAAAGGTCAAAACCTTCTGTTCCATTCCGAACATCCTGTCGTTCCTGAAGGACTACATCGTCTTTGCCGAGAAGGACGAGGAACTGAACAAATATATCCTCCGCCAGCACCAGACCGGCGCGGTGGAGGCGACCGTCAGCCGCGCCCTCGATCCCGGGCGCACCCGAGGTCTGGTCTGGCACACCCAGGGCAGCGGCAAGACCTTTACCATGATCAAGGCGGCGGAACGGCTCTTTCGTGCGCCCGAGGCGGACAAGCCCACCGTCCTGCTGATGATCGACCGCAACGAGCTGGAAGACCAGATGCTCAAGAACCTGGCCGCGCTCGGCCTTAGCAACCTGGAGCACGCCCGCAGCATCGCCCGGCTCAACCGGCTGCTAAAGGATGACTACCGGGGCATCATCGTGACGATGATCCACAAGTTCCGCGACATGCCGGCGAATCTCAACACGCGCTCGAACATCTACGTCCTCATCGACGAAGCCCATCGCACCACCGGCGGCGATCTCGGCAACTTCCTTATGGCCGGCCTGCCCAACGCCACCTTCCTCGGCTTCACCGGCACCCCGGTGGACAAGACCGCCTACGGCAAGGGCACCTTCAAGACCTTCGGCTGCGAAGACGACCAGGGCTACCTGCACAAGTATTCCATTTCCGACAGCATCGAGGACGGCACCACCCTGCCGCTCTACTATCAGCTCGCGCCAAATGAAATGCTCGTCCCGCACGAGACGCTGGATGCGGAATTTCTCTCCCTGGCCGAGGCCGAAGGCGTGGCCGACATCGAGGAGCTGAACAAGATACTCGAGCGGGCAGTGAACCTGAAAAACTTCCTCAAGGGCAAGGAGCGGATACGGAAGGTGGCGCAGTTCGTCGCCGAACACTACCGCGAGAACGTCGAGCCGCTCGGCTACAAGGGATTCCTCGTCGGCGTGGACCGCGAAGCCTGCGCCCACTACAAGCACGCCCTCGATCAATTCCTGCCGCCCGAGTATTCCGAGGTTGTCTACACCGGCAGCAACAACGACTCAGCCCTGCTGAAAGAATTCCACCTCGACCCGAAGAAGGAGCGGCAGATCCGCAAGAGCTTCGGCAAGCTCGACCAGCAGCCGAAGATCCTCATCGTCACCGAGAAACTGCTCACCGGCTTTGACGCGCCCGTGCTCTACGCCATGTATCTCGACAAGCCGATGCGGGACCACACCCTGCTGCAGGCGATTGCCCGGGTGAACCGCCCCTACGAGAACGAGGCCCGGGAGATGGTCAAGCCCCACGGCTTTGTTTTGGATTTCGTCGGCGTCTTTGACAAGCTGGAAAAGGCCCTTGCCTTCGACAGCGACGAGATCAACGCCATCGTCAAGAACCTGAAGCTCCTGAAGGTGCTTTTCAAAAATAAGATGGAGAGCCAGGCGTCGGTGTATCTGGGCCTGATCGAGCGCAACTTCGACGACAAGGACGTCGATACCCTCATCGAGCACTTTCGCTATCCCGCGCGGCGCAAGGAGTTTTTCAAGGAATACAAGGAGATCGAGATGCTCTACGAGATCATCTCCCCCGATGCCTTCCTGCGGCCGTATATCGCTCACTACGGCACGTTGTCAGGAATCTATGCCGTTGTTCGCAAGGCCTATACGAAAACCGTTTACGTCGACAAAGATTTCCAGAAGAAGACGAACCTGTTAGTGCAGGAGCAGGTGGGTAGTTACGGCATGCAGCCAGTCGGAAGAATAGTTGAGATCAACGCCGACACAGTCGAGTTGATCAAGAAGAAAGGCGGTGACAACACCAAAGTCATCAACCTGGTGAAGAGTATCCAGACACTCGCCGACGAGCACAGCGACGATCCGTTTTTGATCGCAATGGCCGAGCGCGCGTTGGCTGTGCAGGAGAATTTCGAACAACGCCAGAAGTCCACCGCCGAAGCGTTGGAAGAACTGTTGAACGAGGTCGAATCCAACGAAACCCGGAAAAAGGAGCAGGCCGAAAAAGCGTTCGATGGCCTGACCTACTTTGTCTATCGCAGTTTGCTCGACGCGAAGATCGAGAATGCGGAGGAATTGAGCCGGAAGATTCGCAAGGCATTCGCAGAATTCCCGAACTGGAAGAAGAGCGAGAACTCACTTCGCGAGCTTCGGAAGAAGGTGACCTTCGCGATCTTCGGAGAAACTGATGATCTGGATCGCGTGACGGCGATGGTGGAAGAACTGTTCATGCTGTTGGAGAAGGCGGACAAGATATGACCGTAGCGGCCATGAATCAGAAGCGAGAGTTCAAGAGCCGTGTACGGCATTGGGCGGAGAAGCTCGATGTGGATGTCGTTTGGCTTGGGGTGCGACCGATGAGCAACAAATGGGCCTCGTGCTCCACCAGCGGCCACCTGAACTTCAACGCCGATCTGCTCGACCTGAAAACCGAGCTATGGGACTACGTCATCGTCCACGAGCTGCTGCACTTCTTTGTTCCAAACCATGGAAAATTATGGAAGAGCCTGATGCGCGCCCACCTGGGCGAGTATGAGGCATACGCAGCAGAGTTAAAGAAGATAAGCGCATAACAAGCGCTTTCGGATCCGACCGGGCTGTCTTGCGGCGGTTAACAAATTTTAGAGTGAAGGACATCTTCATGATGACCCATGGGCGCGTCCAGAGGGTCCGCGGCAACGGCATGGACCAGACACGATGTTCGGATTGAAAAAGAAGAGACGTGAGCGGATTCGCAATGGACCGTTCCCTGAAGCCTGGACGGACATCCTGGAGAAACATGTCGCCTATTATCACCGATTGACACCGGAAGATCAGGCCGAGTTGCGGGGGCACATCCAGGTGTTCCTGGATGAAAAGGCGTTTGAGGGCTGTGGCGGCCTGGAGATAAACGATGAGATACGGGTGGTCATCGCTGCCCAGGCGTGCATCCTGCTGCTGCATCGCGAGACGGACTATTACCCCACCTTAGGTTCCATCCTAGTGTATCCGCACCAATATTTCTCTCCCGGGATCCGGCAACTGCCCGAAGGCGTGGTGGCCGAAGGGTTGGAGGGGCGTCTTGGAGAGTCCTGGTACCGGGGCCCCGTGGTCCTTTCCTGGGACGATGTCCGGCGCACGGCCCATGACCACAAAGACGGTCACAATGTGGTCTTCCATGAATTTGCCCATCAGCTGGACAGTGAATCCGGTGCAAACGAAGGGGCGCCGCTGCTGCCGCGTCGATCCATGTATATTGCCTGGGCTCGGGTATTGGGCAATGAATACGAGCACCTCATCAGCGAGTTGGATCATCATCATAACACAGACCTGGATGCCTACGGCGCCACCAACCCGGCCGAATTTTTCGCGGTGGTTACCGAGGCCTTTTTTGAAAACCCGGTCCAATTGAAACAGCGGCATCCCCGGCTCTACGAGCAACTGGCCTTGTTTTTCCGGCAGGACCCGGCAACACGATTTGTGAAAATGGGTGCAACAGACAGCAGGAGGGGGAAAAATCATGAATAACCCGGTTGTCACAACCGAACCGCGACGCGAATGCCGGGTTGGGAAGGGGATTGTGGGCAAAAATACCGTATCGGCCCCATTGCCTTCCGGTAATGCTCTTTTTATGATGACATCAGAAGAAGGGCGGGAGTGGCGAAAAGGCGACGACCGTAAAATAACGCAACCATCGGGAGGGAAAAGAAATGAAAGAACCATTACGATATTGCGCGGTTTTTCGGCGATACCGCCGGGCTTTTGCCCTGCCTATGGTGAACGCAAAATTAACTAACTGATGAGAAACAAAAGACTCCAGGCCCCTATCGTCCTTCCATCGGAACTGATCCGCGGAACAAGTTCCCGGAAGAGGCGTCTCGGCCAGTGGCTCGCAACGGCCATCTGCGGAAATGATATCACCTCCTCATGCCTCTACGTGGCCGCAATCGCCTCTGTATATGCCGGTGTTCTGGCGCCCATCGTGCTGCTTCTTGTGGGGGGAGTGCTCTACCTCTATAAAAAAGTCTATACCGAGGTGGTGGAGGCCCTTCCCCTGAACGGGGGGGCTTACAACTGCCTGTTAAATTCCACCTCCAAATTGACGGCCTCCATGGCGGCCTGTATGACCATCCTCTCCTACATCGCAACGGCGGTCATCTCCGCCAAAACAGCCGTGGAGTATTTCCATCACCTAGTTCCCATTTTTCCCATTATCCCCACCACCATCGGAATTCTCGCCCTCTTCGCCGTCTTGAACATTATCGGCATCACGGAATCCGCCGTGGTCGCCCTTGTGATTTTCATCTTTCACATGGGCACGCTAGTCACGTTCTGCCTGGTCGGCTTTGCCGCTCTTCCGGGTCACCTGGACGTCGCCAAGGCCAACCTTATGACCATGCCCCACGGAAACGCACTGCTGATGGCTGTCTTTTTGGGGTTTTCAGCGGCACTTTTAGGGGTCAGCGGATTCGAAAGTTCCGCCAACTTTGTGGAAGAACAGCAACCGGGCGTGTTTCGCAAAACCCTGAGGAATATGCTCATCGCCGTGGTCATCTTTAACCCTTTGACATCCATTCTTTCTCTCTGTCTGCTTCCCCTGGAGGATATTATCAGCCACCAAAGCTATCTGCTTGCCCATGTGGCCGGAAATACGGGAGGAGAATTTCTGGCCGATATGGTGATAGTGGATGCTGCGGCGGTGTTGTCGGGCGCCGTTTTAACGAGTTTTGTGGGGGTGACGGGCCTTGTTCGACGAATGGCACTGGATCAGGGGGTTCCCCGTTTTCTATTGCGGTCGAATCGACTGGGAACCCATCATCGCATTATCATTGTCTTCTTTCTCCTCTGTTCTTCCATTCTCCTGGTCACCGGCGGGCGTCTGCTGAACCTGGCGGGGGTTTACACTCTCTCTTTTCTGGGGGTGATGACGCTCTTTGCCTTTGGTAATATTTTGCTGAAAATAAAGAGAAAGGAGCTGAAACGCACCTACAGGGCCGGATGGTTGACGGTGATTGCCGCAATGGGGGCCACGAGCCTCGGTATCCTGGGAAACATGATCATTGATTATCACAATGTCATCTACTTCCTGGAGTATTTTATCCCGACGGCTCTTATCGTTATCATTATGTATCTTCGCATTCCCATCATGAAGGTCATTCTCAATTTCGCCAACGCAGCCATGACAAAAATGCTTTTCTTTCGAACAACGATCATCGACAAGATTACGGAAATTACCAATCAGCGCGTTATTCTCTTTACCCGGGGGGGGCGATTGGACCGTCTGAAAGAAGCTTTTCAGTATATCCTCAAAAACGAAAGCAGCCGCATTGTTGTGCTGGTTCATCTCTACGACCGGCCGGAAAACAATGAAGGAAAGGCCATTCGGGGAGCATTGATTCCCCTCAAAGAGGTTTTTCCGTCCCTTAAGGTGCATTTTATTGCCAGGCAAGGCAGATTCGGCCCTGAGATGGTGGATGCGCTGTCAAAGGAATATGGCGTCATGAAAAACAGCATGTTCATCGGGGCGCCGGAAGACAAACATAATTTTTCCATGGAACAATTGGGAGATGTCAGGATTATCTTCTGATGAAAAAAATGGGCAAGAAGACATTTAAACAAAACATCAATTTGGAGTGATCTGAAATGAAAACGCTATTTTCGAGTATCAAAATACGGGAAAAGACCTTTAAAAACCGAATCTTCGTTTCTCCCATGTGCCAGTATTCCAGCGAGGACGGCCTTCCCGGAGATTGGCATCTGGTACATCTGGGAACCCGGGCGGTGGGTGGTGCCGCCCTGGTGATGGTAGAAGCCACGGCGGTGTCGCCAGAAGGGCGCATTTCGCCCCGGGACAGCGGCATCTGGTCCGATGCCCACAGCCGGGCCTTTGAGCGAATTACGGCCTTTATCAAAGAGCAAGGCGCCGTACCCGCCATTCAATTGGCACATGCCGGGCGCAAGGCCTCCACCGATACCCCCTGGCGCGAAGACAAGCCCCTGGGCGAGGCGGATGGCGGATGGGAGCCCGTGGCGCCGAGCGCCATACCCTTCGGTCCCGCCTCCCCACCTCCTCGGTCACTGGAACCGCATGAAATCGATCGGCTGGTATCTCAATTTGTGGACGCCGCAAAAAGAAGCCTCAGCGCCGGGTTTGAGGTGCTGGAACTTCACATGGCGCACGGGTATTTGTTGCATGAGTTTCTGTCACCCATTTCGAACCACCGTGAGGACCGGTTCGGTGGGTCCCTGGAAAACCGGGTGAGATTTCCTTTGAAGGTGGCCCGTGCCGTTCGGGGGGTCTGGCCGGAACACCTCCCTCTCTTTGTGCGTATTTCCTGTACGGATTGGGTGGAAGGGGGGTGGGATCTGGATCAGTCCATCAAATTTTGTGAAATGCTTAAAGGGGAAGGGGTCGATCTCATCGACTGTTCCAGCGGTGCCATGGTACCCGATGCGGTTATCCCCGCGGGTCCCGGTTTTCAGGTGCCCTTTGCCGCATTCATCAGGAAAGAAGTGGGTATCGCCACCGGCGCCGTGGGCTTCATCACTTCCCCGGCCCAGGCGGAGCAGATAACCGCCACCGGCCAGGCGGACGTGGTTCTGCTGGCCCGTGAAATGCTGCGCAATCCCTATTGGCCGTTGCAGGCCGCCCAAAGCCTGAGGGTGGATGTCCCGTGGCCGAAACAGTATTTGCGCGCCAAAGGTTAAATGAAGGTTGCGATAGAAAGCCGCTTTTTACGAATCAAAGGAGAGACACCATGAAAGAAGATATGCGCATCATGACCAAGGTTCTTTTGAACGCAGAAACACACCCGCGGTTCCTTAGGTCCTGGATTACGGCCAATTCCGTCTTTTTCAACCACAACCAGGGGGAAATACGGAGAAGGCCAGGGGAAACCCCTGGACCATCGGAGGTGTCGGAACACGCCGTCACGGTCCATATCACCTGAAAGCGATTTTCCTGAAATCCACTGGGGGGATAGCAACCTCCCAGTGGACCCTCTCAAATTCTTCCGGAATGGGGCTCGTTCCAGGGAAGTTTCGACAATAGACGTGTCATGTTGCAAAAGCCGATGACGCCCGCCACGAGCATGCCCACGCCCATGAGCGTGGGAAGCAGCAACCACCAGCGCGAAACCCACACGCCTAAAATGACGCCCAATAAAACAATGAAACCCACCACCAGATAAGTTTGACGCTGAAGACTCATTTTCCTTCACCTCACCCTTGGCATCATGTCCGTATCGACCGATCAGTCATATCTAAGATAGGTTGATTAAACTGCTTTTATTTCATAAATAACGTTGTATCCGGTGTCGGAGGCAAGCGAGGCATGACCTGCATGGGAAATGCGCCCGTGAGGGTCCGGAAGAACGCCAGAATGTCATCCACCTGTTTTTGGGTGAGATCCTTGTTTAATTCCGTTTTCGCCATAACCTGAACCGCCGTTCCCAGATCACCCACCGAACCGTTATTGAAATAGGGGGCTGTTAATGCAATATTGCGCCAGGTTTGGACAACGAACATGTACTTATCGCTATCCTTATGGGTCACCCTGTAGCGCCCCGTATCTTTCAGGAGGTCATACTTGGACACGTAAGCGGAATTTTTATAGACGGGGAACTTCATGAAAAACCCCTGACCCATGGGGCTCATGGGACCGCTGAAATTAGGCCCGAAATGACACGCCATGCACCCCAAGTCTTTTACCAGTTTGGAACCCTGCACCGCCTCCGGTGATATCGCCTTTTTACTTCCCTGCAAGTATTGATCAAATGGACCATTTGGGGTTATGAGTGTGCGCTCATAAGCGGCAATGGCCTTAACCATATTGTCCACGGTCACCGGATCCGATTCGCCGAAAACTTTGTTGAAAGCCTCCGCATACCCGGGAATTTCTTTGATCCGCTTTACCTCGATTTTCGGATGCGATCCCATTTCCACGGGGTTGAAAAGAGGCCCCTTGGCCTGTTCCTCCAGGCTGGCAGCGCGGCCATCCCAGAACTGGGCGGTTTTGAAGGCCGCGTTCCATACCGTAGGATCGTTACGGTCCCCGTCAACACGCCCGTAGACCCCGATCGGCTCCGGCAAGGACGAAGTACCGCCGCTCAGTACGTCATGGCAGCTCTGACAGGAAATCGTCCCATTAATGGAAAGACGTGGATCAAAATAAAGCTGCTTGCCCAGTTCTACTTTTGCCGGGGACATGGCATTATCCTCGGGGATGGGGGGGGTGCCCGGCAAAGGCTGAAAAACGGGTTGCCCGGATGCCGCCGCCCCGGACTTGTGGCTCACCTTGGTCATGGCGGCCGACATTCCTTGGAAATGCGGCCGAGGTCGCGAGGAGACATAGGATGCCACGTCAAGGGCCCGAGCCTCCGACAGATCGGGGTTGTTCCGGGGCATGTTCAGATGCACGAAGGCTGCAAATTTTTCCGGTTTATACATGCCCGAGCCATCATTAAAAGAGGCCTCTCCCCATAAGGGCGGCGCTGCCGGAGTACCCTCGCCATTTTTGCCGTGACAGGTCTCACATATCCGGGCGAAGACTTTTTCGCCCTCCGTCCGGTTGGGCTGGTGGCTGCTCTTCAAAAGCTTCAAGCCGAGCCAAGGAATCTCGCCATAAATCGGCAGCCCCTTAGAAATCCACTGATAATAGGTGACGATGGCCGTCATCTCCTTGCTGTTAGCCGGCAAAGGCTTACCGTTCATACTCCTTTCAAAACAATTATTGGTCCGGGTCACCAAATCAACGGCGTAATTTTGCCGTTTTCGGTATTTCGGATAGGTAGCACCAACCCCCACGAGGGAGAGTCCGCCGTTCTTCCCCCCCTGGGTCATGCCGGCTTCAAAGTGACAGTTCCGGCAGGCAAGGGAATTACCCACATATTCTCCGACATATTGATCGGTTTCCGTGAGAATGTGGTAACCAAGCGTTACTGCGTCTCTTATATCCGCCGGAGCGCTCTTCAGATCTGGTGGATTGTAGCCCGTCCCCTTGGAGTCCGCCGCCCATACTTGAAACAACGAACCGGCAAAAATAACCATTCCCGTCACAAACAATGCCGTGACCGACATCAAATGAGCCCTCCTAGTGTTTCTCATGCCGAATCTCCTTTTTCCGATTAAACGATTTTTGGTTCTCCAGCCGGGAACGTCTTCTTATAGATAAAAATCCCGCTGAAGCGTGATGGCGGTTGGCTATCATGTCTATAGGACATGTTCATGCAAGGACACACACCGCGCCAATTACAGTACGGCTATTTTCTTTTTTCTCCTTGAAGGGGAAGAAACCCGTACTTGCGGTAGACCGTCTGACCCTCTTGGCCGGTAAGAAACGCCATGAAATCAGCGGCCGCCTGTCCATGGGGAGCATTTTTCAAGATGCCCGCCACATAGGTGCTGACAACATTATCCTTTTCGGGGATTTCCACCATGCCGATGGGATTTTTGATCATTTGTTGGAAACGGGCCTCTGTGTACCAGACCGGCCCGACGTCGGATTCGTGCCGCATGATCCTGATAGGGGTCTGGCGGTGATGGATATGGGTCAAGAACGTGGTGCCGTTCTCGACCTTTTGTTTCATGATTTGTTCGACCAACTGCTTGCCCCCTGTCTTTTCGTAAGCCTTGAGGATAGTCTTGCCGATGCCCTCCCAGGCCGGATTCGGCATACTCACTCTCACTCCGGGTTTGCTCAGATCCTTCAGGGTGGTGATTTTTTTCGGGTTGCCCTTATGGACCATTATGGCCAGACGGTTCCGGGCATAGGGTACGGTCCTTTCAAAGATCCCCGGGTGCTTTTTTTCCACCGCTTTGATTCCCTGCTCTCCTGCGGTGAAGATGTCGGGGGTTAGGGTGATTTTGAGGTTGCCTATGATCAAACTGCCCTCGGCCATCTGCCGGGCCAGGATCCCCGGTGGAAGAGTCTCCACGTAAATTTTTTGATAATGGGGATATTGTTTTCGGAACGCGTCCAGGAGGTCATGGATGACCATGAACTGGTTACCGGCAAAAAAGATCACCAAGTCCGGCTCGACGATTTCGCCCCACAGGTCCGGAACATTGTCAATACCCGGAACCGTGAAAATTATCCCGTCCCTATGCCAGGACGTCCAGGGGGGCTCAATTTTTTCGGCTCTGACGGAACCACAGACCGAAAGAATTGCACCCAAGACCGTCAGACAAACCATGCATCGTTTCGTAACCGCCATGACACGCTCCTGATCCCGAAGGTCTCGGCTTGGTTGGAAGTGGCTGCATAACCTCGATATTCATTTTTTCAATTCCTTGACATCAAGATGCTACCGTGTCGAAGATTGGTCTTGCAGCCACTTCTCGGACCTCTGGTCGGCACGTTTCCCGGCTTAATTCTCAGAAACGCTTGACCCTTCAGTTAGAAAGGCACATAAGCGTAGCCCTTTAATTCAAAGGTTGGAACAGCCACCAGTGCCGAAAGGGTGAGCACGATGTCTGAATTCACCCATGCGGCGTTGTAGTCAAGATCGGCCAAGGACTGGCCGCAGACATATAGCTTTACGCCTGCCTTTTTCAGATCGTTGATGAGCTTTAGATTGGGATTATCCACAGCAAATTTTTCTTTGAATATTTCATTTTTTAGCACAATTGGAGCGGCATTGCCGTGGATGATCGCCACAAGGGTCGTTTTCTCTGGCATAAGTCCCGCTGAAGCCATGACGTTGATGAACCGCGCCACATGATTCAATCCCGGGCTTACGCTATCGGCTTTTTTGGTAGGGGTTTTGATGTCGAACAGAACCTTATAATGCAACTGCTTATCAGGTTGAATCGCAGCTTGCGGCAGTGGATGAATCGGACCGTACCCTTTGATGAAAGGATAATCCCAGGCCCAACTTTGGCTGCCCCATAGCAGCCCTGCGATGATGCCCATGGTCACGAGAACAGCTTTTCCGGCTTTCATGATTAACCCCTCCCTCTTATGATATTTTTTATAGTTAGTATCTACAACGCCATATGGCCGGCAAATACGCCGGCCCGGTAACGTCTCCCAAGATCCGCGATTGGTTTTGGGCAACCGGTTTTTTGAGCCATTCGACGCCAATCCCCTCGTTTTTGGTATAATGTCTTATCGGCCGATCAGCCATACCCATCGTTCACAGTCTGGGGTGTTTTTCCTAAGGTGACAATCAGGTCCATTCTGTATTTGTTGGGCGAAAATACTGTATGCTCGTTCTTGAGGAATGGGAGCTGCTTGTCACGGGAGAGGTGGAGAAGGATCCCGTTTTTTCGTAATGATAATCAGGTTCGCTTCCCCGTGGTCGCGGTCATTCACTCACTCCCGGATCGACATTCAGCTTGACCGCCGCATCGTGGTCCACCAGCCAGAGCGCATGCCCCGCCTTGGTGCGGATCAACTGGGCCGGAAAATCATGGGGCCGAAACGGGCCTTCCAGCACCTGTTGCAGTGCTTTCGCTTTCCCCGGGCCGTTCACCAGGAAAAGAACCTCTCTTGCCTGGTTGATGATCGGCACGGTGAGGGTGACCCGGTGCATATCCTGTTCGGGAAGGTACACTTCAGCGACCCACCGGTCCTTTTCATCCAGCACCGGGGTGTGGGGGAAAAGCGATGCCGTGTGGGCGTTGTCCCCCAGGCCCAGTAGGACCAGGTCGAATGCGGGTGCCTCTGTTCCGAAAAAAGCCTTTATTTCAGCTTCGTACCGTGTCGCGGCCTCCCGCGGAGACCGGTCGCAGGAGATGGGATGGATGTTTTCCGCCGGGAGGGGCACATGGTCCAGCAAAGCCAGGCGCGCCATCCGAGCATTGCTGCGCGGATCGCTTGGAGGGACACAGCGTTCGTCACCCCAGAAAACATGCACGGCTTTCCAATGGATCTTCTCTTGAGTCGGCGACTCGGCCAGCAAATTATACAAGCGGCGCGGGGTCCCTCCGCCCGAAAGGGCCACGGCGAAGCGCCCGTGAGCGGAAACCGCATCCGCAACCAGTTCCACAAAAAGCTCCGCGGCGGCCCGGCTGACCGCCTCCAAATCCCCATACGTACGGATCATCCTGCTACTCCTTTTACCCGGCCTTAAGCCATGGTCTTTCCAGCGCCAAGCGGTAGATATCCGGCACCTGAAGGTGTCGACACCCCGACTGCGCCCAGGATCGCCAGAATCTCGTTCAATAGCTCTGAAATATCTTTCGAAGGTATTATTTCGCCTTAAGCATCAGTATTACGGGCCCATTTTTGGTGGCTTGCCATTTTACGGTCACCGACGTCCCCAAACCAAAGTCGTCCAAACGAGCTGAATTTCCACCTATTTTCAACACGGCATTGGGGCTGACGGGGCCGCCCACGGTGAATATCTGTCCGTTGGTGGGGCTTTCGATCACCACGTTGCGGGTCGGTAGGTTGATGGCCGCAATTTTTCCCGACATCAAGAAGACCTTCCCTCCTTTCTCAGCCTGCATGTCGGCCTTGTGCAATTTATCAAACTCCTTATCCGACATACCCGCCTGCTCTTGTCCGGCGGCCGCCAATCCCACGGCCCACACCACGGCCAAAAAGGCCACGACGATTCCTCTTAAAAACGATTTTTTCATAACACTCTCCTTTCATTTAATATGATTTACTATGATGATTCGATCCGATAGCGGTCGATCATCTCCAACACACGGCTCTTTTCCCGTTCCAGAACGGTTTCGTCGTCGGCTTCCATCACGAGCCGTACCACGGGCTCGGTGTTGGATTCCCGCAGGTTGAACCACCACGTGGGGTATTCCACCGACAATCCGTCCAGGTGTTCCTGACGGCTGTCCCGGTAGGCCACCGCCAGTTTTCGCAATATTTGGGGACTATCACGTACGTGGATATTGATCTCGCCGGACCGGGCGTATTTCTTGAGTGGATCTATCAGCTTGCTCAGGGGTGCGCCCTTGGCGGTCAGGAGATTGAGCATGGAGATCATCGAGAGAATACCGCTGTCGATAAATCCCATTTCTTTAAAGTAATAATGGCCGGAGAGTTCCCCGGCAAATACTGCGTCCACTTCCCGCATCTTCTCCTTTATGAAGGAATGGCCCACCCGGGTTTTGACCGGGTTGCCGCCCAGCTCGCGAATCCGCTCGGGAACGGCGCGGCTGGCGCGTAGATCATGGAGAATGGTGGCGCCCGGCGTTTTTTTGAGAAAGTACTCGGCCAGCACCGCGATCACCAGGTCGGCCGGCACGCGTGCGCCGGTCTCGTCCACAAAGCCGCACCGGTCGCAATCACCGTCAAAGGCGAACCCCAGCCCGGCCTTTTCGGCCACCACCCGTTTCTGCAGTTCCGCCGTGTTTTCGGGCTCAACCGGGTTGGGAACGTGATGCGGAAAGCCGCCGTCCGGCTCGAAGTACATATGGACGGCGTCCACGTGCGGAAGGTGTTTCAGCAGACGGGGCGTATCCAGGCCGCCCATGCCGTTGCCGGCGTCGATCACAATCCGGAAGGGTTCATTAGTCTCCACGAAAGGGAGCAGTTTCTCCAGATAGCGGGGCAGAAAATTCATGGAAGACCGCGCTCCCGCATCAGCCTCCGGCCGCATGTCTTTAGCGTGATAGAGGGTTTCCACCTCCGGTAGCCCGTCTGCCCCGCTCAGGGGAATCGCTTTTTCCCGGCACAGCTTGACCCCGTTGTAATGGGCCGGAAGATGTGAGGCGGTGATCATGGCTCCGCCGTCGAAATCCCCGTCGATGATGGCCGCATAGAGCATGGGGGTTGTCGCCTTTCCGATATCAATCACCTGAACATTGGAGGCCTGTGCCCCCTCGGAGAAAGCGATATTTAGCCCGGGAGAGGAATCTCGCATGTCGTGCCCCATGACAATGCGATCCTTTCTTAGATAGCGGCCGAAGGCAAAACCGATTTTGTGCATGCTCTCCTCATTGATCTCATCGGGATACAACCCGCGGATGTCATAGGCTTTGAATATCCCTGCCATTTTCGATCTCCTTTGATGCTTCCATTTGTTTTACTCAGCGGTAACCAGGCCAAGAACCGTTCATGTGCCTGTTACCCCCCTCTCTTCATTCGAACGCAGTCTAAGGTGTTTTTCCTGATGTGATAATCAGGTTCATCGTGTATTTGTTGAATGAAAATTCGGTATTTTCGCATTTTCCCTCATGTCGTCATTTCAGCGAAAAGCGCTATCCGTATTGCCACGCCATAAGGCGGAAGACTTTCTGCGAACCGCGCCGGCATCGGTTCGGTCCTCGAGTTTCCGGAAGAGAAACGTCATCGGCGGCGGCAGTGCAACGAACCATGTGGGAATCCGGAAGCAATCGTTAAACGCCGGCAGCATGCCCTGCCCTTGAACCCCCCGGCAGGGGTGTTTTTGAAGTAATAGGCAAAACGACCAAAAATACAGCATGCACCCCATTATGCTCGAATGAAAAAATCTTATAGAATGAAAATATAGAATACGGTACGGCACGGGATATCCTGGATTCAAAACGCCGCCGCCAAAGGCGCATCGGGTTATGGAGATCGGAATGATCGGTTTAGGGCGCATGGGCGCCAATCACGAAAAACAGGGCGGGGGGCCGTCATGACCGCCTCCATGTGGCCCCTGGCGGTCTTTTTTGTTCTGGTGGTGTTCCTGGTGACCGTAATCCTTGGCCTTTCGTCCTTGCTGGGCGAGCGCCACCGGGAACGGACAACCGGGGACCCCTATGAATCGGGGGTTCTGCCCACCGGGCCGGCCCAACGGCGGATACCCGTCAAGTACTATCTGGTGGCCGTGGCCTTCGTCTTGTTTGATCTGGAGGCCGTGTACATCTTTGCCTGGGCCGCGGCATTCCGCGACCTGGGGTGGACGGGCTACTATCAGGTGGTGGTCTTTATCGGCATCCTTCTGGCGGCTCTGATCTACTTCTGGCGAATCGGAGCATTGAACTGGGGACCCAGGGTCTGGAAGCCGGGACGACAAGTGGCGCCAAATATCGAACCGGTCAATACGGAACAGGAGGTGCCGGGTCCATGAATCGCTTCAAGAACCATCCGGGTGCTTCACCTCAGCCGGGTGACGGCACGCTGGAGCAGGCGGTGAAATCATCCGTCATCCTGACCCGGCTCCAGGACATGCTGGCCTGGTCTCGTAAATACTCCCTATGGCCTTTCGGTTTCGGTCTTTCCTGCTGTTTTGTGGAAATGATGACCGCCATTACCAGCCGGTACGATATCTCCCGCTTCGGCGCCGAGGTGGTGCGCTCCTCGCCCAGGGAAGCCGACATGATCATCATCGCGGGCACCATGTTCGTCAAGATGGTCCCCGTTGTCAAACGCCTTTACGAGCAGATGATGGCGCCCCGCTGGGTCATCTCAATGGGGTCTTGCGCCAACTCCGGCGGCATGTTCGACATCTACAGCGTGGTTCAGGGGGTGGATCAGTTCCTTCCGGTGGACGTCTATGTTCCCGGGTGCCCCCCCAGCCCCATGGCGTTCATGGAGGGGCTCACCCTGCTTCAGGAGAAGGTGGCGACCGAGAAAAGGCCGCTTAGCTGGGTCGTGGGTTCCCAGGACGTGGTCAGAGCCGAGATGCCCTCCCGCCGCGAACTCAAGCGGGAAAAGCGTCGACAGGCCACCACCCTGCGTTCCCCTGACGAGGTATGAATCCGATGACGGGGACAGGGATTATCCAGGAGCTGAAAACCCTTTTTGGACCGGAGATTCTGGCCGAACAGGCCACCATGGACCACATCCCCACCCTTTGGGTGGCGCGGGACGCGGTGCTTCGTGTGCTGCGGCATCTGAAAACACAGGTCTCCGATCCTTACCCCATGCTGTACGATCTGACCGCCATCGACGAGCGGGAGCGGCGGCAGCGCGAAGGCCAGCCGGAGTGTGCTTTCACGGTGGTCTACCATCTTCTCTCCTTTGAACGGAACAGCGACATCCGCATCAAGGTTCCGCTCATTGATCTCTATCCGTCTTTATCCAGTATCACCGGACTGTGGCCGGCGGCAGACTGGTACGAACGGGAGGTGTGGGACCTCTTCGGCATCACTTTTGACGCTCACCAAAACCTTAAGCGCATCCTGCTGCCGTCCACCTGGAATGGGCATCCCTTGCGAAAGGAATATCCGGCCCGGGCAACGGAAAGAGGACCGGTGCACATTTCGGATGAGGAGATCATTCGAGATGAAAAAGCCCTCCGTTTCGATCCCGGTGCATGGGGATTACCGGAGGCGGATCCGGAAGAGGATACCGACTATCTGGTTCTCAACCTGGGGCCCCACCATACGGGCACCCACGGCGTCATCCGATTTGTGCTGCAACTGGACGGCGAAGAGATCCGTCACGTGGTGCCCGACATCGGTTTCCACCATCGGGGCGCCGAAAAGATGGCCGAACGCCAGACCTGGCATACCTACATCCCTTACACCGACCGCATCGACTATCTGGGAGGGGTGATGAACAACTTCGCCTATGTGCTGGCGGTGGAGAAATTGGCTGGCATCGAGGTGCCTTCGCGGGCCCAGGTGATCCGCGTCATGCTGGCCGAACTCTTCCGCCTGGCCAGCCATCTGGTGTGGCTGGGCACCTTTGCCTCGGATATCGGTGCCATGTCGCCCGTTTTGTTTACCTTCAACGACCGGGAACGCATCTTCGATATCGTGGAGGCCATCACCGGCGGCCGCATGCACCCCAGCTTTTTCCGCATGGGCGGCGTGGCCCTGGATCTGCCCGACGGCTGGGACCGCCTGGTGCGCGATTTCCTGAACTATCTGCCGAAACGGCTTCGGGAATATGATCGGGTGGTCATCCGCAACCGGATTTTCAAGGCCCGTACCAAAGGGGTGGGCGCCTACTCCACCGGGGAGGCCGTCGAATGGGGTGTCACCGGTGCCGGATTGCGCGCTACCGGCCTGGAATGGGATTTTCGGAAAAAACGTCCTTACGGGGGCTACGAGCAGTTTGATTTCGACATTCCCACCGGTGTTCACGGTGATTGCTTTGACAGGGCCATGGTGCGCATGGAGGAAATGCGCCAGAGCCTGCGCATCGTGGCGCAGTGCCTCAAACAGATGCCGGAGGGTTCGTACAAGGCGGAACACCCGCTGGCCGTTCCGCCCGTCAAGGATCGTACACTCCATGACATTGAAACCCTTATTCATCATTTCGTGAATGTGGCCTGGGGTCCCGTGATCCCGGCAGGCGAGGCACACCAGGGTATCGAGGCGACCAAGGGAAACAACGGCTACTACCTGATCAGCGACGGTGCGGGATCCGCCTATCGCTGTCGGATTCGAACGCCGTCATTCCCCCATATTCAGATGGTGCCCTTGATCAGCACGCGCGGCGCGATGGTGGCGGATTTCATGGCCATTTTGGGGGCCGTGGATTATGTTCTGGCGGATATCGACCGCTGAAGGAGGAGCGGATGGCCATAGGCCCCGATGAACGAAAAGAGATCGAAGCCCTTTTGCGCATTTATCCCACTCAGAGGGCGGTGGCGCTGGAGGCGTTGAAGATCGTTCAAGAGCCCGGGAAATGGGTAACCGATGAAGACCTTAAAGATGTGGCGGCGCTCCTTCAAATGACGCCCGCTGAACTGGACAGTCTGGCCACCTTCTACAGTCAGATTTTTCGTCGGCCGGTGGGCGAGCACGTCATTCGCCTCTGCGATGGCGTCAGTTGCTGGATTATGGGCGAAACGGGGCTGGAAGAAAGGCTATCCCGTTTGCTGGGCATCGGCCCTGGCGAAACCACGCCGGACCGGCGTTTTACCTGGCTGCCGGTGAGTTGTCTGGGCGTGTGCGAGCAGGCGCCCGCCATCATGATCGACGACGAGCTCTACACCCGCATCCAGCCCGAGGACCTGGATGCCATTGTTGAACGCTATGCTCATGGAGGGCTTGAAACATGACGCGGGAACGTCCCCTGACCCAACCCCTGACCGGGCATCTTCGGCCTGACGGGCAGCCCCTGAGCCTTGGCGAATACGAGGCGGTGGGCGGGTATCAGGGGCTGCGCGCGGCACTGAAAATGGAGCCGCACCAGGTCATCAAGGTTGTTCAGGACTCGACCCTGGGGGGACGGGGCGGCGCCGGTTTTTCCGCCGGAAGGAAATGGAGCTTCGTGCCTGACGAGGACCTTCATAAACGGCATGTCTTTCCCCACGAGATGGTCACGATGATCGAGGAACCGGACCAGTGGGACCATGTGTCCGCCGGGTTTACCACCGGGGTCAAATGGAGTTTCATGCCCAAGGGGGAATGTGCCGTTTCGCCCGCCTACGTGGTGGCCAATGCCGATGAGATGGAGCCGGGCGTCTTCAAGGACCGTGTGCTCATGGAGGGAAATCCCCACCAACTGATTGAGGGGATGATCATCACCGCCCATGCCATCGGCGCCAACACGGGTTATATTTTCTTGCGCTGGGCATACAAAAAAGCGGCCCGGCGCATTGAAAAGGCCATTATCGAGGCCCGTGAGGCGGGCTATCTGGGTGCGCACATCCTGGGAACGGATTTCAGTATGGAGATTTATCTCCATACCAGCGCCGGCCGGTATATTTGCGGCGAGGCCACGGCCCTGCTCAATTCCCTGGAAGGGCGCCGCGCCAACCCGCGGGCCAAGCCGCCCCATACCGCCGCGGTCGGTCTGTGGGGCCGGCCCACCGATGTGAACAACGTCGAGACCCTCTCCAATGTGCCGCATATCCTCAAAAACGGCGCCGACTGGTACAAGGACCTGAGTCTTACCGACGAGGGGGGTACCAAGATTTACGGGGTCAGCGGCCGGGTCAGGCGGCCCGGATGGTGGGAACTCCCCATGGGCACCACCGCCCGTGAAATCATCGAAGATCACGCGGGGGGCATGGCGGATGGATACCGACTGCGAGGCTTCCTTCCCGGGGGTGCGTCCACCGACTTCCTTCTGGCCGAACACCTGGATGTGCCCATGGATGTGAAATCCGTGAGCGCCCTCGGCAGCCGCATGGGTTGCGGTACCATGATTATCCTGGATGACAAAACCTGTCCCGTGGGCATGGTGAACAATGTGATGCGTTTTTTCGCCCGGGAGTCGTGCGGCTGGTGCACCCCCTGCCGGGAAGGGCTGCCGTGGACCGTCCGTGTATTGAGCGCCATCGAGGACGGCCACGGAAAGCCTGAAGATATGGACCGCCTGCACGCCCATGCCTGCTGGATCGGCGGACCCGACGGCACATTCTGTGCCCTGGCCCCTGGGGCCATGGAGCCCCTTCAAAGCGCGCTCACCTATTTTGAAGACGATTTCCGGGAACATATCCGCCTGGGACGCTGCCCGTATCGTCCTGAGGGAGGTGCCCGCTGATGGCGACCATTTACATCGAAGACAAACCCTATGAGGTCCCGGAAGGCCGCAATCTCCTTGAAACCTGCCTGAACCTGGGGTTTGACCTCCCCTATTTCTGCTGGCACCCGGCCTTAGGTTCCGCCGGCGCCTGCAGACAGTGTGCCGTCAAGCAGTTCAGGGACGAGAACGATCCGAAAGGGCGCATCGTCATGGCCTGCATGACCTCGGTCAGGGACGGGGCGCGCATCTCCATCCAGGATATCGAGGCCAAGGAGTTTCGCTCCAGGAATATCGAATGGCTCATGGCCAACCACCCCCACGATTGTCCGGTATGCGGCGAAGGGGGCGAGTGTCATCTCCAGGATATGACGGTCATGAGCGGGCACGTGCATCGCGATCACCGATTTGCCAAACGGACCCACCGTAATCAGGACCTGGGGCCGCTCATCGAACACGAAATGAATCGCTGCATCGGTTGCTATCGGTGCGTCCGTTTCTATACGGATTACGCGGGGGGGCGTGATTTCAATGTGTTCGGGGTCCACGACCACGTCTACTTCGGTCGTTTCGAGGACGGTCCCTTTGAAAGCGAGTTCAGCGGCAACCTGGTGGAGATATGCCCCACCGGCGTTTTCACGGACAAGACCCTGCACGGTCATTACACCCGCAAGTGGGATCTCCAAACCGCCCCCTCCATCTGCGTCCAGTGCGGTGCCGGCTGCAACACCATCCCCGGCGAGCGCTACGGCACACTGCGCCGCATCCGGAACCGCTATCATCGCAACATCAACGGCTATTTTCTGTGTGACCGGGGGAGGTTCGGTTACGAATTCGTCAATAGCGAACGCCGGGTGCGGCAGGCGACGCGCCGTTTAAAGAAAGGCGCTCCGTCCGAAGCCGTCTCACCGGACCGGGCTGAGGAATACCTGGGCGCCTTCCTGTCCGGCCCCGGGAAAACGATCGGCATCGGGTCTCCACGTGCATCCCTTGAAGCCAACTATGCCCTGCGGACCCTGGTGGGTGCGGAGCGCTTTTGCACCGGGATGGGGGCCGGAGAGTCCAAACTTCTCAGACTGATCCTCGATATTCTAAAAAAGGGCCCGGCGAGGTCCCCGTCCATATGGGACATGGAGAAATCCGATGCGGTGCTGGTTCTGGGAGAGGATGTGACCCAGGTGATGCCGCGGGCGGCCCTGGCCCTTCGGCAGTCGGTCCGGCAGGAACCCATCCGGGAACTGGATACGTTGCACATCCCCCTCTGGCAGGCGGCCGGGGTCCGGACGGCAATTCAGGATGAGAAGGGGCCTTTTTTTGTTGCAACGCCTAATGATACCCGCCTCGATGACGTGGCCACCCTGACCTATCGTGGGGCCCCGGATGACCTGGCACGACTGGGCTTTGCCGTGGCCCATGCGCTCGACCCCAAGGCCCCCGTGGTGGAGGATCTCACGGAAGAAATTCGCGTCATGGCCGAAGCCATTGCCGGAGACCTGAAAGTGGCCCAACGGCCGCTCATTGTGAGCGGAATCTCATTGAAAAGTTCCTCCCTGGTGCAGGCCGCGGCCAACATCGCTTTTGCACTGTGTGATGGGGAGCAGACCGCCGGCCTGGCCTTTCTGACCCCTGAAGCCAACAGCATGGGCGTGGCCATGATGGGCGGGATGGACCTGGATGGGGCTCTTGACCGGGTACGAAAAGACGCGGCCGACAATGTGATCATTCTGGAGAACGACCTGTACCAACGCATGTCACCAAAAGAGGCCGACGCCCTGCTGGGGGCCGGTCGGGTGGTCGTGCTGGACCATCTGGAGACCGGGACCACCCAAAGGGCCGATCTGGTGCTGCCCACGGCGGCCTTTGCCGAGTGCACCGGGACCCTGGTCAACTACGAGGGGAGAGCGCAACGCTTTTTCCAGGTCTTTGAGCCGGAGGGGGATTCGCTCCCGGCCCATCGCCGGTTGAGCCATATGGTGGATATGGCCGGGCCCGGTGGCCCGGTCGCCCGGGACAATCTGGATGCCATCATGAATGATCTGGCCGTGGAAATGCCCATCTTTGCGCCGGTGCTCTCCGGGGTCCTGCCGCCGGACGCTCAATTGAAGGGCATGAAGGTGCCGCGGCAGTCGCCGCGCTACAGTGGACTGACTTCCATTCACGCGGACCGGGACGTTAATGTCCCCACACCGCCCGAGGATCCCGATGCGCCGCTTTCCTTTTCCATGGAGGGGTTCCATGGACCGCCGCCGGCGGCACTCATTTCACGCTATTGGGCTCCAGGCTGGAACTCGGTCCAGGCACTCAACAAATTCCAAGAGGAGGTTGGCGGCCCCTTGCGGGGTGGGGAGACCGGACAACGGCTGATCGAGCCTGCGGCCGCGCCAAATGGGGCCTACTTCGAAGATGTTCCATCGGCCTTCCGCCCGGAACCTGAAAAATGGCTTCTTGTGCCCATGTACCACATGTTCGGCTCCGAGCCTTTGAGCATGCTGACACCGGGGATTGCCCGGTTGGCCCCGATCCCCTATCTGGCCTTGAATCCCGAGGATCTGGAAAGTCTGGGGCTTTCGGAAGGCGCGGCGGTCCGGGTCGATCAGGGGATCACCCTGCCCGTCAAGGTCCTGCCGGCCCTGCCCCGGGGGGTGGCCGGATTTTTTGTCGGACCGGTCGGGTGCATGGATGTGGGGACCGTGAGACTGAGTCCCCATAAGGGCGGGGACAAGGATCAGAATCGGACGGAGAGGGGAGACCATGAATAACATACTCATAACCGTTCTGATCATTTTGTGCATGTTGCTCGGACCCCTTCTGGTTGCCGCCGCCAACATCTTTCTGGAACGGAGGCTCCTGGCCCTGTGGCAGGATCGCATCGGACCCAACCGGGCGGGACCCTTCGGCCTGCTGCAGGTCATGGCCGACATGGTCAAGATTTTCACCAAGGAGGACTGGATCCCGCCCTTTGCCGATAAACCGCTGTTCGTCCTGGCACCGGCCCTCGCCGTGGCGCCGGTGCTGCTCGCTTTTGCGGTGATCTGTGTGGCCCCGGGCGTTACCGTGGCGGACCTCAACATCGGGCTGCTGTTTTTCTTAGGGATGTCATCCCTGGGCGCCTACAGCATGGTGCTGGCCGGCTGGGCCAGTAACAATAAATATTCCCTGTTGGGCGGTGTACGCGCGGCAGCCCAAGTATTGAGCTATGAAGTGTTCATGGGGTTGTCGATCATGGGGGTGGTGCTGTCGGCGGGTTCCTTCAACCTGGGTGAGATCGTGGAGGCCCAGCGCCACATGTGGTTTGTGGTCCCTCAAGTGGTCGGTTTCGTCGTCTTTTTTATCGCCGGGCTGGCGGAAACCCATCGCACCCCGTTTGATCTCACCGAGGCGGACAGTGAACTGGTGGCCGGGTATCACACCGAGTACTCGGGAATGAAATTCGGCATGTTTTTCCTGGGTGAGTATATGGGGATCACCCTGATTTCCGCGTTGATGGTCACCCTCTTCTTCGGGGGGTGGCAGGGCCCTTTCCTGCCGCCGGTGATCTGGTTTGTTATTAAGACATTTGTGTTCATTGCCATCTTCATCCTGATCCGGGCGAGCCTCCCGCGGCCCCGCTACGATCAGTTGATGGCCCTGGGATGGAAAATTTTGTTGCCCTTGTCGTTGATCAATCTGGTGGTTACCGCGGGCATTTTGTTGGCCCGCGGGTGATGATGGGAGGGATAAGGTGTTTTCGATTCTACGTTCCATCGCCTTGATTTTCACCCACGCCTTCCGCCCGCGGGAGACCGTGCAATACCCGGAGAAGCGGCCGTACACGCCGCCGCGGTTCCGCGGGCGCATCGTGCTGACCAGGGACCCTGGTGGAGCGGAACGGTGCGTGGCCTGCTACCTCTGCTCGGCGGTCTGCCCCACCGACTGCATTGCCGTTCAAGGCGCCGTGGCGGAAGACGGCAGGCATTACGCGAATTTTTTCCGCATCAACTTCGCCCGCTGCATCTATTGCGGTTTTTGTGAGGAGGCCTGTCCCACCCTGGCCATACAACTGACGCCCGATTTCGAGATGGGCGAATACAACCGTCATGATCTGGTCTATGAGAAGGAAGATTTACTGATCAGCGGCCCCGGCAAACACCCGGATTACAACTTCTACGGGGTGTCGGGTCTTTCTATCGGCGGCAAGGACAAGGGCCGGGCGGAAAACGAGTCGGCACCCGTGGATGTACGCAGTCTGATGCCGTAAAGGGAGAACAAAAGTCATGAACGTAGCATTTTATATGAGCGGCGCCATTGCGGTCCTTGCGACATTTTTGGCCATCACCCGCCGGGAGGCGATTCACGGCCTGGTCTATCTGGTGGTGTCGCTCTTGGCAGTGGCAGTGGCATTCCTGGTTCTGGGCGCACCCTTTGCGGCGGCATTGGAGGTGATTACCTATGCGGGCGCCATGATGGTCATGCTCCTGTTCGCCATCATGACCCTGAGCCCGAAAGCACGGAAGGGGGATGACGCAAAGCGATCCATCCACCCGTGGTCGTGGCTGGGTCCGCTCCTGTTGACCGTACTCCTGACGGGCGATTTTATCACCGTTCTTTTTGCGGGAAAGGGTTCCCCCGTGTCGGGAATAGAGGTGACGCCACGCCAGGTGGGGCAGGTCCTGTTCGGTCCCTATGCACTGGGGGTGGAACTGGCTTCCATGCTGCTCCTGGCCGGGCTGGTGGGCGCCTATCATCTGGGCCGCAACGGTTCACAGGGAAGGGGTTGAGAGGAGGCGGATATGGCGACGATTCCCGTGACACATGGCCTGCTGCTCGCCGCAATCCTGTTTACCCTGGGGTTGCTGGGTCTCCTGGTGCGACGGAATATACTGTTCACCTTCATCTCCCTCGAGATCATGCTCAACGCCGCCGGCCTGGCCTTCATTGTGGGAGGTGCCCGCTGGGGCCAGGCGGACGGACAGGTGATGTATATCTTTGTGGTGACCACGGCGGCCGCGGAGTTGGCGGTGGGTCTGGCCCTGGCCCTCTGTTTCCGCTCCCGTTTCGGATCTTTGGATCACGGCGCGGCCCGAACCCTGCGAGGTTAGAAAATGTTCGGCCTTCTGGTACTGGTTCCCCTGATGCCCCTGGTGGGCTCTCTGTTGCTGACTGCCATGAGCAGCCATCACCCGCCGCGCAAGGCGGTCGCCGCCATCGGGGTGGGGTCCGTGGCTTTATCGGCGGTCATCGCCCTTCTGATCACCGTCAAGTTCGTCACGTCCCCACCGCCGGGGCACGTCTACATACAGACCGTCTGGTCCTGGGTCAGGGTGGCTGATCTGTCGGTGCATGTCGCCTTTCAGTTGGATGCGCTTTCGCTTATCTGGATGCTGATCATTACCTTTGTGGGCGCATTGATCCATCTGTATTCCTCGGAATTCATGGAGGATGAAAACGACTGGAACTATACCCGCTTTTTCTCCTACATGAACCTCTTTGTGGGGATGATGCTGATCCTTGTGCTGGCGGACAACCTGGTGCTCCTTTACCTGGGGTGGGAGGGTGTCGGTCTGTGCAGTTACCTGTTGATCGGGTTCTGGTACCAGGACCCCAAAAACGACCGGGCCGCACGCAAGGCCTTCATTGTCACCCGCGTCGGTGACACAGCTTTTTTGTTGGGCATATTCCTCCTTTTCGACAATCTGGGAACCCTGCACATTCAGACCCTCATGGCCCGCGCCACGGAACAGTGGCCCACGGGGTCATCCCTTGCCGTACTGGCGGCCGTGTTGTTGCTGGGGGGCGCCGTGGGCAAATCGGCGCAATTGCCGCTGCAGATCTGGCTCCCCGATGCCATGGCCGGGCCTACGCCTGTCAGCGCCCTGATTCACGCGGCCACCATGGTGACGGCAGGCGTATACCTGATTCTGCGGACCCATGTCCTCTTTCTTCTGGCGCCCTCCGTCATGATGATCATCGCAGTTGTGGGGGCCCTGACGCTGGTGCTGTCCGGTTTCAGCGCTATCACCCAATGGGATATCAAGCGGGTTTTGGCGTACTCCACCATCAGCCAGATCGGATACATGTTCCTGGCCCTGGGCGTGGGCGCCTGGAGTGCGGTGGTCTTTCATTTCATGGTCCATGCCTTTTTTAAAGCCCTGCTTTTTTTGGGTGCAGGCGTCATCATTATTCGCCTGGAACACGAGCACGATATGTTCAAGATGGGGGGGCTGCGCAAGGAACTGCCGCTTACTTTCTGGACCTTTCTTCTGGGGGCGAACGCATTGGCGGCCCTCCCTCTGGTCAGTGCCGGTTTTTACAGCAAAGACGCCATCATATGGGATGCTTGGTCTTCGGCCCTGGGCGGACCCTGGCTTTGGGGTGCGGCATTATTGGGTGCATTTTTGACCGGTATTTACACCTTCCGCATGGTGTTCCTGACTTTCTTCGGCCCTTCACAGTCGCTGGTTATAAAGCATTCCCCCTTCCCCCGGACGGGGAACCGCATGGGCATCCCCCTCGTCATCCTTGCCGTTTTATCCGTCATCGGAGGCCTCCTGGGTCTCCCCAAGTGGATGGGCGGATTTCAACCCCTCGCGGACTTCCTCCACCAGGTGGTGCCGCCGGTGGAGCGCATGTCCACGAATGTGGGAGAAGTGAGCATGGAAATTGTCTCCGCCATTTCGGCCCTTTGCGGCCTGGTGCTGGCATTCTTCATGATCATGCGGTGGCGCGGGGCTCTGGGCCGCCTGGTCCGTGTGCCCGTGGTCGCGGTTCTGCACCGGTTCTGGTTTGTGGGGTGGGGGTTTGACTGGCTCGATAACAAACTGATCATCAAGCCTTTTTTGTGGCTGACCCGTGCCGACAAAAACGATGTGGTGGATCTGGCGCCAACACTGACGGGACGCGCTCACATGGGTGCATCCTCCTTGCTCCGGGCCACCCAGACAGGCCGGCTCAGGTGGTATGCCTTGGCCCTTGCCGCCGGGGTTGTGCTGGTTCTAACGGGGGTGATTGTCCTATGATACTGAACGGATTGCTCCTTCTCCCTTTGTTGGGGGGGCTTATGGCCTGGCTGGTCGGTGTCCGGCATAAGGCGGGGTGCCGCTGGATCTCGCTGGTCTCGCTGGGCGCCTATTTTATTGCCGTAATGGCCCTTTGGAGCGATGATGCGGGCCGTTTCACCCTTGCCGCCGATCCGGTGTGGCTGCTGCAATTCGATCATGCCTGGATTCCGCAGATCGGGGCGCGCTACCACCTGGCCCTAGACGGGCTCAGCCTCCTCCTGCTGGCGCTGAACGGCCTGCTGGGTTTTCTGGCGGTGGCCACTAGCTGGCAACGGATTCAGGAACGGGTGGGCTTCTTTCACTTCAATGTGCTCCTGGTGGTTACGGCAATGACCGGCCTGTTCCTGTCCATGGACCTACTCCTCTTTTATTGCTTCTGGGAGATCATGCTGGTGCCGCTCTGCTTCCTGATCGGCATCTGGGGCCATGAACGCCGTTCCTATGCCACCCTGAAATTTTTTCTTTTCACTCAGGCGGGCGGTCTTCTCATGCTCGTTGCCATCCTGGGGCTTTTCTTTGTGCACGGCCGTGCCACCGGAGTGTACACCTTTGAATATGAGCGCTTGTTGGGGACCGCTTCACTGGTCCCCGGTTGGGCCCCGTGGCTGATGATCGGTTTTTTCCTGGCCTTTGCGGTCAAGCTCCCCGCCTTTCCCCTGCATACCTGGTTGCCGGATGCCTACACCGAGGCCCCCACGGCGGGCAGTGTTCTCTTGGCGGGGATTGTCTCCAAGGCAGGGGCCTATGGTTTCCTGCGTTTCCTGGTGCCGCTGTTTCCCCGGGTCGCCGAAAGCTTTTCACCGGTTGCCATGGCATTGGGTGTTATCGGGATTTTGTACGGGACGGTTCTGGCCTTTGCCCAGTCGGACATGAAACGGCTGGTTGCCTATTCCAGCGTCAATCACATGGGGTTTGTTCTACTGGGCGTTTTTGCCTGGAACGACCTGGCGCTTCAAGGCGCCGTCGTCATCATGATCGCACACGGCCTCAGCACGGGGGGGCTGTTCATGCTGGTGGGGGACCTCCACCACCGACTGAGCACCCGCGATCTCAACCGCATGGGCGGGTTGTGGTCCCTGGCCCCGAAAATGGGCCGTGTGGGACTGATCCTGGCCCTGGCCTCCCTGGGGCTGCCCGGCCTGATCAATTTTGTGGGTGAGTTCCTGGTGCTGTTGGGCGTGTATAAGGCCCATCAGGGGATGGCCATGGTCGCCGTGATCGGGCTGATCCTTGCCTTGGTCTATTCCCTGTGGATGATTCAGCATATTTTCACGGGGGAGAACAGGGAAGGGTGGCGCATTGCGGATTATAGCGGTCGGGAGCTGGCCATCATGACCGTCATCGTCATTTGCCTGGTGGGACTGGGAATGTATCCCCGGCCCCTGCTGGACGAGGCACAGCCGTCGCTGACGCATCTTCAGTCGGTGACCACGGCCGCCGACTTGCCCAAACCCCCGCGTGCCGGGACACAGGAACAGCCACCGGCGGGGCGGGGAAGCGCGGCGGCGGATTTTCTGAAATGGGAGAGGTAATCGTGACCATCGGCGATCTCCATGCGCTTCTTCCCCTGCTCGTTGTGGCCGCAACCATTGTGGCGGCCATGCTGGCCATCGCCGTCCGTCGGGTCCATCTCCTGACCGCGGGACTGACTTTGACCGGCCTGGCACTGGCCTTTGTGTCGCTGTTTGTGTCCGGGCGTTTCAGTGGTCGTCGGGTGACCCCGCTGTTCATCATGGACGGTTTCGGCCTTTCCCTGATGGGGTTGGTTATCGTCGCAGGCTTTGTCGTCGCTCTTTTTTCGTTCACCTATCTTGAGCGCGGCAACGAGGAAAAAGATGAACATTACCTGATGCTGCTGACGGCGGTTCTGGGCGCCATGGTGTTGACCATCAGTTTTCACCTTGCCGGCTTTTTCCTGGGGCTCGAACTGCTGGGCGTGTCTCTGTACGGCCTGATCGCCTACCAGACCACCAGGGCCCGGGGGGTGGAGGCCGGTATTAAGTATTTTGTCCTGGCGGCCATGGCCACGGCCCTGGTGGCCTTCGGCATTGCCCTCATTTATGTGGATACCGGTGTGCTCAGTTTGAGCGCTCTGGACGGCCTCGCCCCCCGTGCCGGCCTGGTAACGCTGACGGGCCTGGTGTTGCTCCTGTCGGGTATCGGTTTCAAGCTGGCCATCGTCCCCTTCCATCTCTGGAGCCCGGATGTGTACCAGGGTGCGCCGGCGCCCACCACGGCGTTCATCGCCACCATTTCCAAGGGCGGGGTGTTCGCCTTTTTTCTCCGCGCCGCCATCATGCTGGACATCCCCCACAGGCCATGCCTCTTTACGACCATCGCCCTCCTCGCCGTGATTTCCATGTTCGTGGGGAATCTCCTGGCCTTGCAGCAGCAAAATCTCAAACGCCTGCTGGCCTATTCCTCCATATCGCACATGGGGTATCTGCTCATGACCGTATTGGCCTTTCACCCATGGGCCACGACGGCGGCCATTCTGTACCTCACCGCCTATTTCATCGCCATTCTGGCGGCCTTCGGCGTGATCATCATTCTGTCAGCCCCCGGTCGGGAGGTCGAAACCCTGGATGACTACCGAGGCCTGTACTGGCGACGGCCGTGGCTGGCGCTGATCCTGACCCTTTCCATGCTGTCGCTCGCCGGGATCCCGTTGACAGCAGGCTTCATGGGAAAGCTCATCCTGGTGGCGGGCGGCATCAGCAGCGCGTTCTGGGGGCTGATCTTTTCACTCATCTTCAGCAGCGTCATCGGTCTCTACTATTATCTGCGGGTTATTATTTCCATGTTTTCACGACTCCCCGAGGAGGAACCCGAGCATCGTGCTGCGGCGACCATGCCATGGCCCGGCTGGCTCGCCCTGGGGTGCCTGACGATCCTCCTGGTGTGGATCGGTGTTTATCCTTCTCCGTTTTTGGGACTCTTCAACACCCTGTCTGGCCTCGGTGGGTGACAAGCAAAAGCGACGTCATGCTGAAAGGGGAGGCGCGTGATACCCTGTAGAGAAGGAGAAGCGCGGAGATTGTACCGGGCCTTTGTTGAAAAGGGGGATTGCCATGGGCGACCGCCCGGATCTGACCGGTGGCGGTCTGATACGCGCCATGGGCGGTTGGTCGATTGTAAAGGCAATGAGAAGAGCGGGTGGAAAGGAAAAAGGGGATGAGCGCATACTGGGCAGCGGCTTGTTTGTTTCCGAAATAATCAACCAGGCGGAAGAAAAGATCCAACATCAGGTTGGCCCATTAACGGATGTGGATATTTTGATAAAAAAGGAAATAGCGCGATGCTGCAAAAGGGAAGGGGTGACCATTCCGTTGCTTCAATCGGGTAGCCGTAGGCCGCCCCTGCCAAAATTAAGAAAAATCCTTGCGCAAAAACTTGTCAATGGATACGGTGTGTCGTTGGCTGAAACCGAAAGACAACTGAGCGTGTCGACCTCCGGAATCTCGCAAATAATGCGCATATGGTAGTCTGTACATTTTGTCAACAACGTCCCCTGATTAGATGACAAACGACCCTGCAACGCCCCCCATATCTGGGTTTTTCGGGTAAATAAGGATGCTTATTGAAAGAGATTGCCCAACAAAAAAAACCAGCTGATACAAAAAGCCGTACCGCTGATTTACGCTGTTGGTGAGGGAACAAAATGAATGAAACAGCTACTGTAAAAATCTTCCTTACAAAAGGTAGTCCAACATCCGTACGGACTGCAGAAATCTCTAACTGGACCGGGAAAGCTGTGGCTGGCCCACGGTCACAGATCGAGGATATGCTAAAGAGGGAGGAAGCTGCAAAACCGGGTGTGTATTTCCTGACTGGTATAAATCCTGATACTGGTAGAGACCGCGTATATATCGGGGAAGCGGAAGTGATTCGTAATCGTGTCAAAGGTCATTTAGACAGGGATTTTTGGAAGACCTTGGTATTTTTCGTAAGCAAAGACGAGAATCTCACAAAAGCTCACATCAAATATTTGGAAGGACGTCTTATCGAAACAGCTCGTGATGTTGGTCGATTCGAGTTGGAGAACTCGCAGGGAAGTGGATCCCACTTGCCAGAATCTGATGCGGCAGACATGGACATTTTTCTATACCGAATGGAACAATTGCTCCCGATTCTCGGTCAGGAATTTCTAAAGCCTGTCGTGAAAAAAGGGACAAAATCCAAGAAGGCGGGTCTACTTTTTTGTGAAATAAAAGGACTCAAAGCCACTGGTCGTCAGACGGACAACGGCTTTGTTGTGCTTAAAGGCTCGGAGGCAGTTCTCAATGAGCGCCCTTCCACTCAAAAATATCAATACGCTGCTAACCTCCGCGCAGGATTGCTCTCTGACGGAATTATCGAGGAAAAGGATGACCGGCTGATCTTTCTTGCCGATCACGAATTTTCAAGCCCGAGCGCTGCAGCTGCTGTTATCCACGGAGGCCAAGCCAATGGTTTGACTGCATGGAAAGATTCCAAGAATGTGTCCCTGAAGGAGAAAGAAGCAAAAGAAATTCAACAAACTTCCGCAGTGATGTGATAATAAAAAATTGACGACCCAGTTCGATTAGTTTGGAATAAATTCAGCAAACCCTTATCCTTCCTGTTATTTGCCCTTTCGAAATCAAAAAAGATGAGGGGAAAAGAAATTGAAAAAGAAATGTTACATACTGGCAGGACCAAATGGTGCAGGTAAAACGACCTTTGCAAATGAATTCCTTCCCATTGAGGCAGAATGCCTCAATTTCGTAAATGCAGACCTTATCGCAAATGGTCTTTCACCATTTCAGCCCACCAAAATGGCTATAGAAGCTGGTCGGCTGATGATCGAACGTATCAGAGAGTGTGTTAGGAAAAATGAATCATTTGCTTTTGAAACGACGCTTAGCGGCAAAGGCTATTACAGAAAGATAATCGAATGGAAGAAGCAAGGATATGAAATCATTCTCTATTTCTTCAAGCTTCCGTCAGTTGAATTCGCAATTGCACGTGTGAACCATAGAGTTTCCAAGGGGGGGCACGATGTCCCTGAAAAAGATATACGGCGGCGTTTTGTGAGGAGTTGGGAGAATTTCAACATGCTTTATAAACCCTTGGTTGATTCATGGGCGATCTTTGACACTTCCGGAGATACACCCGTTCTCCTTGATCAATCGGAGTAGCAACATGGAAAAGCAGAACAAACATGCAATTATGGCTTTGAAGGCATTGAACCGGGCAGCGGCAAAGGTTGCCGAGGATGCAAGAAAAAATAAATATAAGCTGCCGGTATGGACAAATGGCAAGATCGAATACAGGGTTCCGAAACTATCACCGAACCAGACGCTGCTCCGGACCCCTGACGAGGAGGGATAATGTCGACGAACTGAACCGCATCGCCGCCTAGGTCGGCTAACGCAAGAACGCCGGGCTTCCTGGACTTGAAATCAGGATTGACGGCGGTTTTTTTATTGACGATCCGGAGGGAAAAAGCTGAGGCAAGGCGCAAGTCAGGACCGGGTTACCCCCGCAAGATACCCCACAAGTCAGTACGCTGCTCGGTGCCACGCTCCTTATGGAAGGATTACAGAACCGTAATGTGAAGGAAAGGTTTTGGAAAGGATTGATCATTACGGTCGGATGAATGGGTTTCAAGTTCAAAAAAAGGAGAAATGTGCATGAAATCAAAAAGAGCGGCCGTGGCAACACTGATCTTCTTGGGCGTCATTGCGTGGGCATCGTGCAGTATGGCGGCTGGAAGTGAAATAAAGTGGCATTCATACGAAGAAGGCATGGCGTTAGGGAAAAAATTGGGTAAGAAGGTCTTTATTGACTTCTACGCCGACTGGTGCGGTTTCTGTCAAATGATGGAGAGATCCACATATCAAGATGCATCGGTCATTGCCATATTGAACAGAGATTTCATCTCGGTCAAGGTTCATTCCGAAAAGGAGCAAGAGATCGCTCTCAGATATGATATCCGCGCCTTGCCGAATGTCACCTTCATATCGGAAGACGGTACAAGCATCGGCAGTATCCCCGGATACATCCCCTCGGATAAACTGATTGAGATTCTGAAACAGGTGAAAAAGATGGGGTGATCTGCCTGAAAATGGGAATTCGCAGGGTGGTTACGGGTTGGATTTGTTATGTGTAGGCTTTAACGAAATCTTTTTGGGTGACCTGGATAATGCGGACCAAGGTAACATGTGAGCTCTGTCCAAAGGCATGTGAAATCGCACCCGGTGAAAGCGGTGAATGCCGTATCAGGGTAAACATAAACGGGCAACTGCGTGCGGTGACCTATGGATTTCCGGTAACGGCACACGTGGATCCGGTGGAAAAAAAGCCCTTTTTTCATTACCATCCGGGACGTCCCATCCTCTCCTTTGCCACGGCCGGGTGCAACCTGCACTGCAAGGGCTGCCAGAACTGGGAGATCAGCCAGGCCAATCCGGAGGAAACAGATGCATTTTTTGCGCCGCCGGAAAAACTGGTGGATGTGGCGCGCAAGAAGGGGATATCCCTGATCGCCGCAACCTACACCGAGCCGCTGGTTTACTATGAATACACCTATGACACGGCAAGGTCGGGCCTAGATGCGGGCATAAAGACCGCCATTGTTTCGGCGGGTTATGCAAATCCCGACCCTTTGCGAAAGCTATACAAGGTGGTGGATGCCGCGACGGTCGATGTGAAGGCCTTCGATGATGCATTTTACCGCGAGGTATGTGGCGGAGGGCTGGCCCCGGTGCTGAACGGCCTGGTCATCGCGCGCAGTGAGGGGGCATGGCTGGAGGTGAGTAACCTGGTGGTGCCGGGCATGAACGATTCCATCCGTAACCTGCAAGGCCTGTCCAAATGGGTTGTAGAGAACCTGGGGGTTGACACGCCGCTGCACTTCTTGCGCTTTTATCCGCAGTACAGGATGAAAAATATCCCACCCACACCCGTGGAAACCCTGGAAAGGGCCAGACATATGGCCATGGAGGCCGGGCTTCACTATGTGTACATCGGCAATGTACCGGGCAGCGAAGCGGAAAACACCTATTGCCCCCATTGCGGCAGGGCTGTTATTGAAAGGGTGGGGTACCACCTGAGAGAAAACCACGTGAGGCATGGAAAATGCGAGTATTGCGCAACACCCATAGCGGGCCGGTTCGGCTGACGCGCCGCGATTTTCTGAAAGAATGTGCTGCTTTCGCGGCATTGGGTATGATCCCGACGGGACTGCTGCAAGAGCCGGTTGCCGGCGGAAAGAAGATTCGGGGCTACAGGCGGTTGCGCCCTTTGAAGGACCTGAACCTCTATGGCAAGAATCCCTATGCCGGATAATGGAGGGACCGCAATGAAAAAATACCGATGGATTGTTTTGATGGCCGTTTCAGCCATGCTTTTTGCATGCCACAGCACGGCCAGATCAGAGGAAAATGGAGGGAAATCGACGAAAAACCAAGATGCCGCACGGGTCTCGAAAAAGCCGGAACAAACGAAGAGACTGAAACACGTATTTACCGCCACCCATGCCGGTACCTGGTACCCGGATGATAAACAGAGACTGGAGAGGCTGCTGACAAAATTTTTCGACCAGGCCCGACCCGAAACCACCGCAAAGGGGAGGCTGCTCGCCCTGATTTCGCCCCACGCCGGCTACCCCTATTCAGGACCGACCGCCGCATATGGGTACAAGCTGTTGAAAGAGCGGGGCCAAAACGTGAAGCTCGTGGTCATCATCGGACCCTCACACTACGTGCCCTTCCATGGCCTGGCCCTGCCCGACTGGGACGGGTTCAGGACGCCGTTGGGCACGGTGGGCGTGGCAACCAACATCGTGGAAGAACTGGAAAAAGAGCCGCCTTTTAAGGTGTTCGACAAGGCCTTTGCCAGGGAGCACTCGGTGGAAATGCAGGTCCCCATGCTGCAGTTCGCACTGAAAAAATTCCGGATCCTGCCCATGGTGGCCGGCAGCCTGAACGTGGAAGACATCCAAAAGGCCGCAAAACTGCTACGCCCTTTGCTGAACCGGCCGGATGTGCTGTTCGTGATCAGTTCCGATTTTACCCATTACGGCCCCAATTACGGTTATGCACCTTTTACGGACAACAGACCTGAAAACCTGAAGAAACTGGCGGACCAGGCCCTGAGCACGATCAAAAGACTGGATATGAGTGCCTTCATGGAACACCGGCAGACCACGGGCGACACGATCTGTGGATTCTTTCCGATCAGTGTATTGCTGGCGATGCTGCCCAAGGAGACGACGGTTGCGCCCCTTCACTTCGATACATCGGGCAGGATCACCGACAATTACGAGAATTCCGTGTCCTATTTTTCCATTGCCTTTTTTCAAGACACGAAAGACGCCATGATCCAACAGGCAAAGTTCATTGATAAAGACGGAGAGATCGGCTTGCTGAAACTGGCCAGGCAAACCCTGCGAAATCACCTCTCAGGAAAGCCTTTGCCGGATCCCAAATCCCCGAAATTCGGGCTGGCAAAGGCCAAGGCGGTCTTCGACAAACACGGGGTGTTCGTGACCCTGAACGAAGAAAAACGCCTGAGGGGCTGCATCGGCAGTATTTATCCCACCTGGCCCCTGGCCGAGGGGGTAGTGCGCAACACGGTGAACGCGGCGGCACACGACCCAAGGTTCAGGCCGGTACAGCCCGCCGAAGAAAGCAAAATCACCATTGAAATATCGGTACTCACCGTGCCGAAGGAGGTGGCATCCTATAAAGACGTGAGAATCGGCCGTGACGGGGTGATCATCCGCCAGGCAGGACGCGGTGCGGTTTACCTGCCCCAGGTGGCGCCGGAGCAGGGCTGGGATATCGGGCAGACCCTTGACCACCTCTGTATCAAGGCCGGTCTGCCCATGTCCGCCTGGAAGTCACCGGACATGCGTTTTTTCACCTTCCAGGCCCAGGTGTTTTCTGAAGAGGAGATGGGGCTGTTAAAATGAGAAGGGCCTTGGCCCCATTCCTGGTGGGGTTTGTCAGCATACAGGCCCAGACCCTGCTGCTGAGGGAATACCTTGTCCTCTTCGGCGGCTCCGAGTTGTCCATCGGTTTTTTGATGGCCTGCTGGTTTTTGTGGATCGGCCTGGGCGCCATGCTGTTTGCAGTATCCGACACCATTCGGAAACTCACCACAAAAAATATCGGGTGGCTGCTTGCCGCCTGGCCATTCACCGTTCTGCTGGAAGTTCCCATCCTGCGCATGGCCCGTGAATTTATGGGCGTGGCCGCGTACGAACCCGTTCCGCCCCTGCCCCTGCTGATTGCGGCCCTCATGACCACCTTGCTGACATCAACCATGACCGGCCTGCTGTTCCCCGCGGCCGCGGCCCATCAAGAGGGGGACCAACGCCGCTCGGCAGTACGGGCCTACTGGGTGGAGGGCCTGGGTGCCGTTGTCGGCGGCGGGACGGTCACACTGATGCTTTGGCTTTCCATCAACTTATTCACGCAGATTGGCATCCTTACCCTCATTGCGGTCATTTTTGCCGTTATCGGCCGTTTTTATACCCATAAAAAGCCTTTTTTGACTTTTTCAGGCCTGTTTTTCATTGCCGGCCTCAGCCTGTTGTTGTTAGGTGGACCTTTGGATAACACCCTGGCCAGGGCCCAGCTCAGTGCGGGCACCAGGGGGCTTTCCTTCGTGTCGCGGCTGGAGACCCCCTACCGGGTGCTGACCCTGGCCCACAGCGGCAGGCAAAAGACCGTGCTCTCCGACGGCAACATCGTGCTGACGTGGCCTTTCACCACCGAGGATCAGGGGATCGGCGCATTCCTGCTGGCCCAGACAAAGGGGCGCGATTTCCTGGCTCTCGGCATGGAGGGCCTGCGCCTTTTACCGATCACCCTATACAATGACACCCGCCTGACCGTCGTATTCCCCGACCGCGCCGCCTATCGGGCCATCGCGGATTTTTTCGGCCCATTCGGGCCCAAACTGCGTTTTGTGGCCCGGGACCCTCGGGTATTCCTGGCCCAAACCGACAAACGGTTCGATGCCGTGCTGATGGCCGGCGGCGAACCCTCGCTGCTGGCTGCAAACCGCCTGTACTCCGTTCGGGCATTCCAACTTGTCAAACGGGTATTGCGCAAAAACGGTATCCTGGCCGTGCCCGCGAGGATACCGGAGAACTTCGTGGGCCAAGAGTTCAAAGAATACGGAAAGGCGATCCTTACCAGCCTGCGCACGGTTTTTAACCACACCGGCATCGTCCCGGGCGCGGGCGGGCTGTTCGTGGCGGGTGAACACCCCATGTCCATGGTCCCCGCACAAGTGATTAAGCGGTTCAAGGAAAGGACCGGAACCGGCGGGGGCTTTCCCCCAAAAGCATTTTATGACCTGCTTAAACCGGAACGCCAGGCATTCCTGAAACAACAGTACCGGCAAGCGGAACCCATCCTGAATACGGATAATCGCCCCATGGCCTTCTATCTGAAACTGTTGACCCTGTTAAAGGCCGGGGGCGACCGAACATCGGTGCGCATACTCGATCATTTCCGTCAGCGCGCCATGCCCGTCTTGCTGGTAGTTCTTGGGGTACTGGTCTTTATGTTATCCCTTGGCCGGTTCAGGGAGGGCAATAGGCCTGGACCCTATGGCGTGAACTTCGCGGTGGGTGCCGTGGGTGCCGCGGGCATGGGCATGGTGATATTGCTGTTCGCCGGTTTTCAGGCAATTGCGGGCACTTTGTTCAGGGATGTGGGCATGGCGGGCGGCGCCTTTATGCTGGGGTTGGTCCTCGGAGCAATCGCCATGGAAAGGCTGGCATCCGGACCCGGGCTGAGAAGCCAGGTCGCTTACAGCGTGGCCGCGGGTCTTGTGGTGGGAGTGATCGCCCTTATGATGCCACACCGTCTTTCCGGATTTGCCAGGACGGAATTTTTTGCCCTCTTCGGCCTCACGGGTGCTGTCGTGGGCGGGTTCTGGCCCGTGGTTTCCCATTCCTTTTCCCGACAGACCGCGGCCGGACTGGAAACGTGGGATCACTTCGGCGCCGCCTTGGGTGCGCTGGTATTCGGGGTGCTCATCCTGCCCTGCCTGGGACTAAGGGGGACGGGCATGGCAGCGGGCGTGCTGGTCCTCCTTGCCGGGCTCTCCCTGGCCCTGGACCGGCTCCATATCCCCCGTCGATTCCATCGCATACGAGGCTACCTCTCACACCGGACCCATCCCTTAAAAGGCATATCGCTGGTGGTCTTCGGACTGGTCCTTTCGGTTATGTTTGCCCTGCCTTATTTGAAGCCTGCCGAAAAATTAAGGACATTATTGCCGATGGAGGAATTGCGCAACTACGAGACTTTTAAAACGGCCGGAGAAAAAGAAAAACCCTTCATCCACTACGAATTGGACGGCGTAAAGAACAGCCCTGAGGGCGTCATCATCACCCTCAGCGCGGCAATAGCACCCGACATAAAGGGTTTTGCGGGTCCCATCAACCTGCTCTTATCCATCGACAAGCGAGGGATCATCCGAAAGATCCGCGTGATCCAGTCCGGAGAAACACCGGCCTACGTGGCGAATTTCCCCCGTTTCCTGAAGCAGTTCGAGGGCCGATCCATTGACCTGGACTTCGTGCTGGACCGGCCCGACGGCATCGATGCCATTACCGGCGCGACGATCTCCAGCCGGGCCGCCACCGAGATCATCAACGCAGTGGACCGGGCCGTGGCCACCACCCTGCTCCACCATGCGCGAAAAGATGCCGTGAAACGGCAAACGCTCAATGTTGACCCGGAGACCTGGTATGTCCTGGCGTTGATTATCCTGGGCCTTTCGGTCCACTATTTCGCCGGTCCATGGATTCGCCTGCTCTTTTTAGGGCTGGTCGTCTCGGTCGGCGGGTTCCTGATGAATGTATCCCTGTCCATCCCCTGGTTGCAGCATTTGGCAAGATTTCATTTCCCGCCCCTCTCAAACCTGCATGCCTTTATCCTGACCGCATTCGTGCTGGTCACCACACCCTTGCTGGGGTCCCTGTGGTGCGCCCACCTCTGCCCTTTTGGAGCGCTCCAGGAGCTTTTGTCGCGGCTCGGGGCCCGTTTGCACCTGCTGCACAATCCGTCTCCACGCATGGAAAAGATCATGCGGGGGACCCGTTATGTGATGCTCCTGTTCGTGCTCCTCTCCCTTTACGGGCCCAATCCCGCGCAGGCCGGCGCCATCGATCCGCTTTCCACCTTCTTTTCCGGGCATCTCTCCGAGCATCTCTTGGGTGCGGCCATGGGCCTTTCGATCCTGATCAGCCTCGGCGCGCTCTTTAATTTCAGGTTCTATTGCCGCAATCTATGCCCGGTAGGCGCGTTCCTGTCCGCTCTGGGCGGCCTGTCAGGCCTGTTCGGCCTGCGTCCCGCCCGCAACTTCGGGCGCTGTGACCTGGGCGTCCAAAACCACTGGGACAACGACTGTATACAGTGCAACCGCTGTATCCGCGAACTGAGGGAGGACCCGAAATGAGAGCAATACCCCGGGGCCGCACCCTCAACAACATCGTTTACCTGGTTTTTCTGCTGGCCGCGGCATGGGTCTTTGTTTTGAACCTTTCCTCCACGCAATTGCAGTCCGCATCTCACGGGGTTGGTAGAACCAGAGAGGTGAACATGCAAAAACTGCAACAGCGAATCCAGTCAAACACCCTCTCCGATCACAAAGCCATGTTTTTTAAAGTGACGGGTGAAACAGAGCGGTGACCGTATTTAAGAAATATGGTATTACCGTGAAGACCATCCGCGAGCGAATGCGGCCCGGATCCTTCCCGCTCATGTGGGGGTATCCATCCCCCTGGAAGCACCGCTGATTTTGTGGCAACGCTGACGGGATCGGTTGCTGGATGCGAAGGCGGATAAGACCTCAAGGAACCACGGTGGAATGGGTTTTGCCTTCGGGTTTCCGGAAAACGAGGGTGAGGGGTAGCAGCAGGGCCACGAACCATGCCAGAATCCAGAAGCAATCGTTAAAAGCGAGCATGGTGGCCTGTCGTTGGACCTCCTGATAAATGATGGCCAAAGGGCCTTTTTCGAAGGTGAGTGGTGTATCATGGGTTCCGAGCCAGGCGTTCAACTGGTGGGAGTGTTCCTTGAAAGCGCGGCCGAAAGGCGTCGCGTGTTCCGACAGAAAAGTCTGATGGACCTGTGTTCTGCGGGCCAGAAGCGTGGCGCTTACCGCAACCCCGAAACTGCCCCCCAGATTCCTTAACAGGTTGAAAACGCCGGAGGCGTTTCCCATCTCTTCCTTTTCGATATTCACAAAGGTCGCCGCGGAAAGTGGGACAAAGAAAAGCCCCAGCCCGAAACCGAGTACCACCCGGGGTATGGCGATGACCATGAAGCTGGCCTTCAGATTGAACCCGGACATGAGCCACATGGCGTAAGCCATCAGGGAAAGGCCGATGGCCAGGAGAATTCTGGGGCTGCCCCCTTTTTTCATGAGGATTCCCGCCAGGGGCATGATCAGGAAGGCCGCAAATCCTCCCGGGCCCAGCACAAAACCGGCCAGTGTGGCGGTGTAGCCCATTAGATCCTGGGTATATAATGGTAGAAGGATGAGCGTTCCGAACAGGCCCAGAAATCCGCTGAACATGATGACGCATCCCGCCGTGAAGCTGCGGTAACGGAACACCCGCAGATTCACCACGGGGTTTTGGGTCGTGAATTCCACCAAAATAAAGGCCAGAAGAGAGGTGGCGGCCAAAATGGTCATGACCACGATAAAGTCCGATTGAAACCAATCGTCCCGTTGCCCCTTGTCCAGCACGATTTGCAGACTCCCCAGGCCTACCGTCAGAAACAACAGTCCCCAGCGGTCTATGTGGTGCTGGTGTTTCCGGCGGATATAGGGAGGATCCTGAATCAGAAACATGATCAGTATCACGGCCAGTATGCCCATGGGAAAATTGATGTAGAAAATCCAGCGCCAATTCCAGTGATCCGTGATCCAGCCGCCCACCACCGGCCCCAGAATGGGGGCCATCACCACGCCCATGCCGAAAAAGGCCATGGCAACCCCATGTTCTTCCTGTGGAAAGGATTCCAGCAAAATGGCCTGCGACAGCGGTTGAAGACCGCCGCCCCCGATTCCCTGCAAGCTCCGGGCGATGATGAGAACATTGAGCGATGTGGCGGCGCCGCAGAGGATGGAGCTGCCCACAAAGAGGCAGACGGAGAACAACAGGTACCGCTTTCTGCCGAAAAGGCCTGACAGCCAGCCGCTGATGGGAATGATGACGGCGTTACTGACCAGGTAGCTGGTGAGGACCCAGGTCACCTCATCCAACCCGGCGTTCAAGCTTCCTTGAATATGGGGGAGCGACACGTTGACCACGCTGGTATCCATGATTTCCATGAAGGTGGGCAACATGACCGTGATCGCCACGACCCATTTACTGGTCATCAATTTTGCTCCATGATGCGCTTCTCCGCCTTATCTCTCTCAGTTGCCCGTTTCGATGGTGACTTCCAGGGACAACCCCATGCGTAAAGGGTAGCGGGATGGCGGCGGTTTGTTGAGGGTTATCCTCACCGGAACCCGCCGGACCACCTTGACCCAGTTCCCGGTGGCGTTTTCCGGCGGGAGAAGTGAGAATGCCGCCCCCGTTCCCGCTGCGAGTCCGGCCACTCTGCCGTGATAGACAAATGAGGGATAGATATCGGCTTTGATGACGGCCGCTTGGCCGACGCGCACATTTTTGAGTTGCGTCTCTTTATAATTGGCTTCCACGTAGGCCGCGTCCAACGGTACGATGGCCATGACAGGCTCTCCCGGCTGGATGCGATCCCCCACCTGCACATCCTTTTGGGCCACGGAGCCTGAGAGGGGCGCTCGGATAGTACAGTAAGAAAGGTTCAACTGTGCCTGTTTGAAAGTCGCACGGGCCTGATCACGCCGAGCCTCGATGGAGTTCAGTTGCTGAATCCGGATGTCCACCTTCTTGCGGTTGCTCCCGGCAATCTCCAGTTCCGCTTCACTCTGCCGAACCTGTTCACGAGCGGTACCGATGGCGGCCTTGCTTCCCCGAATCCGGTCGTTCAATGCCCCCAATGCGGATTTTGCATCATCAAAGCGTTTGAGCACCCTGTCCCGTTGTTCTTCCGAAACCGAGCGGTGTTGATAAAGGGTTTCATACCGTTTCAGCTCCTTCTGTGCATACTCCAGATCGGCTTTGGCCGACTGAAGTTCTTTTTGAAGTCTATTCAGGCGGTTTTTCTCAACTTCCACCTGATCTTTTGCCGCTCTCAGGTTGGCTTCAGCGGCCAGTACCCGGTCCTTTGTTTGGCTATCCACGAGATGTACGCCCATGGAAGCGGATTTGACGTCCGCTTCCATCTGCGCCAATGCCCCACGGGCCTTATCCATGGCAACCCGGTAGTCCCGCGGATCCAGTTCTATGAGCACTCGGCCCTCTTCCACGAACTGGTCGTTCTCCACCAGAACCTTGCTGACGGTACCGTTGATTCGGCTACTGACACTGGCGATATCCACAACCACATAGGCATCATCCGTTGTCACACGGCCCCTTAAAAAAAACCACCAGTAGCCCCCGACTCCCACTCCAACTGCGAGAGAGCCGATCAGCATGTAGAGAACCCATTTTTTCCGCCCGAGAAAACCTTTCTTCCGGTTTTCCTTGATATCTTCACCGCCCTTCATGAAAAGAGGACCTCCTCGTTAAAACGATTGGGGGGATTCTAAAAACAGTTCATCATGCGATTGTTCCCACCTTTCGTAAATGGAGTGGATACAGTATTTTGTGAATTCGCATGCTGTATTCGGATTCAGTGGGGTTTTTCACCCTGTAATGAAAGCGGCGGATCGGAAATGTCGCTATTACAGAAGATAACGGACGGCCACCACCAGAAACAATACGGGCGGGTAATAGCTGGCTTTGTTGAAAAGGTTGATGGCTTTTGGGCGGTCTTTGGTCTGATAGAGCTGGTAGGCAGGGAATATGAGCAGGTAGACGCCGACCATTAAAACAATAAATAGAAACAACCCGTTAAGGGGAAAGGGTGTCGCCCACAAAAGAAGGCCGCTCATGATCAGGGTTGTGACGAGACAGCCCATGACCAGCAGGGACGAAATTTCAGGCCCGAACCGGACGGGAACGGTTTTGGCATCGAGATGTTTGTCTCTCTCCAGATCCTCCCAATCGTTGGGAATATTCTGCCCGCCGATTTCCCAGAAAAAGAGCCAGAGGAAAAGGATCAGCAAAAGGCCGAAGGAAGGTTCGGGGTCCACCGCGTAAACGGCGGCGATGGCGCCCGAGGTCTTGACGCCCCCGCTGACGATGGTCCGTGTCCAACTGAGCCGCCACATGAGGCAATAGACGGTTTCCAGAAGGCAGCCGCCGATGAAAATCATGACGCATACCGGGTTCAGGATGAAGGCTCCGACCATCGCCACCAAAGCCCAACCCAGCGTCCATCCAAGCCCTTCTTTAAGGTTCAGCAAGCCCTGTGCCAGAGGATGCCGTACCATGACGCCGTCAATGTAATTGTCGGAATCCCGGAACAGTCCTTTCTCCATTTTCTTTTTATCGGAGCGGTAATCAATGAGGTCGTTGAGGGCGTAAACGGCGCTGTACCCGGCGAAGACGGTCAAGAGTCCCACTAACACCACCTTAAGCGGTGGAAACGCCCCCAGCCACAACAACGCCGCCAGGCCGGGGGTCGTCATGTCCAACAAGGCGTGGGGGGTCCGGGAAAGGGCCAGAAACAGACCCAGCCTTGATATGCCGCTGATCCGTCTTTGTGAAAAGGAATCCATCATCGATTGTTTCGGCTGTATCGGTATATGGCTCATACCTCAAATTTTTAACACATTTGCGTCTGATTGTCTTCCCTTAATCGGCTACAAATAGGGAAACGCTCTTCGCGCTACTTCCCCACAATGACATGTTGAATATAACCATACAAATCCCTGGCCTGGACGTCGGAGATTTTTTCGGGCGGAAATGCCGGCATGGGTGATGCGGGATGACGAATCCACATTTTAAAAAATTCCTGGGTTTTGAGCAGGGGCGAACGGAGAAGCGGCTTGTTCGGGGCCAGGGTGTTTCCGCCCCCCGGGTGGCACGTGGTGCAGTAAGCGGCATAAATTTTCTGCCCCGCCATATATTCTTTCGGACCGCTGATGGTCCGCCCCGAATAGGTCAGTTCTCCGCCGAAATATCCCAAAACCACCACCGCACAAAAACAAAGGAAATAGACCGGCAGGACTTTCATGGAAGTGGCGCCGTATTTGCGTCCCAGGAAGACGGAGAGGCCCAACAGTACTACGAGAACCGGGGCCGTGACGAGTTTCGCCTGAATGGGGAGGATCCAGGCCCCTCCGTAAAGATGCTGCCAATCCATGATGCCCAGCAGTACGGCTGGGAAAACCGATAATAGGGCCAGAATGATTAAGTGTCGGGGCGTCAGCAAAAGCTTGTCCCGGCGAAAAATCAGGGCGACCACGGCGAGTATCAGCGCACCGGCCACCAAACCGATGGGCATGTGCACCCCGGTGGGGTGCAAGGGATGATGGTAACCCAACCGGTTGAGAACGTCGTAAAATTCATTGATCATGGTTCATTTCCCTTTCACTCTCAGGGCTACCGGTGCGGCTTCCATCCACGGGATAGAAGCTGTGGAGAAATGGGTCGCCAGCGTCTTCTTCATCTATTTCTTGAATGTGTGTTTCATATAATCGACGATGGCCTTGATTTCAGGATCGGGCAGATCAAAGGCCGGCATGGCGGCAAGACCGTTGCGGATGGTGTACACAATGTCCTGGTCCTTGGTGTCCTGCCAGAACTGGGGCTCTCGAAAATTCCTGGGAGGGGGATTCAAAGCCGGCGCCGCCGGCCCGTCCCCTTTTCCGTCCGCCCCATGGCAGAGCACGCATTTTGAATCGTAAAGGGTTTTCCCCTGGTCAACCTCTCCCCCGTAAGAATTGCTGATTATCGGAAGAACGTTTCCCACAATAACCGCCAAAAAAATGATCGTCAGTTTCCTTTTCATGGTTGCTATCTCCTTAATTTATAAGATACATTCCCAATATTAAGAATTGCTTATGAAAGATACCACATTTCCCATTAAAGAAAATGGGGTAAAGCGTGTATTCGCATCCCATATGGGCGGTATCTTCTTCTCTTTCATGTTCCCATGTTCCAACGCGCCATCCATGCAAAACGGGCGCTGAGAGCGGCAGTGGGCCGGGAAATCATTTGGGATCGGCATCTTTGACATATCGCTCCCCTTATATCACATTTCGTCCAAATGTTACGGTCCAACCTGAAATGCAGAGAAAAATACAGTATTGGCCCCATTGTCCCGGGTGGAAACTTCTTTTATGGTGAATCAGAAAACCATTTTGATAAGGAGAAAAAAATGAAAAGAACTCTTAACATCTATATTCAAAAGGCGCTTAAAGGAACCCCCATCGATCCTTCGTCTTCTCAGATGGATGATCTGGTGGCCTATTTGAAATCCCTGAAGAGCCGGGAATAGGGAGACATTGCCCATGGCCATTTCTCCATTTAATTTGTTACCCGCCATCCCCGAAAGGCTTGAGGGGTTGGCGGAGCTTGCTACGGATCTACGCTGGTCCTGGAGCCATAGTGCCGATGTGCTCTGGGAACGTATCGATCCCGAAATCTGGGCCGTCACCCGTAACCCCTGGTTGATCCTGCAATCGGTTTCCACCGCCCATCTGGAAAAACTGGCGGAGGATCGTGATTTCCAAAAGCTGGTGGAGAGCCATGTGAAAGCCCACCGGGAGACTCTGAAAGAAACCGGCTGGTTCGCGCAAACCCACGGCCCATCACCCCTGACGGTTGCCTATTTCAGCATGGAATTCGGATTGAGTGAAGCCTTGCCCATTTATTCCGGAGGACTCGGAATCCTGGCGGGAGATCACCTCAAGACCGCAAGCGATTTGGGCGTACCGCTTGTGGGGATCGGCCTTTTGTATCAGCAGGGCTATTTCCGTCAGGCCCTGGACACGGATGGGGGGCAGATCGAATTTTATCCCTACAACGACCCGAGCCAACTCCCCATTCTGCCCGTTCGGGATAAAGAAGGGGAATGGCTTCGCATTTCGCTCGATTTTCCCGGTCGAATTCTCCGACTGCGGGCGTGGGAGGCCAGGGTGGGCCGGGTTAAACTGTACCTGTTGGACAGCAACGATCCGGTCAACACCCCTGCCGATCAGGCCATTACCAGCGAGCTCTACGGGGGTGGTCCGGAAATGCGTCTTCAGCAGGAAATTGCCCTGGGTATCGGGGGGTGGCGCCTTCTCCATGCCCTCAACATCCGGGCGGACGTCTGCCACCTCAATGAAGGTCATGCGGCCCTGGCCATCCTTGAGAGGGTTCGCACGGTTATGGCGGAAACCGGTGCATCCTTTCATGTGGCGTTCGCCGCCGTGCGGGCCGGCAACCTCTTCACCTCCCACACCCCCGTACCGGCCGGTTTCGACCGCTTTTCCCCCGCCCTGGCGGCGCAGTATCTCGGGGCATTTGCCGATAAACTGGACCTCGGTATGGACGGCCTTCTAGCCCTTGGGCGCAAGGATCCGCAAAATGCAACGGAACCGCTCAACATGGCCTATCTCGCTATTAGGGGGTCCAACGCGGTAAACGGTGTCAGCCGGCTGCACGGTGAAGTGAGCCGCCGCATCTTTCAGCCCCTTTTCCCCCGCTGGCCGCGATCCGAGGTGCCGGTATCTCATGTGACCAACGGCATTCACACCCCTTCATGGGATTCGGCCGCGGCGGATGCGCTCTGGAGCGAGTCTTGCGGAAAAGAAAGATGGCTCGGTACCCTGCACACCATCGAAGAGGACCTCAAACAGGTGTCCGATGAGACCCTGTGGAAATTTCGTGCCAAGGGGCGCCAAAAACTGATCCAGGACGTGCGCAAACGGCTTGTGCGCCAGCTGGCCTCATCGGACGTAACCGATGAAAGGGTAAGAGCCGCCGGAGACGCCCTGGAACCGGACGCCTTTACCATCGGTTTTGCGCGCCGGTTTGCCGGCTATAAACGGCCCGACCTGCTCCTTCGGGACCAAGACCGGCTGATGCAATTGTTGAACAATCGGGATCGTCCCGTCCAATTTATCATCGCGGGCAAAGCCCACCCCCTTGACGGGGAAGGGAAAGCCCTGGTGAAAGCATACTCCCGGTTCATTCGTGATCGGGGGGTATCTCATCGGCTGGTCTTCCTGGTGGATTACGATATGGTCCTGGCGGAACAACTGGTCCAGGGCGTGGATCTGTGGCTCAATACGCCGCGCCGGCCGTGGGAGGCTTGCGGCACCAGCGGCATGAAAGTCCTGGTGAACGGCGGCCTCAATCTTTCCGAGCTGGACGGCTGGTGGGCGGAGGCCTATTGCCCTGAGGCCGGCTGGGCGCTGGGGGACGGCCGCGAACACGGGGAAGATCCCACCTGGGACGACCATGAGGCGGAGCAACTTTATCGCCTTCTGGAGGATGAGGTGATCCCGTGCTTTTACGACCGGGACGAGGGGGGTATCCCGCGTGCCTGGGTGGCCCGCATGCGAAAAAGCATGGCGGAACTGACCCCCCGTTTCAGCAGCAACCGGATGGTTCGGGAATACGTAGACCGGTTCTATCTGCCGGCGGGTCGCAACTACAGGGCGCGTAAGGCGAACAATGTTGAAAAAGCGGCGGAAATCTGTGGCTGGCGGGAATCTCTCAAAAAGAACTGGCACCGGCTGCGTTTCGGCGCCCTGGAGGTTCAGGAAAGGGAGAACGCCTATTTCTTTTCGCTCCCCGTGTATCTGAACGGTCTCGATCCGAGCGCGGTCACCGTCCAGATCTATGCGGATTCGTCCGGAGGGAAAGCCGCCGAGATATATCCCATGACCCGTGGGCGGCGTCTGGCCGAGACCCAAAACGCCTATTCCTACACCCTCTCCATTCCGGTCCATCGTCCCGGCGGCGATTATACGCCACGAATTATTCCGTTTCAGGAAGAGGCCGCCGTTCCCATTGAAGAACACCACATCTTATGGTATCGATGATATGGAAGCCGTTTTCCGGGGCGGCCACACCGGGTCGTTCCGAAATCGGGTAAAAACCGCCGAAAGGATTTAGAAGTGCAAAGAACGCTGATCACCATCGGAATCCTGGTCCTAGCCGCGGGACTGCTCTGGCCATGGATCGGCAAAATTCCCCTGGGAAGGCTGCCGGGGGATATCATCATTTCCAGACCCGGTGTAAGGATATACATTCCCATCGCCACCATGATCGTGGTCAGCATTGTGGTCTCTCTGATTTTGTGGCTGATTCGCAGGCTTTAGGATTTATCAATGGAACATCTTCTCTTTTCCCGGCTTCAATTTGCGCTTACGGCCATGTTTCACATTCTCTGGCCCGTGCTCACCATCGGCCTGAGCCTGTTTCTGGTGATTGTGGAGGCGTTGTGGCTCAAGACAAAGAAGGAGATCTACTACCGCCACGCGCGTTTCTGGGGACGGCTGTTCATCCTCAACTTTGCGGTGGGGGTGGTGAGCGGGATCCCCATGGAATTTCAGTTCGGCACGAACTGGGGCCGTTTTTCCCAAGCGGGCGGGGACATCTTCGGTCATCTGCTGGGATTCGAGGCGGCCATGGCCTTCATGCTGGAGGCGGCCTTTTTGGGGATCATGATCTGGGGCTGGAAAAAAGTCTCCCCGGGCATGCATCTGTTTGCCACCGCAATGGTCGCCTTCGGTACGTCCCTTTCGGCCTTCTGGATCATGAGTGCCAATGCCTGGATGCAGACGCCGGCCGGAGGCGTCTTTGAAGAGGGCCGGTACCGGGTGGTCGACAATCTGGCGGTGATCTTTAATCCCGATATGCCGTGGGCCGTCTCCCACATGTGGTTCGCCTGTCTCGAAATCAGTCTTTTCGTAATCGGCGGCATCAGTGCATGGTATTTTCTGAAGAATCGTCACGTGGATTTCTTTCTCAAGTCCTTCAAGATCGCCGTGATCGGCGCCGTCATCATTACACCGCTACAGATATATCTGGGAGACGGATCGGGGCGAGAAGTGGCAGCAACCCAGCCAACAAAACTGGGGGCCATGGAAGCCCACTGGGAGACCAACGCACCCGGCAAAGGGGCCCCATGGAACCTCCTGGCATGGCCCGACAAGGCCCGGCAGGAAAACGCCTGGGCCGTCAGCATCCCCTACGGCCTCAGTCTGATCACCACCCATTCCCTTACCGGGAAAGTGAAAGGGTTGAAGGATTTTCCGGTGGAAGACCAGCCCCCCATCTGGCTCCCCTTCTACGCTTTCCGCATCATGATAGGACTCGGGTTTCTCTTTTTCCTGCTCATGCTCTGGACCCTTTGGGTGTGGCGGAAAGGGGGGTTGCGGCCGGATCGCGTGGCGCTTCATAAGAAACTGCTGCTGGCCTGGATGGCGGCCCTTCCCCTCAGTTACGTGGCCATGGAGTCGGGTTGGGTCACCCGTGAGGTGGGCCGGCAACCGTGGATCATTTACGGTGTTTTGAGAACACAGGAGGCGGGCAGCCCGTTGCCGGCATATCCGGTGGCGGGTTCGCTTCTGATCCTGGCGGCCATCTATGCAGGGCTTTTCGTCCTCTTTTTGCTCTTCGCCGGGTATATCATCCGAAAGGGGCCTTCGGAGCGTGTTGAAGCGGAAGATCCGGAGACCGCCCTGTTGCACTCTAAAGGGAGAGGGTAGAATGGATTTTTCACTTGCGACCCTCTGGTTGGCGATTATCGGTTTTTTTTTCCTCTACTATGCCGTGACCGACGGGTTCGGCCTGGGTGTGGGGATTCTCTGCCTGTTTTTGAAGGATCAAAAGGACCGGCAACGGATGGTCGAAAGCCTGACCTATATCTGGCACACCAACCAGACCTGGCTGCTCATTGTGGGCGGCATTCTGTTCGGTGCCTTTCCCATGTTTTACAGCATTCTTTTTTCGGCCCTCTACATTCCGGCGGTTTTAATGGTGGTGGGTTTCATCTTCAGGGGGATTGCCTTTGACTTCAGCGAGCATTCCAAAAGCAAGCGGTTCTGGAATTTCAATTTCGGGGTGGGAAGCCTCATCCCCACCCTGGCTCAGGGCTTTGCCATGGGAGGGCTTCTGGGCGGTATTACCGTTAAAAACGGGCAGTTTGCCGGCGGTGTGTGGGATTGGGCCACCCCTTTCACCCTTCTGTTGACCCTGGGGGTTCTGGCGGGATATCTCATGCTGGGCGCCAATTATCTGATTCTCAAAACGGAAGGGGATCTGCAACGGCGGAGTTTTCACCTGTCGTTCATCTTTTCGGTGGCGACCCTCCTGCTTTCGGTGGCCGTCTATCTCTGGATCAGTCTGCGATACCCGCAGGCCCGGGAAAAATGGGTTTCAACGCCGGATCTCTACTATTTGCTGGCCGTGGTGCTCCCCGCGGTTTTCGGGTTTTTCATGGTTTTCAGGGGTCTCCACAAGAAACTTGACGGCGCACCGCTTCTTTGGAACGCCATCACCGTTGCTCTCGGGTTCCTGGGGCTGTCACTCTGCCTCTATCCCAACATGATTCCCCATGTGGTCGCCCCGTTAACCGTTGAAACGGCGGCTGCTTCACCTCAGACCCTGACCTTCATGTTGGTGGTCACGGGCCTTCTGCTCCCCGTCATCATTTTTTACACCACTTATACCTATCGGGTGTTTCGCGGCAAAGTAACCGCTCAAGAGTGAGAACGCACACTATTCAAGAAAATAGACGCCATAGGGGTCAACCCTGCCGTCAAAGAGGCAGTTTCCCACGCGATCGAATTTTCCTTTGTATTCCTGAAGCGCAACAGCCTCTTCACTGAGGTTTATCACGGCAAGCATGTCCTTTTCCTGCTGCCGCCTCTTTATGATGAAGAGCCGCTTATCCGAATAGAGGACGTCCCGCTCAACGGAATGGTGAAACGCCTGGATCTCTTTTCGCGCCTCAAGAAGGGCGATGAATTTTGTCAGGACCTGATAGGTCCGGGATTCACGATTTGAGAGATCATCACAAAGGGTCTTGAAGGAAAGCCTTTCCCGGTTGATCATCCTCTTGATGCCGGTGGCTTCAACGCCCTTCAGATTGTTTTTGGAACCTAAGAGACAATGAATATAGATGCCGGGGATCCCTTTGTCCGAAAGGGCGATGGCGCAGGCAGCCATGTACCGTTTGACGTCTTTTTCCATATCCGGCCGGTTCGGGTCGTTGATGGCATCATAGGCGGTTGTGTTCAGTTCATAGGGGGCGGGTTCACGGGCCGTGGCTTTATAGGATATGGCTCCGCCGTGGGCCTGAATCGATTCAAGGAGGGCCCGGAAACGGGAGCGGGGCAAAATATCCCTGGCACTTAACAAACCGATGCCGTCGTGGGATGACAGGAAGTTCATGAACGTCAAATCTTGACGGATTCGAGCCGTTTCCGCCTGAAGAATGGATGCGTCTCCCTGGGCGAAACCGTCGATGACCAGGGGCGGCAGGGCGAAATGATAGGCCATATTCGCTTCGTGCCTCGCTTCGATATAGGAGACATTGTCCTTATAGGGAAAATTGACCTCCGTTACGATGATGGCATAGGGCGCCACGAATTCCGCGACGGTTCTCAGAAACTTTACGATCTCATGGGTCTGGGGAAGGTTGACGCAATCGCTTCCCAATTCCTTCCACACATATGCGATGGCATCCAGGCGGATGAATTCAATTCCCCGGGAAAGATATTGCATGAAGACCTCAAGGATCTCCAGCAACACCTGTGGATTGTGGAAATTGAGGTCTATCTGGTCCTCGCTGAAAGTGGTCCAGACAAATTTCTCGCCCATGGCCGTGTCGAATTGGGTCAGCAAGGGATGGGCGCGAGGCCGGAAAACCCTTGATACGTCGACGGCTTCGTCAAAGCTCAGGAAATAGTCTCGATACCGCTCATCACCGCGGAGGAAGCCCTGAAACCAATCCGATCGGCTTGAAACATGGTTCAGGACCAAATCGGCCATCAGACGGTACTCTTTTCCCATGGCCAGAATATCATTCCAGTCGCCGAATTCCGGATCCACACGGCCATATTCGATGACGGAAAACCCGCCATCCGAACTGCTTTCGAAAAAAGGGAGAAGATGCACGGTGCTGACGGCGGACTTCACATGGCTTTTTAAGAATCTGTGAAGGGTCTGAAGCGGTTTTTCCCCTGTTTCACGAAGGCTGTCCGGATAGGTGATCAGGATGGCGTCGTCTTCGCCGAGCACAATCCGGTCACCGTATCGCCTTCTTTTTTCGATAATTAATTTTTCGGACTGATAGGTCTCGACGATTCCGGTGATGCGGTTGAGGATTTCATTTAGGTCTTCTTCGGGATAGAGTTTTCGCAGGATGCCTTTCATTTGTTTCTGAAACATACTTTGGTTCATTAACATATTCTCCATGAAATTGCCGTGAATCAAACCTGGAAGCCAAAAGCAAGTCCGGCGTGACCCGGGCCGTGAAATCGATGGCCATCATAGCGCACAGGAGGGTGACGGTGAGGATGGAGCCCATAAATAATTTTCTGCCCCAGATGCGATGATCCGTTCTTCCAAAACCCCACCAGGCGGTATGCAGCCAGATTACGTTAACGGCAATGGCCACCGCCAGAAACCCGTAACCGGTGTAGCCGCCGAAGGTCAGCATCAAAGTGGCGGCCATGAAGGCCAGCATATAGCCGATTACATGCTTTCGGGTTGACGGGATGCCCTTTTTGATCGGAAGTATGGGAATATTTGCGGCTGTGTAATCTTTATATCGGAAAACGGCGATGGCATAACAATGGGGCATCTGCCATAAACCGAAGATGAGCAGCAGGATCAGCGCTCCCATGTCAAATCGATTGCCGACCGCGCAATATCCCGCCAGGGGCGGTGCGGCTCCCGCGAGACTGCCGATCAGGGTGCTGTGGAGGGAACGGGGTTTCAGGTAGAGGCTGTACAAAACCACATAGACCATGAACCCGGCCAGCACAATGATGCTGCATAGCGGGTTTGTGGTGCTAAAAAGCAGGGTCATGCCCGCAATTCCAAGCAATGTCCCATAAAAAAAGGCGGAAGCCGGCGACACGAGTCCTTGGGCGAGGGCCCGATGTTTTGTTCGGGCCATCTTTTTGTCCATGTTTCGGTCGATACAGTTGTTGAAGACGCATCCGGAAGCGATCACCAGGGAGAGGCCAATGAGCATAAAAAGCAGGAGAACCGTATCGATGTGACCTTTGGAAGCGAGCATAAACCCGGCCGCCGCTGTGATCAGATTACCGAGAACGATCCCCGGTTTGGTAATTTGCAGATAGGTTTTAATCGTTTCGAGCATGATCACATCATACGGTAATTGAGGTTTATCATGATCCAGATGCTTCCCCCCACGAAGATGAACATGATTAGCAGGGTGAACACAAGGGCCAGCACGTTCCAGCGGGCTGAAGATGAGCCGTCCAGGTGCAGGAAATAATGCAGGTGCACCAGCATCTGGACGACGGCAGCACCCAAAAGACCGAAAAAGATTGCCGAGCAAGGCAGACCGCCGGTCATCACCAGGGCAAACGCAATGACGGTTAGAATAATGGAGAGGATGAACCCGGCGGCGTAGGCATTGAAGCTACCTCTGGCGGCGCCGGTGCTGTCGATTTGTGGTTGATCCATTTACATGACCCCCATCAGATAGACAAAGGTGAAGATGCCGATCCAGATAATGTCCAGAAAGTGCCAGAACATGGAAAAGCGCACCAACCGGGATCGAACGGGTGTGGTCAGCCCTTTGCCAGCGGCCTGAACCGTCATGGTCGCCATCCAGATCAGGCCGAAGGTCACATGCGCCCCGTGGGTGCCCACAAGGGTGAAAAAGGCGGAGAGAAAGGCGCTTTTTTCAGGCCCGTTGCCGTTTTGGATCATTTGATAAAACTCGTTGATCTCCATGGCGATAAATCCCAGGCCCAGAAAAAATGTGACGGCGAGCCATAGAAGGACCTGAGCCTTCCGCCCGTTTTGCAGGCTCAGCATGGCCAGACCGCAGGTCGCGCTGCTGAACAACAGGACCATGGTTTCCCCGAAGGTATAGGGCAGGTCGAACAGATCCTTTCCGGTAGGCCCGCCCGCATAATTGTGGGCCAGAACCGCATGGGTTGCGAAAATGGCTGAAAAGAGGACCAGGTCGGTCATCAGGTAAATCCAGAAACCGAATGCCTGGATTTCCATGGTTTTGGCGCGTTCAGTTTCTTCTCTACAAATGGTGTCCATGGTCGAAACATCCGTCGTCATTGTCTACACCCCTTCCGCCGCCGGGTTTGCCGCGGCCCTTGCCGGCAGACGATGGCGCTCATTCTCGATTTTTTCCACTTCGCCGGCGGATATCACATACTCCGTGTCGTCGTCAGAGGCGCGGTTGATGACCATGAAGACCATGCCCAGGGCACTGAGGAGGGCGAGCCACCAGATGCACCAGACCATGGAAAACCCGAAAAGAAAGGTGAACCCCCCTGTCAACAGCCCCTTGGCCGTGTTTTTGGGCAGGCTGATATCGTGGTATTTTGCCGGTTTTTGGTATGCAACGCCCCTTTCCTTCATGTCCCAAAAGGCGTCGACGTTCTGAACAACGGGGATTACCGCGAAGTTGTAGACGGCTGGTGGAGAAGTGGTCGCCCATTCCAGGGTCCTTCCGTCCCAGGGGTCACCGGTCATGTCGCGACGGGCACGACGTTCCCGGATGCTCACGAACAATTGGATTATCATGCAGAGGATACCCACCGAGATCACGGCCGTTCCCACGGCGGCGACGATCAGATAGGGGTGCCAGGCCAAATTTTCGTAATGCTGCATGCGGCGGGGCATTCCCATAAACCCCAGTATATAGAGCGGGATGAACGCCAGATAGAAACCGATGAGCCAGCACCAGAACGCCCGTTTGCCCCATTTTTCGCTCAAAGGAAAACCGATGGCCTTCGGGAACCAATAGGTATAGCCCGCGAAAAACCCGAACAACGTCCCGGGGATCAGCATGTTGTGAAAGTGCGCGATTAAAAAGAGGCTGTTGTGAAGCACAAAGTCCGCGGGCGGTACGGAGAGCAGCACGCCTGCCATGCCGCCGAGGGCAAAGGTCGAGATGAAAGCCAGGGTCCAGTACATGGGGGTGGTAAATCTGATGCGACCCCGATACATGGTGAAAAGCCAGTTGAAGATCTTCACCCCGGTGGGGACCGCGATCAACATGGTGGAAATGCCGAAGGCGATGTTGACGTTGGGACCGGCCCCCATGGTGAAGAAATGGTGCAACCAGACGCAGAAGGAAAGCACCATGATCGCCACGGTGGCATAGACCAGGGATGTATAGCCGAACAGCCGTTTTCGGCTGAAGGTGGCCACCACTTCGGAGAAGATGCCGAAGGCCGGCAGAATCACGATATAGACTTCCGGATGTCCCCAGATCCAAAACAGGTTGGTGTACATCATCATATTGCCGCCCAGCTCGTTGGTGAAAAAATGCATGCCCAGGTAGCGATCAAGAGTGATGAGCAGAAGTGCCACGGTCAGCACCGGAAAGGCGAAGATCATGAGCACATTGGTGACGAGGGTGGTCCACACAAACATGGGCATTCGCATGAGTTTCATTCCCGGCGCCCGCATTTTCAGGATGGTCACCAGAAAGTTGATGCCGCTCATGAGGGAAGCGGCACCGGCGATCTGAAAGGACCATATCCAGTAATCCACCCCCGTACCCGGGCTGTACTGCTGTTCCGTTAGGGGTGCATAGCCCGACCAGCCCGCCTTTGAAAACTCACCGATCCCCAGCGATACCATGACCAGCAAGGCCCCTGCCGCGGTCAGCCAGAGGCTCACTGCGTTCATGAAGGGAAAGGCCACATCCCGGGAACCGATCTGCTGGGGGACCACGATATTCATCAATCCGGTCAGAAAGGGCATGGCCATGAAAACGATCATGATGGAGCCGTGAGCGCCGAAGATCTGGTTGAAGTGATCCGGCGGCAGATACCCCTGGCTCGCGCCGACTGCAAGAACCTGTTGTGCCCGCATCATGATGGCGTCGGAGAATCCCCGAAGCAGCATGACCAACGCCAGGATGATATACATGATGCCGATTCTCTTGGGATCCAGGCTGGTGAGCCACTCGTTCCAAAGATACGGCCATTTTCGGAAATAGGTAATGAGGGCCAGGATGATGATGCCCAGCAGCATAGCGCCCACCACAGCGCCCATGGTGATGGGATTATGGTATGGTATCGCTTGAAAGGTTAACTTTCCGAACATATTAACTCTCCTCTGAAAGGCCGGTTTTCCTTTGTGCGGATCCGTATTTTTCTTTCATGGCAGGGGGCTTCATATTCATGGGATTGTATTGGCTGATGATGTGGCCGAAGAGACCAGGCTTGACGGATGAAAAAAACGTCACGGGATAACCGATACTCGGCTTTTGAATTTCCCCATATCGGGCCAGGTCCAGTTTGTTGGAGGACTGTTTGGTTTTTTCCACCCACTGGTCGAATTCCCGCTGAGTAACGGCCATCGCCTTGAAATGCATGTGCGAGAAACCGGCGCCGCTGAATTGCTGGTTTTGGCCACGGTAGATGCCGGGCTCATCGGCCATGAGATGCAAGCGGGTCTGCATGCCCGCCATGGCATAAATCTGGCTGCCCAGCTGCGGGATGAAAAATGAAGTCATTACCGTATCCGATGTGATTCGAAAACTCAGCGGAACTTTGGCGGGAAAGACGAGTTGATTGACGGCGGCAATATCCTGATCAGGGTAGATAAAAAGCCATTTCCAATCCAGGGAAACGGCTTCGATATGAATGGGTTTGACGCTGGAAGCGATCGGTTTATAGGGATTTAAGCGGTGCGTCTCAACCCAAACCAGAATCGATAGCGCCGTGATGATGGCAATGGGGACCAGCCAGACGACCAGGTCGATCCTGGCGGAATAACCCCATTTGGGCGTATAGGCCGCTTTGGTGTTGGAGGCCCGGTATTTCCAGGGAAACCAAACGGCCATCACAAAAACGGGAATGACAACGATCAGCATCAGGGCGATGGCCACGTAGATGAGGGTCCGCTCTGCATCGCCGATGGGTCCCTTTGGGTTGAGTACCAGCATTTCGCTGCAGCCCGCCAGGAGAAACGCTACGCACAACGACGCCAAGCCGAGAAGAACGGTAGTGCTCTTTCTTTTCATGGTTCCACCCTTTACACCATAGGCTTTTTTTTGAGAGAGTTTCAAAATGAAAGCCTTTCTGCGGGTATTCTCTTTTTTTTGCGTCTGAGGGTAAATGGGGTGAACAGTGTATTCTGACATAAAGAACCGTGTAGGAATTTGTAAATCAGCTTATCTGGTTTTCGGTTTTTCAAGGGGAAACGTCAGACTGGCGCCGAACCAACCGATCAGGGTCACTACGAAAAACATGAGAAGGATGAGCAAGAGGTAAATCATGCTCTCCCATCTCAGGGACTGAAGAAGGTCCGGCTTTTGCCATCGCCAGCAAAAGAGTATGATTTCGATGGCAAGAAGAAGAAATGAAAGGAACTGTTTATTCCTTACCGGCCGGATCGGTCTGGCGCCGTAGTTCACCCACCAGGTGTAGAAGCCGGTCATAATGGCGACGGGGGTAAAGAAAACGGCGGCCCCCAGGCAACAAAATGCCGTGATTTCAAATTGTTCTATTTTTGTTATCAGATAAAGAAAGGTGAAACCAAGGGTGGCAAAGGTGAAGGCAATGGGGAAATGAATGGTCATGGGGTGCGGATGCCTTCTGAAAAAGGGCGCTTTTTCCAGAAGCCGGGAAAGCGCCGGCGGCAGTTGACGATCGGTTTGTTCTTCCTCTTTCAAAGTCCCCACTTGCGGATATCTTTGGAGCACGCTCGGTTCATGGGGTGCCGCCTGAATGTCGGTGGTCAGGTTGTTTCCGGCATGGTGCCGGTTCATGTGAAGACCGCCCTTCCAGCGTTTGCTGTCACTCACATCGTAAACCTTGCCATTGTAGGCGACGTACGCCGGTTTACCTTCTTTTCCGTCAAATTCCTGCAGCTCTTCCGGTTTGAATTCCTTCATGCAAATGACCTCCAAATGGTTTCCTTTGGTTTTCCGAGATCCTTATGATCCTTTCGATTCATCCCACAGCTCGCAAAAATCCGCCCTTTCCGTTGAACCGCAGGTTCGGGCCACGGCCCATTTTAGGGAAATAGGCGCAAGGATGGTCGTGACAAAAGCCATGAGAAGCAGTGCGGAGAATTGATCCCCGGTCAAGAGAGGCGCACTGATGACACCTTTTGCCATCAGCTCTTGGCTCTGATGGAGAACCACCGTGGCAATCACGAGTTCAACGGCGCCTCGACCGTTCATGCCGAACCCGATGATGGTTGACTCCCAGAAATTATACTTGAACAGGGCTGCGCCCAGCCCGCACCCCACCAGTTTGCCCAAAATGGCCACAAGGATCAATACCAGCGAAAAGAGGAGGAAGGAAGGCTCCAGGGTGAGGTGGAGGTTAAAGGAGAGGGACGCAAAAAAAATGGGCACCAGAAAGCCATAGCTGATGCCGAAGAAGCGATCATTGATCACTTCGTATACCCGGCTGTCCAGGATTTCCCTTCGCACAAACTGCCCTGCCAGAAAGGCGCCAACCACCAGATGCAGACCCGCCAATTCCGCAAAATACCCCATCAGCAATGCCACAACGACGGCGAAGGTAAAGGCCTTTCCGCCTTTGTCGGTCAGATGTTTGGTGAATTTCGGAACGACAAACTCGCCCAGTAGAATGGTCACGGCAAAAAATGCGATCACTTTCAGGAGAATGAAACCGATGGCCAAAAAGCTGATGTTTCCTGTTTCGGCAAGGCCCAAAATGGTGGAGAGTGCAATGAGCGCAAAAATGTCATCGGCGATGGCGGCGCCCACGATGACGTGTCCCAATTCGCTTTTATTGATTCTCATGGAATAAAGGATCACCATTTGAACGGCAATGGCCGTAACAGAGACGCCCATGCCGATGACCAGGGCCTGAAACAGGGTCGCGCCGAATGCCTTCGCCGTCAGAAAGCCTAGGGTGTAAGGGATTATAAACCCTCCCAGCGCCACCCCTATAGAAGGCCATTTGTGTTCCAGAAGTTCCTTCGGGTCCATTTCCATTCCCGAGTGGAACATGACGAAAAATATCCCCAGCTCCGCCAACAGTTCGATTGCATGGGAGGAAATAACGACACCCAAGATGGGAGGGCCCAGAATAACCCCTGCCAGGAGTTCCCCCAGCATGGCAGGTAGGCCGAAACGGGAGAAGATGGAACCCAGGACCCAGGCAACTGAGAGAATCAGAAGAAGGTTTAAAATGAGGTTTGTCGTGATCATGGAATAAGTTCTCTTATTTTTTCTCCAGGATAAATAGGGTGAACACTGTATTTTTCAATATTGGGATGATATATTTCACAAAAAACACAGAATCCAGATGTTCCCAATTGCTGCAAGAATTTGATACTTTAATATAAAGTACTCGGCGCCGTTCCATGAGTCAAAATGTTTTTCGGGTTGTGCGTCAGCGGGGACGTTTTGCAAAGATCTCGGAGGGCACTTGATGGCCATACCCTCATACTGCACCAACATCCATCCCGGTGAGAGCTGGCAGGAGATTTTACTGGCAGTCCGCCATCATGTCCCGTCTGTCAAGCAGCGCGTCTCTCCCGATGCACCGTTTCCGCTGGGACTACGCCTTTCAGGAAGAGCAGCCCAAGAGATGAGCGAACGAGATGCGGATGAATTCCATGGCTGGTGCCGGGACAACGACATCTACGTGGCCACCATTAACGCCTTTCCTTTCGGAACGTTCCACCATACTCCGGTCAAGCAATCCGTTTATCTGCCGGACTGGCGCCACCCTCAACGTCTTGCCTATACCCAACAGGCCGCCAAACTGCTGGACCGGTGGCTGCCAGACGGAATGACGGGTTCCATTTCCACGGTGCCGGGCGGCTTTCGTGCGAGCCTCAGCGAAAAGGATTTTCCCGAGATTAAAAAACATCTTGTGGCTGCCCTTGATTATCTGGAGGCGCTACGCCAAAAAAGCGGCAAAGAGATTCTGCTCTCTTTGGAACCGGAACCGGGGTGCCTGCTCGAAACCACCGCCGATGTGCTCGCCTTTTTCAGCCGACTGGCGTTGTCCCCTTCTCGCCGGTCCCTGCTGGCGGTCTGCTATGATTGTTGCCACCAGGCACTTCAGTATGAAAACCCGGCCGAATCGTTGCGTCAGCTTGCCGCCCATGACATCAGGATCGGTCACGTTCAGGTCTCTTCGGCCCTTCGCCTGACGCATCCTGATATCGGTAGACTCAGCCGATTTTGCGAATCGTGTTATCTGCATCAGACGGTAGGCAGAACGAAGGCGGGAGAATTGCTGCGCTTTGCCGACCTTGATCAGGCCATTGCGGCCGCCCCGGACAACGCGGAAGAGTGGCGGGTTCATTTCCATGTCCCCGTGTTTCTCGGGGCGACAACGGAGTGCGCTACCACCCGTTTTTTCCTCGATCGGATCCTGCCCCTTTTTCCCGACGGGACTCCCATGGAAGTGGAAACCTATACCTGGGCGGTATTGCCAGCCGAACTTCGCTGCGAAATGGTTACCGATTCCATTTCTCGAGAAATTGAGTGGGTTGAGTCCGCGAGGAAACACCCCATGAAAGACAGCGCCCTCAAGGAATGGTCCGGAAAATACTCACAATCTGGAGAATGTTCCTTGCCAAGGTGAACAGGGCGATTACGGCCCGACCACGTCAACCCTTACGGCATCAAAATAGATGGCATCCATGTCGAGTGTACCATTCATCTTCAGGTCAACCCCGAAATAGAAATGATGGGTGCCGGCCATTAAGTCGGAAGAAATCAGAAGGTCTGTTGTGCTGAGATTAAATAGAGTCCCCTGGTGCGTGGGCAAGAGACCCGGGGTCATGGAATTCGATGAAAGGTTGTAGTATTTGAAGGTCCCCGAGGGAGTCGATTGTGCCACCCACCAATCCGCATCGCTTCCGCAAAAATCACCACAGGTTAAAGAGACGCTGATGGTGAGATTCTCTGCGGATGAGATGGTGAGGGGACCATCCCCTCCGTTGGCCTTTATTGCCGGAATAGGATCTGTCTTTCCAGGGGCGATGCCTTCAATAATATCCGCCAGTTCTTTCCTGGCGGCCTCCCAGTTGTCCGGATGGTTGGACCAGCTGATATCCGTGTAAACATAAGTAGGGTCTTGCTCGTTTTCCACCCCGTATTCCCACAATACCTTAGGGATCATCCGCTGAATAATCGCTTTCGTTGCTTCCGGATTAACCGCTTCAGCAAGGGCAAGGTAGTCGGCATCCTGGATTCCCCGGCGCCAGTGTTTCAGGCGCAAGGAGGCGAAAGGACCTTCCACACCGTAGTTCTGGGCGGTATAATGAAGGTCCGTGCCGGGATAGAAGAGCACACCGTCCCCATTGGTGTAGTTCCAGCCGTACTCACCTCGCGCGAATTGGGTATCGAGACCCGCTTCTTTACATCCATAGGTTTGAGCCTTTGTGAAAACATCCGTATGCCCCTGTGCGCACTGATAGTTGTCGTAATAGGTGGCCTCCCAGTAAAACCAGCGGTTGATCTTCTTTTTTTGTTGGATCCAGCCGTTCACCCGTAACGCTACGCCGTCATCCTCCGTACAGAAGGTGCCTGAAGCGGGGCGAGCGCCGTTATAATAGTAAAAACGCTTTTCAGGATTCTGCACCAGGGCCGTGACTGCATTTTCCCACAGGTTTGTAATCCCTATGCCCATGGTGGATGTGGGAATATCGAGAGACGGCATACTGTTTTCCCAGGCGGTGGGAGATGAGACCGTCGCCATGGACATGAGGTTTTTTCCGGATCCGGGATTGCTCTTTATCCACTGTGCCCACTTTTGGGTGGTTGCGTAGTCGTCCGATTCGTCAATGAGATACAAGAAATATTCCGTGGGTGTCGTAAAGGCCTGGCCGGTGAACCAGTCTACCCAGGCATTGGTGTTGTTCCACATGTCCGTTTTTGAATTCTCCTGCCAGCTTTCTCCCCAGGTCCACCCGCCGTAAGTCCCGATGGAATAGACGTTGTTGCCCACGCCGACACCGGGGCCGTCATACCCCGATGGCGCCTTAAAAAGATTTCCGTTGAGCCTCTCCTTCCAGGCTTCGTCCATTTGTCTGACTTCCACATAGTTGTCGATGAGAGAGACTTTGTGCCGATGGGCCACCTGGAAATGGCGGTTAATGATGGCCAGCGATTTTGGGTGGTCACTGCTTTCCGGTTCGATATATTCCGATCCCAGATAGCGATAGTTGATATTTTCATCTGAAATATAGAGCATGGTCGGTGCGGATGGATAATCGGGCAGGGCGAAGTCTCTCACGGTCAGCGAAACCGGGACGGACCGGGTGGTGGTTCCGTTCTCCTGAATTGTCACGGTGCCCTCATAGGCGCCCGATGGGGCGTTTTGGGGGATGTAAATATCGACCCATATGCTCTGATTGAGATCGGCCGAAATGGTGAACTGTTGCACCAGTTCAAGAGGTACGGCAATATCGGGATAGAATTTGTTGTGATCCGGCCTGTCTTCCCAGGTGCCCGTTCCATCCCCTTCGCCGGTCCAGGGTCGTCTGAAACGTTCGGGAATGTGGCGCTCATCGTAGCTTACGTCATAGCAGAGGTCATGGCTAAGCCCTTTGATTTCCAGATAGCGGATGTAGAAAAGTTCAATATTTCGGCCGACCCAGTTAAAGACACCGTTCCCTGAAGCGGCATCCGAATGGATCAAAAAACCGCCCGGACCGGTCAGGGTGTCAAAGGAGACTGAAACATTTTGAACGGTCGCACCGGCCGCCTCCAGAACCAGGTTGAATGAAATCACTTCATTTTTGGCGCCGAACAGGGATACCTGTTTGCCATTCCAAACAGAGTTGGTTACATCGGAACCTGAAAAGGCGCGCAGTTCGTCCCGGGTTACTTTGTCTTCCCCGTTATTCGCCCAGACGCCGCTCACGGCTGCGTGCAGGGGTTGAAGGGGTGCGACAAACGCCAAAAAGAGGAAAACCAGAAGAAATGCCGGGTATGCTCGAGAAAAAATCATAAGGCCCTCCTCAATGGTATGTTGCCCTCAGGTTCGTATGGATTTCAAATATCAAGACCATATCTCTCGCACGGAGCATGCTCGACTTCTTCAGCCTGTACAATGCCATCTCTATCGCCGAATTCCAGACAATTTACCATATGGCAATTTTTTATGGAAACGAAATGGGAAAATTCCAGAAGAGGGTCGCGCCGTTCCTTAACGAAAGCCAAAATTGTCCTTTGCACCGAAAAAATGACCGGCCCTAACCGATTTTATGGTGTGTTCTGAAGGCATGAATTCACAACCCCATATTTTTTCGGCTCACCATTCTGTTATTAATTTTTAGTTTGTAGGCGATGTTGACAAACCTTGACATACCATGCAATCTGTGTTTCAAAACAAATATCCCTTGGCTAAGTTCCAAGAGATCCCTTCCAGCCTTTTGTATCAAGCCGTAATCCAAGGTGATCATTTATTATGTCAAACCCGTTTTTTGAAAAGCCTATCCTCAACTCACCATACGAGTATCCGCGTTGTCACTGGGAACTGGACGATACCGGCCAGCCTACCCAGAAAGTCACGGATAGGCGGCGCGATGCGTCTTTTATCACGCCTATCCCGAAGCCGCGAAAGCGCAAAGCACAGCCGGAGCAAACCTCGTTTTTGTTCAACGAGCTGTCGACACAGGAACAACTGTATGATCACACGGCACTCATCAACGCCGTGCGCCGGGAAGTGGATAAGTGGCGTGTTATACCCAACCCCGTTCATTGGCGCGTAACGCCTGAAACCGCCCGCTTGCTCCAGCACTGGCGCCACCATAAGTTTGCCGGGTACCGGCCATTTTTCTGCCAGGTCGAAGCGGTCGAAACCGCAATCTGGCTTACCGAGGTGGCGCCGCAGATGGGCAAATCGGCAAGAGGATTCCTCCAGGACCTGGCCAACGCCAATAGGGAAGCCAACCCGGAACTGATGCGTTTGGCGCTCAAACTAGCCACCGGGGCCGGAAAAACCACCGTGATGGCCATGCTGATTGTCTGGCAAACCATCAATGGGGTGCGCAGGCCCAACAGCAAGAAGTTCACCCGGGGATTTTTGGTCGTTACCCCCGGCATCACCATCCGCGATCGCCTGCGCGTACTGATGCCCAATGACCCGGACAGCTATTACAAGAGCCGCGAATTGGTGCCCAGCGACATGCTGGACGACCTCAACAAGGCCAAGATCGTCATCACCAATTTCCACGCTTTCAAACTGCGGGAGCGCATGGTGCTTTCCAAGGGAGGCCGACTACTGCTGCAAGGCCGTCGGGGAGCGCCGCTGGAGACCCTGGAAACCGAAGGTCAGATGCTGCAACGGGTAATGCCCGAACTGATGGGCCTGAAGAAGATTCTGGTCATCAATGACGAAGCCCACCACTGCTACCGCGAGAAACCGGGTGGGAACGGCGAAGGAACCCTGAAGGGCGATGAAAGGAAAGAAGCCGAGAAAAACAAGGAAGCAGCCCGCCTCTGGATCAGCGGCCTGGAGACCGTCAATCGCAAGCTCGGCGTCACCCGTGTTTTTGACCTGTCCGCCACGCCGTTCTTCCTCAGCGGCTCCGGCTACATCGAAGGCACTCTGTTCCCCTGGACCATGAGCGATTTCTCGCTGATGGATGCCATCGAGTGCGGAATCGTCAAACTGCCCCGCGTACCGGTGGCCGAGAACATCCCCGGCAATGAGATGCCGATGTTCCGTGAACTGTGGAAGCACATCGGCAAGAATATGCCGAAAAAGGGGAGAGGTAAAGGCGCGGTGCTCGATCCGCTCAGTATCCCGGTGGAACTGCAAACCGCCCTGCAGGCACTTTACGGCCACTACGATAAAACCTACCAACTCTGGAAAAAGGCGGGGATCAAGGTGCCGCCCTGCTTCATCGTGATCTGTAACAACACCGCCACCTCCAAACTGGTTTACGACTACATCTCCGGCTTTGTCCGTGAAAATAAAGACGGCACGTCCAACGTGGTCAATGGCCGTCTGGAATTGTTCCGCAACTATGATCAAAATGACGATCCTCTGCCACGTCCCAACACCCTGTTGATCGACAGTGAACAACTGGAATCAGGTGAAGCGCTGGACAAAAACTTCCGCAAACTGGCCGGCGACGAAATCGAACGCTTTAAGCGCGAAGCTCTGGAGCGCGGCGGCGACCTTGCCAACCAGTTGATGTCCGGTAAGGAGATCGACGACGCTACCCTGTTGCGCGAAGTCATGAACACGGTTGGAAAACCGGGTACACTGGGGGAATCGATCCGCTGCGTGGTTTCGGTCTCCATGCTGACCGAAGGGTGGGACGCCAACACCGTGACCCATGTTTTGGGAGTGCGCGCATTCGGCACACAGTTGCTGTGCGAGCAGGTGATCGGCCGGGCTCTGCGCCGGCAGTCCTATGATCTGAATGAAGAAGGGCTGTTTAATGTTGAATACGCCGACGTTTTAGGCATTCCCTTTGATTTCACCGCCAAACCGGTCATCGCCCCGCCACAACCACCACGTGAGACCATCCAGGTCAAGGCCGTTCTGCCAGAGCGCGAATCACTGGAAATCCGGTTTCCTCGGGTTGCCGGCTACCGGGTGGAATTACCGGAAGAGCGCCTCACTGCCAATTTCAACGAAGAATCTGTCTACGTGCTAACGCCGAACGAAGTTGGTCCATCACACGTTGTTAATTCCGGCATCATCGGAGAAGCCGTGGACCTGAGCCTGGAGCATATCCGCGATATGCGCCGTTCCACGCTGCTGTTCCATATCACCAAGCGATTGCTCGAAACCAAATGGCGCGATCCCGGAGAAGAACCCAAGCTTCACCTGTTCGGCCAGCTCAAGCGCATCACCAAACAATGGCTGGACACCTGCCTGGTCTGCAAGGGCGACACCTATCCCGGCCTGCTGATGTATCAGGCCCTGGCCGATATTGCGTGCGAGCGCATCACCGCCGCCATTACCAGAGCCGAGAAGGGGAAGCGTCCGATTAAGGCCGTGCTGGACCCCTACAACCCCACCGGCTCCACCGTCCACGTTAACTTCACAACCTCCAAAACTGACCGCTACGAAACCGACAGCCGCCGCTGCCAGCTCAACTGGGTGATCCTTGACAGCGACTGGGAGGCCGAATTCTGCCGCGTGGCCGAAGCCCATCCCAGGGTGCTGTCCTATGTGAAGAATCACAACTTGGGGCTGGAAGTGCCTTATCGCTACGGCCCTGAAACCCGCAAATACCGGCCCGACTTCATTGTGCAGGTGGATGATGGAAAGGGCGCCCAAGACCCCCTTAACCTGATCGTCGAGATCAAGGGGTACCGGGGCGAAGACGCCAAGGAAAAGAAATCCACCATGGACACCTACTGGGTGCCCGGCGTGAACAACCTCAAACAATACGGCCGCTGGGCCTTTGCCGAGTTCACCGATGTGTTCCGGATGCAGGATGACTTCGCACAAAAGGTCGAAACTGAATTCAACAGGATGATCGAAACAATGTCGGCCGATCAAAGGAACAAGAATGAAATGGAGGCGTAATGGTTTTTGATCGCAACAAACCCTTCAATGAGTTGCCTTTGCTGCCACCTGAAACAGACCTGGAGTCCAAGGCGGTTCTAAAGAAAGCCATTGCCGCCAACCGGGAAATGGCGGAACTTAAAGGCGCAGGTGACGCAATCCCGAATCAGGCCATTTTGGTAAATTCAATTGTTTTGCAGGAAGCACGCTTGTCTTCGGAAATCGAAAATATCGTTACCACCACTGATGAGCTTTACAAGGCCACCGATGAGGATCCATCCAAGCTCGACCATGCCACCAAGGAGGTTCTTCATTATCGCGAGGCCCTATGGCATGGTTTCGAGAACCTGAAGGAGCGACCTCTGTCCACCAATCTTTTCATTGAGCTGGTAGGGATTGTAAAACAAACCAACCTGAGCATCCGCAAAGTGCCTGGCACGAGAATCGCCAACAGTCGGGGGGACATTGTTTATTCACCACCCGAAGGGGAAACCCTGCTTCGCGACCTATTGGCCAATCTGGAACGCTTCATGCACGCAAACGATGGACTCGATCCGCTGGTGAAACTGGCGGTGCTCCATTATCAATTCGAAGCCATTCATCCTTTCACGGACGGCAACGGTCGTACCGGACGTATCATCAATATCCTCTACCTGGTGGATAAAGAATTACTGAATATCCCGGTTCTTTATTTGAGCCACTTCATTATCCAAAACAAAACAGACTATTATGCCGGCTTGCGGCAAGTGACCGAGCACAATGCCTGGGAGGAATGGATTTTGTATATGTTGGACGCCATTGCCGCCACGGCCCGACAGACGCGGCTAAAGATCTTTCGCATCCGTGATGCAATGAATACGGCTCAGGAACTGGCACGCACAAAGGCTCCAAAGGTCTATTCCAAGGATTTGATCGAACTGATTTTTGAGCTGCCCTACTGCAAAATCCGTTTCTTGGAGCAGCGGAGAATCGCCAAACGGCAGACCGCCGCCGTGTACCTCAAAACCCTCGAAGAAATAGGCCTGCTCAAGAGCTTGAAGGTGGGTCGGGAGGTCTATTTTCTGAACGCGCCACTTTTGGAGATCTTGAAAGAATAGGTCGATGATATCGACACGATTATTTGATATGTCGATAAAATGAAAAAAAATCGACATATTTCGAAAACGTGTCGATGAAAGCCCATGATCATCGTCGTTTTAAGCCTAATCCCCCTATTTGACCGGAAGATAGTTATGGCCAAGAAAAACAATTCCAAGCTGACCGTCGAAACCCTCACCCACGAAGAGGCCACCCGTAAAAACATCCCCACCGCCGAATACCAGTCGGTAATGCAGAAAGACGATGAGGCGCCGATCAAGGTGAGCTATCCGCGCGGCAGCGCCGAACTGGCGGAGGAAAAGGAAGCGCGCAACCGCGATCTGGACCCGCAACTGGTCTGGCGAGGCAAGGATCAGCAGGACTGGTCCGATCTGGTGGTGCAGGCACCACCCCTCTATATCCAGGAAAAGGTGCACCCCAAGGTGCTAATCGACGACCTGCTCCGCCAGACCAAGGAAAATCGGCCGCCGCAACCCGAGCAGCTCGATCTCTTCGCCGACTTCAACGGCATACCCGAAGGCATCGATAAGACGGAGTTCTACCGGCACGACCAGAACTGGAGCAACCGCATGATCCTGGGCGACAGTCTCCAGGTGATGGCCTCACTGGCCGAGCGGGAAGGCCTGCGCGGCAAGGTGCAATGCATCTATTTCGATCCGCCCTACGGCATCAAGTTCAATTCCAACTTTCAGTGGTCCACCACCAGCCGCGATGTAAAAGACGGCAAAACGGACCACATTACCCGCGAGCCGGAGCAGGTCAAAGCCTTCCGCGATACCTGGCGGGATGGCATTCATTCCTACCTGACCTACCTGCGCGACCGGCTGACCGTGGCGAGGGATCTGCTCACGGATTCTGGCTCGATTTTTGTTCAGATTGGGGATGAGAATGTACATCGAGTCAGATTTTTGATGGATGAGGTTTTTGGAGAAGATAACCTGATTGCGGTAATTGCATTCAAGAAGTCAGGCGCATTCGACACTAACTACTTACAGTCAAACTTCGATCACATCGTGTGGTTCGCCAAGTCTAAAGCAAGTCTCAAATTCCGTTCTGTTCCAGACGTGAAAGAGTTTGGTGAAAAGGATTTGATGTTTTTCGACACACTTGAAATGGTGCCTTTTGACAGGCGACCAGTCGCCAGCCTTGGTTATACCGACCCGAGCCAAACTCCAAGTCTGGGAGAGCCCATTTCTCGTAATCCCCTCAACTCGGACGGCTGGATTGATTCTCTCGGTTTTGACTTTGAATTTGAGGGACAAAGCTACTCGGTTCCAAAGAATCGTCACTGGACTACTACAAAAACGAACATGGAACGTCTCGGGAAGGCGAACCGTTTAATCAAAAAGGGAAACACGCTGCGGTTTGCTCGATATTGGAAAGACTACGCAACGCAAAAGCGGAATAACGTTTGGCTCGACACAGCCGGCGGAGGTTTTGTTGGTGATGCTCGAGTCTATGTTGTTCAGACAGACACGAAGGTCATCCAGCGCTGCGTCCTAATGGCTACCGATCCCGGCGATCTGGTTCTCGATCCAACCTGCGGTTCCGGCACAACCGCAACCGTCGCCGAACAATGGGGCCGTCGCTGGATCACCATCGACACCTCCCGCGTCGCATTGGCCCTGGCACGCGCCCGTATCATGGGCGCGCGCTACCCCTACTACCTGTTGGCCGATAGCCGCGACGGTCAGCTCAAGGAAGCCGAGATCACCCGCACCCCACCGTCGAGTCAACCCACCCGCAGCAGCATCCGCCAAGGCTTTGTCTATGACCGCGTGCCCCACATCACCCTCAAATCGATAGCCAACAACACCGAGATTGATGTCATCTGGGACAAGTTTCAGGAGACGCTGGAACCGCTGCGCGAACAGTTGAACGTGGCGTTAGAGAAACAGTGGCGGGAATGGGAGATTCCCCGTGAAATCGAGGCCGAATGGCCCGATGCCGCCAAAACACTACACGCCGACTGGTGGAGAAACCGTATCGCCCGCCAGCAGGAGATCGACGCTTCCATCGCCGCCAAGGCCGATTTTGAATTCCTCTACGACAAACCCTACGAGGACAAAAAGAAAGTCCGCGTTGCCGGTCCCTTCACCGTAGAAAGCCTCTCTCCCCATCGGGTGCTGGGCGTGGATGAAAACGACGAACTGATCGACCCCAACGCCAGGGGCATTTCCGATCAACCGGACGGCTATGGCGAAGAACGCGACTTTGTGCAGATGATTCTGGAAAATCTGAAAACCGCCGGCGTGCAGCAGGCGCACAAGGAAGATAAAATCACCTTCACCGCACTCATCCCCTGGCCAGGGGATCTGATCTGCGCCGAAGGGCGCTATTTTGAAGGCGGCGAAGAAACCGGCGATGAGAAACGCGCCGCCATCTTCATCGGCCCCGAGTTCGGCACCGTAGCACGACCTGATCTGGTCCAGGCTGCCCGGGAAGCCGGCGATGCGGATTTCGACGTGCTTATCGCCTGCGCCTTCAACTATGACGCCCATTCCACCGATTTCGAGAAACTCGGCCGCATTCCCGTGCTCAAAGCGCGCATGAATGCAGACCTGCACATGGCCGACGACCTCAAGAACACCGGCAAAGGCAACCTGTTCGTCATCTTCGGCGAACCGGATATCGACATTCTCGAAGCGGACAATGACCGGATCCGGATCAAGGTCAACGGCGTCGACGTCTTTCACCCCAACACAGGCGAAGTCCGCTCCGACGGCCCCGACGGCATCGCCTGCTGGTTTATCGACACCGACTATAACGAGGAGGCCTTCTTCGTCCGCCATGCCTATTTTCTCGGCGCCAACGATCCCTACAAATCCCTCAAAACCACCCTCAAGGCCGAAATCAACGCAGACGCCTGGGCAACCCTCAACAGCGACACCTCCCGCCCCTTCGACAAACCCGAATCCGGACGCATCGCGGTAAAGGTGATCAACCACCTGGGGGATGAGGTGATGAAAGTATTTAGGGTGTGACAATGTACAAAGGAATGCACTGGTTGAAGAGTGATCTGCACATGCATACCCCAGTGGATGTTCGCCACTGGACCGGTGATCGTTTGGTCGATGGGCAAGAGGCTAAAACAGCAAAGGCGTTTGCCGAGGCCTGTTATCGAACCGGTTTGGATGTAGTGGGCATTACCGACCACAACTTCCTGAGCTGGCATTTCATTCCTCATTTGCAGTCGGCCTTTGACGAAATCGAACGCGAATTCAGCCACAGGATCACCCTGTTTCCTGGGTTTGAGTTTGAGGCCGCCGGGGTTGGTCGTGGAGTTCACGTCCTCTGTCTTTTCGAGCCGGATTCCGATTTAGACCGGCTGGATTCCATTCTCACCGAATGTGGTATTATCTATCCAAGGGAGAATGTGGAAGGACAGCTCGAAAAATCCGACAAGAATCTCAAAGAGATATTAGGGATAGTTCAACGCAAACACTCTGGGATTGTCATCCTGCCTCATGCCATGAGCAATGACGGCATTTTCGACAATGATTCCATCTCCGAGTGGCTTCAACAAGACCAGTTCACCAATCCTGACCTCTTGGCCGTTGAGGTCCCTAAGCCGGTTTGTCGACTAAGCGATGGCTTTCAAAAGCTGTTTCGCACTGGCGATGATTGCCTCAAAGGCTGGAAACGCATTCGACCCATCGCAACTTTGATGTCTTCAGACAACAAAAAACTTATAGAAGTCGATAAGCATCAGAAACCAACACCCAACAGCATTGGCTATCGGTACTCTTGGATCAAGATGTCGGAGCCGTCTATTGAGTCAGTCCGACAGGCATTCCTGGACCATGAGTCGCGGATTATCCTGCCGGACGATGTATCGGCAGACACGCATCCTGCAGAGCGTGTTCGCATGGCAACGATCCGGTCTATCTCGATCAAGAACGTCGCATTTCTAGCTGACCAGGAGGTACATTTCTCGCCCAACATGAACTGTGTGATTGGTGGCAGGGGTAGCGGTAAATCGACGTTGCTTGAATATCTGCGAATCATCCTGGGAAAAGACAAAACCAAGGATCTCGATGCCGGGACTAAAGAGCGCATCAATCGAGTGAGGGATACCTTAAAAGCCGCCGGAGCAGATATCGAGGTATGCTGGGCTAGTGCTGAAAGCGTCGAAGACCTCATCGTGTGGAAAAACGGTAGCCTGATGGTGCATAACCGTGACTTGGCTGACCCAGAGACCTTTTTCAACAGTCTGCCCATCCGTTTTTACAGCCAACAGCAGCTCAACCGCCTGACCGAATCAAAGGAAGACGACGGCAGTGTACGCCAGGCACAACGCCTATTGGAGTTGGTTGACGGGTTCACCAAGAACGATCTGGATGAACTGGCCGACCAGGAACGCAAACTGAAACTGCAGATTCAGGATTCTTTTGGTCATCTCCGTAAAGCCAAGACGCAGAGCAAAGAGTACAAGCGGCTACAGCAGGAACACCAAGAACTGGATCGGCAATGGAAAGCTCGCAGCGAGATCCAAGAGGACGCCCGCAGGTATCAACAGCTAAAGTCAGAATCCCATTACCTCGATGGCCTTCTCGGAACGCCAGGCAAGCAATTTCCCGACGTCGCTGCTTTGGCGGATACCGTTGCAGACTCCCATGTGCCGTTTCAGGCTGAAGACTCACCGCACGCCGCTTGGTTTAAGCAATTTGACGATAAGGTAAGAACCGCAAAGGAGGTTTTGGCCAAAACCATCCTTGATGCGGTCGAGCATTTCGGCACCACCATCGAGACACTTAAAACAGATGATCCGGCTTGGCCTGTGATTCAGGAAGAATTGAGCCAAGCAGACGCCAAGTTCAGCGAAGCCTGTGCGGCCAAGGGTTTAACGATGGATGACGTCGGTCGTCTAAATGAGATCAATCAATTGCGTGCAAGGAAGCAGCTTGAGATAGACGAGACCGTCGCGGATATTCAGCGGCTCAAGGATTCAGCTGGGGACACTGATGGCCTCATGCAGCAGTTGCACCAGGTTTGGCGTGATCAATTCCAGAAACGGATGGAGGCCGCGCAACGAGCAAATGAACTCTCTGTATTGAATGAAGGTCAGCAACGCTTCATTGAAGTCTCTGCGAAGTACCAGCAGGACCACAAGAATTTCCGCGAACTCTGGCAGAACTTTGCGCCCTCTGACGGGAGAACGCGCCTCGGTAAAAGCTGGGATAGCTGTGGACAGACCCTCTATGAGCTTTTCGTTGCCCAGGACGATGCTGAATCGCCGTGGCAGGTGCTGAATAGCCGGCTCTCCCCAGATCAAGGTACTGCGGGAAAGGAGTTTGGCGGGAACTCCCAAGAACTTTACCAACATATCCAAGAAAACCTTACGCGATGGGAAAAATTGCGCTGTTCTCGGGTGCAAGACACTGTCGATATGAAGCTCTTCCGGGCTGATGGCTCGATAGCGGGAAGCATTGCCGAAGGATCTCTCTCCGATGGTCAGAGAAACACTGCTGCTTTGGCCCTGTTGCTGGCCCAGGAAGGCGGACCGCTCGTCATCGACCAACCCGAAGACGAGCTGGATTCCAATTTTGTGTTCCGGGAATTGATCCCGATGCTGCGTAAAGTGAAATCGAAACGCCAACTGATCATGGCTACACATAATGCCAACCTGCCGGTAAACGGTGACGCAGAGATGGTTTATGCCTTTGAGGCACGCGGTGGCAAAGGTGAAGTCCTTGCTCATGGTGGGCTTGATCAAAGAGCTGTCACTAAGGCTGTTCTTGACATCATGGAAGGAACAGAAGAAGCATTCCGTCGAAGACGAGAGAAATATCATTTCTAGTTGTGTGAGTGGAGTATAAATAGATGAACTTCCGCATCGCCGATACTTTCACCGACAGTCTCGCCAAACTCACCAGTGACGAGCAGAAGGCAGTCAAAACCACAGCCTTTGATCTCCAAATCAATCCGGCCCATCCGGGTATGAGTTTCCACAAGATCGGCAATGCCAGGGACAAGAATTTCTGGTCGATACGTGTTGGCAGCGATATTCGTTTGATCGTCCACAAGACAGGCGATAGCCTGCTTCTTTGCTATGTCGATCACCATGACAAGGCATACCAGTGGGCTGAGCGGCGCAAGCTGGAAACCCATCCCAATACCGGTGCGGCACAGCTGGTTGAAATCCGCGAGACCGTACAGGAAATTCGCGTTCCCACCTATGTGACCGGCGATGGATACGCATCGGGCAAACCGGCGCTTTTTGCGGGCGTGGCTGAGGAAGCGCTCTTGGCTTATGGCGTGCCCCTGGAATGGATGGACGACGTTCGCAAAGCGGATGAGGATGGATTGCTGGTGCTGGCCGACCATTTGCCCAGTGAGGCGGCGGAAGCCTTGTTGGAACTGGCGACAGGCGGACAACCGCAGATGCCCGTGGTCGCCGCGCGCGGCATTGACCCCTTCGAGCACCCGGATGCGCAAAGGCGCTTCCGCATCATGTCCGATGCCGAGGAACTGGCCCGCGCCCTCGAATATCCCTGGGACAAATGGACGATCTTTCTGCATCCGACGCAGCGACAGATTGTCGAAAAGGACTATAACGGCCCGGTACGGGTGTCGGGAACGGCAGGCACCGGCAAAACCATCGTTGCCTTGCATCGTGCGGTATACCTCGCGCGTAACCATCCCGATGCCAGAGTGCTGCTTACCACTTTTTCAGAGATGCTTGGCAATGCCCTGCAAAAGAAGCTGCGGCGGTTGACCAGCAACGAGCCGCGCCTCGCCGAGCGGCTGGAAGTGTATGCCATCGATGCGGTCGGCAAGCGGCTCTACGAAGCGCAGTTAGGACCAGCTAAAATCGCTTCCCGAGGTCATATCCAAAACTTGCTGAAGGAGGCGAGCAGCGGTATCGAAGAATTCAAATTCAGTGCCAGGTTTTTATTGGGTGAATGGGAAGACGTCGTCGATGCCTGGCAATTACAGAGCTGGGAGGAATATCGCGATGTGAAACGGCTGGGCCGTAAGACCCGTTTGCCAGAGCAACGGCGCGTTGTGTTGTGGTCCGTCTTCGACGATGTCAAAGCGAGACTTCGGCAGCAGGGAAAAGTAACGCGTGCGGAGATGTTCAACCTGCTCGCTGAAAAGATTGGCGAGCGAAGTCATACGCCGTTCGAGTTTGCCGTGGTGGATGAGGCACAAGACATCAGCGTCACGCAACTGCGGTTTTTGGCGGCATTGGGCGGTGACCGGCCCAATTGTCTCTTTTTCGCCGGCGATCTGGGGCAGCGAATATTTCAAACCCCTTTCTCTTGGAAATCTCTGGGTGTGGACATCCGTGGCCGATCCCAGACGCTGAGGATCAACTATCGCACCTCCCACCAGATTCGAATGCAGGCAGACCGTTTGTTAGGGCCGGAGGTGATGGATGTGGATGGCAATATCGATGACCGCCGTGGAACGGTTTCCGTTTTCAATGGGCCAAATCCGGTGATCAAGGTGTTCAATACCATCGACGAGGAAGCGCAGGCAGTTGCAGCCTGGGTGAAAGACAGAAACAACGAGGGAATTGTCCCTCACGAGATCGGTATCTTTGTTCGATCCACAGCTCAAATCGAACGGGCCAAGATGGCTGCTCAACAGCCCGGAATACAGTTCAAAGTCCTGGATGACCATATGGAGACAACCTCGGGTGAAATGTCCATCAGCAGCATGCATTTGGCCAAGGGCCTGGAATTTCGCGCCGTCGCCGTGATGGCCTGCGACGACGAAATTATTCCGTTGCAGGAAAGAATGGAATCCGTGTCCGATGACGCAGATCTTGAGGAGGTGTACGACACCGAACGCCACTTACTCTACGTTGCCTGCACACGTGCAAGAGACCACCTTTGGGTTTCCGCTGTTGATCCAGCCTCAGAATTTCTTGACGACCTGGCGGGTTAAACTCAACTGCACAGTAACGGCCCGGATGGTGTATTTGCTGGTGTATATATGGCGCAGAAGCTGATCGGAATCATTGATACTTTTCGGCTAAATATTTTGCTTTTAAAGGAAATATCCTACGATGGCCACTAAACAGTATCCCGCGTATCTGGACCAGCCCGAGTCCCGGCGGCTGGAGTTCAAAGAACGCCTCCCCAAGGGTGAACAGGTGGCCCGCACGGCCGTGGCCTTTGCAAACGGGGCGGGAGGAAAGATCGTTTTCGGTGTTAACGATTCACCCAGAGAGATCATCGGGGTCGACGAAGAGAGGCTCTTTGACCTTGAGGAACGCATCAACAACAGTATCTTTGATCAATGCGCACCGTCCATCGTCCCCGAAATCTATATCCAGGCAGCGGCGGGCAAAACACTTCTGGTCGTCGAAATTTTCCCGGGTTCGAACAAACCCTATTGCATCAAAAAACGGGGCAAACATCAGGGGACCTATATCCGTGTGGGTTCAACCAACCGTAAGGCTTCCCTTGAAACAATAGAGGCGCTGGAGCGCCAACATCGCAAGGTCTCTTTCGATTCGTTGCCGGTCTATGACTGTGAAATGGAAGCGGTGAATCTGAAGCCTTTTCAACTTGCCTATCGTGATCTGACCGGCAAACCCATGGGAAAAAACCAGCTTCGAAACCTTGGACTGCTCATATCCGAGCGAGAGCTGGACCACCCCACCCACGCTACGTTGCTGCTATCCGATTCTCCTGCTCGTAAGCGCTATTTCCCTTATGCCAAGATCGAATGTGCCCGGTTTAAGGGGACCGAAAAACGGGTCTTTTTGGATCAAGCAACTATCGATGGGCCTGTTTTCGCGTCCATTGAACCGTGTCTGGCCTTCATTAAGAAAAATATCGCACTTGGGGCGACCATCGGAGAGGTATACCGCAAAGATCGATGGGAGTATCCCCTTGAAGCAATCCGTGAGGCCATCATTAATGCGGTGATACACCGGGATTATGCCATTCTCGGAAGTGACATAAAAGTGGCCATTTATGACGATATGCTCGAGATCACCAGCCCCGGCCCCCTGCCCGACCTTCTTTCCTTCGAAGATCTGGGTACCGGCAGGAGTGAAATCCGTAACCGTGTTCTGGCACCGATATTCAAGGATATGAAGCTCATCGAGGCCTGGGGCAGCGGAATACAGAAAATAAAGACAGAGCTAAATGATTATCCTGAAATTGATCTGGTTTTGCAGGAACCAGGACATGCTTTTCAGGTGCAGTTTGTCAAGAAGGAAAGAGATGGGGCCGAGTCGGGGCAGAGTCAGGGCAGAGTCAGGGCAGAGTCGCAGCCAGAGTCGCAGCCAGAGTCGCAGCCAGAGTCGCAGCCAGAGTCACAAAGAACGATATTGGGTGATAAAGTATTAGGGATTCTAGCGGCAGGCTCCCTGTCCAAAGCGGAAATATCCCAGAAACTGGGGCAGAAAGAGGTATCCGGGCAATTGAACACCGTCATTCGAAACCTGCGAAAAGCCGGTTTAATAGAATACACCATCCCCGAAAAACCGAACAGTCGTCTCCAAAAATACCGACTTACAGGCGAAAGGAAAAAGGACGTTCAGACAGAATGATAATCGGTGAATAAGGAGCCTCAAAAAAATCTACCACGACGATTACTTTGAACTGATCACAGGAGAGGCAGGATTATGTTCTTTTTGGAAAATATATGCGGCAGGCTTCGGCACTTGAACGATGAGCGGCAAATTTCCTTGCGCCGATTCGACATCATCGATCTCCAGTTTCAGCGTGTTTTCTATGATGATGGAAACATAGCGTAGTGCCTCGGCATGAAGGCCTTTTTGAACTTCGATAACCTTTTCCTGCTGTGGTCCGGTCTGGTCGGTCAGGAATTCGAGCTCAACTTCAGCGCCGGCAATGGTACCTTCGTAATGAATGACCGCTGGATTCTCCATGCTTTTAAAAATCGGCTTCAGCCGGGTTTCCAAAGTGAGGATCTCGTCAATGGTTTTGCTGCCGACAATCGGTACCCGGTGTCTAACCATCAGGTCAATGTCACTCGTGAGAACAGGGATATGTTGTCGATTTTTTGTGAGATAGCGGTAATAGAGAAATGGTGCCCACCCGCCGCCGATTATAATTTGTGGAAGATACGGTTTCAGTGTTGCCAAGGTCTTAAAAAGACCACGGGCGAAATTCTCAATCATTGTTTTCTGTCCCTGAAAACAGCGTTTTGAGCCGTTTGTCGTATAGATGCTTCGCCTGTTCCCTGCCTCTCAACGGGTATCCGAAAAGATCGAGGTACAATTGGATATCCGATACCACGGGCAGCCCTTCAACCTCGTGGCTGTCATAGAATGTCGAGTGTTTGTAATACGGCAGCATCAACACCAGGTTTGCCCCCCGATCCGCTTCTTTCAGTTTCAATGCGTCTCTGAAATAACGGATGCTTTGCCGATCGGCTATGTACAGGTGGACTTCCTTGTACACGGCATGGGGTGCGACGAGTCCGGCACCGGCTTGGACGCTCAGAGCGTACTTGCATTCATGAGGTGGGCTGATTTCTTGAAGGCGTTGGAGAATTGATCTTACATCGGGTGCCAGAATGAAAAACCGGTGATGCGCGTTTTTCTTCAGATCGTAAACTCTAACCCAATCATCCAGGATTTCCTTAGGCGATCGAATTTTGATTTTTCCGTTGGCCCGAGTAGCATATCCGGACTCTGACAGGGATTTTGCCATTCGAGACACATAGCCCGGATCAAGTTGGACCTGTTCGGCGAGTTCACGGATACCCCACTGTCGCTTTGGGTTTTTCAGCATTTCCCTTAGTATCAGAGACGCTTTGTCCGAAAAAGGATACCTTCTCTGACGTCTCTCAGGGTACTTGTTGGGGAAGCCGATTCTTTCCACATAGAAGCTTCCATGGGCAATAAGGACGTTGCCCGAGAGATCCATGAAATAAACACCCGCTTCCCGGCAAAGTGCCTGCCTCCCAGGGCTCAAATATGGGGCTGCCAGAACGGGAACAGCGTGTTCTCCATGGACTGACGATTTGAGCCACTTGATCTTATTTTTGAATGCTGGAAGGCTATTTAACGATACCACTTCCACAATGATATCGAAACACAGCCCATGGTAGTCTGCTTTAATAAAGAGGTCCCATTGACTCGAAGGCTCATGCTCGACAAAAAGTCCAAGCCCTGGCATTGGCAGAAGTAGCCCGATAGATTTCTCAAGTTCCTCAATGATGTTGTCTTCTCGCATTCTGTTGCCAATTCTGTTCATGTTGACCAATTGGACAACATGCTAATATGTGGCAACAAATAAGTCAAGGACCATTTGCATGTGATTCCTTTCAGACAAGGTGCGATAGCCACATCGAAGTCAATCGTTTCAACTGGCGGATGCTATCTGCCTATGATATCCCCAGACGACCGATGAGGGTCAAAAGCGGGGAAGGGGCGATGCCCGCCCACAGGAGAAAGAGGAATATGATGCCTGCGCCCGCCTGTTCGAAGATTCCCAACGTTGTCACGGGAGTCGTTGCTGCGGCCGGTTTCATGTACAGGACCACCACCACCTTCATGTAAAGGTATATGGAGAGTACGGACATGAGGATGGCCACCAGGGCGAGGGATACTTCGCCCGCCTGAAGGACCGCCTTGAAGATCACCACCTTGCCCACGAACCCGGCCGTCGGGGGGAGTCCCGCCAGGGAGAGCAGGCAGAGGGTGAGGACGGCCGAGCTCCAGGGCCGGGTGTATCCCAGTCCCTCATAGGCTTCGAGGGTATCGCGGTCCTTTTTTTCGTTTGACAGGGAGGCGATGATCCCGAAGGCGCCCAGGTCCATGGCAGCATACACCATGAGGTAGAAGGCCAGGCCGAAGCGTCCGCTTTCCGTTTTCACCGCTAAAAGCGTCATGATCAGAAATCCCATCTGTGCCACCGACGAATAAGCCAGAAGGCGTTTTAACCGGGTTTGGCTGAGAGCCGTCACGGTGCCCGCCACCAGGGTCAGAAAGGCCGTGATCCAGAGGATGGGTTTGAATGCCTCCCAGAGGGGGGGCTGAAGAAGAAGGCAGAGGCGGATCAAAAAGGCGAACACCGCCACCTTGCTGCCGGTGGCCAGGAAAGCGGTGACCGGCGCCGGGGAACCCTGATACACATCCGGGGTCCACAGGTGGAAAGGGGCAAATGAGATCTTGAATCCGATCCCCACCAGGATGAGGGTGAGCGCCGCCATCACGAGGGAAATATCGACGGATTTCGACGCCGGGTCGAAGACAAGGGAGAGCGATCCGGTTCCCGCGTACCAGAGAGCGACGCCAAAGGCCAGGAATGCCCCGGCCACGGCGCCTGTGATCAGGTACTTTATGCCCGCCTCCCCGTTGAAAGGATCATCCCGGCGGATGGCGATGAGGATGTAGAGGGAGATGGACAATAACTCCAGCCCCAGAAAGAAAATGAGCCAGTGGGCGGCCCTCGCCGTCAGATCCATGCCGAGGGCGGCGAAGAGAAGGACACCGTAATAGGCATCGTTGTTAAAGCCCTTGGCTCCAGCGTAGCGGGAGGAGAAGAGGACGCATAGGAATGCAACGGATGCGATCAGACCCATGAAAAGCCGGGTGTAACCGTTGCTTTCCAGCATTTGAGAAAGGAACGGGTTGGAGAAGGGAACGAGGAAACATGCGAAAATGGTTGCGCAAAGAAAGATGAGGGCCAGCACGAAAAGGGATTGTCCGGTTCCGCGCCTTCCGAATGCGCCTGTGGAAAAGATCAGAAGGCCGCCTAGAGCGAGAATGATTTCAGGCAGAATGACAATACCATTACTTTCCATAATGCGTCTCGATCAGTTTCATGAAACACTCCCCATCAGCACTTTGACCGGCCCTTCAAAGAGGTGAAGGACCGGCTTGGGGTAAAGGCCCAGGAAAAGGACACAAAGGGCCAGCGTTCCCAGGATGAGAACTTCCCGGGCATTTACGTCGTAGAGCAATGCAATTTCTCCCTTGAGTTCCCCAAAAAGGGCGTCCTGAACCATCCGGAGGACGTATATGACACCGAACAAAAGACCTGCAAATCCGATGGCCGCAAAGACGGGATACACCCGGTAGGTGCCTATCAAAATGAGAATTTCACCCACGAAATTGTTCAGTCCCGGCAAGCCTAAAGACGCCATGGAGAAGAAAAGGAAGAAGGCGCTATAAACCGGCATTTGCTTCCACAATCCTCCAAAGTCCTTGAACTCACGGGAATCGATCCGTTCGTTGAGGATCCCCACCAGGATGAAGAGGGCGGAGGTGGAAACGCCGTGATTGATCACTTGAAGCAGGGAACCGCTCAGGGTGATCGAATTAAAGACCGCTAAGCCCAGCACCACCAGTCCCATGTGCCCGATGCTGGAGTATGCAATGAGCCGTTTGATGTCCGTCTGGGAGAGGGCGATCCATGAGGCGTAAAACAGGGCCACCAGCCCCAGCACCATCAGCAGGGGCATGGACGCTCGGAAAGCCAGGGGGAAGAGGGGGGCGGCGAAACGAAAGACACCGTACACCCCGGTCTTAAGGAGCAGCCCCGCCAGAATGACGCTCCCGGCGGTGGGCGCCTGGGTGTGGGTGTCCGGCAGCCAGGTGTGGAGCGGCACCATGGGGATTTTGATGGCGAAGGCGAGCATGAAGGCGGCGTAAAGCCATCCCTCGGCGGCCGGTGTGAGGGATGTCTTCGTCAAGGAGGCCAGGGCAAAGGTGTATACACCCGTCTTTTGGCCGTGGACGGTATAGAGGCCGATCAGGGCAATCAGCATGAAGAGGCTGCCGGTCATGGTGAAGATGATGAATTTTATGGCCGTTCGCCTTCGCTCTTCGTGCCCCCAGATGCCCACCAGGAAGAACATGGGGATGATCTGGATTTCCCAGAAGAAATAGAACAGAAAAAGATCCGTGGCCAGAAAAACACCCAGGATTCCCGTGAGGGTCAGAAGCAGAAAGGAATAATAGCTGCGCGTTTTTTCCTTGATCTGATTCCAGGAGATAAGGCTTGAGAGCACCCCCAGAAGGGCGGTGAGCAGCAGCAGCATGAGGCTCAACCCATCCAACGAAAGCGTGTAACGGATCCCCAGTGCGGGGATCCAGGCGTAATCCTCAACCCGCAGCCATTCCCCCGGAGAGTTCCACGTGCTTGAAGACAGAAGAACAACCACCAGCGCCAGATCCAGAAGGGTCACCGCCAGGCTCGTTCGACGGCCCGATCCGGGCCTGTCTGGAAGGATCAGGATGAACAGGGCGCCCAGGAGCGGTAGCAAAACGATGGCGCTAAGAATGGGGAATGTGTTCATCTGTTCGTTTCCTTTACCATAAGGTGACCCGGCCCACGAAAAGGGCGAGGAATCCTACCAGGCCCACCAGAAATGCTTTGAGATAGGTGGAAAGCCTGCCCGTGGTCCAGAGTCTCATCATGACGCTTGCGGCATTGAAACTGATGCCGAAGCTTTCGAAGTTTTGATCCAGTTGTATCTTGTCAATCTTCTGCCAGAAAAAGGTTGACGCCCATTGGTAGGGCCGAACTACCAGAAGCCGGTATGCGGCATCCAGATAAAAGGCGGAAGAAAGGACCGGATGGGGCCCTGGTTCCTTGACCGTTTTTGGACGGCGATAAAGGATCCATGCCAGAAGAATGCCCGATAGGGAAAAGGATGCGCTCAAAATGGCCATGCCCAAAAACATGCCGGTCGTGGCGTCCATGTCCACCACGGCGCCCGGAACCGATGCCAGGAAGTGCCCCAGCCAACGTTTTCCCATTCCGAAGGGAAGGTTCAGAAGACCGTCCGCCAGGGCCAGCAGGGCCAGGGGAATCAAAATGACCGTCATAAAACGGGGGATCAGTTGAACTTCCGAAGGTTTTCGGCCATCAACCCTGTTGGAGAAGGCGATGAAGAACATTCTGAAGGTGTAAAGGGCCGTCAAAAACGCAGCAGCCATCCCCAGGGCCCAGAAGAACTTGTAGCTCGCACCGGGATGTATAAAGGTGGAAAGCAGTATCCGGTCCTTGCTGAAATATCCGCCCAGGGTGGGAAATGCGCTCAGGCAGAGGGCTCCCGCGAGCATGAGCCAGAAGACCCCGGGCAGGTACTTGTGAAGGTTTCCCATTTTGAAAATGTCGTGTTCATCGGAGAGGGCCTGGATCACGCATCCGGCGCCCAAAAAGAGGAGCGCTTTAAAAAAGGCGTGGGAAAGGAGGTGAAACATTCCGCCCACGATGTCTCCCGCGCCCACGGCCAGGATCATGTACCCCACCTGGCTCATGGTGGAATAGGCCAGCACCCGCTTGATGTCCCGCTGGGCCAGGGCCGCAAGGGACGCGTAAAAGGCGGTGACCGACCCGACACAGGCGATGACCAGCATTCCGACCGGTGATTGCTGGACCACCGGAAAGAGGCGCATGAGCAGATAGACCCCCGCGGTGACCATGGTGGCGGCATGGATCAGGGCGGAGACGGGGGTGGGTCCCGCCATGGCGTCGGGCAGCCAGGTGGTGAGCGGCAGCTGGGCCGATTTCCCCATGGCGGCAAAGAGAATGAGCAACGTCAGCAGGGTGGCCGATCCGACGCTGAGGGTGTTTGCCTGGGGGTTGATGCCCGTGATGGAAAAGGTTCCGAACCATGTGAAGAGAAGCGCCACGGCCACGCCGAAACCGATATCCCCCAGCCGGGTCATGATGAACGCCTTCTTTCCGGCCGTGGCCTTCACCGGATCGCCGTACCAGAAACCGATGAGGGCATAAGAGCAGAACCCCACCCCCTCCCATCCCAGGTACACGAAGATGAGACTGTCCGCCAGCGCGATCACCAGCATGGAAAAGGTGAACAGGTTCAGGTAGCAGAAATATCGGACGAAATCCGGGTCGTCTCTCATGAAGGAGACCGAATAGAGATGGATGTTGCCGGCCACGAAGGTCACCATGAGCGTCATGATGGCGGCCAGGGCGTCATAGTGGATGTTCATGTCCACCGAAAGGTCTCCCGCCCGGAACCACTCGAAGAGAACAAAGTTGAAACTTCCTCCGCCGGTGTTGATGATGGCCGTTACCGCCATGGAAAGGCTGCACAGAAGTGCCGCGCAGGCAATGATTTCAACGAGTCTTCTGGGCAGATACCGGCCCAGGACCCCGTTGACGGCGGCACCCCCGAGGGGAAAGAGAATCAGGAGGAGAAGAATGGTTTTCACTGATTTTCCCTATGTTTTGGGTAACGGTTCATAAACCCTGGTTATCCTTTCATCAGATTGTACCTGTCGGCGTTGATTTCACCGGTCCGCCGGCGCACATAGAGGACCAGGGCGAGGCCCACGGCCACTTCCGCTGCGGCCACGGCCATGATGAACAGGACAAAGGCCTGGCCCGCGAGATCCCCCCATTTGAGGGAGGCCCCCACGAAGGCAATGCCCGCAGCGTTCAGCATGATCTCGACGCCGATGAGGATCATAATCAGATTTCGACGCGCCAGGGCGCACCCTGCTCCCATGAGGAACAGCATTCCGGACAAAACAAGAACATGGCCGTAGAGAACCATCATGATGCCTCCTGTTCGGAATCGGTTGATTTTTTGCGGTTTCCATTTTCCTTTGCCAGATAGAGGGCCCCCACCAGTGCCACAAACAGCAGAAAGGAGACCACCTCGATGGAGAACCAGTATTCGCGGAACAGGTATTTCCCGAATTCCTTTGGGACGGCCATGGCCGGTTTCAACAACGCACTATGGTCCGGTCCCGTCCACAAAAGCGTGACCAGGAGAACCAGGGATATGCCGCCGAGAACCATGGCCGGGATCCATGATCCGGAATCACCCTTTTCCGAGTCCCCCTTTTCCAGTTTCAGGGTCATGATGATGAACAGGAACATGACCATGATGGCACCCGCATAAACGATCACCTCCAGGGCCGCCAGGAACGGGGCGCCCAGAAGATAGAACAGAAGGGCCGTGGCAAAGAAAGAAATGATCAGAAAGACCACCGCATGCACCAGTCTCCGGCGCGAAACGGCCAGGCCCGTGGAGACCACCAGCAGGGCCGCCAGGATGTAGAAGATGATGGCGTAAAAGGTCACGGTCTACCGCTCCTGTTTTTGACAATCTTTTGAAAAAAGCGTCTCAAGGGAGATTGCTCCTGATGTTCACAGGTGCTTTTTCGTTGATATGGGTCCCTTTGTCTCCACTCACACCCGCATGGCGATAGAAATTATAGGTCTTGTTTTTCCCGCCGTGGTCCACCAGTAGATCCTCTTTCTCCGCCACCAGATTCAGGATATCGTCGTCACAGAATTCATAATGGGCGGTCAGTTGGATGGCCAGGGTGGGACACGCTTCCTCGCACAGCCCGCAGTAGATACACCGGGCGAAATTGATGCGAAACCAGCTCGCCCACCGTCTCCCATCCTCCCGTTCGGCTCCTTCCATGGAAATGCAGCTCACCGGACAGGCCGCCGCGCAGAGAAAGCAGGCCACGCACCGCTCCTCGCCGTCCGGATCCCGGGTGAGGATGATCCGGGCCCGGGTTCTCTCAAAGAGGGGTCGCTTGTATTCCGGATACTCTTCGGTGACGTTTTTTTTGAACAGATGGACCAGGGTGGTCCCCAACCCTCTGGCCAGCCCGCTGAAAATTTCCAGGGTTTCTTTTATGTATCCATCCTTTTTTTCTTTCATTTCGGGTTCCCGCATGGGCGTTACAACCTCATATCCATAAGACGATCGCTCCCGTCACCACAATGTTAATGAGCGCCACCGGAATCAACACCTTCCACCCCAGGTGCATGAGCTGATCGTATCTCAATCTCGGCAGGGTGGCCCGCAACCACACCAGCACAAAGACCACCGCGGCCACCTTTATAAAAAACCAGGCCATGGAGGGAAGGACCGGACCATGCCATCCCCCCAGGAAAAAGACGGCGGCCAGGGCCCCCAGCACCACCATGGTCACGTACTCCCCCAGAAAATAGAGACCGAAGCGCATGCCGCTGTATTCCGTATGGTAGCCGGCCACCAGTTCGTTTTCCGCCTCGGGGAGATCAAAGGGAATCCGCTTTACTTCCGCCAGGGCGCTGATGAAAAAAATGAGAAAGGCCACCGGCTGAACCAGGATAAATGGGTATGGGGCCTGGGCCTTGACGATATCCACCAGACTGAAGGATCGGGCCAGCATGACCACGGGCACCATGGAGAGACCCAAAGGGAGTTCGTAACTGATCATCTGGGCGGTGCTACGAATGCCTCCCAGCAGACTGAACTTGGAGTTGGAGGCCCAGCCCCCCAGAACCACGCCGTAGATGCTGATTGAGCTCATGGCCAGCACGAAAAGGAGTCCCACATTGAGATCGGTGATGACCATGGGGAAGGGCTTTCCGAAAATCGTCCAGGTCTCTCCAAAGGGGACCACGGCAAAGATGAGAAAGGCCGTTGCCGCCACGACAGCCGGTGCAAAGCGAAAGATCAAGCGGTCGGCCCCTTCAGGGATGAGGTCTTCCTTGAGCAGCAGTTTGATGATGTCCGCGATGGGCTGCAGGAGCCCTGCCGGACCTGCCCGGTTGGGGCCCGGCCTCAGTTGAAACCATCCCAGGAGCCGTCGTTCGCCGAAAGTGAGCCACCCCGCCACCAGGAGCAGTCCCACCAGTACGATACCGAGCTTTATCACCAACAGGATCATGCCCAGCAGCCAGTCCATCACTTGGGCTCCTCTATCTTGCGGATGCTCTCATCGGGCACCATGGCCGGCCATTGTTTCAACTTCCGCCATTCCAGCGTGCGATGCCTGGGGAGTATGATCACGCCGCGCGCCATATTGGGTGCGATCTTCAGTTCCACAACCACTTCCCCCCTGTCCAGCGTAAGCGCGATCCGGTCCTTATCCGCCAACTTCAACCGTCCGGCATCTTCCGGATGCATCATCAGTTTGGGGGTTGATTCCCCTTTTATGGCCGGGCGGGAATAGGCTGAGAGCTCTTCCGTTCCGAAAATCGAGTGGGTGAGCAACAGTTCCAAACCTTTCCTTTGAGGTAGCGATTCATTTTTTCCCCGCGAAAAAACACCATCCTCTTGATGGGACAGACCTGTTGAATTCTCATTTTTCTCCGCCAGGCAGTCTTCAAGACCGTTCAACAGTGCATCTTTTTTTTCACCCGATATGGCTCCGTAAAGTTCCGCCAGAACCTCATGGGCGGCCTTTGCATCTCCGCCGGGGATGTGGTCCAGAAAGGTCCTGGGCGGGTTTTTTCCCCCGCTCACCTGGCTGATGGGCGTTCCGCCCCGATGAATGGGAGATGTTCTCTGGAGCCTTCCTTCCTGATTGATGAAGCTTGCGGACGATACTTCAAAATGGGTGCAGGTGGGGAGAACCACCTGGGCTTTATCCACAATTTTGGAAGGGAGGTAGTCGAGAACCAGCAGGAAGTCCACTTTGTCCAAGGCCTGCTCCAGCCGTTCCCGGTCCGGATATGACCAAAAGGGATCCTGCTCCACCAGGATCAGGGCTTCGATCTTTCCCGATTCCAGGATATCCAGCACCGGTTCCTGTTCGTCTTGCGACGTGAGCAGCCCGGCGCCGAAGGCATTGGGTCCCGGCAGCACATAGAAAAGCCGCGCGCCGTCCACTTTTTCATGGAGAAGTCGGGCCAAATGCTCGGCCAGACCGGGCGTGTGGGGCCGCACCGTGTCCGTGCCGCACACCACCACGGGTCTAAGGCTTTCCCCGAGCCGCTGACCGAGATCTTTAAGTCGCTCTTGAATATCCCGGTTCGGTGTGTAGGTATTGGGAAGTGATGCATAAACGTGTGCGGCTTCATCTGACAGTTTTCCGGCGCTTCCGGGATCAAAAGCCTTTTGAACCAGCACTTGTGCGCAGAGATCCATATGGTCCGGCGTTACCGCCAGATGGGCGAAGACAAAGGGGAGGGAGACGGGCCTCGGATCCACCACGGCGATTGTGGCACCCTTGCGGCGGGCCTGGCGCATGGTGAGCGCCAGCATGGGCGCTTCATTGACGGGGTCCACACCGAGAGCCAAAATGAAATCTGAATTTTCAAGCTTTCCCATGGAGATGGCCAATGTCTCATCCAGCAGGTCCACGGCTGTTTTGACTTTCTTCTGAATTTCCGGTTCCACAAAAAAGCGAGGGTCGGGCCAACCCAGATTTCGGCACATCTGTTTCAGGGACCACTGGGCTTCCAGACTGCACCGTTCCGATCCCACCGAAAGCACCTTTTTCCGGTCAATTCCCTTCAGCCGTCGTGCCGCCGCTTCGATCCCCTCCTTCCAGGGGACCGGCTTTTTGTCCACCCGGGCAGTCCGGGGCCGATCCACATGGTTGGCATAGTCGAAACCGAATCTCCCCCGGTCGCAGATGAAGTGATCATTTACCGCCTCATTGTGTCGTGCGTCCAGACGCACCATTTCCCGGTACCGGGCGTTGGCGGTGACGGCGCACCCCAGGGAGCAATTCAGACACAGGGAGGGGCCCCGTTCGAAGTTCCATCGCCTTCCCTTGAATCTGGACGGTTTGTCGGTATAAACCCCCGTGGGGCAGACATCGATCAGATTTCCCGAAAAGGGACTCTCAAGACGTCCGCTTTCAAAACGGCCGAAATACTCTCGATGCCCGATCTGCATGACCCCCAGGTCCCGGTACCCGGCAAAGTCCTGGTAAAACCGCCGGCACCTGAAGCAGTGGATGCAGCGGTTCATTTCGTGCTGTACGAAGGGGCCCAGGTCCTGATCCTCATAGGTGCGCTTTTTATCCAAATACCGGCGCCTGCCGTGGCCGCCTGACACGGTTTCGTCCTGGAGCAGGCATTGACCGCCTTCGTCGCATACGGGGCAGTCGTGGGGATGATTCAGCATGAGGCACTCGATGATGAATTTTCGAAACGCCACCGCCTCCGGATGGGTGGTGGAAACCACCATGCCGTCTTTGGCCTCCACCATGCAGCTCATGTCGATCCCCTTCCGATGGCCCTCAATGAACTTCACGGCGCACAGGCGGCAGGCGCCCACCGAACCCAGGGCCTCATGGTAGCAGAACCGAGGGATCATGATCCCCAGGCGCTCCGCCGCCGCAATAACCTTGGTTCCTTCGGGAACCTCGATTGCCCGTTCGTCGATAATCAAATTGGGCACGACGGACGCCTCTCATTTCCGGTTTCAAGATCTTCGATTCCCGGCATGGGCTGCAAAGGCCATGGGTTGGGATCGTCATGTTCCACTGAACATTTCTTCAGGGTGATATGGGCCTTCACTTCATCTGAAAAATCCTCTATGAGCCCCTGAACAGGGGAGGCCGCACCCAGCGCGAAGGCGCAGTAGGCATTTCGCATGTGTCGGCACATCTCCTGAAGACGAGGCAGAAAATCAGCTTCCCCCTCTCCCTTTTCCATGGCGGCAAGGAGACTCTCCATGTAGGGGAGACCTTCGCGGCAGGGGGTGCACCAGCCGCACGATTCCCTGGCAAAAAATTGAATCAGGTTGAGGGTGATGGCCACCAGGCAACAGGTATGGTCGAATACCATGACGGCGCCCGTCCCCAGCCGATGACCGGGGCCGATTTTCGCCATGGAGTCAAAGTCCATTGCCACGTGAAAGAATTCCTTGGTTAAATACCTTGTGGATGCACCGCCGGGCAGACAGGCTTTAAATTCATATCCGGGGAGCATCCCCCCCGCATGCTCTTCGATGATTTCTCCCAAGGGGGTCCCGAAGGGAAGTTCAAAGACGCCGGGGCGCCTGACCCGGCCGCAGACACTGTAGATCTTGTTTCCGGGAGCCTTGTCGTGTTTCCCCAGGCCCCGGAACCAGCTCGCCCCATTTCGAACGATGTGGGGCACATAGGCCAGGGTCTCCGCGTTGTTGACGATGGTGGGCCTGCCCCACAGCCCCTCCTCCGTGAGATGCCCTTCGATGTTGGGATGGGGCCGTTTACCTTCCAGGGCGTGGATCAATCCCTTGGCCTCACCGCAAATGTACCGTCCGGCGCTGCGATGAACCACGATTTCAAAGGAGAAATCCGATCCCAGGATTTTGTGTCCCAGAAAACCGGCTGTTCGTGCTTCATCCAGGGCTTTCTCAATTTTTGTGGCCACGAGATGATAGGAAGGGCGGATGAAAAAATACCCTTTTTGGGCGGAATTGGCGTAACCGGCGATGATCATTCCTTCGATCACCGTGTGGGGATTGACCGACAGGAGCAGGCGGTCCTTGAAGGTGCCCGGCTCCATTTCGTCCGTATTGGCGACGATATACCGCGGATGGGGAGCGTCATCGGGGAGCAGTTGCCATTTCTTTCCGGCGGGAAACCCCGCGCCGCCGCGCCCCTGAAGACCCGAATCCAGCACCGTTTTTTTAATATTCTCCGGTGCCTCATGGTTGAGCAGTTCCCGGAGTCCTTCATAACCACCGGTTCGGCGGTATTTATCGATGGAAATGGTCTGGTGCTCGAGTCGGTCTTTCAGGATGAGGGATCGGGTCGCCATCATTTGACCTCCTCGCATTCCGGATGGTGGATCCGGATATCCCCAAGGATGCGGTCGATGGATTCAGGGGTCAAGGGGCCGTACGGTTTGCCGTTGATGAGCATGACCGGTGCATGGTCGCAGTAGCCCACGCAGCACACCGGCAGAATGGTAAAGAGCCCGTCCACCGTGGTTTCACCGGGTGCGATGGCAAGGGTCTTCACAAGGTAGTCCATGACCGTTTCCTCTCCGTACATCCAGCAGATGGCGCTGTCGCACACGTGGATCACATAGGCTCCCACCGGCTCCCGGTAGAGGAAGTCGTAGAAGGTTGCCAGTTCTTCGATCTCCAGAGTTGTCATGCCCAGCAGGTCTGCCGCTTCCGCCACAGCCTCGTCGCTCAGGTAACCGTAATGTTTTTGAAGAGTGAACATGACGTTAATCGCCTCTTCCCGGGGTGCCTCGCTTTCCAGAATCTGTGCTTGCAGTCGTTCTTTTTTATCTTCCGGCAGCATCATGAAATCTCTATCTGTCCGTATCCGGCATCACATAGTCCACTGAGCCGATGATGGGGATGAGGTCCGAAATGGATCCGCCCACGGCCATGAGCGGCATGGCCTGGATGTGTGCGAAATCGGGGGTCCGGATTCGCATGCGATAGGCCGTGGTTCCTCCGTCGCTCACCACATAGTACCCCTGTTCCCCTCTGGCGCTTTCGGTGGTGAGATAGCTTTCCCCTTTCGGGATCTTGGGTCCGCGGGAGACGTTGATGAAGTGATGGATCAGCGTTTCGATATCCTTGAGGGTGTCGTCCTTTCTTGGCGTCACATAGCGGTAGTCTTCGGTAATATAAGTGCCCGGGGGCATGTTCTTGACCGCTTGCTCGATGATCCTTAGACTCTGGCGCATCTCCTCGACCCGCACACGGTAGCGGGCGTAGACGTCCCCTTCGCTGAAGTAGGGGACCTCGAAATCAAAGGCCTCGTATCCCGAATAGGGCATGTTCTTCCGCACATCCCAGTTGAGCCCGCTCCCACGCAGTACTGGGCCGGTGATGCCCCAGGAAACCGCATCCTCCAGGGAAAGGCCCCCCACGCCCACGGTGCGGCCTTTAAAAATGGCGTTATGGGTCAGCAACGATTCATAGGATTTGATGCGCCCGGGGAAGATGCGGATAAAATCACTGACCGGTTCCTCCCACCCCTCGGGGAGATCGGCCGCCAGGCCCCCCAACCGGAACCAGGCGGGATGCAGCCTGGCACCGGTGATCATTTCCATGATGTCCATGATCCGTTCACGGTCTGTCACCGTATAGAAAATGGGGGTCATGGCGCCCGCGTCGTGGGCCAGTTCCCCCAGCCACATCAAATGGTTGCTGATGCGGAAAAACTCCGCCAGCATGACCCGTATGAACTGGGCCCGATCCGGCACCTTGATGCCGGCCAGGGTCTCAACGGACAGTACGTAGCTCATGTTGTTGGCCACGCCGCTCAGGTAATCGACCCGGTCCGTATAAGGGATGAACTGGAACCAGGACTGGCGTTCACCGATTTTCTCCACCCCACGGTGGTGATACCCGATATCCATGTCCAGGCCGCGGATTTCCTCCCCTTTACAGAGCAGTATGAAGCGCATGAGGCCGTGGGTGCTCACGTGATGGGGACCGATGTTCAAAAGATATTCTTCGTCCCCGGGCGTGAAATATTCCGTGGCATCCAGGGGCTGCAATTCCCTGGCATTATCCCGGGTGTAGGGCGGCATCTCCGTGCCCCTCCCCTTGAAACTTTTCCGCAAGGGAAAACCCTCCCAGGCGGGGGGCATGAGAATGCGGCGCAGCCGGGGATGCTCCGCAAACCGGATCCCGAAAAGATCGAACACCTCCCGTTCGTACCAGTTGGCGGAGGGCCAGAGGTCCGTGACGGTCCGGGTGGTGGGGTTTTCCCCTTTGAGCGGAACCTTCAGCCGAATTCGGCTCGCCGATTCATAGGAAAGAAGGTGATACACCAGAGTGTAGTCAGGATAGTTTTCGCGGTCGCGGCGGGCCGATTCGTCGATGGCGGTGAGATCATCCAGCCTCTGGAATCTTTGGGTCGCGTCACCCTTTAAAAATCGCAAAACGTCCTTTAATGAGGATTCCTTCACCTCGAAGGTGGGCATGTCCGAGGGATGAAGAATCTCTTGGACATCTTCTCCGAACCGTTCCGCAAGAGATCTGCTGAGCGCCTTGTCCCCATCGCTTAATTCAATGCGGTGGGCCGACGGGGTCCACATCCCTTCGGAACGGTTTTCCCGGAAATCGGGCGGTGTCACGGCGGTTCCTCTGGGAGGAGTGCCGTAATAGCCCGGTCCCCGGGGTTCCCGGGATTTGGTAACGCCGTCCATGCGGATCGGTTTTTGAGTGCCCTGGGTGCCGCCCGGCATATGAAAAACGGAGCGGGTCGGTCTTTCCCCTTTGACCTTCTTCTGAAGGAGCGTCAACCCCTGAAGGACCGCCTCGGGACGGGGCGGGCACCCCGGAATGTAGATGTCCACGGGGAGGATCTGGTCCACGCCCTGGACCACGCTGTACACGTCGTACATGCCGCCGGAGTTGGAGCAGGAGCCCATGGACATGACCCATTTGGGTTCCGGCATCTGTTCGTACAGGCGCAGTAGCACAGGGGCGATCTTTTTGAACACGGTTCCCGAGGTGATGAGGAGATCCGCCTGCCGGGGGGTCCCCCGGAGCACTTCGGCGCCGAAGCGGCTGATGTCGTAGCGGGAGGTGTAGGAGACCATCTGCTCGATAAAGCAGCAGGAGAGACCGAAGAACATGGGCCAGAAGCTGTACTGCCGGGCCCAGTTGATCAGGTCGTCGGCCATGGAGATGACCATCTCTTCCACATTATCAGGCTTTGTCACCTTTTCATTCTCCTCCGGACTTCTTCCTTATTTGAAAGCCAAGGACAACTCTGTATCAATGCGGCCGCAAGAATAAAACGGATCGGCAGTGAATGAAATGGGGTACATCATGTATTCTGCGCGTCTCGAAAGGTACCCTCCGGACAAATTTGCATGGTGATGTTCTTCTGAACTAAATTTTCTTTCGGAAAAATGTTGAAATCTGTTTGAAATGGATTCCTGATGATTAATCGACAGAAAGGGAGGCACTTAATAGGCTGCCATACTCAGGTTTGAAAAGAGAATGCCGCAAACCGCGATTGAAAGAAAAATGAAGTTCGACAGGACCGATGCCAGGGCAAGTCTTTTTTGCATGAGCGGAATAACGCTTCGAAGACTTTCTATTTTGTGAAAGGGCATGATGGCACCGGTTCCCATTCCGCATATAGTGCCTACCAGAAGCGCCAGATAGAGGCCATACCCAACATAGGCGTAATCCGCCTGCAGGATGCAGAACGGACAGTGATGGGTGGGCAGCTCATAAAAATAAATACTGATAAACGAAATGAGTGCGATAATGGATATGAAAAAATGGATCAGTGATGCGATGGAAAAAAGATAAGCTCCTTTCGCTTTCAAAAGGACATAGAATCCCAACCCGATGGTGATGGGGGCGCTTAGGAAATAGGCCGTTTCAGACAGTGCACGGGGAAGGATAAGAAGGTCGGATACAACCGTGTCGGCGTCCGCCGTAAAGAGCGTCCCGCAACAGGATGTAATGATATTCGGTTTAAGAGCCAGCAGATACCCCCCTTCGGCAATGGTTTCCGCAATCAAAAAAGGTGCGATAAAAAGCAGCAGCCAGTACTTTGTTCGGATCAAAGGGTAATTATGGGCCCTGTTGTCGGTGACGTTGACGACGAGCCACAAACCGGATAGAAGAAAACAGAGGATCTTTAGAATGAGGGCCGGATAGCCGAATCCATTTACATTGAGGCTTCCCGCCGCACACATGGCGCCGACAAATAAAGGGCTGATGGTGTCGGCTGTGTAAATGAACAAAAACAGGGAGAGAAGCTGAAAACCGAGGGCGTAACTTACGATGGTTGAAATCAGATAGGTCCTTCGTTCAAGTACCAGTTGACGTTCGCTGCCACTATTGATATCCCAATGTCGGATAATTCTGACACCTTCAAAGGCCCCATAGACCAGCATGGAGGCGGTCAAAATCGCTCCCAGAAGCAATGCCAGAATACCGGGATGAAATCTCACGGCGTTTCCCTGGTGGTCGATACGATCATCCCGTCCCTCATCTCGACGATTTGATCGACCACATTGGATTCGTACACGATCGGATCATGGCTCGCCAAGAGAATTGGTTTTTCCATTCCGCTTGAATTGTCCCATGATTTCCATGAATTCAAAAGAGAGCCGGGTATCCAGATTTGCGGTCGGTTCATCCGCAATAATGATGGTAGGGTTGTTAATCAGAGCTCTGGCAATTACCACCCTTTGGGCCTCTCCTCCTGAAAGCCACTCTATCTTTGAGTATGCCTTACGGTTAAGGTTTAAGAGCTTGAGTAGAT
>CAXXLN010000001.1:0-353122 GCA_963663335.2 Desulfatiglandales bacterium | reverse complement strand
TGAATAATTAGTGAGAACAATCCTTCGGAGGGGGTGGGCTTTGCGGTCCGTGATACAGCTCCGCATCTTCGGTTACATGCGGGGCCGATGATAGGCGAAATTCAGAAGTTCGGGCATAATACGCTTCCATAATAGAATCGGCAATGTTTTTGAAAACTTTAACTTGGCACGGATTTCACGGACCCGCCCGCCTCGCCCGTCCGCCTCGGTCTGCCCGTCCGCCACCTGCCCGCCATCCGCTGCGCTTCAGGCGCTGGCAGGCGGGTCGGCTTCGCCTCAGGCGATTGCCGGGCGGGCATGGCAGGAGGGCGGGCGTTGCGAAGCATTGCGGGCAGGTGGCACGGTTTTGGATCTTTTGTTGTTGCACTAAAATTCAGGCGCCTGAATGGTTGGTGAGAACAACCCGCCTGAGGCGGATAAATCCTTCGGAGGGGGTCTAACAAAAACGAGAGCGGTCTCAGCCTCTTAAGGTTGTTTTCTGACTCCATCCAATCACCGTTTTATCACACGCCTCAAAGTCTGATAGAAATTCTCTCTCGATTGTACCAAAACAATTTCAATTTCTTTCTTGTCCTCAAGAATGCGATAGGCAATCCGTTAGTCAATGCTGTTCTGAACAAAGTGGTAAGACCTGAGACCTCGTAGAGGGCCTTTCAGCTCCTCGCAGGCGTATGGATTACTCCCAATGGTTCCAGACTCTTCCTTGATCTTTTGTGTCAAGGCAGGAGGGAATTTCTTGTATTTCCTATGAGCCGAAGGCGCCATGAAGATCTCATATTTTTCACCACTCACTGATTGAGATCCTTTCTCCCTTTTGCAATTCATTGATAGATTCTCTAATAGTATCGGTGGCATCCTTATCCAGAAGAATCTCTAGCGTTTCGAATTCTACCTGACTTAACCCTCTTATTATATGAGCTAAGCGGTCAATATTGATCAAATCGACTCTATCCATCTCTTTTAAACTGCTCTGCATTCCTAACACCTCCGGCCGTAATATGTGCAATGGGGGGACATCCATTTGTAATTCAGCAACTTGTTATCTTCCAAAACAGGGTTTTGGGTCACATCTTGATTTGTGAATTAGAGTTCTTTGTTATAAAATTCGCGGTACCAGTCCACGAAATTTTGGATGCCGGTTTCAATGGAGGTGTCAGGTTTGAACCCCACGTCCCTTGTCAGATCATCCACATCGGCGCAGGTGGCGGGAACATCGCCTTTTTGCATGGGGAGAAAGTTTTTCTGAGCTTTTTTCCCGAGGCACTGTTCAAGGGTTTCGATGTAATGCATAAGGTCTACGGGGCGGCTGTTGCCGATGTTGTAAAGCCGGTAAGGGCAGTAACTGGTGGCCGAATCGGGGTTTTCGCCGTTCCAGTGAGGGTTGGGTTCGGGTTTTTTGTGGATGATACGATAGACGCCTTCGACAATATCGTCGATGTAGGTGAAGTCCCGTTTCATTTTGCCGTTGTTGAAGATGTCGATGGGCCGGTCTTCCAGGATGGCTTTGGTAAAAAGGAAGAGGGCCATGTCGGGGCGACCCCAGGGACCATACACAGTAAAGAACCTGAGACCCGTGCAGGGTAGGGCAAACAGGCTGCTGTAACTGTGGGCCATGAGCTCGTTGGCTTTTTTGCTTGCGGCGTAAAGCGACACCGGGTGGTCCACGTTGTGGTGCACGGAAAAGGGCATGTTCGTGTTGGCGCCGTAGACGGAACTGGAGGAGGCAAAGACCAGGTGTTTGACATCGTTGTGGCGGCAGCCTTCCAGGACGTTTAAAAATCCTACCAGGTTGGTGTTGACGTAGGAGTGGGGGTTTTTGAGGGAATAGCGGACCCCTGCCTGGGCTGCGAGATTTACGACTGCGTGGAAGTTGTGTGTGGAAAAGAGGTTTTCCATGGCGGAACGATCGGCCAGGTCGATGTTGACATGGGTGAAGACCGGGTTGGGCGTCAGGAGGTCCAGGCGGGCCTGTTTGAGGGCTGGGTCGTAATAGTCGTTCAGGTTGTCCAGGCCGGTCACTTGGATGCCGTTATTCAGGAGTTTTCGAGAGAGGTGGAAGCCTATGAAGCCGGCGGCGCCAGTTACTAAAACGTGCTGCATTTTTTTAATTTCCATGAGTTGGTTTAGTGGATTTTTTTGTTTTAAAGGATATGGGGGATTTTTTAAGCACGAAATTCGAATATCGAAATACGAAACAAATTCTAAATTCGTAAAACTCAATGACAAAAACAGGGTTGCGAGCTCTTCACAAGGAAAACAATCACTTGATTTTAAGTGCCCTCTTTAGAGCTTTCTCTACGTCGTCCATCAGGCCTTCTGATAATTTACCCAACTTACTGCGAAAAACAGATTTGTGCACAACTGCAATTTTTTCGGTCCTGATTAAGGAAGTCTTTTTGAGACCTGCGAGGTGAAAAGCCGGATGCTTTTCTTCAAAAACAATCCACGTTTTTCGTTTAGTACTAGCAGGTATTCTTGAGAAAAGCCCCAGTATAATGACATCTTGGCTATGAATTGCCCAGACTAAAGCCGGCCTAAGCTTAGCTGAAGTGAGGTCACTGAAAGGGAAGCGAACCAACCATATCTCCCCTCGCTTAGGCATCATCATAGATGTCCTCACCCTTCTCGTTCCATTCCTTGAATCCAGTTTCTGACAATTTCATCATCCCCAGAGTTTCAGCTTTCTCCATCATGGCATCTGCTAAGATAATGATTTGCTCGGCAGGGAGTTGAAAAATAAGTGATTCGATATCGTTCATGCTTAAATCAAGTTTCAGTTGAGGCATTTTTTTACCTCCTGTCTTAATGGGGACCGACTTAAATTGCGGACGCGGCTGCTTTTTCGTTGATTCCTCAAATATTGTCGATAATGCTACCATTTCGACGATTCGCAGTCAATCTTAGATTAACAAGCAGGATGTGAAGCAGGGGACGCCCATTTGTAATTCAGTAACTTGCTATCCATTCTGTTTTCGTTGCTGTCACATCTTGATTAACGAAGGCATGGGGGACATCCATAATTCCATATGTTTTTGTTGACACGGATTTCATTGTTGCGTTATCTCTCTCATGGTACCGTACATACCCTGTTCTTCAAGGAGGATCTCCTGTAGACTTTCGACACGGCTAAAATGGGCCAGAAGAGTTTCGGAATATTCGATGGGTTGCGGTTGAGTTGGCGTTCATGGGATTCAGCCTTTGTTTCATGTTCGGTCTTATATGGAGAAAAACCTTGTGAAAGATGCCAATCGTCACGCTCGTAATATTTTCTTACAGCACGCCGAGGGATTTTAAAAAGGCCCCGAGAACCCCGAGGATGGAGATGCCGATGGCTATCGTGAACATACGTAAAGTGAAGGACCTTTGTTTTTCGTCTCTGTAATCCAACTTATCCCCTAATCGATCAATGGAGGTAATAATTTGCTCAAAGCGTTTGTCCACCTGCTCAAAGCGTTTGTCCACCTGCTCAAAGCGTTTGTCCACCTGCTCAAAGCGTTTGTCCACCTGCTCAAAGCGCTTATTAAAATCCGCTCGGGTTTCATCAAAGCGCTTGTCGACATCGCCACGAAAGTCCTTGATATCCGACCTGATATCATCAATCTGGCTCTGCATGTGGTCAAAACGGACTTCAAAGTATTTGGATGTGGGAATGATGTTGGCAACCAGAACATCCATTGTTTTTTTGTCTAAAGTCAAGCCTTCTTCATTGTTGCTTTCATTCATTTTGTACGCCAAATCTGAATGGTTGTTTAAATTTACCAACAATTCTAAGACTTTTGGAAGGCCGTATCAAGTAAAATCCGCGAAGTGAGGTGGAAATTATAGTTTCTTCAGAAAAATTAAGGTTTCGAGTCGGCAAATATCGCGGTTATATGTTGTAAAGCCCTCGGTACCAGTCCACAAAATTGCGGATGCCGGTTTCGATGGAGGTATTGGGTTTGAACCCCACTTCTTTGGTCAGATCATCCACGTCGGCACAAGTGGCCGGGACATCTCCTTTCTGCATGGGGAGATTCTTTAAACACGAAATTCGAATATCGAAATACGAAACAAATTCGAAATCTCAAAATTCCAATGACAAAAACACGGAAATTCGGGATTTGAATTTTTCACTTTGCCGTTTTCTGGAGTATTGCACCACAATATAGAGACGGTAGGGGCAGTAGCTGGTGGCAGAGTCAGGGGTTTCTCCGTTCCTGCGAGGTTGGGTTCGTGAAGACCAAACAGGCTGCTGTAGGAGTGGGCCATGAGTTCGTTGGATTTCTTGGTAGCGGCATAGAGGGACACCGGGTAGTCGACGTTGTAGTGGACGGAAAAGGGCATGTTGGTGTTGGCGTCGTAAACTGAACTGGAGGAGGCAAAGACTAAATGACTGACTTTGGTGTGACGGCATCCTTCAAGAACTTTTAAAAATCCTACCAGGTTGGTGTTGACGTACCCCGCCCTGCCTGGGCGGCCAGGTTGACGACTGCATCGAATTGGTTTGTGGAAAAAAGGTCTTCCATGGCGGACCGGTCGGCCAGGTCGATGTTGGCATGGGGGAAGGCCGGGTTGGGCGTCATGCGATCCAGGCGGGCCTGTTTGAGATTGGGGTCATAGTAGTTGTTTAGGTTGTCCAGGCCGGTCACTTGGATGCCGTTATTCAGGAGTTTTCGGGAGAGATGGAAGTCCAACACGCCGGCTGCGCCGGTTACTAAGATGTTTTGTATTTTTTCAGTTTTCATGATTTGGTTTGACAGATTAGGATGGGTTTAGGGGATCTGGGCGATCCTTTAAGCACGAAATTCGAATATCGAAATACGAAACAAATTCGAAAACACAAAATAACAATGACAGAAACACAAGATCAGAGGCCAGACGTCAGCCCTCTGACATCTGTATTTTAACCTTTGCTGGTTTCGTGCTTCGAGATTCGTATTTTCCACAGCATCATAGGAAATCCTTGCGGTTTAGCCGACGGTCATAATGTTTTGAATTTGAAGTTTTGATCATTCGTGCTTGTTTCGGATTTCGTGCTTCGGGATTCGAATTTCCCACTACGTTGTCTTCTGGAGTATTGCACCAAATATATTCATAAGTTCCTTGGCTTCCTGCGCCAGTTCTGATCTCTCAGATTCCAATTCACGTGTATCATCCAAATCGAGGAGATTGAGCCAATAACGATTTTCTTTGGCTTCCTTCCGGCAAATCTTGATTCGCATTGCGAAATCCTTTTTGCTCAGTGATTCGTTTGCCTCAATATAGTTTGCACCAACTGAGCCGGAAGACCTGATGACCTGTTTTCCATCTTCCACATTGCCTATTGTTTTCTTTATCCTCTTTATGAGTTTCCTGACATCTTTGGCAAATCCAGCTGTTCTGTCTTCCAGATCATATCGTTTCGGATTTCGAGATTCGGGATTCGAATTTTTCACTGCAACAGTTTCCGGTTAACCGTTCACGGTTGCTGTTCGGGGTTGTGGGTAGCAGGGGGATAAAGTTGTTCCCACGCAAATTCGCAAAGGCTCGAAAGAATAAACAGAAACGCTAAAGACGCGTTGGTTAGCAGGGCAAACAGCATGAGGATCAGAACTTTTTAGGTAAACCTGCTTGCTTGAGAACAGCGTTAGGGGTGAAGTCCAGGTTCGGCGTCAGGCGGTCCGGGCGGAGCTGTTTGAGGCTCGGGGCGTCGTTGTTGTTCAGGTTGTCCAGGCCTATGAAGCCGGCTGCGCCAGTGACTAAAATGTTTTGTATTTTTTCAGTTTTCATGAGTTTGTTTAGTTGACCAGGATGGGTTTAGGTTTCCTTAAAAACCTCTTCAGGGATATAAACCTTAGAAAAGATTTCTTTGAGCAGGTCTAATTTCCCAATTTTTACTAACCCAATGAGGATTGTAGAATCACTGATAACAATCATTTCTTGAGCCTTTCGGAAAGGTTATCAGTGGTTTCAAGCTCCCGTTTCATTTCATCCTGGTCATAATCTACAACCGGAACATCATTATCGCTAAGATATTCTATGAAATCCCATCTAGAAAGACCTGAAAGCTCAGACGCTCTCCCCAAGGAAAGAATTTTTTCCTTGAAACATTTCAGTGCAAAGAGTTTCCTTGATTCTCCAGCTATTTTTTCCTTAGTCAACCCGGAGGCAGAAAGGGAAAGGTATAGCTCTTCCGGTAGTTCTATAAAGTCAGCCCGGGATTCTGCACTTTGCGCTTCACCATAATTGGGCGCCGGCGATGTGCCACTCCGAATAAGTTGACCTGCAATATGTTTTCCAACCTTATTTTTTGGCAAAGACTCTGAGGTGCGAATTATGCGCACCGCAAAATCAATCAAACGATCTTCAAGATCAAAGGATGTATTTTCCTTCGACATTCGACATTCCTTGTTCGATATTCAATATTCCTTCCTGAAAAATTTTAAATATCCTTGTCTGACCATTGGCCGTTGGCTTAAAAATGGTAATCCTCACAGTTTGCGTCAAATGGTGACTGTTTTTGTTCATGCTGCGTTACTGAGATACCATGTATAGGTTTTTCTAAGGCCTTCTTGGAGGCTATGGCTTGCTCGCCAGCCGAGGTCATGAAGACGGCTGACATCCAGTAATTTTTTGGGCATGCCATCGGGCATGTCTCGGTTCCATTTGATGGTGCCTTTAAAACCCACCACATGCTGTACCAGGTCGGCCGCTTCTTTGATGGTGACGTCCGTTCCGACGCCCACATTGATGAAAACATCTTCGTCTTTATTGTTCTCTGTTGCATCAAAATTCTTCATCAGGAACAGCAGGGCATCCGCCAGATCGTCCACGTAGAGGAATTCCCGCCGGGGTTTCCCCGTACCCCACAATTCAACGAACGGTTTGCCGGCCACTTTTGCCTCGTGAAACTTGCGCATCATTGCCGGGAGGACATGGCTGTTGTTCAAATCGAAATTGTCGCCAGGGCCATAAAGATTGGTCGGCATTGCAGCGATGAAATTGGTCCCGTGCTGGCGGTTATAGCTTCGGCACATGACTATACCGGCAATTTTGGCGATGGCATAGGCATCGTTTGTAGGCTCCAGTTTTCCGGTGAGGAGGTGTTCTTCTTTCATGGGCTGGGGGGCGAATTTAGGGTAGATGCAGGAGCTTCCCAAAAAGAGGAGCTTTTTGACGTTGTGCCTGTAGGCGGCATCGATGAGATTCGTTTGGATTTGAAGGTTAATTCGGATGAAATCGGCGGGGAAGGTGTCGTTGGCTTTGATGCCGCCCACTTTTGCCGCTGCCACAAACACATATTCGGGTTTTTCTCTTTCGAAGAAAGCATCTGTGGCTTTCGGATCGGTCAGATCGAAATCGGCGATATCGCTTGTGACGACATTGGTATAGGCCCCAGCGCCGAGACGTCTTTCGATGGCGGAGCCCACAAGGCCTTTGTTGCCGGCGAGATAGATCTTTGAACCTTTATTCATAAGAAAATAATTCCCGCTCTAAGGGTAATAATTCTTTAAACTTCGTAGAACTCGCGATACCAATCCACAAAATGGCGGATACCGATTTCAATGGGGGTATCGGGCTTGAAGCCGACTTCCCTGGTCAGGTCATCCACATCGGCACAGGTGGCGGGGACGTCGCCTTTCTGCATGGGGAGAAAGTTTTTCTGAGCTTCTTTCCCGATGTATTGCTCCAGGGTCTCAATGTATCGCATAAGGTCCACGGGCTGATTGTTTCCGATATTGTAGAGCCGGTAAGGACAGTTGCTGGTGGCGGAATCCGGGGTTTCGCCGTTCCAGTGAGGGTTAGGTTCGGGGATTTTGGAGATGATGCGGTATACCCCTTCCACAATGTCGTCGATGTAGGTGAAGTCCCGTTTCATTTTGCCGTTGTTGAAGATGTCGATGGGCCGGTCTTCCAGGATGGCTTTGGTAAAGAGGAAGAGGGCCATGTCGGGGCGGCCCCAGGGGCCGTAACGGTGAAAAACCTTAGGCCTGTACAGGGCAGACCGTAGAGGCTGCTGTAACTGTGGGCCATGAGCTCGTTGGACTTCTTGGTGGCAGCGTAGAGGGAAACCGGGTGATCGACGTTGTCGTGGACGGAAAAGGGCATGTTGGTATTGGCGCCGTAGACGGAACTGGAGGAGGCAAAGACCAGGTGTTTGACATCGTTGTGGCGGCAGCCTTCGAGGACATTCAGAAACCCCACCAGGTTGGTGTTGACGTACCCCGCCCAGCCTGGGCTGCGAGATTTACGACTGCGTGGAAGTTGTGTGTGGAAAAAAGGTCTTCCATGGCGGACCGGTCGGCCAGATCGATGTTGGTATGGGTGAAAGCCGGGTTGGGCGTCAGGAGATCCAGACGGGCCTGTTTGAGGGTCGGGTCGTAGTAGTCGTTCAGGTTGTCCAGACCGGTCACTTGGATGCCGTTATCCAGGAGTTTTCGGGACAGATAAAAGCCTATGAAGCCGGCGGCACCGGTTATTAAGATTGTCTTCATTTTTTGAGTTTCCAAGAATTGGTTTAATAGATTAGGCTGGGTCTAAGGGATCTGGGAGGTCCGCTAAACACGAAATACGAATATCGAAATACGAAACAAATTCGAAACTTCAAAATCCCAATGCCAGAAACACGGAGTTTCATGCTTCGGGATTCGAATTTCCCACTACGTTGTCTTCTGGAGTATTGCACCAATAATAATGGGGGATTTGGAATAATGCAACAAAATCTTCCGGGCTTTCAATGTTTGGAAATCGTTACCGAATAAGAGAGATAGATCCGCACATCAGATCCCTGATATCGATAATTTCTTCTTCAACTAAATGGCTATCTCACATAACCCTGCTCCTCAAGATACAGCAGGATCTCCTGGGCCGCCTCATCGGGAGTCAATTCCGAGGTGTCGATGGTGATGTCCGGGTTGCTGGGTTGGATGTAGGGGTCATCAATTCCGGTGACGCCTTTGATTTTGTTGGCGCGGGCCTTGGCATAGAGGCCTTTGCGGTCCCGCTGCTCGCAGATCTCCAGGCGGGTCGAGAGGAAAACTTCGATGTACCCGCCGTAGCGGCTGATGAGGTCCCGGTTGTGGCGTCTGGATTCCTCGTACGGCGCGATGGGGGCGCAGATGGCAATGCCGCCGTTCTTGGTGATTTCGCCGGCCACGAAACCGATGCGGGTGATGTTGAGGTTCCGGTGTTCCTTTGAAAAGGTTAGTTCGCTGGAGAGGTTCTGCCGTACGATATCGCCGTCAAGGAGCGTCACGGGCCGGTCCCGCATCTCCATGAATTTCACCACCAGGACCTTGGCCACGGTGGATTTGCCTGCGCCTGAAAGGCCTGTCAGAAAGATGGTAAAGCCCTGTTTGGAGCGGGGAGGATAGGCGCGGCGCAGTTCGGAGACAACCTCCGGGTAGGAGAACCACTCGGGGATGTCGAGGCCTTTTTCCAGGCGCCTTCGCAGTTCTGAAGAAGAGATGCGCTTGACATTCACATCCGGCTTTACCTCATCTTCAGGCAGATATTCGGCCTTGTCTTCCACATAGACCATTTTTTTGAGGGGGACCATAGTAATGCCCGTCTCTTCTTCATGGGCTTTCACCATTTCCTGGGCGGCGTGTAGCGGGTAGAACCGGCTGTTGCCGTTCTGATTGGCGAATGGATCAGCATGATCGCCGGATACCATGAAGTGGCTGCAGCCGTAATTCTTTTTGATGATGGCGTGCCACAAGGCTTCCCTTGGCCCGGCCCGTCGTATGGCAAGGGGGATCAGCCCCATGCTGATCATGTTTTTTGGATATTTTTTGACGATTTCCTGGTAACAGCGCACGCGGGTGTAGTGTTCCAGATCCCCGGGATGGGTGAGCCCCACAATCGGTTGAAGCAGGATGCTGGCGTTTGCGTCTCGGGCAGCCCTTAGTGTCATCTCCCGGTGGGCGCAGTGGAGGTTCGCTTCGCTTTGAAAACCGATGACGTTTCGCCAGCCGTTACGGGAAAAGAGCCGGTGGGTTTCTGAGGGGGTGAGCCGAAGTTCCCTGAAATCATAGTGCACGGGGAGTTGAATGCCCTCCAGGGTGCCGGCGACGTAGCAGGGGTCTGTCTGGTTGAGCAGCCGGTTGACGCCGGGGTGTTTTGAGGGGTCGTTGGTCCCGTAGACGGCTCCTGCCTCATGGTTTTTGTCCGGCTCCCAGATCTCTTCGATGGTGAGTATGGCCAGCATGAACCCTTCTTCATCGGTCAGGGCTACGGGTTGGCCGGGGGTTAGGGATTGTGCGGATTTTTGGGTTACATCCAGACAAACGGGTATCGGCCAGAGGGCGCCGTCTGTGAGACGCATTTTATCGAGCACGGATTCGTACTCCGCACGGTTCAGATAGCCTCTTAAGGGGTAGAAGGCCCGGTTTAAGAGTAGCTCAAGGTCGCATAGCTGACGTTTGTTGAGGCTTATGGAGGGGTAGTCGAGGGCGGCTTCTTTGAGGCTTTCCACCCGTCTGAAATGGACCAGTAGGCTTTCTGAGTAGTCGGGGGTTGGTTGCCTGGTTGTCGGGGTCATGAGAGTTTTATATCCTGGGGGATGCATATTTGAATTTCGGGTACCGGTTCAAAAGATCGGTCGCTGGTTGCCAACAACTGAATCCTGTCCTGTTTCATGCCGGCAACAATGACGGAATCATTGATCATCAATCCGGATGTCAGACGCACCACGTGGCTGTTGATGAGCGTATCAAACAGAACCGGCTTTATGGCAATGCCCATGTCCTGAATCTTTTCCGTATTGATGAAATATTCATTCAGGAGTCTCACGGTCTGAGGTGATTTTCGCAGTTTTTCGGCCACATCGGGTGGCTGCACCAGATCGTTTCGGGTGGCTTCCACGATCATGAGACAGTGGAGGACTTCCTGTATTACACTGACAGTGGTGGTGGCGTGCAATTTTCCCCGTTCACACCTTTCGAGAAAATCACTGCATTCATTGCTGACACCGGTAAAATGATAGATGAAGATGTCGGCATCCACAAAAACCCTTGAACCCGTTTCGATTTCAGTGAGTCTCATAAACCTTTTCTTCTTCCAGGATGGCTTTCAAGGTTTTGATGGATAATTTCATTGCGCCGCGTGAGGTGGCACAGACGTCTTTTCGCACCATGTCCTTTTTCTTCTCCAAGGACTGCAGGTACATTTTAAGGGCGTTTGTCAGAAAATGGCTGAGGGCCTGGCGCTCGGACAGGGCGGCCTGCTTTGCTTTGAATATCAACTCCTCGTCCAGCATGGTGCCTATTTTCTTTTTCATGAGTTGTGTCCCTTGAGCCGTTGTACGAAAGTAAGGCAGAATTCTTGAATTCTTATGGTAAAAAAAGATCCGCGAGGGATCTGGTTGAGGGTGGGGCCAGGCATAGCTCCGCCCCTTGAATTACATGGGGGACATTGTGAAAGGCGGAAATGACTATGACCCTGTACTCACTTTGGGACGCAATTACAGCATAGGATATGCCAAATCGGTTGGTTTTGTCTATGTTTCTAGTCATTCTTTTTTAAGATTTTGATATTGTTGGGATATTATTTTAACAAGATTTGAGGGAAGATTATAATGGGCGGTGAGTTTTAGGAAAAGTGACGATTGTGACTAAGGGTTGTCGTCACTTTTTATTCAGCGTTAAGGGGTTGAGCCAATTTAAGAGGCCGAAGGCAGTGTGTAACTTCAAAAGATCCGAAGATTGCTGAATATGCGGATCATTGTCCCCACTGGATCAACTCTCATGGGTTTATAAAACGCATGTCTATCCATGAATTCCCCAGGCTCATCACTGAAGTGATTCGGGGTACGGACCGGCATCAGAAACTCAAAAACCTCCGGTCAGCCTTTGAAAGAACGAATGCCACCGCAAAAGAGGATTTCGCCATCCTTTCAAAGCCGAAAATACGGGGCCTGGAATATGCTGGGATCCTTTCCCAAATGGCGGTCATTGTGGTGTTGCTCAAGAGGGTTGCCTGTTTTATCGTCAAAGTCACGTTAGCGTTGAGGAAAAATCTTCAGGATAATAAATCTCCGCCAAATTTTTTTGTCCCGGGGCCATCCGTACCCGAATTCATCCTTAATCTCGTCATGAGGGAGTAGCCGGTTTTTTTCAAAATCACAACCCTGCAAAAACGGTCCCCATGGGACAAGCGGCTCTGTTTTTCAAATTCTTCACCTAAACCAATCTCGACGATTTTCCTCTTCCCTCTCTACAGAGTTTTCACAATTCCGCTCTATTTGATGGCCAGATTTGCCTGCGAACTCCTTGGCCGCCGGGAATTTTGCCTGCTACGACGCTCTCTTAAATTGGCTCAACCCAGTTAAATAACAGAAAAAACGGATTTAACCCCGATGGAATAAAAGGCGGAGACAGATTCCATCCCGGTTAACCGGTATATTCCAGTGTCCGTGATACAGCTCCGCCCCTTCGGTTACATGCGGGACCGATGATAGGGGGAAATTCAGAAGTTCGGATATAATACGCTTCCATAATAGAATCGGCAATATTTTTGAAAACTTTAGCAATGATCTTGTGATCTTGGGGGACGTCCATTTATAATTCAGCAACTTGTTATCTTCCAAAACAGTGTTTCGGGTCACATCTTGTTTTGTGAATTGGAGTTCTTTGTTATAAAATTCGCGGTACCAATCCACGAAATTTTGGATGCCGGTTTCAATGGAGGTATCAGGTTTCAACTTGGGTGTGAAAGTGGTCATCAGAAATTCGTGCGCTGGGCCATCTCAAAGCGTCGAGTTAAGAGCTCGAAAGGCACCTCACCTTCCCCTTATGACTCTTATCCAAGAAATTTTGACCCAATCTTATTGATTTGTAAAGTATTCTCTTTACCACAACCCCGCGGTGGAAATTGGTATCAGGGAGTATTAGCGCGCCACTTCAAGTGAAGACCTATCGCACATATCCCTGTTCCTCAAGGTATAGCAGAATTTCCTGGGCCGCTTCATCGGGGGTCAGTTCCGAGGTGTCAATGGTGATGTCCGGGTTGCTGGGTTGGATGTAAGGATCATCAATTCCGGTGACGCCCTTGATTTTGTTGGCGCGGGCCTTGGGTGGGGTAATGCATTTGGGATATTTTTCATGATCTATTTTTTTGGCACCCCAGTTAAATGAAAGAAATTACAAATTTAACGGGGCAGGCGGATTTCGCGGATTTCACGGATTGTTTTGGCGAAATGTGCTCGGGATGGCGGTATTTGTCTTACGCAAAGGTGCAAAGGCCTCTACTCATAGCCATTGGGATTATTTCGTTGCCAGCGCCATGCATCAGAACACATATCATCTATTCCGTGTTTTGCTTTCCATCCCAATTGGTTTTTTGCTTTTGCGGGTTCAGCATAACAGGTTGCGATATCACCCGGTCTTCTATCCACTATTTTGTAAGGGATTGTTCTGCCTGAGGCATTTTCAAATGACTTGACAATTTCAAGGACACTATATCCCTGTCCGGTTCCCACATTGAATATCTCGATGCCTGGGTTCTGCTCTAATCGATCAAGGGCCTTGATATGGGCGTGGGCCAGGTCAACCACATGGATATAATCCCTTACACCCGTACCGTCAGGGGTCGAATAGTCATTTCCGAAGACTGAAAGTTCTTTGAGTTTTCCCACGGCCACCTGGGTGATAAAGGGGAAGAGATTATTCGGCAAGCCGTTTGGGTCTTCGCCGATGGTGCCGCTCATATGGGCGCCTACCGGGTTGAAGTACCGCAGCAGGGCGATGTTCCATTTTTTGTCGGAGATATATAGGTCCTGTAGTATTTGCTCTATCATGAGTTTTGAACGACCATAGGGATTTGTGGGTGAAACAGGAAGATTTTCCTTTATGGGCACTTCTTGGGGGTCACCGTAGACTGTGGCTGAAGAGCTGAAGACTATGTTCTTCACATCATGGGTTTTCATGGCACGGCAAAGGTTCAGGGTTCCGGTTAAGTTATTGTGATAATATTGAAGCGGAACATTTACCGATTCACCCACTGCTTTTAGACCGGCAAAATGAATGACGGCATCTATGGAGGATTGGTGAAAAACGCTATTCAATGCATCTTGATCCAGTAGATCAACTTCATGAAATGTTAACGTCTTGCCGGTGATTTTTTGAACGCGGTTCAGGGATTCTTTTTTACTGTTCACCAGGTTATCGACGACAACGACGTTAAATCCGGCAACCAAGAGCTCGACGCATGTATGGCTGCCGATATATCCGGTGCCGCCGGTTACGAGGATGTTTTTGGGTTGGTACATGAAATGATATTCTTTATGTTTTCTTACAGCACGCCGGGGGATTTTAAAAAGGCCCCGAGATATCCGGCCTGATATCATCAATCTGGCTCTGCATGTGGTCAAAGCGGACTTCAAAGTATTTGGATGTGGGAATGATGTTGGCAACCAGAACATCCATTGTTGCTTTCATTCATTTTGTACGCCAAATCTGAATGGTTGTTTATATTTCAAAACAATTCTAAGGCTTTTGGAAGGCCGTATCAAGTCTGCAAAAGCGGACTTCCAACCAGAACGAAGTACGCCAAGCGAAAATCGAATTTGAGTCGGCAAATATCGCGGTTATAGGTTGTAAAACCATCGGCACCAGTTGAGTCGGCAAATATCGCGGTTATAGGTTGTAAAACCATCGGCACCAGTCCACAAAATTGCGGATGCCGGTTCCAATGGGGGTGTCAGGCTTGAACCCCACTTCTTTGTTCAGGTCATCCATGTCGGCACAAGTGGCCGGGACATCTCCTTTCTGCCATAGCCTTGCCTGTTGTTTTCAAACAGTTTTTTGGATTTGCCTCACTTTTTTGAAAGCCCGTGTTTCTTGATGTATTCTTCAATATCAGGTCTCAAATCAATGATTACAGGCATCTCGCTTCTACTGATACAGCGATGATTTTTCTAAACCCTCTTCCAAATTTTTCAAAAAATCATCTTCGTATAAATTTGTAGATTCAAAATCAGCCAGGATGGCATCAATTTTGGCTTTCTTGAATTGATTTAAAATGACCGGTTTTGCCTTAAGTCTTTGCAATGAATTTTGGCGTTCTTCCTCCGGCAGGCTGTCGACAAGATCATGAAGTGTTTCCATTGATATTTCTATTTTCTTAGAAATTGTTTCTTTAAGCCTATAGATATCCTTCCGGTGAAGAAATCGGATCAGTTCAATCCTGCTCTTTGTTGACTTTATTCCCAGTCCCATCATATGCGATTTCCTTTATGAAAAGCGCTGAGACACTTTTTTGGAAGTGAGGGACTGGTTTATGGAAGCTTCATGATTCGAGGTGCCCGCATTTTTCGCACTGCGCCAAAAAAGCATCCAGTTCGGCTTCCGTTTTCTGCCCAAATTTGCCGAATTGAACGCCACATCGTTTCTTGGGAATAATTCTTCGGGCGTAAGATCCCAGCAATCTGTTTTCGACTCGAACCACCTTGCACGGAAGTGTTAGCAGTTGTGAATCACTGCCTGGAATGAAAATGGCTATTTCCCTGGACGATTCCAATTCAATTTCGGCATTATGATCCCTGGAAAAGGTCGTATATTCAAAGGCAACCCCACCTTTGCTGATATCGTTTATCGCGCCGACTTGAGCAAACGGTCTGAATGTCGCTATGGCGCCTGCCGGGGGATAATATCGTTCAAACTGCCGCTGTTCTGTCTGGGTCATGATGCTCTCCATCCCCCTTTGCATATTATCACTGAGCAACCATTCCAAAGGGTTCCAGTTGCATGGCTTCCTTAAGCCGTTGCTGCAAGACGCTCAGCAACTCCCTGGATGTTCTACCGTCTTCAGGGAAAGACGATATGGAACAGCGCATGTCCAGGCAACCCTCTAAATCATTGCCATACCGATTCGCCGCCTTGATGGCTTCCGATTTGCTTGTCGTTCCCATGAGCACAACAAAATGGTTCTTGTAACAGAACATTTCATCGCTCTGGCGCACATCTTGTCGAATCAGTTCTATTATCTCTTGATGAGTGCCGTTCAAGAAAAACATTGCCACTGACAAATACCTGCGATGTCGTACGCTCTGATTCAGTTCGTAATCCAGTAGACGCTCAAATGTGTACATATCCGAATTCAATTGCTTAGGCCCCAAAACCGACGATTGCCCGAAAAAGGCGGATTGTTTGGATCCATAACAGAAAGCATAAGACATGCCAAAAAAAAGATTTTTTCGAGAGAAAATTCAGGAGGAAGATAATGAGCTAATAATAATTAGAAAATCCTTGGGGTAAGAATAAAGAGAGGCTTTTTCATAAGGCTGGAATTGAACGGAAGTGTCGATTTTGGATAAAGATTGGCGCTAAAGGTTGGTCATTTTGAACGAACTGGTCTTTTTTAAAAGGGCGCACGGTGAGGGTAATTTTGTATAAGATTGAATGCCCCGGTCATTTTAAGAGCTCCTGTTTCACAGCTGTTCCCAATTTTTCCAACAGAAAAGGCTTTTTCACATAAGCACCGGCACCCAGACGCTGAATCTCCCTGACCCGGTCAGTTTCCGAATATCCGCTCACAACGACGGCCTTCTGTTCGGGGTTAAGCTCAAGGGCTTTTCGATAGGTATCCAGTCCGTCCATTCCCGGGTCCATGATCATATCCAGCACAAGCAGGTCCACTCTATTGGTCTTGAGGTATTTAATGGCTCTTTCCCCGCTTGAAAGGGAGCGAGTCCGGTAGCCCAATCGCTTCAACATTTCGCATGCAATCTCACATTGCTCCTCTACATCATCTACAACCAGTATGGATTCCCCGTTGCCCATGTAATTTTCAATTTTGAACTTCGTTTGCTTTTCAATCCCTTTTTCAAAGGTTGCAGGAAAATAAAGCGTGAAAACCGACCCTTTTCCTTGGATGCTTTTAACATCCAAATAGCCCTGATGGTCCTTTACAGTGCTCCACACAACGGCCATGCCCAGACCCGTTCCACTTCTTGCCATTTTCTTCTTTGTGTAGAAAGGCTCGAAAATTTTTTTGATATCTTCACTGGAAATTCCGATTCCCCCATCGGAAACTTTGAGGGCCACGTAACGACCCGGGATTACATCCTCGTAACCCCTTATTTTTTCTGTAATATGTTGATTTTCCGTGGTAACAACAATTTTCCCTCCATTGGGCATGGCTTCAGCGGCATTGACCACCAGGTTCATAATGGTTTTGTGCAAATGCACCTCAGACCCCCAAACGTTTGGAATTTCTTTTGAGAGGTGGCATGCCACTTCTACATTGGGGAAAAATGAGCTGAGGCTCCTATATTCGGGACTCTCCAGATAATGAGCGATAATTTCATTAAGGTTTACCACATTATTGAGTGAAACGCCTCGCCGGGCCAGCGTCAAAAGGTCTTGAACTATGGCGCTCGCTTTTTCTCCGGACTTCATGATGAGGGAAAGGGGTTTTCTAAAGGGATCGTCCATAGGCATATCCATCAGCAACAGCTCTGGATAACTCACCAAACCGTAGAGAATATTGTTGAGATCATGGGCCACGCCGCCGGCAAGGGTTCCGATGGCCTCCATCTTTTGGGCTCTCTGAAGTTGTGCTTTGAGACGGCTGTACTCAGAGATGTCATTGACAGATACAATGTAACCTTTATCCGGATCTCCTGGATTCAAGGGACATGAACCAAGCATACATTTAAGAATTTCCTGATTTTTTCGGACCCACTCGGTTTCTACCGCTGCGGTCCCTTTGCGCCCGTTCCCGGAGTAAAGTTTGTTTTCCACACGTTCATATTCGTTATCATCCCGATATAGGACTCTGGCACTCTGTCCCACCAATTCTTCGCCTTCGTAGCCCACCATTCTGTAAAGCGTCTCATTTCCCCAAACGATTTTACGATCCACCGCCAGTCCCATGCCCACGGGGGATGCGCTAAGAATGGCTTTCATTCTTTGTTCGCTCTCTCTAAGGGCTTCAATGGCTTGGTTGCGCTCTTTGATTAAACTCCTTTGCTGGAGGGCATTTTCGACAGTCCTGATCATTTTTTCCGGTTCAAAGGGCTTTTTGATATAGTCATAAGCCCCTTTTCGGATGGCTTTAATCGTGGCGTTTTCAGATGAATTTCCCGTAATAACGATCACGAATGTTTCCGGGCTCTGAGCATTGATGCAGTCCATAATCTCAAAACCGGTCATGTCCTGAAGAAAGAGATCGATCACGGCGAGATCAAAGAAGATATCCCTTATTTTTTGAACCGCCTCTTTTCCTGAGTTGCTGGTTTCCAGGACACATCCGTTGCCTGACAAGAGCGCTTTCACGCTGTTGCACATTCTGAGGTCATCATCTACGATTAGAACCTTTGGTGTATCTGACATAAATATACCCCGGTTTCATGGTGTTTGGATTACACGAACGGCAATACGATTCTGAAGCATGTCCCGTTTTCGCTGTCGCTTTCGCAGGTAATACTGCCCATTAATTCTTGGACCAGAGTAAAGACGATGGAGAGCCCCAATCCATGATGTCCGGGCCCCTTTGTGGTGTTATGGGCATCAAAAAGGCTGGACTTAATCGTATCCGGAATCCCTGGACCGTCGTCTTTGATCATGATTTCCGCATAATCAAGTTTTATGTCGCTTTTCTGTTTCGTCAGCGCATCCAGCCTGTTTTTTCCATAGCGCGTGCGGATGAAAATATTTCCTCCTTTCGAAATCGCCTCTACGGCATTGCGCAAAAGGTTGATCAGTATTTGCTTCAGTTTGTTTCTGTCCGTTTGAATGACCGGAAGGTCATGATCCAGTTTCAGATGAAGTTTGATCCCGGGATTGATCAGCCCCGACTTGATCAGAACCTTTGTAAGGTTGGAGACCAGCTCGTTGATATTCAATGATCCCTTGATCAGATCCTCAAATTTTGAAAATTTGGAAAATACATGAATGGTCTGGGCCACACGATCGATTTCTTCGCTGATGAAACTGAGTTCCTCTTGAACCGGGTCGTCTCCTGATATTTTTCTTTTCATAACCGAAATATAATTTTTAATAATGCTTAACGGCGTATTCACCTCATGAACCACTTTCCTGGATAGGGCGGAGTAAGCTTTTACGCGCTCGGATTGCAGGAGTTCAAACCGACTCTGTTTCAAATGTTCCACATGAAGGGCAAGGGCTGCTTGACCGGAATAGAGTGCCATTAGTTCAGCCTGTTTTGAGAGATTCAAAAACTCTGTTTTGTCCAAGCCGATGACAATGACGCCCACATCCTCTCCCCGTGCGCACATGGGAAGGCACAGCATGCCTTCTCTCCCGAGGAAGCGATTGATCTGTTCGTCCAAAATCATTGAAATCTCATTTTCAGAGTGTTTAAAGGAGTCAAGGGGTTCCCTCTTTTTCAGGCAAAGATTCAGTAAACTCCCTTTGATTTGCATGGGGATTCGCAGACCGTTAAAGGCCGTAAGATTCTTATTTTCGGCAAAGGTTTTTCCTTTCAGCCATTTGCGGTCAGGTTCCCGCAGAAAAAAAATGATATTATCCACACCGAATAGAATCTGAAGACCTTGGTGGACTGTTTTCAAGAGTGTTTCATGATCCTCTGCTTCCAGGAGATTTTGAAGGGTTCCAAACATGAGGGATATATCTTTGACCGTTTGTGTCAAATCTTCACGGGCTTGGGTATCTATTTCAGAAACGGTTGCCGTAGTTTCATCGGGAGGTTCAATTTCTATGCCCAACGACTGCGCGAGGGTTTTTGTTTCCTCATCCGCCCGGGAGATGAATTTTTCAACTTCAGCACTTTTTAAGCCAAAAATATTTTCCCCGATTTCAGTGGTTTGCCCGCTTCCATGACTGTCCGTTTGGGAAAAGGCATTTGCCATGTGGACAATCTGCACCAGGGGCAGGGCCGTGGAAATTCTATCTTTGGATTCGTGGTGGTACAAAACTGCATCTGCCATAAAAGGCTGGAAATTCCAGTTTTTCAGCAGCCACTCACCGATTTTGCAGTGGTCGGCGACCAAGTCGGCTTCCGCTTCGAGGCACTGTTGCGGGTTGTGCCGGTAGGTGTTTAATATCTGGCTGTATTGCTGACCGAAGTTGGTCCATAATACCAGTCTACCGATGTCATGAAGCAGTCCGGACAAGAAAGCTTCGTCAGGTTCCACCTGGCTGTGGTTTTCGGCAATGAGACGTGCCAGAACCGCACATTTCAAGGAGTGCCACCAGAACGCTTTCAGATTGAAATCACTAGTTTCTAATGGATGATCGAATACTCCCTGTACCGATGTGCAGATAGCAATATTTCTGATCGCATTGCTACCCAGTATGGTTACAGCCTGGAGAATATTTTTCACCCCCACACGAAGACCGTAATAAGGTGAATTTACCATCCTCAGGATTTTGACCGTCAGTGAAGGATCCTTTTCGAGGATTTGGGAAAGTTCCTTGAAATCTTTTCCATGATCATTGCAGAATTTAATCACTTTAAGCAGGATTTGGGGGAGTGTGGGCAGATTCTTGAGGTTTTCAATTTCTTTTCGCGTGGGTTTATTGGGATTCATGGGCCAGTTTCCTTTGGTCTAAGTTGTATTTTGAGATCCGACGTCTCAGGGAACTGTAGCTCATCCCGAGCAATTCTGCGGCTTTTCGCCGGTTCCATTGGGTTTCATTCAAGGAGGAAAGGATGGCATCCATTTCAGTTTTGCGAACCGCTTCAACAGCACTTCCCGGATCTGGATTGCTGGAATGACTCCTTTTCAGCAATTCCAGGCAGGTCCCTGAACCGCCTTCCAGAACGTACCTGCGAATGAACGATTCCAGTTCCCTAACGTTTCCGGGCCATTTATACTGACTGAGAATCGAGAGGGTGTCGGAAGGAATTTCTAGGTCAGGGCATTTGAATTTTGTGCTGTAAATCCCGCGGAAATGATCTGCCAGCAAAGGAATGTCTTCTTTTCTATGCCGAAGAGGCGGCAAATGAATCGAATAGTCATCCAGGCGGTAGAAAAGGTCGGACCTGAACTTCTTTTCAGCTATTAGGGTTTTGATGGGGGCGTTTGTTGCGGTAATGATTCGAAAATCGACTCTTAAGGATTCGGCGCTGCCAAGGGGGGTGAAGCATTTGTCCTCGATGGATTGCAGGAGTTTTGCCTGGAGCCTTAATGGCAAGTCGCCGATCTCATCCAGAAACACGGTGCCCCCCGAGGCGAGTTTGAAACGTCCCGGTTTGCTGTTAACCGCACCGGTAAACGCACCGGGTTCATGGCCGAAAAGTTCTGATTCAAGGAGCGATTCAGGGATGGCCGGGCAGTTGATCTTGACGAACGCGTTCGGGTCTCTTCCGGATGATTCATGAATAAGGCGGGCCACTACATCCTTGCCTGTGCCACTCTCTCCCAAAATGAGGACCGCCAGGTCAGTGGGAGCTACCTGGGCTACAAAGTGCCTGACCTTTCGAATGCTCTCGCTTTTGCCAACAAGAGAATCGGAGTTTTCGAGGCGGCGTTCTATGCCGCGTTTGGCAGCAGTCACTTCGTTTCGGAGCTGATCTCGCTCAACTCGCAGCATTGACAGTAGTTCTCGGTTTTCAACGATGAGCCTGCGACGTTCAAGGGCGCGCTCTACCATACGCAGGATTACGTGACGGTCGGAAGGTTTGGAAAGATAGGCGAACACACGGCTCTCAATCGCCGCGAGAGAGGATTCGAGTGAAGGATAACCGGTAAAAACAATCATTTCCATGTCAGGGTCTGTTTCTTTCAAACGACGAATGGTATCAATGCCGCTCAATCCTGGCATTGTCAGGTCCACGATCGCCACCGCACAATTCTCAGCCTTGGCAATTTCAAGAGCGTCGCTACCATTGTTGGCAGTTCTCGATTCAAGACCTTCCCGGGAAATGATATCAGCAAGGAACTCGGTTACCTGCTCTTCGTCATCTATCAACAAAATTTTTTCCTGGTCCATTTTCTTATGACTGCTGATTTTTGTCATGTTCCAGAACCTTTCTTATGGTCGAAGCCAGATCCTCCAGCAGAATGGGTTTTTTCAGGAAAGCGCGGATGCCGCATTTCTCGATTTCGTCAGAGTCAACCAGGTCCCCGAGCCCCGTATAAAGAATGATCGGTATATCAGGGCGGATCTCTATCAGCATTTTTGAAAGCGTCAAACCGTTCATATGAGGCATTGTCATGTCCGTATAGATCAAATCAAACCGATGGGGATGTTCACGAAATGCCTCCAGTGCATCGATAGGATCTGTTTTGGCGGTCACCTTGTACCCCAAGTGTTCGAGAAGATCTTTCTCAACGTATAGCAGATTCTCCCGGTCATCAACGAGAAGGATCCTTTCGGCGCCCCCCAGTACAGGAACGTTAATTTGGATTTCTGGTATGGCATCGGAATTCACCACTGGGAAAAGTATGCTAAAAACGGAACCCTTGCCCGGTGTGCTGTTCGCCCAGATGATACCGCCATGTGCCTCAATGATCCCGTGAACAACAGCAAGTCCCATCCCTGAACCTTCCCCTTCCCCCTTAGTTGTAAAGTAAGGATCAAAAACCCTGGAAATAACCTCGGAAGTCATTCCGGAACCTGTATCTCTGACATCCAGTTTTACATATCTGCCTTCATCCGGGACGCGGAAACGAATTTCATGGTGATCATCAATGGTGACGGTTTCAAGTGAAATTTCAAGGATGCCCGTCTCTCGGCCCATGGCATGCGCCGCGTTGCTGCCCAGATTGATCATCACCTGGCTGATCTGTGTGGGATCAGCACGGACAAGACCTGTTTCTTGTATGTTTTCATGGAGTTCGATAGTAGAGGGAATGGTGGACCTCAAGAACTTAGCGGATTCCTTGACGAACGGGGTGAGGCTTAATGGTCTGAGTGTTTGTTCCCCTTTTCGACAGAAGGTGAGGATCTGTTTTACCATGTCCCGGGCCCGCAGGATCGCTTTAGTCATTTCGTCAATGTTTTTCCGAGTTCGACTTCCCTCCGGTACATCGTCTGTCGCCAATTGGACATTGCCAAGGAGAACAGCCAGTATGTTGTTGAAGTCATGAGCAATCCCAGCCGATAGTGTACCGAGGGCCTCCAGTTTTTGCGCCCGTCTCTGAAATAGCTCAATTTTACTTTTTTCAATTTCATCATTTTTCTGCTTGGTGATATCCTGTCCCGTGACCTGGTATTCGGAAAAGGAAACGTCATTGGTGAAAAGTCTGTGGCCGGTCCATCGGATCCAGCAAATTGATCCGTTTGGCAAAGTCACTTTTCTATCGACGAATGAGGGGAAAGCATTGAGAAAGGAAGATTTCATATTTCTTTCGACTGCCTTAACATCGTCACCTTCTGCAACACATTCAAAAAAGTTTCGACCGCAAAGGCCTTCTTTTTCGCTTTCAAAATATTTGTTCCAGATCTGGTTTGTGAACGTAATGGTACCGTCCGGAACTAAGCGGCAGACCAAATCACGGGACCCCTCGACGATTCCACGATACCTGGCTTCGCTTTCCATCAGTTCACGGGTTTGTTTTACCACTTCGTGCTTAAGGTGTTCGCGGGATTCAGCAATTTCCTTCTCCGCTTTCTTCTGGGTGAGGATGTCCCGAACAATGCCCTGTATGGCGACCGCCTTGCCACTGATGATGAGGGGGCCTGCGCTTATTTCGCATGGCAAATATTCGGCATCTTTTCTGAGAATATCTACCCGCATGTTCCTGATGTGATTTCCCGTAATCAATGCTTCAAAGCCTTCAATTGCAACTTGAAGGGTATTTGGCGAAATCAATTCCTGAAATTTTTTCTCCGAAATTTCTTCAAAAGAATACCCCAAGAGCTTCTCTATGACGCTCGTACAAAACTTAATTCTGCCTTCTAAGTCGAGTTCAAAAATCAAATCCGGAATTGTTTCCGTGATGGACTTGAACCTTTCATTGCTTTCCAGAAGAGCAGCTTCAGCCTTTTTTTGATTGGTTACATCAATCACGAGTCCCATCACGTGAAGGCGTTTTCCTTTACGCAACGGAAATGAACCTGTGGAGGTGGACATTGCGTGAACCCACCGTATTTCCTTTTTTTTGGGATGGTAAATCCTGAAAATCGCATTGAACCGGCCGGTTTTAAATGCATTGATTTGAATATTTTCAACTATTTTTCGATCATCCGGATGGATGTTTTCAAACCATCCATCAAATCGCATGGGCTCTAAAATACCCAGAATATCCGTAATGGAAGGACTGACGAAGTTTACTTTGAAAAGATGGGGATTGCTTTCATCATAAGCCAGTTGGTAGACAACAAAATCGGCAGCACTCTTCATAAGGTTTATTATGGCGTGATGGTTCTCTTCGCTATGGTGGTCTGCCGGATTTCTGACCATTCAGGAATCTCCTCTACTTTATCACCGTTCCAAGATACCTTACTGGAAGTACGGCCTATACCACACAATATTTGAGAGGTCAAACCCAAATTTATGATTATGGATTGACAGAATTTAATCAATAATGTAGTCAAAAACTCAAGTATTCAGTCCCGTAATAGTGGCGGTTTTGTTTCCTTCACCATTTTTCTCTCGCAGATGTGACCAGGCTCAGGATATGTGCGGATGGATGCAACGCAATGAACGGGCCAAAAGACAATCAAGATGTTTTTTCCCGAGGCTCTTCGTCTCCTTAAATTATATCTTGAAAAGATGATATTAAAATCTTTTTTAAAAAGTTTCAAACCTTTGTCAAATGGAAACAATCCTGTTGGTAGATGATAACGTAACGCTTACCATGGAATTTGAGGAAATTATTCCAAGTCTTGGCTATAAAGTTGTGGGTGTGGCCGGAACCGGGAAAGAAGGTGTCGATCTGGCCCGAAAGTTCAAGCCGGATTTGGTTCTTATGGATATTCGAATGCCGGGCGAGATGGATGGCATACAGGCTGCGGCACGCATTAAGACGGAAGTGGGGTCGGGAATAATTTTTGTTTCGGGCCACTCAGACGAGGTTTTGCTGGATCGGGCAAAAATTCTTGAGCCCCTTGGATTTTTACACAAACCTTTCTCAGAACAGCAACTCGTTGCACTCCTTAAAATTGCTTTTTATCAACTGCGACAAAACGAAACGTTTTCAAAAACCGGTGGTGAAATACTTTCTTTGTATGAAGATCTTACCTCAGCGGAGATACGCATTGCCCAATTGGTGAAAATCGGGAAGACGACAGACGAAATTTCCGAAACATTGAAGATTTCACCGGCTACGGTGATATGGCACAGAAAAAATATCAGGAAAAAACTGGGTATTTCAGGAACCCGTAAGGAACTTCGAAAAAGCCTATCCACAGGGAGAAAATAAAAAACAATCCCCCCCAAGAACAGCCCTTTACTTAAAAAATGCCAGCGAGTAAGGTCCTGGTGCGGTGGGGTTGTATCCTTAATTGTTAACCCGAGTGCATTCTTGTAGTTCAATCTATCTTTGACACTTAAACGATACTTGAAATTGGTATATAAGTTAAGGATTGAGACAGGAGGAGTAATGACAGAGAATGTTTGGGGAGGGCGTCAGTCACATATAACCGTAAAAAGAGATTCTATTGATTCCATACAAATGTCTGCTGACAATCTTAATAATCTTATGGCCTCGGTTGTTGGGAATATTTCTCTTGCCAGGATGGAGTTAGAGCCCGGAAGCAACGCTGAAAAATATTTGGCGGCTGCAGAGAAGGCCTGTATTCTAACGAAAGCAGTGGCCAATCAATTTGTTCAATTTTCTGCAATCGCTGGAGACTCTGACAGGGCTCTGTCTGTCGATGAAAAGAGAGCAGAAGCACTCGGCTCTGTAAAAACGGCTGTTCGGGCGGTATGACAAGCAATTGTCATTCCTGTCGAGCGGTTGTAAAGCCCGTTTGATAATACTAAATTTTGTTTTGAAGCTGATGCCATGAAGGTCTGGGAGATAGTTTTAGCCCGATGTTTGTGGCTTTTTTTTTAAAAACGGCACATTGATGCTGTTTTGTAGGTGAATTCAGTCCGGATTGACTTCCCATGATCTTCTATCTATAATATAAGCCAGAAAACGGGGAGCTATCGCCCCATCATTTTTAGAAAGGAGTGAAAGATTTTGGAAACATTCAGCAGCTGTTTAAAAGGATTTATTGTGGGCACAGCCGTTCTTCTTGCGGCCTCGGTGGCCTTTGCGGCGCCGGTAGGCCTACCGCCGGTTCCGGTACCCGCCGATAACCCCATCACCCCCGAGAAAGTCAAACTCGGAGATAAACTGTTTCACGACACCCGTTTCAGCACCACGGGAGAGGTCAGCTGTGCCACATGCCATGACAGCAAGAAAGGGTTTACGGATAACCTTCCCGTATCCGAAGGGATTCATAAGCTGAAAGGGACGCGAAGCGCGCCCACCATCATCAATGCGGCGTACCTTCACACCCAGTTCTGGGACGGACGGGAACCTTCACTGGAATCCCAGTCCGCCCAGCCCTTTTTGAATCCGGTGGAGATGGGCCTCAAAGACCACGAACCCATTTTGAAAATCGTCCGTTCCGATCCGGAATATCTGGAACTTTTCAACCAGGCTTTCGGCAAAACCGGCGACCGGATCACCATGACGGAAGTGAAGCAGGCCTTGGGGACATTCGAGCGCACCATCATCGGTGGAGATTCCCCTTTTGACCGCTATTACTTCCAAGGGGACAAGACGGCCATGAGTCCGGCAGCCATTAGAGGTCTGGATGTCTATGTGAATCAGGGACGGTGTGTTTCATGCCACCGGATTGAACAGACCCAGGCCCTGTTCACGGACAACCGGTTTCACATGATCGGAGTCGCCGCCACCCAGATGCCTCAAAATTTGGACGAACTCTCGGCAGCGGTTCAAAACGTGAAGGAAAAGGGAACCGATATCGCGGTCCTCAGCAATCCAAAGACGTCTTCCCTGGGACGATTCGCCGTCACGGGAGATCTGACGAATGTCGGCGCTTTCAAGACGCCGACCTTAAGGAATATCGAACTGACCGCACCCTACATGCACGACGGCAGCCATAAGACCCTGGAGGAAGTGGTGACCTTCTACAACAACGGGGGACGTCTAAATGAAATGGACCCGGTCCCCGAGCTCTTGAGCGGCGGTATTCGTCCCCTCAACCTGACCGAGGAACAGCAGGCCGACCTGGTGGCGTTTCTAAAGGCCCTCACCAGCCCGGAATTTGCACCGAAAAAGCCATAGAAGCACCAAAAAGGAGGAAGATTACCATGAGTATGAACCGACGTGCGTTTATCAAGACCACCGGAGCAGGTTTGATGGCCGCCGCTTTTCCCATAAGCCTGGTAAAACTGGCTTTCGGCGGCGAAGGGCCGGCGATCGATTTTACCTTTGGATATATTTCCGATGCCCACATTCAGCAGATCAAAGGAACAAAGTTTGTTCGCAACTGGGACATGGGCCTTATTCGCGCCGTCCGCGAAGCCAATCTGCTCACTCCCCGTCCGGATTTCTTCATGTTCGGCGGTGATCTGGCCCAGTTGGGAAAGAAGGAAGAACTGGATCATGGTCTCGAGATTATGAGCAATGTGCGGGGCAAGGTCCGCTATGTGATGGGGGAACATGATTACTATCTGGATCTGGGAAAATATTGGGAGGAAAAGCTCGGCCCCCCCTATTACAGCTTTGATCACAAGGGGGTCCATTTCGTCGTTTTAAACAGCATCCTGACCTACGACAAGTGGACCTATGAGACCTGGCCCACCCCCATGGACCGGATGCTGGCCATGGCAAGGCTGGACAACCCCAAAGGATCCCCTTTCATGGTGGGAGATGAGCAGATCGCCTGGCTCAAGAAAGACCTTGCGAAAATCGATGGGAAGACACCCGTGGTGGTGTTCTCTCACTCGCCCATTCAAAAGATCTTCAAACCGTGGAATTTCTGGACCCAGGATGCTGAAAAAGTGCAGGCCCTTCTGAAACCCTTTGAAAAGGTGACCGTCATTTACGGGCATGTTCACCAGATCCAATACAACCAGATCGGCAATATCACCTTTCAAGCCGTCATGGCAACGGCCTGGCCCTGGCCTTACCCCGAGACCTATTCCCAGTTGCCGAACCTTCTTCCCAAGATCACGGTTCCCATGAACAGGGCGGACCCTTTTTTCGAGCGGGATGCCACGGGGTGGCAATTTGTGGACGTGAACAGCGGCAAAACCGCCATGCATTACCAACTGCCCGACAATCAAAACCGCACCGTCGCTTTTGATACCGCCACCGGCAAACCCCGGGATTTGGAATATCAGGATTACGGCAAGCGGATTCCGCCCCAAACCCATTTTTGAAATTGCAAGGAGAGTTCTTATGCGAAACAGCAGATTTTTTAGAAGCGCCTGCCTGGCAGCTCTGATCGGTTTGGGATTTTTGGCGAGTTCCTTTTCCATCCAGGCGGACGATTTTACCGAAAGCGATTTAAAACGATGGAACCAGGAATTCATGAGTGTGGTCGCAACCGGTGAAAAACTTTTTCACAACTCAGCGCTGGGAACCAACAAGGTATCGTGCGATCAGTGTCATCCCAATGCCGCCAACACCCATCCGGAGACCTATCCCAAATTTCAGCAGCAACTCGGTCGTGTCATAACGCTGGGTGAAATGGTCAACTGGTGTATTCAGAATCCCCTTGAGGGCGAACCGATCCCTCTGGACGACGCCAAAATGGCGGCTTTGCTTTCCTACATCACCTATGAGCGGCGCGGCGTGCCGCTGGCGCCGGGGAAACATTGATCAGAAAATGCAGCGTTCATGAAGCCATCCCTTCTTGACAAAAAACCGCAGGTTGGGTATAGGGGCACAAGGTAAGAAGCCTGGGTGCTCGAAACGGGGACAACGACCAAGAACAGAACCATTATTCCAGTATAAACAAAAGCCACGAAGGCGACATCCTCCAGACGGGGGAGTCTCTTTCGTGGCATTTTTTTTGTCTGGCGGAAAGGAAAGAGAAAACCGGTGCACGGGCAACTTGCAAAGGACTACGGCGCCATCGGAGGGAAGGTTCCTTTTCTGAAATGATGAGGCAACACATGAAGAAAGACACACGATTTTTTGATGATCGGGCCCGGCACTGGGAGGAGACATGCTACCCGCCCCCCGTGCGGCATCGGCTGGCGGCTCTGTTCCGGGAATTTGATGTGAAACCGGGGGAACGGGTTCTGGATGTGGGAACCGGTCCCGGCATTCTTCTCCCCCATTTGCGGCTGGGGGTGGGAGAGTCGGGGCAAATATGTGCCTTCGACCTCTCATTTGAAATGCTACGGTCTGCCGCCGCAAAACCCCTGGGCCCCAAGGATATTCTGGTTCGGGCGGATACCCATTTTATTCCTTTCAGGGACGATTGTTTTGATCGGGTGATTTGTTTTGCGGCGTTTCCCCATTTCGAAAGGCCCCAACGGGCCGTTTGCGAAATGGGGCGGGTTCTCAGGGTCGGCGGGAAACTGATCATCGCCCATCTCATGAGCCGGGAAGAACTCGCCCGGCACCATGCCACCCACGCATCCGTGAAAGGGGATCATTTGCCGGATCATGATCAAATGAAGGTTTTTTTTCGAAAAGCAGGCTTTAATTCACCCCATATTCTTGACGTTCCCGGAAAATACATTGCCCGAGGTGTTAAGAAGACCCCGTAAACTAATACTGGAAAAAGGAGGTATTGAATATGCTGCAACAGTCGGAAATATTTGAAAAGCACTACAACGATTATTGTACCCAAATTTCCGGGATCGATCTGGATTCCGTAAAGGAGAGGCTTGGGATGAGGAATGATGGTGAACGGATGCTTCTTTCGTTTTTTAATAAGGACTATTCGGTTTCAGGCAACGGGATCTTCGATGCATCCGGCAACAGGCCCAATTACGGAGTGTGCGTGATCATCGCCAAATATACCCTGTTATGTCCTGACAGACTTTATCATGACCCGGAATGGGTATCTTTTAAGGATTTCAAAAGAACTTCACATTTTACGAACGTAAACTTCTTTAAAAGCGATACGGAACGGGCCATTGAGAAGAATTTTTCAGGTAAACTTGACATGCTCGCCAAAGCGAGTGAAGCATTGGGCGGTATTCACCACGACATGGAAATGACATACGATCTCTCCGTGCAGTTCAGTGCTCTTCCTCGGATATCGCTCCTGTTGCTTTTTAATGACGGTGACGAGGAATTTCCGGCTCAATGCACCGTCCTTTTTCAGAAACATGCGGAGTTTTATCTCGATCCTGAATCTTTGGCAATGTGCGGGGCCGCTCTTGCAAAAAGCCTGGAAAGGTGTGCTTCAGGAGATTAGAATTCGTATTTTTTTCGTTTGGCGTTCCCACGCTCCGCGCGGGAACGCCAAACGGGAATCGTGGTCTCTTTTCTATTCATACCTGCCGTATTGCTCGGCGGCATCCATCATGGCCATGATTTTCACGGGATCGGCGATGGGTGGAAATTCACACCCCGGTGCGAGAATGAATCCGCCCGGCGCGTTTTTCCCTTCCTCGATATTCAGGCGGCACAGCTCCACCATTTCTTCGTAGGATTTAAACTGGAAAGACGGCGGATCCACATTGCCGCAGATGACATCCGTCGCGCCAAAAGCCGCGATCTGATCCGTAACCGACGTCTCCGGGCCGAATAGCCAGACGTAGCGGCCCTCCCAGTTTGCGTCTTCCCTGAGTTTTATATAGTAGGGGATGTTGAGATTATGGTCCGCACAGGGGTGCATGAAAACCACCGGCATTCCCACTTGGCGAATCCTCCGGTGAAGTATCAAGGCATAAGGGAAGACGAACTCCTCGAAGGACTTTCCAGAAATCACGGTATTGGCTTCCACCGGGGTCGGGTCGAAGGGTAAACAGTTCTCAGGACCGTATTCGGCCGCAAAATAGTCAATGGCCCGTAAGAACATTTCGGTCACCTTTTCCATCAGGAGATGAACCGTTTTCGGTTCCCTGAACATCCATTTTAAAAGCATGGTGGTATCGACGATACTCGCCGCCGCGGTGAAAACGCCGCCGATCTGGATGGCGGCCGGCATGCCCAAAGAGATGCACCGACGGTTCAACTTGTCCGCTTCGGCATAGGCGCCCGGAAGGTTGCCTTTATGGAATGTGGGCACCTCCAGACGTTCTACATCTTCGATACTTTTAACGGGGTGATCCAGGACATAGGGGGCGCCGTATGCGGTATCGTAAGGGAATCCTACCTTTCCGCCGAACTCCCATGCCCCGATGCAGGCGTAACCGTACATGGGCGTCTGCTCGTAGCCGTGCAACCGCATGGCGGCGAATTGGGCGTCGAAACACTTGTCGCCGTCCGCATAAAAATCTCCCAGAGAGATGCCCGTGATCTGGGCCGCATAGCCCAGCACAAAAGGGTTAACCGGGACCCGGTCCGGCGTTTGTCCCATCAATACCGCTGTCATCCGTTCCTGCGATGTCATTGTTGCCATCATTTTTCTCCTATCATTTCCAATAACGCTTCTACTCTGGTTTGAATCTGCCCATCATCATTGCCCGAGTAATCGGTCTCGACTTTTAAGAAGGGCAGATGGTGTTTCTCCGTGACGTGCGTTCCGATCTTATACGACTCCACGTTGTACCCGTGGCAAGCGGTCAGGACAAAATCGACCACGGCGTCGGGCTTGAATTTCTCGATGATATCGGAAAGCGCCGACAACCGCCGCTCATTGGGGGTCATGCAGGCACAGGGAATTTCGAGATACCGCTTCGCCATGGCTCTGACCGGATCGGGAGTGTTTTCTTCGATCTCTCCCATAAAGGCCTTGGCGCCGGTGCAGGCATCCGGCATTACAATGCGCCCGCCGCATGCTTCGATAATTTTGAAAATTTTCGAGGCGTCTCCTCCCACGGGACAGCCGGTCACCAGGACTCTGGGAGAATCCGCCTTGCCGTAGTGAAAGCCTTGTGCCACCCGGTTTTCAAGGGTGGCCAACACCGGTTCCAGGACGGGATCCATGTCTTTTGTCGTGGCGGGCAGGGCCAGAAATCCCACGTCGTACATCTCCTGCCAGTTGATCACCGGTGGCTGCAGGGCTGCAAAATCAAAGAATTTGCGCATCATCCGGTTTTTACGATTGCTCTCCTGGATGGCGTTTTCAATCTCTTCGTTCGATGCCTTTCGATCAAACGTGTTTTCCAAAAAGCGCTGGAGCTTTCGGATCATGACCGTCCAGTTCTCCAGGGCTTCAGGTTCATCCGCAAGCTGGGGCAGATCCATGACATGCATCGGTTTGACTTCCGCTGCCAGTTCAAACATTTTCTTTTTGCCGTCGCAGGTGGTTTCGCCGATCACCGCCTCGGACATGGCAAAAAACGGGCAGGTTCCCTCCAAAATGAACCCGTAGCTGGACTTGATCAGGGGGCAGAGATTGGCCGGTAGAACGGTCTCCGCACTGGCGATGGGCGCTTCCGAGAAGGCACACAGTACCGCGGGAACAATTCCCATGGCCTGAATCAGCTCGATGGGCGCATATCCACAGTAGATGCCGAGAATGGGACGGCCTTTTTCCTTTTGTGTCTGCATATAGGTGAAGACGCGTTTGGCCGGTTCACCGTCAAATCCGTCATTCATCAATGGTGTCATGTTCATGGTAATTCTCCATAAATTGCTGCAATGAAACATTCTTCTAAATGATACCGGCTCGAAAGCATGGCCATTGGAGGATGTCCTGTTCCCTTCAGACTTTCTAACAGCTGCAGGAGGACGAACAGCATGATGAAGGTTGTGCGGGCAGGTTGGACGTAATGTTGAACCCGGAACCCATGTCGGAACTCACGTAATCGATCTTAATGGGTTTAACCCGCCCATACAGGGACTTTTCAATCACAAATTTGATGCCGCGGTCCTCAAATTCCTGATCATCATCCCGGGATTCGTCCAACGCCATACCCAGCGTCGGGCCGCTGCATCCCCCTTGGGAAAGCATGATTCGAATGGCTTGTACGTCGTCCCTGTCCTTCATGAAATCCTTTATCATCTCGCTTGCTTTTTCGGTTATCTCCAGCATATTTTCTCCTCACGGGTTTTTGTTGACAAGGCCCTTGGAACATGTACGACTTTCAATGGCCTTACGTAAAATCATTGCTTGTCCCAAGTCCGAAGCACCCTAGATTAGGAATCATGAATATGTCAAACAGGAAAATACGAATTGCAGCGGTAGAAGCATTCGGTTGATCCTATCCCGCCCGGGAATGATTTCAGGAGGGCAAATTCCGGCTTGCAGACTGCCTCGGAAAAGCTCTCATGGGATTTTTCAATAGCAGGCGGGGATGACACGCCGGACGTTACAATCGGAAATCCCGGGGAACTTCGTCCTGCCTATCGTGTTTTCCAGTTTGACAAAGAGGAGCCCCTTCAATATTTTTTGCCCGGTTCCCAAAACACCTTCCAAAGGAGTACTTTTCATGTTTCGATCTTTCACTTTTACCTGAAAAAATGGCATTTAATCCTGCCAGGGTTTGGTGGGTATTTATTCAGGTGGAATGGTAGAACCTCTAAAAGATGAAACTTCGAAAACCCATTTCCGTATTCAGTTGCGTCAACGGGTATGCCGCAAAAATCTACGGCCATACCCTCCGGGAACACATGACCAATATCCCCGCCTCGATCCGTGCCCAACTGCTGGCCAAAGGGCTGCACGGCTACGAGGACAGTCCCACGTTCGGTTGGGCCGATTGGGGAGGATGGGAGTTCGGGGGAGAGATTCGATGGCCGAAGCGTTATGCGGATATGGCGCCCGGCACGCTCAGTCATCCCGTGACAAAGCCGTCGGATGTGGACCGATTGCCGGACCCGGACCCCAAGCGTGCCGGTTCCGTGACCCTTTTGATGGAATTCAACCGGGAAATGGTCAAGTTGGGTTTGGCGCCCAAGATCCGGGCCGGATCCGTAACATCGGTTGTGGCCGGCATGATCGGTTTTGAAAAGCTCATGAAATGGTATTTCAGGGAGCCGGGGGCGGTGGAAGCCGCCTATGAAAAGGCAACCCGATTCCTCATCCACACTGCGGAAGAGACCGTTGCCGAATTCGGCCCCGACTGTTCCGCCAGCATCAGCGCCCCCTGGGATTCCAATGACCTTTTGAGCCGGAATATTTTTGAAAAATTTACGGCGCCCCATGTGGAACGGATGCTGATGGTCCTCAAAGATCTCGGCGTCACTTCCATAAAAGCACATCTTTGCGGTAATCATCATGGAAATCTCTCGGCCTGGACCCGTTTGCCGTGGCCCGAAGGGACGAGTATCTCCATCGGGCACGAACTGAACATTGTTGCCACTGCTGAGGCGTTCGATCACCGGTTTATGATTCTCGGGAATGTTCCAACGAGCCTCTTGGCCGTGGGCCGGTACGAAGAGGTCTATTCGGCTGCATGGAAATGCCTGGAACAGGGAAAGGATCTGCCGGGGGGGTATGCGCTCATGCCCGCCTGTGAAATGCCGACCCTGGCCCCGCCGCTGAATGTTCAGGCCCTCGTGAACGCGTGCCGGGATTTTAACCGGGATTGCGGATTTGAAATTTAAGAAATGGAAAGGAGGTTTCGTAAATAAGATAACGTTTTCGTCCGGTCTCAGCTTTCGGGCGTCAAAAGGAATTGCGCAAAAATTTTCGAAAGGAGCCTATCGTGAATGTTAAAAAGTTCGGGTTTATGCTGATAACTCTGATTCTCTTGATTTTCTCCGCATCCGTAGGTTTTGCGGAAAAGGCAAAATTTCCAAAGGCCAAGGACTATTTGGGACCGCACAATGTCTCTCCCATCATTTTGAACCGCGCCGAAATTCCGGACGTGTACCTTTTTCCCAATGACTGGGTGAAGACAACGGACTGGGATGCCATCAAAAAGAAATACGGCGGTACCACCATCACCATGGCCACGGAAGGGACCGATATCCAGGCACCGCAGATGTTTGCCGAGCATTTCGAGAAACTCTCCGGCATCAAGGTCAATCTCCTGGGGATTCCGCCGGACAGTCTGTTCCAGAAATTTCTCATTTCATTTGTATCCGGAACGTCTCCTTATGATCTCATTGAATACTATTCCATGTATCTGCCGGTATTTGTCAGGTTTCTGGAACCCTTAAACGGCTACATCGAGAAATTCAACTACACCTGGGAGGACTGGCTCCCTCTCTGGCAGCAACTCTCCACCTACAACGGCAATGTCTGTGCCCTGCCGTACGACTGTGACTTGAATTTCTTTTTGGCCCGGGTCAAATACATGAAAGAGGCCGGCATCAAGAAAGAAGACCTGACCACCTGGGAAGGGGTGGAGGCGGCTTGTAAAAAATTGAAAAAGGTGCTTCCCAAAGGGGTATACCCCATCGGGTTCATGGGCCAGAGATCCTGGGTCGGTTTTATGACCTACATCGATTTTCTGGCGGCCTTTGGTGGCGATCTCTTTGAGCCCGGCACCTGGAAGCCGGCTCTCAACAGTCCGGAAGCCGTCGCGGCCCTGGCGTTTTTCAAGCGTCTGGTGAATGAATACGGCGCACCGGGTTCGGCCAACTGGGGATATCCGGAGCATATCTCCGCGTGGAATGCCGGGCACCTGGCCATGTGCATCCAGTTTCCCAACCAGGAGTCCTACAACCCTCAGATGTCCACCATCGCCGATGAAGAAAAATGGCACATGATGCTCCCCAAGGGGCCGCCCCCCAAAGGACGCTTCGCCCCCGACGGGAATCTCTCCACATCCATCCTGGGGATTCCCAAGAATTCCAAAAAGAAGGAAGCGGCCTTCATCTTTGCGGCATTCCTCTCCAGCGCCGAAACCTCTTTCATCTACACCATCACCGGCACCGGCATGGATCCCGGACGCAAAAGTGTTTTTGATCATGAATTGCTGGAAAAACTCTACCCCAACCGGCAGGCCTGGCTGGACTCGAGCCCCTACGCCTACTTCATGGCCCGTGTGCCCGAGACCCAGGAACTGCTGTCGGTGGGGGCCGCTGAGATGCACGATGCCCTGACGGGTCGTAAAACACCCAAGGAGGCCTGCGACAATATGAACAAAAAGTGGACGGAAATCATGAAAAAGGGCGGTTATTTCGAACCGGGAGCACCGGGGCCCACGCCCTCTTACATGCAGGACGTGTTGAAAAAGAAGAAGTAGCTTGAATGAGGATTTAAGCATCAACGTGAGGACCCGAGAACGGGAAAGGGGCCGAGTGGTTCCTTTCTCGTTCCCATTTATACATCTTGGAATATTTACGCGTGAAAGAGATCGGTTTTAAATTCAGGCCCATTTACCTGATGCTTCCCTGCGTGGTCTTTCTGCTGTTTCTGATCATCTATCCCTTCGGTTACAACATCGTCATGAGCCTCTACGACATCTCGTTTCTGACGGGCAGGACGTCGTGGACGGGATTGGGAAACTATCTGGAGCTGTTTCAGGATCCCTACTTTCACAACAGCGTGCGGGTAACCATCATCCTGGTTTTGTCCGCTCTGGTGGTGGAAACCCTGTTGGGTTTGGTCGCAGCCCTCTTTCTGGCCGAAAAGTTCAAGGGTAGGGGGCTTGCGCGCATGCTCTTGATCATCCCCCTGGGCACCATTCCCGTGATCAACGGATATCTTTTCAAGTTGATTTTTTTTCCCGGTGCCAGCGTCGCCACACACATTCTCATGCAACTGGGGCTGGTGAGCGAAGAGGTCCATTGGCTGACGAATCCGGTGTTGGCCAACATAACGGTGATTGCGGCCGATGCCTGGCAGTGGACCCCCTTTATGATGCTCATTATGCTGGCAGGGTTGCAGGCTATCCCTCAGCAGCCTTACGAATTGGCCGCCCTGGACGGCTTATCGCCCCTGCGTGTTTTCTTTAAAATAACACTTCCCCAAATGAAGCAGGCCCTGGCCATTGCCATTCTCATCCGAACCATGGATCTGTTGCGGCTTTTCGACGCGGTTTTTGCCCTTACCGGTGGTGGACCCCAGAGCGCCACCGAGACGGTGGCCTATTACATTTACCGAACGGGTTTCCAGACTTTCAGGATCGGCTATGCATCGGCCACGTCCCTGGTGGTGTGGGCCACCATCTTTGTCATTGCTTTTGTGGCCGTTAAGAAAATTTTCAAGGAGCCGGAAAGGGCATGAGCGGGAGAATAGGTCTATGAGTCGATCAAAGATAAGGGGCCTCTTGAAGGGGCTCGCCATCCTGTTCCTTGTCCTCATGTTCATTTTTCCGTTGTACTGGCTGCTCCTGACCACCGTCAAGTATCCGGTGGATTCCTTCAAATTCCCCCCTGAATATTTCCCCCACCGAATCACCCTGAAAGCGTACCCCCATGCCTGGGCCATGCAGCCCACGGGATCCTACTACCGTAACACCTTCATCGCTTCTTCCCTGAGCGCCATTCTGGGGTTGCTCCTGGGAATCCCCGCCGCCTACGGGGCGGCAAGATTCAGATTCAAGGGGAAAGACGATATCATGTTTTTCATCCTCAGCACCCGGTTTTTGCCGCCCGTGACCGCCATCATTCCCATCTACGTGGCCTTTAAATTCGTGGACCTTTTGAACAATCTGGTGGCCCTGGTCATCCTCTACGCAGGTTTTAACCTGCCCATTATCGTATGGGTCCTGAAGTCCTATTTTGAGGAAATTCCCGCCAACATGGAAGAAAGCTATATGCTCGACGGGCATTCCCGGCTGAAAGCTTTTTTCAGGATCACCCTCCCCTTGAGCCTGCCCGGAATTGTTGCTGTGAGCGTCCTGTCGGTGACGCTTTCCTGGGGGGAATTTCTTTTCGCCCTGATCCTCACCTTCACCAAGAGCGCCAAGACCCTCCCGGTGGGGGCCGCCGAGTTCACCGGGGACATTGGTGTCCTGTGGCAGGAGATCACCGTTTACGGCTTTCTGGCGCTCATTCCCATGATCATCTTCATCCTGGTGGTGCAGAAACAGTTGGTTCGGGGCTTGACCATGGGGGCGCTGAAATAAAAGGTATGGGCAAATAATGGCGACGGTTCGGTTGGATCATATGACCAAGAAATTCGGCAAGAATCGAGTGCTGAAAGACATTTCTCTCGGGATCGCAGACGGCGGCTTCACCTGTCTCCTGGGGCCGTCCGGGGCCGGGAAGACGACCCTTTTGAGGACCATTGCGGGGCTGGAAAAACCGGATTCGGGCCGCCTTTTTTTTGGCGATGCCGACATCACTCACTTCCCCCTTCAGAAACGGGATGTGGCCATGGTTTTTCAGGATTTCACCCTCTACCCGAATCTAAATGTTTTTGAAAACATCGCAAGCCCGCTGAGAGCGCGGAAAGAAAACAAGGAAATCATCCGGAAAGAGGTCATGGAAGTGGCCGAGACCCTGCGCATCGACCTCTTGCTGGACCGGTTCCCCCGCCAGCTGAGCGGTGGCGAAATGCAGCGGGTCTCCATTGCCCGCGCCATGGCGAAACGCCCCGGCGTCTATCTCTTCGATGAAATCCTGGTGAACCTGGACTACAAGATTCGGGAAGAGATGCGAACCATGCTCAAGGATCTGGCCCGCAAACTGGGAAGTACCGTCATTTATGCCACACCCGAGCCGCTGGATGCCCTTTCGCTGGCGGAAAAGGTGGTGGTGTTGAACCATGGAGAGGTCATCCAGGAAGGGGAGACCTTCGACGTGTACCGCCGTCCGGTAAATACGTTCGTGGGTCGCTATTTCGGCTATCCGGAAATGAATTTCATGGAAGGGGTCTTATGCTCTACAAGCCGTGGAACGGCATTCGAATTTGAAGGAATGGAAGCGGCGTTGGGACCTCTGGGTGCTCAGTTTGAAGGTGTCGCCGGAAATTCCGTGACCCTGGGCATTCGGCCCGAGGACATCACCGTGGCGGAGACGCCCGGAAACCGGAATGAAGTGACCCTGGAAGCGGAATTGCGCATCTGCGAAATCATCGGGTCGGATACGATTCTGCATCTGGACCATGCCGGTACCCTCATCAAGGTATTTGTGCCCGAAATCGTAAACGGACACTCCGGTGACCGTCTTAGGATTCATTTCGGTCCGGACGAGATGCATTTTTTCAGCGCCGCCGACGGCAGACTCATCTGCAGGGGGTAGACAATGGCACACATTACGCTGGAGGGTCTCACAAAGGTTTTCGGGGGAACCGTTGAAGCGGTGAAAGATCTTTCCCTCGAGATTCCCGACGGCTCGGTGGTCTCCCTTCTGGGCCCCTCCGGCTGCGGAAAGACCACCACCATGCGCATGATCGCGGGGCTTGAAACCCCCACCCGTGGCCGCATCCTCATAGACGGCCGGGACGTGACCAGAACGTCGCCCAGAGACCGGGACATGGCCATGGTGTTTCAGCTTCCGGTGAACTACGATACCCTTTCCGTTAAGGACAACCTGGCCTTTCCGCTCATGGCCAAAAAAATGGGCCAAAGGGACATCAACCGGCGGATTGATGAAACCGTATCATTATTTGAAATTCCCAGGCATTATCTCAAAAAGAAGATCGCCGGCCTGGGCCTGAGCGATCGTCAGCGGATCAGCCTGGCCCACGCTTTTGTGGTCCCACGGAACCTCTATCTTCTGGATGAACCCCTGAGCAATCTGGATCCGGAGGGGCGTGAAGATCTGCGCATCAAGATCAAGAATGTGCAAACCCAAATCGGGCAGACCATTTTGTATGTGACCCACGACCAGAGTGAAGCCATGACCCTGGCGGATAAAATTGCCATCATGCAGGAAGGAAGGCTGCTGCAATTCTCCCTTACCCGGGAGATGTTCGATGATCCGCAGACGGAGTTCGTGGGGTGGTTTCTGGGGAACCCCGGCATGAACTTCATTTCGTGTGTGTACAAGAGGGAAAACGGCCGGGGCCTGTTGGTTGCCGACGGCTTTCAATATAAGCCCGAACGTATGGTCATTCCCAGGGACACGCCGCCAGAAACCGCCTTGCACCTGGGAATCCGGCCGGAACACGTGCGCATCAGCGGCGAAAAGCGGAAAGGGTGGATCCCTTCCCGTTGTGAACTGACCGAACCCATCGGAAGCCGGCTTCTTCTGTTCCTGAGAATCGGGGAGGACCTTGTCACGGTGAAGACGCACCGAAGCATCGGCGTGGGCGAGGGGACGGATGCCTGGTTGTCTTTTCCGGAGGAAGATGTGCGGTTTTTTCATGGTGAAACGGGCGAGGCAATGGGTTGGGCTTGCCCGAATGTTGATCTTGCGAAAGAGGAGAGCGTGTGAAATACCTCATGGCAGTCGATTGCGGATCGACCCTCTGTAAAGCGGTCATTTTCAGTGAAAAGGGCCATGAAGTCGCCACCGGAACCGCCAAACCGGAGACCCTTTACCCCAAACCGGGCTGGACGGAACGAAATGTGGAGGACCTCTGGCAACAGGTGTGTGCCGCCGTCCGGTCTGCCCTTGATCGTTCGGGCCTGGCGCCGGAAGCGATCGCCGGTTTGACGGTCACGGGCCACGGGAACGGGGTCTACTGTTTTGACGAGCACATGCGGCCTTCGCGAAACGGTATTTTGTCGGTGGACAGCCGCACCACCCATACCCTTGAGGCCCTGGCCCGCGAAGGAACCTTTGAAAAGGCCCACCCCATTACGGGAAACCGGCTCTGGCCCGCGTCCGCCCCGGTGCTGCTGCGCTGGATCAAAGACCATGAACCGGATGTTTACAAAAAGACCCGTCACGTCTGCATGGTGAAAGACCACATCAAGTACCGCCTCACCGGCGAGTTTTCCACGGACCACACGGATTTCACCGGTGCGGCCCTGGCCGATTTATCCCGTCTTCGTTACGAAAATACCGTCTACGACGCCTACGGCATCCCCGAAGTCCGTGACATGCTGCCGCCCATGCGCGATTCCTGGGTTGTCGGCGGAAACGTAAGCCCCCACGCGGCCCGCGAAACCGGGCTCGCCATGGGTACGCCGGTGGCGGTGGGGGGCATGGACATCTCCATGACGGTTCTGGGGTGCGGTATTCTGAGCGAAGGGCAGATGTCCATTATTGTGGGCACCTGGTCCATCAACGGTATCATCACGGAAAAACCGGTGATTCATGCGGGGGTTCACAACTCCTTCAGCTACGCCATGCCCGACCGGTGGTATATCTGCGATGCGTCGCCGTCCAGCGCCGCCAACCTGGACTGGTTCATGGATCAGTTCTGCGCATGGGAGAAAGCGGAAGGGGAAAGGCGAGGGGTATCCGTCTTCGACGTCATCAATGAAGAGATTACGGGGATGAATCCAGAATCGTGCGATATTCTGTTTCACCCGTTCATCTACGGCAGCAACGTGCAGGCCTCTGCCCGGGGCGGATTTTACGGCCTGGGGGGGTGGCACAAGCGGGCCGATCTGTTAAGAGCGGTCTTCGAAGGGGTCTGTTTTTCCCACCTCAACCATGTGGAGAAGCTTCGCGTGGCCGTGCAGGACCGGGAGGCCTTCATTGCGGGAGGCGGAAAGAGAAGTGAGATCTGGACGCAGATGTTCGCCGACATTTTGAATACCCCCATCCAGGTGCCCAAGGGCGATGAACTGGGCGCGCTGGGATGCGCCATCACCGCCGCGGTGGCGGTGGGCCTGTATCCGGATCACGAAACAGCGGTCCGTGAAATGTGTGCCCTTTCCAGAACCCATGAGCCCCATGCCGAATCCCATGAGATCTACATGGAAAAATACGAACGCTATACCGAATTGTGCCACGTCATGAAAGGTCCGTGGGATCACATGTACCGGACCATGGAGGCGCTGAAGGAATAGGGGCCTAAGAAGTGTTGTCGCCCATGTCGACCAAAATCACAATTGTCCAAGGATGAACACCATGACCATATCCATCATGAACAAACTGCAGCGGATCAGCGAGGAAAACCTGATCGACATTGAGCGGGCCAAAGGGGAGGGGAGAAAGGTGATCGGTTTTTACTGCCTCTATTCACCCACGGAGATCGCGGTGGCCGCCGATGCCATCCCCGTATCCCTCTGCGGTACGAAAAATGACCCCATTGAAACCGCCGAAGAGACCCTGCCGCGCAACCTGTGTCCGCTCATCAAGAGCAGTTTCGGTTTCGCGGTTCTTGAAACCTGCCCCTATTTCGTCTTTTCCGATTGTATTATCGGGGACACCACCTGCGACGGGAAGAAGAAGATGTTCGAGCTGCTGAACCGGTACAAGACCACCCATGTGCTCCAACTGCCCCAGAACCAGGATGACGCCAGGGCGCTTCCCTTTTGGCGGGCGGAGCTCGATCGTTTCAAGAGTCTGATGGAGGCGGAGACCGGCGTGACCATTGATCACCACCGTCTGCGCAAGGCCATTTCGCTTCAAAACCGGGAGCGTGCCGTGAGAAAAGCGTTGATGGATGTCAACCGTGAAAACCCTGCACCCATGACCGGCGGTCAGATGCTGGAAGTATTGTCCAAGGTGGCGTTTCTGGCGGACAAGGAAAAGAGCATCTCCCTCATGGAGGAGATGATCCGTGAGGCGAATGCGGGAGCCTTTCGGCCCGGTGATGCCAAAACAGCGCGGCGTAAACGGATACTTCTGACGGGCGTGCCGGTGGGAATCGGCAGCGACAAGGTGGTGCGGATCGTGGAGGAAGCCGGTGCCGATGTGGTGGCTTTCGAGAACTGTTCCGGCTACAAGAAGACTTTCCAGGTGGACGAAGAGGGAGATCCCCTGGATGCCCTGGCACGCCAATACCTTCAAACCCCCTGCTCGGTCATGAGTCCCAACAGGGGGCGTTTTGAACTGCTCGAAGAGATGGCGGAGGGCTTTGAGACAGACGGGGTCATCGATCTCACCTGGCAGGCCTGCCACACCTACAACGTGGAGGCCTTTCAGATCAATGAGTTCATGGAAGAAAAATTCGGTTTCCCCACGCTCCATCTGGAAACCGATTACGCCCAAAGCGATACGGAACAGCTTCGCGTTCGTATCGAGGCGTATCTGGAAATGCTATAGCGCAGGTTCGAGAAACCACTGTGTTGCGAAACACCGTCATTCCGGGCCGGATCCGGAATCCGGCATTCACAATTCCTAATTTTATCAACAATTTCCCTTGACATCTGCCTCATCTGAAATATGATCCAAAAATATCACTGTTCTGTTGACCCAAACCCGAAACCGCTAATCGAGGTTGCATAATGGAACATCCCGTCAAATGCTTGCCCGTTGCACCTCCCCGGGGAGGTCATGTTTAAGCTCTCGTTTTTCAATGATGGAATTCTGGCACTTGATCGTGCGGAAAAACTGAATATACCGGTAACTCTCTTGGTACTCAAAGGTGCAGCTGCAAAACGCCTATACGACCGACTTGGTTTTTATGTCACAGATGAATACGAAAACAATTACAAGATGCGCTGGCAGCCAAAAAGTATTTCGGATTAACAGTAAATTATGACCTTGCTGTTGCAGTGGACGGCTCGTGCCCCACCGCCTCTGAACAGCCCGTTGGAAGCAGGGATAGTAAAGGATGGATATGAATAAACCGGACAACACTATGCTGCAGAACGAGACGTTAAACGTCATTGGTCGGCGCCATAGTATTCGCACGTTTCTTGACAAGCCTGTGCCGCAAGATCATATTAAAATGATTCTCGCTGCGGCAAACCAAGCCCCCTCAGCACACAATCAGCAGTCATGGAGGTTCATTGTTGTCAGGGGCGAAAAGAAAAACGCCCTCGCGAACTTGGTAACCTCTAGCGCGGCGCGTTTGCCTCGTCCTTCTTCAGTCTTACTCCGCATGGCCGCGAGAAGCATTCTCAGTGCGCCCGTGGTCATTGCTGTGGCTAACAGAGGAGAACTTATCACACGAGGAACCGAGTTATTCAAAGTGGAAAAAGACCTGGCTTGGGATTTCTTCCGGACCATGGAGATACGGAATTCGGCCGCAGCGGTGGAAAACCTTTTGTTGGCGGCAACATCTCTCGGTCTGGCAACCGTGTGGTTGGGGACACTCTTCTTGATCAAGGAAGACGTCCTGAATTTTTTAGGTGAACCCAAAGGGGAATTCATGGCTGTGGTCCCGGTAGGCTATGCAGCCCGAACGACTACAGGGCCGAAAAAAGTTCCCGTTGAGCGGGTAATCAAGTACTTACAGTGAGGAAACTTCCAACATTCGGGTTTAAAAGGACTGCTTTCTCCGCTACCGCTACAAAGCCGGCCTGTTACCCGGCGCGTGGCATCTAAAGGAGAGGATTTAATGATCAAATGTAACAGCAAACCAATTCGCCAGGATTATCTGGATGAACTTGTATGGAGTCAAGTTGTTGACTTACTGGAGAATCCATAACTACTTCGGTCTGAAATTCAACGAAGGATGAAAGTGATCCGGGATACCAATCCCGTTAAGCAAGAAAAGCATCAGCTGGAAAAGGACATCGTTCGCACAAGAAAAGGCATTGATAAATTGCTGGATGCGTACCAGGAAGATCTGATTCAGTTGGAAGAGTTGCGTAGTCGGATGCCGGAGTTGAGAAAAAGAGAAAGGACCTTGAAAGAGGAGGTCAATTACATCGAGAGTGACCTGATAGGCCATGAATCGTTTTTGAAACTGGCTGATAATATGGGGAGTTTTTTAGATAAATTGCGGGGATCAGCCGATACTATGAACGTCCTCGAACGTCAAAAGGTACTTCGGCTCGTTGTAAAGGAAGTTCTGATTGATGATGATAAGGTTCGGGTAATGCATTCGATTCCTTTACCCCACTCAAATATGCCAAAAGGGCCAACGGCAGACACGAATATTCCAGGTCATCTTTTGCGTAAGGGGAGTGGTGGCACCCCTTGTGGCCAACCGGCTGAAGACGGGATTGACGGCGGATTGTGCGGGTTTGGAGATATGCGAGAAAGAAGGTATTTTGCTCCAGACCCGGCCGGCCTTCGGCGGCAATATCATGACCACCATCGTCTGCCCCGACAACCGTCCCCAAATGGCCACTGTCCGGCCGGGTGTCATGAAGAAGATCCCGCGCGATCCCCTGAGAAACGGTACCCGGGAAGAGATAAAAGTCGATCTGGATGAAAAGGATTTCATCACCCGCGTATTGGAGATCGTTGAAACGACCCGGAAAAGCGTGAAATTGGAAGATGCCGGGATCATCGTGGCCGGAGGCCACGGGGTGGACAGCGTGGAAGGGTTTGAGGTCTTAAGGACCCTTGCCGCGGAACTGGGGGCTGAATTGGGTGCTTCAAGGGCCGCCGTGGATGCGGGCTGGATCGGGCAGGATCACCAGATCGGCCAAACGGGAATAACGGTCCGGCCGGATCTCTATATCGCCTGCGGCATTTCCGGCGCCATTCAACATCTGGCGGGGATGAGTCAGGTCAAAACCGTTATCCCCATCAATACCGACCGGAAGGCGCCCATTGCGGCCGCCTCCGACGTGACCCTTTTCGGCGACATGTTTCAGGTGCTTCCCATGCTCATCGAAAAAGTCCGGGAATACAAGAAGTTGAGTCGGGAAGAATTGTAGAAAGCGCCGGCCGATACTGATTATTCGGGTCCCCTCAAAAAGGGATCCTCCATTCTCCGGATCACTTCCTCAAGGGTACCGTTGAAAGGTCCGGAGTTTTCAAGCTTAATAGATGCCGCAGCCGCTGCGAATTTCAGAGATTCCAAAGGGTTGTGGTCAACTCTTCGGAACATGTATGCGGTGAATGTGGTATCGCCCCTTCCGGTTCTCCCTAAGGTGTATCGGTTTCGGAATTTTTCAAAATAAGTTTTTCCGTCACATCGCAAGAAGACCCCGTCCGATCGCGTGATCATGGTTTCACGGCTTCCCAAATCTTCCAGAATCAAAGCCGCCTTTTCCAGGTCGTCGGTCCCCGTCAGCAGTTTGGCTTCCTGCACGTCCACCTTGACTTTTTCCGCAAGCGCAAAAGTTTTCTCTTTTTCGGGTGCGTCCCGAAAGTGAATCTTCCGCGTAACAGGATCAAAATGACGTACAAACCCCTGCATATCAATGGAAAGACGATATCCTTTTTCCTTAAGGCGTTTCATGAGGTCCAAAGTGAAATCCTGGTTGGTAACCGGGCACAGGTGAAGAAAGGAAGCATCTATGGAAGGCATTTCCTCCATGGTGATGGGCCCGGCATTTTTTTCCTGGTATATCTCACGAAAATCAACGTCCGGAGATGGATACATTATTTTCAAACGAGTGGTTTCTTCGGCCGGAATAAGAAATACGTCCATCCCTCTTTCCTTCATAGGCATCAATATTGATTCATCTCTTTTCGCGGCTTTGGTAATTAGAGCAGTCCTTTTTCCAAGTGAGGCCGCCGTCATGGCGGCGAAGGTTACCGCACCACCCGAAAAACTTCTGGGAGACCCTTCAAATGGAATGAGCTGATTAAGGGATGTATGGCCGATAAAGGCGAAATCATATTTTTTCATTTATTTCCTTAAACATTATCTTGAATTTCACTTGGCGAACCCGGTCACGTCCATATAAAACGGTCCGCCGCTGATGGGGATGCGTAATAATTTGTCCCCCTCCATGTCCAGTTTCTTGAAGTCCACCATCTTGGGCACCAGATTTTCATAGGTGGCGAAGTAGAACTTGAGGTTCTTCAAATCGCAGGCATCCATCCACTGGGTGTGGTCATAGCTGGGCTTCCCGTCCTCTATGGCCCGGGACATGCCCCTGGTGATATAAAATGAGTCCAGCAGGCGAAAGGCCTGTCCTGCCGCATCGTGGCCATTGGCCATGGGCAGTGCTGCCTGGGTAAAGGCCACGGCTCGGATGAAGCGGCTGGGCGGGGTGATGTCTCCGGGCAGGCCCAGCATACCCGACCCTTCGCCCGTTGGGTACAGGGAGATCCCCTGCAGCTTGACCGGGGCCACGTTATTGGCCGAAAGGTTCACGTAGTTGCGCAGATTGGTCAGATGCCAGTCAAAAGTCGGGGAGTTGGTGATAACCCCCAGGGGGTTGTCGTAGATGTTAAGCCGACCGCCCACATATTCGATGACCAGGGACTTGCCGCTCTTGTCGGTGACGATGAAGTGCAGGGGTACCGGGGTCTTACCGAGCTCAGGCAGGATACCGGGCCACACCGTCACCTTGGGCAAGGCGGCGCGTACTTCATCCACACCGGCGAAGTTGGTCAATAGCCACACGGGCACGTCCCAGGGCGCCAGGCACTTGTCCTGATCGCCAGGCGAAACCTCTTGGTACTTTGCGAAGCTGGGTAAATAAAACAGGCCTGCGGCCAGGCCCTTTTCATTCATGCCGTCGGCCAGGTTGGTCTCGCCCAGGAAGTTCATGCCCAAGGCCGCGTATTTAGCTTTCCACGTAAGGCCCGGCTTGCCGCCGGGTCCGGGGGAGACCAGGGCGTAGCCCCGGGGGATCATCAGAACATGGGAGTGCAGGTCCTGGGCGAACTCCAGGGTGCGGGCGTGAATAACGGCCCCGTCCCGGGCCTTTACCGTGATTCCCGTGCAAGCCAACGCCGGCGCGGCCGCCAGGGCCAGTAGGGCGAAAGCAGTGAGGAACGTGAACAACTTCCGGTTAAGGTGCATGACTATCTCCTTGGTTTATGATAAGAACTCAATTCTTTTTGGGAAAGATATGGGGGAAACGGGTTTGGGTGTCAAGGGAAATGTGGCCGATGGATATTGTGGTCGTGCAATGAGGATCAGGTTTTGAATTGTCAATTTGCTAGACCGTATACCCATTTCTTGACATAATTGTAAGATTGGCCCTATGGTCTTTACATGGCATGAATTTCAAAATGCAGGAGTGGTGCGTGAACAGCTGTATGGCAGCCTCTTCAAGGAAGTCGGCGACGCACAGCAGCCCGAGGTGATTTATGAGCGAAGAAATCTACTTCCGTAGCATCTACGAGCATATTGACGTTCCAATCTTGGTCATCCACGTTGATGTGGCGGGTGAATTCGTCTTCGGCCATCTTAACCCGGCCTGCGAGAAGGCCATCGGTTTTCGTAAGGAGGAGGTGGTCGGAAAACCACCCGAAACAATCTCCGGCCTCAGCCAGGGGTGTGTCTCAGCGCTTCGGACCAACTGCCGGCGCTGCCTGGAGGCCAATGATATCATCCACTGCCGAGAGCCGTTCGTCGAGCGGGGTCAGGGAATTTGGTGGCTTACCCGACTGGCGCCGGTACGGGACACAGGCGGGAATGTCATTCGCATTATCGGTACACTCGTGGATACTGGGGAACTGAAACAGGTAGAGGTTGCCCTGCGGGAGTCGGAGTTGAAATACCGCTTGCTGGTGGAGCAGTCACTCTTCGGTATCATGATCGTGCAAGACGGACGTCTGGTTTACGTAAATGAGGTCATCACGGGCAAGAGCGGGTTCAGCGCGGAGGAATTAATGTCGCTGGCCCCTGAACAGTTGATGGGGTTGATACATCCCCATGACCGTGAAGCTGTATGGCATCGCATGCTCAGCCGTCTCAGCGGCCAAAAGGAGCCGGAGAGAAATGAATGCCGTTTTATGGCCAAAGACCGGTCACATTACTGGGCCGATGTGTATACCAACATAATCGAATACTTGGGCAAGCCCGCCCTCCAGCTGTGCATCGTAGATATCAGCAAACGCAAACAGGCGGAGGAGGCTATCAGGCGTTCGGAAAAGGAGAAGACCATCCTGAATCAGATTGCCAACATCTTTCTGACAGTCCCTGATGAGGCGATGTACGGGAAGGTCTTGGAGATTGTCCTTTCGGTGATGGGAAGCAGGTTCGGTATCTTCGGGTACATCGGGGAAACCGGGGACCTTATTATCCCCAGTCTGACCAGGGAGGTCTGGGATGAATGCCGGGTTACCGGCAAGTCGGTCGTCTTCCCCGCTGATTCCTGGGGGGACAGCCTCTGGGGCAAAGCGATCCGGGAGAAAACCGCCTTTTATTCGGACGGACCCTTCCAAACGCCCGAGGGGCATATTCACATTCACAGTTTCCTGGCAGTGCCGATCGTGTATGGAGAAGACACCATCGGGCTGATTTCCGTGGGCAACAGGGAGGGGGGATACGCCGAGGAGGACAAGAATCTGCTGGAGCGTATTGCTTCCCGAGTCTCACCCATTCTCCATGCCAGATTGCAAAGAGACATCCAGGAGCGCCGGCGCATGGCCGCCGAGGCGCATCTCAGGGAATCGGAGGAAAAATACCGCCTCCTGGTTACGAACGCCGATGAGGCCATCTTCATCATCCAGGATGAGACCATCAAATTTCCAAACCCTAAAGCCCTGGAAATGACAGGCTATTCCGCGACGGAACTGGCTGAGATTTCGATCATTGATCTTGTGCATGCGGCAGATAAGTCCCCGGTTTTGCAAAGATATGTAAGGCCGCGTGAAGGCCGGTCACCTGCCGACGCATATCCTTTCAGGATCGTAGACAAGAAGGGGAAGGATATCTGGGTTCGATTTACCACTACTCCGATTATCTGGGAGAAAAAACCGGGGACGCTCTGTCTTTTGACGGATATCACGGAAGAGAAGAAGCTGGAAGCGCAGTTTATGCAAGCCCAGAAAATGGAAGCGGTGGGACGGCTCGCGGGCGGTGTGGCGCACGACTTCAACAACATGCTCACGTTGATCATGGGGCATGTGGAAATGGCGCTCACGGATGTCGCTCCATCGGATCCGCTCCATTCCCAGCTCCTGGAGGTCGACAAGGCAGCCCGGCGATCGGCCGGCCTCACCGCCCAGTTGCTGGCCTACGCGCGCAAGCAGACCATCGCCCCGAGGGTTCTGAACCTGAACATCACGGTGTCGGGCATGCTCAAGATGCTGCGGCGGCTCATCGGTGAGAATATTGACTTGGCCTGGAGGCCGGGGTCCGAGTTGTGGCCCATCAAGATAGATCCCAGCCAAATCGATCAGGTACTGGCAAATTTGTGCGTCAACGCCCGTGACGCCATCACCGGGGTGGGCAAGGTCACCATCGAGACGGGAAACATCATTTTCGACGAGGCCTATTGCGCCGGTCGACCGGATTTTATCCCCGGTGAATATTCTCTGCTTGCCGTGAGCGACGACGGTTGCGGCATGGACGAAGAAACTCGGACCCATCTGTTCGAGCCTTTCTTCACCACCAAGGGACTGGGACAGGGCACGGGCCTGGGCCTGGCCACCGTGTACGGAATTGTTAAGCAGAACGACGGCTTCATCAACGTATACAGCGAGCCGGGACAGGGAACGACTTTCAAAATCTATTTTGCCGCGCACAGGACCGAACTTCATAACACCCTGGTGGAAGGCGAGGCAAAGACGCCTGTGGGAGGGACGGAAACAGTGCTGATGGTCGAGGACGAAAAGGGGATTCTGGATCTCGGTAAGAAGATTCTCGAAAAGTTTGGGTATACCGTGCTGATCGCCAACACACCGCAGGAGGCCATATGCTTGGTCGAAGCGCAACCTGGCCACATTCATCTGCTGATCACCGATGTGGTGATGCCGGAAATGAATGGCCGCGAACTGGCAGAAAGACTCGTATCCATAAAGCCGGGCCTTAAATGCCTGTATATGTCCGGCTACACGCCCGATGTCATCACCCACCGGGGAATCCTGAAGGAGGGTGTTCATTTCATCCAGAAGCCGTTTTCGATAAAGGACCTGGCAGACAGAGTGCGCGAAGCGATCGATCAGAAATCGATCGCCGGGCATGGATAAAGACGACGTCCCACAATACACAATTATGCAAAGGAATGTATGAAATACCAGCAAGCCCTGAAAGTAGCGAAAGCGGCCGGTGAGATCGTAATCCCGACGGTCTGCGGCATGTGCGGCCCCGGTGGTCCGGGGGGAGGGTGCGGGATATATGCGTTTGTAAAAAATGGCGCATTCGTCAAGGTTGCCGGCATGGATGAATCCCCGGTGAACCGGGGCGCCGTTTGCGCCAAGGGGCATGCTGCTCCACAATGGGTCCATTCACCCGACCGACTCACCCACCCGTTACGCCGCATCGGGAAAAAAGGGGAGGGGAAGTTTGAGAAAATCTCATGGGATGACGCCATCGCTCAAATCGCCGAAACCCTTAAGCAACAAAAAAAATCCCACGGACCCGAATCCCTGGCCGTGTTGAGCCCGTCCAAACGTTCCTACAACGATTATATGGCACGGTTCTTAGTGGCCCACGGCAGTCCCAACTACGGTCACAGCGGCATTTGCGCCATGCAGCGTGCCTTTGCCTTCAGTTACACCATTGGGGACTGGCCAGGGTCGGATTACGGCCAAAGTGATCTGATTGTCTACTGGGGACGTCAGCCCATTTATTCAGGACCCGTGGCCCGTCCCGCGAAAGCCTTTCTGGCCGCCAAACAGAGCGGCGCAAAGATTATCGCCATCAAGCCGTCCGTTGAGCCGGATGTGGGGATGGCGGATATCTGGGTGCCGCTACGGCCGGGCACGGATGCCGCGTTGGCCCTGGCCATGCTCCATGTGGTGATTCAAGAAGATCTCCTGGACCACGATTTCATTTATCGCTGGTGCAGCGGTTTTAACCGCCTGAAAATGCATGTCAAAAAATTCACCCCCCCACGGGCCGCCCAAATCACCGGGGTTCCCGAAAAACAGATCGTAGAGGTGGCCCGGATCTATGCCACCACCCGGCGGGCCGTCATCGACCTGGGAAACGGCGTCGAGCACACCCCGTCATCCAACGATGCCATACGGGCCGTGGCCATCCTCATGGCCATCACCGGTCATCTGGATCGGCCGGGTACCAACCTCCTTAATGGGCCGCCCCCAAAAGGTCCCAACCCCATTTCCTTCAAGGAACGGATCACCCAAGAGATGGTGGACAAACTGGTGGGACCGGAGTTTCCAATATCCTTTCAGCCGTTTATCGGCGGAACCACTTCGGCCTATTACCGGATACTGGAAAGCGTGTTGACCGAAAAGCCGTATCCGGTCAGGACCGTTATCGCTCCCGGCACCCAGGCTTTGGTCAGTAACCGGGGATCGCGGAACGTGGCCGCCGCCCTCGAAAAGCTCGATTTTTTCGTTGTGGCCGATGTGGCGCGGACCTCGGACATGCCGTACGCCGATGTGGTGCTCCCGTTGGCAACCAGCTATGAAGTGGATCATCCCTTTCAGGCCGTACCGGGCTGGCTGATGGCGACCAACCGGGTGATCGAGCCCATCCATTCAACCAAATCGATCTTTGAATTTTTCCTCGATTTGGGAGTGGCTATGGGGTATGGCAACGATTTCTGGGATGGGAGCATACCAAAGGCCATGGACGATCAGTTGGAGCCCCTGGGCCTGACCATGGATGAATTACGGGAAAAGCCTGTGGGTGTGGCATCTCTTCCTGCGCCGACGGTCTATGAAAAATACGAGACCGTTTTTAACCGCGCCAGTCCACGTTTGAGCGGTGAACCGTTTTTGCCCGACGGGAAGGTGGCCATCTACAATACAGCCTTTGAAAGGGCCGGATTCAACCCGTTGCCGGAATGGCGGGAGCCGCCCGAGAGCATCACCGGAACGCCGGAACTGCTGGATGAATATCCGTTGCTGCTCTCGGATTACCATACCTCGAAAAACTAATCGGCCTCCTGGCAGCGCAACGTGCCCCTGCTTCGTGAGATAGCGCCCCATCCTGTATTGCACATCCATCCGGAGACGGCGGAGGCCCGTGGCATCGCGGGCGGGGATTGGGTGAAAGTGGAATCCCCCCACGGTTGGATGAGGGTAAAGGCCGAACGCTATCCCGGTATCCGACCGGATACGGTCATGCTCCTGCATGGGTGGTGGCAGGGGTGCAAGGAGCTGGGGATCCCGGACTACCCCATCCTGGACGGTGGCGCCAATGTGAACCTCATGTACAGCGTGGATAAGGACAAGGCCTGTGATCCCCTGATTACCGCAATGGCCAGCCAGACGCTGGTGCAGGTGACGAAGATCCGGGAACAGGCGGACACCCCATGAGCAAAGAATGGATGATCTGGTTCGAGTATGAAAAATGCACCCAGTGCCACGGTTGTGAAGTGGCCTGTCGGTCATGGCGGGGACTGACCCGGGGTATTTCATATCGCAAGGTTCTGAATGTCTGGAGAGGCCGGTATCCCCATGTGAAAAACCACTCGGTCTCTCTCGGCTGTCTTCATTGTGTAACACCTGCGTGTGTTACGGCGTGCCCAGAAGAAGCCATTATCAAACACAAGTCGAACGGTCTTGTAGTGGTGAGTGAGGAGCTTTGTACCGGCTGTGAAGCCTGTCTGGATGCCTGCCCCTACGGGGTTCCTCAATTGGGTCCTGAAGGCATTATGGAAAAGTGTGATCTCTGCATCCACCAGGCCGGACGGGAATATGGGCCGCCCTGCGTGATGACCTGCCCCGGAAGCGCCTTATCCATGAGGGAGGTGACGCCCGGGGAAAAAGAGGGTCATCAGAAAAGGATACTCGCATTAATGGCGTAAGGACCTCGCGAACAACGGACAAATCCCTGCATATCAATGGAAAGATGATACCCTTTTTCCTTTTTGGTAATTAATGGTGAAATTTTTGGATCCCTGCTAAGGGTGTAGCCCTTTCTGATCTTTTTCAGGCTTCGATTTACGGACGACTTTATTGATGACGCTGTAAAGCGCTTCCGGTTTGATCGGTTTGGACACATAGTCATCCATGCCCGCATCAATGCACTTTTCCCGATCCCCCGTCATGGCATGGGCCGTCATGGCGATAATAGGAATATGGGACATCCTGCCCGTTGGGTCACATCTTTGAGACGCAAGACCCCGAATGGCGCGGGTGGCTTCGAATCCATCCATTTCCGGCATCTGGATATCCATGAGAATCAGGTCGAAGTCGCCCTTTCGAACCACCGCAACGGCCTCCAGCCCGTTCGGTGCCAGGGTCACCCGATGCCCTCTTCTCTCCAAAAGCTTTGTGGCTAGGGCCTGGTTTACCAAGTTGTCCTCAACCAGCAGAATATTATAACTTTCCCGCTCTTCATAAATTCTGTGGCGAGTGATGAACATCGGCCTCTCTTCCGAGGAAAACCCCATGGTCATCATGATGGCGTCAAACAGATCCGATTGTTTTATGGGCTTGGACAGATACCCCGAGATGCCCACCTCTTTGCAGCGATCGGAGTCGCCCTTTTGCCCTATGGAAGAAAGCAGGATAATTCTCGCGTCTTTTCCAGAAGGAGCGTCCTTGATCATTTTGGCGACATCAAAGCCATCCAATTCCGGCATCTGCAGATCCAGCAGAATCAAACGATACGGCGTTCCGGAATCAAACGCCTTGTTGAAACGATCAATGGCTTCCCTGCCGTTGGCGACAATGGTTGGAACAAGGCCCCAGGTTGTGACCATTTCCCGGAGCAGGATGCGGTTGGTTCGATTGTCGTCCACAATGAGAACCGGCATCCCGGAAAGATCTTGCGGTTTGGGACGTTTAATTCTGACGTCTTTGGAGCGGCTCAGTTCAAAGGGGACAGTGAAATGAAAAAGGCTGCCGGGACCACCGATACGGGATTTTCGGTTTCGGGCATTGGCTCCCGCCTCCCATGAAAACGGGTTCGGACTCTCCACACGGATCTCTCCACCCATCATCTCAACAAGCTGTCTCGTTATGGATAATCCCAGGCCCGTGCCGCCGAACTTTCGCGTGGTGGAGCCATCCACCTGTTCAAAACTTCTGAAAATTGAATCCAACTTGTTCGGAGGAATCCCGATGCCAGTGTCCGATACCGTGAAACAGAGGTTCACCGCGCCCTCAGATTCGGATTCCACCTCAACCCGGATCACAATTTCGCCTTCATCGGTAAACTTAAGAGAATTTCCCGCGATATTGACAACAGCTTGACGCAGCCTGTTCGGGTCGCCGATTAACGCGGTGGGGACATCCGGCCGGATATGACAGGCCAATTCCACCCCCTTTTCGTAGGCCTTCAAAGCCAGGGTGTCCGTAGCATTTTCAAGGGTGACACGCAGGTTGAAATCGATGGTTTCCAACTCCATTTTCCCGGCTTCGATTTTGGAAAAATCCAGGATGTCATTGATCAGCGCCAACAGCAAATCCGCCGACATCTTTGCCATTTTTAAATATTTTCGCTGATCTTCGGTCAGGTCGGTGTCCAGGACCAGTTCCGTCATGCCGAGGATCCCGTTCATGGGAGTTCGAATTTCGTGGCTCATGTTGGCCAGGAATTCGGATTTTGCCCGACTGGCCGCCTCGGCCTTCATGGCCATCTGATTGGCACGGTTGCCCTCCTCTTCAAGCTCTTTTTGGGTCTTTTCGAGTATTCTGTTCGCTTCCAGGATATCCTTTGAACGCTCTGCCAACTCGTTTTTTTGCTGCAACAAAAGCTCGGAATAGGCCTCAAATTCCTCATTCCTGGCCTTCAGCTCCTCGGACTGCCAGAAAAGATCATCCGCGATTTGCTTGAGCTTTTCTTGCGCCTCTTCTCCCTCTTGCTCTTCTTCTTGAAGCCTGGCAATCAGCCTATTGACACCCTTGGCAAGTTCGTCAAGCTGATGATCCTCACCCGAGAGAGCAAATCGGGTGGCGTAATCTCCACTTACAGCCCTTGCGACCGCTTCAATCATTTCATCCACATTCCGGTTCATGATAAAATCCTTCACTTCCCATGGTGGCTAGCAAGCCCAACTCACCTCAGGCGAAAATCTTCCCTTCGGTGACAAGTCTCAGGGTGGCCGTTTTGAACTTATTGGCCTGGAGCATAAATCGTTCTACCCTCTCTTTATCCAGAAACTCACGCACGAAGACAATCGTTGTAAAAAATATTGATGTGCCTAAATAGCAGCCGCCGATTCCAAAGACCGTTTTGACATTTTCTTCCGCCACAAAATCCTGTGCGGCAATGATCCTGCGGCCTTCATTATCGTTTTCGGTTGAAGCATCCTGAACGAAAAACACACCGCTCAAATTCTTAAAGGTCTTTGCCACGAGTTCCGTGTCGGTGCTGTCAATCCAATCAATGCCACAACCCAACTGTTTAAGCAGACGCGACATCATGGGGATCTTGTCGATGAAATCCGAAGAAGCCAGGGGAATGCCGATATGACCCTTCGAATTACGGCGATCGTTCCACTCAGGCCTTGCCCCCTTGCTTCCAGGAGGGTCAAGACCAGTGTCCTATCCTTAATCAGTTCCGATATGCCCGTCGATTGGGCAAGATTTCTCACAAATGTCTTGTTCGGCCCGGGGAGTTCTGCAAAAGAAATCGTTGCAAAGAGCCTGGCCAAAATAATGGATTCACTTAATGCATCGTACAAAATCGACATATACTCTTGAGCGGCGTCTTCGAGGGCGGTGCATCCTGCTAATTGTCCGGTGCTCTTTTCATTTAAATCAACAAGTTCCTTTAAAGACAGTTGGCTGATCAGGGCCATGACGACCTCCTTTCATCGGGAGCAGTCCGGTTCATTACCAGGCAAACCCCTCTAATGGGTTGATAGGGCGACGTCCATCAAGCGCCTGCAATAAGTCGATAGCCTCCCCGGAGAGGTGCTGTCCAAATATTCCACCGGCGGAGAACAAACGTCTCCGACAAGGATAATGGGTGTTTTGTCAAATACTGTTGATGATAAACCGGCAGGGGAAAAGATGAAAAACGCTAAACTGACAATTTCAGGATAGTTTTCATTTTTCTTTTTAAATCCGGGCATATTCAACCATCATATTGATATCATTGAATTTGCGGATATGCTAAAATCTCTATCATCCTGTTCTGAACGATCAGGCCAAGATCAGATTTTGTGTAGAAGCTATTTATACATTCATCTTAATGAACTATCAAATAATTTCTACAATTCCTGTAATAGAGGGGGAGTGTTTTATCCGGAAGCCATTTTCTCGGGCGGGTCCGAGTTCAAACTTCCAACCAGTTTCGCCCAAACAGGATTGTTCACAATATATCGGCTACATGCCGGCAGATAATCCTCATCCATCACGAAAGAAGAAAATCGCTCCTGGCGCAAATGTCCACGCGAATCACCAACATCATCGAACGCCTCAACAAGGCTTTCAAACGCAGGGCAAAGTTTATTATCCTTGACGGGACTTGAAAACCTTTCTATAAATCCTTTCATGGGTTACCTCTTGGAATAATGTATAATTGTGGCGTCTTTCTAAAGAATGTGGCGACTAAAAGTCATGCCAAAATACTGGGTTTCGGGTACGGCCTGCCTTAGGAGGAAAAAGATGAAGAAAATCATGTTTACACTGTTAATGTTTTTTGGCGGCTTGCTCGGAGAAGCAGCGGCCGCCCCATCAATAGTTGGTTCCTTGGCTATCCCCTGGGCTTCCGGCGTCTACGTTTCCGGTTCCTATGCTTATGTTGCCGCGCTTGGGATAGAAAAGGTTGACATCAGCAATCCAGCTAGCCCTACCATAGTAAACAGTACGGGAGAAACAGCCTTTTCTATTAATGACATCTATATCTCAGGCACTTATGCATACTTGGCGGCTGACACCTCGGGTCTGTTGATCATGGACATCAGCGATTTCGGGAACCTCAGCATGGTCGGGTCCGTGGATACGCCGCATCGGGCAAGAAGCGTATCCGTTTCAGATCATTATGCTTACGTAGCCACATGGGGTGACACTGACTTGGCCATTGTGGACATAAGCAATCCTCAAAAACCCGTGCTTTCGATATCACAGGCGTTCCCCGAACCCACCTGGGCCGATGGTGTGTGTGTTTCTGATCACCGAGCCTACCTGGCCGGGGGGATTACTGGTCTGCATGTGCTCGACGTAACCAACCCTCTGTCGCCGATCTATATCGGCTCGATAGTCAATAAGGGAACACCCGATCCTGATCCCTATACCTATGATACACTCTATGCCGACGGTGCATTTGTTTCAGGCGCCTATGCCTTCGCGGCTGACAGTTCCGGTCTGCAGATTATTGACATCACTGATTTGCAGAATCCCGTCCTGGCCGGATCAGTTGACATCCCTCCAGATGGCGCGTCGGATGTATTTGTTTCCGGTTCCTATGCCTACGTTACCGCCGATGTCTCTGAGGGGAAACTTTTTATCATTGACGTTTCCGATTTTATCGAAAACCCGACGATACCGGTTGACCCCTCGGTAACCATATCGCTCAACAAATCGGAATATTATCCCGGGGACAACATGAAGGTGACGCTGAGTACTTCAGCAGGGACGGGAGATAATTCTTGGGATATTTACGTGGGGATCATATTCCCGGATAATTCCTTACGGTTCATGACATTTGAACCGTCCTTCAGCCTCGTTCCCGATCCGGTGCCGGCCCGTCCCTCCAAACTCGTTACAAATGAATCCTTGACAATATTGGATATCACCTTGCCCGAAGAGCTTCCTGCGGGCAAATGGCGGTGGGCAACTGCCTTGGGAAAAGACAATTTGAGCCAAATAGGCGTCATATCATGGGCGCCGTTCACCCTGAGCGCTTCACAGGTAACAGAGCTCGATCTTACAGGAACTTGGAGTGTTCAAGAAACCGTAACCGGGAATTGCCCCGGGGTGGATTACCCTACTACCGATACATATATGGCTGCATGTGTACAAGACGGAAATAACTTGACCCTTACGGCTCCATCAAACGGCGCATCTTTTGCTGGAACGATCGCAGACAACGCTATTACACTAACAGGGACAATTCCCACTGAAGACGGGGTATCTTCAGTTTATTTTTCCGGCACCGTTTCAAGCGACGGCAACACTGTCACGGGCACGGCAACGTGGACATGGACCAATGGCAGCGCGACCTGCTCCGGCACCGGATCCAACACGATGGTGAAGATCAACACATCTACCATTAACGTCGAAGGCCCCTGGCAAGGGACCTGGCAAAGTCATGTGTATGGTTTAAGTGGTACTTTCAGCACAAATATAACACAACAGAATTCAGCATTAAGCGGAACCATCAGTGTTCCTGAGATCGGAATGAGTGGCGCTACCTTAAAAGGGAGTGTTAATGGTAATATTATTATCTTTGGCGATATAGATGATAAAATCACCTTTACAGGTACGGTTGCTGGAGAGTCAGCAGCCTCGGGAACTTATGTCTATCCTTCACTAAGTGATAATGGGGCTTGGCAGGGAAACAAAATATAGCGAGCATAAAAACAGAAACGCCCATGACGTTGAGATCACAGATTGTCATGAGGGGTAAACACATGAGACCGATTCACCCGGGACGGATCTTAAAACGCGAACTCGGCGCGCGGAATTTGTCTGTTAACAAGCTGGCACCGACCATTCGTGTGCCATCGGGCCGTATTACACAAATTTTGAATGGCAAACGCGGCATCTCGGCTGAAACAGCCTTGCGTTTTTCATGATATTTCGGCAACAGCGCTCGATTCTGGATGAATTTGTAGCCCTGCTACGAGCTTGACCTTGCTGAACAGAACATCGGCCCAAAGATTAAATCGGAAATCGATGTGCCGTCCCTCATGCACCCATAGCCCGAGATCAGATGTGAAAATGGGGGTGAATCTCATCCTGGTTTCCCGGTCAAAATAATGAAAAGGGAATTCCGGGGAGAGTCTATCAATAAGGACGGGGCCGCCGTTCGCGATGAGCTTTTTGCTGCCGCCTTCCAAGAGCGACAGGGTCCAGCCGGCGTGGGCGGTATGCGCTCGCCAACCACCACCCGAAAACTCGTTCCCGCTCAAGCTGTGCAGTCAACGATACTGCTGCCGGCCAAGCCATCCGGTGCACGTGTTGATGGCGCTCGAACGAGGCGAAGGTGCAACGGGGCTTTTAGCTGCCGCCTTCCAAGAGCGACAGGGTCCAGCCGGCGTGGGCGGTATGCGCTCGCCAACCACCACCCGAAAATGCCACGTGCAGCCGACGGCAAAAAGAAGAAGGAGCGCGGTGAGCGCAAGCTTCCTGGAATTATGAGTGATCTGTAGCTTCTTGAGCCAGTTCATGGTTTCTCCTTTCCGGCTTGGGGTCAAGTTTGCTGTTGACTGTTGTTTAATGTGTTTTCCATGTCTTTCATACGCAACCTCAGCCTGCGGTTTACCAATAATCATTTCAGGACCTTTTGACTTCCCGTCTCCCCGGAAGGAGTCCCGGCTTCCATTTGAGAATATAGGCGCCGATCGCCAGGACCAGGAAGGCCGAAGCATAAAAAGGACTGTTCAATCCGACGCCTTCTACCAGAAACCCTAAAAGAACAGGGCCTAAGAAGTTGGCAAGGGAGATGACCATAAAACGGACACCCATGCTCAGTCCGGGATGTGCGGGATCCGACAGGTCGGCGACCATCACCATGGAAAGCGGCTGTGTCAGGCCGAACCCGAGTCCGAAAAGACATAAGGCAAGCGCGGTTGTGAAAAAAGATGACAGTCCTGGAATCAGACCGACGCCGAAGGCAACCGCCAGTACGGAGAAGGCCATTATATTCTTGCGGCTGAAGGCCTGAAAGATTCTGCCGGCAAAGGGCCGGATAACGGTCATGGAGGCCGCGAAAATGGAAATGAGAAGGCCCACATCGACTTCCTCCAGCCCGCGTTTCAAAAGCAGAACAGGCAGAAAAGAAGTCCGAAGGCTCACGGTGAAAATGACGCCGAATGTGAAGGCAAGGACGGCCAGCATGCGTGAATCGGAAAAGGCCGTCGCGGCATGCCGCAGATCCCCCATAAGGCTGTATCGGCCCACGCGAGGCACGCCCGTGGATTTCCGAATTCCCGACACGATCAGGCCCGCAAGGGAGAGCAGCAGCGACACCAAAAAGGCCTCGCGGTATCCGAACCGCGTGGCGATGATCCCTCCCAGCACTGGCCCGAGACTTTGACCGAATGCCGCGCTGAAGGTCAGATAGCCGAACGTGCGCTCACGCCGAAGCGGCGATTCAAGACGTGCGACAAAAGACTGACTGGAGATAATGTGCAACTGAAACCCCAAGCCTCCCAGAATCTGTGAGGTTATCAGGCACAAGACGTTGGCGTGCAGAAGAAGCAAGGAGCTTGAAGCGTTACAGAGCACCCCAAGCAAGAGCATCCTTTTTACGCCGAACCTGTCCGTGAACCCGCCGATGGGTACGGAAAGGAAAAACGAAAGCAGGCTGAATGCACCGACAATGAGACCAATCACCGCAGGAGAGGCGCCCAGTTCCTGGGCCTCCAGAGGGATAAGCGGGAAAACCATGCCATATCGTACAAAGGTCAAAGAAAAGGCTATTAAGATCAGGATAATGTTTCTCTGCATATGGCTTCACGTATCCCTTCTCTGCTGCTTACAAAGAGCTTCCACCACGCCTCATTACCAGTCTAATAACCGTCGCTGCAACAGGGTCTGCAGGTCACGGCGGCCATCCACAATCAGCAGAACATAGACAGCCTTATCCATGATTCGGTAAATGATACGATAAGGTTTGAAAAAAATCTCGCGGTATTCTCTAATCCCAAGCTTCAGCAGTTCTTTCGGATAGATACCCCGCTCGGGGAATTCGGATAAAACAGAAAAGGTTTTCTCAATCTTTTTTAAAACATCGTCCGCTTTTCCGGGTGAGTCGTGTACAGTGATGTAATCATAAAGCTCGTTGAGATCGCGTGCTGCGTCTTTGGTCAGCAAAACCGCGAACGGCATCACCGATCCTCGCGCCGTTCGCGAAGACTCTTTATCACATCCTCAGCCGGCAAAACCTTGCCCTCCTCAATCTGACGCATTCCCAGTGACAAAATTTTCAGAAGTGCAATGGTTTGCTGGGTTTGCTCGTAGCTTTCGATGTCTTGAATGACCACTTTGGCTTCGCCGTTCTGGGTGATGATAAGTGGCTCCTGCTGTTTGGAAAGGTTTCTGACGATTTCAGCGGCATGGGCCTTCAGGTAGCTGATGGGCCTGATCTGATTTGATAGTTTCATGAGAATACCCTCTTTTTCAACATGACTTAATATAGCCCGTAAACAGGTCAACCGTCAAGCCTGAAAGAGTTTTAATCGGCACTGGATAGGTGGAAAATTTCCACCTAAGAAAGAGGCTCCCTGTGTCGGATCGGCAGGACTTGGAAGATTACACGAGTGGCCTTGGGGTCTGCTGTTGACTGTTGATTAATGTGTTTTCTATTTCTTTCACACGCAACCTCAGCTTGCGGTTTACCAATACCTCTCTCTTCATTTTTTCGATGGCACTGCTCACGGAGCTGTATTTGGCAATGCCAAACTGCCTGCCAATCTCTTCAATCTTTTCTCCTCTAAGGCGTCTTACAAGAAAAACGGCAACATTTCTCGGTTCGTTCAGGACGTCTCTCCTTGATGACAAGAGTGAACTTTCATCTATGCCGTAGGCATTACAGATCGCCCGCTTTATCTTCTCTACATCCGGGGCCAATCCTTTTGATTCCGGAATTTCATCATGACGTTTTTTATGAAAAAACCTCCCCTCCACCTTGTCTACAAAACTATCACCGCCCAACATAGAGGGCAACTTGCGCTGTGAGAAAATGCGGGTTATCTTTTCAGGCGTTTCCATCAAAATAAACTTTTCGTATGCGTTTATGGCCTCTTTTTCATACGATAGATAAAGGCTCGGATGTACTCCCGAATAAGGTGCCTGATTGTAAGTCCGACAGACTGCTAGGTTTTTCCCTAGACATTGACTTGCGCCTCAATTATCCTTTTACACAAGAAGCCGGGTTGTATTTTCGGCTCGGAAATTCCAATTCCGGAGTCTATTGACACATGGTCAAATCAAAGGAAGAAATCAAATACAGCCGTTTTTACGATCGCCTTCAGGGAAAAGAAGGACAAATTCTCCTGGCCGCTTTCCAATGCATCGTCGAAAAAGGCATCGCTGCAAGCTCCACCCATGCCATTGCCGCAAGGGCCAAATTGAGCCAGGGGAGCATTCATTATTACTTCCAAAGCAAGCATCATCTCATGATGCGTCTCATCGAGGTGCTTTTTCAGAATTCCATGAATAATATTTCGTTGGTCGCAAAAAGTGATTTAACTCCCCGAGAAAAGATCAATTTAATCATAGCTGCCGGAGAGTCATTTATTGGCGAGCGAAGAGAAGAATTCATCGTATTTGTTGCCATCTGGTCCTATGCCATTTCCAATGGAGGCATTATCAGAGAAAAGTATATGACCCTTTTTACGCAATTCCGCGATACCATCACAGCCGTTTTGGCGGATGCTGGGGTCAAAGCGTCCGACTGTGAAAATATTTCGCTTGTGATTGTGGGGGTTATCGAAGGGCTCGGGCTCCAGCATGCAATAGACCCGGACGCTTTTGATTTAAAGCGTACCATCAGGTTTCTCAAACTAACGCTTGAAAATTTCTTCTAGGCCATTGCCGTTGGATTCGGACATTACCGTCGCACAAAGTCTCCCCCTTTTCTTCCATCATCGTCACCACACTCCAGTGATTTTGCATCTTCGTTAACGGTTTCTGCCGCAATCGCTTCAATAAAATCATTGTTGCATTCTGGGTTGACACCGGGAGTCGAATTCAGTATCTTGGCCGAACGACTAGGTCAATCGACCAAGTCGAATGACCAGCGCAGGGCTGGCCTTTCCAACATTTAGAAAAAGGAGGAGTATAGGAAATAATCCATCGGATTAAAAAGGTTTCAGGGGAAGGTGTGAAAGCGACAAATGCGGTCGTGATTTGTCGTCATTAAACCGAACATGAATGATTATTGGGGAGGTGTGTTGTGGCGATTCAGAAAAGAATGGTAAGTGTGGTTCCGGTTTTTGTTCTGTTATTGTCTCTTTCGGTGATGTTAAACTCTTCGATTGCCAAGTCTGGAGATTTGGCCTACTGGCAGAAGAATTCTCTTGAATCCGGGGTGTGCAGCACTGTTTCACCAAGTGTGTGCGGTTACGTGGCCTTATTGATGGCCAATATGGTCGAAAACCAGGTTCCCAAGTTGCCAGAAGGGCTTCCTTCCAGTGTTGATCTCTATTTTAAGTTGGTGCAACGGCAGGTGCTTGTGGACCCGGCCGGGCATCGAATTTTCTACGGGACACACTATACGAAATTCGGTGATTTGCGTGTACCGAAAGGCTCGGGCCCGTTTCCGGTGGCGATCGTGGTCCATGGTGGCGGCTGGCGTTCACGGGTGACTTTGGATTACACGGTGCCTCTGGCGGACGCTTTGGCATGCACCGGTATCGCAGCAATTCCCGCCCAAGTCACTAATGAGATTATCTTTTAACGTTTTTTTAAAAATAAGTGCCGTTGTCAGAAAACGTTGCTGAAAATCACCCGAAATTCCTCGTTTGGCCAATCAATTCTTGAAGACGAGGGCCAAAAACAAGATCTAAAACCAATCCCATATGATTTGCCGCACAGATGTCCCTTGTTGGCAAATGCCAATTTTCCTAGAATTGACGCCTTTTTTACATTTTGATAATGCATATTGAATTCACTCGCCATCATATAAAATAATCGGCGGTTGGAATTTCATCCCGTAAAAGAGAGCTTCGTAAAGCATCCTCATCGATTTGAACGCAAAATCTCTAAACAAGGATCGCATGCGATCCCAGAGTTCTCTTTTGCTACCCAGCTTATGCCATGTAGCTCGAAATAGGGGACAGCAGAGTTGCTGTGTTTGGTCAACCAAAAAAGCCAGCATCATGAGCATCACAAAGACTACGCTCAGATTTTTCTTCCCGAGCCCATAGTTGTGTTCGAAGTGATAGCCCTGGTTCTTGAGAGTATTGAACGTCTCATTTTCTATCTTCCAGCGTGCACGACCGCCTCGCATAATTTTATAAGCATTTCCGTTTGTTATGGTAAAATCAGTAACCCAACTGAAATGTTGCGTTTTTTTGGGTGTAATTTCCCAGTATTCCAGGAAGTTAATCGATAGGTCCTGATTTGACTCATTCAGCGAGACTTGGTTGAGGAAAAGGAAACGATGCGTTTTTTGGGGATCATCTTTGTCGACCAAATCAAACTGAATGGCTTCGCCATTCTTTTGCGCCTCTTCCACTTTTCTGAACAGAAAGGGATGATCGCCCTTTTTCACACCCAGAATGTAACGGAGATTGTATTTTTCCGCCTCCCTTATGTGTGGCGCATTCGAACTTAGGGCATCTTCGGTAATGATAAGGGGCAGGTGTGGATGGTCCGCTCTTAGATTTTCGAAGAAACGTTTCGCAGCATTACGCTCACAATCGTTCTTGCTTTGGCCGTCTTGTTTGATTATAAACTCCGGCGCTAACGGAATTACCTCTTTGAAACCGGGATGAACAATTGCTGCCCCTAGCAACTGTTGGTAATAGGTAATTTCGCCGGTCTTTTTGTTTACTTTCTGCAAACAATTATCAGAGAAAATTTTCCTTGAGGAAAAATATCCTGTTCCGTCCAAAGATAGCAAATAACATCCCTGGAAGAAAACCATAGGCTCAAGGGCTTTGCCTCTCTGCAATTCTCGAAAGATATTCTTATATGCAGGCCGAATTTCCACAGGGTCTACTTCATCCAGAATAGTTCGCATCTGCGAGTCACAAGGTATCTTTTCTACGTGATAAATGCTTTCCAAATTCCCAACAGCTTTTCTTCGTTTGTCAAAAGCAAGCAAGGACGGATCTTTGAGAGAAAAGACGGCAAATCCAGACATCAAGGCGTCTGCCATTGAGATTTCGGGATCACCCTCACGGTAGTCTGATACTCCCAGAAAATCTTTATGCAGACCCTTGAACAGTGGATCAGCACTAAGATGCTTTCGAGAAGCTAACTTTCCCTTTTTTTGTTGGCTTTGATGTTTCATGACTTTTATGGGAGCTAATCATGAACCATCGTTCGCGTAATGTCCAGATGTTATTCAAATTTATTTGCAGTTTTGGCACTTTTTTTAAAAATAGAGCGCCATAATGCGTTTTTCAGGTATTTTTCATGCCATAGCTTTACGAAAAGCAAATCTCAAGTTACACTGATATTGGGCCTTTCAGTAGGAAGCGGGAATTGCTGCCGGTATCGCAACCTGGAACATAGAATACCGCCGCCTCGGAGCGGATGGTGTGTGGCCGGCGATGTTTCAGGATGTGGCGGCGGCCGATTTTCTGCGCGAGCTGGCGCTTTACTACCCGTTGGATCTGAATAAGGTGATCGCGATCGGCCATTCTTCGGGTGGTCATCTGGCGTTATGGCTGGCCGCACGAGACCGTTTTCCGGCGGATGCCGAATTGTATGCCCCCAACCCATTGCCGATTAAGGGAGTCTTGGCTCTGGCTGGAACGCCCGACCTGGAGAGGTTCATTGAGTTGGTGCCCATGTACCGTGATACGCTACGGGAGCTGATGGGTTCTGAAGATGGCGCCACTGAGGAGGAAATCGCTCAACGAATAAAGGCGGCATCTCCGTCTGAATACCTGCCTCTCGGAAAACCCCAGGTTTTCATCACCGGTGACCAGGATCCCTATGTCCCCCTTCAATTGGCTGAAGAGTACCTCCCGGTGGCGACGGCAGCGGGGGATACGGTCCGTGTTATCGCCCTTGAAAACGCCGGCCATTTCGAGTCGGTGGATCCTTCTCATGTGGCCGGTGCGCCGGCCATCTGGACTTCCGTTTTGGGGCTCCTGGGGCTGCAACCCCTACCGGAAGGGAGCACTCCTTCCAGCGGTGTCAGCGTTGAGACTGCTATGCCCTCAGACATTTTCTAAAGAGCGGTTTTGACCGTTGAATCCCGGCGGGAGGCTCATCAGGGGCTTTCCGCCGCTTGTTTCACGGGTCAGTCAGCCTTTCTGCTAAGGGTCAGATCTTGGGAATTCCCCAGAATTCAAGTGACTAATGTAGGGTGTGTACCGTTGATCGTATGATTCTTCGCCTACAATTCATCTTCAGCAACTGGGGTTCGCGCCGGCACATTGGAGAGAATTTGCTCAACTTTTTTCAAATCAGCTCTGGCAGCACGTGCGTTGATATATTCTTCCGTCAGGAGCGCTGATACTTTTTCTGACACTGCCGAGGAAATGAACTGGTTGATGGATACACCTTCCCGCTTCGCAATCTCGCGAATATGTCTATGAATTGACTCCGGCAATCGCAAGCTTAAAGCGCCCATTTGATTTCCTCCAATAATGTTTTCGGAGAAAGGATTTCCACTCCGAATTCCTCCACTCTCTTGAAATCTTTTCTGTTAAAAGTTGTGATGGTTTTTGCGCCAGATGCTACCGCTAATTCCAGAACGTGATCGTCTTTAGGATCGGGGAGGAACGGTCGCCACAGGTAATGAATTTTGTGTGCGGAGCACAAAGCGCAAAAAGCGTCCAGCAAAATATCGATTTCTGCATTGGTTAAACCCAACGTTTTGCTGTCCCGTTTAAGGACATCCTCATATTCAAAAAGCAGGGCGACAGACATCACCGGCTGGACACGTTTTTTCATGACGGCCTGAATGACCTGAAAAGACGCACCAGTTCTGGAATAGAGTCCCGCGTAAAGGATGTTCGTGTCGATTACGGTGCGAATACCATCACCTCCTTATGATACCTTATACGGTATCACATTATAGATCAATCAATAATATGCTTTGCTCCGAACGTCACTAAACAGCCGCGCTGTGTAATATGGTGCGGCATCCCTTCCGCCATCACCTTTGCCATATGAAAAAACATGGAACCAATCACAGGCTTATGTCAAGAAATAGATGTCCCCCGAATTTGCCACAAGTCAAGTTCTGGCGCAATCCCGCAGAAAACGATTCAAAAAAAGAAGAAAAAATGGAACCTTTTGCTTCCTCGGTTGTATATAAAGACGATTCTGAAAAACACTAAGGGGAACCTGAACAAAGGCGATGACCGAACCGGCGGACATAACGATTATTAGCAGGGTAAAAGGAGGAGACACAAACAGTTATGGGCGACTCATCGAAAAATATCAGGAGTCTCTCTTTGTTATGATTCTGAATATGATCAAAAGCCCTGAGACCGCTGAAGATATTGTGCAGGATGTTTTTTTTGCGGCCTATCGGCATCTGAAAACCTTTGATCCGTCGAAGGGCAAATTCTCCACATGGCTGTTTCAAATCGCCAGGAACAGATGCCGAAATGAACTGAAGAGAAGAAAAGAAAAGGGAATACCGGATATGGAAGAACATCCGTCCAGCCATGATCCTGCGGCCGATCTCCTAAAAAAGGAGATGTTTAAGGCATTGGACCGCGCTCTTCATGAATTGCCCTTTAGGCAGAAGGCCGTTTTCGTTCTGTCTGAGATCCAGGGACTCAGCCTGGCTGAAATCTCCCGTATCGAAAAAAGACCCGTGGGCACGATCAAATCGCGGCTCTTCAGGGCAAAGAAAAAATTGAGATCCCAATTGAATGGCTATACGAGGAAAAAATGAAAAACCGAGATATCTACCGGGAATGGAAACAAACCAAAAGGGTGCCGGGTGGGTCCGTGGACCTGACGGAAAAGGTCATGGGCTGCATCCACGCATATGAGCGCTCGACAGAAGGGAAAGCATCTGCTGAGTATTTAATTGAAATCCCCGTTATCGCCAGTCGCTTGATGCAATATGCCGCCGCCTTGGGGCTCACCCTGCTGGGGTTTTATCGCATCTATTCAGTGGCCGGAAACCTGCTCATGCCTTAAATCGTTTGGGAGAAAATCGATGAACGCATCAACCAAAGAGAAGAATGGAAAACGAAATCCTTTCCTGGCAGTAATCCTATCCATTGCCGCCACCGGACTCGGCCATGTGTATTGCGGCAACCTCACAAAAGGGCTGGTCCTCTTTTTCATAAGTTTTGTCTTTGCACCGGTCATCGTGACGGGCATTCAGAGCATGTCGAGCACCCTCTCTCTCGTGCTGGCAATATTGTCGGTCCTCTTCTTGGTGGGCGTTTTTGTTTATGCGGCGGTGGATGCGTACTTTTTGGCCAAAAGGACCCCTTCCCCATATCCCTTAAAAGAGTTCAATCGCTGGTATATTTATCTCATGCTCATCGTGGTCTCCGTCAGCTATCCCACCAGCGTTTCAAACAGTATTCGAGACCACATCATTCAAGCCTTTAAGATTCCCAGCACCAGCATGGCGCCCTCCATTTTGAAAGGTGATCATGTATTGCTAAACAAATCCATTTATACCCTGCAATCCCCCAAGCGCGGAGATGTGGTCGTGTTTGTCAATCCCAACGACCGGCGGAAGTACTGGATCAAACGCATTGTGGCCCTCCCCAATGACACCGTTGAAATAAGGAACAACATTCTCCTCATTAATGATGTACCTCTTACCCGGAAGCCCTCCTCAAAAGCCGAACCCACTGAAACCAAGGGGCGGGTTGTCCCATGGGAGGTGGAGGAGATGGATGGAGGCGCCCGCTACCGGATACTGCCCAATCACAAGGGCGGCGCCGGTTTTCCCAGGACGAAGATTCCGAACGGTCACTGTTTCGTATTGGGTGATAACCGGGGGAACAGCGTTGATAGCCGCCATTTCGGTCCGGTTCCCCTGCGGGACGTGATGGGGCGCGTCGATTTTATTTACTTTCCGGCGAAAACCTGGTCCCGTTTCGGCGCCCTCGAAAATGCGGCCGTTTCTGAGGAGAGAATAGGGGCCGGCCAGAGCTAAAGAGTTCAATATCTTTCACGAAAAAAAATATCCCGGGCATTTCCACTTGAGGTGATGTGATAAACCGCTCCCGGACACTCTATTCTTAGCGGACGTGCCATAATGATGTAGTCATTTCAGAGCAAAATTATATTTCAAGGCCTAATTCTCGGTTTCTATTCCGCATGCAAAGCGTCAAGAACAGCATTGGGATTCCTTGATGCGATTCGCAACAATTCCTTGGCCGGGCCTTCCGGTTTCCTTCTCCCTTGCTTTCAGTTCTGTAATGGACGCACACTTACGCCAATCATGAGTGCGAATTCATTCTGCGACACGTTGAGTTTCTCTCGTACAGTCTTGATTTCAGGTGGCTTGATTTCAAACACGCGGCTTGCTGCCTTGCTACCAGCCTTGATTTCACCGGCTTCCTTTATACTGGCGACCAATTTTTCAAATTTGTCTTTTTTCATGATAGTAAGTCCCTGACCATTTTACGGAGCAGCTTAAGCTGATCCGTCGTTAAATTCTCCTGTTCTGCCTTCAAGGCTCCACCTCCCCTGATCAAGCTTCCGGCATCCGGCCGGAGCATCAATGCAGTCTGGAGCATCCGATAATTATCGTCCGATATCAGGCGTTGAATTTCCTTTGTAAAAAATGGAGGCCTCTATGAAAATCATATCTTGATTGTACGCATTGGCGTATTTTATCAAGGCATGCTGTAAAATAGCAGACAACTTCGCGTAGAGGAATGACGGGAGAATTCCGATGAATACCGGAATTCCAGCAAATAATTAAGTATGGTGTCCCCGGAATTCCTTGAACAGTCAACAGCAGACTTGATGACCCCATTGTGATCCCATTGTTTATGGTGGTCTCCGGTGTCATGAAGATTTCCATGAAGCCAATTGAAGTGGATCGTCAAGAGTTGTTGACGCTTCCTGAAGTCGTTGCATATGATCGTCTGTAATTAATACGAGATTATATTGAATCGCCTGGGCAGCGATCCACAAATCATTCTCCTGGATACCCAGTTTTTTGGCGCTTGTACGTTCATGGAGATCTTCGGGCCATTTCATTTTCGGTCCACCCCGTCTATTTCTGGACGAGTAGGCCTTAAACAGGGCTGCCCTGAGATCCGAATAAGGTTCTATTGTGTGTTTGTTCACATCGAGTACTTGCGGAAACCTCGCCATTTGACGCCTGACTTCGCTTTGACGGTCTTCATCCATTTGAGGGACTATCTTCAATCCGTATTCGATTTCTCCCAGAACAACAACCGAAATCCATGTGGGTCCGTTGGCAAACTTTTGAAGAAATCCCCTGATTGTTGCATGTTCCCGGTGCCTTTGATCCCAAAGAACACTCGCCGCATTGGTATCAAGAAGATAACCATCCATCAGGCTTGCCTCTCCTCAAGATCCAAAACAAATTGGTGAATAAGCTCCGAATCGATAGGTTCTATCTTTTGCAGAAGTTCTCCGGCACTTGCCTGTTTCATATCCATTTTCAGGTATTGATAAAGGGGAATGCAGGGTTTGAAATCCGTTGAAAAATAATCAGGGAATGAAAAAGGAACAGACCTGGAATATCCTCTGAAGAAGTCAAGCAGTTTGCGCTCAAGCCTTGGAGGAAGGTCGTAAGCGTTCAAAACCAGGCTATCGATTCCAACAACAGTTTTGTAACATTCATTGGTCAAAATTTCTTTTGAGCCCGGAGATGCATTACTGAGCGACTCTCTAACTTTGAGGTATTTCTTTACCAACGGTGCAAATTCTTCAGGAAACCCTTGAAATGGAATCGGAACATTACTCAGCGTACGAACTGTATTATTACGTCCATATTCCTGACAATAGAGAAATGCATTTAATAATGGACTATTTATCAAGGCGGAAAGGAAGAAGATGTCAATCCCATTTTTGGGCCAAATCCCCAGAAGACTCTGATAACAGACAAGCCCCTCTTCATCCAAGAAACCGGCTATTCTCCATGGCCCACGACTCAACCTCCTCATGTTAGCAATGATTTTAGGCCTTTCCCAGGGAAGGGAATGGGCGGATGTCCGGCTATGCTCTTTTCGGACATTAAGATAAACAAACCCCTGCGCATAGTAGCATTCCAGCTTTTCATGAGCCTTCTCCAGGCCTTTCTTGAATCCCTCTCGGGGAGTACGTGATACAAGTAATTCCAAGTTCTTCTTATAAGGGATATTCCACTCTATTCCTCTGTGAATTTCGGTAAACTCCCCTATCTTGGGATTTTCGCTGAGATACTCCCAAACCTCCCACAAAGGCGGGTTCCAAAGATCTTTATGCGCGTTCCGGATCATCCCTCTTGAAGTGACCTTTTCTACTGCCTCGGGCAAATGACCCGACTCAAGAAACGGCTTCCTGTTCTTTTCCCGTACCCAGGATGTCTTGGTGAAAACCCTCGCATCTTTCTCGGGATCGTTCCGTGAAGCCAGTAGCAACATGGTTTCCTGATCCGAGAATGCGAACACACGATCCGGCAGGGCTACGGTTTCAATATTCGTGTAAAGCCCGGCAATTCGATTCTGGAGTTCAGCATATCGGCCTCCGATGATTGCCGATTTCGGCAACACAAATCCCAGCATCGCGGGCGGGTTTTCCAGGACTCGTTGCAATATTTCATAGGGCTTGTGAACACTTTGAATCCGGCCTTCGTATTGATACTGTTCCTGTTCATTGAAGTCTTCAAAGGGCGGATTGCACAAAACGATTTTCGATTTTGGCAGCATATTTTCGAGGGTATCCGTGCCAAAAATATCGGTCTCAAGGATTTCCCAACCGTTGGGATTCGGGTAATCGGCGAGGGTGAGAGATAAACGGCACACCTCTCCGGCAAAGGTGTCCCTTTCGATTGCCTTCAGCCTTTCTTTGAGATAGACATGCCGTTCTTGGGCAGTCCAGGAGGCAGGCAATAGGTCCCGCAGGCGCCGAAGGGCAGCAACCAAAAATACCCCATGTCCCGAACAGGGTTCCAGCACAAAGCGTTTTGCCCGAGGCAGGTCTTCGAACGGAAGATGCGAAACGATCAGTTCGGCAACAACTGAAGGGGTGGCGTGAATACCGTGCTCCTTGCGGGCCTCCTTGCTTACGAGTGTATTTTCATAAACAAATGCAAGGTCCTCTTCGGAAAGATTCTGAAAATTAAAGGCGGTTCTGAGATGGTCCCAGGCGGCCTGCTGGGTATGGGAATCGTCAATTATCCGGCCCGGCGAAATTTTCTCGAGGCCATAGAATTTTTGCACGCAATCTACGATGGTTCGTGGGTCGGAGGACGACCATTCCCCTGGATGATTTTTGTCTTTGAAAATTTTCGCAGCAAGAAATCGGAAAACCAAACGGAAAAGTGCGATGTCGTCGGGACTGCTTCCAGAAGTCGACTCTCCATAAGCGATGACAACCGAGTGAAGGGTTTCTTTTAAAAGTCGATCAAGCTTTTTATGGATCATTCCCTTCAGAGCGGGAAGGAGGCCTGCATCAAAAAAATCAAGTTGGGTAGGGCCGGATATTGGAGAGATGGCCTTTGCCCTGAAGATTGCCGCCGGGCTCCACTTGTCTTTGTTGCTTTCAAAGGCTTTAGGGATATCCCGAGAGGGAATGGACTCTAGTTTAACGGCCTGGCCGACCGCTTCCATTCGGTACCGGTCGACATGATCTTCATGGACTTCGAGAAACATTGGGGCGCCGAAGGCACGATAAGTGGCGACGAATCCCTGACCTGCTCTGCCGTTTGCCTGCAAAACGCCTATGCAGGCATTTCGATAGCTTGGCGGCCATTGGGCAAAGGCCCCCAACGGAATGCAAAGCTCATTTCTTTGGGCAGCCGATGCATCATCAAAGGCATAGTTCTCCTGTAAAAGATCGCCGGAGTATCCCAGTCGCCGTAACTCATCTTTCACAATTTGGAATGCAGTCACCCCATCATCAGTCTCCTTCCCCCTTTCCGGTTATGCGATAGGGGATTAATTGTTCGCATGGGAAACTGCTTGCGGTGGAAGGTCGTACCAGCCTTTCCGCTGCAATTCTATGATTTCGGCGCCAATTTGTTCCGTATCAAACCGAAAATATTGCTGCTCGGTAATTGCGCTGAAATATTTGCCTTTTTCAACGACAATCATGTCTCTGCCGTCGGTATAAATGATCAATCGCGATAGTGGTTCGTCATCTGGAAGCATTTGCGAGAGACGGTTGATACCCAAGCGAATCTTTTGGAGGCTTAAACCATTTTTTCGAAGCGAAACAAGAACTCTCAGTTTGATAATGTCCTTAAATGAGTAACTGGCCCGTCTTCCGCTTATTTCTCGGGCGATGACTCCTATTCGAGCCCAATACTTTAATTGGTTCGAAGTCGCGCCTGTTAATTTCATTACCAAATCCGTTGCGTATCCGTTGAGCATATTATTTTTAGGTTTAAAAATTTCAATTTTTAGACAAATTTTAATCCAAAGTGGCAAGAAAATCACTTTGTGTCAAGAAAAAACACCAAAACAAATCCGCTATGAGGTCTTTTCCCCACATGATTTTTGAGTTTCGCATCTTTTTCACATACTTTTTAGCATGTTGTCGGCATTTTTCACTTTTTCTAATTCACGGATTGAGGGGAAAAATATGGAAAATCCACGATTGATTCTTCCATGTATTGTGCGCAAAAATCGACGTCATGGAAAATTCAAAAAGACTCGGACCGGATCCCAATTTACGCCTCACGGCCCAAGTGCGGCAGGTCATGCGCTATCACCGTTATGCCTATCGCAGCGAACAAAATCAGAGGGTCACAATTCCAGATGCCGGAGAATAAATACAGCGATCAATTATCGAACGATATGGAAGACAATGAAAAAGTCAAGAGGATTCACTTAGCAAATAGCGACATCAGGCCTCAAAATAAGGAGGCGCTCCCCTGTCCGATCGGTAGGATTTTGAAGTTTGAGAATTTTAAAACGGCCCTAAAAGGACCGCCTTAATTCCAACCCTTTGTAATCGGACGAAAAGCCGAATGCTTTCAGTGACGCACCATAGGGGCTGTTCAGAGCTTTCCGGTCGTTGATTTCTTCGATCCGGACGGACCGAACCGGATTGAATTCTCGGTTCACCAGATCTTTAAAGAGTTGATAATATCGGCTCAAGTGAATGGAATCGGGTGGTTCGTGGATGAGAAGACGTTTGTGGTTTCCTTTGGAAACCAGAACAAGCCTGTTCCCGTGAAATACCAGATGGGTTGAAAGGATTCGCGGCGGCAAAGGGTGAGTGAGCCCTTCAGGCTTGATGCCGCATAGCGATGCCGGGTCCGTGGCGTTGATCCAGAACACAGTATCATCGGACGGCGGTTTTCTGAGAAAACGGAACGCCTCGAAGGAGATGAATTGGGGACCGGAGAGCCCTTTGAAGAAGCAGCCGGAGGTGATTTCACCGGAAAGCTCCATCAGGCGAAGAACCCTGAATAGTTTGTCCCACCGAAGCTGCGGCAGTTCCCGGGTCAGCAGTTGGCGGAACAGGATGCCGTATCTTCTAAAAAGCTGGCGTACCCGGTCCTTCCCTATTTCCGTTTGCGCAACCGGGTCTTCTCCATCGGGCTCCTGTTCCAGGAGATACCAATTGCCCACGGGGGCCCTTGGGGACTTCCACCGGTTGAACGACCCGCGCCTGCCCCGGATTCGGCTGTCAGCCACTTCCTGGGGGGTAAACCCGGATAGAATGCCGGATCGCATCACCGCGAAGGTATCGTTGCTGACCCGCCCGCGCCAGGCGGCTTCCCACAATTTGCGGACCGTCTCCCGGGGGTCCCATGCGCAGTGGCGGGAAAGTTCCATCAATCCGTATCGCCCCCGTTTATCGGGGAAAAGATCAGTGATCGGTTCTTTTTTTCCGGTTTTTGCAGCCCTAAACAGATCGAGATCCGAATGAAAGGCAAATCCCAGCTTCTCTTTGCCACCCCCAAACCACGTGAGATCACTTGATTGCATCAGGCTGTCCAGCCAGGCGGGATAATAGGGAGAGATGCGCGCCGGAAGAACAAACTCTTCCCAGGCACCCGCCGGTAAACAGAGTCCGAAAAGCTGATCGAGTGCATCCTGCAGGCTTTCCATGGAGTCTCCCGGTGTTGTCACATGTTGAAAGGCCGCCAAAAACAGTTGTAGATCATCCGCCGGTCGGATGGTTATGTGCGGTTGCCGGGCCCTTCGCGCCAGTCTCAATAGGATCTCAAAATTCTCCCGGTCACAGATTTCATCCTCAATCGTGCCCGTGGTAAACCTACCCTTAATGATCCGCTCAAGTTCCATCAATGAAAGAAGCGCCTGTTCTGCTTCGGTGATTCCGCCGAAAGCGGACAACACCCATTCTTCCGAAACAGGGCCGTAAAACGAGAGCCACTGCCCCAATAAATTGCAGGCATCCGCATCTCTTTCCTCTATGGATAAATCCTTCGCCGGGCTCTCATATTGAGGGTGCGAAAAGGAAAAAGCGCCGCAGAGCCGCGGCAGCAGTTCCATTGCGCAGACAGCGTCACCACCGGCACCGGGAAATCTAAACCAGGCCAGTTTGTGTTCAATGGTTTTGACCGCATCGGGTTCGGCGAGGCCATGATCCCTTTCCATTGATTGGAGCAGTTCATGCCATTCATCCTTGTAAAGAAACACCCTCTCCTTGACCCAGTCCAACAGATCTCCCGGTGTGGCAGGGGCATACCCCGGAGCGGTTCGCTGAAGTTTGCGGGTCAATTCCAGGATCAGGTCCGCTGAAAAGAGAGACTCTATGGTTTTTCCGCCGATGATTTCCCGGATCAGATCGTCGCTCAGGCCGGAGCGCTTGCCCCCCGCGGGCGAGTCATCCGCATACATATGGGTATTGGTCTGCTGCCAGATCACACTGCCGGCAAAGACCGACGCTTGCGTGGTGCGGCACTCGCCAATCCTGATCTTCCCCTGATGCAGCTCATCCATGATCCGTTTTAAATGTTCCAGATCAAAATCATCCTTGAGACAGGTCCGCCAGGTTTCCAGCAGGATGGGGAAATCCCGGAAATTCAAAACCGCATCCATCAGTTTCTTTGCGCGAAGCCGGTTCAGCCATAAGGGCATCCGCTTCTTGAAACCGGCCCTCGGGAGGAGCAATGCCCGGCCGGCATTCTCGCGGAACCTGGCACCGAAATATTCGGTTTTCTCCAGGCACTCCCGCAACAGGCGCTCCACATTGTCCGCATCCACCAGATCGAGAATTTCATGCACATCAAAGGCATGGGGCAGCAGGAGCACGATGCAGTCATCATCGGCGAATGTCTCAAGGGCGGTATGATATTGCTTCTCCCAGGCAGCGGAAAGGGCCATGGCAAAAGGCCGGTTAATCCTTCCGCCCCACAGGGTATGGAGGATCACCTGCTTGCTGTCCGCCTTGTTCAGGGGATCCTCAAAATGCTCGATGAGCAGGTGATGGCGATGGGGAAGGTCCGCCTCGGTCATCCGTCGCTGTAGTTTCAAGAAACCGATGAGTTCGCTAGCGGCTGCGGGCGACATGAACCGGTCATTCAACAGATGTTCCCGGAAGTCTTTTTCCGCCCGTTCCAATTGCTCGTCAGCCATCTCCAGAAACAGCCCGATTTTTTCCGAAAAATGAAAATCCCTGTTCCTGGCTTCCGCCCTCCAGAAGGGAATAATGCCCGGCCGGCTGGCCACTGGTGCTGCTTCCACGTCATTGTGGGTGATTTTCAGAATACGCCAGGTCTGGGGCCCGAAAGCAAAGGTTTCGCCCACGTGCCGTTCCCAGACGAACTCTTCGTCCAGTTCACCGATCCTGGTCATTGATTCCCGGATCCGCAGATTGAAATACCCCCGATCCGGGATGGTGCCGCCAGCCATGTAGACGAGCATCAGGGCGCCGGATTTGGCCCGAACGGTGTTGTCGATACGGTCCAATGAAACCCGTGGCTTCAGCTCCCGAAGCCGGGTACCGGCATATCTTCCGGCCAGCATTTCCAGGACCAGGTCAAACTGCTTTCGCGTAAGCGTTTGAAATGATGCGTTGGTCTTCAAAAAGGCAAAGAGCTCACCAATATCCCATGTTTCCACACCGGTCATGGCCAGGATGATTTGCGCCAGCACATCCAGGGGACACCCTACCGGCTCAATGGTTTCCATATCCCTTTTCATAACGGCCGGCGCCAGAACCGCGGCATTGATAAAATCCCTGCCGTGAATGGGAAACAATATCCCCCGGCTCTCCTCTCCCACGCCGTGGCCCGAGCGGCCGATGCGCTGGATGGCCGATGATATGGCGGGTGGGGTCTGGATCAGTACCGCCTGGTCCAGATCGCCGATATCGATGCCCAATTCCAGTGAGTTGGTGGCGACAATGGCTTTGAGTTGGCCTGCTTTCAGCCTCTGTTCCACCACTAGTCGCAACTCCTTTGAAAGAGAGCCGTGATGGGAATAAGCCAGTTCTTCGGGCTCTCCTTCGTTGATGAGACGGGCAACCTTCTCGGCCATTCTGCGACTGTTGGTGAAGAGAAGCGTGGAACGATTTTTGTGAATGATCTCTTTGAAGCTTTCGACCAGTGCCGGCCACCGGGAATCATCCACCATCCTTTCCCCGGCGTTTTCCGGAAAATCGACCCGGAGGGTCATCCGTTTTTGCATGTCCGACTGAACCAGGGTGACCGGACGCTTTCGATAGACCGGTTCATCAACATCGCCATGCATCTCATAACCACCGATAAATTCGGCGATCCGCTCCATGGGTTTCACCGTGGCGGAGAGGGCGATTCTCTGAAATTCGCCGCTGAGCGGGACCAAACGGTCCACGGCCATCATGAGATGGACCCCTCTTTTTTCACCCGCCACCGCATGGACCTCGTCCAGAATCACAACCGCCACTCCGTTGAGCATACTGCGGCTTCCTTTGGCAGTGACCAGAATATTGAGGCTTTCAGGGGTCGTGATGAGAATTTCAGGCGGAGTGCGAAGCATCCTCCTCCGTTCATCTGCGGGGGTATCTCCGCTTCGTGTCATAACCCGAATATCCGGAAACGTCTGCCCCTGCGCCTGAAACCGGGCTTTTAATTGTTCCAGCGGTTTGATGAGATTGCGCCTGACATCATTGTTGAGGGCTTTGAGGGGAGAGACATAGACCACACGGGTTCGACCGGGCTGCCAATCATTGCTCACCAGCCGGTGGATCGCCCATAGAAAAGCAGCCAGCGTCTTGCCGCTCCCGGTGGGGGCGGTGATCAACAGGTGGTTGCCGGAAGCGATTTCAGGCCAGGCTTTATTCTGAACATCCGTCGGTGATCCGTAGGTTTCAAGAAACCACTCACTGATAATCGGATGGAATCCGGTTTTGGTAAGGCTCATACACAAAGGTACTCCCTGTCCACAGGTCTGTCGGCGTCGGTTTCGCGGCTAATCCGGGTCAAAATAATGAAAGCTGCTCATGGGCTTTTGGTTTTCTCTTCCATTTCGATCGTACCAAAGGAACGAGCTGTTTGGATGAAAACGGCTCAAGAAAAGGGGAAATCTTCATCTCAAGAGGAAGACCGTTCAGTGTGCGGAGGGAGGCGTGTGAAAGTATAAGCCTTTGTTTTGCCCGTGTGAGACCCACATAGAGAAGCCTTCGTTCCTCTTCGTCATCACGATCACCAAACAGCGTGCAGGGGAGGAGCCGATTCTCGCAGCCGATGACAAAAACAACCGGCCACTCCAGGCCCTTGGCCGCGTGAAGGGACATGAGGGATACCCGGTCACCCATCAGGTTCCGGTGATCGATGCCGCGCTCCAGGGAGAAGGCGCTCAGAAAAGAGGGAAGATGATCATAATTTTCCGCCACCTTTCCGACCCGGTCGAGAACACGCCTGATTTCTTCCGAATCCGGATCAAATCCGTGCAGCTGAACCGCCTGGTCGATCATATCGCCAGGGGCCTTCTTACGATCTATCCGGCTAATGATGCTTTCGCCATGGTTTTCGGGCTTTAAGAGGTTTAAATAACAGGTTCGGTAATAATCATTGTCGGGCCGGTTAAGTGTTTGAAGCAGCCGCCAGATGATATTGGCCGGATACTGATCGATGAGCGGTTTTTCACCTGAACGGACAAAAGGGATACCGGCCCTTAAAAAGGCCTCCTCAAGGGCATCGCCCATTGAGTTGAGTCTGAACAGCACCGCCATATCGCCGAACCCGATATCCTCCCCATCTTCATGGGATGCCACGCGTTCACTATCGAGGGAGAAATGGGTGGTTCCGCCGATCAATTTCTCGATCTGTTCGATAATCATCTCCGCTTCTTCAAGATACGTTCGGCATTGGGCCACATAGACCGGGGCCCCGGAACCGGAGGTTCCATGAAGCGGGTGTTTTTCGTTCATGAGCCTGGCGGAAAGATCGAGGATGTTCTGAGTCGATCTGTAATTCTTGGTGAGCGTTATGATCGTACCTGCGGGAAAGTCATCCGCAAAACCATGAAAATTGGCAATATCCGCTCCGCGAAAACCGTAAATGGCCTGATTCGGATCGCCGATGGCGCAAATATCGGCCCAAGGGGCGCCCTCCGAAGGAGACCTTCCGGCATTTTCAGCTTCATTTGTACCGGCGTAAACCATTTTCTTTAACAATGCCACCTGGACCGGGTTGGTATCCTGGTACTCATCCACAAAGATACGGGGAAATTTGAGGGCGTAGTTTTGGCGGATACCGGAATGCTCATTGAACAGCCTCAGGGTCTCCACTTCCAGATCGTCCAGATCGAGCATGCCGAGATGTCGAAGTTTTTCCTGATAAATCGTGAAGACGGATGAAAGGTCATCGAGGGTGGCATCGGGTTCGGCATCAGAGACTGTCTTCAGTTTGAGATAAGGCAGGTTTTTCAGGAGACGGCGTACCGTGTTTTTTTTGTGGCCTGCTTCTGAAACCGCTTCGTCGGCCAGAACATAGGTGTCCGTTTCGGAACATATGGAGAACGGTTCCGGCAGGTCCGGATAATGGCCGTCACGTCGCAAGACATCCAGGCAGAACCTGTGAAACGTGGACACAAAAACGGTTTCCCCGTTTTCATGTCCTATCAATCTGAGCAACCGTTCCTTCATCTCGCGGGCGGCCTTATGGGTAAAGGTCAGGGCCAGAATATTTCCACCCCCCATGGTTCTTAAAAGGTAAGCGATGCGGTGCGTCAGGGTCATGGTTTTGCCCGTTCCGGGTCCTGCGACGATCAGGAGATGCCCCTTTCCATGAATGACCACCTCTCTCTGTTCCGGGTTCAGGGGATCAAGGATGGGATCCATAAAGGGGAGGACCGCCGGTTGATCGGGATCTTTTTGTTCAGGTGTTGCTTTCTTCTTTTGGATTTTCACTTTACGGCATTTTTGCTTTTTCGGTGTTGTTTTAAATAATGAAGTCTGACCCAGCAGTTCATCTTTTTCACCGTCATCAAAAAGACGACTCACACCATATTCACCGTCATACCCCTCCTGGCGGATAACCTTGTTGTGCCTCATGCGATCAATGGCCTCGGACAGAAGGAGACCGCCGGTCCGTTTTATCTCTTTAAGGGACGCATCCATGAGGATAGGGAGTTCAGGCCCCAGCCTGCTGATCAGATCTTCATAAATACGGGTCACTTTTTGGGTACCCGGACCACAGTCATGGATTTCCGACAGGATTTCCGTTAAAGGGATCAGACTGAAAAATGCCTTTGATAGTTTCGGATGCTCTCTGTCCGCCAAATCATCCACGCGGTGAAAAACCCCCACGGTCACGGGTTTGCCGCAGACGGGGCAAATCCCGTTTCGGGATTTGGTTTCTCCGGGGTGAAGCCGGATGCGGCATTTGCGATGCCCATCCAGGTGATATTTCCCTTCTTCAGGGAAGAATTCAATAGTGCCTGAGAATCCTTGCCCGTCGGTCATGGCCCTGACCATGGCGTCATAATCAAGTGCCGTTTCAAAGAGATTGCTCTCCCGGCCCAGTTTGGCCGGTGAGTGGGCGTCGGAATTGGAAACCAGAAGATAACGATCCAGTTGAGACAACAGCCGGTTCATGGGCGGGTCGGAAGAGAGTCCGGTTTCCAGGGCGTGGATATGGGGTGTCAGATCCTCGAAACACTCCTCAATATCATCAAACCCTGATTTGGAGCCGAAAAGAGAAAACCAGGGCGTCCAGACGTGGGCCGGAATAAAAAATGCCTGATCACTGGTTTCCAGGACGATCTCCAGCAGATTCCTGGAATCGAGCCCCAGGATGGGCCTGCCGTCGGAGCGGATGTTACCGATTTGTTCCAGCCTTTTGTTCAGCTTCAGAACCGAATCAAAATCGGGCAGGAGGATGAGATGGTGCACTTTCCGGGTCTTATCATTTTTTTTGTAGATGCAGCTTATTTCAGAGGTCAGCATGAACCTCGGGGAATCCTGGCAAGTTGCCGGGACCTCCGGCTTGATGGATGCCGCAAGATCCGGCTTTAAACGGAAAAGACCCTGTTCGGCTTCTATGAGCTTTTCCTGTAATTCGCGTGTCCACCCCGGATGGGTAAAATCACCGGTACCCACAACCTTGATCCCCTTTTTCTGCGCCCAGAGGGCGAGATGCTCGGGATCCAGGTTTTTCGAAGTGGCGCGGGAGAAGCGGGAATGGATATGGAGATCGGCAATGAATTTCGGCATAATTTAGCTGCATTTCTTTTTTCAGGGGAGACTATAGTAGGGAATCGGTTCGTTGGTCAAAGGAAAAGAATACCCGTTGTGGGGTATTCGTTTTCAACTCATCGGCTCATCCTGATGGAAGCCCGGTATCTATCGTATTTTCCAGTTTGACAGTTTGATCCTACCCTTCCTAAACTCATTTCCGTTCAAAACAGATAAAAATTTTCATACTGGAACAGATGATGGAAAAAACGCTCTCGGAAGTCCTGAAGGTCAATGCCACGGAATGCGTGGAATGCAGCCTTTGCCGGAAAGAGTGCAAGTTTTTGCAGGAATACGGGAGTCCCAGACAGATCGCCCTGGAGTTTGATATTTTGAGCGAACCCCATCGGGCCATGGCTTACGCGTGCAGCCTGTGCGGACTCTGTACCGCCGTCTGTCCCAAGGGACTGAATCCCGCCGCCATGTTTCTGGAAATACGCCGGGCGGCGGTCCGAAAAGGCCTGGCTCCGTACCCCGAACATAAGGGGATACTGAATTATGAACGGCGCGGCGTTTCCAGGCGTTATAGCTGGTACGGGCTCCCGTCCGGTTGCGAGACGGTTTTTTTCCCGGGATGCACTTTTACGGGGACCCGGCCCCACACAACCCTGGCATTCTATGGCTATTTAAAGCGGCATGTGCCGGGTGCCGGTATCGTTCTGGATTGCTGCACCAAACCTTCCCACGATCTCGGCCGCCAGACCTACTTCGAGTCCATGTTTGACGAAATGAAGGGGTTTTGCATGGAGAGCGGCGTCAGAAGAATCATTGTGGCCTGCCCCAACTGCTACAATATCTTTAAAACCTACGGGGAGGGCTTAAGTGTGACCACCGCCTATGAATTCATGGCTTCGGACGGCATCCCCACACGGACCCAAAGCGGTAAAACCGTCACCGTACACGACCCTTGCGTACTTCGGTTTGAAGACGCCGTTCAACTGGCCGTCCGGCAATTGCTGGTTAAACAGGGGCTCCAGGTTCAGGAAATGGCGCATCATCATCAAAAAACCCTTTGCTGCGGGGAAGGGGGATCGGTCGGGTGCCTGGCGCCTGAACTTTCCGATCACTGGGGTGCGCTCAGGAAGAAAGAGGTCAACGGACACCGCACCTTCACCTACTGTGCGGGGTGTGCCAATAACCTCAGACGCCGCATGCCCACCGGACATCTCATGGACCTCATGTTTGCGCCGGAAAAGGCCCTGGAAGGAAAAGAAAGGGTTTCCAGGGCGCCCATGACCTACCTGAACCGATTGTGGGTGAAACGGCGCCTGAAAAAAGAGGTCGATGTATGGGTGAGCCGGGAAAGGGATTTCACGGCCCCGGTTTCATGATTTTGAAAGTTTCACCTGATCCCTTCCCGGTGCAACAATCCCCCTCCGTTCCAGCAGGGATCCGTCCTGTTGATAGAGACAAATCAGCGTCTTCAAGGTTCCGCTCAGGTCATTCTCTCGTCTTCGATTCCGGATACGCTTCCTACGGATGCGCGACCACCCGAATATCCGGCAGGAGCTTTATGGTTGCGCCTCCCGTCGCCTCAGGCGCATATATCGTGGTAGACCCTGTCTGATCGGTAAACGTATCGTTCCACCCCCCGTTAATGCTGACTATTCCCGGCATGCTCCTGGCCGGTGCCTCTCCGTAGGTTCCTCTCTCTACATTGATCACATCCCCGTTTTGAGAGGCATCCAGGGCCGACTTTATGGCGCTGTAGCAAGGTTCGTTATTCTCGCAATTTCCATCGCTGCTCACATATCGGTGGCCGGGAAGCTTGAAAACCAGCTCCAGGTCCAGGAGGGGCCCCGGTTTCATGATTTTGAAAGTTTCACCGGATCCCTTCCCGGTGCAACAATCCCCCTCCGTTCCAGCAGGGATCCGTCCTGTTGATAGGTAAGTCCGCTGGGAACGTACACTGACCGGAGCCATTCGCACCCCAGGCAGCCGCCGTACCATCCAATTGCATGTAATTGGCATCGGTAAGTCCGCTGGGAACCGTCCACCTTACCGCCCCACGCAGTAACCGTACCATCTTTTAGCGCAAGGCTGTGATACAAACCACCGGCCACCGCCGCAACCCCGTTTAGACCGGCTGGAACACCGATCTGCCCGGATCCGTTGGCGCCCCATGCAGTAACCGTACCATCCGATTGCACAGCCAAGCCGTGATACAAACCTGCGGCAATGGAGACCACATCAGTGAGGGCGGCGGGAACGGTACTCTGCCCGGATCCGTTGGCGCCCCACGCAGCAACCGTACCATCCGTTTTAAGCGCCAGACTGTTGTAAATACCGGCGGCCAAGCCCGCCTTATGATGAATATTGCACTGGCCGTAAACTTCGGCGCCCCAGGCAACCACCGTACCGTCCGATTTTAGCGCAAGGCTATGGGTGTAACCGGCGGCAACGGACACGACGTCAGTAAGACCGGCGGGAACCGTACACTGGCCGTTAGCGTTCCACCCCCAGGCAACCACCGTGCCGTTCGATTTCGCCGCAAGGCTGTGATGCCCCCCGGCGGCTACCGCCACCGCATCGGTCAAACCCGCGGGGGCCGTACTCTGGCCCTCATTGTCGTCTCCCCAGGCAACTACCGTGCCGTCCGATTTTAGCGCAAGGCTGTGATACTTACCAGCGGCTACCGCCGCAACCCCGGCAAGACCCGCTGGAACATCGATCTGGAAGTAATTGTTCCGCCCCCAAGCAACCACCGTGCCATTCGACTTCACAGCAAGGTTGTGATGCTCACCGGCGGACACCGCCACCGCATCGGTGAGACCTACCGGAATCGTACACTGCCCGTATACGCTGTTCCCCCAGGCAACCACCGTACCATCGCTTTTTAGAGCAATGCTGTAATCCTTACCGGCGGCCACCGCCGCAACCCCGGTAAGGCCCGCCGGAACACGGCACTGGAAGTAATAATCGTCTCCCCAGGCAACCACCGTACCGTCCGTTTTCAGCGCAAGGCCGTGGCGCCCACCGGCGGCCACCGCAAAAACCCCGGTAAGACCGGCTGGAACATTGGTCTTGCCGTAATCGTTCCAACCCCATGCGACCACCGTACCGTCCGCCCTGACACCCAGACTATAATCTTCCCCGCCACCAATCGTATTTGCCTGCCCCGGGGCCGCCCAAAAGGTCAGTGCCAGGAGGACCACCAGACTGAAACACCTCCACCTCCCTGGGAATCCCTTATTGCCTCCCCCTTTGCACATCCTAACCGGTTCCGTGGTTCCCGCACTGCGATCCTGTAAAGACACGATTTTCATGGCTTATCCTCCTTCCGGTTTTACCGGCACCATGGCTGCCATTTTCCACTTTGTTTGTACCTGCTTAAAGCAAGCGCTATGGTTATGAGTGATGTAAAAAACACAGAGCTTTTGAACTCGCAACAGAACTGAAATTTTGTGGAAGCGAGGTGGCACATTTAAAAAAGGACTTCACGACTTCATGAAGAACGGTTAAACGACGAATTCGAAGGATCTTAGTGCCAATTAAGTACGGCTTGCCACCAAAAAGTCAAGGAAAAATAAATCTGGATCCATGAACCGATCATTACGGATTTTCGCCGGGGATGGACATGCCACCTGGTTTCGATGCGTTTTTTGATTTCGGGTCGTACCGCGGCAAGTGACCAATGAATGAAAGCGGTCAAGGTGGCTGGCATCGACCCAACCATTTCCTATTCCCTCAGTAATTTTGAAAGTTTCACCGGATCCCTTCCCGGTGCAACAATCCCCCTCCGTTCCAGCAGAGATCCGTCCTGTTGATAGAGATAAATCAGCGCTTTGATGTAATTGGCCAGGGCCTCCACCTCGGCGATTCTACTGACCAGAAGGTCTTTCTGGGCCTGTGCCACCAGGAGACTGGTCGATTTTCCCACTCGCAATTTTTCGGTCTCCACCCGCAGGGTTTCCTCGCTGAACATGCGCGTGGTGGCGGAAGCCTTGATCTGCTGCCTGGCACGGTTCACTTCCACATAGGCGGTTCGAACATCCAATTCCACCAGTTGCGAAAGGTTCTGAAGGGATTTTTCCGCCTGTTCCCGGCTCAGGGTGGCCCGCTGGTATCGGGATTTGGGCGCGCGATTGTAGATGGGATATTCAAACCGGACCCCCACGAAGGCATCGTAATAGTCTCCCGTCATGTTGCTGACCGATCGACCGAAGGAGTTGGCGTACCCGCTCTTACCCAGGCTCACGAAAAGATCCAGCAGCGGCAGCAGGCCGTTTTTGGTTTTGACCACCTCCAGATCGTTTTGCATGAGTTTCAAGCGAGCCTGGTTTAAAAGGGGACGCATGCGCATGCTCATGTCCACATAGGCGCGGACGTCATCCAGCTTGACGTCGGGCAGGGTCGGCTGGTAGATCAAGTCCACATCCCGCTGCCACATATCCACCCCGGCCGGATTGAGCAACCGCAAGAGCTGCAACCGCATGGTTTCCCGGTAGCTCCTGGCGTCGATAAGACCCTGCTCCTGGGCCGCCAGTTCCGCCTGAACCGCGGGAAGCTCCGATTTGGCGAGACGTCCCACTTCGATGAGTGCCAGGGTTTCGTTCACCTGTTGACGGGCCACCTTCATGGATTCCTCAAAAATCTCCACCTGGCGCTTTGCCAGGGCGTAGTCCCAGAAGGTCTCTTCCACCTGCGCCACCAGGGCGAGGGTAAAACCGCGCAACTCATATTCGCTCATGCGGGTTTCCAGACGGGCCTGACGTAGTCTCACCAGATTCACATCGCTTCCGTATCCTCTCAGGACGGCCTGGTTGACGGTGAGCCCCAACCGGCTCCAGTAAAAGGCATCCTGATAAAGGGAGGAATTCTCCATTTCCGTCTTCCCCTCCACGGTGACCGTGGTGCCGGAGGGAAAGAACTGCGCCAGGGAAATGACGCCCACCCCTTCATCCCTGACGTAATCCTCGGTTTGCGATCCGGCTCTCGCCTGGCGTTCTCCGTCGGTGCGGCCGCCCATGATTTCCGCCGCCAGGTTCGGATCGAAGACGGCCCTTTCCGTTTCCTCAAAGGTTTGGGTAATGGAAGGGGTCAGCTTTTCCACCACCAGGGAGCGGTTGTTTTGAAGGGAAAGCAAAATCGCCCGGGTGGTGGTGATTTTGAGAGGCCCGGCCGGCAGGCCGGGTTCTTTGGCCATTGAAAGGGTTTCTTTTTTCTCTGCCTCAGGCGCCATGGTCACGGTGGTATCGGCCGGTGGATTGGGGCCGCCCAACGTCTGATCAATCCGTTTTTCAATGAAATTGCAGGATGCCAAACCGAGGCAGAACCAAATCATGACCAGAAGTCCGGGTAGGCGCTGAAATATAGTCGCGTCCGTCATATTTTTCCTTACGAATCCCTTTCTCACGGGGATATTTTGGGTGACAACAGGATTTCTAAAAGGATACAATTTCCCTATTTTTAAACGAATTGAATCCCCCGATCGGAAATGGAACGTTCCGGAACGGTGCATATCCTCACATTTTCCTAAACCTTGAAAGGATAGTCTAGCATGAAAAGGCCGGGGCTTAAAATATTTGTTCTGGTGCTGCTACTGGGGGCTGCGGCAGGAGCAGGGTGGCTTATTTTTCCACAACTTCAGGATCACGGAAAAGGAAACCAACGGGTGGATGCAGCACGATCTTCCCCCGTGGAAACGGCTTCCATCGAAACCGGTCCCATTGTGTTGAAGAGAACGTTCAGCGGCACACTGGAACCGTTGGCCGATTTTGTGGTGTCGCCCAAAGTGAGCGGTCGTATTGAGAAGCTTCTGGTGGATATTTCGGACACCGTCACCCAGGGGCAGGTTGTGGGCCAACTGGACAACGCCGAATATGTTCAGGCGGTGACCCAGGCCCAGGCGGATCTGGTGGTGGCGGAAGCCAATCTGGCCAAGGCAAGAAGCGATCTTGGGAACGCCGATCGGGAGTTGGAACGGACCCGGAAACTGCTCAAGGGAGGCATCGCATCGGACTCCGAGTTCGATGCGCTCAAAGCGGATCAACTTTCCAAAAAAGCGCAACTTCAGGTTGCCCAAGCTCAGTTGACCAAAGCGGCATCATCGCTCGAAACCGCAAAAATCAGACTGGGATACACCCGGATCACCGCCAACTGGACTGGAGGCGACGATAATCGTCTGGTGGCCGAACGCTATTACGATGAGGGTCAGACCGTTGCGGCCAACCAGCCGTTGCTGTTGATTGTTAAATCGGACCCCATTCTGGGCGTGGTCAATGTCACGGAAAAAGATTACGCGCATCTGAGACCCGGACAGACCGTTTCCCTCACCACGGATGCCTATCTGGATGCCGCGTTTTTCGGCCGAATCGAGCGTATCGCCCCCGTTTTTCAAAAAACCACGCGCCAGGCCCGGGTGGAAATGATCATCGAAAATCCGGGACATCGGCTTAAGCCGGGCATGTTCATGCGGGCCACGGTGGTGCTGAGACGGGTGCTTGAAACTACCATTGTTCCGGAGCAGGCTTTGACGACCCGTGACAACCGACATGGGGTATTTGTGGTGAGCAAGGATGGAAAATCGGTTGTCTGGCGTCCGGTGAAAGTGGGCATTCGGGAGGGGGACCGGGTACAGGTAGAAGGCGAAGGGTTGTCCGGCCGGGTGGTCACCTTGGGGCAAGAGCTCTTAAAGAACGGTTCGGCCGTCTCGGTTCCCGTGGAAAAACGCGAAATCGAAACAGGTCCCACGGAGGAGTCCATATCGTGAATCTTCCGGAAATCAGCGTTCGACGTCCCATCTTTACGACCATGGTGACCCTGATCATCGTCATCATCGGCGCCGTTTCACTGAGTCGGCTGCAGATCGACATGCTCCCCGACATTGAAATGCCGAGCCTCACCATCCGCACCGAATACGAGGGCGCCAGCCCGGAAGTGATGGAGCGGCTGGTAACCCAGATCATTGAAGAAATCGTCGCCACGGTGCCCGGCGTGGAAGAGATCATGTCCACATCGTCGGAGGGGAGCAGCAGTGTGCGCGTCAGCTTCGTCTGGGGAACCAAAATCGATGCCGCGTCCATCGACGTACAAGGCATGCTGGAAGATGAAATTAACGAGCTCCCCGAGGACATCGTAAGACCCCGCGTTCGAAAGTTCGACATTGCCAGTTTTCCGGTGGTGATCCTGGGCATTTCCAGCAACCTGGACCCGGTGGAACTCACCGAACTGATCGAAGTCCAGATCCGATACCGATTCGCCCGCATTCCGGGTGTCGCCCAAGTGGACGTTTGGGGGGGATTCAATCGCGAGGTTCGCATCGAGCTGGATCCCGATCGCGTGAAAGCCCTCGGGCTCTCCATGGATCATGTGCTTGCCGCCATTAAAGACGCGAACCTGGATCTTCCCACGGGCAAGATCGAACAGGGTCGGTACGAGGTGACCCTTCGCGCACCGGCCGAATTCACCAATCTGGATCAGATTCGGGATACGGTCATTTTTAAGCGGGATGGGGCCGCGGTAACGCTTGATCAGATTGCGGACGTCAAGGACACCTACGAAAAGCTGACGCGCATAACCCGGGTCAACGGCCAGCAGGGGATCCGGGTGGCCATTCGCAAACAGGCCAATGCCAACACGGTGGAAGTGGCCAAACGGGTGCTGGAGGAAATCAAGGCCGCCAACGAAGCCTTCCCCCAGATTCACATCGTCCCGGTGATTAATCAGGGGAATTTCATCGAACGGTCCATCAAGAACGTGGCCCGGTCGGTGCTCTACGGCGGCGGCTTGGCGATTCTGGTTCTGCTTTTTTTCCTGCGCAACCTGCGCAGTACCGTCGTTATTTCCCTCTCCATTCCCATCTCCATCGTCGCCACCTTTGGGCTCATGTACTTTGGAGGGTTTACGATCAACCTCATGACTCTGGGTGGATTGGCATTGGGGGTCGGCATGATGGTGGACAGCTCCATTGTTGTCCTTGAAAATATTTTCCGCCGCAGCTGCGAGAGCAGCGAGACGCCAGGCGTTTCAGCGGTAAAAGGGACGCAGGAGGTGGGAAACGCCATCGTGGCCAGTACTATCACGACGCTTGTGATTTTCCTGCCGCTGGTGTTCGTTCAAGGGGTAACGGGGATTCTCTTCAAGGAACTGGCCTATGTGATCATCTTTTCCCTCATCTGTTCCCTGGCCGTTTCCCTGACTCTGGTGCCCATGCTGGCTTCAAGACTGCTCAAATCAACCCTTACGCTTCAGAAAAAGAGAAAGGCCTGGATCGAAGGATTGATGACCTTCTCCAACGCTTACTTCCTGGCTATGGACAACGCATATCAGAGACTGCTGAGAACGGTTTTGCGCCGCCGACTGGTCACGGTCTTTGTGGCCGCCGCCCTGCTGGGTGCAAGCCTGCTGCTGTTGCCTTTGATCGGGAGCGAATTTATTCCCCCCAGCGATGAGGGGGAAGTGCGGGTCAGCGGGAAAATGGAAATCGGCACCCGGCTGGAACTGGTGGATCAACAGACCCGAAAGATGGAAGCCATCGTCTACCCGGCGGTACCTGAAGCGGTGGCATCGGTGGTCAGTGTGGGGGCTTCCGGCTGGCGACCCGATTCAGGGGCCGAAGGGCAGATCATTTTGAGCCTGGTGCCGGCAGCGAAGAGGGATCGCTCCAATGTTGAAATCGCAGGCGACCTGCGCCGTCGCTTGAAGGATAAAATTCCGGGCATGGAGATCCGTGTCCGCGCACCGCAGGGACAGTTCTTGCTGGAACGGATACTGGGCGGCGAGGAAGGGCTGACCATCGAGGCTCGAGGATTCGATCTGGAGGTTCTGGGCGCCCTGGTCCGAAAGGCATTGGCGGAGATTAAGGATGTGCCGGGGATTACGGATATACAGACCAGTCTCGAAGCGGGGGTTCCCCAAGAGGAAATCCGCGTGGACCGGAGCAAAATTGCCGATCTGGGTCTCACCGTGCGAGACGTGACCCAGCTCCTGGAAACGGCGGTGGCCGGTTCCAAAGCAGGCGAGTACCGAACGGGCGGGAATTCCTATCGCATTTTGGTGCAACTGAAAGATGCGGAAAAACGGTCAATGGACGAAATCCTCAGTCTCACATTGGCCACCGGTTCCGGCGAACAAGTGTCGCTACGCAACCTCGTGGTTACCGAATCGGGACGCGGTCCCCTTTTGATTGATCGAAAGGATCAACAACGAATGTTCACGGTCCAGGCCAATGTGGCCGACCGGGACCTGGGTTCCGTGGCCCGGGAGGTGCAGGCCCGATTGAACCGGATCCCCCGTCCCATGGGATATGACCTCATGGTGGCCGGTAATTTCGAAGAGCAGCAGAAGGCGTTTCACGAGCTGGCCGTTTCCATCATGCTGGCTCTGCTTCTGGTGTATATGGTGCTGGCCTGTCAATACGAGTCCCTCAGGGATCCCCTCGTGGTCATGTTTTCCGTACCCCTGGCGGCGGTGGGGGTGCTGGTGACCCTGTTTGTTACAAAGACGACCCTGAATGTTCAATCCTATATCGGATGCATCATGCTGGGGGGGATTGTGGTCAACAACGCCGTGCTCCTGGTGGACCAGGCCGGGCAACTGGTTCGCACCGGCACGAGCACCCGTGATGCGCTCATCGAGGCGGGCCGCCGACGCCTTCGACCCATTCTCATGACGACGCTGACCACCATTCTGGGGCTGCTTCCCCTGGCGCTGGGTATCGGTGAAGGAGCCGACGCCCAGGCGCCCTTGGCGCGGGCCGTTGTGGGAGGGCTTGCGGGATCCACCTTGATTACGCTGGTGCTCATTCCGGCGGTCTATTCCCTGTTTCATCCGGAAAGGAAGAAAAAGGGAGATCCTTTGGGCGCTGAAATGGGTTGATTTTTTCCTTGACAAAGTTTTTACAATGGTTTCTATTGCGTCCCATTCGTTGAACTAAAGAAAAGAGGAAACAGCGGAAAAATGTTTTTAAACCGATCATGGCAGGGCTTTTATTATTGTTTTAGCGGAGGTTCGTCCATGCTCTGAGATGCTGTTTTTTGTCGATTTTCAAAGCCGTGGACGCCTTCAAAAGTATCCACGGCTTTTTTTTGGTAAAATTTTACGGGTCGTTTGTTATGAATATTATCTTAATCGGATATCGGTGCAGCGGAAAAAGCGCAGTAGGAAAAATCCTGGCAAAGGAGCTGGGGCTGAAACTGGTGGATACGGACCGGGTTCTGGAGCAGAGGATTGCCGGCACCATTGACCAGTATGTGGCTGAAAACGGGTGGGAATCCTTTCGAATGGTTGAAAAGATGGTGGTTCGATCCGTTTCCGGTCAGGACAACCAGGTCATTGCCACCGGTGGCGGTGTGGTTCTGGACTGGGAAAACGTTCATTATCTCAAGGCATCGGGGTGGGTGGTCTGGCTTCAGGCGGGTGTATCAACCCTTCATGAGCGGATGACCCGGGATGAGCAATCGGGTTTGGCGCGGCCGGGATTGACCGGGGGAAGTCCAATTGGGGAAATAGAAGAGGTCCTGTCTCAAAGAACGCCCCTTTATGCCAAGGCGTGCGATCATGTGGTGAACACGGATCAAAAATCCCTCCGGGCCGTGTCAAGGGATATCATGAAAGCGATGCCAACGGCGTCGGCCCTTTTTGAGGTAAGAGATCAATTGCGGGAAGCTACGTTTGGCTCCATACTAAACCCATAACCGGAGAAGATACAAATGGCCGGAAATTCCTTTGGACAAATATTTAAAATTACCACCTTCGGCGAGTCCCATGGAAAGGCACTCGGCGCCGTGATCGACGGATGTCCTTCGGGGATTCCCCTTGAGGCGGCGGATTTCATGAAAGAGATGGAACGTCGCAGGCCGGGGAAGTCTTCATTTGAAACGCCGCGATCGGAAGAAGACCTTGTCGAGGTCCTCTCCGGTGTTTTCGAAGGGCGCACCACCGGAACGCCGTTGACCCTGCTGGTGGCAAACCGGGATGTGAAAAGCAAACCGTACGGTGTCCTGAAAGAGCTGTTCAGGCCGGGGCACGCCGACTACACCTATTTTAAAAAATTCGGTCATCTGGACTACCGGGGTGGCGGCCGGGCATCGGCCCGGGAGACGGCGGCCCGGGTGGCCTGCGGCGTGGTGGCCCGAAAGGTGCTGGCACCGCTCGGCATTGACATTCTGGGGTATACCCTGGAAGTGGGGGGGATTCGGGCCCAACGTATGGACCGTAATGTCATTGACCAAAACCCCCTTTATTGCGGGGATCCGGAAGCGGTTGAACCCATGTTGGCGGCCCTTCTAAAGGCACGGGAAGAGGGGGACAGCCTGGGTGGGGTGGTGGAAGTTCAGGTGACCGGGTGCCCGGCGGGTCTGGGGGAACCGGTCTTCGACAAACTGGATGCGGAACTGGCCAAGGCCGTCATGTCCGTTGGGGCGGTGAAAGGGGTGGAAATCGGTGCGGGTTTTGAAGCGGCTCGCCTGAGAGGCTCCCAAAACAATGATCCCATAAGGTCAACGGGGTTTTCCTCCAACCGGTCCGGCGGGATTCTGGGCGGCATATCCAACGGGGATGATCTGGTGCTCCGTGCGGCGGTAAAACCGATTCCCTCCATTTTGAAGCCCCAGGAAACCATCGATCGTAAAGGTAAGGATGCCGTCCTGGAACTGACGGGACGATTTGATGTGACCGCCGTAGCCCGCATCGTGCCGGTGGTGGAAGCCATGGTGGCCCTGGTACTGGCGGATCATTATCTGCGCGCCAGGGCCGGCGGACAGGACTTTGGCGTTTAAGAGAAGTATGATGATTTTGAGCGCGAGATAGGGTGGAATGAATATGAAGACGACTAAAAAGAGAGAAAGGACCTCCGACAAAGACGAAGACGCCGATTGGGATGACCTGGATCGCTGCCGGGAAGAGATTGATGCCGTTGACGGTCGGATTCTGTCCCTTCTGCGCGGACGCCTTGACGTGGCGGCGGCCATCGGGCGGATCAAAGAGAAACGGGGCCTGGCGGTGTTTGATACGGTGCGTGAAAAGGAGATTCTCGATCGGCTGGCCGCAAAACCTGAAGGCCGCCTTACCTCGGATGCCATTCGGGATATTTACACCCGCATTATTGCAGCGGCACGGGCGGTTCAGGGATCCCTTAAGGAATATCACCCATGATCTGTATTCCCATTATGGCCCGGAACACCTCGGATGCCGTTCTGAAGATGGCTTCGGCGTCGAATGTCTGTGATCTCATGGAAATCCGGCTGGACGTGATGGATGTGTTTGACATGAAAGAGATCATGGGGTCCGCCGCCAAGCCGGTCATCATGACTTATCGCTCCAGAAAAGAAGGAGGGGAGGGGAGGGCTTCCTACGGAGAGCGAATGGATTATCTGAGGGAGGCCATCCGGCTGGGTGCTGACTTTGTGGACGTGGAATATACCATTCCTCCGGAGCATCGGCGTCCCTTGTTTGAAAATCGCGGCCGCACCAAACTCATTTTGTCCAAGCACTTCAGAAACGGCACGCCGTCCCGGGAAACCCTATTGAACCTGTTTAGAAAAATGGCCGCCGCTGGTGCCGACCTCGTGAAGATAGTGACCCTTGCCGGAGCACCTGAAGACAATCTGAACGTGCTTAATTTGATTCCCCTGGCGGAAAGGACGGGAGTTGAGATTGTCACTTTCTGCATGGGGCCGCTGGGCCGCATGAGCCGGGTGGCGTCACCCCTCCTGGGTGGGGCCTTTACCTTCGCGGCCCTTGAAAGGGGGGAGGAATCGGCGTCGGGTCAGCTGACGGTAAAAGAGATGAAGACCATACTGGAGGTGCTCACCCAATGAAAAACGGGCCTGCCAAAATTTATGGGGTATTGGGGAATCCCATTGGTCATTCCCTGAGCCCGGTTATGCACAACGGGGCCTTTGAAGCGAAAGGCGTCAATGCCTGTTATGTGGCCTTTGAATCCTCGGATTTGAAAGGGAGTATTGTGGGCATGCGGGCATTGGGCATTTGCGGCATGAGCGTCACCATTCCTTTTAAAACCGCCGTGATGCCCCATTTGGACCGACTTGATCCCTTGGCGGAGGAGATCGGTGCGGTCAATACCATCCTGAATGGTGACGGTCGTTTAACGGGATACAATACGGACGGACTGGGCGCCATGAAAGCCCTCGGGTTGGTCATGGATCCAATGGGGAAGCGGTGCCTCCTGGTGGGTGCGGGGGGTGCGGCCCGCGGGATCGGATTCATGGCCCGTGAAAGGGGCATGACCCTGGTGGTGGCCAACCGGTCCAAGGACCGGGGGCGGGAACTGGCCGCCTTTCTGAAATCTCCGTTCATCCCTCTGGAGGAAATCGGGGAAGTCAAAGCTGATGTCCTGATTCAGACAACCCCGGTGGGCATGTTTCCCAACGAAAACGCCTCTCCGGTGCCGGATTTTGTATTGCAGAAGGGGATGACGGTGATGGATGCCATCTACAACCCCCTTGAAACGCAGTTACTCAAAAGCGCCCGGGCTAAGGGATGTGTCACCATCGGGGGGCTTGAGATGTTCATCCACCAGGGAGCGGAACAGTTCCGCCTCTGGACCGGATTGAATCCGCCGTTGGATATTATGCGAAATACGGTCTTAAGCGTACTTTCAAATCAGGCGGGAGCCACAAAACCATGACTGATCAGTCTTTTCCGCATCTCACGGTGACCATCCCCGGATCCAAGAGCATTACCCATCGGGCCCTCATTGCCGGCGGTCTGGCGGAAGGGGAGACGATTCTTCGAAACGATCTTCAATGCGAGGATACATTTCATACGGCCCATGCGCTGAAATCCATAGGGGTCAAAATGGTACGGGATGGGGATCATCTGATCATGGAAGGGACGGGTGAAAAGGGTCCACGGCAACCCTGGGAAAAAGCCATCTACCTGGGGAATTCCGGAACCAGCTTTCGGCTGCTTCTGCCGGTGCTGGCCCTGGCAAAGGGCTCCTTCCTGGTGACGGGCACGCCTCGCATGCGGGAGCGGCCCATTGGACCGCTGGTGGAAGCGCTGTCTCATCTGGGTGTCACAATAGGATCCAAAAAGGGCCTGCCTCCGGTCCGCATTGCTTCCAACGGGATTTCGGGCGGTAACGTAACCCTTCCAGGTGACGCCAGCAGTCAGTTCCTGTCGGCCCTGTTGTTGTCGGGCCCATACGCTCAAAAAGATATGGAGATTACGGTGTCGGGGGAGCTGGTGAGCAAACCGTATGTGGACGTGACCATCGATGTGATGGGTGCATTCGGTGTTCGGGTAAAACGGGATGGGTATGCCAAATTCGCTATTTCCGCAGGACAGCGATACGAGCCGAGAGACTATCCGGTGTTGGGGGACGTGTCGTCTGCCTCCTATTTTTGGGCCGGTGCGGCCATCACAGGGCGTACGGTGACCACTCAAAATATCCATCCTCACGGAAGGCAGGGGGATATCCGGTTACTGGAGGTCCTTGAGCGGATGGGATGCCGGGTGAAACGGGAGTCGGATCGGGTGACGGTTTCAGGGGGCCCGCTCAAAGGGGTGGATGTAGACATGGGGGGCATGCCCGACATGGTGCCGACCCTGGCGTCTGTGGCCCTTTTCGCCCGGGGCAAAACCACCATAAGAAATGTTGCCCATCTCAGGTTTAAGGAAAGCGACCGGCTGAGCGCCGTGGCCCGGGAATGGGGGAAATTGGGGGGATGGGTGGAGGAATTTGAAGATTCCCTCATTATCCATGGCAATGAGCCTCTCCATGGGAGCCAAGTCGACCCCCACGATGATCATCGCCTGGCCATGAGCCTGGCGGTGACCGGGTTAAGGGTTCCGGGAGTTCACATTCAAAACCCCGCATGCGTGGGGAAATCTTTTCCCCGGTTCTGGGAGTTGTGGAAAACCTGTTTGGGAAATCATACCTGAAACGCTTTATAAGGATTGTCCATGGCGCCCATCTACTCACTATCGACCAGGCCGGCCCCCGTTGTGATCAACGCAATCGGTACGCCATAAACAGTGGAGTTCGTTGCAGTCATGGCTCCGAACTGTCCCGTAGCATTCCGGGTTGTTTTCCTGCTTCTGGATGGCCCGGATGATGTCCGGCTTTTTCATTCGATAGGTCCTGATATTCATCGCTTTGGCCATCTTTCGAATTCCGTTGGAATCCATTACATTTTCCCCCCGGTTCTTTCTTCAAGCCGAACAGGCCTGTTTCCGTTGTGAAATGCCGTCAAAATCGTTCCCGCTCAGATTCAGGCTCATTCGAATACCCTTTCTCAATTCGCCCAAATCGAAGCCCTTCACCACGACGGAATCGGTTTCAAAGGATTTGGGGGCACCCTCTAAATAGGGATAGCGAATGCACAGAATAATGGGAAGGTCATCATATCGGTTCCGAATTCTCTGAAGCAGGTTACAGCCGTTCCATTCCGTCAGGCCGGCCTCCATAACAATGACGTCCGGCGTGTCTTCCGTAATCATTTTAAGAAATATCTCGGGCTTATCCGTGTCAACCACCGAGTATCCCCACGCCTCCAGTTCCCAGCGATAAAGCATTCGAATGGTTTCGTCTTTCTCTAATAAGAGCAGTTTGCACATGTGACTGTCACTCCTCCGTTAGGGGTTTTCGCCCAGGTGCCAACTATGATAAAATGGAAACAAAGGATTTGTTTTCCGAAGCCAACCGGGACGCATACTCTCCCGTAAATACAAGCGGTACGGTTTTTCCCTTCAGAACGTCAAGATTGTTTTGGAATACATCTTGTCCAAAGGTATGTATATCTTTCAAACAACTGGTATGGATGAAGACCCTCTCAGTACCCTTGGATTTGTTTTTTAGAATACTGAGCAACTGGTGCGCTGAACTGCCATCAAAATCGCCTGACAGCTTAAGGTGCAGGCTTTGGCTGCTTCTGTGAACGGATATCCTGAAATTTGATGCCATAACAAGCCCTCCTTTCCGGACAATTTATAATTGGACGTTGTGGTAGAGAACCTCCCCTGTTTGCCTCATGCTCGTTCATGTTACCGGAAACGTAACAGATATCACACTCAGGAAAAATTCTATTGAGTAATGCGGTTAAACCGTTGTCATGACCTAACCGGTCGGTGAGAATCACAATCCTTTCCATGCCGCCTCCTCATCTATCCGATTCGCGCTTCTCTTGCCGGTTAAATGAACGCGTTGGGAGGATTATCTACGACCATATCGGCTTTGTCCATAGAGCGGAAGGCGCATTTTTATAGGTAAAATTCCTACGGCAACGGGATTTTATCCCGGAAGTAAACGGGGGAAAACGGCTTATGAAAAGGGGTTTTGCGGGTCGGCAGACTTAACCTTTCCAGAGATCCACGTCAATCAGGCCGAGCCTTGCCGCATACCGGACTAATTCCATGGTGCTGTGGACCTCAAGTTTATTCATAATATTGGTCCGGTGGTTTTCAACGGTTTTGGGGCTGATAAAAAGTTTTTTGGCAATTTTTTTTGTTGTGAGTCCCTCGGCGATAAGACGCATGACTTGTTGTTCACGCGAGGTCAGCGTACTATAGCCGGCATCGGTGATCTTTGCAGCCTTCTCACCCGATTCCATAAGATTTTTGGCCACCGCATGTGACAGGGACCCATCTATGAAATATTCACCTTTTGACACGGTTTCAAGACACTCGATAAGCTTTTCACTCGCCGATTCCTTGACAACATATCCCGTGGCCCCGGCCTGAAATGCCTCGGTGATGTACTCGATTTTGGAGTGCATGCTCAGCATCATAATGCGTGTCTCGGGAAGGAGATCTCGCATGCTTCTTGTAACACCAATACCGCTCTTATCCGGCAAGGAGAGATCCATCACCACGAGGTCGGGCCTCAATTTTTCAGCTTTGAGCAACGCTTCATTTCCGGTTCCCGCTTCTCCGATCACCTCAAAGCCGGAATGGCCTGCCAACAGCGATTTCAGCCCTTCCCTGAAGAGAGGGTGATCATCAACTATCAAGACTGTTTTCTTTTTGTGCACTGTTTTTTCTCCTGAAAGGAACTTCTATGAAGATTTTTGTACCCAGCATGGGGCGGGAGTCTATGGTCATTTTCCCATTGAGAAGGGCCACTCTTTCCTTCATGCTGCGAATCCCAATCCGCCTTTCGTTGAAGGCCGCTTCAAGCCGGTTCTCAATATCGAACCCCTTGCCGTTATCTTCCATGCGAAGAATAATGTTCGGGAAAGACGCCACCAGCCGGATGGCGGCACGGGCGGCATCCGCGTGCCGTCGGATATTATGGAGGCCTTCCTGGATGAGGCGGTACAGTGTGATCTCCGTGTCAAAATCAAGTGTTATGTCATCCATTCCGGCGGAAAAAAAATCAACCTCCGGCCCGTTGTCCCCGGAGAAATCCTCGCAATACTTTAGAACCGTCGGAACAAGTCCCAACTGTTCCAAACCCGCTGGGCTCAGGTCATAGGCCAGTTCACGGATAGAGGCGATGATCCGGCCCTCCATTTCGGAGAGTTCGGAAACTTTTTTCCTGTTTTCAATGGAAATGTCCGGTTGTCCAACAAAAAGGGTGTCAAGACCGATTTTAAGGGCGGAACAGTCCTGGGCCACATGGTCGTGCAGGTCTCGGGAGAGCCTTTGCCTCTCAATCTCCCGCGCCCTCAGCAACTGGTGTGAAAGCCTGCGGATTTGTTTTTCCGCCCGCTTGCGTGAAGTGATGTCCCGATGAACACCTCGGTACCCTGACAGGTTTCCTCGCTTGTCGAAAAAAGGCACCCCGTTGGTCTCCACGACTATTTCATGGCCGGCCTTGTGAACAAGACAGGTTTCGATAGCGGAAATCGGCCGTTCTTGCGTCATAACCTGAAAGGCGCTTTCTTTTACGGCCTCTTTTGCGGCTTCGGCTGAAAAATCATAAAAATACTTTCCGACCACCTCATGGGACCTGTACCCCAATATGCCTTCAACCATAGGATTGCAATAGATATACCTGCCCTGCCTGTCCACTTCCCATATCCAGTCGGAGATGCTTTCGGCCAGATCCTGGAATCGTCTTTCCGATTCACGCAATGATTGCTTAAGCTTCCATTCGCGAACAGCCTTTATAACGACAGTCGGGAGCAGCTTGAAGAAATCCGCGGATTTAACGAGATAATCCCGTGCCCCTAATTTCATGGCCTGAACGGCGATATCCTCGTCCCCCTGGCCGGTGATCATGATGACGGGGATATGTCTGTTCTCCCGGTTCAGGGCTTCCAGGAATTGGATGCCGTTCATGCCCGGCAGGAGATAGTCGGTGATGATGATATCAGGGACAATCTCATCAAGCCCCTTGAGGCAGGGCCCCGGATCCTTGAAATGATGCACTGAGGCACCCGGCAAATCCTTGAGAATCGCCCGTTTCATGAGGCTGAAATGGGCCTCTTCGTCTTCGATAATCACGAGGCATAATGTTTCCATAACCAGAAGCCTGTTATGATGTTTTGTTTTCCAATACAGGAGATTGATTGAGAATCATCCAGTAAAAATCTATCTGACGGATTTTTTCTTCAAAATCCTTGAATCCCACCGGCTTGGTCAGGTAGCTGTTGGCATAGGAACCATAGGAACGGGCAATGTCCTCTTCCCGGTCCGACGTTGTGAGCATGATCACCGGGATTCTTTTAAGACCCCGGTCGTCCTTGATCTTTTTCAAAACATCGATTCCATCGATACCGGGCAGCTTGATATCCAGCAGGATCAGGCCGGGGCAGGGATACTTTGCTTTATCGCCATATTTCCCGCGGTTAAAGAGATATTCGAGTGCTTCTTCTCCGTCTGACACGACGTCCACCCGGTTTGCGTTACCTGCTTTTCGGATCGCCCGTTTGGTCAGCTCTGCGTGGGCTGCCTCGTCTTCTACGAGCAAGATGTTTGAAGGTTCATAATCCATGTTTCAGACCTCCTTTGTTTTAATGGTGAAAAAAAATGTGCTTCCCCTGCCGGGAACGGATGTCAACCAAACACGCCCTCCGTGGTTTTCTATCACCCGCTGTACGATGGCCAGACCGATACCCGTTCCTTTCCCTGCCTTTTTTGCGGAAGGGAGGCGCTGGAAGACCTGGAAAATTTTTCCAAAGTATGCCTCTTCAATGCCGATTCCGTTGTCCCTGACGAAAAACACCTCTTGACCGCCCTGTTCTTCAACTCCCACCTCTATGCGCGGGGATGAATTCTCTTTTCCGATATATTTGACCGCGTTGGACAACAGATTCTCCATGACCTGCGCCAGTCGCTTTCTCTCTCCATAAACATGCGGGAAGATCTTCCCGGATCTGTACCTCAATACCCCTTGCCCGGATTTGAGGCTCAAGTTCTTTCAACACCTCTTTCACAATACCGGCAAAAGAGAAATTGCTCTTGTTTTCAGTCAGACGTCCGATTCGCGAGAGTTCCAGCAGGTCGTTAATCAAGGACTCCATCTTCAGGGCGGCATCGCTTATATACGCGAGATATCTTTCGCCTTCCTCCGGTATCAGATCCCTGAAATCCTCCCGCATGGCGCCGATAAACCCCTCAATGGTAACGATGGGGGTCTTCAGATCATGGGAGACCGTATACACGAAGGTTTCAAGCTCGGCGTTTTTGTCGGCAAGTTCAGCGAGCAACGCCTTCAATCTGTTTTCCCTTTCCAGCAATTCGGCTTCAGCCCGTTTTCGCTCGCGGACTTCGTGAATGGCATGGTCCCTTGACTCCCTGTACATATCCATGCGCCGGAGAAGGAGATGAAGGAGAAAGGAGAGGACCGCTGAGACGGCAAGGCCAAAAGACAGGGGCAGATAATTTTGCAGACCCGTTCCTTTGAAAATCGTGGTTTTGGGATCGAGTTCCAGTTGCCAGGTCTTTCCGGAAAAGCGTATCTCTCGATGTACGTGGAATCCGGTCTCTTCAGTACGGTCCCGGCCCTCTGTTCCATTCAGATAGATCAGTCGGCCATTTTCGTAGAGCCTGATCCAATAATCCTCGAAAATCTTCTTGGCCAGACAGGTGTCGACAATTAACCGAACCTGAAAGACGCCATCCAGATATCCCTGAACCTTGCCGGCGTAGATCAAAGGCCAGAATATGTCAAAGCCGACCCCTCCCCCTTGATGGATCTCGGTGCAGGGTGTGACCGCATACTCATGATCTTGTCCGGCTTTTTCAAAGGCTTTCCCGTAATGGGAATCCCTGTGGTCATGGATGCTCCGGTCTTTGGCGCTTTTCTCGCCTGTCGGCGGGAAGACCCATCGGATGACGCCGGCGGGATCAACCCAGTTGATCGCCGTGAACCCCGGGTAATGGGTGTAAATGGCTTCCGCAAACCGGAGAAACCGCTGCCGCCTGAAATCGGGAGGCGTTCTTTCGACCCACCTTTGAGCCAGCAGCCTGAGGGAGGCGATTCGGGCATTCATCAGACCTTGGATACGAATTTGTATCTGTTCGGCAGAGGTTTCCGTATAGCGAAAGGCAAGTTCCCGTTGGTGGTTGTTCTGATTTTGCCACAATACCAAGGAGATGCCGCCGAAGAGAAAAAATGCGGCAAGTGGAAATAATTTTTTAAGATGAGGAAGCATCATCCTTCACAATAGTGGTGATTTCTGCCTTTTTACCAGCCGGGAGCTTCGGATTCGAAGGTACACCGTTTATAGAGAAAATAGCAACCTGGTAAATGAAGGATGCCGAAGTTTCGAATCATTTTTTTAAATTCTCAAATCATGAAAATATTCAGGAGAATGGAACCCGGGGATTTCTGCGGAATATCGTCCAACTCATTAAAGGCATTGACCGCGATATTCCATGGCACGTCACAAAGTTCTATCCCACACACAAATACTGAATAAGCCTCGGACGTCTTTTGAAATCCTTCGGAATAATAACGCAGTATGGATACGCCAGCATAGTTTGGAGCATTCAATTTAGTGTCCCCGGGTGTCTGATGTTGAAATCAACCGCAGGTGATCTCAGTCGACGTAATGAACAGTCCCCCTCTTGGTGCGTTCGCCAACGCTGAATTTGTTTTCAGTGGCGGCATACCCCACGATAACGGCGCACTGGAGCTTGTAGCCATCCGGGATGCCCGCCTTCTGCGCCAGAGACTTGTTGTCGGCGGCGTTCAGTGCCAGGGTGGGGGAAACAAGATAGCACGAACCGAGGCCTAACTCGGTTGCCTGGAGGAGTATGTTCTCCGCAGCCAGTGATGCATTGACCGCGCTGTATGGCGCCTCGGCGGGTGCGGAAAGAAGGATCAGCATGGGTGCGCCATAGAGCGGCTGATACCCGGGCAGGGAGACCCTCTGCTGCAAGAATTCGATGTCGGAGTTCACCATTTTATCATGTGTTGCGTCATTGATCCGTTTTCGTAATTCCCCGTTGCGGATCACTGAAATCTGAAATTCCCCTGCATTGGGTGCCCATTGACCGGCTTCGATAATCTTTTCCAGATCCTCGGCGAGAACCGGTTTGTCCAAATAGGCCCGTATGCTTTTTCTTGTTAGGATTGTTTCTGAAACATTCATCGTCATCCTCCTCAGTAATATTTTGATAGGCGTTCTTCTCTGTTTATCGCCTTTTCCAGACCAATGACAAGAATCTTCTTTGAGATTTTCGAAGAATAAACCGCTTGCAAGGTGCTTGCCGGGTTGTTACCATTCCCTGACTCCCGGCTGGAGAGCAACAACGCAAGAGGCCTTCGTGAAAAAAAACATTTCCCGGAATCTGACGTCCAAAACCCAAAGCGGCAAGCTGGGGACATTCGCCGGTGTCTTTACCCCCAGCGTCCTGACCATCCTGGGGATTATCCTTTTCCTCCGACTTGGTTTTGTGGTGGGGAATGCCGGGCTTGGCCGGGCATTGATCATAATCGGTCTGGCCAATACCATTTCCGTGTTGACCAGTATCTCTCTTGCAGCCATCTCCACCAACCTCAAGGTCAAAGGGGGAGGGGACTATTACCTGATCTCGCGAACCCTTGGGGTCGAGTTCGGCGGTGCCATCGGTATTGTCCTGTTCCTGGCCCAATCCGTTTCCATCGCCTTTTATTGCATGGGTTTCGGAGAAGCCATGACCGAAATTCTGCCCGCTTCAGAATGGTTGTCCACACGGAGGATTGCCGAGGTGGCCGTCCTTCTTCTTTTCATATTGGCCTGGCTGGGCGCGGACTGGGCCACCCGGTTTCAGTACGGGGTCATGATTTTGATCGGCTTGGCACTGGTTTCCTTTTTCTGGGGAGGGTTTTCCCGGTGGGATGGTGTCGTTCTTTCCCGGAACTGGACAAGCGCCTCTTCAGGGATTCCGTTCTGGGCCCTGTTTGCCATCTTTTTCCCCGCGGTTACAGGGTTTACACAAGGGGTGAGCATGTCCGGTGACCTCAAGGATCCCGGAAAGAGTCTCCCCCTGGGCACCTTTATGGCGGTGGGAGTTTCAATCCTGGTCTATTTCGGGGTTGCCGTGGTATTTGCGGGGGTCTTGCCCCAGAACGTCCTGTCGGCGGATTACGGCGCCATGGGCAAGGCGGCCCGGTTTTCCTTCCTCATTGACGCGGGTGTGATTGCGGCGACCCTCTCGTCGGCCATGGCCTCCTTTCTGGGAGCTCCTCGTATCCTTCAATCTCTGTCGGCGGACCGTATCTTTCCGTTCCTCCTGTTCTTTTCCAAAGGGGCGGGCCCCACAAACAATCCCCGGCGCGGTGTGCTGCTAAGCGCGGCTATTGCATTGGCCACCGTGGCACTCGGGAACCTGAACGTCATTGCGCCGGTGGTGAGCATGTTTTTTCTGATCAGTTACGGTCTTCTAAATTACGCCACTTTTTTTGAGGCCCGTTCCGTCAGCCCTTCTTTCCGTCCGCGGTTTCGATGGTTTCATCATCGTCTCAGCCTGCTCGGCGCACTGGCGTGCCTGGGAGTCATGCTGGCCATCGATTTTATGGCCGGGATTGTCGCCGTGACGGTCTTGTTTGCCATATTTCAGTATCTGAAAAGGACTGCGGGCCCGGCCCGATGGGCGGACAGCAACCGTTCCTTTAACCTTCAGCAGGTTCGCGAGCACCTGCTGGCGGTTTCCCGGGAAACCGAGCATCCCAGGGACTGGCGCCCTCAGATACTGGTTTTTTCAAATAATCCGGAGCGGCGCAAACCCCTTCTCCATTTTGCTTCGTGGATTCACGGAGGAAGCGGTCTGATCACGGCGGTGCGCATGCTGGAAGGGGATGTGATGAGAACCGCACACCTGCGTGAAGAAGTGAAAAGCGAACTGCAAAGAGACCTTTCCGCCGATCTGCCCGAAGCATTTCCTTTGGTGATAACCGCCCTGAACCTTCAGCAGGGCCTTTCAACCCTCATCCAATCCTACGGGGTCGGGCCGCTAAAGGCCAACATGGCGCTTTTCAACTGGTCCGGTACCCTTCGTGAAGGAATCATGGGGATTCGAAGGACCGCCTACGCCAACAATATCAGAGCCACCTTTCGTTTGGGATGTAATATCGTGCTGCTGGTGGCGCCACCCGAGGCGTGGACAAAGCTGGAAACGGTTCCAGCGGCTGACCGCCGGATTGATGTATGGTGGCGGGATGACCCAAGTAGTCGGTTGATGCTGCTTCTGGCCCACCTCATGACCCGGAACCCCCAGTGGGAAGATGCCAGGATTCGCCTGATGGCCGGTTCGGGTTCGGAAAAAGAGATTGAGGCTCAAAAGAAAGCGCTCCACCTGATGCTGGACGAGATCCGGATCTGTGCGGATCCTCAGGTGGTCACGGATCCGGACGAGGGCGCTATCGTCGGAAACTCCGGGGAAGCAGCGCTGGTATTGATGCCTTTTCGCATCGGGAGCGGGGGAATTGTGGGGGCCTATAATACGGATATTGATGATCTTGCCGAGCGGGGGATGAGGGTCGCCCTTGTGCTGGCGGCTGAAGATATCGATCTGGATGCGGAACCGGAAGAGGGCGTTCACGGGGAGGTGGCGGCTGCTCTGGATGCATTGACAGATGCGGAAAAGAAAGCGAGTCAGGCTGAAAAAGACGCGGCGGTGTTTCGTGAGAAAGTGGAAGAGGCGGAAGCGCTCTTAGGGAAGACCATGGAAGCGGCCCGTCCGGGCATTGATCGAGAGGAAATGGCAAAAATTGAAGCCGCTGTGGAAGTGGCCCGCAAGGCGGCCGTCGCGGCACACACCATGGAACGGAAAGCGGCCAAGGCGAAGGCGGGGGTGGTCTCTTCCCAGCGCCATGCGGAATCCCTGGGGGCGCGCAGAGATACTGAAAGCAGTGATGATGTCAAATAAACGGCTTTTCCGTGACGTCCGGGGATTGCCGTATGGGGTTTATTAAGTGAGCCCTCAGTTTTACAATTTGTAAAAATATCCGACATTACTCTTTTAATATTCCTGCCTATTTTCCCCTTTCTCTTACCTTTTTGCCGATATTTAGATGGTTTAGGGTTTTTCCATGTTTTGGCACATCTATTGCTGGTTTGCAATTTGGGGTAAATGGAGATTGCCAACGCCGGCGATATGAAAATGGACGGGTCGAATATGGATCTGAGACAATTTGCGTCAAAACATGATAATCAAAATGGAACACCGTCAGATCCCCCGGGAAATGAGTTCACCATATTGATCGCGGATCGTAATCCTCATGTGAGAAATCTTCTGAAAAGAGAAATGACGGCTGAAGGGTACAGGGTCGTTACGGCAAAGGACAGCCGGGAAGTATTGGAATGGATCTTCGGACAGGTTCCCCTTGATCTTCTCATACTTGACCTTGACCTGCCGGATGCCTTGGAAACCGAAATTATTGATAAGCTGACTGATCGTATTCCTCAGCTTCCGGTGGTGCTCCATTCTTTGGAGAGAGATCATATCAATTACCCGCAAGGCATACTCGCCACGGTCTTCGTGGAAAAACGGGGAAACAGCGTGGAGCACCTCAAGGAAGTGGTGTCAAGGCTGCTGAGCCGATCCTGAAAAGCCCGCGGTTTATAACTGTATCAAGCCTTTCATCATGGTGAAAAAAGCCTTGACAATCCATCTGAAACAAGCTCTTTTGGTTTCGTCACGAAAGCCCTGTATGATGCCATGGCAGCATCCAAAAAAGAGCTTAGGAATGATCCGTTCGAACTGTAAATACCCATGTTGAATTTGCGTACACGCATATACCTGCTTCTGACAGCCGTCGTGTTTGTTACCGTTATGGGCGGCCTGGTAATGGTATGGTATACCTACCGCATGGAAGGGCTTTTAGATGATATTATTTCCGAGAATATGGCGACCCTCTATGCTGCCGAAGGGCTGGAGATTGCCCTTGTGAATCAGAAAGGGTTTGTTTCCTACTATTTTCTGGATGGTGATCCGGACTGGCTGAGACAGCTGGGGGAGTACCGTCAGATTTTCAAGGATCGACTTCTAAAAACAAAGTCCTTTGCAAGGACAAAGCTTCAAAAAGAGGCGGTTTCAGAGATCGAAGCGGAGTATGGCCGCTATATTATGATTAAAGACCAGGTGATCCTCCATTATAAAGAGGGTGAGCGTGAAACAGGCGCCAGTCTCCACAAAGAGGCCCGAAATCTCTTTTTCAGTATTCTTGAACTTTGTGAGGCCTATAAAAATATTCACAAGGAGGCCATCGCCGAAGCCAAGAGGGAAAGCCTTCTGCAGGCCCGAAACCTCAGGCTTGTTGCCGGTACGGCCGTAATGGCCGCCCTGATTCTGGGCCTGCTACTGGCCTTTGTTCTCACAAAACAGATCCTGATTCCCATCCGGCGCTTAGCGCTGGAGGCGGACCGAGACGAGAAATCCAAAGGCCCTGGAAATGAGGTCAATAACCTGAGCCGAAGTGTACGGGGGCTTATCAAAGACGCTGATCATACCCATGCTGCTTTGGAGAGAAGTCAGGAAACCCTTCTGCAGGCGGAAAAAATGGCATCGGTGGGAAAACTGGCGGCCGGAATGGCCCACAGTGTTCGCAACCCCCTTACTTCCGTTAAAATGCGTCTCTTTTCTCTAAACAGGACCCTTGAACTCTCACCCACCCAGAGCGATGATTTCGAGGTGATATCAGAAGAAATCCGCCACATCGATACCATTGTTCAGAACTTCCTTGAGTTTTCCCGACCTCCCAGGCTTAAGACACAGAAAATCAGCCCGTCGGAGATTGTCGATCTGGTCCTTCAACTGCTGCGGCACCGCCTTGAGTCCTATAATGTGTCGGTATCCGTGAATCGTCGGACACGCCTTCCTGAAATCCAGGTGGATCCTGAACAGCTGAAAGAAGCGCTGGTCAACATTCTCGAGAATGGCTGTGAGGCAATGGAGGGGGGCGGCAGTATTGATATTCAGGAAGAAGAAGGGTTTCGAGAACCTTTAGGGCATGTTGCCGTCATCCGGCTAACCGACACCGGGCCGGGGATTCATAAACCGATTCGGGAAAAGGTCTTTCAACCCTTTTTTACCAGCAAAGAAGAAGGGACAGGCCTGGGCTTGAGTATCGCTTCCAGGATTGTGGAAAGTCATGGAGGGTGTCTGGAACTTGTCTCTGAAACGGGAAAGGGCGCAACCTTTGTTATTATGCTGCCCATGGAGGAAGTTCAATCTTGAGCACTGTTCTGATCATTGACGACGATGACCAGCTACGGGTCAGCTTTCAGAGGCTTCTGAAAGAAGAAGGGTATTCCGTGGAGGTTGCGCCATCCGGTGAAATAGGCCTCAACCTGATCCGGTCCAACCCGCCTGATCTGGTGATTCTTGACATGCGATTGCCCGGAATGAACGGCCTTGAAACCTTTAAACGCATCAGTGCCGGGGATCCCAAACTTCCCGTTATCATCATGACGGCCTTCGGAACCACCGAAACCGCTATCGAAGCCACAAAGATGGGGGCATTTGATTACATCCTCAAGCCCTTTGATATCCCTGAAATCCTGGAGATCATCAAACAGGCCCTTGAAGCCGCCCGATTCATGCATTCGCCCATCGATATGGATGCGGCGCCCGATAATGCATCACCCGATGCCATCATCGGCCGCAGCAAAGCCATGCAGGATGTTTACAAGGCCATCGGACGGGTCTCCCCTACCGATGCGACTGTACTGATTCGGGGTGAGTCGGGCACGGGGAAGGAGCTGGTGGCGAGGGCCGTATATCAGCACAGCCTGCGAGCGGACAAACCGTTTTTGGTGATCAACTGTGTCGCCATTCCGGAGAATCTTCTGGAAAGCGAGCTTTTCGGATACGAAAAAGGGGCCTTTACGGGCGCCAGCCACCGGCGTGTGGGGAAAATCGAACAGGCTACCAGGGGGACGGTATTCTTGGATGAAATCGGCGATATGCCGTCCAGCATACAAGCCAAGATATTGCGGCTCCTTCAGGAAAAAAGCATCGAGCGCCTGGGTGGCAGGGAGCCGATTCCGGTGGATGTGAGGATTATCGCCGCCACCAATCGGAATCTGGAAGGAGCGCTGTCCCAAGGGCGTTTTCGTGAAGATCTTTACTATCGCCTTAAGGTCGTTACCATCTCGCTCCCACCGCTTCGGGAGCGGGAAGGCGATATTCCACGCCTGTCAAAATACTTTCTGGCCAGGTCCGCCGCAGACTTCGGGATGGATAATCCGGGAATTTCAAAGGAGGCGCTTTCAGCCCTCAACGACTATTCATGGCCGGGCAACGTCCGGGAAATCGGGAACACGCTGCAAAAGGCATTGATTTTTAATCGGGGTGCCCCCGTGGGGCCTGAGGATATTGCACAGGCCATCAGCGGTATGAAATTGGATGCGGGTGCAAATCATGAAACAACGGAACAGGCGTTGGTCAAATGGGTCCACGAGGCGCTCATTAAAAAGGATACGGAAAATCTGTTTGAAACATGCATGGACAGGGTTGCGGCCGTCCTGGTCAGTGAGGCCCTCAGTTTGACAGGGGGAAATCGGTCCCGGGCGGCAAGACTTCTGGGTCTTTCCCGCCCCACCCTCCACACCAAGATTGAGAAGTTCGGTCTCAAAATCGAAACGTCCATCAGCAATCTTTCGCCCAAGAAAGAAACGGCATAGGCATATGCGAATGCCTGCTCCTATTTCCCATATTGCACCGCCTCGTGTATTTTTTCAACCAGGTCTTCCAGATCACACGGTTTGGTCAAATAATCAAAAGCACCATGTTTTAACCCTTCTTTTGCGGCAGTCTCGGATCCGTGGCCGGTCAGCATGATCACTGCCATCTCGGGATAGGCTTTCTTAAAGATCTTTAAAACTTCTATCCCGTCCATATCTTCCATTTTCAGATCTAACCCGTCTTTCGCAATTCGGCATGTCGGTGGGCAGATTTCGCCCATGTTTTGCGCGTAACATATTGAAAATACAAAGCGGCCCCACCTAAAATCGTTTGCAGTGCCGACCTACCCCCTTGATTTTTCCGTTTTGGACCCGGAAAATAGGGGCATGTTTTTGCGAGCCAAAAAACGATTTAAAGACGGTAAAGAACATCGCTACTGGAGCGTCGTTGAAAACCACCGTGTGTCGAACAACCGTGTTGTTCAGCGGCAAGTCCTCTATCTCCGCGAAATAAACGACAACCAACATGCCGCCTGGTGCAAAACCATCGATGTGTTTCAACGTGGGGAAGACCGATGCCGGCAAATGGCCCTTTTTCCTTCCGATCGAGAAGTGCCGAAGAAAAAAAGGGGACAGATTTATTTTTTGACATTCATTAGCGCATCCTTGTATGATGATGTCATGCCAAGACAACCTAGATTAGTCATACCAAACTGTCCACACCATATTATCCAGCGGGGTCACAACCGACAGGTCGTACAAAAAAAGGGGACAGATTTATTTTTTGACATTCATTAGTGCATCCTTGTATGATGATGTCATGCCAAGACAACCTAGATTAGTCATGCCAAACTGTCCACACCATATTATCCAGCGGGGTCACAACCGACAGGTCGTGTTCGCTGAAGATGGTGACTACCAATGCTACCTGGATAATCTCCGGGAATGGAAAACAGAACTGGGCTGTAAAATTTACGCTTACTGCCTGATGACCAACCATGTGCACCTTATTATCGATCCAGGTGATCAGATCAAAAACCTGGGTTTGCTCATGAAACGAGTTGCCGGTCGTCAAACCCGCTATGTGAACAAAAAGGAAAAACGAAGTGGTTCTCTCTGGGAGGGGCGTTACAAGTCCAGTGTCGTGAGTGCAAATGAATATTTGCTTGCCTGTTGCCGGTATGTGGAGCTAAATCCCTTGCGAGCGGGCATGGTCGAAGATCCGTCGCAATATCTCTGGTCAAGTTGTCCGGTAAGAACCGGCATCAAAGAGCAGCCATGGCTCGATTTCGATCCTTTCTATATGAGCTTTGGCAACACAACAGACGAGAGAGCGCAAGAATATAGGCGTTGGCTCATGGAAACCGTTCCTGAGGAGGAATGGAAGTTGATCAGAGACGCAACTCAACGGGGACAATTAGTATCCGGAAAGAGATTCATTCGACAGATTTCCGAAAAGTTGGGACGGAGGATTGAATTGCGTGGTCCTGGGCGGCCGAAAAGAGGTGAAAAATAAATCCGTCCCCTTTTTATTTTTCGTCCCCTTTTTATTTTTTATCTCATCCTCAGAAACGGTATAATAAATTGCAAAAGGGAATCTTTCCGACAACATCCGATGATAATTTCTATGGACGATCCGATGTATACCCGCATATAGCAGAAGCGATTCAACGTCCGAATATATGCAATCCAGGAAATAGGTCCCAAGCCCGGGTGCTTGATACTCTTAGAAATTGTACCCATCAACAAGATCATCTTCCGCCTGATCAACGATACAAATTTTCATGAGATTCTATCAGCTATCCTTTTTTTTGCGGTTTCCCAGTCCACGAATGTTGCCTTACCTTCTTTGACTAGTCTGAAGTTCCTGGGGCAATTTCGTCCATAATACACCATAACACTTTGAAAATAAAGGATATATACGACTGTCCTGGCCATTTTCGGTGCGAAAACGTAGGCATGTAATATAGCACATATATACATATTATACTTGACATAATTGTGTTTATGTGCTAGGCATGGTCGACATGTACATCGCTACGATACCAAATCGCAACTCACCACCGGCCATTTTGCTCCGCGAAAGCTATCGCGAAGATGGAAAGGTCAAGAACCGCACATTGGCAAATCTATCCAAATTGCCGCCACAATCTATCGAAGTGCTGCGTCGTTCCCTCAAGGGTGAAAACCTTGTTGCGACAGATTCCTTTGAAATTATAGAGGATGGATCTCCCGCTCATGGTCACGTCGATGCGGTAATGACAGCCATGAGGCGATTGGATTTCTCAAGGCTCATTTGCTCAAGGCGTTCATCTCAGCGGGATTTGGTTGTGGCCATGGTTGCTGCGCGCATCCTCGAACCAAAATCAAAGCTGGCAACGACACTTTGGTGGGCTGATACAACGTTACCGGAAATGCTGGATGTCAATGATGCAAGTGAAGACGACCTTTACGATGCTATGGACTGGCTCTTGGGACGTCAAAGCGGCATTGAAAACAAGCTGGCGGATCGCCACCTTGAAAACGATGCTCTGGCTTTGTACGACCTGACTTCGAGCTATTTTGAAGGCCAGACATGCCCCCTGGCCGCTTTGGGGCACAACCGGGATGGAAAGAAAGGCAAGCTTCAGGTCAACTATGGCCTGCTTACCAATCGAAAGGGCATCCCTGTATCTGTGTCGATATTTGAAGGCAATACCGGGGACCCGAAAACCCTCATGCCACAGGTGGAGAAAGTGCGAGATGAATTCGGCATAAAACAGTTTGTGATGGTGGGGGATCGCGGGATGCTGACCCAAAAACAAGTCGATGCATTACAGGATATTGATGGCATTGATTGGATTGGTGCACTTCGTCCCGAGGCGATCAAGAAGCTGGCCACCAGTGGCGCCATCCAAATGGGCCTTTTTGATGAACGGAATCTTTTTGAACTCAAGCACCCGGACTTCCCGGGAGAACGCCTTATTGCTTGCCGGAATGTGGAGTTGGCTCATAGGCGGGCTGCCAAGCGAGAGAGTTTGCTTGAAGCCACTGCCAAGGAACTGAATAAGGTCCGGGGCATGGTTCAGCGGGGGCGATTGAACGGAAAAAATGAGATTGAAGTACGGGTACGCGGAATATTAGAAAAGTACCGAATCGGCAAACACTTCGAACTTGATATTCGCGAAGACGGGTTTAATTATAAAGTCAATGAAGAGGCACTCATTGCTGAAATAACGGCAAAGGGCAGTCCGGCACAAATCGAAAAGAGGCTTGAAAAGAGCCGGCATCACATTCAGTCTATCGAAAAACAATTGGCAAATTTTGCCCAAAAGGTCGATAGGGGCCGGTTGCACGGACAGGACGAGATCGGATTACGGGTCGGCAAGGTTATCAATAAGTACAAAGTTGGGAAGCATTTCGAACTCGATATTCGCGACAACGATTTCAGCTTCGAAATCAATAAAGAGAAGGTTAAAAAAGAGGCCGCACTCGATGGAATCTATATCGTACGATCCAGCTTGCCTGAAGATAGAATGGATGCGGACGAGACGGTGCGCAGTTATAAGTTGCTCAGCCAGGCTGAAAGAGCGTTTCGCTCCTTCAAAACCGTAGACCTCATGGTACGTCCCATTCGCCACCGTCTCGAAGACCGTGTTCGGGCTCATATATTTTTGTGCATGCTCGCCTACTATGTGCAGTGGCATATGATGGAAGCATGGAGGCCCCTGCTTTATGCCGACGAGGATCAAAAAGGTAAAGCCCTCCGTGATCCGGTTGCCCCTGCAAAACGCTCAGATTCGGCAATGAAAAAAGCAAGGACCAAGCAACTCGATGACGGTTCGGAAGTCTACTCCTTCCGTGGCCTTCTCGATCATCTAAGGGCAATCGTTCGCGCCACTTGCCGTTGTTCAGACGAAAGAGATGCTTCTGCGACTTTCATGATGACTACCAGGCGTAACCCCAAGCAACAGAGAGCATTTGATTTGCTCCAGACAATAGGGTTGTAGACAGTAGCGTTACACAAAATCTAATTTTAACGGCATGAATTTGTTGGATATTTATGCTTTTTTAAAAAAGGAACTTCAGACTAGTTTTTCTCGCTTGTCCAATATGTCTTTGTGCCATTGCGGCACCGGAATATGGTTTTGATTACAACAAAGATCACTCCAAAGCTCTTCCATGACTTGCAGCTTCTCCTCTACCGTCATTTTTTCAAGTGGAAGTGTGGGCATGTTATTTCCTCCATTTGGGGGTTCGTGGGTTTCACGTTGGTTTTATTACATCGGGTAGATTTGGGCCTCTCCGCCACGTTTGCCCCACAGAACCGTGTGTGAAATTTCCACCTCATAAGGCTCAAGCACACCATAAAGCGGTCCTTGTAGGGCAGTTCAACTGTATTGTTAGCTCCGTGATGATAAGACTTTACTTTTTTAAGCGGCGAATATAGGAAAAATCACCTTGTGGGTCAAGGGAAAAGACACCACAAAATGTTGGTATTGGTTTTGAGTGACGCAAGCGGTGGCTGGAGATGGCCGGCAGGGGGGCTGGTTGAGGATAACGGATCCTTCAATCAGCTGAGAAACAGGGAGTTTCCGTGCTTTTCCAGACATAATGGTGCATCAAATCCCCAGGGTTTTTTGAAAAGTTATGAGGCGTATGCCTCAATGGGGTATTCTGGATCACGGTTCACCCAGTTGAATAGGGTTCCCTTCGGGAAATTCAACCGGGTAAAGATAGTCTTCACGGGAAGATAACTGAGAATAAACAGGGGATATATTGGGCATCTTCCGCTCACTTCCAGAAAGATTACCCAAAAACAAATACTGTAAGTTTAACTGTAAGTCAAGACTGATGAGCCGGGGAATTGAAACAGTCACATGCAGCGTTCCATAAATTGAAGTACTCATACTCCCTAAAATGGTCAAATCCCAGATGAAGCAGACAGTGGGCAAGGATGATTACTAAAAGAAAATAGTGTGATTCACCTGAGAACTGAAACTGAGTACTGTTTGAAACGGCTGTCGTGAGTAACGACAGGAAGATGATTCAGCTTTGCCGTAGCGATGATTATCCGGTCTGTCGGGTCTTTGTGAAAAAACGGTAGAGAAGAAGAAAACATAGCAATCGCCCCGGTTATCGGTATCTCAAGCAAATCATGAGTTTCAAGGGCTTTCTCATACCACTTGCCGGCTTCCATCGGCAGTTCAAGTTTTTTAAGTGCTGCTTTACACCCAATTTCCAGGGCGGTTGCAGCGCTCACATATACAAGATTGGCGTTTTGAATGAACGTCAATGTTTCCGTTGAAATAGAACCGCCGCCATTCACCAGCCAGATCAATCCGCAGGTATCCAACATTATTTCAGACATTCGAAATCCCCGCTCATGTCATCATCAAATAACGGTCCGCTCACCCCCACATGCAGTTTCGGCGATCCTTTTAGACGATCTTTTGCTTTATGCGAAACAATTTCGGCAACCGGTTTTCCATTCCGACATATCAGATAAGAGATGCCATACTTTTCAACATCGGATATCAATTTGGAGAGCTTATTTTTTGCTTCAAATACACTGACGTTTTCCATGGAAAGCTCCTTTCAAATCATTAGTGATGTCATAGCTTAGCTAGCATAGCCATACCTGTCAATCTCTTTCATCTGCAATAGGGAAAATTTCTTGATTTAATTCAGGGGACCTGGATATTCGATACAATGCTGAGTTCATGGAATCGTTTTTCACTTTCCTTCAGGGCCTCTTCTGCCTGCTTGCGGCCGCTTATATCGGCGGAATTTTTCCTCGCTTTCGCACAGGGCTTCCGCGGTGCGCTTGTTCTCGACAGCGCTTTGGCGCAGGCGGAAGACCTACGGCATCTGATGCCACGTTTCATCCCCATCCGCCTTGCGTTTTGCAAGGCCATATCCACCCGGATATTTCAGGTTTCAAGGCCAATCACTCCCCATTCAAGTATAACGCACTGAAATCTCGGGGCGTGCAAAATGGCACGGTTGTTGCTCCCTTGTATGAGTGCCGGCGGTGACCAAATGGAGGACTGTTTCCAATGACGTTAAAGAAAAAGATACTCATCGGATATGGCGTCGCGTTCGCCCTCATGGGACTCGTGGTGGCTTGGGCCACTACGAACCTGGTGTCGCTTGGCAAGGCCACCGACGCTATTTTGAGCGAGAACTATCGGAGCATCCTCGCCGCCGAGAACATGGTGGACGCCCTGGAACGGCAAGACAGCGGTATGCTGCTCATGTTCCTGGGCGACGAGGGAAAAGGGATCACTCAGTTTCGGGAAAACGAAGCGGTCTTCCTGGAATGGTTCGCCCGGGCCAAAGACAACATAACGATTGACGGGGAAGCGGCGCTTGTCAAATCCATCGCGACGGACTACTCGGTCTATCGGAAAAAATTCTCCTCGCTCACCGACTTGCGTGAAGCGAACGAAGCGGCCTTGGCGACCGCTGACTATCAGGAAACGGTCTACCCGCTCTTTGCCAGGGTGCGCTATGCGTGCATCGGTTTGCGTAACCTTAACGAGGAGACCATGTACGCCGCCAGCGTCAGGGCCGGCGGCGTGGCTCGGCGCGCGATCTGGTCAACTGCGTTGGTGGCCGCGTCGGCGCTGATGGTGGCCTTGATATTCAGCTTGTTCCTGGCCGAGCGGATTGCCCGGCCGATCCGACATTTCATGGAGGCGTCACGGAAGATCTCGTCCGGCGACTATGCCGTTCAGGTGATCGTGGAGACCGGTGATGAATTGGGTCGTCTGGCCGGCGAGTTCAACCGGATGGCCCGGCAGCTTGGTCGCTATCACGAGATGAATATCTAGCAGATCATCTCCGAGAAGAACAAGGGCGAGGCGATCCTTTCGAGCATCGAGGACGGCCTGGTGGTTTTCGACACCCATCTCAAGGTGACCGGCATCAACCCCGCCGCGCGTCGGTTATTGGATTTGAAGTTCACTGAAAGCGCCGCGTTGCAGTGCTCGGACATTCTTTCGGAACCCCGGGTCTGCGACCTCATCCGCAAGACCGTCGAGACGGGAGCCCAACCCGATTTGCCCGATGAGCAGCGCATTATCGTCCTTCAGGAGGGAGCCGGGGCCAGACATTACCTGTTTTCCGTTACGGCCATCCGGGGAAGGGATCGAAGCCTTTCGGGCATCGTCCTCTTCCTCAAGGATGTCACCCGCCTCAAGGAAGTGGAGCGGCTCAAGAGCGAATTCGTCATGGCCGCCTCTCACGAACTTCGTACCCCTCTAACCAGTCTGGGAATGAGCGTCGATCTTCTCATGGAACACGCCGCCCGGGGACTCGCCGAAAGGGATAAAGACCTTCTCCTGGCAGCGCACGAGGAAGTCCACCGCATGAAGGCGCTCGTCAATGATCTGCTCGACCTCTCAAAAATCGAGGCGGGCAGGATCGACCTGGCGTTCGAGAACGTTCCGGTCTCAACTTTGTTCGACCATGTTGAAACGGTTTTCAAAAGTCAAACGGACATGAAGGCGGTTTCATTGACATCGGAACTCGCCGGAGACATGTCCAAGGTTCGCGCCGATGCCAACAAAATTACATGGGTGTTGACCAACCTGATTTCCAATGCCCTGCGATACGTGAGCAAGGGCGGCCACATCGGTCTTTCGGCGCACCGAATCGGACCCCAGGTTCACCTCTCCGTGCGCGATGATGGGCCTGGGATTCCGCCTGAGTATCAATCCAAGATTTTTCAGAAGTTTGTTCAGGTGAAGGGGCAGGAAGCGGGTGGAACGGGTTTGGGCCTGGCCATCTGCAAAGAAATCGTGCGCGCCCATGGCGGCGCGATTTGGGTGGAATCGTCCGCCGGTCAGGGCAGCACTTTCATATTCACCCTTCCGGTGGCCCAATAGGAGGAACACATGGAAAAGAAACCGATCCTGGTCGTTGACGACGAGAAAAACATCCGTCTGACCATGTCGCAGTCATTGGAGCCGTTGGAGACCACGGTCCGGACGGCTGTAAATGGCGAGGAAGCGCTTGAGAAGCTACGCGAAACCGAGTTTGGCCTGGTGTTTTTGGATTTGAAGATGCCCGGGATAGAGGGGATGGAGGTCCTTCGGCAAATCAAGGACGACTGGCCCAAAATTCGGGTGATCATCATTTGCGGCCCACGGAACCATTGAATCCGCCGTGGAGGCCATGAAACTCGGCGCGGTGGACTTCATCCAGAAGCCTTTCAGCCCCGTTGAGATTCGGGACTTGGCCAACCAAGTGCTGCAACGTGAGACGCTGGATGAGGAGAACGCCGTCGACTACCGCTCCTTGATCGAACTCACCAAGAGGCACATTTCAGACCGCGGGTTCCCTGCGGCGCGTGAAACGGTCCGAAAAGCCATTGCAGCGGACCCGGCCCAACCGGAGGCGTACAACCTTCTTGGGGCATTGCTTGAAATCAAGGACGATGGGTTGGGGGCGAGGAAATTCTACCGCGCGGCCTTGGATATCGACCCGACTTTCAAACCGGCCTGGGCCAATCTCGACCGGACCACATCCTGGAATAAATTCGGAAAGATCGATCTCGGGCCGGATAAGAAGGCCATGGATTCCGAAGACGACAACGCCGAAGAGGGACCCAATGAAGAATAACCGTTACATCGTGATCGTAGGGTGCGGCCGGCTGGGCTCTCATCTGGCCAACCACCTTAGCCGCTCAGGCAATTCGGTGGTGGTGGTCGACAGGGATGAGACCACCTTCAATGACCTGTCGCCCGATTTCAGCGGCTTTCAAGTTCACGGGGACGTCACCCAAATGGCCGTGCTCAAGGAGGCCAAGACCCACAAGGCGGATGTCCTGATCGCCACGACCCACGAGGATAACGTCAATTTGATGGCGGCCCAGGTGGCGCGGGGGATCTTCGATGTTCCCCATGTGGTGGCCAGGATTTTCGACCCCAAGCGAGAGGATGTCTACGCGCAATTGGGCATTGACACCATATGCCCGACTTCGGTGGCGGCTGAGATGTTCCTGCGGGCCGTTGCCAATGGCTCCACTGAACGGGAAGGAGCGCCATCATGAAAGTACTCATCATCGGCGGCGGCAAAACGCTCTATTTTCTGTCCCGGAATTTTGCGTCACGAGGTTATCAGGTCGTCATCATCAACCGGAACCGGGAAGAATGCGTCCAATTGGCCCGCGAACTTACGGCCACAGTGGTGTGCGGAGACGGGAGTGACGCCGGGATTCTCAGGGAAGCCGGCGCGATGGGGGCCGACGCCGTACTCGCCATCACCCCCAACGATCAGGACAATCTGGTGATCTGTCAACTGGCTTCCCTCAAATTCGGTGTTCCCAGGACCGTGGCCCTGGCAAACGATCCCGACAACGCCGAGGTGTTTGAAAAGCTGGGGATTTCCGGATTTTCCACCACCCGCATCGTCGGGAGTCTGATCGAGCAGCGATCGTCCCTGGAACAGATCACCAACTTGTTGCCCGTGGGCGAAGGCCGGGTGAATGTGACGGAAATCGTACTCGATGACGATTCCCCGGTCGTCGGGAAGTTCCTGAAGGATATCGACCTGCCTGAAAATGCCCTGGTGGCCGTCGTGATCCGCGACAACAGGCCGATCGTCCCTCGTAGCGCCAATGATCTGCTGGCGGGCGACCGCGTCGTCCTGATCACACTTCCGGAAAATCATGGGCCGGTGCTCAAGGCGCTTACCGGCGAACGGATTTAAAGGGGCCGGCCGTGCGAGAGAAAGAATACCTTAAACAGCGCTATGCCTCGATAATTTCCTCAATCGGAATGATTCTGCTGCTGTCCGGCGCGAAGAGGCCGATAAGGCATGGGCCTTTGGCCTGCCCGCGGCCTGTCTTCTCGTCCTGAGGGTCACTTTATGGAAGGCGTTTCGTTCCCCGCACGACATCACGCTCACGGTTGCCGAGGGCGGCATCATCGTTCTGTTGAGCTGGATCATCGTCATCCTCTTTTCCGCATGGCCCTTCACGGCCGTGTTGAGACTCCCGTATTCCAGGGCGCTGTTTGAATCGGTCAGCGGATGGACCACCACGGGGCTTTCCGTCGTGGACGTGACCGGCGCCGGCAAGATGATTCTGGTCTGGCGCAGCATCATCCAATTGGCCGGCGGAGCAGGGTTGGCCATCATCATGATGTCGGCCATTGTCGGGCCCGTCGGCGTCGGCATCTCCAGTGCGGAGGGCCGAAGCGACCAACTCGTGCCGCATGTCCGCCAGTCTGCCCGGTTGGTTCTGATCATCTATGGTTGCTATGCCCTCGCCGGTGCCATCGCGTATCGGATGGCGGGCATGTCGCTTTTCGATGCGGTGAACCATTCCTTTGCCGCCGTCTCCACGGGCGGATTCTCGACACGAGCGGAGAGTATCGGATACTGGAATTCGACGGCCATCGAGGCCGTAACCCTGCCTCTGATGCTTCTTGGCAATTTGAGCTTCGTCACCGCCTGGTTGCTATGGCGCGGCAGGCTGCCAGTGGTGGCGCGAAACGGCGAGGTGCGCCTGCTGGTTGTGTTGATCCCTTTATCAGTTGCGGCCATGTTTCTACTGACGAGCCGGGCCCTCTACCCGCAGTTCGGAAAATCAATCCGCGTCGCTGTCTTTGAGACGGTGACGGCCATCACCACCACGGGCTTTTCGACTATCAGCTACGGCAATTGGAACGCTTTCGGTCTATTTCTGCTGATCACGCTGATGCTGATCGGCGGAGGAACGTGTTCCACGGCCGGCGGGATCAAGCAGTTTCGCGTCTATCTGTTGTGGCGGATGCTTTGGTGGGAAATGAAACGATACTTTATGCCCCGTACCACGGTATTGGAGCGACCCATCTGGGAAGGCAACCGGCGGGTTTTTGTGGATGATGCCAGGATTCGCCAGGTGATGGTCTTTATCTTTTTATATCTGGCGACCTATGTGCTCGGCGTCATGATCCTGTGCGCCAGCGGTTTCAATCTTGTGAATTCCCTCTTTGAATTCGCCTCCGCTCTCGGAACGGTCGGGCTTTCAGTGGGTGTCACCTCGGCCCGGATGCCGGACAGCGCCTTGTGGTCAGAAACCATTGCCATGTTCCTGGGACGACTGGAGTTCATTGTGGTGATCGTCAGCCTCCTTAAGATCGGGGGGGACGGCCGGCAAATGTTGACGTGGACATCAAGGGAGAAATGATGTGATGAAAAAAGAAGAGATCAAACCAACTGGAGTGGAGACTAAGAGCCGGGTGATGAAGTTCTTGGTGTGCGATACATCCGGAAGTATTTCCGATTCGCCGTGGGAAGAGAAATGGGTTGCCAGCCCGATCCGGTGCCTCGACAAGGCCGTTGACCGGAACCCCGGGATCATCGTGGTTTCATTCATGCGAATATCGATCCGGAAGCGCGAAGTCCTCCTGGAATTGAGCGCCGCGCTGAAGCGAAACAGCCACACCAAACAGAGTCCCGTCCTGGCGCTCCTGCCTTCAAAGAACCGCAGATTAACTGAAGATCTCAAGGGAGCAAACGTCGACTACGTCCGGTACACCGGTGATGCCAAGCCGGACTCGAATTTCGTGGGGCAGATCATCTAGGACTTGGGGCCGGCGGACAGCCCGGGCCGGCAACTCGAAATTCTCTGTCCGTTTCTGCATTACAGCAAGATCGATTCACAACACGAGATGACGGTGTGCGGGGCTTACCTGGACCGCGTGGTGCTTGGCGGTCGCCGCCTGCACGAATTATGTGAGGTTGAAGACCATATTCACTGTGAGTACCATCAACATCCGAGACTCAGGTCATGACGTTTCGCGTACGCTTCCTTAAAGCGCACCCGGCGATGCTTGCGCTGGCCGGTTTTATTCTGGCCATTGCCCTGGGGACACTTGTGCTCAAACTCCCTGTTTCCACGAACGGCGGGCACATCGCCTGGGTGGACGCACTGTTTACGGCCACATCCGCCGTTTGTGTGACCGGGTTGATCGTGGTGGATACGGGGACCTATTTTTCCGGCTTCGGACAAGGGGTGATCCTGGCGCTGATTCAGATCGGCGGACTCGGCGTCATGACCATTTCCGTGATGCTTTTTCAGTGGGTGGGCCGAAGCATTTCCTTCCGCCAGCGCATGGCCATGCAGGACCTGTTCGCCCACACCCCCCGGGGGGATATTTTCAGCCTGGTCAAAAGTATCGTCCTGGTCACCCTTAGTGTGGAAGTTATGGGAGCGGTCCTGTTAACCCTTCACTGGAGCCGGGAGCTTCCCTTCGGGTCTGCCGTCTACACGGCGGTGTTCCATTCGATTTCAGCGTTTTGTAACGCCGGGTTTTCTCTGTTTTCAGACAGTATGATGGGCTACCACAACAATCTTTTGCTCAACATAACCGTGTGCGGCCTGATTGTTGTCGGCGGCATCGGGTTCCCGGTGCTTTATGATCTGCAGTGCTGGATCAGGCTTCGAAGGCGTCAGCGGTGCAGGCTTTCCATTCAAACCAAAACGGTTCTCATGACGACCTTGATTCTCATCGTAACCGGCGCCCTCATGTTCGCCTTTCTGGAACATCGGTTTTTGGGCGAGGCCCCGTCACTTTCCCATCGCATCCTGATTCCATTGTTTCAATCGATCACCTGTCGCACCGCCGGGTTTAACACCGTGGACATCGCCTCCTTGCGGGATGCCACCCTCGCCATGATGATATTCTTAATGTTTTTCGGCGCGTCGCCGGGCTCCTGCGGCGGTGGGGTCAAAACCACCACCCTGGCGCTTTTGACGGCTTTCACCCTGAGCCGTATCAAGAGAAGACGAAGGGTCAACATGTTTAAAAAGAGCGTTCCGGCCGAAACCGTGACCCGGAGCGTGTCGCTGGTTCTGATTTCCATGGGAATCATCGGCTTTGTACTCTTTATGATCCTGGCGGGTGAGTTGCCCCACGGGGGCGATATGACCCATCCGTCCGGATCTTTTCTGGCATATTTTTTTGAGGCGGTGTCGGCCTTCGGCACCGTGGGCCTTTCCATGGGCGTGACCCCGACACTCAACGCCTGGGGCAAGTGCTGGATCGTGTTGATGATGATCATCGGACGGGTGGGCGTACTCACGTTTGCTTATATTATCGTCGGGACCGGAGCAACCAAGGGTGTTGAATATTCTGAAGAAAATTTAATGATTGGATAATCAGAGGGAGAATAAGATGAAACGATTTGCGGTGATCGGCCTCGGCAATTTCGGGTTTTATGCGGCCAAGGCCCTCTTTGAAGACGGCAACGAGGCGGTGGCCATCGATACGGACAAAGCAAAGGTTCAGGCCATTGACCCCCATTCCACGGAGGCGGTCGTGCTCGACGCCACCGATAAGGAAGCGCTGAAGGCACTCGGGTTGGAAAATATGGATGGTGTCATCGTTTCCACCGGCACCAAGATCAGCATCAGTATCCTCATATGCCTTTACCTTCAGGAAATCGGGGTCGGGAAAATTGAGGTGGTGCCGGAAAACTTCGTTTTGGTGCCACCGGCGAATTTTGTGATAAAGGACAGCGACATCCTGATCATGCTGGGCAAATCCGAGGATATTCGACGCATCAAGGCGTTGAAACAGTGCCTGATTCCGTCCCCCTTTTTCATTTTTCGTTCTGACCAGAGCACCGGTTCTCCGACCTTTTAGCGCATCAAAGGTTCATTGATGCGCTCCCCGGCCATTTACCGCCCGATATGGCCAGCCAGAATAGACTGCCGATGATCATGAGTCGAATAAGGCGGATGGCTGAATTTGGAGGATGGGCTTATCCCTTCCATACTTGAACGGGATGGATCGACCAAAGAACATAAACGCAACTGGGCTCGTCTAATCCAGAAAATATACGAAATTGATCCCCTTTGCTGTCCGGCATGTTCCGGAAAAATGTACGGGCGAAGGATTTTTCGCCCGTACAGCGTCATTGAACGTCCGGATGTCATAAAGAAGATATTGCGACACCTCGGGCTTTGGGACCGAAAGGCCAGGCCGCCACCCAAAAATGTCTTTGGATGGGAATACTGCTATTTTTCAAAGGGGGGTTTTGAATTGGGTGAGACCACGCCAAAGCTCGTCACCCACAAAGCCTCCAAGGCCTTTGCTTCCGCTTCCCCGTCAAAATCCGCGTAATCCGTCACCATTTGGGAGTATCGCTCAAGGGAACCGATCTTTGCGGTCTCGAGAAAAACCCCCGAGATCATGATCACGGCATATCGATCCATGGCATTGGTGAAAAAACGGGGGGTTTTTAGGAAAAACCGGCGGTAAACGGCCATGCCGATTCCCACAAACACCACCAGTGCCAGGAAATTCCTGAGAACAGGGTTTTCACTAAGTCAATAAGGCGCGGTTTTTTTCAAAAGCGGTGCTCAAATATGTGGCGGGCGCGCAGCGCTTACCAAAACCTGACGAAATACGCTTTGATATGTTCGACGGGGAATACACCCATGAAGGAGATCACTGTACCTCCTAGGTCATGATCCGGCGGTTGAAGATTCAAGACCATGCCCCGAAATGAAAGATGGGTGAAAATCTGCCTTTTTCTTGACCTGACCAACCATTTGGTCTACAGTCAATTATCATCGCAACCCGTAACGAACGGAGGAAAAAATGCCTCTCCAAATCAACATTTATGAAGCCAAAACGGCCTTTTCCAAACTGATCAACAAGGCCATTGCAGGTGAGGAGATTATTATAGCCCGGTCCGGAAAACCGGTAGCAAAGCTTGTGCCGTTTCAGAAGCCGGGGGTTGACCGTATTCCCGGATCCGCTAAAGGAAAGATCCGCATTTCAAAGGACTTCGATGCGCCTTTACCCGATGACATTCTGGAGGCTTTTTACAAATGAAGTATCTCTTGGATACGCATGCGTTTTTGTGGTTTATTTCCGAGGATGAACGATTGTCGAAGAATGTCTGCGATATTATCAGCAGACAAGATAATGAAATCTACTTTAGCGCGGGCAGTGCATGGGAAATTGCCATCAAGACCGGTCTGGGAAGACTGTCCATTCAAGGTGAATTGGAGCATTTTCTAATTGATCAGTTGTCCGTGAACCAAATGCTGTCGTTGCCGATTACACTGCCTCACGCTGTTTGTACGCGCCTGTTACCGGCAATTCACAAAGATCCCTTTGATCGAATCTTGATTGCCCAGTCCACCCTTGAAAATATGCCCCTGATAACACGTGATCGGATTATGACAGAATATGATGTGAGGGTAGTATGGTGACCTCGGCAATCCAATAATAACCTTCCCTATCTTCGGGTAAGATCAAAGGTTCTACCAACTTGGCCGTTTTGCGTGTGGGTCCCTGTGACCCCGGTGGTTCATGAAGCAGAGCAACATTTCATTTGAATCGCCCGTAAGACTGCGTGCGGTTCTTTTGCCACCGCATTAAGCAATACACGGGCAGGACCTCGCGGGGCACGATCTCCACGCTCCCAATAACGAAATGTGCCCAGACGAATACCAAAAGCCGACGCAAATTGGATAAGGAGTCCTCATGGTGGCGAATTCCACGGCTCATCAGGCTTTACTTACAGTTAAACTTACAGTATCTGTTTTTGGGTGATCTTTCTGGAAGTGAGCGGAAGATGCCCAATATATCCCCTGTTTACCATCCCCGAAAGCCTCAGGAATCCCAATACTACCAGTGTATCGAAGACAATTTTGAAAATTTGGAACAGGCCTATGACGACGAGTTCGCAAAGAAATACGGTTTCTTCCGACCGTACATCAAACAGGTCATCTATCGTTATTTGGACTGCGGGATTCTGCACAATGGCTTTGCAAGGGTGAAATGTGAAGAATGCGGTCACGAATTCTTGCTCGCATTTTCCTGCAAACGAAGACATTTTTGTCCATCCTGCCATCAGAAGCGTGTTGTGGAGTTTGGAGAGTGGCTTTGCGAAGAAGTCCTGAAGGATGTTCCACACCGTCATTTCGTATTCAGCATACCGAAAATACTTCGCCGGTATTTCCTCTACGATAGAAAGCTGCTTTCCGATCTCACCCGTTGTGCCTGGGAAACCCTGAAGGAATCCTTCCAGGAAGCCGTACCGGAAAAGGACGCGGTTCCGGGGGCCGTCATCGCCATTCATACGTTCGGTGATTTTCTGGGATGGCATCCTCACCTCCATGTTCTGTGCACGGACGGCTGCTTTTATGGAAACGGTATGTTCCGTGTGGCGCCGTTGTTTGAAATCAAACACCTGGAAGAGATCTTTCGACACAAGGTTTTCAAGTTACTCCTGAAAAAAGAGAAAATCACCGCTGAGCTGGTGGAAATGGTTTCCGCATGGAGGCACTCGGGTTTTAATGTTTTCTGTGGATCGAGAATTCAGCCGGGAAGTGAAGACGCCATTGAAAACCTGGCCCGTTACATTATCAGGGCTTTTTTTTCTCAGGAACGGATGACATATATTCCGGAAGAATTAAAAGTGGTGTATCGGTCCAAAGACGGCAAAGAGGAGAAAACCTTCGATGCGCTGGAATGGCTGGCGGCCATGTGTTCTCACGTTCCGAACAAAGGGCAACAGATGGTTCGGTACTTCGGTTTTTACAGCAATGTGGCCCGGGGAAAACGGAAGAAGAAGGATGAGGATGGGCTTATCCCTTCCATCCTTGAACCGGATGGATCGACCAAAGAACATAAACGCAACTGGGCTCGTCTAATCCAGAAAATATGCGAAATTGATCCCCTTTGCTGTCCCGCATGTTCCGGAAAAAATGTAGGGGCGAAAGATTTTTCGCCCGTACAGCGTCATTGAACGTCCGGATGTCATAAAGAAGATATTGCGACACCTCGGGCTTTGGGACAGTAAGGCCAGGCCGCCACGCAAAAATGTCGATCCGAAATTAGCCATTGACACTTCAGATTCTCAGTTGCCTCCCTGTGAAGACTATCTTTACCGTGATCCGGAATACCCCGTTGAGGCATACGCTTCATAACTTTTCAAAAAACCCTGGGGATTTGATGCACCATTATGTCTGGAAAAGCACGGAAACTCCCTGTTTCTCAGCTGATTGAAGGATCCGTTATCCTCAACCAGCCCCTCTGCCGGCCATCTCCAGCCACCGCTTGCGTCACTCAAAACCAATACCAACATTTTGTGGTTACTTTTCCCTTGACCCACAAGGTGATTTTTCCTATATTCGCCGCTGAAAAAAGCAAAGTCTTATCACCTAACCGTATGCGGCCTGATTGGTGTCGGCGGCATCGGGTTCCCGGTGCTTTATGATTTGCAGTGCTGGACGAAGGGTCAATATGTTTAAAAAGAGCGTTCCGGCCGAAACCGTGACCCGGAACGTGTCGCTGGTTCTGATTTCCATGGGAATCATCGGCTTTGTGCTCTTTATGATCCTGGCGGGTGAGTTGCCCCACGGGGGTGATATGGCCCATCCGTCCGGATCTTTTCTGGCGTATTTTTTTGAGGCGGTGTCGGCATTCGGCACCGTGGGCCTTTCCATGGATATTCGACGCATCAAGGCGTTGAAATAGTGCCTGATTCCGTCCCCCTTTTTCATTTTTCGTTCTGACCAGAGCGCCACCATTTTTTCCCGTTTGACATTGCCCCCCCAGCCCATAGAATGGATAGTTGTCAACAAATGACAAAGGAGGCCGTTCCATGTCATCCCATGTCCTAACCATCGAATACGGAAATGACTTGTTGTTCAACCTCGGCATGAGCAAGGACGAATTCAATCGGGAAGCGTGCTTCTTATTGGCCGCCAAACTCTACGAACTGGGAAGATTGACCTCCGGACAGGCAGCCGAACTGTGCCGAAAGGAACGGGTCGAATTCCTGATGTCTCTTCCACGAATTGGGGTGCCCATGAGCAACCTGAAACCCGAAGACGCTGATCACGAACTCAAGTTTTTGCGGAATGATTACTGAGATTATCGTCAATACGGGTCCGCTCATCACCCTCGCGAAGATCGACGCGTTCCATGTGGCCGCTCTCAGTATGGGCCTCGACGTTGTGGGCGTCCTGGGATTGCTTGCCAGGGCCAAAAAGGACGGCATCATCGACAGCGTTTCTCCTTATGTACGAAAAGCCATTGAGGAAGGTGTGCGCTACCATCCGGAACTTGTAAGACGGATTCTCTCGGCCATCGGCGAGGCCTGACGGTTGAATTCATTTTGACTCTTTTATGTATCAAATCATTTCAAAATGAAAATTGCTGCCCAATTTATGAATAGTTTGATTTTTAATGGGATGTTCGGTAAAATCCGGACACGTATAAGGAAAAATCATTGGGAATACAAAAGTTGGAGTAAAGCCATGAAGACAATGTCCATCGAATATCCGGAATCCATACCGGCGGCGCTCAACTTGGCTCCCGAGTCCTTTGAAGAGGAGGTTCGACTTGTTCTGGCCACTAAGCTTTTTGAGCTCGGACGGCTCTCTTCCGGACAGGCGGCCGCCATGGCGGCCATACCGCGAGTGACTTTCCTGTTGGAGTGTCATCGGTATGGCGTCTCCACCGTGGCGTGGGATCGGGAGGAAATTCTGGCTGAGTTGAAGGATCCCCTGCCATGAAAGGGCGGCTCGTTTCCAATACAGGACCTGTTATCGCCCTCTGTTCAATCGACCGTCTGGAAATCCTCCGAGGAATTTTTGAAGAGGTGATTTTGCCGGAAACCGTGCACCATGAGATCATTCAGGGCGGCAAAAACTTTATCGGTTTGGGATGTTACCGGAAAGCGACGTGGATAAAGGTGCAATCTCTTGAGAGGCCGATCGAACCCCTTCTTGGCACCCTTCTGGACAAGGGAGAAGCATCCGTTATCCACCTTGCCCAAGAGAAAGGCGCGGATTTTGTTTTGATAGATGAAAGGAAGGCCAGAAAAATTGCCCGAGAAATCTACGGAATGCATGTTGTAGGTTCAGCCCGAATCCTTGTTGAGGCCAAACAGCGGGGTCTCATTCCCAATGTTAGAGAGCCGCTTGACGACATGCGAGACTCCGGTTACTGGATTCACGATGATATCGTGAAAGCGGTTCTGGAGTGGGCTCACGAAAAGTAGAAAATTGACTTGGAAAGAGATCCTGAATCCTCGGCAAGATTTAAGAAAGGGGATCTTGTGGCCTTCAAAGGACATTTGATCGCGTATGAGAGTGAGTAGAGATAAACCCCGCTTCTTCTCTTAACCCGGCATCGTACCCATTTCGACCTTTACCTCCCCTAGGAATTTCTCTATACTCGGCGCACCGGAAAACAACTGCCAATTCCAAACCCACGCACAAAGGGTGAGAGGGCGCGTGTTTTGTTGAACGCAGGATATTTAAACATGATGTCAACGGACAGCACAAATTATGCCGTATTCTCAGATCGATTCCCGTTTCACGTTCCAGGAGCATAATCATGGCGACACTGGACTGGATCGGTAAAAAGGCCGTCATCAATCACCACCGACAGGTTCCCTACCGGCTGCTGCAATGCGAACCGAACCTGTCCGCCGGTGACCCCCGATGCCGGAAACCTGCTGGTCCAGGGCGACAATCTGGAAGCGCTTAAGGCCCTTCTTCCTGAAACGGATTCGATAATATTCGAGGTGAACGCCGAAACCCGTCTGACCTATGATGAAGACCATTACGCTCCCGACTGGTATTACGAGGGCAGCTATCGCTTCCAGAAGCATCTCTTCAGGGTCATCGGAGAACTGAAATCCGAGGGGGAGGAGTTTGAGTGCGCGGTCCATCTTGACCAGATGCCCGAAATCAAAACCTGGGTCCGCAATCTCGAACGTCGTCCGGAAACCTCCTTCTGGCTTCAAACCTCAACCGACCGCTTCTGCCCTGATTTTGTAGCCGAATTGAATGACAACCGCATACTGGTGGTAGAGTACAAGGGCATGGATCGATGGAGCAATGATGATTCCAGGGAAAAGCGGATGGTCGGGGACCTTTGGTCGGATAGAAGCCAGGGCAAATGCCTTTTCATCATGCCCAAGGGGAAGGATTGGCAGACTATCCGGGCATTGGTAAAACCGTTATAGTCGCTGTTGATTCGGGTGGTGCCTTTCCGACCCGAAACACGCGGAATACGCTGCTTCGATAAGGAAGTTTTGGGGTGATGTGAGGTGATAAGACATTGCTTTTTTCAGCCGCGGGCATAGAAAAAATGTGCTTGTGTGTCAAGAGGAAAGCAACCCCAACATGTATGTATTGCTGCTCAGTGAAGCAACCGCTGTCCGCGGATGTCTGTGAGAAAGTTTTGGATGAGAATTAAGATCCTCAAATGCGCCGAGAAAAAGGGAGTTTCCGAGGTTGTCTGGACATAACGGTGCATCAAATTCTCAGGTTTTTTTTAAGACTATTCTGGGGAGGATAGCGCGCCGGATATGGGTCCGGCTGAAATTCGCAACCGTGCTTTGGAGGTTCGGGATTGGGATTGGCCATCTGTAAAAATAATCCTGAGCGAAACATTTCGGAAGAAGGAATTGATCGTAAGTACCAATCCAAAATGGATTGAAAAGGACCTTGGGGCTGTATTATAAAAAAAACCAACGGCTCGCCTGATCTCGGATTCAAAATAAAATCAGCCCGGAGACCGACGTAAAATGGAAGCGTTTTAATAAATGAAAATCGTCATCATTGGCGCCGGCGAGGTGGGGTTTCACATCGCCAGCCGGCTGGCGCTTGAAAACAAGGATGTGGTGGTGGTCGACCAAAACCCCGAGGTGTTGAAGAGAATTAGGGAAACCATCGATGCACAGACCTTCACTCTCTACACCAAGATTGAAAAATTTGGTCTTAAAATCGAAACCTCCGTCAGCAATCTTTCATCCAAAAAAGAAACGGCATGGACATATGCTGATTCCAATCCTTATTTCCCATACTTAACCGCCTCGTGAATTTTTTCAACCAGGTCTTCCAGATCACACGGTTTGGTTAAATAATCAAAAGCACCATGTTTTAATCCTTCTTTTGCGGCAGTCTCGGATCCGTGGCCGGTCAGCATGATCACTGCCATCTCGGGATAGGCTTTCTTGAAAATCTTTAAAACTTCTATCCCGTCCATATCTTCCATTTTCAGATCTAAGACTGCCACATCGAAATCCTGTTTGCGGATTGCCTTGATGGCATTACTTCCCGTAAAAGCAGTTTTGACGTGCATCCCTCTCTTACGCAAACGCTTGGAAACAACCTCTGCAAAACCTACTTCATCATCCACGAGAAGAAGCCTGACGTCGTTTGAAGGAATGTTTTGCATGATTTTCACTCCTGCCCCTGAATTAAGCACGGCGGCTGGTGATCTCCTTCATCCGTGCCTCGATTATTTTTTCTTCATGTTTTCTTTTTTTTGCGACGGCCTCTTTCAGCTTGTTCATGAGCACGTCCATATCGCACGGTTTCATGAGATAATCGAAAGCGCCGAGCTTCATCCCTTCAATCCCGGTTTCAACCGTGGCATGGCCGGTCAGCATGATGACTTCCACAAGGGGAAATCTCTTTCGGATTTCACCCAGCGTTTCAATACCATCCATGCCGGGCATCTTTACGTCCAGGATAACCACCTCCACACTTCCATCGTTTTCCAGCATGTCCAGTCCTTCAGAGCCGCTGAAAGCCGCCAAAATATCGATGTCCCTCTTTTTCAACCTTCTTGACATGGCTTCCACAAATGGAGTTTCGTCATCCACGAGAAGTACTTTTGCAATAGCCATAATTCTTTCTCCTTTTATCGATCGTTTTGGGTCTCATTTCTCTGGAAAAGACCCTTTGATGTTGTCCCTATTTGCCGATTTTTGAATTCCCATCTTTTGATTTCGGAAGGGGCACCTTAACGATAAAGGTGGTGCCTTCACCCATGATGCTTCTTACCAGAATATCGCCGCCCATCTTTTTAACAATGCCGTAACAGATGGAAAGCCCCAGGCCGGTACCTTTGCCCACGGGCTTCGTGGTAAAGAACGGATCAAAAATTTTCGCAAGATTTGCCGTGGGAATCCCCGGCCCGTTATCGGTTACCTCCATGAGGATGTGATCTCCGATAATAATGTTGTTTTCTTCCATACGGGTCGATATGCTCAGGCTTCCACCGGTATTTTCCATGGCGTCGAGGGCATTGTTGATAAGGTTCAGCATCACCTGTTGCAACTCGGTTTCAGAAACCTTCACGGTGGGGAGATCCTTCTGGAGATTCATCTGAAGGGTCACGTTGCTGTATTTGGCCCGCTGTTCGGAGAGCAGAACCAATTCTTCTATGAGGTCATTGACGGAAACAACCTGAATCCGGGAGTCTGTTTTTCTGGCAAAGCTCAGCAGCTTATGGGTAATCTCCTTGCACCGTTGTCCCTGAGTCCTGATCTGTTTCAAGGCGCGCTCAAATTCGTTCAGGTTTTCGCCTTTTTCAAATTCCTCTTCCTCCAGGAGATCTTCAATCCATCCCGCCTCTTCCACCATGATGGCAACCGGGTTATTGATTTCGTGGGCGATTCCCGCTGCCAACTCGCCCAAGGAAGCGAGCTTCCCGGTTTCGACGATCTGATCATTCATCAATTCTTTTTCTTTGTCCGACTTTGCAACACGGGCCACCATTTTCTTGGATATGAACAATGCCGTGGTCACGATACAAATCGTTCCCAAAAGGATGAGCGCAAGGGTTATTTTGATGGTGGCATTAAGTTCCGAAAAGGCATCGGAGGCCTTTTGCTGATAAACAAGGAGCCAGTCTCCATGCTTTAAAACAGCTGCCACATAGATAACCTTGTTCCCCAGCGAGTCATCCTTTTCGACAATGCGCACGCCATCCTTGAATTTAGGGCTGTTTCGGAGAAAGGCCAGATAGGGCTCTCTGTCCGGAATCAATTCAAGGCGGGGCTTGGTCTGAAACTCTGATTTCTGATTGAGAATAAAGGCAAAACCGGTCTGTCCGATACGGAGGTTCTCCACCAGATTGTTGAAAGCCAAAAAATCGATGGTGGCGCGCAAAATCCATTTCTCGTTTTGCCATTTTTCCCGGACGGCAATGATGAAATGGGGAAGGCCTCGCAGCCCCAGGAAAACATCACTTTTAAAATAATCGCTTTGCATCGCTTTCAGGAACCAGTTTGCGTCTGAATAGACGGCCTTTTCCAGTTTGAACGGTCCTGCATAGGCCACCTGAATTCCTTTGGAATTCACAACTCCCAGGTCGACAAAAACGCGTCCGTAAATGTGCTGCAGGGCTTCCAGACGTTCCCTTAACAACTCCTCGTTTTTCAGTTCTTCAAATGAAAAGGAGGTTCCAAGGAAGCGGATATTGTCCAGTTTTTCCCGCAGGAACGTGTCGATATTCTGTTTATGCTTGAGTACCAGCTCCTTTAGATGGGCATGCACCTTTTCCTGGTAGGAAATTTCGAACTGATAAAGGGTGATGCCGCTGACCAGAATCATGGGCATGACCGAAACAATGATAATGGTCAACAACATGTTCCGGGTCAGAAGGCGATAGTAGTTCTCTGCTTTTTTTTGTCTATTCTGTTTCATTATGAAAATGCCGTTTCAGTGACGCCATTACTCCGGGGTCAGAAAGCGCCGCCGCTTTTTCTCATGAGCAACTTGGCCTCGGCCTTCCTGATGCGCTCTTCCTGCTCGTCTTTTCTCTTTCGGGCGCCCTGTAATTTAGCGGTTAGATCTTTAAAATCCGCCGGCTTCATCAGGTAATCAAAGGCGCCAAGTTTCATGCCCTCGACGGCAGTTTCCGTGCTGCCATGCCCCGTGAGCATGATCACTTCCACCAATGGAAACCGTTTTCTGATCTCTCCCAATGTTTCCATCCCATCCATGCCGGGCATCTTGATGTCCAGAATGACCACATCGATTTCGGTTTCGTTTAACGTATCCAGGCATTCTTTCCCGCTGTATGCGGCGTGAACCTTTTCACCCGCTTCCTGCAACCGCAAACAAAGCATTTCCACAAAGTCTTTTTCATCATCCACCAGAAGCACTTTTGTCGGTATTTTGACCATGGCCCATTTCTCCTCCTTCATTTTTACAACCAGGCATTTTGGGTAAATCACAAGGTGCATGGGTTCGGAATTTGCAGTTCCGAACCGAATTTCATCATTTGCCCGAATCGCTTTTTACATCGGGATGTCTCGGAAGTCTTATGGAAAATCGAGTTCCCTGACCCAACCGGCTTTCCACGTCTATTTTCCCGCCCAGTTTATCGATAATGCTGCAGCTGACAAAGAGCCCGAGGCCTGTCCCTTCGCCGGGAGGCTTCGTGCTGAAGAACGGCTCGAAGATTTTTTTCAGGTGTTCTCTGGGAATACCCCGACCCGTGTCGGTTATATGAAGTGTCACCTGGTCTTCAAAGTCTTCGATGGTAGCCGTGATTTTTCCCCCGGCATCCGTTGCATGTACCGCATTGTTAATAATGTTGATCAGGACCTGCCGTAATTTGTACGGATCGGTCCATATGACGCCGCTGCCGGAGGCCGTTTGAAAGATTTCGATGCCCTTATCACCAGCCTCCTTTTGATGTAGCGCCACTGTCTCTTCCACCAGTTCTTTCAGATTTACTTCGGAAATTGTGGAATCTGTTTGCTTTACGGATCCCAGGAGCTGATGGGTAATCCGCCTGACCCTTTCCACGCCGTTTTCTATTTTGCCGAGGGCCATTTCAAAATCACCCTTGCGGGGCATATGGGATAGTTCATCTTTTAGAAGGATTGACTTCATCCAACCGGCGGATTCCTTGATAATGGCCAATGGATTATTGATTTCATGGGCAACGCCCGCGGCCAGGGTGCCCAGGGAGGCCAGTCTTTCGGTGGCGATCATCTGCTGTTCCATTTTGGCCCTGAAGTCTTGCTCTTTCTGTTTTTCCCTTTTTCTGATCCGTTTATCAAAAGCCTGTCTGATTTTGCTGATCAAATGCTCCAGCTCGACGGGCTTGCTGAGATAGTCAAATGCCCCCGATTTAATGCCGTCCACGCCGTCTCGGGTGCTCGCATGACCCGTGAGCATGATCACTTCGGTGTCGGGATGTTTTTCCTTAATGCGGTGCAGCGTTTCAATGCCGTCCATGCCCGGCATCTTCATATCCAAAACAACCACGTCCACCGGATCCTTTGCCATACTGTCCAGGCATTCCTGGCCGCTTGACGCCTGCCTGACATTCGCACCCCGTTTCATCAAACGTTTGGCAACGGTCTGCCGGAACTGGTTTTCATCGTCAACGAGCAGGAGGTTTATGTTTTCCATTTGTATCATAATCTGCAACCATCAAAACAACATGTTACACCAATCCCAATATTTTCCACCAGACGCTTGCAACCAGAATGAGAATTCCCAGGAGAATCGGCGTTGCCACCAGACCGGCTTTCGTAAGATCGCTCGATTTGAAATACCGGTAACTGTAAGCGATGGCATTGGGTGGGCACCCGATGACCAGAAGCATGGCAAAGGAAGTGGCGGTTCCGAGACAGAGGGCAATAATCCTGGGATCAACCCCTTCCAATTGGGCCATGGGAATCACGATGGGCAATATAAGGGCAGCGGCGGCCACATTGGCCATGGCATTGGTCACAAGCGCCCCGAAAACCCCCACGCCCACAAAGAGAAGGAGCCAGCCCCCACCCTGGACCAGGGGGAAAAAGATATTGGCAAAATAGGTGGCTGCGCCCGAGTAGCCCATGGCAAGGCCCAGGGAGATGCCGCCGCCGAATATGAAAAGGGCGGTCCCCCATTCAAGATTTTCGTGAATGTCTTCCCACTTCAGGATTTTCAAGAGTACCAGCACGGCCACCGCCGCCATACCGGTTACGGAATAGTCTATGCCGTGCAATCCTTTTGTCAACCAGGAAAGAAATGCAATGCCTATAACAATAAGAGTCGTTTTTTCCATCGAGGTCCAGGCGCCGAGGGCTTCGTCAAAATCGGGAAGCTTGAATTTGGGGTCTGGCCTGAACAAAAAATAGACGACCAGAACGGAGACCGGCACAGTGATAAGCGCGGCCGGCATGGCGTACTTTATCCAGTCGAAGAAAGTGATTTCGATACCCGTGAATTCATAAAGGAAGGCGGCGGAAACCATGCACCGGCCACCGCCTATGAGAGACCCCATGCCGCCGCAGGAACAGGCGAAAGGGAGGGAGAGCATCATGAATTTTGCGGTATTGGTATGGGGTTCTATTCCCACGGCCCTCATGAGGGGGAGCATGGTGATGATGCCGATGGCGCATGCGGCCGCGTCGTGCATGAAAGAGGAAGAGATGCCAAGGCCCATGGCGATGATAAACGTGAATTTGACCACACTGTTCCCGGCCTTTTTGACAATGAAATACCCCAGTCTTTTGGTCAGCCCAGCCTTATCCAATGAAATGGCAAAAATCAGACAGCACATGATGAAGATAACCACCGGATGCATGTAGGGCGCCCAGGCCCCTTTCACATCGGTTATGCCCATGAATACCAGGAAGACACCGATTAGGATGGCGGTGATTTCAAGGGGAATGGGTTCAACGATAAAGAGAATAACAAGTACCGCCAATACCGCCAAAAACCGCTTTGCCTTGGGTGAAAGTCCGTTGATATAGTCGACTTCAATTCCGGACAGGTTCAGATCTCCGGCTGTTTTTTCCAAGTAGGCTGCGGTGGAGGTCTCTGTTCCAGGTTGTTTCGCTTCAACCGTATATCCTTCGCTTTTGTCTTTTCCTTCGGAGACCAGGGTGAAATGCTCAGTAATTTGCTGAAGAAGTTTCTGATTGATGTCACCGGTGATCTTGAATTTGGTTCCCTCCGGTCTTGGCAGTAACAGCACGACAATCCCTAATGAAAATGCCAAACAGAGCTGAAAAAATTTTGATTTTAAGAACATTTTTCCTCCCTAAGCGTAAATGCGACAAAAGAATCCAATGTGTCTTGCCGAAAATTTGTGGCTCCTGTTATTTTGCTCGTTCCAGGCTCGGTAACCATCAACTGATGGCGGTTCTGACAATGGGAAAGTTGGACAAGGGAAATGCGAGCGTCATTTTCCCTCGCCAATCTTCAAAGGCAACAAATGTGCCAGAGGTTCCGGAATCCTTTTATGTTAAATAAGGTGTTAGAATTATTCAAAATAGAATATTCGAGGAGAGCGAACTGATAAAACCGCGGGGGTATTGATGTCGGAATCTTTTACAACCTGTAAAGAAGGTTGAAACAGAGAAAAAGACTATCGCGGCAATTCCCGGTTGCCGCCAAAAAGCCCAAAACCAGGGCATTTTGAGATTTTCTTTTCGTAAAGGTTTAGCATCAAGAACTTGTTTTGAATGCAAGCATATTTGCAGAAAGTCAGGTTTGCCGGTATAATGCAAAAAATCACAAAAAAGGAGAACTCCTATGGAATTTGTGAAATACCTTGTGTCGGAACCCCTCAATGGAAGTAACATTGCCATATACAAGGAGAGAGGCGGCGATACCGTCCGGCTGGTACATGAATACGACGGAAAAAAAGTGGGATCGGTTGAAACTCTCGAAAGCAATTACAAAAAAATGATTAGCGGGAAAGACGATCCATACGAAAGCCTGGTGTATTTGTTAGAAAAAATTTTCGGATATAGATTGTACTATTCGTAGTGTATCCACATGAGATTCAATTCTCCAAATACCAGATACTGCCGGTCTTATGTAATAGTGAAATTGACCTCCATAGAATTTTTAGACGCAGGTATTCCCTGCGCCGCCTCTTTCCATGAAAATTCCGGCTAACGCTTTTTGCCTATTTGACCGATATACCATTTATAAGTTGTTCTCATTTTAAAGGTCATTTGATCACGTAAATAGTCAAAGAGGAACCCCATGAAACTCAAATTTATGTTATGCTTTGGTATGACGGTTTTAGCACTGTTTACAGCCGTTTCCGTCCATTCCGAAACTGTCATAACCGATATTCCGCCTGAGGGATTTACGATAAATGAATCCGGCGCATATTATTTTGCCGACGACATCGAATGGGAAGGCCGGGAGGGAGTGTATACCGCGATCACCATTGAAGCGTCGGATGTGGTTCTGGATATGAAAGGGCACAGTTTGTCGGCTCCACGGAATGTTCCGCTTTCGGGCGCCATCGGGATTTTCGCCGATAAGGCCCACAAGCTGTCTTTGCGAAATGGAACGATAAAGGGGTTCCAGTTGATTGGCGTCGCTCTTGCGAACTCAGAAGGCGCGACCCTTTCAGAAATCGTCATCAGCGATGTCGGAAACGGCGTTCCGGGTTACACGCCCACGGGTATTTTCGCCACAACGTGTCAGGACCTCACCTTGAACAACGTTTCCGTCCGCAAAGTTAACGGAAGCTGGAGCCAATCCAAGAGTTACGGCCAAATCGTCTCGGGAATCACTTTGATTGCCTGCGCCAACGTCAATATTGGCGGTCGCGTAAGCGGCATAAATGGTTATTCGAGTGTGGTGAGCGGAGTTTTTGGCATGCTCTGCGACGGGATTACATTGAAAAATCTGGAGATCGACGATGTCAATGGGAGCGCCGTCGCCGTGTCGGGTGCGTCTTTCGGGTTGAGCAAAAACATAACCATTGAGAAGAGCGTGGTCTCGAACCTTCACAACGACGCCGGGGTGTGCAGCGGGATCGCTACGGACGACTGCCAGCAGGTAAAGGTTCTCAACACGACGGTCAACCGATTGTCAACCGGATTTATGCCGAACGAGAATGCTGTCGGTCATACCTGCATCGGCATGGTCTTCGCGCCGATTCGGGTCGTGGAGGGCGTGAGTGATATCAAGGTCATGAATCCGGGAGCACTTTACAGTCAGGTTCTGCTTCCCGGGGTGAAAATCGACCCACCCCAAATTGCCAGCGGGACCCGGGCGGTCGGATTCCCGGTCATCGGCTCGAATGGCGAACTCGAGAGGGTCCTGATCCTGAAACCCGGCTCGGGCTACTATCAGGCGCCGAAGGTGGAAATCGTCCCGAATCCCTTATGGACCGCCGGAACCGGCGCAACCGCGACAGCGGTAGTCAGTCCCATAGAACAAGGCTCCGCCAGCGATATTCTTGTTGAGCAATGCACAATCAGCGATATCGCAGGTTCCTGTGATGACGCGCACGGCATCAGTCTTTTCGTAGTGTCCGACGCCACTGTCCGCAACGTCACCGTGGAAAACGTGACAGACGGACGTGGTGGTCGTGGGGCCAAAGCTACCGGAATCGAAGTGTATGGCTTGGTCAACGACCAGCCCAGCAACATCCTTGTCGAGAACTGTGAGGTACGGGATATATCAGCGATCAGTCCCGGCGATCTGCAGGCCGCCGGCTTTTCCGTCGCTGGAAAAGGAGTGACTTTTTCAAACTGCGAGGCTTACAATGTGACTGTCAGTGGGGCGAATCCCGTGGACCCGACGTCCCCGGGATACGGAATCGGCTTCGGCTGGGCGCCCGATATTCGTCCTCAATATACTTATCCCGCTCTTGAGGCTGTAATAGAGGGTTGTACGGCGTCACAATGCCAGGTCGGATTCGATACATTTTACTTTCAGGACTCCATATTGAACAATATCAAATCGCTTGAAAATGATGTTGACATCAAAGAGGAGTCAACCGACGTCGTCCGAGTGCTCTACTGCGACAAATGCTCTGAATGTCCCGATTCGCCTGAGGAATCGCCGGAAAACTGGTTCAAAAAAGTCTCGGTTCAAAATATCGCCTCGGGAAACACAATAATACCCTGGCAACCGATACCGCCGCACAGATGAAGTCATTGGGCATATCGCACGTTCACATCTGCTGATTATAGACCGGGTGGACTTTATTCGAACCAGGCCGCCCATGGAGCACCAGCCAAAAATGGGCCAAGGGGTGCCCCGAGTAGCGGATCCGCGTAAACAATAAGCCGACAAAACCAAAGGCCGGGCCGTGAGTATCATGGTCCGGCCTTGCTTTTTGTACAATTCCGGGGACAGTATGTTTTTTCTTCACTTAAAGGCAAGTTCGGCCCCATGTAATTGTAGCCTACATCAAACCAGTCTTCACCTGTGGCACTTTTCAGATTAGCGCCTGATATTTCATAAATTCTTAAATCCTCTTTTCCAGTCAGAAGAGCATTAGCTGGATCACTATCTGATGTATCATTAAAAAAAGCGGTTTGAAAAATAATGTTTGTTTTTGTACCTACATTTGTGACGTTGTTTGTCCAAACTACACCGCTGTCATCTTCCAGCGTATTTGTGTTGGCCGCCTCATAACCGAGATAAATAACTTCGACGCTGCCGGTAAGAGTAGTCAGGGGAAGTAATTGTTCCGTAGCTCCGTGCCCATCAAGAAAATCCAGATCATTAGCACCAAAGTTGCATGCCGATGCATTCGTTGTAAAAGTAATCGCAAAAAAAGATAGAACCGCACAAATCAACATAATGTTTTTCATTTTCTTATCCTTTTTCAATTAGTCATTTAAATACCCAAAATCCCATCACCCTAATCCTAAAAATCCTTACCGTCCTTTCCACTTATCCTTATTACGCAAATTGTTCATTTCCAGAGCACTTCAAGCATCCGCCTCCACAAAAAAAGCCGGATTGCCCTTTTTCCCAGGCAACCCGGCCATCCTCATCTGTATAGGACCCGTGGCTTTCCGTCCCCCAATTACTTGGGGTTTGGCTTTTCTGCTTATTCTTGTTATGCGCTGAGCCTTTTAAAGAGGGGCAACTTTTTCGGAATAAATGTGTAAGCCTGCTAATGCGGGCACTGCCCGAAACCCAATGTCGTGCCTTGGCTCGAAGCTCAAAGGTGAAAGGCGGGCTGCCGGTTCAATTTTCCGTTGACCTTTGACCTTTCAGCTTTGAGCTTTGCGCTCTCAGCTTTGACCTTTCAGCTGTTAGTAAAACGGAAGGATGCGTGCAGCGGAAAGCGTGTAGCTTTTGACTTTATAAAACGCGCAATATTTTGGGATTGATTTTTTCCCCATATTTTGTTTCCCTGTTTGCAATTTGATGAAAACAAGGAAAGGGAAACCGTAGGGTCATGAAAAGTTATCGAAAAGAGTTGTGGTTCGAGGTGGGCTCCCGAAGGGCGTTTATTAACATCACCCCTGATGTGGAAGAATGCCTCAGAGAAAGTGGCATACGGGAAGGTCTGGTCCTGGTCAATACGAAATAAAATAACTATCGTCGCTATTATCCACAAAGAATTCAACCACATTGTCCAGTATGGCCCGGATTTCGAATTTCCAAGGACGGTCTGGATTGCCGGTTTGTTCGACATACACCCCTAAACGGTTCCCTTCACGGTCCTTTCCTGAAAATGCCTTTTCAATAATTTTACGTTGCCGCTCGAACGTATCATCAAGCAATCGTTGCATGGCCTTCGGTCCAGGGTTTTGAAGAACGTTTGTGATTATGGCTCGGGCCATTTTGGATTTCTTCTTGATGCGCTCCGGGTCCGGTTGATTTTCAAGTTGGGGTTCAATGACATCAATGCGGTCTTGGATGGCCTGTAATCGCTCCCTGATCGGTTGGATTTCACTTTTAATTTCATCCTCTGCCAATTCTCCCAATGCAACCAGTTTCACAAGACGGTCCCGTTGTTTGATGGTTTGCTTTTCATTTTCCTTGAGGTCCGCCAGTTCATCCCGCATAGCTTCCAGTTTTGAAAGATCCGGCATGGCCTTTTTTATGGCCTGTTCGATTTTCTCCGTATCGCCGAACATTTGGAAAATCTGAAGCAAGACCTCCTTTCCCAGCGGTTCAGCCGGGACCCAATTCTTGACGGTGCATTCGTGTTTCCTGTGTCTCGGGTGGCGAAAATATTGTTTTCCGTTGTGGTTGGTCTGTGCCATCAACGCATATCCGCAGTGTTTACAAAAGACCAATCTGGACAAAAGGTATTTGTGCTTAATGACACCGCGCTCGTATGTTTTGTTTGCTGCCGCCTGTTCTTTAATTTCCGTGATTGTCTGTTGATCAAGAAGGGGAGGGACCATCAATACAACGGTTTCATCAATGTTGAGTTTCTTATTTCGGAAACGACATTCCCATTCCGGCCCCGATCTGTGGTTCATGATCTTCCACAAATTAACATGGTTCATCCCGAGGACTTTTGCGATTTTGGGAATAGGCACACCACCTCTCAAATACTCTTTTGCGGCCCATTGGATCTTCTTTTGCTTTTCAGGGTCAATTCCCCACTTTTCCGTCTTTGGGTCAAATGTCCGCCCAAATGGCAGTTTCCCGGCTGTTGGAACGTTTCTTCGGGCGCGGTTGATCCGATTTGTGATGGATTTCAGGGCTTGGGTCCTGGCCTGGAATTCCCCGATCTCTGCGCTCATACCCAAGATAAAAGCGTGTTCGGGATTGAAAAGATCATATTCCATGGTCCCGACAAAGAAGCGGGTGCCGTTGTTCCGTAACGTGTTCAACCCCTCTTTGGATTTCAGATTGTCCCGACTCCACCTGGAAGCGTCACACACAATTACTGCATCAAACTTGCCGTTGGAAGAATCAGCAAGCAATTTATCCAGCTTTTGCCGTTCCTGGTCCGGGGTTGCGTGTTCCTGACCCGAATACCGCCAGCAGGTTTCCGGGATGGTCCCGCCCAGGCTTTTCACATACTGCTGGATCTGGGCTGTTTGGGTGAATAGGGATTCACCCTTTGCGGCCTGGGATTCGGTTGAAACCCGGATTAGTGGCGCGAATCGTAATGACGGCATTGATTAGCCCTCCTTAACTGTATAACCCGTTAACGGCTGAATACGTCCTTTCCTTTGCGACACCGGCGTATATGCTGGTGGTGGCTATGTCCGCATGGCCGAGTTGGTTCTGGACCATGCGCAAATCCTTTTCCCGCTCATAAAGATAGGTTCCGAAGGTATGGCGCAGGCTGTGAATGCTGTATTTCGGTGACAATCCGGCTTCCTTTGCCGCTCGTTTGAATTGCTGTTGGAGCCCCATATTGGTGTAGGCCTTTCCCTTGACGTTCAAAAGGAAATCGTCGTCTTTCAGGGCGTAGGTCTGGATATATTTCTTGAGATGGCGTTTCAGGTTTTCGGATATAAGAACGTCCCGCTCCTTCCCGCCCTTGCCATTGGATACGTGGACAAATGGATCACCTTTTAAATGAAGATCCTTGACTTTGACATTCCGCAATTCCGACACCCGCAGCCCGCTCTCTAATGCCAAATGAATCATCATCCACGTTCGCGGCCAGACGACCCGGCCCTTGGCTGCATCGACAATGGCCTTTTCTTCCATCCGGTTCGCCAGGGCGTGGACTTCGCTTTTGCTGAGGAATTGGTCCGGTTTCAATGTCCTTCCCATGATTTTGACCCCTAATAAGTTTATATTTTGTATTTATTATATTATCCGATTAGGAAGAAATCAAGGAAAAAGTTTATATAATCCCATTTTTATAATAAAAACATCAAGGGTCCCTCATATGGGTTGGTTCACAAATTTATCTTCCATCTGGTGTCCGGCCGCATGTTTGATTAGTAGCGAAAATCGGGGCCAGCCCGACAGACAGAAATGGACCGAAACACCCCGAGCACTGGGAATAATGGCCTGTGCAAGCCTTGATTACGCTTTCTGGGCCGAATAATTGAATAATCATGGTATTTTTTCCTTTTTTGGTCTGGTTTTCCATGTGCTGTTAATTATCACTAATGGGTTTTACCGGATATTACAATATTTTCATTTAGTTATATGTCAAAAAGATTTCGGTGTCGGACAAAAAATGACCCCATTTTCAGCACATATCCCTACACTCCCCATATCCCTTGCTTATCCCTGCCCTATCCCTTGCCTTTGCCCCTGCTTTGCCCTTATCCCGTTCCCTTATCCCCTTGTCCCTTTGCTGCTAAAGCAGGTACGGGGGCCTTGTTCCTGGCCTATTTACCGGTATTTCAACCTAACTAATGGGTTTCGGGTATCAATTCTTTTATATTCAATAGGTTACATGTTAGAATTCTATGGTCACCGGTATTCTGAATCCCGTGTGTTTCCTGTAAATCCGTTGCATGGTTTCCATGAGTTCGGTCCTGTGTTGTCTCTGGACTATAAAGCTGTCATGGATAGCAAGAATCGGGATTTTCTGTTCGGTAAAATGTTTTACGATGTCCAGAGCGATTTGTGCATCAAGGTTCATGATCCGAAGGCCGGTTTCCTTTCCCGTGCAGAAGTAATGGTCAATCCTTTTGTGTGCCTTTCGGAAAGCCGGAATTACTGAACCAGCACTTGAAATGCCTATTTCTTTCAGTCGTTCACGTTCCCGGTGATGATTGTACAACCAGTAATTCCCTGCACGTTCCGCAGTGGTTTCATCCTTTGCGTTGAGAAGGGCCAGAAGGATGATTTTCAGGAAGGGTCGCGCAATCGGATTCTGATTTACTAAGGAGTATGGATCTCCGAAAAACTGCCTCCCTTCCTTTGCATAAAGTAAATGCGGGTGCATTCCGCAGAAGTCGAGTTCCGTTGTCGATTCCCCATTGATTGTTATTTCTTGCCGGTCTTCTTTTGAGAATCCTTGGTAATGCTTGTAATGCCTGTATCCTCTGGCGTGAAGCCGTCCATAGAGGGTGAATTTTCGGTTGAATATTGCCACAAGGGAGGCGTTCAATTTGTCTTGGCGGTATCGAATGTCCGCCATTCCATTAACCTTGTTCGCGGCCTTCAGAATGCTTTTTATTTTGAGTGTCCGGGCGGTGTCCCGATATTCCTTCAGCTTGCCTTTTTTGTCCCTTAATTCAACAAGGTTTACCGGTTCATAAATCACGCTGTTTGGCAATTCTCGGAAATAGGACAGCAGCTTTTCCGTTGCCCAGATTCGGGTCATTCTTGCGGCATTTTCCATTTTGTACCCCTTCTTGAGTTGAATAAATCCCCTTTGGTGCAGGTGATCTATGATTTTGATTGTGGATGATCCGGCCTTGACATACATCCCTTTTTTATAGTCGTTCGGATTCCGGCTGATCATCAGTGGTTTTCGCATCCCGCAGCTTCGAAGGTTGGCCAAAAGTATTTCAAAATTCATTCTGTTTTCTAATCGATCGGGCAGTTCCAAGGCATCAAAGACGGCGAGAAGTTTTTCCTTTTGTTCATTGGTGAGCCGGTAAGCGTGGTCGAAGGGGATGGCGTTCTGCAGCCAGGCGGGTGATTCCCTGTATTCTTGAATTTCTTTCTTTGCAGCCGTTAAAACGCCCTCCCACCGTTTTTTGGCTTTGCTTTTTTCCATTTCCGCCCTCAATTCCCGTCCTTTGATTTTGAACTTGCCGGGGGACGTGGAGGACGGACCACTTTCAGAAGGGGAGCTACCCCTACCTATCCCCCGGCAAGATTCTACTATATTATACAACCAATGGATTTTCCGAACGCGGCAAAGGCAATTTTTCGCCGTGTACACCCACAAGCTCGTCAAAAACGGCCTCTCGCAAATCGCCGTACAAATCCAAATTTTCGCCTATCCATTCGAGGTACGATTTTGGAATGTCTTCGATTTCAAATCCCTTAAATTTTCCAAATGGCATCTGCATTTTTCATCCTCCCCTTGTCTTTCCCTTCATCCGTTCACTGCCGCCGAAAACTGGTCGAAAACTCCGCACTCAACCCCTGTTCCTGGCCCTGATTTAAAGCCGATTCCGGCCCTATTTGGATTCGTTCCGAAACGGAATTTGTAGACGGCACAATGGGTGCTTTGGCAATCCCTTACGAGCTGGAAACTCCCCTGCATACACTCAAGACAAAAACGCCGAATCGTTTTGACGCTGGGTCTGCCTTTGCCGTTTCTGAACTGGAAGAAATAACACCGACCTTTGGAATCCCCTTGCCCGATCATTCTATTTCCGCCGCAATCTTCTGTTTGATAAGGCGACCCGACACATTCGACACAAAACTTTCTGACTGATAATTTTGGTGTCACTTCAAAAATCTCCGTTTTAGGTGTGGCGAGGGATGATGGGAGAAAGGATAAAAAGCCCCAGCCCTCGCCACGGTCGGACCAGCGTAATAAAACTGCGCCCGGTGCTGGTCCTAAGGTGTTCGTTTTTGGGGAAAACCCCCATGTGATCATGGGGGACCCCGCGCCGCCCTTGGCAACCGGGCAGGAAAACGCCGGCGGCAATTCGTCATGCTGCTTCCTTTTTCCGTTTCATTGAGTTAGGGTTTTCGGGCCATTTGGCTTTGGGCGCCCGCCGTGTCGTATCCTTGAGAGTACCATCGTTGGCGGCCTTCCGGTGATTCCGCATCAATTCCGCGTTTTCAAGCAACCACGGTTTCACGATTATTTCGAAATAATCAGGGACTTTCATGCCGTGATATGGGGAATCAGGGCAATTGATTTCGAGCATGCCCGACTTGCCTTTCACGACTGGCTGACCGTCGATAACGCTCAACACCCCGCCGCGCATCTGTGACATGCCACGCGGGCCACCTTGGAGGACCCTCCCCACCGTCTTCACCTTTTCCCGAGACTCAATTTCGGCAAGGATTTCTTCAAGGCGTTTGGCTTCGAGCTGGTACAGATTGAGGTAAGTTTTTGCTTTTTCCAGCTTTTCCTTCATGTCCTCGGGCATTTCCTTTGGTTCCCGGTGCCCCTGATTTATTCGGCGCTGCTTGTAGGACTCGAAATTTTCATGGATTTGCCGGATCTCCATTTCAGCATTCGGGATTTTGGCCGGAATGGTTTCACCTGTCCGCGACCGGAAAGTGCCTTTTTGGAATTGCGGATCGCCTTTGACCTCGTTCAAAAGCCCCCGCAGGGTGTTAAAATCATTCAGGTTCAAACTGCCCACGCCGGGGACGCCTTTTTCGGGGTTCAAAATTGGGCTTTCGTTTTTCAACATTTCCAGTAAATTCGTCATCTTTTCATCCTCCTTTATTTGTTGAGTCCGGTCGGTAGCATCGGTTCAACACCGCCGCCGTTCCATCTGGGCTGCTCTGGTTCTGGGCTTCTGCCGTATCCAGATCCGGCTTGCCCCTGGGGTTCCTTTTCCTTCGTCCCGACTCCTGGCGGTAACAATGGTTCGACTTCGTTGTTCATGGTGTACCCTCCTTTGTTGATGTGGTTTATAAAATTAGCAATTTCATCCGCAAGAATTTGCCGGATTTGGGCGTTAGCTGAATTCGCTCTTAGCCCGCAGCCGTCCCGGTCATAAGAACAGGCTCCGCGCTCATTGGGCAAAAGTGCGACGTGGTCCGCTTCCAGTGAAATGGGACAAACGTCATATTGACGGCCTTTCCACGTCCCGGGCCGATAGACTTCATCGGCGAAAACGCCTATGCTGATTTCCTTAATTTTCATGATCTCTTTGATTTTTGGGTGGTTTGCAGGGACGTGAATTTCAGCCCGGACGCCCTTAATGATGGGGTCGTACCGCGTATTTTTGACGGTTCCAATGATTGCATCAGGTTTTTCGTTGACCGAAACATATGATCCATTAACCATAGGATGATTTAGGGTTGCAGGAACCCCTTCAAATTCGCGGGCGAATTGCTGCAAAATGTGACCAGCATAAAATTTGCAACCATCAGAGCCACACCTGATCCCTTCTGTCATCAAAACCGCCGATCCGATTTTGACACCATTTTGCGTCTTCCACGCCGGGTTGACGTAAACGGTTAAAGTTTGTTGATGTTTCATTTTCATCTCCTTTCATCTCTGAAAAGCGGCCCGGCCTTTCGCAGGGCTTTGCCTGATACCAAAGCGCCAGCCGCCGCATTAATAAGATCATCGTGGCCGGTGGGTGGATGGTCGATACTGTCCCGCCCGCCTCGGCCCGTTCGTCTTTCCAAATTAACAAGCTGGTTGATCATTCGTGGGTGGTCCAGAAATTCCACTTCGCCGCTATTGATTAGGGGCAGCATTTCTTTATAGAGGTCGGATTTCGGTTTTTTGCCAATGCGGTAATTTATTCCATGCGTCCGAAAGCGTTCCCTCGGCCACTCACCGCCGTAGCGATCCCCTGTCACGGTTGACAGATGGTAGGATTTCAATGTGCTGGCGAAGTCCTGTACCACCTGATCCGGGGAGAAAGGCGGTCGCACTTCGCGGATACAGTCAAGAATTTTGATTTTCTTTTCACTGTGGGAAATGGCGAGGGTCATTGAGTCTTTGCTGCCGCCGCTGGGGTCACAAAAACCCGTATAACTGACCCCCGCGATGAAGGGGATCTCATATCGGCCCGGAATGGTCACAGCGTCAACGGCTTCCCTGGTCACAAAACTTTCGATGTCACTGCGGAATTGTGCGTCATAATCAGCCAGTGCGCCTTCGGGGTCCTCTTCATGGGCTTGGTCTATCGCATCACGGGATAAGGTGGGATTCATGGTGAGGGATGAGGCTTGCCAGACCAGAATAGGTGAATCATCCTTGCCGAAATTCCGTTTATGCGTATCGTAAAGGGTTCCCCGTTTCGCATAGGGACTACTGATGCAGACCAGCGGCCCTCTGGTCGTCATCAACCTGCCCCGCAGTGCTCGGACGACTTCGAGATCGGGTTTCTGACCTTCAGCATTGAGATAGGCCACCTCATCCACAATGGCCGCAATGGCGGTGTATCCTCTAAGGCTTCGGTAGTCGCTAGAAAGAACAGCAATGGCGAGGCCATTGTTTAACTCGATTTCCTCTTTGGTTTCATTTTTGACGAATGGTCGCAGAAAATCATTGTCATGGAAAAAGCTCGAAACGTATCGTTTGATAATCCCAGCCTGCCGCTTGGAAGGCGCGACAATAAGGACGTAGCCCACTTCTCCCGGTGACAGGTCATATTCCTTGAACACGGTCAGATACGTTGCCAATAAAGCGATTACATAGCTTTTCCCGCCCCGGACACCGATTGCCAGCCATGCCTCTTTGGCTGGGTCTTTGGGCCATTTCTCACGCCCAGTGCATTGCTTGAATCGTCTCAGATCCCCGCGTGCTGGTCGAAGGCCAAAGAACGCCCTCAAGAAACCTTTCCATGCCGCCCATGAATCTTGATCCTCAAGAAACTGACCCAGCAAGCCGTCATCCTCAAGGGCCTGTATGATGTTCAAATTATTTAGCATTTTTCTTTCCATATTTTTTGTTGACATATTGAGCGAGATCCGGGGTTTCGTCCTTCGGCTTGCCCGCCAAATTCGCAAGGGTTTGCAGATCGGTTCTCAGGCCATTTGAGATTTGCGAATAGTGCTGGACCTCATTCGCCAGGTCGCCAGGGTCATCACTGCAAAGCATCTTGTTTTCATACAGAGTGAGCCGAACGTGCTTGTAGATAATCCGCTGGATTAGGATGTCTGTGAATGGCGTAGGTTCCGGCACAAAGTCTTGAAGCGCACTTCTCAAGGCATTGACCGCCTTGCCAAGCTCTGTCCGGCCGTCAATTCTTTCAACATCCAGTTTGCGATAAAGCCCGTGGTCAATCGGTCTGCCGCCTTTTTTCTTTGGCCAGCTTCCGTCCAGTGTTTCCAGGTGCAAAGGTCCCGATCCCATTTTAGTTTTCCTCCGCCCCGGCATTGGGGAAAATGTCAGACTCGGTCAATCCAAAGACTTCTGCGATCTTTTTCCGTGTCCGGGTGGTCGCTTTGTTCCGATGGGAAGCCTTTGAAATTGTGGCCTCACAAAGTCCTGTCTTTTCGGAAAGATCAGTTGCATTCATGCCGAATAATCCAAGATAAAATTTGATCCGATTTTTCATGTCTTTTCCTCCTTTGCTCAATCCCCAAAAACAAAAAGCCCGGACAGAAAACCCCTCACATTTTGAGGTTGTTTTTCCTGTCCGGGCTCATTACCGGTGGCACCCTATTTCGGGCTGGTGCAAGGCCCTTTAAATTAGTTTATTCAATTCCCCCGAAGACATTTTCACTCTCCAATTTTTTCATATCATACCATATAAAAAATATTTATGTCAACCATTATTTTACCCTATATTGTATTTTTTTTGGTCAGACCCCCGACAGGTTGCGGTTTCTGCTGAAAATGAAGCCAAAGTCTGGATCATCGACAATCAGAAGGGACGGCGGAACCTAACTTAACTGGCGTCTCGCTTTTCAGATTGACATCTGGTATTAAAGGGGTACTTCATCGAAAGAATCACCTCTGGCAACCATGGCAGTGTAATGGCCTCAAAGGGAGGGAGAGCAATGGAAGAGGGCAAACTCAATTATTTGCGGGAAAAGATCAATGAACCTGGGGTACTGGAAGAGGTGGCCGAAAAGAAAGTCCAAAGATTAAAGGAATCGTTTATCGAATGGCTGGAAAATGAGAAAGAAACTATTCTTAGGGAAGACAGGGACAAGTTGGTGAAGGAAATAATAAGCAGCGCCTTTCCAGAAGGCGTCGAGATCGACGATGACGTGCGAGACCTGCTCAACAAAACCGCCAACCGCGTGGATGGTTCCGTACGTGAGGCCCTTGAAAAGATGATTAAATTGGTTCACCGAAAACTTGAAAGCCTGAACTTCAAGAATTTAAATGAAAGAAGGGGATGATTGCGAAAAGAAAAAACCGCCCAAAGGCGGTTGGTAGTAGTGAGTGTAATAGGCTAGGTTCGATTTATCTTGTTGGTGGTTTCACATTGGTAAATGTTTTGCTTAAAACGGCGTAGGCATTTTTTCTGACCACAGTTGAGAAGTAATTATGGTTGTCGGAGCCTCGTGTTTTTTGCCAGTTTTTCGAAGGCTTCCGACACTCTATTAGAATTTGATCTCCCTCAATTGCGTGGTCTAAATCCCTATGAACAGTGTGTCTATCATTTCTAATCGACTTTGGCAATTTTACCCTCTCGTTCCAGTTCTTCGCATGCTTCCACGATCAAAGGCAAATAAATATTTAGATTCTCCATCAGGTCACCGTAATCAATGTTTTCGCCATGATGGTCACTGAAGTATCTTTCGATTCTGCTTTTCGCTTCTTCGAGTGTCATTTCTTCAGGTTCAATCCAATACGGTGATGTATGGATTGGCTTTTCCTCAACTGAATTCGAAATGATGCTTTCCATCGTAGTAGCCCTTTGCACCCCTGACATTAATCCCAGGTTAAAAAAGAACCTAGCGGTCTGTGAAAGACCAAAATCAAAATAATTTGTAAGGGCTCTCTGTGAACCAATTGGAATGCTAGCAAAACTATTTGATGAAGTAGAATCCTCTTTTTCAGTTGTAGTACCGACGGACCATATTTTTCCATCCATATTTATTCTGCTTCTCCGTCATCATCCTTTTCAACAACATTAGCACCTCTCTTTTCTAACTGATTTTGAAGCGCTTTTATCAGGCCCGGAACCACTTCAAATGGAATTGCAATTTCGGCAACAACAGGGGCCAAATGAATCCGGTTATTCTCCATAACCTTTTTGATATCGTGAACTGGCGAGGCATCACAAAATCTAAGGCTAAAATCATATGCTGATTGATTAACGGCCACAAAATTCGCATAAATTCGTTTTGATTCTCCGCTGTTGTCAGGAACGACCTTGATTTCAACTCTTTCTTGTTGTTCATTAAATTGTTCTTCTGCCATACGCTTTCCCTCCTAATTTAATCATTATATCGGCACGATTTTTCAAAAATCAAGAAAATTCGTGAATAAATTCACCCTAGATCATCCCATACGTTTTGGCAGACCATATAATATACAATAAACCAACTAACGCAAGAAATCAATGTGTCCAAATATCCACTACCGGCCTTTCCTTGCGCTTTTCCTGCAATTCTGATAATCATAGGTCGCCATTGATCTGAAATAGGATGTCAGCAGTCATTTTATTTTGTGAACGCCATGCATATTACCGCTTCCGTCTTTATTAATGACGACGAATCGGGCCTGCATCACGATTATGAGGTTTGGCTGGAAAAGCTGGCGCCCCACGAGCCGGTCTCCCAATATCGGCACAATGTGGGTGAAGACAATGCCGATGCCCATATGAAGCGACAGGTCATGGGGCGGGAAGTGGTGGTGGCCGTGACCGATGGAAAGCTGGATTTCGGAACCTGGGAACAGATTTTCTATGGGGAGTTTGACGGGCGGCGAAGAAAACGTGTCCTGGTCAAAATTATCGGAGAGTGAAAACCGCGCCTATGAAAACGGAAAAGAAAGCTGAACGCAGCCCATGGATTAGGCAGATAAACCTCCAACTGGCGGCACCCAGTCTCGGCGACAATACAGCGGATGTGGATCGCCTGGTTAAGGGGTTGCGGCATGAGCTCGAAGGGGCTGAAATCCGCGTGAACTTTTCTCTGGTGAAGCATCTGTCCAGAGATCTCAGGGCCTGTGACTATTCTGTGGTGGCGGCGGTTTACCGGGACGGGGACAGTTGGCGTTTGATCGATGTCTTTGACCCTGAAAAAACAAAGACCCTTTACGGCCTGTCGCTGGATCTGGGAAGTTCCACCCTGGTGCTGCGGCTGGTGGATTTGTCCGCCGAAGAAACCGTTGATGAGATTTCCTTTAACAACCCGCAGATCGAGATCGGCACGGACATCCTCACGCGCATTCACTTTGCGGGGCGTGAGGGGGGGCTTTCAGAGCTTCAGTCTCTGGTCCTGGGTGAAGTCAATCGTAATATCGATCGCCTGTTGAAAGAAAACCATGTCACTCGAAAATCCATCGTGGGCATGACCATTGCCGGCAATACCACCATGACCCACCTGTTTCTCGGCGTGGATCCCCACTGGCTCTGCCGGGAGCCCTATATCCCCGTGGTGAATCGGCCGGATGTGGTGAATGCCCGTGATCTGGGGCTTGAGATCAATCCGGAAGCGCCGGTATTGGTGTTTCCAAATGTGGGCAGCTATTTCGGCGGCGACCTGATTGCGGGCATACTGGCATCGAAGATGACCGAACGGGAGGAGGTTTCCTTCCTGGTGGATGTGGGGACCAATGCGGAGGTGGTGATCGGGAATCGGGACTGGCTTATGGCCTGCGCTGGTGCCGCGGGTCCCGCACTTGAAGGCGGGGTTGCCGATATGGGAATGATGGCAGGGCCGGGTGTCATTGACAGGGTTGTGATTGATCCTGATACCGGTGCCTTCAGCATCGGCACCATTCCCGGGCGCGACGTTGCGCAAACCGCTGAAAACAACGGTCCGTTGGGCATATGCGGTTCGGGGCTGATCGATCTGGTAAGTCAGCTTTTTCTGGCGGGCATGATCGATCTGAGGGGCAAATTCGTGCCGGATCGATGCGGGGAGCGTCTCACCGATATGGACGGTATTGCACATTTGATTGTGGTGCCGGCTGAAGGTTCGGGGACCGGTAAACCGTTGACTCTGAGTCAGATTGACATAGACGGCCTGATTCGCTCAAAAGCGGCCATGTACACCATTTTGACCACTATTAGCAAAACCGTGAACATGGCTTTCAACGAGATCGGACGTTTCTTCGTAGCCGGCACCTTCGGTTCCTATATCAATCCCCGGTCCGCCATCGACATCGGAATGATTCCCGATCTGCCCCTGGATACTTACGTTTCCCTGGGCAATACATCCCTTGCGGGAGCGACCATGGCGCTTCTGGGAGTGGAGGCGCAAAAGTCGCTATTTCATATTCGGGATCAAATTACCTATCTGGAACTGAACGTTAACCAGGAATTCATGAATCTTTTCAGTGCGGCTAAATTTCTGCCTCACACGGACCGATCCCTGTTTCCCTCTGTGAAACGGTTCGTCGACTAAAGAATTTAAACCGTTGGCTCATAATCAAAGGTGATCATCTATGGCATTGGAGCAACAAAGGATGGATATGATGGCAAGCAAAGATTTTCTGGATAAACTGGTCCTGATGTGCCCCGATGGGATCATGGCTGTCAATCGGAAAGGGGTCGTGATCATTTTTAATGCGGCCGCTGAAAAACTGACCGGATTGGACGCTGAAGCGGTGATCGGCAAGATGACCATTCAAGATGTTTACGGCGTTCCTGAACTGGCCCGGGATGTCAAGAAAAAGATTTACAGCGACGAATACGGCGGTCCCGGTCGCGTGGACGGTCTGGAAGTCTCCGTAAAAGGGGAGGGCGGAACGATCATTCCCATACGCCTGTCGGCAGCGCTGATTCTAGGGTCCGGCTCGGAGATGGGACAGGAGGAAATGGGGAGTGTGGGGTTTTTTCATGACCTGACCTTACGAAAGGAGATGGAGGCAGAGCTTCGAAAGCGCTCCATTACGGACAGCCTCACCAACCTTTTCAACCGGCGGCATTTTCATAGCTCCCTGATGGAAGAGATGGAACGTTCTGTTCGATATGGAAGAGCATTGAGTCTGGCAATGTTTGACCTGGATAATTTCAAGCCTTTCAATGATACCTACGGACACCAGGAAGGGGATAACATTTTATGCTTTGTGGCGGATTGTATTACATCGGTGTTTCGAACCACGGACAATGCCTTTCGAATAGGCGGCGATGAGTTTGCGATTTTGATGGTGGAAACGGACCTTGAAAAAGCAGGTCTGGTCATGGATCGGTTCAGAAAGGCTTTCGCGGAACGGTGGCCGTTAAAAATGGCTTACATGGGCCAGAAATTAAAGCCCGTAACCATGAGTATCGGTGTGGCGCAACTCACTGCAGGGGAAAAGGCTGACAAGTTTCAAATGAGAGCCGATCTTTCCATGTACGAAGCCAAAAAGGCAGGCGGCGATCGAGCGGTTCTGGCAGGGGAAAAGATCGGCGTATGACGCAACAAAATTCCCAAGGGTACTCCCCCCTGGCTGCGCGTATGCGGCCCAGGACCCTGGATGAATTTGTGGGTCAGTCGCACATCGCCGCGCCGGGCCGCCTATTGCGCCGGGCCATTTCCGCGGATCAGCTTTCATCCATCATCTTTCACGGCCCTCCCGGAACCGGTAAAACCACCCTGGCAATGGTCATTGCCAATACCACCCGCAGCCGTTTTATCCCTCTAAATGCGGTTTTGACCGGGGTCAAAGAACTTCGTGAGGCCATTTCGGATGCTCGAAAACACCGGGACGAAAATGACCGTCGTACGATCCTGTTCGTGGATGAAATTCATCGGTGGAACAAGGCCCAGCAGGATGCCCTGTTACCGTGGGTGGAAAACGGCACGGTCATTCTGGTGGGGGCGACCACGGAAAATCCTTATTTCTCCGTTAATTCACCCCTGGTGAGCCGCAGCCGGGTTTTCCGTCTGGAACCATTGGAGAAAGAGGACTTGCGAACCCTCGCCCTTCGAGCAGTGGCCGATCCGGAAAGAGGGTATGGCCGCCATAAAGTGCGGATTCAGCCCGATGCTCTGGAGCACCTGGTGAACGTGGCGGGCGGCGATGCGAGAAGCGTGCTGAACGCCCTGGAACTGGCCGTGGAAACCACTCCACCCGATGATGAGGGAAAGGTTCTGGTGGACATGGCGGTGGCGGAGGAAAGCATCCAGCGCCGGGCGGTGTTATATGATCGGGACGGCGATGCCCATTACGACACCATCAGCGCCTTTATCAAATCGTTGCGGGGGTCCGACCCTGACGCCGCCCTCTACTGGCTGGCGAAAATGGTTCATGCGGGAGAAGATCCCCGCTTCATGTTCCGCCGAATGCTCATCCTGGCGTCTGAAGACGTGGGTTTGGCGGACCCGCGGGCCATCGGAGTGATCACCGCCTGCGCGGATGCCTTTGACCGGGTCGGGTTGCCGGAAGGCCGTTATCATCTGGCGGAAGCGGCCCTCTATCTGGCCACGGCCCCCAAGAGCAACTCCATACTCGCCTTTTTCGATGCGCTTCACACGGTGGAAGAGGAAGGGAAAGTGAACGTCCCTTCTCACCTGAAAGATGCCAGCCGGGACAAGAAAGGGTTCGGCCACGGCGAGGGGTATCTCTACCCCCATGCTTATCGGGACCACTGGACCGCCCAGCAGTATCTTCCGGACGCGCTTCAGGGAAAGATGTTTTACAATCCCTCCCATCAGGGGTACGAAAAAAGTATTTTCAGTGCTGTCAATCGACGTCGGGAAGCGCAACTGGCCGCCATGGTCGAAGGGGACGTGGTGGCGCCCGCGGAGGTCCTCACTTTTTCCCCCGAAGACCGGGTTCGGGACCGATGGCTTCAGCGGTCCATAAACCAGGGAGGAGGGCAATTGGCGGAGGTCCGTGACCGCATACTGGCTGCGGCGGAGATCAAACGTCACGGTATATTGCTGGATCTCAATGCCGGAGCCGGATTGCTCACGTGGGAAGCTGTTCGACGAACACCTGAGGGGAGTGTTTGGGCTCTGGCGGGAGATGAAGCATCAGTAGCAGGGCTGAATGCACAGGCGATGAACCTGAATGAAATGGATCGGCCGGTAATCATGACGGGCCCTTTGGAGAAGATCCGGGAGTTGGTTTCGGGTGAAGGGCAGGGCGAGGTCCACTTTGATGCCATCCTGGGTCGTAACGCCCTTCTGTCTGTTCATGACAAGCCGTCGGCCGTGAAAGCCGTTTCACAATTGCTGGCGCCTTGTGGGATCATTTCTCTGGTGGAGAGTGTTCCCCGTCGCGGTCAAAGGATTTATGATCTGGTGGATCGCGAGGGGCTGGATGGAAAACTGGTGGAGAAATGGATCGCCGCGGAAGAAACCATCTATGAGGATTCGGGCGACCCCATGGTCAACTGGAACCCGGAGGATCTGGCCCATGCCTTTGACCAGGCCGGTTTCGCCATGAAATATTTCCATCCGGAACAGACCGCCGTTGAGATTTTTGTGTCGGAGGCGGTTTTGGCACGCTGGTTTCCGGAAACAGATAGCGTTTCAAGAAGGCTGGACCGGCCCAGTTACCGGGAACGGCTGTGCACCTTGCTTTCCCCGAAGGAGGTGGAACAAATCCGACGGCACATCATCGAAAAACTGTCCGGCAAACAGATTTCATGGTTGTCCCAATCCATCCATCTGGTAGCGTATCCAAAACAAACAGGCCCAGAAGAAAAATCCGTAAAGGACATTTCCGGTTGAAAACGGGTTGATCAGAATTAACAACTCAAATGGAGTATACAAATGAAAGAGCATGACCTACCCTCGCTGATTGCCTGCGGCATTTTTAAACAAGAAATTATGCGACTCATTGAGCAAGATGCGCTGAAAGTGAATCCATATTTTCTGAACCCCGGGCTTCACAACGACCCACCCCTGTTAGAGGAGGCGTTGCGTGGACTTCTCAAGAAACAGACCCGGCAAAACGCGGGGAACGTCATCGTTATGTACGGGGATATCTGCCTCGGGTTTCAAAATGAAATGGCTGCACTGGTAGATGAGTTCCATGTGGTCAAGGTAAACGCCCTCAACTGTATCGACTGCTATCTGGGAGGGCAGGGCCGGTTGCTGGAAATAGACCCCCTTCACGAGTACTTTTTCCTGAACCCGTCATGGATGGCTCTGGAGTTCGGGGAACGGGATTTGGAATCTCCCACCGAGGCGTCACGCCGTGAATTCAATATGCTGAAGGGTCTGTATCTTTTGGATACCCTGGATAATTTGGATGAATCCGAATCCCGTATTCAAAAAATCAGCCGATTCACCCACCTACCGGTGGTGGCCCGGGAAAACATCGGGCTGGAAGGGTTGACGCAGGTTCTGACAAGGGCATTGGAAACATCCGGTCTTCAACAACCCATGGATAGTGAACGGTAATTTTAGTTATTTTAATGGGTGGTTTCCGGGAAGGACCTTGCGGAAAATGACACAACATAGTCTCAGTAACCAGGAAATTCCCTTTTCCGCCGCTTTATTTACCGGTTTTCTTTGTACGCTGTTCGGTGCCAATGCCGTGGCCATCAAGCACAGCCTGTCTGGAATCGGACCCTTTACAGCCGCCGGAATCCGCTTCAGCGTCGCCGGTATTACCATCTATCTGTGGGCCAGACTTACCGGAAGACCTTTTGCACTGCAAAAGGGGCAGCTCTTTCAGATTCTAATCATTTGCATTGTGTTTACCCTGCAACTGGGACTGTTGTATCTGGGGCTTGGGAAAACAAGTGCGTCCAGGGGAACGCTGATGGTGAACCTTCAACCCTTTTTCCTCTTGCTTTTGGTCCATTGGTTTATTCCGGGGGATCGAATAACGAAAAAGAAGATCCTGGGTCTGATTATGGGAGGCGTGGGGATGGTCCTGGTTTTTTCAGGGGAAAAGGGCGTCACGGCGGACGTTCAGATCGGTGATCTGTTGATTCTGTCGACAAGCTTTCTCTGGGCTGTGAACACGGTCTATCCCAAACGGATCATTCATCTTTTTTCACCCTTTCAGATCGTCTTTTATCCCATGCTGTTCTGCATCCCTTTCTTTTTGCTGGCGGGATTTTTGTGGGATGGGAACATGATTGTCAATCTGAATGCGAGAGTGCTGTGTGCCCTTTTTTATCAGAGTCTTGTGACAGCCTCTTTTGGCTTTGTGGCCTGGAACACCCTGTTGTTGAAATACGGCGCCGTGGCACTCCATTCTTTCATCTTTATCATGCCCATCGCCGGCGTGACCCTCGGCGGTCTGATCCTCGGGGAGCCCATCACCTGGGAACTGGTGCTGGCCCTGTCATTGATCGTATGCGGTATTGTCACCGTCAACTTCAGGAGCCCCTGGTCGCCCCTGCTTTTTCCCACAAAAGGCATCTGATGTTTCTTTTTTTCCTTTCGAGTTTGGAAATCCTCCATGCGCCATCGCGGCTGACCAACGTCAAATGAAACAGAACATCAGAAAAAATCTCACCCTCGCTTTGTTCAGTGGCCTTCTTCTCGGTATTCCTTGGATTATGCCGTCCCTCTTCTTTCTGGTTTTCATAGCCTGGACGCCCCTTTTTCAACTGGAGGAAGATCTTCACCAAAGCAGCAACCGTTATGCGCTGTTTAATTACGCTCTTGCCGGTTTTCTGTTGTGGAATATTCTGGGTTCGTGGTGGATTACCCAGGCCCAGTGGCTGGGGGGGGCACTCATCATTCTGGCCAATGCCCTCGTGCAGGCCCTTGTTTTCTGGTCCGCCAGCCGGGTGCGCAGTATCCTCAAACTCCCATTTTTACTCTCATTTCTCCTCATCTGGATCGGGTATGAATATTTCCATAATATCTGGGATCTGGCCTGGCCCTGGTTCAATCTGGGAAATACTCTGATTACCAATATCAAGCTCATTCAATGGTATGAGTTTACGGGTGTTCGTGGTGGAAGCCTTTGGATTATCTTGACCAATTTTGCCATTTTTGAAGCTTACCGGGTGTATGGAAAGGGGGGCGTGGGGCGGGCGGTTCCCTTTGGGATAGGACTCCTTCTTCTCCTGCTGGCGCCGGTTTTCTGGTCGTATTATATTTTCCAAAATGTTCAGCCGGGTGGGGAATCCGTCAAAATAGCCCTGATCCAGCCTAACCTGGATCCTTACACGGAAAAATTCGTACCGGAGAATCAGGCGCGGCACATGGCGGAATTCTTTGAAACGGCCGAGCGTCTCTGTGATGATGAAACACAATATCTCTTAGGGCCCGAAACCCTGATTGTGCAGCAGATTGACGAGGAAAATCCTTCCACATCACCATATTACCGGCAGTTATTGGCGCTTCAGGAAAAACACCCCGGGCTGAATTGTCTCGTGGGCGTGCACAGTTACCGTAAACTGAGCAGCCGTATTCCACCGGGAAGCCGGTTTAACGAGAAGGAAGGATTTCATTATGAAGCGTTCAATACAGCGCTCTTCCTGGCTCCAGGTGAACCTCCCCAGTTTTATCACAAAACCAAGCTGGTTCCTATTTTTGAAAGGATGCCGTTTGTGCAATACTTAGGCTTTCTCGGAGGGTTTTCCCTTGAACTGGGTGGCTATAACGGCACCTATAGCAACCGCCAAGAGCGCACCCGTTTTATAACGCAAGGCGGCTCGGTCAATATTCTGCCCATCGTTTGTTTTGAGTCGGTATTCGGCCCGTACTGTGCGCAACACTTGACGGATCAAAAGGGCTTCATCTGCATGATCACCAATGACGGGTGGTGGAATCACACTCCCGGTTACCGCCATCATTTCAATTTCAGCCCTATCCGGGCCATTGAATGCCGTCGGGACCTGGTCCGTGTTGCCAACAACGGCATTTCAGCCCTGATCGATGCAAGGGGAATCATAAAGGCCCAAACCCCCTGGTGGAAAAAGACCACCCTAAAAGGAGAGGTCTGTCTCCGCTCCGGCCGCACTTTTTTCGCCCGGCATGGCGACTATCTGGGTGAGATGGCCGTGGTGCTGGCATCTCTTCTGATTATATGGAGCGTGCTAAGACGTTTCACGAAAGGCACGTAACAAGTTTTGGGCCGCCTTCCGGATTATCCCCTGTTACGATGTTCCTTGGAATGCCTCAACTGCCATGCTGAAAAGATCAGAAGGGCGGCAAATGTTAAAGCAAAATACCAAGGGAACCAACCAAAGGATTGAATAAAAACTGTATTTTCAAGGAGATCTCCTGTCATTGCTGCATCTGTCATGGAATGGCGTGAGCGAAGCATGTTTAAAAGCATGGCATAAAGCAGACAGATGAACCCGTAAGCCAGGTTGAAGCTCAACCCCTTGAAACTGAGTACAGTGGCCCTCTTGGAAGAATCCGTGATGCGGTTAAGATAATGACTCACGAAAAAACCCGCAAAATACATGACGCTGCTCAGCATGGCCAAGGGAATAATCCCAAAGACGGGCAGGAACAGCGTGACGCCCCAGAACCCCGCTAAGGTGACCACCGCCATGACGCCCATGTTGAATGCGGGGGAATGATTTTCAGCCAGTCTCATGGCGATGCGTGGAATAAAGAGGCCCAGGAGAGCAAGACCGGACCCGATTATACCGAATACGGATTCTGGCAGATCGATCAACCGGTAATACTGGCTGTTGAGAGTGATCATCATTCGAATGATGTGATCAAAAATCATACCGGCGGCGATAATGACCAGGGCAAAGGGGGTCTTAACGATCCATTTTCCGGCAGCCATGGTCACTTTCATGGTGTTGATAATGGACTCGCCGGCGCTTCGTACGAGAACCGCTTCCGGGGCATCATGGGGTTTCATGCTTTTCATGGCGAGGGTGATCAAGAGGGTTACAATGGCCGTGGCAAGGGTCAGATAAAGGGGAAATCTCAGGGTGATGTTCTGGTTCAGGGAAATGTTGAGGTCAAGCCAGTCTACCAGGCGTCTCAACAAAGCGGGGTCATAGACGGCGGCGCCGATGCTCATGGCAAAAACAAAGCCCATGGATCGAAACGCCATCTGCCTGACCAGCACTTTTCCCCAGTCATTGGGGTCCCCCTCATCTTTTAGTGAATCGTAGGCCAGAGCTTCATCGGCGCCGCTGGCCGCCGCTTCCGCGCTGCCGCTCAGCACCCGGTTGCCCAGAAAGATATAAAAGAGCACCTGAGGATTACCAAGCGGGGCAAAACAGAGAAGCGCCATTTCCAAGACCATGCACATACCGGCAAAAAGCAGCAGGTTTTTTCTGCCCACGGTGTCGGCAAGGGCTCCGGAAGGAATTTCCAGCAAAACAATTGTCAGTGCCCACACCAGGTTGAGGATTGCAAACTGGTCCAGTGTCAGGCCAAAGTCCAGAAAAAGGATGGTGAAGACGGGATAGTAAAACCGGGAGTTAAAGAACACCCGAAAGGCGATGAAAAGCCGGATGTTCCGAATCTTAAAGGGCGAAGTTTTACCGGTCATGGCAGAGTCTCATCTCTTCTTTCATCATCCTTTCCGGTCGTCGGGGTGCAAATCTTCTACGAGATTATCATCATTGATTTATTTTGTCGAATCATTGATCAGATTTCGCTCCTGAACCTTCAGCGGTGAATATGCCTTGACGGTTATTGAACCGGGATCTAATATATCATATGGATATGCTAAATGTTTTTCCGATCCCATAAAGCCTGCCATCGATAAAAACAACAAAAAGGAGGAACCCCATGTTTTGCAATCAATGTGAACAAACCATCAAGGGTGGATGCGTTAAAGTTGGCGTATGCGGCAAAAAAAGTGATGTTGCGGCACTCCAGGATTTATTGACCTATGTGGTCCGCGGACTGAGTTATTTGACGGTTTCCGGTCGCTCAGTAGGAATAAACGATACTGATATTAACCGATTTTCAATGAAGGCGATTTTTTCAACCCTCACCAATGTGAACTTTGATCCGGCTCGCCTGGAAACGCTTATTCGAGAAGCCGTGGAAAAGCGGGGATTCCTAAAAGAAAAGATAGTAAATGCAGGGGGCAACATCCTTTTTGATGATCCCGCCACTACCTTTGAGCCCGCAAATGATATTGCCGGACTGGTGAAACAGGGAGAGGAAGTTCGCCTTCCCATCGATTGGGACAGGGACGAGGATGTGAGGAGTTTACAGGAAACAACATTGTACGGCATCCGTGGGGCTGCTGCCTATGCGGATCACGCTGCGATCCTTGGCCAGGAAGATGATGAAGTATATGCCTTTGCAGGAAAAATTATCCAAGTTGATGGATAAAAGTCTCGGTTTGCAGGAGTGGGTAGGACTGGCACTCGATACGGGCCGGAGTATCCAAGTTGATGGATAAAAGTCTCGGTTTGCAGGAGTGGGTAGGACTGGCACTCGATACGGGCAAGGCCAATCTACGGGCCATGGAATTATTGGATGCCGGAAATACCGGCCGTTTTGGCCATCAGGAACCCACCCAGGTCGCTCTGGGCCATAAAGCGGGGAAGGCCATACTGGTTACCGGCCATGACCTTAAAGATTTGGAAGACCTGCTGAAGCAAACCGAAGGAAAGGGCATTAACGTCTATACCCACGGCGAAATGTTGCCTTGCCACGCATACCATGAGTTAAAAAAATACACCCATCTGGCCGGTCACTTCGGCACTGCCTGGCAAAATCAACAAAAAGAGCTGCCTGACTTTCCAGGCCCCATTTTGTTTACCACAAACTGCATTCAGAAACCTGTCGCAAGCTACCATAATCATGTCTTCACGACGGGCCTTGTGGCATGGCCGGGAATCACCCATGTGGAAAACGGGGATTTTGGCCCGGTAATCGAGATGGCGTTGCAGATGCCGGGTTATGCCGATGATACAGAGAAAGGTTCCGTATGGGTGGGCTACGCACGCAACACGGTCCTTCAAGAGCATCCCATGGGCCGGGTTATTGATACGTTGGTCGATTACGTCAAAGCTAAGAAAATCAGGCATTTCTTTTTGGTGGGCGGATGCGACGGCGCAAAACCGGGACGCAATTATTACACTGAATTTGTTGAAAAAACACCCGATGATACCGCCGTGCTGACGCTCGCCTGCGGCAAATTCCGCTTTTTCGACATGGATCTCGGGGCCATAGACGGGGTTCCGAGACTTTTGGATGTTGGTCAGTGCAATGATGCCTATTCGGCCATAGTCGTGGCTTCGGCCCTTGCGGAAGCCTTTGGGGTGGGCATTAATGACCTTCCGCTATCGTTGGTCCTTTCCTGGTACGAGCAGAAGGCGGTGGCCATCCTCCTGACGCTCTTTCATTTGGGCTTGAAGGATATTCGGCTTGGGCCCACAATGCCGGCATTTTTGACGCCAAACGTTCAGAAGGTCCTTGTGGACAACTTTAACATTCAGCCCATCACCACGCCGGAGGCGGATATCGCGGCCTGTTTGGGCGCATAGTAAAGCATAATGGATGAGGGCTGCAAGAAAGAGTAATCGCAAATGAAAGCCATGGTACTGAAAAGGCTCTGTAGCCTTAAAGAGCATCGGGCGCCCCTGGAAATGGCGGAACTGCCGGATCCCGTCCCGACCGGGGAGGAGATCCTGGTGAAGGTTTCAGTTTGTGGGGTCTGCCATACGGAACTGGATGAAATTGAGGGACGAACACCGCCGCCCCGACTCCCGGTGGTTTTGGGACATGAAGTGGTGGGTCGCGTTGAGGCCACCGGCAACAGGGCGAGTATTTTCAAAATTGGGGATCGGGTGGGGGTCGGCTGGATACATTCTGCTTGCGGCGAGTGCGGATTCTGCCTGGACGGGAATGAAAACCTGTGCCGGCATTTCAAAGCCACCGGCAGAGATGCCAATGGCGGGTATGCTCAGTATATGACGGTACCTGAAACGTCCGCCTTTCCTATTCCGAAGGGTTTCAGTGACGCTGAAGCAGCGCCTTTGTTATGCGCCGGCGCCGTGGGGTATCGATCTCTCAGGCTAACCGGACTTCAGAATGGCGGAAATATCGGTCTTACGGGATTCGGGGCTTCAGGTCATCTGGTCCTCAAAATGGTAGAACATCTCTACCCCGAATCAAAGGTCTTTGTGTTTGCCAGAAGCAATGGCCAGAGAGCCTTTGCGCGGGAACTTGGTGCTGTCTGGGCAGGGGATACGAGAGAGGCATCTCCTGAAAAACTGAACTGCATCATCGACACCACGCCCGTATGGGGTCCCATCCTGGAGGCCTTGAAAAACCTGGCGCCCGGTGGAAGGTTGGTGATCAACGCCATCCGCAAGGAAGAAATCGATAAGGAGTCTCTGTTGGCCTTGGACTACCCAGTTCACCTGTGGATGGAAAAGGAAATCAAAAGTGTCGCCAATGTCAGTCGAAGGGACCTGCGCGAGGTTCTGGCGCTGGCGGCGGAAATGGAGATCAAACCGGAAATTCAGGAGTTTTCCTTGGAAGAGGCCAACCGGGCCCTTGTGGAACTCAAGACGAGAAAAATACACGGTGCAAAGGTTTTGCGAATCGGTTAGATGGTTTTCTCTATATGTTGGAGATATAACCGGTTTCTCCAAAAAATGGGAACCACAATATATGGTATGACCTCCCAATATTGGAAAAGCCTGGACTTAAACATCGATCCACAATTGGTGCATTAGTAACAAGTCCAATTTTGGCCATTTTAAGGAACATAACCTATTGCTATTATAAAAGACGGTTTCATCGATTTAGATTTTTTACGGGGCCATCAATATTGATGCACTCGTAAAAAGTCAAAAATCCGGAATTCGCACTTAATGATTTCAATAGGTTATCGGTGGCAAAAAGGCCAAAATCGGACTTTTTACGAGACCATCAATATTGGTAACCTCACTTTTTCTTGATCGATAGAAAACACAAAATGTGGAAAAAAACCGCTTCAAGCTTTTATAGTCCATAATCCGACTTGACCCTATCCAAATCTTCAAGATCCCGCTCCAAATCCATCTCTTCAAAAAGTATTCCAGCCTTCTCTAGGTAGCCTTTGGCATCTATTCCGTTGAGTTCCTTGTGTTTGCTCTGAGGTTCCAGCAACCTCTTTCCTAACTCAAAGTATGTCCGGGAAAGATCCGGCCTAGCGCTGAGGCGTTCCCCCTCTTGTAACGTCTTGTCCCACCATTTAAGGGCTTTGCCTTGCTTCCCAATGAGCCAATAGTAGAGGCCCATCAATCTCAAGATTTTAGTCCTATAGGGGGCATATTTCCGGGAATTTTTTACCGCCTCTTTTCCAGCTTCATAAACACGCTTACGTAGATTCACCACATCTGAGGAATTCTTTGAACCAATTAATTGTTCTAGTTCCTCAATATAAACAAAAAAACGAGCAGATAAGTATGGAGCCAAATATAAAGGAAGTATCAATAATTTCTGTTTTTCGCAGAGTTCAAATGTTTTCGATATAGAACGTCGTGCACCTTCCAAATTCCCAGCCAGTTGCTGAGTTTCTACTTTTAAGCCCAAAAGAAAAATTTCATTAAGTTCAGTACCGTAATTCCGCGAATATGAAATCCAACTTTCCAATTCTGAAACAGCACCATTTACACTACGCATTTTGACAAAATAATTGCCTTTCAGCCCATGAGCAAGAACCGAGTCGGAATGGCGGTCATAAATGTCACTAATTTCAAACAATTTTTCAATTACCATCAACATATGCTCGAACTCGCCTTGCTCACCTTTCACCATTCCATAACAGAACAAATATTGAGATACGTACCAGAAATCACCGATCCTCAGGGAATATTTCATAAGTTCCTCATCAAGAGTCTGGATTTCTCCCCAGGTTCCCTGAAAGGCGGAAGATATGGTACTGAAGCACGTATATGACATGGGGTTGCCTAGATCTTCCCCCTTTATTGCTTTTTGTGCAAATTGGAGCAGTCCTTTGTTTAGCTTAAAAAAGCCTGCTCCTGAAAGCATCGAAGGCAAAAAAGCAAAATACATAGAGGCGTTCGGTATTTTTGAGAGTTCAAATTTTGAGGTGCGCCTAAAGGTTGCGATTCCAATTAGAAGCATTCTGATATTATCAAAAAATACCAGCGATAGTGCTACACTAAGATACACTTCAATAATTTCGATGTCCCGGTCTTCAGGTATTCTCTTTAAATTAGATGGCCACAAATAAATCATTTTTATAATGACCAATAAATCCCATATTAGTCTCACAATACCAAATGAGTTTGTTTTCGGTAACGGCGCTTTCCATCGAGTTAAAACACTGCTGAAATATTCTACTGATTCAGACCATCGACCTCTATTATAAAGAGCCAAAGCAATTTTTTTCTCGAAGCTAGCTAGTTTTTCTGGATTTTCATCAGTACCATATCTGGATTTATAGAGCTGTAAAGCCTCCTGGAAATAGTGTAGTGCTTCAATCGAAGCGGCCGACCGTAACGCCTCTTCTCCAGCTTTAACCATATATTCCTCTAATTTATCAAAATCTTCAGCTTTGCTGTAATGAAAAGCAAGCATTCCATAAAATTCTTGAATGCGATCTTGAAAAATTCTCTCTATTGATTCTGCAACTTTCTGATGAAGCATTTTGCGCTGTTGTATCAGGGTGGATTCATAGGCAGCTTCTTGGACCAGCGCATGCTTGAATAAATACTCCAGTTCTTCCATCCTTGTACGGTCCCTGATAAACTGAATCTCCTTGAGATATGCGAGCCGCTCATCAATGCATTCAATGGAATCTGAAATCTCCTTCAAAATTCTGTAAAAAAAACTCCTACCTATAATAGATGCAACCTTGATTAGCTCCCGTGTGTGTTCCTCCAGTCGATCAATTCTGGCCATGAGCACATCATTGATGGTATATGGAATAACCACATGATTAATCCTTTCTGTGACCTCAAACCCGCTGTTTGTTTGTGAAATTGCGCCTTCATCTATAAGCGAACGTATAATCTCCTCAATGAAGAACGGGTTGCCACCGGACCTTTCCAAAATTTGTTTCTTTATTGCGTATCGAAGCCCCTTGACCTGCAACATATTATTGACCAGGGCCTCACCAGATTGCTTGTCGAGCGGTTTTATTGCAATCTCCGCAAAATCGGTATCAGGGAGCCATTCGGACAATATCTCGATTTTCCTGTCATTCCCCTGCCAGTATCCGGGACGAAAGACATTAATGAATACAACCCGGTGTGCCTGGGTCAGGCGAAAGAGCGATTCAAGAAGTTCCAAGGAGGTTGTGTCAGCCCAATGAAGGTCTTCCATTACAATTACGATGGGAATGCGCTCCGCAGACCGGATCAGCAATTCCCGCACATTCTTCAAAATGAGCTTTTCCAGAGCCTCGCCTTCCATGCCCTCAACCCTTTGGGAATGTTTACCCGAGAGCTTCATCCCCATAAGGGTCGCCACAAAAGGAAACACCTCGTCTGCTTCATCCCTGCATACGCGGCGGATGGCGGTTTCCAGCTTGTTCGAAGCTTCCGTCTGCCTGTCATCCTCCTTTATTCTGGCCCACTGCTTGAAAAGATCGATGATGGGGTGGAAGCTTAAATTTTTCCCGATAGAGATGGATCGGCCTTCCAGGAAACTGACCCTGCTGATAACGTCCCGCCGCCTCAATTCCGCCAACAACCTCGATTTCCCTACTCCCGGTTCTCCAAAGACATTAACGACCGACCCCTGCCCATTGACCACCTTCAGTATATGAAGCTCCAGTTTCGCAAGCTCCTGGTCTCGGCCAACCATTTCCGAAGAGATCTGCATCTCCCGACCGACTCGGGCGGTTTGAGTTTTTTTGGAAAGGAGCTTGTAGATGGAAATATGTTCGGATTTACCCTTTACTTTAGCGGGTTTCAAGGCTTTAAAAGTGAAGTGATTCTGAGATGCCCTGTACGTATCCGGCCCCACCAAAATATCTCTCGCACCGGCAAGGCCACTCAATCTGGCAGCCACATTAATGGCCTCACCTGTAACGCCATGGGTTCCCTTTTCCGGATCAACGTCCGCTGTAACCACAAGACCCGTATTGATTCCGCTGTGCATTGTGAGAGAGCTGCCTACATTGACTTGGTAACGAGGGCTCAAATCTTCAACGAAAGTGTGAATTTCCTGTGCGGCCCGGATAGCCCTTATAGGGTCGTCCTCATGTGCCTTGGGCACGCCGAATAGCGCCAAAACGCCATCGCCCGCATACTTTTCAATAAATCCCTCGTATTTTCGGACGATCGCTTTTATCCCGTCAAAAACCCGGACTGTGATCTCCTTTACTTCCTCAGGGTCGAGCCGTTCAGTCATGGCCGTGTAACCCGTCAGATCGGAGAAAAGCGCGGTGACGCGTTTTCGTTCCGCATCAGGGGTAGCGGTAGGCCTGGGAGGTTGATGTTCTAAGTTGAGTGCCGCTCCGCATTCATTACAGAATTTGGCATTTTCAGGATTTTCGTTCTGGCAATTCGGGCAATTCATTGTGTACGCCCTCGAAGTTCAAAAGATGTTCAATTTGAGTGAAAAAGAGATGAGGTTTTGATCTTGGTAGGGTAACTATAAGCAAAACTGGGTTTTAGGTCAATTCAGAACTGATTCCCATATATTGTGTGTCTTTCAATACCCTCCGATTCCACAATTCTTGCATTATGTTGCGTGTTGCCGTAACCAATCGAAACTGTTACGTTTTTCTGGACAGGTCAGATAAGTTGAAATTTGTATTTATATCAAACATTTGCATCATATTCTACAAAATTGTAGAAAAAACCCACAACATAATAATGACTTTTACAAACACTCCTGCGATGTTGACCCACAACCGAAAACACGACCCTGAAGCAATGCGCCCAGGGCAGATTTACTGATTCTTGTACGGCATCCTGGTTCCATACAATCTACCCCATATGCTTGTATACAGCTATCGGAGGGAATTTCGCCTCATCTCACATAAGGCTGTCCAGCAATTGATTCTTACGCTTCGTAGCAATTATATCATACATAGGAATTAAGAGGAGTAAAAGGAATAAAATGAATATAAAGGAATAAAAAGGATATAAAAAAAGATTTTTCTTGGATTGAATAATATATTCACACACAACATAAACTAACTAACAACATACCTTGCATCATCTTTCCGTATCACATTCCTCAAGATTTCGCAAAGCTGCCAAAAATTCTTTCGTTCTGTTGGGTTTTGATAGAGTTATCAACGGTTTTGGCAAAAATACGGGGACCACAATATCTAGTGTAATCCGTCAATTCTGATTCTTATATGGGCAGACAATCAGACGTACGAAAAAATGACTCTTGCCTAAATAGCTCTTTTAAGAGCTTGTTATTCTTTCAAGTTCATCTAAATCCCACTGCATCTCCATTTTCTCAAACATTTCCCTTGCTTTTTCAAGGTATTGTTCAGGCGTAATCCCGTTGATGTCCTTATATCTACTCTTCTTTTCAAGAAGGCGCTTGCCGATCTCCATATAGGTTCTTGCAAGCTCAGGGCCTTCCACGCCAATCTTCTTTGCATCAAAAATTGTTTTTTTCCAACACTTAATTGCCATTTTTTGATTATCAATAAGCCAGAAATATAGACCTTTTTGATTTAAAGCAAATATACTATAAAGTTCATAATTCTTGAGGGTTTTTACCAACCTCTTACAGCTGTTATGCACCCTTCTTTCAAGCATTTTCTGTGATTTTTTGTCATTATGATTAATAGATTCTTCTAATAACTTAGTATCGTATAATATCCGTCCTCTCAGATAGTATTGTAAATATATAGGCGGAACAAACGCTTGAGATTTTATAAGGTCCTCAGCATAATCTAGAAACTTTTTGGATTCATCAATATCATTAAGTTTGGTTAAGGCAAGTGATTTAATTCCAAAAACTGATATTAGAGTAGGTTGTAATCCAAGCTGGTTAGAATAAGTAATTGATTCATCACAAATATCTATACACTTATAGTAATTACCTATACTAACATAATATTGGCATTTAAAAAATAGATATAAATTTCTTGCAAATGAGTAATCATAGACTTCATATATTTTATTTATTTTTTCATTAAAAATATATGCGTCTTTAATATATCCTTTCATAAGGCTTAATGAATAAAATAGAAACATATACATTGTGGCATGCCAAAGTTCTCCAATTTTGAGGTTCTCTTCTACCATATTGTCATTATATTCCTTTAAATTATCGATATTACCAAGAAAGAGATTGGACAGGTTATAATAAAATTCATATTCTATTCGTTCTTTTGGATTATCAAAATTTCCGATTTTTTCAGCAAATGCTAATAGCTTTTTTCGTAAGTTTGGTAGATATCCGGCCAATGAAAGGACACCGCTCGCACTTGAGGGAAAAATCACGCCATTTTCAACCTTTCTCAGCTCGAATTTCAAGCTTCTTCTAACAGTTCCCATCTGTTCAAAAAAATTTCTCATTGGATTTACATTGACCAGCGATATGGCCTTTTTATAACAGAAATCAAAGGCTTCATTATCCCTCTTTTCAGGTGATTTTCCTTTTCGTTTGAAGGGAACATAGAAATACAATGCTATCATGGCAAGATCATAGACAACCTTAAGCTTTTTAACAAAATCCGTCCTGGGCGGTCCGAGATTCCAGCGGTCCAAAACCCTGTCAAAATATTCTATGGCTTTTTCGTCTTGCCCTTTATAAAAATAGGCAAGCGCGATGTTTTTCTCAAATGTGGCAAGCTTTTCTGAATCGGCATCCTCTTTATGTTTTTCCATGTACAGTTCTAACGCTTTTTGATAATAAGTTAAGGCCTCAGAGGATGCTGATGAACGCAGTGCTTCTTCTCCGGCCTTCATCATAAAAGCTTCAGCCTTTTCGAGATCTTCACCTTTGCTGTAATGATAAGCGAGCATGCCATAAAATTCTTGTAATTTTTCACTGAAAATTTTGGCGATGGATTCGGCGACCACCAAATGCAGTTCTTTTCGTTTCTGTAAAAGAATTGATTCGTATGCCGCTTCTTGGGCGAGAGCATGCTTGAAAAGATACTCCAATTCTTCCATTCTCATTCGCTCTCGAATGAGCTGTTTTTCTTTCAGATATTCAAGCCTCACATCAACGTTTTCTATGTTTTTTGCTACCTCTGTTAAAATTCGATAGAAAAAGCTTCTGCCAATTACGGATGCTGTCTTTATCAGTTCCCGGGTTTTTTCTTCGATACGGTCTATTCTGGCTGTAAGAACATCATTGATTGTATGAGGAATAATTACCGAATCAATTTTGTCGGTTATTTCAAACGCTCCATTTTTTTTCACAATGACCCCATCATCGATAAAAGACCGAACAATTTCTTCAATGAAAAATGGGTTCCCACCTGCTCGACTTACGATACGATCCTTTACATTATGTGGGAGACCAGTGATATTGAGCATGTTATTAATAAGGATTTCACTTAACTGCTCATCGAGATTTTGCAGTTCAATCTCAACATAATATTTTGGAAATTTTTCCTGTATCGTCTGTACGATTCGAACACCGGTTTCCGAATACCGAGGGCGAAAAACATTGATAAACACAATTCTTTGAGTTTCCACCAGGCGAAACAATGATTCCAGCATTAGGATGGTGCTCATATCCGCCCAGTGGAGATCTTCCATAATAATGATAATAGGAATTATTTCAGATGCCTTGTGTAGCAGTTCTCTTATATTCTTAAGAATCAGCTTTTCAAGTGCTTCACCCTTTATACCCTTAACCCTTTCAGCGTACCGGCCGGTGAGATTCATCCCCATGAGAGTCGCTACAAATGAGAGAATTTCATCCCCCTCATCAGGCGCAATATTTCTAATGGAAGTCTGGAGTTTATGAAATGTGACTGCTTCCGTGTCATCTTCCCGAATCCGTGCCCAGTTTTTCAAGAGATCGATGATCGGATGAAAACTCAAGTTGCTGCCCATGGAAACGGCCCGACCTTCCAAAAGGGTTGTTTTCTTTATGACGTCCTTTTTTTTCAATTCGACAGCAATTCTTGATTTTCCAATACCCGCTTCTCCGATGATGTTTACAATCGATCCCTCACCGTTGATGGCCTTCATCACCTGAAACTCAAGTTTATCAAGCTCACGATCTCGACCAATCATTTTCGAATAGATTTTCCGGCTAAAGCCGACACCAGATTTGGACGAATGCGCCTTTAGCTCATACGCCTCCTGGGGAAGCTCTTTTCCCTTAATGGTCAATTTTCCGAGAGGCTCAAATTTAAAATATGGGCTGACTTTCCCGTATGTGTTTGCGGAAATCAATATGGACCCGGGTTGCGCTAAGCTTTCCATCCTTGCAGCCAAATTGGTCGTATCACCAACAGCTGTATAGTCCATCCGTAAATCATCACCTATGGCACCGACAACTACGGGACCCGAATTGATACCGATTCGCATATTGAAATCTACGTCAAATTTCTCATTTGAGAGTACGTTGTATTTTTGAATTGCCTCCTGAATGGCAAGCGCTGCATAACATGCCCGCTGAGCATGGTCTTCGTGAGCCACCGGTGCACCGAAAAGAGCCATCACGCCGTCTCCGGTAAACTGATTTATCGTCCCCTCATATTTGTGGATCTCTTTCATTAGGATCTTGAAGCATCCATCCATGATCTGATGAACATCTTCCGGATCGAGCTTTTCAGAGATGGACGTGAAGTTGGCAACATCTGCAAAGAGCACAGAAACAACCTTTCTCTCGCCTTCAATTGAGGTTCTGGTTGTGAGAATTTTGTCTGCTAAGTGTTTGGGGGTGTAGGAATGGGGTTGGTTAACATCAATGGGGTGAGGGCTAGGGGGTTTCCGCAAGTCATAGCCACAACCATTACAGAATTTCGTTCCGTTTGGCAAATCCCGTGCACATTCTGGGCACTTAAGCTTAATTTTTCCACCACACTCAAGACAAAACCTGGAACCTTCAGGATTCTCATGCTGACATTTAGAACACCTCATCTCTGGTGCCTCCAAATCAAGAGGAGAAGATTTGATAAGATTTTGAGGGTATTTTCTTAATAAAGCGGAGTATAGGGAAGATGTGATTTGTTGTCAATTCAGATTGGGCTATACACCTTTTTCCAGCGAAGCTTAAGATAGATGATTCTGGTTTTTGAAAATATGGAGCACCCACATGTTGTGGTTGGCAAATAATCTGAAAATTACAGATACATTGAGAGTATCCACATGGGAGCCAATTCTCCAAATACGTTGGATATTGCCGGTTACACCAAGAATGAGTGAGCCTAGTCTTACTCTCCCACAACGGAAGACTGCCAGAGGTATTGTTCTGTGGGATGAAAATTTCTTGACGGAATGTTTATATAGAGCATCCCGCACTAGACCCTGATGCGCAAGACCGAGCGAGGATATGATTTTTTGGGCTATCACTTCAGCCCTGAAGGGCCTGCCATCGCTCAAAAGACTCTGTATAATTTCGTTGAAGGTGCAATCCGGCTTTGTGAGCAAGAGCCGGGCGGAACCACAAGGTTCCCCCCGGGCTTGGGGAGGATGTAAAACGATGGATCAAACGGGTCGGGGCGGGCAAAGTATCAATCATTTACAACCATGAAGGAAAAAGAATTCGGTGACATGACCTTTCCTCCTGGCCCTAAAATTACCATATTGAAGCTATATGATCCAGGTGGATAGCTTCTTTTGAAATACAGACTGTGTGGATTGACATCTCTATGATCCTCATAATAAGAAAAATCCACTACCTGTCCTGCTGAGTTCGTAACAATCAGATAGTGTCCTACTGTTCCAGCTACTGCGGTGTAGTATCGGGCGACCAAATAGATATCATCCCCATTTGAGAATACCTTGCTTGCAAGCGGCCATAATGTACCCTCACTGAATGGTGTGGCCGTTGTGAAAATTTCCAATGAATAGTCTTGATTTGGATTGAAATTGTCTGCAAGAACTGGTGGTACAATCACCAACATTATGGATATTGATATCAGCGTGACCATACTACATAAAAGTTTTTTCATTTTTTCTCCTTTCTCGCGTTAATGGATTGATAGGCTTCATGGGTATTTGATTACACTGCAAAACACAGCCATGATGTTCTGTTTAGTCTCAATTCGCTAATCCTGATTCACCAAGGACAGAAAGTCAATATTTTTTGGCTCTTTATCGCGATAAATTTATTCTAATCGGTGCGAGATGATGATTTTTTAGCCGCCTATTGTCTCAATGTGTTCATAAGGCACGTCAACGGCAAAGCTGGCGCATTTTTTGAGCTACACTGCGAACTCCTTTGGATTTGATGAGACCGACGGCGAACCGCCGGAGCCGGATAATGTTTCCGGTCCATAACCTGTGCGTATGCGGCTGCGGTCTTCGTCATAAACGTGCCTTCAGATATTGTGGGGTTCCCCCCAAAAGAACAAAGTATCCGCACGCTCAAAATGTTTTCTGATTAGCAAGATACTTCAGTATCCAAGCAATTCTCTGTCAGGATGCTTATATTGAACTCCTACCCACTAAGGAGAATCTGTCATGCCGATGAATCGCGTTCAATTCCAATCGGGTCTATCATTGCCAGCATTTATCGAACAGTTTGGTACTGAAACGCAGTGCGAGCTTGCGCTGGAAGCGGCGCGCTGGCCAGAAGGCTTTCGTTGCCCGGAATGCGGCAAGGAGGCAGGCCATAGCGAGTTCCGCGTTGGTGCCCGCAAGATGTTCCAATGCAAGGCCTGTCAGACCCAAACCTCAATAATCGCAGGCACCTTGTTTCAGAAAACTCATTTACCGCTTACCACATGGTTCTTGGCCATCTACCTGATCAGCCAGGCCAAAACCGGTGTCTCGTCACTCGCCCTGAAGCGCCAGTTGGGGGTCAGCTATCCTACTGCCTGGCTGATACAACACAAACTGATGCAAGCGATGGTCGAACGCGAAGCCCGGTATACCCTGAAAGGCAATGTCCAGGTAGACGATGCCTATCTTGGAGGCGAACAAACCGGCGGCAAGGCGGGACGCGGTTCCGAAAACAAGGTGCCTTTTGTCGCCGCTGTTGCACTGAACCCTGACGGAAAACCGTTATACGTCAAAATGGTTCCGGTCCCCGACTTCACTCGCAAGGCAATTGCCGCTTGGGCCGGAAGCAGCCTCAGTTCAGGGTGCCTGGTGAGTTCCGACGGCTTGGCATGCTTTGCCGGTGTGACGGACGCGGGCTGCTTACACAACCGAACTGTCGTCGGCGGGCGAAAACCGAAAGAATTGCCTGAATTCCATTGGGTAAACACCGTGTTGGGCAACCTCAAAACCAGTTTTGGCGGCGCTTACCATGCCTTTGATTTCCCAAAATATGGTTTGCGCTATTTGGCTACGTTTGCCTATCGCTTCAATCGCCGATTCGAGCTTCACAAGCTTTCACACCGTCTTCTTGTTGCTGCCGCTACCATAGGACCGCGTCCAGCCGCTTGGCTCCGTAACACTGAAGCATCTTGCTAATCAGGAAATGTTTTGATACGCCTTGCATCCCTAGAAAGAGTGTTTTCCTCGGATTTAGAAATATTCCAGCCTCACCTTAAATCAATTTATATACACAAATACAAAATATCGTAAAGCTCAAAAAAGCTGTGATATCATCAAATCAGAAGGCTTGAATGAACTCAGAGATTGATGCCATCTCTCAGGCCGGTCGCTCTGGGAATATATTGAGAATATTGCCGTGGATTCTATTCTCCAAATACGTTGGATATACCCGTCTGATGTCATCCAAAAAACTGTCAGTTCCATGATTCTCTCAACCCACAGTCCTCCCCCCCCCAATGATAATATCACAGCCGTTCTGCTGCGAGAAATCGCTTGTGATATCCATTCCGGCCGAAAGAGTGGAGTTGACCTCATGTGACGCATAAAGCATTTCAAGCCATAATTTGGAGATGTTGCTCTAATCTGAAATTAGCTCTGGAACCAGATAACCTATATTACCATAATGGATAAAAGCCCCAGTTATTATTGACGAGCAAAGCTATCCCTACCCGCTAGTATATACAACCGCAATGAGATACCGTTTGAACGTCTCCCCATCATGCTTCACTGAATCATTTATCTGATCCCAGTCAACAGTCTCTATGGCTTTTCCAAGAGTGTAGGAATGGAGCAGATCATCATCCTGCAGCTGACCGTATCCTGGAACAGATGATGTGGTGATATAGTCTCCTGCCTGAATTTTCCCTTTGATGTCAGTTACCCAGACCCGTCCTTCACCTAGGGCATTTACAATTCCGAAAGTTTCTTCTTCTTTGGCTTCGTACCAGTGACCGTCTGGAAGAGGACATTGGCGAACAAGCACGCCAAATACTGCCTTGTCTTTTGCCTTTAAGGATAAAGTCACCGTTGGCAGTGTGGAAGAAAGAGACTTTTTTCCCGCTCCAGTATTTGATATTTCAGTCTTACCGGTTACCGAAACAATTGTTCCTGGCAATATTTCTCCCGGCATATCCTGTGCGAATTTCACCTCATGGGCACCGGTGAAAGGGCCGTAATTGGTGCTGCCTATACCGCCTGCATAAAAATCATATGCTTCCCCAGATCCCCAAACTCCAATACTGTCAGCGCCGTCAGCATATCCGTAAACGCCCCTACCGCTACCACCACTGGCCGAGAAATGTCCACCATAGTTTGTCTCATTATCCGTACTCGTAGCCCTGCCTTCAACGCCCTTACCGCGGGGGTTCCTCCCATAAAAGAACCCGCCGATACTGTCAGAAATTGCCCAAATACCAATATTACCACCCTCGGCACGAATGTTGGTAGCATTGGCACTGGTCGACACGGCGTAAATGGCATGACCCAGGTTACCACCGGCCTCGGCGTAAACGCCAACGCCTTCATACCCAGACGCAGATCCAAAAACGCCCCTACCGCTTCTGCCTCTGGACTCAAAATACCCTCCGTAGTTGGTTACATAACCGCCGTTGGAAGCATACCCGTAAACGCCCCTACCGGAAGTACCAGAGGCGTAACCGTAAACGCCCCTGCCTTTTGCACCGGAGGCTTCAAAATATCCGCCAGAGTTCGTTACATCTCCAGAATTATTAGCAACACCGTAAACGCCCGTACCGGTGGTACCGGTGGCAATACCGTAAACGCCGTTGCCGTCGGGACTGGCGGCAGAAAAATATCCGCCGTATGAGAATAAACCGGCAGTATGACTACGGTTAACACCATAAACAACAGCTCCGTGAAGAGGTATGGCGGAAGAAAAGCTTCCTATCAGGTGAGCCTCACCTGAATCGTTGGGAGATGTGATTCCACCGGGTGTTATTTTCATCTCGGCGTTTGATTGGATTGAAATGACCAAGAAGAGAAACAGTGTTCCGATAAACATTGATTTCTTCATTTTACTCCCTCCCGTCTAAGTTGATAAAGCATTGCCAACATTCGTCATGGCATTCCGGAGACAGGCCAAGTTCCGCCTCATCCTTATTGTGTCTTTATGACAGAAAATAATCAAATTTTGGTCTTCAGTAAAGTTGTGATATCATCAAATCAGAGGGTTGCAGGGACCGTTGCGATTTATGCCATTTTTCAGGCCGGGTCATTGTTGAAATATATTGAGAATACCACATGCGATCCAATTCTCCAAATATGTTGCGGATATGTAAACCGATGGTGTCCGTGTTCTTGTCAAACAGCTCAGCCATTTGCCGTTGATTGAGCCGAACCGTCTCCCCGCCTGGCTGGATTTCAAACAGCAGTTTACCGTCTTCGGTTTTGTATAGAACCACATCCATCTATTTGGCTCCTCATCCAATAGTCCGATCTTTGCCGCGGGCAGATTTTGCATGCGCAGGCTTGTAAGCGTTAAGGCTCCATTCGCAACATGGGAGCACCTGCTCGGGAATCTTTTTTATGGCCAGACTGGAAAAACGGTAGGTCTGGGTCGAGCAGGACATAGTCGCTGAATTGATGGCCTTGGTATGGGGCCGGTGGCTCTCTTACACCCTCTGTGAAACTCACTTGAATGTCGAATTCTTCGATCACTTGAGTGCGGTCATTGATATTCCAGCCCGCCTTTTCAAGCTTTTTGTCGATGATTTCTTTTCGGGTTTGTTTTTCTGTTTTCACGAATATGATCGATCTTCGAGTGCTTTGGTGGTTGAAGGCTACTATATTATTATCAAAGCGCTAAATCAAAAACCAGCATTTTGTAAACATTTTCAATTTCAATTTTGTTCGCTTGGTCTGCAACTCTCCAAAAACCAAGATGTGCATATGGAAAATCAATGTCTTTTGACAACCTCGATTTGCCTCGGGCTTTCCACAACCATTTCCGGTCTTCCTTTGTACATCTTGATTTTCCCTTTCACCCGAATCGTTTTATGGAGATAGTATTTCTCCGGTTGGGATGGGAACTTTCGCAGGGCGTTTTCAAAAATGGTGAGGCTCATATATCGTGTGAAGTTTCGGTGGAAGTTCAGGAAACAGGCTTTTCCTGAGTTATAACCACGAGCAATCGTTCCCTGGACGGTCACCCGTTTTCCAATATGCTTTCCTGCCGACTCCCAGGAAATCCTGCGTCCACCCTGTTTCGCGATAGGTTCTGATTTCAGGAATACTTCTGCGATTTTCGGATTGTGGGCTGCCTGAATCAACGCTTCCGGGACAGAGTGATAACCGTTTACCGACAACACAACATCAAGAAGTTCCGGATCCAAATCTTTGATCCAGCGGGATAACTCCTTTATCTGCATGCCAAGTTCCGTTACCGGTACGCGCGGTTTGACATGGTTTTTATAAATGATGCCCCATTTTTTGTGGGTCATGCCTATGATGGATACCCTATCTGAAGCCGGTTCAGGGTCTGCCATTCTTTTATACCCGGAGCGTGACAGTTGCTTCCTGAGATCCCTTGGCGAAAGTGCATGGGCATCCGAATAGAGCGTTACCAGGTTCAGGTTGATTTCGTCTTTGTGAATGGTTTTTGATGACCAGTTTCCAATTCGGAGTCTGTAGTTGTCGGCGGAAACCTTTTCTATGTGGATGAGGAGCTGCTCTTGTTCGAGTATCCACAGGGCTTCGGTCATTCCTCCATTTTTCCAGAGTCCCAAACCCCCTTGTTTCGCCTTTTTTTCCCAGGCCAGGAACCGGCCTTTCCTTTTTTCGTCAAATGGGTACTTGGTGTAAGCTGCTGCGTAGCCCTTCATTAAAAGCTGCTCTTGAACCAATGTGCCATCCTCCAGGTAGAGGTATGCTAATATGCGGCCATAGGTCCCTCGCTTGTCATCATCAAATCCATCATATTCAAGACGGATGTTTTTCCCGAGACAGAGTTTTCTGGTAAACGTGCTTGCCTCTTCCGCCATGAATTGGGCGGGGAGCATTGGATGATTCTTTTCCGGAGTGTCCACGCCGATGAATCGAACGGTGCCCAGGTGTTCCAGGGTGATGGTATCCCCGTCGGCCACGGCGATGCATTTGTGGAAGCGGCGATCGAGATGGAGTGTTCTGAGCAGCTTATCGGTAACCGGTTTCCACTCTGCATCATCTGCAACGGCAGGGGAGGGGACCGTTGAAAAAAGTGCTGCAAAGATTAAAAGATGAAGAAAGAGGCGGTATGGATGCGGTTTTATCATTGCTATAATTTCGGGAAAAAGCCTGTCAAAGAAGGCGAGGTGAGGTCACTTTCTATGTGCCGCTCCCTGGCACGGTCAAAGCGAGTGGTGGCATAGCAGTAGACGCAGCCGAACAAGCAGGTATCATACATGCCGATATCCCGACTCGCCACACAACCGCAATGGGAACGCTGGGAAGGGTCTTTCAAATGTGTCACTTCAAGTCCGAACACACGACGGACCAGTCCATCGTCGATACATTTTCCTGGCGCAATGCCATGGCGGCAAAGGTCCAGTTCTTCGGCACAGCTCTGAATTTCCATACCAGTCATTGCAGCGGAAGCGGAGATGTTTTTCATAAGTTCACTTAAATTTTCTTCTGGTGGTTCCAAAATAGGAATCCCTTGCTCTTCGAGAAGCTTCAGCCTTCTTCGAGCCTTTCGATAGATATCCACCACACTGATGATGGAGCGGCCGGTGTAACCTTTCAATTGCTCCGCAATATGATGGTATGTCTCTTTGTGAAAGCTCAGATCGGTGATTCCGGTAAAAACAATGGGGTCGTACCGCCAGATGACTTTTTCCATGCCGATGCGGCTGGAAAGGGCTTGAAAGGTGCTCAGCGACCTTTTGTGGGAGGGCGATTTCGGCTCCAGTGCACGGGGGTTGTTCATGAGCGTGTAGAGAAAGTAATAGCGGTATCCCCGATCGTCCAGCTCATTTAGAAAAGGCATGAGAGGACGCGCATAACGGGTCCAAAAGACAATGATGTCCACATCTTCGGGCTTTAAAGAGATGCGGGACACCTGATTCGGATTGAAGGGGTTCGGGACCGTACAGTACCCTTTCCGAATGCGGCTCGCGAACCACCTGGCATAAAAGGCGGGAATGTCGGTTCGCCGGCTGGCGCTGATGATCATTTTTTATCCAGACCAGGGCTATGACGGCTTGTAATACATGAGTTGTCTTGCATAGGGTGCGATGTGGTTCACAAGGGCTTGCATTTCGTCTTGGTTCATGGGCTTAAATGACGTGGCAAGCTGAACGTTTTCTTTCAACTGTTGCGTGTCATTACATCCGATCACCGCAGTGCTCACAGGGTGTGAAAGAGAATAGCGAAAGTAGGGAGCCATGCTTTCAAATCCCGGGACCCTAGCCGCCAACCCTCTGAAATAGACTTTCATGGCCACGATGCCCATGTTTTTTTCGTGCGCCACCGGTAGGACCGTATGGATAAAGCTGGCATGGGCAGGTTCCGCGGGATTGACGGGCATGAGTACGGTGTCAAAGTCATAGATCTCAATACAGCGCTTTAAAATGGAAGGATCATGATGGCCCGTCACCCCGATAAACCGGGTCAGCCCTTTTTCTTTGGCGTCCGCAAAGGCCTCTATGGCGCCTCCGGGCCCGAATATGGCCGCCACATCGGCTTTGGTTCTCACATCATGGACCTGCCAGAGGTCCAGGTGGTCTGTATCTATATTGGCCAGAGTCTCTTCCAGGTGGGCCATGGCGCCCGCTTTATCCCTCGCATGGGATTTGCTGGTGAGGAATATCTCTTTTCTTCTCTCTTTGAGCGCCATGCCGTAATAGTTTTCACTTCCATCGTACGCCCTGGCGGATTCGAGGTAGTTGATTCCCAGATCAATGGCACGGTTGATCAGATCATAGGCCTCTTTGTCGTACCCATGGGTCCTGAGGACCCCTTCACCCCCAAGGCCCATAAGGGTCACTTCAACGCCGGTTTTTCCAAGTTTTCTTTTGGGTATCATTGTGACGCTCCTTTCTTTTCAGGGCCGCGGTTTTTTGCCTCTATTATTTGTAGTATTTCATCGCCTCGGGGATTTGCTCCCTGATATTGTCGATACGGGTCCTGTCCGAAGGGTGAGTGCTCAGGAACTCGGGTGGGGCTTGTCCTTTTTTCTGCTGTGCCATCCGTTCCCAGAAGTCCACCGCCTCATGGGGATCGTATCCGGCCATGGCCATGAACACCAGCCCGAGCTGATCGGCCTCGCTTTCATGCAGGCGGCTGTAGGGGAGCATGATCCCTACGGAAGACCCCACTCCGAAAGCGGTCATCCAGAGCTGACGGGTGGTGTCCGGTTTGCTTGCCAGAGCAGCGGAAAGGGCTATGCCGCCTGTTTGAACAAGGAGTCCCTGGCTCATGCGTTCATCCCCGTGCCGTGCGATGGCATGGGCGATTTCATGCCCCATGACCACTGCCAGGCCGGCTTCCGTTTTCGTTATGGGGAGTATCCCCGAATAGACCACTACCTTTCCACCGGGCATGCACCATGCATTTGCGTCCGGGCTCTCCACCAGATTAAACTCCCACTTGTAATCTTTGAGTTTGTAGGAGAGATTGTGTTTCGCCATATACTGTTCTACGGCGTTCTGGATTTTTAGCCCAACTCTTTTGACCATTTCCGTCTGTTCCCGGTTCGTGCTCAGCTTGTTCTGCTTCAGAAAATCGCCATATTGCTGATAACTCATGGAAAGCATCGTTGAGCTGGGAATCAGATCCAGTTGGCTTCTGCCGGTCAGGGGGACTGTGCTGCAGGAAAGAAATAAAAGAACCGATAGCAGTGATATTCGAACATAAAAGAGAGTGGATCGCATTTTTGTTCCTCCCTGGGGATGGCAGGGTTTGAGAGATATTCCACCACCGGGTGCCTGCTCAAAAAGGTCATCAATTCTTCGCTGAAGCACTTAATCCAGTCCGGTTCGTGATGGATTGATTAAGACCGATTAATGCACATATCATAACAAAAAAAGGGAGTTCGCATCAAGCTTTACGATTCGGAGGACTGTTTTTATACGACGGATTAGGAGATGCGAAATGGCAGATGTAATTTAAAAAAATCAACAATAGGGTGGGGCTAACTTTCAAAAACTTCAGGATTGAGGCAGTTGGGCGGCGCTTGTCCATTGAAGAAGGCGATCAGGTTTTTCGCTGCAACCAAACCCATTTTGGTTCGCGTTTCAAGGGAAGCGCTGCCGATGTGCGGGAGAAGGACCACATTGTCCATCTTCAGAAAGCCCGGATGAATTTTGGGTTCATGTTCAAACACATCCAGCCCGGCCCCTGCGATCTGTTTTTCCGCCAAAGCCTTTACCAGGTCCGCTTCCCGAATGATTTCACCCCGTGCGGTGTTGATTAAAAATGACGTCGGTTTCATGAGGGACAAGGTTTCCGAATTGATCAGGCCATTCGTTTCAGGGGTTAAGGGCACATGAATGGAAATATAATCGGAGGTTTTAAGCAGTGTATTCCGGTCCACAAAGATGGCGCTTAATTTTTCTTCTGTTTCAGAGTCGACCCGCTGCCGGTTATGGTAAAGAATCTTCATATCAAATCCTGCCGCCCGTTTGGCCATGGCCTGCCCGACCCTTCCAAAGCCCAGTATCCCCAGGGTCTTGCCGTGCACGTCGGAACCCATGAAAAGGAGAGGGTCCCAGCCCATATATTTTTCGGCCCTGGCGTAGTTATCGCTTTCCACAATGCGGCGGGCAACCGCCAGCAACAGGGCCATGGCGAGATCGGCGGTGGTATCGGTTAAAACCCCTGGCGTGTTGCTGACGGCAATCCTTCTTTCTGTAGCGGCGCTTACATCAATGTTGTTAAACCCCACCGCATAGTTGGCGATCATTTTCAAGCGGTTGCCGGCACTGTCCATGACTTCACCATCCATTGCGTCGGTGAGAAGTGACAAAATGCCATCTTTTCCCTGTACTGCGTTTAAGAGTTCTTCCCGAAGTAAAACGCGGTTGTGGGGGTTACATTCCACCTGAAAATTTTCATCAAGAAATGACATGGCTGCGGGGGGCAGTTTCCGGGTCACAAAAATAGAGGGTTTCATCGTTGTTATCCTTGAGATTCATATCCCGATCCATTGCGCTAAAGAGGGCGGCGGTTGGATTTGTTTTGAAAAAGTTTCCCATTCACACTGGGCCGAAAGTTCTACTCCCTCTTGAATAATGGAGACCGGGCGATCTGAAGAGACAACCACGATGATGACCTGAGGGTGTTCGGCACTGAAACGGACCGCTGAGTTGAACCGTGCGCCCCGCGCCCGGTCTTCTCCCTTCACCGCGCCGCCATGCAGGAGGCACGCAAACCCATGAAGATGAAGGTCTCCTCTCAGATGAAGTGCTCCGTCCAGCTTCGCCAGGGATTTGGCCAGTTCCAGCAAGTGTTGCTCTTGAAGATCAATCGGATTTTCAAGCTGCTGCCCCGATAGCGTTGCCGGATTGGGAGAAAGGTCGATGACCAGGGTGCAACCGTGTTTTTGCTGGCCGGCTTCATGAACAATCTGGCTGACGATTTGGAAAAGCGTATGGCGTGCCGAAGGATCCATTGGAAACTCCAGTAGGGCTTCTTCCAGGGTTACCAGATTGGGTTTCTGAGTGGATGAATATACTTTTCCGTCTGAAAAGCTGCAGATAGGCTGGCCTGAAAGTTTCAAAAAGCCGAAATCCCCTTGGAAATGGGCGGTGGATCTTCGTTTCGGCATTTCACCCGTTGCGATACCCACCACATGGTTACCGAATGAAACGAGTTTGCGGTCTGAGTGCTCCACGGCCTGGAGGAGTTTTCGTACATGTTTGTGTTTTTTAAGGCTGGGGCGTTCGTTGGGTGGAAAACGGACCAGGAAATTTACTTTGGAAAAATCGTCCGGCGAAATGAAGACCAATTTGCCTCGGGGCCATGACCCTTCTTCCCGGGTTTTGGAGATTCCCAGAATGGCATCAAGGATCGGCAGAACAAAGATTTTGATGTCCCATCCCCACATGATGCAGATCTCATCGAGAATATAGTCGCGTACCGCATGGGTGGCATACTCCCGCAGGAGATATCCGGAAGTGGCGGAGTAATAAGGACCTTCAATGGTAAAATCCAGGGAGAGGAGAAACGCCGCATGCTCAAGCCATCGTTCCGTGGGGCCGATTGAACATATGTCCGGGTGATGTTCGGTGAACCACATCTGGTAATGTATGGATCGTGTTCTGGCACCGCAAGAGATGATCCCCGAAAGCTCAAGGTTTTTTTCCGGAAATATCTGTCCCAAATGCTTTATGTCCGCTGTTATCTCTGCATTCTTGCACCATTTATCGGTATCCAGATAGATTTCCTTGAGCATGGGTTCGTGGCCCCGGAGAAGATCCTGAGGATCGTAGATGGAAACAGGGTCGCCCGGTTTTTCCGCAAATATCACGGCGGCACGGCTGGGGCCTGAAAAACTGCTGAGTCCCTGGCGTAATCCGTCCAGGATGTGAAACAGGCAGAGGTTTTTGGAAGAGTCCGTCAGCATGAATTATTCTCCATATTATGCAAGATTGGACACCACATTGACAACCAGATCGATCACCAGAACAACGAAGATGAAACTGATGATGGAATGAACCAGTGTCAGTCGGCACATGGGGGCGCTGGTGATGGATATGTTGGAGGTCTGAAAACACATGAAAATGGTAAATGAGTAGTACATGAAATCCTAATAGTTTACAAGCCCATTGTCTGGAAAGTCCAAACCTTTCTTATAATCCCCTGTTGAACCGTCATCCATTTAATGGAGGTTTTCATTTGAGCGCTGCTTCCCGCATTGAAGATGCCGCGACGTCTTGTTCCGATACGATGCCGATTATTTCTTGAGGATTTGGGTTCCCGGGCGTTCCGGTGACCAGTGCGAATTTTGCTCCGGTGGCGTGCATTTCTCTTAAGAGTTCATTGATGGGGTTTTTCTCCGGGGTCATAATATAGTGTTGGTTTGCGATCAACTCTGCTTTGCTTGCGCCCATATGTGCCGGTGCGACGCCAAAAATGGCACTTTCGCTTGCGACCAGGACAGGTGTTTCCGCAGGTTCAAGCGCTGTTTCCGCATCAACAATCCGGTACGTTTTGTTCATGATGTCCTGTACCGTCATGGATTCGCTCATGGCCGCTTGCAGTCCTTCCGGGACAATATGGCCCCGTCGGAGGAGTTTAAGGGTGTAAATGCTGCCGGGGGAGAGCCATTTGCGTATGCCGTAGGCGAAAGAAGAGGTGATCATGATCGGCAGGACCACATTTGCATCCTGGGTCATCTCAAGAATCATGACAACTCCGGTAATGATTGCGCCGGTGGATGACCCCACGCCGGCCGCCATTCCGGCAATGGCAAAGGCCACGGGCTGGACGCCGATGCCGGGAAACAAATATGCACTTAAGTGGCCGATCAGAGCGCCCATGGTAGCGCCCATGAAAAGTGATGGGGAAAAAACCCCGCCTGAACCCCCGGAACCCAATGTGAGACAAGTGGCGATGAATTTGAAGGAAAACAGGAGCATCAGAAGCCATGGATTCAGGAGGAGGGTCTTTAAAATGTCCATAATGGTAGCATAGCCGACGCCTTCAATGTAATAATATCCGGTGTAGCGCATGAAAAGCCACATCATCACGCCCACGGCGCACATGGCCGAGAGATGCCGGGTGTAGGTATTTCCCGGCAAGGCGTCAAAGCGGTCTTCAGACCAATAGATACCGCGAACGAAAAGTGTGGATACCAGACCCATGATAATCCCGAAAGGGACAAAAAGAAGCAGTGCCCATGGCGAAATCAGGTGGAGTTCCAGACGGGTGAGCTCGGGGAAATAGAAAGAGGGTTCCACTCCCAAAAGCGATCGACCGATGTACGTGGCGGTCACGGTGGCAATGGTTACCGGCAGGATATTTCCGGCGTTGATGGTGACCAGCAGGAGTTCTATCGCAAAAGTCAGTCCGCCCAACGGTGCATTAAAGGTGGCGGCAATTCCCCCTCCGGCGCCCGCGGCGATCAATGTGACAATCTGCCGTGGGGGAAGCCTGAGGATCTGCCCCAGGGTGGATCCGAATGAGGCACCGATTTGGATGATGGGCCCCTCACGGCCCACCGATCCACCGCTGCCGATGCAGACGGCGGAAGCCATGGCTTTGATGAGGCCGACCACGGGCCGGATTTTGGAATCGTTATAATAGATTGCGTCCATCACTTCAGGAACGCCGTGCCCTTTTGCTTCCGGTGCGAAGGTTTTGACCAGCCAGGCCACGATCAGCGCTCCGATCACCGGCACAAGAATGACGCCCGGCCCCCAGGGATTTCCGGGTGTGTGAATGTTGGCATCATAAAAAAAATGAAATTTCCCCAGGAACAGAATGTTGTGGACCAGCCCGATGATCATCCTGAAACCCCAGGCCCCAATACCGGCAATAATCCCCACGGCAAATGACAGAAGGCACATGGAAGGGAGGTTTCGAATCTTGAAAATCTGTTTGGTCACTGTCGCGAATCTCCCCTAATGCAATGAAGTTATGACGGCGATGAAGATTAAGTTAGAATTCGATTAAAGTGCTTTTAATGCACATTAGGCTCGTGGATGTTGCATGTCAAGGGATTGTTGATTTTTCATGATTTCGTGTTGAATATCTATTGATAAATGCCGTTTTCAATTGTAGATTTGGTTCCCACCGATAATGGACGGCGATATGAATCATACTCTTCTCATTTAGAGACCCTGATTACAGGAGAATGGAGAGACAATGAAAAACGGCGCGATTCGTATACAGGAGAGTCTGGAGCGGCGGATTCTTCACGGATTATCCTGTGAATGGGAGAAGGCCCTGTGGTATTTATCCCCCCATCACAGCGAAAAAATGCGAAAGCCCTTGTTTTCACTCAGCGAAATGAACGGAAAATGGGGAACCTGGTCCGGGAAAAAACGGGAGATCACCCTGAGCCGATCATTGGTCATGGATTATTCCTGGAATGCGGTCCGCGAAGTACTCAAACATGAAATCGCTCACCAACTGGCGGAAGAGGTTCTCGGAGGACGCAATGAGCCCCCTCACGGTCCTGTTTTTCGTCAGGCATGTTATCATCTCCGTGCCGACCCGACCGCTTCCGAACATTTCAGAATGCTACAAGGAAACGGTTCAATGTCTGCTCACAGCAAAGAAGACAAAATGATGGTGCGCATCAAGAAGCTCATGTCGTTGGCCCAGAGTCGGAACCGGCATGAAGCTGAAGCTGCCATGGCCAAGGCTCATGAGCTGGTCGACAGATATAATATCGATCTGGTACGCCTTGAGCGTGAAAGGGACTTTGTGAGTCTTTTTCTCGGAAGGCCCGGTTTGCGGCATTTCAGGGAGGTTCATCGTCTGGCTGTTTTATTGAATGATTTCTATTATGTCTTCAGTATCTGGGAAAGCGCTTATGTCATTGAAAAGGGAAAGATGGGACGGGTACTGGAGATCAGCGGAACAGAGAAAAATGTTAAGATTGCCAGTTACATATATGATTTTGTAAACCATTTTATTGATTCCCAGTGGCGGGTTTATAACCGGAACAGGGGGTTGAACCGTTATCGCCGTACGGATTTTGCCCTTGGCATTTTGAAGGGGTTTGACGCCAAGCTCAAGGCCCAATCCCAAGAGCGCGCCGTCAGAACGGGGTACGGCCTCATAAAAGTGGATGATCCGCTGTTGGAACGATACAAGACCTATCGCTACCCCTGTATTCGAAAAAATCGGGGCGGGGCCGTTCGAGAGGATGCCACGGTTCGAAAGGATGGCGAGAGAATCGGCAATAAGCTGGTCATTTCCAAAGGCATCCACCGGAAGGGCGGAAACGGGGGCCTTTTGCTGGAATAGGAAATTGTCAAAAAGCAGCTTCGGGGTGGGATATGAATTACGTGTGCATCCGTTGGAAATCGTACAAAACCCTGGACTTTGACGAAAGGGAAACCGTTCGGGAGGATCTCAGACGTCAACTGGAAGATCAAGGGATTCGATTTCAGGAATATTGCTGGGTCTGGGATGAAAATGATCGATGCCTTCTGGTGACGGGAGCCTATGAACGCTTGAAAGATGCGGAACAGTGGATCTCAAGTCTGAAATCTCTGGGATTTGAGATAGAAATCCGAGCAGGGCTACCGGGAGAGAATTCGGAAGCCCCCGGTATTCGTCGTGGATGGGATTTGGGGCGTTAATTGCAGCCGAGGCTCCTGAAATCGCAATGCGTCATGCGCCATTGGTGTTATTCTTGGCTGCCTTGAAATGCAATTGGAAAGTGGTCCCCCCCGAAACATGGCAGTCCTCAGGTTGGCGACAGTGAGGGCATTCGCCGATGTTGCCCGGGCATAAATCGGTTTCCTCCGGGATAAAGGGACAGCGGGTAGATGTCATTCTGATCTTGAACCCATATCGTTCCGCAAAAATCTTCATGCGCAGCAGGTCAGCGCCTTTCCCCCCGGCATTGAAATCAAAAGCCCTTTTGGAGGAATAGTCCAGTGTGTCCTGGGTGGCAAAGAAACCTTCGAATATCCTTCTCTGATCATCTTCGATAATGCCCACTCCGTAATCTCTCACCAGCGCCTCTATGATGCCGTTCGTCTGCGCCACGGTGATTTCCATTTTCCCTTCATCCGGCGTATTTTCAATGGCGTTTTTGACAAGACCGTCGATCACTTTCTGAAGTGGTTCCAGGGGTATGGAAATAGGGTCCGTGGGTGCGAGTTTTTCCAGGATCTGAACATTGCGGTGAGAAAAGAGGGGCTTCTGTACTTCCAGACGTTCTTGTACAACCTGGTTCAGCATCAGCAGTCGGGACGTCATTTCCTTTGGTCCGAAAATGTCATCGATGCGTTTTCGAATGGTTTTTACAATATCGCCTTCGCCGACCTGTTCCGCTACAAGGGTTTCCAGTTCGTCGGCACACAAATCGATCATCTGGCTCAACAGGTAGTGAGATTCAAAATGCCTTTCCCGCATGATGTCTTCCACCTGGTTTTGAATCTCTATGATCCGCTCCAGGTTTCTTTCGCCCCGTGCCAGGGTGTTTTCCCAGTTCTTATCCGGAAGAAGGGCCAGCTTTCGGGCAATAATGTTTAATGATCCGGAAAGGACGGAAACAGGAGTTTTCAATTCGTGGGACAGGTGGTTGATGACTTTGTCCTTGGCACGGTTCAGGCTCGATACCTCCCGATACGCTTTTTTTACTTCCTCTGAAAACCGCGCGTTTTCAATGGAGAGCTCAACGGTTCCTGCCACCAGGTTGAGGAGTTCCATATTCCCCCGGTCGAATCTCCCTTTTTTCTTGTTAATGGCGCACAGAACACCAATGATCCGGTCCCGGCTTCTTAACGGGACCAGGAGCAGGTTGCGGGTCTGGTACCCCATGATTCTGTCCCGCTCCCGGTGGATCGGTGAGTCTTTCAGGATATCATGGATGATTATGGGTTTGCCGGTCTTGATGACCTGACCCGCAATGAGTTTGTCAATGGGAAAGCGGATTTCCTTGACCCGTCGCTGGGTGGCCATATCATCGTAGGCGGCCCCTATGAAAAAAAGTTCCCTGTTTTCTTCGTCCAGCAGGGTTACCAGAGCCCCTTCAGAATCCATCAGGCGCTTTACCTCATCGCTCACAAAATCGAGAAGGTCCCCCAGGTCCGGGTATTCGGGAAGCGCCGTACTGATGCGAAGGAGCGCTTCATTGGTTCTGTAGGCGCTAATGATCTCTTCTGAAAACCGCGCGTTTTCAATGGAAAGTACCACCGTGCCGGCGATCATATTGAGGAGTTCCATGTCCGATTTTATAAAAACGCCTTCTTTCTTATTGCGGGCACAAAGAGTGCCGATGATGCGGTCTCCGCTCCTCAGGGGGACTTCCAGCAGATTTCTGGTTTTATACCCGAGCTTTTCGTCCACGCCATGATAGAAGCTGGGCTCTTTTTCCGTGTCCGTAACGATAATGGGTTCCCCAGTGCGGATAACTTTCCCTGCCACGCTCTTATCCAGTGGAAAGCGGATTTCCTTGATCCGCTTTTGGGTGGCGCTATCGTCGTAAGAGGCACCTTTATAAAAGAGTTCGTGCCGCTCTTCGTCAATCAGAACCACCAGGGCGCCCTCGGTTCCCAGGAGTTCTTTAATTTCCCGGCTGATGTAATCGAGGAGTTCTTCCAGATCGGGATATTCGGGAAGGGCCATGCTGATACGCAGCATGGCCTGGTTGTTACGGATGTTTTTCCGTTCTTCGGTGATATCCCGAAGCAGTACCAGTTCTCCGCCGGATTCATCCGGTTCCTTTGAATAGATCACGCCCCGCATGACCACATCGAGAAGGCGACCATCCTTGGTGAGCCGTTTGGTGACGTGGCGCAGGACCAGTTTTTTTTCCAGGAGTTCCTTCAAAATCCGATGGGTTTCCGCCTCCATTCCTTTGGGTGTGTAGGGGATGGTTTTCCCTTCCAGCTCATCCAGTGTCCATCCAAAGGTTTCGGTGAAAGCGGGCGTGACATAATAGACGCTGCCGTCCAGGTTGCAGACGACGATAGGATAGGGCACGAAATCGAGCAGTGACCGCATGCCTTTCTTGGATTCACGCAGGGCTTCCTCGGTTTTTTTCTGAGTGGTGATATCCTGAAGGGTTTCGATGGCGCCGGTAATGTTGCCCTCTTCGTCCCTTAAAGGGGAGGCCGTAAAAAAAAGCCATTTGCTCCCCTTTTTCAAATCGGGGAAAAACCTTTCGGATTCAAAACCCCGTTTGGAGACGGCGGATTTTTGGTATTTGCCGTTATAATATCGGGAGATCTCTTCCTCTCCGGCATTGTCAACGATGAGATCGGCCATGGTGGGGCGTTTCTCGGGATAAAATGCCAGCCATTGATTCCGTGTCCCGACGATTTCTTTCGCGTCTATTCCGGTCAGGTTTTCAAAGGCTTTGTTCGCATGGGTCAGCGCATGGTTGTTATCAATGACAAAGATCGGGATTGCGGTTTCTTGAAGAATCTGAGACAGTCTTTCCTTTTCCTGCTCAAGGGTTTTTTCCTTTTGCCTGTATTCACCCAGTTCTCTTTCAAGCAACCTTATTTTGTCTTTCAGTGCATCAACGGTCGGGTCTTGAAGCATTTCGGGAAAATCCTCCATTATTCGCAAAAGATGAGAGCCCCATCACGGATATCAGCCTTTCCGAAAAGACATTTCTCATCCTCTTGATACAGCTCCGGCAAGGATTTTTCAAGTTTTGTTTCGTCCATTACGTTCTGATCGTTGGTAGTGTTTGACACCGGGGGTCCCTTTACCTATAATTCGGTTTCTGAAATTTGATGTGTAATTCTGGAAAGGAGATGGTTTGTCATGAAATGCCCACATTGTGAGGAAGAGATTCCGGGTACTCCATGCCCCGGATGCGGAGAGAGCGTTTATGATGACGATGCTAATTATTGTATGGCCTGCGGGATCCCTCTGAAAGAATCGGCGCCGCCGGTATCCCGGGATGATGACTTTTTAGACGATGAGGAGGATATCGATTTTGACAACCGGGAGTTATGTTCCGACGGAACCTGCACCGGCATTATTGTGGACGGCAGGTGTACCGAATGCGGCAAAGCGCCAGGGGCGGAGGATTCTTCCGGAGCGGAAGAAGTCGCTGTCCAGGAGCCCGTTGCTGAGGTTGAGACGGATGAAACTGCCAAAGAGAAGACTGTTTGAGGAAATACCTGAATGTATGAATTGAAGATCATTACCCGGTTTGCGGCGGCTCACCAGCTGCGGGCCCTTAAAGGCGGATGTGAAAACCTGCACGGCCACAACTGGAAGGTGGAAGTGTCGGTGGCGGGTGACCGCTTGGGAGATGACGGACTGCTGGTGGATTTCCGAGTGGTCAAAGATCAAACAAAGAAGATCATTGATGGGTTGGATCACAAATTCTTAAACGAAATCGATTTTTTCGAGTCTACCGAACCGTCATCGGAGAACATCGCCCGCCATATTTATAAAACGCTTTCAGTCAGCCTGGTTCAGCAAGGTGTTCGAGTAACAAAAGTTACCGCCTGGGAGTCGGAATCGGCTTGCGCAAGTTATATGGAGCCCTGATGGACATATACGCATTCATACCCGCAAGATACCAATCCAGTCGTTTTCCGGGAAAGCCGCTGGCAATGATTGCCGGTAAACCCATGATCCAGCATACTTACGAACGTGCCCTTGCATGTCCTGAGCTTTCAGCGGTTTACGTGGCTACGGATGATGACCGTATCCGGGAATGCGTGGAGGGTTTCGGGGGTAACGCGGTGATGACGCGTTCCGATCATGTCTCCGGAACCGACCGAATTGCTGAAGCGGCTCGAAAGATCAGTGTGAAGAACGGGGATCTTGTGGTGAACATTCAGGGTGACCAGCCGGCTTTTAAGCCGGAGGTGGTTTCAGCCATGATTGAACCCCTGATGGCAGACGAATCCATTCCCATGGGCACCCTTAAGTGTCGAATACGCGACCAGAAGGACATTACCAATCCCAACCATGTCAAAGTGGTGACGGACAAAATGGGGTTTGCGCTTTATTTTTCCCGGTGCGCCATCCCTTTCTGCCGGGATGCGGATCCCGGTCGGGTCCATTACAAGCATTTGGGCTTCTATTGTTTCAGAATGCGGTTTCTCATCGAGTTCACCGCGCTTCCCGAAGCGCACCTTGAATCGCTGGAAAAACTGGAGCAGTTGCGGGCTTTGGAAAACGGATGCAAAATCAGTGTTTCCGAAAGCCCCTACGATTCCATTGAAGTGGATGTTCCGGATGATGTCGCCGCCATCGAAAAATTCCTTAAAAGCAATCCGCCATCCCCGGTCCGCCATCCCCGATGAAAAGCCCCTCTTTCAGGGGCAAAAACTGGAAATTAAAGCCCATATCATCCCTTATACCGCAACTGGTCTCGGAGGCCAAGGTGACGCCCCTTCAGGCGCAACTTCTGGCGAACCGTGGCATCACGGACATTCAGGCCGTTGAGTCCTTCTTGTTTCCCCGTCTATCTCACATGATGGACCCCATCGGCATAAAGGGGATGTCTGAAGCCATAAGCACTGTTGTTGAAGCCATTGAAGAGAACCGCAAAATCACCGTTTATGGCGATTACGATGCCGACGGCCTCACCGCCACGGTTTTGCTGTCCACTTTTCTTTCCCATCTGGGGGTTTCCGTTTCAACTTACGTGCCCGACCGGCTGAAGGAGGGGTATGGCCTCAACGAGGAGGCAGTGAAACAGATTCAGGAAAACGGGACGGGTCTGATGATTACCGTTGATTGCGGGATTTCCAATGACCGGGAGGTGAAATTGGCCCGGAGGCTGGGAATGGATGTGGTGGTTACGGACCATCATCTTCCTCCGCCGGGATTTGAGCCTCAATGTCCGGTGGTGAATCCCCATCAATCGGATTGTGCTTTCCCGTTCAAGGACCTTTCAGGTGTCGGCCTTTCCTTTTTTCTGGCGGTCGGGCTTCGGACCGCATTGCGGATAAGGGGATGGTTCAAGTTTCAAACCGAACCGGATTTGAGAGATTATCTCGATCTTGCGGCATTGGGAACCATGGCGGATCGTGTGCCGCTACTGGGCCAAAATCGAATGCTGGTTTCCGTTGGCGTGAGTCGAATGAATGATTCCATATGGCCTGGAATGCGGGCGATTATGAATGTGGCAGGCGTTGACGTGGCGAATGTTACCTCCGATGACCTGGCTTACAGGATTGCCCCCCGGCTCAACGCGCCCGGTCGTATGGGGGACTCGCGTATGGGGTTGCGAGTCCTCATGGCTGAAAACCAATCTGAAGCCCATGTGCTGGCCAACAAGATCGATGCTGCAAATGTTCGACGAAGGGCCCTGGAACAGGAGATTCTCGAAGAGGCCCACTCAATGATTGAGGATCAATTGGAGGACAGGTTCACTATCGTGCTGGCTTCGGAAAACTGGCACACCGGTGTCCTGGGTATTGTGGCGTCACGCCTGGTGGACCGGTATCACAGGCCTGTCATGTTGGCCGCCATCAAAAATGGTCTTGCCGTTGGCTCAGGCAGGAGTATCGACGGATTTGATCTCTATGGCGCCATGCAAAAGATGTCCGGCTGTTTTGATAAATTCGGCGGACACTATCACGCAGCGGGGTTCACATTGCAGGCAAGCCGGCTGGGAAAGCTCAGAGAAGATCTCGAAAAAGAAGCCGAACGACATCTCCAGCCAAAGGATTTGGTGCCCGCCATCACCGTTGATTCGGAACTTTTCTTCAGGAACATCACCCGGAATGGGGTAAGCCAAATCAATGCTCTTGCACCCTTTGGTGAAGGCAATCCGGAACCTGTCTTTATGGCCCGATCCGTAAAGGTGTTGGATTCCAGGGTCGTGGGCGAAAGGCACCTGAAACTGCGAGTGTGTCAGGGTGAGCAGGTGCTTGATGCCATCGGATTCAGACTCGGAAGCCATCATCCCCTAAAGGGGACGATGGTCGACCTTCTGTTCACACCGGAAATAAACCGATGGCAGGGAACGGAAAGTGTGCAACTCAAGGTTATTGATCTTAGGCCCTTAGTCGTTGAAAATCCGGGCCGCCAGATCGATATCTTCGGGGCTGAAGACAAATAAGGCCTTTTGGCTGTCCGGCAGGGCAGAACCGTAGACGTAATTGATGTTGATTCCTTCCTCTCCGAATTTTCGGGCCATTTCCGCCAGGCTTCCCGGTCGGTTTTCAATCTCGAGAGCGATCACGGGGAAAATGTCAAAGAGGTACCCTTTTCGGGACAAGAGATCGATGACTTTGTCCGTGTTTTCCGCCAGGAGTCGTATCAGGGCATGGTCCGCCGAATCTTTCTTCATGGACCCGTAGCTTGCGGCGGGCGCCACCCGTTTAAGCGACTTCCCCCTCGCCTTAAAAAGAGCCTGAACATATTCGGATGCGTCCTGAATGGTCAGGGCGTCAATATTCATTCCGGCTTCTTCAAGCATGGCCGTCAGTTTGGCCAGTTCACCGGGAACGTTTTCCAGGAAAAGTGAAATCTCCGTTCTTACCATGGCAAAATCCCTTCTTCTGAGGGTAAAATGTTATTGGTTGCCGGCACTGTCTCCTTTGAACGGACCGGAGCCCTTGAAATATTTCAAGAAATCCGATTCGGTGGAAAGGAGCAGGAATGTCTTGCTATCCATGGCGTTCTGGTAGACGTCCAGGGATTTGACAAAAGAATAAAAATCCGGGTCTTTTTCATAGGCCTGGGCATAGATCATGGTGGATTCCGCATCCGCTTTTCCTTTGATCTCCTGAGCGGTTTTGTAAGCCTCCGATGTGATTTTCTTGAGTGCCTTGTCCCGGTTTCCCTCGATCACACGCGCTTCACCTTCGCCTTCCGAACGAAATTTCTCGGCGATCTGTTTTCTCTCCGCGATCATTCGCTGATAGACCGATTTTTCAACCTGCTCAACGTAATTCAAACGCTTGATCTGCACATCCACCAGTTCGATGCCGAAATCCTTCAGCTTGGGTTGGGCCTGCGCCATGATGCCTTTGGTGATTTTTCCCCTTCCCGTTGTAACTTCACCCAGGTTTCGTTCCTCTTCTTTCACGTGCCCCAAGCCCACCTCAAAGGTGTCCAGCTCGCGGTTGCTGTCCCTGACGGTCTCGATCAAGGGGTAAGAGGTGACAAAATTTCTGACCGCCGGGTCGATAATGTCGTCCAGCCGGGCCTGCGCTCCGATGACATTGTTGACGGTTTCAAAGAATTTCAGCGGTTCCACGATCTTCCATCGTGCAAAGGTATCCACATAGATAAAGGTTTTGTCCAGGGTGGGCACCTGTCCTGCGTCTCCGTCCCACTCCAGAAGGTTCTTGGGGAAAAAATTGGCCTGCTGGATGATCGGAATCTTGAAATAAAGCCCGGGGGCTGTCTTGGGGTTTCCAATGGATTTTCCGAACTGTGTAATCACCACCTGTTCGGTTTCATCAATGACATATGCGCCCGAAAAAAGGGCAACCACGATAATAATAGCGGGGATAATGAGCGCTTTCAGTTTCATTTTTTAACTCCTTCCGATGTCCCAAGGTTAAGCAACGGGAGAAAATTCTTTTGTTCGGCGTCAACAAAAAACTTCTTTTCCAGCTTGGGCATGATGGTCTGCATGGCCTCCAGATAGAGACGCCTGCGAGTCACATCTTCCGATTTGGAATAGGCCTCGTACAGGTCGACAAAGCGTGCTGCGTCACCCTTGGCCCGGTTGACCCGATCCAACGCGTAACCTTCAGCTGCCTTGATGGTCTTTTCAGCATTTCCCTTGGCGGCCGGAATCACTTTATTGTAGGCTTCCTTGGCCTGGTAAATCATGCGTTCTTTTTCCTGGATAGCCTGGTTCACTTCGTTGAATGAAGGTTGTACCGGCTCGGGGACATTGGTCTTTTTCATCTCCACGTTGACGACCTTGATCCCGGTTTCCGCTTCATCCAGGAATTTCTGGAGAAGAATTTTGGCTTTTCCAGCCAGTTCTTCCCGCTTGGATATCACTTCGTTGATGGAACTGTCGCCCACCACCAGGCGCATGCTGGCTTCGGCCAGGTCTCTGAAGGTTTTCCTCACATGATCGACTTTAAAAAGATAATCGAATGGATCGTTGATGCGGTACTGAACAATCCAGGGGACCACGGCAACGTTCAGGTCGCCGGTCAGCATGAGGGATTCGTTTTGGTAGGAACCGGATGAAGCATAGCGGGTCTTGACGCCCGCCTGAAGGGTTCTGAAACCGAATTCTTCCTTGAAAACATATCGAACCTTGACCTTGGTGACCGTTTCAATGCCGCGGGGCAGCTTGAAACTAAGCCCTGGCTGGGCTGTTCTCACGTACTTTCCAAAACGCTGTACAACACCCACTTCATCCACCGCTACGGTATAGAAACAGCTGGAGCCCAGAAAAAGAGCAACAATGACGACTATGATGATCCAGGAGCCGCCCGGGAATTTTTTCCTGACGCCACGGATTTTCTCAAAGACCTCATCCATTCCTGGAGGGCCGCCGGATTCTCCACCCGATTGCCTGTTTTTCTTCTCCTGCAATTTATCCCAATCCCAAGCCATTTGACATCCTTTCTCTAATTGAAGATCAAAACCGGCAACCAGATCAGCCGGTGAATCTGTTTTCTTTTCTTAAAAAATATATTGCCGAAAGCATTTATTTCGGTTGAAATGTAGGAACATTCCACAAGATAATGGTAAAACGGCTTCAGGTCAAGAAATATTGGCTTCTGTTTGAACATCTTGACTTCTTTGGTTGGTTTAATTAATAAGGTTTCAGGTGATATTTATTGTGGTATCAGATTGAAGGTTCAGCTGAAAATGAACAGGCGAGTTGCTTTGGTAGCCATTCTGGTAACGCTTGGTTTTCTGCTTCCGGTGTTGAAAGAAGACGGGATCTGCGGCGATCCATTTGAGATGATAACAAAATCAAATACAACGAACAAGGAAGTGAAAAAGGGCGGATCTGAATCCAATGTCGGGGTCTGGCTGGCTTCCTTTTTTTCCAAACATATTTCAGCGGTGGATGGGGACAGGTGTCCCAGTGCGCCTACCTGTTCCAGTTACAGCGTTCAGGCGTTCAAAAAACATGGACTGGTGATGGGATGGTTGATGACCGTTGACCGGTTGATTCATGAGGGGAACGAATGGTCCGTTTCTCCGGTTGAGAAGCGCGGCGGGAAGGTAAAGATCATTGATCCGGTCGAGAATAATGATTACTGGTGGTATAAAGATAAGCAGGAACCGGCATATCGTTAAAAACGTCTGTTTTCTGCTGCTGCTCTCTGTTGCCACCCTGATGGTGCCTCAGTCGGCATTGTGCGGAAAGATCGTTATTGACGCTGATCAGCAGTTTGAGTACGCCCGCGGGTTTATGGAGAAAGGCGATTACAGCCAGGCCATCAGTGAGTTTAGACGGTTCACCCATTTCTTTCCGGATGACAGGCGCATTGCTCTGGCCCACGAATTGATCGGCTTATGTTATCTGGAGGGTGGCAAGTTCGATGACGCCAGAGGGGTTTTTGCGAAAGTCTATCGGGCCGATCCGGACAGTCCTGAGGCCAAAAAAGCCCTGTTTCTGGCCGGTGAGTCCTATTACAAAGAAGGCGTGTATGACAAGGCTGAAGGCTTTTTTGATGAAGTCCTCAAACGATATCCGTCTTCTGCCTTGAGAAACAAAGCCCTTTACCGTCTGGGTTGGACGAGGATGCAGGAAAACCGATGGCGGGAAGCATCCCGGGATTTTGAGCGGGTGGAGCCCGGGAGTCCCCTGTTTGAAAAAGCGCGAAGACTTTCAGTGGAGAGCCTTAAAGGGGAAAATCTTCCGTACAAGGACCCGACGACGGCCGGGGTCATGGCGGCGGTTCTGCCGGGTCTCGGCCATGCCTACGTGTCCCGCTACAAGGATGCCGTGATCGCCCTTGTGCTAAACGGCCTGTTTATCTGGGCCACCGTGGAAGCTTTTAACCACGATCAGAATGCTTTGGGCGGAATCCTGGCCTTTCTTGAAGTGGGCTGGTATTCGGGAAATATTTACAGCGCCGTGAATGTGACCCACAAATGGAACCGCAAGGTTCGGGACGATTTCAGAAAAGGCCTCTTTGACAACGTTGACCTTCGCCTGCTAAGCTCGGGGAAAATGCCCGCCGGGTTGGCGCTAACGTTTAGGTTCTAGAATTTTTTGCCGAGCCCCTAACTCGTCATGATAAAGAGCGGTTTCATTTCAAAACTCTTGTATTGAGGGCGCAGACGTTCGACATCGTAGTGCTCCTTCACGTTGACGATTTTTTTCGAACTTACGACAACTTCAATCGGCATGTTGTCATATCTTCCGTTTTTCAGCACGACGATACGGCCGTGGATTTTTCCGAGGATCAGGTCCAATGCCAGGTTGCCGTAGGCCATGGGAACAACGGAATCAATGGCATCAGGGTCTCCGCATCGAACCAGATACCCCAGTTTTTGATTAATGATGTCGATGGGTTTTCCCTTGTTGTACTTGGCAGCGCGTTCTCTCAATTCGGAAGAGACGAGGTCGCCGATGCCACCCAGCTTTTTGTGCCCGTACATATCCGTCCTCGCCTCCTTGAATATCATCTCGCCCCCCTCGAACATGGCGCCTTCCGAAACCAGCACAACAGAATACCTGCTGGGATTTTTAAACCGGTCCTGGGCTAGAAGCTCCGTGAGAAGTTCAACATTGAATTTGTATTCGGGTATGACACACCGGTTCGATGCGCCCGCCATGGCGGGAAGCATCGCGGTAAAGCCGGCGTAACGCCCGAAGACCTCGAGTACCAGAAATCGTTCATGAGAGCCCGCGGATGTGCGCAGGCTGTTGGTCATGGAAATAGTCCGCGTAACGCAGGTGCTGAACCCGATACAGTAATCCGTTCCGGGGACATCGTTATCCATGGTTTTCGGGATGGCCACGATACGGACGCCCTCCTGGTGCAGCCTTACTCCATAACTGAGCGTATCGTCGCCCCCGATCGGGATGAGATAATCGACTCCCAGAAAATCCAGATTTTTCAAGACCTCCGGTGTTAAATCATTTATCTCATTGTTGTATCTATTCTGTAGGTGGGCAGGGACATTATCCCTGGGAATATGGCTGGGACGGGTTCGGGAGGTGTGCAGGAAGGTGCCCCCCGTGCGTCCTATCTTATTGACTATTTCTTCGGTAAGAACTTGATAGTGCTCTGTGTTGTCGGCGGTCTTGTCGGGGATCATTTCAATGGTTCCCTCCCATCCATGCCGGATTCCGATAACCTGATACCCCTCACGAATGGCCCGGATTGTCACCGCTCGAATGGCGGGATTCAGACCCGGCACATCCCCTCCTCCCGTGAGGATTGCAATAACACCCTTTTTTCTATTAATATTTGCCATTTTTTTAGCTCCGTTCACATTAAGGGCCGCGAAAAAATGATTTGTTCAAAATGCCGATTTGAATTTCGCTGCCACATGAAGAAGATTGTTTTTCCAGTCCTCTGCCAGGGGGTCGGCAACCACCACCTTGCCGCCAATGGCATGGGCGATGGTTTCGGCGCTTTTCTCTGAAAACTGGGGTTGCACGAAAATCACTTTAATACCGTCTTTTCGGGCTTCCTGAACCAACTCGAGAAGTTTTCGAGGAGAGGGTTGTTTCCCTTCCATTTCAATGGGAATCTGTTCAAGTCCATAGGCCTGAGCGAAATACCCCCATGAAGGGTGGTATACCATAAACCTGTGATTCTGGCCCGCTGTTTGTAAATCCTTTCTGATCTCCACGTCCAAGACTTTCAGTTCACGGAGAAATGCCTTGTAATTGGCTTCGTATTTGATTCGTCCTTCCGGATCGGCTTTCACAAGACCCTTCAGGATATTTCCGGCCTGTACCGTCACGAGAGGAGGGGATAGCCATATATGTGGGTCTTTTGTGGCTGTGACGGGTTTTTCATGGCCATTTTGTGTTTCATCATGATGGTGGCCACCGGATTTCATGGGCAGTTTCTTGATTCCGGATTGGGTTGCAACGACCATCATTCCCGGATTGGTTTTTGAAAATTTCGGGAGCCAGTTATCCTCAAAGGGCACTCCGATCGCGAAGTATATTCGGGCCTTGGAAAGATTGACCATCTGGCGGGGTTTGGGTTCATAGGTTGCCGGATTGGCCCCCGGCAGCACCATGACCGAGACGTTAACACGATCACCTCCGATTTTCTGGATAAAGTATTTCTGGGGCAGAATACTGGCGACTACATTCAGACCGTTTTCAGCAAAGGCCTGTGTGGGAGGTGCGAGTGTCGCCCAAAAGAACCACAGGCAAACGAATAACAGGTAAATTCTGAAAGGGTGTTTCATCTCTATCCTCTGCACGCGTTTGTCAAAAAAAACCGCCGGTCCTGCCTGAAGAGCAGGCCGGCGGTGTTCGGAATCAAAATAAACGATGAATCTCAAAGGTGAAGCAAACGGCGCTTTTGAAAAGCCGGTTGTGCGTTTATCCCTTGAGTGAGTATTTCCCGAATATTTTGTCGTAGTAAGCCTTTTCAGAAACTGTGTACCAGGGGCCCACCTGATTCTGGAAGGCTTCAAAAGCGGCGGCCACCTTCTTGCTCTGAGCATCCTTGGCCGCTTCTTCTGCGACAACTTCTTTTGAAAGTTTCCGGAGAGCATCCATGACGCTATCAGGAAATTCCAGGAGCTGTACCTTGTGTTTGTTGATCAACTCCACGAGCGCTGCGCCGTTTTGGGCGTCAAACTGGGCGAGACACCAGAGTTCGTTGTCCATGCATGCGGCATCTAATATGGCCTGAAGGTCTTTGGGCAAGGACTCGTAGGCTTTCTTGTTGAAGAAATACTCCAGATAGGTTCCCGGCTCATGCCATCCGGGATAATAATAGTACTTGGCGGCCTGATAGAAGCCCATGCGATTGTCATGAAGGGGGCCGACCCATTCCGTGGCATCGATGACGCCGCGTTCCAGGTTGGTGAAGATTTCACCGCCGGCCGTCAGCACTACCGTGGCACCAGCTTTAGCCAGGACCTTTCCGCCGAGCCCAGGAATCCGCATCTTGAGGCCTTTGAAATCATCGATGCTGTTGATTTTTTTGTTGAACCATCCGCCCATTTGGACACCGGTGGAGCCGCCCGGCCGGGGAATCAGGTTAAAGGGTGCGTAGGTTTCTTCCCATAGCTTAAGCCCGTCACCGCCATGGAACCACGCGGACATCCCCTGCGCATTCATGCCGAAAGGTACGGCTGCAAACCATTGGGCCGCAGGGGTCTTTCCGGCCCAGTAGTAGGAAGCGCCGCTCCCCACTTCGACCGTTCCATTGGAAACCGCGTCAAAAATGCCCATGGGAGGAACCAGCTCGCCCGCGGCATAAACATCGATTTTCAAACGGCCGCCGGAAAGTTCCCCCACGAGCTTGGCCAAGCGTTCGCAACCGGTTTGCAGCACCGGCAGCTTGGGGGGCCAGGTGGTGACCATCTTCCATTTGTATTTCTTCTGGGCCAGTACCGCCGGCGCCTTGACAGTGGTGGCGGCTACGGCTGCCGCTGCCCCGATGCCTGCTTTCTTCAAAAAGTCGCGTCTTTCCATGAAAAACCTCCTTCTCTTGATGGGTTTACAATTATGGTCGGAAATTAAGGGGCTGTTCCCGACGCTATCTCGAAAAAACCACGCCTGGAAGCCACGTGGCCAGCTGGGGGTAAAAGGCAACGATCGCCAGCCCGATCAGCTGGAAGAAAACAAAAGGAATAATGCCACGGTAAATATGCCCGGTGGTGACCTCTGGCGGCGTGACCGCCTTGAGATAAAACAGAGAGAACCCAAAGGGCGGCGTCATAAAGGACGTCTGCAAATTGACCGCCAGGAGAATGCAGAACCAGACGGGGTCAAAGCCGAATTCCAGCATGATGGGCGCCAGAACCGGCACATGGATAAAGGTAATTTCGATGAAATCGAGAAAAAACCCGACGAAGAAGATAACGGCCATCACGATGGCCAGAACGACGAACTTACCGTGGCTATGTGCCAGGGATCCGAGAAATTCCCGAACCAGGGTATCGCCCCCCAGGCCCCTAAATACCAGGCCGAAAGCCGCGGCACCGCAAAGGATGATGAAGACCATGCAGGTCAGATTGGTGGTTTGTCGCATGACCTGATGGAGCATTTCCAAGTTGAATCTCCCGTTGGCAATGGCCAGCAGGGTAGCGCCCACCGCTCCCACGGCGGCGGCTTCGGTGGGGGAGGCGATGCCCGCAAAGATCGACCCCAGAACGGCAATCATGAGAAAAAGAGGGGGGAACAGGGCCTTTCCCACTCGGGTAGCCAGTTGACGCCGTGAGATGGCGTCCAGTTCCGCCTTGGGGATGGGAGGCGCAATGCCGGGGCGGAGATTCGCCGCCAGAAGAATGTAAATGATGTACAGGGCAACCAGGAGGAGGCCCGGAAGCACTGCCCCCATGAAAAGATCGCCCACGGAAACGCCGACAATATCGCCGATCAGTACCAGTACGATGCTGGGGGGAATAATTTGCCCCAGGGTTCCGGAGGCGGAAACGGTGCCGCAGGCGAGTTCTTTCTGATAGTTGCGCCTCAGCATGGTGGGTACCGCCAGGAGACCCATGGTGACCACAGTGGCGCCCACAATGCCGGTTGAAGCGCCCAGCAGTGCTCCCACCACCACCACGGATATGGCCAGGCCCCCTTTAAGCCGCCCGAAAAGGATGGCCATGGTATCCAGCAGTTTTTCCGCCAGGCCGGAACGTTCCAGCATCACCCCCATGAACACGAAAAGGGGAACGGCGATAAGGGTTACATTGGTCATGCGGCCATAGATGCGAAGGGGGAGCAGATCAAAAAAAGACCAGCCGAAACCGACGAGACCGAAGAAGAGGGCTGTGCCCAGCAGGGTGAAAGCGACAGGGAAGCCGGCCATCAGCAGGATGGTCAGTGCAAGGAACATCCATGCAGGCAAATATTCCATCAGGACCCTTCCTCCTTGGGCACTTCCAGCCCGACCAACTGAAGCAGGCTGTGCAGACCCATGGAGAGCCCTTGCAGGGTGAGAAGGATGAATCCCACGGTGATGGTTCCTTTGACCAGGAATCGGTAGGGGATGCCTCCGGGATCGGGAGACCCTTCCAGTATGGCCCAGGAATTATAGGTGAATTTCCAGGAGGTGATGATGACCATGAGACAACCGGGAAGCATGAAGCAAAACACCCCGATAAGATTGATCCAGGCGCGACCTTTCGGCCCCAGGCGTTGATAGATGATGTCCACGCGCACATGGCCGTCGTGCAGCAGGGTGTACCCGGCGCCCATCAGGAAAATAAATGCGAAGAGTTGCCATTCCAGTTCCTGAGTGAATACGTAACTGGTCTTGAAGGCATATCGCATGACCACGTCCACAAAAACCACTACCACCAGCAAGGTGGTAATCCAGGACACACCAAGGCCCACACGCTCATTGACCCAGTCGATAACCTGGCAAAGTCTCTTGATCACATTCATCGGTCAATGCTCCGGAAAGAAACCTGCTTGGCCAAAATGCCACTCTTCCTGTGAATTCGCACAACTATAAGAAAAAGCACCAAACGGGTCAAGCGGTAAATGTATTCACAACGGTTCTTATTTCCGGCTCAGGGATTGCTGAATTTTTTCATAGGTGTTCAAAAGCGAAAACAGGTTTTCAACAGGTATGTTTCTGCTGATATTTCCCAGTATCCCATACCCTTCAGCTTTTTCTTCCACCTCTGAATCGGAAAGATCGGTGACCATGATAATAGAGGACATGGGGGAGGCCATGACAAACTCTTTCATCACCTCAACGGGATCTTTCCGCTCCGTGTTATGGCCCGAAATCACCAGGTTGTAAGGGGCTTTTCCGGAGGCTTCAAGGGCCTCAACAGAGCTGGAAAAGCAAGTTGTTTTATAGTGCCCATCACCTAATGCCTGCTGAATTTTCTCCATTATTTCCGGGTCATTTTCGAGCAGAAGCACGTTTACGGGTGTTGTTTGTTCCATTTTCATAACCTCCTGAATTTAAAATCAGCATGTCGCCGTACAGGCGCAACGCCGGGATGATCAATCTTTTTTAAAGAAAAAACCGAGTACCGCCAGGAAAAAAACGGCAAAACCGAATCCAAAGTAAAGCCATGGAAAGTAGGGCGACTGTTTGGTCCCTGCCTCCAGAATATATGATCTGTCAAAAACATAAGCCCAGTAGAGTGTGAAAAGATAGTTGGTCAGAAGCGCCATTTTCGGGCTGCCGAAGATCAGTGCCAGGGTGCTGAGAGCCAGCAGCAGGGCAATTTGATAAAAGGGGGCACAAAATTTGATTGAAGTCACGACTTCTAACATGATGTCCTCCTCACATTGCGTGATTTGTTTTTGCCGAGACCCTCGGGCCGTCCATTTTTATCTTCGCGGGTCGCGGTATTGAAGTGAATCCGACTGTTCTTCCAGAGATACAACACAATGCCCGTTGCCATGGCGGCGTTGAGCGATTCAACCCCTTTCGCAGTGGGTATTGTAATCTTATCGGTACCTTTCAGCTCCGGCGGGATGCCCGGGCCTTCCAGTCCGGGGACAAGGCAGAAGCGATTCGGAAAGTCAAACCTCGCCACATCTTTTCCTTCAGTGGACATGAGAATCAAGGGAATTTCAAACTCCTTGAGTTCGTTGATGGATGGCCCCTGATAAAAGCGCACTCTGAAAATGGTGCTCCCCGCCACTCTGATCGATTTTGGATGAAAGGGATGGGCCGCTTCTTTCAGCATTACCATTTGGGTCACACCGAACGCTGCCGATGCGCGTATCACCGCCCCCACATTGGCGGGATCTTGAAAGGGAACGCAAAGGGTGCAGCCCGGGCTTTTCAGGGTGCCGTCAAAGTGGGGGAGGGGATCCGCCCGCACAATCAGCAGGGGCTGTTGGGTTGCAAAACCGTCCAACTGCCTGAAGAGATCAGGGCTTAGAGAGTAGCGGGGAATGGCACCTGTTTCAGGAAAATCAGGATTTGAATGCCGGTTGGATAGAATAATGCCGGCGCATCGCTCGGGAAATTCCTTCAGGACTTCCCGCACCTGTTTCGGGCCGGAGAGAAGAGCCCGTTGGTGCTTTCGAATATCCCGCGGGTTATTAAGGCGCACAAAGCGCTTATAGGTTGTGTTTTTTGGGCTGTTGATTTCAATGGTTCTCATGGTGCAGGCGACTCGGTGTCAATCTGAAGCGCTACTGTGTCTTCAGCGGTTTCAACCAGTTTTCGATTTCCTCAAGGGAAAGTTTTTCTCTGCCATAAAAAAAGAGGAAAAGATCTCGGAATTTTCCGGTGAGATTCTTATCCCCAAGGGCTTCCTTAAGAGACAGCGTATCCTTTGGATCGTAGAACGTTTTCAGTTGAAGAAAGAGCGCGCGCCCGTGTTCACCGGGTTCGGTCTTGAGACGTTGGTTCCGGGAAAGAGCTTCAAGGAGCGCCAGCAGCGATTTCCTGCACGATGCCATCATCCTGTAATTGTAGTAGAACATTTCCCTTTGAGAGCGATATTCTCTCGGTGCAAATACCTCAATAACATTGATAACCACGTCAAAGCCGTCTTTTTCTTTGCCCCGCTTTGGAGCCCTTTTAACGGGTGAGAAAATGTTCCAGTTCATTGGCTTCGCGCTCTCGAATTTTTCACCTTGTTTCTGATAAAATCCACAATTTGAAAAAAGAAAAAACCCACACCCGCAACCAGAATAATCGTGGCGCCGCTTGTGAGGTCAAAAACGTAGGAAAGCCAAAGGCCCGAGAGAGTGAAACAAACCCCCAGAATTGAAGAGAGCACCATCATGCGACCCAGGGAACGGGTATATTTTTCAGCGATATAGGGGGGAATGGTCAACAGGGCGATGACAAGAATCAGCCCCACCACTCGAATGATCATGACGATGGATAACGCCGTCATTCCCAGCAGCAGCAGATAGAGCGTTTTGACCGGGATGCCCACAACAAAGGCGAACTCCTCATCGTAAGACAGGGCCACGAACTCTTTGTAGAAAAGCAGCACCACCAATAATATGAAACCATCCAGCGGCAGCATGAGCCACAGGTCCGCGGCGGGTACCGCAAGGATGCTGCCGAACAGGTAACTCATAAGATCCACGTGATAACCGGGGGTTAAATCGATCAATATGATACCCACGGCCATGCCGATGGCCCAGAGTACCCCGATAATGGTGTCGGCTCGGTGTTTGCTCTTAAGGCTGACGATGCCCATGATGAGGGATACGCCGGAAGCAAAGAATGCAGCGCCCACGAAAGGAGAAAAGCCGTAAAAAAAACCGAGCCCCACGCCTCCGAAAGCGGCATGGGCGATGCCGCCGGAAATAAAAACGATGCGGTTAACCACCACAAGGCTGCCGATAATCCCGCAGGAAATACTGACGAGGAGACCCGCCAGCAAAGCATTTCTCATAAAATCGTATTGGAGGGCTTCCCACATGTCATTATCGCTCAATTTTCATGGTGGTGGGGCAGTACCCGGTGCGGAATACCGTGGGCAATCAGGTCCACGGGACATTCATAGGCCATATCCAGCATTTCATGTGTGATCTGGGCCTCTTCATGGTAGATTAAGGTCCGGTTCACACAGGCCACGGATTTTACGTATCTGGAGATGACCCCCACGTCGTGGGTAATGGTCATGATGGTTGCCTGTCGGTTCATCTCTTTAAGAAAATCATAGATGTTGCATTCAAATTCGGGATCGACTTTGGCGGTGGGCTCGTCCAGGAAAAGGATTTCCGGCTCCGTGACCAGGGCCCGGGCAATCAATACCCGCTGACGCTGCCCCCCTGACAGTTTGCCGATGGGCGCGTGCCGCCTCTCCCACATGCCCACTTTCCTGAGGGCTTCCTCGACGATGGGACGGTCCTTGGAGGAAAAGCCTTTTCCGATTCTCGACCGGGCGAGGCGCCCCATAAACGCAACATCCATGACGGAAACAGGGAAATGATTGTTGAAGTCCGTGTTTTGCGGAACGTAACCGACTCGGTGCCTTGCCCGATGGGGCGCTTCGCCAAGCACTCGAATGAGACCCCTGTCCGGTTTCAATATACCCAGAAACAGTTTGAGAAGGGTTGTTTTGCCCCCGCCGTTGGGGCCGATCATTGCGAGGAAATCCCCCTGTTTCAATGTAAAGCAGATATCCTCCAGTATGGGGGTCCTGTCGTAGGAGAAGCATACCCCCTTCATTTCGATAGCCGGTTCAGTTGCCGCGGTGCGGTTGTCAGGATGGAGGGAGAAATTCGAATCCGGTTTGTCCGCCCCCTGTAAACGATTCGGTTTATTGCGCCAACTCAATTCACTCATGCTTTCTTTTTCCTGACAGCCAATAGCCAATTCCCCGCATTTTCGGTTATTTCCAGGCTGAAGTCCGAGGCTTCGGGCGAATGGGTAAGTGCGCCCACGGAGATTAAATCGACACCCGTGGCTGCAATTTCCGTAACGGTGTCAAGGGTGATACCACCCGATGCTTCGGTTATCGCCGAGCCGTTGATCAGTTCGACCGCCTCTTTCAGTTTTTCGGGCCCCATGTTATCGAGCAGTATAATGTCGGCGCCTGACTCGCAGGCCTCCTTTACGCCTGTAAGATCTTCAACTTCCACCTCGACTTTGAGCGTATGAGCCGATTTTTCCCTGGCCAGTGAAACCGCTTTTGAAATGGATCCTGCCGCCGCAATATGGTTGTCTTTAATCAGAATCCCGTCAAACAGGCCGAATCGGTGATTGTGCCCGCCGCCGGTTCTGACCGCATATTTGTCACACCACCTGAGACCCGGCGCGGTTTTCCGGGTATCTAGGATTTTTGCCCGGCTCTCGCCTATTGCGTCAACATACCGGCGGGTAAGGGTGGCAATGCCGCTCATGCGCTGAAGAAAGTTGAGCGCGGTTCTTTCTCCGGATAAAATGGCGGCCAGACGACCTCTGATTCGGCAGACCGTGGAGCCCTCGGGGACAACATCGCCGTCTTTGTAGCGCTCCGCAAATGCCAGTGTGGAATCGATTTCAAGAAATGCCTGTTTAAAGACCGACATTCCGGCCAGGATCAATTTTTCTCTGGCAATCAGGATGGCTTCGCCTGAAGTATTGGGGGGTACGGTCGCAAGGGTCGTTGCATCTCCAGGCCCCAGGTCCTCTTCAAGCGCCTGCCTGACCATGCAGCGCATGGGCAAAAACCATTCGCTATTCATCAATTTTCTCCAGTATGGAAAGGTTTTGCTGAAGTTTATCGCGCTTGGCGGAAAGGATCTCGGCTTTTGCCTTGACCTCTTCCACGATATCTTCCGGTGCTTTGCCCAGAAATCCCGGATTTGAAAGCTTCTTTTGCAAGGCTTTCAAATCCTTCTCAATTTTAGCGATGGATTTGCGAATTCGGTTTTTCTCTTCATCAAAATCGATTAGGCCTTTCAGAATCACATGAATGGCGGATTCTTCAAATACGGATGTGGCCGAGGCTTCGGGTTTCGCAAGTCCTGCACCGATATTCAGTTCTTCCACCTTGGCCAGGGTCATGATATGGCTGGCGTTTTTTTGAAGACGTTCGGCATTTTCCCCATTAATCGTGTCAATGACCACTTTGACATTCTTGGAAGGGGGCAGGTTCATTTCCCCCCGGATGTTGCGGATGCCGGAAATGACCCCCATCAAGAGGTCCATCTCCTTTAACGCATCATCATCTTTCGGAAATTCTGATGGATTCGGGAAAGCGGCACTCATGATGCTGCCTTTGGTTCCGGGAAGTCTCTGCCATATTTCCTCTGTTACAAAAGGCATAAACGGATGAAGCAGTTTCAAAGAAGCGCCCAGAGTTTCAAGCACCGTATGGCGTGTGGCGTTTTTGCGATCTTCATCTTCTCCGTAAAGTGCCTGTTTTGCCATTTCCAGGTACCAGTCGCAGAATTCATGCCAGACAAACTGGTAACAGAGACCGGCTGCTTCGTTAAACTGATAATCATCAATGGCACGAGCCACTTTTTCGCTGACCTGGCCTATGCGGGTCAGAATCCAGCGGTTTGCAAGGGTTAACAGGGATGCCTTTGGTGAGGGTTTTGTCTCATCTCCCTCCAGGTTCATGAATGCAAAACGGGCGGCGTTCCATATCTTGTTGACAAAGTGGCGGTATCCTAAAATTCTTTCTTCGGAAAGCTTGATATCCCGGCCCTGGGCGGCCAGGGCAGCCAGGGTGAAACGAAAGGCGTCTGTCCCGAACTCATCCATGACCACCAGGGGATCGATCACGTTCCCCTTGCTCTTGCTCATCTTTTTGCCTTCCGCATCCCGGACCAGCGCATGGATATACACATCCTTGAACGGGACGTCCCCCCTGAAATGAATTCCCATCATCATCATTCGGGCCACCCAGAAAAAGAGGATATCAAATCCCGTGACCAGGGCGGCGGTGGGGTAGAAGGTTTTCAACTCAGGTGTTTCATCGGGCCACCCCAGGGTGGAAAAAGGCCACAGGGCGGAACTGAACCAGGTGTCCAACACGTCGGTTTCCTGGCTGAGGTCTTTGCTGTCGCAGTGGTCGCATTTTGAAGGGGCCGTTTTGGCCACGGTGATTTCACCGCACGCACCGCAGTACCAGGCCGGTATCCGGTGCCCCCACCAGATCTGCCTGGAAATGCACCAGTCTTTGATGTTGTCCATCCAGTCGAAATAGACGGCCTCCCAGTTTGTGGGATAAATCCGGGTCCTTTTATCCCTGACTGCGTCGGAGGCGTCTTTGGCCAGAGTCGCTGCCTTGACGAACCACTGTTTGCTCAAAATGGGCTCAATCATGGTTTTGCATCTGTAGCAGTGCCCCACGGCATTCTGGTACGGTTCAATCCTTTCGAGGAGCCCTTCGGTTTCCAGATCATTGATGATTTTTTCTCGGCAGGCGAATCGGTCCATTCCCTGATAGGGACCGGCCAGTTCGTTCATCGTGCCGTTGTCGTCGATGACCTTGATCCTCTCCAGGTTGTGCTGGTTGCCGATTTCAAAGTCGTTGGGATCATGGGCGGGCGTGATTTTGAGGGCGCCTGTGCCGAACTCCATGTCCACATAGCGGTCGAAGATGATGGGGATGGGCTTTTTGAGGACCGGCAGCAGCACCCGGGTATCTTTCAGATGGCTGTATCGCTCATCTTTGGGATTGACCGCCACTGCTGTATCGCCCAGAAGGGTTTCCGGTCGTGTTGTGGCGACGATGAGATGACCGCTCCCGTCCTCAAGAAGGTAGCGGATATGATAAAGATGACTCTCCTGGTCGTGGTGCTCCACCTCCAGATCCGCCAGAGCTGTGTGACATCTGGGGCACCAATTGATGATGTAGTCCCCGCGGTAGATGAGACCCTCCTCGTAAAGCCGCACGAATACTTCTTTAACGGCCCTGGAAAGGCCTTCGTCCATGGTGAATCTTTCCCGGCTCCAGTCACAGGAACATCCCAGCCTTCGCAACTGATTAATGATCAATCCGCCGTATTTCTTGCGCCATTCCCATACCAGCTCAATGAACCGTTCCCTGCCCACGGCATGACGGTCGGTTCCCTGGGCCGCCAGGTCCCGTTCAACCACATTCTGCGTGGCAATGCCGGCATGGTCGGTTCCGGGCTGCCACAACACATTGAAGCCCGCCATTTTCTTGTAACGGCAGAGGATATCCTGAAGGGTATTGTTAAGGGCATGGCCCATATGAAGGGTTCCGGTCACGTTGGGTGGGGGGATGACAATACAGTAAGGGGCTTCTTTGGATCCGGCTGTCGGTTTGAACAGGTCATTTTCTTCCCAGTATTGGTACCATTTCTGCTCAACTTCCTTCGGCTCATAACTTTTGGCTATGGGTTCTTTTTCCATCAATAATAATGCTCCTCGAATCGTAATAAAAAAAATTTATAGCAGCATCGGATGAATCCGGCAAGCGCATAACAGACCAAAAAAGGAAGGGGGTTGTAACGCTTTTACAACCCCCCCTGACGCTGCCAATTGTTTTTGATCGGTTTGTGGTTCAGCTACTTACAGTTCGGACGATGCGATACTTTGTTTCAGGGTGTCGATGGCTTCACGAATAACTTTTTCAGCTGTTTCGGAAACGGTTTCACGGATCGCCTTGTCAAGGGTTTCATTCATGACTTTTTCAGCTATTTCGAAAATACTCTGACGGATTGTCTGTTCAACAGTGTCCCGAAGAATTTTTTCGGCCACTTCGGAAACGGCTTCCTGAATGACGACACTCAGCAATTCTTTCATCTTTTCTTCAGGAATGCCGGTGATATCAGTGGGGATGGCGGCACTTTCGGGTTCTTCATCGTCCTGATTCTTTTCCAGCCCGGCCTGCACATCTGATGGTTTTTCGTTTTCCTGATCCTCTTCCAGTCCAGCCAAAATATCTGAGGGCTTTTCATCTTCAGCCGATTCTTCATAACCGGAAAAGAAGTCTTCAGCTTGCTCAATGTCAGGTTCTTCAGGGTCGTCTCTTTCGAGATCGGCCAAGATATCCTCCGGTTTTTCAAAGGCGGATCCTGCTTCCTCTATACCGGCAAGTACATCGTCTAAATGTTCTTGAGATTGTTCAGGGAACGGCTCCCTATCAGCATCATCAAATGTGGGTTCGTTTTCAAATTTAAAATCCGAAGATTCCAGAGCTGAGAAGTCGTCTTCTGAAGAGACATCTTCCGCAAATGTGGCCTGTTCGGGATCAAGCGTTTCTTCGTCTAAAAGAAGCGGCGCATCCACTTCCAATTCGAGAGGATCTTTGCCTTCGCTTACCACGTCCGTCAACTCTATGATGTCATCTAAATCGATTGCGTCGGAGTCGGATTCCGGATCGAGGTTCAACGTCGGAGCCTTTTTGCTTTCCTGATACAGGTCTTGATCATTGCTCATCTGGGTTCCCTCTACTGATGGATTTTATGAGAGCAGTTCTTACCCGATAAATAACATGGGTGAGAGGATATTGTCAAGGATTTCCATTATCCACATCTTCTCCATAATATTCGGGGAGAGCACCCATATCCTCGCGCGTCTGCGGGTTGTCCACATTAATACTGCTGATTTCTCTGAGAACGATATTCCCCGCATGGTCGGCCTCAGCGCAGCCCCACAAAATAAATGAAATGATGATACACCAAAAAACCCTTTTCATTTCAACACCCCTCTCCTATGACAAATCAGAACCGGTGAATCGTCATCGCTACTGCATCCGAACAGAAACAGACCTGCTGCAATTACAATTACCGCCGGAATGAGAGGCCCGTTTCCTCACATCTTCTCGCTGTTTTGGTTCTTAAATTTTGGAAATGACACGGCTTCTACAAAGACCTAAATTCTAACAGATGTCTGTTTTAAACGCAATCAACAGTGGCAGGTTTTGGCCTTGTAAACAGTGACATCTTCATTCTGCAACCTAATCAATGTCCCGGTTTTACCTTGACAATTCACCGTGGTTTCCTGTATGCACACGACTCTGAAAGAATCGCCCGGTTCGCTTTGGCTTACCAAATGAAAAAATGGCGTATGAGCAAAATGCACATCAAAAATTTCATGGATCAACAGCTCAGAGAGATGGCTAAGATCTCTCTTAAGCTCCATATCGCTAGTGGCTAGAGGTGGACAAATGAAAGAGATAATAGAATCGAAAACGCCCGGCTGTGCACGCTGTGTCTTCGAAATGTCTGAGAAGATCTGCGTATCAGAGGAAGGGAAAGGCGGCAAAGGTTGCCCTACATTACTTGACAAAAAAGTTCTGGAGGAAGCCAACCGGGAATACGATGATCCCGAAGTCAGAAATTTTGCTCAAAACGCTTCCCGTCAGGAAGCGGAGTGCTATGCCAACCGTGATCAACGCCCCTATATCATGCAGCCCACCAAAACCCGCATCGTTGAGATCTGCGAGTTCGCCGAGAAAATGGGGTATGAGCGGCTGGGTCTGGCCTTCTGCGTGGGCCTGGCGAAAGAGGCGCGCCTGGTAACGGAGATTCTTGAAAGCCATGGATTTGAGGTGATCTCTGTACTTTGTAAAGCGGGGCGGACTTTCAAGAAAACCATTGATCTTAAGGAGTCGGAACAGATTTTCCAGGATGGGGATGAGGCCATGTGCAACCCGGTTTATCAGGCCAAACTGTTGAATCATGAAGAATCAGAGTTCAATATCCTGCTCGGCTTGTGCGTGGGGCACGACTCGCTCTTTTTCAAATATGCCCGGGCGCCGACCACCGTACTCGCGGTCAAAGATCGGGTAACCGGACACAATCCCCTGGCAGCCATCTATTTATCCGAATCCTATTACCGAAAGGTGAGGCACCCGAAACTTGTATCCGGAAAATGATCCGGGTGTTCATGAGGAAAAACAGCAAATGACCCCATTGAAAGAACTGATAAAGGACGCTCCTGTTCATGAGCGGCGTCTGGAACTGCGTTCATACCCCATGGAAGACGGGCGGTTGATTATTGAAGGATGGCTCCGGGATGAGCGACTGGTTGAAGGGTATCACTGGAACGGCACTCCCCGGGAACCCGGTGTGGTGCACTGGATGTGTATCCGATTCCTGGTGGGAGACTGGCCCCTCACCATTCTGGATGCGGAAGGGGAGATGCCCGATATCCCTCACCAACAATGTCCCTCGACATTGGAAGGGATCAAACGGATAGTGGGTGTTAAAATCGTTGCCGGATACAGCGAGAAGGTGCGCAGGATTTTTGGTGGAATTCGCGGTTGCAACCACCTCACTCACCTGATGATGGTGATGGGTACCGCGGCGCTTCACGGATACTGGACCCAGCATTCACGAGAACGCCGGCCCCTTCCCCGCTCACTGGAGGAATTTGAAGCGCTCCCTCAGTTAGTGAACAGCTGTGCCCTATGGGGTCATGACGGCCCTATTATGAAAGACTTGAAAGCTGCTATTGAAGTGTCTGGAAAAACGAAATAAATGGTGTTCTAAAAGAGGTCAATCAGCTCATCAACGCCATTAAGGATCATGTGGGGGTTTTCACCCGAAAGCGTTTCATGATCATCCAGGCCGCTGAGAACCCCGATGCCGATCATCCCCGCGGCATTGGCCGCACACATATCCACGTGGGAATCCCCCACATAGATACAATTCCGAGGGCTCACGCCGAGCCTTTCACTGCATACAATTAATGGGTCGGGAGCGGGTTTTTTTCTGGGTGCATCCTCAATGGCGATGACGACGTCCAGGTGTTTCTTGAGGCCGTTTTTCTCCAGGGGCGACAGTTTGCGATTGATATACGGGCGCTCTGTTGATGTGACAATGCCGATCGGAATTTTCAAAGCCACAAGTCTGGCGAATAGACCGGGCACACCATCGAACAGCGTTACCTGATCTTTAAATGCAGTTTGTGAGGTGCTTCTCCCAACCGTCAGAAATTCTTTAAGTATTTTCTCTTTTTTGTGCTGAAGGTGCGGTGGAATGAGTTTTTCAATAACTTTCAACCCGCCACCCGTCATAAATTCACTCACCATACTTTTGGGTGCCGGTGGGAGCCCAATGGTTTCGAGAATGGTTTCCATCAGCTTGAAATAGACCGGGACCGAATCGATGAGGGTGCCGTCCAGGTCGAAAATAGCGCAATGAATATCAGGCATTATCTTTTTCATAATTTACGGTGCTTCAGGCAACGCCCTTTCTTTCTAAGATTCAAGATTGTATAAACCGTTTGAGAGTTTCAAAATATCGGCTGCCGCCGATGAGCCATGTGTCATTGTGCCCTGCGCCTTCAATGGCATAAAATGCCTTGGGTTCGGGCGCTGCCTCAAAAAGTTCCCTCCCCATGTTAAATGGGATGAGTTCGTCTCGGTTGCCGTGAATGATCAGTTTGGGGACGGTGATCCTTTCTATTTTCTTCAGATTGTTGTAGTGGGCCGGCAGAAAAGGGGATATCAGGGCAAATAGCGGCATGGTTCGGGCAATGCCTTTAGTGGAGGTAAAGGCACTTTCCAGTATGAGCCGGTTCACCGGCCGCTGAATGGCAATTTCAATGGCAACAGCCGCTCCCAGGGACCGGCCGAAGAGGAGAATGCGATCCGGGAAAATATTGCGGTTTTTCACCAGATAATCATAAGCTGCCAGCCCGTCCGAATAGATCCCCTTTCTGGAAGGGTTTCCGGTGCTTCTTCCGTATCCCCGATAGTCATAGATAAACACCTGATAGCCATTTGACAAAAGCTTCTGAACATTCCCAAGGCGGTGGCTGATATTACCGGCGTTGCCGTGGCAAAAAAGAATTACAGGGGATTTACCGGGCAGCGGGAAAAACCATCCATGGAGTTTTGTGCGGTCCCCCGCTTCAAAAAATACGGGTTCATATTGCATACCCATCTGTTCAGGGGCCTTGTCAAAACCGGTCTCAGGATGGAATACGAAAAAGTTTTCAATCTGAGGATAGAAGATGATGAGGAGAATGAGCCCCGCAAGCGGTATCAGGATGATGGATTTTCTGCGCACGGAAAGCATCGGGTCTGCAATCTTTCTAAGCCTGTGCAGCGCCATTCATAACTTATTGATTTCATTTGGGGAAGCGAAATCCCCGCACCGGCATACGGCATAATTGTATTGTTGAATCCGGATTTTTGCAAGAACATCATGCATAGGTCGTTTACTCACGGGTGATGCTCGAATATAATCGATGCCGAAAGATGATCGCCTTCTTTGCGGAACCCTGTGGAAAGGCATTGGAAACGCTGTGAAGGCGCAACCTGTTATCAAGAAAATCCATGACAAGCATTTACCGGCTTTTCTTAAAACGGCTGGATGACTTCTGTGATCAAACAGGGCTGAACCGCGGCGGAGTATTTTTCGCTTGTTTCTTCCTTTGTCTGGGAACGGCCGTGCGCACAAGAAATTACCTGGCCGGCATATCCTTTTGGAACGATGAAGCGGCGCTGGCCGGGAATCTGCTTGAAAAATCGATGACGTCCCTTTTCGGCCCCCTGGATGGGGGTCAGATTGCGCCCATCGGTTTCTGCCTGGCGGAAAAGGTCACCCTTCTGTTTTTGGGCAACAACGAGTTGTCACTGAGATTGATTCCATTTGTCGCCGGTCTGGCGGCACTGCCCCTAACATTTCGGTTTGCCCATCGGGCCGTAGGGCCTTTCTGCGCCGTTTTGTGCTTGGCACAACTGGCGGTAATCCCCGAAGCCGTATCCCAGGCCAACAATCTGAAACCCTACACCCTAGATCTCGCCATTGCCCTGGGTCTCATGCTGCTGGCGTGGCCCGGTGGGGCCTCTGCCTATTCTCGAAAACGACTTCTGGCCCTTGGCGTTTGCGGCATGTTCGCCCCCTGGTTTTCCTTTTCAGCCCTCTTTATTCTCTTCGGGATCGGCGTTGTGGTGATGATGCGCTGCATTCGCAGCCAGAACTGGAAAGGGCTTGCTCTATTTTCGGGGATTTTAATTGCATGGGCATTCAGCTTCTGGCTGCAATACCATTTTCTGCAGACACAATCGCAGGATTTGTATCTTCTCAATTTCTGGAATCAATATTTCATGCCTTTTCCGCCCTTTGGTCCGGGGGATTGGAAATTCTTCTCGGACGTGCTGCCGCGGGTTTTCAAGACCCCTTTGTGGACGTTGGGCGCCAGGGGTTCCGTTGTTTTTTTCCTGTCGGGTTGCATCCTCATCTGGAAACAAAGCCGCCTGTTACTGGCTTTGATTCTTCTGCCTCTAATCCTGAACCTGCTGGTATCCGGTTTTCATAAATACCCGTTCGGCGAACGGTTGCTGCTGTACGGTGTTGTCAACCTCTATATCCCCATCGCCGTATTTCTGGAGTGGTTATGGCATCGGAAATGGCGGTTTGTGCAATTCCCATATGTCGCCCTCATTCTGATTGTCTTGAATCTGGCCAAACCGACGGTGCTGGCTGTCAAATGTCTGGCCGCTCCTATCCGGATCGAAGAGATGAAACCGGTGGCGGCCTATGTGGCGGATCATTACCAACCCGGCGATACCCTATGGGTGCACAACCATGCGGTTCACACTTTTTCATATTATGGAAAACGATTTGGCATTTCTCCTTCATCCATACGGGTCAGTCAAGCCCTCACGCCACAGACCCTGAACAAAATCGGTGAAGATCTGGATGCCCTAAAGGGGCGTGTCTGGTTGGTATTCGGTCATGCCAAAATATTGGGTGGGACCGATTATGAAAAAGCCTTCTTGAATGAAGCGGGGAAACGGGGAACATTGATGGACCGCAGCATCCACGTGGGCGCATCAGCTTACCTGTTTTATTTTCCTGACCTTGAAACAAAATCCACTGTCCAATAGAAGGGTCCGGTTTTCATGGAGGATGATCTCTAACGTGAAGTCTTGAATACCATTGAATTATTTCAGTGGTTATGCAACAAAGACCGATCAGGTAAATCGTCCACTGCAGCGTAAGAACGAGGAGGTATACGAGTGCCTTGGCGGAAATATCATACCATTTGGTTTGTCATGGCCTTTGGATGGGTGGCCCTTTACGTGGTGCGTATGGGGATTTCACCCGTACTGGGCATGATCATGGAAGAATTTCATATCTCCTATGCCACGGCCGGGTCCCTTTTCAGCGCCATCTTTATTTCCTACACCATGATGCAGGTCCCTTCCGGCTACCTGGGAGACCGGTTCGGCAGGCGGAAAATCCTGATGTTGAGCACCTTGCTGTGGTTTTTCTTTTCCCTCGGAACCGCCCTGGTCCAGAGTTTTGTCATGCTGGTGGTTGTCCGTTTCCTGACCGGTTTTGTCCATGGGGCCTATTTCGGCAATGAGAAACCGACCATCGTGGCGTTCACCCCCACGGAAAAGATGGGACAGGGACAGGCCGTCTCTTTTATGGGCCTTGCCTTCGGGTTCTTTCTGGCGGTCTTCTTTTCCGGAATGATTGCCGATTACACCCATAATTGGCGGTGGGTCTTTGTGGTCTTTTCGGTGCCTTCCATCATCACCAGTTTTCTGGTCTATAAATATGTGCAGGATCCCAAATCCGCACCCAAAGAAGAGGCGGCCAAAATTCGCGTCGCCTACAGAAAGGCATTCATGGGCCGGGATCTGTGGCTCATGTATGTCCTGGGGTTCACACTGCTGTACGCCTATTGGCTTCTGGCCACCTGGATGCCCTCCATATACATGGAAATGGGCATTGCCACCATCACCACAAGCTCCGTTCTTTCCGGGATTCTGGGTTTGGTAGGGCTTCCGGGGTTGTTTATCATCGGCACCCTCAGCGATGCGTTTTCACAAAAGGGACTGGATCGGAAGTGGTTCGTGGCCGTCAGCGCTCTGGTGTGGGCATTGCTCATGTTTGCCATGGCCCATGCGGTGGAGGCCCGGGCATCCAGTACCTTGATTACCGTTTTGTATTTGACCTCCGGGTTCTTTGCTTTCGGTGTCTGGCCTCCCTATTATGCGCTTCTGGGCGAGCTGGCGCCCAAAGGAATTGTGGGTACCACCTTCGGCTTGGCCAATCTGATCGGATTCTTGAGTTCCTGGGTGGCCCCATTTTTTACCGGATGGGTGAAGGATACCACCGGTTCTTTTGCGGGTGGTTTGTATGTGGCGGCGTTTGTGCTGGCGGCGGGGATCGTTCTCATTCTGGCGGTCAAAACGCCTCAGATACAAAAAGCTGAAGAGACGTGATGGATTCAAATGAAAAACTGAAAGTATTGCAAACCCTTTTGGCATTTTGCTATAATCTCCCCACTATTCTCTCGACGACACACTCTTCGATTTCATTCGGCTGCCTGCTGCGGCGAACCAAAGTCTTAAAATTCCGGGAGACCGGCATTCGAAACACCCGCAAAAATTGGCTGTTCAGGGGATTCATATGAAGAAAAAAATCCTGGTGGTTGATAATCATCCGGTCGTTTTGAAGTATTTGGTCAACCTCCTTGAAAAACAAGGGCATCAGGTTAAAACTGCAGAAGACGGCCTTTCCGCACTGGATGTTTTGATGACATACACGCCCGAGGTCATGTTTATTGACCTGGTGATGCCTAACATCAATGGGGCCCAATTATGCCGGATTATTCAAACCATGCCCGCATTAAAGGGTGCCTATACCGTGATTCTCTCAGCAACAATCGCCGAAAAGTCAGGGGACTTTCAAAACTTGGGCGCCGATGCGTTTATTGCAAAAGGTCCTTTTGATGAGATGGGAAAGCATGTTCTCGCTGCCATTGAGCAGTCTGAAAGTGTTGTGCCAAGGGTCGGTTCGGAAGAAATTATGGGGTCCAAAGGAGTCTATAAACGGGCTATAACCAAGGAACTCATGGCAGACAACGGGCATCTTGAAATGATTTTGAGCAACATATCCGAAGGAATTATAGAGCTCACCCTTGGACGCAGAATCATTTTTGCCAACCCCCCGGCAGCATCCTTGATGGGTATTTCGGAAGAGAGGTTGCTTGGCTCAAAGTTTCCGGAATCAATCCATGGCCGTGATCGCGAAAGTGTTGAAATGCTGCTTTCAAAAATAGAGGGTGGTTTGGAAAGGGTAAATCTGGATACCCCTCTGCTCATGAACGGCAGAAATATCTCACTGAAACTGTTGCGGGTCAAAAAAAATGGAACCGTCTCGATCATGGTGATCCTCAACGATGTTACGGCCGTTATTCAAGCCGAGGCGGTTCTAAAAAAGGAACATCAGGCCCTTGAACAGCAACGTTTAACCCAGATCATTGATTTTCTTCCCGATGCCACCATGGTGATCGACACGGAAGGGAAGGTGATCGCGTGGAACCGGGCCATTGAGCAGATGACCGGCGTAAAGGCTGACGATATGGTGGGAAAAGGAGATTATGAATACGCCATCCCCTTCTACGGTGAGAGACGACCGGTTTTGATCGACCTTGTGGGTCAATGGAATAAGGAAATAGAGGGGAAGTATCAGTATGTCAAAAAGAACGGTGAGTCGCTGATTTCCGAAACCTACAACCCCTGGGTTAAGCCGGGTGGATTCCTGTGGAACAAGGCGTCTTTGCTCTACGACAGTGCCGGTGAAGTCATGGGGGCCATCGAAACCATTCGCGATATCACTGAAATGAAAGAATACGAGAGAGCTTTGAAAGAGAGTGAGGAGAAATATCGCCTGTTGGTGGAAAACGCCACCGATGCCATAACTATCGCACAAGATGGAATACTGAAATTCGCAAACCGAAAAGCCGAGAAGATGATGGGGTATTCCGGGGCGGAATTGGCCGGACTTCCGCTTGCCGATACGATCCACCCGGAAGACAGAAACATGGTTCTTGAAAGACACCTGAAAAGACTGAATGGGGACATGACCCCCGGTTCTTACACTTTCAGGCTTCTGAACAGGTCTGGGGAGGTATTAACGGTAGAACTTAATACCGTTTTGATAAAATGGGAAGACCGGCCTGCAACGATCAATTTTCTAAGGGATATTACGGAACAGAAGAAACTGGAAGCCCAGCTCCAACAAGTTGAGAAACTGGAAGCCATCGGCACCCTGGCCGGCGGCATCGCCCATGATTTCAACAACTTGCTCATGGCCATCCAGGGCCGTGCTTCTCTGGCCATGATGGATAAGGATGTTTCCCATCCGGATTTTGAACACTTTGAAGGGATTGAGAGACATGTTGAAAGCGCCGTTGCCCTGACTAGGCAACTCTTGGGGTTTGCCAGAGGTGGCAAATATGAAGTCAAGGCAACCAATTTAAATGAGCTGATCAAAAAGCAAAATGAAATGTTCGGCCGGACCCGGAAAGAAATCGCCATATACGGAACCTATGAGAAAGAGATCTGGCACGTGGAGGTCGACCGGGGGCAGATCGAACAGGTCCTTCTCAATCTTTATGTGAATGCCTGGCAGGCTATGCCGGGCGGCGGCGATCTTCATGTGGGAACGGAGAATGTGGTGCTTGGCGAGGAGTATGTGAAACCGTTCGTGGTTGAACCTGGAGAGTACGTGAAAATATCCGTCAGAGACACCGGTGTGGGAATGGATAAGGGAATCCGGGAAAAAATATTCGATCCTTTTTTCACCACCAAAGAGATCGGCAGAGGCACCGGTCTGGGGTTGTCTTCGGCATACGGCATCATCAAAAATCATGGTGGATTCATTGATGTTTTCAGTGAAAAAGGGAACGGCAGCATTTTTAATATCTATCTGCCGTCGTCTGAAAAGGAAATCATTGACGAGAAGAAGCACACCGGTGAAACATTAATGGGGAGTGAGACGGTCCTGTTTGTGGACGATGAGACCATGATCGTTGAAGTTGCCCGAGACCTGTTGGAACGGTTGGGTTATAAGACTTTGGTCGCCGGAAGCGGGCGAGAGGCCGTGGCGGTCTATGGTGCGAACAGAGAACGGATTGATGTGGTGATTTTGGATATGATCATGCCGGACATGGGTGGCGGTGAGACGTATAACAGAATCAAAGAGATGAATCCAGTGGCAAAGGTCCTCCTTTCCAGTGGATACAGCATCAACGGTACGGCGAGCGAGATCATGAACCGCGGTTGTAACGGTTTCATTCAAAAACCCTTCAAGATAAGGGAACTGTCTAAAAAATTGAGAGAGATCCTGGACTGAACAAGCTATTTCCCGATGAATCTTTCAATCTCTTTGTTGTTTCCGATGAGGCCCTATCCCGATTAACTGCAAAATGAGAAAAGAAAAATTAATAGAAAAGGCTTATTCGGCGTTTTCAGCCTTTATGAAACCCGGACAATGCACAAACTATTTCGATCTGGAGGACGCTGAATTTAATCCCATGCTTCTTTCAGAAACGCGGAAATCTCTTACGATCGAGCAACTTGGCACCGTAGGGTGGGGCCCTATCCCATTTATGAACCCTGAAGCTATTGCCTATTTCATGCCACGCTTAATTGAATTGGCCGTGAGCGGGGCAATGGATCGGGATAACGCCCCGTTTTTTTGTCATTTTATAAATGCATTTCATAAAGATTCGCATAGCGAAAGATTTATGCTTTTCGGAACGGATCAAAAAGGCGCGATGGCGGATACCTTTGAATTCTTGTGCCAAAGCTATCAAGTGCAATTGGAGATTGAAGGTTGGTTGGATGAAGCTCAACAAGGGGTCATAGAGTGGAGAGGCATTTGATGAAAAGGCCGCTTGCGGGGGATTCTTTATGATACCCAACAACCACTTGGGTTTGTAGAAGGAGGCGTTATGTTCACCCTGTCAGAGATCATTGAATTCGCCATCCGGATTGAAGAAAACGGTGAAAAGGTTTACCGTGATGCGTCAGCGAAGATTTCAGATCCTTCCCTCGTTTTGTTGCTTCAATGGCTGGCCGATGAGGAGTTGGAACATGTCCGCTGGTTTTCCGAACTGAAAAAGAGTATCAAGGAAGAGGATGTAGATCCCCAAGTGGGGGAAATGGGGCAAAATTTGCTTCTGGGGATAGTGGGGGACCAGAGCTTTTCCCTCAATGAAAAAGACCTTTCCAAGATAGCCGACTTAAAGGAAGCCTTGAAGACTGCACTGGATTTTGAAAAAGATACGGTGGTTTTTTATGAAATGATCGCATCTTTCGTTCAGGAAAATGCTGCCCTGGCCAAACTGAACCAAATCATCCAGGAGGAGAAGCGGCACGTGGACCATTTGTCCGAATTCGTCCACAAGAAGGAAATCGAAATCCCTGGTTCAAAGGGATTGGTGAATATCAGCTCCCAAGTTTAAAGACATGTGCATCAACACCGGAATTTCGCATTTTTGGATTAAGCAATTGAAATTATAGGAATATGTTTTTATAGAATGAACTTTTCAAATTCTTACGCCCACTTGGATGACGTTTTTTACGAGAGAATAAAGCCGACACCTGTTCAGGATCCCCGGCTCCTTTTGTGGAATGCCGGCCTGGCTGAGCAACTCATGATTCCGAACGAATTGGCGTATGATTCGGCCGCCCTGGCGCAAGTTTTTTCAGGGAATCGGATTATCCCCGGCTCAGAACCGATTGCTACGGTGTATGCCGGACACCAGTTCGGGAGTTTTGTTCCCCGGCTCGGAGACGGAAGAGCACATCTTCTGGGAGAGGTACTGGATCAATCCGGGCAACGGTGGGACATTCAGCTCAAAGGTTCCGGCCGCACTTCATTTTCAAGAGGGGGTGATGGGCGCTGCCCTCTGGGTCCGGCCGTTCGAGAGTTTATCATGAGTGAGGCCATGGAGTTTTTGGGTGTGCCGACCACACGTTGTCTGACGGTTGTCACCACGGGAGAAACGGTTTTTCGTGAGACGCCGCTGCCGGGGGGCGTCGTGACCCGGGTTGCGGCAAGTCATTTACGGATCGGGACCTTTCAGTATTTTGCGGCTCAAGGTGATCAGAAAGCGCTCAAGACCCTTTGCCGTTACAGCATGGAGCGTCACTATCCGGAGCTGCCGGAAGAAGGGGGAAAACCATATGTTCAGTTTCTCAGAAAGGTTATGGAAAGGCAGATTCACCTGGTCGTTGAGTGGATGCGCATCGGCTTTATTCACGGCGTTATGAACACGGATAACACAACCATTTCCGGGGAAACCATCGATTATGGCCCTTGTGCCATGATGGGAATTTATGATCCGAAGACCGTTTACAGCTCCATTGACAGAATGGGTCGATATGCCTTCGGCAATCAGCCTGAAATTTTACAATGGAATATGACACGATTTGCCGAGTGCCTTTTACCACTTATCAATCCTGACACCGATAAAGCTGTCGACGAGCTCAGACCTATTCTTGAGGAGGCCTTTCCCGTTCTGTTTGAGAAAGAATACCTGAAAATGATGGGAAAGAAACTGGGCCTGACATCTTTCAGGGAGGAGGATCGGAAACTGATTGACACTTTTTTGAAACAACTCAAAGATGGACGTCTGGACTACACGGTCACATTCGATCTTCTGACCCGATCATTCACGTCTGAAACAGCGGATGCTCGAATGAAAGATGACCTTGGGGATTGTTTTGACCTTTGGAAAAGACGATTAAGCTCGCAAAACGCTGCGCCAGAAGAAGTCCAAAAACTGATGCGGCAACAAAATCCCGTCGTCATTCCAAGGAACCATCATGTTGAAGCAGTGATTCAAGAGTGTGTTGCGACCGGGAAAGCCACGTCGGTTGAGAAGTTTCTACGGGTCCTTCGATCTCCTTATAAAGAACTGGCGCAAACATCCCAATATCAAGACCCGCCCAGTGATAATGATAAGAATTATCGAACTTTCTGTGGAACCTGAAATTTATGTTGCGATTGCTGGAATTAACCTATGAAGATCTGGTGGCGGTTGTTTCAGATCGGTATGGAAAAGGCCCATTCCTGGCAAAGGCGCTATATGGTGAGTTCTACAAAAACCTCAAGTCCGATGCCTGGCGAACAGAAGCGGCCCGGAATTCGCGAGGTTTGAGAGACCGGCTCAGACAGGATTGGTGCTTCAGCCCGGGCCAGGTAAAAGATGACATCCATGAAGATGGATTGGCTAAGTTCGTTACGGAGTTGGTGGATGGCAATCGGGTCGAATCCGTGATTCTACCCCTGAAAACCCACCAGACCGTCTGTATCTCCAGTCAGGCCGGTTGCGGAATGGGATGCCGGTTTTGCGAAACCGGGAAACTGGGATTGGCGCGCAGCCTGAGTGTGGAAGAGATGGTGGGCCAAGTCTATCAGGCCAGGCAAAAGTTCGGCCGGCCGATCCGCAATGTGGTATTCATGGGCATGGGTGAACCGTTTGATAACTTTGAAAATGTGGTCCAGGCCGTGCGGGTGCTCAGCGACCAGCGCGGTCTGGATATCGCCCAGCGGCGCATCACGCTCTCCACAGCGGGCCGTATCGATGGCATTGAAAAACTGGCGGCGCTAAATATGCCCAACCTGAACCTTACGGTTTCCCTCAACGCACCCAATGACGAATTGCGCCGCAAACTGATGCCGATTCATGACAGGGGTTCGTTGCCCCTTTTGCAGAAGACCTTAATGGCTTATCCGCTAAAAAAGGGAAAAGTGCTGAATGTGGCTTATGTGCTTATCTCGTGTGTGAATGACAAAAGCGAACATGCACAACAACTGGCGGAGTGGCTGAAGCCTCTGCGGGCCAGGGTCAACTTGATCCCTTTCAATCCGGTCAAGGATTCATTTTTTCAACCACCGAGCCGGGCGGACGTAAACTTGTTTCGGGAGACACTTATTGAATTGCGCGTCAATGTGCAAAAGCGGGTTCCGCGCGGCAGGGAGTTGATGGCGGCCTGCGGCCAGCTGGGGGCCCAGTGCGATACGGGAGCTAATCATGCTTGAAAAGGAGTACGAAATAGCGACCCTGGCGGCGAGATCCGCCGGTGGTCTGCTGAAGAAAAAATTCGGAAATGTTCAACATATCGATAAAAAGGGGGAGATTGATCTGGTCACCGAGGCGGATATTGCCGCTGAGAAGATCATTTTAAAAATGCTTCGCGATCATTTCCCCAAGGATAATATTCTGTCCGAAGAGGCGGGCGCTCACGATCTGTCATCGGAGCGGACATGGATCGTCGACCCCCTGGACGGGACTACCAATTTTGCCCATGGATTTCCTTTTTTCGCCGTTTCCATCGGTCTTGAAATCGAGAAGGAAATGGTTCTGGGAATTGTCTACAATCCATCCATGGGTGAATTTTTTGAAGCAAGAAAAGGGGAGGGCGCCTTTTTGAACCATAAACCGATTCATGTTTCCCATGCACGGAACTTGAAGGAATCGCTCCTGGTCACCGGTTTCCCTTATGATATTAACAAAAGAAGCAACCGGATTTTTGAGCGATTCAGAAAAATGGTCCTTTCATCTCAAGGTGTTCGTCGGGCAGGGTCCGCCGCCGTTGACATGTGTTACGTGGCGTCAGGCCGCCTGGACGGCCTCTGGGAGGAAAATCTGAAACCCTGGGATACCGCGGCCGGTGCCGTCATCGTGCCGGAAGCGGGCGGCCGGTTGAGCACCTGCGACGGGCAGGCTTTTACCCCATACGGGCAGAGCCTGGTTGCCTGCGCTCCGATGATCCATGAAGAGATGGTCAAAGCCCTGAATGATTAACGTCATTACTGAAACTATATTCAAAAATGGTGTTCAATTCCCCTAGCCGTGAGGCGCTGTGATGCGACCTGCAAAAAGCAATTTTCTGAGGCTGGAACGAAAAACCGCTGGGCAAAATAAACGCCTTTTGGCGTTTTGTGCCGGATTTCTGCTGTATATTTTTTTTCTGTTATGGATGCCGTCCGCGGTTGATGCCGGCCAATGGAATCCGCTCATCCAAAAGCTGGTGACGAATGGTTTTTCCAAACAATGGCTGGTTCAACTCTTTGATCGACCGGAAGTTCTCTTCGATCCTTCCATCATGACCGAAAAAATGAAGACCCTGTACCGGACCAAGTTCGGGGATCCTTCCGTCAGAAAACTTCAACAGCGGCTGGCTTATTTGGGATACGCGCCCGGGAAGGCCGACGGCAGAGCAGGGAGCAAAACACGACAGGCCATTCGGTGGTTTCAGGTTGCCCATGGGCTGAGTGTTGATGGTAAACCGAGCCAAGAGTTGCTGGCAATGGCTCTAAAAGAGCGAAGAAAAGCCCCCAAACATGTCAAAATTCCGCCACCAAAACCGGTGCCACTGTTATACCGAAGCATCATGACCGAGGAGCGTCTGAACGAAGCAAAGGTATTTCTGGCGGCCAATCAAAAAATCTTGCTCCGGCTGGAGAGACATTATGGTGTTCCATCGGAAATTGCGGTGGGCATTCTCACCGTTGAAACCCGCCTGGGAACTTATCTGGGAGATAAAAGCGCGTTTCTGACGCTGGCCAGTATGGCCCTTTGTGATGATTTCAAGTGTGTGGCCGGTGCATTTAAAGATGAGGATATGACAAAAGATGAGCGGCGATGGATCAACCGGCGGACTGCCCAGAAGGCGCAGTGGGCTTATGGAGAATTGAAGGCTTTGCTGACCTATTCACTTCAGTCCGGCCGGGATACTCTCAGCATCCCCGGATCCTTTTACGGGGCCATCGGTATTGCCCAGTTTATGCCCTCACAAGCACTTCGCCACGGTGCTGACGGCAATGGTGACGGCGTGGTCGATCTTTTCGTGCTGGATGACGCCCTTTTCAGCATGGGCAACTATTTGATGGCAAACGGTTGGCGGGGAAGCATGCGGAGCCGGCACAAGCAGCGCAGGGCCATTTACAACTATAACCACAGCAGAATCTATGTGAACACGGTTTTGGCCGTTGCCGATTATCTGGAAGAGGGCAGGACAGTTTTCAAGTGGGACGAAACAGGGCGTTAGGGAATTGATCGGTAGGCCCTGAGAGCGTCCTCCCGGTCGTTGAAGACATCAAAGAGTTGCGGAAATCCCATTAAATCGAAGATGGCGTTGACTTGTTTCTGAGCGCAGCAAAGGCCCATTTTCCCCCCTTTGTCCTTCAATTTTATGTGGCATGTGAGAAGCGCTCCGCAAGCCATGCTGTCCAGAAAACGAATATGGGACAAATCGAATACCACATGGGTATTCTCCTCGATGATGGGTGCCATATGGCGGTTAAAGTCTTCTACCATGGCAGCCTCAAAAGTATCTTCGGCCAATGTTATGATCGCCACGGGGCCGGTTCCTTCCTGTTTAAAATTCATGTTATTCACTCCTAATCGTTTACTCGCTTTAACAGGGAAAAGGTATTCCCAAGTGAGCTGTCCAGGGCAACCGTTTTGGCAGAAATTACGAACAAAGCGGCGTGCCCGGGGAAGAAGATCCAATTGGGAGAGAATTTCCATGGTCTGTACCGATTGCGGCATTTCAGATTCTTTCCGTTCGGGGTTTAATGAGCGGAATGAATTTTCGATTGGCCCCTGGAAACGGAAATCTTTCAATTTGGTGAAGCCTGATCCAACGAAAATCCACCGGTCCCCGTAAGTGAACCCTGCCGCTTCGGTAGTCGCATCGAAATACGTCCATGACAATTCTGAAATGGGTATAAGCGTGGCGAATGTGGGCAATCCTTTCTTTGGGTGTCACCACCAGGTTCACTTCTTCCTTGATTTCTCGGGTGCAGGCCATGAATGGGGTCTCATCATTCTGAATTTTACCGCCGGGAAACTCCCACAGGCCGCCCAGCAGGCCTTCAGGTTTACGTTGCGTGATAAGAACCTTTGCCCCTTTCCAGACAATGCCCACTGCGACATTGTATTCCGGCGTGCGTGCCTTTTTTAGGCGCATGGGGTACTCGTTCACTTTCTTCTGTACAAAGGCAAGGCATTTTTGGGCCAATGGACATTCATGGCAATCAGGATTTCCGGGAGTGCAAACCAGTGCGCCCAACTCCATCATGGCCTGATTGAACTCCCCGGGGTTTGATTTATCGAAGAATGCGTCAGCGGTCTTTTTAAAAACTTTTCCCGAGGCAGGGTGGTTCACGGGTGAATCCATTTTGTAAAATCGTGCCAGGACCCGTTTGACATTACCGTCCACGGCAGCATGGGGCTTTCCAAAGGCGATGCTGGAAACGGCCGCTGCCACATAGTCTCCAATGCCGGGAAGGGCCTTTAAGGATGTGCGGTTCTGTGGCAAAACCCCGCCGTGATGTGCCATGATTTCCTGGGCGGCGCGATGCAGATTGCGGGCACGGGCGTAATATCCTAAGCCCTCCCAGAGCTTGAGCACCTCCTGAAGGTCGGCTTCAGCCAGCGTTTCGGGGTCCGGAAAAGCGGCGAGAAACCGTTCGTAGTAGGGAATCACCGTTTTGACCTGGGTCTGCTGGAGCATGACCTCGCTTACCCAGATGCGGTAAGGGTCCGATGTTTTTCGCCAGGGAAGGGAACGGCGATGCTTTTTGTACCAGTCCAGAAGTTCTCTTTGAATCGGATTCATGAACATCCGTGAAATCTTCTAGGAGGCGCCAATGATGAATTCGGGAGGGTTCATCATGTGCCGTTTGACGGTACAAAGGTCCATGGCCTTTAAGATCGCGTTTTTATACTTTTCCGGAAATGCGTCCGGCAGCTTTAGATCAATGTGCAGCTTTTCGCACCGTTTATTGGTCAGGTTTATGTCATAATGCATCTGTAAGGCCATATTGTCCGCGGGAATTTCCCGCGCATCACAAAAATTGAGGGCATAAATGCCCGCACAGGTGGCAATGGACATCATAAAGAGAGTGAAGGGCTCCGGTGCCGTCCCGTCACCTCCCATCTGGGAGGGCAAATCCGTATACACGGTTTTGTCACCCACACGGGCCTGCATTTTTTTTCCACCTGTAAAAGATACATGAATGGTTGTTTTCATGTGGTTTTATCCTCTTGTCATTTCCTCGTAAAGGTCTCTCTGGTCTATGATTCTGTTGGATTTGAATTCCGTTCTTTCCAGTGTGCCCGGCGGCTGCATCTGCACCAGGGTTCTCAGCCCCTTGGTTTTTAGGACGCTTTCCAGCTTCTTTGAGAGTTTCAAAGTCGATTCAGTATCGGTTCCCGGAACCGGTTCCGCCTGGACAATCAGTTCATCCATGGTTTTTTCACGGGTGATCACAATGCGGAATTCATCGCCGAATCCGTCGATGCTCCGAATGGCGTTTTCAATGGCGCTTGGGTACACATTTTCACCCCGCACCACAAACATGTCGTCTGCTCGCCCGTAAACCCCTCGCGGCAGGCGTGGGTAGGTGCGGCCGCAGGGGCAGGGATCCAGTGTCCACCTGGAAATATCACCTGCCCAGAACCGTATCATAGGCTGGCTGGTTCGCTCAAGATGGGTGTACACGGTGACTCCTTCGTGGTCGTAGGGAACACGTTCTTGGGTCTCGGAATCCACTAGTTCACCATAAACGATATCCTGCCACAGATGCATCCCTTGACGACGGTCACATTCGCCATCGGTCATCCACGGGGTCATTTCCGCGGTGGAGCCGGAATCGATGCAAATACCGCCGTATGTTTCTTCAATGCGCCTTTTGGTAGCCGGTACGCCGGCCCCGGGCTCTCCGGAAAAAAAAAGGATACGGAAATTAAAATCCCCGCGGGGATCCACACCCATGCCCCTTGCTTTTTCGGCCAGATAAAGGCTGTAGGAAGGGGTGCCGTAAAAGACGGTTGGTTTGATTTCCTGAATCCATTCGATGGCCCTTTCGGTTTGACCTGGTACTCCTGCACCAAAGGGAAACGCGGCCGCCCCGAGTCTGCGAACACCCAGGAGCGCACCCCAGCTGCCCATATAAAGGCTGAAAAAGGAGCCGATAAAGACGGTATCATGAGGGCGCATGCCAAAACCCCACATGATTCTCGCATGGGCCTCTCCGATTCGGTCCATGTCCCCCCGGCTGATACCGAAGGCCGTGGGCTTTCCCGTGGTGCCAGAAGTTCCGTGGACCGAAGCGATTTCATCCTTTTTTATACACAGGTTGCTGCCAAAAGGAGGGTGCGCCAACTGATCCGCACGAATCTCGTCCTTGGTGACAAAAGGGATTTTTTCAAAATCGGCCAGCGATTGAATATCCTCAGGACGAATCCCAGCCGCATCCCATTTGTTTCGGTAAAAAGGCGAATGCCCATAGGCATACCGCAGCTGGGCCTGCAATTTTGGAACAATGACCGTTTCTTCCCGTTCAAGGGGGTCCATGGTTTCCAGTTTCCGGTTCCAGAACGGGTCATCTTTCTTCGGAACATAGGTTGCGTCATATGAAGGGGGCCATTTCTCGATCATGGGCTTTTCATCCTTATTTGAATGCATTGTCAGCAGTTGCGACACCAATTATCCAAGTATTTCCAGGAAAGTATCGATCCGCGTCATGGTTTCGGCGTCGGAGTAGGCCCGCTCATCGGCATGGTCGCCGTCCAGTACCAGCACCGGGATGTTCAACTTTTCCCGAATGATGCTGGCCGCATCCAGAACGCCCACGGACAAGACCCGGCAGCTTCTGTTGGAGTGAGCAATGACGCCATCGATGTGATAAGCCTCAATATCCGTAATCAATTTCTGAATGTGATCATCCAGACTGGTGTTGAGTTCGCCTCCAAGGGCTTTGCGGGCAAGCCCTTCAAGGGGATTTTGGCTGTCCATTCGTGTGACGCCCCAGATGTACTGGCAGTAATCGCTCATGGGAAAGGCACATCCCCGGTCTTCAAAGTATCCCAGGATTTTCAGGTTATACCAAAAGGGAATATTGAGCCACAAAAGACGGTGCTTTTCTTCGTCCCCGTGGAGAATCCCTTTTCCCTTCGCCGCTCTCTGGGATGTTTCATGGTAAATCTTCTCCATGAGCTCCGCTCCTTCCCGGGTGCCGGCCATGACGATCAAAACAAAGAGGGCGTTGCTCAAATCGGATAATCCCAGAGGGGCGGGAACGGATTTTTGAAGCGCCAGCACTTTCTGCCAGTCGGCAACCGTCTTATCGCTCTGATGAACGGCTTGGGCCAGTTTTTCGGGGCTGATGGTGATGTTCAGGATGGCCTCGATCTCAGACATTGCGCCTTTGATTTCCTCTTGGGCGAAATCCAAATAGAAATCGGGCATGTTTAAAGGGTCCATGACCCGCGGGGTATTCACAAAGACCAGCGGTTTTTGGTGAATTTCCTTTAAGGTATCCCACCATTTGAAGTAGTGGGAACAGGCACTGCTGGTCATGAGAAACAGATCCGGGTCACCGATGCCGCCATTGGGCGGATCGTCGTCATGGGAATGGGTGTAGCCCAGGTTGCTTCGGCAGTAAGAACAGATATCCTGCGTATAGTGATGGGCTTCCGCTTTTATGCAGTATTTTGGGGATGCGTGCCTTGCGGCGCAAACACAGGCATAATTCTCCGGAAAAGCCGTTTGAATCCCGGCTGCACAGGCCACTTCAATGAGGGGATTCGAACTCATGAGCGTATGGGCAAGGGGTTTTCGAGTTCGAGTATCGCTGTAATGCTGTTTCATGGCGGCGCCGATATCTTTATTAAAGGACGGCCGTTCGCGTTTTTTGGTTTCCATCAGCTATTTGCCCCCATCATTTCAACAAATGCCTCTACCCGTGTTTGAAGGGGTCCCATGGCGCAAAGGTAATCCGTCTCAAGAAGCATTGTGGGGATCTTAAAGCGCTCCCTGATTTTCTGAGCTAGTATGGGATAATCAAATTTTTCGGTTTCACAATTTCTGTTGATGGCGAAAATAACGCCATTTATCCCATATTGCTGAATGCTATCCGCCATAACCGAAAAACGATCCTCGATTGCGGTATCAAATCCGCAAGGCACCGCCATGTAGGCTGCCGCAAGGGATTCCATAGGGTTTTTCCCTGTCGCGACAACGGTTTCCATGGATCTGCTACCATTGTTGCAGTCATTGGCAACCACCAAAGCTCCAGCGGTACTGATGATGTCCAACAACCGGGTATCAATAACGCATCCCCCCGAGAGAAGAAGCCTTACCGGTGAAGGCTCGGAAACGGTGACGGTCTCTTCGACACGGTTTAAAAGCTCGGCCATCATTTGCGTGTGGTCCTTTTTATCCAGGACGAATCCGCTCATGACCATGTTAAAAATATCGTGAGCGGAAAAGGGCGGGTTCTGAGCTTTTTGTAAGCTCCAGGCCTTCTTTAACAAGGACCGGTTTTCATTGTAAAGGGTGATGGCATTGGTCAGGGCATCAACTGTGATTTCTCTTTGAATAAAATTTTCAAGGTTCATTTTGACCCGCTGAAGTTCTTTTGTGAAAAACCATAACGTGTCGGCGCTATTTTTCCAGGGAACATTGAGATAATCGATGAATTCAAATGGATTGTGCCGTTTAAAGGTCTGGTAAAGAAAGGTGACCGCCTCGCAGCTTCGAGGAATGATGGTGCCGTCCAGGTAAGACCGTTTCCCCTTTAATATCTGGTCCCATTCCGCCCTCAGATAGGCACAGAGATACATTTGAAGATGATCATCCGCCAGGGTAATGGGTTCGTGTAATTGGGGATAGAGTTGGACGGGATGGATTCCGGCCGCATACAGGATTTCCCCGGGAAAAACCGGAAAAAAATAACCGATCATTTTCTTTTTGTTTCGGGCTTTGATCCCTTGTAGAACCGACGGTGCGTTTTGAACCACGTCGGCCATTTTTTTCAAGATACTCTCCATGTGGGCTCCCTTTAGACGCCGTTGACCACATAGTAAAGCGGCCTGACTGCGTAATTCTTCGAAAACTTAGGAGGATTCTAAAATGAGGTTGACCCCGGGCGGAGCAACAAATTCAAAAAATCCCTTTTCAAAGGTTTTCCCCAGCGTAAATTGACCCAGATTGAATCGGGTAACACTCCCCAGGGTGTTGAAAATGCGAACGCTGCGAATTTCATGGTCGGGGTTTACGGTCAGGTCGATGTGGTCAATTTCCTGCCAGGGAGGATCGGGAACCAGTGCAATTACGTAATTTCCTTTTTCATCCTTCTCCTGTAACGCCACCTTGAAACTGTCGTTTACTTCCGCCAGGCCACGGAAAATATCACTGAGCAGCTTGAGTTCCTTGCCGAAATCTTTCGTTTTATACTGGTGTGCTTCTTTTTTCTGGGGGATGTACCACCAGAGAATATTGTCATTGGCGATGATTTTTTCACGCAAAGGTTTTTCCTGGTCCAGCCTGAGGAAATGAGGCGGCTTGAAGTAAATGATTCCCGATGCCAGATCCCCTTTGGCTTGATTCCCGAGCATGCTCATGGAGCGGGTAATCACTTCTCGGGTGTAGGGTACCGACAGCCCGGGAGCTGTTCCATAACGATTCTTGATTCCTTGCAGTATGGTTGAAAGGGGTTCTTCCCCAAAGGCCGGCGGGTGTGCCAGCAGTATCAGCAAAGGCAAAATAAACAACATTTTTCGCATTTTATCCTCCTTTTCTGCCATATACGTCCCTCGGGCGGACACCATCCGACGGTCCCACGATCCCTTCTACTTCCATGGCTTCAATCATTCGCGCCGCCCGATTATATCCCACCCTCAGTTTGCGTTGCAGCATGGAGATAGAGGCCTGTCCGGTATTGCAGACCACTTCCACGGCCAGATCAAACTTTTCGTCCAGTTCGAGGGGTTCGTCATCCTTGGATTCGTCTTCCACCATGTGTGACAGGATCGTATCGTCATAATCCGGTTCTTTCTGGCTTCTTAGAAAGTCGGCCACCCGTTTGACTTCTTCATCCGAAATATAGGCGCCATGAATGCGCATGATGCGGCCCACGCCCGGCGGCATGAAAAGCATATCCCCGTCTCCCAAAAGATGTTCCGCGCCATTGGTGTCCAGAATAGTACGAGAGTCCACTTTGCTCGATACCTGGAATGACAAACGGGTGGGGAAGTTGGCCTTGATGATGCCGGTGAGCACATTGACTGAAGGGCGCTGGGTGGCGATGATCAGGTGAATGCCGGCGGCGCGGGCCATCTGGGCCAGGCGGGTAATGGATTCTTCAACCTCTTTTGAGCTGACCATCATGAGATCGGCCAGCTCATCAATGATAATGATGATATAAGGGAGATGCCGATCGACACCCTTGTCTTCGCCGTTTTTTTCGGCCGAATCTTTGGGGTTGTCCTCCTTCACAATTTTTCGGTTGTAGGAGTCAATGTTCCGAACCCCCCTGTCCGAGAGCAGCATGTATCGCCGTTCCATTTCTGAAACAGCCCACTTGAGGGCCTTGTTGGCATCTTTGGGCTGGGTAACCACGGGATGGAGCAGATGGGGAATATCCTGGTACACGGATAATTCGATGCGTTTGGGGTCCACCATCAGGAATCTTGCTGTTTCAGGGGAGAGCGAAAAGAGCAGGCTCTGGATCATGGCGTTAAGTGAGACACTCTTGCCGGTTCCGGTGGCCCCCGCTACCAGCAGGTGCGGCATTTTGGCGAGATCGGCCACTACGGCGGAACCGGTGATGTCTTTGCCCAGTGCAATGGGAAGCTTGCATTTGGTATCGGAATAGGCGGAACTGGAAAGCATTTCTTTGAGGTAGACAATTTCCCTCTGGTTATTGGGGATTTCAATCCCGATGGCGGCTTTTCCCGGTATGGGCGCCACGATGCGGATGCTTTGCGCTCTCAGGGTAAGGGCCAGATCGTCGGAAAGCCCGGCGACCTTGCTGATCTTGACACCGGGTGCGGGTTTATATTCGTACATGGTGATAACCGGCCCTGGAAGGATTTCCACCACTTCCCCTTCCACACCGAAGTCCTCGAGTTTCTTTTCCAGACGGCGGGCATTCATCTCCAGCGCATCCCGCCGAATGGTGACGTTCTTGTCTTTTGGAGGCGTATTCAGAAGATCAAGGGTTGGGAGTTGAAAATCCCCCGGTTTTTGCATGAATGAAAATTTCTCCTGCCTGGGCGGGGGAGGGGGTTCCTGCTTAGCCACCTCAACGATGTTGACTTTAGGCTTTTTCTTGATTTTGCCCCTTGCCTCCAGCGTTTTCCGGGCCCTTTTCTTCCGTTCTTTTCGTTTGGTCAGGATTTCCTTGATCTTCTTGAAAATGCCCAATAGCCACAAACCAATCCGAGAAAAAATCCAACCGAAAGAGAGGCGGGTCACCGTCAACAGCGATATGGCGAAAATGGCTGCCAGAAAAACATAAGACCCGAAAGAATTGAGAATGGTGATGGACAGTCCCGCCATATGAAGGCCGATGAGTCCTCCTGAACTCATGATGACGCCCCGGTAGGAAAGGCCTTGTTTGAATTGAAGGCTCAACAGTGCTGAAAACGAAGCCAGCATGATCAACAGGGTAATCATCCCTTTCACCGGTGATGAAAGTGATCGGCCTTTGAAGGCGATAAGAGACAATACTAAAAAGATCAAGGGTATCCAGAAGGCGCCGATTCCCAGCAGATCAAACAGACCACCGGATAAATGAGCACCGACGGTTCCAAAGAGATTGTGGGCTTTGCCCAAATGGCCGGCAACGTTCCAGAATAGTCTATCGAGGGGTGAATATGAGAGAAGACTGCCGCCCACCACAACTGCCAACAACAGAAAAACGATCCCTCTAATCTCTTTTTTGAGTGGATGCCCCGGTTTCTTCGGGTTCAGGGATTGGGATTCCTGGGGCTTTTTGTCCGGGGATGATGGTTTCTTTCTTTTCATTTCTTCTCGCTCATAAGGCGATAATGGTCGGTATGATGAGGGGACTTCGCTCAATCACGTTGTAGAAAAACCTTTTCAGCCGTCTACGAATTTCTGTTTCCAACTTCTGTGGATACACAGGAAAAGGTTTTTCCACCTCATCGATTACCTCTAACACGATACATTGGGCATCCTCAAGGATAAATTGTCCATGATCTTCAAATATGAAACCGCGAGATATCATTTCCGGACCGAAGAGAATCTTGCCGGTCTGTTTGTCCAGTACCATTTGAATGACGACCATTCCGTGATGCCTGAGCTTTTGTCGATCTCTCAGGACGGTTTCTTCAATATCGCCGACCCCTTTACCGTCTACAAAGGTCCTTCCCGCGGCAACGGCGCCTTCTATCTTTCCAATGTCCTCATGAAAACGAATCACATCACCATCCTTTGCAATGAGCACATGATCTTCATCCATTCCCATGTCGAGGGCGATCTTGGCGTGTTTGACCAACTGGCGATATTCACCATGGATGGGGATGAAGTACCGGGGCTTGACAAGGCTCAACATGATTTTTAGCTCTGCCTGACGGGCATGTCCTGATGTATGAATGTCCGATACGTTTTCGTAGATGACATCCGCGCCCAGACCATACAGTTTGTTGATTACGGACGTGATGGCCTTCTCATTGCCGGGAATGAACCTGGAGGAGAGAATGATGGTGTCACCTTTATGTATTTTAATGGCCTTGTGCTGATCTCTAGCCATTCGGCTCAGGGCGCTCATGGGTTCACCCTGACTGCCGGTGGTAATCACCACTACACTCCGGTCGGGAAGAGTGTGCATTTTTTTATCCGCAATTTCAAGATCATCGGGAAAATGGAGGAACCTTCGTTCTCTGGCGATTCCCACATTGGTGATCATGCTTTTGCCGTTGAAAACCACTTTACGGCCAAACTCTTCCGCCAGGGAAATAACCTCCTGGATTCTGGTGATATTTGAGGCGAAACTGGCAACGATCAGCCTTCCGGGGCAGGCCAGGAAAAAATCCCTGAGGGTTTTTTTGACGTCCCGTTCACTGAGGGTGTAGCCTTCTTTTTCCGCATTGGTGGAATCGGAAAAAAAGGCGAGAACCCCTTTTTCTCCATAGTGAGCAAACCGGATGAGATCGGTAATCTGTTCATCCACCGGTGTCGGGTCGATTCGAAAGTCTCCCGAATGAACAATCAGGCCTTCAGGGGTTTCAATGGCCAGCCCGGCGCCATCGACAATGCTGTGGTTAACCCGAATAAATTCCACCTTGAAAGGACTGATGTCATAAATTTCTCCGGGAGTTATTGTCTTCAGATCGGCATCATAGGGCAGCGTGTGCTCTTTTAGCTTTTCCCTGAGCAGATCCAAGGTGAAACCCGTGCCGTAGACGGGTACGGGAAACTCCTTCAACAAAAAAGGCATGGCGCCGATATGGTCTTCATGGCCGTGGGTCAGGATAATTGCATTGATTTTTTCCTTATTTGTTCTGAGGAAACTGAAATCGGGAATAACCAGGTCCACGCCGGGCATGTAATCATCCGGGAACATCAGACCCGCATCCACAACCAGCATATGGGACCCATGTTGAATGACCATCATATTGAGGCCGATTTCACCGAGGCCCCCCAGTGGTATTATTTTTAACATGGCTTCACCCTCAACATATTTTATTATTATATTCAAATGGTTGGTTAATTAATTGAGTAAACAGCACCTTAAACGTTTGGAACATTTCAGTCAACAGGGAATTGTCTTTTTTTCACTATCCTTAAACGCTATGAATGCCTTTGACTTGTTTTTGTTGCCATGATATTGATGAACCTCTAAAATGTTTATGTAAGTCCTGTGGGTAAGATGAGAAAGGAGGGAAATAAAGAATGGCAGGTGTCAATAAGGTAATATTGGTCGGAAGACTGGGCGCGGATCCCGAGGTGCGCTATACGCCGAGCGGCGTTGCTGTGGCCAACTTTTCCATTGCCACAAGCGAGGAATGGAAAGACAAAAATACGGGTGAGAAAAAAGAGCAGACGGAATGGCATAGGATCGTTGTGTGGCGGCGACTGGCAGAGATTTGCGGCGAGTATTTACACAAAGGGAGCCAGGTCTATATTGAGGGCAGGCTTCAAACCAGATCCTGGGAAGACAAAGATGGAAACAAGAGATGGACCACCGAGATTCTCGCGCTCACCATGCAAATGCTCGGGTCTCCTGGCGATAGCATGGGCGGTAGCCAGACGAAAGGTGACTATCCTGAGGAACCCCCACAAAATCTCCCTGAAGACGATATCCCCTTTTAGAAAAAAAGCCCCTGCCGGTTAAATGGTATCGGCAGGGGCTGATCGGGTTCAAAGAAATTACGCTTTGTCCTCTTTTTTTTCTTCTGAGTCTTCTTCTTTGGGCTCTTCAATTTCATTTTTGGCTTCATGAGTGGCTTTTTTGAAATTCTTGATCCCTTTTCCGATGCCACTGCCGATTTCAGGGAGTTTTCCAGCTCCGAAAATCACCAGGATGATGATTAAGATAATAATCAATTCCGGCATGCCTATTCCAAACATCGGGTTACCTCCATCACATGAATCATTTCAAGTTGATCACAAGGCAGTCTGAGCGTGACTGGGTCAAAAAATTAACATGCCATTTCCGGGTTCGCCAACTTAAAATCCGCTGAGCAGCCCCTAAGTGCATCCGTTATCAGGCAATTGCTTTACATTAAAAGATTTCCTGAATTGATTGAGGGATCGCTGGTACGCCACCCAGCAGGACCACATTTCAAGCCATTCCCTGTTGTGCCAAAAAATATCGTGTGGTTTCCCTTTTTTTTCGGAAATTTTGATGTAATCTTCAAATTCGGCGCCACAGCTTTCACATAATTTGAATTCGGAAAGCGCTTTCCTTTCTGAAGTCGAAGGGTCGACTTCTTCCGCATTTCGACCGCACATGGCGCATTTAAAACGGCACGAACCGCATTGCAGCAATCGCTGAACAGCATCAAATTTATTACGGTTGGTCGTGATCTGTTCCTGCCGTTTTTTGTCTTCGATTCGACCGGTAATGCTGAGAATTTTTTCCATAAAAAACCTATTTTCAACCGTGTTGTTTTGAACCAAATTTCTCGTTGTCAACAGAACATCAAGTTCAGTTTGTTTTTAAGGTTCCAACAAGCAGGAGCTTTACAAAAACAATATCATCACTTACCGGCCGGAGTCAAGACAAGCATCTCAAGCTTTTTTTCTTGAGCGTTTACTGCCAGAGTCCTTTCAAAAGTCCTGCTACGCCGGATCCTGCGTTGGATTCCATGAAATCAGTAACAATGGGGACAAACTTGGTCATGGTTTCGGAATTCATTCCAAGCTTTGAAAAAGAATCCGCCAGACCGGCCATGCCGCCGATCTTAGAGCCGGTTCCGCCCAGTGAGGAGAGTCCGCTCTTGAGGAGCCCGCCGGCACCCCCCGAATCGGTGGAAGGGGCCTCCGCCATGTACTTATCCACGCCCGGAACGGCGTCTGATGCTTTGCTGAAATCTTCGGCGCTCAGATTCTCCTTGGCGTTGTTAAACAGGGCACCGACACCCCCTTCCGCCTGGTTTTGGGTAATTCCCAGTTTATCTACCAGTGTTGTGATCAAGTCCATTGTGCCGGCATCTGCCGGGGCGGGTTCAATCCCTCCCAAAAAGAAGAGGGATAAACACAGTGCTATCGTCGAGATTTGAAACCGTTTCATTTCCAATCCTCCATTTGATTTATTCGGCATTATCTCTAAAATAACACAAGCGGCATAAGAGTTCAATGGGATCAATTTCAGTAAATCATTTTTCGGTTGATGTCGTTAAGCTCGCCAATTTCATCCCCTTCTACCGGGACTCCCAAGGTTTCGGATTTGTCTTGGCATGAGGAACGGTGGGGTCGGCATCTACGTCTTCATTTGCGGTAACAATCTTTTCCATACGAATAACAGAATAACTTTTTCCTACCCTAAAATTTCGTTCTTCTCTCTGATCTTGCCCGTGAATACTAGCTGCCAAGCTGGACCCTAACGCCACCGCAATGTTCATCAGTTTAAGGATTAGGCCTTCTCGGGAAGGCCATTTTTTGTCTGCACAAAAACATCTCGCTTGCTTAATTGATTAAAATCTGATGAGATAAATCGGAAAGCGATTTAGCACAAGATATTGAAACCCTAAGAATAGCTGCTTCAATTTTTGTATTGGCGTAACATTTGGCAAACGTAAGGGATCTTATAGGATTTTGACATCGCGGATTGTTGTTGGTTTCTCAAGATATACCCAGAGCGACCGGCCCTGAGAGATGGCATAAATCTCAACATTCGCACAATCCTTCTGGTTTGATGAAATCACAACTTTTCCGTTCTTTACGATATTTGGGGTTTGGTATATGAAATTATTTTAAGCTGAGGTTGAAAAATTTTCAAACCCGAGTCAATGCTCTTTTCAAGCATGAAAACACATTTCGTTTTAGGTTTACATGAAGAACTTGAAACAAAGCAGCCCGGACTGTTTGGAAATCTCGTCGGGAGCGGGACTTCCCGCGTTCGGAGTGGTGCTTCTCCTTGGGGGTCTTCTTATGGTGGCGGGGGCCTTTATGTGTCCCGAGGCCACCCAGACGGCCCGGCTTCTCGGCGGGCTGATCGGCGGCGTGCTCGTCCTGTTGGGTTCTGGGTTGGCTTTAGGCCGTTCCTTCAAGGCTGTGGACCGGCAACAGGATACGTTGCTGGTCTCCTACGGTCTGGGCGTTCGCTCTCTGGGATTGTACTTGCCTATTTGGAATGATCCAAAACCATTGGGAAGTTTTTCGCACGTGGGTGTCCACCGAGAAATCCGCAGCAACGGCAAGAGCCTTTACACCGTGTTTCCCGTGCGTCTGGAAGGCAACGGCGAACCCGTGGTGGTGGAAACATCCAAGAGTTATCAGCATGCCCGCCGCATGAGCAAAGGGCTTGCCGGCTTCCTGGGCTGGGAACTTCATGACCACACCGGTGACAAGACCGTGGTGCGTGAGGCTTCGCGCCTCGACGAGTCCCTGGCACAACGCCTGGTGCGCAAGGGCGAGCCGGTGGAAATCCCGGCCAGGCCCATGGAAATGCTATCCGAGGTGAACCGGGGGCCGGACTTGATCGAGGTTCGGATTCCAGCCAAGGGCATGTTGCTCACGCACTGGCTCTGGCTGGGACTCGTTATTGCGGGTAGCGTCTTTTTCGCCTGGGTGCGTTTGTGGTGGTTTTTGCTTCCCATGGGCCTGGCAGTATTGGTGATCCAGTCCCGGGCGTGGCAGCGAGCCATGCTGCGGGTGGACGGGAAAGGCCTTTGGGTGAAAAAATCAGTGCTTTTTCCGGGCAGGATAATAAAGCTGGGCGCCTCTGAGATCGAGGATCTGTTAGTGCGGGACCGGCCTTTCAGCAGCTGGGAACAGTTGCCCGAAAAATACACATGGTCTCGCCGCTTATTAGCTCCCAAGCGCCCCTGCCTGGAAATTCGCTCGGACCGGCTCACGCTGGAGGTGCCCGGGGCGGTTTCCCTGCAGGAAATGGAGTACATCGCGGCGCTGCTCAAAAAAACGCTGACCCTGATGTACCCACAGTAATATCCAACGTATTTCGAGCATTGGAGCCATGGCTATATTCTCAATATATTGCAGCTTGAAGTCTTATTGGGATACTCGTAAATTTGTCAGCACTTCAACATTATTGACGACCAAACTGATATAGTTGATACTCATTTAGTCATGAAAACAATTGTCTTTATCCTAAGCCTCTTAGTGTTAGCCATAGGTATTCTTATAGCCTGGCTAAGCTACAAAAAGGAAGAATCAACCGATAAAGCCACCAAAATCAAGCTTGCCAAAAGAATATTTTATTTCTTCTTGATTTCCGTGGCAATTAATGCACTTTTCCTCGGATTAAATTTACTGAACCCTAAAGAGGATCCTGCTACAAAGGAAGACGTAAAACAAATAGTTGATGACGCTTTAATGTATTATCAACCTAAACCTAAAAATCCTTCTGAAGAAGATGTAAAAACCGAATTTGATGCTGTCCTTACAAGAGCTTTTGATAAAAAGAGGAAGAGAGCACTTGAAGAATATAATTATGGCAATGAAGCATATGTACGTAACCGCTTTAAGATAGCAATCACCCACTTTCAAAATGCTTTAGAGATAGTTGAGCTTCCTTCGTTTTATTTTTCGCTTGGGAACTGCTATTCTGCAAGAAGCCAATATGAAATTGCCTTGGAACATTATGTTAATTCCCTCAGGCAAGCTAGATCTCAGGGAAACAAACGACTTGAAGCTGCAGCTCTCGTGAATATCGGTGAAACTTACAAAAATAAAGGAGATCTGGATGAGGCCCTGAAATACCATAAACAGTCCTTTGCGATTGCTAAAGAGATCGGATACAAAGAGGGAGAAGGTGCAGCTCTAGGCGGTATCGGCAGCATTTATCTAGACAAGGGGGATTTAGATGAAGCGCTTAGCAATTATAAACAGTCACTGGTGATTGCCAAAGAGATCGGATGCAAAGAGGGAGAAGCTGCAGTTCTGAACAATATCGGCATCATTTATAAAAATAGAGGACCTACGGATGAGGCTCTCAAATATTTTAAACAGTCCTTGGCAATTACCAAAGAGATTGGATGCAAGCGACTTGAAGCTGCAGCTCTCGGGAATATAGGTACAACTTACAAAAAAAAAGGAGATCTGGATGAGGCCCTGAAATACCATAAACAGGCACTGATGATTCACAAAGAGATCGGATACAGGCAGGGAGAAGCAATCCAGACACGCAATATCGGCAGCATTTATCTAGACAAGGGGGATTTAGATGAAGCGCTTAGCAATTATAAACAGTCACTGGTGATTGCCAAAGAGATTGGATATAGGCAGGGAGAAGGTGTAGCTCTGGGCAATATAGGTACAACTTACAAAAAAAAAGGAGATCTGGATGAGGCCCTGAAATACCTTAAACAGTCACTGGTGATTGCCAAAGAGATTGGATATAGGCAGGGAGAAGGTGTAGCTCTGGGCAATATAGGTACAACTTACAAAAAAAAAGGAGATCTGGATGAGGCCCTGAAATACCTTAAACAGGCACTGGTGATTCACAAAGAGATCGGATACAGGCAGGGAGAAACAAATTCGTTAGGCGATATTAGCCTCATTTACATCGTTAAAGGGGATCTTGATGAAGCGCTTAACAATTATAAACAGTCACTGGTGATTGCCAATGACATTGGGTTCAGGAAGGGAGAAGCTACAGCTCTAGGCAATATTGGCTACATTTACATAAAGAAACGGGATCTGGATGAGGCCCTGAAATACCATAAACAGGCACTGGTGATCTTCAAAGAGATCAGAGATAAACAGGGAGAGGCTATAACTCTGGGCAATATCGGTGCAACTTACCAAAAAAAAGGAGATCTGGATGAGGCCCTGAAATACCATAAACAGGCACTGATGATCTACAAAGAGATCGGAGATAAACAGGGAGAGGCTATAGCTATAGATAATATCGGCATCATCTATAAAAGGACGAAGCGCTAGAATACCTTAATAAAGTACTTGTGATCTTGGATAAATACAAATTGCCCTACGGTTGAGATATGATTGAAAATGCAATCAAGTCAATTCGTGGTCAAAAATTGGAGGTGAACTTCTTTTATTTAGAGCCAAGGAGAGTAAGATATTTCGCCTGAATTCAAAAAAAGAATGCTTAGCGGAGTTTGGTATGCTCCCTATATCCTATGTGTCAAAAATCTCTGGCATTCCCAAAACCTGCATTATCTCCAACTAATCACGTAGCCAAGAAGAACATGTAAGAGCCGCCATTCTGTATGCGGACGACTCCCGGGAGACTTCCGGAAAGTACAATATGTTGTGGTCATCCCAGCCCCATCCCGACGTTAATGGTGTGCTTACAAATGTGCTTTCCGATCCAAAAACAAAACGCCTGGTAATCGGAATTCACATCCGAATTTTTCTCATCCGATTCCAATCCGATTATAAAGTCTTCAAGTTGACTTTGCCATCTGGCGGCGGATACGCTGAATGTCTTCTTTATCAGGTGAAAACGGGAAATTTCTGATGTCAGGTCCGGGTCTTGAGTTGGCAAAGGGGCGGTTGCAGGCCACCTGACCGTCGTACCCTTCACAACCGCTGGTGCGAAAAGGTTCCCCGGTGTCGATGATTCGATCCAGCTCTTCAGACGAAAGCCCAAAATCAAGAATGCGGCCGGAATTGTCAAAAATCATGTTTTCGGCTCGACTGATGCCCTCGTCCATTAAGAATCTGGCCAACTGAATGCGGCGGTATTGATCCATCGGCGGCATGGGATGATCTTTCATCTGTGAATCGGCCTCCGGGAAAAAAGAGAAGAGATGGGTCCAGCCGCCTGCATCCTGAACCGTCTGGATGGCCGATACCATCTCTTTTTCCGTTTCACCCATTCCGGTGACGAAGTGGCTGCCCGCATTGCGTTTGCCGAAAATGCCTATGGCATCCTGCAGGCACTGATGGTAGGTTTCCCAGCGATGGGGGCCGCCCACGCCTTTGCCGCGGTATTTATCAAAAAGCTCAGGGGTAGCCAGGTCAATGGCCACGCCGATTTTGTCGGCGCCGGCGTCTTTGAAGTCCATGAGATCATTTCTTGAGGTAATGGTAGGGGATATGAGCAGGGAGACGGGGATGTCAAAACTGGAACGTAACCTGGTACAAATATCCTTGGTATCTTGAATGGATCGTTTGTTGGTGATTTGAGAAATGCAAATGCGTTTGACCTTGTGGATCCGTTCCGATATACGCTCAATGATTTTCGACAGTGAATGAGTCGGCCATGTTACCCGGATGAAGCTTTTGTCACCGTATTTTCCTTCACGCTTTTTGGAAAGACCGCAATAGGCGCATCTTGCGGCACAACCCACCCCATAGGTGAGCAGTAAATTAATACAATACAGTCTGGCATCCCGATAAAACCGCCCCGGTTTCAAGCCCAGGGTCATGGCTGCGGCAAGGCTCATTCGGAGATACTCGGGACTCTCAGGTATATTTTGGTTTTCCGTCGGTGGCATATCTCTTCTCTCACTTTTTTTCATGGTATGGTAAACCTCGTTTATTCCAGCTTTGACTTTCAAAGGTTATGGGAACGGAGCAGCAGGTCTTCTGATAATGAATTTCAAGCCCATAGCGTTTGGCTCTCAATACGGCGTCTTCCGAGGGCAGGGCCATCCGGTTTATGCCCGCATCGATGGCGAGTGTCTCCATCCGGGTGTTGCCACGTTGCCTGGCGCATCCTAGGCTGATGACGGTTTCGGGCATAAGCGTGCGTGCCGTTGCGATAATGTGGGCAACCTCATGGGCATCTGGTGGAATGGCCTTTTCCATTTTTGTTCCGGTAAGGGGCATGAGAGACACAATTACCAATTGATCCACCGGATATCGGGAAATCATCTCCAGTGCCGCTTCTTCACCGGTGATCCGTCCATAGTTCAATCCGCACACCACGTGGGGAATTGTGGGAAGGCCTGCCTGTTCCAGTGCCGCCATGGTCTTTTCGATCTCAGCTACGCCAAAGGGTACGTGGTAGACCTTTCGGTATGTCTCATCATCGCCGATGACATCGATAAGGGCCTGGTCAACACCGGCCATTTTAAGCGCCGCCGCTTCCTTGTAATCTATCAGGCCGCTGTGGATGGAAATGAAAAGATTCGTTTTCTCCTTTATTTCAGCGATGGCGTGGATAAATTTCTGCCACGGCAGCTTCCCTTCTTTTGTGCATCCGCCGCTCAGTAAAACCCCATGATTTCTCTTTTTTTCAAGTTGAATACATTTTTGCACCAGATTCCGAGGGTTTTCGGCGGGGACCATGGTTTTAAGAATTGAGGCGCCGCAATGGTCGCAGGAGAGACCACAATCTCTGCCGGTAATGCTGATGCCCGGGTATTTTCCCTTTACGCCGTCACAGGAAAACATCCCCGGAAGGTAAAAAGTGATTTGTTTCCCTAGGTTTGTCCAGGAACTGTGACGTGCGGCTTTAAGTTGTTTGGCAGTGATCATGTGTACTTGTCACTCTTTATAATACTCTCGAAAACCGATCCAGCAGGATTTTATAACCTGATGAAAACGATTCCATTCCCTTTCCATCATTTGACGCCTTTCATGGGCGCGGTTGAGCGTATCAGCGAACAGAAACCGCCATTCATGGTCGTATTTTTTCAATATCTCAAGATTATCTGCGCTTATGGCTTTCGCGGCCCAGCGTCCGGCCATTTTGCCGGCGGAAACAGCGGCGAAAATCCCGGCGCCCGTAATGGGATGGGTGTGCCCTGCCGCATCCCCTGCCAGCAAAATATTTCCGTAAACCGCACTCTCGGGGGGGGAGGCGGGAATTAAACCGCCGGTAGACCCAAGGGGTTTCCCCTTAATTTTACCGTCCCTTTTGAGTTTTTCAACAAATTCTTGGAGAATTGTGTGAATGCCGCTGCGAGAGCCATTCTGCCGTTTTATGCCCAGCCCCACGTTGGCCGTCGCTCCTTTCGGGAAAAGCCATCCGTATCCCCCATAAAAATCGGGTGACAGGTATACCTCCGTGCGGTCCATGGGCGAGCGCAATGCCATCTTATATTGAACCGCGGGCAGAACACTTCTTTTTGAAACACCACACCACAGGGCGGTTTTTGAGCGAGGACCATCCGCGCCAATGATGACTTTGGGTGCAACGAGCACGGTTTTGCCGGTCCCTCTTATTTTGATAACAATGGACCCGTCTTCCGTTCGTTCCACAGCCCTGGCGGAAAGGAGGAACTTTGTGCCCAGGTTTCGTGCCTCCCTGGCCAACGTTTGGTCAAAACGGTCCCGGTGAATCATAAATCCGGGTGCTGCCATATCGGTGCTGGATCCGTCGGGCAGAATGGTCCGCATTTGAGATACTTTCTGGACTACAAAACCGGTCCCCAGATTGAGTTTTCCCACAAGCAAAGCCGGGATGAATTCGGCGCACTGAACGGGTACGCCGATCTTTGCTCGTTGTTCCACCACGAGCACATCCATTCCCATTTTGGCAGCGGAAATTGCGGCAGCGCAACCGGCAGGCCCGCCGCCGATGACCAGAATATGGCAGGTGATGGGCGTCATAGGCGAATCCTAATACGGGGCGTTTAAAGGGGTCAAGAATCAAAAACGATCTTTCATGGGGAAGCGGCTTTCAGAACGGTATCGAGGAGATCCAGATCCACACGGGTTTGGCTTTCAAATTTTCCCGCGTAAGCTTCCCTGGCCTGATCCAGGTCATAGCAGGTGGTGTTGTCGATATCAAGAAGGATGCCGGGAAGTCCCGATCTCTTGAAATCGTCCACATGTTTCGCAAAAAAAGGCTGGCAGCAGCAGCCGATGTAGGCTTGTACGCCGTCTTTCTTCATTTTCTCCAACTCTGCCCAGAGGTCTTCGAAACTGATGATGCTCACCACCTTCATGCGATCCTTCAGTCCCATGGTCCAGGCCGGACCGATGGTACACCCCTCTTCTCCGCAGATTTTGCAGGTTTTACGATACCTCAGTTCACAGTCTGTGCGCTTGGCGCAGTAGGGGAGTAGCAGTACGGACGGTTTTTTTTGGATCACAGTTTCAAAGCTTCCGTTGGCAACCGAAATCTGGTTGCAGTGCTCAAGGCTGAGCCCGAACTTCGCTATTTTTACTTTTTCAAGGGCTTGATCAAGGGGGATCACAAAATTTTCAAAATCCATACCCGGAATCGTGATTCTTTCTTCATCAAAAAATGAGCGGATAATGCCGTGCAGATGCTTCCGTTCCAAAGGCCCACCCCTCAGCGCCGCTTCCAGGTCAAAAAGGGCACGGGATGGAAAGGAGAGAAAATCCCCGGTGATGTAGATATCCTTGAGTCTTTTCTGAGGGAGGTTTACCACCAGGGTAAAGCGAATCATCCCCGCGTCCGCCTTGTAGGCCGATTGGACCGCCTCGCGCTTTTGAAAGACGGGATTGACGGCATGTATCCATTGGTCGGACTGATAATAGGGAAGTTTTTTCTTAAAAGTAAGGCGCTCTAGAGGCGTCATTTCTCCAGGCACGAGTTGAATGTTCAACCCCGTTTCGAATCCATGTTTGATGGCGGATTTGATATCATTAAGAGAGGGGGTATATCCCAAGATCCAGTTCAAACAAGTGACCCGGTCCTTGACCGAATCAATCTCTTTGGCCTTTAACTTTTCAACGGGGATGCGAAGGGCTCGCAACATGGTGTTCACATCAAAGTCTACCAGCATGGTGCCCTGAAACAGAAAGGCATTTTTGGAATCTGTTCCACCGGTGCCGGAAATTTTGCGTCCTTCAACTTCGATGTCGTTGCGGGGACGAAAATCAGCTTTTATGCCAAACCTCGAGAGTGCTGTTAATACCGGGTTGCAAAGGGTTTTAAACAGGCGCTGCGTGGGAATGTTCAGGTTAAAGAAAGCTTTGTCGCAGATGATTTCCCAGCCCAGTTGGTTTTCATCAAAAAAGATGGCGCCGCCACCCGTATTTCTTCGGTTAATCTCAATTCCATTTTCCAGACAGTATCTTTCCCGTATCTCTTCGGGCACCGACTGATGATACCCCACCAGAACACATCTGGGAGAAAACTGAAGGAAACGGATGGTGTTGGGGCTATGCCCTTGGTCTCTCAGTTCCAGCAGGGTTTCGTCAATCGCCATGTTTTCGGCGGCCGTCATGGGCGGCGTATCCAGGAGTCTCCAGGTATCCATTGTAAATGGTTTTAGGTTGTTATATGGGTTTCGATCATCTATTTTTAAAGGGTTTCATCGCTTGAGATGGTTGGTGAAACTAACACATCCGGGCGCGGGAGGAAAGGTATAAAGATGAAATTTCTTTTTCTGGAACCCTTTTTTGGTGGGTCCCATCGGTATTTTGCAGAAGGCCTGGCATCGCATTCGAGCCATCAGATTGACCTGGTGACCCTGCCTGCCCGTTTCTGGAAATGGCGTATGCGGGGAGCGGCACTCTACTTTTTGAAAAAGATTCCGTCCATTGAAGATTATGACGGCCTGATCACCAGTGGCCTGATGAGCCTGTCGGATTTTCGAGCCCTCATGGGAACAGGCTGCCCTCCGGCCCTGGTCTATTTCCATGAGAGCCAGATTACCTATCCCCTGGCACCAGGTGAGACCATGGATGTCCATTTTGGGTTTACCGATATCACAACGGCACTCGCCGCAGAGCGCATCCTGTTCAACTCTCAAACTCACTTTGAGGCCTTCTTTAGAAACCTTCCCGGATTCCTGAAAATGATGCCCGATTTCAGGCCTACCTGGCTGGTGGATGAAATCCGTTCCAAGGCCGGGGTGCTCCATCCGGGATGTGATATAGATGGGTTTCAAGATAGCGTTTCTCCGGTTCGCTCGAAGCCGCCTCTGGTGATCTGGAATCACCGTTGGGAATTTGATAAAAGCCCCAAAGACTTTTTTTCCGCTTTGGACGAGATGATAAAGAGGGGTTTCGATTTCCGTCTGGCACTATTGGGAGAGAACTTTCAAAACTGCCCGAAAGAGTTTACTGTCGCTCGGAAAAAATATGGAAAACGGATCGTTCATTATGGCTTTGAACCGGAAAGAACCGCCTATGAAGCGTTGCTGAAAGAGGGGAGTGTTGTCATCAGTACTGCCCTCCAGGAAAATTTCGGCATTTCAATGGTCGAAGCGATCAGTGCCGGTTGCATCCCTTTATTGCCTCACCGACTCTCCTATCCCGAGATTATTCCTGATGCCTTCCATGACGATTTTCTTTACAGAAATCAAGGAGAACTGGTTGAGAAGCTGGCGCGATGTCTTTCTGGGGCTTTCGTTTCGGAAGGAAAAATGGAAAAACTTTCAACGGAAATGAAGCGATTTTCCTGGCAGACCATAACCGTAAAATACGATGATGAGTTGAAAAATCTGGTTTTTTTGCAACATCTTTAAATAAAAGGTTAATCGGCTTTTTTATATTATGTCATGTTTTTTACCTCTTTTACTTGACATGTTCGTTAATTCAGTGAATATATAGTACTTTTCGGGTTTTTGGATTAAAACCAAACCAACCGGGTGACGATTATGGCTCAGATCTATGCAATCGGCGGGGGTAAGGGTGGCAGCGGCAAGAGCTTTCTGGCGGTCAATTTTGGCGTCCTTTTTGCCAGGCAGGGGCACAATACGGTTCTTGTTGATTTGGATCTGGGAGGAAGCAATCTCCATTCACTGCTGGGATTTCGTCAAGTCAAGAAGGGGCTTAACAGCTATCTGGACCGTTCCGTCAGCGATCTTTCAGAGGCGGCAATTCCCACCGGAATTCCCAATCTTCATTTGATCAGTTCCCAGGACTGCTCATTGGAGATCGGAAATCTTTTCTACGCACAGAAAGTGAAAATCATCAATGCAATCCACAAGCTCCCGTTCGACAAGGTATTCATCGATCTCGGTGCCGGTTCCACCTATAACGTTCTCGATTTTTTTCTATCCGCCCATGAAGGTATTTTTGTTTTCACCCCGGAGCCCACTTCCATACAGAACACGGTGCAGTTTATCAAAGCGGTCTATTTAAGAAAAGTGAAACAGATCCTAAAACAGTACGCCTTTAACCATGTCGTCAAAGAACTCGCCGAAGAATCAGAGGCCGGTCCCGTCAGGTCTCCGCTCGATGTTGTTGACCGGGTTATGACAAAAGACCGGGACCGTGGAAAATTGCTTGAGAAAGAATTGGGCAAACTGGTTTTTAAGCTGGTCTTGAATCAATATCGTAACCATATAGATGAGACGCTCGGCAACAAGATTGAAAAGGTCTGCAACCGCCATTTCTATGCGGGTTTCCAGTTTGTGGGCAATATCGCCCATGATGAGCGGGTGCATAATTCCGTTCTTGCCAAAACCATATTTGCCAACAAATATCCCTACACGCCCACTTCTACGGACCTGAAACAAGCAGCAGATGTGATGCTGCAAAAAAGTGAAAAAACGTCAAACAACATGGGGAAATATGGAGAGGTTTGAGGATCTCAATTTTTACGAACTGCTGGAGATTCCTGTCAGCGCGTCACCCTTTGAAATCAGACAGGGTTATCGGATCGCCCTTTCCATCTATGAAGAAGAGTCCATGATTTCCGATTCCTTTTTCAGCGATGAAGAACGAAATGTGATCCTGCGCAGAATAGAAGAGGCTTTTTCCACATTAATCGATAAAAGCCAGCGGAAGGCTTACAACAAAAAACTGGCCGGTTCAGGGGTTATCGATGCCGCTTTGCTGGACCCAAACGGCACTAACTCAAAGTGCCCCATTCCTTTGTTTTCCCTTAAGAAAACAGGAGGACGGGAGTCGTTGTCCATAAGGGTCAAAAAACGAATCGAAAAAAAGGAATACGGTGAGCTTTCACGGGAAATTCTGTCAAAATCCCTGATTTCCGGAAAGGATCTCGAAAAGCTTCGAAAATATGTAGGGGTAGCGGTTGAAGAGATCTTTGAAGTGACCCGGATCAGTCTAAAGGTATTGACGGCCATAGAAAGTGATGACGTGGCATCTCTGCCACAGACATTTTATCTGAAGAATTTTCTCAAGGCTTACGCGGAACTGTTCAAGCTCGATTCCGGAAAAGTGATTGACGGCTACCTTGAGAATATCGCCTATCTTAAAAATAAGCGATGAATGAAGAAATCAGGGCCTTTTTAAGGAAGCAGGCCTGCGAACGTTTCCTCAGGTACGTAAGGATTGACACCCAGTCCGATCCCGACTCCAAAATGCATCCTTCTTCCGAAGGGCAGTGGGTTTTGGCCCGGCTGTTAAAGGAAGAGCTCATTGAGCTGGATCTTGATGATGTTGAACTGGATGCCCATTGCTATGTTTATGCTTCCCTGCCCGCCTCGAAAGGTTTTATCGGACCTGCCATAACATTTTGTGCCCATCTGGACACGTCCCCATCTGAATCAGGCGCCCATGTAACGCCCTTGATCATTGAAAACTACGACGGGGAGGACATCCTGCAATCCGGTTCCGAAAAGATACTGCTGACCAGCGCCCAGTCCCCGGAACTGCGAAACTTCATTGGGGAAACGCTCATTATCAGCGATGGAAAGACACTGCTGGGGGCGGATGACAAAGCTGGAATTGCCGAGATCATGGCGGCGCTTCATGCTTTTAAGACGTTCCCCGATCTCCCCCATCCCGAGTTGCGAATCGTTTTCACCCCTGATGAAGAAATTGGTGTGGGCACGGATTTTATCCAAATGAAACGGTTGGGGAAATTTGCTTACACCATGGACGGCGGGATGATGGGTGAAATCGAGCAGGAATGCTTTGATGCGTGGGGCCTGGATCTGCTTTTCAAGGGTCGTAACATCCATCCCGGGTATGCAAAAAATCAAATGATCAATGCCGCGGCCCTGGCAGCCCGGTTTGTTGCGGCACTGCCTGAATGGGAAAGTCCCGAGCATACGGAGAGCCGGGAAGGGTTCTATCATGTGACCCGAATCGAGGGAGATGAAAACAGCGCAATTGTCAAACTGATCATTCGGGATTTTGATCGAGCAACCAACAATCGCCGAATGGATTACCTGAAAAAACTGGCACAGATTTTTGAACTCCGTTACAGCGGGCTTGAAATCAACGTCAAAGCCAAAGATCAGTACCGGAACATGAAGGAGGTTTTACTTTCTTATCCGAAGGTGGCCCATCAGGCCAGAAAGGCCATAGAGGCCTCCGGTATTGCTGTTCGGGAGAATCCCATCCGTGGCGGGACGGACGGTGCACGGCTTTGTTTTCAAGGAGTTCCCACCCCCAATATTTTCACGGGGGCCATGCGGGTTCACTCAAATACTGAATGGATTCCGGTACTTGCTCTCGAAAAAGCATCAGAGGTGATTGTGCGGGTATGTGGATTGTGGGGTGAAGTATGAAGAAGTATTTTCAAAAAAAATGCAGTGCAGATTATAAATTGGTGAAAAAAAGCTTGATTTTTTCTTAAATCATGCTAGTTTTCACTCCATCATTAATTTTTCCGCCCCTAGCTCGTGGGCTGGCTTCGTTTTTGAACGAAATTCCATTTTCAAAGTGGCAGCCGCAAGTATGGTAGTGTGGATTTTTTCAGGAAGAAAAGGAGATGTCACTATGGCTAATGGGACTGTAAAGTGGTTCAGCGATCAAAAAGGTTTTGGCTTTATCGAGCAGGAAGATGGTCCTGACGTATTTGTCCATCATTCAGCAATTCAGATGGAAGGATTCAAATCTCTGAACGAGGGAGACCAGGTTAGTTTTGATATTGAGCAGGGACAGAAAGGTCCCGCTGCTGCAAACGTTCGAGTAATGTAATCTGAAATTCTTTAACCAATCCAAGGCGCTCCTTACTAAAGCTGAGGAGCGCCTTTTTTTGTTATATATCTAAACTCTTCCGGTGATTGAAAAACCAAAAGCTTTCTCTCCTTTACAGAAAACCCGCCGATCGTATAAAATAGCCAATAAATTTTTTCACAACTTTTTGTGGATGGCTGTTCAAACTTTTTTGATAGAGAAATCAAATCATGAGAATACTGGTTGTTGAAGACGATCGCAAAATTGCCTCCTTTATCGCCAACGGTCTGAAACAGTCCGGATTCGCCGTAGATGTGGCCCTTGACGGCGTGGATGGTCTTCATTTGGGTGAGACCGAGCCTTATGATGCGGCTGTGGTGGATATCATGTTGCCGGGGCTTGACGGGTTGTCCCTCATTGAACGGCTTCGTGAGAAAAAGATCACTACACCGGTCATTATTTTAAGCGCAAAACGGTCGGTGGATGATCGGGTCAAAGGGCTCCAAACCGGCGGGGATGATTACATGACCAAACCGTTTTCATTTTCCGAACTTCTGGCCCGCATTCATGCCCTCATTCGCAGATCAACCCGGGTGGCGGAGCCCACTACACTTCATGCCGCCGATCTGACATTGGATCTTATGACCCGTGAGGTGGTACGGGGAGATGAGGAACTCAACTTGCCGGCTCGAGAGTTCGCCCTCCTGGAACATCTGGTTCGAAACAAAGGCCGTATTGTCTCCAAAACATCCATCCTGGAGCATGTCTACGATTACAGCTTCGACCCTCAAACCAATGTGGTGGACGTGCTGGTATGCCGCCTGCGGAACAAAGTCGACAAAGACTTTGACAGAAAATTGATCCACACGGTGCGTGGGATGGGTTATGTCCTCAAAGAGCAGTAGCAAGGTTGGTCTCACCTTCAGCCTCAAATTGAGCGTATTGTATGCCCTCTTTTTTGTGATTACCTCAGGCGGCCTCTTTCTGGTGGCCTATTATCTCATTGACAACCTGGCTGAGCAGCGTGAGAAGGAGATTGTAAAGGACCGCATTCTGGAGTACCAGGCCTGGTATGAGGAAGGGGGAATTCGAGCTCTCAAATCACGCTTTGACGAGCAGGCCAATCCCGAGGGAGATATCTTTTTTGTTCGCATTGTTGGACCTTTGAATCAGGTCCTGTTCCTGAAATTCCCTCACGGGTTTGAAGGTCTGGATCCGCGTCGTTTGAGGGCGATTCAGCCGGGGAAAAAGGATTTCTGGCTTTCCCTGGAGGGAACCGGTGAAAAAGGGTCCTGGACGGTGGGTATGGCCTCACTGCCGGGCGGTATCACCCTGCAAGTGGGGAAGAGTTCAGTTCGAAGTCGAGAGCTGTTGCATTATTTCAGGACCGTTTTCCTGATTTTTATGATTCCCATTCTTCTCTTGGGCTTTGTCGGCGGAAGCATGGTGAGCTTTCGCGCCATCAAGCCGATTCGGAGTTTGATTGAGACCGTCAAGAATATTTTGAAGACCGGAGAAATGAGCCTGCGTGTACCGGTTCGGAGGGAACGTGGGGAAATGGATGAACTGGTGGGTCTGTTCAATCAAATGCTGGACAAGAACGATCTGCTGATTCAGGCCATGCACAATTCCCTGGACAATGTGGCCCACGATTTGCGGACCCCCATGACGCGCCTTCGAGGTGTGGCGGAAATCGCCCTTCAGGAGCCTGAAAACAATGACGCCTGCCGTGAAGCGCTGAGCGACTGCATGGAAGAGTCGGAGAGAGTATTGACAATGCTCAATACCCTCATGGATGTGGCGGAGGCGGAAACGGGTGCCATGCGTCTGAACAAGGACTTGCTCAGTGTTTCCCATGTCATTCAGGATGTGGTGGATCTCTACGGGATTGTGGCGGAAGAGCAGGATACGGATGTGGTGTTGAAATTAGACGACAAACTCATGATATGGGCGGATCGAACGCGGCTGCAGCAGGTTTTTGCAAACCTCTTGGACAATGCTTTAAAATATAATGAAAAGGGCGGCAAGGTGACCGTTGAATCCGCCGCGGAAGGCCCGAACGTTGTGATTACCGTAACCGATGAAGGGATGGGGATTGCGGAAAACGAAACCCCCAGAATCTGGGAACGATTGTACCGGGGAGATCTCAGCCGCTCCAGGCGAGGTCTTGGACTGGGACTCAGTTTTGTCAAAGCCATTGTGGAGGCACACGGGGGCACGGTTCATGTGAGAAGTCGATTGAAGGAAGGGTCCAGTTTTATTGTCAACCTGCCTCGATCAGGGGGAAATCTTTGAGACGTTTCATCCCATGAAAGGGTATCTTTGTGTTGCGTTGGCAGCGGTTATGTGGGCTTCTTCAGGAACAGCGGGAAAGGCCCTCTTCAACAGCGGTGTGACCCCTTTTGAACTGGTGCAGATACGGGTGACGGTTTCCACCGTGCTCCTGGCCATTGTTTTGGGGATCCGGTTTCGGCCTCTCTTTAGAATTCGACCCAGGGATCTCTGGTATTTTTTCCTTCTGGGTGGCGTGTTAATGGCACTGGTACAGTTTACGTATTTTTACACCATCAGCAAAATACAGGTGGCCGCGGCCATCTTTATCCAGTATCTAGCCCCCATTATGGTGGCCTTTTTTTCCATCTGTTTCTGGAAGGAATGTCTCACACCCACCAAATTGGCTGCGCTGATTCTCTCGCTGGGAGGCTGCTACCTGGTTGTGGGGGGATACAGTTTTCATCTGTTAAAAATGAATCAGTTGGGTATTCTTTCCGGTCTCTTATCGGCCATGTGTTTTGCGGCATATACCCTGGTGGGTGAACGGGGCATGCACCGCTATTCCCCGTGGACCGTGCTGTTTTACTCCTTCCTCTTCGCAACGATCACCTGGCACACATTCTATCCTCCCTTCCAGTATCTTTGGGCCGACTTCACGGCGGTTCAGTGGGGGTGGGTCTTCTATGTTTCCATTGTGGGGACTGTTCTCCCTTTTGGTCTCTTTTTTGTGGGCGTAAACTATATCCGTTCCACAAGGGCCTCTATTACCGCCACCCTGGAACCGATTTCAGCAGCTCTGTTGGCCTACCTTTTTTTAGGTGAATCGCTTCAGCCCCTGCAGATTGCGGGAGGCGCCATGGTCGTAACGGCAATTGCCATGCTCCAGCTGAAAAGGGAACAGGATGAATTGTCTCCGGCAAACATCAGAAACCGTTACGGCGCTTTCTGAAAGACGGAGTTTTCCTTTCACTCCTGGCCCAGAACCTGGGCCGGGAAAAGGAGGCCGGATCCGTTTCAGTCTTTTCACTTGACCCTCAAGCCCATTTTTTCTATGCCCGCTGCTGAAAAAAGTAATGTCTTATCTCTTCCTATTCATCTGCTGCAACGCAAAAAATGGAGCATATGCTCCGCGCTTTAGGATTTTTCGCTTTCTTATTTTTTTGGGAACCATCGAAACCGCAAACGCTATTTAAAATTTAGGGAGGTTGATATGGAGAAAAAAGGGATTACCAGGAGAGATTTCGTAAAGGCGAGTATGGTGACCGCAGCCGCTGCTGCCTGGGACCCGGCGTGGTTAAGCCAACGGGGGTGTGGGCCGCAACGCCGGCCGTTAAAGGCCCCGTCAAGGTGGGTTACCAGGCGATTATGTCAGGTGCGTTTGCAGGTTATGGTGAATTCCACAAGATGGGCGCGGTGATGGCCATGTAAGAGATCAATGCAGCGGGCGGTATTGCCGGCGTCAAATTGGACATCCAGTTTCGGGACTCCACCCTGAAAAAACCCCAGGCCATCAAAAATGCACGCTATTTTGTAGACAGCTGGGGGGCTGACTTCCTGGCGGGCGTGGATTCTTCGGGACAAGCCCTGGCTCTGGCACCGGTCATGAAAGAGCTGGATCGTATCCTTATGGTAACCCATGCCGCGACGGAAAAGCTCACGGAGGAGCAGGTGTACAAGAACGGCATTAAACAGATTTTCTGCATTTGTACCCCCGCCTACCAAGATGGAAATGCCGCGGCCTTTGTGGCCAAGGACCTGCCGGCAAGTCCTGGGCAACCATCAGCCCCAAGTATGAATACGGTTATACCTGCTGGAAAATGTTCAATAACACCCTCGGTAAGCTGAAACCGGATGCAAAGTTCATTGCCGAATCATGGGCGCCCTTCGGTACCACCGATTTCAGGCCCCATATCAACACCATTATGGATGTGGCGCCTGAAGGTTTCTATTCAACCGAATGGGCCGGTGAACTCAAAACGTTGGAAACATTACCCGGCGTACGTTTCTGAAACTGGCTATTCCACCATGAATGCTTTCAAAAAGGCTGTGGAAATGGCCGGCTCCAAGGATACGGCCAAAGTGATTGATGCCATGGAAGGGATGATGCTGCCGTCCCCCGCGGGATACCGGAATTTCAGAAAGGAAGACAATCAGGCCATGTATGATGTTCCCTGGGGACTGACCCGAGCCGATGCCCAATATCCCTTTAAGGTCATGGGGGAAAAGGTCCTTGTTCCGGCCAAAGAATGTTTTAATCGACCGCCATTTGAGGGCCCGGAAACAACGCCACCCTTCTGATTGTAAATTGAATGATGACGATGATTGATTTGTCGCGATCATTTAAACCGGCAGGGGATCATGATTCGTTGATCCGTCTTTGGGAGGGTAAATTACATGCTGGAATCCATCGTCCACGTATGTCTGGCGGGATTGTCAACGGGGATGTTCATCTGGCTGGTGGCCAGTGGTCTGACCTTGATTTTTGGCGTCCTGGGCGTTCTCAACTTCGCCCATGGCAGTTTTTACATGTTGGGCGCTTACTTCTGCTATACGGTTCTCAGTTTTATGGGGGATAATTTCTGGATCGGCCTGTTTTTTGGACCCCTTTGTGTCTGCGTCGTGGGATTTATCGTGGAGCGGTTTTTCCTTCGTTATGTCTACCACCTTGACCTGCCTTATCAGCTTCTGCTCACCTTTGGTTTTGTCCTTCTTTTCGACGATCTCGTTAAAGTGGTTTGGGGTGCCGGTTCCATCGGATCCCCCATGGTGCCTGGACTTTCGGGATCCATCCCCATCATGGGACGGAATTCTCCGGTGTACAATCTGTTTATTATTGCGGTGGGTCCCCTGGTTGCCATCGGCATGTGGGCCATGCTGGAAAAAACCTGGTGGGGCAGAATCATTCAGGCTGCATCCTCGGACCGCGAAACGGCGTCTGCCATTGGGGTCCGGGTTTCATCGCTTTTTACGGCTGTTTTTATCTTGGGAACCTGGCTCGGCGCATTGGGCGGGGGGCTTGCGGTTCCCTATGTGGGGCTGTTGACCCCGGGTATGGGAGAGACGGTCATTATCAATGCGTTCGTTGTGGCCGTGATCGGGGGGTTGGGAAGTCTCAAGGGCGCTTTTCTGGGGGCCTTGATCATCGGGCTCCTTTCTTCCTTCGGGACCCGGTACATCCCCACCTTCGATATGTTCCTGACATTTATTCTCATGGCTGCGGTCTTGCTGTGGAGACCACAGGGACTTTTCGGGAGGCCGCATAAATGCAACGTTTCTGGACCTGGCTTATCATTGCCGCGGGTTTGACAGGGCTGATCGTCATCGGTCTATTTTCCGGAAGATTCGTCGTTTCATGTGCCCCAGAACCCGCTGTTGGGAATCCTGGAGGGGGTTCTCCTGGCATGCGTCCTGGCGGTTATCGTCGGCTTTTTCTGCGTTCGCCGTACGGAAATTTATTTTGCCATGTTGACCCTTGCCTTCGGAATGATGGTATTTTCCCTTATCTGGAATATGCGTGAGATCACCGGGGGAGATGACGGTCTGGTGGGGATCATGCGGACGCAGATCTCACTCGGCTTTGCCGGTCTCCCTTTGGGAAAAACGAAATGCTATTATTTCTTTGTCCTTTTCTGTTTCGTGCTCAGTGTCGGCGTTATCTATTTGATCCGGAACTCTCCTTTCGGCCTTATTCTGTCCGGTCTCCGGGAAAACGATCGGCGCGTGGCATTTGCGGGTCTCTCCATAAAAAACTACCGATTGGCCGCCTTTGTGATTTCCGGATCTTTTGCCGGCTTGGCCGGGTGTTTGGGGGCACTTCTGGAGAGCAATACCGATCCTTTTTCCGCCCGCTGGAGCCATTCGGCGGAACCCATTCTGGTCAGTCTTATCGGCGGCATACAAACCTTTACGGGTCCGTTGGTGGGTAGTGTCGTTTTTATTGTTTTTCGGGAGATTATTGAACGGTTTACCCAGAATTGGATGCTCTGGTTCGGCATTATCCTCCCTATCATCATCATGGGCCTGAGGGGCGGGGTCGTGGGCGGCCTGGCCCAGTTGTTTCAAAGGAGACAACATGTTTTCAAATCAGGAGGCAACCCGTGACCACACCGCTTCTCCAAATCAGAAAGTCACATAAAGCCTTTGGCAAGGTGGTGACGGCCAAAGGTATCGATCTCACCCTTGAAGAGGGGGTTCTCACATCCATTATCGGCCCCAACGGGGCGAGAAAATCCACCCTGATTAACATGCTTTCCGGGTCCCTGCCCGTGGACTCAGGCGAGATTATTTTCGAAGGGAAGGACATTACGGATCTCCCCATCCACAAAAGGGTCAGGCTGGGGCTTTGCCGAAGTTTCCAGATGGTTGATGCCTTCCCCGATTTGACGGTTTTTGATAACATTCAGATCCCCGTACTCGCCGTTCGAAAAAGGGCCACACGGCTATTCCGTCCGGTTTCCGGAGAAAAAGAGGTTCACCGGGAAGGTCACCGGGCTCTTGAACGGGTGGGTCTGGAAAACAGGGCCCAAACCCCGGCCAAAGCCATTTCCCACGGGGATCAGCGTCTTTTGGAAGTGGGTATTGCCCTTGCCGTTCGACCCCGGCTTCTTTTTCTGAATGAACCGACTGCCGGGATGAATCCCGTGGAGCGCGTCAAGGTTCTTGAACATCAAACATCTCTCCGCCGAGGGAAAGACGGTGTTCATTACTGTGGAGCACACGATATGGATATCGTTTTCTCCCTGTCCGACAGGGTTGTGGTGTTGTACCATGGGGACATTATCGCAGACGGGACCACGGATGAAATAAAAACCGGCAAACAGGTACGGGAAGTCTATCTGGGAGAGGAGGTGGTGGAATGATCCTTCACGTAAAATCCATCGAGACCTATTACGGCACTTCCCATATCCTGCACCATGCCTCCCTACAGGTGGACTTCGGAAAGGTGGTGGCGCTACTGGGGCGTAACGGTGTCGGCAAAACCACCACCCTGCGCTCCATTATGGGGTTGACGCCGCCCAGAAGTGGGAATATTCCTTATAAGGAGGCCGATGTAAAGAGAAATCCCTCCCATGCCATGGCCCGGCTCGGTCTGGCTTATATTCCGGATGATCTTCGAATTTTCCCCGATCTCACCTGCCGGGAAAATCTGCAGATTGCTGCAAAGTTATCCCATCAGACCGGATATTACAATCTGGAACGAGTAGAAGAACTTTTCCCCATTCTTCGTTCCAGGCGAAAACAGAAAGGGTTAAATCTTTCAGGTGGCGAAAGAAAGATGCTCAGCCTGGGGAGAGCCCTCATGGCCAATCCCGGCCTGATTCTTATGGATGAACCTTCGGAAGGGCTCGCGCCCCTGATCGTTCGAAGCTTGATCGACGTCATTCATGAAATCCAGGAGAGGGGGATGACGCTCCTTCTGGCGGACCAGAACCTCAAATTCTGGCGGAAGGTCTGCGACAGCGGCTACATTATCGAAAAGGGCACCATCGTCCATGAAGACAGCATGGAAGGCATCTGGGAGAACGAAGCGGTCATCAAGAAATATCTTGTGCTTTAAAGATTGTCATATCCGAAAATCGCTTGTCATTCCTCGCCTGTTATCAATTTACCGGCGTCCCGTAATTCTGAATCTTCGCTTGCATTTCAGGGCTCAACTGTTTGATAAGTTCTGCATTCTGGGACCCGGAAGGTAAAAATCCTATAGAATTATTGAATAACTGCTGAGATGCAACAGCGTAAGAGCGGGATATGGCGGCAAGCGACCCGTCAGCAACCGCCGGATCAACATCGGTTGTCACGATTGAAATTGAATTGTCGCTGTTGCGCAGAATATCGAAGGTGCGGAACTGCTGGGGGTAATCCCGCAGCGATGAGGATTCAATTTCCCAGAAGCCGAGTTCCGGATGATCGGCGTCAGGCGATTTGAACGCTGTTATTGCGTTGCAGTGACGATGTCCCGAGACCCACAGCATCAGATTCGGATATGTATGAAGTTTGGTAATCAGAGTATCCTGGGATACGGGGGAGAGGTCGCTCCATATGCTGAAAGCCGGTGTTAAAGGGTTGATTCCCACGCCAATCGGCACATGCGCGGCAATGATCATGAGCTTGCCTTCAGCCTGCCCGTTATCAAGCTCTTCCACCAGCCATTTGAAACGTTCCTGATCGAGGTATCCAAAAGCATGGGGCAAGCCGGTATTGGGATCGTTATCGCTCTGGGTATCATCCAGCACTATGACCTTGATCGGCATGTCCGATTTCGGTTCAAAGCTATAACAAGCGAATCCTGTATCTGCATTAGCTTGACTGAATCCATGCCCGACAGGGTTTGAACATGTATTAAAAAATTCGCCAATCCATTCTTTTCTCGATAGTGAACGGCGGTTTGAATCAGATGCAATTACTTTCGGCGGCGCTGTAAAATCTGCAACAGATCCCACTCCCATAATATTTCCGTAAACCGTTCGGCCGTCGATAGCGCCCATATAGTAACTGCGGCCATCCAGACCGGTCAATACATTGGAGTCTGGATCACCCAGACTGAGGATAAACTCGCCGATATAGCTCTGCAGAACATAAGCGTTTGCAGGCCATGAACCCATCCAGAAATGATCGTGGTTGCCGAGAGTCGCATACCATTTTATGTCACTATCAAGACCTTCTGCCTTGTATTCATCCTGGTAATCGTTGTAAGGGCCGATCACTCCTGACGCCGGAGTTTGGGGTTATATCCTGGCCGTCAAGGACGTCTATAAACCATCTTAATTCGTTATACTGGGTGTTGTCGCAGTCATCGCCCAGAGATATGCCGAAATCAAACGACTCCTTTTTGTGAAGGGCGTTATCGTCTGGATGGCCGCATCCAAGACCTGAGTAGTGTACAGCTTGACCGCGGAATATGCTGAAGAATTATCGCCTTTGTAGCCATAATAGACACACTGGGAGGGACTCTCCTTGTCACTGATATGAATGTCGGTTATGGCGAAGAAATTCAGGAGCCTTGCGGTATTGGTGACTGAATCAACATTATAATCCCCCGGCATTATATGGGACTGCTTTCCCATATCAATACCTGACCCATATTGCCAGTTGCCATAGCCGTATTGACTGTATTTAGACACTTCATAAGGAAAAATAGGCGAACCCGTTGGAGCCGGATCAGGTAAAACCGTTCTGTCGCGTGTTGTGACCACTTCGGAAGAAATAGGATATCCCTGGAGTTCGCTTTCATCCGTGCCGCTGCTTCCTGAACCTGAGCCGCCAATTAATGTGATGATAAGCAGAACTATTAAATTGATCAGATAGAACTTTTTGAATTGGTATAATGATTTCATAAAAACTCCATTTAATTTTTAAACTAATTGTTTTGGATGCTTACTGATGGATTCGCTATATTCACAAAAATCCATTGGTCATTCTTGAGTAAACAGGGGGACATTCGCGAAAAAGCAACTTTGCTGTTTTCTGATCTATTTGAGGTCCCCTTCCCCAAATTGTCGGACCGGACGTCTTTTCACCATTCATCAGGTAGGGAAGCAACTGCTCCCTTGATACCGGAACGTAGATGATTTTGGTCCGGAGGTGTCTCTGGGTGGCGCCCTTTTTCTTTAGGTTTTTGTAGAGAAAAGCTTCAAATTTTTGAAAAATTTCACAGGTAAAGCCGCGATTTTCAGCGCCGTCCAGGAAGATTTCGGTCTTGTTGTAGGTGAACAGCACCCTGATGAAGCGGCTTTCTATCATACCCTTCAGATCCCCTTCCAGGGTTGAAGGACCTTTTTCATGACCGCGTCGTCAAGTGAGGCCGCCGCTCCTGCTTCGTGGGGCAGGCCTGCAAGACCTATTATCGGATCGGAATGGCTAACGTGGTGCGGTTTTCAGGGGTTTCACCGGCCCTGAAAGCAAGAAGGATTTCAAACGTGCTAATGTTTTCTTGCTGATGACGTCATTTCAAATGTCGATTTTATATTTTTCGGTTATCCCTTTAACCGTGCGCTGTAAATCTTCAGAAAGGGGTTCTACTGGGTGCTCTTCCAGAATCGTTTTCAGGTCATCCTGTATCCTATCTGAAAGGTCTTTTTTGCCCCCTTCTTCCCAATCGCCAAGAGAAATGTTTTTAATGTGTTTTCCTCGCCACAAATCCTTTCTCATATGACGAGCGGTATGCTTTTGGGTGAGATACATTTCAGTTCCCACTTCTTTGATGAGATCGAGGGCAAAACTTTCATCATCCGTTGGGATTCCTTTCCACACGCGCCGAGCCATGCCGGCAATTTCATTGGCATAAACCGTGGCGTGGGGTGAATTCACCAGCCCCGTATCCACGGCGCCGATGGCCAGAAAAGAATCGAAAGAACAGGTGGCCAGTTCACTGAAATCCCATGTGATTTTTGCGACGGCATCCTGATTGAATTCCGGCGTTATGGCCCCGAATGCGGAGAGCTGACCCACAAGAGGACCCAGCTCCCGACATACTTCAAGTCTTGCCATATCCGTTAATGCATTTTCGGGAATTCCTCTGATGGCCGCAGTGGCAGGATCCATGAAGGACGGGGTGGACGCCTCCGTGCAGGGAAGACCCTTTTTGAGCAACTGCGCCAGTACAATCCCCGGGAAAGTGGTCACCAGACACATGGTAAGGGTTCCCGCCATGGTGATGGGGCTCGTAAGACCCCCGATCCCCATGGTGGCGATGGTGATGGGGATATTGTTTTCAGCGCACAATTGAATTTGTTTACTGACGGCAGCTGGATAGCGAAGCAGTTCCGGATTGATGTGAAGGCTGAAATAGGGCTTTTCCTTGAGTTTCTCTATGCTTCCGCGAAGTGCCGTCCCCAGTTCGATCAATCCTCTCAGGGCATTTGCATCTTCACCGGCGCTGAAATGAACCGGTTTTGTGGTGTTGGCCATTATGGTGGCGCTGTCGGCCACGAAGTCTCCCGTTGTGATGGGAATGCCGCAGATATCTATTTCCGGCAAGGCATCGTTGAGTCTGGTTAAAATGGCAATCCCCTCCTGGTCACCGATTTTTTTCTCCCCGGTATAGGGGTCAATGTAATAGGGCGCCCAGCAGGAAGAGATAAAACACGTATTCCCAGAACCGTATTCTACGCATTCCGTGCCTTCCCGGTTCCACCATTGGTAATTTTCGGGACACTGCGCCAGGCACTCTTTCACAAGCTCGACCGGAAACTTTACAATGCCGTCCGAAGAGATGGCGCAACCGGCTTTGGATAAGGTATCGTACGCCTGTTCGTGACTGTCGAATTTTATACCGGTGCCCCCAAGGTACCCAAGGGTAACGTCTATGATTTTATCCACCGCCTGGGGAGACATGATTTCCATTCTGTTGGGAAACGTACGGCCGCCGTTATTATTTTTTGAACCCATGATTAACCTCCTTCACCATAAAGTTTGAAATGCATCATTAAAGCTTCTTTTAATGCCGATGTCAGTTCAGTTAGCGTTAGATAATTTTTGATCGTTTGGCTTATCAGGAGGCGAGCAGCACCAGGTCCAGTTCATTTTCCTTTTTTCTGAGCCGTTTGATCAGAATGTGAAGCATGTTGCGGTAAATGGTTTTGGCCATTCGATTATCGTCCATGATTTGATCAAAGTTCTCTTTGGGGATTTTGAGAACCTCTCCTGCTTCCTTGCCGGCCACGGCGGCGGAGGTGCGCGTTTTTTCAATGAGGGAATATTCTCCGAAACAATCCCCTTCAGTGAGCACATTCAGGCTAATCTCACTGGCCCTTTTTTCCTTTCTCCCTGCCATCCGTTCGGGAAGCACAACTCTCACCTGCCCGCTGATCAAAATGAAAAAACCGGGTGGTTCCCGGTCAATTGCGATAAGAATGTCCCCCTTTTCAAAACTTATTTTTTTGCAGTATTTCGCAATTGTCTTGAGGTCATCTTTTGTCAATCCTTCAAATACCTCTGCCTTTGACAGAATCTCAACCATTTTGCTTTTGAACATGCTGGGCTCCGTTGCTTATTTATCTATAGATTCTTCAAACAAAACAGTATCCGTTGTGACGGAGCCGGGTCAATTTATTTCTGATCCAATGTTGTTTTTTGCCGGTTGAAGGCGATAAAAAAGACGCGGGGGACGGATGTAAACGGACTTGACAATTTTTACACAATAAAACCATAATGGACCCTCAAAAAGCATTTTTTCCATTACGTCCGCCAAGACTTTTCCGAGGGCTCTCAATTGTATTTTCCAACAGCCGGCATCGAGGTTTCCTTCTGGGTTCCCCCGCTGGTGGCCTTTGTCATATCCTTCTTTACATCCATGGGCGGCGTATCCGGCGCTTTTCTCCTGCTCCCTTTTCAAATGTCTTTTCTGGGGTACACGAACCCTTCGGTCAGTGCCACAAACCAGTTGTACAACATCGTGGCCATCCCGAGCGGTGTCTACCGTTACTGCAAGGAAGGGCGGATGGTGTGGCCGCTCACATGGGTGGTGGTGGCGGGAACCTTACCGGGCGTCTTTATCGGTGCTTACGTGAGAATCGCCTATCTTCCCGACCCTAAGGCTTTCAAGCTTTTCGCGGGCGGGGTCCTGCTCTGGATCGGTGGGAAAATGGTGTTGGATTTATTGAAGAAAAAAGGGAAATCCGATAAGAAGGTCGCCGATAATCGGTTTCAGAAACTGGTGCGTCATCAAGAAGAGAACTTGGCCTGGGGCGAAGCAAAGCATCCGCCCTTTGATTCCGCGGTCAAAGTGACCCATTTCAACCTGTCTCGCCTGGGGTATACCTTTTATGGGGAGCAGTTCGATGTTTCGTTCTGGGGTATTTTCATCCTGAGTCTGATAGTGGGGGTTGTGGGGGGGATTTACGGTATCGGCGGCGGCTCCATCATCGCCCCCTTTTTTGTGGTTTTCTTCAAACTGCCTGTTTACACGGTGGCGGGCGCGGCTCTCATGGGGACCTTCGTCACCTCGGTTGCCGGTGTCGCCTTTTATCAAGCGATGGCACCCTTCTATCCCCACATGTCCGTGGCGCCGGACTGGCTGTTGGGCATCATGTTCGGACTCGGGGGAATGGGAGGGATGTACCTGGGGGCCCGTTGTCAGAAGTTCGTTCCGGCCGGTGCCATCAAATGGATGCTGGCGGGAATCATTATGCTTACCGCCTTGAAATATGTCTTGGGATTTTTCCTTTGAAAGTGGCCGCGGCCGTTTTCTATTTCTTTGGAGCGGATGTTCCCGTATCGCTCCCTTTCTCCGTATCCAGATGCAGAAGAAGGATTCTCCGCACTTCCTCAATGGTCAGGGGATGACCCTGGCAGGAATGACCGCTTTTCACGATGAATTCCGAGTCCACATAACCCACGTGAGCACTCTTGTATTCCACAACCCCGTCGTCCAATTCCGTGAGTTCCCCCTCTCCCTCAACGGCGATGATAGAATGTCCTTTGACTCCCGGTGCCAAGGGAATTTCCGAAAGGGCCAGAAGGGACGGATTTTTGGGGCTCATGCTGTCGATGCTGGTGCGGTTTTCCGAAATACGCCATTCCTCGGGTACTTGCACCGTGGCCAGGGCTTTGCCCAGGATGACCGTCTGCTTAACAATGTCCACGGGCAGAAAAACCAGTCGCCGAACCAGTTCGCGGGCCCAGTCACCGGCCAGAAAACTGCCACGATGCGGGGTGGAGATGAAAATTACCCGCTTTACGAAAGGCAACGCCTTGAAAACAGCTCTATTTTTGATCAGCTCACGTTGTTCCGGGGTCAGATCCAGCTCTTGCAAGCCTTTTCCCGTAACCTTCCTGACAATTTTCTCGCCCGTATCGGTGGTGGCGAGTTTCGTCAATAGGCCCCCTTGGCTGTGCCCGATGATGACCATGTTATGCAATTCATGGTTTCGGCCATTGGGATCCAGTTCAGCCACTTTTTGCGTCAACGTTTCCCGAAACTCATGGGCGGAAAGACCGATGGCCTTTCCACTGTCGTAGAAATAAAACCAGAACTGACAGCGTTTTCTTAAAATCGGGTCCGATGCGAGGGTGTTGGCCATTTCGGCCCACCAGACCGGGCTGCTGGCGGTGCCGTGAACGAACACGACGGGAATCTGTTTCGGATTAAAGGGTTTAACGAAGTAAAGGCCGGTGGGGATGGGGCTTTTGCCCATGAAAAACCCTGTAATATCCAGCTGCCAGAGGACCGGTTGATTCAGGTTGTAGGCCAGTTGGGCACTCAGATCACTTTCAAGGGGTACGGGTTTTCCGTGAATCTCGACATGGGTGCGATCAAAGGGTGCAAAAAGTTCCAGTTTTCCCTTCATCGAACCGTTTTCGAGATTCGAAATATCCCCATCAATCCGCATGAACAAGGTTCCCGGAGAACTGCGTTTGATAGGGAGATCTTTTGTTTCCTTGCTCACGGCAATAAACGCAACACCCAGCCCCGCATCCCTGTTTCGCTTGCTGAGGCCAAAAATATCCAATCGGTCCGCGGCAACGATCTCTTCAAAATAATCCATTTTTACGGGAAAGTTTTCCGCATCAAGGGTTAAATCGATGTCTCCAAAGGGAAGCTTTCGAACGCCGGCCTTAAGTGACAGGGTCCCTTTGGTATTCGTCATGGCTTCGGCAAGTGCGATATTGTAAAGGTCACAGGCCAGGCGGTAGCGTCGGTTGTATGGATTTGCCGGTTTGTTTCGGGTTTCGTCGAACAGATAAAAATAGGCGTAGATGGCGGCATTCAGGTAATATTCCCTGTTTTCGGGAAGCGGGCTGTCGTCCAGGTCCCTCAACGTGTATTTTGCCGTGAAATAATTCAACTCCGCCAGGGCAAAGAGGAGATCCCGACGGTTGTCCGATTTGATTTTCCGATGCAGTTCGTTGAGGCATTTCAGGGGGTCTTCTTTGAAGAATTGCCCCATGTTGTAGCGTTGGAGCACGTTTTTTGAGGTTGTGCTGTAACTCTCGTCTAAAAACGCATTGATGTTGATCTGCTCGTAAGCCTTTCGAAAACCCACATCCCTTGTGCCGATGGCGCCGCCGCACCCGAACAGGATGATCAGCACAATGAGTGCAGAATAAAATTTCATCTTCAATATTCTTGTTTGAACGGCATTGAAGACAACTCTTACGGACATTCGGTTCACCTCGTTTCAGGCATTTGATGGTCTGAAGCGTGTACTATCCTTTAGCGCATTGTCGTTCATCCTTCACTTATATTACCAAATGGTGTATAGAGGCAACATCAAAAAAATTGAGCCTTTTCAAACGAATTAGAGTATCGGGGGAATGATGGCGAGACCCAATGGAAATTAAACCAAAAATTCGAAAAACATACGTACCGTCCGGTCAATACAACGTCACCGGAAAAAAGCCGGAAATGCTGGAGGCCATTTTGGGGACGTGTGTTGGGGTCACCCTTTGCGATCGCCATGCCGGTGTGGGCGGGATGATGCACATCCTTCTGGCCGAGCCATCCGACCGCGACAATGTCTGGGGTCCTTTGAAATATGCCGAGACCGGGCTCCCCCTCTTTATCAAGGCCTTGTGTGAGGCGGGGGCGCGAAAGGAACAATTGGAAGCCCATATGGCCGGTGGGGCTCTGATCGGCCCCTTATCCGCCATGGATCTGGAGCTTGATGTGGGTGGCCAAACTGTTGATGTAGTTGAAAAGATACTGAAAAGAGAAGAAATCCCCATCCTTAAGGCGGAAACGGGGGGGTATTTCCCCTGTCGGTTGAATTTGGATTTAGGGTCGTGGGAATGTCGCATTGAACCGTTGGATGTCCCTGAAAGTGAGGTTTCAGTTCAAGATGTTAGAAGACCGACCATTGAGGAAATTGAGGAAACCATCAAAAGCGTACGTCCCGTTCCTCAAATCGTCCTCAAAATTATTCGAATGATACGCGATGCCGATGTAAGCCTTCGGACCATTTCAGAAGAGTTGCGAAAGGACCAGGTGCTCAGTGCCAAGGTGATCCGGTTCGCCAATTCCGCTTTCTGGGGGATTGAACGGAAAATCGACGCCATTGACAGAGCACTGGTATTCCTGGGCGAAAAAAGTTTCTTGCAGTTAATTATTTCTTCTTCGCTGGTTGACTTTTTCCCGGAGAGCGAACAGGGGTATTCGTTGTGCAAGGGGGGTATTTATCGACATGCCCTGGGAACCGCTTTGGTTTCGGAGGCATTGGCTGATTTTTCAGGAACGGTTCCTTCGGATATCGCGTACACGGCCGGTTTGCTTCATGACATTGGAAAGGTTGTTTTGGATCAAAAAATGGCAGCCGTATACCCGCTTTTTTATCGCCGTACCCAGGAGGACGGTATCGACCTGACCACTGTGGAATGTGAGGAATTGGGAATAGACCATGCCGAAGCAGGGGAGCGTTTGGCCCGGGACTGGTCATTGCCGGAAAATCTGATCGAGGTGATCCGTTACCACCATGATCCCGAGAAGGCCACCATAGACCCGGCGTTGAGCCATGTGGTGTATCTGGCTGATTTAATAACGTCCAAATTCCTGGCGGGTCAGGAGCTGGAAAGGGTGAATGCCGATAAATTGGGAATACGGTTGAAAGCGGTGGGAATAAAACCTGAAGCATTCCCCAGGTTGATTGACAGCATACCGGATCGGTTTTTTCAGGATTCAGTTTCGCTCTCCTGATGGTTTAAGCCTCGAATTCTCAACCGTTTGCATGGCGGGTAGTCCCCGTCGAATCAGTATTGAAAAATCCGGATTCCGGTCCAGTTTTTTGGCCCGTTCATTGACAATACTCTTTTCCCTTAAGGTTTCGAGGGGAAGGGATTGGTTCAGAAGACCGTTTTCGTAGGCCATTTCGTCCAGCCAGCCGTTGAGCAGAATGCGCCAGTCCCATCTTGTTTTGCCGGTGTAGGGGCGTGTGTGGCCGCGAATCTGGGTGGTGCAGTTTCCGGTCAGCGCATTGTACCACTCCGGTTGGTTTTTAAGCCGGTTGATATACCCCATGTAATCCAGGAATATGTCGCGAAAAACCGCCTTGGAACCATTCAGCCGGTAAAGGTAAACGGTTTCGCCCTTTCGATAATTGGTGCGAAGCCTTACCAGGTCCCGTTCGTCAGCCACCACATAAATCAGTTCATACTGCCTGAAAAATCCTTTGATGGTGGAGTAGTCTTCTCCTTTTTCTTTTCTTGTTTCGATGGAGATACACACATATTTTTTACCCTGAAAGCCGAAACTGATCATCGTGTGGGATACGTATTTGATGCCCCAGTTCACCAGGTACAAGTCTATGGTGTCAAGTTTGGATAGGTCAAAGGTTTGATCGTAATACCGGGGTGTATAATCGGTTTCGGTGCGATAGTCGCAATTGCGGATATTGTGGACCGTCACCCGATCACCGTCAATATCCGCGTAAGGAAGAACCGACACGTCCGCCTGCCATTCCCGATGGTTGGAAGGTTTCTTAGCGAAATACCCTGCCAGAATGATTGCGAAGAGAGCCAAAAAAACGGCAAATGAAAGGGTTTTGGGACGGAGAAAAAAGAGAACTGCCAATTGACCCAGGGCATAAAGAACGGCCAGTGCCGATCGGGCGGAATTGGGCAAATAGGAGAAAAAGATTGCCAGTGCTCCCCAGCCGATCATTCCGCACAGAACAATCCAGAGGATGAAATTGCCGATCAATTTTAAGAACATGGTATTCTGTGTTAAACGAAGTTAACTTTTTAAAAGTTTATTGATTCAGCCCATATGGCTGAACAGGCTTCATTGCATGGGGACCATCAGGTTTTTCATGGCTGAAAACCCCTGTTTCAGCAACGCTTCCCGGCTGATCATCCCCTTAAATATCCCCTGGTCATCCACCACCGGGAGTCTCTTGATACTGTGTTCCGTCATCAAGGCGATGGCCTCGTCGATGCCGGTGTCTTCCCGGATGGTGACCAGGTCGGTCTTCATGACGGCTTCGGCGGGTTGATCCCCCATTTTTTCACGAACGTTGCCTAAGTGTTTCGGTTTGCCGGAAAACGGCGACAATCTCGACAGTACCTCCCAGACGCCGGGCGCTTTTTCGGCAAAGGCGGACAGGAGGGTGCGATCAGAGATGAGGCCCAAAAGGTGGCCATCCGAGTCCACGACAGCAACCCGCTGAATGTCGTTATCATCGATAATGGAGAGCACTTCGTGCACCGGTGTGTCAGGGGATACCATATGCGTGTCCCGCCGCATGATGTCCGAGACATAATGGGAATTTTCAACAAGTACGCTATGTTTTTGCAACCGTTCCCAGTCGGGTGCCTCCCGTGTAATGGTCTGGAAAACATCCAGTCGTGAGACAATGCCTGTCAGAAAGCCCCCCTCATTCACCACCGGCAACCGCTTCACTTTACTTTTCACCATGGCGTTAACGGCCTGGGTCAGCGGTTCGGTCTCCTTTATGGTGACGGCGGGGGCGGTCATAATGTCCTCAGCCTTTTTTGCGACCAGGCCTTTAATGACGGTCTTTAGCCTTTCAGGGTCCGATTGTGCCATGAGCGCCAGTCGTACGGGCATGCCGGCCCGATAGATGAGATCGCTCTGGGAGACGACTCCCACGGGCCGGTTTTCAGCATCCACCACCGGTACGCCGGTGAATCTGGCTGAAAGTAACGCCTTCATGACCTGATCGGCGGACTCATCCAACGGAACACATACCGGTTCGCGCGTCATCACGTCCCGGACCCGGGTTTTGGGGGGGAAAAGGCGTTTCTGCGTTCGATGGGAGAAGACCGTGAGCGGTCGCGACCCGAGGATGCCGTCCGAGACCATTTCCTGAAGGTCTGCCATAATGGCATCCGCTTCGGCTGAAGGGAGTACGATTTCGATTTTGATGGGTAGATTGACAGACAGGTCCACAATCTTCTGGGTAGATATTTCACCTTTTTCGGTGCACCCTTCGGTCCCTCTAAAAACAACCAGGCGCGCGGGCGCCTTCAGTTTTCGAACATATTCCAAAACGGCTTCGGAGAGGTTTTTCCCGTCGCTCCGTGCCCCTTCACTGGTATAAATTTCGATCACAACGTATGCTTGTGACAAGGTTACCTCCCTTCAGCAAAAAACCTGACCAGCCACAGCCCCGCCACCACCAGGAGAGCACCGCCGATGTTGTTGGCAAGGAAATTGGTCAGGCCCACATGACTGCCGTTCCGCAGATAATTAACCGATTCAAGGGCATAGGTGGAAAAGGTGGTGAGCGCCCCCAGAAAGCCGGTCATAAAAAACAGTCGAATTTCAGGGGTAAACCATTGGGCCCGGCCCGCCAGTCCAAAGGCGATACCGATCAGGAAGCATCCGATCATGTTTGCGGCGAGGGTTCCCCAGGGAAATCCCACACCCATAACCCTGCCTCCCGCCACACCCAGTCCGTAGCGGCAAAGCGCCCCCAGACCTCCTCCAGCCAGAATCAGAAGAATTTTAATCATATAAATTCCCTTTATGGATCGCCGGATCTGTTGTTAAAATGGCGTCTGAGATCTAAGATTGTGAGAACGATACTGCTTCCTGCCCGATTATTCAAGCCCGATTATTCAGGCGTGGGGCAGAGAAAAAAAGACTTTATACTTTGATCCGTATCCTATATATGAATGGTCTATCCCTTTATAAATGGCACCAAAAGGGACCCTATTGAGGGCGAGCACCAGAGCGTTACCAAGTTTGTACCAACTGCGTTTGCCGGGAAATGAAATCCATGAAAAAATTGCGAATATGCTTAGGCTTTTTTTTAATTCTGATGGTTCTGGGAACCTCTTCCTGCGGACTTTTTGTTTCTGCCCTGCCCAATGGGAAGGTGCCTCGGCCTGAGTTTTACGATCATTTCGTGACCATTGATGGGATTAGATACCACTACACCGAATACCCCGGTTCGGGACAGGATATTTTTCTGCTCCATGGGTTTGCTTCTTCCACCTACACCTGGATGAAAGTAGCCCCCATGCTTCAGGCCAATGGGTACCATGTGTGGGCATTGGACATGAAAGGGTTTGGGTGGTCCGATAAACCTGAAGACGCCGACTATTCACCGGAGCAGCTGCTGAAGGAAGTCAACGCCTGGATGGACAAGATGGGTCTTAGAAAGGTGGTTTTCGTGGGGAATTCTCTCGGCGGGGGAATCGCCTGGGAAATGGCCCTGATGCACCCTGACAAGGTCAAGCAACTGGTCCTGATCGATGCGGCGGGATTCATGGACCAAATGCCCGGCCTGGTCCGCCTGGCGGGGCTTCCCGGAGCCTCGCGTGTTGCCGGGATTTTTTTCGGCCGCTGGGCGGTTCAGGATGCCCTCAAACAGGTCTATTTCGATCCCACTTTGATCAGGACGGAACAGATTGACGCATACTATAACCGCCTGCGGACGGAAAATGCCCTAGGTGCCCTGACCGCACTGGCGCGATCCGTATCCACCCTCCCTTCAGCAAAATATGCTTCGCGTATTCCGGAAATTCAGGTGGATACCCTGATTATTTGGGGACGGGATGATGCCTGGATTCCCCAGGAAGATGGCTTTAAATTTAAAGAAGCCCTGCCCAATGCAAGACTGGAAGTGATTCCATTTTGCGGCCACATTCCCCAGGAAGAAAATCCGGAAGAAACCGCACGCCTGATCATGGAATTTGCCGCGAAGAAGTGAAAGTAAATCGGGGGGACCGCATTTCGAATTTTGGATTCGTAAATCTGCGTTCAAGTTTTGCGGGAAATATGGGGACGCTTTACTTATCTTTGGAAATCTGAGAGTGCCTTCCTTTTTTTCAAGATGTCAGCTGGAATTAAGTAGCATGTCCCCAGAATTCACAAATAACACCCCGCAATTCTCAGTTTTCTTTCCAAATCTCGTCGCTTCATCCGACCATCGCCTTATCTTGGATGGCGTCATCTGGAAGCCCTCTGAGAATGTCAGCCCTTCGATCTTCTAGCAGCAACTCTATAGCTTCACAAAGATTATTCTTTGCGTCTTCTATTGTTTCTCCCTGGCCATTGGCACCTGGAACCTCCGGGCAAATAGCCCAAAAGCCACCTTCAGGTGTTACTTCAATTATTGCTGTAAATTCTGCTTTCATTATAATCTCCTATCGTGTCCATGTGTCCATGGGGACCTTAGCTTTTTAACTTAGTCTAAATCCTTCCGTTTTTCCAATGGCAGCCCCTCGGGCGACCGAGTTCCTCACTGCTGGAACGCACAAGATGCTTGTATTTTTCTTCACGCAAAATCTCATCCTCCGGGATAGCGAATAGCGTTGACACCCTTAAAGTTAATAAGTTAAGGGCGTTATATATTAAAACATCGAAAGGTTACACCCCTGAGGGTACAGGAAATAAAAAAAATGACTTTGGTCTAAGTCATAACAGAAAAGAAACCTCCTGTTAAGCTGAAGTCGCCTTGCAAACAACTTTGACTTAAAAAGGAGGTTTCAAATGGACGGTGTAGATACTACCAGACTGGAGAGTTTTCGTCAATTGCGGAAAGAGATTCGTGGATACAATGAACATTTGATTGTAGGCGTTGATGTGGCCAAGGACAATCATCATGCTTTTTTTGGAACAGCCACAGGTAAAACACTTCTTAAACGTTTGGTTTTTCATAACGATTTACAGGGATATGAGAAATTGTTAGCGTATGTTGAAGCAGCCAAAGTCAAGAATAACCTGAATAAAGTGGTGTTTGGTCTTGAACCGACCGCCAATTACCACAAACCTCTGGGAGAACATTTGATCAAATGCGGTTTTGATGTGGTGCTTGTAGCCGGCACCGCCGTTAAGAAAAACCGTGAATTACTGGATGGACGCTGGGATAAGCATGATACGAAGGATGCGGCCAATGTGGCGGATTTGGTTTCCCAGGGCAAATGTCTATTTTACGAATATCCGATCATGCCGCTTCGTGAACTTCGAAACCTGCTGTCTTTTAAACGCCGGCTGAAAAAGCAGGAACACGGAACCAGGGTACGGATTCGAAATCATTTGCTTGCTCAGTATTTTCCTGAATTGGACCCTTATTTTTCCCGAATGTCAAGCTGTAGCATTGGCGTGGTGAAATGGTGCCTGGAACCATCTCTGATAGCAGGGCTGGAGTACGAAGAATTTCTTAGGTTGGTCGCACCCGGGAAACGCACGATAGGGCAACGGGAGCATGTGAAGCTGATTTGGGAAAAGGCTTTTGAATCCATAGGGTGTAATGCCGGGGAAACTGTTCAGTTTGAAGCAAAAATGATGGTGGAAGAACTTCAACATGTTCGGGGATCTATTTTGGAAGTGGAAGAAAAAATTGAAGAAATCTGCTTGAATTTCCCTGAATATAAATATCTTCTCACCATACCTGGTTTTGGCAAAGACATTTCATCGAAGGTTTTGGGGGCTATCGGTAACCCATTTCGTCTTGATAACGCAAAACAGGTGCTAAAGCTGTCAGGTTGGGACCTCAATGCAAACCGTAGTGGAAAAAGTTCACGGAGCGCCAGCGCGGTGATCTCCAAAAAAGGCAAAGCCGATCTCCGCTATGCTTTGTACCAGGCGGCCCTGGTCGCTTCTTCCCGAAATCAGCACTTTGTCGCATACTTTACGGAAAAACTCCGCCAAAGATCCCGTGAGAAAGGCATCAAGACGAAAATGAGAGTCAAACTGGCAGCAAAACTCCTGGTGATCGCGTGGACCTTAATGAAAAAACAGGAACCGTTCAATCCTGAATATTTGAAAGTAACATTATACCTAAAAACTGCAACCGTTAACGGATAATGTATTGATATCTTATTCAAATTATGTTAAATATACATTATATTGAAACTTATCCGGAGACACCCTTATGATGCGCAAATACTACGTCACTTTTTCCGAAAAAAACCTCACAGGCAATGCAGGCTTGGTCCACTTGGGCCGTTTTGCAGAAAAACTCGGCATCCAGAAAATGCTCGACAAGATCCTCACCATCCAGCGCGCTCCCAATGCCGATTACCAGGTCTCCGATGCGGTGACCATGCTGATGATGAGCGTCCTATCCGGCATCAAACACATGGCCCATACCGTCATGGTCAAAAATGATGAGGTCCTGCGCGCCATTTTCCGGTGGGACAAGTTCCCGGATGCAACCACCTTTGGTCGGATCTTCCGGTTGTTTTCGCAAAGCCACTGCATGGAATTGGCTGAAGTGGAGAACGTGGCCAGGCGAAAAGTGTGGTCAAAAAAATGGTTCGGGAAGATTACTTTGGACATGGACTCCACCGTTCGCGGTGTTTATGGCTCCCAGGAAGGAGCTGAAAAAGGGTACAACCCCAAAAAGAAGGGCCAGAAGAGCTACCATCCTCTCCTGTGTTTCATTGCCGAAAACCGGGAATGCCTCCACAATTGGTTTCGCGCAGGAGGTGCCTACTCGGCTAACGGCTGTGTGGAATTCATGAAAGAATGCTTCACTCGGCTTCCCAAACGTGTGTGGCAAATCGTCGTCCGGGCCGACTCGGCCTTCTTTCAGGGTGATTTGCTTGATTTTCTTGAAGAAAAAAGCACACGGTACATGATCAAAGTGAAGCTCAAAGGTTTGGAGAAGTTGCTGGAAAGCCAAGAATGGCGAAAGATCAAAAATCGTCCTGGATTTGAAAGCACTGAGTTCGAATTCAAATGCAGTGGATGGAAAAGGACCCGCCGATTTGTGGCCATCCGTGAAGTCATCACAAGCGAACCTGAGGAGGATGCTCTGTTTGAATTTTCCAAGGTCGAGTATGACTATTTTTGCTATGTGACCAACATGGGCCTCTCACCAATGGCTTCGCACAAATACTACGGCCAGCGGGCCACCAGTGAGAACTGGATTGAGTGGTGCAAGAACCACATGGCCTCGGGCAGTATCCTGACCCAGGACTTCTGGGCCAATTCAGCCATCTTCCAGACCTGCATTATGGCCTACAACCTCATGGTTTGGATGATGTGGCTAAACGACGAAGCCGGATTCAAAGAAGAGCCGAACACGATCCGCATGTGGCTGATCAGTGTGCCGGCAAAACTGGTGACACGCAGTCGTCGGTGGCAACTCAAATTGTCAAAGAACTATCCCTTTAAGGAGAGGTGGATCTATCTGGAAGAATCGATTCAAAGCCTGTCATTCGCCTAAGATCGACCGCTCCCAAATTCAAAAGAAGCGAATTTCAAAACCGGTGGAGGGGTTTGCCCTGCGGCAGCCAGTTACGGCAACAAGGTTCATCGCCGGGGGGGAATTCGCCTCTCTCTTAAGGGTTCCCAGGCGCCCAATGGGGCCCTAAATAGGATTCGGTTATGCCAAATTCTTTGATGGTCTACGTCTCCGCCGCCCTGTATTCACGATTGCAGCTTTTAGGTTATAGCAAATACCTTCGGACACTTTCAGGAAATGGGGCCATGGAAACGGCAGCCATGCGACATCATCGGAGAGTGTGCAACATGAGAGAGCCGGAGTTGAAATGGAGGAACTTGAACGATTTAAGAAAGAGATTAGCCTGATACAATATGCACCGGCCCACGATTACACTGAGCTTGACCGTAACCAGTCCAGCAGAACATGTGTCGTACTCAGGCGCCAGGCTGATGACGGCAAAATCGCCGTGAGCCGGGATCATGATGGGCACTGGGTTTACTACGATTTCAGGTGCGGCAAAGGTGGTTCAATCCTTGACTTTGTAATGCACCACACCGGCTGCAACCTTGGTCAAACAAGAAAAGAGTTGAGAAAAGCCTTATGCTGTAACGTTAATTCTTTTTCCCACACTGCCCCTTTACCCAATCCTCGATCAGCCGCCGGGAACCGCCAAAAGGTGGCGTGGGAGTATGCTGATACCACACCCATTACAAAGCATCATGATTACTTGGAAAGTCGTGGTATTGATCTTGAGTCCATTTTGGGCAGTCGGTTTGTCAGCGCCGTAAAAGTTGATCGATATGGAAATGTTTGCTTTCCGTATTTTGATTTTAAGGGGATAGCGGGTATTGAAAGGCGGAATCATAATTTCAAACGTTACTCGAAAGGAGGTCGTAAAGGGTTGTGGCGGAGCACCCTGATCGAAGGTGATTCAAAGGCCGTGATTTGTGAAGCTCCCCTTGACGCACTTTCCTATGCCAAACTGCACCATGATCACAACGATCGAACCCGGTATTTTGCAATCGGTGGTCAGATTAGCCGTTTTCAATGGGAGTTGATTGATGGCCTGATAAAAAAGTACTGTTCTAAAAAAATGGATATTTTTCTTGCGTTTGATAACGACCCGGCAGGAAAAGGTTATGTCCAACAATTCCGGGACCGCTATTCAGGGGTGTCATTTACATTAGATTTGCCGCCCCGGGAAGGCCAGGACTGGAATGATGTTCTTCAGAGCAAGCAACCAATCGAGGGGGAATCTTGATTATCTTCTGAAGGGAAATGCAGTTGTCGTTTCAGATACAAGAGCATGCAAGTTTATCAGTGAGAGAGCTCGTTTATGGACGTTGAGACCAATTTTGGATCTCGTGGGGGACAATACTGGGCCTCTCACTGAACTTTACAACCTGGATAAGGGATGATAGGCAGCGGCTGATAGGGTCGCATGCCGGATAAACGTAACGATAAGGTGTGAAGTTCACAAAAGGTGAGAAACTCACTGAAAACTGCAAAAAGTCCAGGATGGGCTTGACACTGGGCTATATCAAAAAATTGCAATACATCATAACTACCTGTTTTTGAACGACTTACAGTTTTTGGAAATTTTTCTTGACGGGAGCATTATAGGATGTCCCCAGTTCCATAGCCTTGTTTTAGCTGCTCAAATCCACGATTATCCTTCTAATTTCAGTGCATTGTTGTGGCCCCATTACACCATTACAACCAGATCCGAGATAAAGAGCGTGCCTCTAATTAGAGCGGTTATCTTTTCAACTTCTGGCGGACTGCAAGGGCAAAGAGGCCGAAAAATATTGGTCCCAAAAAGCTTTGAACAAACTTAACAAAGATTGCTTTGGTACCTAGAGGGATAAAATATGCGGGTTTGAGGAGGGCCATGATCTGCAAGCTATAAAGGCCTGCACTGAACCAGTCCTTCCAGTTTTCTAGTGCCAGTCTCGACCCACCTTTAGCCGTCTCAATTCCAAAATAGAGATACCCGACAGTACATACCACCATGAGGCCGAACGCCCAAACAAGCGGGCGGACGTATCTCTCCCCATAACCGCTGGCCCAACAGTAAAGCGTCAGAAGAAATTTGAGAAGAAGGGAAGTGCTGGGGTCTCTTCGGCGCATTTCCTTCTCGCCATAGTGAAAATCTCCCGCCCGTTCATAGTCACGACAGTCCTCATAGCTTTGTTTCAGCTCTCGGTAAATTCTTTCAACATACTCCCACTTTCGGGTTTCACCTCTCTTTAGGGGACGAATCTCATCATAGACCAGATAGCGCCAAACGGGCTTTTGCCATGATATATCGCAGATCTGAAACTGCTCTTCAGTTTTAGGCCATATCACCCCTGTGAACTCTACTTTTCGCAAATCTGTTTGTTCAAGTATGCATTTGGTAAGATTTGCATCTCTGAAAATAAATTTTTGAGAAGGATCTATAGATGCACCTCTGAAATTCACTTCGCTTTTTCCGCTTGAGAAGATAGAGATTACCTTCTTGTCCTCTTTCTCTCTGCCAATGAATTCAGTTCTGCCAAGGAATCCAGCCCAAGAGAAGTCAGCCCCTTCTGTAAATTTGGTTTGGGAAAAGCTAGCCTGTTTACAGACCCTGCTTGCATAGAATTCGGCCGGCTGCGTGAACGTCGCCAAAATGAAGATAGCATCATCATAAAATGTGGCCGCTGAGAAGTCATTCTCCCCCAAGAACTCGGCTTCGATGAAGACGGCCCAATTGTGGAATATGGCTTTGACGAAGTTAGCTTTGGCGCCCTTTTTAAACTTGGCCTCCGAGAAGAAAGCCCGCCCAAAGAAGTTTACCCAGGTGAAGTTGCTCCCCTTAACAAACGTCGCATTGGAGAAATCAACGTCTTTAGAGAACGTGGCCTCGGAGAAATCAACCTCCTCACTGAAGGTTGCCCAGGAGAAGTCGACGATGTCAGGAAAACAAATTCCCCTTAAGTTATGCGCTTTTTCTCTGCGGTGTTCGGCAAGAGAAGCTTTAAATCGGCTTCTATCTTTGTTTGGATCCTTGGAGTGGAGGATACACAGAGGCGGATCTTCATCTACTTCGGCATACAATCCGCACACATTGTAATATTTGCATTTCCGCTTTTCCATCATATATGGTTGGGCAAGAAATCAAAAGCGTTGACAGGTCATAGAATCGGTCCGTCGGTCTGGTTCGGTCCATTTTAACATATTGATTTCTAATAAATAACCCCAAATATAAGCTATTCTTAAGCCTCATACTGTTCTTTTGGGGGCAAAAAAGAGCAGCATGGGAAAGACTTCATGTTTTGCTCAATTCTATAATGCACATTTCGTTCCCAAAAACATCCATATAGCTACGATTTCAAGGCCCATTTCTATTGTATTTCATTAAATTACAATAGGTTGGCTTGGAAAGACCCCATTCTGGACATTCTGTCCTTTGTCTAACACGCAGTTCTGCCGTGTTTATCGGCAGAAACTGCTTGTTGGATGGAGTTGAATTATTGATGAACGCCCCTCTTTCTCGGTGACATCACCGCAGTGGCAGTATCACTACTCATTCATGTGCCAGCCCGATTCCTGTATTTCAGACGGCGATTGTCGAATGCAGGCAAAGTTCCTTCAAGAATATCCACAACGGTCTGATTAATTCGTGGGTTCTCGATGGAACCGGAAAAAAAATCGAAGTCGTGCTTGCCGTCCTTCTTATCGAGCGACACATGAATTATCTGCTCAGCGTCGGCCACGACAGCGAGGTTCGGGTTGTGCGTCACGAGGATGATCTGCCGCCGTCTCTTGGCCTGCTTGATGAAGGTGACGAGAATCTCGTAAACGCTCTTGTTGTCGAGATTATCCTCGGGTTGGTCAATGACAAGGGGGGTATCTTGCCGATCGAGCATGAGATAGAAAATAAGCAGCAATCCGCCACGTTCGCCGGGCGACAATTCGCTCAAATCCTTGCCATCCACTTTTAGGTCATATTTGGTACCAAGATAGTCGAAGCCGAACAGATAGTCGTACAGTTCCTGCGGCGTCTTCTGACCTTTCATCTGCTTGAAGACATCGCGGGCTGCATTCTGTGGCAAGACATCTTCCCGTCTATCGGCGTGGAGGGCCTCGGCGATACCCTGCAGGACCGTAAAAACCTGGGTTTCATCCTCCCAGTCGGTTACAGATTCGGTGAACTGGCGCAGCATGGCCTGGCCTTCCTCCTGTCCACGGAAGCTGCCAGAGGCACCTTGGTTGATGTATTTCATGAACTCTTCGAAGAAGGATGGACTGAAACGCAGACCCGCCTCGATGGAGATGTCGTACTCGCCAAGATCCTGCCGGCACTTGGCTATCTCGGTGTCGATGGATTGCTTCACTGCGTTATAGAACTGCGTAAGCCCGCACTTCTTGCTGAAGACCTCTTTGCTAATCCGCTCCCGCTCGGCGCGGGCCGTGAGCAGACTCTCCGGATAGACCGTGTTGGTCTTTTTCAGCTCCTTCTCAAGTCCGTTCAGCGTCTCAGTGCCCGGATTCTGATCTTCTCCGCGCAATTCCTTCTCCCGATCCGCCCAGAGCTGGAGGTCACTAAGATATTGCTGATACTCTCGCGCAGGTTTGCCTAATCGCTCAACGAGTTCGGCTTTCTCTCCCTCCAATGCTGCTTGCTGGCAGACAAGGCTAGCAGCGGTCGCAGCCGTTCGTGTCGTATTAACACCTGTGTCGTCATCGTCGCCCATTGCGGCGATGTCCTCCGTGCTTAAGAGCAACGATTCGACCTGCTGCAATCTCTGTTTTTTCTGTTTAATGGCAGCATCGAGTCCAGTGTAGTCCACGGACAGCGTGACAATCTGGCCGAAACTCAATCCGGCCGCCGCGAGAACCGCCTCGTGTTTCGCTTCGAGTCCTGTCAGAGTGTTTGCTGAACGCTCTATAGATTGCCGAACCTGTACGAGTTCTTCGGCCGATGAGCTGACTGCGACCTGCTCTGCTTCCAATTGCGTGATTTGCTCCGTGAGCACAGCAATGCTCTGCGTGATCTGTTCAACTTGTGTGGACTCAGCCGTTGACGTTCCTGAACCGTCCTCGGGTTTTTGTTTTTCCTCCGGCTTTGCCTTGGCGTGTGCCTCAATGTCCTCCTTCTTCAGCTTGATCTTCTCTTCGAGTTTCTTGCGGTAGTCCTCGGTCAGTTTTTTCTCAACGGAGACGACAATCGCATTGGCTTGATGAAGCTCCAGCATCTTCCGTTCGATATCTTCCTGAGCCTGTTGCGTGCGGTACTGGATTAGATCATCGAGATTTGTTTTGCTATACCGATCTCGAGGTTTGACATATCGATAAATTACTTCATTGAGCGTTGCCCGGAACTCGTCGTCTGCGATGTTAGCGCATATTCGTTCCAGGTATTTTTGGGGCAGGTACTCGACCTTTTCCGGCAGGTGTGTAGCCACTTGCGCGTCGAGCAGCTTGCTGTCCGGCTCGCCCTCGTACCAGTTCAGCGTGCCCTGAAAATGTTTAGCACACCCGCCCTTCAGGAACTTTTCCTTGTTGAGGAAGGAAAATAGTTCATCTGCCTTTCCCGAGGCATTTCGGGAGGTCTGGTTGTGGCTATTGCTGAGCAAGCCAATGATGTCCGTGAGTGCGCTTTTCCCGCTGCCTTTGTTGCCGATGATCGCAACGAGCTCCTTGCCTAGCAAGATTGTCTCATCGCAAAACCAAGTGCCATGCTGGTCTGGTCTGTAACCGTCAATGCAAGTGACGTGCAGGGATTCGATGTATCGCGTCTTGTTCTCACGGACTCGCCGCTCGATGTCTGGCTCTGCGCCAATAAACACGCGATTACGTGGTTCGAAAATTATTTGCTTGAGACCTTCAAAGGTGAAATCGCCTTTTATCCAGGTCGGTTCATAGACGATGCCGTCTTTGGCGTCAAAAACGACTTGCCCAAGCTTTTCGTCGATATCAGAAAACGAATGCGCGTCGCAGCCTGAAAGCACCGGCTTCGGTTTCGTGTATATTTCACTGTCCTCTGCGCGATTGGTTTTTTGAAACCAATCAACATTTTTGGCATTACCGAAGAATGCGTCGCTGAACTTGTCCAATTCATCCGTTATTAGGAGTTTGCGCTGTTTGCCGCGTTCGGCGCGGATACCATCATTGTTCGCCGCCGTGACGATGAGCACGCAATCCAGGAGGTCCGCACCCTTGCCGTAGGTTTCTTCAAGGGCTTCCTGGATAAAGGCCCGCGTGGTTGTCGCGGACGCGAAATCTCTTTCATTGTTTAGTTCCGAAGCCCTCACATTCCGGCCTGACTCATCAGTCTTGTTAGTCTTGAGCGTATTAAGAAAAGAAGTGATCTTGGCCGTGTGATCCGGACGAAACGGATTAAAGAGGAGATGGATGTTGACCTCTTCCCGTGCCTTGTTGACGACATCATTCGTCCGCATCTCTACGTTTGGAAAGAAAGCCTTTGGTGAGTCTGGGTAGCGCTCCTTGTATTTTTCGCGAGCGGAGAAATATCCATGGGCTGAAAAGTAATCCGCAATACCAAACGCTTGCACACAAGAGTCATGCAATTTCCGACAATACACGTCCCATACATCGCTGCTGTCAGTGCCTCTGAACCCATCACTCAGTTTCGTGCCAGGCGCGTGAAGGTGAAGGTCCCACTTCCTCCATTCAGATCCTCTATAAAAGCTTTGTTTCATGATTGCATATCACTCTTAATGTGGTGGGTAACAAGGTATTGAAGGGACGAATTTGGCCCCATCAATATTCAAATATAGAGGGTTGGCCATAAAAGCAATAATTATGCCAGACCACCTATGCCTTATAAGGTCGACTTCAGTCGGTCCCGATCGAATTCTGACAGCATTTTTACTTCCAATGAATCAAATCCAAACAACAGCCTTTTCGAGAAGTCCATCTCCCGGCAGAGAAAGCAGTGCCCGCCGGAAGTGGGTATGCCGAGCTTAATGCGTTGCGCCATTTGGATCTCCGAGGGAAGAATAGGTATTTTGTAGGCAGAGAAGAGAATATTCCCGAATGATATGTGAAAGAGGAGGAAAGTCAAGCAGAATCGTTCGGTCAATTTGGAAAGATCCTGTTTGAAATTTCGTCCCCCTATCCCGATGCCATCAAATCCTCGGGTGTGATATGCAGTTTTCGGATTCGTTTGCCCGTGGCTGAAAAAACCGCATTGGCCACTGCCGGACCGATCACGGGAACCGCGGTTTCACCGATGCCTGTGGGCGGTTCGTTGCTGGGAACCAGGTAAGTGATCACCTCGGGTGTTTCATCCATTCGCAAAATGGGGAAAGTGTCGAAATTGTGCTGCTCGGCCCGGCCGTTTTTGATGGTGATGGAGCTCTTGATGGTGGCTGTCAGGCCGAAGACCACCGCACTCTGCACCTGTGCCTTGACGATTTTGGGATTGATGACCACGCCGCAATCGACAGTGCACACCACCCGATGGACCCGCACCCTGCCTCGGGGACTGACGGACACTTCGGCCACAAGGGCCATCATGGTGTTTTGAAAATCGTGGCAGGCAATGCCCCGGTGGATATTCGCGGACGGCTTTGTATCCCAACGGGCCTTCTCCGCCGCCAGCTTCAATACCCGCAACAACCGGGGGGAATGGGAAAGAAGATCGCATCTCAACTCAAAAGGGTCCCGGCCCACGCCATGGGCGATCTCGTCCATGAAACATTCCACCGCAAAACAGTTGGAGGAAGGCGCCACCGACCGCCACCAGCAAATAGGGATTCCGGGATCATCGTTGATGAACTCCACCCGAATGTTGTCAAAGGCGTAGGGGAGGGGCCCGGCCCCCTTGACGGCCTTCTTGCCTGAGAAGAAACGGGGCATGAGGCTTTCGGCCAGGGATGTGGCCGCATTTTTTGCGAACCGGGGGACAAAGTCCGGCATCATTCCGGAGATGACCTTGGGCAGGGCCTGCCCGAAGACGTCGGCCCCCACGATGCGGTGGGACCAGGCAAGAGGCCGTCCACGGTCATCGATGACCGCCTTTATGACGTTGTGGGTTGCGGGTCGGTAATAGTCGCGCAGAAAATCCTCCTCCCGGGTCCAGATCACTTTGACCGGGGTCTTCATCCTTTGGGAGATTTCCACGGCCTCGCCCACATAATCCACCAGGGCGCGACGTCCGAACCCGCCCCCCAGGTAGGTGGTGTGGACCTTTACGGCCCCGTTATCGAGGCCCGTCAACCGGGCGGCCATCTCCTGGGCCCCCTTCTGGTTCTGCGTGGGAACCCAGATCTCACAGGAATTTTTGCGCACGTCCGCCGTACAGTTCATGGGCTCCGGGGTTGCGTGGGCCTGGTAGGGGAGATCGTATGTCCCCTCCAGAAGGCGGCCCCCGGCCTTGAAGATGTCGTCCACATCCCCCCGCTCGAAAAAGGGCTCCCCCTCTTGCTTTCCCATTTCGGCCCAGCGAGCAAACAATCGGTGGGAATCGATCTTCCCGTTTTGGTGATCCTTCCATTGAACCGTAAGCGCATCCTTTGCCTTGAGGGCCTGCCAAAAGGTCTCCGCCACGACGGCAACCCCGGTCTCAACTGGGAATACTCCTCTGATCCCCTTCATTCCCTTAAGCGGCCCGTCATCCATGGATTGAAGCTGGGAACCGAAAACCGGCGGATGCACAACCGTTGCCATGAGCATGTTGGGAAGTTTCACATCCATGCCGAATTTTGCGCGGCCCTTGGTCTTGATGGGGCCGTCGAGGCGGCGAATCGGTTTGCCGATGATTTTATACTGGGCCGGATGCTTCAGACTGACCGACTCCGGAACCGCCATTCGTGAGGCCTTCTGAATCAGTTCGCCGTAGCGGAGAATCTTTCCCGTGGCCTCGTGAATCACCCGGCTCTTTTCGGCCCTTAATTCCCCCACGGGTACCTTCCAGATATCCGCAGCCGCCAGGATGAACAATTGGCGGACCCTTGCGCCGGCCTCCCGCAACAGGAGCCAGGAACTCTCCACACTTTTGCTCGAGACCGTCCATTGAATGCCGTAATCGGGATGCTTATATACGTCGGCCACCGGTGCTATCTCGAACCGGACCTTTCCCCAATCCGCCTCCATTTCCTCGGCCACGATCATGGGTAAGGCCGTGGTGATCCCCTGCCCCATTTCCGAATGGTTGACCATGACCGTAACCACATCGTCCGAATCGATCCGGATCCACGCATTGGGAGCAAAACCGCCTTTTCCCTGAACTTCATTCGAAGCCATGGCGTCATTTTTTGAAGCAAGGGATGGCGAATAGGCGGTCACCACCAGGCCCGCACCGGCAAGAACGCCGATTTTCAGAAATTGTCGTCGGGTTTCATTCACTTCATTTTTTTCCATGGCAAAGCTCCCTGGAGGCGAGATGAATGGCTTTCCGTATGTTCTGATAGGTGCCGCACCGGCACAGAACCCCCGACATTTGGGCGTCGATGGTCCCATCGTCCGGTTCAGGGTTGTGGGTCAAAAGCACCGCCGCGGTCATGATCTGACCCGGCTGGCAATAGCCGCACTGGCTTACATCCTCTTCCACCCAGGCGCGGCCCAGAGCATCGGCGGTCTCCCCTTTTAGGCCCTCGATGGTGGTGATCTCGCTGTGTTGGGCTTCTTCCGCGGTGATGGAACAGGAAAGTTCCGCATTTCCGTCGATGATGACCGTACACGCACCGCACTCCCCTGTCCCGCAACCGTATTTGGTCCCCGTTAAATTCAAGTGTTCATTCAAGACCCAGAGCAAAGGGGTCTCCGGGTCCACATCCAATGAATGCAACACACCGTTAACGGTTAATGTAATCATCGTAACCTCCTACCTTAAATAAATCAAAAATGATTAGTGCTATTTGACTGGTCAATTTTGACTTACATGTCAAAAAAAATCCCCGTCCGATTAAGCGTTTAATGGGAATGGGTTCCCGTACCCACCACATCCAGCCTTTTGACGGCCATTTGGATCCACCTTTTCTCCTCGAGATAGAGCATCCGGTCGTGTTCCATGAAAAACCCGTCGGACTCCCTCTGGGGGCTCGCCTCGGGCAGGGAATTGAGATAGGCATCCATTCCCGCTAATATCATATCGATGTTCTTGACGGCCTTTGTTGCATACCCCTTGATTTCATCACCGGTCCGCCTCTTGTTGAACTTGAGTGCCAGCTTGAAACCCAGGAAAAGGGGGAAGATTCCCGAAAAGGCCTCTGCCTGCATTTTGTCGAAGGAATCGCGGCCGGAATCCGTAATCTCATAGAGGGTCATGGTGGGGAAAGCCCCCTTTTTCACACGGTCCACTTCATGAATTTCCCCATTTTTACACAGTGCTTTCAAAGCGTTATAGATAGACCCTTTCTTCACATTGGTCCAACGGCTGATCATCTTCCGGTCCAGTTCGCGAATGATGTCATAGCCGCTGGCGATTCCCATGATATCCAGTGTTCCCAAAACGACAAATTTTGAAATGTTCATTTTCCCGATAAGGGTTTCAGTTCCCTTTTTCCTTCCGGATTGACAAGGTAATAGACTATATTGACTGATCAAAATAGAATAGTCAAGCAAAAAATATCAAGCGATCCATTTTTCCCTGGTGTGCTGTCATTTCTGAAATGTCGTAGAGATATCGTCATTCCGGGCCAGGCCCGGAATGACGGGGTGATACTTCATCTTTGAAAAAGCTGAATGGCGGTTTCAGGGACTATTTTTTATCGTCGTCATCGGAATAAAGGTCGTAATCAGGATACAACCTTTTCGCACACTCCGGACAGATACTATGGCTGAACTCGGCTTCCGAGTGATCGCTAAGATACGATTCGATTTGCTTCCAATACCCTTTTTCGTCACGGATCTTCTTGCATGATGCGCATATGGGGAGCAATCCGCCGAGTGTTCGGACCTTGGCAAGGGCCTCCTTAAATTCGGAAATGAGTTTTTCCCGTTCCTGTTCCGATTGTTTTGTTGCAGTGATGTCCCGTAAGGTTTCGATGGCGCCCAGCACCGTCCCCTCCGCGTTGTAGAGTCTTGCTACCGCGCCCGCAAAGTATGTTCCGCCGTTACCCATGGATGGATGAAAGGATTCGCTACCAAGTCATGGGGTCTCATCATGGGTCATGGGGTCAAATCTTCCTTTGACTCTTAGCAATTTTAAACAAGGGTCAAGAGCAGATTTGACCCCATTTCTTTCTTCAGAAAAATATGCTTCGCGTATTGCTGAAATTCAGGTGGAGACCCTGATCATCTGGGGAAGGGACGATGCCTGGATTCCACAGGAAGACGCCTTTAAGTTTAAACAAGCCCTGCCCAAGGCAAGGCTTGAAGTGATTCCTTTTTGCGGCCGCATTCGCCGGGAAGAAAATCCGGAAGAAACCGCACGCATGATCATGGAATTCGTCGCTAAAAAGTGAAAGCAAATCGGGGGGCCGCATTTCGAATTTTGGATTCGAAATGCGGCGTTTTTTTGCGGGTTACACCTCCAAAGAGTCCAGTCCCAAAGCCTTTCGTTTCCCTTCGATGTGCCTGCGAATAATCAGGGCAGCTTTTTCCGGATCCGGTTCCACGGCAAAGGTGGCACCGACCACATCTTTCAGCCCTTCCGTCAGGAGTTTGACCACATTCATGCTGCCGGCAATGGGCGGCATGGGGCCCAGAACCGTGGTGACGCCGGAAGCCACAAAATAGGTTCCGATGGTAACCGCCTTTTCAGAGTACCATTCCGGGGCGGCGCCCGCAACGGGGAGGTCGCTGATATCCACACCCAAGGCATCGGCCAGAGCGGAAACCAGCACCAGGATCCGCACGTTGTCCACGCAGCTTCCCAGATGGAGCACCGGCGGAATGCCCAGGGCGCCACACACTTCCTTGAGACCCGGGCCCGCCATTTCAATGGCTTCCGGTACCTTGAAGCCCGCCTTGGCGTTGGCCACGGAGACGCAACCCGTATCCACCACCAGGATATCGTTTTCAATGAGCCGCTTTGTGAGGGTTACATGACCGTAATCCTGTTTAATTTTGGGGTTGTTGCATCCCACGATGCCGGCGGCGCCGCGAATTTTGCCGGCCTTGATGGCATCCAGGAGCGGCTCGGGAGTGCCGCCCAGTGCCCCTAGAATGGTCTCCACGGAAAATCCCCCGATGGCGTTCACGGGCTCGACCGGGATATAGGTGCTTCCCCGACGGCTGAAATTCAAAACCGCTTCCTTCACCAGTTCCACGGCCATCTTTTCCGCGGTCTCCGGATGAAATTCCCGGTGTTCCATTCCCGGAAATCTTGCCTTGTCGCTGGTGCTGATCATCTTGGTATGGTAACAGGCGGCCACGGTGCCCAAAGACGGCATGATACACTGGTAGTCCACCAGCATCATCTCCACGGCCCCGGTGCTGAGCACCAGTTCCGTCATGAGGTGATTCCCCGCCATGGGAACCCCATGGCGCATGAGGAGTTCGTTGCCGGTGCAACAGACACCCGCCAGATTGATCCCGTCGGCCCCCTTTTCCTTGGCGAGGGCCAGGAGTTCCGGGGATTCACAGGCTTTCAGGATCATTTCCGAAACCACCGGATTGTGGCCGTGGACGATGATGTTTACCTGGTCTTCTTTTAAAACTCCCACATTCACCATGGTCGGCTTGGGAGCGGGGATGCCGAAGAGGATATCCGATACCTCGGTGGCGATCATGGATCCGCCCCATCCGTCGGAGAGGGCATTGCGAAGGGCCTGCAGCAAGAGGCTCTGCCAGCCGTTGTCCACCCCCATGTGGGTTCGATGCAGCATTTCAGAGGTTTCACGGTCGATCCCCCGTGGGGTGATCCCGATTTTTTTCCAGAGATCCCGACGTTTTTGGGGCGCTCGGTCCACCAGTCTGATTTGCTTCTGGCGCATGCCGTAGTCTTCCATCATGGCCCGGGCCAGCTCTCCCGCCAGGGGCAGCGGTTCTTTCCCTTCCGTTTCAATGCCGTACTCGGCGGCCACTCTTTGAAGCTTTTCAACGCTCCGAATCCGGTAACCAGGCGCCGTGCCTTCGGAGACGCCTTCCAGCACTTCCACCAGATCACGGCCGTGGTCCGAGTGGGAAGCGGCGCCGGCTGCCACCATGCGGCACAGATTCCGGGCCACGATGATGTCCGCATCCGCGCCGCAAACCCCTTTTTGGGGGCCTTCCCCGAAAGGATCCACGCGGCAGGGACCCATGACACAGATTCGGCAGCTCAGTCCCAGATCGCAGTATCCGCATTGGGGCTGTTGTGCCTGATGCCGCTGCCACACGGTTTCCACCTGGTCTTTTTCCGCCTTTGCAAGCAACAGTCGGCCGTCTTTCGTAATGGTGAGATCGTCGAATTTCTGATCCATCTTTCTCTCCTTATGGTTCCAAGCGCAACATCAAAGGGACAGTTGTGCCTTTTTTGCAGCGGTTAACAGGGAAAACGCCGGGGACAGGGAAATCTCGTCAGCCCCTCGGGATACGGACCTGGCCACTTCATCGGTTTTTCGTTTCAGGGAATCGGCGCTCTCCTCAAAAGTGAGGGCGCTCGATTTACAGACTTCCACGCAGGCGGGAATCAACCCCTCCGCCTGTCGCTGGTCGCAATTATCACATTTGACGGCAACGGTTTTATCAGGGGGTGCCGTCGCGTCTTCATGGAAACGGATTACGCCGTAGGGGCACGCCATGGCACAACTGGCGCAATTGATACATTTGTCCGGATTCACCAGGACCGTGTCCTTTTCAAGATCACGGAAAATGGCACCCGCCAGGCAGGCCGCCATACAGGGGGCCGGGTTGCAGTGCCGGCATCGGTTCGGGAACCCTTCATTGTACAGTCCCGCCCCCATGTGGACCCGTGATTTGGGAAGCGGTCTCTCCGTGAGTGCGGTCAGGAGCTGCCGCGTTCGGGAATGTGCCGTGGCACATGCGATCATGCATTGCATGCACCCCACACATCTTTCGGGATGAACCATGACTTTTTTCATATTCCCTCCTTTCTCTCAATTCATGAGCTGTCGGAAGTTAAATCCGGGTTCAAGCAGTCTTTTGGGCGATATGGAAAGAGGTGTTTCGTTTTGTATCAGTGCCAGGAAAAGTCCCCCTTGTTCAATGTCATTTACCAGTACCGCCCCCACAAGGACATTTTTCCTGAACACCAGCTTTCGATAGACGTTGTTTCGGGGATTGTGGGTTTTCAGTTCATCATATTGGGAATCGTTTCCGGGATTGGCCAGGCCCAGAGTCATGAGATCCAGATCGAAGATGCGCATCACATTTCGGCTGAGGCTTCCGGCGTAGGAAACCTCTCTTCCGGCCATGTTAATACCGGCCGTGCGCCCCTGCATGACGGCTTCCGGCCAGATGGCGTTTATCCAGGGTCTCTTCCTTGCGATATCCATGCATTCGGCAACATCCCCGGCGGCAAAGACCCACTTCAAAGAGGTTTCCATGTGTTCATCCACAAGGATCCCCTGAGCGATTTTTATTTGATCCCTGGGCAGGAAAGAGAGGGCCGGTACAACCCCCTTGCCGGAAATGACCAGATCGCAGGGGAGGGTGGAACCGTCCGAGAGCAAAGCGCCTTCTACCCTTTCGCGTCCTTCAAAGGCAGTGACGCTGATACCGACCCGAACCGTCAACCCGTGCCGAACCAGCTCGTCCAGGATCATTTTGCCTGCCGTTTCATCTACCTGCATGGAGAGGGGATAGGCGGACGTGATGAGCATGGTGGGTTTGAGGCCTCTTTTGAGCAGGCCGTAAGCGGCTTTGAAGCCCACAAGACCGCCTCCCAGAACCAGGGGGTTTTGAACACCGGACAGGCCATGGAGAATGTGGCGCACATGGGCCTCGGTTCTCATGGTGAAGATGTTGCCCAGATCCGCCCGCTGTACGTCCACCATTCGCGCATCGGCGCCGGTGGCGATGAGGAGTCGGTCAAAGGGGACCCTGCTACGGTCTTGGATGACCACCTCCCTTCGCCCCGCATCGATTTTTGAGATACGGTTTCCAAAAAGGGTTTCCACGTTGAGGTCCTCATAGATACTCGGGGGACGGATGGGCAGTTTTTCCGAGGGTATTGAACCGTCGAGAACCATACTGATCATGGGCCGGCTGTAGGGGAGGGCGGTTTCATCGCCGATCATGGTTATTCGGCCCGAAGGGTCCAACCGTCGAATCGCTTCAGCCGCGGTTATTCCCGCGATGCCGTTTCCAATGATAACATATTGCATGGGGGCCTCCCGGATGAAGGGTTTCAGCCTGGTTGACGTAAATCTGCAGCATGCTTTCAGCAATTTATAGGACTATTTTCCGCGGGCGTCAACGAAAAGCTCCCAGAGTCATCGAGACTTCTATTTCGCTGATCGGGGATCCGGAAGGGCATCGGGCCGGCTTTCGATGGATCGTCAGGGATGTGACTGAAGAAAATCTTATTCAATACCGTGCTGAAAGCGGCTTAAAGGTTCTAGAACTGTCAACAAAGAGTATTTTTTATAAAAGCCGCTTTCAGCCCGTATAAAACAAAATTTGGGGATCTTCGTGTATCATTTTACCATTCGAAACCGCAATGTATTATGCTGACGCAGAAATTGCAGATTCCATCCACTACAGATAAGCCGAATAATATAGTAAGTATGCCAGAGATTGGGCCGCAAGACCGCCATACTGCACTGCGAGGTCGCCGGATGCACCCGTGCCATAATAATACCAGTAATCATACATATAGTACGTCGCTAAATCAAGATAGTCATAGGCATCCATTGCCTCTAAATATGCGTAATAGGCATAATAGTTATAAGAATAGGAGGCATAATAGGCTGAAGAGTAGGCATCAGACTTCGCATAATCAAAATAAACATATGAATCGTAGAAATATGAGTCATCATTGTAATACCATCCCAGTCCAGCAGAGGATTCCGCCAGACCCTGATAAAATCCTGAAACGATGCCATAGAATGCTGTATCAGCAATAAAGGCCTCGGCTTTCTTTATTCCCGTGCCGAACATGAAAAGGGCTCCGATCAGGGCTATTGTGACGACGATCCTTCGGAATCTTTTTCTTTCCATAATATTTCCTCCTCAAATCAACGAAACGATTTTATTGAATTCAAAATTTTACGAATCCTTTTTTTTCGAAGTTATTCCTCCTTTCTAAAATTCCGGATATTTATAAATCATAACGCATAGGTTATGGATTTCGTTGAATAGCCGGCAGTTTCGGCAATTGTCCTCTGGATTGCTGATGCGAATCCAGGAATTGCTGGTACTCTTCTTCACTTAATACGGCTTTGAGATCTTGTTTTAAAAGCAGATCGCTCTCCTGAACGACGCTACGAATGGTTTCCCGGTCCGGCAATTTACCGTCGGGGTCGGGGGGCGGAAGCTTATCCCGTAATTGCTGAAGATGGTCTTCAAAAATGATTTTCACCTCTCGCTTCTTGTCGTCGGGAAGGGTGTCGATCCAATTTGAAGGTTTTTGGCCTTTGGCCGAAAATGCCGGCGGTGCCTGACGCTGAATCATCGGCGGCGCGGAAGACCGTCTGAAAGTGTTGGGTCCCGGGGCAGGCCTATCGTTATTTTCAAGCACGGCCAACTTTCCCAGAACCATATCAAGTTTTTGGTTGAGCTTGGAAAGGGCTTCTGAGTTATCAAGAGGTTTTGGTTGTGTGGTAGTGAATGGTGCTTGCTTTTCTTGCTTCGATATTTCGTCTTCAATGGCGTTCAATTTCAACTGAACGCCGTCGATCTGTTTGCCCAACACTTCCCGGATTTCTTTTGTCTTATCCGGCGGAGCATCGGGCAAAAACAATGCTATTGCCACAAACACCGCCAACGCCGTGACACAGGCGTTTATGAGAATACCTTGCCAGGATTTCATGGATTTTATTTAGCCTTTCTTACTTTACGGTAGTGAGCTTTATTGAACCATATGGGCGGCTTGCTGTCAATCAATTTACGGCCGGCCCAGGAAAATACCGGATTTTCCGGTTCAAAACTGGGGTGAATCCCTACCCTGTCGTTTTTGAACATAAAGCCCGACCAGGGTGGCCATGAAGAAAATAAGATAGAACTGGCCGATCAGGCCTTCCATGATCGTCAACGTTTGCGCCATGCTCGAAAAAGGAACCACATCGCCATAACCGATGGTCAGCAGCGTGACAAAACTGTAATACATGAGAAGCCCGTAAGTGGCATCCATGCCCGGGTGCGGGCCGTGTACCCCGAAATCAAATGATCTCGGGCGGATCAGTTCGAGGTTGATGAAGATGATGGTCCAGAATACCCCGATTAACACATAGACGCACAATCCGCCCATCACCGTGTCCGCGCTGATGCTGCGATGACGTGTCACCTCGATGGCAATGAGCAGTGTCACCAGCGCCAGGTAGGCGCAGGATATGAAATTGGTGATGATCAGAATGACGATCCGGTCGGAAACATAGCTGGTGCATTCACCTGCAATGGCGCCTGCGCCAAGAAAAATGGCCAGTTTGAAAAATCTGCTGTGTCGAACCGAAAAAGCGGCCGCAGCCAGCAACAGGTAGAAAAGGGTGTCCGCCGCGTATCCGGCGGTCATACTTCCTTCAAAAAGCGGCATGGTCAGCAACTGCATCAGAAAAATCGAAAGCAGTATGCCGAAACGATAGGTCGTGAAAGGATTTTGATAGTGATCAAATGTCATGAAAGGTCGGTTTATTCCCAGAATGACACCAGCATGTTTCTGCCCACTAAGAGTCTTAAGGGTGTGTAGATAATGACGGTTTCACCCTTCTGATTGATGATACTGTTTTGGGTGCGCACCAATCCTCGATCGGGATTCTTGCTGGACGCTCGGGATTCGAGGACTTCCCCTTCAACGTGGACGGTGTCTCCAACGAAGGTGGGGCCTTTCACATTGAGATCCATGTGGATAAACGCGAGACCCGTTCCCTGAAGTGTCGCCTGTATGGTCAGACCTTCCGCCATACTGAACAGAAGTGCCGCCGGTACGATTCGTCCGCTTTCAGGGGCATGTTTAGCAGCATAGGTGGCATCGGTGAAAAGGACTTCCACCATGCCGGTGCATCCCACAAAGTTCACCAGATCCGTTTCGGTGATGGTTCGCCCGACGGTCTTGAAAGCATATCCCACGGGCATGTCTTCCCAGCATCGCCCCAATCCAATGGTTTCCATTGCGTTCCCTGAAAATATTCTCGTAACTTCTCACTTCTGAATGTTTTCATATAACTTGATAAACCCGGGTGCGTCAAGTGTAACATCGACCCTGCTCGCACTCAAAGGGTTTTGCCCGAAAAGCCCCTTTTCCTTTGCCCGCGATGAGACTTTCAGGTATGGTGTTTATGGTTTTTGAAGCCGCCGTAACCCGGAAATTCCATTAGACAGCTTTGATTTTCATGAACACCGCAAAAGACAACCGTCAAGCGTTTTGCCGACCATTCCTCGTTTTCGGTTTGGTGATCCTTCTTCTGTGCCGGGTTTTTTTGGGATCGGTCCCCGAATCCCACGCTGGCGGGGACGGGTCATCGGTCCCGGATACGCCCGATTGTGCCAAAATTTCATATAAACTTACGCCGAAACAGTTGTCCATCAGCCTTTGGGCCCATAAGGTGGTGGCGTCAAGCGTCGGCAACAACGCCCCCGGACAAAACAGCCATGACCTGGATACCCTTTATGGGGAAGCTGCCGTGGCCGATCAATATCTTAAGCAGATAACCCGGCAGGTGGCGGCATCTACCGGAGGAACCGCGGTTTTTCCGCCCGGCGGCGGGCTCAAGGACAGAAAACGGGCCGAAGAGAAGATTGAAGTGGAATTGGGCGGGGACGCATCGCTCTTGATGGACATTTCACGCAGTTCCATCGAATATGATAACATTGATCAGGTCTACCAGGCCCTCCAATTCATATTGCGGCACGGTTATGAGGTGGTTCGCCTGAAAGATCGCGCCCTGGCGCCCTTGCCCAGCGGGTTTTGGGATATTCATCTGAATCTCCGCATGCCCACTGGCCATATCGTGGAACTTCAGTTGCATTTAAGAAAAATTCGACGTTACAGCATTACCGAGGGGCATCGGCATTATGTGCGGATTCGAGAGATAAAAAGCAGGGCCTTTCGGGAAAACAGGCCCCTTACACCGGATGAACGATCCGTCATTGATAGACTTAACTGTGAGCAACGACGCTTTTATGAAACAATGTTTCAACAAGGGAGGAAGGGGTCAAAATGAATAAAAGCATCCTTGAACGATCAAAAACCATTCGTGATATCGCCGGACGTGAAGTCCGCATTCTGGAGGACGTTTTGGCCACTGAAACGGCGGACCGTTTCGGATGCAGTGTTCGAGCTGTTTATGAAGCGGCATTGAATTCCGGAATCTGCCCTTTCCGGTACATCCGGAACCGGGAGAGTGTTTCAATGGAAGAACAGCTTCAATTGGTGAAATCACGGGTGGCCGTGGTGGGGTCGGGAGGGCTCGGGGGGCCGGTTTTGCTGCTGTTGGCAAGGATGGGGATCGGTTCTCTGGTGGTGGTGGACCATGACCGCTTTGACGAAACCAATCTGAATCGGCAGGCCCTCTCCAGTATGCCGGATCTGGGACAACCCAAAAGTGGCGTGGCGGCCCGGGTAATCGAAAATATCAATCCCGGTGTTGATGTCCGGGTGCATGAGGAACGACTGGACGCGAGGAATGCCGATGAGATCCTGGCCGGATCAAATGTGATTGTGGATGCCCTCGATAATGTGCCGGATCGTTTCAGCCTTCAGTCGGCATCCCGCGCGCTGGAAGTTCCCCTGGTGCATGGGGCTGTGGCCGGCTTTGAAGGGCAGTTGATGACCATTTTCCCTGAAGACACGGGCTTTTCCCTGCTTTACGGTTCCGGAGGCCCGGAAAAGGATCCGGAGAAGCGTGCCGAAGCGCTGTTGGGGGTTCCCGCAGTGACCCCATCCTTTGTGGCAACCCTTCAGGCGATGGAGGTGATCAAGATTCTTCTCAACCGGGGTACCCCTTTCAGAAATGTCATGGTGCATGTGGACATGGAAGCGGGTGAGATGAACCGGTTTTCCTTTGAATGAAATGACTGATTTTGCCACCCGGGTGAAATGCCGGGTGGCAAAAGATTTCCTTGTGAATTCACAATCTGAAGGTTTTACTTCCCATGCTTTTTCACGGGACAGTCGTTGTACGGCTAGTCCTAATTTCTATTGCGTTTTTCCTTGCCGTGCTCGCCGCCTTTCTTAAACCGATAATTTTTACTGAAACCCGTGGCCAGGAGCGTGGACGTTTGTTCGGGGGTCAGCAGGTTTCGAAAAGCGATGCGCATATCCGTCTGAATATCCCGGATCTTTGTCCCGAGGGCTTGAAGTTCTTTTTGAGTGGCTTTGATTTTATCGGCGTCCAGGGTTGGCTGCGCCCATAGCAGCTTCATTTCGGCCCGTTTTGTGGCAAACTGGGCTTTGATGTGTGTCATTTCTTTTTTTGCCGTATCGTGAAGGGCTTCAATCTTTGTCGTCTGCTCGCTGGTCAGGTTCAGGGCTGCCAGTACGGACGGGTCCAGGTGGTTGTTTTGGTCAAAGAATCGATGTCTCGAGTCCGCCATGGAAGCGGTTGCCACGGCAAGTACCAACAGAAGTGCTGCAATGATGCTCAGTTTTTTCATCTTTCATTCTCCTTTTTTTGAGTTGATATTTTTTTACCACACAATCGCTATACGGCACAAAGCATGCCAAAGACTTTTTCGGGTTCTTTTTGAAAGGTTTTACGCGGGTTATTCCCCGGGATTTCCCTTTATTTGAGAAAGAGGGTGGAGGGAAAAGACGGCAAGAATTGTCGAAAAATCGAAATGGCGTTCGACAAAACCGTCGAAAATGGTCTGGTGAAGAGCGGATGTGATGATTGACTTTGTTTTGCTTTAGCGGCTATTCTTTGATTTATGAAGAACAAAAAAGATTTCTCATTAAAAAAGCAAAGCCGTTCACTCGGCCCGTTTCTGCAACCCCTGGCGCTGGCAGGCGTTTGTTTCGTTTTTATAGCGCTTCTGTTCGGCATGGCGGCCATTGATTTCAGAACCCTGGACAAGACCCTCACGGGCTATGCGGAGAAGCAGGGGGGCGATTTCATTAAAACCGTTCAACAGGCGGCGGGATTTACTCTGCAACAGAGAAACCGCGGCCAAGACCTTGCCAAGACCGTTTTAACGGATTTCGACGACCAGCAGCTTTCCCTTCAGGAGTCACTGGTCTTGCTGATGCTGCAACTGGCACAGAGGATCGATTACGAAGCGGGTAACGGGACCCTCGACGAAGGGAAGTTGGCGACGTTTGCGGCCAGGGAGGGGCTGTGGAATCTGGCGCTTTTCGACAATCAAGGGACTTTGACCTTTAAGAAGCGATCTCTGCCGGATTCAATGGAAAACGTTATCGCAAAGATGATACGGGATCATGAAGATTTGAAGATTCGAATGTTTGAGCCTGCTACCCCTCCCGGTTCCTCCCGGTTTTTTGCCCTTCGTCGCAAGAATCACAACGGCTTTGTTGTTCTCATTTTTGATCAGGAGGCTTATCTTTTCTGGAAAATGAAAACAGCCTTGGAAATGGCGGTAGACGCTGTGGGACTGCCGCCAAATTTCGATTGCTTTTTCATTACGGGCCATAAGGGATTGACCCTTTTTCAATTGGGAAATTGCGGGGAAGCATCTGACACCCATTTTTGGGCGCCCCTTACAAAACGGGCGGAAATCGCCGGTGAAGCGGTCGAATGGAATGGCCGAAAGAAGGTGATGTTGGTTCAAGAAATCCCCTTGGGTGAGGGGGCGCCCTTGTTGGTGCGTCTCAGTCTCAACACGGATGATCTCGACCGGATGATCAGCAGAGAAAAATCTTGGGGCATTCTGGCCATGGGGCTCATGGTCTTGTTGGCGGTGCTTTCCATGGGGTTTCTTTACCGAAACCAGAATCGTCATATCGCGGGAATACGAGGGATGGAGCGCAGACTCCAGCAAGCCGAGCGATTGTCGTCCATGGGTCGTTTGGCGGCGGGTGTGGCCCACGAGATCCGCAATCCGCTCAACGCCATCAGTATGGCCTGTCAGCGCCTTAAGAGTGACAACCTGGCGCATCTTTCCTCGGTGATTCGTGATGAGGTCAGGCGACTGAATGTCATCATTGAGGAATTTCTAGGGCTTTCAAGGGGGCAAGCGTTAAAACCGGAAAAAGTGGATCTATCGGGTCTGGTTCGCCAGGTGGGGTTGCTTATGGGGGAAGAGTCCCGCTCCAGAGGGATCGAGATTCAAACCAGGGGGACCGAATCCGGCCTCATGATGGTGATGGACGGAAACAAAATCAAACAGGCCCTCATTAATATTGTTAAGAATGCCGTGGAATCCATTCCGGAGTCCGGAATCGTCACAATCGAAATAAGCTCGGACGAAAAGGAGACCGCCCTCATCTCCATAACGGATACGGGCACGGGCGTTCCGGCGAATGATGTGGATAAAATCTTCAATCTGGATTTTACGACCAAAGAAAAGGGTCTCGGTCTGGGACTCACTTTGACCCATGCGATTATAGAAGCCCATGGTGGGGAAATTCGCGTTCGAAGTGTACCGGGTGCGGGTACGACCTTTCTTGTCCTGCTTCCTATAAAGGTTAAAGGGAAATGACGGAAAAACTGAATATTCTTGTGGTGGAAGATGGCCGGACTCAACGGGAAATGCTCTGTGATTTTTTAAGGGACGAAGGATACCCGGTTGCGGGTGCCGAAAACGGTGAGGATGCCCTCATGAAATTGCGGGAAGAGTGCTTCGATCTGGTATTGACCGATTACAAGATGCCCGTCATGGACGGTATGGCCCTGCTCCAAGCGGCAAAAGAGCTGAATCCCGAGGTGGATGTGGTGGTGATGACCGCATTCGGCACCGTCGAGACGGCGGTTTCCGCCATGAAAGCCGGTGCATCCGATTATATCAGCAAACCTATCGATCTGGATGAACTGCAGCTGCTTATTGAGCGAATTTCCGGCAGACGAACCATTGTGCGCGAAAATGAGATCCTTCGAAAGGAGTTGCGGGGAAAACGGGTTACGCCGGACGGAATCATTTCCCGAAGCAGGATAATGGCGGAAGTCATTAACCTGGCCGGTCGTGTGGCGAAAAGCCGGGCCACTGTTTTGATACGGGGAGAAAGCGGTACGGGAAAGGAACTGATGGCCCGGTTGATCCATGACCTGAGCCCCCGGTGCGAAAAACCCATGACGGTTGTCAACTGTGCGGCCTTGCCGGAGAATCTTCTTGAAAGTGAATTGTTCGGTCACGAAAAAGGCGCCTTTACGGGGGCTGCCGGGACCCGCATCGGCCGCTTTGAAGAAGCGGATGGCGGAACATTGTTTTTGGATGAAATCGGCGAACTGACCAACGCGGTTCAGGTAAAACTGCTCCGGTTCCTCCAGGAAAGAGAGTTTCAGCGGGTGGGTGGAAATCGCACTTTCCGTTCCGATGTTCGTGTTATCAGCGCCACCAACAGGGACCTTGAAAAGGGGATGGCAAAGGGTCGCTTTCGGGAAGATCTCTTTTACCGGCTGAATGTGGTGGGGATTACCATTCCACCGCTCAGGGATCGACGGGAGGATCTGGCGCCGCTGATGGAGCATTTTCTGAAACGCTTTTCGGCGGAGAACAGTCGGAAAATAATAGGTGCTTCGTCAGAGGCTAGACATTTGCTCATGAAGTACGACTACCCGGGAAATGTGAGGGAGTTGGAAAACATCCTGGAACGGGCGGTGGTAATTGCCAGAGGGGATTATATTGAAACTTCGGACCTTCCTTTTTCCCCATTGGAAGAGGATCAGCCCCGGGGTCAAAACTGGAATCGGGGAACCCTGAAAGAATCAATTGAATTTCTTGAGCGGGAGATGGTGATAAATTCCATGGCGGAAGCGGAAAACCACCAGACGCGGGCAGCTCGGATTTTAGGTATCAGCGAACGAATGCTGCGATACAAACTGAAGAAATACGGTCTTAAATAAATCGGATTTCTACCCCCACGCGATTTTCGGTGGCTTCCTCTCCGGGAGCCGGTAATACCTGAGTTTGGTATACCCCAGCATCATGGGGTAATGATGGGGATGATTTTCCGGGAGTCCCAGCTCTTTTTTGATGTCCGGTCGTGAAAGCAGCGCTCCCTGAAGCAAGCCCGCCCAGCAAGTTCCAAGACCGAGCGTGGGAGCCGCCAGTTCAAGGTAGGAGAGGGCCAGGGTCAGATCGACCATGCCGTTTAACGCCTCTTTGGGAGCATGGGCCATCACCAGTGCGGGGGCATCTCTCAAGACCCTGTCCATACCCTTATCCCATGCGGTTACGATGGCGGGAAAATAGGGGGCGCGCGCAGCTTCAGGGCCTTGTTCAAGAATAAAACGCATCCAGTCAACGGTGAGCTCTGACAGTCGGTGGATTTTGTCCGGATCGGTCACCACCAGCCAGTTTACCATCTGGCGGTTTCCCGCGGAAGGGGCGTATCGGGCGATTTCGATAAGTGTCTGGATTTTTTCCTTTTCAACGGGTTTATCCCTGTATAGCCTGACGGAACGGCGCGATCGCAGAAACTGTACGGCCTCTTTATGGCTGATGGTAAGATCTTTTACAAGGGGGGGGCAGCCGTCCATGGGGATGCTGGCGTGTTGGAGCGCCCCGTGCGGACAAACGGCAATGCAGTGCCCACATCTGAGACAAACCGCTTCCGTTCCGGGTATGAGGCTTGGATAGCCTTCATCAGCGTCCAATTGAATAATGGCCATGGGGCATTCAGCGACGCAAATCCCATCCTTTTTGCATTTGTCATGGTCTATTTCCAGAAGTTCCATATCTTTGCCCAATATCCTAAACCCTCCGGTCCTTTTTTGATTTTCGGTGGCGAAATAGAAAAGCGCCGATGATAATGAGCGATAGGGGAATCAGCAGCGCCCAGATATATTCTTCCACGAGGGCGATGGCCACCACGGCAATGCCTAAGAAAACGCCCACGACGGAAATCCGCCAACTGGCGGTAACACCGGCGGAGAAAGTGGCAAAAGCGAGAATCATAAGGGCTACCAGTCCCACGTCCACGTTGTTGAGCCGTCCCGTGTCCTTTCCGCTGAGGAGGAAGACCAGGTATATGGTGGCCAGGTAACCAAACCAGTGAAAGATCTGCGTCCATATCAACCTGCCTTTGTTTTCGCCCTGGCGATTCATGCGGGACCATTCAATGGTGATGGTCGCGCCGCAGAAAAACGGGCCCATGACCATCCAGTACCAGAATCCCTTGATGGGGCTGAAATCGGTGAGCGCGATGCCCACTATCGACAGCAGCAGTAATAGAATTAGAATAATTTCAGATGTGGGACGTTTTTTAGCAATACCGCGGGATCCGTTTTGAGAATTTCCGGACATGGGTTTCTCCTTCCTCAAAGTGCATGACGCGGTTATTTCCAACCGCCGTCCGATAACTGTAAACTACAACTGTAAACTACAATTTGATATCTTTTAGCAGAGTTTTATGAAAATCACAATGGTCGTCCTTTCAAATCTGCTTGGATTTGCTTTTTTCCGAAAGATTTCGGGGGACATGGGTTTTGATAATGGCATTTTCCTTTTATATGTGATGGTTCTTCCGAGCAATTGACTCCAAAAACGAAAAGGGGTAAAGTTTTTCGGTCCCATAAAAGGGAAGCCTGAAGTGATACCGTCGGACTTCCCCGAACGGGTAAACGGAGAACCCTTTGAAATTTCGCATATCCATCTTCAGCAAATTGTTGATGTTTATTATCCCCATGGTATGCCTGCCCGTTGCGGTGGTGGGCTACTCCTCCATTCAGGCTTCCGTGGAGAGGGTCAACCGTCTGGTTCGCCAGGAACAAATGGTCCAGGCGGAAGCCGCTGCCGGCAAAATCAATGATATCTTCTATAACTGCCGGGTTGATCTCGGGGCGATTTCACGTTCTCCGGTTCTTGCCGAATACCATCTTGCAAAGCTGTTTCGCCTGCATGCGGAAGCGGATTTCAATCGGGAAAACCTCCTTAAATTGTTCAACGACATTCTGGCCCGCACCCCCTATTATTACGGAATCCGCGTCTTGAGCGAAGGGGGTGAGAAATTGATCAGCGCAGGCGGCCCGGGACCCCTTAACCCTTTGGATGAAAAAAGCCGTGCGGTTTTTTTGGGAAAGACCGGCGAAGAAAGCCCGGTCGATGTTTATTTTTCCGGTCTGGTCCATTGTCCTGAGCGGAATGGCTTTATTGTTCACTGCACAAAAGCCTTTTTTACGGGTTGGCAGGAATTTGCGGGCGTCATTGTAATTGACGTTGATTTCAAACGCATTACGCAATTTCTGCGTCACGTCCGCGTGGGAGAAGAAGGGTATTCGTTCTTGATCGACAACAATGGCAAATCTCTTTCCCATCCGCGTTACGGATCCTACGAGTATGATCCCGACAAGGATCCGGATCCGAGCGTGGCCAAATTGGCAAAGAGCATGGCGGCGGGGGAAACCGGATGGCAGGAATATAATTTTCAAGGTCGAAAAAAAATGGCGGCTTTCGCGCCCATTCCCATCATGAATTGGTCCATGGCCGTGACCATTCCCATTGAAGAATTCAGGAGAGAAGCCCAGGGCATCCGAACCCAAGTGATTCAGCTGGTTGTGCTGACCCTCTTAATAACTTTATTGGGAGCATTTATACTATCATACAATCTTTTGCGGCCGGTGAGGCGTTTGGTGACCGCCACAAACCGCATGGCCGGCGGCGATTTGAACCAGATGATTCCGGTGAAGTCCAGTGATGAACTGGGGGATCTGACCCGCTCCTTCAACCGCATGGTCCTTAACCTTTCCCGAATACAAAAGGAACTGGTTCGATCGGAAAAACTTATTTCACTGGGAAGATTGTCGGCCGGTGTCGCCCATGAGATTCGAAACCCGTTGAACGCCATGAAGGGCGCCATGGTCCATCTGGGACAGAAATGGGGACATGAACCGTTGATACGACAGTATACACAATTGGTGGCCGAGGAAATTGACCGTTTGGACCGGGTGGTTTCGGAATTTCTCTATTTTTCCAAACAGGCACCGCCCAAGCTGGAAACTGTCGACATCAACAGCGTCATATTGGGGACGGAGGAATTGTTGGCCGGTGAGGCGGCTAAAAAGGACGTGCGTTTTCAAAATCGGCTGGCATCATCTCTGCCGTTGATGTCGCTGGATACCCATCAGATGGAACAGGTTCTCCTCAATCTTTTCATCAATGCCATGGATGCGTTGACGGAGGGTGGTGAAATTGAAGTGGGCACTCTGGTGATGGAGATGGACGGTGCAAAAAAGCTGCTTGTGGTGGTGAAAGATAACGGCAAGGGGATCAGCGACGAAAACCTGCCCAATGTGTTCGATCCCTTCTTCACCACAAAAGAGGACGGTACGGGGCTTGGACTTCCTCTCAGCCTGGGCATCATTGAAGCCCATGGGGGTGTCATCGAGATGGACAGTCGTTCCGGCAGGGGAACCCAGGTGACGATCATTTTTCCGCTGGGGAAGATCAGGGAGGAAATAGAAGCGTGATTACACCGGAGAGAACCATTCTTGTTGTGGATGATAGGATCAACACACTGAAAGTATTGATGCTGTTCTTGGCCGATAAGGGGTACCGGGTGTTAAAAGCTTCCAGCGGTGAGGAAGCCTTGACGGTCTTTGGTGAAAACAGGGGCATCGACGCGGTGCTGGCTGATTTGAAAATGCCGAAAATGAGCGGATTGGATCTTTACCGTTCCATGGCCCGAACCGGTCCGGCGCCGCCGTTTATTATCATGACCGCCTATGCCAGTGTGGAAACAGCCATTATGGCGCTCAAGGAGGGGGTAACGGACTATCTGATCAAACCCCTCAATTATGAAGAGCTTCCCATTGTTTTGGCCAAGGCGTGCCGGCAAGCGGAGATGAGTCTCGAATTGGCGTCTTTACGCCGCCAGGTTAAAGAGGAGAGCACCTTTCACGGGATGCTCGGCGCCAGTTCGCTTATGCGGGATATTTTTGAGGTGGTGCAAACGGTCGGCCCCACGGACGCTTCGGTGCTGATTACGGGGGAGACCGGCACCGGAAAAGAGCTTCTGGCCAAAGCGCTCCATCTTGAGTCCGAACGAAAGGAGCGCCCCATTGTCTGCATCAATTGTGCGGCCCTTGCGGAAAGCCTTCTGGAGGCGGAACTGTTCGGGCATGCCAAAGGGGCTTTCACGGGAGCTGTGGCAAAGAGGCCGGGTCGCCTTGAATCGGCTCACGGAGGGACTTTGTTTCTGGATGAGATCGGCCACATGTCTTTAAACCTTCAGTCCAAGTTTTTGAGATTTCTTCAAGATGGAACCTTTGAGGCGGTTGGAGATCCCAGGGAAAAAAGGGTCGACGTACGACTGGTGGCCGCCACCAACACGGACCTTGAGGCGGAAATCGCTTCCGGACGATTCATGAGCGACTTGCTCTACCGTATCGAGGTCATCCCCATTCGCGTCCCGCCTCTCAGGGAAAGAATGGAAGATATCCCCCTTCTGGTGGGGCATTTCGTGGCCCAATACGCCAGACAGTATTTGCGGGCCATGGAAGGGGTATCTCCGGAGGCCATGCGGGCTTTGATGGATTATCATTGGCCCGGCAATATCCGGGAACTCAAAAACTGCCTGGCCCGATCCGTCATTTTGTCCAAAAAGACCTATCTGGCACTGGAAGACCTTCCTCGAAAAATCAGCCAAAAAACGGTTTCCATGGAGCAACGGTCGGGCACTGAAACACCGGGAGATGCCGCCTCTCTGGGGCCGACTCTCAAGGATATGGAAACGGATTTGATAATTAACACGCTTAAACGATGTAACGGCAACAAAACGCTGGCCGCGAAGGTGCTCGGCATTTCGCGGAAAGGGCTTTACGAAAAAATGGAGCGCCTGGGAGTTAGAGGTTTTTTGGATTCCGGTGGGGAGATTTCTCAATGATCCCTGTCCGTCTCATTCCAGCTTTTCTTGCGGCGATGCTGTTTTGGGGGCTGTCCACGGCCGCCGTCGACGGCAGGGAGATAATTTTGGGGGCGCCCACGTCTTTAGAAACGTTGGAAGGATCCGAGAGCTTGAAGGCGGCCCGAATGGCCGTGGCGGAAATCAACGGGGCCGGGGGCGTCACCATAAACGGAGAAGGTCATCAGCTCAGACTGGCGCCTCTTGATCTCAGTGAGGTTGGGCCGGGATCCCCTCCCGGCCGGGCCGTGGCCAAACTGCGTGCATTCATAGGGGAGAAAAAGCCCGATGCCCTTGTAATAGGCCCTTTTCGCTCGGAGGTGCTGCTGGCTTCAATGGACCTTTTGGCTGAAAATAAATTGCCCACCCTGGGGTGTATCGCCATGTCTCCGGCGGTTGATGCCAAAATCCTTACCAATCCCAAATACAAATACATATTTCGCGTGGGTCTCAACACCAAATACCTGGTGGCGTATCTCATCGAGACCATGAAGTTGCTGCGGCGCAAATTCGGGTTTGAAAGAGTCTTTATGGTGAATCAGGATGTGGCGTGGGCCAGATCCACGGCATACCTAATGCTGAGGCTGTACCTGGACCGATCCGGATGGAAGGTTTTGGGACAGGAAAACTATCCCGAGGAGACAACGGATTTCAGGAAGGCATTGGCTCGGGCAAAAAAAGGCCGGGCCCAGGTAATTCTGGCCGTTTTTGATATGCCTTCCAGCCGGAACCTGGTCATGCAGTGGCATGAGTTGAAACCGCCGGCCCTACTGTGCGGTTTCATTTCACCGGCTTCCGGGCCGGATGCGTGGTCCTCCTTCCAGGCGGGACTGGAGGGCGTGATCAATGTCATCTTTGAGTTGGGGAACCTGCCGTCGCCCAAGTATCCTCCGGCCGAAGTTTTCTTTGAGGCCTACAGGCGCCGATACGGGCTCCCCATTCAGGCGGGACACGGACCGGCGCCGGCCTACGAATCGGTCTACATCCTGGCCAAAGCCTTTGAAAAGGCCCAAACCCTGGATCCGGATGGTGTTGCAGCGGCTCTGGAAGCGACGGATCGGTGCGGTGTTATGGGCAGGCTGGTTTTCCACAGGGGGCATCAGGCAATTTTCGGCGAGAATCCTCAAGAGGATGTTTTGGCCTGCGTGGCCCAGTGGCAGGCGCCTGGGAAACGCGTCATCATTTACCCTCGCACCGTCGCCGATGGGCAAATCACTTTGCCACCCTTCATAAAACCCGGCAAACCATCCCGCTGAAATCGAATCCGTTACCTTTTCTTACACTATTCTGTTTTCGTCACCTTTGGTAACGCCCGAGGGAATGTAACGCCTAATCTATTGATCATAAAAGATATTTTTTAAGATATCCTATCTCGATCCCTTCACTTTTCATGCTACCGTAACCAATTCTTACACTCATGTCTGATCTAAAAAGATGATCCCGGGATATATTCATCTTGTTTTCAATAACTTAATGCCGTATACTCCCTATGGCACAGCTTTTGCTTTATCAGACTTGGTTGTTGGCGGATACACAGAATTTTTTATTGATGAGGAGGGGATCCATGAAAAAGAGCGTCTGTTTTTTGTCTGTGGTGATGTTTCTGATGGTTGCTTTACTGGTGCCGGTTCAGAGTTCCCATGCGGCCAAACCGATTATCCTGGGTGTTCCCACGTCGCTGGGGTTTCTTGAAGGGAAGGAAGGGCTTGCCTGCGTTCAGATGGCGGTGGACGAAATCAACGCAGCGGGCGGCGTCAAGGTGGGAAATGAAACGCGCCCCTTCGAGGTGATCGCCATCGATGCACGGGGCGCGGAGCCGGGGGTTCCGGTGGCCGATGTGATTCGCGCCCATAAGAAGCTGATTTTGGAAGACAAGGCCGATTTCATCGTTTTCGGGTCGTTTCGGTCCGAGTGCGCCATCGCCTGCATGGACGTGGTGGGACAATACAAGATTCCCATGATCCTGGGAACGGCCATGAGCCCGGGCATGCAGAAAAAGGTCATGACCGATTACGACAAATACAAATACACCTTCCGGGCCTGTTTGAATGCCGTCTACCTCATCAAATACCTGGGCGGCACCATGGCCCACCTGAACAAGGAATTCGGATTTAATAAGGTCTTCATCATGAACCAGGACGTGGCCTGGGCCAGAAAGACAGGCGACCTCATGATCAAACTGGTCTTTGAGAAAATGGGCTGGGAAGTGGTGGGCCGCCAGCAGTATCCCACGGGTAGCTCGGATTTCTCAGCCGGTCTCATGCAGGCCAAAGCCAAGGGCGCCCAGGTGATTCTGCCCATCTTCGACATGCCCCAGAGCGGTATCCTGGTCAAGCAGTGGAAAACCATGCACATTCCTGCACTCATGGCCGGATTTATTTCACCCCTGGCAGGCCCCGGGGCGTGGAAGACCTTTGACGGCAAAATCGCGGGCGCCATGAACTGCATCTTTGAAGTGGGCAACATGCCCGTCCCGAAGGTGCCCAAATCCGTGGAGTTTTACGAACAATACCAGAAAAAGTACGGCAAACCCATTGAAGCGGGGCACTCCCCGGCGCCGGCCTACGAGATGGTCTATATGCTGAAAGAGGCCATTGAACGCGCCGGCAGCGTCAACGGCGACAAGGTCGTGGCGGAGCTTGAGAAAACCGACCGCCAGGGGGCCATGGGTCGCATCAAATTCGGGAAGGACCACCAGGTGATCTACGGCAACGACCCGGAAGTGGAAGCGTTGGGCTGCATGATCCAGTGGCGCGAGCCTGGAAAACGGGTCATCGTCTATCCTCCCTCGGTTGCGGAAGCCAAGATTCAGCTGCCCGAAGGGCTCAAAAGTCTGAAATAGGTAATAGGGTATAAGGTGTAAGGTATTAGGTTTTCCCTTACACCTTAAAGCCTTACAACCTTGAACCTTAAACCTCACAAACAACGGGATTTCCATGCTTCTAGGTACCCTTATATACGGTTTCGTGAACAGTGCCATCCTGGCCCTTCTGGCCATGGGGTTCAACCTGACCTTCGGCATCAGCGGGGTGGCCAACTTCGCCTACGGGGCCGTCTACATCTTTTCCGGGTTTTCCGTCTGGATTTTCCTGAATACCTTCGGCATTCCCTACCTGTTGGCTGTTTTGATCGCCATTCTGTTGGCCGGGCTTTTGGGATTGGCCATCTATTATGGTGTGATTCTGAGGATCAAAGGGATGCCCCTGTCCGAAGTCATGGCGACATTCGGCCTCGGCTTGGCCATTATGGAACTGTTCCGGTATTTCGATTTCGTAGGATTTCGCTACACCCTGCCCATCTTTTTTGACGGCAGTTTCAGTATCGGCGACGTGTATATCGATTACCAGCGGCTGATTATCGGCCTCATTGCCGTGGCCTTGACGATGGGTCTCTACCTCTTTACCAACCACACCCGGACGGGGCTCGCTTTCAGGGCCATTGCCCAGGATGAAAGAACGGCCCTCACCTTCGGCATCGACGCGGATCTGGTAGGCGCCTTAAGCATGGCGCTGGGATGCGCCCTGGCGGCCATCGCCGCCGTGGTAATCCTGCCTCTGGGGACGATTGCGGTTGAAGGGGGGTACGAAGTGCTCATCAACGCCCTGGCCGTTTGTATTGTTGGGGGGCTCGGGAGCACCGTGGGTATTCTGGTGGCCAGCGTTTTGATCGGATTTTCCCAGACCTTTACGGCCAATTATCTGGAACCCCACTGGATGATGCTGGTGAGCCTCATCGCCATTGCCATCGTACTGGTGGTAAAGCCTTCAGGGCTTTTCAGCCATCAGAAAGAACTGGAAGAAAGAATATAACCAAATAGACTATGGACAGGCGTAAAGAACGAATCGATCGCGGTGTGAAAGCCCGCTCGGCGGATATATTCGCACTCACAAGCTACCGGGAAATGCTCTATCTGCTGATTCCCGGTTCCATTCCGGTGGTGGGGCTCCTCTGCTTCTCACCGCTTCTGAGCGATTACTGGCGTGAGGTGATTATCTCCACCGCCATCTATGCTCTCCTGGCCATGAGCTGGGATATGCTCATGAGTGCCGGACTCCTTTCCCTGGGGCAGTCGCTTTTTTTCGGTATCGGATCGTACCTGGCGGGTTCCCTGAATTATTATTCGGGATTGCCGCCGATTCTGACCCTGCCCATTGCGACCATCGGTGGGGGGGTGATCTGCACCCTATTTCTGCTTCCCGTTCTGAGGCTTCGCGGGGTCTATTTCGCCATGGTGACGCTGGTGTTGCCGCTCATGCTGAGCCGCCTGGTGGAGGCCACACGGATACTCGGGGGAACGGAGGGGCTTACGGGTTTGACCCCGTTTCCCAATCCGCTGACGGCTCTGTTTATCATTGAACTGGCTCTGCTGGCCGTCCTCTTCGGGTTTCGAAGGATCATGGGATCCGACTACGGTCTGGTGATCAAGGGGATCAGCGACAATGACCGCTCCGTCATGAGCGCGGGGCTCAATATCTATTGGTACAAAACCCAGGTTCTCTTCCTGGGGGCCAGTGTGGGATGTTTCGCCGGAGCCTTCGGCACTCACATGGACATGTTTGCGGGCATGCCCGGGTTTGCCCTGGATTATTCCATCATGCCGGTGGCGGCTGCCGTGGTGGGAGGGACCGGAACCTTTGCCGGTCCTTTGATCGGGGCCTTTATCCTGGTGCCGCTCTCTGAAATGCTGCGTGCCCTGGGTGCTCTTCGAATTGTCTTTTACGGGCTGTTCCTGGTGGTCTTTGTGGTGGGCCTGCCCGAAGGTATTTTTGCCTACATCCAGAGAAAATATCAACAGATGGAAAGATGGGTGGACGTATCATGACGGATCAGGCGCCCCTGCTCAGGGTAAAGAACTTGACGAAAACCTTCGGCGGTGTGACCGCGGTTTCGAACATGGAGTTCGATCTTCCGAAAGGAAAGCTTCTGGGAGTCATCGGTCCCAACGGCAGCGGCAAAACCACTCTGGTGAACCTCATCACGGGATTTGTAAAACCGACGGCGGGGTCCATTTCTTTCCGTGGAAAAGAGATCACCGGCTGGGCGCCCTACAAAGTGGTGAGCGAGGGAATCTCAAGAACTTTTCAGATGGTTCGGCCCTTTTATCAACTGCCGGCCTACAAAAACCTCATCGTGCCCCTCTACTCGCCCCGTGTCAAGAAACTGGCCGGCGGCAAGTACGGGAATCGAGACGCCGTGGCCCTGGATCTCCTGGAAGAGGTGGGCTTTGAACGGGATGCCTACGTAAGCTACAAGAAAGCGGGGGCCTTGCCCCAAGGGTATCTGAAACGGCTGGAACTGGCCAAATCAATGGCGTTAAGGCCCGAATTGATTATCCTGGATGAGCTGTTTTCCGGCCTCAGCCTGGCGGAAGTGTCGAGTATCGTGCCCATCATCGAAAAGCTGAAAACTCAGGGCAAAACCATTATCATGATTGAACATCGATTGAAAGAGCTGTTTCGCATCGCCGACCGGGTGATGGTTCTGAATTACGGGCGGAAAATCGCCGAAGGACAGGCAATGGACGTCATGGAAAGCCCGGCCGTAAAAGAAGCGTACCTGGGCAGCGAGGCGGAGTGAGAGGGAACGAAATGCTTGAGGTTCAAAACTTGATGGTCTTCTTTGAAAACGCCATGGCCCTAAACGACTTTCAAATGGAAGTTCGGGAAGGGCAGGTGGTGGGGGTCATCGGGAGCAACAGCGCGGGGAAAACCACATTGATGAATACCCTCTCGGGGTTGATTATCGATATGCGGATCAAGGAAAAACGCCGCGGTGGTGAAAGAATCACGGTCTACGGGAAGGTTCTGTTGGAGGGGGAGGACATCACCAAAACCCGGCCCAGCGAACGGGTCAAAAAGGGAATCGTATTGTGCCGCGAACGCCATCCCATTTTTCCTGAAAGCGATGTCCTCCAGAACCTCAGAATGGCTGGGTATCTGCGGAAACGACGGGAAATCCAGGAAACCATATCGTATGTTTTTGAGCTCTTTCCTGCGCTTGTTCCTCTGAAATCCCGCAAGGCGGGATTCATGAGCGGCGGTGAACAGCAGATGCTGGCCGTGGGGATGGCCCTGGTAGCAGGCCCCCGCCTGCTGCTCTTGGATGAGCCGCTTCTCGGGTTGAGCCCCATGATGCAGCACCTGCTGGTGGACGCCATCAAGGGATTGAAAGCCAGATCGGGCATTACGGTGGTCATCAGTGAGCAGTTTGCCCGGCCCGTACTTCCCATGATTGATTTTGGGTACATTATTGAAAACGGCATGTTGACATTAACCGGTACCGGTTCGGAATTGATGGATAACCCGGAAGTCAAGGCCGCCTATTTTGGTATTTAACCATGACCCCACTTGATCCCGACGGAAATATATTCAGTGCCTTTGCCTCGGCGGCTGCGAAAAACAGCAACAAAACGGCCATCATCTATCTGGGTACCCGCTTCACCTATAAAACCATTCTGCGCCGGGTGGAAAATTTCGCCGCCTCATTGAAAGATGCGGGAGTGACGGAAGGAGAGCGTATCGTTCTCTACGTTCCCAACAGTGTTCACTGGGTAATCGCCTGGCTGGGGATCCAGCGGGCCGGCGCCGTTGTGGTGCCCATCACCCCCATCTACACCAAACACGACCTGGTCTATATTGCCAATGACAGTGGTGCGAAGCACATTGTCTGCTCCGATACCAACTTCGGTTACGTGAAACAGGCCATTCCCGAGACCGGTCTCAAAAAGGCGATTGCCATCAAACTGACGGATCTGTTGCCCTGGTGGAAAAGACTTTTCGGCTGGGCCTTTGACCGGGTACCCAAAGGGAAGGTATCCCGGGAAGACGATACCCTCTGGTTCGGGAACATGGTGAAAAACAATCCCCGTGCCAAGGACTTGCCGCCGCTCGCCCGAAAAGGAACGGACACGGCGGAAATTATCTACACCGGCGGTACCACCAAGTTTCCAAAAGGGGTTCCCATCACCCATGGATTGTATCTGGAGTCGGCGGGTGAGCAGATATCCATATGCGATCCGCTTTTTAAACCGGAAGAAAACGTGGTTCTGGGCTCCGCCCCTCTCTTTCATATCCTGGGACAGACCTGTGCGCTCAGCACGCTCTTGGTGGGAGGCGCCATCGTGCTCATGCCCAAGGTGAATCTGGATGCTATTTTTGATGCGGTCCACCGGCACAAAGCCAAAACGCTGATTGGGGTGCCCACCCTCTACAGAATGATTCTGGATCATGACCGCATCGATTTCTATGACCTGTCTTCCCTCATGTACGCTTTTAACGGGGGTGATGTGTTGCCGGAGGAGATCAGCAACCGGTGGCGCAAAAAGTTTAATAAACCCATCTACCAGGGGTATGGCGCCACCGAAACCTGCGGCGGGGTTACCATGTGTCACACCGACGAGGAGAATCCTCCCAAGAGCATCGGCCGTGTGGTCCCCAGCAAAACGGTCAAGCTGGTGGATACGGCCACTCTTGAACCGGTGGCACCCGGCGAGCAGGGAGAGGCCCTGGTCCATTCGGATCGCATGGTGAAGGCCTACTGGAACAAGCCGGAGGAGACCCAGGAAGCCTTTGTGGAAATTGACGGAGATCTCTACTACCGGACCGCGGACGTGTTGACCATCGATGAAGAAGGCCGGTATTATTTTGTAGACCGTACGGTGGACACCATCAAACACAAAGGATACCGGGTATCGTCATCGGAAATCGAAGGGGTATTGCAGGAAAATGCCGCCGTTGTCGGGGCCTGCGTGGTTGGGATTCCCGACGAAAAAGTGGGGGAGCGCATCAAGGCCTTCGTGGTGCTCAAGGAGGACGTGAAAGGGATCACCGGGTACGACCTCATCAAATGGTGCCGCAAGCGGCTGGCCGGCTACAAGGTCCCCCAGTACATCGAGTTTCGCGACATGCTTCCCAAAAGCAAGGTGGGAAAACTCCTTCGCCGCGAGGTTCGAAGCGAGGAGGCGAGACGGAAGGAAGGATAGCGCCCCATGGTAATGGGGCCCACCTCAATCACAAGTTTTATCCTCCGACAAAATCCCCCTTAACTTTTTCACTGCCCGCAGCCCCTTCCAAAAGAAATTTCCGTTGTATCATGTCCGAGGCACTGAATTTTGGGACATTCGGAGATAGTCAAAGACGGCCCGTACATTTTGCGTGAGCTGTCGCATTTTCTGAGCGACATTGCGAACACCTTTGGCTTTGACGAGACCGATTGCGAATCGACGTAGCCTGGTAATGTTCTCAGGCCCATGGCCTGTTTGCATGCGGCTTCGATCTTCGTCATAGTTCCAATCGATGATGTAATGGCATTCATTCTCGATGGTCCAGTGGCCACGATTAGTGGCAAGTACGCGCTCGGGGTTTGCCTGTTCCAGTGGCCACGATTAGTGGCAAGTACGCGCTCGGGGTTTGCCTGTTCAGTAGCGCGGCTCGTAATGCCATACGCAATTTCAGATTCGCCGGTTTTTTTGTATTCACAGGTGTATTCGCCGGTTTTTTTGTAAGTAGCCTCCCTCCGTATCCGGCTCTTTTCGGTCTTCAAAATAGAGTGAGATGTCTTGTAAGAGTGTGGGCTGGTTCATTTTGACGGTGAAATGGTAATGAGCATGACGTTCCTTGACCAAATATCCAGCAAAATCTCTTTGGGTTAGCAGAGCATCTGCAGAAACGATTTTGCCTTCGATATCAATTGCATCCAGTAAAGGAGCTGCCATCTTGATTTCGTTCGTACGTTTGAGTTCATCTTTGTCTTCTACAGGAAGAGAACCGACTTTTTTTGGGTGTAGCAAGTTTTGGTTTGATGACCTACTGCGCTCATTATGTGAGTCTGATAGCCTTGCTCGTCAATGGCATTGCACATTGTTTTTCCATCGATGGCTAGACTCTCGTCCTGTTGGCCATAGAGTTGGTTCCAAGCCAGCAGGGCATTGTCGAGATGAACAGGCTCCACACGAATTAGTACATCACGGATGATTGACAAGCTCGGCACGATATACCGTCTGTTTTCATATCTGCAACCGAAGCGCTCTCGGGCTTTCTGTCCAAGACTATTAGCCCAGTCTGAGATAGCCAGGTATCCGCGCATTCCACACAGGGTTGCAGCAGTAGCAATCGCCAAAACAGTGGACAGACGATGACGCCGCCCCTGAGCGCGGCGTGGGTCGGGAATGTTTGCAAAAAAGTCGGGTAGGGATTTCATGTGTTGAGCACTGAGCATAATTCTTGGACCTCCTGTACGGTAATTGGGTTCGAGAACAGGTCGGGATAACAGTGCTTGTGCATTGAAAATCAAAGGTTTGACGAAAACCATTTTCGGTGAGTCCGCCGTGGTGCTGTAGCCTCTCCGAGTCCGGTGAAATCCTTTGATTTTACCAGCATATATTCAGTTGTCCGCCTTGTAGATGGTTCCCCGGAACCGCTGCGGATCCACGAAGGTTTCCAGCAGTACAACCGGATGGCCGAAAACCGCCTGCCAATCGGCTGGCAGTCTCTTTCGGCATGATGATAGGATGCGGGAAGCCAGATTCGGAAAATGCCAGTTGGGCAGGATCAGAAATCGACCCCGGATTGAAGGAATACTTGCCTGATTACATACACCATCCGGAGGCGTTTGATCACTTTTTTCTGAAACAATCTGATATCATTAACTCAATGGGGTGGAACAAAATCACCCTGTGACACTAGGTTTTTCCAGTGGGGATCCCCAGTAATTTCCTGGCAAGCTTGATCTTCTTACCCAATTCACCTTCCCTGAAAATCATCACCCGCTGGGCCTGGGGCGAACCCGCGCCGTGCATGGATTCCACCAGGGTGGTGCCGCCGGTCATGGCTTCGATCAGCCGGGCGATCTTGATGCGGTGCTCCGTGGGAATTCCTTCCACACCGGAAAAATACTTTTTCACCAGATGGCCCACCTCCTCACTTTCCAGGTCATACTGACTGGGAAGGGTTGCGAGAAACCCACCCGCCAGGTCCACGGCCAGCCGGGCAATCTCAAAATGGAACCGGGTGACATTCTGTTTGCACACATTGGCCAGCATGGTGTCCACCATGTAGGCACCCGAGGGGGTCGGTGTCCCTTCGGCCGAGCAGGCGATGGAGGAACTGTAGAGGGTCTCGGATAAGTGGATCATCTCGGTGACCTTGTCTTTTACGTGGGATGCTTTGGCGGTACCCTGAGCCTGGGCCAGGTAGCTGACAGCGCCTGTCAGCACATCCATGAGACCGGTTTTGCAGGCACCGTAATTGGCCCGGTGGTGTGCCGCAAACCGATAAACCAAATCCCCCGCAAACTCGGCTTCACCATCCATGAACACCCTTTCAGTGGGTACAAACACATCCTCGAAAGCGATCAGAGCTTCTCCACCCACGGACCCGAAAGAGGGTTTTCCCACATCGATACGTTCCTCGAAATCGCGGCGGTAATCATTGGCCTGGCGGCCGAAGATCATGGTAATCCCGGGCGCGTCCACCGGAACGGCACAGACCACCGCATAATCCTTAGCCCGATCATCCATGGCCGTGGTGGGCATGACCAGAATTTCATGGGAGTTGACGGCGCCCGTCATATGGATTTTAGCGCCCCGGATAACAACGCCGTCATCGCGACGTTCAACCACGCGGACATACTGGTCGGGATCCGGCTGGTCGGCGGGCGATTTGGAGCGGTCACCCTTGGGATCGGTCATGGCCCCCACCACCATGAGATTTTCGTCCTGAATATGGATCAGCCACTTTTTGAAGCGTTCAAAATAATCGGTTCCCAGCTTTTTATCGATTTCATAAACCACGGAATAGGTGGCATTGATGCCGTCATGGCCCACGCAGCGCTGAAAACAGGTGGCGGTCTTCTGGCCCAGCACCCGCAGGAGTTTGACTTTCTTGATCAGGTCTTCGATGTTCTGGTGTACGTGGGTGAAGCGGCCGATGGTTCTTCCGGTCAAGTGGCTGATGGTCGTGGCCAGATCTTTGTATTCCTCGTCGCTGGCCAGGGCATAGGTCATGGCCGCGGCACGCACATGCGGGGCCGTGGCCGGGTGACGGGTTACATCCTCGATTTTCTTGCCTTTGTAATATATTCTAGGACTTAAGTTCCTCAGGCTTTCAATATATTCCGCACCATTGATGAGTTTCATGATGGCTCCTTAACTGTCATTAGGATGTTTATTTTTCTCTTAGTTCCCGGCGAAGGAACTTTCCCGTTAGGGTCTTGGGGATTTCTTCAACAAACTCCACCTGTCGAGGGTATTTGTAGGCGGCCATACGGGCTTTGCAAAAAGAGATCACCTCTTCGGGGGTTACGGTATGGGCTGCATCTTTTTTTAATGCAACAAAAGCCTTCACCGTCTCTCCCCTGTAGGGGTCCGGTTCTCCCACAACGGCTGCTTCTTTTATGGCGGGATGTTGATAGAGTACGTCCTCCACATCCCGGGGCCAGACCTTATAACCGGAAGCGACAATCATATCTTTTTTGCGATCCACCAGATAGAACCAGCCGTCCTCATCCATTTTGCCCACATCGCCTGTAAAAAGCCAGCCATTACGGATGGCGTGCTTTGTCTCTTCCGGCTTTTGCCAGTATCCGGGGATTATGATGGGACCGGAATCAACAATTTCGCCCACTTCTCCGGGGAGAAGCGCACGATTCCCTTCCTCCAGATCCATGATCTTCATGACGCAGCCCGGAACCGGAACCCCCACTTCGAGTGCCCCGCTTTCCCTGACCACCGGGGCCTTTGCTCCCCGGGGCACAATATGGGAAGGGGAGTTGGTTTCCGTCATGCCGTAGACATTATAAAGATACAACCCCGTTGTTTCCTCAAATTGCATCACGGTCGCTTCCGAGACCGGGGCGCCGCCACTATAGGCTTTGACAAAGCTTGACAGGTCTCTTTTCTTTATATCCGGATGGTTTAAAAGAGCAATGTATACGGTAATGGAAGCCACCGTTACCGTCACCTTCCATTGTTCAATCAGGCGGAGGGTTTCGGCCGGGTCAAAACGGTAATAGAGCACCAGCGGAATTCCTGAAAGTGCGGCGATGGCCAGATGGGCCACCTCACCCGTCACATGGAAGAGCGGGGCCACGCCGAGCACCACATCATGGGAATCGATGCACTGCATGGCCTGGTAGACGCGGGCATTGAAGGCGATGTTGCCGTGGGTGTTCATGGCGCCTTGGGTGGACCGGTGGTTCCCGAGGTATAGGTCAAGTACGCCACGTCTTCGGGGGTTATCCCGGGGGCATCGGGTGATTCTCCCCGGAAGGAACCAAGCATCTCAAGCATTTTCAGAGCCCCGGGAACAACAACCTTAGGCTTCCGATGGTTCAGACCGGCGTTGTTCATAAGAATATCGATCTTTCCAAAGCGTTGAAGAATTTTGTCCACACCTTCCAGAATACTTTCCTTACTTTATGAAAAAAAAGTGACATCAGCGCAAGAGAAAATTCTCCCAATAAATCTATGAATATCGACTTATCAGTGCAAAATCATCCGATACGATGGATCCCGGGCCGTTTTAAGCGTCAAATTGACAAGTTGGACCTGCAACCATTTAAGAGGAGCGTCAAAGAGTTGCTTCACGCCTTGACTATTTTTAAAAAGACGATAGATTAAATGAAATTTCCAAATTCATTGAGAAGTCCATCATGAAAAACCGGCTGGCAGTGGTAGTGGTTAGTTTACTGGTGATGTGCGTTATGTTGGGGAATGTTCCCTTTCGTGACATGCTGGTTTGCGTTCACGGGGGTGGCGGGGAAAGAGTGGTTCACCTTCATTATGGTCAATTAGAGGGGCAGCTCTGTGATGAAACGCGGGCAGGGTTAAACCGTGTGACCACTGATGAAGAGCGATGGCATTTTTCCCTGGATCTGGAAACCATCAGCAATACGCAGACTTCTTTCAAACGCCCTTTGAATATGCTTTCACCCTCCCTGCTCCACAGCGACGGGTTCGCGGCGCATTCGCCCGCCGGCAGCCGGGGTGGCGATTTTTTTAATGACCCATCTTTTGTTCCCCTTGATACCGCTTTTACCACCACTACCATTTTGATCATTTGATCATCTCTCTTTATTCCAAACCGTGTTTTTTAAGGCTCGTCATTTTTTTGAGCTGTTTGCCATTCATAACGGAGAGATGATCCATGCATTCCATAACCTTTCGGAGACCCCAATGGCTCCGGATTTCACTGTTGTTTCTTTTTGTTGCCTCATTTCATCCCAAGGTTCGGGCCGAAGTCCCTTCAAAGGTTTTTGATTTCAAGGGAAATCCCGTTACCCTTCAAAAAGCCATTAACCTGGCCGTTAAACACAACCCTGTCTTAAACGCCTCCCGATGGGAAAGGCGGGCCATGGACGGCCGCGTCATTCAGGCGGGGCTGCTTCCCAACCCCGAAATTGAGGCTGAAACGGAGAATTTTGCCGGTTCAGGGGCGTACAACAGTTTTGATGGCGTCGAGACCAAGGTTGAATTGAGCCAGTTGATTGAACTGGGCGGCAAACGTGCCAAAAGAAGTACATACGCGGCCCTCGGTCGAGATCTGGCCCAATGGGATTATGAGGTGGCTCGCGCCGACGTGGTGGCCCGAGCAAGATTGGCCTTCATGAATGTGCTTTTTGCCCAGGAACGTCTGAGCCTCATCCTTAAGCTGCTACAGTTGGCCGACCAAGTTCTTCAAACCACATCGGAGCGGGTAAAGGCCGGAAAAATTTCCCCCATGGAAGAGATCAAGGCTGAGGTGGATCGTTCCGCAACTCTGATTGATGTGAAGCACGCTCAATTTGATCTTAAAGTGGCCAGAAGAAAGCTCTCCGGCACCTGGGGAGGGACGATTCCCACCTTCGGCGAAGCCAGGGGCCGCTTGGGCAAACTGCTTCCCATCCCCCCATTGGAAGCCCTCCAAGGCATGGTGTTCCGAAACCCGGATGTGGGGCGATGGGCCGCCTCGGTGGAACAACACCGTGCCGGTGTCGATTTGGAAGAGGCCAGGGGGATTCCGGATTTGACGGTGCGCCTGGGCGCCAAACACTACAATGACGTGGACGATACGGCCTTTCTCATGGGGGTTTCCATTCCCATCCCCATTTTTGACCGTAATCAGGGTGCGACCCTCGAAGCACGGGACAGGCTGGCCAAGTCAAAAGAGGAGTCGCGCGGTGTCCGGCTGAGGGTGGCCAACCATCTGGCGGAAACCTACCAGCAACTGTCGAGGGCCCATATGGAGGCCACCGATCTTTTGACCCATGTCCTGCCACGTGCTGAAGCCGCCTTCAAGGCTTCTGAAGAAGGGTTTCGCAATGGAAAATTTGACTATCTGAGTCTTTTGGACGCACAGAGGACCCTGGTTTCGGTAAATTTGCGCCACATCAACGCCCTGTTCGCATACCAGAAAGCCCGCACGCAGGTGGAGCGGCTTATCGATCTGGATATGGGGGTGCTGGTTTCCGTGGTTGAAAATAAAAAAAAAGGAGTTGGCCAGTGAAAGTAATGAAGACGGTTTTGGTCTGTATGGTTGTGGCGGTTCCGGTGGCCTTTGGGGCGTTTTATTACGGTCAGAGCGTGGGATCCCTTTCAGGACGGGGCGAGGTGCATGGCGAAAAAGCCGAATCTGAAGAACAACATGAGGCCCATCCGGCTGAAATAGGCCATGACCCGGAACACGGGGAAGGCTTTCATGGGAAAGATTCCCATCAATCCCCTAAATCCGAAGGCGAAGGAAATGGTGAAAATCATATTCCATTGAGCGAGGATCAGATCCGGGCCTTGGGAATTGTGACGGCAAATGCGGGCCCGGGAACTTTGCAAACGGCTTTAACCCTACCCGGTGAGATTATCCTCAACGATGATGCTCAGGCCCAGGTAACGCCCTATGTCTCGGGTTATGTCAAAGAAATCAGAAAACGGCAAGGGGACCGGGTGCAAAAGGGCGAAGTGATGGCCGTTCTGGAAAGCCGTGAACTGGCCGATGCGGGCGTTCTGTATCTGGCGGCCCGCGAGCGACTGGTTCTGGCCAAGAAAACCTTCGAGCGGGAAGAATCTCTGTGGCGAAGGAAGATAACACCTGAGGCCGACTACCTGGAATCGAAGATGGCGTTGTCAGCGGCCCAAATAACGGTCCGGTCGGCCCGGCAGAAGCTCATGGCCCTGGGGCTGTCAAAGGCTGCAATTGACCGGTTCCCTCGAAACGCGGATGACTCCCTGACACGTTATGAGATCGTTTCGCCTCTGGACGGCCAGGTCCTTCTGAAAAACCTCTCCTTAGGGGAAATGGTGGAAAGCACCGATGCGGTATACCGGGTTGCGGACATGAAAACGGTCTGGGTGAAGATCAACTTACTTCAGAAACAATTACCCTATTTGAAAAAAGGCATGACCGTTCACATACAGGGCGACGACCCTCTGCCGGAGGCGACGGGCACACTGACCTTCATCGGTCCCCTTGTGAGAAGGGAAACGCGCACGGCCAGCGGGCGTGCCACCCTTTCAAATGCGAGTGGGGTGTGGCGCCCCGGACTGTTTATTACGGCTCGGGTCGTGGTCGGCGAAAAACGGATTCCCCTTCTGATCCCCAACAAGGCGGTTCAGCCAATGGGGGGCAAACCCGTGGTATTCGTCCCTGTCAGGGAAGGGTTTGAAGAACGGATTGTCACAACGGGGCAGTCTGATGAAACCCATGTGGAAATTACATCGGGCCTCTCTTCAGGGGATGAGATTGTGACCGACGGGTCTTTTGAACTGAAGGCCACGCTGATGACCGACGGCATGGACAGCCATGCGGGGCATGGACACTGATCCCCTTGACGGAGAAAAATCATGATCAATAAACTGGTTGAAGGGGCACTTAAAGTCCGCGCAATGATCCTTCTGGCCGTCGTGGGAATTCTAGTATTCGGCGTTTACGAATACCGGAGAATGCCGGTAGAAGCTTTTCCGGACATATCGCCCATCATGGTACCTGTTTTTGCCGAAGCCCACGGCATGGCGCCGGAAGAGGTGGAACGGTTAATCGCCTATCCCATCGAGTCGGCCATGAACGGCCTGCCCCACGTGACCGAAATCAAGTCCACCTCCGCATTCGGTATGGCCGTAATTTATGTCTATTTCGAAGACGATGTGGATATCTATTTTGCACGACAGCTCGTGGGTGAAAGGCTTTCTACGGCCACATCCGAATTGCCCCACATGGAAGAACCCCCCAGGCTCGGCCCCATCTCCACGGGCCTCGGGCAGGTTTTCATCTATTATCTGACCCTGAACAAAGGCGTTGACACCCACGGAAAGGATCCCGTGACTTATTTGCGGGAAATCAACGACTGGGTGGTCAAATTTCAGCTTCGCACCGTTCCCGGCGTCACCGACATCCTTTCCATGGGAGGGCACGTGCTGCAATTCCAGATTCGGGTGGATCCCCGTGCCCTTCAGAAATACGGCATCGGTCTTGAGGCTATGGTCGAGGCGGTGCGGGAAAACAACCGAAACGCCGGCGGGCAGTTTCTGGTGCTGGGAAGCGAGGAACACCTGGTCAGAGGCATTGGGCTTTTGAAGAACCTTGATGAGATCCGGAAAATCCCCATCAAGGTGGTGCAGGGGGTTCCTGTCCGGATCGAGGATGTGGCCCGGGTGGGTTACGGCAACGGGGTTCGCAGGGGCGTGGTCACCCACAATGGGACCGAGGAAGTGGTTTCGGGTATTGTGCTCAAACTCTTCGGCGAAAACAGTTCAAAGGTCATTCAAGATCTTTACCGGAAGGTGGAAGCGGTTGAGAGATCGTTGCCGCCCGGGGTAACCCTTCATCCCTATTATGAGCAGGCCGAACTGGTGAAAGAGGCCACATGGACCATCAAAAAAGCTCTGGTTCAGGGAGCGTTGCTGGTAATGGCAACCCTCTTGATTTTCCTGGGCAACCTACGTTCCGCCTTTATCGTGGCGTTGTCCCTTCCTATCTGTGCCTTCATCGCCATCATTTTTATGCGCCTGTACGGGATTTCCGCCAATCTCATGAGCCTTGGGGGGATTGCCATCGGTATCGGCATGCTGGCGGACGGCGCCATCGTCATGGTGGAAAACATTCACCGCCATCTGAATACCGAAAACGCGACCCACGCGGGCCGAATGGAGACGGTGCTGAAGGCAACGCGGGAAGTGAGCCGGCCCATCCTCTTTTCCATCGCCATCATCATCATTGTTTTCCTGCCCATTTTTTCCCTGCAGGATGTGGAAGGCAAAATGTTTACCCCCATGGCCTTCACCATCTGTTTTGCGCTTTTCGGATCCATTCTGAGCGCCCTTTTTGTAGCGCCGGCCCTTTCCTCTTTTCTGCTCAAGAAAGAGAATAAAGAGGAGTTCCGGCTCACAAAGTTTCTAAAATGGGCTTACCGCCCCATGCTCCTTTACGCCCTTCGAAAGAAATATCTGGTGATGGGTGTGAGCCTGGCAATATTTCTTTCAAGCCTCGGCATTTTGCCTCTGATGGGAACGGAGTTCATTCCCACCCTGGAGGAAGGCGCCATCATGATCGGGGTCACCATGGCGCCCTCCATTTCCCTTGAAAAGGCCACCGAAACCGTCATGAAGATGGAACGTACCATTATGGCCCACAAGGAGGTGGCCGAGACCGTCTCCCGCATCGGACGACCCGAAGCGGGCAGCCATCCCCATCCGGTCAATTACGCGGAAATCCATGTGGAACTGAAACCCGCTGAACAATGGCCTGACAAAGGAAATAAGAAGGGATTGGTTCAGGCCCTGAATCGGGATCTTTCCGCATACAAAGGCGTGAAGCTTAATTTCACCCAACCCATTCAGAATGCTTTTGACGAACTCTTGTCCGGCATCAAGGCCCAGTTGGCCATTAAGGTATTCGGGGAAGATCTGACGGTGCTCAAAGAGAAGGCCTTTGAAATCAAGGAAGCCATTGAGAACGTTCCGGGGCTGGTGGACCTGAACACGGAGCAGGCGTTGGGCCAACCCCAGGTTCAGGTGATTGCGGATCGCCAAAATTGTGCACGCTACGGCATTACGGTGGGACAAATCCTTGAAATCGTGGAACTGGCCGTGGGGGGAGAGGCCATCGACAATATTTATCTCAACACTCGGCGGTTTGATATTCACCTTCGTTACCAGGCCCCGTTCCGGATGACACCGGCGGCACTGGGGGAACTGCTGGTTCACACGGAGGACGGGTCTTTGATCCCCCTTTCCCGAGTGGCCTCGATCCGTCAGGTAACGGGACCCATGCAGATCAGCCGTGAAAACAACCAGCGCCGCTGGATCGTGTACGGGAATATCCGGGGCAGGGACCTGGGAAATGTGTTTAAGGAGATTCAGGAACGGATCGCTCAAAAGGTCCTGTTGCCCCCGGGTTATACGGTCGAGTACGGCGGGCAGTTTGAAAACCAGCAGCGGGCCGTGGGCCGGCTCATGGTGATCGTGCCCATTGTCATTTTCACGGTGTTTATCATGCTGTGGATGACATTCGGCACCTTTAAACACGCATTTTTGATCATTCTCAATGTACCATTGGCTCTCACCGGCGGCATTATCGGTCTGTATGTCATGGGAGAATATCTTTCCGTTCCCGCGGCAGTGGGGTTTATCGCCCTGTTCGGCATTGCCGTTCAAAACGGGGTGGTCCTCGTGAGTACCATCGACCAGTTGATGGTGACGGGCCGAAAGCCGTTGGAAGCCATTCTGGAAGGGGGAATGCTCCGGTTGCGGCCGGTGCTCATGACCGCCGCCACCACCATCCTGGGGCTTCTGCCGCTGCTGCTCTCCCGGGGCATCGGTTCCGAAGTCCAACGGCCCCTTTCCATCGTGGTGGTCTTCGGTCTGGCTTCCTCCACCTTGCTGACGCTTTTTCTCCTTCCCGCGGTGATGCATTGGATTGAAGCGAGAGGGGGAAATGAAGATCGGGAGGTGTTGCCGAAATGTGTTTAAAGGGGTCCCTTCATCCGTAATAATCGTTTTGGATGCTTGACATTTTAAAGCATTTTAGTGACACTCACTCAATTACTCCTCTGCGTTCCCGAGGCCCTTATGAACCCGTAGTTTTTAAGGCCTTTTCATGAACAGCTACGCCCCCCCCTATGGTGATGTCACCACATTGAACACTTCCCGATTGATCATGGATTCGGTTGGCAAGAATACGCTTAATCAGGTTGCTGAAGACGCCATTGATCTGCTGGATACCTCTGTGGCGATCTATGAGGCGAACGGCGACTATGCATTCGGCATGTTCTCTTCAGGATGGTGCCGGTATATGGATGCGGCTGCCCGTGATCTCTGCGGGACCGATGACAACCGGGAGGCCCTGGGTTGCGGGAAGTGGCTCTGCCATGAGAACTGCTGGAATGATTCGGCGAAGGTGGCCATTGAAACGGGCCAAAGCACGGACATTGAGTGCGTCGGTGGTGTTCATTTATATGCGGAACCGATTTTTTCCCTGAACCGGGTCGTGGGCGTCATCAATATCGGTTATGGCGATCCGCCCACGGATACTGAAAAGCTCAGCCAACTGGCGGAGACTTTTGGCGTTGATGCGAAAAAACTAAAGGAATTGGCAGACTCTTACGATTCCAGACCGGAATTTTTGGTGCGCCTGGCCAAAAAGCGATTGAAGTCCTGGGCAAAATTGATCGGTGAGATCGTCGAAAAGACACAGATCCAAAAAGAGCTTCAGGAGAGTAAATCCCTGCTCAGTAATGTCATCCAGCAAAGCCCCTTTGCCATCTGGATTTCCGATGCGGAAGGCACATTGCAGCTTGCGAACCCGGCTTTGAAGAAATTTTTGAATCTGACCGATGAGCAACTGGTGGGCAAATACAATGTGCTTCAAGATCCGGTTGTCGAACGGCAGGGGTTGATGCCGCTGATCCGCACCGTCTATGAAGAGGGCGCATCGATCAGTTTCACGGCTGACTGGGACGGCAATGATATCCCTTCGCTCAATTTAAAAGGTTCCAAATCGGTCACCATTGATGCGACCATGTTTCCCATTTTCAGTACGGAAGGGGAACTGACGAACGTTGTTCTCAACTGGATTGACATCACCGAACGCCAGCGTACACAAAATGCGTTGCTCGAAAACGAGGCAAGATTTCGATCCCTTTTTGAAAACCTCTATGATGGTGTCGCCATTTACCGGTCTCTAAATGACGGGGATGATTTCGTGTTTGTGGATATGAATAGATCGGGTCAAACTCTGTCCAAGGTGGAAAGAAGCCGCATTGTTGGGAAAAGGGTTACCGAAGTCTTTCCCGGCGTAACGGAAATGGGCTTGTTTGATGTGATGAAGCGGGTTTACAGAACCGGCAAAACCGAAAAACTACCCATAACCTTATACCAAGACGATCGAATCCTAGAATGGGTTGACAACACGGTTTTCAGGCTTCCTTCAAATGAAATTGTTGCCGTGTACCGGGACGAATCGGAAAGACATATGGCTGTGGAAGAAATCAGAAGATTGAACAAAGTGCTTGAGAAAAGGGTCATTGAAAGAACAAATCAGCTGGAAGAAACCAATGCGGAACTCGAGGATTTCGTATACTCCGTCTCCCACGATCTGCGTGCACCGCTCCGCTCCATCAGCGGCTTTGCGGAAATCATCGATCGCAGGTACAAAGCGTCTTTAAACGATGAGGGTCAACACTATTTCGAAAACATCATCAAGGCAAGCAAACAGATGGGGCAATTGATTGATGATTTGCTCAAATTTTCACGGTTGGGGCGAAAATCCATCAAACGGGAAGCGGTGGCGCTCTCTGATGTTTTTGAAACGGTCATTGAGACCCTTGCAGATGAAATAGAAAAGACAAAGGCCCAAATTGAGATTCCCGAAGATTTGCCGGTTATTCAGGCTGATTCAAACCTTTTGGTCAACATTTTGATCAATCTGCTCGATAATGCCATAAAATATCACAAACCGGATGACGGCCCGGTGGTGAATGTGGCTTATGAAACAACGGATCAAGCCGTGGTGCTGTCCATCGGCGACAACGGAATCGGCATCGAACCGGAGTATCGAGAAAAGATATTCAAGATGTTTCAAAGACTTCACAGTCAGGCCGATTATCCCGGAACCGGCATCGGTTTGGCCGCCGTAAAAAAGGCCCTTCAGATGATGGACGGAGAGATTCGGGTAGAATCAGCACCGGGCAAGGGAAGCATTTTTAAAGTGAAACTGTTGACACGATGATTGGTAAGGGTGCGCCATGGTAAAACCTGCTTCGATACTGTTGGTTGAAGATAATGAGATGGACGTCGAGCTCATTATGGATGCGTTTAAAGAGGCCCGGCTGAAAAATCAAATTCAGGTTGCCAGAAATGGGAGCGAGGCCCTTTTATACCTTTTCGGGGAAGAGAAGTATGCCGATCGTAAACAATATCCCTTGCCGGATATCGTCCTCCTGGATTTGAATATGCCGGGTGTCGACGGCCATGAAGTGTTGCGGCGAATTAAAAATGCTGAAAAATTAAAACGCCTTCCGGTCATTATTCTCACCTCTTCAAAGGATGAGGGGGACCGGGCCATGAGTTACGACAACGGCGCCAACAGTTACCTGGTCAAACCGGTTTCCTTTGACAGTTTTCTGACCGTCGTTAGACAGGTTGCCGATTACTGGCTCACTTTAAACATTAAGCCGCCACTGGATTGATTCAGAGGAAACAGAAACCCCATGAGCGATAAAATCAGAATCCTCTATATTGACGATTACGATATGGATCGTGAGCTGGTGAAAGATGCCCTTGAAAAAGAGCACGGCGGATTCCAGGTTATGGAAGCATCCAACAGGGCGGAATTTGAAACACTGCTGCAAACCCACCGGTTTGACGTGGTGTTGAGCGATTTTAACATTGCCGGATTCGAGGGGCTTCAGGTCCTTGAAACGGTCCGTTCGATTGAACCGCACGTGCCGGTGATTATTGTGACGGGAACCGGTTCGGAGGAAATCGCGGTAAAAGCCCTCAAGCAGGGCGCATCCGATTATGTGATCAAACGAACCAAGCATATCCGCAAACTGCCGCAAACCATACTGGCCGCCATTGAAAAAGAGTCTTTAAAAGAACAGCGTGAACAGGCGAAAGCGGCACTTCGGGAGAGTGAAGAAAAATATCGCCTGGTAATAGAAAATGCCAATGATGCCATATTCATCGCCCAGGATGAGACGCTAAAATTTGTCAATCCCAAAACCGAAATCATGATCGGATACTCGGCAGAAGAATTGGCTGAAATGCCTTTTATGAATATCATTCATCCTGAAGACCGGGATATGGTCTTTAACCGTTATCTGAAAAGAATTGAAGGAAAAGAACCCCCCAACTTATATTCTTTCAGGATTTTGTCCAAGTCCGGGAAAGATTTGGAGGTAGAACTCAATGCCGTTCGAATTAACTGGGAGGGGAGACCGGCCACCCTCAGTTTCTTGAGGGACATTACGGAAAAAAGGAAGCTCGAAGCACAACTCCGGCAAGCCCAGAAGATGGAAGCCATCGGAACCCTTTCCGGTGGTATTGCCCACGATTTCAACAATATTTTGGGGATCATCCTGGGGAATGCTGAATTGGCCATGGATGATGTTCCGGAATGGAATACGGCAAGAGGCAACCTGGAAGAGATTCGCAACGCCTGTTTTAGGGCAAAAGGTGTCGTTCAGCAGATTCTCAGCTTCAGTCGTCAAACCGAGACGGAACAAAAGCCCATTAGAGTTGTTCCCATTATTGAAGAATCCCTCAAATTGCTACGGGCCTCCATTCCCAGCAGCATAGAGATCTTTCAGGATGTCCAAACAGATGTGGACACCATTCTTGGAAATCCCACCCAGATCCATCAGGTTTTGATCAACCTTTGCACCAATGCGGCCCATGCCATGGAAGAGGGTGGAAGTCTAATGATTACACTGACCGATCGCCTGTTGGACGAAAGCGATGTGAATCGATACCCTGACGTCCCACCGGGCCGCTATGTGAAACTCTCCGTAAAAGATACGGGCTGCGGAATAGCGCCTGAGATTATGAACCGGGTCTTTGATCCCTACTTCACCACCAAGGATGTGGACAAAGGAACAGGGATGGGATTGGCGATGGTCCACGGTATCGTAAAGGGGCATAAAGGTGGCCTTTCAGTGAGAAGCAAACCGGGAGAAGGATCGACCTTTGACATCCTTTTCCCGACTGTCGATCAACAATACATTCAGGAAGCCAGGGTGAACGGGGGCCTGCCCCGAGGGGACGAAAATATTCTGTTTGTAGATGATGAAGAGGCCATGGTCAATATCAATCGACGGCGATTGGAGCGTCTTGGCTACCAGGTGGAGACCCGAACCAACCCCTTTGAGGCGCTGAAGTTGTTCCGCACTCATCCTGATCGGTTTGATCTGGTCATAACCGATACAACCATGCCCGGAATGACCGGAGACGTGCTGGCCCAGAAACTCATGGAGATCCGACCGAATACCCCCGTTCTGCTGTGTACCGGTTACAGTGATCGGATCGATAAGGATAAAGTCGGGAAAATGGGGATTGCCGGATTTGCCATGAAACCTCTCGGCGCCGATGAATTGGCCCGAACCGTCCGTGCCCTGCTGGACCGGGGATTCCGGGACGGTGGAGGGTTTGGGAGCTGAAATTATGTCAGGAATTCTAATCGTAGACGATGATTTTACCATAAAGATATTGCTTGAGGAAATACTCATCGCCAAGGGCTATGATGTTGCGGGTGTCGCCGAAAACGGTATCCAGGCAGTTGAAATGGCTCAGGCGCTGAACCCCGACCTGATACTCATGGATATTGTCATGCCCGGGGGTATGGACGGTATTGCAGCTGCGGAAAAGATCAAACAGAAAACGGATGTCCCCATCATTTTCATGACCGGGTTTGACAAGCCGGAATATGTGGAAAGGGTCAAAAAAACGGAGCCCTTCGGTTACATCATGAAGCCGTTTCAGGAAAGCGAAATCAGTGCAGCGGTGGAAATCGCCCTTCACAAAAGGGAAATGGAATTGAAGTTGAAGGAAGCCAACCGTGAGCTTAAAAAGGAGATAGAGGCGCGAAAGAAAAGTGAAACGGCGCTTCGGAAGAGCGAAGAGAAGTACCGGTTTCTGGCAGAAAAGATGGTAGACATCGTTTGGACCACTGACCGCAATTTTCAAACCACATATGTAAGCCCTTCGGTTGAAACGGTACTCGGTTTTACAGCAAAAGAGCGATGCCGGCAGCCCATAGCAGAGGCGGTTACGCCCGAGTCTCTTCAAAAGTTACAGCAAAAGTTCATGGAAGAACTCCAAAAAGATAAGGAGGATGGCACAGACCTGGATCGATTTATTATGATTGAACTTGAATATTTGCGGAAGGATGGCTCCACCCTATGGATGGAAAATAGTGTGAAAGCGATCCGCAACGCCAAAAATGAGATTGTTGGGTTTATTGGTGTCTCCCGCAATGTGGAAGAGCGAAAACGAGCTGAAAATGAACTTCTGAAATCACGCTTGGAATGGGAAGGCATTTTCCAGGCCATCGGCCAACCCACTTTCATTCTGGACAAGGAGTATCGTGTCCTGAAAGCCAACCGTGCCACATTGGAAGCGACCGGAATGAAAGAAATGGAACTTATTGGGAAAAGATGCTTCGAGCTTCTGCATCAAACCCATGAGGCGCCCGAAGGGTGTCCCTTTGAAAAAATGATGAATTCGGGGCATCTGGAGACCAACGAGATGGAAGTGGAGGTTCTGAACAAAACTTTTCTGGTTTCATGTACTCCCTTATTCGACCATGAAGGCCAGCTTGAAAAGGTGATTCATATCGCAACAGACATTTCCGGGCGTAAACGGGTTGAGATGGAAAAAAGAGAACTTGATGCCCAATTTCGCCAAATCCAGAAAATGGAAGCCATCAGCACACTGACGGGCGGCATCGCCCATGACTACAATAATCTTTTATCAGTGATTCTGGGCAACCTGTCCCTGGCCATGGAAGAAGTGAAATTCCAAGGAGATCTGGCGGATTTCCTGGATGAAGCGATACGGGCTTCACTAAAGACACGAGACCTGACCCATGAACTGATGGCCCTTTCCAGAGGTGGCGGGCCGGTGAAAGAGTTGGGTTCCATAAGACCTTTGATCGAGAATGCCTCGGAAGTCATTCCAGCCGGAAGCGGAATTTTTCTTGAAACATCAATTCCCAAAGACCTCTGGCCGGTGCCCTTCGATCACTATAAAATGGGGACGGTGCTCAGAAATGTGATCACCAACGCGGTGGCGGCAATGCCCCTTGGGGGAACCCTGACCATCACCACGGAAAATCTGGCCATCAGGGAAGAAGGGTCAGACTCCGTCATTGGACTGAAGCCGGGAGATTATGTGCATATTTCCCTTCAGGATGAGGGAGTGGGTATTTCAAAAGAAGACCTGGAAAAGGTTTTTGATCCGTACTTTTCCACCAAAGAAATGGGCGTCCAGAAAGGGATGGGACTGGGACTGGCTACCGCCTATGCCATTGTTCGCAAACATGAGGGGCATATCGCCATCGACTCATCTCCGGATTCGGGAACCACGGTAAACATTTATCTTCCCGCCCAAAGGCGGCAGGTCACCGTGGATGGCGCAGGGCCTGCGGCAAAAGGTTCCCCCATGAAGCGCGTATTGGTGATGGACGATGAGGAGATGTTGAGGAAACTGGTTCGGCAGATGCTCAAACGTATGGGGTACGCGGTCGAAACCGTGAAAAACGGTTTTGAAGCCGTTGAGGCCTACAAGAGGCAAAAAGATTCGGGTGAACCCTTTAATGCGGTCATTTTGGACCTTACCATCAAGGGGGGGATGGGCGGCGTGCAAACCATCGGGGAACTCCTCAGGATCGATCCCCAAGTCAAAGCCATCGTATCCAGCGGCTATTACAACGATCCGGTCATGTCCGATTTCAAGGAATACGGGTTCAGGGGCGCCGTTGCCAAACCCTATGAAAAGAAGAATATGAAAGATGCACTCGAAAAGCTCTTTGATGACCGCTAAACAAACCCCCTGGTTTTCCGCGATTTACGGAAAACCAGGGGGGGCATTCAGAAAAAACCGCATGGATTGCCGGTAAAAGAGAAGAGGGGTTAACGTTTGCAGCACTCTGAACTCTTGAGCCCTTCGGCAATGAGGGCCTTGTAGTCTCCCAGAGCATCATGGGTCCAGCAATCATCGCCGCCCGCAGCTTCCCTGAAGGTCAGCGCCATGATGTAGGAAAGTTCTTTTACCGTGGCTCCCGCCTCCAGGGCTCCCATGAAGTGCTTCAGCAGGCACGGTTTGGACCGGGCCTTGATGGCCAGGGCGAAGCAGATGAATTGATAGGTCTTTTCATCGATGGTTCTCATTTCTTTGTAGGTTTCGTCCATTTTATCCAGATGTTCGGCGAACTCCGGAAACCATTCCGCCAAAAGTCGTGCGTCCGACATAACATTCCCTCCTTAAAAAAGTGCGATTCTTGACGCTGACGTTTCAGGGTCGGTTCAAGGATCGGTTAGGTCGCGATCCATCCTTTGATATCATCTTTGGACGGAATCTTCCCCACGCATTTTACTTCTCCGTCCACCACCACGGCCGGGGTCATGAAGACGCCGTGTTTGGCAATTTCCATGATATCCTTGACCTTGCTGATGGAGACATCCATCCCCGACTCGGCCACCGCCTCCTTCACCAGTTTTTCCGTCTCTTCACATTTGGGGCATCCCGGCCCCAGCACTTTAATCTCCATGATTTTGTTTCCTTTCTTTCCATGGCTTAAGGGTTAATGCCTTTTTGTCGTTACCTTTTTTCCCAGTCGCCTTTAACTGTTTATCGGCCGGATCGATCCTGAATAAATTTTCGATATTCCCGTAGCAGGACATAAGCGTACTCTCTGTGGACGCTCTCGGACGAGGGGATAAAATTCCCTTTTTCTTCCAGTCTCGTGATTATTTCGCGGGCCGCATCATCGGTCGGCTTTCTCTCTTCAAGGTAAAGTTCAACCATGATGTCGTCAAGCCCCGTAACGCTCACCTGTGTATCATCGGGAAATTTAAGCATGCGCCGGCCAACTGCCGGTTGCGGAACGGCTCAACCGTCCTTTCACCCTTTCTCTTCATGCAATGGAAGAAAATCCGGGTTTTGTGACTTCTCTTCATCATTCTTCCCCATATGCTCTTTGTCCCCGGGCACTTTAACCCTCCTCTTTAGAAATTCAGATTGAAATGAAAGGGGTTACCATAAAATAGAGACCCAGAACACCGATGAGGACCCCCGCCCCTTTTCGAAACCAGTTGCCGGCCCCCTGCCATCGGCTGCTTTCCATTAGGCGCTTTACTGCCGCGGTGGAACTCCCCGCCACCACGATGGGGAGGCAGTGACCGAGGGCAAAAAGCAGAATAAACAGGACTCCGGTCAGTACTTTTTCCTGAACCGTCACAATGGCCAAAATCGGGGCGATAAACCCGAAAGTGCAGGAGCCGGAGAGGAGTCCGTAGGCCAGACCCAGCACCAGGGCGCCGAACATGCCGCGAAGATTGAGTTTGGTGAGGAGATTTCCACTCATGGTGCATTTCTGAACCCCCAGCATGCCCAATGCCACCCAGATCAGGACGAGCCCCACAAGGATTTGCCAGTAGTTGCCCACGTCTCCCAGCATTCGGCCCAGCAGGGCGCAGATAATCCCGATGAGCGCGATGGTGATAAAGAGCCCCACGGTAAAGGCCATGGAATAGTAGGCGGCCTGTCTCGGCTTCACGAGCGTCTCCTGCCCGCCCACGTAGGCGACGATCAAAGGGATGGATGCCAGGTGACAGGGGCTGAAGACCACGCTGATCATACCCCACATAAAGCACCCCAACGAGGCGATGCCCGCGCCGCTTTGAATCCACTCATTCACCGTCTGAAAGAATGTTTCCAGCACGATTTTATCCCTTCTGATCTCCGATGACCCGATGATCAGCTGATCCCCATTTCTTTGAGTTGCAAAATAATATCCGCCTCACTCAAAAACCCGGTATGGCGATAAACCTCTTTACCGCTTCGATCAAAAAAGATCTGGGTGGGAATGGCGCGGATTCCAAACCGTTTGGCCGGTTCCTTGTCCTTCCAGACATCGATAAAGACGATGGCCGCTTTTCCCCGGTAGTTTTTTTCGAGCTTGGTAATGATGGGGGCCATCATTTTACAGGGGATGCAGGAATCCGCACCCAGGTCCACCATGGTCACCATCCCTTTGACCGGCACCTGGCCGGACGGCTCAAGATGGGACGAAGGGGGCGCATCCGATGAACAGGCCCATAGCATCAGACCCATAAGCCCCAACAAAAGCGGGCCCATGCCCGCCATCAATTTTTTTCCGGTCATTTGCTTTACTCCAGGTTTTTTGATTTGTGTGAACATATCTGCTTCCCAATGCGCCTTTCTCCCGGCGGATTATGCCGGTTCGGCGTTGGCTTCTTCAATCCATTGGATGAGTCTGGCCCTCGGGGGGATCTTTCCCACCGATTTGACCCGGCCGTTGATGACCAGGGCGGGGGTTCCCATAACGCCCCACCGGCCGATCTCCTTCGAATCCCGAATGTGCTCGATATTGGCCGTGGCCCCGGTTTGCGACACTGCGGCCATCAATTCCTGCTCCAGTCCGTCACACTGGGAGCATCCCGGCCCCAGCACCTTGATGTCCAGGCCGGAGATCACCTCCTCTTCATACGGTTTGCCCGTAAATTTCTTGAATTCTCGCAAAAATGCCTTGCCGTAGGAGGCATGTGCCTTGGCCGGAATATAATTCTTCTTGGAGAGCCTGTTTAAAAGGGTTTCGGTCACTTCCGAATCCGTTTTCCCAGCAAGGGTCGTTGCCAATTCTTCCAGGGCGGTCTTGAGTCCCATGATGCCCACCGTATACCCATCCACTCTGATCTGAACCACATCTTCCTGGGTCATGATTCTCCTTTCTTTATCCTGTAATATCATAAAAGCTGTTAAAGGGCTATGTGGCGATGACGCCGTAGATCATGCCCGCAATGGTGCTTAGGACAACAATGATGCTACAGAACACCGCCGTTTTCTTGGCGCCCATGACCCCCCCGATCACCAGCATGTTGGGAAGGGACAAGGCGGGACCCGCCAGCAGGAGGGAGAGGGCAGGGCCCTTTCCCATGCCGGCTCCCAAGAGTCCCTGAAGGATGGGCACTTCCGTAAGGGTTGCAAAGTACATGAGCGCGCCTGAGACCGATGCGAAGAGATTGGCCCAGAGAGAGTTTCCGCCCACCAGGCTCTCGATATATTGATCGGGGATGAGGGCCGCATGACCCGGCCTTCCCAGCATAAAACCCGCCACGAGGACGCCGGCGCCCAGCAGGGGAAAGATCTGTTTCATGAAACCCCAGGTGGACTGGACCCAGGTTACGCGTTCTTCCCTGACAAACCATTTCTTCAGCATAAAACCGAGCACGATCAGGAGTCCGGCGGTGACATACCATTTGGCGGCGAATATGAAAGACCAAAGACGCTGCTTCCCGCCGCCGGCCTGGCAAAGGCGGCGAATACCAGGATCAGCACCATGGTCAGCATGAAGAGGCCGTCCTGGGCAAGGGTTCGGCCGGTTTGCTCATCCTCCGGCAGGAACAATTCCCCCTGGGCCCGTGCCGCATCGTCTTTGTGAAAAAAGAACGCCATCAAAAGACCCGTGATGACGGCAAAGAGCACGGCGCCGATGGCGCGCGCCAGTCCCAGCTGCCATCCCAGGATACGGGCCGTCAGTACGATGGCCAGTACGTTGATGGCGGGGCCTGAATAGAGAAAGGCGGTGGCTGGGCCGATGCCCGCGCCCCGGGAATAGATTCCCGCAAACAGCGGCAGCACGGTGCAGGAACAGACCGCCAGCACCGTTCCCGAAATGGAGGCCACCGAATAGGAGAGAATTTTTTTGGCGGTTGCGCCGAAGTATTTGAGCACCGATGCCTGGCTGACGAACACGGCGATGGCCCCGGCAATGAAGAAGGCGGGAATCAGACAGGTGAGCACATGATCCCTGGCGTATTCCTGTAGCATCATGAAGGCTTCCAGGCCGGATCGGCGAATGACGGGGCTGGACCAGGGGATATAGTAAGCCCCAATGAAAATCAGCACTATCAGCAACAGTTTCCATCGTTCCTTCATTTCATTTTCTCCTTAATCTCGCCGACACTGCGTATCCATGAATACATAGCAATTTAGGCATATATAATCGGCAAAAAAAAATGTTATCGTTTGCAGATATCCGTTCGGTTGATAAACGGCAGACGGTTTACCATTTGAGAGATCTCTTCGTCCGTTTCCATCCAATGACGAAGGTTCCCGAGAAGGGAACCCGCATAAGGGCTTTCACTGCCGTCGGCAAGAAAGTAATCCACCCACAACCCGTCCTTTTTGCTGTTGACCAATCCGGCCCTTTCCAATATTTTGAGGTGTTTGCTCACGGTGGGCTGGGAAACCTGAAGGAGCTCCCGCAGTTCACACACGCACATGGACTTGTGCTGAAGCATTTTAATGATCTTAACCCGATTGGGATCCGAGAGGGCTTTCATCACTTCCGTAAATTTTTTCATATGAATCTCCTAAATTCTTGTTTCGGAATATAGTAAAGCTTTCCGAGACTGTCAAGATTTTTTTTCGGGTTGACCATTTAAATGTGAATTCCATGAAAGAGGGTCCGCGACGTTGCTAAAATGGTTTCCCATGTGATAAAAAGCCGTATTGAATTGTTTGACCCAAAGCAGGTAGGGAGGTCGTTATGAGCGAAGCGAAACCGGTTGTTTTTGCCCGATCCGATGCCTATGATACACAATACGAAGGGGTTCCTTTCGGGCTGGCGTTGATTTCCGGGTGCGTGAATTTTGAAAACCCGGAAGGGTTTGACGCCCACAAACGAAAATTGCTCAGGAAAATGCGAAAGCGGCAGACCCTGGCGGAGATCACAGACCGCATCAATGCATATGACGGGTTTTTCAGGGAATTTGGATTTACCTGCCCGCTTCCGGGGCATCTCAAACGGACCGTGGACAGCGGCTTTCCCCGTTACAACCTCATGGTGGATGCCCATTTCATGGCGGAGATGTGTGCGGGTATCCTGGTGGCGGTGACGGACTATGACCTGTTTGAAGGCGCGTTGAGGCTCGATGTGGCCGGTGAAGATGAATTGTGTAAAGGGATGAGCGGTCGGGAAATGCACACCAGAGCCGGTGAAATCGTGCTGAGAGACGAAAAGGAGATCGTTTGCGTTCTTTGCCAGGGGGCCGATGAAAAGACAAGGGTTTCAGAAACCACCCGGAACGTCCTCTTTTATGCGTACGGCATACCCGGTGTAGAGACGGAATATTTAAAAGACGGGTTGACCATCGCCGCGAATACAATGGCGGAATTCGGAAACGGCACCATTGAAGAAATCAGCTTGTGCTAAGCGCTTTTCAAGGAATGAAAACGTTTTTGCGGTAGAAAAGCATCTCGTCGATGGACTCTTTGATATCGCTCAGTGCCAGGTGGGTTTTTTCTTTCTTAAATTGAGGAAGGTTCGGGTACCATCGTTTAACCAGTTCCTTGACGGAGCTGACATCGATGTTGCGGTAATGAAAGAATTCCTCCAGGGTCGGCATGTGTTTTACCAGAAAACGGCGGTCCTGGCCGACGGAATTGCCGCACAAAGGAGACGTCCCCTTTTCACAGAATCGGGAAAGAAAGGCAAGGGTTTCGGCTTCGGCTTGGGCGCATGAGTGGGGGGAGGCCTTGATGCGATCTGTCAGCCCCGAAGCCTGATGATGTTCAAGGCTCCACGGTTCCATGGCGGAAAGGACGCCATCGGGCTGGTGGATGACGATGTCCGGTCCTTCAGCAACAAGGTTGAGTTGGTCGTCGGTGACAATGGATGCGATTTCCACAATGACGTGTTTTTCAGGATCAAGGCCTGTCATTTCAAGGTCTATCCAGATGAGATGTTGGGTCATCGGCACCTCCTCTTTCAGAATTGCTTTTTCTGAAATCATACCTAATTTTTGATCTTAGGGCCAGTAATATGTTTCAACGAATGAAAGAGGAATGGATTCATAATGGACCAATCGAATGGGAAGATTAAAGGATTCAAGAAAGTCACCGTGCTGATCGAGGCGGGAACCGACGAAAAGAAGATGGATTTGACGTCGGAGCCCGTTTCTTTTGAGTTCGTGATGGGGGTGGAGCCCGAAGGATATACGACCTTTGAATATGAATTGCTGGAGAAGAAAGTGGGCGATGTCCTTCATTTTGAAATTCAGGGCTGGCGTTTTGATGAGATGTTCGGTCGACTGGCGGTTCCCCTGCCTGAGAAAGTACGGAGCATGGATGCTTTTTTCATGAAGGTCACGGTTTATAGCATCGATGATGCCGATCAAAAAGAGCTCATCCGTGCCATGGCCGGCCGGGTTGGGGACTGCGGCGGCGGTGGTTGTTGCGGCAACCACTAAGACTGGGATCAGGTGGTTGTGACTTCTGAAGAAGAAAAGCTGATTTTGAAATGGTACAACGGCGTTTCAGATGATGTGAAGATCACCCTGGTTTTTTCCGAGGACCGGCGAAGCGAGCTGTTTCAAGGCTTCTGCGGGGAATTGGCGAACCTTTCTCCAAAAGTAACCGTGACGGAAAGAAAGGGCGATGAGGCCGATACACCTCCCTTTCTTGAAATCCATAAGGGGCTCATTTACCACGCCATCCCTCGAGGTCCTGAACTGACGCCGTTTCTGGAAGTCCTTTCCGGGCCAGAGGCTGGATCAAATTCAACAGACGCGGAGATTGATGAATCCCGCCTGAAAGATCTAAAGATCCCCTGTTTCCTCAAATTGTTTATCTCTCCCGATTGTCCCTTCTGTCCCAAAATGGTGCAGGACCTGGCACCGTTGGCACTGGAAAATGATCTGGTAACACTGACCATCATCGATGGTCCGCTCTTTCCGGAGATGGCGGAACCGTACGGCATAAAATCGGCACCCACCCTCCTGTTGGACGATCGTTTGCGATGGACGGGCCAAACGCCCCTGGATGAAATTCTTGAGGTAATGCTGAACCAGGACCCGTCGCTTCTCAGCGCCGCATCCATGGAAGCGTTGTTGGGGGACGGCAGGGCGGATCTGGTGGCGAAAATGATGATGGGGGAAGGGACGCTTTTCCCCGCCTTTCTGGACATGCTGGTTCACGAGAAATGGCCGGTTCGTTTGGGCGCCATGGTGGCCATGGAGGAGATCATTGAGGGTGATAAGGGACTTGCGGCACAATGCGTGGAACCGCTCTGGGAGAGATTTCCGGATCTGAACGATCAGGTTCGCGGGGATGTGATCTATATCCTGGGAGAGTCGGGAACCGTCGACATGATTCCCCGGCTTGAGGCTGTTCTAGGGGATGTAACGGACGCGGAAACGCGCGAAGCAGCAACTGAAGCCATTGAAACCATATCAAAAAGAATGTAGACGGTACCTCCCAAGACCCGCTTTTCCCTCCCTTTTGAGAACGCCTTTCAATCGTAAAACGATTCCCAAAAACTCCCTTTTCCGCTTGACTTAAAACCTTTAAGAGCATAGAGAATTCGATGAAAGATGATGCGTTGAGTTTTTCACTATTTTCATAATACTGTATCCCTTAGAGGGAGGAATATGGCGCAGGGCATTTTAAAACCCCGTTTTTCATGGAAAAACGGGGTTTTTCTTTAAGCGGAAGCACGAAAACAGGGGCCGGGAAAGAAAAATTAAGATGAAGTTTCCGCAAGTTGTTGTTACGTGAAGATTTTGTCTCAGCAAGGCGTTTGGATGTTCCAGGCTATCAATCTCAGTCCTCAATAGGTGGAAAACTCACAGCTGATTTTCCATTTTTATTGATAATATCAAAATAGGTGGAAAATTCTTCCATTCAATAAGAGTGATACGAGGAAATTTTCCACCTATTCAAACTGATAATATGGCTCAAAATTAACATATGCCTGTGAGGAATTTCATAAGTATTGTTAAATCTGGTGAGATCAAGCATAATGCAAGTTATATTGAGTTGCCGGTGCCTCTATTTTTTACGTAAAATATCTTACCGGGGGACCACAAGATGTTGTGGTGGCCAGCAAACGCCTTTTACTTGTGATTATGTCAAGATATCTGGTGCTCTCCAACTCCCTGCAGAGCCGGATTTACGACTATTATTCATACCTCTGGGAACGCAGGCTCGGCTATGATGAGTCTGTGGTGCTGAGCGGTTCCCCCCAAAGCCTTCAAGGGGAGGTTTCGCTCCTTCTCAAGCGGGAATTTATCGAAAAGGTTCCTTTTCTGAAGGGAGGGGGCCTGGAACTGATACGGGATATCGCTCTTGAACTGCGACCGGTTATTTTCACCCCGGGAACCTATATTTTCCGGGCGGGAGAAATGGGACGGCACATGAATTTTATCAGCCACGGAAAAGTGGAAGTGATTCCCCCGGATGGAAAAAACATCCTGGCAACCCTTAAGGACGGAGACCTGTTTGGGGAGATCGCACTTCTCTTCAGTGAACCTCGCTCTGCAAGCATCCGGGCCATGGACTATTGCGATTTGTACACCCTGGACACAGACACCGTTCAGCGTGTTCTAACCCATTATCCTGAGTTTTCCGCCTACATCAAAGGGATAGCGGATAAACGGCGCGGATCGGACCATGTTCAAGGGAACGTTCCCAACGCTTGAGTTTTTCTCGAATCGTCTTCAAAGGGATTCCCATTGCATGGGGGCGTTCTAGAACATGACAAGAAAGGTCTGCTGGCCCTCTGCCGTTCGCCCCGTACGGCCGACTTTGGCGCCCCTCGAAAACGTCGCGAAATGGATCGCCATTTCCCTGTCCAAATACATCATCACCCAGGCGCCGGTTGCGCTGGGCTGGGCTCCCAGGGGTCAACCCCTCCTTGGGACTAAACTGAAACCGCCAGTTACGCATGGGTGCTCATCCCGAATCATACCCATTTCCTCTTTCGAAACTGCGTTACGCCCTTGCCTCTGTAATGAGAGGACTCCTTACGGACTATGCCGTCAGCTTTAACCGCCGCATAAACGTCGCGGTCAGCTTTTCCACACACTTTTATTTTTTTATGGGTCACGGCCATTTTTTTCTTGAAGTATGGTTAAAAACGTTTAAAATATTTAAAACCGTTATTTTGATAGATATATTCTTCTATACCCCTTATTAATCATTCAGGCATAAGGAGTTTCAATTTGGATAGCAAAACCATTCTTACCCTCCCTGAAGCAGCCAGGAAGGTCTCTCTCAACAGAGTGACCTTGTGGAAGTATGTCAAGGCGGGTGACCTGAAGGCACACACCACACCGGGAGGCCATTACAGGATACTCAGGGATGATCTGGAAGTCTTCATGCGGAAAAAGGGAATCTACCCCTTTGGAATCTACCAGCCTGAATCGAAAAAGATCCTGATAGTGGATGATGATCCCGGCATCCAGAAAATGCTCACCAAAATGATGAAGCCTCATGGATATCAAACAGAGATCGCCTCAGACGGTTTTGAGGCGGGGGCAAAGGTCACGGAATTCAAGCCCGGACTGATAATCCTGGATCTGATCATGCCCGGGATGGACGGCTTCGAGGTCTGCCGAAAGATCAAGGGGAACCCCGACACATCTCATATAAAAATCCTGGCCGTCAGCGGCTACGATACGGCCGAGAACAGAGATCGCATCATGGCAGCCGGCGCCGACGGCTACCTCCCAAAGCCGATTGAAAGCGACCTGTTGCTTCCGCACATAACGTCCCTTTTGAACGGCGCAGGGAAGGAACGGGGACTTTGATTAGAAACAGTAAACATGCAGGAAAATCCTTTCAGGCGGAGCCATTTGTCTCTGGTCCCGTCCATGGGACGGGGTTTTCCAGGATACCATAGACCGCAGCGACTTGAAAGGAATGACGTGTCTTCCATAAATCACGAGTGTTCGGACAAGGAAACAGGGTTCTGGGAGTTTCGCCTTTATATCCACGGCGACACACCAAGATCAAAAAAGGCGATTGCTCAGGTGGAACAACTCTTGGGAAAATACCTGGCAGGAAGGTACCGCCTGGAGTGTATCGACTTATTAAAGACCCCGGAGCGGGGTTCTGCTGACTGGATACTGGCCACACCGACCCTGATGAAGCTCAACCCTCCTCCCATAAGGATACTGGGAGATTTTTCTCAAGAAGAGCAGGTGCTTGAGGTCATGGGGATAAAGGATTTATCATGAGCGAAAAAAAGCGGGTTTTCCTGATCATTTCCATCATGGCGGCGATTTCCCTGATCGTGGGAGGGGGCACACTTTATGTCCTGTACCGGGCCGCATTTAGTCAACAGGAAGAGCGGCTCCGGGAGACGGTCCAAAGCCATGCGCGGCTCATCGAGGCGGTGGCCCGGTTTGATGCCGCCCATCAAGAGGCCCACTCCTCATCGAATGCGGAAGGGGCTTCGCTGGACACCCTGAGCCAGATCAGGGATGCGAGCAAGAAATACAAGGGATTCGGAGAAACCGGGGAGTTCACCCTGGCAAGACGGGACGGGAATAACATCGTATTTCTGCTCCGCCATCGCCACTACGACCTGGACCAGCCCAAACCTGTCCCTTTCGACTCGGAACTGGCCGAGCCCATGCGAATGGCCCTCTCGGGCAAATCCGGGACGATGGTGGGGCCGGATTACCGGGGCGTCACGGTGCTTGCGGCCTATGACCCCGTCGCCGTGCTGAACATGGGCCTGGTGGCCAAGATAGACATGGCCGAAATCCGTGCTCCCTTTATAAGAGCGGGAATCACGGCCTTTGGCATCACGATCCTGCTTGTCTTTGCCGGAGCAGGGCTCTTTGTAAGAATCACCAGGCCGATGATCCATCAACTGGAAGAACGTACACGGAAGCTTGAAGAATCGGCTGAGTCTATGCGCGCCAGCGATTCACGGATGCGGAAGATTATCGAAAATAACACCGATGCCATCCTTGTGGCGCGTCACAACGGCGTTATCCGTTTCGCCAACCCGGCGGCCGGAACCCTTTTCGGCCGGCCGGCCCAGGAACTGTTGGGGATGGATATCGGGTTTCCCCTCATCGGTCAAGAGAGTGAAGATGTTGAAATCTCTCGGCCTTCAGGGGCGCAGGCGGATGCCGCCATGCGGTCGGTGGAAATCGAGTGGGAAGGGGAATTATGCCTCCTGACCTCTCTTCGGGATATTACGGAGAGGAAGAAGACTGAAGAAAGGGTCCTGAATCTGATCAGGGTAATCAGTGCCATCCGGAATGTAAACCAGCTCATCACCAAGGAAAAGGACCGGAGCCGCTTGATCCAGGGGGCGTGCGAGAATCTGGCTGCAACCAGGGGTTTCAACAGCGCGTGGATCGCTCTCGTGGATGAAACAAAAAAATGCACGCAGTACGCCGAATCGGATCTTGATGAGTCTTTCCTGCCGTTGAAGGAATGCCTTGAAAGGGGAAGCCTCCCCCCATGCGCACAAAAGGCCCTGGAACAGTCAGGGATCACTGTCATGGAAGACGTGGTCACCCAGTGTGTCGACTGCCCCGTCAGATTTTCTTACAAGGGCCAGGCGGCTTTTTCGGTGAGGCTTGAACATGAAGGCAAAATCTATGGGGTCCTTACTGCCTCTGTGCCTCTGATTTTTGCGTGTGACGGGGAAGAGCAGGGCCTGTTTCAGGAAGTGGGAGAGGATATCGGCTTCGCCCTTTTCAATATCGAACGGGAAGAAGAATTAGGGGCCGCAGAAGAGGAGAAGAAAAGGATGGAGGAACAGTTCCATCAGGCCCAGAAAATGGAGGCTGTGGGCAGGCTCTCGGGCGGCATAGCCCACGACTTCAACAACCTCATGACCATTGTGATGGGCAACGCCGATCTGACCCTGATGGACATGCCTGAAGATGACCCCATTCGCGAAAGTGTCATGCAGATCAGGGAGGCCGGAGGTCGAGCGGCATCCCTGACCCGGCAGATCCTGGCATTCAGCCGGAGACAAATCGTTCAGCCCGTGATTTTGAATCTCAATGACTTGGCGCTTGGCGTGGATAAAATGCTGCGCCGAATTATCGGTGAGGATGTTGAGCTGGAAACCGTTCTGGGTTCCGACCTGGGCCGGGTAGAGGCAGATCCGGGTCAGATGGAACAGGTCATGATGAACCTGGCGGTCAATGCCCGGGATGCCATGCCGGGAGGAGGGAAACTGACCATCGAGACGGCAAACGTGGAACTGGACCGGGGATATGCCAGAAGTCATCTTGCCGTGACGCCCGGAGCTTATGTGATGCTGGCCGTAAGCGATACGGGAATGGGGATGACGGAGGAGGTCCGGTCCCAGATTTTCGATCCCTTTTTTACCACCAAGGAGGTGGGGAAAGGAACCGGACTCGGGCTTTCCACGGTGTACGGAATCGTCAAGCAGGCCGGCGGATATATCTGGGTGTACAGCGAGCCCGGCAAAGGGGCTACTTTTAAGATCTACCTGCCCAGGGTAGAAAAGGCAGCCCATGTACTGAAGCAGATAGTGCACACGCCTGAGTCGCTTCAGGGTTCGGAGACCGTGCTGGTTGTTGAAGACGATCCTCAGCTCAGGAACATGGCTTTTAAGATCCTGGAGAGACATGGTTACACGGTACTGGTGGCCGAAGGAGGCCAGCCGGCCATTCAGATCGCTGAAACATACGGGGAGAAAATCGACCTGGTGGTGACCGACGTGGTGATGCCTGAGATGAGTGGAAAGGAAGTGGCGGACCGGATAAAGACCGTCAGGCCGGACATCAAGATCCTTTTCATGTCGGGTTACACAGACAATGCCATTGTTCATCACGGAATACTGGACAAAAATACCGCCTTCCTCCAGAAACCTTTTACGCCCAATGGTTTTGCACGGAAGGTGAGAGAAGTGCTGACAGGGAGTGCTTCATGAACTTTTTAAGGAATGTATCCATCGGCAAAAAGATTCTCACAGTCCTGTTCATCGTTGTGGCCGCCGAGGTGGTGGTGGCGCTATGTGGTCTCTATTTTATCAAACAGATGGAGACGAACCTGGACCGGATTGTGGAAAGGGATAGCGAAAGCATGCGGCTGGCCGGGAGAATGCAGGCGCTAACCCTCGAAGTTGTCAGGGCGGAGAAAAACGCCCTCCTCTCCACGACTGAAGAGGACCGAAGGACATTTGAAAAAGCTATCGATGAACTGCAAGGGCAACTCATGAAAACGGCCAGTCTTTTAAGGGATCTGTCCCAGTCCGAAGAGAAGATTCATCTGGATGAGTTTATCCGGGTCTGGAACCGGTTCTTAGAGACAAACCAGGAGGTGAAACGGCTGGCGGGGCTGGGCCAAAAGGATGAGGCTGTTGCCCTGAGCATGGGAAAGGGACGCGAACTCAGGCAGAAGGCCGGTGAGCTGATAGACCTTCTTGTGAAACAAAACGATAAAGATCTGGACGAAAGCAAGGCCGAGGGCGACAGGGATGTCCGGAGGGCGATTCTCTGGATGATTTTCCTGACTCTTGCCGCCCTGGCCAGCGCCCTGACCCTGGGGCTGATTCTATCCCGCTCCATCTCTTCGACTCTCAACAATATGGTGAACGTCGCAGACGCCATTGCAAAAGGAAACCTGGATACCCCCGTGGAGGCCGGGGGAGAAGATGAGGCAGGGAGACTCGCGGCCTCCATCAAGGAAATGCAGACCGCCCTCAAGAAATCGCTGGAAGAAACCCAAGCCCAGGACTGGCTGAAGACCGGTATCGCCGCGCTTAACGATGTGGTGTTGGGCGAGCAGAATGTGACCAACTTAAGCGGGAAGATTGTTTCGGAGATCTCCACGTATCTGAATGCCCAGATCGGCGCCATCTACCTTGCGGGAGACGAGAGACAGAAGGATACGTTCCGCCTCGCCGGCAGTTACGCCTATACCAAGCGGAAGAACCTGTCCAATCGGTTCAGCCTGGGTGAAGGCCTGGTGGGCCAGGCAGCGCTGGAAAAGAAACCGATCTTGGTACGCAATGTACCGGAAGAATATATCAAGGTCACCTCCGGCCTGGGCGAGGCCGTGCCCCGGTTTCTCTCAGTGACCCCGCTTCTCTATGAAGGACGTGTAAAAGGTGTCCTTGAAATAGGAACTTTGGTAGAGATGACGGATCTTCAACTCCTCTATCTCAGCCAGGCCATGCCGGCTATCGCCATCGCCATTGAGACGGCCCAGGCCAAGGAGAGACTCTCAGAGGCCCTGGCCCGTTCCCAGACCCTGACCGAAGAACTGGAGGCCCAGCAGGAAGAGCTCAAGGCCGCCAACGAGGAGCTGGAAGAACAGACCCAGTCTCTCAAGGAATCGGAAGAAAGGCTCAAGACCCAGCAGGAGGAATTGGAAGCCACCAACGAGGAGCTGGAGGAAAAGACGGAGGCCCTGGAGCGGCAGAAACGGGATGTGGAACGGAGCAACCGGAACCTTCAGCAAGCCAGGGCCGAGGTTGAAGAGAGGGCCGAGCAGCTTGCCATCGCCAGCAAATACAAATCGGAGTTCCTGGCCAATATGTCCCACGAACTCCGGACTCCCCTGAACAGCCTGCTTATCCTGGCCCGGTTACTGGCTGACAACAAGGAAGGCACTCTCACGGAAGAACAGATGGAATCCGCCATGGTCGTCTATGACAGCGGCAATCAACTCCTTTCCCTGATCAACGAAATCCTCGACCTGAGCAGGATTGAGGCCGGAAAGGTGGAGATGCACTTTGAAAGTGTCCCCATGGAGATTCTGGCAGGAAACATACAAGATCATTTCGCTCACATGGCAAAGGAAAAAGGCCTTGAACTGGAGGTCGACATCGGTAAGGCCCTCCCCGGGGAGATCCGGACAGACAGAAAACGGGCCGAACAGATCATCCGGAACCTCATGGCCAACGCCATCAAGTTCACGGAAGCGGGCCGGATTACCGTCCGCATGGAAACCCCGCAAAAAGGCGTGAACCTTTTCAGGAGCGGGCTTGCACCTTCCAATGCGGTGGCCATTTCCATCCGGGACACCGGAATCGGCATCCCCCGGGACAAACAGAAGATTATCTTCGAGGCATTTCAGCAGGCCGATGGAACCACCGCGCGGAAGTACGGCGGAACCGGACTGGGGCTTTCCATTTCCAGGGAACTGGCCCATCTGTTGGGAGGAGAAATCCAGATGGAAAGCGAGGTGGGGAAAGGGAGTACGTTCACCCTCTATCTGCCGACGGATATGGATAAATCGAAATTGGAAACGGGAAACTTGAAACCGGTGAAAGGGCAAGAACAACCGGGAAACAGAGGACAGAGGTCAGCCTCCGGCCTGGAAGGGCCTACACAACGGAGGGTGGCCGGTGATCAGGAGCGAATCACGAAAAACGGGTCACCAACAACGCGTCACGAGCAACGAATGACCGGCAGCCTACACATCACCTCTATTCCGGATGACCGTGAACGCCTGGCGAAAGGGGACAGGATCATCCTGGTCATCGAAGATGATCACCGGTTTGCGGCGCTGCTCTTGAAACAGTGCCACGAAAGAGGATTTAAATGCCTGGCTTCCGCCACCGGAGAGGGAGGACTCTCTCTTGCGGCCGAATATCATCCCCACGCCATTATCCTGGATATCCGACTTCCGGGCATGGACGGCTGGGCCGTCCTGGGGTCATTGAAGGAAGACCCGAATCTCCGTCATATCCCCGTTCACATGATGTCCGTGGAGGATCCCACCATTGAGGCCTTCCAAAAGGGCGCCATCGGTTTTTTGAAAAAGCCGGCAAGGATGGAAGAACTGGAGGATGCCTTCTCCAGGTTTGAGGATATCCTTGACCGGAAGATGAAGAGTCTTCTGGTGGTGGAGGACGATGAGAATTTACGGAGAAGTGTGGTGCGGCTTGTGGGGAGTGGAGATATCCGTGTGGATGAGGCGGCTACGGGAGAGGAGGCCCTGAAAGCGCTTAGGTCTATCTCATACGATTGCGTCATCCTGGACCTTGGCCTTCCCGATATGACCGGCTTCGACCTCCTGAAGAGGATCGAGCAGGAAGACGGCAGGGCCATCCCGCCTGTAATCGTATATACCGGCAAAGACCTGACCCGTGAAGAAGAGACAAAGCTGCGGGGGTATGCGGAGTCCATTATCATCAAAGGCGTCAGATCCGACGAGCGGCTCCTGGATGAGGTGTCCCTCTTTTTGCACCGCATGGTGGACACCATGCCGGAAAAACAGCGCAAAATGATCATCGATCTTCATGATACCGATTCCCTCTTCAGGGATAAAAAGATCCTCATGGTGGATGACGACATGCGCAACATCTTTGCCCTTTCGAAGCTCCTGCAGGAGAAAGGAATGCAGGTCATCAAGGCGGAAGACGGTAAAATGGCCCTTGAGGCCCTCGAAAAAAACGCTGATGTGAACCTCGTCCTCATGGACATTATGATGCCCGTCATGGACGGATACGAAACCATGAAGCGGATCAGGGCCCAGTCCAGGTTTCATCGGCTTCCCATTATCGCCCTTACCGCCAAGGCCATGGCAGGGGACAGGGATCGGTGTATTGAGGCGGGAGCCAATGATTACCTGGCAAAACCCGTGGATGCCAAGCGTCTTCTCTCCATGTTGCGGGTGTGGCTGTACAGGTAGGTAGCGCAATTATGAAGACTGATAAGATTAAAGAGATCGAGCTCGACCTTCTCCTTGAGGCCATATTCCGGCGATACGGGCACGATTTCAGGAACTATGCCAGGGCCTCGGTGGAGCGCAGGGTGAGGCAGTTTCTTCCCAAGGCGGGTTGCGGGACCGTCTCCGAGATGATCCCGAAACTGCTTCATGATGAGGCCTTTTTTGCGGGTTTTCTGGGGCAGTTTTCCATCCCCGTCACCGAGATGTTCCGCGACCCTCCCGTCTATCGGAGCATTCGGGAAAACGTGCTTCCCTTGCTCAAGACCTATCCCTTCATCAAGGTCTGGCATGCGGGATGCGCCAGCGGAGAGGAGGCCTATTCCCTGGCCATCGTGCTGAAGGAAGCAGGCCTCTATGACCAGACCACCATCTATGCCACCGATTTCAACGACCTGATCCTGCAAAAAGCAAGGGAAGGGATATACGATCTGGAAAGCATGAAGCTGTTTACCAAGAACTATCAGAGCTCGGGGGGGAAACGCTCTCTTTCCGAATACTACCATGCCCAATACGGAGCCGCCGTCGTGGATCAGAGATTGGGGAGGAATATCACCTTTGCCAATCACAACCTGGCAACGGACAGTGTGTTCAGCGAAACGCATCTGATCCTGTGCCGGAACGTGCTCATCTATTTTAACAGGGACCTTCAAGACCGGGTCCTTGAACTCTTCCGCGATTCCCTGATCAGGGGAGGGTTTCTCTGTCTTGGGTCCAAGGAGTCCATTCAATTTTCGAAAGTGGGGAAAGAATTCAGGATAGTTGATGACAAGGCGAGGATCTATCAAAAGAGGATATAGGTGCGTGGCGATCGGGGCATCGGCAGGCGGCATGAGTGCTTTGGGAAAACTGCTTGCCATGGTTCCCGGAACATTTCCCCTCTCCATTATCGTGGTCCAGCACCTTCATCCATCGGAGAGCGGGTATCTTCCGGTATTCTTAGGCAGGATATGCCCCCTCCCGGTCCAGGAGGTGGAAGACAAAACGCCGGTCCTGAAAGGTCATGTGTACATCGCTCCGGCCAATTACCATCTCCTGGTGGAAAGGGATGAAAGCTTTTCCCTGTCCATTGATGCAAAGGTCCATTATTCGCGGCCATCCATTGATGTGTTCTTTGAGAGTGCCGCACCGGTGTGGGAAGAAAAACTGATCGGCATCATTCTGACGGGCGCCAACCAAGACGGCACCAAAGGGCTTGGAAAGATCAAGGAATGCGGCGGAATGACGATCGCCCAGGATCCGGACACTGCCGAAACCCCGTTCATGCCGACGCATGCCATCGAAGCGGGCGTGGTGGACCGGATCATGACACTGGAGGAGATGGGGGCGTTTCTATTGCATATTGAGTCGCAAAGATAGGTGACCGGCGATTGAATTTTCGAATTTCCAATTGAGATGTCGGAAACTGAAGTAGAAAGAAACGGGGCAGTTGGGAAGATGACGGCAGTCAACAATCTAAAGTCGCCCATCCACAATCCAGGGGCTGAGCAAAAAATCCTCATCGTGGACGACAGGCCCGAAAACCTGCTTGCCCTGGAAAAGGTGCTGCGGGAAACGGAGGCGCAAATCATTCGAGCGGCCGGCGGAAATGAAGCCCTGAAGGCCACGTTGCACAACGATTTTGCCCTGGCCATCCTGGATGTCCAGATGCCGGAGATGGACGGCTATGAATTGGCCGAGTATCTGAGAGGGGATGAAAAGACCCGGCACCTCCCCATCATCTTTTTGACCGCCGTCTATTCCGATGAATATCACGTTTTTAAAGGATATGCCGCGGGGGCCGTAGACTTTGTGACCAAACCCTACAGGCCGGAGATCCTGCTTGCCAAGGTCAGGGTATTCCTGGAGTTAGCCGGGCAGAAGCGCGAACTGATTGAGAAGGTGGAGGTTGAAAAAGCCAAGAGCTATCTGGAAGACATCCTACTTTCCATGGTCGATTCGGTCATGGTCGTTTCCGGGGACGGTGTGATCCGGACGGTGAACGATGCCCTCGTTTCCCTGTCGGGATATGACCCCGAAGAGATCACGGGAATGCCCTTGGCCGGGCTCTTTGAGGGTCCTCTATCGGAAGTCCTGCTGCCGGCCCTTCCGAATGGATCTTTGCCGGAAGAAATCGAAGGCCTGCTGTACCGGAACAGGTTGGCACCGCTTCTGACAAAAGATGGAAGGCTGATCCCAATGGAGATATCCGCCTCGATTTTTCACAACAGAAAAGACGTTTCCTTCGGCACCGTTCTTGTAGCACGAGACATGCGAAGCAACATAAAGGCCCGGGAAGCATTGAAAAACAGCGAAGAGAAGTATCGAAACCTCTATGAGTCGAGCCGGGACGGGATCGCATTTTTCCACATGGATGGACAACTTCTGGATGCAAATCAGGCCTTCCTGGATATGATCGGATATGAAAAAGAGGAATTTACAGGGCTTCACTATACAGATATCACCCCCGAAAAATGGCACGGTATGGAAGCCGAAATCCTCCAGAACCAAGTCTTGCCGAGAGGATATTCGGATGAATACGAAAAGGAATATCTCCGCAAGGACGGTTCCCTCTTTTTAGCGGCCATCAGGGTATGGCTCACCAAGGATGAAAAGGGGACCCCCAACGGCATGTGGGCGCTCATCAGAAACACGACGTTGCAGAGACTCGAAGAACAGAACCGGATCATCACCGAAAAGATGACGGCGCTGGGGATGATGGCAGGAGGCATGGCCCATGAATTGAACAATCCTTTGATGGGGATACAAGCTTTCGTCGAGTACTGTCTTAAACATACAAAGCCGGAAGACAAGCGGCACGGAATTTTAGCAGATGCCCTGCGTGAGTCA